>NZ_CM170632.1:0-1962500 GCF_057367735.1 Hahella sp. NS-SX17
GGAACCAGAATGTTGGACGACGGCAGCAAAGCGGTGAAAGTGTACACCCAGGCTCAGGTGAAAATTCTGATGGGAACTAAGCTTTTCGAACTGATTGGCTCCGGTATTACCATCGCCGGCAGCCATGAGGGCGCTATAGATGCCGCCACAGGCAGCGTTGGCTTCATAATCGGCATTGGACAGAAATAATCAGACAGGAAGGCGAACGATGCGCGCAATCACTTGGACCGGTTGCGCCCTGCTTGTGTTAACAGCGGGGTGCTCCCAAATGACCGCGAAAAACGCACATCCCTGGCTGCAGGACGCACTCAGGGACAACGGCGAAGGCCCTCAAATGGTCATCGTACCAGCGGGCGTCGGCGTGGTCGGCGACCAACCCATTGGCGCCTCCACCGACGAGGGGCCTCGTCATGAAGTCGTGGCGCAACATTCCTACGCGATCAGCGCCACCGAAGTGACATTCGCGGACTACGACCGCTTCGCCCAGGCCACGCATCGCACCTTGCCTTCGGATGAGGGCTGGGGGCGTGGCGATCAGCCCGTCATCAACGTCAGCTGGAACGACGCCGTCGCTTATACGCGCTGGTTGAGCCAGCAGAGCGGGCGTCGCTACCGCCTGCCCAGTGAGGCGGAGTGGGAATACGCCGCTCGCGGGGGAACGCAAACTCGTTTCTGGTGGGGTGAGGATTACGTACAGGGTGTGGACCACTGCGACAAAGACCTTGGCGACTGTCCCGCGGGAACCGCTCTGTTCCACCCTGGGCCAGTGGGGCGTTTTAAGGCCAATCCCTTTGGCTTGTTCGATGTCTCCAGCAATGTCGCGGAATGGACGCTGGACTGTTATCACGACAGTCATGAAGGCGCGGGTAAAAGTATGGCCCCGAGAGTGGACGGCGACTGCCACGCCAGGGTGGTGAAAGGCGGGACCTGGATGAGCGCCAGTCCTTATGTGCAACCGTCCATCAGAGCCGGCGTCGAGCCGGAAGTACGTGTCAGAACCATTGGCTTCCGGGTTTTGCGAGAAATCCCCTGACCGTGCGATAACCTCTAAACAGGAGCGCAATAATGAAAACCACCTGCCCCCGCTGCAAACGAGCGTTTTCATCCAGACAGTTCAATCAGACCCACCGCAGCGGAGTGAATGTCGAGCGTAAATGCCCCGGTTGCGGTTGCTGGTTCCGCCTGACGCCGCAAATGGCCTGGCTTCATGTCGCCGGCTTGCTGGGTTTATTGGCGCCCAGTCTGGCGAATATCGCGCTTGGTTCAGGGCCTCACCAGATTCCATTGGCGCTGGCCTCTTTTCTAAGCGGATGCGTGGCGCTCGGCGCCATGCTATATGGAAAAATGGTGGTGGTCAGACACCGCGACCACCACTGAAACTGGCTACTACTCACAGTTCGTTACAGTCGTTGACAGCAACACCGCCGATTATCAACTAAAATTATGTCTAACCTCAGGGTCGCATGTCTCGCTGTATGTGACCGCCTTGTTTTTCAGAAGTTTGGGATTTAACAAATGGTCAGACGCATTTTTGTCGTAGCTGCGCTGCTGAATCTTTCTGCATGCGCCACCATGAACGAAAACGAATGCCGCAACGCGGACTGGCGCGTCATCGGTTATGAAGACGGCGTAGCCGGCCGTTCAGCCACTTACCTCTCGCAGCATAGAGAGGCCTGCTCGGATTACAATGTTTCGCCTGACCTGGACGCTTATCGCGCCGGTTTTGACGATGGCGCCCGTAACTACTGCAAGCCTCAGACCGGATTTGATTTGGGACGCAGCGGCGACGCCTATCAGGGTCAATGTCCTCCAGATCTGGAGCCCATGTTCATGCGCGCCGTGGAAAGCGGGCAGTTCGTCCGTTATATGGAAAAGGAAATCAAAGACTCGGAAAACAAGCGCACAAGCGCCGAAAAGGACCTAGATAGCAACCGCGATAAAATTAACGCTATCGAGGACGAGCTGGTCAACGGCTCCGGCGATGTGACAAAACGCCGGGACCTGCTGAAGCGGATGCGCGAGCTGGAAAACCACAGAGATGATCTCAATTACGAGTTGCGCCACCTTGATGCGAAGATACGGGAATACCGAAGTGTGATCGACAGTATTATTGTCGAACAACCTTGGACCAGACCCTAAGTCGTCTCTAAGAGTAACTCATTGATTCCATCGAAAAAGGGCGTCTCAGTGACGCCCTTTTTATTGCCTTGACCCGTCCTGACCAGGAGGCTTCAGCGGTCTTAAATCCGCTGGGCGAGCCAGATCAATCCCACCAGACTGGTCAGTAGCGAAGACACCCCGCCGAGCTTCAGACCATGGCGCCACTTAAACATAACGTAGGCGGGTATCAGCAGTAATGCGATGATCGCCACCTGACCGATCTCCACTCCCAGATTGAACATCAGTAACCGGCCCCAGACGCCTTCTCCAGAGCTCAGTTCCCGCAATAGATAGCTGAAGCCGACGCCGTGGATCAGCCCAAAACAGAAAATCACCCACCAGCGATTGCGGTATACCCTGTTCAAATCCACATCCGCGCGATTTTGCCGCGCCAGGTAATACAGATTCTCCAGCCCCAGGAAAACAATGGTGAGGGCGATCAGAGGCTCCGTCACGGAGGGGGGTATGGAGATGACGTCAAACGCGGAAAGCGCCAGGGTAATTGAATGCGCCAAGGTGAAAGACGTCGCCCACAGCAGGATGCGTCCCAGCGATGCAGGCACCAGCAGCAGGCATATCAGGAACAGAATATGATCCGCGCCCTGCCAGATATGCTCCATGCCCACCCATAGAAACGCGGGATCAATGGCGCCGCTTTGCGCCGCGCTGGACTCATCCAACCCCCCTTGCTCATCCGCCAGCGGGTTCTCCCAGCCCTCCACCGCCAGGCGGCTATGAGGGTCCAGGGGCAGAAATTCAGGCGTCAGTCGAGAACTCCATTCCCGCAGCAGCTTCGCCACTGGGAGATCCAGCGTTTGGCGATCAAAGGTAAACCGCATACGCATGCGGTTGTCCGCCATGAACACCCGCACATAGTTCTGATGGCCGCGCCATTGCTCGCTGAACAGCTGATATCGGATGCTGACGGCGTCCATTCCCTGCGGGCACTGATAGGTCAGCGTGTATTGATAGGACTCAATGTCCGGCAGCGCTGTCGCCTGACGCTCTTCCAGAAAACAGGCGCGTTTACCTGCAGAGACGGACCACCCGGCGGCGACTTGCGCCAGATAAGCCTCTGGGGCCTCTACCCGCATGTCCACATTAGGCTCCAGCTCCAGCAGATTATCGCTGGGCAGCGTGTAGATAAGCTTGACCCCGGGCTCGGCGATCTGAATGGAGGTATCGGTGAACCCACTTAAATGAGCGGACGCCATCATTGATAACGTCCACAAACTGACTGAGATTATTATTTTCCTTAGCATAATAAACGCCTACGGCTGGTTTCCTTCAGTATTCAGGCTCCGCCGCCGCATTTACGGCGGCGGACGCCATGATTTCCCTGTTAGCGGACGCCGGCGGCTTTCCTTCTCACCAGCAGTCCCAAACCTCCCAACGCCAACATCCACATTGAAGCAGGCTGCGGCACGGAGTAGATGCGCATATCCTTACGCGCATCGATCACATCGCTTCCCGACAAATACAACAGCCCCAGATCTGGATTCGCAGCGCTGTCGCCAAACAGACTCAGTTGAGACAGTCCTGCTGCGACGGCGCTGAAGCTCAAGCGCGCCAGTAGCAGGCCGGCGCCGCTGTCGTCCGTCACACCGGGAAATGCGGACCCCGCCACATCGATCCCGGGAAACAGCGCGGAATCATCATCCCAAAGGGCTCCCATTGTACTGTCGATTAGCTGAAGCACACCGGCGTCATAGCCAAGATTAAAGCCAAACGCCAATAGCTCATCGCCTTCGAACAGGCCGTCAAACGGCTTCTCCAGGATCACGTCCACATAGAACGCATCACCCACCACAATATGGTCCGTCGACGCCTGAAATGAAATGTATGAGGCCCGCGCGGAAGCCGACAGAGCAAGCAGAATCACAGCGAAAAAATGCAACAACTTCATGGAATACTCCTGACTGCTGAATAGTAATAGCTATCGAAACCAGAGGAACGGGGAATTCAGCCCCCGCTCTTATACATCGCGTACCACAACCGATAGTCCTGACGACCGATGCAGCCATCGCCGTCATAATCCGCATCCGCCTGATACCCAGCGTCGCCATTGCATTTTCCGAACATGCTCCGCAGCAGATCCCGGTCGGCGCCATCCGCCATGCCATCGCCGTTCAGATCTCCCGCCACCGCCGCTTCGCCGACACTGAACGTCACCCGATTGGAGACTTCGGTGTAGGAGTCGTTGGTGTACATGGCCATAAAATACGCGCCGTCAGGTAAATTTTCGGTAAAGGTGACGCTGCCGGTGGCGGCCCCGTCAAAATACAGATAGGCCACTAGCTCACTGCCTGTCTGGCCCGGCGCCGCGCCCTTCTCGAAAATGCCGAGGTAATCCTTGGCGATTCCCGGTCCGCCGCTGAAATTGGCGACAATGTCCTCACCGGACTCAAAGTGGGTTTTCAACAGGCTCAGTTCAGCGATGCGATCGCCGACCGAGAAGTGAACTCGATTGGATATTTCGGTATAACCGTCGTTGATGAAAAATGCGGCGAAGTAATAGCCCTTGGCCAGACCGGAAAAGTCCAGGGTTCCTGCGGTCTCCGGCGCATATTTCCATACGCTGGAGGACTGCTGGCCGGGAACTTCGCCCACGCGATATACGCCAATCCAGTCCTTGGCGCCAGCGCTGGAGCCGGTCCAACTGACTGTCGCGATCTCTCCTTCGTCGTATTCCGTGTCCGCCATGGACAGCTCCGCCACCGGACCGATGTAGAAATAGGCGCGCTCCGCTATTTCCGAATAGCCGTCATTTTCGAAGAAGCCTACAAAGTATTCGCCATCAGCGAGGCCGCTGAAGGTCAGGCTGCCGGTCGGGCCGTCCACGTAGTACCACTTGGTGGCGCGAACAGCGCCGGGTATCTGGCCTTTCTTATACACGCCCACCCAGTCTTTGGCGTTGCCGTAACCGTTCTGATGATGCGCCACCACATCTTCGCCGCTGCGATATTTATCCTTGCTGACGCTAAGGCCCGGTTCGCCGTCGGTGCTACCGGAAATGGTGAAGGCTTTGGCTTCGGACCAGTCCGACCAGAGGATATTTTTATCGCGATGACGCACGCGGATGTAGTAATCGCCATTGGGCAGGCCATTGGCGGGAATTTCCCAGGCCAGAATATCCACCCCGGCGTGGATATCCACCGGCTCATATTCCGGCGCGCCGGTATCCCCGAAGATATTTTCAAAATCACGGATTTTATCGACTTTCAGATCGCTGAACTCTGCGTCAGCGGCGATCTGAAACTGGGTGCTGTTCATCTCTTCCGGCTCGCCGCTGCTGAAAGGCGAGCTGTTAAATACGAAAGGCAGGCTGACAGGCCCTTTCACTTCCGTGTCAATGCTCGGCTGATAGGGCTTCTGCAAATCCAGTTTGCGATGGAAGGAGTCGATCAGCCGGCTGTTGTAGTGAAAGCCTTTGGATTTGTACAACAACGGATGCGCTTCGGCATAGGTTTCCACGGTCATTTCCCGCGCAGGCAGATCAAGGTCGATGACTTGCCATGCCCAGTTGGCGATGGTCTTCTGCACGTCGTCGAAGTCTTTCTCCGTGGACTGTCCCCAGTATTGATCCCAGGCGGTGCCGCCGGAAATCATGTGATAAGACGGCCACTCCCGGGTCTGACCGCGGGCGTACAGGTGATGGTGGCCGCCAATATTGAGCACGTGCTTCTGTGAGCTGGACAGAATCGCCATCCAGGCGTCGCGCAGAGGATGAGAAATGTCGCCGATGTACTGCTCCGCCTGGTAGGGATGGTGAATGATGCTGATAATCCAGTCCACGCTGGCGTCCGCATCCGCAGCGGCGACCACCTGGGTCAACCAGTTCTGCTGCGCGGCGTCCGTTTTCATGCTGTTCATGTGAATTACCACCAGCCGGCCCACCTGATAGGCGTAGTAGCTTTCGTTGGCCGCGCCGGAAATGCCTTGGTAGCTTAAACCGTCATAAAAAAAGTGGGCCTGGTAGTTGTTGAGGTCGCCGTCATAGTAATACTCATGATTGCCCACAGTGGTCATGATCGGCACATTCGGAGAAATCGCCGCCGATTGGGCGAAATGCAGATTGGCGTAGTGGTCCAGCGTGCCAACGTCCACTTGGTCGCCATCGTTGAGAATCAGGTTAACGGCCTCTTCAATCGGCTCAGCGTATTTGTTCTCCAGCTTGGCTTTCGCCGCCTTCACCAATTGCTCGTAGCGATTTTCATTGCGAATCTGATGATCGCCCATGACCAGAATGCGGTAGTGGCCGGAGCCGTCTCCGCGCGCAGGCTGGGTTTTAAAGCGATAAACCGCTGACGTTTCCGCGCCAGTTTTCACCCGGTAGTAATACAGCGTATCCGCTTGCAGACCCTGTAATTGCACGCCGTGGTACTGATAGTCCGAGCTTAACGATTGCACGCCGCCATTCGCGCTTTGATCCAGACGATCCGCCGCGACGCCATATTCGACCTTCGACTCAGAGCCAGTTGCAGTCTTCCATGAGATCCAGATTGATGTGTCTGTCGGACTTTGCAAATAAGGTTTGATTTCCGCCGACGCCGCTCCAGCGAGCAGCGCCAATAAAAACGCCAGGCATGCCGCAGCAAACCTGTGATGACTGGGTTGCATGTTCCCTTCCCCCTCGTTGCCAGGATTTTCAGGCGACTTCCGCTTCACCTCCGGGACAGTGTAGTCGCTGGAAGGGAATCAGCCTGTATTTTCGGAATTTGATGTTTTGAAATGAAAAATCCCGGTTATTAGAGAGGGAGCGCGTTTCAACTTAAGGTCAGTTAAGTGACGCTTGTGCGACAGTTTTATGAACTCAGAACGGTTCGATCACACTGGTTCTGACCAGTTCCGTTGAATCAGAGTGGGCGATAACCCATTGCGGCAGGTCAAGATTGCGATGCTCTAACGCTTCTCGCAGGCTGCCGCAAAGCGCCTCGCTTTTACGACGGCACAGACGCATGCTGCGCGCCGCGACAAACTGCAGATCCGGCCTCACGAAATAGCGGTTCAAACGCAGGTAATCATCCAGAAACAGAATGAAGGTGTCCAGGTAGCGCGTTTCATCCAGCCAACCGGGCTCCTTGCGTAACAGCAGGGTCTGGTACTCATGCTCAACGACCGCCGTGGCGAAGGTGTTTTTCGCTTTCAGTCCCAGCATGCGGTTGAGTTTAATATCCGCCATCAGCTCATCAAGACTGCTTTCCTGCGCCAGCGTTTCCGACTTTACCCGCATCTCCACCGCCTTTATTTCCTGCAGCAGATAATAGGGCGGCGTGATCCGGTGGGTTGCGACGATCTCCATCGCCTGCGCGATAGCGCCTTCGGCCTGAGGCAGCCGTTCTTTGTACAGGAAAGCCTTCGACAACCACATCAGCGCTTCCAGGTTTTCTGGGTCGCCTGCGCCTTTCACCGCACTGATCACCGTAGAGGCCTTAGCAAAATAGCCCGCAGCCAGCTCTGGCTGATCCATGAACATGTACTGCTCGCCCAGATAGCGATAGGTTTGACCCACCTGGTAGTGATTTTCGGGGTATAGCTTCTGACGGATCGCAAGGGCTTTCAGCATGTAACGCTCCCCTGACTCCAGATCGCCGCCCCAGGTGGCGAGGGTGCGACTGAGTTCTGCATAGGCCGCTGCGGTTTTCTCGTCCAGCTCACCCAGATTGGCCTGGTAGATAGCCAAAGCGCGACGACTGATTTCAACCTTGCGCTCACTGTTGGTGACGAACCAGTTTAAAAGCCAGAGCGCATCGCCCGTTTCTGTAGCGTCTGCTCCCAGGCTCTCTGAAAACAAGTCGATCGCCGTCTCCGCGTTTCGTTTGCCCGACGCCAGCGCTTTTGGGCGGTCGCAGTAGGGATAGATGCACTCCAACTGCGCCATGGCCATCCAATAGTGGCCCCGCCCCAACAGCTCTTTATTCGACTCATGGGCCGAGCGGATGAGGTCCAGGGTATAACGCGCCGTGTCGTACGCCGCCGGTCTTTCGTTCATCCCCACCAGGGTTTCCACCAGCGCGAACTTGATACGAATCACTTCTTCGGCGTCCTTGCCGTGAATCTCTTCCCCCATCCTGACGCTCTGATCCAGCACCATGCGGGCGTCGGCGTAATGTCCGCCGGCCAGATAACAGGCGGCGAGAAAGCGCAACTGACGCAGGCGCTCCGCCGGAGACAGTTTGCGCTGGTCGATACGGGGACGCTCTTCGTCGAGCATCGCTTTCAGCGCGCTTTCATGTCGGCTGCCCGTGGTCTTGTAGCGCGCCAGCATGTCCAGCATGAAGCGGTTCATTTGCACGGAACCGTTTTGCAACTGAAGATTTTCCTCTTGCGCCTGTCGTAACGCCTGCTTTTGCGCCATCCCCCATATCAGCAGAAATATAAGGAGTCCGCCGCCCACTAGTCGTTTGAAACCCAAACGGGAAAGCCGCGACCTGGGAATCGCCCTATCGACAGGCGCTGGCGGAATCACTGAGTCGGACGGCGCCTGTTCCGCCTCAGCGTCCGAGGGCGTAGATGGAGCCAACGGCTCTGGCTCTTGTTCCGGCTGATCGGCGCATACCAGAGCCACTGCGGCTTTCAGCCGGTAACCACGCTTGGGCGCAGTGGCGATGTAGTCGCGGGATTTATCTTCAAAGATATGGCGCAGTTCAAAAATACTACGCTTCAGAACATTTTCGCCAACGAAGCGTCCTTCCCAGACCTGGTCGAAAAATTCTTCCGTCGTTACTACCCGGTCGTGATGGCGAATCAGTAGCGCGAGTACGTCACAGGTTTTAGCCCGCACCTGATGAACAAGGCCATCCGCCCGGGTGATAGTTTGATTGCGAGGGTTGAATAGCCAGACGCCGGCGATGTTGTATTCTTCCACGGCGTCGCCAGAGGCGTTGTTAGCACATGTGTTCAGAGCAGGAGTAGCGACTTCCGAGTCCGTCCCTTTGCCGTCCATTATCCGATTCCTTGTAGTCCTTTCCTTTGACGAGGTCTTGGCTGTTTATCGGCGGACGAGATGTCCTTACAGGGAGCGCCGGGACCTCTTTCCAGTACTTTGACTGGAACGCGCCATTCTATCAGTATTTTTTGCGCTACCGCTTACATCTTTTAGCTATCGCTGGCGCTCCCCTCCCTGGGGTGAGCCGCAAATTCAACAAAAATTTCAGCTTTTTTCCTTGCCTTTACAAAACTTTTTCAGGTTTTCACAACGCCGAATCATTAGTTTGAGCGGGCGTCTCAAGGGCGCAGATACAACAACTATTTTTACGGCATATAGGAAAAGGAAACTTCATGAAAAAGTTAACATTAGGCGTTCTTTGCGGCGCCGCGCTACTGGGCTCCATGGCGGGAACCGCAGCGGCGGATACCCGCGGCGTGCTCTTATTCGATAAAACCGGTTCAATGACGTCCCCACGCTGGGACGGCGCCAGCCGTTGTGAATTCGGTAAAACGTTAATGGTCTCCAAGGCCGCTTCCTTCGTCAGCCGATTCAACGGCGATTATCTGGACATCCGCGTGTTCGACGGCCGCGGCTCGCTGCGCTCCATCAGCGGAGGCTACCAGCATGTGGCGTCCGTGCTTCCGGTTGGCAGCACGCAATGGAACACCTTCCTCAATAAGCTACGCTCCGACCTGAGCGGCGTCTCCTGCTCCGGCAGCACGGCGCTGGGCGACGCGCTTTGTGAAAGCGCCGACTCTCTGCGCAGCCTCTACGCTGACGGCGACAAGCTGATGATGACCATTGTCACCGACGCAGGCGAGAACGCGTCCGGCGCCTGCGGCGGCGCCAACTACGTAGACAACAAGGTGAAGCCGAAAATCCTGGCCAACCCGGTCATCCAGTTCGACGTGGATATTCTTGTCAGCGGCAACGTGGGCCTGCGTGCAGCCAGAGCCGATAAAGACCTGGTTGAACTGGGCAACCTGGAAGAGATGCTGGCGGTGTCGGATATGGAGCGCAGCTCCCTGGCGCGCACCATGCCCACGGATGAAATCAGTCAGTTGAAGGCGCTGGCGGTGCAAAGCGGCGGTACGGCGAAAACCATCGCCGACAAGGACACCTGCAACGGCGACTGCGATCCGGACGGCCCCTGGTGAGCAACGGCGCCAGCGCCAGTCTCGTAGACATTTAGTCATCACTCCATACGGGCGCGCCCTGTCGCGCCCACACTTCCCCAAAGGAATTCAATATGTCCGCATACCGATCTCTGGCCGGCTTATGCAAAAAGCTTGCGGTCGCCGGCTTTGCATTGTGTTTTCTGATCTCCAGCGCGGCGAGCGCTGAGACGAGCATCAGCGAAACCGTTTTGATATCCGGCGACGGATTCGAACTAAAACAGATCACCACTACCGACGATCAGGGCCTGTCCCGCAATGTCGAGCTCTACTATATCCACAGCAGCGAAGGTGTTGAAAACGCGTATCTATACGGCGGATTGCCGCTGGCGGAGAAAGAAGAGCTGGAGCAGGAAATCCGCGAGGATAACGGCAACTGGCTCACCGCCAATCGCACGGGCGAAGACCGCCCCTTCGCCGACACCTTCGACGCCTGGATCATCGACCGTCGCGGCGCGAACCTGACCTCCCAGGCGGAAGCGCAGCTCTATATGGATGAGTTCGGCCTGCAGCCGGACACAGACGACAACCCTCTGGGCGCGCGCTCCGCACGTCTGCTGGGGTGCGGCGGCTGGAAGGACAAGAGCAAGTCCTTCGATAAGAGCATCGACAAGACATTCAGCCACAACAAACGTTTTGGGCAGGACAACGCCTACATTGATTTCGCCGGCAATATGAATGTGGACGCCGACGTGCGCCTGGAGCTGCATTACAAGTACAAGCGCAAGTTCTGCATCCCCTACAAGTTCAAAGTACGTCATGTTGTAGCCAAGTCCAACTACGACGTCTCCGGGGAATTCAGCCTGACCGGCGTGGCCAAGCATGACTTCGGCAACCTCAACTGGGAGATCGCCGAACCCAAGCTGATGGAGACCGTGTTCTTCGTTGGCCCGGTTCCCGTTCTGGTGAAACTGAAGCTGCCTATAGAAGTCGGTACCGGCAATATTCAGGTGCAAGCCACCGGTAAGATCGCCGCCGTGAAACCCCTCCGCTACAAGGGAGATTTTGACTACACCTGCACCACCCATGCCTGCACCAAGAACAGCGCGCATCACCAGAATCTGAGCGGCGACCTGCGCAACAGTCTGGGTGCGGAAATCAGCGCCAAGGTCAACTTGGAGCCTTATCTGCAAGTGGCGGCGAAAGGCATCGTCTACGGCGAATGGTTCCTGTACGCGCAAGTCGGCGCCAAGCCGTCCTTCCCCATAGAGCTGTTCGGCTACTACGGCAACCTCTGCGGCGACGGCGATAACAACGGCGTTCGCGAGACAGTCAACGCCGCCCTGGGCACAGTGGATTTTCGCTTCGGTCTGACCGGAGAAGCCAAGGTATTCGGCGCCTATATTCTGCGTCCGCAATACTGGCAGATCTGGCGCACCGGACTGGTTTTCTTCGACTTCCTGAAACCCTATAGCACCGCCCTGTCTCCAGAGCTGCGGCCCACCTACGACACCGCCGTTCCAACCAAGGTGAATTTACCGGTCTCCATTCGCAGCTGCGTGGGCGACATCGTCTCCAGACATCCTCGCGACTACACCGTAGACTGGGGCGACGGAACCCGGACTGCGCTCAACAACCTGGGCTCACAACAAACCGTCTCCCACAACTACAGCGTCAACGGCTACTACCTCGTACGCGTCACCCAAAAAGGCGGCGCCTATACGGAAGTACCGGTGATTATTGACGATGATGAATGGTGAGATAGGCGCTGAATAGCTCGTCCCTCTCGTAAAAACACCGCCAGCCTGTTCGATACAGGGCTGGCGGTGTTCGTTTATGGGACGCTCTGGGAAGTCCTTCGACAGGCTCAGGACGAACGGTGGATACTGGATAACATGGCTCAGTGGGACCCTTCGACAGGCTCAGGACGAACGGTGGATACTGGATAACATGGCTCAGTGGGACCCTTCGACAGGCTCAGGACGAACGGGGGATACTGGAAAGCATGGCTCAGTGAGGTCCTTCGACAAGCTCAGGACGAACGGTGGGGACTGGATAGCATGGCTTAGTGAAGACCTTCGACAGGCTCAGGACGAACGGTGGATACTGGATAACATGGCTCAGTGAGGTCCTTCGGCAGGCTTGGAATGAACGGGGGGTACTGGATAGCATGGCTTAGTGAAGACCTTCGACAGGCTCAGGACGAACGGTGGATACTGGATAGCATGGCTCAGTGAGGTCCTTCGACAGGCTCAGGACGAACGGGGGATACTGGATAACATGGCTCAGTGAGGTCCTTCGGCAGGCTCGGAATGAACGATGGGTACTGGATAGCATGGCTTAGTGAAGTCCTTCGACGGGCTCAGGGCGAGCGGGGGATATTGGTGTGGACGGAGCTATATTGGGTAAAGTCTGGAGGAGCGGAGTAACCTCCAAATATCCTGACGCACTCCTTTTGAAGATCCCAATCCCTTTCGTCATAGCAATACACGGTTGAATCCCCATGATGCACCGTTCGTCCTGAGCTTGTCGAAGGACCTCCCAGAGCGCCCCAAAACCATTCCAAGGCTTCGACAAAATAACTGGTCAACCCCAAGCTCCCAGACACACCCCGTTCGTCCTGAGCCTGTCGAAGGACTTCCCAGAGCGCCCGCCAACTACCTAACCCTGGACTTGGACAAACGCACCACTGCCTCCCAATCGCCTTTTATCAACGCTTCCTTCTTCGCCCGACTCCATCCCTTGATCTGTCTTTCCGAGGCTAAGGCTTCTTCACGCGTCGCAAACATTTGAGAGTAAACCAGCGTCAAAGGTCTACGGTTAAACGTATAACAATCCGGAAACACGCCCTGATTATGTTGGTAAATACGCGCTTCAAGATTCTCCGTGTGTCCGGTGTAGTAACTGTTATCCGCACACTTCAGGATGTAGGTGAAAAAACTCAATTTCAAACTCCTTTTTGATCTTCATCGCTCTGGGAAGTCCTTCGACAAGCTCAGGACGAACGGTGGATCATTAGGGCAACTGAAAGTACTGCTAATAGAAGGGACTGGGTTCTAGGAGGACGCGCTTCAGTACCTTCAGAATGCTACCCATTCATCAAGCCAATTTCTTTGCCCCGCCATACCCCGTTCGTCCTGAGCTTGTCGAAGGACCTTCCAGAGCATCGCACAAACAACCCATCACCTCCCAAACTCCCAAACACACCCCGTTCGTCCTGAGCCTGTCGAAGGACCTTCCAGAGCATCGCACAAACAACCCATCACCTCCCAAACTCCCAGACATACCCCGTTCGTCCTGAGCCTGTCGAAGGACCTTCCAGAGCGTCGCACAAACAACCCATCACGTCCGGGCTCTCTATTGTTGCAGGATCACCGTTTCAATAAACGCGCTGTACTTATCTTTCATGGGCAGTTCGTCGTCCACTTTGAGTCGCTTACGCATCGCCGCTACGGTCTCGCCGGTCTTTGGATTGAGCGCTTCCTTCTCGTACTTTTCCCAGTACATTCCCACGCCTCGCTTCTGCCAGTTGGGCAGTTCATTGAAGTTAACGCCTTTCTGAAACAGAAGTTCGTTTTTATTGGCGATGGAGACTTTGCTCAATCTCGCCGCGGCGGTTTCCGGGTCTACGCCCTCTTTGCGCATGGCCCAGTAGCAGTGAGCGTTTAAGGCATTGCGGTGGGCGTCTTCGTTGCGCCAGCGAAAGTAATCCACCACCAGACGCAGATTCGGCAGTTGGCAGATACGGCAGTCAAAGGCGCCGATGTCTCCCAGCATCAGACTGAATTTAGCGCTGGCTTCTCCGGCCAGCAGGGAGTTGAGCTTGCGCTCCTTGCGGTTGAAGCTGTTGTCATCAGGGTGAAACAGTAGCGAGATTTCATCGCTTTGCGTGTAGCCATAAATGATATTGAACCCGCTGTTCATCAGATGGTCCACCGTCGCCACCATCATGTCCCGAAAGCGCACATCGAAGGGCGCTTCAAAGTCATGCGTTTCCTTGGTCAGTTTGGTGAAGCCCCTGCCGTCGATGCGCGCCACTATATACATGCCCGGCAACACGCAAAAATCATAGGCGGTCTCATACACCCGCATTTTTTTATCGAGATCGTTAAATTTCACTGCGCCACTCTTCCACTATAAATTCGCCATCGTTGAGCCGGACGTAATAGAGCGCGTCAAATCCTTCCGCGTATTCCGGCAATTCCATTTTTGCATAAACGCTGCGCAGACCGGCGTCGGGAATTCGCTCCTTGCCTTCTCTACTGCTATTGCGGGCCACGCAATCCGCCAAAGAGGAACTGAAGTAATAACCCGCCACACTAAAATGTCCGCGCTGAAACAGGTCGATATATTTGCCGCGCCCTTCCCGGGTCGGGTTGGTATTGTCGATGACCACCGACTGCTTGGCTTCAATGCATGCGCTGAGCAGGATGTCCTCCCGTCGCCGGGTTTTCAGCATATCCATATTCAGACGCAGATGAGTTCGGTAAAACTGCTGCAGATAAAACAAGGACTTTCCACTCGCCTGTAGCCCTATAAAAATCACACCCTGCACGGTTCCTCCCGTTTTTCGCCCGCATCAGGCGAACATACTGTTATCGCGTCGACCCTCTGTGGCGACTTAAGATTCTTCATCCGCCGCGCCAAGATTCACGTCGTAACCCAGCCTGCGCAGCAGAGGCCCCACGATTCTGAAGTTCATGATAGTTCCCAGCCTGGACAACCGCTGCGGCGCCACCCAGCCATGGTCTACGCATTCGTTCTGTTTCAGTTGAACGACCGGCGGAAGCGCCTCCAGAGCACAAACGAAGTAGCACTCCCCGCCGACTTCCGCGACCAGACGCTGAACCTTCACCTGCAGGCCGGTTTCCTCTTGCACTTCACGCACGCAGGCTGCTTCCGGCGTTTCCCCACGCTTAACGCCGCCGCCGGGAAAACACCACTGTCCCGCCCTGGTCGTCCGCGCGCTACGCTGCACGAAAAGGAGTTCCGCCTGATATTCAATAATCGCCCAAACTGCCATATCACCTGCTCGCACTGCATTCTGCATCTGTCATGAATCATCACCTTCGCGGCAAACAACGCCGCGGAATCGCTCCACTTCCGCCAGCGCTACCCGCGCCGCCGCTTCAGGACATTGGTTTTCTCCATAAACCCGGTTGACGTAAAGCATGACGTCATTACCGTCAGGTTCGTTAGCGTAGTCGGGATGGCGCTCTATTTCCCGCAAAACCCAGGCGTGAACCGGTACGATATGGAAGTGGCAATTAAAGCCTGGGCTGAAGCCCAGTTTACTGATAAGCACCTTATAGGGCTGATAGGTCTGTTTCAGAGTCCGCTCCATTCGCGCCAACACTATCCCTAACTCGGACAGGGCGTCCGTTTCGAGCTCTGACAGATCAGTGACGTCATACCTGGACGCCGCCATCAGATATCCCGGATAAGTGGCTCCCATCCGGTGATTGACCACCCAGTGCTGCGCCTCCAGCACAATATATTGCTTCGCGATCATGCCTCTCCCTTAACGCCTCAAACCGCCATAACAAAGCGCCTATCTTACTGATTTGGTGAGGCATGTCAGCCAGAACGCCCTCCCCCTTCCATGAAAAAAGACCGTCCGCCAACGCCATTTTCACGGACTCATCTATACTCACTATAACCAAGAAATACACCAGCGCCCGCTATTTCCCGGTTGCGGCGGAGCTGACGGGGACTTCCAGGGATCAGCATGCGTTTTTTCACGCCTTTATTAAGAGGCGCCTTCACGCTCATTTTAGGTCTCGTTTTATCCGTGGCGGCGGCCAATGTTGCGGCCACCGAATCGAACGCGGTAGAAGGCGCTTTAGTGATACTTACCTGGGAAGATTATATGGACCCCGGAGTAATCGAAGCCTTTGAAGCCAAGCACAATGTCAAAGTGCGGCAGGTCTATTATGAAGATGATGACGAACGCGATCTGATCATGGCCAACACAGGCGGCGCCGGGTTCGACCTGCTGGTTTTCGATGAACTCATGCGCGAGCCCTACCATGCCCGGGGGTGGCTGGAGACTTTTCACAAAGCCGATCTGCCCAATCTGAAACACGTGCGCTACCCCCTGAAGAAAAAAGATCTCCCGGAAAAGTTGCAAACCGTTCCCTACGCCTGGGGCAGCATCGGCATTATTTATCGCAAGGACCTGGCCCCGCGACAGCCCACTTCGTGGATGGACCTGTTCCGCCCAGTGGAGGCGCTACGGGGCAAAATCCTGGTGATAAACACCGCCTCAACGGCGTTCAGTATGGCGTTGAAGTCGCTGGGCTACTCAGTGAACGCCACTGAAGAGGCCGAGCTGAACGCCGCGGCGGATCTATTGCGCAAACAGCGTCCCTATGTGCGCGCCTATCGCAATCCTCTGGCGGGGGAAGGCGTGGACCTGTTCAGCGGCGAAGTGTGGGTGGCGATGGCGTATAACGGCGACGCTTTAAACCTGATGCAGCGCAACGCCAATATCGCCTTCGTCTATCCCATGGAAGGCAGCGGCTTATGGCTGGACTCCATCGCAGTGCTGACCAAGTCCAACAGCAAAGATCTGGCCTTGCAGTTCATCAATTTCATTCACGATCCGGATATCAACGCCCGCAATACCCAAAGCATTTTTTTCGCCACCACCAACATCGCAGCGGAGCAGCGGCTGCCAAAGAGTTTCTTGAATAATCCGGTGATCTACCCATCTGACAAGAGCCTGGCTCGCTTCGAGCAACTGGAGCGCCTGCCTGCTTCTGCGATGCGAAAGATCATCGCAGATTTTGTCACCATCACGTCTCAGTAACGCATGCTCAGACTTAAGACCCGAATTACATTAATGCTGCTGCCGCTGATCATGCTGCCTTTGATCGTCGCCGGTTTGTTGCTGTATCACCGCCAGTCGGAAAACTTTCTGGAGCAGGTCAATGATCAACTGGTGGATCAGCTGAATGTGGCGCAGGCGAACCTGCAGCGCAGAGTTGATGTCGCACAGGGCAATCTGCGTCTGATATCCAAGTCGAATCTGGTTCGCCAGTACTTCATGACCGACGATGAGGAGCAGCGCTTCTTCCTGTTTTATCGCCCGGTGCTGGAATTGTTTCGTTCCTATCAGGAGATATTTCCGGAATACATCGACATTCGGATTCTGGATGCTGAAGGCGTTCCACAAACCAGCCTGCCCCAGGCGGCGTTCAAAAATAACGCCGCTGCGATTACACAAGCCTGGGTCAACGCAGACAGGGGACAGCCGGAGAAAGAGAAAACCCGCGTCATCCGCGCCGATTCGGGAGCGCCTTTGCTTCTGGTGGGCGCATCCATTTCCCTTTCCACCTTCACGGACTGGAGAACCATTGACGAGAGCGACCGCGCCGGTAGCCTGGTGATCGCCAGCCGCCTGGACGACATCGCCAAAAACATACACTCCGCTCACATAGGAAAAAACGGACATGTGTTGATGGTGGACGCGCAAGGCGCCCCTTATTTACAGGACAGTGACGGCCATCAACAGAATTACGCAGAGGTCTTTGAGCATTTGCCGCCATCCGCAGAGAATCAGGAAGCTATCGTGATCGGCGAACCGGGCCGCTACTACCTGACCCTGCAACGGGAAGTGCTGCCCGACCTGCGCATTGTTGGCGTCTGGCCCATGAGCGAATTGAAAGAAAACGCCTTTTATCTGGCCAATCAAGTCGCCTGGCTGACCCTGGTGCTGATTGTCATCACCAGCGCATTGATATTCAGCGTCGTGCACGGTCAACTGATCAAGCCTATTTCGCGGGTCACCCAACTGGCTCAGCTGCTGGGAGAAAGCCATGCGGAAACGCCGCCGGAAGCCGCCCGGGACTTTCAGTCCACCTTGCGACGACGGGATGAAATCGGCGAACTGGCGAGAGCCTTCAAAACCATGGACGGCAACCTGCGGGCCACTGCGTCAAAGCTGACGTTCATCGCCTATCATGACAGCCTGACCGGACTCGCCAACCGACATACCTTCGGCGCGTTCCTGCATCGCGCCATTGCGGAAGCCGCCCGCCATCGTTTTCGACTCGGCCTTCTATACATAGATATCGACGGGTTTAAAGATGTTAACGACTCGCTTGGCCACGAAGCTGGCGATCTGGTGCTGAAAGAGATCTCCCAGCGTCTGCACACCGTCCTGCGCGCAGAAGATCTGGTGGCGGATATGTCCGCGCAATATGAAACCATGGAGGCGACCAAGATGTCGCGCATCGGCGGCGACGAGTTCGCCATAGTGGTGAATCATCTGCACTCCCCCATGGATATCTCCCACATTGTGAAAAGACTGCTGGACGCCATGCAGGCGCCGTATCAGATCGAATCCCACAGTTTTCTACTCGGCGCTTCCGTGGGCATTGCCGTGTATCCGGAAGACGGCAAGGACGCCCATGAATTATTGAAATGCGCCGACATCGCCATGTATCACTCAAAACGCCAGGGCCGCAATGGTTTCGAGTATTTCGACAAGAAAATGAATCAAATGGCGGTAGAGCGACATCAGATAATCAGCGATATCCGCAGCGCACTGCAGAAAGGCCAGTTTGAACTGTATTACCAGCCCCAGGTATCCGCACTGGCTGGCAATGTGATGGGTTGCGAGGCTCTGCTGCGCTGGCGTCATCCTGCGCGGGGCTTTGTGTCGCCGGTGGAGTTTATCCCCATCGCGGAGGAAACCGGCCAGATCATTGAGATTGGCCGCTGGGTGCTGGAAGAGGCCTGTCGTCAATGCAGAGAGTGGCAGGCCGAAGGTCTGGATGAGATTCGCATGTCGGTCAACATCTCTGCAGTGCAGTTCGGCAGCTCCACCGATATTGTCGCGGTCACCCGGGAGGCGCTGGCCCGCAGTGGCCTGCATTCAGACTGCCTGGATCTGGAGATCACTGAGACCGCCATGATGCAGTCCGGCAAAGTCGGCGTGGATAAGTTGAACGCGCTGAAAAACCTGGGCGTGAGTATTTCCATGGATGACTTCGGCACCGGTTATTCTTCCCTCGCGTCACTGCGCGACCTGCCCATCGACCAGCTCAAGATCGACAAATCCTTCGTCGACAAAATCAATCATGACAGTCAGGGCCGGGCGATCATCAAAGCGATCCTGGCGCTGGCCAAAGAGCTCAGCATCGAGGTGGTGGCGGAGGGCGTGGAAGAGCGAACGCAACTGGATTTCCTCAGTCTGCACCGCTGCGACCTGATTCAGGGCTACTACGTGGCGAAGCCCCTGCCGGCGGACGGCATGCGCGAATTTCTGCGTCAACACACTCAAGTAGAGCCAAGCTGGCGCCCCTGACCCCTCCCCTTGGGCTTGCGCTAAGTATCTGATAGATTACGGCCCTCAACGTTAACGCCGCATTGAGGAGCCTATGCTGATCGCCGCAGCCGCTATTTTCGTCGGGTTAATCATCCTGCTGTGGAGCGCAGACCGCTTTGTGGACGGGGCCGCCGCCACCGCCCGCCATGCCGGCATGCCCACCTTGCTGATCGGCATGGTCGTCGTCGGCTTCGGCACTTCCGCGCCGGAAATGGTGGTGTCCGCTCTGGCCGCCCTGGACGGCAGCCCCGGCCTGGCGCTCGGCAACGCCATCGGCTCCAACATCACCAATATCGCCTTGATACTTGGCGTCACCGCCATGCTCAGCCCTATCGCCGTTAAATCCGGCATCGTGCGACGGGAGCTACCCATTCTCATCGGCGTCAGCGCCGTCACTATTTTACTGTTAGTGGACAGGGATCTGAGCAGAACAGACGCTTTCATACTGCTCGGTATTTTTGTGGTGGTGATGGGTTGGTCAATCATCACTGGGCTGAAGGGAGACGGAGACGCGCTGGCAGGCGAGCTGGAATCGGAATACGAGCAGGACCATATGAGCCTGAAACTGGCCCTGTTCTGGCTCATCGCAGGTCTGGTGCTGCTCACCGCCAGTTCCCGCATGCTGGTATGGGGAGCGGTGGAGACAGCCTCCTTCTTCGGCGTCAGCGACCTGATTATCGGCTTGACCATCGTCGCCATCGGCACTTCATTGCCGGAGCTGGCCGCCGCCATCGCAGCCACCCGCAAGGGCGAACATGATATCGCCCTGGGCAATGTCATTGGCTCCAACCTGTTCAACACCCTGACAGTGATCGGCATCGCCGGCGCCATCCACCCGTTGAGTACGGGAGCAGACATTCTGTATCGCGACTTCCCTGTCATGGGGTTTCTCACCATCACCCTGTTCGCGTTCTGCTACAGCCGCGCCAGCCACGGAGTGATCAATCGCACCAAAGGCGGCCTACTGGTCGCCTGCTACGCCGCTTATACGATCTGGCTGGTGCAATCAGCGCTGTCGCAGGCGTCTCTCGCCTGAAACACCAGCTCAGCCGGGAATGACAGAGGCGCGCCTCGCTGCGCGCGCTCCGCCGCCGGCAATACATCCATACTGGGCCACAAGCCGCTGGACAAGGCTTTAGCGTAGCCGTTGTTGAGTCCGTTGCCGCGCATTCTTGCCTGAGCCGCGAGACAGTCATAGCTCAGACGTCGATGACGTATGCGCAAACTTCCCTCGCCATCTACCTGCAACATCCCCCACCACACCTCGCTGGAACCATCATTGGCGGGCATACCGATGACGCCCGGATTATGCCAGACAGCGCCGTCCACGAGCTGGGTGAATGGAATGCCGCAATGCCCGGCGATCACCAGATCCGCATCGCAGTGCACTACCTCCTTCCGTTTGGTCTCCATCCGTGTGGACGCAAAAATAAATCGATTCAGCACCTCGGCGCCGCCATGGATCACTGCCGCCCGCCAGGGACCCAATTGAAAATGGATGCGGCGCGGCAGGCTGCCCATCCAGGCTCTGGCTTCCGCCGACAAGGCATTGCGACAGTATTCGTACCAGTCTTCCGACAACACTGCGCACTGGCTGCCGGCAGTGAAGCCGCAGCCACAGTCGTCAGCGTCCTCGGCCAGCGACTCCTCACAGTTACCCATCAGCACGTGGACGCCCCAGTCCCGCAAAATATCCACTACCGCCTGCGGCTCCGCGCAGTAGGCGGCGACATCCCCAGTGCAAATGATCCGATCCGGGGGAACACCCAGTTCCTCCGCCCGTTTGCGCAACGCCTGAGTCGCCTGTAAGTTGCCATAAGGGCCTCCGAAAACCATGACGGCGCCATCGAGAGTTCCGATGTCGCATCTGTTCTGCATTGTTGTCATGGAAACCGCCCTCACTCTAACACCGGTTGCGGCGTCCGGGACGAGCGAAATGGAAAACGCGCGCCCACCCAAAAAGCGGCGCATCCCACCGCCATCACAACCAGGGAAATCAGCAACAGCTTGCTGTATTTATGACTAACGCCGAAAAGCGGCTCAATCAGGTTGCTGTAACCGGACGACTCCGTGAAATACAGCGCCGCGCCGCCCACCGCCACGCAAAAGCTGGTCAGGTAACTCCACAAAGGCACATCGCGCCAGTCACGCCATAAAGAGAAAAACACCACCGGCGTCAGATACATGGAGGCGGTTCCACTCACCGCAACGGCGGCGAACAGATCCTTGCTTCCAAAAAAAACGCACAGCAAACCGGCCAGCATAAATATCGCCATCGCGATGCGGCCGTTAGCCAGCGTCGGGCGCAACAGGCCCATATCCACTGCCGCCAGCTTAGCGGAGCTCGCCAGCGTGGAATCCAATGTAGACATGGCGGACACCACCAAAGCGGCGCTGAAGATCAGCATCGGCGTTTCTCCCAGCAAACGCGTCAACGCCGCATTCATATCCTCGCCTTGCAGCGCCTGCGCGCCGGCGAATACCCCCAGGCACCCGAACAGAATAATGCACAGGCTGCTGATCCAGGCGGCGTGAACAAAGCTTTTCCGCGTGGTTTGTCTGTCCGCCAGAAAGCCGCGGTCCATCATGACCGGGTCATGCATGGGATAACTCCATACCTGCAACAGCGCCACCGCCAACAAAATGGGGCCAGGATCATCGATGACAAAGGGCTTGAACATGAGAGAGGCGAAACTGAAGTCGTCCGCCGTCACCGCAACCGCCACCAACACGCCGAGCACGACCAGGAAAACAGCCATCTGAAACACATCCGTACGCAAAGAGGCATGCAGGCCCCCCAGGGCGGAATACAACAGAGTAATGACGGAAAACGCCACAATAGCGATCACATAGGCGTGACTGCCGTCGGCGCCGAAAAGAATGCCGATCACCAGCAGATTGGCGAATACTTCACTCACCAAACGAATGGCGATAACCAGGTTATAACAGGAGGCTCCTGCGCCACCGAAGCGCAACCGTAAAAATTCCTGAGCGCTATCGCACCCATGGCGAAATCGTAAACTGTCGATAATGGCCGCGCCGGTCAAAAAAGAAAGGTAGTAAGCCGCGTAGGCCAGCGCGCCCCACAGTCCATAGTAGTATCCCAGGATCGCCGCATTCATCAGGGATCTGGCGAATATCCACGTGGTGACCTGTGAAAATATCAGCGTTATTAAGCTGGGTTGGCGGCCATCCGGCGAGAGTCCTTTGAAGAAAGCGCCGTCACTTTTAGCGCGCGGCGAGAGAAAAATGCTGAAAACAGCGATAACCGCCACGAAAGCGGGCAAAAACATCGCAGACATGAAACACCCCTACAGGCCTGTAATTACATGCGAATATAGGACCAATTATTTCCATTAAAGTTTCCTTAACTTTTTAAAATTAGCTTGATTTCGAACGAATAGACATTATTTACATATGTACTCATGAAGCCTATTTGAAAAATCACAGAGTGTGGTTATATTGATAGGTGTGACGTTATTGTAGTCGTCTCTTATAGTGGGTCAGGCGCATTCCGCGCCGCCGATCACCAGCAGTAATCGTGCGTTATGAATGAAGATCCGAACAAGGACTTATCGGAGCGGTATCATTTGTGGCGCCCCTCGGTTTGGTATCAACATCTTTAGGGAGATTGTATGGACTGGGAAGCGTTATCTGATAGATAGTTGCCAAGGTTGATCCAATACCACCGCTTTCGCGTATTGATATTCAATTCTTCGAAAACTATCCAGTTCTGAATTCGTTATACGAAATCAGTTTGATAAAGCTCCTCATTCCTCAAGCAAAGTGAATTGATATGGGCATTACCGTTTTCAAAGACAGCAGCGACAGCACTCGTACCTACCTGCGAATTACCCGCGCCATCAACGGGCGCGAGCAACAACGCTACGTGCGGGTTGAAGGGGCCTCAAAATCAGCCATGAAAAGGGCGATGAAAGAGGCGAAGGAAATCGATCAGCGGTTGGAACAATGGCAGTCCGCCGTTCGTCAGCTCATGATGTTGAAAGGCGATACATTGATCCACGAGGATGGGACCATCCTCGGGTTGCAATTGCAAACCCGCCATCGGGAGGGCCGCAAGCCCGCCACGGAATTTAAACTTCGGGTGAAGCTTCCTGGGCGGAAGCCGCTGTTTAAATCAGTATCGGTGGACAAGCATGGCTTTGAGAAAGCGTTCGAGCTATCCGTAAAACGCATTTGCGAATTACGGGGCATAACCGAGGATTCGGAGGCCTATGGCAAGATGCTGATGTGCATCGACGCCTACAAGGAGAAATATGACCTTCCCCCGGGTCTGTCGGAAGCGACCGCCATGCATTTGGACCGAGAGGATTCGCCTGAGAAAGCCGCCAACGAAAAAGGTTGGCTGGACCAGATCTCAGGTTGGTTCAAACGCTGATCCCAGTTTTCCGTAACTGATGTGGCGCGCCGCAACTGCATTGCGGCGTTTCCCGCACATACCGCCAGGCACAGGCGGGGCCGCCGTCCAGGAGGACATTCGCGCCCGACACGCAGCCAAGCCTGACCGGCGGTTGGAAATACGCCGGGCTACGCACTGCTCCAACTACTTGCTCACCGCCAGTGACAAAGCATGACGCGGCCGTTTTACTGCGGCCTTTGATAGTCGTCTGCGCTTAATCTCCAGATGGAGCGCTCGGCGACGCAGGAAACGCGTCCTGTAATGGAGCGGATGCAAGGGCGTTACGCCCGGCTTCATTTTCACGCACGCCGTCCCGCTGCGGACGGGCGATATAGTGCGCCCGAAACTGACGCTCCACCCGCATCACCACATCGCTTTGAAACGCCTTTTCAAACCTGACGTCCAGCACGTAAGCTTTGGCCGTTAAACGCACCGCCAGACGATCCGCCAGAGCCACTTCCGACATGACGCAGCTGATTGGCTTCTTCAGGAAAATAAAGCGACTGGTGGCCAGCACTTCGTACACCAGGTTTTGCGCCAACTCCAAATCCGCATCCAGAGACAGATAGAACTCAGTCACCACCATCATGTCCAATGCGCCCGTGTTGCCGCTGGATACGGTTTCCGTAATAAAGCGTGAGTTGGGAATGGTCACCATATTGTCATCCAGCGTGCGCAACCGTACAGAGCGCAGGCCAATGCTGACTATTTCCCCATAATTGTCGCCAAACGCGACCCGGTCGCCCACCTGAAACGGTCGGTCGAACAGCAGCATAATGCCGGCGATCATGGACGCGGCGATGTCTTTGAGCGCAAAGCCGACCGCCACCACGGCGCTGCCGCCGATGGCCAGTAGAAACTCTTTGGGCGGCTCGATCACCGTCACCAGCAACCAATAGGCGCCGCCGATATACCAGATGAAGCTGAATAACGTGACGATCTGCAAGGTCAGGAAACGCTGGCTGGGCAGTTTCTCCATCAGGCTGTCGGACAAATGCCGCGCCGCCCGGTTAACGCCCCACAGGATAAATATGCCCAGCGCCAGCAGGGCGATTTTGCCAGGCTCAAACATACCGCCCAGTTGCATTAGATTTTCGACCGATTGATTATCCATGCAGAATATTCTTCCTGCCAAGGTAGAGGGTTAAGGCGGGATACCACAAGGCATGTACGCGATACCGATCCTTCTCATCGACCCACAAAATACCCGCGGAGCAGCCTGACTTAAGAGTTTGACGCACCATTGCCAGCGGCAAAGTGGTGACGGCGGCGATTTCCTGCGCCGTCAGATTCTCGTGTTGAATCACCGCCGCCAGCATAAAACAATCATCGTCCTGCAAAGCGTTCAATGCGGAAGTGCTCACTCGCTGGGGAATGCCAATTTCCACGATACGATGATCGAAACGGGCGGACTCCAACCACAAATGCAACGCCGTCAATGGATTGCCTGCGCTCAACTCCCACATCAGGTTGAATACGCGAGTGTCGGCGGCTTTGAATGACGCGGACTCTGTTCCAGCCAGGGCCGACAGTAACAGGTCGTCATAGCGCAGCCGCCGGTGGGAAGCATGATGCCGAGACAACAGCAGCTTGCGGATGTCTGTTGGACTCCATTTGGGCATGGCGATAATGTGAGAGAACTGGTGGTGCTTCTGGAAGACGCGGCTGAGATATCGCCAGGTCGGGGCATGCATGACCACAATCCAGAAGGTATCCTGCGGGGCGTCATTCAGATATTGCAAAAAGGCTTTCACGCCGGCGAGCGCTCCCACCTGAGCCAACAGAAAGTTCTCCACCTGATCAACAATCACCACTTTCTTCTGCGTCGCCGGCGCAACAGCCTCGTCGGCCAGGCGTTCGCCATCGCCCAAATCGGCGGAGTCCGCCAGGAACGCAGTTACCGCCTCCGCTGAAGTCAGTTTCGGCGGCGCGCTGAGAAAGCGCACCGGCGTCTTGTCCCATTGTTTTTTAAACTGTCTGACCAAAGACGATTTGCCGCTGCCGTGCTCCCCCACCAGCAACAGCATATTGTCCTGCCTCTGCTTCTCCGCCCAGTCCAACGCGGGTTTAGTCAGGTTCGCCAGCAAGGCCTCCTGGGCGATGACCGCCTGCTCCTCTCTTGGTCGGTCAAGCAACCAGTATCGATAAGATCGGGCCTGATATTCATCGGCCTCCGCATCGTCTCCCTCCATCTCCGCACTGGTGGATGTCTCTAAATGCAGGCGCAGAATACGCACGCTGAGAGAGCGATAGGCATCGAACTGTCCGAGTAATTGATGTAAACGCAACAGCAGATCCCAGCACTGAGCGACGATAAACAGGGCCGGCCACAGCGGAATCACCCAGGGCTTATTGAGAAGAAGCGAACAGGACTCACGCGAATTCACCTTGCTCAAGCGACAGATGAACTTACGGCAAACGTCCCCATGACGACGCAAGGACAGAGTCGCCAGACACCATAGATACAGAATCACAGCGCTCTGGACGATGAAATAGAGGTAACCGCCTCCTGTGGCCAGCGCCATTTCCCGCAACGCCCAACACGCCACGACGCTGACCGCCAGACGGCCCGCCTCAGCCCGCAATTGATCGCCGGTTTGCTGCGTGACGAAGACGCCGCTCTGCCCGTACATGCGCGAAAACAGCCATTCGCTCATCACCCGGATGCCGCGGAACAAGGCATAGGCGACGCCCAATGGGTACAGCAGGTGGAACAAATACCAATGGGAAGGAGACAGGTTGCTGAGGGTCACGGACAGCCACCAGATCATCAGCCATGGCGCGTTGGGCTTCAGCACCCAGAACCCGCCATTAACAAGACGCATGGCGGCGGTTTGTCCAAGCTGCCGCAATAAGCGCCGCTGTAGCTGCGACAGCGTCTGCGTCGACCAGGCTGCGGCGCGAGCCATCAACCAGCCCGCTAACGCCAGCAAAATCACCTGCAACGACCACAGTGACAACAGGGCCACCAGTTCCTGGCGCTCCCGGGCCAGCTTGTATTCCTCCAACACCGGGCCTATGACCGCATTCAGCGTCATTTCTGGAGCCATGAGCAGCTCCTGGCGTAATCCGGCCCACTCCCGCTCTGGCTCACGCCAGGTCCGCCACGCCGCTCTCAATCCATCCGCCGCAATCTGGTGATTACGCAGAAAAGTGGCCTGCACCCGCAAGGCCTCAATAGCCTCCTCCAATGCCTGCGGTCGCGACGTCAAATCCGGAATCCGCACCGCCAATTCACGTACGGTGCGTCCGTTCAGCGCCAGAATCTGCGGCCACAGCTCATCCATGACGCCGGACGCCTCAACTGGGGTATAAAGGTGTGCGGAGAGTTCCGCCAGCAGCGCCTGCGCGCGCTGGCTCATCAGCGCCAGGCGTTCAACGGCGGCGGCGCTGCGCACTGCGTTCGCCTGAGCTTCCGCCGTCGTAGCGCTTTTGCCGGAATCCGGCGAGGACGGGGTCGAGGGGGCGCCCGACGCATCCGCACCGACGTTTTGCGAAGACGCCTGACGTTGCGACAGTTCTGCTGTCAACGGGTGCAGGCGCTCCAGCTTCAGTAACAATCGCTGCAGCGCCCATCTGATATCCGAGGGAAGAACAAGCAAAGTCAGCCTCGCTTCCCGCAATTGCGTTAATTGCGCCGTCAGTTCGGCCTGCAGCGTCTGCATCGGCTTGAGCAAGCGCGGGCATTGGTCCAATCCGGGGGGCGAAATGGGCAGGAAGCCGTCGGCGCGCAGAAGCTGTATGTAGTCTTCCACGGCGGAGTCATCATCCAGCGCGACCGACGACAGGTGCGACAATTGAAATCCAGGCTCTACTTCACCGCGCCGCCATGCGGCGAACGACGCCAGATCCCGTTGCGATTCTGCAAGGCGCACGCGCCACTGCTGCTCCAGCAGAGAAATCGCATCGCAGGGATCGCGAGCGAAGGCGGATTGCTGCATGGCGAACAGCGCAACCAATCCAAGCAGCGCCAAACGCCATTGTTTTGAAAAGACAACATAAACAGGAATGCCGGAGCGCCGGTTTACACCGTACGCTCCGCATGGGAGGGTTCTCATCGAAGGCATCAGATTTCGATTAGATCCGCACACACGACGGGGTTAACCCGCCTCTCCTTTTTCAATGACTTGCGTTTCCTGCTTCGCATGCATCAGCCACTCCTGCATCAATGGATCGCTCCAGGTCGTTTCGATATAGCCGGCGCAGGCAGCGTTGACTTCAACGCCATAGGTGCGAAAACGAGAAGCGACCGGCGCGTAGAAGGCGTCAGCGATACTCCATTCACCAAACAGCCAGGGACCACGGTCCGCGAAAGTCTCCCGACACTGGGTCCAGATTTCGCAGATGCGCGCGACTTCTTCGCGGGTCGCCTCATCTATTTCCACTCGACGATCGTTCGCGCGGCAGTTCATCGGCATGGCGCCGCGCACGCCGGGGAAACCGGAATGCATTTCCGCGGTCACTGCGCGGGCCCACGCCCGGTCGAGAGGGTCGCGAGGCCAGAATTCAGGCTTCTGTTCCGCCACCCATTCGGCGATAGCGAGCGAGTCCCATACCGGACGGCCATCGATCAACAGCGCCGGTACTTTTCCAGCCGGAGAGTATTCCAGCAGTTTCTCTTTGTAACCCGGCGTCATCAGGGGGACAAACACCTCTGAAAACGCCAGTCTGCTGCGCTTTAATGGCAGCCACGCGCGTAAAGACCACGACGAGTAATTCTTATTGCCAATAACGAGAGTAAGTTCAGTTTGCATAAGTCCTCCTTTGACTGGACAACTTTAGATCAATTTACTGACCAATCCTAGATGAAACACGAAAGAAGTATTATTTTCATAGAGTTGCGTGTGTTTAGCCGGAAAAATCTTTTTACGCAAGCGAACTATGAAAACAGCCGCTTTTCTGTCAATTTATGAGGCCGGATAAGAAACTGACTCAGCATTTAATGCGAATCAGTCTATTATTATTTAATTACAACTGTTCCTTGAACGGCTGCAGCATGCTTCCGAGGCGCTTTCGCAGGGAGAATTCGAGGTCCAAAGCCCGAAAAAAATTTGCCTGTCCGTCATTCAAAGCTCATGCTTGTCGGTTATTTTTATGAAGGAAATGGTCATTTGAGGGCGTCATGAAAGCACTGCGTCTTATTTTGGTAGTATTCGGGCTGGGATTGATTTGCGCCCCCGCCCTCGCAGAGGGACTCAATGCGCCACAGGGAAGGGCTGTGCTTACCGTTAGCGGTAAAATCGCCAACACTAATGGTAAGAACGTAGCGAAATTCGATCTGGCGATGCTTGATCAACTGCCCCAGCACAGTGTTAAAACCAGTACGCCCTGGTTTGATGCGCCGAAGACATTTTCCGGCCCGCTGGCGCGTGATCTGATGAAACTGGTGGGCGCCCAAGGCGGTAAGGTGAAAGCCATCGCGCTGAACGACTACGCCACCAACATTCCGATTCAGGATTTTCAAACCTATGATGTCGTGCTGGCCACGCGTATAGATGGAGAAACGTTGAACATCAGGGAAAAAGGTCCGGTTTTTGTCATATACCCTTTCGACCTTGTCCCCGAAACCAAAAATGAAATTTTCTTTCAACGTTGCATATGGCAACTTGTTCAGATAAAAGTCGAGTAACCCGCGTAACGCGTCATTTTCAGAGTAGATATTTTTGGTCAAGCGAATTCGGTCGATTCTCGGTGCTGTATTAGCCGCAGCCACAGTCATACTCGCCATCGCCGTTACCGCCACCATAGTCACATTACGCGAAGGGGCGTTGGAGGTGCGGGTCGCGAAGGACGATTTGTATTGGTCTATTCATCAGATCGAAGTAGAAGTGATGAATATGCTGATCATCGCCCATGCTTTGCAACACGGCGACCACCTGCCGGAAGACCTGGATATTCGTTACTCGGTGCTGCTCAGCCGCACCGACCTGTTCAAGAAAGGCGAGTTTCGCGAAGCCATCAGCGTGCTGCCGAAGACACAGGCCCTGATGACCTCCGTCACCTATCAAATCGAAGCCCTGTCGCCCCTGTTCGACAACGCCGTCAATGACCCTGACCCCATACTGCCCGAGCTGATCGACAAGCTCGATGAAACCCGCCGCATCGCTCACGAACTGACGCTGATCGCCCATCAGGAGCAGGTGACCCTGCGGGTGGCGAAGCGGGATGAACTGGCTAACATCTTCTTCTATGCGGAGGTGCTGCTGTCAGTGCTGGCGGTGACGGTTCTGATCGGCTTTATATCCCTGTACTGGCTGATGTATCTGGCCAAACAAGCCAAAGTCGAAGCGGACTTCCATCGCCGTCGGGCGGAGGCCAACAGCGACGCCAAAAGTCGCTTCCTCTCCAACATGAGTCACGAACTGCGCACGCCGTTGAATGCGGTCATGGGCTTCGCCCAGCTCATGCAGATGGAAAGCCGCAATCTGTCCCGGGAGCAGATGCAGAATATCGATGAGATCTACAAAGCCAGCGAGCACCTGCTCTCTCTTATCAACGACATCATGGATCTGTCCAAGATCGAGAGCGGTCAGCTCAGCATCAGTATCGAGCCCTGCTCCGTGCAGTCTCTGGTCAATGAGTCCGTATCCATGATCCGCTCCATGGCGATGATGAACAACATCAGCGTCTATGAGCCGGAAGTGCGTCTGGACTACCTGATCAAGGTGGATCGCACCCGCATGGTCCAGGTGCTGACCAACTTCCTCACCAACGCCATCAAGTACAACCGCAAAGGCGGTTGGGTGAAGATCGAGCTGGAGCATGAAAGCCGCAGCGGCATGCTGTGCCTGAGCGTAGCGGACAACGGCATCGGCATTCACAAGAAAGATCACCACAAAGTATTCAAACCCTTTGAGCGCCTGGCTCAGGATATGGCCATTGAAGGCACAGGTATCGGACTCGCCCTCAGCCAGCAGTTGGTGCTGTTGATGAACGGCCAGATCGGCTTCAAATCAAAAGAAGGCCAAGGCAGTCTGTTCTGGGTGAAGTTCCCGATCCTCGACGTGGTCAAAGCCCAGGACCGAGGCGCCGTCAAAGCGATGTCGCCGCGCCCGCCGGAATTGGAGATACTGGCTGCGCCTAAGGCCACCGTGCTCTATATCGAAGACAACTACTCCAATATCCGCCTGATGGAGAGCCTGTTCGCCAGCATGCGCAACATTCAGCTGCTGACCACCAACAACGGCGAACAAGGCATCGCCATGGCGCGCACCTACCGTCCGCAACTGGTGTTGCTGGACCTCAACCTGCCCACCACCTCCGGCCTGGACGTCTGTTCCCGTTTTCAGGAAGACCCGGAGCTCGCCGACATCCCTATCGTCGCCGTCACCGCCAATGTGAACGGCAGCCAGGAAGCCAATCGACTTGGCCTTAAATTCCAGGAATTTATTCTCAAGCCCATCGATGTGGAACTGATGAAGTCCACCATCTTCAAGTACCTCGGTCGTCCACAGACGCCCTAGGGTCAGCCCATACGCAGGCGCGGTTCTGGCGCAGGCGTCCCTCTGTTTCCAACGAAACTTGGATATTTCACAGCTTTTCGTTTTATATTAACGGCATAGGTCTATTTACGCTGGCGCAGCGCCTCGGGCTTGAGGCGCAGGCTGGCGTACGCGCAGTTTCGCTTGCTGCGCGAGCGGACCGCGTAAAAAAGAAAAAGGGTTCAGGACGGCGTCGGTCGGATGCGCTCCGGCAGCGCCGACGATACTAATAAGCATAGAAATGGATGCGATTATGGACAAAGCAGTACACGCCTGCAGGATCTGCCTGGGCGATGTGAAATATTTGGGAGCCACGGACTTCAACAAATCCGGCAGCGATCATTTTGAAGGCCGCCGGGTGTTCCCACCGTCCCTCATTCAAGTCGATTATTACCGCTGTCAGCAGTGCGGGTTCATGTTTACGCCCTATTTCGACGATTGGAGCGATGCGGATTTCGAACGTCAGGTCTATAACAGCGAATATCTGAAAGCCGACCCGCCTTTCGCCGGCGAACGCGCCACCCGTCTGGCGCAGTTTCTGACCCGCGCGCTGGGCGAGGATTTACGAGATATATCATTGCTCGATTTCGGCGGCGGCGAGGGACACCTGGAGCGCCTGTTGCGCAGAGAAGGCGTCGGGAATTGCGCCACTTACGATCCTCACCACCACGCCAACTGTCAAAAACCCTCCCGGATATACAATCTGGTCACCACCTTTGAAGTGGTGGAGCATGTCAGCGACCAGCACCACCTGTTCAAGGAGCTGTGCTCGCTGGTGGAGCCCAACGGCGCGCTGTTGCTGAGCACGCTGTTGCAGCCCAGAGACATTGAAATGCAGGGAGTGGACTGGTGGTACGCCTGCCCGCGTAACGCGCACATGGCGTTTCATACCCGCCGCAGTCTGCAGCGTGTGCTGCAAACCCACGGCTTTTATCTGGAGTCGCTCAGCGACGAACTGCATATCGCATTTCGCAGACCAAACGCCGTCAGCAACAGGTTTCTCAGCCTGGGAGCAGCCTCCGTGCAGGTTAACGACACCGTCTGCACGGACTAACCATTGATGAAGTCCGCCGCGCTATTAATCCGGCGGACGAAGCTCAGTTCAACTCACCGCTGCATTCAAAACGCTCGAGTTGCTCCTCATAGGGAGCCGTGTTGAAGCCTTTGTCCTGCAGCCATTGCGGGTTGTAGTAAGTATCCAGATAACGCTCGCCGCCGTCGCAGATCATACTGACGACCGAGCCGGATTCGCCTCGCGCCCGCATCTCCGCCAGCAACTGCACTGTCGCATACAGGTTAGTGCCGGTGGAGCCGCCGCAACGACGGTTCAACAAGTGCTGCAGCCAGCGCAGCGACGCCATGGACGCCGCATCCGGCACCTTGATCATGCGATCCACAATACCGGCGATGAAGGACGGCTCCACCCGCGGACGACCAATGCCTTCTATACAGGAGGGCTGCGCCAGGGTCAGCGACGCATCACAGGTCTGGTAGTAATCGTAAAACACGGAGTTTTCCGGGTCCGCCACACACAGCTGCGTGGCGTGTTGCTGATAACGCAGGTAGCGTCCAATGGTGGCGGAGGTGCCGCCGGTGCCGGCGCTCATCACAATCCAGGTGGGGATAGGGTGAGGCTCCGCGCGCATCTGCTGGAAAATGGATTCTGCGATATTATTGTTGCCGCGCCAGTCCGTCGCCCGCTCAGCATAAGTGAACTGGTCCATGTAATGACCGTCGACTTCCCGCGCCAGTCGCTCCGCTTCGTCATAAATACTGCCAGTGCTGACTTTATGGCACTTTCCGCCGTAGAACGTGATCTGATCCAGCTTCTGCTGCGAAGTGGACGCCGGCACCACCGCAATAAAGGGCAGTCCCAACAGGCGCGCGAAATAGGCTTCGGATACCGCCGTACTGCCGGATGACGCTTCGATTACCGTGGTTCCCTCACGAATCCAGCCATTACACAGCCCATATAAAAACAGCGAACGCGCCAGGCGATGTTTCAGGCTGCCGGTGGGGTGGGTGGACTCGTCTTTCAAATAGAGGTGTATATCTGGAATGCAGGGCAGATCGACCTTGATCAAATGCGTGTCCGCCGAACGCTGGAAGTCCGCCTCAATCTTCTGAATCGCCTCACTGACCCAACTCATACCCGGTTACCTCTCAGTTCTGTGGTTAGTTTTCAGGGTTATAAGTATATAGCCTTAAGCTATTAAACCCACTACTCAATTTGTCGAGTCTTTACTCCGAACCTTCTTAAACATACACCAGTGCAGGTTAGACGTTCCGTTATCTTACATTCCGTTACAAATGCTGACATTTAAACCGCTGTAGCGAATGGGATTTCCTTGTAAATACCTGGGGCTTTCTGTAGCATTCGCGCCCTCCCCAATCCTGCAGCAATTTTCCGGCCAGATTCCGTTGTACGCCTACGTGCGTGGCGATTGGCAGCGCGCGCGTTTTCCCCAGATGTCGTCGGGCGCCGGAAAGTCACAGGTTCAGGCGCGGTGGAGCGAAAAGTATTTCGTCGCCAGGGACGGCATCGGCTTAACCGCCACCCCGGGAGCCGGTCGCAACGCCGGTCTCCCACCTTTTTCTCAACGCCTTCACGCTTGTCGCTCTCTCTCCGCTTTGGCATGATGCCCCACTGACGTTTCACGGGAGTCCGCCATGTCATCCGCCCTAACCCTGATCGCCGGCCCAAAGGCCTTACAGCACATCCGCAACCGCGGTTTAAAAGCGAATGACTTTAACCTGCTGGCGGGCGCTTCCGGCGGTCCCAAGTGGTTCATTCTGTTCGGACTGGACAAGTATCTGTCCGGGGAGTTTTTCAAAGACCGCCGCACGCCGTTGCACACCATCGGCTCCTCCGCAGGCGCATGGCGCATGGCCTGTTTCGCTCAAGCTGATCCAGTGGCGGCGATCACCCGGCTGGCGGAGCACTATTCTCAGGAGCGCTATTCCGACAAGCCCGATGTGGCGGAGATCACCGCCAAAGCCAGACTGATGGTGCAGACCACGCTGGGCGCCAATGGCGCCGCGGAAGTGGCGGCTAATCCCACCATTCGCACGCATATTCTGGCGGACCGCTGCCGGGGACCCGCCGCTTCAGAACAGGCCTGGCTGCAGTTATTCGGGCTGGCGCTGGCCGCCGGGGCCAATGCGCTGAGCCGACGGGCGCTGGGGCTGTTTTTCGAACGCGTACTGTTTCACACCGGCGCTGAGCCGGTGTTTCAGCTAAAGGACCTGCCCACTCGCACCGCGCCTCTGCATACGCAGAATCTGGAGCAGGCGTTAATGGCTTCGGGCGCCATTCCTCTGGTGCTGTCCGGCGTATCCAACATTGCAGACGCTCCCAAGGGCGTTTACCGGGACGGCGGCATCGTGGATTACCACTTAGATCTGCCATTCAATGAAAGCACGGGGCTGGTTCTTTACCCGCACTTCAGTCAGCAGGTAACGCCTGGATGGCTGGATAAGAAGCTGTCGTACAGAAAAGTCGATCCCCGCCACTACGACAACGTGCTGATGTTGACGCCCTCCCGGGAACTGGTGGAAAAGCTCCCCTACGGGAAAATTTCCGACCGTAATGACTTCAAGCATTTGGATGCGGACAGCCGTCTCAAATACTGGCGCACCGTGCTGCAGGAAAGTGAGAGGATGGCGGATGACCTGCATGAGATGGTCGCCACCGGCAAAGGCCTGGACGACATCCAGCCGTTTCAGCCCTGACCTGGGTCGCGCTGTCGCATCGACCGACAGTGGATCGCAAAGAGAGAACCGCCGCCATCAAAGACAGCGGCGGCTGATGTCGAAAGCAAAGGGTCAGGCTGGGGCGATATCCACCAGGATCTCACCGGGAGTGACGCGGTCGCCTTTCTTGGCGAATACGCCTTTCACGACGCCAGCGACGCCCGCCTTGATCTCGGTTTCCATTTTCATGGCTTCAATAATCAATACCGCATCTCCCGCTGCGACTGTCTGACCTTCCTTGACCAGCACGTCGACGATGTTGCCCGGCATGGAAGTCGTAACGTGGCCTGGCGCGGAAGCGCGTTGACGTTTGCCGCCGCCCTCGGACGGGGTATATTCGCCAGTGGATTCGATCATGATCTCTTCCGGCTCTCCGTCCACCGTCATGTAGAAGCGACGCTCGCTCTCGCCGCTGGGGCTGACGCCGGTCACGTGGATGTCGTAGGTCTCGCCGTGGACAGTGATCTTAAACTCAGTGGCCACACCCGCCGCTTTGGCGTCCGCCTGCGGCTGCAACGGCTCTGGCTTGAGCGTTCCCGCCTTGCGCCCTTGCAGGAAGGGTTTGGCCACTTCCGGAAACATGGCGTAGGTCAATATATCTTCGTCCGTCTCCGCCAGATCGCCGATTTCCTCTTTTAGCTTGTGCAGCTCCGGCTGCAGCAGGTCGGCGGGACGGCAGTCGATGACGTCTTCTTTGCCAATCGCCTGCTTTTGCAGCGCCAGGTTCACCGCTGCGGGAGCCTGGCCGTACCACCCTTGCAGATAACGCTTCACCTCATTGGTGATGGTTTCATAGCGTTTGCCGGTAATCACATTGATCACCGCCTGGGTTCCCACAATCTGCGAGGTCGGCGTCACCAGCGGAGGATAGCCAAGGTCTTCGCGCACCCGCGGAATTTCCGCGAACACGTCGCGAATGCGGTCCAGCGCGCCCTGCTCTTTCAATTGGTTGGCCAGGTTGGACATCATGCCGCCAGGCACCTGATTGATCAGCACACTGGTGTCGACGCCGCTGTATTCGCTCTCAAACTGGTGATACTTCTTGCGCACTTCACGGAAATGCGCCGCCACCTCGCCCAGAATTTTCATATCCAGACCGGTTTCGTAGCCCGCCGCTTGCAGCGTCGCCGCCATGGTTTCCGTGGGCGGATGGCTGGTGCCGCCGGCGAAGGAGGAAATACAGGTGTCGAGGTGATCCACGCCCGCTTCCACCGCCTTCAACTGGCACATGGACGCCATGCCGGAGGTGTAGTGGGAATGCAGGAAAATGGGCAGTTTCAGGGACTGCTTGAGCGCGCTGACCAGATCGAAAGTTACTTGCGGAGTCAGCAGACCCGCCATGTCTTTGATGGCGATGCTGTCCGCGCCCATATCCGCCATACGCTTGGCCTGAACCACAAACGCCTCGACGGTATGCGCCGGGCTGGTGGTGTAGCAGATTGTGCCTTGAGCGTGTTTGCCGGTTTTCTTCACCGCCGCAATGGCGGTTTCCAGGTTACGCACGTCATTGAGGGCGTCGAAGATACGGAATACGTCGATGCCGTTGCTGGCGGCCTTTTCCACAAACGCCGTCACCACATCATCGGAGTAGTGTCTGTAGCCCAGCAGGTTCTGGCCGCGCAGCAGCATCTGCAGACGCGTGTTGGGAATGGCTTGTCGCAGTTGGCGCAGTCTCTCCCAGGGATCTTCTTTCAGGAAGCGTACGCAGGCGTCGAACGTGGCGCCGCCCCACACTTCCAGAGACCAGTAACCGGCTTTGTCGAGTTTTTCCGCCACCGGCAGCATATCTTCCGTGCGCATGCGGGTGGCGATCAGCGACTGGTGTCCGTCGCGCAGGATGACGTCAGTGATGTTGATTTTCTTACTCATGCTAAATTCGCTCCCTTACATGCCCGCCTGGGCGGCGACCGCCGCTGCGAGCGCCGCGGCCAGCGATTCCGGCCGACGTTTGATGGAATAGTTGATCAGTTCAGGATGGGCTTCGACGAAACCGGTATTGAAGTCTCCCGCGCGGAACTCGGGATGCCGGAGAATCTCGCGATAATAGGGAATCGTCGTGCGAATCCCGTAAATCTGCATGTCCTCCAGCGCCCGCTCGGCGCGCTCCAGCATGTCCTCCCAGGTCAGATTCCAGACAATAAGCTTGGCGCACATGGAGTCGTAATATGGGGGAATAGTGTAGCCGGTATAGATTGCCGCATCCGTCCGTACGCCAGGGCCGCCGGGAGAATAATAGCGGCTGATGCGTCCGAAGCTGGGCAGAAAGCCGTTTTTCGGGTCTTCCGCGTTGATGCGAAACTGAGCGGCGAAACCGCGATAACTGATATCCGCCTGCACGAACGGCAGCGGCTCGCCGGCGGCGATGCGGATCTGGGTTTTGACGATGTCGATGCCGGTGATCTGCTCGGTAATGGTGTGCTCCACCTGCACCCGGGTGTTCATCTCCATGAAATAGAAGCTGCCGTCATGATCCAACAAAAACTCCACCGTGCCGGCGTTTTCATAACCCACCTCCCTGGCTACTTTCACCGCCAGCTCGCCTACATAGTGACGTTGCTCGTTAGTGAGCTGCGGTGAGGGCGCCAGTTCGATCAGTTTCTGGTTACGACGCTGAATGGAGCAATCCCTTTCGTATAAGTGCACGACGCCGCCATGGGCGTCCGCCAACACCTGCACCTCGATATGGCGCGGGTCGACGATGCACTTTTCCAGAAACACTTCCGCACGGCCGAAGGCTTTGGTGGCTTCCGAAATCACGCGCTGGTAGTTGCTGCGCAGGTCTTTCTCGTCATTACAACGACGAATGCCGCGTCCGCCGCCGCCCGAGGTGGCTTTCAGCATAACCGGGTAACCAAGACCGGCGGCGACCTCCACCGCGTGCTCCAGATCGCGCAAGTTGCCCTCGCTGCCGGGCGTCACAGGCACGCTGGCGCGTTTGGCGCTGCTTCGGGCTTCGGTCTTGTCGCCCATTTGACGGATGACGTCGGCGCTCGGACCGATAAATTTCACTCCCCGCTTGGCGCAGATTTCCGCCAACTCAGCGTTTTCGGAAAGAAATCCATAGCCGGGATGCAGCGCGTCACAGCCTGTCTCCACCGCCAGATTGACGATTTGGTGTGGGTTGAGATAGCCCAGCAGTGGATCAGATCCCAGGCAATGGGACTCGTCCGCCTTTTTAACATGCAGGGAGTAGCGATCAGCTTCCGAATAAATAGCGACGGATCGGATGCCCAGCTCACGACAGGCGCGGGCGACCCGAACCGCAATTTCTCCACGGTTCGCTATCAATACTTTTTTGATTGATAGCTTGGATCTCGACAATGATTGTGGTTGTGACGATGTAGAAGTTACAGGCACTGGAATGATCCCTCTTCTTTTCTTTAACGGCTGAATGAGTGTCATTCAGCCGCCGATAAGTCTAGCGGGAAATACGTATGCCTGTGAAGAAAAGTAACGGCATCGCGTTGATAAAGTTTATTAATCGCTCTTTTGAGCGGCCCAGTCAGGCCGCTTCTTTCGCATCCCGCGGCGATTTGACGGCGTTTTCCGCGTCATTTTCCGATCCGGCGCCTGATCCCTTCTCTGTTGCAGGCGCATTTTTAGCCCCGCGCCGCTCATGCAGGAAACGCAGCACTTCCGCCCGCAAGTGGTTGTAACGACTGTCGTCCGCCAGCGCCAGCCGATCACGCGGACGCGGCAGGTCCACGGACAATACTTCGCCGATGGTCGCCGCCGGCCCGTTGGTCATCATGACAATGCGATCAGACAGCAACACTGCTTCGTCGACATCGTGAGTAATCATGACGACAGTGTTGTTAAGCTCGTTCTGGATTTCCATCAATGAGTCCTGCAAGTGCGCCCGCGTCAGTGCGTCCAAAGCGCCGAAGGGTTCATCCATGAGCAATACCGAAGGCTTCATCGCGAGCGCGCGGGCGATGCCGACCCGCTGTTTCATGCCGCCGGAAATCTCCGATGGCTTCTTGTGCATCGCATGATCCATATGCGCCAGGCGCAGATTGTGCTCGATCCATTCTTTCATTTCCCGCTTGCTCTTTTTGCCGCGGAACACCTGACGCACCGCCAGCTCCACGTTTTCATAGGCGGTCAACCAGGGCAACAGGGAGTGGTTCTGAAACACCACCGCCCGTTCCGGCCCCGGCTCGTTCACTTCCTTGCCGTCCAGCACGATGCCGCCTTCCGTGGCCTGCAGCAGGCCCGCAATGATATTGAGCACCGTGGACTTACCGCATCCCGAGTGCCCGATCAGAGATACGAACTCCCCTTTTGCGATGCGTAAATTCACTCGATCCAATGCTTTGAATTTCCCTTTTGGCGTTTCGAATTCTATGCTGACATGGTCGATCAACAAATGTTCAGCGGACATAGGCGGCTCCCCCCGTTGTGAATGCGTGTATGTTCAATGCGTTTAGCGTATGTCCGCCGTTTTATCCCAGGCGATGCGTCGTTGCAGGGCCAGCATGGCGCGATCCAGCGCAAAGCCGATGAAACCAATGGTGAAAACCGCCACCATAATGCGCCCCAGGGAATTGGAGCTGCCGTTCTGGAACTCGTCCCAGACGAACTTGCCCAGCCCCGGATTCTGCGCCAGCATCTCGGCGGCGATCAGCACCATCCAGCCCACGCCCAGAGACAAGCGCATGCCCGTGAAAATCATCGGCACAGCGAAAGGCAGCACCACCTTGCGCACTTTGGTCATCCAGGACAGACGCAGCACCAGACTGACGTTGTTCAGATCCTTGTCCAATCCAGACACGCCAACGATGGTGTTGACCAGCGTCGGCCACATGCAGCACAGGGTCACCGTAATGGCGGAATTAACGAAAGACTTCTCAAACAGCGGGTCATCCGTCACATACACCGCGCTCACCACCATAGTCACCAATGGCAGCCAGGCCAGGGGCGACACCGGTTTGAAGATCTGAATCAATGGATTCACCGCTGCGTACATGGTTTTACTCAGTCCGCACACAATGCCGACCGGCACGGCGATCAGCACCGCCAGACTGAATCCCACGAATACGGTATAGAGGCTGGTGAGGATCTGATCCAGATAGGTCGGACGTCCGTTATAAACGCGCCATTTCACTTCCGCCGCAGGGTCCTGCGCCAGCTTACTGGCGTTGCGCTCTTCCTGTCGTTGATAGAACGCATCCGCTTTTTCCCGCTCCTGTTTATGCTCCAGCCAAAGCCCTTGCGCCTGCTCCCAGACTTGCGCCGGTCCCGGCACCGCGCCCAATGAGGTCTGGATACGCGAGGCCGCCGCATCCCAGACGCCAAGAAACAACAAAAAAGCCAATATCGGCACGCCTACGCCCCTCAGGATAGCGGAGACCTGCTCACGAGGATTCTCCCCTTTCAGCAGACGCACCCAAGGCGCCAGCCAGGCGGCGCTTTCCAGTCGTTGAGAAATTTGAGCCATCATTTATCCGTCCTCACGCAGTGAAGCGTCGGGCGCGCCCGACGCAGAGCCGTCATTCCACTGTCTCGTCGCCTTTCAAACCAATGCTGAAGCGGGTGAGATAGGCATTAGGTGTGCGGCCGTCGTAGGTGACGCCGTCAATAAATTCAGACTGGGGCGGCCGAAAGCCGTCCTCACTCGCGAAGTCAGGAAAGTCGGCCTTCGCCATCTTGCCTTCCGCAATCAATTCTTCAGCCGCTTTGCGGTAGATATCCGGCCGGTAGACTTTTTTAGCGGTCTCCATGTACCAGCTATCCGGCCTGGCCTCGGCAATCTGGCCCCAGCGGCGCATTTGAGTGAGATACCAGATGGCGTCGGAATAGTAGGGGTATGTGGCGTTGTAACGGAAAAAGACATTGAAGTCCGGCATGGCGCGTTTGTCGCCTTTCTCATATTCAAATTCTCCGGTCATGGAGTTGGCGATCACTTCATAGTCCGCGCCGACGTAATTGGATTGTGAAAGAATTTTCACTGCTTCCGGACGGTTGGCGTTGTTGTTTTCATCCAGCCACTTGGCGGCGCGAATCATGGCTTTCACCACGGCTATATGGGTATTGGGATACTTATCGGCCCAGGCTTTGGAAACGCCGAACACCTTCTCCGGGTTATTTTTCCACAGCTCGTAATCGGTGATGACGGGTACGCCGATGCCTTTGAAGACCGCCTGCTGATTCCAGGGTTCGCCCACGCAATACCCGTAAATAGTGCCCGCCTCAAGAGTGGATGGCATCTGCGGCGGCGGCGTTACGGATAGAAAAGCATCCGCTTTGATCTGGCCACTAATGTCTCCCTTATGCGGCGCGTAATAGCCCGGATGAATGCCTCCCGCCGCCAGCCAGTAGCGCAGCTCGTAGTTATGAGTGGAGACGGGAAACACCATGCCCATCTTGAAGGGTTTGCCTTCGTTCCGGTACTTCTCCAGCACCGGCTTGAGATAGTCCGCTTTGATGGGATGCACGGGTTTGCCGTTCTCCATCGGGACATGTTTTTTCATCTCTTTCCAAACTTCGTTGGAAACGGTTATCCCATTGCCATTGAGATCCATGCTGAACGCAGTGATGATGTGCGCCTGGGTGCCAAAGCCGATAGTGGCGCCCAGAGGCTGCCCCGCCAGCATGTGGGCGCCGTCCAACTCACCGGTGATCACCCGGTCCAGCAGCACTTTCCAGTTGGCCTGCGCCTCCAGCTCGACATACAAGCCTTCATCTTCAAAAAACCCTTTTTCCCGCGCAATCGCTAATGGCGCCATATCAGTCAGTTTGATGAAACCAAACTTCAGATCTTCCTTCTCCGGTTCCGCCGCCATGGCGCCGCTTACACAACAGGACAGGAAAACACCCTTCATCAGATTCTTTAGCGTTATTGTGACTTTCATGGTCCGCTCCGAGGTTAAGAACTGACCACATCAATCCAACATTCATACCACTGGCGAATTTTTATCTTTTAAATCATTTAGTTGATATTCAATCACCTTAACGACGCACTTTTTTGGCGCTGGCCAAAATCCCCTCCCGCACCAAGTTATCCCAGTGTCATGCACTATGCCCGCCACATACCGCACCATTTGAGTGAACAATGACCGCCTGACTCGCTCCCAGCGCTTTGGCTTTTCTTCAGAGGTAGGCGATACTTTGTCATATTCCTGTCTTGAACTGCATGAATTGCATAAATTGAGAGGCATCTGTGGTCAGAGGCGCGTCGTTATTGCTTGCTCTGCTGTTTTATTGCTGCGCGGCGAACGCAGCACAGTATCGGTTCGCCCTGCTGATTCCCAACGACACCCCGTTTTGGAACCGAGTGGCCCTGTTCGCGCAAAGCGCCGCGGAAGACCTGGATGTGGGGCTGCATGTACTGGACGGCGACGCTGACCGCCATCTGATGCTGCGGCAGTTCGAGCGCCTGTTCAAAGATCGGCGTAAGTTCGACGCCATCATCTTTCCCAATTTTCTGCAGACGGCGGAAGTCTTTATTCCTCTATGCGAACGCAATTCCGTCATTTGCGTCCTCTATAACAGCGGACTGGAAGGCGTAGCCGCAGACAGGCTGGGACAGCCCAAGCAGCGCGTCTCAAACTGGATCGCCCAGTTGCTGCCTGACGACGTCGGCTCCGCGACGGCAATTACTGTCGCGTTGATTCGAGACGCCCGAGGCGGGTCAGCAGGACGCAAGGTCAACATAGTCGCCGTCAACGGATTCGCCGCCGACGGCCCAGCTATCGCCCGGGAGAAAGGGTTGCGCACGGCGGTGGGACTCTTCGACGATGTCACACTCAATCAGGTGGTGTATACGGACTGGAGCGCCGAGGACGCAGAAAGCCGCACCCTGGGTCTGCTGGAGCGCTTTCCTGACGCCAACGTCATTTGGTCAGCCAACTATCGCACCACGGTTGGCGTATTAGCCGCGTTAAAGAAATTCCAACGCACGCCGGGAAAGGATGTCTGGGTCAATTCCTATGACATCAATCCGATCTCCCTGCGCCAAGTGAGCGAAGGCGCGCTCAGCATCACCGCCGGCGGCCACTATGTCGAAGGCGCCTGGGCGGTCATTCTGGCCTTCGATCATTTGCAGGGTAAGCAGCGCCCCATCGCCACCAGCGTCTTTCACACCCCTCTGCTATTGGCCAACCATCGCAATGCAGGCAAAATCGTCCAGGTGCTGAAGCGTCTTGAGGACTACCCCCAGACCCTGCGCAAAGTCGACTTTTCCCGCTATTCCCTGGCCTTGAACCCCAGCATCTCCACCTACAACTTTTCTCTTGAGTCCGTCATTGAGCAAATGGCGTTGACGGAATAAACGCCGTCGCGATCAGTCATCCTGTTTGATAAAGGTGACGCCTGCGATCCCTACGACAGTGGACGACTTCTCGCCCTTACTGTCGAAATGGTAAAAGCTGACGCGTTCGGAGCGCCCGTCATAGAACTGCAGAGTGAGCGCGTATCCATTCAAATGATATTTCCCGGCGGATCCCGCGTTGGCGTAGGTGGAGACGCCACCGCCTCCAGACGCGAAAGAACCGCCGGAAGACCGATTCAGTTCAAAGCGGCCGTCGCGGGAGAAGGTGATGCTTTGCGTCGAGGCGGCGACATCCATCATTCCCAATTCGGCGCTGGGCATGATCATGGTTGAGCCGGCTTTCCAGGCTCCATCCAATTTCGCGTTCTTGTCTGCGGGCCATACCGGATAAACCCGGGGAACCTCCCAAGGATCTTCGCCTGGAATGCTGAAGACATAGGCGCCGCCACGCTCCTTCCAGGTTCCCCAGGCTTTGGGCCTGTCGCGCCGGGATGCGCTAACATCGAGGTCTTCCAGCGCCAGATCGAAATCACGATACAGATCGCCATTACTGAACAAAAGCTGTGGCTTAAATATCAGACTAAAGCCGTTTGACGAGGCGATCAGCACGACCTTTTCCACTTCCTCCCAATCCGGACCTGCGCCAGCTTTGCTGTACTTGGCCATGTCCGCGGAAATCATCGACACGCGAGCGCCGCCGCGGGTTTCCCGTTTGTTTTCCGCAGACGTTGACGACGCTTCAGCCTGTTGCGAAGAGTTCTCCAGGCTGTGGTAAAAATCCGGGTACCTGAGGGGCAGGTTGAATTCCTCACTGCTCAGAGCGCCCGCCAGGGACAGGCAAAGTTTTGGCAGCTTACCTTCCAGAGAGTGACGCAGCTTATTTTTCGCCGACATAAGCAAATCAGCGACTTTTTGGTTGTTCGCCGCGTGCTGATTTACGATTGCGTCGATCTGCGCCACTTTATTGCGCAGCTCCCATTGCTGAAAAGCCGATTCGCTCACCGTGGATAAACCCGCCTCCCTGCATAGCTCTTGCGTCACTCGCAACGCCTCTATGCGCTCATATATGTCAGCGAATCCTCCTTCCGCAAAAGCTGGCGCCGGCGCCCACGTCAGCGCAAGGCAGGCTTTCAGAATAAGCGCCGACGAGAGACGTTCGTATCGTTGTGAAGCGCTCTTTCTGGAGACGTTGAACATGATGATTGATCCCCCGGCTGGAAAATTGGAATATTGTTCTGCTGTTAAACGCTCCAGTTAAACAAGCCTCGCCTGAGGCGATAACTGGGGAAAACCCCAGGCGCCAGCAGTATTTCATCAAGAAAACCAGGAAACTTTTATGACGCAGCCGAATCGATACGCGATCGCCATTCATGGCGGAGCGGGGACCCTGTCCAAAGGAATGCTCACAGAGGCCCAGGAGAACGAAGTACACGCCGCCCTGCGGCAGGCGGTCATGGCGGGCAAGCAGATATTAGCCCAGGGAGGAAGCAGCCTGGACGCCGTCGAAGCGGCAGTGCGCGAGCTGGAGAACAGCGAATGGTTCAACGCAGGCAAAGGCTCCGTCTATAACTATGACGGCGATCATGAGCTGGACGCCTCCATCATGGACGGCGCTACATTGAAGGCCGGCGCCGTGGCGGGCATCCGCAACAGCCCCAATCCTGTGACAGTGGCCCGTGCGGTCATGAACAAGTCCGAACACGTCCTGTTGGCGGGCGAAGGCGCGGACCGCTTCGCCAAGACCATGGGATTGCCCCAGGTCGAGAACTCCTGGTTCGGCACGCCCATGCGCCACAGCCAGTGGCGTCAGGCCCAGGATAAAGCCAAGCCCAGCCTGGAGCCGGGCGCAGAGGACTATAAATTCGGCACCGTGGGCGCCGTCGCTATTGATCAGGCGGGCAATCTGGCCGCCGCCACCTCCACCGGCGGCATGACCAACAAAAAATACGGCCGCGTCGGCGATTCTCCGCTGATCGGCTGTGGCGCTTACGCCGACAATCGCAGTTGCGCCGTGTCCACCACCGGGCATGGGGAATACTTTATTCGCCATGTGGTGGCTTATGAGGTGTGCGCCCGTTACCGCTATCTTGGCGAATCACTGCAGCAGTGCGCGCAGCAGGTGTTGTTCGAGGAGTTGCAGCCAAGAGGCGGCGAAGGCGGTCTGATCGCCATTGATCATACCGGCGCAGTGGTGTTGAGCTTTAATACGGAAGGTATGTATAGGGGGTGGAGCGAAGGCGACGGCGAGGTTTTCACAGGCATCTACGGTAACGACGCAGTACGCCCCAGTAAGGCTTAACCGCCAGGGCCACTATGCTTTCGCATTATTTTTAGCCAAAACAGTGGGATAGACTATTCTTAAAGAAGGTTTTTGACAAAAGTCCCCTTCTCATCCGCCAGGACGCGAGGGGGCTTTGCGCCGTTTGTCAGTACTTTCTGGGGATGTCTATGCCTAAATTGCTGCGTTTTTTCACCACTCGGCTATTGCGGCCGGTGCTTATCGTGTTGTGCGTTGCAGTGGCGCTGCAGATTGTCGCCAATATTCTGCTCGGACAATTTCAGTTAAACAACCTGGTCAAAGAAGTCGAATCCGGCCTGCGTGACAGTCGCCAAAAGGTCAGTACTGAATTGAACGCAGCGGAAAACACGGTCGCCACGCAATTGCAGACCATGTCAGACAACGCCCAGCAGCAGCTGCAGAGCAGACTGGGCGAGCAGTTGGAGAATCAGCGCAAGGACATCGCTCAAAACCTGCGACAGACTCTGGATGAAGGGGTTAAAAACCTCACCGGCATCGTCGCCGCTATCGCCCCGCCCGCTATCTGGGACCGTGACACGCCAGAATTGACGCGCCTGGCGCAGTTGGTGGATAACAGCGACTCCATCGTGTTCGCCGGCTTTTATGGCTTCTTCGGCCAGGAGCCCGAGCAGTTGACCCGCTATGTCGACCGCACCGATGAGAAAGTGCAGGAGCTGATCAAACAGGGCGAAGGCAAAGGCTCGCTGGCCAAAGTCATCGATGCGGCGGAGAAAGATCCCGGCATCGTCGTCATCCGTACGGATATCGCGCCCCAGGGCGCCGTGATCGGCCAGTTTGTGGTTGGCGTCAGCACTTCCCGCATCGACGGCCAGATGGAGCGGCTGAAAGGCCAGTTCTCAGATCTTACCAACCAGAGCAAAGTGGCGGTGGCCAATGTGCTCGGCAGTGAATTATCACGGGTGACGGAGGCGTTGCGGTTGTCTCTGAAAAACACGGAAACGCATACGGATGAGTCCATTTCCTCCGCCGTCCTGCAAATTCGCGAGGGAGCGGAGTCATTAATTGGCAGTCTGACCACGGCCTCACTTGCAGCGGGAGTTATTCTGGTCGTGCTGATATCGCTGGTGCTGGGCGTACGGGTAGTGTTGAAAGTGGATGTGTTAAGCAAAGCCATCTGGAACATCGCCGAGGGCAAAGCTGACCTGACGCAACGGGTGAAAATTCAGGGTAACGACGAAATCGCCGACGTGGGCAAAGGCCTCAATGTCTTTATCGAGCGGATACAGAAAATCGTGTTGAACGTCAATAAATCCGCAGAACTGGCTTCGTCGCAATCCGATGAATTAAAGCAGAACACCCAGCACGCCGATGAAGCCGTGGCGCATCAAAAACAGGAAATCGAACAGATCTCTTCCGCTATCTCAGAAATGTCCAGCAGCATTCATCATGTGGCGGAGCATGTGCAACTGGTGGCGAACGACGTCGATCACATCAAGTCGGAAACTAAAAAATCCGGCTCTATCTCGCATAATCTGCGCAATATGTTGCACTCGCTGCAATCAGAAATGAGCAATGCGGAGGAAGTCGTCAATCAACTCGACTCTCACAGCAAAGAAATCGGCTCCGTATTGCTGGTGATACGCACCATCGCCGAACAAACCAACCTGCTTGCGCTCAACGCCGCCATCGAGGCTGCGCGGGCGGGAGACAGCGGACGTGGTTTTGCGGTGGTGGCGGATGAAGTGCGCACCCTCGCCAATAAAACCCAGCAGTCCACCACAGAAATTCAAAACCGCATAGACAGCCTGCAAAGCGGCAGTCAGAGCGCGGTGCGCTCCATCAGCGCCGCCTCAGAGCGGGCCAAGCGCTCCAGCGAGACATTTACTGAATCCGACAGCAGTCTGGAAAACATCAACCAACTGGTGATCGGTCTCTATGACCGCACCACCGAGATAGCCTCCATGGCGGAGGAGCAAAGCGGCGTCGCGGAGGAGATCAATCGCAACATCGTCAATATCGCCGACGCGTCGGAGCGCACCCAGCAGTCCGCCGCCGAATCCGCCCAGGCCGGAGCCAGCATTCAGCAGTCCGTATCGGATTTACGGCGGCAGGTGTCTGAGTTTGTAGTGTGACGCCCGACATTTTCTAAGGGATTAATAAGGCCGATAGGTGCTCATGCACTGGGCGATGTGGTTGGAGGCTTCATTGAGACACTCGAAGAACTGGCGTTGCTTGCCTTGCGCCTGTGAGCACTCACGCGGGGTCAGCTTGCTTTCGATGCGCTTCAATTCAGGCATGCCCTGATCGTATTGCGCCTGCGTCATGTGGCCGGAGTTCAGGTTTTTCCTGGCGACGTCCCGCATGCTCGACAGCCAGTCCTTGCCATTGCTGATGGATTTAGAACAGAAATCAGGCCCCAATGCTTCCCCGGACGCCGATCCTTCATCATCCGTAGCAACGGGCGCCGCATCCTTTTTGATTTGCTCCTGCTTCTGTCCCGGGCAGGGACGATCCGAAAACGTCATATTGCCCGACGCATCCGTACACTTGTAGATACCCGCATTCGCCATCCCTGACCACAACAAGAAAATCACCGCCAACTTCCGCATTTCCAACTCCAAAGACTGAGTCCACGCCGCTCCTAACGAGCGACCTTACAAAATAACCAGAATAGACCATCAATCCCAGGATACAAATAAATGCGGAAACGCGCGCCGAACGCCTACTTACCGCCCTTCCATTCGCCAATGGAAGCACGGCGCTCATCGTCATCATCTAACGCGTGACTGGCGACCAGCCTGCAGGGTTCGCATTGGTAGGGGAATAACCAGAGGTCGCTGCCCCTCTCAATAGAATGACCTGTCCGCCAATCTCCACCGCACCCGGGACACCTGCGTTTTTCCTCATTTTTGCGTCGGCCCCAATACCGAAAGAGAAAGTAGTACGTAGGTACGCCGGTAGCGTGTTCAATGATCCGGCAAACTTCCTTCCCAGCCAAAGTTAGCGCACTATTGGCGTCGGCAAGCTCCTTGTAGGTTTCTGACTCAAGCACGGCGGATCTCATCCAAATCGAGTCACACTGGCGGTAATTCCGTTGCCAGAAATAAGCCTGCTCACGATCATCTGCATCGCAAGGAACAGTGTACAGGGTGATATTTTCTCCATTGTCGCCCCGATATAACGGCGACTCGCCGCCATTGTCGATCGTATGCAGGTACAGGAATGGCGCGCCTTTCCATGAGGCTTCCTTCTTTGGCGCGTTATCTTCCAACGTTTCCCAAACCGGTTCACCGCCAAAATACCGTTTAAGCGCTTCCAATGAACTCAAACCATAACGGTTAAAAAAACTCAGCTCCGTGGCGCTTGGTCCAAGTGTATTAACATATGCGCAAACAATGCCTTGCTGAACTGCACAAACATAATCGTCTACATTCACTTGCCCATTATGTGCAAGCGTAGAGAGAAAGCTGAACGCCAGCTCCAGCGCCTCATCTTTATCATCATTAACCAGCGAACCAAAGGTTACTTTATGTAGAATCAATGTTTATTCCCAATCCCTGAACTCAAACTAGGCGATATATAAAATACGCTCCAAATCCAACCACAACCCAAAAAAATATCCCAAACACAAACGCAAATAATCCTTCCGGGTCGGCATGTTTACCGGCGAATAGCCGATGGATCAGATACCCCGGGCCTTTGATCAGAAACTCCATCACGAAATAGAGCACGCCTTGCGCAATGGCGCCCAGCAGTCTAAGGAGTAGGACTAATAGATCTTCCATCTAACAAACCGCCCAGGGTAAAAACATTCTGGCATTCTGCCACGCTGAAACCATTCTATAAACAATAGGTCGGATACGGTGGCTATTTGAAGCAGCGGCGGCCTTTCCTTTTCCGGCCTTATGTTTAATGTAAAATGCGTTCTATTTTTCTCAGCTGGAAATAAATCATGACAAACAAAAGGAATAACCTTATCCCATTCACCTTATTAATAGCGGCTGTATCACTAGGGGGGTGCGCAACGAACGAAGGCTACCGTCCAGAGTCCTCTACTCAGCAGGTATCGAGACAAATCTCCACGGAGCAGGAAGAGTTTCTTCAAGTGCTTTCCCAAGTCAAACAAAGCCACATTTTTAATACGAATATAGAGGCTGAGAAATTTTGGCAAGGAAGTCTGAACAGATATCTTCTGCAACTCGATCCTGAGAGACTGACACTCTCTCAAGCCGATATTAACGAGATTGAAAAGCAGCACCCAGAGTTCTCAACTTTGATTGCAGCAGGGGCAATCTCCTCCGCATATCAAGTTGGTGAACTGTATAAACAGGCTGCAACCATAAATTTAGAGACCGCGCAAAATTTAGTTCACCATATCAGTCTCGCGGATTTTTATGGACCGCTGAACTCTCAAGAGTGGGCTGCCGATGCAGGTCAATTACGCCTTCGCTGGAAACAGCATTTAACCCATGACTTACGCAAACTGACAAGGAGTGGGCTGACTAATAGCGAGGCGACTCATGTTCTGGAAAAAAGCCTGCAACACCAGATAGAAAGATTACAGCACTCAGATAACGACCAATACTTCAGCACATTAGTTTCATCCATCATGAAGCGCCTTGATCCTTGGTCGAGATACTTCCCTGCACCAAGCAAAGACTACTCTGACTCTTCATTGGTTGGTATTGGAGTAGCCTTCAAAGAAGACACTGGCTTGGTTCAGATAACCAAAATTTTACCCTACAGTCCCGCGGCCGCCAGTGCGCTAAAAGTTGGCGATAGGCTTGTCAGTCTCAGACACGATCAAGGTCCTGTCGTAGACTTGGCAGGCATTAATCAGGACGAAGCAATGGAAACCCTGGCTGCGAAAAAGGGCGCCCAAACGGAGCTTACTGTTATACGCGATGGAGCTAAAATTCCCATCTTAATTCAGCATAAAGAAGTAAAAATCCCTCTGGTTCGGGTATCGCAGTACATAGAGGTCATTGGATTAGAAAATAAGAACTTCAAAATAGGCGTTGTGAAGGCGCCTTCATTTTACAACAGCCCTGTCTCATCAGCGGATGATATTAGGGCTGCGCTTAAGTACATTCAGAACAATCACGCAGATGGGCTCATTATCGATCTCCGAAACAATGCCGGATCTATCCTTGCTGAGGGCCTAAAGACCAGTGACATATTCTTACCTCTGCATTCCCCAATGGCCGTCGTTAATACAGACGAGCGCTGGAAGGTCTACGATGCTTTTTCTGAACCTCAGGTACAGCTTCCAACTGTGATCTTGGTAAATGAAAATACCGCTTTCGGCTCAGAAACGTTAACTTCTGCGCTACAAGAGCATGGTTTGGCGGTCGTTATTGGGAGACGCACATCAGGAAATGGAATCTTTTGTCAGAGCAAAAAAACGAAAACGGGCGCCGTTTGTATCGCCTCCGCCGCCTTATATAAAATTAACGGAGAAAGTTTGACTGGAAAAGGCATTGAGCCAGACCTGTCATTAAAGCTCTATCCCGCTGATATATTGTCTGCAGAAAAGATAACTAGTCCCTACAGCGACTATGTGTTGGACTCCACAGACCCTGTCTACTCCAATGAATCGCCAAGATTTGATTATTCTCATTTACAAACCCAACATGAGCAAAGAGTGAAATCAGATCCCTCGCTCCAGCTCAATAACCAATATCAAAATGCACTGGCTGAGAGAGAATTGAAAGGATACCTTCTGGACGACGCCAGTTACCTGCGTCTACAAAACAAAATCAACGAGTTGGAGCTGCGTTGGAACGAAATGGGGCAGCCAGATGTAGAGATGCAGGAAACTCTACGCCTTTTCGCCGAATTGCTCGCACTGAAAAAATAGGGCGTGGCGTAAAATCATCAAAGTAGGGCGGCATCCGCCGCCTCACTTCGTATCGAGAGTCTCCCGATACATCACATCCGTGCGCAGCACATATTTAACGCCGCTTTCGACAGTGCAGCCTTGATGCATTGTCGCATGAGGAAATACTACCACGGAGCCTCTTTCGGGTTTGATTTTGTCCCAGCGGAAGGCGATTTCTCCGCCTTCATAATCTTCGTTCAGAAAGATCAGGAATGACAGCAGGCTCGCTTCGTTTTCGCTGCGGGAGTATGAGCCGTCGCGATGCCATTTGAAGTACTGGCCGGGTTCATAGCGGTAGAAACGTAAGCGTTCGTTCAGGCCGATCAGCTCCCAACCGTCCAACTCCTGCGGCAGCATGGCTTTGATTCGATTGAAGATATTATCCGCCATGACGGCGTCATCAAAAATCACGCGATCATTATTGCGAATATCTTTGTACATCTGCGATCCACGCGCGGTTTGGATCTCCGCTTCGTCGTATCCCATTGCTTCACTGTCGGAAATATAGGCGTCGCACTCAGGCGTCGTTAGAAACCCTTGAATGGCGAAAACGCCTGCGCCGTATTCGATTTTTTTCATGTCGCCAACTCACTCCTATGACTACGCGGCGAATGCCCAGATGGGCGGTAGGAGTCTGTATTATCCTGTGGCGGACAGGGAAAACCATACGCATAAGCCGCCCAAGAAGGGCGGCGATGGGATGAGAAATGTGAAGAGAGATCAGTCTGTCGATGTTTCCGCTTGCGCCTGCAGTTGCGCCGCTACCTCCGCGTCTTTTGCCAACACCTCGCTGAAACTGCGGCGACTGGTGACGCGTTTGATATAAGCGTCGATGACATCCGTGCGCGGAACCAAGCCAAACTGAGTACACCAGTGAAACGCCATCCCCCACAGTACGTCCGCCGCCGAGAACTTTACGCCCAGAATGTAAGGTCCACTGGCGATGCGCTCGACGACAGCGTTCAACATGAGGTCATAATCCGCATAGGGACTTGTGTCCCGCGGCGCGGGCTCTCTTTGCATGGCCTTATCCACCACCGCTGGCTCAAAACAACTGGCGTAATACACCATCCAGCGCAAATAAGGCCCGCGCAACGGATCATTCAACGCTGGAGCCAGGCCCGCCTGTGGAAACAAGTCAGCAAGATAAAGAAAGATCGCCACCTGCTCCGTGATCAGCGCATCGCCATGCTGCAGCGCAGGGACTTTGCCCAAGGGGTTCACCTGCAAATACTCGTCTCGGCGATTATCGCCATTGCGGATGTTGATCAGTTTCACTTCATAAGCCGCTTCCAGTTCCTCCAACAAAACCATGGAGCCAGTGGAGCGGGTCTGGGGGCAGTGAAACAACACGATTTTCGAATCAGAAGCCATGACGCATATCCTTTTGGTTGGGAAATAAACTCAGTGGCATAATACGACCCCATACCTGTCAATTTTTGTCAGGTTTAAAATAAAAAATTTGCAGCAGGTTTGTTATGCGCGCCAGCCGTCTCCTGACCATCCTAATGACCCTTCAAGCTCACGGCCAAACCACCGCGCCTGCGCTGGCGAAAGAGTGCGGCGTGTCTCTGCGCACGGTTTATCGCGACATAGAAACCCTGAGCGCACTGGGCATCCCGGTTTATAGCGAGCGTGGCGCCGAGGGCGGATACCGTCTTCTAGACGGCTACCGCACCCGTCTCAACGGACTATCGTCACAGGAGGCGGAAGCCCTGTTCCTGACCGGTTTAGCCGGTCCCGCCAACGATATGGGTTTGGGCGCCGCCGTCTCCGCCGCCCAGACAAAGCTGCTGGCGGCCCTGCCTCAGGAACTGCGCTCCGGCGCTGAGCGCATGCAATCCCGGTTTCATCTGGACGCCCCCGCCTGGTTCGCAGAAGCGGAACACCCGGATCATTTAAGGGACATTACCCGGGCCGTCTGGGAACAGCGCATAATCGAGATGCGCTACCAGAGCTGGAAAGGCGAGAAGCAGCGACGCGCCGAGCCATGGGGCGTGGTATTGAAAAGCGGCTCCTGGTATCTGGTGGCGCAAGTTGATGGCGATCTCCGCACCTATCGCATCTCCCGTATTTTGGAGCTGACCGTCTCGGAAACCCGCTTTGAACGTCCGTCGGATTTCGGCCTGGCGGAATACTGGCGAGCCAATACTCTCCGTCTGGAGGAAGAGTTACACACCTATGTCGCCGAAGTGCGCCTGACCGAAAAAGGCGTCTGGATGATGGACGCGCTCAACTCGCCGTATGTGCGCGCCGCCACCATCACTGATCCAACCCCGGACGCTCAGGGTTGGCGCAGAGCCACACTGCCCGTCGGGACTCTGCGTCAGGCCTGCGTGGAGCTATTGCGGTTCGGCGCTGAACTGGAAGTGCTGGGACCACCGGAATTGCGGGAAAAAATGGCGAGTATCGCGAAGGAAATGGCGCAGTTGTATGCGCCGAAACAATAAAAAGTATGACCGATCGCCGGTTTAGCGTTACCCAACGACGCCGACGCGCTGACGAATATCCGCCAACGTTCTGTAAATATCCGCATTATCGCTAACGACCAACGTATTCTGTTGCAGTGGGATGGGAAGCTGCGCCACACCGTTTAGGAACTGGCGAATCTTGATCGGATCGCTCGCCAAAGCTTCCTCTCTGCAATACACCACAATGATTTGGGGACCATAATTGCTGGCGACTCGCCCCCTTAAAAAGCCGCCGTAATCCGGCTCATCCAACAAAATATGTTGGAAGCCCTTCGGCGTGTTGTTCTTGTGTGAGTCTTTAGCGTCGAATAAATCCCCATCGGGATAAATCCAGAAGACGTAATCAGGCGCAAGGTGGGTAAAAGCTTTAATCGCCTTCCGTCACCCGCGGTAATGTTGCGCGAGAAAAGGAAAATCCTCACTGGCCTTTTCTCTGGAAATAGAACCGATTGTGATCATAAGTGGTAAGCAGCTGGTAACGCCTCATCCTAACATTAGCCAAACCCCAACAAAAAAATAGGCTTTATTAGGGATATTCCCCTCCCTCTTCCACATGCACAATTTCCCGACGGCTTTCATCAGTTTTTCATATTGCTGTGAAAAATTAGGGCCGCGTTCACATCCCTCCGCTCCCTGACCAGGATGCAATGGGGACGCCTCATTGAACAATAACTAAAAAAGGACTCTTTAAAATCATGCATAAACTCTCTTTTCTGGCTGGCGGACTGCTCGCTGCTTCGCTCAGTCTGACCGTCAACGCTGAATACTGCCCCGATTACGACAGCGTGCTGCATGCGCCCGGTCTGCAGAAGCCGGCGCAGAAGTCGTTTCACCATTGGGGTAACCGTCTGCTCGCTTCTCTGAACAAACCATTCCATATGGTCCACGACCAGATCGTCAAAGCCGGCGATTCCGCCACCATGGTGGGCAAATTCGACTACTCCGCCCTGTTCCATAAAGACCTGGAAGATGAGGACATTCATGTCTATGTCTACGGAAGCGGCATGTCCGCTTGGGAATATCTGGGAGAACATCGCACCAATAGTGACGGCAAGATTTACGTCAACATCAACAAGCCGGAGGGCGACTATGTGGTGCGCATGGTGGTGGAAGGCGACCATACGGAAGCATCCGGTTACCTGACGGTGGTGCAGCCCGGCCGTAAAACCGTGCTCTTTGACATCGACGGCACGCTGACCCTCAACGACTTCGAAGCCATCGGCGACTACCTGGGCACAGACACAGCGGAAATGCACAACTACGCGGCGGAGGTGGTATGGGACTATGTGGAGAAAGGCTATCAGGTGGTGTATTTAACTGGCCGCCAATACTGGATGGCGAAAACCACCCGCAACTGGTTCAACACCAAAGGCCTGTTTCAATGGCACCTGCGCACGGACAGCAACGCGGAAAATCCAGCCAACCCGCAAACTCAGGCCTATAAAACCGCTTATATCCGTCATCTGCTGAATGACGTGCAGCTGGATATCGTGCGCGCCTACGGCAACGCCGCCACCGATATCGCGGCCTACGCCGACGCAGGTTTGTCAAAGGCGGAGACTTACATCATAGGGCCGGAAGCAGGCCAGGAAGGCACTCAGGCGATTGACGGCGATTACGCCTATCACTACTCCACCGTCGTGACGGAAACTCCCGCCGCGGAATGCGAATGGCGATAATCAGCGCTCCTTAAGCGGTAATAAACAGGGAAGCCTTGGCTTCCCTGTTTTCATCTCGATCAGTGAGGACCACGCGCTCCGCCACCAAACGGCGCAACGCGTCGCTTATGTATTAACTAAACCTGTTATTAGCCGGTATAGAATCCCATTATCAGCTGGTCTGTAGCCTTTACGCGGATTGATTCTGATACGCCCCGGCGCTGTAGTGTAGCTCATAGGAATGCGAATAAATTTCCACGATGTTGCCGAACGGGTCTTCCATGTAGACCATTCTGTATGGCTTTTCACCCGGGAAATATTCCCGGATCGGCATTCTTTGCTTGCCGCCCAGTTCGACGATGCGCTGAGCCAAACCTTCCACATCCGGGTCCTGTACGCAGAAATGGAACACGCCGGTCTGATAGGGGTTGAACTCGTGGCGGGGCGTTTTGTTTTGTGGGAATTCGAACAGTTCTATTCCAATGCTGTCGCTGGTGGACAGGTGGGCGATTTTAAAGGAGCCCCAGCCTTCGCCAAATACGTCGATGCACATGGCGCCAATGGCGGTGTCCTTTTCTTCCTTGACCTCCGTAACGTCCATGATGACGTACCAGCCCAGCGCCTGTTGATAAAACGCCAGGGCTTTGGCGATATCGGGAACGGAAATCCCAATGTGGGAAAAGGCTCTTGGATATCTTTTTTCCATCTGTTGACCTCAATGTTTTGTTGCTCGCGCCCGCAGGCGCATTTCACATAGAAATGAGAAGCAGAAAAACAAGTCGGCCGAACTTTTTCTCTTGGCGATATCGCAGAGCGACTGCGATCTGGGAGCATCATAGGCAGGGCTATGTGGCTGATCAAGTAGGCACTTTTTGGTAAGTATTCCCGCTTCCTCCTGCACTTCCAACTTGCAGAACAGGCAGGAGCTCCGTTAAGCCCACGCCCCTGCTGACTTAAGTGGAAATGGGAGGGAGCGACTCTGTTTGCGCCGACTTTTCCAGGTCGAACTGCGCGATGGCCCATTCATGCATCTGCTCCAGAATGGGAAAGATGCTGTGGCCGCGCTCCGTCAGTTCATACTCCACCTTGGGAGGCGCTTCTGGGAAAATCGTCTTCACGATGAGTCCGTCTCTCTCCATTTCCTTGAGCTGCTGGGTCAGCATTTTCTGGCTCACTCCCGGCACGATTCGCTCCAGTTCCTTGAATCGCATTTTGCCCAAATGCAGGTGCCACAGTATCAGGCACTTCCATTTACCGCCCACCGCCGCAAAGGCGATCTCCACCGGGCATCGATAGGGTTTGTCATTCCAGGTATACATGCGTCCCTCGGCGAACTCTCTCGGTAACCAAAATCCGAATGGTAATACAGGGTTAGCGCAATCACATCCTCCTGAGGCAGTCACTTTTCATTCATTTTCTCCTCCCCCTTGACCTATGTGTTACTCCCAGGTTTTACACTAAGCTTACACTCATCGACGCAGACAATGGGAGATGCCGGAACATGACGGGTTTACAACTGAAAGTCAGCGAGATGGCGAAACGCAGCGGAGTCACTGCAGACACCGTGCGCTTCTACACCAAACAGGGTCTTTTGAATCCCAGGCGCGATCCGGACAACGGTTATCAGCTCTATGATCGGGATGACCTGCAAAAGCTGATCTTCGCCAAAAAGGCGCGGCAATTGGGGTTCAGCGTCAAGGAAATCAATCAGATCATGGCGCAGGCGGAAGATCATCACTCACCCTGCCCCATGGTGCGACGCTTGTTTGAGGAGAAGTTCGCCGAAGTGGAACGCCAGATCGCCGAGCTCACTCAGCTCAAAGCCCGCATGCAGGAGGCGATGAGCGCCTGGGAGCACATGCCTGACGGCGATCCCAACGGCCACACCATCTGCCGGCTGATTGAATATTGGGAACAGGAAACCGGCGCGCAACGCTAGCGCCAGTGGAGGCTGACATGAATCAGGCATTATCGGAACAAGGCGCGCTTATCGCGATCCAAGGAGCCGGCTGCCAAAGCTGCGTGAAAAAAATCAAACACGCGCTGGCTCCCCTGACCGACACAGACAAAGTATCGGTGGATCTGCAGCAACAAACCGTCGCCATCGACGCCGCTGTGGATATTCCCGCCGCATTGGAGGCGATCCGCCAGTTAGGCTATCCGGCGGAACTGAAAGAGAACGACCAGGATAAAGAGAACAAACGGAATAACGATGGCGCCGCTGACGCCCATTGCGAACTCAGCGCCGAGAAACCGGAATCCTCACCTGAACAAAACGCGTCACCACCGTCGACGGGTCAGACCGGCGCCGTTCAATTAAATATCACCGGCGCTAAATGCGCAGCCTGCGTCAGTAAAATTGAGCAGGCGTTACAGGGTGTTCCCGGCGTCGACAGCGCCGCCATGAATTTCGCCGACCGCACCGCCACAGTGGAAGGTAATGCGGATACGGACGCGTTGATCCAGGCAGTGGAGCAGGCCGGATACGGCGCCACCCCGGCGACGGATGACGCCGCCGACCAGGAAACCAAGGAGAAGGCGGAGCAGGCCTACTACAAACAGTTGCTGCAAAATATGTGGCTGGCTCTGGGCCTGGGCGTCCCCTTGATGGCCTGGGGGCTGTTAGGTGGGGAAATGATGGTGCAGACGGGACTCAGCCAGTTCGCCTGGTTGGCGGTCGGCCTGATCACCTTGGGAGTGATGGCGAAATCCGGCGGCCACTTCTACACCGGCGCCTGGAAAGCCTTCAAGAATCATTCAGCCAACATGGACACCCTGATCGCCACCGGCGCCGGCGCCGCCTGGCTGTACTCCATGGCGGTGGCGGTGTTGCCCCAGGCTGTGCCGGAAATGGCGCGGCATGTCTACTTTGAGGCCTCCGCCATGATCATCGGCTTGATCAACCTGGGCCTGGCGCTGGAAGTGCGCGCCCGCGGTAAAACCTCCCAGGCCATAAAACGACTGCTGGACTTGCAGCCCAAAACCGCCCGCGTCATTCGTGACGGCGACGAGAAAGACATTCCCATTGAGAACGTTCGTAAAGGCGACCTTCTGCGCGTGCGCCCCGGCGAAAAAATCGCGGTGGACGGCGAGGTGCGCGACGGCAAAAGTCTGGTGGACGAGTCCATGCTGACCGGCGAACCGATTCCTGTGGAGAAAAAGCAGGGGGACAAGGTGTCCGCCGGCGCGCTCAATAAAACCGGCTCCATGACCTATGTCGCGGTGAAAGTCGGCAAGGACACGGCGTTAGCGCAAATCATCGCCATGGTGAAAAAAGCTCAGAACGCCAAACCGCCGCTAGGGCGACTGGCGGACAAGATTTCCGCCGTATTCGTACCGGTGGTGCTGATCATCGCCGTCATCGCCGCCCTTGCCTGGTATAACTTCGGTCCCGATCCCCGGATCGCGCATATGCTGGTGGCGGCGACCACCGTGCTGATCATCGCCTGTCCCTGCGCACTGGGACTAGCCACACCCATGTCAGTGATGGTCGGCGTCGGCAAAGCGGCGGAAGCCGGCGTGTTGATCCGCAACGGCGGCGCCCTGCAGCAGGCGGGCGAGCTGGCCACCCTGGTGCTGGATAAAACCGGCACTATTACCGAGGGCAAGCCTTCCGTGCTGGAGATTCAGGCGGTCGACGGACGCGATCAAACTGAACTATTGCGTCTCGCCGCCAGTCTGGAGAAAGCCTCCGAGCACCCCCTGGGCATGGCGATTGTGGAATCCGCTCGCGAACAGTCCCTGACCTTGAGCGATCCCGTCGACTTTCATAGCGAGTCTGGCCAAGGCGTGACTGGGATAATCGATGGCGTCACCGTGCTGCTTGGCAATCGCCGCTGGATGGAGACTAATCACATTGACGCCAGCCCGCTCAAGGAAGCGGCGGATAAACTGGCGGAACAGGCCGCCACACCGCTGTTTATGGCGACCGATGGCGCGCTGGCCGGGGTCATCGCCGTGGCGGACAAGATCAAATCCGACTCCCGCGACGCCATCGCCCGTCTGCGCGAACGCGGCCTGCGCGTCATCATGCTGACCGGCGATGTGAAACGCTCCGCCGAGGCTATCGCCAAACAGGTGGGCGTAGATGAAGTTATCGCCGAAGTGTTGCCGGAAGATAAAGCGCGCGTGATTCGCGACCTGCGCCAGAAGGCCGCGCAGGGTGAACTGGTGGGCATGGTGGGCGATGGCGTCAACGACGCTCCGGCGCTGGCCGAGGCGGACGTAGGCTTCGCCATCGGCACCGGTACGGACGTGGCGATTGAAAGCGCCGACATCACCCTGATGCGCGGCTCCCTGCATGGTCTCGCCGACGCCATTGAGGTTTCCCGGGCCACCGTGCGCAATATCAAACAGAACCTGTTCGGTGCGTTTGTCTATAACGCGCTGGGCATTCCTGTGGCGGCCGGGTTGCTGTATCCCCTGCTAGGCGTGCTGATGAGCCCGGTGCTGGCTGGCGCAGCCATGTCCATGTCGTCGGTCACGGTAGTCAGCAACGCCAATCGCCTGCGCCTGTTCAAAAGCAGCACCGCCAACGCGCAGCATCAACAAGAGGAGAAAGCGTCATGAGTATTCTGGTCAATCTGCTAGGTCTGGGCGCTATCGCTTTTGTGATCTATTGGTTCTGGCTGTGGCGGCCGCAAAGCGCCGCGCGCAGCGCTGGCGGAGCCATCGAAATCACGGTGGCGGACGGCGTGTACAGTCCCAGTCACATCGAAATACCCGCCGGGGAAAGCGCCACCTTGCGCTTCCTGCGCAAAGACCCCAGCCCCTGCGCCGCCATGGTGATTTTCGATAGGCTGAATATCAGCGAGGAGTTGCCGGTCGGCCACGCCAAGGACATCCGCATTCAGGCGCAGGAAAAAGGCGTCTATAAATTTAACTGTCAGATGAACATGTATCAGGGATCGCTGAAAGTTGTCTGATCGCCAGCGATAAAGCTACAAATAGCATGATCCACAAGGAGCCAATCATGATCACAAATATCTCAACCTTGCCGCGCCGCCTCAGCGGCGTCCTGCTGGCGCTGAGCGCTGGATTCGCCGGCGCACAGCAAGCCACGGCGGAAGAAATGACCGTCTACAAGTCGCCGACCTGCGGATGCTGTAAAGTATGGGTCGATCACGTCAAAGCCGCCGGGTTCGACGTCACCGTGCACGAAACCCTTGATGTGTCACCGGTGAAGCAGCAGGCGGGATTGGCGCCGCAACTCGCTTCCTGTCACACAGCATTCGTTAATGGTTATCTGATCGAAGGCCACGTGCCGGCGGCGGATATTCAGCGTTTGTTGCAGGAAAAACCTGACGCCCTGGGCCTCAGCGTTCCAGGAATGCCCGCCGGGGAAAACGTGCCGGGAATGGAGGTTCCCGGCGTCAAAGCCAAGTTTGACGTATTGCTGGTGAGCAAGGACGGCGGAGCCGTTCCCTACAGTCACTACGAATAAGCCGCGTTACTCGCCGATGGGGTGATAATACAGCCGCACGGTGTCGCTGCGGCTGGCGATGATGCGCCCGCCGTCGAAAGGCTGCGCGGGCGTGGAAATACGTTCGCGCAACAGCGACAAATCAAACTCGCAGGACTGCAACTCGCCGTTGCGCATGTCCACTTCCGGGGAGCCAAACGTCAGCGCATCCACCACGGCGCCGACCAGACGCGCGCTCATATCGGCAAGGAAACCGCTTTCTGCGCCATCCTGTGAAGCGATGATGTCCCCTACTTTGATTTCCGCGTACCCTTCCGCCGCGCCAGCGCCGTCTTCCCGTCCCAATACTTCAGAGCGGGTGTAATACTGCCGACGGCCGTTGCTATAGTCGCAGCGGCCGCGCACGGTATAACGGATCTGATCGTCTTCGCCCAGCGGCGCCCACTGCAACGCAATGCGGTCGCTACGCGCTGCGTATTCCATTTGGGCGGCAGGGGAAGCCAGATGAATGGCCGGAGGGAATTCTATGGAGGTAGTCAGCCCCACCAGTTCGCCAGGGTGGGCGTTTACGTCCGGCAGACCGGTGGCGAACCAGTTTTTATCCTGGGCGGCGGTCACATCATATTCCACGCTGAAATACAGCGTGTCATATTCGGAGGCGACTTCCAGCAAGCCCTGATAATCTCCGCTGAGATTTTCCAGCGCATTCAGGCGCACCTTGTCGATGGCGCTCTCGGCGAAAATCACATCGCCGCCCACCAAGGGCTGTCGTACGCTATCCTTGAAAATCACCGCGCCCACCTGCGCCTGCGCGCCGGAAGCGGGTAAGTTCGCCTGCACCAGCGCCGCGATTCCTTTTTCGGGAATCTCCGGCGGCTGCGCGGTTGATTCATCGCCTCCGCAACCATACATCATAGATATGGCCGCGACGATGACAGCTCCGCGTAGTATCCCTGAACTCATAGCCTTGCCTGTTGTTAGCGGAGTATCCATCAGTTAATGATGGTATGAATTCCGTCAGGGGCAAGTCGAAAAGCGCCCGACGGCGATAAACGCCACATCATATCATGGGAGTATTCATGCTGAAAAAGTTACAGGCGATCTTTCAGGAACTGGCCGCTGACGCGCGCATGCCGATCAAGCAACCGGCGTTGGAGCGGGTCACCGCGGCCCTGTTGATACAACTGGCCAGAGTAGACCAGCACGTGGATAACGCGGAGCTGCAGGTGGTGGAGAAGTATGTACGACAAGCATTTAACGTGGACGGCGCCGAGTTGACCGAGCTGATGGAAGCCGCCGCCAAAGAGGCCGAAAGCGCCACGTCCCTGTATGAATTCACCTCGCATATCAACGAAATCTGCTCCCCCCAGGATAAATACAGCATCATTCTTAACCTGTGGCGCGTGGCTTACGCTGATGGCCAGTTGGACAAGTATGAGGAGCATTTTGTGCGACGGGCGGCGGAGTTAATCTATGTGCCCCATGCGGAGTTCATTCGCGCTAAACTGGAAGCGCAAAAGCAAGCCTGAACCGCACGGGAGGGAGACAATGGTCCAACCTAAATTGACGGTTTACTACGACGGCGCCTGCCCTCGCTGCGTACGCGACCGCCGCCATTACGAAAAACTGGCGGGAGACCGCGCCGCGGAAGTGTGCTGGCTGGATATCACCAGCCGCGATGACGACCTGCGCCGCGAAGGCATCGACCCTCACGCCGCCTTGACAGAGCTGCACGTACGCGATGAAAACGGCGATGTTCATCGGGAACTGGACGCCTACATCCTGCTCATGCGCCGCACTCTGATTCTGCGTCCCCTGGCCTGGCTGTTGAATCTGCCCGGCTTGAAAGGCTGGCTGTCCCGCTGGTATCGCCGTAGCGTCATGCAACGCCTGCAGAAAAGCGGACGCGTTTAAACTTCGGCTGCAGCGATGACGCTTAGACGGATTCCTGCGGCCAGTCGATACGCTGATACAACGCCAGCAACTTGCGCCCTTTTTCCGGATTAATTCCCGCCATATACGCGATTCGCCCCCTCAAGTGCGCCGCCCAGTCCTCATGGCCCTGGCGATTCTGTCCAACGGGACCGAAACGCACACAGTTGTGCAGCACCGCTTTCAGCTCATCGTAATCCTTGCGCGGAATATTGGCCTTGGCGTTCACCACCACGCCTCCCACCTGCTGCCGCGCACCCTGTCCGATCACCGCGCTTTTGCGCGTATTCAGAACGAAGCCTTCTTCCAGTGCGATAGCGCCGACCAACGTTTGTAAACGCTCTATCGAGCCGGGGCTCATCGTCGGGCCCGATACAACGAAATCATCGGCGTATCGACTGTAACGCCGCCCCATACTGTCAGCCAGCGCGCCCAGACGCCGATCCAGGTGGGCGGCGACGAGGTTGGCCAGCGCCGGGGACGTAGGCGCGCCCTGAGGCAAATGCGCGCGACGGAATAGCTCATCGCCGCGTTCCATATGACGCGTCGCAGGATGGCCGAATATCTCATTGGGCGTGACATGAGTGCACAGCTTACTAAGCAGACGCGCAACCTGATGACCGTATCCAAGCCGCCGGAATGCGCGATAAATCTGCGCATAAGTTACCGACGGAAAGAAGTCCTTGAGGTCAAACTTAAGCAACAATGGCTGTCCGAGATGGACGCGAGCGTGAGTCAGGCTGGAGCGCTGTGCGCGAAAGCCATGAACGGCGTCATGCAGGGGAAGCGGAGCTAGTATCTCCTGATGGATACGTCGCTGCACTGTCTTCAACCAGGATTTAGGCGCTTCCAGCAATCTGGCGCCGCCACGGGGTTTATCCAGCCAGCGATAATAGTAATGTCCTACTGCAGAAGCAGGCTTGAGCGGCGCTCCACGGGCTTGCGTCAGCCAATCCAGATCCTCAGGGGTCAGTCGCAGCCAGTGCATCAGGTCGCCAGCGCAACGCAGCGCCGGCAAACCCCATTGCGTCGCCGGACAATCTGGCGACAGTTCCTGAGGCGGCGGCAAAAATATCTGTCGCAGTTGAACAGCACCGGAAGACAAGGCAAGGCCTCGCTGAAAACCCCGGTCAGCCAGAATGGCTTCAGTCAGCGTATGGGCGGAGGTGGTTTTCCAGGCCAGATGGAACCGCGCCCGCATCCGGCGCGTCAATGGCGAAAGCCAGTCAGGGTGTTGCGCCAGGGACAGAGCGGCGCGCTGATTCATTTCCCGCGTTGTCGGCGGGCCGGACAGGTATGCGTCGGCGAGGCGGGCGGCCAGCCAGCGGTCATATCTCATCGCCAAAAGTCCCTGCAGAGTATTGGACGCCAATAAAAGGAAAGAGGACGACGCTCCAACCCTCCTCCCATGGTCGATACAGGTCTACGCCTTGGCGTAGGGCCGTATGGACGGCGATATGTTCAGTCAACATGTAACCCCGGGGTAGCCCCGGAGCAACGGATCAGGCCCGGTCGAGCCGGTTCTGGATCACGCTCGCTTGAAGCGTCGTCGCTGTGCAAAGTAGAGGAGAACAAACGCCCTTGTCAACGCCGGAAGCCTGGCGCGAAAAGCCTCAACGCACCCGAGGCGAGTCCTCGTAGCCCTGATACCAGAGCTCTTCCCGGTGCAAAGGAGTTTTTTCAGGCAGGATGGGATTGGTCAGCATGTACACTTCACGGTGCGCCAGCTTGGCGTTGTTGAGCATTTCGCCATGGTAGTAGTAGAACATATCGTCAAAAGAACCGTCCGCCAGCGCCCGTAACAAACCTTCTTCAATCAGTGCTTCCAGCTCTTTGTTTTCGGGGGCGACGAAATAATAAAAGGCGGTGGGATAGCGCAATATCTTAGTCTGCTCAATGGCCAGGCCTATATCGCGATGATTCTCCAGCTCCGCCCAGATTTCCACGATAGAGCGGGGAAACAGGTCTACGCGCCGACGCGCCAGCATATCGAAGATGGTCTCATAATTGGGCGTGCCCAAGACCTTGTAGCCGTTCATCTGCAGAATTTTCGCATCCGGCCAGTCGTGGCCCTGCACCATCAGAAACTGTTTCAATTCATGCGCGGTCATGGGACGACTGAGGCGCTCCACATCGCTTTCATTGATCAAAAAGATGCGCCAGCCAATCAGGCCTTTGTAGATCGGAATGCGCACCGGCAACAATTCCTTTTCACGCTCCTCTGAAGTCATGCTCCAAACTACGTCCAGATTGGCGCCGGATCGCAACAGCTGCAGGGCGCGGCCCTGATTCATCAGTTGATCGGTAGGAACCAGCCTGTAGTCGACGCTCATTTTCTGGAACGCCAGCTCAAGCAGTTTCAACGGATACTCTGTCCGCTTATCAATATCCGCCTCTGGTCGCGGATACCGCACTACTATGGTTTCCGCAACGACCGTGAACGCCATTAACAATAACGCGGACGCCACCGCCCAACGTAATGTACGCACAAATTTCTTCCCCGTCCGGCTGACCTGCAAATCCCCTTAGTTAAGCATAGACAAAAGAAGAAGGCATCACACGCAGACGTCAGGTTCTCCAACTGGTTCGCATTCCCGACGATATAACCAGATGGCGGCCCCCAAAACGCCGGTCAGCACCAGCATGGACCCCAGCACAACCCCGTCCCAACCCATGGCGCTCCAGAACGGATGCAGATAAAAACCGCCGCTGCTGGCGCCGAGGTAATAAAACACCAGATACAGAGAAGATGCGCTGGCTTTGGCCCCGCGGGCGCTGCGATTAACCAGACTGCTGGCGGAGGAATGCGCCAGGAAAAAACCGAAGCTGTTGATCAGCAGCCCCGCAATGATCGTGGGCAGCGTTTGCGCCAAAGTCAGCAGTGTTCCGCTCATCAGAATGGCTACGCCCAGGGCGATGCACAGGGGCTGAGGGACTTTTAAGGCAATCTTGCCGGACAGGGACGATCCCACCGTGCCGGCCAGATAGGTCAGAAACAGCAGCCCCAGATACTGAGCGGACAAATTGAACGGGGCGTCTTCCAGCACGAAGATAATATAGCTGTACTGGTTGATGAAAATGAAGAAGTTCAGGCCGCCGATCAGGTAGCAGGTGAGCAATATTGGATTACGCAGGTGCCCGCTCAGGTCCGCCAGCATCTGCCGCGGCCGCAGCGGTTTACGAGTGAAGCCGCGAGAGTTGGGCAGCATCAGAGCGAATACGATCAGACACAGAGCGCTGACAATGGTCATCGCCACAAAGGCGGATCGCCAGGAAAACGCTTCACCCACAAAACCGCCTATCAGGCGTCCGCCGATGCCGCCTAGGCTGTTGCCGCCAATATACAACCCCACGGCGAACAGCAGCGCCTTGGGCGAGAACTCGTCCCCCATGTAGGCGATGGCCACCGCTGGAAGTCCGCCGAGGAAAAAGCCCTGAGCGGCGCGTAGCGCGACCAGGGCGGAATAGGATTCAATCTGCGTCAGCAACAAGGTGCACGCTGTAGCGCCGACCAGTGAAATAAGCATGATGGGCTTGCGGCCAACGGCGTCGGAAAGCGGCCCGTATATGAGCAGCGACAGACCAAGCATCAGCGTGGTGATGGTGAAGCTGCCGTTGGCTTCCAACACGGTCAGGTCAAAAGCGTCGGCGATCATCGGCAGCAGTGGCTGGGTGATGTAGACGTTGGCGAACGTCATGAAGGAGCCGATACACAGCGCCAATGTCGCCAACCAGAATTGTCTGCCGCCTGATTCGATCATGCTACTGCCCCTCAACCGCCTTTCCTGAAATGAAGCTGGATGCAGGGTCACTATAGAGCTACAGTTATCATCAATAAAATATATGCTGCTTATACAGTTGATAACGATTGCTTATGGATATTAAAACCCTGCGTTATTTTTATGAAGTCGCACGCCTCGGCAGTTTCACCCGCGCCGCCGAATCCCTCGGTGTCGCGCAACCGGCGGTCAGTATGGCGTTGCGCAAACTGGAGACGGAGCTGACGTTAACGCTGCTGCACCGTAACGACCGCCGCATATCCCTCACTGACGAGGGCGCGATTCTATATCGCCATGCGGAAAAGATACTAAGAGCCGCGGACGACGCGGCGCTGGAGATGAGCGAGTTGAAAGGCCTGACTCGCGGCGAAGTGCGCGTGGGGGTGCCCAGTATGTTGGGCTCGTTCTACTTTCCGCCCATCCTGATGGCTTTTCGCCATCGTTATCCCACACTGAATCTATCGGTGATCGAAGGCGGCACCTGGCGTTTGCAGCAAATGCTGGAGCAAGGGGAACTGGATCTGGGCGTCATCGTGGCGGAATTTGTGCCGGAGGAGTTGGAGGCCCGTCCTTTTCTAAGAGAGCAAATGCTGGTGACCGTGTCCCAGGAACACCCGTTCGCCAAACAGAAAAGCGTCACGCCGGAGCAGTTTTTCCAAGAGGAGCTGGTGATGTTCAAAGAAGGCTACTTTCACCGCAAAGTGGTCGACAGACTCGCCAAAGCCGCTGGCGTCACCCCCAACATCGGTTTCGAAACCAACCTGCTGCCACTGATCAAATCCATCATCAAACAAGGCTTCGGCATCTCCACCCTGCTGGGAATGGTAGTGGAAGAAAACGAAAGCCTCGTCACCATCCCCTTCGATCCCCCCATCTGGCTCGACCTCAGCATCGCCTGGCGCCGCAACGGCTACCTCTCCCGAGCAAACCAGGCCTTTGTGGAGTTTTTATTGGAGCATAGTGGGCGTTGAGGGTAGCTTGAGATGGAGACAGGTATGGACTGTCATAAAAGGGGCAAATTAATAACAACTGGCCCCACACAGGTTCTGATTAAGTGAGGGGCCAGCGCCGTTATTACTCTTTACGTAGCTCAACCATGGACATGATGCGCTTAGCGTCTTCGTACATTTTCTGAACTTTTAGCTCTCTATTTCCAATTTCTGTTGTCATCCAAAAACTGAAAGTTAGGTAGAAACTATTTGTCAGCGGATAAACCCAATAAAAAGTATGCCTAGGTCCAGGAATTCCTTCACCTCTAATTTGGTAATGGAGCCACTCCAAACCATTAATAGGTGACCTTTCATAGATTTCAGGTAAACGGACCAAAACCAGTGTATCAGGGGGAACGTAACCTTTGGCCCTCATTTCGTCAGGGTGCTCAAACTCATATCTTGCTTCCCAATTTGCCCCCTGCTCGCCATCAATATTGCGTTCCGTTTCGTAATAGTTCCAAAGGTCCTTTTTCAAATACGCTTCCAAGTTTTCGAGATCGCCTACATGAAACTCTGTATGGCGCTCTGCATGATTAACGTCAATATGTAAGCTCATCTTGCTCAGCAGCCCTGAGTCTCCCTGCAAAAAGCGCCCTCTGTAAGCCCACCTCTCAAACTCCATTTGCACAAATGTACGGTTATACAACTTCTTTGGCCCATACGAATCAAATAGGTCCGCATTTAAATTAACCCTCGAAGGAACAGGAGTGTCAGGCACACCAATATCAATAGGATTACTTGGCAGCTTATACAGTAATTGGTAGTCACCAATTCCGCACTCCTTTGCAATCAGCTCTGAAAAGCTCGGCCCTTTGCCTGTCAAAAGCGGCCTCATCACTTTTTTGATCATAATTAGGCCGAATTCCTATATAGGAGACACGTATGACTGAATGGAGTACTGAAATTGGTTACAGATAGAATCGCCTGATATCGCAAGAGCAATCTCTCCGGCGCTAATCAGGCATTTGCGACATGTTCGGAGTGAATCACCCTTTACACAGTTCTACCATTGACATGATTTGCTTAGCGTCTTCAAGCATTCGCTGATATCTCTGTTCATTACGACCTAATTCAGTCGTCGTCCGAAAGCTAAACGTAAGGTAATAATTATTGGTCAATGGATAGGCCCAATAATATGTAATATTGGTGCCAGCAATCCCCTCTCCATCAATGCTATAGTGTAACCACTCAACACCATTGATCCGTTCCTTAACGTAGATTTCTGGTAGCAGTACTAACACCAATCTCCTGACAGGGATGTAACCCTTAGCTCTTACCTCGTCAGGGTTATCAAAATCATATCGCTTCTGCCAGTTGCTTCCCGGCACTCCATCAATATTTTTTTCTGCTTCGTAGTAATCCCAATAGTCCTCTCTCAGATAAGTCTCCAGACTTTCGAGATCACTTCCACCAAGGGGTGAATTGGGATTTATTCGGTTAACGTCGATATGCAAGCTCATCTTGCTTAGCAGCCCAGAATCTCCCTGTAAAATAAACCCTCTGTAAGCCCACCACTCGAACTCCATTTGAACGAAAGTACGGTTATATAGATTCTTGGGGCCATACGAATCAAATAGGTCTGCGTTTAAATTAAGCCTAGATGGAACTGGGGCGTCAGGCATACCAACATCAATAGTATTCCCCGGCAGCTTGTACCGTAATTGGTAGTCACCAATTCCGCACTCCTTTACGTTCAGCTCTGAAAAGTTCGGCCCTTTACCAGTAATAAGCGGCCTCACGAATTGTTTAATCATAACAAGTCGAGTTCCTTCATGGTTAGCTTCGCCAGCCTTTCCGCCTTTTTATGATAACCATTCATCTGTAGATGACGGATAGCAGACTCTCTGCCAAGGTAAGGTAGTGTATGCGGACTAACTTCAACAGGACGGTCATCACCTATTACGAGTTTCCTGCTACGTATGCCACGAATAAATGAACCGAGAGACAGATCGTTAAAACCTAAAAGGTTGGGCACAAAATCATCTGGGTGGTCCCGTCTGATTTCGTCGATGATCATCCCTGCTTTTGTAAATGCGTTCTCTGCTCGCGTCTTGTAGTTTCCGCCAGCATGAATGGAAACGCGCTGCCCTTCCAACCTTACTCCACGCATATTCACCAGCTCTACTGCTCGGGTCATGATAATCCCACCCTGACTATGGGCCGTCCATTTACGCTTCGCGCCTTTTTGCTGACTTTCTATCAACATAATTGCCAGGAACTCCGCAAGCTTAGAGGTTGAGACCCTGTCTTGAATGCACTCAAAAATATCCTTTTTTCCACGGGTAGGGTTGTAAACGAGTGTATAGGCTTTTGCATTATCGTCCCAATATGCTGTGTCCATATGCACACCCATTAGCCATCTAGCTTTGTTTAGATCGTTTGACATTCCGTTGATTGCGACATGTTCGGTTTTTATAGACGCTACCGGCATAGGGTCTCCCCACGCACTCTCCAATTTTTGCGCATCCTCCCTAGTGGAACCTTCATGCCATCGAATACCCGATGCTCGCTTGACTTCAAACAGTCCCATTTGCTGTTTATTCACTGGTGTAAGAAGGTCTGTCGCCTCTAGCTCGACGGTCATCCGATTAATAATTATCATTTCAGGATTCACGCTATACATGAAGCTAATTCCCCCTGAACACTTCTTCTGCCTCATGAACATGGGTTCTTTCCTGAAACCCTTACTAAACCGCCCATATCCCCCCTCGCTGGCTAGCTTTAGCACCTCATTATAAACCTTTGTTTTTTCGTAAAGGTTCAAACCACGCATGAAGGTGTCAGCCTCCTTGGTGATCATCAATTTCTTACCTGTGGCCTTTTTCTTTAAATTCCATGACGGCAATGGATTTTCAAGATCAAGTAATTGGTGCTGGGCGGGGATATTGCTTTCTTGCATGGTACTTTCCTGAGCTGGCTGTAAAAGCAATAATCCTAGCAATATACACACCTTTGCCTATTGACCTCATGGCCGAGTCCAATTGGGAGATGGTGTCATCCCTAGGTTAACTCAGTAATTTTTCACTGAAACACTATCGCCCCCCACATCCGAATCCGTAAAATTTCGTTACCGCCCGCACGCGCCGGGGTGCGGTGGACTATACTGAGAGTGAAGGCGTAGGCCCGCCGGGGAGTAGTAATACGGCGCAGATCTATGACAGTCCTTGTCGTCGTCACAATCAGCAACAGTACTTGCGTTCGGTTCAAAGATGGGCGTGTTTCCGCATATTCATCTCCCTGACCCCGAGTCCCAGACGGATTCTCTGTCCTCTTTTGTCGAGGGTGAGCAAGGGGGAGGGATTAAGCGGGTACTGTTGCGTGTTACCGTGGCCTTTCTGGTCGTGGGGATGCTTCTTTTTTACTTTGAAAGCCACACCTCCCGCATCCAGGCGCGGCTGTTTTCGCGCTACGCCGGTCAGTTGAGTTACAACCTCAATGCGGGTCCGGCTGAGTCTGTGCGTTATCCCCATGAGGGCCCCTTCGACCAACGTCTGGGTTACGTCTCTCTACCGAACTACTTACAACAACTGGATCATCAGAACTGGGAGATCAAAACCCAGGCCAGTTTCTCCCCTGCGTTGATGGAATACACCTCCCACGGCCTGTTCCCGCCTTATCGGGAGAAGTCGCAGGCAGGATTGGATATTCTCGACTGCCGCGGCGACGTGATGTACCGCAACCGTTATCCACAGCGCGTTTACAAGAACTTTGAATCGGTTCCGCCGCTGGTGGCGAGCACCCTGCTGTTCATCGAAAATCGCGACCTGCTGGACACAGACCATCCCCTGATCAATCCTGCGGTGGACTGGAGCCGCTTTAGCAAAGCCGCTGTGGTGCGTATCGGCAATACCCTGGGCGGCGACTTCTCCTCAATGGGCGGCAGCACTCTGGCCACGCAGATAGAAAAGTATCGACACTCCGCCGAGGGGCTCACCTCCTCACCCCGGGATAAACTGCTGCAAATGCTGTCCGCCAGCGTGCGCGCCTATCAGACCGGTCCAGAGACCCTGACCGCCCGCAAGGAACTGGTGATGTCCTACCTTAACACCGTGCCGCTGGCCGCTGCGCCGGGCCAAGGAGAGGTGCATGGCGTCGGCGACGGTCTCTGGGTCTGGTTCGGAGCGGACTTCAACGAGTCCAACCACTTACTGAGCATGAACGGCGCCGAAGGAGAGCTATTGGAAAAACAGGCTCAGGCGCTGCGTCAGGTTCTATCGCTAATGATCGCGCACCGGCGTCCTTCCTATTATCTGATGCAGGGGCGCGCCAATCTGGAAAGTCTCACCAACAGCTACCTGCGTCTGATGGCCAACGGCGGCGAGATCAGCGCGCCGTTGCGGGACGCCGCCCTGGCGCAGCGCACCCAGTATCGCGATTTCATGGAAGCCCGAGTGGTCACGCCAGTGGACGCAGACAAAGGCGTCAATGTAACGCGATTGAGGCTGGCGAAAATGTTCAATCTATCCCTCTACGATCTGGACCGCACTGACCTGATCGCCTCCTCCACTTTGCAGGGCAGTCTGCAGCATCAGGTATCCGCCTACCTGCGCGGCCTCAGCGACCCTGAATTCGCCAAGGCCACCGGACTGGTAGGGCCGCGTTTACTGTCAGAGGGGCAGGCTAGAGAGGTGTATTACAGCTTCACCCTGCTCGAACGTTCCGCCACTGGCAACCGGGTGCGGGTGCAGACCGACAACACCGGGCAGCCCTTCGACATCAACGAAGGCAGCAAGCTGGAGCTGGGCTCCACCGCCAAGCTGAGGGTGCTGGCCAGCTATCTGGAGTTGGTCGCCACCTTGCACCTGACTTACGCCGCCGAGGACGAAGAAGTCCTGCGCCGCGCCGCCAAGGCGTCGCATGATCCCATCACCGCCTGGGCCCTGGAGTACCTGAACCAGACGGAGGACAAATCCCTGCCGCCCATGCTGCAGGCGGCGCTGGAGAGACGTTATTCCGCCAATCCGGAAGAGATATTCTTCACCGGCGGCGGCGTGCATACCTTCCGTAACTTCAGTCGCCAGGATAATCATCGCTTTCCCACTTTACGGGAGTCTCTGAGAGAGTCCATCAATCTGCCTTTCGTACGCCTGCTGCAGGATTTGGTGCGTCATGAAATCAACGCCAACCAGCAGAACAGCCGGCAATTACTGGGCGACCCTCACGATCCCCGTCGCCATGAATACCTTGCGCGCTTCGCTGATCGCGAAGGATTGATCTTCCTGCAACGGTTCTGGAACGCGTATCAGGGTAAAAGCAGCGAGGAGCAACTGGACATATTTCTGGATCGCCTGCGCCTTAATCCGGTAAGGCTGGCGGCGGTGCACCGCTATATTTTCCCCTACTCGGATCTGCGCGCCTTTGAAGCTTTTTTGACGCAGCGACTGCCTCATGACCGCCCCAGCGCCGCCCGCATGGAAGAGTTATTCGAACGCTACGCCCCTGGGGCCTTCAGCCTTCCAGATCAAGCCTATATCGCCGAAACGCACCCGCTGGAGCTGTGGTTGCTGGCCTACCTGCAAAAGCATCCACAGGCGCAGTTCGCCGATATCTCAGCCGCCAGCGGCGAGCATCGTCAGGAAGTCTACGGCTGGCTGTTCCGCACCCGCGCTAAAAACGCCCAGGACTCCCGCATCCGCACCATGCTTGAAGTGGAGGCTTTCGCCAACCTGCATCAACGCTGGCGACGCCAGGGGTATCCCTTTGACCATCTGGTTCCGTCGCTGGCGTCCGCCCTGGGCAGCTCCGGCGACCGTCCCGCCGCCCTGGCGGAGCTGATGGGCATCATCCTCAACGATGGCCTGCGCCTGCCCACCTTCCGCCTGGATCAGTTGCATTTCGCCGCGGAAACGCCTTATGAAGTGAAATTGAGACACTATCGCACCACTGCAGACCGGGTAATGGACCCCTATGTGGCGGCGGCGTTGCGAGAAGCTCTGTCGGACGTAGTGGAAGCCGGCACAGCACGGCGTCTGCAAGGCGGCTTCACGCTACCCGACGGACGCATGCTGGCGTTGGGCGGCAAGACAGGCACCGGCGACAACCGCATCTTCAATATCTCTGATAATGGCCACCGCAGCGGCGGCATGGCGCTTAACCGCACCGCCACCTTCGTGTTCTACCTGGGCGGCAACCATTTCGGAACCCTTACCGCCTACGTACCCGGCAAAGCCGCCAGCGACTTCCATTTCACTTCCGCGCTGCCGGTGCAGGTATTGCGGGGGATGGCGCCGATTCTGGAGCCCTACCTCACCCCCGGCGACGTAACGCTTTGCATCGATACTGTGAAGCCGCACCAGGAACTGGCGCAGACGGAAGTGGAGATGCTTCCGTCGTTATAGCCTCAGAGAGGTCGCTCAGCGATTGGCGCAGAAACCGAACTCCGTGCTCTCCTGCGCACCCAGCTCCCGGTTCCAGTTAACGCCGGACGCCTCCAGCGCGCTCCCCTGTTGACGCCATTCCGCGCTCCACACCGTGTACGCCTGTCCGTCTATCGGCAGGGAGACCGACCAGACCAGCGCACTGTCATTGGGGTTATAGACGCTGATATTGGCGCAATAGCCGCTGCCCCAATCATGGGTTTTGTGCAAAGTAGTCTGCGCCGGCGCATCCTGATCGCCGCCGTCGTTTCCGTCATCGCCGTCATCCCCTCCATCATCCCCTCCGTTATCGCCGCCATCATCCCCGCCATCATTCCCGTCCACCGGAGCCCACCAGTTGCCGGAAATGAACAGCATGGACAGCAGATTGATGGAGTCAGAATAGTAATCAGAGCGGCTGTCGCTGATCAGGTCCCAGCCTTTGTTAAGAAAGCTTTGATGTCCAGTGACGGACGCCGCCGCCACCATCGGCGCTGTGAACGCCATCGCGGAATAACCCACCAGCGGTTCGCCATTAAGCTTGTAACCCGCCATGACGCCGCCGGGATTCCCCCCTGTGGCGTTGCTCGCCCACTGCATCAGTTTGTTCATGGCGGCGCTGGCGCGCGCGTCGCCGAAGTGCGCCGCATCAATGGCGATGCGCAAAGGATAGCGGCAGGCGTTCCAGGAGAAGTCGTCGTCGGTGTCCGCTTCCAGGAAGTTGGGCGGCGCCGGACGGGGATTGCTGTCGATAACAAAGTCTGACATCAACCCTGTGGCGCTGGCGTGGTTCTTGGTCATCGCGTCGATGATGGCATAGGCGGTGTCCGCCGCTTCGCCCCAGAAGGCGTCGCCGGTAGCCTGCTGATAGGCGTGCATGTGGTCCGTCATCCAGTCTGACGAACGCGTGGTCCATTGATTGTCATCCCAGTCCCCCAGCATGGTGCGCTTAGAGGAACGGTGCACGTCATCGCCTTTCAGACCATTATTAATGATGCGCTTCGCCTGTTGCAGGTAATTGACGGCGCCGCCGGAGCCCCATTGATAATGCGCCAGCAACAGCGCATAAGCGATGTCCATATCGCCATCAGTGGCGGAATCGGAATCTTTGCTCGTATTTTCGCTGGCGTCGATAACCCATGACATCAAATGATTATTCAGCGTGGATCGATGCTTGTCGTACATGTTGTACATGCCGTCGAAATACTGCTTCGCCTCACTGTCGTGGCCCGCCATCAAAGCGAACAATATCATGCCGTAGCCATGGGCTTCCGATGTGGTGATCTCATTGCCATCGCCGCCAGTGCCTTTCATGTTGACGTAATAGCCGCCACCGGGCGTATTACCGTTGGAAGGCTTCACATAAGCGCCTTTCCAGTAGTCATAAAACTGGGCGACCTTCGCATTCATCTGCGCCTGGGAAACATGGTCAGGCTTGAGTTTGCCAGCGAACTCAAGCGCCTGCGGAAAAGGCCGCACCGCCTGAACCTGCTGCGCCAGGGCTTCCTGACACACCGTATTCATCTCAGCGCTGGCTGGCGCCGCCGTGGAGTCAACGCAGCTGGCGAGCGCCGTCTGGGCGCCCAGAGTCAGTCCAGAGATAAGAATCACCCGCGCCGCCAAAGGCGCGATTCGAAATGTATCAGGCGTCATGGTCCGCTTCCTTTACTCGTTTTTTTCAGGTTGTCGCCCGAGTCTAGGATGGGAATCGTTCCCAAACGATCACCCGAATGGAGTAAATACCGGCGTATTCCGACAGGGGATTTGGAGTAGGCGCTCTTGCAATAAAGAGCGCTAAAATTGCAAAGGACGCTGTTTTCCGCCCGGTTAATGCTTACGTAACTTGCGCCAGATAAATCGCAGAAGGAAGAACAGAAGGCTTAGCATCACCAGCCACGGCAGCAAGTAGGCGAAGGCGGTGATAACTTCCGAGATGGCTTCCGACAGATCTTCCGAGAATGAGGACAACGAGCGGCTGATGGGTTTCCAGAACGACTCATTGTGCTCTGCGTCAAAGGAGATGTTGAGGATATCCATGTTCACCCGCTGTAACAGGTAGGCGTTGTCGCCTGTGGCGCGCTCCAGCTCCGCCTGGGTTTGCGCCAGTTGTGAGGCGATCTTGATCAATGAATCAATGTTGTCGGCGGAGCGCTTCTCCAACTCCAGCAGACGATCGCGATAGCTGGTCAGCATTTCAACCTGCTTTTCCGCATCAACGATGGCCGCCGCCAGATCCTCCACATGAGTATTCACCTGCGTCACTTCTCCCGCCTGCGCCAGTTGCTCCAGAATCGGCTTTACGCCTGCGGGTTTGATGCGCAGGCGCAAACTGGCGCGGGCGTATTCCCGGTTCAGGTCGGCGTCGAGCAGGGTGCACTGATTTTCCCTGTCCGCCGCGCAGGCGTCCATGATTTGCTGATGCGTCGCGGCGACCTTGTCTTCCTGCAAACGCGCGCGGACGGAATGCTCATAGGCCAGATAAGGGTTAGATTCCCGCTGCGCGGATTCCGCCCGTAAAGAAGCGTCTCCTTCCGCCCGGCCGGAGTATTCGGTGGGGCTGCAGGCAGCCAGCGTCAGCATGAATACCGCCAGCATGACGCGGCGCACAATCAAATTCTGCATAGATATCACTTCCTTCTGGTACAGGGATGACGAACGAGAACAGAGACCGAACAAGGGCGAAGCGCCGATTTCAGCGCGTGCCTGATGCAGAGAAGGAAGAAGGCGCAATACCGCGGCGGCAGAATCCTCCCTGACGATCGAATCTTAACGGCCGCCGTCATCTTAAGGACTATCGAACAGGAAGTGTTAGTAAATCGTCATACAGGCGCTTAAAATTGCGCCCCCGATTTGTCCGTCACCCTGGCGGCCCGCCCCAATGTAGCGGGTGTTTTCACCGCCGCCGCATTCCTGTGCGCCGGGTTTGACGCATCGCAAGTTTTAAGCGGCAGCATTAAATTTCTTAACCAAATGGTCGAGTTTTCTATTACACTCCCGCTAACAATAACAGTTAAACAGAAGGGTTTTTTATGATACCAGTTCTCGATATTTCCCGGTTTGACTCAGACCGGCAGGCGTTTTTGGCCGATCTAGGGGCTGCATACAAAGAATGGGGCTTTGCGGGAATTACCGGACACGGCGTACCTAAAGAAACTATCTTCAACGCCCTGCGCGCCGCAGAAAAGTTCTTCGCTTTGCCGGAAGAGGTGAAGAAAAAATATTTCCTGGATAACTACGGCGCACGCGGTTATACCCCGTTCGGCACTGAAATCGCCAAAGACGCCGCCGTGGTGGATCTGAAAGAGTTCTGGCACGTAGGCCGGGAAGTGCAAGGCGAACCGCCTTACGAGCAACTGATTCCCAACGTTTGGCCGGAAGAGCTGCCGGACTTCAAGTCCGCCATGCTGGAGATGTATCAGGCTCTGGATAACCTGTCCAACCGCATGTTGTCCGCCTTTGCGTTATTCCTGGGCGAAGATGAAGACTTCTTCCGTGAGAAAATCAATTTCGGCAACAGCATCCTGCGTCCCCTGCACTATCCGCCGATCAACGATGATTCCCTGCCTAACGTGCGCGCCGCCGCCCATGAGGACATCAACCTGATCACCCTGCTGGTCGGTTCCGAGCAGGAAGGCCTGGAAGTGTTGAGCAAGAAAGGCGAGTGGACGCCGATCTCCATGATCGAAGGAACCATCATTTGTAACGTCGGCGACATGCTGCAACGCATGACCAACCACCTATTGCCTTCCACCACTCACCGGGTGGTGAATCCCAAAGGCGAAGCGTCCAGACACAGCCGCTACTCGATTCCGTTCTTCGTGCATCCCAATCCGGATGTGTGGCTGACCGCTCTGCCGCAGTGCGTCACTGAAGAGAATCCAGTGCGCGACGAGCCGATTCTGTCTCACGACTATCTGGTTGAGCGTCTGCGCCAGATCGGTCTGCTGAAGAAGTAAGTCTCAGCCGGCCACTGCGTAACGCAGCTCAGAGGGACTGATAGCGTAATCATTGGCGCTCATATCGCGCCGCGCCATCAGTCCCTCTTCGTTGAACTCCCAATGCTCATTACCATGCGTGCGCATCCACTGCTTCGCTTCCGCGTCATACCATTCATACTCAAAACGCACGGAAATGCGGTTGTCCTGATAGCACCATAACTCCTTCATCAGCTTGTAACGGGTTTCCCGCTCCCATTTACAGGCCAAAAACGCCCGTATGCGTTCCCGTCCCTGGAAAAATTCAGCGCGATTACGCCACTCCGAATCCTCCGTGTATCCCAATGCAACAATCTCTGGATTACAGGTATTCCAGGCGTCTTCCGCCATTTTAACCTTGGCGCGGGCGGACGCTTCAGTAAAAGGTGGAACTGGAATTTGCTTGCCGTTTCTTTCAATAAACATGAATCGCCTCTCTGTTTTCGTCCAAAAGTAGACTATATTGTCTACTTACACAGGAGAGAGTAGACAACCCAGTCTACCTTTGCAATCAAAAAGTAGACAAATCCGTCTACTTATTTGTTAAGTGATTGATTATGAAAGTTTCAGCACGAGAAAAAATTATCGAAAGCGCCTATCGCCTGTTTTATAAGCAAGGGCTTCGCGCCACTCAGGTGGATCAAGTGATTCAGGAATCCGAGGTGGCCAAACGCACCTTCTACAAGCACTTTCCCAGCAAACAGGATGTGATGATGGAGGCATTGCGGGAGCGTCACCAACGTTGGATGCAATGGTTCACCGGTAGAGTGGAAGCGCTCAACTCTCCAGGTAAAGAGCGGGTGCTGGGCATCTTCGACGCCTTACAGGAATGGTTCGACGACCCAGAGTTTCGCGGCTGCGCGTTTTTGAATGTGACAGCGGAAATCTATGACGCCCAAGAGCCGGAGCGGGAGCTGGCGCGGCGACATAAGCAGGTGATGGATGAACAGATCGACCAGTGGCTGAAGCAAGCAGGCGTGGAGAATGGGAACCTGGCGCGGCAAATCGGGGTGTTGATCGATGGCGCTATCATTCGCGCCCAATGCTTTGGGGACCCGGCATACGCCCAGACGGCGCAGGCTTTATGCGCGGCGATGCTGCGCGTTTAAGCGGTTAAAACTAACCGCGTCAGTTCGCCACCGGGCCGCTATTCTTGCGCTCCTTAAAGCTGGTCGCCACCGCTTGCAGCACCTCGCTCTTACTGTCGTAGCGGGACGCCAGCGTCCAGCCCAGCACCTGGTAAAAATGCGCGTCGCCCATCACTGTGGTGATTAGATAGGTCACTTTGACGCCCCCGGTAGAGCCAGTCAGCGCCACCTGGCGCGCAGGCAGGCCATTGATCTCCACAGGGCGCCACTCTCCCAGCGTATGGGGGTTTTCCAGGGATTCCTGCATCAGGGACACAATCAGCTCAGAATAGTCCGTCAACGTATAACCGTCTTCAAAATCGATGCGGGGCTCTTCGAGAATCAGAGCATAAGCGTCATCAAATAAATTACCAGCGCCCAGGGACGCTTCTTCATTCAGGTCATCCATTTTCTTCCAGCGTCCCGGCACGCTGAGGGACAAACGTCCATCAGCGCTGCGCAGCACCTTGTCCAATGCCTCCGACGCGGCGGAGACGCGCCGGTCTCCGCTGCTGGTGTGGCTTCCTCCCCGGCACTTGGTCGGGCGGTATTGGTCAGGCATGGAGCCTTCTATACAGGTCCATTCAATCTGACCGTTCCTTTCTGCAGGAGTCCAGTCAATGGTGTTATTTTCGCGCAGGCTCTTGATGTCGTAGGTCACGACCATGCGGGCGTTTTGTTGCAACTGAATACTCGCGACTTTATCGCGCAGCTCCTCAGGCAACCCTGCGTCCAGGTTCTGGTTGGGGTAGAGGCCTGTACGCTGGATAAAAGCGCTGACTTTGTCCTGGTTTTCCTTAACAAACGGCATGGAGGTCTGGACTTGAGACCGCGTCACATAGTCCTGGTAGGCGGGAATCGCTACCGCCGCCAAGATGCCGATAAAGGCCACCATTACAAATAATCCGACAACCGCCGCGGCAACCATAGCCGCGCCGCCGCCGCGAACCTGACCGTATTTTTCCTGCCATCTGTCTTCCGACGACGCAAAAAAGACGATCGCCTCAATCAACGACACCAGGCTGGGAATCCATGTAAACCAGAACAACATATAGAAAATGCCCCACCACTGACCCAGATAGAACCGGTGCACGCCCAGTCCACCCAGGAAAAGCGCCAGCAGTCCCGCCGTCACTTTGCTCTTGGCGCTGGTGGAAGCCTGTTTGGCGTGACAATGAGGACACTCCGTCAGGGAAGCGGCTATATGCGCGCCGCACTGACGACAATAAACAATCTGATCTTTCACTACCGGCGCAACAGGCGCACGATACGCGTTTTCCACCGCGGCATCAGTGGCCGCCTGGTTGGCTGCAGCGGGTTTGGGAACGCTGGGCTTTGCCGCAGGCGCGGCGCGCAGGGGAGGTTCGTTCGACGCCGGCGCCGCTGCGCTCTTGACCAGTTCACATACGCCGCCAGCTTGCTCTATCGCCGCTTTATATTTTTTAGCGGTTGCGCTATCAACGCCTTTCTTGATCACATGACGGCTCTTCACCATCATTTTTTCCACCTTGTCCACATCCGTCCTGAACAAGGCGGCCAGTTTGCTTATTACATCATCCGGGTTCATGCCCTGTTGGCACTGCCCCAATAAAACAACATCGAATTTTAATTCAGACACGACTATTCCTGTCAGCCTTACAGCCGCTAAGTGATTGATACTACGCTATTATACGACCATCCTGAGTTCGTTCTACGACGTGGTGGTCAAAACTGAGATGGGAGAAGCGTCCGCTTCTCCGTTAAGAAAAAGCGGCGCATAGTACTAGGATGTAAGGATAGTTTAAAAGCCCGAAGGGTCAAAAACCCATGGCGGATGAGGTGCTGCGACGAGGGTCGGCTGCGCCGAAAAACACGCCTTTTTCATCAATGAGAATGCTCTGGCTGGCGCCCATCGCCGCCTTTTGATTCACTGCATGCCCCATACCTTCCAACAACTTGACAGTGTCCGGACTGAGTCCCTCTTCCACGCGAATTTCATCCGGCGACCACTGGTGGTGAATACGGGGCGCATTGACCGCCGCCTGAATATTCAAACGATGATCAATGACATTCATGATCACCTGCAAGGTAGTGGTGATAATGCGCGAGCCGCCGGGGCTGCCGGTAATCAGGAAGTTCTTGCCTTTGTTTTTCACGATAGTCGGCGACATAGAGCTGAGCATGCGCTTATTGCCTTCGATCTTGTTGGCCTCGCCGCCCAGCAAGCCATAGGCGTTGGGTACGCCCGGTTTGGCGCTGAAGTCATCCATTTCGTTGTTCAACAGGAAGCCGGCGCCATCCACCACAATATGCGATCCGTAGCTGAAGTTGATGGTGTAGGTGGTGGACACCGCATTGCCCCTGTTGTCGGCGACGGAGAAGTGGGTGGTCTCATTGCTTTCATAAGGCAGGGGGTTGTCCGGCGCCAGCGTAGCGCTGGGCGTGGCGCGGTTCATGGGGATGTCTTTACGCTGCTTCGCCGCATAGTCTTTGGACATCAGCCCTTTCTGCGGCACTGCCACAAAATCGGGATCGCCCAGGTACTTGGAACGGTCCGCATAAGCCCGCTTCATGGCTTCCGACATCAGATGAATCGTCTGTGCGGAGTTATGCCCGAGGTAGCCGATGGGATAGCCTTCCAGAATGTTCAGAATCTGAATCACATGGATGCCGCCGGAGCTGGGCGGGCTCATGGAATAAATATCAAAGCCCCGGTAGGTCCCGTGAACGGGCTCGCGCATGACCGGCTGATAACTCTTCAGGTCTTCCAGCGTAATCAGTCCGCCGCCGCGTTTCATTTCTTCCACAATCAGTTTGGCGGTTTCGCCCTCATAGAATCCTTTGATCCCTTGCTCAGAAATGCGCTTCAGAGTCGCCGCCAGATCTTTTTGGATAAAGCGATCTCCAGGTTCATAGAAAGAGCCGTCCTGTTTGAAGAAAATTTTGCGGGAAGAATCCCATTTGCGCAGTCTTTCGGCGCTGTCTTTCACGCCATGACTGAAACGGGGCGTAACGATAAAGCCCTCATCCGCCAGTCGAATAGCCGGGGCCAGGGCCTCCTGCAGCGAGATGGTGCCGTATTTCTCCAGCGCCATAGCCAGTCCCGCCACCGTGCCGGGCACCCCAGCGGCTTTGTGTGAGAAACGGCTCAAATTGCTGTCCGCCTCACCGTCCTTGTCCAGATACATATCTCTGGTGGCCGCCGCCGGCGCCTTTTCCCGGTAATCAATCGCAATGACTTCATTGCGGCTTTCCGAGGAGATCAGCATGAAACCACCGCCGCCAATATTGCCGGAGCGGGGTTGCGTCACCGCCAGGGCGAAGGCGGCGGTGACCGCAGCGTCAATGGCGTTGCCGCCGTTTTTCAGCACTTTCAATGCTTCTTCCGTCGCCAGCGTATGGCTGGTGGCCACCATGCCGTGATGCGCCTCCGTGGGGACGCTGCGGTCTCCCTCCAGAATGAATTCGGCGTGGGTCGGCGCGGCGACCGTCAGGGTCAGAGTGAGCAGGAAAGGTTTCGATAGAATGGATACGAGAGACTTGAAGCCAAAAGGTCGAGCGTCGGTTATTTTTTTTGTTTCGCTTAGCATAACAACATTCCTTATTGGTGAATGGACAATGCCGTTCTTGTACGCCAATAACATGCCAGTAATAACAAGCGCCTACAAGCTTCGCTTGCGAAATTCACTGGGCGTCTCGCCGGTCCAGCCAACGAAGGCGCGACGAAAGTTGGAGGCGTCGCTGAAACCCAGTAATTGCGCGATTTCATCCACGGTCAGACGACTGTCGCGCAAGTGTTGCAGCGCCAGTTCTTTCTTCACTTCCGCCAGCAGCGCTTTGTAGGTAGCGCCCTGCTCCGCCAACTTACGGTGCAGGGTGCTGACGCTCATGTGCAGTCGTGAGGCAAGCTCGGTCTGACTGGGGAATTCTCCTGCGCCAGCGTACAGCATTTCCTTCACCCGCCGGGGCAGTTGTTCATCCCGATCATCATGCTGAATGGACTCGCAGCGTTTGGTGAACAGGCTCGCCGCCAGAGGGTCCGCCGAGGGTAACGGCTGCCGCGCCACGCTGAAGGGAATGAGGATGCCGGTAAAGGTCTGTTCAAATCTCACCGGGGCCTGGAACATCTCCCGATACATCTTCACATGAGGAGGCTCCGCGTAACTGAGGTGGATTTCCACGCCCTGCATACGACCGCTCAAAAGAAACTCGGTGGAGGTGTAGATGCTGCTGATCAGAAATTCCGTAGTCACCCAGGGGCGCTCAGGCAAGGTGAAGCTGGACTCGCAGGCCAGTTCGTAAAAGTCGTCGCGCGTTCGCAGTTCAAAATACGCCTTGGGCGCCTGCACCCTGTAATACTTCACCAGCAGTTGCAGCGCCTGCTCGTAACTGGCGCTGGCCATGGCGGCGTAACCCAGCGCGCCATGAGTGTTCACGTTCAGGCGTCGTCCCACCAGCAGCCCTATGCCAGTCTCCCGCACCCGCTCCGCCGCCAGCCGGGTGACCTGCTCCAGACGACGCTGGTCGATCAGCGTGTCGGCGCTCAACTCTTCTTCCTGCAACTGGCAATCGCGTAAAAACTCAGCGCGATCAACACCCCGCTCCACTAACAAGTCGATCAGCACCGCAACGTAGTGACCTCTCATGACAGCTTTATCCGCTCTGGTTTATTGTTGTTGGCGGCGTCCCGCGCCAAGTCTGTCTTTGTGACAAAGAATGACCCGCTAATCGACGGGCCGCAACCTGTTTGCGCGTCCCCCCTGGATATAGATTGTAATCAGGTTACATCAGTCAACGGGGACGCCGTCATGACAAAACAACGCACAACCTCTACACCACATTCCACTGCCGGAGCGGGCGACAGCCGCACGCCGCCGGACGTCAACGTCGAAGCGCGCAATCTCAGCTTCGACGTTGACGCCGAATTGAAAACGCTGTGGCATGGCGGCGACGCCTTCAAAACCGCTTTCTTCAATGCGCTCTCCCTGCAGTTTCCTGAGGGCGAGCACCTGTTCATCAAGGCCGTGCGCGACTACCGCAAAAATGTGAGAGATCCCCAGCTACAGCAGCACATTCGAGGGTTTATCGGGCAGGAAGGCATGCACAGCCGGGAGCACGCCCGTTACAACGACGCCTTGGCGCAACGCGGCTACAACCTGAACAAAATGAACGCCCGCTTTCACAAACACATGGAGTTTGTCGGGGGATTCAAACGCAGTCGCCGTCTGGCGGGAACCTGCGCCGCCGAACACTACACCGCGGTACTGGCCCACGGCGTCCTGAAAAACCCGGACTGGATGGCTGGCGCCAGCCCGACCATGCAGGCGTTATGGCGCTGGCATGCGGTGGAGGAGATCGAACATAAGTCCGTGGCTTTCGATGTGTACCAAAGCCAGGTCGGCCTTTACCGCATGCGCTTCGTGGCGTTCTGGATCGTCACCTTCCAGTTCTTCCGCTTCACTTTCCTCAACACCTGCTCGATGCTGAACACAGAAGGCAAATTCTGGGACCTGAAAACCTGGTTGCATGGACTGAATTTTCTGTGGGGAAAACCCGGCGTGCTGCGCCAGTCATTGCCTCAGTTTCTGCGTTATTTACGTCGCGACTTCCACCCCTGGGAAGTGGATGACCGAGAGGAAGTGGCGCGCTGGCTTAATAGTAATGAGCGCCCGACTGAGGCGGCTTAATCACAGGGTTTCGATCCTATCCAGGTAGTCCTCCGCCTGCGTCAGGATCTCCCGACGCTGCTCCTGAGAGAAACGCTCCCAGGTCCGGTAGATCATGGCGAGCCGGGGGTTGTGCTGGAGCCGATCCCGATGCCGTTCTATAAAGCGCCAGTAAAAGCTGTTGAAGGGACAGGCGTCGGCGCCGGTCCTGGCTTTGACGTCATAGCGACACCCTTTGCAGTAATCGCTCATGCGATGAATATAAGCGCCGCCACTGACATAAGGCTTGGTGGCGATCAGGCCGCCGTCGGCGAACTGGCTCATGCCGCGAGTGTTGGGGGCCTCCACCCACTCGATGGCGTCCACGTAGACGCCCAGATACCACTGATCCACCTGATCCGGATCGATCCCGGTCAACAGACAGAAATTACCCGTCACCATCAGTCGTTGAATATGATGGGCGTAGGCGTATTGCAATGATTGCCCCACCACTTTGCCGACGCAGCGCATATGGGTGTCGCCATCCCAGAAGTAGCGGGGAAGATTTCTGTCTGCGTTGAGCGCATTGCTTTGCATGTATTCCGGCATATTCGCCCAATACACGCCGCGTACGCACTCGCGCCAGCCCAGAATCTGCCGCACAAAGCCCTCGATCTGAGGCAGGCTGATATCGCCCTTGGCCTGTTCGTATCTCTCCAGCGCCGCACGAATTACCTGCATGGGATGCAGCATTTTGGTATTCAAGGCGAACGACAGGCGGGAGTGATACAAACTCCACTGCGCCGCCACCGCATCGGTCATAGCGTCCTGAAAGCGACCGAACTGGGGCAGACATCGTTCGCAAAAGTATTGCAATAACTGCAGCGCCTGACGCCGCGTTACCGGCCATAGCAGGCGCTCATGGGTTTTACCGAAAGTCTGCGCGGCATGTCGTCGCAAGCGTTCGAGAATAGCGCTGACATCATTGTCGAAGCACAGGGGGGCGGGAATCTCCGCCAACTGCTCCGCTTTGATTTTATTGCGGTTTTCGCTGTCGAAGTTCCACTTGCCGCCCAACGGCGCGCCATCCTGCATCAGGATGGCGAAGCGCTTGCGCATACGTCGGTAAAAATTCTCCATGGTGAGATGTTCGCCGCGCACAAAGTGGTCGGAGATCTCCGTAAAGGGCAGCAGAAAATGCTCCGTGTCCACCTGCGCGATGTCGATCCCCTCCCCTAATTGCAGTCGTTCCATCTGCTGCAACAGGCGGTGTTCATCCGGACGCTGATACTCGAAGCGGCGCACCCGATAGTGTTCGCTCAGATGTCTCAATAACGCCGGTAAATCGGAGTGCTCATGAGTATCATCCAGCGTCAGATGCAGCACTTCATGACCGGCCTTGCGCAAAGCGTTGGCGAACGCCTGCATGGCGGCGAAGAAGGCGCAGACTTTCTGTACATGATGCACGACGTAGTCGACTTCCTGACGCAGCTCCGCCATCACGTACAGTACGCCGGGATCAGGTTCCCGGAACCAGCTGTGGGCGGCGTTGAGCTGGTCGCCGAGCAACAGCCTCAGTGTGTGATAATTGGCGGACATATCGGCCCCTGTACGACAAAAGGTGAAGCGCCGCTCGCCAAGCCAGTTGCGAACGTATCGTCATGATTACGCCCCATTGCTTGCTTCGGATCTTTCCTGGCCTAGAATCACAGGGAAAACTAACGAAGTGACCCCACTGATATATGAAATGTCCCAAATGCGGTTTTGAACAAAGGGATAACAACGTCGACTGCGAAAGCTGCGGCATTGTTTTCGCAAAGTACTTCAAATATCACCCGCCGACGCAAGAGAATGACCAGACGCCCGCCTCACAGGAAGCCAAGCAGGATGCGGAAGACATTGAAGAGAAAGCGTCCTGGCGGGACATATTACTGTACCCCGGAGACGCCTCCCCTGACCCCATCTCTTTGGGCGGACGCACGTTGCTGCTGGCGGCGCTGACGATCTGGGGGGTGTGGCTGATGACCTCCTCCATCGCGTCCAATGCAGCGGGAGAATCATTTCTCCATCTGATAAATCTGCCTTTCCATGAGGCCGGGCATGTGATTTTTCGCCCCTTCGGGCAGTTCATCGCCTCCCTGGGGGGCAGTCTGGGACAACTGATCATGCCCGCCATCTGTTTCGGCGTATTGCTGTTCAAGCACCATAATACTTTTGGGGCCGCCGTTTGCGCCTGGTGGTTCGGGGAGAACTTCCTTGATATGGCGCCCTACATCAACGACGCCCGCGCCGGCCAGCTGCCGCTGCTGGGCGGCAACTTCGGCCACTCTTCTCCCTATGGCTTTCATGACTGGGAATATCTACTGACTGAAACCGGACTGCTGCGCTTCGACCAGGGTATCGCCCAGGGCGCGCACCTGCTCGGCAGCCTGATCATGATCGCAGCGGTGGTCTGGGGCGGCGTGCTGCTATATAGCCAGTTCAAGCTAATGCAGGAACGGGACTAACCCAGCCTCTAAGCCAGTTCGTAAAGCACGTCGGGACAACGCTCTTCATTGCCAGAACCATCGGTAAACCGGACTGCAACGAAGCCGTGACGTTCATAGAAGCGCCGGGCGTCCAGATTTTGTTGAAAGCAGTGGAGCCTGACCGGCTTCGGCGCCAGCGACAGCGCATGGGCCAGCAGTTGTGCGCCGATACCGCGGCCCACGTACTCTGGAGCGAGATAAAGCTGAGTCAGCCAGGTGGGTCGATCGCCTTGATCCAGTGACAGAAAGCCGGCGATACGCTCATCCGCCACGGCGAGAGTCACAGATTCGCGGGGAAGCAATAGATAGCGCACCCATCCGCGGACTTCCCGCTCCGAGTGAGCGATGGGAGCATAAGCCAGAAACTTCTTTCGCGACGCCAACATAATATCGGTCAGGGTATCGGCGTCAGCCGCGGTGGCCGGTCGCAGTACTACATTCATCGTTTACTACCTCTCAAACAAGCATAGCCTGATATTACCGCTACTGCTCACCGGCTTTAGCGCTACCCAGACAGCAGACGGCGGCTTGCGCCAATTTGGCCAAATTGGGAGGACTAACCTAAGCTATAGAGCGCACCGGATAAATTTCAAACACCCTGGCGGATGTCCAATGACACGGCGTTCTCACTGGATACGGCTTTTTCGGGCTTCAGGATCAACGCAGCTGGCAAACGTAACACTGGCGCTGGCGATCCTGTTGTTTCCCTGTCATTCCGTCATGGCGGCGCAACGGCCGACCACCACGCTCGCCACGCTTAACTGGGAGCCTTACGTGGGCGAAGAAATGCGTAATTTCGGCTTTGTTTATGAACTGGTGGCGACAGCTTTCATGCGTGGCGGCTATTCGCCCAGCGTCAAGTTCCTGCCCTGGGCGCGGGCGTTGGACATGACGCAGCGGGGGGAGATGGATGCGCTGTTTCCGGAATATTATTCCTCTTCCCGTCTGGAGGATTTTGTCTATTCCGATCCCTTCCTCGGCGGCCCTGTGGGCTTCTACGTGCGCAATGACAGCGACATCCAGTTCACCGTGGACCCCAGAAAGAATCAACTTGCGGCGTTGCAGGCGCTATCCCACTACAAATTCGGCGTGGTGCGCGGATATCTGAACACTGACGCCTTCGACAGCGCCTCATTCCTGTATAAAGAAGATGTCGTTGATGATCTCACCAACCTGCAGCGTCTTTACTACAATCGAGTGCAGCTCATCTTTATCGACAAGTTCGTCGCCCGCTACCTGCTGGAAAAGAACTATCCGCAATACCTGCGCGACCTCAGCTTTCTGGAGCCGCCTCTGGAGATCAAACGTCTGTATGTGGCGTTCTCCAAAAGAGCCCCGGACTATGAAGACCAGCTAGCCGCCTTTAATGCGGGTCTGAAGCAGCTCAGAACAGACGGAACCCTGCAGGATATCTATACCCGTCACGGCTTCCGGGAAGTTCTGGAGTACGAAGGCGAGTTAAAAAGCCGCCGACTGATTCCCGCTCATTGAGAAGAGGCAGCCGAACTCTCCTGTAAAGATGGACGCACGCCTTGCCTGTATACCTTATACAGCAAATACCATGAGAGCATCGCAGGCCCGCCGCCACAGATCCAAAGCCATAACAATACGTTTAAGCGACCCGCCATAAGCTTGTCAATCATGGCATTAAAGCCAAGGGGACCAGTGTCGCTAATGACATACAAAAATAATCCATTTCCGGTGGCCAAACCCAGCCATATCCAAATTGGGACATCTCTGAGAGAGTAATCTGGATGTCGTATCCATAGCTGTATCAATGACAAAAGCGCCACGAAAGCCGTTGCTAAAAACACAATCGAACCAAGAGGAGGTAAACGCTCATCTGATATCGAGTTCTCGATGATCAGAGCTCCTCCTATGGCGTACAACACCGTCGTTGGCAGAATAAACAGTATTCCCAACAACACTTTAAACACTTTTTGCGTAATGTTTTTCATCCACCATCCTTTTTTAAGTCCGCCTGCAGAACTTGAGCAGTTTTTTCCTTTGCGCCTTCCTTCCGCATCAACCAGTCCCTAAACGCCCGGATTTTATTTTCCTCACTGCGCGCCGGATGATGCAATAAATAGTAGTTTTCAGGTTGCGGCAACCCGCGATGACTCAACGCCAGCAGCGCGCCGGAGCGTAATTCCTGCGCTACCAGCACTTCAGGCAACAAGGCGACGCCCAGTCCATGCATGGCCGCTTCGATCACCATGTAGTAGTGTTCAAAGCGGGCGCGCCAGGTTGGCGTAGTGAAATCAAAGCCCTGCGCTTCGAACCAGTGCGACCACACATGAGGCCGGGTAGAGTGCAGCAGCAGACGACCAGGGTCAGCCTCGCCCCGCGCCAGCGCCTCCAACTCCTCCCTTAACGATGGCGCCGCCACCGGCAGCAAGCGCTCCTGGAACAGTTTATGCCGTCGCACGCCAGACCAGTCGCCCTGCCCGATATACAGCGCCACGTCCAGCCCATGCTCGTTCAGGTCCAATTCGGTAAACGCCTTGGAGAAATCGGAAGGCGTTGTCTTCACCTCAACGGAAATATTGGGATAACGCAGTTGAAAGTCCTGTAGCTTGGGAATCAGCCAGCGGGAGCCTAACGTCGGCAACGCGCCGATGGTCAGCAGGCCGCCCTCGCCTCGATGTTGCAGCAATTCATCTGTGCCCAGTGACAGGCGGTCCAACGCTTGTGTGACATGAAACAGATAGGCGCGTCCGGCGGCGGTGAGTTGCAGGCGGCGCTTGTGCTGACTGAACAATGGCGTCTGCAGGCGCTCCTCCAGCCCGGCGATAGCGCGGCTCACGGCGCCGGGCGTCACGCAGAGTTCTTCTGCGGCCTTGGTGAAACTGAGGTGACGGGCGGCGCATTCAAACGTACGCACCGCATTTAAGGGAGGCAGCATCCTCATAGTGAGAAAACCTCAACCAAATTGAATTAATATCGCTTTTTAATCGTTAATTTCACAGTGATAATTGCACACAGCTCAATTATCACTTATTTCAGGAGGTATGTATGCGGCCGTTTCACCTGGCCTTTCCCGTGACGAATCTGGACGCCGCCCGCGCCTTTTATGTGGATCGTTTCGGCTGCGCCATCGGTCGCACCGCAGAGCGCTGGATCGACTTTGACTTCTTCGGTCACCAGATCACCGCCCACCTCGTGGAAAGCCCCCAGGAAGACGCCGGCCGCAACGCGGTGGACGGCGACAGCATTCACGTGCCGCATTTCGGCGTTATTCTGGATAAAAGCGAATGGGAGAAAGTGCGCAACCGCATCACCGAACGTTGCGACACCTTTCTGCTGGCGCCCAAGGTCCGCTTCGTCGGCGAACCAGGAGAACAAGGCACGTTTTTCGTTAGCGACCCTTCCGGCAATGTCCTGGAATTTAAATACTTCAACAGCGACGCCGATATTTTCAGAACCTGATCCCACTTCCAAACAACCGTAGAGATCTTCATGAATATCGTATTTCACAGCGGCGCGTTCGACCTGCAGGAATGGCGGCGGGCCGCGCAAACCATCAGTCCGGGTTTCCAGCTATTGGCGCCGGAAGACGTCGCTATCGAAGAGATCGATGTTCTGCTTATCTGGCGCCCCACCCTGACGGACTGGACCCAGGCGCGCAATCTGAAGCTGGTCATCGGTCTGGGCGCCGGCATAGACGGACTGATTCGACAATTGCGCCTGCCAGCGGGGGTACCGGTAGAGCGTATGCGGGACGCCGGCATGCGTCAGGCGATGTCCGAATACGCCACCTACGCCGTCCTGCATTTTCAACGCAACTTCGACCAGTTTCGGCAAGCGCAACAGAACAAAGTCTGGCTGAGTAACAGCCCTTACCGCGCCAATCGAGACACCCGCATCGGCATACTGGGACTGGGCAGCCTGGGAGGCGCAGTCGCCCAATACCTGAGTCAGTTGGGATATCCAACGTCAGGCTGGTCGCGCAGCGGGAAAGCGATATCCGGCGTCGCCGCTTATGCTGGCGGGACGGCGCTGGATGAATTTCTCGGACAATGCGACATTCTCATCAACATGCTGCCTCATAATGCAGCAACGGAGAACTTCCTGAACCGGGACCGTCTCTCCCGCCTGCCGCAAGGGGCCGCCGTGGTTTGCGTTTCCCGTGGCGCGGTGACCGACGAAAACGCCCTTCTTGGGCTCTTAGACAGCGGCCATTTACGCGGCGCCATGTTGGATGTATTCCAACAGGAGCCCCTGCCCGCCGCCCATCCGCTATGGAGCCACCCCAAAGTGTGGGCGACGCCGCATCAAAGCGCTCCGACCCAGATCGAGCCGGCGTTGCGGGAAATCATGGATATTCTGCAAAGGCGAGCGCTCAACTAAGCCCGCCTCGTCGATTTTTTGTCCCTCCAAACCTAGTTTAAGCCGCACCTGTCCCCGCTATAGCATAGCGCCTTGCATACGCTTCATTATCGGTCTCCGCCACATTTTCCACCTCATTTCGGGGCTATTTTCAGGCGCCGGAAACACGACTTTTTATCTTGTTAAAACACAAAAAAAGCAGGCACTTACTCACCTTTTATGGCATGCCATATATGGCTTATATGACGTATGAAAATTTTTTGTTACTTTCCAAAGCTTCACTTTTTTACCGCCATTTATGGACAAGGATTACAACATGGAGAACCAAGCAAAAAACAATATAGATTGGATTGATACGGCTAAGGGCGTTTGTATTTTGTTAGTGGTGCTTCACCACGTCATTATTACTTCTTATGCGTTACCCGGGCTCGAATTGGGCTCCACCGCCGCCGCTTTCGAACACTTTCACCATCTGGTGAGCGTCTACTTGGCGCCGTTGCGCATGCCTCTGTTCTTCATGATCTCCGGTTTTCTGGTGCATCGTGCGATAACTCAGTACCGCTGGAGCGATGTAGCGCAGAAACGTATTTACAATCTGGTCTATCTGTTCGCTCTCTGGGGCGCCCTGCAATGGCTGGGGGTCACGCTCGTGAACTGGGCGGGAGGCTCCGAGAAACAATTGACGGAAGTCACCAACGCCCTCTATGCGTCCAATCCGGCGGAGTTCATCGCCCTGACCCTGACCGGCTCCAGCAGCCTCTGGTATCTCTACGCCCTGCCCTGGTACTTCACCATTTGCAAACTCTTGTCCAGTCGTTGGCCGTTAGCGATTCTGGTGTTGTTGACGGGGCATTTTATCGGGCAAACTTTTGTCCATGACTGGCCTACCAAAAGCATTATCGCCAATGGCGTGTTTTACGGACTGGGTTGCTTCTACGGCCGCCAACTGTTTTCCCTGCTCAGCCGCATCAGTCTGCGCAGTATCGGACTATTGGCGGTTTTTGGTCTGGCGTCCCTGAGCCTGAAGCTGCTGCACTGGGAGCACTTTCTTTTCACCAGCCTGCTGCTGGTGAGCATCAGCATCATGGGGTTCGCATTCACGCAGTCATTAGCGGATTTCAGAGTACTGCGCTGGATGGGCAAGAACACGCTGCAGATCTATGTCCTGCATCGGATATTTATTGAAATGGCGGGAGTCTGGCTGGCGCCGGCGTTGATCAAAGCTGGCGTATTCGACAGCAGTACGGCGGTCACCGGTTGGTATGCTCTGTACCCCACTCTTGCGACCCTCGGCGTCACCGCTCTGTCGCTGTTTATCTGGCGTCTCACCAACCGCGGCCCGGGCGTCTTTCTTTACACCGCGCCGAATTTTCATATGCGCGCGGCGCGCCTCTCCGCGCTGGTGCTGAAACGTTAAACTGAGAGAAGACGGGCCCGAGAAATGCATCGGGTCCGCTTACAACGCCCCTTCCAGATACCTGTCTACAATGGCCTGATGGCGACCGTTGTTTTTCAGCTGATCCAGCGCCTGCTGGAAATTCTGCACCACTTCGTCCGGCGTTTGCAGACTGAACGCGAAGTACTGGTCCGAATCTTTCAGGGTAAAGATCTCTTCATAGTCCGCCGGCTTCAGCTTCATCTGTTTGATGTACCATGCCGCGCCAAGCCTGCCGTAGGCCCAGGCGTCCACCTGTCCAAGGCTCAACATCGCCAGGGCCACCTGAGGGCTGGAGGTGCGCCGTAAGGCGCTGTCGGGCACGCCGTTATTCAGTAACAACTGCTCGCCGATATCGTCGCGCACGGTGGCGATGCGCAGCGTCTTCAAGTCCTGTAGAGACGCAACGCGCAGGGATTTATCGCGCCGGGCGGTGATCACGATATGAGAAGGGATAATAGGTCCCACCCATTTGAACAGACCGTCGCGGTGCTCCGTACGGGTCATGGCGAACAGTACGGCGTTACGGCTTTGCTGCACATGGGTATAGGCACGCGCCCAAGGCATTAGCAGCATATCGGCGCGGGTTTGAGAGTAGCCGGCCAATTGCAGCATCTCTTCCATCAGGTCCACAGATACGCCTTGCAGGCGACCGTTCTCAGCAAAGTTCAGCGGAGCGTAATCCTCCGTCATCATGTTCAAAGCGTCCGTCGCGCGACAGGCGCCCGTCAGGGCGAAACACAGTATGACGCAACGGATGGTAATTCTGATCAAAGTGGAAGTTTTCGTCATCATCAGCGGTATCCCTTGTGGCTGAACGCTGTTCTGAAGGGAGCTTACACAGTTTTTTGCGGCGCCCTGAACGAGCAAGTAAAACCTGAACCATTCTATGCCCCTGCGAGACGCTTTTTAACCCCTCTCAAATTAAGAGTTCGCAAGTCCCCGCAACTATCCAGGCCAAAAGCGACTGAGCGTCGGCCGAGATTCCCAAGACGCCGTGTACAGGCAAAGATATGGCGAAAACAACCCATTTTATGTCATATACGCCAGTGTAAATCCAAGTCGTCGTATGCGACGCTGAAAATTCCAATGGCTATCTGAAACACAGTAGACGCAATCAACAATAAAGGTAATACATCCATGAGCGAACTGCTTAATAAGCAATATCGTCTGGCCAAGCGACCAGTGGGCGAACCCGGCGACGATACCTGGGAATTCTGCGAGAAACCTGTCGCGCAGCCAGGCGCTGATGAAGTACTGGTGAAAATTCAATATGTGTCCCTTGATCCCGCTATGCGGGGCTGGCTCAACGAAGGCAAATCCTACATTGCCCCGGTGCAGATCGGCGACGTCATGCGCGCCGGCGCCATCGGCGAAGTCATTGCCTCCAATCATAGCGACTTCAGCCCCGGCGACATGGTGGTGGGTATGCTGGGCGTCCAGCAATACGCCATTTGCAACGGCAAAGAATTGCATAAAGTCGATACGCGTATCGCTCCAGCTCCCCGCTATCTGGGCGTGCTTGGCATGCCAGGCATGACTGCCTACTTTGGACTGTTGAATACCGGCAAGCCGCAAGAAGGCGAGACTGTCGTAGTCTCTGGCGCTGCGGGCGCAGTGGGCGGCGTGGTCGGCCAGATCGCCAAGATCAAAGGCTGTCGCGTCGTAGGCATCGCCGGCGGCCCGGAAAAGTGCCGCTATCTGACCGAAGAACTTGGCTTTGACGGTGTGGTGGATTACAAAAATGAAGACGTCATGGCCGGCCTGAAGCGGGAATGCCCCAATGGCGTCGACGTTTTCTTCGACAATGTCGGCGGCGATATCCTGGACGCGGTGCTCGCTCGCATCAATCTGCATGCGCGCATTGTCATTTGCGGCGCCATTTCCCAATACAACAACACCAAACCGGTGAAAGGCCCATCCAACTATCTGTCCTTGCTGGTCAATCGCGCCCGCATGGAAGGCATTGTGGTGTTCGACAACAGCAAGCATTACGGGCAGGCGGCGGTAGAAATGGCTGGATGGCTGGCAGCCGGCAAACTGAAAGCGAAAGAGCATGTAGTGGAAGGCATTGAAAACTTCCCCAACACGCTGATGATGCTGTTCAGCGGCGACAACTTCGGCAAGCTGGTGCTCAAGGTCGCGGATAACTAAGGAGCGCGGATATGGCTTACGATCTGCAGGACAAGGTGATTCTGATCACCGGCGCCGCCTCCGGCATTGGTAAGGAAACCGCTATCCTGCTGGCGCAGCTGGGGGCGGAAGTGGTTTTGTCTGACATCAATGCGGAACAGGGAGACGCCGTCGCCGCATTGATTCGCGATCAGGGCGGCCGGGCGCATTTCTGCGCCGCCGATGTGACGCAGGCGGAGCAGGTCGCCCAGCTACATGGGTTCGTAATGGAAGCCTGCGGCAGGCTCGATTGCGCCGTCAACAGCGCGGGCGTGGAGCACGCCAACGCCAGGATGGCGGACATTGACGAGGCCACTTGGGATCAGGTGATCGACATCAACCTGAAGGGGGTGTTTCTGTGCATGCGCGAGCAGATCAAATGTATGCTGCCGCGCGGAGACGGACGCATCATCAACCTTGCTTCCATCGCCGGCCTGCGCAGCGCGCCGTCTCTGGCGCCATACTCCGCCAGCAAATTCGGCGTGGTGGGGCTGAGCAAGTCCGCCGCAGTCGAGTACGCCAGCTCCGGCATACGCATCAACGCGGTCTGTCCCAGCTTCATCAACACGCCCATGGTGCAGCGCGCGCTACAGGCGATGGATGAGAAAAAGGCGCTTAAAGTGGTCCGCGCCAATCCGATGCAAAGGTTGGGCGAGCCGACGGAAATAGGACGTATGATCGCCTGGCTATGCTCCGACGAATCCAGCTTCATGACTGGACAGGCGGTGGCGCTGGATGGCGGACTGACCGCCTGAAGCACCACCTTACATAGCAAATAATATCCCGCCATAGAAATGCCCGCGTCGTTCGTCAGCTTGAGGAACGACGCGGGGGGCGAACCAAGATCGTTAAGCCAATCGCCGCGCCGAACGCCTGTTCAAAATCACGCCTCGCTCCCCCCCCCTGAAGGTCATGTCTCACGCATAAATACTCTATTCTTTGGTATCAGAAGATGTTTGATGCAAGGAGGAATGACGATGCCTTCCGCGCACTTGACTTGAGTCAGCAAGATAGCGTTAGCTAGAGCTATCCTAGTAATATTCCGAAACTCCGCTAACAATAAACAAGGATATTGCCTATGACATTTGATGTTGTCACCATCGGCAGCGCCACCGTAGATCACTTTGCTGATACGGACTCCGAGCTGATTCGCATTGACACGCGCACCAGTCATTCCGAACTCATCGCCTTTCCGCTAGGTAGTAAACTTTTAATCAAAGAGCTCAGAACCACTACTGGCGGCGGCGGCACCAACACAGCGGTGGCGTTTTCCCGACTGGGTCTGAACACCGGCTTTCTGGGCAAAATCGGGGATGACGCCAACGGTGATTTCGTGCTCGACAAACTGCGCGAAGAACATATCAGCTTCATCGGCGCCCGGGGCGGGCAAACCGGCTTTTCCGTCATCCTGAACAGCATCAAGGACGACCGCTCCATTCTCGCCTACAAAGGGGCTAACGACCACCTTGAGACGGCGGATATTCAACCCTTTCAGACCCGTTGGGTATACTTGTCGAGCATGCTGGAGCAGAGCTTTCAGACTGTCTGCGATCTGGTCGCCGGCAATGGCTTCAAGCTAGCGTTCAATCCCAGCAATTATCAAGCGGAACTGGGCTACGCCAAGCTGGCGAAGCTGATTGATCGAGTGGAAATTCTCGTCATGAACAAAGAAGAAGCCTGCAAGTTCCTCGGCCTCAATTTCTTCAAGTCGCCCTCGGTTCCTGACCTGATTCCGGAACTGGCGAAGCTGCCGCCAGCCATTTTCGCCATCACCGATGGGGCCGAAGGCGCATACGTCTATGATCGCGAGCATTTGTACTACGCCCGCCCTCTGACCGAACTGCAGGTGGAGGAGACCACCGGCGCCGGCGACGCCTTCGCCGCAACCTTTACCGCAGCCATTATTCTCGGCGAGAATACCGCGACAGCTCTCCATTACGCCATGACAAACTCGGAATCTGTCCTGCAACATAAAGGCGCCAAGGAAAAGCTGTTACCATTAGCGGAACTGCGGGATATTGCAGCCAGAACCCGTAGATATATTGAAACACTGAATTTATAACTCGCCGGCGGCGTCGGAATGACGCGCCCAGCAGCGCATAGCACGACAGTGGAGCCTCTTTAATGCAAAGCACAGAAACAATTCAACTGGAAGTCAAAAACGCGGTTCCCAGCGGCGGCGACCAAGAGACGACGTTGTGCATCGACTTATGGCGTCAGATTGACGGTTTCTTCAAGGATCGTCCCTTTAAAGTGGAAGACCCTTATCGCGGCAAGCTCGGCGAGTACGATATTTCTCTGGACGCCTCGGACATGGTTCGAGCCCTGCAACAAGCCAAAGACAGCTCCGGCAGTTTCAACCATTATCGCCGCAAGCATGCGGAAGACAGCAGCGTTAGCCTGGGCGCCACGCTAAACCTGAAGGTGGTCGCCCGTAATGACCTGACCGAGCCCTACTCCATCTATCACGCCGCCAGCGTATTCATTCAGCAGTTGATGCTGGGTATGAACATCGCACTGCCGGGCTCCTGTCAGTTTCTGGCTACGCAGTTCCTCGGCGAACAGGCGCATCGCTTTGAAGCCCAGGACTTCGACTCCAAGGCTTTTTATGACGCCAGTCAGAGCGCCCTGGATCATGGTTGGCCGCGTATCGGCCAATTGAGTTTCGCCAAAGTCTGGGACTGGTTCGAAATGTTGGGAACCAGCCACCGCAATACGGCGATTTCCACCGCGAATAAGGTACTGGTGGATATGCTGAAAATCGCTCAGCAGCGCTATCGTTACGGCGCCCGGACCGCCATGCTGGTGGCGAATCAATTGGAAATGCTGATGGGCGCCCGCAACGACGAAGACATGCGGCGCCTGCGTGAGCGGGTCAGTCTGGCGCTGGGCCGCCCGCCCGAGTCTGCGGACTGCTTCAAGGAGCTTTACCGATTGCGCCACGCTCTATTTCTCGGCGAGCACCCTGTGCGTCGTCCTGCGCTGGGCTACCACGACGCCGACGAAGAAATCAAACAGCAACTGTCCCAGCACAACACTGGCGTGGAGAAAGCCATCGCCGTAGTGCTGGCTCTGGTGCAGGATCTGATAGAGACGCAGTCCCGAGAGTATGTTTTCACTGAACAAATGAGCCGCAAATAACCTCTTCGATCAGGCATGAAGGGCGGCCTGGCCGCCCTTTTTCATTGGCGAATGCAAAAGCCCGTCTAAACTTAAGTCATATATATCCAACAGACCGACCAGATTTATGCCTTCCGTTCTCCGTTCGCCCGGAGCCGCTCGATGTCTTGTCGTGTGCGCCACGCTTTTGGCGTTAGCGTGCTTCATCGCCTGTCCGAATTCCTGGGCTGACGTCGCCCGTCCCAAGCTTCTTCTCGTACTCAAAGGCGAAAGCAACGCCTATTGGCGCCAGGTCTTTTTGGGCGCTCAGAAAGCCGCCGACGAAGCCGGCGTCGCCTTGCTGCATCGCAGCACCAAGGATGACGGCGACATCCCGGGACAAATACAGATTCTGACTTACCATCTTAGCCAGTCACCGCCAGACGCACTGATCCTGGCCCCAAACTCCGCCGAAGAGCTGGCCCCCAGCGTGGCTCAGTACCGCGCCAGGAATATTCCTGTGCTGGTGGTGGACTCCGATCTCGCTGGCGACGCGCACCAAGGCTTCGTGGCCACGGACAATTACGCCGCTGGCCAGCTGGCCGCCCGCGCCTTGATCGCCACGCTTGACCTGTCCCGGATCCGTAAGGTGGCTATTTTGCGACTGCGGGCGGGCAACTCATCCACGGACCAGCGCGAACAAGGTTTTATGGATGTCATGCTGGATTACGACATGATCCGCATCGCCGCCGCGCCTTATGTGGGAGACGATCGCGGCTCCGCGCGCAGCGAAATGTTGCGCCTGTTGAAGGAACTGCCAACCATCGACGGCTTGTTCACCCCCAATGAATCCACCACCATCGGCGCTCTGGTGGCGATTCGGCAGTCACGTATGTCAAAGCAATTCAGTTTTATTGGATTCGATCAGACCGAAGAGCTGGAAGCCGCCATGTACGCAGGTGAGATCAGCAATCTGGTGGTGCAGAACCCGGAATACATGGGCTACCTCGCGGTACAGCGGACGCTTGAGCTCATCAAAGGGAAAACCATCCCGCCCTTCACCGACACCGGGGTTCGCCTGCTGAAGCCCATGCCGACGCCTTGAGTCAATCGCGACCGCCTTGCAACCAACGCAACATTTCCATGGAAAACACTCTCCGCACTGAGCAGCCCAGGATATACAGCAGAATCAACCAGCCCGGCGGCGACTGCGTTATTTCTTCAGGCAACGCCATAACAACGTCCCATTAGATCGCATTAAGCGCCGCCAAAACGATAACTCCACCACAGACTCAGCCCTAACGTTTTCGCCTGTTTCCACTGCAGACGATCCATGGTCACGCCGAGATACAGGTCATAAACCTGCAGGTTGAGATTGAGGGCCTCCGCGTTGAAATAATAGCGCCCCTCCAGTTTCAACCTCTCGTTGAAACGGTAGGCTGCCCCTACAAGCCCCAGATTCGAAACATCGTAACGCCGCCACCCGGCGCCCAGACTAATCGCATCATTTACCCGATATTCACTCCAGAGAAACGCCCGTAAAGGCAGTTCCTGCACATGGTCGCGATAACCTTCATTGCCGCTCAGGGCCGGCGACACGTCCAAAGCGCCGTCTTCGTCATAGTCAATAGTATCGGAGGTGGCTCGGGCCACTGTCGCAGTGGCGCGGTCCCAATAGATTCGGTTGAATGCGTCCTCCAACGCCAGCCGCATTTCCCACTGCGGGTGTGGCCGCCATTGCAGATAAATGTCAGCGGCAAAGCCGTCTCCGCTGACGTTTTCCGGCTGCCGGTCCAGCAGAAGGTCTTCCGTGTAGGCGTAATTCAGCTCCAGCTCTCCCGCAGGAGCATCGTCTGGCGTGCTCAAATGGCCGCGCAGATAACCATCGGTCAATTCGTCAGCGCGGAAATAAGAGAGCGCAAGCCTGACGCTGAAAGCATCCGTTACTATGAACCGGTAACCCAGCTTAACTCCTTTGGCGCGTAGTTGGTTCGCCGCCAGATACAGGTCGTAGCGCGCATCGCTTTTATGAGGCAGGTCATTGTTGTAGAGGTATACCAATGCCGCTGTATCCGGAGTGAATTCAAGGTGGTAATCGTAGCGCTCGAAGAAGGACAGGCTGAAATGACGATACTCCGCGCCAATCTCGATATGATCGTGCGTGTACGCCACATCGCCCCGGGCCACCGGATCGCCTTTCAGGTCATGAGCGATCTGGTATATGGGGGCCGCATTGCTGTAGGAAAAGCTTTCCACCTCCGTATACAGCCGCCAGCCGTCATCGCTCGCCGCAACTATCTCTCCATAGATCAGCGAGCAGCCTAGCGCGCCTATCAGCGCAATACGCCTTACCTGTTTTCCATAATCAGACAAAAGCCAGATTCCGTTTTTAGTGATTCTCTCTGTAAACGCCATGCGTTAAAAAGGGAGGACAAGCCTCCCTATACGTTTGCACGCTGTATTCAGCTTAGTTTAAAACGATTCAAAGTCACCATCGCTGAACCGCACTAACACCACGCCGCTGACTTCGGAAATGGTGGCGTATTGGGTTCCATTGTTGGTGATGGTCCCGGTCACTTTGCCGTCTTCCCCTTCCTCCACGGACAACGTAACGTTATCTTGGTTCGTGACGGTCAACGTCTCCGCTTCGGAATCCAAACTCGCTTCCAGCGTAGTGCCGTCATAGGACAGGTTCACTCCTACCTGTCCGGATTCCAGTCCGGTCCGTTCCGCTGACAAAATAACGGAAATGGCATCGGATACGCCATTGATGTCCGCCATAAACGCCAACCCGATATTCACATCTACGTAGCCATCCTCACTTTCATCCGTGCAATTTTCAGAGAAAGAGCCGTTCGTCTCGTTCCCTTCGCAAGTCAGAGTCAAACCAGTAGCGTCAGCATTAACAGAAAGAGAGGCGCTGAAAGCTTCGCCTGTGGTGTTGCTGAACTCACCCGCCAGGGTCATGCTCAATGTTCCCGCCGTAAAGACTTCCGTCCAGGTTTCTTCGTAGCTGGAGCTGGTTTCCGTATCAGTTTCAGAAATGTCCGCAGTGAAGGACGACAACTGAACGCCCATGCTGCCTGTGAATGAAACGGGGTCAGCCACGCCAACTTCCGACAACGTTACACTCAGGCTCAAGTCCATATCGTTGACGACAAAATTTTCCTCCAACTCGGTGGTCGTAGTGTCGCCATTAGTCGTTTCATCTTCACTACTATTGAATGAAGCCATTATTTCGACACTACTGCCGTTATTAATGGTGAGCGAAACGGAACTGGACGCGACACTACCATTAATGGAGAAGTCGACATCAGCGGAGATTTCCTGGGTCGTATTGGTTCCCCCTGTAGTCGGGGTTTCGACCTCATCACCGACATCCACGACGGATGCATCGGTAGCGGTCAGCGACACAGCTACGCCTTCAATGGTGGTATTTACCGTAAATGAAGCGCCGTCGCTCAGGTTATTGACAGTCACAATCGGAGAGCCATCGGTTGAGCCGTCTTCCGCAAAGGCCATGTATGACGCCGCAATTTGCTCCAGCGCGATCGCCATGACGTCTAGCACTTGCGCCAGATTGTCATCTGAAGCAAAGGTCGCCGCCGCTATCTGATCCGCAAACGCATCCAACGTAACCCGATCTTCAGCGCTCAACAGCATGCCGGTTCCCAAATTGCGGATATCCTGCACCATCGCTTTGGCCTGGGCCAGTTCCGTCGCGTTGGCGGTATCGCTTGGTTCACCCTGGGACTCATCGGAAGAGCCATTATTGCGCGCGTCGCTCTCTTCCGCGGTGATGACAGTGATCAGCCCTCCCAAATCCAGTTGGCCGCCCCCATCCGCCGCCACTGCGGCGTTCAGGATATCCAGGGTATTCGCCAGGATTTCCTGCAGTGTCGTTTTCGCGTCATCTGTGTCCGCCGTGTCTGCGATGCCGCTATCTGCATAGTCCTCCGCAAAGGCCGCGACCGCCTGCTCAATACTGAGTCCAGGAGAATCTCCCCGCACCGCCTGCACAATGGCCGCACTTAGCGTGTTATATTTGATCCCGCCCTGACCCGCGGCGGCCACCGCTGTCGGATTTGTAATGTCCACCACAGCAATCTTGGTCAGGTCGCCCGCCACACCGAAACGATTGGCGATTTTCGAGTTCGCCGCCGTCACCGCCGCCTGAATTTCAGTCGCACTGGTGGCGCCGCCCATGGTGATATCATTCAGCGCCACCTGAGTGGCGACATCAGTCAACACAGTGATATTGACCGATATATTCGACGAACCTGTGGGAACGACTGCATTCAGCGCAAAACCGCTGTCCGTCAGAGCGTAATCCTGTCCGAAGGCCACGCCGCTTCCGCATCCTCCGCTAAGGTCGCAGCGCATCAGCGTGCCAGTGGTTGGCGTTACGCGCACAACGACAGGTCCGCTGTAGCCTGAGCTTAACGTCAGATTGTAAGTTCCATCTGCGCCCGTGGTGGCTTGCCCCAACACATTGGATGTATCTACAGCGCCATTGACTACCGGATAGGCGCGCACAAGGCCGCCGATAATAATGCCTTTGGAAGCAGCCCCGCTCATTGTAACGCTGGGCGAGCTTCCGTCGTCGTCATCGCCGCCACCGCCCCCTCCGCCGCATGCAGTCAAAGCGACCGCCAGCATGAGAGGCGTCAGATTGTTTTTGAACCTATCGAATTTGGACATGTTTTCCTCCTCGCGATAGCCGTAGCCTGTGAATTTTTCGTTTAACTTCCGCCTGCGCCAGCGCCGGAATCCCCTTTTCAATATGACCAGATCGAGTCTGTCTCCGACCCAAATTCGCATAGGGCGCAGTAAATAAGTAAAGCACAGCAGATCCAGCGCACCTCCTGGGTCACAGGATAAATCGTGACTATTTGTTACCAACTTTTTAGCTTCCCGCGTAAGTGTTTAGCGCTATTGGCATTTTTAAGATGTGGGTGTATATTGACCGGCTCTCATCAACTCCGACCCAAAGGAGGCCTGGCGTCCATGCAAATTAAAATCATTCCTCTCGTCGCCTGACGAAGAACGCTCCAGGCCGGCTGATATTTATCGCGCTAGAGCGCATTGCGTATAACGCGCGTTATCGGCGACGTCCTTACTGATACTTTCTGACAGAAACACATAGGTCTTCGGGTACTCCCGTATTTCACCGGGATTGCGCTTTTTCTGCGCCGGAGTCCAGTTGTAGGCTTACAGCCAGGGTATACAATCTATGAACCACGAATTAAGGTCCCACAACCTGTGGGTGCTTTCATGGCCAATCTTTATCGAAGAAATAACCGGCGGACTGGTGTTCCTCGCTGACGCCTATTTCCTCAGCAGAATCTCCGACGAAGTCGCCGCTACAGTAGGCGTGCTACTGCCAGTGCTGCTGTTAGGGTTCTTCATCATCCCGATGTTCACCACTGCAGGCACCAGCGTCGCCTCGCAATATATGGGCGCAAAACAAACGCAGCATATATTGCCCACCTACATGGCGAATATCGGCATCAGCAGTCTGCTTGGGCTGCTGATGTTCATCGTCAGCTTCATCTACGCCGACCGCGTCGGTTTGTGGCTGGGCATGACGCCGGAGTTGAACGCACATTCAGAGACTTATCTTCTGGCGGTGTCGTTCAGCTTCTTCTGCATTGCCGTGCGTTTCTCCTACGCCTCTATTCTGGCGTCCCGGGGCATGACCCATTGGAACATGGCCACTGCGCTGGCCACCAACGCGCTCAATGTGGTGTTGAACGCCGCGTTCTTCCTGGGATGGTTCGGGCTGCCCAAGATGGGGCTGTTGGGCATCGCCATGGCGACGTCGATTTCCTTCGCTGTGGGCGCGCTGCTGGTAATGTGGGTGGTGCATGGTCCGATGAAGATCCGTTTTCGCTTCAAAGGCATGTCCGGCCCGATTCGCCGCGTAATGCGTCCGATTCTGAAAATCGGCGTCCCTTCCGCGATGGAGCCGTTCAGCTACACCGTGCAGCAGATTGTCGTCTCCATGGCGGTGATCAGTCTGGGGCTGGAGGCGATGGGCGCCAACACCTATGTGCTGCGGGTGCTGGTGGTGGAAATCACCTTCGCCTTCGCCCTGGGCGCCGGTAGCCAGATTCTGATGGCTCACTTCATGGGCGCGGAGAACTTCAAAGAGGTGAACCGCATTTTCTGGAAGTCAGTGGCCTATGCGTCCGGGTTCGCCTTCATTAACATGCTGACGTTCGTGTGGATCTATGACAGTCTGCTGACCCTGTTCACGGACAACCCGCAGATTATCGAGCTGAGCAAGTGGATGCTGGCGGCCTGCATCATCATGGAACCGGCGCGAGCGGTGAATATTATCGCCGGTATGGGGTTGAAAGGCGTCGGGGACGCTCGTTTCTCCGCCGTCAGCAGCATGATCTTCATGTGGGCGGTAATCCCCTTTGTATTCTGGATCGGAATCGATCTGGGCTACGGCATGCTCGGCGTGTGGATGTGCTTTGTGGTGGATGAATCCCTGCGGGCGATCATCAACCTGTGGCGCTGGCGCACTGGTAAGTGGCGCAGCAAAGGCATCCGCCATGACACGGATAACAGCGGCCTGGCGGAAGTTCCCGCCTGACGCTCGCCAATTGATACGATAAAGCCCGGTTACCCGGGCTTTTTTTATGGCTGGCGCATCCCTGTCGCTATCCGACAGGTTAACGACTACGCAGGACTTACTTCACCAAACGCACGTTATCCACCTGGAAATGCACATTGCGCATTTCCGAATCCCACACTGGCAGAATCTCCAGAACCGAAGTCACTTCCGCCGTGTTGAGGTCATCATAGTCGGCAAAGTTGATCTCCACCGGATGCCAGACATTCAGTGCAGCGGAGCTGTCCAGAATGGCGATGTCTCCCGTGCCGCAATCGGCGCCGCAGTTCACTTTCGCCATCAGCCCAGTAGAGGCGGCGAAGTCGATCACTTTCACATCAAAAGTGAGTTTGCTCAGGGCGGAAACATCAAGCGGCTTGGCGGACTTGAACAGCACAACGCCTTTCGCTGCATGCTCCGCCGCCGGAGCGCCGTATTGCGCATCCACCACGGTTCCCGCGCCGTCAACAAGGGCCGCGTCGAGAGTCACAAAGCTGGCGTCTTCCTGATAAGGGTCCCAGGAGGAGACTCCCCACACGCCAGGTTGAGCAAACAATTCCGTATCCGTCACGCCGTCCGTGTAGACATCGGTGGTGTCCGTCAGCGCGACATTTTCCTGAGCGAAGCTGCTGCAATCCGGCGTGTCTGCGGCGGTGTTGGGCTCCCAACGGATATTTTCCAGAGACAGGTCCATGGCGCCGCCAGAATAAAGCAGGAACGGCGTATTGACGTTGCTGAAGTCGAGGCCATCGTCCACAAAGCATTGGAATGGAATGCTCACTTCCGTCCATTCGCCCACGGGAAGGCCACGCATAAAGTCGCCAACCGCCACTTCACCCAGACAGGGGTATACGCAATGCAGCGACAAATTGACGTCGCCAGCTGGGGCCTCATTCACTTTAACCCGGAATTTTACGGTGGTTTTTGAGTTGTAATAGGGCGTTAAGTCCTTGCCTTCGCTGTCTTCCGTCGCCTGCATATAGACTTGGCCCACATCCGTCCATGTCACCCGCTTGGCGCTGAACTGAATGGCGCCGTCTTCAGTGGAAACGCTCACTTCATTGCCTTCCAGCGCCGTGGTCACCGCCGGGTCCATACTGACAGGCGTTCCGCCCCAGTTGGAAGGGCCGCCAATGCGCATAACCCAGTCGCCCTGATTCTGACCGCTGGTGAACAGATCAAGATTCACGTTGATGGTTCCGCCGTCGCCAGGATCTGTCTGGTCGCATCCAAAGGCCTGGCTTTCTTCACTCAGATCGTCGCCCAGGCTATCGGAGTCCTGATAGCTCAGACCATATCCATAGGCGAACAGCGCATCGCTGCCGTCGCCTTTGTTCAACGGCGTATGGCAGGCGGAATTGGGCCAGGAGAAGGACAGCTTGCCAACAAAGTCATGGTTGACGCCACCTTCGGCTTTGGCGAACAGCACGTCCGCCACGCCCTCGCCCTCACTGCCGGGCAACCAGGCGGCGACAAAGGCGTTAGAGCGGTTCAGCTCTTTATTCACATACAACGGACGACCGGACAGGAAAACCGTCACCACCGGCACGCCAGCGTTACGAATACTCTCCAGCACCGCCAGATCCTGCGAATAGTTACGGGCATGCTCCAGCGTCTTGGCGCCTTCCAGGTCGCCCACGCCTTCCGCATAGGGCGTTTCCCCGATCACCACAATCGCCACGTCATGCAGGTTCGGATTGGCGTCAGCCCCGTCAGCGTCATAGGTCACATTTGCGGCAACGTCCTGGATGCCTTTCAGGATGGAGGTCGCGCCAGGGAAGTCCTCCGCTTCATCAAGACCGGTTCCCTGCCAGGAAATGGTCCAGCCGCCGCTTTGATTGGATAGACTGTCCGCGGATTTTCCCGCCACCAGAATCCGGGCGTCCCGGCTAAGAGGCAGGATGCCGTCTTTATTCTTCAACAGCACCAGCGACTTACGCACCGCTTCCCGCGCCAGCTCTCTGTGCTCACTGGAGCCCAGTACTTCCACTTTACCCGCCAAAGCGCGCTGGGAAGGCTTGGGCTTATCAAACAGGCCTGCGCGCAGTTTGACCCGCAGAATACGCGCGACGGCGTCGTTGATACGCTCAATCTCGATAGCGCCGGCGTTAACTGAATCAATCGTGTTTTGATAAAACGCCTTCCAATCCGCCTTGTAAGGCACCATGAACAAATCGATACCTGCGTTAACCGCCTGCGGACAGTTGCTTTCCGTACAGCCGTCCACCTGACCAATGCCGTTCCAGTCAGACACAATCAGGCCGTCGAAGCCCATCTTGCCTTTCAGCACATCGGTCAGCAGGTCCTTTCTGCCGTGCAGTTTTTCACCCTGCCAGCTGTTGAACGTGGCCATCACCGTCTGAGCGCCAGCGCGCAGGGCTGAGTAGTAACCCTGGCCGTGCAGATTGATCAGCGTATTCTGATCCGCCAGATTGTCGCCCTGGTCATTCCCTTTCTCAGTGCCGCCGTCGCCGATGAAGTGCTTGGCCGTAGCCACTACGTGTGACTGATCGAGATTCCCTTGCAGGCCTTCCACCATGGCTGCGCCATAGTTAAAGACGATTTCGCCGTCCTCGGAGTAACCTTCATAAGTGCGTCCCCAACGATCGTCGCGCACGACGGCGAGGGTCGGCGCAAAGGTCCAGTCGATGCCGGTCACCGCGACTTCCGCCGCCGTCGCCGCGCCGATTCTACGGATCAAATCTGAGTCTCGCGCCGCACCCAGGCCAATGTTGTGCGGAAACAAAGTCGCGCCGACTACATTGCTGTGACCGTGCACCGCGTCCGTCCCCCAGATAATGGGGATGGCGGCGTTACCGTCGCTCTCATCCATGGAGGCTTCCCACAGCGCATCGGCGATATCCAGCCATTCCTGCACCGTCGCGTGCTTATTTGTTCCCGGCCAGGAGCCGCCGCCGTTCAGCACGGAGCCAATGTGATACTGTTTTACTTCTTCCGGGGTCAGATGCTGCAGCTCCGGCTGGATCATCTGTCCAATTTTTTCTTCCAGAGACATGGTCGCCATGATCTCAACGATCCTGGCTTCTATCTGCGGGTCTTTGGCGATGGCGCTCTGAATAGCGGGCCAATCGCTGAATGTAGTGATGTAATCAACGCCAGCCACCGGGTCAGGCGTTCCCGGTCCATCGTTGCCGTCGTTATCGTTAGAATCACTGCTGCATGCCGTCAGCGCCGCGACAATCATCATGGTCGACAGCGCCTTCAGCTTGAGGCGTCTGGATACGTACATGTGGTCACCTTTTTATATTTAGCGATAGTGGACCGAAACTTTATGAAAGCGCTTTCATTTATGATTTAAAAAAATCAGCGATATTCCCTGATGCGTAATAATTTGCTGAGTATCCAGGCCTTAACAACGGCCCTTTACTAACGAAAACCAGGGCGTTCGCCAGCTTTGTCGGCGCTAAACGGTAAATTCACCGTATAACAGCTCGCGCCATGATGAAAGCGGTTTCATAAGTTGCCCTAATTCGGGCGTTATTGTCAATAGAACGCAATAACGCCGAAGCGGGGTTTTAAGATGCTGAGGAGTTTTTTGGAGGGGCGACAGAGTCGCGCAACACCAGTTCCGGCTCAAACATAGGCGCCGGCTGCGCCCGGCGTTCGCCTTGAATGGATTGAATCGCCAGCGCCGCGGCGCGTTTACCCATAGCGTTCACCGGCTGACGCACTGTAGTCAGGGCCGGATACAGCAACGAGGCATATTCCACGTCATCGAAGCCAACCAGGGAAATCTCTTCAGGAACGCTCAACTTGGCTTCGCGCAAAGCCTTCATTGCGCCAGCAGCCATCTGATCGTTACAGGCGAATATGGCGGTGAAGTCGCGGCTGCGCTTCAACAGGCGCTGAGTAGCGACATAGCCGCCCTCCACGGTGAAGTCGCCTTCCACCACCAGGTCCTTTTCATAGCGCATGCCCAGGTTTTCCAGCGAACGACGATAACCGGACAGACGCGCGCGACCTTCCTCGTTTCCTAACGGTCCGCTGATACAGGCGATGCGGCTGTGGCCGATGGACGCCAGATACTCCACCACCAGATGACTGCCCTGCTCATTGTCGACGATGACGCACTCGCCAGCCAGTTCAGGCACATAGCGATTCAGCAGCACCAAGGGCGGCGACTTCTCTTTCAGGGCGATCAGCTCTTCGTCCGTCAGGCAGTAGGGAAACAGAATGATGGCGTCGCAACGGCGGCCCGCCAGCATGTCGATGGTCTCCTTGATTTCATCGGAGGAGTAATTTTCTACGGAAATGATCAGGTTATAGCCGGATTCCCGCAGCGCCCGCTCCAGACTGGAAATAAGGGGGCCGAAGAATACGCCAAGCAGATCCGTCACCACCAGACCGATATTATTGGAACGGTTAGTGACCAGTCCCTGAGCGAATGAATTGGGACGATACCCCAGGTCCTTCATGGCTTTGAATACCCGTTTACGGGTGCTTTCCTTAACAGGCGCCGTGTTGTTAATCACACGGGAGACTGTGGATATCGAGACCTTCGCGCGGTCGGAGACTTCTTTTATTGTAATCATTCGGAGGACGGGCACCTTGCTTAAGGGGAAACGCTTTCAGAGCCGGCCATCATGGGAGAAGCAGGCAATGCATGTCAACTAGGCGATAGCCTAACAAGCTCCCTTGCAGCCCGCGCCTGCAGGCATAGCTACAACGGGAGTCTGCAGGAAGTTATGCGACAGTATGGGAAATTTGTCAATTCAGACGAAACACCACCGGCACCACGATGGTCTCTCGGTCGATTCCATCCGCCGCCGCCAGACGCCAGCCGGAGAGGGTTTTCAGCGCCTGCTTGTCGAGCACGGTGTAGCCGCTGGAGCGCTTGATGGAGACTTTCACGGGATTGCCCAAGGCGTCCACCAACAGTTCCACCATGACCGTACCCTGCCAGCCGCGCCGGGTGGCGAGGCCAGGATACTCGGGCTTGGGCGTATTGGCTTCGCCCAACTGATATCTGGGCTCCGCCGGCGCACTGACCGCCACAGGCGCAGAAACGGGCGCTACGGCCACGACTGGCGCGGCCTCCACTGACACTGGCGTCGGGGGCGCCTGAGCGGGCTTGCTCACAGCCTGAGGCTGCGCCGGCGTAGTTTGTGGAACAGGCGGCGGAGCAGATTTGTGCGCCACCTGCGTTGGCTTGGGCGTTTTCTCTTTTACTACAGGCTTGCTTTCCGGAACCGGTTTGGGCTTCGGAGATACAGGTTCTGGCGTGTCGGCGGGTTGAGGTTGTGGCGCAGGTTTTAGAGCCGACTGCGGAGTCGGCCTCGGTTCCGCAGGTTGCGCCTGTGCCGGCGCCGCGGAAACTGGCGTTGGCGCCGCCGGGGCCTGAATGGCCACGGTCATCGTGGTCGAGGTGAGGCGGTCTCTAGTGGGCTGAGGCGCGTTGAAATGCAGCATCAACCCCAGGTGCGCCGCCACGGAGACGACCAACGCCATCCATAATAATGGCGGATATTTGGCGCTGACGGAGTCATCACTCACTTCAGACTCCAGGGCAGCAGATAAGGCTGTTCCTCATGTCGTCCTCGCACCACTGAGACGCCAAACGCCTGCTGGATGCGCTCATCGCTCAAGACCTCGTTAGTGTCGCCCGCCACCAGGGTTCCATCCGGCAGCGCCAGCATCGCTTGTCCGCAAAACCGCAGCGCCAGGGTCAGATCGTGCAGCACCACCACGCCGATTCGTCCTTGCCGGGCCCACTCCCGTAAATGACTCATCACCTGAATCTGGTGCTGCGGGTCCAGGCCCGCCACCGGCTCATCCGCCATCAATACGGGAGCGTCCACCGCCAGCGCCCGCGCCAGCATCACCCTGGCGCGCTCGCCGCCGGACAAGCGAGTGACGGTGCGCTGCGCCAGATGCGTGACATCCGCTTGCCGCATGGCGTTCTGAATCAGGGCCTGATCTTGCGCGCTTAATTTGCTGCGATGGGTTTGCGCTGGAAAGCGGCCCAGACTGACCAGGGTTTCTACGCTCAAAGGCCAATGACAGTCGGTATCCTGATCCAGATAGGAGATATGCTGCGCGCGCTGTTTCGGCGCCATCTCACACAAATCCTGACCTTGCAATCGCATGGCGCCGGATAATTTGGGAATCAGGCCGACAATGGTTTTCAACAGAGTGGACTTGCCTGCGCCGTTGCTGCCCAGTATCGCCGTCAGTTGACCGGATGGAAGACGGAAACTGACATCGGATAGAACCGGAGCGCCAGGATAACCCACCTGCAATCCGCTTAGCTCCAGGCTCAGCGCGTCGCTCATACCAACGCCTCCGCTTTACGCAGGTGACGCAACAGCCACAGGAAAAACGGCCCGCCCAGCAGCGCCGTAATGACGCCGACTCGCAACTCCGGTCCCGGCGGCAGACAGCGCACGGCAATATCAGTCAACAACATCAGGCTCCCGCCCGCTAGGGCGCTGGGAAGCAGCAATCGTCCGGGCCGCCACTCGGTAAACGGTCGCAGCATATGAGGCACCACCAGCCCCACGAAACCAATAACGCCGCTCACCGCTACACTGGCGCCAACCGCCAACGCCACGCCCAGACCCGCCACCCATTGTACCTTCTGCAGACGCACGCCCATGGAGCGGGCAGTATTTTCCCCCAGCGATAAGGCATCCAGGGAACGCGATACGCTGAACAGCAAGACCATGCCCAATAGCGCCGGGGGCGCCGCCAGATAGAAGTGCTGCAAAGTGCGATGTTCAAATGAGCCCATCAGCCAGAACAGAATGTCCTGCACCGCGAAAGGGTTTGGCGCCATATTCAACGCCAGCGCCGTCAGCGCTGAACTGAACGAGTTAATCGCGGCCCCGGCGAGAATGATCATCACGATGCCCGCTTCCGATCCCACAATCGCCACCAGCGCCAGCAGTCCCAACATGGCGCCGACAATGCCCGCCACCGGCGTAAACAGGCCGCTGGCGGAAAATCCAAAATAGATGGCGCACACCGAACTCAGCGCCGCCGTGGAGGACACTCCCAGTACGCCGGCGTCCGCCAGCGGATTGCGCAACAGGCCCTGCAACACAGCGCCGGATAGCGCCAATACGGTTCCGCATAACAGCGCCAAGAGTGTCCGCGGCAGACGCACTTCCCACAGAATCAGCTGAGTCTCCAGGTCCCATCCCGGCCAGCTTACCCCTGATACCCGACCGGTGCACAAAGATAGGACGAACAAAAAGGCCAAGGTCAGGCTCAATACCCACAGCAGGCGGTTATAAGTCATCCGCGGCCTCCCCGTCGGAGGCTTTGCGCTCTTGCGCCAGGATATGATCCGCCACCTTCTGCGCCGCCAACGTCATGGCGGGCGTTCCGCAGGACAGCCAATCAGCGGGAATATAGAGTGGCTTATAGCGGGAGGGTCGATGCTTCAGCAACGGATGCTCCACCCAATTAGTGGCCAGCGCCTCGCTATCATAGCTGTTGCTGACCAGCACCAATAAGTCCGGACGCCAGCGCACCAGCGTCTCCAGATCCACCTGTCCCCAGCCTTGCACGCCTTGCTCACTCGCTACGTTAATCACGCCGATGGCGTCCAGAAAAGCGTCCTGAAAATTCCCTTCGCCGGCGATCCAGCCATTGGCGTTAAGGACCAGCGCCTTTACCTGCTTATCCGCTATCTTTCCATGAACATCCGCGAAGTAATCGCGCAATCCTCTGACAATGTCCGCCGCCTGCTCAGGCTTATGCACGGCCTCCCCCACCATTCGCCAGCTCGCCTGCAGGTCGTCAAGGGATTGCGGCAGGGGAATCTCAACCCATCGCATATTGAACTTTCCCACCATCGGCTTCAGCGAGGACGCGCCATACTGGCCCGCCATCACGATATCCGGCCTGAGTTCCAGCACCTGCTCGATAAAACCAAAGTTGGCGGGAATGTCGCGCAAGGTCGGCGCGATTTCCAGCTCAGAGGGCTGATGACTGAGCCAGGTGACCGACACCAGATTTTCCGGGGCGAGATACCCCATCATCTGGTCAACGCACTGGTTGACCGACATGACTGTGGGCTCAGCCGCACGCGCGTCGACCGCGTTGACCGAAAGAGTGAAAGTAAGCGCTGATAGCAATCCCAGGGCCCGAAAAGCCTTAACCAACATGCAGATGCCGCCTTGAATCGATGCGAGGTGCGAATCCGGCGTAAATTCCCCGTTTACGGTCGGATAAAACAGGCTCCGAATGGGAGTCGAACAATGGCAGGTCTCCTGGCTTGCGTTTCGTAGTCCTGTCCCGCCTTCCCGAACATGGAGACGAGCTCCACGCAGTGGCCTTTGATAACGTCGCGATAAGGAGGGGCGGCGTTATCCGGGACAAACTCTTCGCTCACAGTTGCGGGGACAGCTCCGGCTGATCGGGCGCGCATAAAGTGGCGCCCACCGGATTCCCATTTAATCCTGCTCTCATCGAAAGTGATCGAACTTTGAGCAACTGGAACCATTGCGGCCCACATTATCGTGAATTGATCATTTTAAGTCCAGAAAGCCGCTGAGGGGCGCTGGACCTGTCTGCAAGATTGTGTCAGTTTTACGCTCCCGTAATCACCGAAAAGAATAAGACTGTATGACCGACGCGCCTTTGTCCCGCCATGGACTCATTCTGAAACGCCTGCTGTTCCTCGTGTTTATTTATGCAGGAATGGCCTATGGCTTGAGCCTGTTGGAATATACGGTTTTCAATCTGTCTGGCTGGTCGCCGGTGAGCACCGAACGCAGTGTCGAACTGCACAGCCGGGAAGAGGTGAAAAAGGAATTCGATCTTTGCGGCGGCCCGCTATTCGCCGCCAACGCCGTGGTCAGCGCCCAAGAAGGCGATCGCCTGCTCGCCCGCTGTGGACGCTTCTGGCCTTTCTATCATTACACCATTGAAGCCACCGCCCACCCCTTACTGCCGGGCTCCTTTATCCAGTATCCGGACGAGGCGCCGGAGGCCGCGACCGCACGGGAGAATTTCATCATTAATATGCAGGTCATCAACGGCGGTTTCGCCTTGGTGGCGTTATTTGTGATTGGCTTGAGCTGTTTCGCCGGCTATCGCTTTCTTATCAAGAAAGACGAAGAAGCCGGCTATAGGACCGCTTTTCACGGCTTTATCAGCAGCTTTCTGATGCTCGCCTGTTATAGCGGCGTCATGTTCTTCATTGATCCCACGTTCAGCTTCGGCTGGTAATCCCGCCTAGCCTGCGCGCAACCAGACGCCCAACTGGCGGATTGCGTCTTCCGCCTCCGCCGTCCAGGGCGCCGCGCAATTGAGCCGCAGGCAATGTCTGTACTTGTCGCCGTCGCCGCTGAACAGGGTTCCCGGCGCAATGCTCACGCCGGCTGCCAGCGCCTTGCGATACAACGCGACCGTATCGCACTCCTCCTCCAGCTCCACCCATAAAACAAACCCACCCGCTGGCTGCGATACTCGCACGCCTGCAGGAAAATGCCTCAGCACCGCCGTCGTCATGCGCTCCACATGCACCGCGAACTCATGGCGCATACGCCGCAGATGGCGGTCGAAATCCGCCTGCGCCAGATAATGCGCCACCGCCATCTGCGGCAAGCTTGGACAGGCCAGGGTGCTGGCGAATTTCAGGTAACCGACCCGCGTCCGCCAGCGCCCCGGCGCCATCCATCCCACCCGCAAACCGGGGGCGATTGATTTGGAAAACGACGAGCAATACAGCACGCCGCCGGCGCGGTCATAGCTTTTCGCCGCTCGCGGCCGCAGACCGGAAAAGCCCAACTCGCCGTATATGTCATTTTCGATCAAGGGCGCGCCCCGGATTTCCAGCAAGCGCACCAGTTGCTCCTTGCGCTCATCCGGCATCAGGCACCCCAGAGGGTTGCTAAAGTTGGGCATGGCCACGCAGGCTTTGACCGGCCATTGCTCCAACGCCAGTTGCAGCGCCTCCAGGCTGAGTCCGCTTTTCGGGTCGGCGGGAATTTCCAGCGCCTTTAACCCCAAGGCATCAATGACTTGCAGCAATCCAAAGTACGTTGGCGACTCCACCGCCACCACATCTCCCGGCTGCGTCACCGCCCTCAACGCCAGAGTCAGCGCTTCATGACAGCCATTGGTAATAAGAATGTCGTCCGGCTCCAGATCGCACCAGGCGTCCTTCATGCGTTGCGTGATGGCCTCGCGCAAACGCAGCGCGCCAGGAGGAAAACTATACGCTTCAATCTCTTCACTGGGCCCGCGCAACGCCGCCCGGAACGCTTTTTCCATCGCCGCCGCCGGCAAGAACTGCGTCGCCGGCGCCGCCATGGCGAAATTCATCCCCCCCGGCGATTGAGTCGCCTGCACCAGGCTCATGATGGTCTGCTGCGTGTCTACCAGGGTTGGCGCGCCTTCAAATCCGGTCACCTTGGGCAACGCCGCCTCCAGTTCGGCCAAACCATTCTGATTGCGACGGCGCACGTAGTAACCGGATCGCGGCCGCGCCTCCACCCAACCCTGTCGCTCCAGCAGGCGTTGCGCCGCCATGATGGTGGACACGCTGACGCTGAAGTGCTCCACTAAATCCCGGGTGCCCGGAATACGCTCTCCCACCGCGTACATGCCCTGACGGATGCGTCCCGCCACAGCGTCAGCTACTTCTTCATATCGCTTTTTGCTCATGCCGGTCGCCGCCTCATTCATACATAAACAAGTACAGTTCTTCATCGATATACCAGTACAGACGCTGTTTCTACAATACACCCTCTACGTCGTATTATTTAGTGTAGGTTTGTGCAGGGTGGCGCGGGTTCCTGCTGGTTCTCGCGTACTTGGCGGAGCGTCTCGACCTATGTTATTTGGCCCTAATTCCCTCTCTCCTGGGCTATTCTCTCCCCTCCTACGTTCTGTCGTTAAGTTGGTGTACCAGTCTTTGGAAAAATATTTCCCCTTTGTAAACAGCATGTTACGAGGCGTACAAATCAAGCGGTTTGATAGCTGATTCGCTGGGGAAAATGTACAAGATAGAGGAGATTAATTTTGAAGCTTACATTGCTATTACTCTTCGATTTAGCTATCTCTCTGTTATAAAATTGCTCATGAAGCATCCAGACAAGTAAGTATTATTGATGGATGCTCCAATCAGCAGCTTTCTGCTTAATACCAACACATGGATGGAGGTGTTTATGTCAAAAGGTAAAGGCTCTTCACAAGGTGGGGGTAAAGGCCGCCCATCAACTGGTTTCCCGGGTGGGAACTGGCCTAGCACTACAGGTAATCCCTCTGGCAAAGGACGTGGCAATGGGCCATCTAAGGGTAAGTAGTTAAACCCACACAATTGCTGCCACCGCCTGAGAGCAAGCGATTTCAGGCGGTAGTTTCGGCCAGTATTCGAGAATACGGTTAAGGCCAGTGAGTTAAAAAAGAGGCTTATTACAAGCCTCAATGTCAGTGATTCCTTCATCACCATCAGTTTAAGTGATAAGTGATTTAATTGTTTGCATATATTTCGATAGTTATCATTTTTATTGGTTTATCACAGACAATATCCTGCAGAGCTTCTGCGCATTATTATTTCTCCTTGCTATATTGAAGCCTTTATTTGTCACTCAAATAGTAGACAGTACAAGAGGGAAATATGGCTTCATTGCAAGGTTTGTTGTTGGAACAAGGTGGCAGATGTTTTTACTGCCGAAATCCGCTCGAGGCTGAAAATGCCAGTATTGACCATGTGTTGGCTAAATCTCTCGGCGGAGATAATTCTCGAGACAACGAGGTCGCTTGTTGTAAACGTATGAATTACCTGTTTGCCAACATGACGCCGAAACAAAAACTCAATGCTATCCTAACTTACTTTGGCGGTATGCCTTGCGGCGGAGGTGTGTCCGCTCCTATACGGGAAAGCGAAAGGGCGGGCGTTTGCGTGACCGCTCATATTAGACAGGGTAAACCCTGTATTTCGGGCTCACGAATCGCTGTCGCGGACGTGCTGACTTTCCTGGCGGACGGGATGTCTGTCGCGGATATTCTGGAAGATGTTCCCAGTCTTACCGCCGCCAAGGTGCGAACAGCCTTGCTGTATGCAGCTGAAAGATTAAGCGGAGATATAGCGAACCACGATTAACAGGCCAAAACTCTTGCTTCCAGATTAACCATCTTCCGCCGTAATCTCCCGCATGTGTCTGTGGGCTCTTTCTTCCTCTTGCTTTATTCGCCACTTTGCACTGGGAGGACCGACTTTGCTCTTGTCCATCTGGCTAAGCGCTTTGGCTCTTCTCTCCAGAAAGAAGCTTTGAGGAATGACCTCTTTTAATGCTCGTTCTACTTTAGCTTTCACGATGCCATGCTTCCTCTGAGCGCTAGATAACGCGACATTTAATGGAAAATCTTTTTCCAAAACCATCCATAAAGCCAGTTCAGCCCCTCTTAGATTTGATGGATCAACACGAGTGGCGATTCGCTGTTTTGCCTCTTGATATGTCGGTAGAGGTTCGTCCTCAAATGTTGGCATACCGGTGTCCTTACCGTTAAGAAGTAATATTGTGTGTTTACAAGCCTAGATAGGCGAGGTGTCCTACGTAAAGCGTATAAAATACTTAAGCTTAGGCGCGCCTATAGAGTGAACTTATCACTACTCAAATCAATATTTGTACGGCAATTAATACATTCAGTGTCAAATAAAGATATTGTTGGCATATTAATGCTCCCTACAAACCGAATAAACATAACGCCAAAAGTAGCTGCGCGCGTCAGCGCGTCCAGCCCGAAAGGCGATGCTTCCTTTGCTTGTTATGCGGTTACAGAGCCTCATTAATTACCTGTAAGTTGAAAAGTAGCTGAACGGCTTTTGGAGCTGACTCAATGACGTTGTTTTGTGGTACTGTGAACGAAGGAAAATGGATCTTAATTGCCTTTGCCACCTTGTTTGGTATTGTCACGCCATGACTTCTATCATGGGCACTCCCATCTTTATTGAGGGAAAATAATTGATTATTTTTTGCATATACATGCAAGTGTTGCTGACCAACAGATGAATGAGCCTTATGTAATTGAGCTGAATATTGTCCTCCTAACGGAGTGCCTTTATATTTTGCTTCATCAATTATTTGCAGAGCGGCAGAATCCAGCCACACATGGATAACGTACTCTTCAGACTCAAACGTATACCACATCCGTTTTTCAGCGCAGAACTCTTTAAATGACTTCATGATTTCCCTTTCTCACATAACGCCTGCAGCACGCGTGACTTTGGAATGGAGGCGTAACCGCAATTGGAAAAGCCGTCGCTGCGCCTGCGATTGTTAGACTTACATCTCATGAACTTCCAGACCTCGCGACGCACCAATGATGTACCAAATGTTTTGCCACAGCACCCGAGCCAAATCCGTACCTGAAAAGGCAGTTTCCTCGTTACCCTTTCTTAACAGCTTGCCGTTGGCAAGATATTCACTTTCGAATGATCCTGATCGTCTCGGCGTAAACTCTTTTGGTAGTACTGCTCTCATAGGCTCCAGATACACAGGATCATCTGCCACTAGGAAGAACTCATCAAACAAGTGAGAGAAAGCCACCATATGATTCCCAAGTTCGAGGCTATACCACTCTTCCGATATAGTATTTATACGAACCTCGCCTTTATCGTATTCTTTAACATATCCATCTAAATGAGCAATCTCATGAGCATCTTCTTCAGGATGAAATACAAAAACGGCGATGAAAGATTTTTCATGGAGCCACTGAATTGCATGAGGAATGAAATCTTCTAAAGCCACATCGGTAAAGCATCGATCAGGATGAAGTTTTTTGAAGAAACCAATTGCTCTTGCTGTCTCCCTGCAGATAAAGGGATAGTCTATGTACATAACTCTGTATTTTGCCGGAGATCGCTGGATTCTTTCTTTATAGATTTGACGAACTTCGGACACACACACTGATGGATTTTGACTGATCTCCCTTCCGGTAAATCTAATCACGGTATATCCTGCTCGAGACAAGTATCGCTGTCGAATAGCGTCCTTCTGCAGCTGTTCCTGCGTGGAATGGTAAGCATAGCCATCTAACTCAACGATCAAGCGCGCATCTTTTAGAATAAAATCAACCCGATACCTGCTGTGTTTTTCGGGATCGCCAAACCAATGTTCATTTTCAATAGCATCTGCTAAGTCACCCAGCTCCTTACTAAACTCTTTCTCGATGTATGACTGCCTCCGGTCTCTATACCAACTTGGAGGTGATTCAGGTTGTCCTGGATATTTCATCGTTTCTCCGAAGTCCTAACGCCTTGCCAAGTGGCAACCGAAGCACAGCGTAGGTTGTCCCACGGAGGCCACGCTTTTTGTGGCCGGAGTGTACTTGAGCAACTTGTTAGGCGCTTTCATGGCCGCTCCCAATACGCTGCCAAGCCTCTTTAAATTGTGGCTGATCATATGATGTTGGTTGCAACCAGTAGGATATGCGCCCATCTTTTTCTCCGCGATGAGCCAATGACTTTACTTCCTCTGGAAGCAGCACGAATACATTTGGCTCTTTTGAAACGTTGTTTACGATGAGCCAGAAATCACCCATTACTTTATCAAGAGAATTCCCAAGTGGCACAGGATTACGCTTTGAAAGTGCCTTGACTTGGACACCTATAAAGTTAGTGCCTTCTTTGTTGTAGGCGATTATATCAATGCCTCGTGCATTTCTTGCCGTTGGCATCACATTCCAACCCATACAAGACAGCTTGTAACAGGCATAGTACATACCGATATTGCCAGTTACTTGTGTTTCTAATTTCACGCTGAATTCCTTGTACGCCTAACATTTGTATAACGCGCATGCGCGCTTTTCCAATTTTAGTTTCTGAAGATTCATCTTTCAGTTCCCTGATTCCATTGGAAAACCGCTGCAATCGGCTCTTGTGACTCGCCGAAAAACGAGCACGCATATATCTTGCCCACTTGGTCCCGTTATTTAAATGGATCGGCATACGGTTTATTGAATTCCTTAACTTTTCTTATAGAACAAGATGACATACCGTGCCAGTGGTATTGGCAAAACGAGCACGGCTCTTGATGACTAATAAAAATACTGTAATTACAAGCAGTACTTGGCCTCGCGCTGAAAGTGATGAAAGGAAAGCCTGATCAGGGAGTCGGTAAGAAGGAATATCCAGGGTCAGAGTAAAACTCTTAATGTCCGCTTCTGGCCGAAAGCGGTCTATCGCTATTTGATACTGACTAAAAAAGTAGCACTTCCCCCTAGCGTCTGCTTTCGAGTAAGCACTGTGCCCTTCTCTATCTGTACAGGTCCCAAGTTTTCATCCGCCCAAAAACCATGCAGTCCTCTCGCTACAGTCGCAAGCTGTTGTGGAGCGAAAACTCACTCCACCCCACGCCTGCGGGATTTGCGAAAACTTTATGTGGGGAAAGTCGGCAAATGGAGAAGCCCTCATGCCGGAAGGGCTGAAATTCATCTATTGAAAGTTTTTGAGGCGTTTTGAGTTGTAAGTGAGAGAAAAAGTCGCCTCTCGTGGGGCGACAACCGCTGTCTCCATGCCCTAATCTCTAGACGACACGTTTCAATCCACGCCCTCACATGGAGGGCAGCTCCCCTACCATAGCTCGCTGCTTTCAATAATGTTAATCACGCTTTGTGACGGGGATGGTGTCGGTACAGGGTGTTCGCTAACGGAGCAGTCAAGACACTTCCACGCTTTGCCGTACCGAATGGCTCGGTTTTCCGATGATGTTGTCCTGAAAAGTGCTTCTATTCAAAAACTTGGGTTCTAGCTTGTTGTGATAACGAGCCCGAAATAAAAGTGTAAATGCTCATGCACGACATTTTTCTGGGATTTTTACACTGGAATCAGTGAGCTGGGGGGGGTATCTTCGAAGTCTTGAAATTGAAAAACGCGCATGTGCGATATACAAATGTTATGTTTTGCCAATATTCGGAGATTCACATGGAAGATAAAATATATGGTCTCATCAAAAGCTGGGCTGGTGTATCTACCTGGTATACGGGACACCCACTAGACCAAAAGCGTTTCTATCAAGCAATGAGTTGGGTGGTATCTGAAATTGAAACTCTCATAGATTTGAGAGAGCACTCAGAAGGCATGTAGAAACTAATCCCGTGGTTCTTGGTCAGCCAAGCCATTGGGATAAAGTGATAGATAAGTATGTCATAAAGGCAGAAACGATATTTGACTATGAATATGAGAGAAAGTAAATTCAAACAATTCTATTTAAGTAAGCATAATGGATATTAAATATATAAAAATAGGTGAGTATCTATTTGTTTCAAAGAAAGGTAGTCCATACGATGGAAAAGAAGGAAAAGTTCTATCCATTTATAGTGATTACGGCATTGATTCTGATATTGTGAGTATACGTCTTCTTTTAGATGATGGAGCTGTAATAGGTGGATTCTCCGAGGATGAGGTATCCCCATAGTGTGTGTACATAACAAGCGTAAGCACTTGACCCTAAAAAGCTACGCTTTTTCGGTCAAGTGTTACGAGCGTTATGCGTAAATACATATGAACGAACTTTCTCATGATATTCGAGGCGCAGTTACTGGCTTCTTTATACTCTTATGTAAAGGCCTGTGTAGTGGTTTAGGAGTTAGCGGCTACAACAGCGTGCCACACCCATGTCGGAGGAGGAAGCGGGACGCCATCAAGCAGTGGGAGCCATAGCGGCCAGCGAGCCGTGCGGGTGCTTTGAAAGGTCAGATTAAATGGGTAATGCCATAATTAGCCGATCACCCAAAGCAGAAATTCGTGCACGTGCTATCTTTTTCGACTGTGTTGAATGGTAAAAGACTGCTTCCGACCCAATGCAGACATAGCATTTGTAGCGATTTTGGGTTGAATCCGCCTAATGCCAATTAACGTTTGAGTTCAACGGATGACAAAAGCGCAGCTTTTGGCAATCCGCTGAAACGAATTGTTAGGAGTTTACCCGTTGAATATTGCATTGAGTTTTGCGCACCACCGTTTTGCTGGAGCCTCACCTTGCATGGGAAACTTGAAGAATGGATTATTTTCATCAGCAACTTCAAGAACTAATGTGAAGTTCTTTTTGTATTCACTGTGAGTGATTGTTGGCTCTCGCATATTTGTTCCAGGAATGAATGCGCCGCCAGTAATGCCTACATCCATGCGCGTCCCAGTCCCCCATTCGTAGTACCACTGAAGCACGTAACCAAAATCGTGAACTTTGTAGTCTCCGGTGACGCTATTGCACACTGCGAGCTTTCGGCTCACCCTGTCGAAAACGAAGAAAGCTGGGCTTGGGTAGCCAAGCATGTTTTCTGGATTTAGGTTCAAGGACTCTTTTACATTGATGTTCTCGACCAAAATGCGGCCACGCTTCGCAATGTTTTGCAGCGTTTTGATTGCGAAGTAGCAAATGGCTGCAGCGGATAAAAAGAACAGAAAGAGACCAAATGATCTCAGCTCCGACGAAAAAACAAGGACAAGGAGCGAAATGAGGGTGGCAATACCTGTTATACCTGCGACTGGCACTGCAAATGCGCCAAGCAAAGCGACGCTAACTGATCGTAAAACGGCTGTCATCTGGTGACTCCTAACATTTGTATATCGCGCATGCGCGTTTTTCCAATTTCATTTACTGAAGATACATCCTCCAGTTCCATGATTCCATTGGAAAACTACTGCAATCGGCCCTTGTGGCTCGCTGGAAAAACGAGCATGCGTATATATCTTGCCCACTTGGCCCCGTGGAGTCGTTTCAGTCAAGACAATGCCGTGGTAGGGACGTGGTTATAGTAAGAGAGCTGATAGTCCTTTTTCCGGCCCTCTTTGGATATTCAAGAATGACTGTTTGAGATTATATTTTTGCTTTATGGGTCTGAAAGGCGGCCAGATGGAGGATGAGATATCTGGCCGAGCGCCTTTCAGTGGGGGGAATGTTAGACGTTAAAACGACAGTATCAGTCCAAGAGTTCCCGCGAAAAATCTAGCTGTCGCATTCATGCTTTAAGATGAGAGGCTACTCCGCTAACTTTGCGGCCTCCTCTAAATACCAATTCCAGAACTCCTTCAGCTTCTCTGGATCACTCTTAAAAGGCCCTTCTTCTTGCCATGGATATCCGCCAGCATAGGCGCCTGCTGCATACATTGAGTAGTCCCAAGTATCAAGTTCCTCGTCTAGCTCTTCTAAGTCGTCACAGTAATTATCGATCAGAGAAATATATAAGGCGTCAACACATGCCCAGCCAACCAGAACAGCATTGAGCTGCTCATCTGATAGACCTTGTGTGTTATTTAACCCACTCAATAGAGAGCTGGCAGTCTTATCAGCCGTATCGTAATCCACTGTGCCCTGGAGATAGGCCTCTGCTAGTTTCAGTGCTTTGGGAGCAATATCCGAGGCAGGCAGGTGCCTTTCCCAAATTGGGAGAACCTTCCGACAAGTATCAAGCGCCAGTTTTACCCGCATTTTATAGGCAGGGCTTCTTATTGCATGTCCATCTGCGTCTTCTTCGACAGGCCCTATTGCTAACCAGAGTTTTTTCCGAATGGGAAGTTGTAAATGATGCTCTGGGTCATTTTCGATAGAAAGCTTTGCGTGTTCCAGTAATTGTTTCATCTACTCGATCTCTGCTGCGTGTCATGTTTACCAATGCTACCAGATAACCCCCTGGTAGTTTGTAATGTTGGCTTTCGGTGGTGTTGATGCGTCAACAGTTTCTAAGTGCTCATTTGACTGGTTATAAATCTCAACGCTACCATCGGATTTATAAATTCGCGTGTATTCAGGATCAGCTACCACATATTCTTTATTTGTACTCTTGGCTTGTTCCTTGAACCATACCCGGCAATCACCACATTGCTCCTCCGAGACCCCAATCGGTTGGTCTATTTCCTCAACTTGATGGTATCTTGCAAGCTGTTTTTCAGCGTGAGTCGCTGCGTTGCCACCAGGAAGCCCTTTGGGGTCATTTGCTCCAGTTTTTGTAGGAGTGTAATTAGGTAGTGTTGAAGAGTACTCTAGCATTGGCTGCACTTGAATTTCTGTTGTTCTTGTATAGCCAGGAGGAAGTATCTCATCTGCTTTGTGACCACTCAGGGTAAGTGTGCCATTGCTTGCTACAGTTTTCTTTTTGAACTTCTTGGGTAGTTTCTTTTTCGCATCTGCCGCACGATCATAAGCGCTTCTGGCGGCGTTTAGTTTTGTCAGCGTATTGGCGTCAACACTAGGCGTTGTGTTGGGGCATGTACTGGATATTGCTTTAGTATCGTTTTGACTTTCGCTGTCGACAATACTCTTTAATTCACTATCGTTCATTTTTCCCTCACTACCCCAATGATCGACTGCAGCAGAAGTTGAAAAGCGCCTCTAAGCGTTTATTTACAGTTCCTATTGAACCGTTTGTCAGGAAGTTTTCTTTGATCCATTGATAATCGGGATTGGAGAGGAAATCCCAGCCGAACACGAAGCAGGTATTGATAAAGCAAAAGGCTGAACGCCTTCCGTATCCCCCTATTTCTGTCATCTGAGTCAGAGCAAATTCGATGTATTCTATTAGCTTTTCGTGATCGTACACTTTTAATTTTTGCGGATAGCGTTCAGAGAATACCCTGATCATTTTTAAAATGAAGTTTCTATGCACAACTTCCCCTAACGTATCACATTGGTCTTGGCGAAATTTTAAAAAAGATCTGTCAGTTCCTGACGGCAATTGGTTGCCAGGGTAGTAAACGGTTTTCTTGAAAGCTTGGCCATCATTGTTGACACTATATGTGCAGCAATGTAGTTCGTCAGCTTCTCTATAGAACTTCTTAGTAGTGAAGACACTTTCGCCTTCCATCCAAAACACGCCTGTTTCACCAATGATTTTATCGAGCTGTGGGGTGTCGCATATAGGTAACAGATCTCGGCAAACTCTAGGGTCGTAATATCTAAAGAACCAGCTTTGGTGATTGGGGCCAATCACTTTTCCCAATTTTCTAAAATGCCGTATTAGGTAGCCTATGGGGCGTTCACTGGCTATATAAATTGCCCAAGATTTCCCCCAGCCCTGACTCTGAAGCCATGCACAGAAGTCATTGTCTTGAAGCTCAATAATATGCGGTGAAACACGAAGCAACTCCTCACTAGCTTCAGGCCAAAACAACGTAGAATATTGACATCCACTCAATTGTATTTTTTCAAAGAGTCCTTCATCTTGGGCGCAATCCACAATTGCATAGTAATATTCGAAGTTAGGGCACTGATCTTTGAGTATTTCAATAGTGGCTGTCGTATTCATAAAGTTATTACATCTTGAATCATGCGATTGTTACGCTTTAGAAATAGGATCACGACTAATCATAATAACAATCACTTTGGAATCCGGCGTGTCGACTGGAGCGCTTAGTTGTGCGCGAATATACCCTGAATATTGATATGACGGCTTTAATACCTTGGGGAAGGCATAGTTGTAGGGGCGGCCACCCGGGCTGGTCGGCACTCTTCTAAAATCCCCCCAATATTTGCTCAAATCTGCTAGAGATATAGCTGTTTCAGGTGAGAGGTGGAACTCCAGTGATTCTGCTGTTGAGGGGTTTTTTTCTGTGCAAAAGGATAGGAACCCTGAATCAAAAATGGTGTTGGAAGGTGTAAATGAAATATCGCCTAAAGACGCGAACTCTTTATCATGATCTATTGCGATAACTGCCAGTAAATCAAGACCATTACTTTTTCCGCTTAGATATAGGTCTACAATTTCTTCTAACTCTTTAAGCACTTCCATCTTAAATCATCCAGGTAGTGGGTTAATAACTGGTTCGCGTCTCTACCAAGCTTTTCGTACTTTGGCGCCGGTAGCCCATGCGTCAGCTTCTTCTGGTAAGTTTTGATACGCTTTAACTGCCTTCATGTATTGGAGATTCGCGCCAGCGACATCTGCTTGCGCCAATTCAATAGCCTCTGTTGATGCGTTTGGATCTTGTCGTAGCGCATCACGTCTATCAACTGTGGCTTTTAATACCTCTTCAGTCTTGTCTAGTTGGTCATACACAGCGTCACGATCATCAAAATTATCACCGTAGACATATTGGAACATTTTGTCGATTGCTTGTCCCTTATCAGACTCTGGGTCAAGAGGATTCATCTTGGCCACTTCAGCGACGTCGGCGCGCAGGTCGATATCGTTAGGGTCGCCACCTTTAGCAGCATAAAGCTGCCCCATACCAAACCATTGTTCTGCGTGTCTTGCTTCATGGAGCAAATGGTCTGCCAGCTGCATCTGCTCGGCCTGAGCCAGTGATGGCTGCATGAGCAAGCTCTTATCAACTAATACTATCCAGTATTTGAAGTCAAACAGTGCGCCTTTTATTGGCCGGCTTATAATCGATACTGCTGGAATCCCTTCTTTTGCTAATTGCTTATTTAGTGCGGCGCTGAGTGCGCCTGATCTTTCTTCGGGGGATAGAGTGCCCCAGCGATTGAATACATCTTTCACTTCAGCTGTATATTCGCCGACACACTCATCAGTTGTTAACCCCCATCCTTTACAGTTTTCAGGTTGGTTGAACTCCGTTTCGTTTGAAGGCTGAGCTTTTGGTGTGGCTGGTTTTGGCTTGGATGCGCAGTCTTCACAAAAGGGTTGTGCTTCGCTGGCCGCAGCTATATGGCCATGGGCTTGGGCGTTCTCAGAATCCTGTTGCTTTATCGATGGTTGAACTGGCGTAGGGGAACTAACGGTCGTAGTAGGAGGTGAGGTATTTCTAGCTTCCTTAGGTGCGCTAGACCAGCCAATGTTTCCACTTAGCGAAGTAACGTCCATTACCTCCCCTGTCAACGCAGGCGGTGGTGGTGGGGCTGGATTAGCGCGAGTAATCAAACGCTCGGCAAGTCTTACCTCCGAACTGGTAGGTACTGGTCCATCTTCACTCTCGTTGATAACTGGACAGAAAGGCTTTTTCTTGTCGGTAAAAACTAGCAACACCTCACCGCGTTCAACGCTTCTGACAAAATCATCTCTCCACTTTCTGAAGTGGGCAGAACCACGCCCAGGAAAAGCCCCAAACCCCGAGCGGAAGTGATAGCCGCATAAATTGCTGGCGACATCGCTGACCTTGAAGTCGTTGCTCAAGCAACGGTCGGCAAAGCTCGCTGCAAAAAAAGGAGATTCGATAAATGGAAGGTCGGCGACAGTGATATCAGACCAATGCTTAAACGCGTAAGAGCGGGTGGAGTACATGCAGGAAACATCCCTTGTATTACGCCTTTCCTAACCCTTGAGGCGGAGATGACGCAGAGCTAAAAAAGTGTTACGTATTTTTACAATGCAAGAATATTTTACTATTCAGAGACATTTGGGTGTATAAGTCTATTGGTATAGGAAGTCTGAACTAGCCGTCAATACTAGCTTGACGAGGCGATCATAAAACAAACATTATGGGACTTGCTTTAACTTGTACTCTAGGATGGACATTGCATATGGACTCGCGCAGTCAAAAATCTCCCCAACAAATTGCTGAAGAAGCGATTCGTCGATATCTCCCTGAATATGTGCCTGACGCTGCACTTTGCGGTAGTTTTGAAACGCCATTACTAAGCGGCGAAATCTCTCATAAAGAAGCCAAAACATATCGTGGATTGAGCTTAAAAGAGATCACGCGACTAATGAGCCAATCGTCAATGGAGTATCAGCTTAAGCGAATGAAATCACGGGGCTGGTGACTTTTTAGCTATTGGAAAGGGTAGCGAGTGAAACGACGGGACGTGTCTATTCCCGTCGTCATAGTATTTTTACATTGCTGGCTCTGGCAGCTTCCGTGGTCGTTTCCCGAAAATACCCTGCGCCGCCATACTTACAACTTGATCCCCTCCCACCACAAAGTGGTCGACGAGTGGAATTTCAACGAGCATAAGCGCCTGTAGCAAACGGTAGGTAATGAGCTGGTCGTTAACGCTAGGTTTGGGATCGCCTGAGGGATGGTTATGGGCGACGATAACTTTCGCAGCGTTATGGCGTAAGGCCGCTTTCACCACTTCGCGAGGATAAATATGGGCCTCGTCGATCGCGCCACGGAATAGCACTTCGTAGGCGATTAATCGATTCTGAGTATCCAGGAAAAGTCCCACGAACGTTTCGCGCGGCTCCGGCGCCAGATGCATCATCAGATACTCTTTCACTTTGCCCGGGTCATCCATGTGGCAGGAATGACGTTTAAACCGTTGCGCCAGAGCGCGTTTGGCGGCCTTTAAAACGATGTCCGAATCCAGGGGCACGGATAGGGTAAATTCCCCGGTGCGCCTGTTCAAATGAAGCGTGGCCGTAGTAGACTCGATGTCAGCCATTGATCAACTCCGTGTAAGTTGGTTTTGGTTAGTCGGCGTTGGGTGTGTCAGCACCCTGCGCCGGCGATTAGAGGTGGCCTATGAACGCGTAATCCGCGAGGGATTGCAACTGGATTACCTCTCCAATGCACACGTCGGCCTGAACCTTGAAAATCTTCTTCCTTTCATACATGTCCGATCGGCTCTAACCACTACACGACGTCGAGGTCGCTGTGATGGCGAGTCGGCGCTGGAAAGGCCCGCTCAGCCCACGCTTTTAGAAAGGTAGGCGTTCTCCCGCTCGCTGCTTCGAAGCTTCCAGCCGCCTGTTCAAGCTTCGCGTTCAACTGCTAAACTCCCAAGGGACCGCTATGACCCCAGTGTTCTTATCGTGGTCCGTCGGCGTTGGGTTCGGCTCCCCAACGCCGACTCTTTCAAACTTTTCCCATCCCTGCCCTTTCTCTTTGCTCCTCCCACAACAACGGTGGATCGATTGTCAGACCGGTAAACGATATTTGACTGGGCAGCGAGTCATCAAGAATGGCCGCCACGATATCAGGGGGCAGTATGGTCAAGTTCAGAAAGCGGCTTAAATAGCTGATGTTCATGCCTTCTTTCTTCGCCAGATCGCTGACATTGCGCGCTTCTCCCGATTCAAGACGGGCCGCCAGACAATGCCCTCGGATCAAGGCCATTTGTAATGGCGTCTGCATTGTGTCCCAGGGGCGATCGCCGCTCTCGCTTTGAGGAAGGGTGACTAATTTACGTCCGCCTCGGCGTTTTATCCGAATGGGTATAAACAAGGTTGGAGCGCCATTGCTCGCTAAAATGGTGCTGGTGCGTCCTGTGATTTGAATGCTTCCTCCACTCACGCCACATTCTCCTCTGTGAAATGATTGGTGTTGGCGCACAGCTCCTGGGTTATTTGTTCAATGCCATTCATGCGAAGTCTCACCTCTAAACTCATGGGCGTGAATATGATTTTCTCCACCAGCAGGCGCACGATGCGGGACTGCTCCGCCGGAAACAGCTGCTCCCAAATGGCGTCCAGTTGCGTCATCGCGACAGTGACCTTGGCCTCGTCCAGCTCAGGGTCCAGGTGCGCGCCCATCGATGAAATATCCTGAATTAGCGTGGGGGAGCGCAGATAGCCGCGTAATTGCTCCAGTACAGCGGACTCGAGTTCGGCCGCGGGTAAGCGAGGCAATCCTGATGCGCTGGCGCCCTCCCTCTCGTCTCGTTGTGGAATGTAGTATCGATAACGCTTTCCGCTTCTCTTAGTGGTGTGCCAAGGCGTCAGCGCCCGGCCTTCGGAATCGAAGATAATGCCTTTCAGCAGGTAGGGCACTTTGGCGCGCAAGGTGTTTCCGCGAGAGCGGTGATTTTTACGTAGAATCTCATGAGCTTGATCCCACAACTCAGGACTGATGAGAGGAGAATGCTTTCCCTTGTACCAAGCTTTCCGATGCCTGATTTCACCGAGGTAGACCCGGTTGGTGAGCGCTCGATAGATCATCGTCCTATCAAGTGGTTTTCCTTCACGAACACGGCCATCGCTGGTAGTCCAGGACTTGGCGGTAACGCCCTGCCGGCGCAGCTCTTTCATGAGGGAAGTGCTGGAGCCCAATGCGATGAAACGCTGAAAAATATGACGGATCAGCTCTGCCTCACGATCATTGGGGACAAGATAACGTCCATCCAGGTCATAGCCAAGCGGCGGTATGCCGCCCATCCACATCCCTCTGCGCTTACTCGCGGCTATTTTGTCGCGAATGCGCTCTCCAATGACCTCACGTTCGAATTGCGCGAAGGAAAGCAACACGTTCAGCATGAGTCGCCCCATTGAGGTGGCGCTGTTGATCTGTTGGGTTACGGATACGAAAGACACGCCGCTGCGATCCAGGACGTCCACGATTTTCGAGAAGTCGGTAAGGCTGCGGGTGAGGCGGTCAATTTTGTATACGACGATGATATCCACCTTGCCGCCTTCCACGTCGTCAAGCAGGCGCTGTAAAGCGGGGCGCTCCAGATCGCCGCCGGAATAAGCGGGATCGTCATAGTCATCCTCAACAGGAACCCACCCTTCCGCACGTTGACTGGCGATGTAAGCGTGCCCCGCGTCCCGTTGGGCGTCAATGGAGTTGTACTCCTGTTCAAGGCCTTCCTCGGTGGACTTGCGGGTGTAGACGGCGCAGCGCAGTCGACGTTTAATAGCATCACTCATCGTTTGCCTCCCTTGCGCACGCCTTTTGGTTTCGAGGCTGACTTCGCTCCGAAAAAAGTCGGTCCAGACCACCGTGTCCCGGTGATCTCCCGGGCGATCATGGACAGGGACGGATAGAGACGCCCTTGAAACTCGAATTGTCCGTCAACCGTCACCACCACCCGATACTCAACCTCCCTGTATTCACGGATCAGCACCGTGCCGGCCGGGAGCCGGTTGAGGGGAGACTTTCTGGATTGATCGGTCGCCTCCGCCAGGGCGGCGATGCGTCGCCGATTGTTGTCCAGCAGTTCAGGGTTGAGCTTGCGAAACTCCACTTCCTGAATCCGATAGGCGATGCGGCGCACAAGATAGGTCTTCACATGAGTTGGCGCCTCTTTGTCGAATAGCTCGCGCCAAAGTTCGCGGAGCTCCTGTAGAGACAAATTAGGTAGAGCAGCCACCTGGGCGGCGATGGACGGTGTTTTCTTCATTTCCAAAGGATTCATTTTTTCTCCGTTCTTTCAGTTTTTGACGGAGTTGGATGAACGCTTCCTTCGTCCCGGAAGACAAGTCCCACCCTGCTCTCTTTTTGAAAATTCGTCTCACGCAGACGGATGAGCCCGTGGGCGAGAATGAGGGCGACTTCCCTACGGCGTTGTTCGGCGTTCATATTCTCTGGCGGAATGGCTTGGATGGGTAAAAGCGAGTGTGGCGGCATGCTAGGCGGTCCCGATTTTCAAACTACTTGATGAAGCACCTATTATCGGCGCGGACCTCCATCCGGGCCATGAGGGAGTTTCAGGCCGCTGCGAACGGTTGCGGGGGATTGCAGGCGATTGCGGAAAGGACGGAAAAATTTAATGTTGAGGCGACCGCCATCCGAGAGCCAAACGTCGACGCCCTCGAGGCGGGTACGCATATTCAGGGTTTTAACGGAGAATTTACGCGTAGCGCCTTATTAATAAAGAATAAAAAAGGGTACGCAAGGCATGGTTGATGGTGACTATTAGGAGCGACCTCCTACAACCACCGAGCCAGAGGCTGTCACGCCAGCACTCTGGAGCTGATATCACGCAAGGAAAGGTATTCCACAAATTCCCCTTCCGCCGAGACGGGAATGATTTTGACGGCGCAGGTCTTGTTGCCTTTTTCACTTACCCCTCGCTCAAACTCCACTTGGCACCCACTTTTGGCAATGGTTGTCATCTCAGAGTTGGTAGGTCGAGTTCCCCCGGAAAATCGCACATGCGATACATGGAAAAAGAGGTCGCTCGTTTTTCCGGATTCCTCCTTAACGGTCAGGAAGCCAAAGCCCTTGTCCTCTCTCCAGGAACCGGCCTTGATGGTGGCGATCTCACGCACGGGCTTCGCGGCTCTCTCTTTCTTTTCCGTCTTGGTGGGTTGCTTGTGAGCGGCCTGGTTTCTTTTCAGAAAACCGTTGATCTTATGGCCATGCTCGCCATCGGGACGGTAAAAGGCGTCCACGCCTTGGCTCAGTTCAGTGGAAATATTGTCGAAAGCGAATGCCTCCACCTTTTTCCCCTTGTGTTGCAATGCGGATACCACGCGGCAAAAATCACCGTCTCCACTTCCAAGCAGCACATAGTCAAGGTTATCGGTCTGAAGCAAAGCGTCCACCGCCAACTCCAGATCCACATTGCCTTTTGCGTAGACGGTCCCGTCTTCTTGTTGGTACTTTTTCAAAGGCTTTTCGAACACCCTGAATCCGGCATTGCGGATATCACTGCGGTGCTTTCGTTGCTCCTGCCGGTATTTGGCGTCCTTCTGTTCCCTGTCTTCATCAACCGCCATGTAGGTATTGGCTCGAATGACAATCATCCCGAGATCTTCCACAAACTTGATGATGGCGCTGTAGTCCAGCCCCTCACGATCCTGTCCGTAGATCAAATTGTCGTTGTCGATGAATATCCCGGCCTTGAGCCCATCGTATTTCATGTGTCTCTTCCACTCAGAATCACTTACAGGGAAATCGCCCATCAGAGACTTTTTCAGAGTCTCGGAGGCGTCCAATTGAAAACCCTGGGATGGCTCGGGACGTCCTGGAAAAAGTCTCTCAGGCGCCGAGAGCGCGTTCTTCGCAGGGGATAACGTCTGCCCTCATCGCCTTCGGCCGCGATTTTCCAGGGTGGCCGTTTTGACTGATCTTTCACTTATTTTCAGTCTAACCAATTGTAATACAATGGAAAGTCAAGATGGCCGATTTTTGCCCTGAGGACGCGCGCTGACGACTAGGCTTGCCCGGCTGCGTCGTCCGCCCAGACATCGATGATTCTACGGAACTTCCTTTTGTCCGCCTCCGGCAAGGATCGGAACTTGCGGAAGAAGGCCGCGTCAAGGATGTCCTGGTCGGGAGTGGCGTCGGATTTGTCCAGTAGGAAGTCTGGCGTGACGTGGAGGGCCGTGGCGATTTTTTCCACCTTGTCCGCCGAGGGTTTGATGGATTCCTGATGTTCCAGATTCCACAGATAGCTTTTACTGGACTGGGTCAGCTCGGCGAGCTTTTCCAGACTGAGCTTGTGTTGGATGCGTAGCGCGCGCACTTTGGCGCCGAGGTGAGTTGGCACGTTAGGCTCCTTTTTGTATTTATTGACCATCGTTCAGAGAATAATAGCATGATACTGAACGAGTACGCACTACTTGACAGGGGTTTCAAGGCTGGGAATAATCCTTTTGGCCTACCAAGCGCGCCATTCCGCACTTAACAGGGAGGAAACCTGGCGCCACGAGGACGCATGCCGCGAAGCTCGCATTCCTGACTTCCACCACTCGGCGTCCTATGTTTGATCGTTAATATTACCAGTGAAGGTTGTTGTTCATGCCTATCATTCGCCAATTCGTCCGACATGCGTCGGTCGAGATTTTGCGTGATTATTTTAGCCGAAAAAAAGCCCCCGTTGACGGGATGGACTGGACACAAGACCGGTCCACTTTATTACACACGCTGACCCAATGGGTGGACACGTTTACGCCGGAGGAAAGAATTCGGCTGCGTGTCGATATGGAGCGTGTCCAGCAGATGTCCGACGAGGTGGGACAAGCTGCGCTGTTGGGAGCGGTCCGAGATGTGACGAAACTAAAAAGCTTACCGTCCGCCCAGGATCGCAGTCTCTGGACCTATTTGCATGAGTCTGAAAGTTTCCGTCACGCTGAGGATATTCGCTACGCCGATCAATATCGTCATGGGCGTAATTGGAGCGGTTATCAGGTTGAGACCGGTCTAAGGCTGCGTTCGGACGAAATGTCCCTTGAAGTATTTAAGGATAGGGTTCGTTCGCTGTTCGGACTGGGCGAAAAAGTCAAAGTGGATCTGTTTCGGCGAGTGTTGGCTGCGGAGGACGGCGGTCAATCTCAAGTTTTCCAGATAATGGTGTATCAGGAAGGGCTGCCGGACTCCTACCTCGAATTCGAGGGAGAAAACGACATCGTTTCCCGAATCAGGCGTCCTATCTCCGAGCACGCGATCATTTACTGCGAATCCAATGGAGCAGTCGAGGTGGTCGCCGCGAAAGCGGAGCGAAGGGACGCGATCGCGCGGGCGTTCACCGAAGCCCTCCTGGCGCGTGGCGTGGAAGCGGAGCGCACCCCGTTGCGGCGATACGATCTGGAACCGCTGATGACGAATCAGACGTTGACCTGGGACGCATCCGATGGCATTGCGTCCGTTCATTTGGTGATGCTCAAATTAAAAGATCTGGCGGGTTTGGGGCGCCTGCAAATAGAGACGCCAGCGAAAAGCATCATGGGATTGCATGAATACGCCCGGGAATATTTCAGCGAACATAGCCCGCTGACGTCCGGTGGGTTCGTGCCCACACAGGCGAAACTGGTGATTCGTTTTCATCCGGATAACGGCAGCGCTCGCAGTAAAACGCTGCCTGTGCGCATTACCCTGCCCAATGGCTGCGACCTGCGTAGCCGGACGGATAAAGAGCGACTGATTGGGGAGAAATACCTCAAACAGTGGGGGCTGTTGAACGATATTCATGGATGATGACGGAAACCCTGCTGACGTTGAACGCCCTGGCATTATTGCTGCGTTTGTTAAACAGTCCCTCTCCGGGCATTTCTGGCAGCTTGCTGTTTGAAGAGTTTCCTGCGGTGGCGGGAGAACTGGTAAGCGGTTTGTTTCTGAAACCCACTGGATGCCTGGGATATCTCACTGATGGGCACCAAGGCTTCGCCGATCTGGTCTGGTGTCCGGAAATTCGTCGGCATCGATACTTTTCCGTCAGCGCGGGCTGGGTGGAGGTCTCCGCCGAACGCATCAATCGTTACATGGTGGACGTCGCTGTGTTGCTGATTTGGCTGCAGGGCTTGTTCGGCATAGGGGTTCACCATCGGATAACGTCGTTGATCCCGGATCGCTTTTGGCATCTTGGCTCCGCTCGATTTCATGGATGCCTGACTCATGTGTATTTTGTGCGGAGCCTGGATTCTACGGAGAGACTGCTGACGTTTATGAGCGCGTTGGAGCGGGAGGCTTCGCGAGCGCCAGCCATAGTGGTGTGCTCTTCATCCCGTCTGCCTGAGCGCATGGGGTTGCCAAGGGACATGGCGTTGGAGCCACTGGTCAGTTTGATGAGCCGATCCCATGAACACTGCTTTCTGGATGACCTGTCCATACGAGCCTTGTTGCGAGGCGCCTCCGTGGCGATGAGCGAAGAAGGCGGCATTGGCTTGAGCTTCACTTCCGACTATCGTCGCGTGTACTGGAATGGAGAGAGCTACGCTTTAACCAAGAAGCAGTCCGCAGTGATGGAAGCGCTGCATCGAGAGGGCGGACGCGCCCATAAAGACCTTTTGCGCGCCTCGGCGGATACGGAGGAGGAACTGCACCGAATCATGCGTAACAAGATCCAAGGCAAATGGGCTCCGCACCCTTTATGGAACACATTGATCGTCAATGAAGGCAATGGTTATTACCACCTGAATGTGGGCTGAGGCCCCATCCAGTGTGGTTTGCTTTTCCCACCCCTCAATTCAATTTTCCCACCTGACTCCCACCAAGTCGCATCATTAGATTTTGCATCTGGTTTATCCACGCGCGTGTCTTGGCGATAACTTCACCGCTACTCCTCTACCATATTTCCAGATTCCCACCTCATTTTAAAATTCCCACCGGTTTCCCCACCAGGACACCCCCGATTTTCCCACCGCTCGTTTTGCATGATAGCTCCACGATTCCGCAACAACCTAAAAGGAGCCAATCGTGGAAATCAAACACCTTAGTCAGAATGAGCTGGCCAGGCGCTGGAGCGTCAGCCGGGGCTGTCTGGAGCGCTGGCGCATTGATGGCCGCGGTCCCGTCTACCTGAAGCTGCACGGACGGGTGCTGTATCGCATCGAGGATGTGGAGGAATTTGAGGAGATAAGCCTGCGCAAGAGCACCTCCAAACGCTTGTGTGACCATGGAGACGCCGCATGAGCCGATATGCTGTGGAGGAACTGATCGCGATGTCCGCCCCGGAACTGGCGGAGTGCTCAGGGGAAACGCTATGCCGCCTCAGAACGGAAGCGTCAATCATGCTCGCCGCCGCCAAGGTATTAGTGGCCCACCTTGATTATGCGATGGAGATTAAGTACGGCCGGCGCGCTAAGGCGTTACGTCGGTGGAAAGAAGCCGATTCCGTGAGTTTTGAGGACGGCGCGGTGGATGTTCACGCCAGCGTATCCGAGCGCGTGGAATGGCGCCAGGACGCCCTGGCGAAGATGGCGCGACGCATCGCTGCATCGGGAGGTGATCCCGCCGACTTTCTGGATATCACCTACATCGTCAGCGAGGACAAGTACAACGCCTGGCCGCAGAGTTTGCGACGCTCTTTCGAGCCGGCGCGTATTCGGAAACCCGGCAAGCCGTCGATTCGTTTGTCTCTCCGGGAGGCGCGCTCATGAGCCTACCCATCATCACCGCCGATCAAAGGTTGGCTGAAAAGCGCGGCGTCAAAGGCGTGTTGATTGGCAAAAGCGGCATCGGCAAGACGTCTCAACTGTGGACGCTCGACGCCCAGCGCACGCTGTTTTTCGATCTGGAGGCAGGCGATCTCGCTGTTGAGGGATGGAAAGGCGATTCCATTCGCCCACGCACCTGGCCGGAGTGCCGAGACTTCGCCGTGTTCATTGGAGGACCCAATCCGGCGCTACGCGAGGATCAGCCGTTCAGCCAAGCTCACTTTCAGGCGGTGTGTGAGCGCTTTGGCGACCCGTCCATTTTAGACAAGTACGATACCTTATTTGTCGACTCCATTACCGTGGCGGGCCGTCTGTGTATGCAGTGGTGCAAGGGGCAGCCGCAGGCCCATTCGGAGAGAACCGGCAAGCCTGACGCACGCGGCGCATACGGGTTGATGGGCCAGGAGATGATCGCCTGGCTCACCCATCTGCAGCACACACGGGACAAAAACGTCTGGTTCGTCGGCATCCTTGATGAACGTCTCGATGATTACAACCGCCGCGTATTTTCCCTGCAGATCGACGGCTCAAAAACGGGACTGGAACTGCCAGGCATTGTCGACGAGGTCGTTACCTTGGCCGAACTGAAGTCAGACGACGGCGCCGGCTATCGCGCGTTCGTCTGTCACACCCTCAATCCCTGGGGATACCCCGCCAAGGATCGTTCAGGCCGCCTGGAGGCGGTGGAAGAACCGCATCTGGGACGACTTATGGAAAAGGTCGCAGGGCCCGTGAAACCGGCTCTGGAGCGACTGGAATACACGCAGCCGCCCGCTGTCGATCAACTCAATGAAGCCAAGGAGCAAGCCCTATGAACCAGGCATGGAACGACTTTAACGATGCCGATCCACAACAGTCCGCATTCGATGTGATTCCCAGGGGAACGGTTGTGCCGGTACGCATGTCGCTGCAACCCGGGGGTTATGACGACCCCAGTCAAGGCTGGGACGGCGGTTACGCCACCTATTCAAACGATACCGGAGCGGTCTATCTGGCGGCGGAGTTCATCGTCACTGGCGGTGAGTACGCCAAGCGAAAACTGTGGAGCAACATCGGTCTGTATTCGCCGAAAGGACCGACCTGGGCGCAAATGGGACGAAGTTTTATCCGCGCCGCGCTCAACAGCGCCAGACGGGTCAACCCAAACGATAACTCGCCCCAGGCGGCCGCCGCACGTCGCATCCATGGCTTCAGGGAGCTCGATGGGTTGGAGTTTCTCGCCCGGGTGGACGTTGAAAAAGACGCCAAGGGCGGAGAGCGCAATGTGATCAAGAACGCGCTGGAGCCGGATCATCCTGAATACGCCGCCTGGATGGCGGGGGCGGTTCCGAATAAGACTCCGCCGGCCGGAGGAAACGGCGCGCCCGCCGCGCCACCAACAATGCAACCGGCGGTCGCCGGCAAGCCGTCCTGGGCGCAGTGAGGAGAACGTTATGACCGATATTACGCCGCTTCGCGCCAGCCATTACGGGGTGGTGCGTTTTGGAGATATGGAGTGCGAGGCCGTGGTGCTCTCGGACGGTAGCCGGGGCTATATCCAACGTCAACTCGCCCAGGTTCTTGGGTTTCGGAAAAAAAGTCCGGGTACGCAAATTGGCGCTTTTATCGCTGAATTCGCGCCTAAGTCATTGTCTTTATTCGATAAAAAAGGGTACGCAAAGGTGCGTTTGCCCACTGGCCAGACTGGAACCTTCTTTCCCGCAGGGATTGTAGGTGAAATGGCCCTGGGAGTAATTGACGCGGCTTTGAGTGAGAAGCTACACCCCAAACGGCGGCCACTCGTTCCTCACTGCCGGGCGATATTGTCCGCGCTCGCCACTACCGGCGAGGTGGCGCTCATTGACGAGGCGACCGGCTATCAGCACCGCCGTGCGCCGAACGCTTTGCAGGAATTGATCGGCAAGCTGCTGCGGCAATCCTGCGCGGCCTGGGAACGCCGTTTTCATCCGGACTACTACCGCGCCTTGTACCGGCTCTTTGGCTGGACCTACCAGGGCCACGCCCAGAATCCGCCGTCCGTGATCGGACAGATCACCGCGCGCTGGGTATACGGCCCGACGCTACCTGTGGAGTTGGTGGAGGAGATCCGCCTGCGCAAGGGGCTGTCGCAGAAACACCACCAATGGCTGTCGGAGCATGGGCTGGCCCGTCTGGAGACCCAGATCCACGCCGTGACGGCGATAGCGCGCAGCTCCGCCAGCTACTGCGATTTCCGCGGACGCTGCGAGGCGGCCTTCGCCGGCGGCGCGCTGCAGTTGGGGCTGCTGCCGAATGAACTTGGAGAGGCGGCCTGACCCATGGAAAAGCATATGAGTCACGCAAACGCCGCCCAAGGGGCGGCTAAGGGGAACTCATCTCATGAAATGCCGAGTCTGCGCTCGCCAGGCCAAAGGGTTTGGTCACTTGAACACACAACATCGGCCAGGCGAGCCCAAGCGTTATCCCACCGACTGGCGGTTCTGCTCGGCGCGATGTCAGAAAGCCTTTCACGCGCTGTATGCGGGCTGGCTGAAAGGAACAAAGGAGGAAGTCATGCTAAATACCACCGACATTGAGAAAGCCGCTTTGCGCGAGTGTCTGAAGCCCTTCGGCGATGCGGCGACCGCCATCGGTTTTGACAAGCCGCTAGGCGTTTACTCCGAGGCGGAGGCGATGACGGTTGTCGAGGCGATTGTGGGTGGATATGTGGCGGCGATGACTCAATACCACGAGTCCACCCGCTGTGCTCCGGTTCGTTCGCCTGGCGAGAGGTCAGAGCCAAAGGCGCATCTGTTTTCCGATTTGGAGGGAGAACTGCCTTGGGAGAAATCAGCATGATGGATTTCAACTCAACCGAAAGCTTCTCCGGACGGATTTCGGCGTTGGTCGATATCGGGCTACGCAAAGTAAGGGATGAGCAATCGCCAAGGACCTACCTGGGAGCGTCGCGGTTGGGCGTCGCCTGCGAACGGGCGCTGCAGTTTGAATACGCTCAGGCTCCGGTCGATCCGGGACGCGAAACGCAGGGCCGTATTCTGCGGATCTTTGAGCGTGGTCATGTCATGGAGGACTGCATGCTGAACTGGCTGGAAAAAGCCGGCTTCACGGTTCTCACCCGCAATGAGGTAGGCGAACAGTTTGGGTTTTCCGCTGTGGACGAGCGCCTTCAGGGGCATGTCGATGGCGTTATTGTAAGTGGGCCGGAGGGATTCGTTTACCCCGCGTTGTGGGAGCACAAATGCCTTGGCGCCAAGTCATGGCGTGATCTGGAAAAGCATCGTCTGGCCAAATCAAAGCCGATCTATGCGGCTCAGGTGGCGATCTACCAAGCCTATCTGGGGCTGCATGAAGCGCCTGCGCTGTTTACTGCGTTGAACGCCGACACGATGGAAATCTACGCCGAGCTTGTCCCTTATAACGGCGAACTCGCGCAGCGCATGTCCGATCGCGCGGTGAAGATCATCCTGGCGACCGATGCAGGAGAGTTGCTGCCGCGCTCGTTCTTGGACGAAGAGCACTGGGAGTGTCGGATGTGCGCATGGCGTAACCGGTGCTGGACCAGTGGGGAGGCGACTGGATGATCGACTTTAATGACCCTGTAGCACGCCCCTTGGAAAGCCGCGATCTCCATGCCGAGCGGGAGGCGATTCGCGCTGAGCTGATCGCCAATCTGGAGTCGGTGCTGACGACGCTGTATCCAGCGGGTAAACGTCGCCGCAATCTGTTCTTGATTGGTGACGTGTTGGGCAGTCCTGGCGAAAGTTTGGAAGTGGTCCTGGAAGGCGAAAAAGCCGGTCTTTGGACTGATCGGGCGGAAGGCGTCGGCGGCGATATCTACGCCATGATTGCCGGGTATTACCACGTTGACGCATGCGCGGACTTTTCCAGGGTTCTTGATCTGGCCGTCGAGTTGTTGGGTCGTTCTCGCACCCAGCCCACACGCAAGCGAAGCAAGTCGCCGCCGATGGATGATCTCGGTCCGGCGACGGCCAAGTGGGATTATCTGGACGCGGCTGGAAAACTTCTAGGTGTGGTGTATCGCTACGATCCTCCCGGGCGCAGGAAGGAATTCCGGCCCTGGGACGCCAAGCGTCGCAAGATGACGCCGCCCGAACCACGTCCCCTGTACAACCAACCCGGCATCGCGCAGTCGGAACAGGTGGTGTTGGTGGAAGGCGAGAAATGCGCCCAGGCGCTGATCGATGTGGGTATCTGCGCCACCACGGCGATGAATGGAGCCAAAGCGCCAGTGGACAAAACCGATTGGAATCCGCTGTCGGGCAAGCAGGTTGTGATCTGGCCTGACCGTGATAAACCAGGCTGGGAGTACGCCACGCACGCGGCGCAGGCCATCCTCTGCGCGGGGGCCAAGTCCTGCCACGTCCTGTACCCGCCCGAAGACGCCGCCGAGGGCTGGGATGCGGCGGACGCCGTGTCCGAAGGTTTCGACGTCGGCGCTTTCCTGGCTCATGGCCCACGTCTGCAGATGCACGCCGTCACCGAAGATGCCGAGCCGGTAATCAGCGGCGACGAATCCGTCTGGGGCACGGAGGATGCGCTGGCGTTGGCCTTTACGCGCCGTTACCACCAGGACTGGCGATACGTGGCGACATGGGGCCGTTGGCTGGTCTGGGATGGCTTCCGCTGGCGCACCGAGGACACGCTGGCGGCGACCGACCTGATCCGCGGTGTATGTCGTCATGCCGCCGTGCGCGCCGACAATCCCAGGATCGCCGCCAAACTCGCCAGCTCTGGCACGGTTGGCGGCGTGGAGCGGTTGGCGCGGGCGGACCGCCGGCACGCGGCCACTACCGATGAATGGGATGCGGACATCTGGGGATTGAATACGCCGGGCGGCGTGGTTGAACTGCGCACGGGGCAGATGCGTCCCCATAGGCGTGAGGACCGCATGACCAAGTCGACCACCGCAACGCCTAAAGGCGAATGTCCAATTTGGCGGAGCTTTCTGGCGGACGTGACGGGACAGGACGCCGATCTGCAAGCGTATTTGCAAAGAGTGGTCGGCTATTGCCTGAGTGGCGCCACCAGCGCGCATGCGTTGTTTTTCCTCTACGGCACAGGGGCCAACGGCAAAAGCGTGTTCGTGAACGTGGTGGTCGCCATTCTGGGCGACTACGCCGCCAACGCGCCTATGGACACGTTCATGGAGGCGCGTGGCGATCGGCACCCAACGGACTTGGCTGGTCTACGCGGCTCCCGCTTCGTGTCGGCTATCGAGACCGAGCAAGGCCGTCGCTGGAACGAGTCCAAGGTCAAAGCCATCACCGGTGGCGACAAGATTTCCGCGCGCTTCATGCGCCAGGATTTCTTTGAGTATGTCCCCCAGTTCAAATTGCTGATCGCGGGCAATCACAAGCCGGCTATCCGTAATGTCGACGAAGCGATGAAGCGCCGGCTGCATCTGATTCCGTTCACCGTGACCGTGCCTCCGGAAAAGCGCGATGGCGGCCTGACCGACAAACTGCTCGCCGAGCGCGACGGCATTCTCGCCTGGGCGGTGGAGGGATGTCTGGAGTGGCTGCGCATCGGCCTCAAACCTCCAGAGTGCGTGCGGGCGGCGACGGAGGAGTATTTTGAGGCGGAAGACGCCCTGGGGCAATGGATCGAGGAGCGCTGCCTGCTTTCCAAGGCGCATCGCGAGGGTGTTTCGCAATTGTTCGCCGACTGGCGTGAGTGGGCCGAGCGCGCGGGCGAATACGTGGGCTCCGTCAAACGCTTCTCGGAAATGATGACGACGCGCCAGTTCGAGAAATGCCGGCTGTCCAATAACTCAAACGCCTTCGCCGGCATTGGGCTAAGGCCGTCAAACCACGGCTTTGGACGTCCCTACCTGGACGACTGAGCGCGATAGAAAACCATTTATGGTGACAGGTTCCGGAGTTCCCGGAGGGTTCACTGATTAACCCCTACGCGTGCGCGCCTTATAGGAATAATCCTTAAACCCTCCGGTGTCCTCTGAAACTGTCACCGATACTCATTGGAGACACTACGATGAACACATTGGATACCTTGTTCGCCTATCCTGGCGACCGCGACACCGCCTATGCCATGAGGGACTGGTTCAAGGATCGTTGCCGGCTCGAGGAAGACGGCTCCGCCACCTGTCGCGCATTGTGGGAGAGTTGGACCGCTTGGGCCTTGAAGCATGAACGCTATCCAGCGACGCCCAAACGCCTGGGAATCTTCCTGCGCTTTCAGGGATTGGTGGCGACGCAGCTCAGATCCGGCACCGTGCGGGCCTGGCGCGGTGTGGCGCTGAACAGGGAGGACGCATGATGGAAACGACCCTGGCCCTGGACCTCGGGACGCAGACTGGCTGGGCGTTGTCTCAGCCATCCGGAATCACCAGCGGCTCTGAATCTTTCAAGCCCCGGCGCTTTGAAGGCGGCGGCATGCGCTACCTGCGTTTCAGACGTTGGTTGACCGAGTTGAAGTCGCACACGAATGGCATTGACGCGCTGTATTTCGAGGAAGTGCGCCGGCATGTCTCCACGGATTCCGCGCATGCCTATGGCGGCTTTCTGGCGACGCTGACCGCCTGGTGTGAACACCATGAGATCCCCTACCAAGGCGTGCCTGTGGGAACCATCAAGCGTCACGTCAGCGGCAAAGGCAATGCCAGCAAGGAGGATGTGATAGCGGCTGTACGGAAACGGGGATTCAACCCCGCGGATGATAACGAGTCGGATGCCCTGGCGTTGCTGTCCTGGGCGATGGAGCACGAAGGAGGCGGGCTATGAGTGAGACGACACTGATTCCCATCGTGGCTGGCCGACTTGGCGGGGCCTCGGCCCAATTGGTCGACGCGCGGTTGCTGCATCAATTCCTGGAATCCGCCCAGGATTACAGCACCTGGATCAAACGGCGCATCCGTAAATATGGATTTGAGGAGAATGTGGACTACTTGATCCACCAAACGGTGGAGCAAGTTCCCCACCAGGGAAGCACAAGGAGTTCGACGAAGACTGAGTACTTTTTGACATTGGATACGGCCAAAGAGGTCGCAATGGTGGAGCGCACGTCGCGGGGACGATGGGCGCGCCGTTACTTTATCGAATGTGAGAAGCGCCTGCGACAACTGAGGGAGAGCGCCTTGCCGTCAAAGCGTACGGTCGCGTTATCCCGCGCCAAACGTCAGGCGATCAACCGCCAGGCGTGGACGGAGGCGTCGGAACAGATCCACGCGGTCTTTCACGCCCGACGAGAGGCGTTGCTGCGTCGCGCATTGGACGCCGAGGAGCCGATATTACTACCGCCGGGCTACCGCCCGAGTTGGGCGAAGTGAAAGGAGAGCGATCATGAAAATACCCAAAACTTATTACCGCGGTCCTCTGGCCCGCCTCCAGCCTGACTCCGGTCCCGACCCTGAGAAGATCAAACGCGAGGGGTGGCGCAGTCAACGCATCCTGGTGATCTCGCCCGACGATGACCGGTTGAACTGGATGGAGAGCGAGCTGTTGTGTCGGATTGGAGAGCGCCTCTACGGCGCAGGGGAACCGAAGCATGACTGACTGGACATTGGAGCGCGTGGCTGACCGTTTCACCGACGCGGCTATCACCGCGCAACGGCTGCCCCCTGTCCGGGTGCAGGGATACGCTAACAGCTGGCCAGCCATTCTACGCAAGCCCTGGGAGAACATGGGAGCGGAGCCTGTGGTGAAGCGATTGCCGCCCGATCCGGCGGCGATTGATCGCATGCTTGAGACCTTTCGTTGGGTGAAATGGCTGAGCGAAGATCAACGTCACCTGGTGTGGATGCGGGCGGATGGCTGTCCCTGGAAAGAAGTCTGCGCGCACTTCGGTATGGACCGCACCACGGGATGGCGTCGCTGGAAGGCGGTCTTGTCCGCGGTGGCTGTCCGACTTAACGATCCCGAGGAAAGGATTAGTTATAAATAGTTATAAACGGTTCCTGCAGGAAACGTAGTGCTGGCGCGGGATTGGCGCAAAATCAGGGGTGTAACGTTTGCCCGGTTTTTTGCTAGTATTGGCGCTATTGTTGGAGAAGAACGAACAGCGCGTCGCGTCGTCCTGGACACAAGCCGCACTCTAGGACGACCGACCGTTTTTACGATTCCGAGGAAAGAATTAGTTTGAGATAGTTTTAAACGGCTCCCGCGGAAAGCGTAAGGCTGCTGCAGGGTTGGCGTGAAATTAGAGGTAGCGCGAGCGTGTGGTTTTGCTACCATAAGCGCCGCTCCTCGTAACAGTGGGCGCACCTCCCCGCTATGGCAGCCGCCAGGCGATTATTTGGCCTATCTGGGCGCCTTTTGGGCTCCCGATGGGTCCTTCCTGGCCATGAATTGAAGCGGGGGGCGTGAGCGCCGCGTTTGTTTAGCGTCAGCGCTAAAAACGAGGTTTGCAGGGTTTGCGGTTCGCAGGTCCGATTCCAACGTACTTCCCTTTACCCGCCCGTGAAGCGATTCACCGGCGGGTTTCTTTTTTTCTGGATGTTGCCTGCAAACCTGACCGCAAATCAGGCCCTGCAAGCCCATGAAGTTGACGCCTGTAATCACAGGTTCGCACCCCTGAATTTTCACGAACCCGTCCACGGTTTTCCGTCGGCGGTTTTTTATTTGAGGACCCCATTCTGACCACACTCCAAGTCGGGCGCCGTGAGGAAAAAGCGTCTGTCGCTGGTAATGAGGACTCGGCAAAACATGGCGAACAGACAACATGCATCTGGCTGTCCATTCCCGGGCATCCAAACTACGAAGTCTCCAATCAAGGTGAGATCCGCCGTAAAACACCTTTCCGGCACTATCCGGCCGGAATGCGGCTCAAGCCCAAACTGACTCGGTTCGGATACTTGCAGGTCACGTTAAGTCAAGCAGGGCGTCCCTCTTGGGTCGGCGTACATCGCCTGGTGGCGCTCGCCTTTCTTGGACCTCCGCCCACACCGGCGCATGAGGTCGCACATTACGACGGCAATCCGTTAAACAACCATCTGGAAAATCTGCGCTGGGCAACACCAGTCGAGAACGCAGCTGATCGCGCCCGACACGGTCGCTGGACCTTGTTGAGAGGTGAAAAGCATCACCAGGCCATCCTGACAGACTCAATCGTTCTGGAACTTCGCGCCCATTACAGACAAGGGGGCTCCATCACTGACATCGCCCATGCCTACGGCATAGCCAAGGCCACCGCGTTTGACGCAATCAAAGGCAAGACATGGACCCATCTTCCCATTTAAAACTAGAGCACTGGCCCATTGACCGGCTGATCGACTACGCGCGTAACCCGCGCAGAAACGATCATGTCGTTGATCGGATGGCGGCCGCGATCGTCGAGTTCGGTTTCCGAATTCCGATTGTGGCGCAAAGCAACGGTGAGGTCGTAGACGGCCACCTTCGCCTCAAAGCCGCCCGGAAGCTGAATCTCACGAGTGTGCCAGTGGTGCTCGCCGATGAACTGACCGACACCCAGATCAAAGCATTCCGCCTACTCGCAAACCGTTCGGTCAATTGGGCCGAATGGGATGATGAGCTCCTTGCACTGGAGCTGGCGGAAATTTCCGAAACGGGCTTCGACCTGGATCTGACCGGATTCGACGCGGACGATCTGGCGGCGTTGCTGGAGGCGGAGGAAACCGAGGTAGTGGGTCAAACTGACGACGACTCGGTTCCCGAAGAGGAAGCGGCCGTAGTCTCCCAATCCGGCGACGTCTGGTTGTGTGGCGAACATCGCGTCCTCTGTGGCGACGCCACCTCACCGGATGCGTACACCGAATTATTCAGCGATGGGAAGCAGGCGGATATGGTGTTTACCGATCCTCCCTATAACGTGAATTACGCGAACAGCGCCAAAGACAAGCTGCGCGGTAAGAATCGCGCGATCTTAAACGACAATCTCGGCGACGGCTTTTACGATTTCTTGTTGGCGGCGTTGAGCTCAACCCTTGCACATTGTCGGGGCGCAATCTACATCGCTATGTCATCCAGCGAGCTGGACACCCTGCAGGCGGCGTTTCGGGAAGCGGGAGGCAAATGGTCGACGTTCATCATCTGGGCCAAGAACACCTTCACGCTGGGACGTTCAGACTACCAGCGCCAATACGAGCCGATTCTGTACGGCTGGCCGGAAGGCGCACGCCGACACTGGTGCGGCGATCGCGATCAAGGCGACGTATGGCAAATTAAAAAGCCGGCGAAAAACGACCTGCATCCCACCATGAAGCCGGTGGAACTGGTGGAGCGCGCCATCCGCAATTCCAGCCGACCGGGAGATATGGTGCTTGACCCATTTGGCGGTTCAGGCTCCACATTGATCGCAGCGGAAAAGTCCGGACGCGTCGCGCGTCTGATCGAACTTGATCCCAAGTACGTGGATGTAATCGTGCGCCGCTGGCAGGATTGGACGGGTGAAAAAGCCGTCCGCAAGAGTGATGGGACGGCCTTTGATGATCAGGCCTCAACCACCTCGCAATGAATGACATACCCAACCAGCTCAGGCAACCCGTAAGGGATGCCGCGCTGTACGCTGGTGACTCGTCCTATGGTGCGTTTCATCCAGCTTTGGGTGGTTGCGTCAATGCCGGCCTCAAGAGTAAGCCCCGTTAGCTGATTGCCTCGAAGCTCATCCGCAAAGCGTCTTCCGTAGCGGCTATCCAAAAAGTTTCGGATGGATTCAAGCGGTTGCCCCGTCGCCTTCGAAATGGCTGTCATGGCTAGAGGCCAAGCGACATTGGCCTCCTCATTCATCGTTCCGAAGAAGCCCCAGGCGACGTTTTGGGTGGTGGGCATGGGTGTTGATCGTTCCATCTTTGATTTCCTTTGGGTCAGTTTGTTGCGTCCCTAGTAACGCTTCATATGAGCGGGAAGCCAAGTTAATCCTCGGCTTCCGTTTGAGTAAATCGCTACCCAAGTCTGGCGACGTAGCGAGGGTAATCTCCATGATCGGGGTTGATGTAGAGGTAGGGGCGGCCCGGGGCGGTGACTTCGATGCAAAGCTCACCGCCGTGAACGCTTCCCCCTTTGCCGCGCAGCCAATCCCGACGTGCGCTGAGGTGGTTGGTGAACACGTCAAACTCAATCGTCGTCATTTCCCGGGTTTCGGTAACGTAGATCCTGTGTTGTCCGTAACCGCCGACCTCGTTCAGATCGACCGGCTTCCTGGCGAAGGGCAAACGGACGCCCAGCTCCTCCACCTCAATGCTGGCGCCGTCAACGATGAGAGTGCGAGGGGTTCGGGTGATGGTGAGGGTCATGGTTTTCACAGTCTTTCTCCTTGTGTTGCGTCGTTAATCTTGACGCCCCTAGTAACGCTTCATATGAGCGGAAAGCCAAGTTGAATCTGGAGGGATAGCCGCGGTTTTTTGCGTCAGGGGCGGCGAACGAAAAAAGCCGGCGACAGAGGCCGGCTGTAAGCGTTCAGGAGGGGCGATCAATCAGCCGCCAACACAGCTTTAAGGCGATGTCCTCCCAGGGGGCGATAAGGCGGCTAGCGTCCGATAGCAGGCCGAGGAGATGAAACCGGATCAGTAACCGGGCGTCTTCGTCTTCCTCAAGTTTGCTCAGGTAGCGCGCAAGGCGTTCATCGATCAGCAACCCCTGCAGCTTGGTGATCGCCTCGCGCTTGGGGAGCGGCTCCGACATCAGACGCGTCAGAGCAAGGGCTTTTTCTTCGGTGTGTGGTTGGTGGATGGTTTCCATTTGGGCTTCTCCTTTTTGGGGTAAGGCGGCTGTGTTGGGCCGCCGGGTAAATGCTTGGATCAGGCGTCGATGATGCGTTTGCAGATGGCGATGGCCGCCTCGTCCCAGGTCACGTAGGAGAGGTGCAGGTTGTCCAGCGCCCGCTCAAGGTGAAAGCGCACCAGGAGGCGGACATCCGCGTCCTCCTCAAACTCTTCAAAAAAATCAAAAAGGTCATCGTCGCCGGTCAGGTGGTAAAGCATGTCGCTGGCGTCTTTCTTCAGCAGCGGCTTGGCCATCAGGCGTTCCAGTTTGGCGGCTTTTTCTTCGGTGTTGGGTTGGCTCCAGGTTCCCATTTTTTCGCTCCTTTTGGGTGGTTCGTGTGGCGCTATGAACGCTTCATAGCGCCGGCTTAGCAAGTGATTTAGAGCGTTATGGGTGATCTGTTTTGGCGATGTGATAAATGCGCTCGCCATCTGCGGATTTCTCTGAGATCACGTTGAGTCCCAGCTTCTTTTTCAGCGCCCCTGAGAGGGTTCCGCGCACCGTATGCTTTTGCCAACCAGTGGCGTGACTGAGCTGGTCGATGGTGGCCCCTTCCGGGCGCTCTAGCATCTGGATAACAAGGGCCTGCTTACTGTTAGCGCGGAGGCGGGGTGGCTGGCGCTGTGGCTCTGCTTGGGCTTCGTCCCGCTCCATGTCGAGGGAGTTAGGCGCGGGCTCTACAGGACTTGGCTTGGCGCGTCCCAGCGCCTCGTAGGCGGCGTCATTGATTCGCCATGTATCTCCCTCAGCGTGAATCAATTCTAGCCTCATCAGGCTGGTCAGCACTTTCTTACGCGCGCCGCCTTTGATGTGGCCTGGAAACCAGTCGACGCGACCCTCGCGGTGATCGATAGCGTGGGACAAAACAGCGTGTTGTGTGGGCGTCAATGTGTGACTCATAAAAAGCTCCTTGGCGAGTGGGTTAAGACGCCGACATGAACGCTTCATTCGAGAAGGAAGCCAAGTGGATTCAGCGTTATTTTTTCGATGTGATTGATACAGCTCATGGGAATTTCCATTCGCGCCTATGCGCGTCATCGAGGCGTCTCCGATACCGCCGTTCGTAAGGCGATTCAGACGGGGCGCATTACTCCCGAGCAAGACGGAACGCTGGATCAGGAACAGGCGGATCGGGAGTGGGAGCGCAATACCGAATCGCCCAAGGTTGGATCGCGCCGGGGCGTCGTCAAAGCGCGAACGCCCGAAGAAATCTCTAGTAACGGGAATGCCTCTCTTCTGCAGGCGCGCACCGTCAATGAGGTGGTCAAGGCGCAGACGAACAAGGTTCGCCTGGCGCGACTAAAAGGTGAATTGGTGGATCGCTCGCAGGCGATCGCCCATGTGTTTCAGTTGGCGCGCACCGAACGCGACGCCTGGCTGAACTGGCCCTCGCGAGTGTCCCCCCATATGGCGGCCCATCTTGGCGTTGATCCACATACGTTCCATGTGGCGCTGGAATCGGCGGTGCGCGAGCATTTGCAAGAACTTGGCGAGCTGCGTCCCCGAGTGGATGGATGATTTCGGGCCCGGATTATGACGGGGCGGCGGATATCGAACGGGCGTGGCGTGAGGGACTGACCCCAGAGCGATTGCTCTCCCTGTCGGAGTGGGCCGATCACCACCGGGTCCTGTCCAGCAAAGCCTCCGCGGAACCCGGGCGCTGGCGCACCCAGCGCACGCCCTACCTGCGAGAGATCATGGATTGTCTCTCCCCGACCTCGCCAGTTGAACGTGTCGTGTTTATGAAAGGCGCGCAGGTCGGCGGCACTGAGGCGGGCACTAACTGGATCGGTTACGTTATTCATCATTCCCCCGGTCCCATGATGGCGGTCTGGCCCACCGTGGATATGGCGAAGCGGAGCTCCAAGCAGCGGATAGATCCCTTGCTGGAGGAGACGCCGGCGCTGACTGAATTGGTCGCCCCCGCGAGATCAAGAGACTCAGGCAACACCATCTTGTCGAAGGAGTATCGCGGCGGCGTATTGGTCATGACCGGCGCCAACTCCGCGGTGGGGCTGCGCTCCATGCCAGTGCGTTATTTGTTCCTGGACGAGGTGGACGCCTACCCGGTGGATGTGGAGGGCGAAGGCGACGCCATCACTCTGGCGGAAGCGCGCACGCGCACCTTCTCCCGCCGCAAGATCTTCATTGTGTCCACACCGACCATCGCCGGAGCCAGCGCGATTGAGCGCGAATACGAGGCGTCCGACCAAAGGCGATATGTCGTGCCTTGTCCACATTGCAGCCACCCGCAGTGGCTGCGCTTTGAGCAGTTGCGATGGGAGCGTGGCCGTCCCGACACTGCCGCCTACGTGTGCGAAGCGTGCGCCGTCCCCATCGCCGAGCACCACAAAACCTGGATGCTGGAGCGTGGCGAGTGGCGAGCGATGGCGCCCGGGCGCGGAACCAAGACTGCAGGCTTTCACTTATCTTCCCTGTACAGCCCGATAGGCTGGCGCACCTGGGCGGATATCGCCTACGCCTGGGAGAGCGCCGTCAACAAAGAGTCAGGCTCCAACGCCGCGATCAAGACCTTTAAAAATACGGAGCTTGGCGAGACCTGGGTGGAGGAAGGCGAAACGCCAGATTGGCAACAGCTGGCCGAGCGGCGTGAGGATTATCCAATCGGCTGCGTACCCGCCGGCGGCCTCCTGCTGGTGGGAGGCGCGGACGTACAACAGGATCGCATCGAAGCGTCGATATGGGCCTTTGGTCGCGGCAAGACAGCGTGGCTGGTTGAGCATCGCGTGCTGATGGGCGATACCGCGCGCGAGGACGTCTGGGGACGTTTGGCGGCGTTACTTGATGAAACCTGGAGCCATGAGGATGGCGCGCAAATCCCCCTGACTCGATTTGCATTGGATACCGGCTTCGCCACACAGGAAGCCTATGCGTTCGTGCGCGCCCGTCGCGATCCACGTCTCATGGCCGTCAAAGGACGAGCGCGTGGCGCGGCGTTGGTCGGATCGCCCACGGCGGTGGATGTCACCCAGGGCGGTCGCAAATTGCGTCGGGGCGTCAAACTGTTCTCGGTGGCGGTGAGCATCGCCAAACTGGAGTTATACAACAACCTGCGCAAACACGCGGACATGGCGGAGGATGGGGTCACTCCCGTCTATCCGGCCGGCTACATTCACTTACCCCGGGTCGACGCCGAATTCCTGCAGCAGCTCTGTGCGGAGCAGCTGGTGACGCGCCGGGACCGCAACGGTTTTCCGGTGCGCGAATGGCGCAAGATGCGTGAGCGCAATGAAGCGTTGGACTGCTATGTATACGCCCGCGCAGCGGCCTGTGCGGCGGGGTTGGATCGCTTTGAAGAACGCCATTGGCGCGAGCTCGAAAAAACACTGCGTCCGCCAGATACGCCAGAACCTCCTATGGCGCGTTATGACGACAAGGCCGCCCTCGAAGGCGGCCTTGTCGTTTCTAAATCCCGATCCCCAAGTCGACGCCGCATTCAGAGCGCGTGGCTGACACGATAAGAGACCCATGTATACCCAAGAGCAACTTGATGTTTTGAAGCGGGCGTTGGCCACCGGCGAGCGCCGGGTGAGCTTCGGCGACAAAACGGTGGAGTACCGTTCGGTGGCCGAGCTGCAGGCGGCGATACGCACTGTGGAGGCGGAGATTTCCCGACACGCACATACGCCGCGGGTAAGACGGATTTATATGACGACGGGCAAAGGCGCCTGATGGCCTGGTTCGCGCGTCTGCGCAAAGGGCTGTTCGGGCAGACCGCGCCAACCTATGACGGGGTCGGCGGCGGCCGTCGGGCGCTCGCCTGGCAAGTGGGCAATCCCGGTGCGGTGGCGGCGTTGGCGTTCACCCAGAATGAGCTGCGCGCCAAAAGCCGGGATCTGGCCCGCCGCAATGTCTGGGCCGCGGCGGGCGTCGAAGCCTACGTCGCCAATGCCATCGGCGTCGGCGTCAAACCCCAGTCCCTGGTCAAAGATCCTCGTTTGCGGGAAGCCATTCATGAGCTGTGGCGCGACTGGTGCGAAGACGCCGACGCCGCCGGACTGACGGATTTCTATGGCCTGCAGGCGTTGGTGTGTCGCGCCATGCTGGAGGGCGGCGAGTGCTTGGTGCGGCTACGTTACCGCCGTCCAGAAGACGATCTGCCGGTTGGTCTGCAACTGCAGGTGCTGGAGCCGGAGCATCTGGACCCGACGCTGAATCAGGACCTCCCCAACGGCCATACCGTACGCGCCGGCATTGAGTTCGATCGCCTGGGGCGGCGTGTCGCCTACCATCTGTATCGCACGCATCCAGGAGACGGTCTGCTCGCCCCAGCGTCCGGCGCGACGGACTTGGAAACAGTGCGGGTTCCCGCCACCGAAATCCTACATGTGTTCCGGCCGCTGCGACCGGGTCAGATCCGCGGCGAACCCTGGCTGGCCCGCGCCCTGGTCAAGCTCAACGAGCTGGATCAATACGACGACGCCGAACTGGTGCGCAAGAAAACCGCGGCGATGTTCGCCGGTTTCATCACGCGCATCGGCCCGGAGGACAACCTGATGGGCGAAGGCGCGCCGGACGGACAGGGAGCCGCGCTGGCGGGACTGGAGCCCGGGGCGTTGCAGATTCTCGAGCCTGGCGAGGACATCAAGTTCTCGCAACCGGCGGACGTCGGCGCCAGCTATGCGGACTTCATGCGTCAACAGTTTCGCGCCGTCGCCGCAGCGATGGGCATCACCTACGAGATGCTCACTGGCGATTTGACCCAGGTAAATTACTCCTCGATCCGCGCCGGCCTGCTGGAGTTTCGACGTCGCTGCGAAGCGATTCAACACGGCGTCATTGTCCATCAGCTCTGCCGTCCCATCTGGCGCGCATGGATGACTCAAGCGGTGCTGGAAGGCGCTTTGCGTGCGCCCGATTTCGCCAACCGTCGGCGTGACTATCTCGCCGTCAAATGGGTGCCCCAGGGATGGCAGTGGGTCGATCCCAAGAAAGAATTCGATGCGCTGATTGTGGCCATTCGCGCCGGGTTACTGTCCCGCTCTGAAGCCATCTCCGCGTTTGGTTATGACGCGGAAACCATCGACAGAGAAATTGCCGCTGATAACGCGCGCGCAGACGAACTCGGTCTGACGTTCGACTCCGATCCCAGACCATCCGCTGCAGCGACCGACGCCGCCCCTTCCGATTCCTCAGAAGACTAAACCACATATGCCCATGATTCATTTAGCGTCCCGCTTGATCGGGACGCCGCTACTGATCGCCCGCTGCAAACTGGATGTGATCCTGGCGGTGGTGGGTGGTCGGATAGGACTGGCCAACCCGGGCGTGAGTCTCACGCCGCCGGCGCCGCGAGCGCGCAAAGACAGCGCGCCCGGCATTGCGGTTATCCCCGTGCATGGTTCGCTGGTGCGGCGCACGCTGGGCCTTGAAGCCGCGTCCGGTCTGTCTTCCTATGGCCAGATCGCGCAAAGCCTGGATGCCGCCGTGGCCGACCCACAGGTGGCGGGTGTTTTACTCGACATTGATTCGCCGGGCGGTGAGGCCGGCGGGGTCTTTGAGCTGGCTGAACGCATCCGCGCGGCGAACGCCCGCAAGCCGGTCTGGGCGCACGCCAATGACTCCGCCTTCTCCGCCGCCTACGCCATCGCCGCAAGCGCGGGTCGGCTCAGCTTGTCGCAGACCGCAGGCGTGGGCTCGGTGGGCGTGATCGCGCTGCACGTAGACCAGTCAGCGAAAGACGCCCGCGACGGATTAGCGTACACGGCGCTGTACGCCGGCGAGCATAAAAACGATCTGTCTCCCCATGCCCCGCTATCGCCGGAAGCCGCCAGTTCTCTTCAGGCGGAAGTGGATCGTCTGTACCGGATTTTCGTCAGCCAGGTCGCCCAGATGCGCAACCTGAGCGAGGACAACGTGCGCAATACGAAAGCGCGCCTGTTCTTTGGCGAAGAAGCCGTGTCGTTGGGACTGGCGGACGCCGTCTCAAGCTTTGATCAAACCCTCTCTGAATTCACCGATGCGCTACGACGTCAAGGCGCACTCACGCCTCGTGAACGTCGCAACGCGCACGCTTACCCCCGCTCGTCCAAGGAGCTTATTGTGTCTGAAGTCCCCCCAGAAACCTTACCCACTCACGTTGACGATCCTGTCGTGGAAGCGTCTATCGAGCCGGCTTCGCCGCCGGTGCAGGCGCCGCCTTACGCCCAGGCGCAGGCCATTGCCGAGCTTTGTTTGATTGCTGGCGTTCCCCAACGCACCGCCGAGTTTCTCGCCGCGGGCAGCAGTGAGACGCAGGTCCGGCAGGTCTTGCTGAGCGCGCGGGCGGAGCAGCCTGAAATCGCCTCGCGCATTACAGCGGAAACCGGGACGCAGCTGCGTCCTGAGCACAGCCCGGTTGTCGCCGCGGTCAAGCGTTTGGCGGGAGAGGCGTAGTCAATGCCCGCCATTCACGAAACCAACAATCTAGGGGATCTGCTCAAGTTCGAAGCCCCTAATCTCTATTCCCGCGATGTGGCCAGCGTAGCGGTCGGACAAAAGCTGGCGCTGGGAGCGGTTGTTTCTCTGGATGCGGAGGGACGACTGAAAGCGCTGACGCCAGCGGCCGAGGGCGGCGATACGGCCGTCGGCGTTCTGGCCGTAAGCATCGACGCCACCAGCGCGGAGCGACATGACGCGCTTTTTATCGCCCGTCACGCGGTGGTCGCAAGTGATGCGCTGATCTGGCCTTCCGACATTACCCCCGAACAAAAAGCCGCTGCGATGGCGCAACTGAAAGCGCGCGGCGTGCTGGTGCGCGCGAGCGCCTGACGTCCCTCCTGAGAAAGAGTTCATGCTGAATCCCTTTGATACCCCCGCCTTTTCCATGGCCGCGTTGACGGCGGCCATTAATATTCTGCCCAACCGATATGGGCGCCTGGAATCGATGAAGCTCATGCCGATGCAGCCGGTTCGCACGCGTCAGATCATCGTGGAAGAAATGAACGGCGTGCTGAACCTGTTGCCGACCCTGCCGCCGGGTTCGCCCGGCACCGTGGGACGTCGCGGCAAGCGCTCGCTGCGTTCTTTCGTGATACCGCACATTCCCCATGACGACGTCGTGTTGCCGGATGAGGTGCAAGGCGTGCGCGCCTTCGGATCTGAAACCGATATGGAGACCATCGCTGGCATCATGGCGCGCAACCTGCAAACCATGCGCAACAAGCACGCCATCACGCTGGAGCACCTGCGGATGGGCGCCTTAAAAGGCGTCATTCTGGACGCCGACGGATCGGTGCTGTACGACCTGTACGACGAGTTCGATATCGCTCCGACCACCATCCCTTTTAATCTGGGCAATGCCGGTACGGCGGTTAAGGATCGCTGCATCAAAGTGTTGGCTCACATTGAGGACAACCTTCGCGGTGAGTTCATGACAGGGGTGCATTGCTTATGCTCACCGGAGTTTTTCGCGGCGCTGACGGGCCACGCCAAAGTGGAGAAAGCCTACGAGCGTTGGCAGGACGGCGCGATATTGATTAACGACGTGCGCTCCGGATTCACCTTCGGCGGCATCGTCTTCGAAGAGTATCGCGGCCAGGCCAACGATATCGATGGCGCCGCGCGACGCTTTATCGCGCCCGGCGAAGCGCATGCGTTTCCGGTAGGCACGATCGACACCTTCGCCACACATTGCGCGCCAGCGGACTTCAATGAAACCGTCAATACCATCGGTAAACCGCTGTATGCGAAACATGAGCCGCGCAAGTTTGGCCGCGGCACGGATTTGCACACCCAGTCCAATCCGTTGCCAATGTGCCGACGCCCAGGCGTCCTGGTGCGCTTAGCCGCATGATCACACGTTTGGAGGCCTTGTATGACGCCGCTGATCGAGCAGGCCTGTTGGTTCGCGCAGAGACTGACGGGGGCTCGGCGTCAGTGGAGTTCCGGGCGCCGGATGAGCCCGTGCTCGAGGGACTGGCGCTGTCCGCCGACTACGCCATTCGCTACCCAGTCTCGGCGCTTCCCACTTTGGCTATCGATGACGAAATCGTCGTCGCAGGCGTTTGGTATCAGGTGCGTGATATTCGGGCAGTGGGCGATGGCGCTGAACGACGGGCGGATCTGACCCGGTTGGAGCCGCTCAGGTGAATTCCATTCGTGAACGCATTCAACGCACATGCCTGGACACGCTCAAGAAGGCGCTGGCTCCAGTCCCTGTCTGGCGTTATCCCACGGCCCCGATCAATCGGGAAGCAAGCCCTGCGCTGCTGCTGATGACGGAGTCGGACATCGTCCTCGCCCGCGTGAATGACCGGGTTGAACGCGCACTGAGTATTCGTCTGGTGGCGATCACCCGCGGCCGGGATGCGTTTGAACAAGCAGATCGACTGGCGGTGGCAGCCCATACGGCGCTGATGCGCGACGCGAATGTGGGCGGACTGGCTTACGCATTACTGGAAATCGACGCGGAGTGGGATGCGGAAGACGCCGATGCCGGGGCTGTCGCACTGCCATTGCGTTATGAAGTGCGGTATCGCACGCATATTCACGATCTGACCCGGAATGAGTAAGAATACTGTTCTATAATTGAGCAGATAGTCCGAGATAGCGCCTCTTATGTGGAAGATAACACTTTCTGGAAGCTGAGGAGTGGGTCATGAAAATAGAAACCACCGCCTCGGCGGGTGGTTCTGTCGTCACCATCGCTATTAGTGGTCGATTCGACATCTTTCTCTACAATCGGTTTAGGGACGCCTATGAGGCCAATTTGCAAGCCTCCCATTTCCGAATCGATATGGAAAAAGCCGACCACATCGACAGCTCAGGGCTGGGCGTGTTGTTGGGTATGCATAGCCGTCTAGGTCAGAACAGTCCCAGAATTGAAATTATCAACTGTTCTCCCGGCGTTCGCAAAATTCTTGATACCGCGAGGTTTGACAAGAAATTTTCTATAAAATCGGTTGCATAACCTAACCTAGCAACCGGCAAGGGCAGTGCGCGGAAGCAAGGAGCGACTATGAGCGTGGAGACAAAATTATCGACTGATGGCTTGGTCACGATCAGCATTTCCGGATATTTCGACTTCAGCCTTGTCAATCAGTTCAGAAAAGCCTACGAGGATCATGCGCAAGGACGTTGCTATTGCGTCGACTTGAGGCGAACTGAGCATATTGACAGCTCCGCATTGGGGATGTTGTTGAATATGCGCAACTATCTCGACGCGGAGAGGACCAAAATCAAACTCATCAATTGCTCGCCTGAAATTCGAAAGATTTTTGAAATGGCGAAATTCGAGAAGAAGTTCTTAATAGAATCAGTGATCGCTTCGTGATGTAAACCTGATCCGGTTCCTGGCGCTTATCTGACGCAGGGGATTAAACCATTCCCCAATGCTTTAAGCGGTAGAACTAAGATGAGCTGAGTTAGTTAAATATTATTGGTTGGGAACTATGAAAATTAAGACATCCGTGTCAGATGATGGCTCTGTTGTCACTATCATCGTTAATAGTCGTTTTGATATCTACCTGCTTGATCAGTTTAGAGCTTCATATGAAGCGTTCCCCAAGGACACTAAGTTCTCTGTAGATTTGCGTAATACAGAGTACATGGATAGCTCTGCATTAGGCATATTGCTGAATATGCACAATTATTTAGATGGGAATCGCGCCAAGGTTAGTATTATCACCAGTTATACTTACATTCAGAAAATCCTTGAAATAGCAAAGTTTGGCAGTAAGTTTTCGATAGATTTCATTCCTAAATCTTGAATAAAACTTGTTCCAGATCTTTACAAATCCATATGAAATAGGAAGGGCATTATGACGCTCTTCCGCCTTTTCAGACCCAGCTAATAGCCATTTCACTCTTAACCCTACATCAAGCCCTGACAGGGGAAAACTCTCTGTGAAGTTAAAACTTCTATGCCCGCACATCCATGCCGGCGTCGCCTATGGCCCCGGCGACTGTATCGAGGTCGATGCGGCCGCCGCCCGTTGGCTGATCGAGCTTGGCGTGGCTGAAGCCATCACATCGACGAAAACGGCCCAGGCCAAAGATCGCACTCCCCACCCAAAAGGAAACTAAACATGTCGTATTTCTCCGGCCAGGGGCGCGTCTATATCGGCGCACGCGATCCCCTCGGCCATCCCTTAGGACTCAGCTACGTGGGCAACGTTCCTGAGCTGAAAGTGTCGCTGTCGGTGGAAACTCTGGAACATCAGGAATCCGTCAGCGGACAACGGTTGACGGATCTGCAGTTGATCAAAACCAAGAAAGGCGAATTCGCCTGCACATTGGAGGAGTTGATTCCGTCCAACTTGGCGTTAGGTCTTTATGGCGTCTCCACGGAGCAAACCGCCGGCACGGTGACTGCGGAGACACTGCCGAATCCGTTGAATCCGGGCGAGTTATACCTGCTGGCGAAGCAGAATCTGTCCGAAGTGGTGATCAAAGACTCCGGTTCGCCAGTGAAAACCCTGGCGCAGGCGCAATACCGCGTGAACGCCAAACATGGCTCCCTGACAGTGCTCGATAAATCCGAGAATGGCCCCTTTGTCGAGCCCTTCAAGGTGGATTACAGCTACGGAACGGCGCAGAGCACCGCCATGTTCACCCAGCCGCTGCCCGAGCGCTGGATTCGCTTTGAGGGACTGAACACCGCCGACGGCAATCGCGAGGTCGTCATCGACCTGTACCGGGTGGCGATCAATCCCGCCAAAGAGTTGTCGATCATTACCGACGAACTGATGAAATTCGAACTTTCCGGCCAGGTATTGGCGGACACGCTGAAGTCAGCGCAGGGCGACCTGGGTCAGTTCGGCAGAATCGTACTCTTATGACGAGAAGGGCGATTGAATGTGTGATGAGTTTTACCGCCTCTGGTCCATATACTCCCAAAGATTGTCATAACACATTCACTTCCATTAACTGCTACACGATGGAGAAGTCTTATGACGCCTTTTGACTGTGACGTACTGGCTCCGCCCGTTCAAACGCTGGACGTGGCAGGGGATACGTTGACTCTTTCGCCATTGACGTTGGGTGAACTCCCCTCGTTGATAAGGTCGGTAAGGCCTTTTATCGCGCAGCTTGGCGTTGCGCCGGATTGGCTGGCGCTACTGTGCGATCACGGCGAGTCGGTACTGACTGCGCTGGCGATAGCGAGCCGGCAACCGTTACCCTGGGTGGAGGCGTTGGCGCTGGATGACGCCTTGAAATTAGCCGCGGCGCTGTTCGAGGTGAACGCCGATTTTTTCATGCAAAGGGTGGCGCCGGGATTCGACCGGCTGGCGCAACGACTGGCCGCCCGATTACCTGGAGCGACGCCATCGCCCGTTTGATTCGCGCAGGCCACCGCTACCCGGATCTGCTCACCTATACCCCCGCCCAAATCCAGACTTTTCTTATTGCGGACCAGCGTTATGAAAACGAACGGATGCTGGCGCATTTGACGGTGTTGAATATCGCGGCCCAGGGCGGCCCTGAGGATGTGAGTCGTTTGCGAGAGGCGTTACGCCTTGCGGATTGATCTGGTCGCGGATGGCCTGTTGGATCGGCGGAGATTTAACGCCTGGCGCAAAGAAAAGCGTCAAGCGGTGCATTCGGCGGTGGGCAAAGTCATGCGCGCTTCCGGCCGGGATATGGTGACGCGGGTGCGTGATGACATGCGTCGCGGTTTCTCACGCACATCGCCGGCGCTGCTGCGTTCCGTGCGCGCCAAAGTGTATGACGCCAAATCAAACCAATTACCCGCCTTGTGGGTGGGGTCCAAGATTCCCTGGCTGGGCGTTCATGAGCGCGGCAAGGTGATACGGGGACGCATGTTGATCCCTTTGCTGCCCGCGCATCAACGCATCGGACGCAAGGCCTTCGCGCGCCTGGTTGACGACTTACGACGGGCCAATCTCACCGCCTTCGTTAAGCGTCACGGCAAACTGATTCTGATGGCGCACAGCACGCCAGAGTCGTCGCGGGTTTTGTCTCGCTTTCGGCGCGCCGAGCGTGAGCGACGAGGCGTTCGTCGACTGACCCGCAGCGAAGCCATTCCCATCGCGGTCCTGGTCTCCAACGTCACCTTGAAAAAGCGCTTCGACCTGCAGCAGTCAGTGCGCGCGGAACTGCCCCGATTGACCGCGTCGCTGCGCGTCATCCTTAAACGACTCTGACCATGGCTTCACCACGGGCTCAAATCCTTATCTCCGCCGTCGATGATACGCGGCGCGCATTCACCTCCGTCAACGGCAGCCTCTCGCACCTTCGTGAACACGCCAACCAGCTAGGGGATCTGCTCTCCCGCCTGGGCGGATTGATCGGGCTTGGACTGGGCGTACGCGAGCTGACGGAGACGGCCGACCAATATAAGAACCTGCAGGCGCGACTCAAGCTCGCCGTCACCTCGCAGGAAGAGTTCAATCGCGCCGACGCCGAGCTCTACGCGATCTCTCAACGCAACCGCGCGCCGTTGGCGGAGACGGTCACGCTGTATGCGCGACTGGCGCCCTCCGTACGCGCTCTGGGGCGGGAGCAAAGCGAAGCCTTGGCGGTGACGGAGACCATCAGTCAGGCGGTCGCTTTATCCGGCGCCTCCAGCGAAGCCGCCGCCGGGGCGCTGCTGCAGTTGGGTCAGGCGTTTGCGTCAGGGCAGCTGCGCGGCGAGGAGTTTAACGCGGTCGTGGAACAGACGCCGCGATTGGCGCAGGCGATTGCCGATGGCATGGGCGTTCCCATGGGCGCACTGCGTGCTCTGGCGCAGGAAGGCAAGATCACCGCCAAGGCGGTCATGGATGCGCTAAAAAATGAAAAGGCGCGCCTGACGCTGGAAATGGCGAGCTTACCGGATACGGTGTCGGGCGCGTTGGTGCGCCTGAAAAACGCGTTTCTACGCGCGTTTGGCGAACGGGACTCCCATAGCGGCGTGACCGCCGCGCTGGCCCAAAGCCTGCAGTTTCTGGCGCAGCATTTGGAGGCGTTGATCGATTTGGCCGGCGTGGCGCTGGTGGCCGCCATGGGGCGCATGATCGCCTCTATGACGGCGAGCCTTGCCGCCACCCGGGCGGAAAACGCAGCGCGCCTGGCCAGCCTGAAAATCCTGGCGGCGGAGGCGGCGGCCCGGCATCAAAGCGCATTGGCGGCATTGACCCAGGCCCGTGCGCAAGGCGTGGCGACCGCGGCCTTGGTCGCGGATGTGGCGAAAACCCGCACCCAGGCGATGGCGGTGTCTTCCGCGTTTGCCCAGGCGGCCGCCTCCGCCACGCTTTGGGGACGGGTTTTGACGGGGCTGCGCGGCGCGCTGGCCTTGTTAGGCGGCCCCGTCGGCGCCTTAGTGACGGCCTTGGGCGTGGTGGCGGGCATGCTGTACTCCGCCCGTGACGCCACCGTTCAATTCGGCGGCAAGACCGCCACACTCAAGCAGATTGCGGCGGCGACCTGGGACCTTGTCACCGAGAAAATCGGCGCCGCCATCGAGGCGCTGGGGCAGTTCATGGGCGCAGGCGAAGTCGGCTGGCGGCGAGTGCGTGAGGCGGCGATCAGGGAACTGCGGGAACTTGGCGCGTCGGTCCGTAACGGAATCAACCTGGTGCTTGGAACCTTTACGGCGGTCGGACGCGTGGCGGGAATCACAGCGGCTTTTCTGGTCACAAGGTTTCGGCGCGCCTTCTCCAATATCGGAGAAATGGCGAGGGCGCTGGGACGCGATGTGAACGCGGCTTTCAAGGGCGACTTCTCCATGCAGTCTCTAAAGACGACCATGACGCGTCAACTTGGGGAGGTGGGCGTCTACGGGCGGCAAGTTTCGCGGGAGCTACGCAAGTCCTTCTCCCGGGACTATGTCGGCGAGGCGACGCGGGCGATCGCGTCACGCATCAAACCAGAAACTCATGAGCCGGGCGTATTTGGACGCAACCAACCGGCAGGCGCGGCGCCGGGCGCAGAAGGCGCACGGCTGACCCTGGACCAGGCGCGCGCCGACGCGGAACTGCGCTTGCTCAAAGATTCGTTGGCGCGGGAAAACGCCGAATTGGATCGCGCTTTGGCGGAACGTCAGCTGTCATTGCGGGAGTATTACGCCGAAAAAACGCGGCTCGCACAGCGCGACATCGACGCGAACATCGAGCGGGGGCGTGCGGCGATACAGCGTCAGAGCGCATTGCTAAAGACGAACCAGGACGTTGCAGGGCGCGCCAAGGCGCAAGCGGATCTGGTGAAACTGGAAGCGGAGCTGACCCTGCTCAACCGACAGCGGACGGAGGCGGAAGTCGCCAATGCGCGTCGGGCGGCGCAGGCGGAGAAAGAGCTCGGCGACGAGCTTGCGCGCGTCAAAGCCGAGTTAAGAGAGTTAACGGGCGTCGCCGATAGCGCGGACAGACGCGCGCAAGTGGCCCAGCGCTATCAGTCCCTGGTGGCGAGACTGCAGGCGGAAGGCGATCAGGAAGGCGCCGCCCTGGTGAACCGGCTGATAGACGTGCAGGCGGCGGAGGCGGATTTGGCGGCCTGGGAGCAGCGCTTTAATCAAACCCTGACGAACATGAATGCCGCGGAGCAGGCCATTCAGTTGCAGCGGCAAGCGGGACAATTGGGGGAGGCGCAGGCTCAACGCGAACTGTTAGCGTTGCATCAGGCGACCGGAGAAGCGCTTACATCCATGTTGCCCAAGTTAGAGGCGGCGGCTTCCGCGATCGGGCCGGACGCATTGGCGCGGGTGCAGGCTTGGAAAAACGAAATCGCCCGGGTGAATCAGGTCGTGGATGAGGTGGCGGTGTCCTTTGACGGCTCACTGCGCGACGGGATGGCGAATCTGTTCGAGTCGGTGGGCTCTGGGGCCAAGAGCGCCAGCGCCGCGTTTGCGGATTTTGGCCGTTCCGTACTGGGGACGATACAACGCATGGCTTCGCAAAAACTTGCTGAGTCGTTGTTTGGCGGTCTGTTTGGCTCCGTCGGCTCCGCCAGTGGTCCCGGCGCGATGTTGTCTTCCTTGTTCAAAGGCTTTGCCCAAGGCGGCTATGTCAGCGGACCTGGAACGTCCACCAGCGACTCCATTCCTGCGCGCTTGTCCGCCGGGGAGTTCGTCGTCAATGCCGCCGCCGTACGCCGTGTCGGCGTGGGTTTATTGCACTCCATCAACGGCCTGTCCGCCGGTCCTCGCCTGCAGGGCGGCGCCTTGGGCTTCGCCAGCGGCGGTTTGGTTCCCACTGGCGCGCGTCCGTCGGCGAGCGCTGCGGCAGGGGCGCCCGGCGCGAATGGCGGCTCCGCTGTCCGCATCGTGAATGTCGTCGATCCGGCGATGGCGGCCGACTACCTCACATCCTCCTCTGGTGAAAAAACCATCCTGAATATTCTGCAACGCAACGCGGGCGCGGTGCGGCAATTATTAAGCTGAGACTTTTTTATGGCCTACGAATCCGGCACGGCGAGCGATTACATTGACTTGCTGATGCGTTTATACCAATTCGTGACGCAAACGATGACGCCCGTTGAACAGCGTTGGCGGGCGCTGCGTTGGATTGGATATAAGCGCATTTTTTGCAGCAGCGAACTGGGCGGTTATGAGGCCTTCAGAGGCTTCGACGCGGACAGCGCCAGCGAATGGTTAACCGCGCAAAGTCAGGCGGCGCCGTCTCATTTGGGGCTGGAACTGGTGCGCCCTCTGGAAGTGCGGGCCTTCACTCTAAGGGGGGCGGGCAAAGCCTCGCGTTCCCCCAAATCCTTCACCTTGGAAGGGTCGGACGATGGCGAGGTGTGGATCGCTCAGGAAACCTGGAATGACCAGAGTTGGAGTAACGCGCAGTTTCGGGAATACAGCGTCAGTGCGCCAAGCATTGGCGCGAAGACCCATTGGCGCATCCTGATTCACGCCAATAACGGCGACTGGGGTTACAGCGGGCTGCGGGATTTTGATCTGCTGGAAACGCTGGAGACCTCCCGTATCAGCCATGGCGTCCCCGCGCAGTTGATTCTGCAGGGGCCAGGACTGTCCGGTAAGGAAGCTGTCTTTGTGGGCGTGGAAACCTATGCGTCGCCAACCACCGATATCTACAACTGGCGCCTGATGGGTTTTTCGGGGTTCGTTGAGGCGAATGGTTTCAGCAAACAGCCCGGCGCGTCGCCCATGATGGGATTTCCCTTGTGGAATGCGGCGATGCCGTATTGGTTCGTCGCCAACGGCCAACGCATTGTCTGCGTGGTGAAAGTGGATACGTCGTACATGACGTTTTACCTGGGCAAGTTTCTCCCTTACGCCACACCGGGGCAGTTTCCTTATCCCTTGCTGGCCGCGGGTATGACTCCCACCGATGCATTGACCCGCTATTCGGATGGTTCGCTGGTTTTACCCTACAAAGGCAATCGCGCGAACTTCAAATTCCGCTTTATCGACGGCGAATGGCGTCAGCCAGAAAGCTGGCCCTGGAATAACAGCGTGATCACCCGCGACACGGAAGGCCATTATCCGCTCATGCCGATTGTGCTCAATGATCCCGCCAATACCTATGGCGAACTGGACGGCGTGTATTTTGTGCCGGGCTTCGCTAATGCCGTGGAAAACACTGTCGTTGCCGATGGCGTCGAGCATCTGGTGGTCCAGGATGTGTTTCGCACAGGCGTGCGCGACTACTTTGCGTTGAGGTTGGCGTAATGGCGTATGAAACCGGTCAGGTCGGTTCTAACTCCGCGCTGAAGGACGCCATGATGCTGTTTGCCGAAGCCAATGGCTGGCGCATTCAGGGGGATTCGCTCAGTAAAGGCGTCAATCATGTGAGTCTGACATTGGCTGATCCCGACCAGGTGGTCATTGCCGGCGCCAATAGCGCGGATTTGAGCGTCGATCCTTGTCCGCAAAAGGCGCGTATCTGGCTTCCCAGCTCCGCGTGGCCCGCCACTTACCATTTGTTCGCCCATGAGTCGCCCGACCTGATGCTCTGTGTCGTGAATTACTCCGTATCCCGGCATCAGTGGATGGCTTTTGGCGACATTCAGAAGTATGGCGCCTGGGAGGGCGGCAACTGGTTTGCGGCCTCCCACTGCATGGCCGCCAAATCGACGAACGGGTTCTATTTCACCCCAACGCAGGCGGGAGAAGGCCAATACCGAGCGGGCTACTGGCGCTCACCGGCGGCGCCGTTTTGGAACACTCGTAATACAGACTCTCATTCCAACGGCTTTCAGCATTATCGGGCGAGCTTTCTGCACTGTCGGGTGGACGGAAATATCTGGCCCGGCGCGAACGCCAACAATACGGTCTGGCCGTCTTTTCCCCAGTACGCGCATCCCATTCAGATGCGCCAACCCAACAGTTGGAGCCAGCAATCGGTGATGACGCCGATGTGGTTATGGCTGCCGCGCTCAGACGGTTACATTTCATTGTTAGGGCATTTGGAGCACTGGCGCAGCCTGCGGCTCAATTACTACAACGCCGGGGATATCCTCACATTAGGGGGCGAGCGCTGGAAAGTGTTCCCCTGGTGGGAAAAAGACATACAGAGCCCTAATGGCTCCTACGGCAGTTCTGCGGGGTCGCGTCTGTCGACGGGCACCTTTGGTTTCGCCGTACGCTATGACGGCCCCTGACCATGACCGCTGTAGAAGGTTTTATCCCCGCGTCCTGTAGCGCCGTATGGAACAACCCACGCCTGGCGCAGGCCATGGAGCATCTCACGCTGCCTGCCTGGCCGCCCGACGTGAGCGCGATCGCCAGTCCTGCGTCGACACGCTCCCAACTCAAAGCCGCCACGTTTACGCCGCGAATCCCCCGAGAAGGGGCGATCGCCGGAAGCTTTGGCGTGGACTGGTATCACCGGGTGCATGTTCTGCCTGAGCGCATTGACCTGGGCAGCGTGGCTTCGGTGCAGATGCGTGAGATTGAAGTCTGGAATGCGTACCTTCAAAGTCACGTTCTGAGTGATGTTGAACGTGAGACGTCTGAAGGCGTGACCTTGGCGGGACCAGCATCGACGCCTACCGTTTTCGGCGCTCTGGAAGCGCGACGTTATACGCTATCGGTATCTCCCAACGGTCCACCCCAGATGGATGCGTTGTTTAAGTTCCTGTTCGCACAGGATTCGCCAACGCTGCGGGTGATTGGACGACGCATCGTGGGCTGGACGCTGCCGCCAGACTGGTCTGAACCAGTAATTGAACGCTTGGAGTGGCTCACTGATGTAATGCGTTCCCAGTCAGGCGTTGAACAACGGGTGCGTTTGCGGGCGCAGCCGAGGCGAAGTCTGGAATATCGAATTCTGACTGGGACGGACCGGTCCCGCGTGCTGATGGAGAACCTGCTCATATCCTGGCAGGCGCGAGTTTATGGTCTGCCCTGGTGGACAGACGCGGTGGCGTCGGCGATGGCGATTCCCGCCGGGACGCGAACGCTCCCTGTGGACGCCACACACCGTGACTTCGCCGTGGGTGGGCTGCTGGGAGTGATGTATGACCTGCGCGCGGAGTTTGCGGAAATCGAGTCTGTGGAACCTCATCAGCTGACTCTTAAACGGCCACTGGAACGAACATGGCCTGTTGGCTCCCGTATTGCCCCAGTGTGTCTGGCGCGAGTGCGCAACGACCAGAGTCTGACGTATGTGACCGACGTCATCGTTGCGGCCAAGACTCAGTTTCGTCTGGAGGAGGAAGGTTCTCTGACGGCGCTGCCGGAAGGGGATGACTACCTGGGCTATCCGGTGCTGCTCACGCCTCCGGACTGGCGCGAGGATCTCGATGGCGGTGTGGGGCGTGATTGGCGTGAACTGGATTACCTGACTGGGCGTCGGGTGATTGATGACCTCAGTGGTGTGGATCGCCGCCGCCGTGCGCATCGCTGGTTGTTGGTCGGGCGCGCCGCCATTTCTGATTTCCGCCGCTGGCTGGCGGCCAGGGTTGGGCGTTTGAAGCCCTTCTGGCTGCCCAGTTTCCAATCCGATCTCGTGGTGGTCGCGCCGGTTGGCGCCCAGGATACGTCCCTGACGGTGGAGAATCGGGGCTACGCGACTGGGCCCGCCGCCGCGGTGGGACGTCGCGATTTACTGCTTCACACCGTTTCCGGAACCCGTTTTTATCGACGTATCCTCGGGGCCTCGGAAATGAACGCTGCGAGTGAGCAAATTTCCATGGAATCCCCCCTTGGCTCGGCCATGGCGACGACGGATTTTTTACGGATCTCCTTCCTCACCCTGGTGCGGTTGGACGCCGACGCGGTGGAAATCACCCATCATACCGATGCGTTGGCGGAAGTCACCCTGTCCCTTGTTACCCTTAGAGATGATGTATGAGTTACGCAGAACGCGAAGTGTCGATGGATGCCGCCAGTCCGGTTGAGTTATATGAGTTTCGGCGCGGAACGCGTGCCTGGCGCTACACCAGTACGGCCCAGGATGAAGCGTATAACGCCATGGTTTATTTCGCCATCGCCATTAAACGCGGTCCCATCGAGCGCAGCGCGCAAAGCGGACGCGCAGGCTTTCGCGTCACCCTGCCTCGGGATGTGGCGGTGGCTCAAGCGTTTATTTCCACGCCGCCCTCTGAAGTGACGTTGTTGACCGTATACCGACGGCATCGGGATGACTCGGAGACGGTTCCCGTGTGGATGGGACGGGTGCTGAATGCGGAATGGCGCGGCTCTGAAGTGGAGTTCAATTGCGAGCCTGTCTATACCAGTTTGCAGCGAACAGGCTTGCGTCGTCTGTATCAACGCAATTGTCCTCATGCGCTTTATGGCGCGGCCTGCGGCGCCAGTCCCACGGCGCATCGCATCAAGGGGAACGTGATGGCGCAGGAAGGCCCCGTCATTCGCGTCGCCGCAGCGGCCGACTATGCGGACGGCTATTTCGCGGGAGGATTCGCCACCTGGTCAGCCGAGGGATTGACGGAAAAGCGCATGATCATCGGCCAGAGTGGCGACGCGATCACGCTATCCACTGCGCCGCCGGGTCTTCGCGTTGGCGCAGCGGTGATGTTGTACCCAGGCTGCGATCACACGTTGACGACCTGTGACGCCAAGTTTGGCAACAGTCTGAATTACGGCGGCTTTCCCTTTATTCCCTCCAAGAATCCCTTCGGCGGCAGCCCAATTTACTGAGGACCTTTCATGCCTTGGATGCAAATCGTTGTGTGGATTGTCGCCACACTGGTTCAGTACGCGCTGGCGCCCAAGCCGCCGCAACCGCCGGCGGCGGAGTTAAAGGACCTAGACGCGCCCACCGCCGACGAGGGGCGTCCCATTCCCGTGGTGTTTGGGACAGTGCTGGTGCGTAGCGCCAATGTGGTCTGGTATGGAGATCTGCGCACCACGCCCATCAAATCCAAAGGCGGTAAGAAATGACGTCGTTGACGGTCACCCACGCCGATATGCGGGCGTTGGGCTATTGCAATCGCGGCGGCCGCGCCTGGTTCGCTCGCCATGGGTTGGACTGGTCCCGGTTTTTGGAAGCGGGAGTGCCGGCGCGGACATTGCTGGCCACCGGCGACGTCATGGCCCAAGCGGTTGTGGCTCAGGCGCGAATACGCCAAGACGAGGAACAGGATGGGCGGTAGCAGTAAGTCGGTCACCGTTGGGTATCGCTACTACCTCGGGATGCATTTGGCGATCTGCCACGGCCCGGTGGACGCCCTCACCGAAATTCAGGTCGGCGATCGCCAAGCCTGGAAAGGCGACCTCAAAAGTAGTGGACGACTTCAGCTCAACGAGAAAGAGTTGTTTGGCGGCGACAAGCGTGAGGGCGGCGTCTATGGCTCCGTGGATGCGGCGTTTGGGGAAGAGACGCAACAACCCAATGACTACCTTAAAGCCGTCCAGGGAGATCCTCAGCCCGCTTATCGCGGATTGTTCAGCCTCATTCTCAGGCAGGTCTGCCTCGCCGCCAACAATCCCTATATCAAACCCTGGGCGGTGCGGGTGAAGCGTTGCTTTAGGGCCTGGTATCCCGACAAGGCGGAAATCGATGGCGCCGCCAACCCCGCCCATATCCTTTACGAGTGTCTGACCAATTCCGTATGGGGCATGGGATATCCCGCCATCAGTCTGGATGACGGTGGTTTTCGGGCGGCGGCTGATGCGTTGTATCAGGAAGGCTTTGGGTTAAGCCTGATCTGGTCGCAGCAAAGTAAAATCGAGCAGTTTGTGAAAGAGGTGCTGGATCATATTGGCGGCGTTCTGACGACCTCTCCCACCAATGGGCGCTTTGTGCTGAAGCTGGTGCGGGCCAACTATACGCAGTCAGCCTTACCGGTTTTTGGTCCGAACACTGTGATCGAACTGGAGAGCTTTCAGCGAGCGGCCTGGGGAGAAACCACCAACGAGCTGGTGCTGATCTACACCCATCCCGAGAGTTTCAAGGAAACCAGTGTGACGGTGCAGGACCTGGCCAATATCCAGGCCCAGGGCGCAGTGGTGTCCCAGACCCGGCGCTATCCCGGCATTACATCGGATGTGCTGGCGTCCCGAGTGGCCATGCGCGACTTAACCGCCGTCTCCACACCTCTGGCGAAGGTCCGTCTCAAGGTAAACCGCAATGGATGGCGGCTGGCTCCGGGAGATGTGTTTATCCTCACCTGGCCGGCATTAGGCATTGAGTCACTGGTGTTACGCATCGCCGCCATCGACGGCGGAACCCTGACCCAGGGCGCGATTCATATTGAAGCGGTTGAAGACGTGTTTGGCTTACCCGCGGCCAGTTATACCTCCGCTCAGCCAACGGGATGGAGCGATCCCGTTCCCACGCCTGCGGCGGCTTCGCACCGGCTCCTCATGGAGGCTCCCTACTGGGATCTGGTCCGCGCTATGACGCCTGCGGAATTGGCGTACCTGGACGCATCGGACTGCTACCTGCAGGCGCTAGCGGCCAGACCTGCGCCCGGCGCACTCAATTATGAGCTGCACAGTAAATCGCATACCGCTCCCAATTATCAACGGCGAGAGCAGGGCGAGTTTTGTCCTACCGCAGTTCTCGTCGAGCCCCTTGGGCCGCAAGTGGAGAGCATCGTGATGGTGAAGGATGAGCGCGACCTTGACCTGGTGGAAGTGGGCGGCTACGCCTATTTGAACGACGAGGTTGTCGCGGTAACGGCGATCGACCTATCCGCGCGCAGTCTCACACTGTTACGCGGTGTGCTCGACACCGTGCCGACGTCGCATGAGGCTGGCGACCGGCTTTGGTTCGCAGAGGGATTTCAAGGGACGGACTCCACTGATTACGCTGCTGGGGAAAAAGTCGACGCGCGGCTGCTGACGACGACCGGAAAAGGGACCCTTCCGCTAAACTCGGCGCCCACCGACAGCATTGTCATGGGGCGGCGCCAGAATCGGCCATATCCCCCTGGCAACCTGAAAATCAATGGCAAGGCGTATCCAAAGGCCATGAGTGGCGATCTGTCGCTGACTTGGTCCCACCGGGATCGGCTGAGCCAGACCGTGGACCTGGCGCCGCAAAGCCGTGGCGATATCGGTCCGGAGCCTGGGGTGACCTACCACCTTCATGTGTATGGCGAGAACGGAAAGTTACTGCGGACCTACGCCAATTTAACCGGAACCGCGCAGCGTTACCCGCTGGCGCAAGAGATGGTCGACGCAGGGATGGAGCGCCCCAATGGACGTCTACGCTTTGAACTGGAGGCGACGCGCGGCGGTCTCGCCAGCTGGCGAAAACACAACCTCAGCATCGATCGCGCTGGTTACGGACTACATTATGATCACTATTATGGAGGGCTTTGATGCCTGCACACACCGACCCCAATTTGGGCCTGCACTATGGCTGGAGCTCCGGCGAATCCGGCTGGGCCGCGGGGATGGACGCCAACCTTAAACGCCTGGGCGCGCTGGTGGGCTTATCCGTGAAGGGACGACACCTGAGCGCTCCGCCTGCAACGGCACAGGACGGCGATCGTTATCTGATTCCCGTCAATGCGACCGGGGAATGGAAGAACAAGGCCGGACAGGTCGCCGTCCGTATTCAAAACGCCTGGGACTATTACACGCCTAAAACTGGCTGGCTGTGCTTTGTGGAAGAGGAAGCCAGGCTTTGCGCTTATACCGGAACGGATTGGAGCGGCGGCGTCTCGCTCTGACGCCTACGGCGTTCCATCCCTTTTAAGAAAACGATCTAAACATTCTTTGGAGTCCCCCTAATGACGGAGACGAATCTCTCTGTGCCCGAAGACATCCTGCTGTTGCGGCGGGAAGAACTGGACGAACTACTCGATCATGCGGCGGAAAAAGGCGCCTTGCGCGTGCTATCTCATCTTGGCTTGGAGAACGGTCATGCCGCTCGCGACATCAGAGAACTACGAGACTTGCTTGAAGCTTGGCGCGATGCTCGACGCACCGCCTGGCGCACGCTGGTGAAAGCCATGACGACCGGGCTGCTGGCGGCGCTTTTGGTGGGCGCCGCGATTAAACTCAAACTGTTCCAATCCTGATCACAAGGAGATTGAGATGATCGAGGCGATGATGATCCGGGATGAAATTCACTTGGGGTGTATTCTCAGTACGCTGACAGTGAAAGGAGCGACGTTTCAGATCCTTGAGCGGCCCTGGCTGGATAACCGGCCGAAGGTGAGCTGCATTCCTGCGGGCGTCTATGAAGCGACCTTTATGGAGCGCTCCAGCAGCGGCAAATACAGGAATGTGTATTGGCTGCGGGATGTGCCAAATCGCACAGGCATTCTGATTCACCACGGCAATGTGGTTGCCGATACCCGGGGATGCCTGCTGATCGGCGACCGTCGAGGCTGGCTCGCTGGCGAGCGGGCGGTGCTTAACTCCCGCTCAGCGCTTCGGGTATTCGTTGAACTGCTGAATCGGGAGCCAATGCGACTGGCCATCCAGGGAGAACAGTGATGCTGGAAGGACTGCTGGCGCTGTTTTCCTCGTCAGGGTTAGGCGCATTGGTGGGCATGTTTGGGAGTTGGTTAACCAAACGAGAAGAACGCAAGGATCAGCAATTCCGGCTCACCTATGAGCTGAAAATGGCCACGCTTCGCAAACAGGAAGCGGAGCTTCAGTACAACCATGAACTGGCGCTGGCGGACAAACAGATTCTGCGGGCGGATACGGAAGGGAGAATAAACCGAGATATCGCGGAGACTGCTGCGTTCAAGGATGGGCTTAAAGAGCAGAGTCAAACTTATGGTATGTGGTTTGTGGACGCTATCCGGGGCCTGATGCGACCGCTGATTACTGTCTATCTGCTTATTCTGGCGACGTTTGTCACACTAAATATTAGCCGCCATCTCGGTGGTGTTGGCGCGCTAAGCCCGGTCGATTTAATGGTCCTGTACAAAGAGGCCATCGCGCAGCTGTTATTTCTGACAACGACGGCCGTCACTTGGTGGTTTGGGTCAAGGCCGAGTAGTTTGCGGAAGTAATAAGTAGATAAAAAGTTTGGCAAGTGAAAAAAGTGGAGGTTAAAACCGAAAAAGCTTCCGCATCTCAGCTTCAGCTTTAGTTTGTAAGCCGAGCTGCTCGTATTTCCTGACATTTTCAATCATTTTTTTGGCTCTCTCTATCTCGTTATTTGTTTTGAGAGAGTAATTGAAACTTACACTAAGGTTATCAAATATATTTAAAAATACATCTTTTATACATGTGCACCCAAAAAATGAGAGGTCGCAAACCCACTTCTCCATTAGGAATGAATCGAAAATATATCCGCTGCGCACATTCCAAAGTTTAAATAGTCTAATTGCAGGCTTAATGAGATAGTTGTTATGTTTGTTTTTTGTGGAAAGTTTAGCATTAAAATCATTAGGGGTTGTTTTAATCCAGTTATCTGTATTTTTAGGGATTTGATATTCTCCAAGAAAATTGATGGTTGCTGGTACTATATCAAACTTAATATGATTTAGCTCTAGAACAATGGTGGGGCTGGATTGATATATTTGAGATGTGCTGTAACGATCTTGCACAAATCTTTTTAGTTGGTTTAGGTAAGTCATGGGTTTGAAGTCGCTGTTATTAAAAACGACCATGTAATCAATATCAGAGTGCTCGTCCATTGATCTAGGGAGAATGGTCTCTCGTGTGGATGAGCCGAATTGGAATTCCTCTTTTATTTCTCCGTTATTGAAATATTGCGAAGCCCGTGTTTCTAATGTATTGATAGATGTTGCAATTGAAGATTTTTCATCGGAAGAAAGAACTGCGCTATTTGCCAAGGCTACCAAGAAACCAAGTACTGACATCGCTCTACTTACCCTTGTCAACTTTATGCGTGGATTCACCTTGATCTATCCCTCGCCGGGCAACAACAAATGCTCTTCGAGGTATACTGGGGCCTTTCTGTATCAGTTCATTACGAGTTTTCGCAAGAGCTTTCAATCTAACTATCAGTTCTTCTATTTGATTGGTTTGAAGTGACTCTACTTCCCGAAAGAGGCGTGTATCATTCCGAAGGGCCAGAAACTGACCAGCAGCAGTTCGATGAAGGGATGCGCGCTCGTTAGGTTTAAGGAATGTCATAAGCCCGGTTAAAAGCGAAGCTATTAGTGCACAAATTCCCGTTATTTCAGGCCAGTTTTTTGCTACTGTCGCTGCCGCGATTGCGCTTAGAATAGTTGCGGGTATTCCTAGCCAGTAGTTACATTTCATCCACATTTCTTCAGCATTGTAGTGGCTTTTACTGGTGAGTGTTGCGTCCTCCTCTATACGCTCAGCCTCACGGGTTAATGCTACAATCCCGAATTTTTTCTGGAAAGGCTCACCATTACTCATTGAATGCTCGCTAGTGCTTGGTTGTATTACTGTGCATGGAAGCTCATAATTAATGCCGTGTTGTATCTGTGTTTTTAAATAATAGCCTGTATTCCTGTGGGCACAACAGTCTCTATAAACTGTCAATCTTTGCAGTGGATTTAAAAGCGAGGCAATCTACAGGTCGTATAAGACGGAATTTAGTAACTATCTCATAACATTATGGACGCCTCTGCCCCCGCCAGATCCACCGAAACCAAAACAGACCACATGCCAGTTATTTAGCATAAGGAGAGTGTATCAAGTTTTTGCTCGAGTTCCCGCAGCATCAATAGGCCTAAAGGCTTCATACTTCCAATGCGTGAAGATGGCTGTTAAGAGAAATAAAATTGCTGCACGCCCCTTTTAGTTCACTAGAGGCATGATCCCAAAAAATAACATCAACTTGATAACCATCTTGAATTAACTGGCGAACAGGAGGCACATAGTCTGCGTCGCCCGCAACCAACGTAATCACGTCTCGCTGGGGGGATGCATTCTTATACGCGTCTCGCAGCATGGCTGAAACCAAGCCTGTATCAATTTTTTTCTCTTTATTCGCTACGTTCCGATCCTCTATGATCACCTCAAACCCAGCGCTCTCCGCTATCTTCCAAAGGCTGTCATTCTTTGGTGGACGTGAGCCAAACAGTAGCGCCCTACCAATTTTAGAGGGGTCGTTACCAGCAGCAAATAAATGAAGTTTACCAAAGTCAAGACGGTAAGAGTTGTCCAAGACGTTGTTTCTCACAGCTTCCCAAATGTCCAAGGCTAAGCCGTTTTGCACAGCCGCCACTCTCTTTCCTTCAATAAAGATATTCGAGTTGTCAACGTAAACGAATTCCGACATATAGTCCTCCTCCTTGCTCTGTAATGGGGGGAGCCGTCACGGCAAGCTTCTCAAAGATAGTCCACCTAACGGATAAATCAATGGAACGCGGGGAACTTGCTCATATTCGTCCTTGTGTTGAAGAGGGAAAAGGCGTGACAGAGGCGCATCGCGCCGACATAATCGCCGTTTTGTTTCCTTCTTGATTAATGACCGATTGGATGTCGACGCATGCCCCCGAAGAAGAGTAAATCAACGCTCTCCCACCCCTTGTTCAACTGGGTGGAGCAATTGGATGAATTAACGAACGCACTTTCCGCCGAGGGCGCGGATAATTTAAAGGATCACCAACTACGCAAGGTCAGAAAGTCGCTCTTTGATATTACGGGGCGAATTACGGAGACCATTGGACGCATCGATCCGGTCAGGCAGCCCAATTCGGTTTTTGACCCCAGCGCTCCGGATGTCATGGGGCGCATGGTGGCCATGGCTTTGTTGTCCCAACCGAGGATGAGATTGGAGGATAAGGCCCGCTTTTATGGTTCGGGAGTTTATGCCCTATATTATCGAGGAGAATTTGAGCCTTACGCTCCCATATCGAGGAAGGATCACCCCATTTATGTTGGTAAGGCCGATCCGGATTTCGCGAACGCGCGTACGCCAATCGAGCAGGGAGAGAAGCTGGACCGGAGGTTGAAGGAGCACTTCAAAAGCATTTCCAAAGCCAGTAACTTGTCCGTGGATGATTTCGAATGTCGATTCCTTGTGGTGGTGAGCGGATGGCAGGAGGCTGCGGAGCGATATCTGATATCGCTTTACAAACCTGTATGGAACAAGGAAACGAAAATTTGCTATGGGATAGGCAAACACGGGGACTCGGCGAGCACTCGAAGCAACAAGCGCTCGCCGTGGGACACGCTTCACTCGGGAAGGTCGTGGGCGGGGGAGACAACCCACGATCAATTATCGGAAGAGGATATTAGAAACCTGTTGGCCACTCATTTCGCGCAATACCCACCCTATGACACGCGAGAGGAAGCGATGGACCGCTTCCTTGAGGATATGTGCCAGCATTGATTAGATGTGTTCTCGCAGGGCCGCCGCCACGGAAGCGGCGACGGTCTCGGCCAGTTTGACCGGAACCGCGTTACCCAACTGGCGCATCGTCTCCGTCCACGAGCCATTGAACAGGTAGTGATCGGGGAAGGTTTGTAGCCTGGCCGCCTCCCTGACCGTGAAGTAACGCACCGTTCCGTCGTACCGCGCCAGCATGTTTTCTCCTCCCGGCACGCCGTGATCTCCAGCCTTCAATGTTTTGGCCGGCTCGTCCCACGGACTTCCAGTATGACCGGGATAGGATCGCGCGCCAGGGTTATGAGAATGGTTGGGTATGTTGTTGTCGGGAAATTCTTCAGGGTCGGGAAGGTCGCATATCGCATCCCTCACTGTCACCCAAGGCTGATGGTTTTCCTCGAATAGGCCGCGTCGTCTGAGTTTGTCGATTCGGGCTGCGAGGCGCGCGGGCATTTCTGGACGATCGGCAATGGCAATTCCATGCCTTTCCCAATAATCCCCCGTTATCCACTTCGAAACCAACAGGGCTTCCTCCGAGTGGGTTTCGTCAGGAAAGTTCCACTCTATGCCAAGATCGGAGCGGAATCCCACGATGAAGACGCGTTCCCTCTTCTGCGGCACGCCATAATTCGCGGCATTCAGCAAACGGAATACAACATTATAGGTTACACCGCGGGCCCGACGACCCGAGGTGTGTCGCCGTTCAAGTCGAGACAGGTGATCGACCCACTTCTCGTTCCTCTTGCGCACAAGCTCTGGGTAGGTCAATTGAAGGATCACATACTCGAAATATTCGGCGAAGTTTTGCCGAAGCAATCCTTTCACGTTCTCGAAGATGAATGCCTTTGGCTTCAACTCCCTGACCGCCCGCACCGCCTCGGGAAACATGTCTCTATCGTCGAGAAAGCCTTGGTGCTTGCCTCCCAAAGAGAATGGTTGACAGGGCGGACCTCCCGAGACAACCACGACATCATCGCCCAAACCGCCATAGTCGAACTCCCGCGCATCGCCCTGGTATGGCTGTGGCCAGTTCGCCACGACATCCACACCCTTCGCCATATTGAGCCTGACGGTTTCACAGGCGTCCGCATTCCATTCGACGATAGCCGAATGTTTGAAGCCCGCTTGACTCATACCTATGGCTAAACCACCCGCGCCTGCGAATAGCTCTATTGAACTCATTGCCTTCTACCCCAAAAATTCTTTTATTCGTTCCCTTAAACCACTTTCCCTTATTTCGCACTCCCATATCACCAGACAAGACCAGCCCATCTCTTCAAGCTTTTTCAACGTCTGAAGATCCCGCTCCCGGTTCGCATTGAGTTTAGCCTCCCAAAAATCAACTCGCGATTTGGGAACTCGGGCTAGCGAACATCCAGGATGACGATGCCAAAAGCACCCATGGACAAAGATTATTTTTCCGCGTCCCGGAAAAACGAGGTCCGGACGTCCGGGAAGGTCCTTCCGGTGGAGGCGATATCTATACCCTAGGGAGTGGACCATCTTTCTCACGGCCATCTCCGGAGAGGTATCCTTTGACCTGACCCTGCCCATGATTTCAGATCGCCGAGACGGCGTGACCGAGTCCACCATGTCGCTAGTCCTTTTTCTCTCCCGTGCGTCGTCCCCTATTTAAGCGCGCGTAGTAATAGCACCGTTCCGGCGCCATTACAACTCTGGCGGGGAAGCCTTTCAAGTTAAGAAATATACCCCTGGGTGAAGCCCCTATTGTTAAAAAGTCAACCGGTGAATAGGATACTTTTTTGCCAAATAAGGAGGTTTCCGGATGTCGGTAAATGCCCACGAGCATATGTTCCATTCAACGAAAATAACACAGCTGGTCAGGGAGGCGATGACATTCCTGCAAAGAACTCCCCTGTACGATCTACCGCCAAACTCGAACTTTCTAGGCGCCGGGGTATACGCCCTTTATTATCAAGGCTCCCACTCCAGCTACCAGTTGGAGCGCGAAAGAGGCGCGCCTCTTTATGTGGGGAAAGCCGTTCCGACCGGTTGGAGAACAGGAGCCGAATCAAGCGTCACTGAGCCCAAATTGAAAAAGAGGCTGAGTTCGCACGCGAGAAGCATCAAGCAGGCTTCGAACTTGGACCTTTCGGATTTCAAATGCCGCTTCATGATCATGTCCGGAGAATCGTCCTCGTTGATTTCCGTGGTCGAGTCCCATTTGATAAGGGAGTGGCGCCCAGTTTGGAACACCACGATATTTGGATTCGGAAACAACGATCCGGGGAAGGGAAGGTATGAGCAGGCTAAGTCGGATTGGGATCGGCTTCACCCAGGGCGACCCTGGGCTGAAAATCTTGGCGGAGAGTAGATTGCGCTACTTTTACGGGGTCCTTTAAGGACCCTTAAGCCGCATATGTTACTTAAAACAAAGTAAGCTGACGTTGGTTTGTATGTTGGGGAGCCTCTCCTGGCACAAATTTTGGCAACTTAGCACTTGAGTTGCTTTTTTGTAATGCCTCGATTTTATCCCGCATATTATTGCAAAACGGATGAGTGGGCTTCATATTAGCAGATTCTGTTATTTTAACTTTTGAGTATTTTTCAAAATGATGGTCATACTGCTTACCTTGGCGAAGATCTATTAATCCCCCACAAATCGCACACCTTACAGAGCTTTCAACTAAACTGTTTATATTAACTTTATTTTTTTGAGACTTTCGAATAGTTCTGCCTGGATGGGCGTCAGACTTCGGAGGTGTAAAATCAAACTCTTTCTTTATAAGCTCACTGACCGCCGGATATGATTTATCTCTGTTTCCCACTAAAATTGTTAAAGTGGTGTTTAGAGTTTGGGAGATATCTTTTGTTGATTTGAACGTTCCCCCTTTTCTGGATGCGACGCTAGTGATTTGAGATTTGAATGTCGTTAGTATTCGTTCAAATCGTTCTCTCACGCTGCTATACAATATCTTCCTATCACGGATCTCTTGGTCAGTTCCAGAGAATAACCAGTACACAAATGCATATAATAAGTTTCTAGAATATACGCCTTGATGGTTGTAGGTGTATATAAGAGGCACTATGCCCAAAGACTTCGGGTTAGTGTTTTCTCCAATAAGCTGTGACAGTCTGTCGAGTACCACGCGAAAAATCTCATTCGCCTGTGTTATTATTGTTCGTGTTCCAGATGTACAATGCTTCGAGAGTAACTCCAACTTTAACTCATCTGTGGATAGTAATAAGTTTTCAGATATTAGAGCTACGAGTTCAAGCCCGTCTTCATATCTATCGCTTGGTTTTGATATAACCAAAGGCTGGTTAAAGTCTAATATTTCACCATTGTAAGGGGGGCGAAATAAAATATTATGTATCGACTCGGCATACTTTGGAAATTCGTCAACATAAATGTTAAGCTCCTCTTCTATTTCACCCTCAGGCCAGAAGTGGCCCGACCGTCCTGAGCTAACTATACTGGAAACGACTCTGCCATATGGGCCATTTCTATGCTCAATCAACATTTGCTCAAAAGAACCTAGCCTTTCACCGCTTCTATTTATTTGTAAGAATGAGCGTTCCGCTTCTTGATATGTCCCTTTGACCCATTGGGTCACCAAAGTTAAACCATCAGTGATGCTTGAGTAAAAATTCGCTCGTTGAAATGCCCAAGAAGACATCTCCTTCCTGGGAGCTTTTGACTCATTAACCAAATGTCGAAGCTGTTGGTGAAAAGATTTGAAGTCTTCATATGATCCAACTTCCGAGTTTACAATCTGTCGGACTTGTTCTGCGGCAGACACAATTTCAGCTTTGTGTAGCTCATTGTAATACGCGATGTTTTTGTCCCCCCAGTCATCAAGCATCCATGCCCTTAAAACTGACAGTCTGTGCGCGCCATCTATTACATAGATCAAGGTTGACTCATTACTCTTCCAGACAATAATTCCTGGAACAACATCCCCATTGAGTATTGACTTGAGTAACGCGACGCATCCCTCTGGTGACCAAGAGTTTGTTTCTCGCTGGAAGTCGGGCTTCCGTAATCTTGTGAACCAATCGACAGCGATATCACTGAGTCGGATGTCCGATTGCTTATAGGTATCTTCCATAAGCCCCTGTCTATTCTTGTCAACATACCTGAAATTGTCTCGCGGTATCAAATGATCTAAGTAAACTTTGGCCATATCCATTCCTGCGCGTAGGTTACCCAGGGATAGTATCATTAATTTTTATGGTTGGGGATAATAGCTACAGCAATCAGAATAAAGGGTAGCCGCCCAGAAATGGATACACAAATCCCCACTGCTTTTTGGCGAATATGGGCGCAGTAGCGAACTAGTTGCTTTAAGTTAGCTTGGATTCGAAGCAATAAGTGTCGCATAACCTTCCGAGATGTATCGCAGCAGTACAAGGGCGGTAATATTTCGACCGACGAAGAGGCGAGCGATGCACAAGGGGAATCCTCCGGGTTTTATAGAACAGGGGCGAACTCGTGCCGCGACGGAGTTCGGTCAGATCAGACCCGAAGTGGAAGTTTGCTCAATGGTAATTTGCAGTGAAAATGTGTGTCTTGTGATCGCTACGAAACAACGAATGAGTTAATTAGGAAGCCAAGAATGGGACGTCGCTATAGGAAAAACAGCTCTAACATATCAATCATTTCTGACGCTACTCATGTTGGCGCTAGATTGCCCTGGTGGGGCGCGCTTTTAATGGGGGCGATATTATTTGTGTCCCTCTACTTCATAATGCCTTTTTGGCTTGTTTCAAAGCTTGAGGCAATGTCAGGCAATATCTACCAACCCATGTTACAAGCGGTGTTCGGAAAAAGAATCCATTGGTTTGAGTGGGCGGGAATTGCTTGCGGTCTTGTCGGGCTCTACTACGGGGTTCGGAATTATACACTGCTCAGCCGGCCAAGCTATCAAGAGAGAAATGCGATTGGCTTTTTCGCGCGTTTTATTAGTCGGCTGATAGATTAGTTGTCGCTTTGTGAATTGGCTTCGAGTTCTGACAGGAGTTCTTCCGCCACATCCCACGGCAATCGCCGGCCAGAGCTGCGCATTCTGTCTAGCGCCGCTCTGGCTACAGCCACAGTGATACGCTCTTCGCGAACCATTTCTAGAATAAGCCAAATCGTGCCTTTGACGTCGATTTGCTCTGTTTCTGCCGCCTGCCTCAATGCGGCGTCGCCAGTTAATAGTGGACACTTCTCGGCTTCGGCCAAGGCTAGTGCGAACAAGTCATTACGCCCTGGTCTTGCATACCTTTGGGCCAGCGTCTCCATTCGTCTGACCCCTTGTTCCGATAACGAACGAATTTGTAGTCCTAGGTCTAGCAAATGGGCATGCTGTTCCTCCAACTCCTCGTAATAGAGAATGTCAGGGACGAGGAATTTGTAGCCAAGACTAAACATTGGCGCAGCTAGGTCGCCAACCTCAATGTCAATCAAGATGTTGGCGTCGCTAATTAAAAACTGCATTGCCGCTTTCCATGAAGCGAACACGTTGGAACTGATGTAGCGACAAATTCATAAGTTCCGCCGCTTTCGATTCACCAATGTACTCTTCGGCAAGCGCGTGAAATACCAATTGCTCGAAAACATGTGCTTGCTCGGAAGGGTAATCAAGTCCTGGCTCCTTCAGATGCCACCCCTTGGAGTAGAATAACTTGGCTTGCTCTTCCCGATAGGCGTGAGAAATGATGCCAACATCTCGGGCCCGATAAAGGATGCCTGCCATTGATAAGCCAAACTCTTCTTTAAGCAACCCTAACTCCTTGAGCTCTATGGCGTTTCGGCGCTGACCTAGCTCTTGTAGCACAGAATTGCGGGGAAACAAGAAAGCACCGGCAAAGCGGTTGCTGGCGAGCTCTTCATTCAGACCTTCCGTGAGACGGCCTTCCAACATAAGGTGCCCCAGTTCATGCGCTAGCGTAAAACGCTGACGATCTCCTGGCCAATGACGGCCTACAACAACGATGGGCATGTCATTAACCCGAGCGGCGAGGCCATCAAACTTGTTCTCGCCATCCGTGTCGATTTTGAACACGCGAATGCCGTTAGTTTCCAGAACATCGATCAGATCGGGAATCGGATCGTATCCCAACTCCCAAGCGTCCCGAACAGTCTCGGCAATGCTTTCTATTTGCTCCATTGTGTCGACCTGTCCAGGTAGTTCTGCTACTGGAGCAAACGTTTTGACCGGTGGCTGAGGAAAAAGATTTTCCAGCTCAATCCGACGCTCAATCTGGTCAATGACTTTGTGTGTAATAGCCTTCAGTTGTTTCTTTGGGAGGGTCCCTCGTTTGCGGTATTCAATATTTTCAAGCTCTACAGCTTCTGGTCGAAAGAAATATTCTGTGCGTACATTTAAGGCTCGCGATAGTTTAATGAGAATATCGCTTGAAGGCATGGTTGTACCATCCTCGTACTTTTTGATAGCAGCATGGGATACCTCAACACGCGCTCCTAGCTCGCGCAGGGATAACCCGGCTGCCTTGCGAGCTCGTTTGAGTCGAATGCTGAACATTGCTGTCCTCTCTTATCCTGATGGAGTTATTGTAAAGGTTTACAAAAATCATTGATTTACGATGAAGTGTAAACTTCTTCCATTACCAACTCAAGGAGAAGGCAATTAGTCGCTAGAGATTCAGAAATTCTGTATATCCCGGCGATGTCTATAATTTATCCATTGAAGCGTCAGTAAGTGTCGCTCTCCCGCTTAGTCTTAACAAGTTGATGTTCTCCTCTCCTAATGATGTTTAGCTAAAAATGCATTTGACATTGTGTTTAATGACAACTTATATTGTATATTCTTTGTTCGACTAAGGAGACTTCTAATCAGGTTCAAAATTTATTAATATGCCGCTCGCTAAATGGAAACAGTGCTCAAACATTGAAAAATCGAGCTATTAAAGCCCGAATCATGTCTTTGAGTATCTGAGAGAAAAAGAGACGGCAGGGACGCTATCGAAACATTCACTCCTTATTCTCCCTGCTTTCTTTTCTTCTTCAATCTGAAATGCAACTTTAGTTGCTTAGTGGTTTATCTGCTTAATACCCAGTTCAACCACCAAGCACAATCATTGCTATCGCCTTTATTAACATGAAGTTTTATTGAGGAAGCTATGCTCAGGAACAAGCATATATGGAAATGGTTCGCCCCGCTGGTTATGACGACGGGAGTGGCCCTGGCTGATAACGGTCAAATAGAAAACACCTTTCTCGCTGCGGCGGATACCGGCAACACTGCGATATCCGGCGAGCAAATAGACGAGTTCACCGGCGACGTCAGATGGTCCGTGAAAGAGTTTACCTTGCCAGGACAAGGCGGCATGGATATCGATATTTATCGATCCTATAACCTTTCCGATCATGGCTGGGAAATATTAGGAAAGTGGACCATTGACGTCCCTCGCTTGTCTTATGTAATCAGCTCCTGGAGCGAGTGTAGAGATCATGGAGACAAGGGGCAGCATTGCTGGGGAGAGAATGAGGTCAGCGGCATTACCTTGGAGATCCCAGGTAGCAAGGCGGTGCCATTGGTTATCAAAGATGGCAAGCTATTGTCTGTGCGTGGCGTTGTTGGCTGGAAAGGCGAAATAAACGGACTGGATGTCACGGCGTATTCCCCGGATGGAAAGACCTATGTATTCAACCAGAACCAGAGCGCTGACGGGAATAATAAGTACGATGCAAGCGGCCAGCTTATGGCCTATGCCTCGTCTGTCACTGACGCTTACGGCAACTGGATCAAATACCAATATCACCGGAAGGTTTCCTCCAACTTCGTGAGGAATGGGCATTGCGCGAAGTCTCCCTTAACCAAAGCGGAGAGAGAAAGCTGCGAAGGTAGCACTATTGCAGCGAAAGAACACGTATTCCCCAAACAGATAACCACCAATGACGGACGGCGCGTTGACTTCAACTATGGAGAAGAGACCCAGGAGCATGTAATTTCAAGCTGGAGTTTTGGCATGAATCATTCGGTGGGGATGGTTCCTTATCTGAAGGAAATTGTCGTCCATGAATCAACGGGAAATCGCGTCTGGAAGTATGACCACTATTTCAAGGAAGTGATGGGCAAGCAGGTCCATGACGGACTGAAAACCGTGACGCTTCCTGATAATACGACCTGGAGTTTCACCTATACGGATAAGAAAGGCCTGAAGCTTCACGCCCTCACTACGCCAACCGGCGCGACGATTACCTATGACTATGAGGCGATCTCCACCACCCACCACCCCAAGGGCGTGGGCCAATACTCCCTTTCAAAAAGAACATTAAAAGGAACGGAATTAAAAGAGTCCGTCACCACATTCAGTTATGCCGATGTGTGGTTTGATAATGATCGTTTTTGGAAAACGGTCAGCGTTTCCCCTTCCGCCAAGACTGAACAAGTATTCTGGCATACCAATAATGGTATCAGCGATGATCGTAAAGCCAGAGAGGGGCAGTTGCATTCGGCCAAGGTATACGAACCTGCGGGCGGAGATCCCCTGCGCACAATTGAATTCACCTACGACACCTGGGGGAAGGTGGGTCGATTCTATGGCGAGAATACGAATATCAAAAACTTGTACGCCATCAAGAACGCCACACCATTGATGCTGAGCAAAGTGGTTGTGGACGGGAAGTATGTGACCCAGTACGCGGATTTCACCAGCTACTATCAGCCCCAAACCATAACGGAAGTGACCGGCGGAAAAAGTCGAGTCACCCGTAAAACCTACCTGAACCAGCAATGGGAATCCACTTCGAAGCCACAGCTAATTGGATTCCCACTCCAGATTAAAGTCGAAGGCGACAACGGGGAGTCTTGGATAAACAGCATTTCTTACAACGAGAAAGGCCGGGTAGAGTCCACGACTATTAATGGGATTACTGAAAGCTACGCCTACCATGAGTCCGGCGACCTTCATAAAAAGCAATATACCAACATAATGGGAACGCAACGGATTCACTACTTGAACTATTTTCGAGGCGTTCCGACCTTGGAGGAGTACCCATCATCCGGCTCCATCAGCAGAGAAGTAAATCCAAGCGGCACTGTTCAGTGGGAGGAGGACCAGGAAGGAAACCGAACTTACTATGAATACGATGGCCTAAATCGCGTAACGAAGGTCAGTCCGCCAAGCGTTGCATCGACTTACTACGCCTACGAAGCCAATAAGGTGGCTGAAGCAAGGGAAGGCACGCTGTATCGCAAAGAGACCGCGCTTGACGGATTAGGACGCCCCTATCTTACCAAGCTTGAAGGCGCTGGCGTCACCCCCTCTTATACCCGCACCGAGTATGACGCAGCGGGTCGCACGGTTTTTACTTCGTATCCTTCTTACAACAGCGCCGAAGATCAAGGCGTTCGTAAAGTTTATGACGCCTTAAACCGGATTCTTACCGAAACCACGACAGTGGACAATAGCGTCACCCAATACTGTTATGGCCCGGCCTGCGCCAGCGATCTGACGGGTTACGGGTTTGACTACGCCACGACTGTCACCGATGCGAAAGGGTATAAAACTGCCCATCTAATGGAAGGATACGGCTCACCAGAAAAAACCTGGGGTCGCTATGTTGTGCAGGATATTTCTGGTAGTGACAGGCAGGTAACCACGATTAGTCGTAATAAAGTGGGAGATATCACGTCGGTTAATCAGGGCGGCGTGACACGCAGTTATGGCTATTACGAGGGTACTCACACGCTGAAAACGATTAATGAGCCTGAACGAAATGTAGTCACGCTCGATTATGACCAAGCAGGCAATCTTTATACCAGAGAGGTGAAAGGTGTGGGATATACCCACTACCGTTATGACGAACTAAACCGCCTTGCGTCGGTGGACTATCCAGTGGGTTATGATGTTTCCTATAGTTATTACAAGAACGGACTTTTAAAGAACCTGAAAAAGGGAATGACCCAGTGGGAGTATCAATATACGCCAGAGGGGAGTCTTGACTCAGAGACTCTTACTTTGTCCGCAGCAGGCGAAAAGATATTTACATTGGATTATGACTATGACCCCGCAGGGTTCCTGAGAGAAATCAAGTACCCCAACAATTTCACGGTCACCTATGATGTAAACGACCTGGGACAAATAACTAACATCGGGACGCCTATAGGAAATATTGTTAGCAATGTCAGCTATCACCCATCTGGAACCCCAAGCAGTTACCACTATGGCAATGGCCAAGTCATAGCCCAAACGCTAAATGAGCGGCGATTTGTGAGTCATACCACCAGCGCCAAAGGCGGAGTGGTCGCCAGCAACCTGAGCTACGGTTTCGATGCATTGGGCAACATTACTTCCATCACCAATTACGTTGATAGTAATCAGTCTGTCTCAGGGCTGACCTATGACGGTTTGGGGCGTATCAAAACAGCCAATGGCGCGTGGGGGGCTGGCAGCTTTACCTATGACCACAAAGATAATCTGATTTCCAAGAGCCTGGGTAATTTGGGATCAATCGGCTATGTATACGATGCCAGCTCCAACCGACTGAAAAGTACGACTGGGATACCCTACGAGTTCAAATATGATGGCTATGGCAATGTAGTCAATAATGGACGCTTCGTCATGACCTACGATCATTCAGGGGATATGTTGAGTATTACTACTAATAGCAATCCGTTGGTTAGCGTTCCCCAAATAGATATTGATTATGAATATGACGGCAACGGTTTAAGAGTGTTGGAAATTCATGATGATAAAGGAATATATCAGGTGCACTCCAAGTTAGGTTCTTTGTTATACGAAGAAGATATGGTGAACCAGGTCGCAACCAACTTTGTAATGTTTGACGGAAAGGTTGTAGCAGAAGTTGAACAGGACATTGAAACACCGTCCTCAGTCTCCCCAACTTCAGTGCTCGTGAGGCCAGAAGTCTTTATTGGTTCGACAATAGGTTATAGTCGTTCTGTCATGGCCTATGGTTCAATCTCTAGTGATTCTATTGAATCTGGCGCTGGTGCTTTGCAGCTTGTTGGCTTCTCAATTTATGGGCCAGTAATAGACCTTCCGCACAGGATGGTGCTTAGCTTTAGCGGGGTTGTTGACCAGGGAGCATTCGACAAGGTGACTCTGTTTTCAATGGACTACCCATTTTCAGATGCAGTCAGGTCCGTGGATACATATCAAGGAAAAGTCAAAACCTCCTTTAGATGGGAAATAAGCAGCGATAGGCATTCAGAAGTGGCTTCTAAAACCGAGTGGCCAGCCACCATCTACCCAAACTAAGGCCAAGGATACAGAAAGGTAAAAGACATGGATTTTAGGAAGTTTATTTCACTATCCGCTCTGTTGTTAATGCTGCTCTCGTCCCTTTCGAGCGCGGCTATACGTGTCAAATATTTACACCACGATAATCTCGGATCGCCGGTCGCGGCCACAGATGAGGGCGGCAACGTCATCTGGCGTGAAACCTATGCCCCGTTCGGAGAGAAAGTGGTCAAGTCAGGCGCCGCCGCTGACGAAAGGGTTGGCTACACCGGCAAACTGCACGACAACGATACCGGGCTGACGTACCTGAACGCGCGTTATTACGATCCCGTGGTGGGGCGGTTTATGGCGGTTGACCCCGTGGATATTATGGACGGTGGCACATCTCACTTTAATCGATATTCATACGCTTATAATAACCCTTTTAGATATATTGATCCGAATGGTGAGTTTGGGATTGATTATAATACCGGTAATAGACTGAATGGATCGTTTAGTCGAAGTGAATATGACGAATTAAGTAGAGAGATGAGTGATCCAAGCAAAGTCAAAAATGAATATGCATTTAGGTACGGATGGAAGTACTTTCCTGGTCATTTCGAAGAGATATGGGATCAGTATAAATTTGATATAATTGTTGCCAGCTCAAAGCCTGATCCTCGAGCTAGAATGTCATCTATGGCTGGACTAATTGGCGTAATAGCCATAGAAACGGCTTTGGCTGAATATGCTAAGGCAAAGGGGCATCACATACACGCCAAGTCTGGGTTTAAGGGGCATGTCAATTATGACCCGAAGATGGGCTTCTCAATTAGTCCACAAGCTATGGATAAACTCGGAATATCCCACAAAAAGGCGACTTCGTATCAAAGAGCAGCATTTACAGAGTTAGCTAAAAGCGGAAGGCCAAATACTCTGCGAGAGCACACAAGAATTGCTGTTAGAGCGCTGATGGAAGCTGGGGCCTCACGTGAGCTTGCAAGAAGCATTACCGCGAGATCTTTGTTAAACTTGAGGTCGCAAGGGGTGAGGGCTCCAACACAAATACCTTGGAATAATAAGTAGGCTTTATCTTAATAATTATATATTGAGGAATGATAATGGATATTTCAAATCTTGATAGTTTTGGTGAGATGCTGATTAAATCCGTAAGAGATTATACCATTCGGCAACAGTTACAAAGCTTGTCTGGCGGGTATAAGGATGATCAATCTGTTGATAAGTTTAAGAAATATAGTTTGTTGAGTGACGAGGCTAAACAGTTTGTGGGTTCTCTTATTAATGATGTTGTTGACTCAACAATTCACAACCTCCTCTATATGTTAGAGCAAAATGAAGATGTGGATTTTATTTTGACTCAAGATCAAGACGAGGTCAGGTCAAAAGACATAACTGATGGCCTATGCGGAGAATTGTATAGCGAAGATGGTTGGATTGAAAAATACAGCGATTTTGACCCAAGTGTAAAAGTTAACCTCTAGCCGGTTGTAAGGGATAGCCTGGATTTTATTCTGGGCTGCCCTTTCTCTCCTGAAGTGGCAAGCAGTACCATGCAGATACCTGTAATGCTTGTAGCTGCCATTATCAACAAGGTTTGCTCCCGTTTTCACTCCCTACAGCGAGCCAAAAGGCGAAACTGTATCGATATATATAAATTTTTCTTGGCCTATATCGCAATCCTCCGTCTGTTTATTGTTGATGTTTTTCCCCATCAACCTGACCAAGCAGGAGAAAGACTATGCAAACCGCCGCCCCCACGCCGTATTGTTGGCTAAACGGAGCAATTATTCCCGCAGCGGAAGCGGCGATTTCCGTCTACGATCATGGTCTGTTGTATGGGGACGGCGTTTTTGAGGGTCTGCGTTTCTATCAACGTACGCCCTTTCGCATTGAGAGACACCTGCAGCGTCTGCAGGACTCCGCCGCCGCGTTGGGAATCACCCTGCCTTATGACGCCGACGCCTTACGCGAAGGAATCAGCGCGTTGATAAGCCGTTATGACGGCGAGAGCGGTTATCTGCGTTTAGTAGTCACCCGCGGCCCCGGCAACCTGGGGTTGAATCCGCGTAACTGCGCCACGCCGAATGTGTTCATTCTGGCGGATCAGCTCAGCATGGCCTCCAGCGAAGCGCAGGAGAAAGGACTCAAACTGATTATCGCCAGCGTACGCCGCACCGTCGAGGCGGGATTGGACCCCAGAGTGAAAAGCCTCAACTACCTGACCTCGATCCTGGCGCGCATGGAAGCCAATGTCGCCGGCGCTGATGAGGCCTTGTTGCTGAACGAACGCGGGCAGGTGGCGGAAGCATCGGCGGAAAACCTGTTCATCGTCCGCCAGGGTCGCCTGCTGACGCCCCCCACCAGCGACGGCGCGCTCGCGGGAGTGACCCGCTCGGCGATTATGGAGTTGGCTCAGGCTAACAACATACCCGTCAGTGAGCGCACGCTCACCCCTTACGATTTGTATACGGCGGATGAATGCTTCCTGACCGGCAGCGGCGCAGGACTCTTACCCGTCGCGGAGGTGGAGGGACGTCCCCTCCGCACATCGCCCGGCGAGGTTCTGCAACGTCTGCGTCAGGCTTTCGCCGCCTTGATTGCGCAGGAGTGCGGCGCTTAGATCACTCGCGCCCTTCAACGCAATACGCACTTCTTTGAGCATATTGTTAAACCCGGCGGCTTCCTCCTGATTGGGATGTATCCACACCTTCGCAGGTATTTCCGCTTCAGCCTTTCGCACCATCTCCATCAGTTCATCAAAGCGCCCCTGGAAATGCTCCCGCGCATTCTGAGCGAAACCCGCATTGAAGCGGTCTTTACGCACCAACATCTGATAGGTCATCTGCGCGAAACTATATAAATACACGCCCCCATCCGGCTCTACGCCCTTATAAAGCTCCAAAGGCTGGTAGGCGATCGCGGGGGCGTAGGCGACATCGACGCTGCCGTTATTGAACTTACCGGCGAAGCTGGAGGGCGTCGCGCCCACCACGGAGCCGCCCACATGACGCACCATGGCGACCGCCGCAGGATCATAATCGAAGGTAGCGATTTTCTTGCCCTGTATGGTCTGTACGCTGTTAACGCGGCGGTCCCGCACCAGCACATACACCGCGCCAGCGGGCAGCAGCCCGGCGACTTCAAAATCGCCACTGGTCATCAGCTTGGCGGCTTTCGGCTGCGCCAGCGTCTGCAGAACCATCTTCAGCTCGCCGTATCCCGGAATCGCACCCAGCGCCACCAGGGTTCCGGTGAAACGGTTGAAGTCCCGCGCCCTCACGTCCGTCAGTAATACGGCGTCGCATTGGCCGGCGCGAAAGTCGTCAGCCGCGATTTTCTCATCTGTTTAGGCGTTCAATTCCAGATCATAGCCCCAGTTCAGGGCCTGAATACGGGTGGCTTTCATCAGGTTATACACAGGGCCGGCAGCCCCGAGAGGATCAAAAACGCAGTAGCTGCGTTGCTCAGCCGCTTGCGCGGTGAGTGCGGCGACGCCCAGGAACAGCCCCAGCAACGCACGACGAAAGCATGCTGTCATGGTGTGAATCTCCATTATTGTTATTGGTATTGAGTTTTCCTTGTACAACGGTCGTCCCTGTCTGAATCAGCCGAAATGGCCCACCCGCCGCGGCGTCATTGGGTTTCGAGTTCCGCCTGACTATCGCGAAATATATGACAAACTAACGCGTCTTAATGCCGCAGAGAGCACGTTTCCGCGATATTCAAGGAGAAGGAAAGAATCGCCCCAGTTTGGGGCAATATCCCGTGAGCCGCGTCAAAATTTACTTGTAAAACTGGCCTCAGGCCTTATTCCGCCCGGCTGAATGCGTGATTTATGCGCTATCGCGGCTAGAACCACGCGGGCATTCGGGGTAATATGACCCTCCTTCGATGTAAGCCCGGACAACCAGCGGTAACGATCAGCTTTCCCTTTCAGCAATCATCACGAGTGACCACTTTTCCATGTTAAATTCCGATGCCTTAACCCAATTGAAACAGTTCAAACAAGACCTGCGTATCGCCAATAACCGTTTTGAAGGAACGGTGAAAGGCAGTCCGGGGCGTTTTGGGTTTGCTGTGTTGGATGACGGCAGAGAGTGCTTCCTGAACCCGGACGAAATGCAGAAAGTATTTCCAGGCGACCGGATTCTGGTGGAAGTCAGCCAGGACGACAAAGGCCGCGACGTCGCCAAAGTACTGCAACATATGAAGAGTGAGCTGAAGTATTTCGTCGGCCGTTATTTCACTCGTGGTCAGGGGCACTTCGTTGAGCCTGACCTGATGGGCATGAACCGCTGGATTTTCATTCCGCCGAAGAAGCGCCAGCAAGCGCACGTCAACGACCTGGTTCTGTGCCGTGTTTTGCAGCACCCCTTCCCTGAAGGCAAGCCGCAGGCCGAGGTGGTGAAAATCATCGGCAAGCCAGGCGCATCCGGCCTGGAAGTTAATTACATGCTGGCCAAGTACAACTTGCAGGCCCATAACCGCGCCTCCATCAACGAAGCGGAGCTGCAGAAGCAAGTCGCCGACGAGCTGGAAAAACGCAAAGACCTGCGGGAAACGCCGTTCGTCACGATCGACGCCGCCAGCACTCAAGATATGGACGACGCCCTGTTCGCCACCGCCAAGCCTGAAGGAGGCTGGGAGTTGCTGGCCGCCATCGCCGACCCGTCCACGCTGATTCCTGAAGGCGGCGACATCGACAAGTACGCACAACGTCTGGGCAGCTCTTTCTATTTCGCCGACCGCACGTTACCCATGCTGCCAGCCAAACTGGCCAACCATTTCTGTTCACTGAAGTCCGGCGAAGACCGTCTGGCCCTGGTTTGCACGATGCAGATCGACGCTGATGGAGCCATTTCCTCTTACAGCATCGAGGAAGCCGCCATTCGTTGCGCCGCTAATCTGGCTTACGAAGAAGTCGCCGCCGCTTTAGTCTCTGACGACGCCAGCGCCCATGCCCACGGCGCCACTTTGCATGCCCTGAACGATGTTAGAACCGCCCTGGCCAACCATCGCCGCAAACATGCGCTGGTGAATGAAGACCGCCCAGACTACCAGCTGGAGCTGAATGAGAACGGCAAGGTCAAGAATATTCATCGCAAGATCAACAGTACCGCCCATTCCATCGTAGAGGAAGCAATGGTGGCTTCCAACCGTTGTGCGGCGGACTTCCTGAAGCAAAATACCGAGCGCTCTCTGTACACTGCTCACAGTGGTTTCCGTCCAGAGCGTCTGGACCAGATCAAGCAAATTGTCTCCGAGCAAATCTCCGATTACGATTGCAGCGACCTGCATACGTGGGAAGGCTTCAAGAAATTCATGGACTTCCTGGACGCGAATCCGCCGGAAGTGCCCGTGAAGGCCATCGCCAACCGTCTGCTGGCGCGTGGCGCTTTATCGGATCAACCCTGCCCTCATTTCGGCATGGGTCTGCCTCACTACACCACCTTTACTTCCCCTATTCGCAAGTACGTGGACCTGAGCATTCACCGTCAGATCAAAAGCGTACTGAAAAGCCAGAAGCCGCACACTCTGAGCAGCAAGGCCATCCTGCAACTGCAGGAGTCACTGCGCGCCGGCCGTAGCGCCGTGAACGAGTCCGAGACCTGGTTGAAGTGCGAATACGCGCAGACGCTGGTCGGCAAGACCTTCGATGGCGTGGTGCAGCACACCACTGGTTCTGGATTCCAGGCGCGTCTGGATGAGAATGGCATTGAAGGTATGGTGAACCTGGGCGCATTGCAGGAGAAGTTCCGCTTCGACGGCACCTACTTCCAGCACACTGGCGAACATCGTCAATTCCGCCTGGAGCAACCAGTGAAAGTCACCATCACTGCGGTCGACATGGAGAAAAAACTGATTCAGATGGAGCTGGCGGAGCCTGCCCCGGTAGCGCAGCCCGTTAAGGCGGAAGAGCCGCAAGCGGAGCAATAATCGTACATCGCCGCAGCGCTAGCCGGCGCTGCGGCGGTTCCCGCCTCACCCGCTCAACGCAGTAGCTTATCGATACAGAGGATAAAACTTAAAGTCCTTTGGCCACTCTTCCCTGGGCTTAAACGCCAGCGCCACTTCCTGACCTTCCAGAGCGGACTCAGTAATCACCACAAGGTCTGCGAAAGTTTTGGCTTTTTCGAACTGTTTTTCGTTCACCTTGCAGAGGGTTTTATAGAAAGGGCCGGATAACCACTCTTTCACTTCATCCGTATCCTGAAATTTCAAGTAGGCGGCGAGCGACGCATGGGCCGCGGCAACCATTGCATACCCGGCAGGAACGGAGTCTTTAATCAGGATATACATTTTCATGGCGATCAGGTTTCCGATGCGTTTTTCACGCCAAAGCTGGTTAGCCCCGCCTCCGCCAGTTTGCGGCGGTAGCGACTGCTTTCGGGAATATACTGAAGCTGTTCCCGCAATGAATCAATATAGGCGTCCGGAGCCAGGTCCAGCGTGTTTTCCGCGATTTGCTCAATCCAGGTGCGGGTTCCCGCGGCCTGCCAGGGGTCATGGGCGCTTTGCACGATATGCAACAGCTCCAGCGCGGGCAGCAATGAAACGTCGCCCAGGCCGGCGTCAGTCATGTCCACCAGCAATGACTGCAGGGTAATTTCCGCGTCGATATAACGTTCTTTCCCGTAGTAGGCCCATGCCAGACGCAGGTTAAGGTTGTAGCTGATGCCGTCGGTATACCCGGTAAAAGCCTTGGGACCATATAAAAGAGACTCCAGACGCTTGATGGCGGCGTCGTACAAGCCTTCATTCAGGTAGAACTCCAACAATCGCAATTCCACTGTACGCTTGAAATCCACGGACTTGGAGGCTTTGATGCCCTGAATATAGGCGCGCTCCGCCTCCACCACTCTATGCAGTTCCGAAAGCGCATTCCCCTTCAGCATATAGAGCTGCGCCACTCGCTGCTCGTTACGCCGGATATCGCTGTTGGCGAAAGCGCCATCGATGTTTTTCAGGGCTGATGTGTAATCGGATTGGAATAGATAACACTCCACCAGCAGCTCATAGATATCCGGCAGCAGCTCGCCGTTCTGGATGCGCTCTTTTTGGTATAACCGCAGCGCTTCCTGAAGATAGGCGATGGACACAGACTCTTTATCATTGGTGTTCATGAACAAGGCCTGCGCGAGTTGATAAAGAATCTTTATCTTTTCTTCCGGGCTGATGCCGTGTCTTTCCGTCTCTTTTAGCGCCAGGTCGTAATATTTTTCAGCCATGGCGTCATCGCTGGAATAGAAATAATAATCTCCCGCGGCGATCAGCAGGCTCAGACGCTCCCTCGGGGTTTTAGCGCTGGCGATCTGCCCGTCCCAGTTCATGCCTTTCTTAGCCAGCCATGGGGCGGCGATATCCTTCAGAGCGTCGCCATATCGGGTTTGCGTAAGGGCTGCCGGCGCGCCTATCAGCAACGCCAGATACAGCGCCAATCCCAGCAGGAACTCCCAGACTCGCGGCGGCCGGTCCCGGAAGCGCAGCATCAGGATATTCACCTGCTGATAAGCGACTGTTTTGCGCCAAGGCAGCTTTAGCGCTCTCACTCCCTCATAGACGGCCGCCAGCTGCTCAGCGCGATTGCTTTCCAGCAGCCGCGGGTACTGCCGACGGAGATGAGAAAAGAGTCTCGCCTGTCGCCATTGATTCGGTAACAGAAACACCCAAAGCAAGGCGATGACGCCAAACACCGCCTCTTTCGCCCACCAGGAGAAGGCTGCAATCGCCAGAATGCTGAGGCAGAAAAAAATAAGCTGTATCACAGGCCTGCGCCGGAACAAAAGCAGACTCCAAAGATGTCCACCGTCCAAGGGTTGAATCGGCGCCAGATTGAAGTAATTCAGCACTATCAGCATGAGCGCCGCCGAGGTCATCCACACAGGAGCGTCTGACGGCAGGTAAAAACAGAGGCCAATCCCCAATATGAGTCCCGGCGCCGGGCCCATCAGATACACAATGATTTTTCGCCAGCTCGAAATGCGCCCCTGATCGACTCGGGCGCCGCCGCCGATAAAGGGAATGAACAGTATCTGCAAATCGCGATAGCCGCAGGCCATCATCGTCAGCAGGTGTCCCAGCTCGTGCAGAAACACTACGCCGATCAGTATGAGCAGAGGGAAAAGATCCAGTTTGAAGCCAAAGCTCAGCGCAAATACGCCCAATGAAACCAATAGAAGCAGCGCCTTGCCCAACCTTCCCATGGACTCCCCGCTGGCCGACATAGCGTCATTACGAAGGTGGGAAAGTACTTGGTAGTCCAACGTAGGCGTTGATGCCGGGATCTTGTTCACGACTTCCGCCATCCGCACAGAGCCTGCCTGCGCCGCCTTCTGCAAGCGCAACGCGCCTTTGAGGGTGAATTGCGCCTGCTGCGCATCCCTCACAACCGGTTTCAAGACCCCCTGCGCCAATAACTCCTCTCTATAACCGGCAAAATAAGCATTGCCGGATGCGCCAATGGCTTCCGGCGTCTTTTCCAGTCGTTCGGCGGAAGTATGTCCTAACCGTTGCAGGTGCGCGTTCCAGTGTTCTGCAAGGTCAGCCACATAAGGATCTTCAATGTGGTAGTTGGCGACATCCGACAAGATGCGATGCGTATGGCCATTTACCGTCTCGAAGGTTTCGCCATTATTGAAGAAAGTCACAAAAGAACATTGCGTCTCCCGTACTGCGGTCAGCTCAGTATGGGAGGTAAGCCTGGCGTAAGTCCGCTGCTCTGGGTGATACATGAAACAAAAAAAGGCTTCCAGGTCATCTATACGGGACGCTTCACAGCCGCGCAACCAACAAAGCTCCACAAATCCAAGCTCGGACAGTTCCTTGATCCCGGGCGCTAGAATACGCAGATAAGCTTCCTCTACTTCCCCCTTGGTGACGACAGCATATGAAGTTTCCAGCCTCACCCTGAGTTTCATTACCTGGAGTATGGCGGAGCTGCGCGCCAGAACCCGGATGAAAATGACAATTAACAGGAAACCAAACAGATAGGACATTTACCGCAACCGCTACAAAAACTACCAGTACGCTCTCAAGTCGGAAGGTGTCGCCAGCTACGCAGGAACAGCAACGTCTGGCCGATTAAAAATCGCGCAATTATACCCAAATTGGCCGCTATTACACTTAAATTCCGTCAATCCGCGGACAAATGTCCAATTTGAGACCCAGACTACATTCAGCGCCACCGGTTATTGCCAGCTTTTCCGCCATGCTGCTATGGTTTCCAGGCCTTGCCGCGCCTGGCTGTGCGGCTGACGCGATTAACAATAAAGACAAGACCGACTCTCATAATCATAATCACAACAGGAGCTAGGGATGATCGTAAAAGGGCAGCAGCATTTCCCTTACACAGCAGCCACCGTTTTCAGCGCTATTGGCGCTCCCCACCACATTGAAGAAAAGCAACGCTTTCTCGGTTCCCGCAACATCGATATACGACAATGCGAGCAGACTGACTCCGCACTGGACTTGAAAATTGTTCGCGAGGTGCCCGCAGAAGCCCCGGCGATGTTGAGAAAGTTCATCTCAGAGTGGAATCGGGTGACACAGGAAGAGCACTGGCGTGAGAACGCCGGAGAGTACCTCGCACAAGTGAAGGTGGATATCCAGGGCGTCCCTGTTTCCATCAACGGCGAAATGCGTCTGTACTCAGAGGGCAAAGGCAGCGTGCATGAAGTGACGCTAAACTTCGAATGCCGGGTGCCGCTGGTGGGCAAGAAGCTGGCGGAGTTTGTCGCCGCAAAGTCGCAGGAAGCCATGCAGAACGAATTCGCTTTTGTGGCGGATTATCTGCGGGCTAACCTCTAAAGAGGCGAAAAGCGCAGAAAAGCAGGGAAATTTCAGGCGACCGGCTGGGAATAACACAGCCGGCGCCGGAGCGATGAAAGAGAAGATATATCAGGAATCGGCGTCGGACATCTGCTTCTGCAGGTAGTTTTCCATGCCCACGCGCTCCATAAGATCCAGCTGAGTCTCCAGCCAGTCGACGTGTTCTTCTTCAGATTCCAGAATACTTTCAAGAATCTCACGGCTGATGTAATCGCGCACTTGCTCGCAATAGGCGATCGCTTCACGCAAGTCAGGAATGGCTTTCAATTCCAGCTTGAGATCGCATTCCAGCATTTCTTTCGGGGTCTCGCCGATTATCAGCTTGCCCAGTTTTTGCAGATTGGGAATACCATCCAGAAACAGAATCCGCTCGATCAGCTGATCGGCGTGCTTCATTTCATCAATGGACTCTTCATACTCTTTCTTGCCCAGAGCCGTCAGGCCCCAGTTTTTATACATGCGCGCATGCAGAAAATACTGATTAATCGCAATCAGTTCATTAGCCAAGATCTGGTTAAGGTGTTCAATAACCTTCTTATCGCCCTTCATCACAGCGCTCCCGTCAGAATGATTCTCAATTGCAATAACCCCATAAAAACAAGGGGTTACCAACTCAACCCTTAAGATTAGTTGTAACGGGAAGGAAAGTACAATCGAATTTTCAGGCGGCGGTCAGGGTAGGAATGTCAGCAGCGTAGGCCAATTGTTCCGCCATGGAGAGATCAAGTTGAGATTTCGCCTCGTCGAATACTTCACGAGCGGCTTCCACACAGCGGGCGCAGTCTTTCGCCAATCCCAACGAACGCACTACATCGCGCAGATGCTGGGCGCCTTTCGCGACTTCTTCGCGAATGGAGTGATCGGTAATTCCGTTGCAAAGACATACGTACATGAAAATCTCTCTCATTTATTAGCAGTCTGTAGAGAAAGTTAATGCTAATGAGAATGATTGTCAATAATGTTTTTAGTAGTTTCTTTGCCGGACTGTAACCAAAATTTCCCAGGTTCTAATGCAGCAAAATCGTTATGAAAAATTATTCCTGATTAATCATATGGATAGCGTCCAAAAGCGCGTCACGCTTGGCTTCAGCCTCTTGTAACAGTTCCGGGGAGACGCCGCGGGCGCGGCCTTCTGCGATCAAACGCTCCAATTCAGCCGCCTTGTCCTGGGCGGCGGAGCGAAAGCTATTGAGCACACGCTGATGCTGATGCGCCTCCATGCGGGCATAGGCGTCGTGATCCGCTAGGGTTTCCGCATCCGGTGTTTTTTCTGGCGTACGCCTGGTGATGGGAGGAGCGCGCCGATCTCCCTTTTCAATGGAGGCGGACAACGACGCCAACGCCTCAATGTCGGTGGGCAACTCAGGGTATGCCTCTTCTTCATCTAACTGAGGAAGGACTTCTTCCTGAGTGACAGCTTGCATTGACGAGCCTACTGGCGGCGCAGATTTAGGCGCCTGCATCGGCGGAAGCTCGGCAGTCTGCGCCGCGACAAGTCTGGGTGAAAGCGGGACCGCGTTCTTTGACGCGTCAGCGCTGATGAAAAAGAAAAATCCTATCGCCACACAGACGGCGCAGAAGAACACCGACAAGATCCAGCCACGTTGCCACGACTTCCGGTTCATACCTTACTTTGCAGACTGGCCTGGCGGCGCAGATGGTTGATCAGCTCACTGTAGGCCGTCACCGCCTGCTGAATCGCCAGCACATCGGTGGCATGGTAACGCACCGTCTCGCTGTCGGCGGGATAGTAGTCGTACTCGCGCCCTCTCACTTGCAGAATCACCCAATCACCCGCCGGAGAACGTATGACTTCGCTGACGTCCCCTGGCGGAGTGGCGAAAGCCAATGACGCCAGCCAGTCCGTAGGTTTAACCGCATCCTTATGCAGCCAGCCTTCAGCGTCTAACGGCAAGTCGGCGGGATGGGATGGCGCTTTTAGATCCGCCCAGGACAGGCCGTTCATTAGCTGTTGGCGAGCGCCTCGCGCTGTGGCCTCATCGCCATATATCGCCCCGCGCACCTTGATCCTCGCCAAAAAACGAAAGTCTTCCTGATGTCGCTGATAGTAACTTTTGATCTGCGCCGCGCTAACTTGCTCTCTGAACTTGATCAGACCGGGATTGTCGCCATGATTGCGCTTAATCACGCCCAACGCATTGAGGATTTTGGGATAGAAATAGTGCGCCTCGATTGTCCGCCTCAAGTCCTCAATAGCATCCCTCTCAACACCGCTTTCATGGCTTAGCCACCATAGGCGCAGTTGATATTGCTTCCAGGACAGCGTCTCCATGCCCAGCGCTTTGGCGTCGCCTTCCATCAGCGCTTTTTTACCCTGTACGGACTGCCCTTCGTATGCCTCCAGCAATGTCAGCGTCACATCTTTCTGATCTGGGAAGGCCATATGCGCCAACACCAGAGACGCAGCTTTATCCCGTTGCGCCGGCGTCAATTGATAACCGAGAATCGACTGAGGGGCGATCGCCGCCAGCGCCTCCCGTGCATCCACACCAGGTTTGGAGTATTGCCGCATCAACTCCGCAGCCGGCCACTTGGAATATAGTTTCGCCAGCGTCTTATCTAACTGGCGGCGAATATGCCACCTGTAGGCGTAACCAATTTCCGCCCCTCGCCATTGCTCCTCAGGGAGCTCTCTCTGGGCCCAGCGATACACCAGCAAGGCGTCAATTAACTCATCAGCAAAGGCTTTACGATCCAGTTCGCGAAGCTGGCTCGCCTGTTGGTGCAGCGCATCAAACGCTTGTCGCGTCAGGCTGGTGTCGTCCACCGATAAGTAGGCGGAAGCGGAGGCCCCGCCTGCGCACAGCAGGCAAAAGGCCAACGCCAGGACCTGGAATGTCCCGCGCATGATCAGAATCGGTTCATGGCGTGATTGAGAATGTGCACCGTCATGGCGATGGCGTGAGGCACCACGATTTTCGCCACAGCCAGCCGGTCTGCATGATCAGTGGAAGACAACACTACGCCGCCCATGGAGTAAGAAATCTCACCACCTTTGGTCAGCAGGGGGCGTATTTCCGGCGAATTGGCGCTTAAACTGGGGAAGCCCGCCAGCGCCTGCTCCACCAGCGCGTCATCGTTCAGATTCTCCGAATCGTAGTAATCCCGCACCCAGGCCTCCCAGCCGGAATGGTTCAATGCGGAGGTAGTCCAGGTATGGTGCGGCTGCAATAAGTCCGTGGTGTGCAGGGTGAACCCCAGCGTCTGAATGGTAGGCTGCGCCCAGAATGCGCTATACCAGTATTGCCCCAGGTTATCGATGGGCTGAAAGGGAATATTCTCAAAATCCTTGTACATACTGTAGGTGGAATAGCTGCCCTGCCGATAGTTAGCTTCGGTGACCTGATAGCTCTTGTACTCAGAGTCTTCCGCCCCAAGCCACCCGGTCTGACCTCCTGCGCCGTCATCCAAGTGATCGCCCTTCAGCCAGGACGCCGCCATGTTGTCGATATCCCCTTTCACGCTTAGCTTGGAATAGTCATACCCCCCGATGTCGTTGCCATGCGCATCCGCGCCGCGGGTGTGGTTCTGGAAGTGCCAGTAAGAAGTGTAGTTGGCGATGCTGGAGCCCAAGCCCCATACCGGCGCCAACACACAATCGCCGGTCACCGCGCCGCACAGAAAGGTGTCCTCGAAGTCATCCACGTCGTAGGCGCCCTGGCCAATCATATCAGCCATTTGGGTCACGCTGATTCCCGCCGCAGCGGCCACCGCCTCCAGTTTGGCATAGTTGGTGATATCAGGATGCGTCCGCATAAATTCAACGGCGTCGATAACGAAGCGCTTATGGGTTTCCTGTTTGAAAGCCAGTGCAGGTTGCGCTCCAAGAGAAGCAAGGATAACGCCGGCCAAAATCAGATTTTTATTTCCCATGAACAGTCATCTCCTTATTTTTTATCGTGTTTGTTTAAGGAAACTCTAACTACTGCGTGTTACAGAAAAGTTGTAACGAAAAAGATGAGAGCGCCTTTTCGTAATCGCCCGTCATTCCTGGAGTAAGGGACCGACCCACTTAATCAGGACGTTTTCTTCGGCATTCTCTGAACGTCGTTAGGAGAATAAAATGTGACCAGAGTTACAATCACCCAAACAGGTGAACACCACAAAAATTGCGTATCGAAAAACCTAAGCCGCGCCAGTAACTGACTGGGTTCGTTAAGAGCGCCAATGGAGGGTGAAAAAAATAACTTGCAAAAAGGGGGTTGCCTTCTGAAAAGGCAGCGTCTATATTTTTCAAACCTGATTTCCAGGTTAAAAAGCATTCAAGATTTCTGACAACAGTCGAATTTAGCAAACACATGAAGCAAGCCCTGATTCTAGTCGTCAACCTTATTATCGTCGCGGTGGTCGTCGTACCTTCGCGGGGGTTGGCGTTTACGAGTCGGAACTAGCAAAGTAAGACTTCGAAAAACCCCCGCTTCGCAAGAACCGGGGGTTTTTTTATGCCCCCCGCAGCAAGCGGCCACTGACGGGAACAGAGGATATGAACGGCGCACAATGTATTATCGAGAAGCTGACGAAGCACTCCGTTGACACCATTTTCGGGTATCCAGGGGGCTGCATCATGCCCCTGTATGACGCGCTCCTCGACGCCGATGTCAAACATGTCCTCTGTCGCCACGAACAAGCCGCCGCACTCGCCGCTGACGGCTACGCCCGCTCCTCAGGTCGGCTTGGCGTGTGCCTCGCCACTTCCGGCCCCGGCGCCACCAACCTGATCACAGGCGTCGCCAACGCCTACATGGACTCCATTCCCATGCTGGTGATCACCGGGCAAGTGCCGCGCGCCCTGATCGGCACAGACGCGTTTCAGGAAAGCGATATCCTGGGCATGACCTTAGGCGTAGTAAAACACTCATACCTTGTGGAAGACGCCAACGACCTGCCGCGCATCATGGACGAGGCCGTTGCGCTGGCCATGTCCGGCCGCCCCGGCCCGGTATGGCTGGATATCCCCAAAGACGTATTGCTGGAGGAGCTGGACTCAACGCCCGCACCGGCCTCCCTGACCACAGAAAGCAGCGGAAGCGACCTGACGGATTGGGAAAACCCTCTAGGGCAGGCCCGCAAAATGATCAAAGCCGCCAAACGTCCGCTGATTTACAGCGGCGGCGGCGTCATGCTCGCCAAAGCAGTGACCAGCTATCGCCATTTCGCGGACGCCACTGGTATTCCACAGGTGGTGACATTAAAAGGCGTCGGCAACCCCGGCAAACGCCATGCACTCAACTTGGGCATGCTGGGTATGCATGGCTCCCGCGCCGCTAATGAGGCGGTGGAGCAATGCGACTTGCTCATCGTTATTGGCGCCCGCTTTGATGATCGCGCAACAGGTAAACCCAGCGCCTTCGCTCCCAGCGCGCGCATTATTCATATTGACTGCGATCACAGCGAAGTCGGCAAAATCAAACGCGCCGATTGCATGCTGTTGGGCGATATGCGGGAGATTCTGCGCGCGCTGCGTCAGCCTCTGGAGATCGCGGAGTGGCGTGAGCAATGTATGGCGAGCAAGAGCCGAAATGGGTTCGCCGCCACTTCAAACAAGGATGATACGGCGCCAATTCAGGGCCCTGACTTTATCGCCACCATGGATAGAGTAACGCCGCCTGAAGCCATCATAAGCTGCGACGTAGGACAGCATCAGATGTGGGTGGCGCAGTATTTTGACTTCAATCACCCCCGCCAGCATCTGTCCAGCGGCGGACTCGGGACCATGGGTTATGGCCTTCCTGCGGCGATGGGGGCGCAATTCGCAAAGCCTGGCGCGCCGGTCATCAATGTATCCGGCGACGGCTCTTTTATGATGAATATGCAGGAGCTGGCTACGATCCAGCGTTATAACCTGCCGATTAAGCTCATCATTCTGGACAATCAGCGCCTGGGCATGGTGCGTCAGCAACAGGAACTGTTTTACGCCGGTCGTTACAGCGAGGTGGACCTCTCTGATAACCCTGACTTCAGCGCCATCGCTAAAGCATTTGGCATTCCCGCCATGACCATCAGCAAGCGCTGTCAGATGCGACGCAGCATCGAGACTCTGCTCGCCTATCCCGGGCCTATGTTGCTGCACGTGCACATCGAAGAAAACACTAACGTTTGGCCGATCGTAAAGCCCGGCGAAGCGAACACCGCCATGCTGGAAAGCAGTCCAGCGACCACTACCGCCAATCAGCAAAAAGGAAAAGCCGCATGAACGCCGAGCCACATCCACAGACGATTTTCGAATGCAAAATATCCAGTCAGTCAGGTGCGTTGGAGCGCGTTATGCGAGTGGTGCGCGTCCGCGGATTTCAGGTGGAGGATCTGCGTCTGCAACGATTGGCGGATGGCTACGAAGCGCAACTGATCGTTTCCGGCACCCGTCCGCCGGAAACTCTTTTGCGACAATTACAGAAACTGCTGGATGTGAAGGGGTTAAAGGCGCTCAATCAACCCACTCAGACTTCAACGCCAGAGCTGGCTTGCGCCTGAGCCGTCCCGGCAGGCGATGGGTGGAGTTTCCCGCTCCCCCATCGCCGCGGCGTCCCGCCGCTCCTTCCTTAATGGGCTTAATGCCCACGATCAGCGATGTAATCCGTGATCGCCGCATAGAATTCCATTTCGTCGAAGGTATCGGGACCAACGCCAATAACGTCTATATGATCCTGATTCAGCACGTAAGAGAGAGACGTTGACTGCAATTCGCTGGGCCGGTTCAGGTCGCTGACATAACCAAACGCCGGCTGTGCATAGATGGAGTCCAATGATCCCCAACGCTCGTAATATTGCAGCCTCTCCCCTTGTTGCTGGGAATTGACGCCGACCAGACCATCGTCGTCCCGTTGATTGGCGTCGCCATCACCCTGTCCTGCGGCGCCATCGTTATTACAGTCGTCCAGGCAGAATCCATTGCCGTCGATATTGAACAAACCTTCCGACACCAACCATAAGGCGGGGTTCACATTAAGCCCGCTTTGCGCCGTCATCACCGACGCCGCGTGCTCGATATAAGCGCCGCTGGCGGGATAGTTCTGGTTGAACGCCTGCATCCCAGTAGTAGCGCCATCAGCTTCATAATCGCTGTAAACCAGTTGTTTGGCGGCCGCTACCGCATCGTTCCCCGCAGCGTAAACGACATTACCGTAGAAGTTGGCCAGCACTTCCACAATGGAGTCGCGGAAATTATCGAGCACAAATTTAGCGACGGGAGAGCCCCGGTGTGGGGAGGAGATGCTGACGTGCGTCTTCACCACCCGATACCCTTTACGCTCGTATAAAACGCGCGCCGCCTTACGACTGTCTACACCGCCTTGGGAGTGAGACACCAGATTGACGTAACGGTTGCCACTGGTGGCCATGTAGCTTTCGATGTTATCAGCCAGTTGCTTACCGCGAACTTCGGAACTATGGAAGGGCTGGACGGCGGAAACGTAACTTTGTTGATTGTCGTTGATGTCGCCGTTGCAGGCGATTTCTAGAAATTTATCACAGGGATCGAGCACATAAGTGCCAAAATCGTCGCCCCAGTAATCCAGTCCCAGGATGTTGTTAAACCCGGCCATGCCGTGAGCGAAGACGATAGGGTGCTTGGTTTTATCCGCGTCACGGGCTTGAGCAGCCGACGCGCAGATTAACGAAGCGCAAACAAGCGCCGCCGGAACGGCCTTGAGCATAGGTTTCATGTTTTCAGTCCTCATTTTGTTTTTGTTGTAACGAGGTAATACGACTCTTTGTTCGTAATTCGGTTTTTTATTTTTGTTCTACGCCGGCGCCGATGCAGGTTACGTGGAGGAACTCCGCCCAGCGACCTAAGAGTAAACCATAATATGAAGCGCTATTCAGTTGTACCATCCCCCGAATGTGTGATGGCGCCGACATATTTTCCCATTAAAAATTAACCCGCAATGGTTGCGGCGCCTTCAGGCTTGCATTCGTTCTGACTAAACATTAACAATCCCAGGCATGACAAAAATAACAAACGCTACTTCACGTAGAAGCGCCATCTTGATTACCGGCGGCTTCGCGTTAACGCTGATTGCCGCCGTGCTTTGGCATGACCGGTATTCCAGTGACGCCGCGACGCAACAAGCTCCGTCTGCGCAAGCGCCGGCTTTGACGACAGCGCCGCCGAAGTCCACGCCTTCCCTTCAGGCCGCATCGCCATCACAAGACGCCCTCGCCAAGCGAAATCTGGAAGAAGAGGAACTGATTGGATATTTGCAGCGCACCTTCGGACTGCATATCGAACATCCTAAAGTTCAGGTCCAGGTGCTGGAAAAGCTAATGCGTTTCGTACAGAGCCGCTATCCGGAAAACTGGCGTGAACAACTGGCTATTCTAATCAGCGCCGCCTTTCCTGAACTCCAGGATACTTTAATGCAAACCTTCACCGCTCTGGAAAATTACACAGAGTGGATGAACACCGAGCGTTACGCCCTGATGTCTTTGAGCGATGTGGAAAAGCGCGCTCGTCTCTGGCAAAAACGTGAAGCGCTGTTTGGTGAGCAAGCCTATGAAATCTGGAAAGATCAATGGCGGGCTGAGCAGTTTCAAGACAATCTGGTTAACCTGGAGCAGTCGACAGCTCCCATAGAGGAGAAGATTACACAGTATAAACAGCACATCCTGACCAGCTTCTCAGAGAAAGCCGAACAGCTCATCGCCAATAAAAAGCAGGAACTGACCGACCGCTTTCTAAGCCTGTCGTCAGTGCAGGAACAATTGCGGAGCATGCCCCGCGAACAGCGTTATTCACAACTGCGCCATTTACGCAAAGAGCTGGGAATGGATGATGCGGCGCTGAGCCGTTGGGAAAGCCTTGATAAAACCCGGGACGAGCGACGGGCTAACGGCGACGCCTATATGGCGCAGCGGCGGACATTGACGGAAGAGGGCTCCCAGAATGCAGCGCGCATTCAGACGCTGCAGCAGAAATATTTCGGCAACGAAGCGGATATTATCGCCGCCGAAGAGGCCAGCGGCTACTTTCGTTTCGAAAGCTCACAGCAATACGGAATTAATTGAATATCACCAATCGATCTGATTGGTCTTACGGCCAACTTCCTTGGCTTTTTCCGACCACTCTATCCAGGTGTCAGACTCCTTCATCTCCTGTAGATAGGGATCGATGTAGGGTTTGAGATAGCGATACCCGTGCCCCATGAAATACTCCTCCGCCGCAACGCCAATCACCAGCATGAGAAAAACCCATCGGCCCCAGCGAATAGGGGGACGATAGCGGCGCTCCTTCTTGGCGACCTGAGACACATGCTTCTTGATTGCCTCCGTCTGCTTCGCCGCAGTTTGCGCACGCAGATTCTTCAGCACACCGCGGATATCCGCCATCGCCACTTCCAGAGAGGGGTAGCGTTTGTCCTGGCGCGTCTCCAGCAGTCGATTAATCAGTTCCTGCAGCCGGTTATGAAGCTCGGTAAAACGTTTGCTGCGCACCAGACGCTGTCCGCGAATCACTGGGGGCTGCCCGGTCAGTGCGTGATAGCAGATGGCGCCTAGTGCGAACATATCGCCCAGAATGCCCTGAGCTTCTGCATTCTCGTACCAGTTAGGTTCGTCAGAGTCCGCATAATGAGCCCGCAACCCAAAGTCGGTGAGCTTAATGACGCCATCTTCATCCAGCAGCAGATTACTGGGGCGCAGATTACCATGCACAATCCGGTTGCGGTGGGCGAACGCCAGCCCTTCCGCGATTTGCTCCGCCCACTCCACCACCTTTACCGCCGGTAAGGGCGCCAGCATCTGCTCCGCCATGGAGCCGCCCGGCAGATACTCCGTCACGATAACGATGCCTTTATCCACCTTCGACACCGCAAGAATCTTGCAGATATTGGGGTGGCTGAGTCGCGCCAATAACTTGTGTTCCTTAATTCCGGGGGCGTCAGCCGGCAGCTTCTTCATAATCAGCAGTTTCTGCTTACCCAGATCCTCGTATAAATAGACGGAGCTGTGGCGATCCTCCTTTAGTACATCCAATAGAGAGAACTGGGACTCTATCGCCTCGCTGTTGGACAACGCTCTTTCTTTCTGGGCTTTGCTGAGATGACCGCCCTGCAAAATATGCAGCAACCCGTTTTTCACCTCATCCGCTGAAGCCGGTCGCTCCGCCGGATCTTTTTCCAGGCAGCGCATGACCAGCGAGTTCAGGGCCGGCGCCATGTCCGGTTCAAATTTGCGCGGCGGCGGGATATCCCCTTGCGGACAGACTCCGGTGAACAGCTCGTACATGAGAATGCCGAGTGCGTAGATATCGCTCTGCACTGAGGCGGCGTCCGCTGACGTGTGCTGTTCCGGCGCCATATAGGCGGACGTGCCCATAATGTTGCTGGTCTCAGTATGCAGGGTCTTCTGTTTGCTGGACGAGTCGTAGAAATGCGCGATACCAAAATCCAGCACCCGCGCCTGCCAGTCATTATCGATAAGGATATTGGAGGGTTTGATGTCGCGGTGGATCACGCCATTTTTATGCGCGTAGGCCAAAGCCTTGCACAGCTGAACCAAGACATCCATCTTGCGGGAGAAGTCGAGCTTACCGCGGTTGATGGCGTCCTCCAGCGTCATGCCTTCGACGTATTCCATGACAAAATAAGGGCGTCCCTTGCCGGTAACGCCCTTATCGATGACATGGATGATGTGGGGGTGATTCAGTTGCGCGATGATGAGAGATTCTTTTTCGAAGCGCTCCAGAATCTCAGGGTGATCTTTCAGGTTGGCGGACAGAATTTTTATGGCGACAGGACGTTGCAGCGACTCCTGCAGGGCTTTGTATACAGTCGCCATGCCGCCCTCGCCCAACTTGCTGAGAACTTTGTATCCCTGCCACGCCATGTAGTTATCTTTTCCGAATTAGATGCATTAGTCCGTCGCCGGATCTCTCCATGTCGCTATATAGCAAAAGCCAGCGTTAAAAACAGCAATGCGGCCAGTATGCCGCCTAACGCCATGTAACGCCAAGGCCGTCCCGAAGCGGCTTCTGATGATTTAGACTCTGCAAAAGGCGGCATGGGCCGGGTTTTTTCGCCGGACAGGTCTCGTTTGGGAACGGCTCCGTTTTGCGGCGCCCCCTGTTTGTCGCTCACCACCAGCACAGTAACATTGTCATCAGCGCCATTAGCGAGAGCGATTTCCACCAGCTCATCGGCTTTACTTTGAGAGCTGCCGCGACTAGCAAGCACTTCCTGTATCCGCTCCTCCGATACGACGCCATGCAGACCATCGCTGCACATCAGCCAGACATCGCCCGCCTGACGGGGTACGCGATAGGCGTCCACGTGCAAACCGTTCTCGCCCGCAGCGCCTACCGCCTGGGTAAGCACATGACGAATGCGCGCCGCTTCTTCTTCCGACAGCCCTGTGCTGCGCTGAGCGACGGAGTGGTCCTCCGTCATCTGCATAATGAGATCGTCCCGCAACAAATACACGCGACTATCGCCTACCCAGGCTACTTCCATCTCATCAGGATGCGCATGCACCGATGCAACAGTGGAAGCGGCGTAGCCGCGCTCGCCACTGATGTCATCGCCCAATAAAGACTGGTGAGCGAGCAGAATGGCCTGCTCCAGAGGATGCCCGGCTTGCACCGCCCGTTGCATGGACTGGCAGACGCTCGCGCTGGCGACTTCCCCACTGTCGCCCCCTCCAACGCCGTCGGCGACGGCGTAGAGACTTGTCGATTCGTCTACTAATCCATTATCCTGATTTTGCTGCCGCCGGCCGGTATGAGTTGCGAAACCTACTTGCATTAAAAGATTTCCAAGTCCCTGATTCATGGGGATTAAAAAAGTATATTTCTTTAGTATAGATGGGTTTTCAGTTTAGTTTCCTTGACTATACTCTAAAGTGTTAAAGCGCCTTCTGGCCGGCAGAACCTTAATTCAGTAGTCATTTCCACAAGTGTGAGCTTAACGAGGCCCCTAGCAGCATGCTTAAACTGCAATTCACCGATGGAAGCCGGGAGAGCATCTGGCTGGTAGAACCGCGCCTGAAAATAGGTAAGCATTCTTCCAACAATCTGGTTCTCAACCAGCCGGACATCCAAGACTTTCATGCCGAGATCCGTTTGCAGGAGGAACAGCTGTATCTGCTGAGCCTCAGCCCCGACTATGTCGTGGGCGTTAACGGCAAAAAGGTGCAAAAAGCCGTAAAAATCAACGAAAACGATACCATCCAACTGGGAAAAGTCCGCTTTAAAGTGGTCCATCCCGGAGCCGAGCATAAACCTAAACACGAAGCGCCGCAAAGCATCACCCATAATGAGTGGGGCCTGCAAACCAACGCCAGCTGGGCCAAGCAGTCGTTTTATCCAATCGAAGACAGCGTGATCATTGGCCGCGACGAGCAATGCGACATCTCCGTGCCAGTATCCCATTTGTCGCGCCAGCACGCCCAGCTGACTGTGGCGGGAAATTATATGTTGGTCAAGGATTTAGGCTCTACCAACGGCACTTATCTGAATGGAGAGCGCATTACTCAGGGCCGCGCCAAGCGAGGCGACCGCCTGCGTTTTGATGTCGTCACCTTTACCGTAACCGGACCCGAGGATGATGGCGATCGCACCATTGTGCGTCCAGACGCCGTCGCGCCAGCCCAGCCTACCGCGCCAACTGGCGATGAAACCGTCGCCAATAATCCACCGCCACGCCCACCGCGCCCCACGGCGCCCCCCAAAGCCGCCAGAAATCCGGCGCCAGCCAAACCCGCTCCCGCCCCAGAAGCGGCGGCCAAGAAGGAGTCCAAAGGCGGCTACCTGCTTTACACCGTCATCGGCTTCGCCGTGGTGTTCGGCGCTCTGTCAGCTTTCTTCCTGCTCCGGTAAGGATACCGGTAGAGGCGTCCCCTGTTACATTTTGCTCATGGGATTTCCTCCGCCTTGCCCCTATAATAGGCGGTCGCCCCAGAACAACCTGCACAGCCGTTACTGATGTCGAATCCAGACCGTTTTCAGCAGTTTTTTTCCACAGACTGCCCACAATTCTTTCGTCCGCTGACCAGCAAATACCGCGAAATGATCGTGGAATGTCTGCGTTTGTTGTACCAACGTTTCTATAGCAGCATGGCGGACTATGGACACGCCCTGAAGCGGGAGCAGATGGTGGAGATCTTCCAAACCGCCCTGACTCGCGCACCCGAGCTGGATACCGGAGAGGACAGCGAGATCGAAGGGCGTTTCCGTACGGATCGCGACAAAGCTTTGTGGATTCTCAATACGCTGATCGATTACGGCTGGCTGGAAGTGCAGGTTGACGAGGTCACGTTGCAGTCCAGCTACCACTTCAGCCGTAAAGGGCGTTTGTTTACCCAACCCTTTGTGGAGCTCAGCGGAGCATCGGTGCGCACCCGGCACCGCAACACACGCAACACACGCAACGCGCTGCGGGCGTTTATTGAAGCCGGAGAAGTCCACGACCTGCTGGACGCTTATGAGTATTCCGAGCGGATCATCAGCGACTTCACTGACATTATTACTGAGCTGGAAGATCGCAAGCGCCAATTGGTGAAAGAAATTGAGATCACCGCGCTGATCAAACGAGCCAGCGATGAATTTTTCGACTTCATGGACAAACGCTTTCAGCCGGATTTGTCAGTGCGCCTGTCGGCGGACTCCGTGGAGAAACACCGGGACGAGATCATGTCCCAGGTGCGCCAGATCCGCAAACTTCCCAAAGAAGCCAAGGTTCATGCAGAAAGTGAACTGCGCCGGCTGCTACCGGACCGGATAGTGGAAGGACAGTCTCTGCTCTGGCTGCTGCTGGACAATATTGAGATCCGTCTCACCAACGCCTGCGACATCATGCTGCCAGCCCTGCGCAGCGCGCTGCGTAACTTCACCCGACGCGCGGACATCATCATTCGTCAAATGAGCTATCTGGCCAGCCAGCGCCATAATGACATGGTGCAGATTTGCCAGGAGCTGACCGAGCTGCCGGCGGAGGAGCAACAGGCGCGTCTGGAGCGCGCAGGCGCCCTGATGGCCAATCTCAATGTGGGCCTTATCGACCCCAAACAGATCAGCCTGCGCGAAGGTCGCCGTAAGATTACCGTGGACAGCCGGGTGCTCAACGATGAGCCGCTGGATCAGGGCGCTCGTAAAGAGTTGTTCATACAACACGCGCTGGATCAGGCTTTTGTCATCAATGACGACCGTACCCGTCAGTATCTGATTCAGGCGCTACGAGGCGGCCAGCGCATCCAGACCAAACATCTGCCCATTAACGCCGCTCCCGACCTGTTGGCGGCGATGCATGCCGTGGAGCTGGGCTCCGTGTCAGGACTCTCCAGCGAATACGAGTTCGTGGTTGAGCCGACGGGCGATCTGGTCAGCAACGATTATTTACTGCAGGCGGATGATTTCATCATCGAAGTACGACCGAAAAAAGCGATGCAAGACACCTTATGATTCTGAGTCAATGCCTTGAAAATGAACTGTCCTCTGAAGGACTTCAGTTAACCGATTTCAGCGAGCTGGTGCTGCGCCTGCTGGATTACAGCATCATCTGTCGCGATGAAAGTCAGGTCGAACAGGCCTTGTACGATCGCTACCTGCGCATCGACAAGCTGGCGGACGATTACCTGTCCGTGCTCGGCGTACGTCTGCTACATGACCGCCAGTTTCAGTATATCCGCGCGTATCCGCCGGGTGCGGAGGCGCCAGGCCTTGATGACGAGGTGGATCAACCCTTCAACACTGGCTTGCGCGCGCGCCTGAATCAACAGGAAATCGCCTTGATTCTGGTGTTGCGCAGCCAGTACGACAAAGCCCTGCGTGAGGGTCAGGTGGATGATCAGGGTGGCGTCACCCTCAGCTTTGAAGCGCTGTCCATCGCCATGAAAAACCTGCTGCAACGCACCTTGCCGGAAAACTTGACGGAGCGTCGCCAACTCCTGAAACGCCTGCGTCAGTTGCGTCTATTGCAGTTTAGCCAGGAGGAGACCCTGGAGAGCGGCGAAAGCTGGGTCCGCATCCGTCCGCAAATCGTCAACTTCGTCAGCGATGAAGCGCTGTCCGCGTTGCGGGGAGAAGAGGCGCAGCAGGAAGACGCAGCGGCGTCCCCGGAAGAAAGCTAACCGGCGGAAGCTGGCCCAAGGACGGAATAAATAAGGCGGCGTCCATCATCAGTGATTTGAGAACACCATGTTTCTAAAGAAATGTATCTACGTTAACTGGGGCAACATCCCCAACAGCGAATTCGATTTCGGCCCTATTAACCTGCTTTCCGGGGGCAACGGTTCCGGTAAAACCACGTCGGCGGACGCCATTCAAACGGTGATGACCGCCGCCCACGATTACCTGTTCACCTACAACCCGGGCCAGGATGAAACGACTCAACGGGGTCGTGGCGGCAAACAGGTGCGTACGCTGTCTTCCTATGTACTCGGCTGCGACGATGGCAGCTTCGCCCGCCTGGAGCCTACCGAAGGTTATATCGCCGCCTGTTTTCATCCAACGACAGGAGAGTCCGCCGAGCCCTTCACCGCCATTATCTGTTGCCGCGCGCATATCGATCAGGCCGGCTCGCAACGGGTGGCGCGCCAGGACGATCTGTTCTTTCTGATATTGCCGGGGGCTGAAATCAGTCTGTCCGACCTGCAGGGTGAGGACGCCGGCGGCGACAAATTCGTCATGCCCATGGACAAAATTGTGGCGCGCCTGCGCAAAAAATTCGAAGTAGAGAAGTACGATACCAAGAAAGGCTATCTAAAACGCCTTTACGGTATTCTGCGCGGGAAAACCCATGAAGTGCCGGAGCGGGAGGCGATGAACGCCGCTCGCGCCTTCTCCCGTTTTATGGCCTATAAGCCGGTGAAAAGCATCAATGATTTCGTCGCCAATGAAATTCTGGAAAAGAAAGACCTGGGCGAAGCGATCCGCTCCGTCTCCGATCTTCTCAAAACCATCCACGGTATGGAAAGCGACGCCTCCCGCCTGAAAAACGCCATTCGCATTCTCAGCGACGCCACCGGTTACGGCGAGAGCTATATTCAACGCTGGATCGATTTGAACGTCTGGCATTACGTCTCCGCACGCCATCAGTATCTGACGGATCAGGAAGCCTATCTCACCGCCAAGAAGCAGCAGAAATCCTTGCAGGATGAGAAAGTTTCAAACCAGCAGGAGCGCGACACGCTGGAAGCCCGGCATGATCAAATCGAAGGCCGTTTGCTGGAGCTGACCGCCAAACGCATGGGCCATCAACCGCTGCAGCAGAAAGACGAGCTGGAGAAACTGATCGCCGCCAATGGCCGCGCCCTGCACGAACAAGCGCCGGGGCTGCTGGAGCAGAATCATCGTCTGGACGCCATCTTCCAAGCCACCAATAACATCATCAATCTGATGAAAAACCAGAACATTCTGGATGACGCGCCGCGTCTGGGTCATAAGGATGTCTGGGCGGGGGCCCTGGAGTTCAGCCAACTGAAACAACACGGTCAGGTGGATTTCGCCGCCCTGCTGGGACGCGACTGGGTGGATATCTCCCCCCTGGAAAGCCACCTCGATCAGGCGTTATTAATTCAGCAGAAAGCCAATCAATGGCAGCGCCAGTGGCACGATGGAGAAATCAGCGCCGACGGCGTCAGCCTGCGCGATCAAGTCAGTCGCGCCCTGCACCGGCGTGAAAGCTTAAATCAGAAACTGGAACAGCAGCGCCATCAGAAGCAGGCGGAAATCGAAAGTCTGGAGACGCGTCAGGTCACTTATCCCTACCACGTTAAAACAGCGTTAGAAGCGATTCGCCGGGAGTGCCCCGAGGCGGATCCCCGAGTGCTCTGCGATTACGTCGAAATCAAAGACCCCAAATGGCAAAACGCCATCGAAGGCTATGTCGGCGGCGGCCGCTTCTCCATTCTGGTGGAGCCGGAATATGAAGCCCGCGCCACCCGCATCCTGCGCTCCTTGAAAGGCGGCGGACAGGCGCGCGTAATCCAGGGCGAAAAAGCCCGTCGCGACTGCGAACGCATGAATCTGGACAAAGACTCCATTATTCATGTCATGGAGTTCAGCCACGCCACCGCGCGCTACTACATTACCGCCAGCTACGGCAGCGTGCTGCGGGTGCGTTCAGAGGAAGAGTTGCGGATGACCCGTCGCGGCGTCACCGCCAACGGCCTGGGTTCCGGTTCTTACAGCATGTTCCGTTGTGACGTGGCCGACAGTGAGCTGGTATTTGGGCAGGAGGCGCGGGAACGCGCTCTGGACGCAAAGAGAGAAGAGCTGCAGCAAATCCGCATCGAACACCAACGCGCTGGCGAGCAGTGGCAGGAATTATCCAATCTGTTGCGCGCCGCGGATCAGATCAAACCGCTGTCCTACGCCGACCGCCTGAAAGCCATGCTCGATATTCACCGGGAACTGCGCGAAGCGGAAGATCGCTTGGCCCATCTGGACCTGGCCGACTTCGAGCAGCTGGAACAAGAACTCGAGCAACTCAAGCAACAGGACAAAGAGCTCAAGCAGCGTATCGAAGTTCTTCTGAAACGGGAAGGCAGTCTGCAGACCGAACTGGCGCAGAAAGCGGATCTCTGCAAAGCGCTCAGCGAACGTAAAGACGCCTCGGAAACCAAGCAGGACGAGAAAGAAGAGTCCCTGCGCTCAATCGCGTCACTATGGCCGAATTTCGATAGCGAAGCGCGCCTGCAGGAGGCGGATCAATGTGCGGAAAGCATCCGTTCCGATCAGCTGCATCTGGAGTTGCAGGATACTCAATCCAACATCGAAAGCCTGGCGCGACAGTTCGAAAACAAACTGATTGAGCACAACCAGTCGAGCAATCCGCTGGATCAGATCGCCTATCTGCCTGACTATGACCAGATGCACAACCGCGCATTCTTCAGCCGCATCTGTGAAGTCAGCCGGGAAATCGACAAAATCCGCAATCGCCTGAAAAACAACATTCTGGTGGAGAAACAAGAGAAGCTGGCGCAGTTGAAGCTGGCGTTCAACAACACTTTCGTCACCCATCTGTGTCACGCCATCTACCAGGCCATCAATGACGGCAAGAAGATCCTGGAGGACATGAACCGGGAGCTGGAGCACCATCGTTTCGGCGCCGATCGCGAGTCCTTCCGCTTCGACTGGACCTGGGTGCCGGAGTTCAAAGAGTACTGGGATTTCTTCAAGGAAATCATCGCCCTGCCTAATCTCGGCGAAGGCGCCACGCTGTTTGACGCGGAGTTATCGAAGAAAGCCTCGCAAGTGCGCGACCGCATGATGGCGATGCTGCTGTCCGACGATGAGCAAAGGGCGATGCGGGAACTTGAACGCATCTCGGACTATCGCAACTACCGCAATTACGAAATCTACAAGGAGCCGCAGGGCAAACAACCGATTCCGCTGTCTCAATACGGCACTGGCAGCGGCGGACAGTTGGAGACCCCGGCTTACATCATCCGCTCAGCGGCAATCACCTCCGCATTCCGCTTCAACGAAGGCGACAGCCATCTGCGTATGGTGCTGGTGGACGAAGCCTTCTCGAAAATGGACGAAACCCGCTCCCGCGAAGTCATCAACTATCTGACCCAGACCTTGGGCCTGCAGCTGGTATTCATCATGCCCACCAGCAAATCCGGCCCCTTCATGGACCTGATCAGCAACCAGTTTGTGTTCACCAAATGCCCCACCACTCGCCCGGTTGGCGAACTGCAAACCCGCGTTCTGGTGGACCGGCAAAAATGCAATCAGGAAAAAATCGCCGAACTCTGGGCCAACCACCGCAAACAAATCCGCCACCAGTTCGCGCTGGATTTTATGGAGGAGTTTGGTTAATCCCCAACAAACGGAGACTATACCATTTGGGAAATTAAACATTTAGAACATGGACGTTACTATCACTAGTTTTAGCCCTCTAGAACTCTAGAGGGGAACAACAGCGAATATAGTTTACAAGGATGATACATGTCCAAAGTAGAGTTTTTTGTTGGCGGTGGTGGAGATAAAAAGGACTGGATAACAACTATAGCAGCCCCAACCAATTTGATGGAAAGCGTCAAAAATCCGCGCCTAATATTACCTGCTATTACTACGGTCACGAAGAAGAAACACTCATCCTGACTAATATTAAGTCTAAGTGGAAATCAGGCGAATACAAAAGCATACGGTTAACAGGCCATAGCTGGGGAGGGCAAGCCGTTATGGACATAGCCCAGCAGCTTTTCAGTCTAAGCATTCCTGTTGACGAACTCATTACTTTAGATCCAGTTTCTTTATGGCCGTTCAGCAAAGTAATGGTTGCCAAATGGGTGAATATCTATATAAAACAGTCACTCATAGACAATACTATCGGAAAAATCCCTTTGGTTGGCAACATTGCCAGTAGCTTACTATCCCTACCTTCTTTAGCTACTCAATCCGGTAGATCCGGCGGCTATATAGCTAATGTAGGAGGACAATTAGGAGAGGAAAATGGCGCTTATAATATTGAGTTGGATGTGACACATGCAGATGCGTTGTTAATGTATAAGAAAGCCCGTGAAGAGATGAGTCATGCTCCTCTAAACCCTAAAGTTATAGGCGTCAAGTAATGATTCGAGTGAAAGATATTTATATGTTACTGCCAGCCCTATCAATTTACGCAGGGCTTAGCGGTTGCGCCAGCGAGCAGGTACTCATTACCGATCCTACTGTTGCAGTTGCCCACATTTCCAAAGGGAATCAAAGCCTGGATTTATTTCCAGGCCGTTATCTCAGTATCGCATTTAGCGCCAATAGTGAGCATATCGATACACGCGATCCGCTTTTGCAAGTTCGGGCGGAACTTTTTAAAGATGGCCGCTCGGTGGGCAGTTCAATCGCGATGGGTCCGTATGTCATTAGCAATAATCAAATCGATGAGCGACATTTTAATGGTCAGCGTTATATCGCCTTCGATTTCTCCAATCTAATGGTGGAATCAAACCATGGCGAAATTTCCGTTGCCTTGGCTGAATCCGATTTTGACAAAGTTGAGTTCCAACTCCGATATCCTCTCATGGGAACTGGTTTTAAATTCATCAGTAACCCTGTTTCCTTCTCCAAAACAGAAATTCTAAACTCGCTTAAACTGCCCCCAGTCAAGTACGAGTAGCTTAAGCCGTGAATTTCACAGAAATTGCTCCATACTTAGAGACAACACTGGGTTCAATGAGTTTTGGAGACGCACATGGACAGTCGATCTTGGCTCCTTGGGATTCACCTCATCACTACACTGTCGCTATCCCTGGCCGCTTTTTCGACACAGGCCGCCGGTCGCATATTTGGCATTGCAGGCAAAAGCGTGGAGGATATCAACTTCATTAACGCCTGGAAGGGGTGTGAAGAAGAGGCCCGTCTTAACGACGATACCTGCATTCATATTGGTGAAGTCGGCCCAGCGCATTTCCGCACTCAAGACCGCGTCCTGCTTGAGACGATGGATCGACGCATTGACGGCATCGCCGTTTCCGTGACCAATTCCGAGTATCTCGCGGCCAGTTCGTTACGCGCAGCTTCGGAACGCGGCATCCCCATCATCACCTTTGATTCCGATCTGGAAAAGCCGCACACCACCTTACGCCGCGCCTATGTCGGCCCCGACAACCTGGGGTTCGGACGCAATCTGGCCACCCAGGCCATGCGTCTGCGCCCACAAGGCGGCTCCGTTTGCCTGATGAGCGGCGGTCCCTACAACCCCAACCTCAACGCACGCTTGCTAGGCGTGCGTCAGGTGCTTAGCGGAGACGACGCATTTCCCGCCGATCGCAAACTGGCCGGCGAAAACGGTTGGAGTGAGCCGGAACGCTGCCCCTGGTACAACTGGGATAAATATGACCGCGCACTTCTGCAAATGCGGGAGGCGATTTATAACAAAGAGATCAATGTTTTCCTTTCTGTCGGCTCATGGCCGCAAAGCGACCTCGGCCTTTACCGAGAAATCCTGATGCCCGCGAAAGCGGAATATCTTGATAACCTCAGCAAAATCATCGTCATAGGTATTGGGACGCCGTTGCCTGAACAGCTCGACCAACTAAGCGAGAAGCTCGTCCACGCTTTTGTTTCCATTGATTTTGAAGAAATGGGGAGAATCAGCTACCACTATTTGAAAAAGCTTTCTGAGGGGGAGCGCGTTCCAGAAATTACCTACACGGAAAACCGAATTTATCGCTGGGATGACGCCGCCATCATGGAAAGACTGAACGCCAAAGAGTAACTCGCATTGCGCCTCATAGTTACCCACTCACGGGCGGGTAGGCAATCGTCCGTCTTTTAATCAAAGATCTCGTGCGACCCCAGAGCGCCTCTTTTATAACGACAGTCTTAATCTGCAAATCAAAGCCAGGCTCTGCTTTCTCACTGATTCTATTTAATATTTTTACATTAAAGATCAGTTCATACCCTAGGGCCTGTTGACGTTTCACATCGGCAGCCATAAATACCCACAAGCCATGGCTACCATACTTTCATAGTTTCTCTTCAACTTGTCATATCTCGTCGCGATGGCCCGGTACTGTTTGAGTCGGGCGAAGGCATTTTCCACCAAATGGCGATACTTGTATAAACCCCAATCCATATCGTCATTACCTTTGACAGAGTTTCGCTTTCTCGGTATCACGGCCCTGGCCCCCTTCCTTTCGATCTGTGCCCGCACTCGTTCACTGTCGTAGCCTTTGTCTCCGACAATCGCCTCTGACGAGGGAAGCTTTTCAATCAACTCCGCCGCTGCTGTGCAGTCATTGACCTCGCCTCCAGTGATCTCAAATTCCACTGGAAGACCATAGGCATCCACGGCCAGATGCACTTTCGTGGTATTGCCCGCCCGACTCTTTCCAATCGCCTGAGGCTCTTCCGTACAGGCTCCTGCGCTGTGCTGATGGGCCTTCACATAGCTGCCATCAATGAACCTCCATTCCAAATCCGGCTCGCGGACCAAGCTCCGGAAGATCCTCAACCACTTGCCTTGGGTAGACCAGGAATTGAATTTTTTGAACACCGAATTCCAGTCTCCAAACTGCCCTGGCAAGTCTCGCCAGGGACACCCCGTCCGCATTCGGTACAACATGCCTTCCACCATCATTCGTAGTGTGGGCTTGTTATAGATTCGCTCTTGCAGCATGATCTCTTTCAGCTTCGACCAAAGCTCGTCACTGAGCATCAATCGGGGCATCGCAAACTCGTTTTGTTGTTGGTGTGGGAACCGCAATATGACGAGTTTGCGCCTATCTATCACCTATGACGAAACGTCAACACGCCCTAGGGTTTTCCCCAGGCTACTTCCGCTGTTTTCGTCCGTTACACTACTTGGCCCCTATTTTCAATTGTCGTATTTAAGAGTTCCAGCAGACGTAGGTGACAGGTATGGACGGAGTAGTGCTTGATATCAATCATAACAACCGTGAGGGCGTGTTGAGATGTCATCAGGGCAACCGCTACGCCTTCAGTCTGGCTGAGTGGAAAAGTCAGGAACCGCCGCGACGGGGAGACAAAGTGGACTTCCTGCCCCTGGGAACGCTGGCGACAGAAATCTATTTCCTGGAGCGAGCCGCTACGCCCGAGTCAACGCCTGCTTCAGCCGCTTCCGCGCAAACAGCTGCGCCTACGTCGCCGCCATCACAACCAAGGGAGCGCGCTAGCCAAGTATCGGAAAAAGCCTCATTTTCCCATACCTCCGGCCTGGCCGTGACCAGTTTTATCTTCAGCCTCATTGGTCTGTTCTTCTTTGGCTCCCTGGTGGCGATCATCTGTGGACATATCGCCCTCCACAAAATTCGGGCAAGCGCAGGCGTGCTGACCGGCGCAGGTCTGGCTATCACCGGGTTAGTGTTGGGTTATCTTGGTTTTTTTGGCTCTATTCTGTGGATTGGCTATCAAGCGTATCAACAACAGCTTTGATGCTGCCCTGAGACAAGAATCTTCTCTCCCGTTCAGACCTCGCTTCTGATAGAGCATATCAATCGGAAGCATAGTTATGATTATCTTTTACAATAACGAGAATCATTCTAATCTACTCCTGACAAACACGCGGCTACCGTGGTACGGGGGAGTCAGACATGGTCAAAACGTTCACTTTCGCCATCATCCATTTCAGCGTCGCCTTCACTGTGGGATACCTGTTAACCGGCGACCTCATCGTCGGAGGCGCTATCGCATTAGTGGAGCCACTGTGCAACACTGTAGCCTATTTCTTTCATGAAAAGGCCTGGGAACGGTTCGGCCGGTTATCCAAGCCCGCCTCCTCTCCCAATGTAGCAGTATATGGAGCCGGCGCCGCGAGCGGTTAACCTTCCTTCCCGACCAGGCGGATCAAGGAGGCGCCATGAACAGTTTTAACACTCTCTCTGATTTATCCGTCGGAGAGCGCAGCTACCGCATCCATCTACTACCTTCGATGCCAGCGGAATACAAAGTCGAACGGCTGCCTTATTCCATCAAGATTCTGCTGGAGAATCTGTTGCGGCGGGAAGACGGCTATAGCATCACCAAAGATGACATCGCCGCTCTCGCGCAATGGGACGCCAACGCCCAACCCAGCGCGCAGGTTGCCTTCACGCCCGCGCGGGTTGTTTTGCAGGACTTCACCGGCGTTCCAGTGGTGGTGGATCTGGCCGCCATGCGCGATGCAATGATGAGCCTCGGCGGCGACCCCAAGTTGATCAATCCCCTCGAGCCCGTTGATCTGGTCATCGACCACTCTGTAATGGTCGACTATTTCGGCGACCAAGACGCCCTGGCGCGCAACACCCAAATTGAATTCGAACGTAATGAAGAACGTTACAAGTTTCTGCGCTGGGGACAAAAGGCGTTTTCCAACTTCCGGGTAGTGCCTCCCGGCACCGGCATCGTGCATCAAGTAAACCTGGAATATCTGGGACAGGTGGTGATGCAAAAAGAAATCGATGGCGAATGGTTCGCCTACCCTGACACCCTTGTCGGCACTGACTCTCACACCACCATGATCAATGGTCTCGGCGTATTGGGCTGGGGCGTTGGCGGCATTGAAGCGGAAGCCGCCATGCTGGGGCAGCCGGTCAGCATGCTGGCGCCGGAAGTCGTGGGCTTTAAATTCACCGGCAAGCTTGCCGAAGGCGCGACCGCTACAGACCTCGTTCTCACTGTCACGCAAATGCTGCGTAAAAAAGGCGTGGTAGGAAAGTTCGTCGAGTTTTATGGCGACGGTCTCGACCACCTGCCCTTAGCGGACCGCGCCACCATCGCCAATATGGCTCCAGAATACGGCGCCACCTGCGGCATATTCCCTGTGGATAAAGAAACGTTAGCCTATCTCAAACTATCCGGCAGAGAAGACAGTTTGATCAAGCTGGTGGAGACCTACGCCAAAGCTCAGGGCTTATGGCGGGAAACCGGCGCGAGCCCGGCAGAGTATAGCGACACATTGACGCTGGATCTAAGCTCGGTAGAGCCCAGTCTGGCCGGCCCCAAACGTCCTCAGGATCGTGTGGCGTTGTCCCACGCCAAAACTGCTTTTGAAAAAACCTTGCAGGATTATCTGGACCTGAGTTCCGCTTCCAGCAACAACTCGGGTAAAGAAGAACACAATGAGGCATCTCATCAACTCCAGCACGGAGACTTGGTAATCGCCGCCATTACCTCTTGCACCAATACGTCTAACCCGGCAGTCATGCTGGCGGCAGGGCTGGTAGCGAGAAATGCGCGACAACGCGGGTTGACTGTCAAACCCTGGGTGAAAACATCCCTCGCACCCGGTTCCCAGGTCGTGCCAGCCTATCTCCAGGCGGCGGAGCTAATGGACGATTTGGAGGCCCTCGGCTTTAATCTGGTTGGATTCGGCTGCACCACCTGCATCGGTAATTCCGGTCCACTGCCAGAAGCGATTCAAAGCGCCATCCGCAAAAACAAGCTCATGGTGGCGTCCGTGCTATCCGGTAATCGCAATTTCGAAGGCCGTATACATCCGGAGGTGCGCGCCAACTACCTCGCCTCGCCGCCACTGGTGGTCGCCTATGCCCTGGCTGGCTCCATGCTTGTGGATATTTACAAAGACCCCCTTGGGCAGGATAAAAATGGCGAATATGTGTATCTGAAGGACATATGGCCTTCCCAGAAAGAGGTCGCGGACCTTATCGCCGCCACGGTTTCTTCAGAACGCTATCGCAGCCAGTACGCGGACGTCTTCTCGGGAACAGATGCTTGGCGAGCGTTGCCGGTTCCAGACGGCAAGACCTATGACTGGCCTGACTCCAGCTACATCAGAAAGCCCCCATTTTTTGACGGTATGACCTTATCTCCGCCGCCATTACCGAGAATTGAGCAGGCGCGGACACTGGTGAAAGTCGGCGACTCCATCACCACTGACCATATCTCTCCAGCCGGCTCTATTGCGCCAGATAGCCCTGCCGGTAAATATTTGCAGGAATGCGGCGTCGGGCAGCGTGATTTCAATAGCCTTGGCAGCCGCCGCGGCAATCATGAAGTCATGATGCGCGGTACTTTCGCCAATGTCAGGTTGCGGAACCAGCTGGCCCCCGGCACAGAGGGCGGCTGGACTACTCATTGGCCCAGCGGCGATGTCACCAGTATTTTTGAAGCCTCTTCCCGCTACCAAAAGGATGAAATACCATTGATCGTTATCGCAGGCAAAGAATATGGCTCCGGTTCAAGTCGAGATTGGGCGGCCAAAGGCGTCAGTCTGCTTGGCGTCCGAGCGGTGTTGGCGGAAAGCTATGAACGCATCCATCGCTCCAATTTGGTGGGGTTTGGTGTTCTGCCGCTGCAATTCAAGTCTGGCGAATCCGCCCAGTCGCTGGATCTCAATGGAAAAGAAACTTACTCATTCGGCGTTCTGGAGAACTCACCCAGGTCAATTACAGTTACCGCTGTTGATGCAGAAGGAAGCAAGAAAACATTCGAGATGGATGTACGCATCGACACCCCCACAGAGTGGGATTACTACCGTCATGGCGGAATTCTACAATATGTCGTGCGTGATCTTGCGCGTAAGTCGAGTTCCTGAACCATTTCGCCACATATATATCACGTTATAACGCTATCCGGACCGCACGCCTCCAGCGTAGCGGTCCGCTTCCTACAGCGGCTGTCTTCTCCCTCCTTCGAACACTTAATAACCAAGTTTAAAAAATATTGATAACTTGATGTTTTTATATCATATTCATACGGGCGTTATATGCCATCCGTTCCAGTGGCTCCTACGCCCTTCCCTAACGCTTATTATTGCAGCCCTCCTTAGGCGCTAAGCGCTCTAGGGAAGATAAACTCAAAGCTGACACGCAGCATGACCAAGCGCGGTGACCATGACCACCAAGAAAACATCTCTGGAGTTTGAGCGACAGCTGTTTCGCATGGTGCGGGAGGCCAGATATATCGGTCGCTCCAATGGGATCTTCAAAGTCGGCCCTGAATTTTCCACTAAACGTATTGAAGATGTGTTGAGCAGACTGGGTTACAGCTTCGCCTCCCACCGCTCAGAAAAAGAAGACGGCGTTTACTGGGAGCTTTGCCTGATGGTCCCGGAAATTTTGGAAGAAAGAATTATCCCAGCGCATTTGCGCTCGATATGACAGGACAGGAAAAGGAGCGAGTACTTCACTAGCGCTATAACACAGCGCACTCTCGCAAAATGGAAAGGGAGTTTTTGAGCTAACTCCTGGTTGGGACCGGCGTCGCCGCCGGCCCACTCCATCGGTAAGGTCGGTTACGCTTGAGAAGATCTCCTGCGCATCGACAAACCGAGCATGCCCAAACCTAACAGTGCGAATACCCCCGGCTCGGGAACTTCGCTAGACCCGACTGCGTCCTTGTCCTTACCGGCGATCCCTGTGAAAAAGAGTTCGTCCAGGCTATAGGTTTCAAACAACGCAGCGAATGAGCCTTCCAGGAACTTGATCGAAGAGAAGCCTTGGTCCAGGGCGAAGCCCCAGAAAGTGCCGCTCAACGTCGGCGCCATTTCTTCAACAACCTTGCTGCCGTCCAGCAGCTCAATTTCCATTTTGATGCCGGTCCCCTCTCCTCCGGGGCCCGCCAAGTCCCAAATGCCGCCAAAAGAGGTGGCGCCGCCTTCAAAGGAGAAAACGGTGGGCGCATAGGTGTCGCTAACACGGTCATAGAACTTCCCGCCGCTGACCGTGGAATGGCTCCATCCTGAAGAAATACTTAGTCCTGAGGTTAACGCGTCCCGGTCGAAACTTTCGACCTCATAGGCTCCTGTTGTTAACGCCCAAGCAGCTTGATCCGTGTAAATGTCTACAATGGCGGCTTGAGCAGACCCTACAAAGGCCACTGCACTACTTGCTAGAAACAATGCATTCATAACCTTGTGCATGGTTACTCCTTATAATTTTGATTTTGGAGTTACCCGAAAGGCACAAAGTATTCCCTGGTTTAAAAATATAATAAAAAACATATCGTTATATTTTTAACCAATATAAAAGTATATTTTCTCAGTAAAGTTAATGGACACGGCCTTTAGGTATAGGCCTCGTACGATTTAGTCAGTCCATACATCGAGCTTTAAATTCCACCAGAAAAGATATAGACATTAAGGGATAATCCTTAAAAATTTAATAATATCAAATATAGACTTTAAGGATTATTTATTAGGGACGATACAAGAGTATTTTCTCAATGAAACCTTTATAAAGTGACAACAAACCTTACAACATTACAATCTGTCACGTACCAGGAAGGAAGGGCGCTTACTTTTTCTGCCTATTAAATAAAAAGTTAAGAGCGGCCCTGATTTTATGAGCATGGCCAGACAATTAACGTCAGCTTTTTTTACACTTGTTATTATCACATTATAAGCAAGTTTTCGTGACGTTCGCCCATGAGATTTTGCTCACAAAATCAGCAACAAAACACAGAAGCGTTGCTTTTTCCCTCTACTTAAATCCGACTTCTTGATTCTTTTGCACAGAAAAACAAATCAGGGCATTTCCAACGCAACGGGAAATCTACGCAGGTTCTCATCCAACGACTTGATCCGCTCAGGGCTGTCGCCCCGGAAATAACAGTAGAGTCTAGGCGTTTTGTCTGCGTTATCTCCGTCCAATTGGTAGGGATTGCGCGAAGTTCCCCGGGGGGCGGATAAGTAGTCGCTGATAGCGAAAAGATAATGTTGATTCAGCAGATGTCCCCAGGCATCGATATCCGTGCGTAAATACAGAGGCCCGTCGATATTGATAACAGGAGAGCCGGACTCCCGCAGAGGAGAAATGACGCCTAAACGGGCGACCAGATCATACTGGTTAGCGAAGTTTTCGATGTAAGGCAGGGCCATTACGCCGCCGCCAATTTCTACAGGCAAGTTTACTTTGGCGATGTAAGTCATGGTATTGGCGCAATTAGCGAAGGTGTACACCTCCAATTTCCGGAGCAACTTAATTGCATAAGCGTTAAAGCCTCCCTCATCCATCAGGCCAAACTGATCCGGCGTAAGGTGCGCCAAAGCCAGACGATCAATGAATTCCAGATTCGCCCAGTCATTACATTCCGGGTTGTCTTTCAACTTCTGTAGCGCCTTCAGGGCGCGGCTGATCGCTCGCAGGACATTGGCGGCGATAATCGTTCCCTGGGAATGACAGATCAGCACGACGCGTTCCAACGCAGGATTTTTCAAGGCTTCCAGTATGGCTATGGTCGCCTTTACATCCGGTTCAGTCATCGTTTGCGGCATTTCCAGATCAGGGTCAATCTTGAAGCTTTTACCCACTGCGCATTGAAACAGATCCAAAAGAAAAGAGCTGGTCTGGTTATGAATCACTGTTACCGGTCGCTGGAACATACGGCTGATCAGTTGCGAATTAAGCTCTGCAATAGCCTTGTTGGTCAGAATCCCGTTGAGAAAAAACCAGCGCTCATTGCTGAAAGAGGTGACGGAGTCGAATGGGTCCGTCTGCTGAAAATAGCTACTGGGACGCCAGAATAGATTATTGACGAAGGGCGGAAGAAAAGTGCGCGCCCACTTATTGGGTAAATGCGAATAGGCCGGAACATTGGCGTCCGCCAGAAATTCAAGCGTACGCTTCAAACGCCAAAGGTCGAGAATAGTGTACTCCGACAACTCGCGGTGGGGCGGCGGCCAGCTTGATATCGGACCAAAAATGGACTGCAGGTAGAACGGCGGAAACATTTTCAGCGCCCCAGCAACCACCTTCGCCAAGTCGCTCCAGGCGTTTTCTTCCGGGAAGGGAATAAAGTTAGGCTCCGTATAGCCGGACTCCTGTTCGGCTTTGCTGATTACAGGACTGATTGTTGTCGCGGCCATCACACACTCCCTGCGTCTGGTAGAACTGTCTTAAGCGTAGCCCCGCTTTGCGGCGGCGCCAAACCGACGCCCGCCGCTCAGCCCACTCTCCAGGCCAAGCGTTCCCTGACCTGGATGAGGCTTTTCTTGTTACAGGCGATTGATCTCTTCCTGAATTTTCTCCAGTCGCTTCTCATTGGACGGATGTGAACTCAGGAAGCTGGATTCACCGCCTACTTTTTTCTGCAAGGTCTCGATAGAGCGCTTCATGGCGTAGGGGTCTTTACCCAACCGTTTTAGTGATTTCACGGCATAGGCGTCCGCCTCCAGTTCATCCGCCTGAGAAAACCGCGCATTGACGGCGGCGTAAGCGATTTGCCCCAACTGCGACTGGGTCAGTTCACCCACTGTGCCGCCAGCTGAAACCACCGCCTGAAATGCGGCGTCCGTCAGCATTTTTTCGCGCATCTGCTTGTAACTGTGTTTGAGTTTGACGTGGCCAATCTCATGCTGCATAACCGCCAGCACCTGATCGTCGGGCATGACGTCCATCAGACCGGAGTATACCCGCACAGTGCCATCCGCCATGGCGAAAGCGTTGATCTGATCGGACAGATAAACCTTGTAGTTCAGCGTTAGCCCGTCTGTGTTTTTCAGATTGCGGGTAATGGCTTCCAAGCGCTTGGCGTATTTGCTGCTGGACGGGGCCACTTTGTTTTCTTTATCCATCTTATCCGCCGCCTGCTGGGACACGGATTTCACCTGGTCTTCCGACAGGGTGGTGGCCTGCAGCACACCTGCTCCCAGCGTCAATGCGGAGTCAGTGTAGGCGCCGCTATTAGCGCAACCGGACACCAAGCCCAGGCTTAAAATAGGGGCGGCGACTAAAGGCAATAGATGTTTTCGCAACATTCTCAGGCTTCCTCAGCTATAGTTGAACGAACCCGCCCATAAGCAGGTCCGGATTAAATCATTCAGTCTGATTATCAATTCGGGCGCTAGCGCGACCATTAGAAATTATGCGGACGCCGCTGGCAACCATCCTATTAGCGCCGTCCGCCAGGTTACAGCTGTTACTTTGCTTATTCCGCAACCGTCAACGCCACTCCCAAACCGGCGGCGAACTCCTGCAAAGCAGTCAGATCATCCTGCGGCAACTCAGCGCTGAGCGTGACATGCTCAGCATATTCCGCAGCCACATTGCGGGCGCCATGTTGATCCAGCCATAAACGCAATACCTGCTCGTGGCGGAAGTCACAGCCTAGGCTGATGCTGGCCAGGGTTTCCCGAAGCTGAACCGGCAGTTCCACCATCGCCTGCTGGGCCGCGCCGGAATAGGCTCTCACCAAACCGCCCGCCCCCAGCTTAACGCCGCCGAAATAGCGGATGACGATCACCATGACATCGCCGACGCCCTTATGTTGCAATACATTAAGGATTGGTTTTCCCGCTGTGCCGCCGGGTTCGCCATCGTCGGACATGGCCGCGCTCTGGGCGGATTTCGGATTACCCAACAGATAGGCCCAGCAATGATGTCCGGCGTCGGGATAATCCTGCTTCGCCCGAGCCAGCATCGCCATCGCAGTTTCCCGACTGTCGGCATATCCAGCGCGGGCGATGAAACGGCTTTTTTTCACTTCAGAGACAGTTTCCACTGCCGCCACCGGGGCCAGATATGACATCAATCCTCTCTCGTACTTTCCAGGTCAGCGCAAATTTCAGGTCAGCGACAAGCCGCCATCGACCACCAGAGTATGGCCGACCACATAACTTGCGCTCTCAGAGGCCAACCAGACTATCGCTTCCGCCACTTCTTCCGGGTCAGCGCAGCGGCCAATGGGCGCCTGCAACGCGGCTTGCTTTGGTTGCGAATTATGGCCGTCTTGCTGGCGTGAGGTCCAGCGCGGGGTGTGAGTGACCCCAGGCGCCACCGAATTGATGCGCACGCCACGCGCGATGTAGGACAGCGCCAGAGAACGAGTCAGGCTCTCCAGCCCCTGCCCGGCGGCGGCGTTGAAGGGGTCCGGCTGCAAGCGAAAGCGATTGGAGGAGCTGACATTGACGATGGCGCCGCCGCGCGACATGAGCTCAAGCTCATACTTGAGACATAGCGCTGGCGCCCAGAGTTCGTTTTCCAACGGCCCTCGAAGCTGCTCTTCCGACATGTCGGTAATGGCGGTCGCCGAACCAGCTCCCGGGGCGGCGTTGTTCACGGCCATATCCAACGCGCCGTAACGACTCTCGATGTACCCGAACAGGCGGCGTAGCGAACGACGATCCGTCAGGTCGCAGGCGTAAAAATCCACCGCATCCAGATCTGGATGCACGGCCTTCGCCTCTTCCCAATTGGCGTCGTTTCTACCGCAGGTGACCACGCAATCCCCCTGACGCAACAGTTTCTTCACCACGGCCAGTCCGATACCCTTACTACCTCCGGTTACTAACGCAATCCGAGCCTTGTCTTTATCCATGAGATCATTCCTTTGCTAAGTAATAACGAACATCAAGACGCCATTGCGGCGCTGCAGGCTGCGATGAAAGAACTTTGGGATGCTTCCTATGCTGAGCTGCTGCAGCGCGCCGGAAGCCATAGCGAAACGACTATCACATCGGCTGCCGGAAACCGCTATCTGATAATGATTGATATAGCGCGCCCCAATCAACTGGAATGCGCCGTAGAGATCAGCGGATGTCTGGCGAAGATACAAGATGGCGTCGCGGTTAGCAGCCGCATCGGGGCCAGCTTTTACGTCACGCCGGATGATTTCAAGGTCGGCGACTATTTGGTAGCCAAAGCACAGTAGGAAGTCATTTGTTGACGCTTTTCCCACAGAATCTCAACGCAAGAAAAACCAGCTTGGCGTAAAAGCGCCATCACCCCCTCCTCGGAATAGAGCTGAAAACCATGGCGGGAAAACGGCAGCTTGCTCAGCTGCCTGTCTGTACGAAAGCCCAAAGCTAAAGTCCCGCCATTGGTTAACACGCGATAAATTTCGCGGATATTCTCTTCCGGGTCAGGCCAGAAATAAAGCGTGTTGGCGCTGCACACCTTGGTGAAAGCCGCATCCTCAAATGGAATATTTTCAACAGAGGCGTTCACTAAAGTCACGCGCCCCTCTGAGATAAGTTTGCGATTGTTGCGCGTCGCCTGGGATACCATGGTCACTGATGTATCAATGCCCGCCACGCCGCCGTTAGTAGTGATTTGGGCCATCTCGCGAATCAACTTGCCGGCGCCAAAACCAATCTCCAGTACACGATCTGAAGGCCCGAGACCCATAGCCTGTTTCATGAACTGGTTCAGCTCGTAATTGGCGCTGCTCATCGCATTGGCGAATACTTTCCCGAAAAATCCCTTCGGATGTCTTAAATGGCGTGCGACAAAAGCATCGAAACTCATTGCCTCTCCTTGCGAACGGCTGATGTTTGATTCGACTCGGCGCCTGCGAGTCGTCGTGGTTGCCTTGATAGCGGATTGTTTGGCATTCTGACTCACATACGCAGTGCAGTTTTCCTATATTGAAGTACGTTCTATATGAAGCATATCGTGGTAATTACAGGCGCCGGAATCAGCGCCGAAAGCGGCATTCAAACTTATCGCGGCGAAAACGGTCTGTGGCGCGAGACCGACTATAACGAGGTCGCCTCGTTAACAGGCTGGCGCAAAGATCGCGAGAAAGTGCTGACCTACTGGAACGCGCAACGCCGCATCATGGCCGCCGCTCAGCCCAACGCCGCGCATTACGCTCTGAGTCGATTAGAAGAATGCTACTTAGTAACCATCATCACCCAGAACGTGGATGATCTGCACGAGCGCGCCGGATCCAACCAAGTGCTGCATATCCATGGCGAGTTAATGAGAAGTCGCAGTTCAGTGAATCCTAAGCTGGTTTACCAGCACGGCGATCGGGACATTAACATTGGCGACAAATGCGAACGAGGCAGCCAGTTACGGCCAGACGTAGTCTGGTTTGGCGAGCCGGTGCCATTGTTCTCCCAGGCGCAGAAAATCGTTCACAGCGCCGATATCATGCTGGTGGTGGGTACATCTCTGGAGGTGTATCCCGCCGCCTATCTGGTGGAGAAGCGCATGCGCGGCGTCCCCATATATATCGTCGATCCTAACGCTGATCCAGAGGCGCATGACGCAGTGGTGATAAATGAACCCGCCACTCAAGGTGTCGTCACCCTGGTCGAACAACTACTCGAACAGGCCTGAGCCCCCTATTGTCCTTGATATCTTTATGGTTCAGGCCCTCCTAATCTCTCCATTTTGACCTATATCAGAGCCGCATTGGACTTGCCACGTACAATACGCCGCTTTCTTGTCAGGTTGTCTTGTTTTTAACCGAGGCGGCCGGCGCCGAATGGCTATGGAGGGAATATGAGCCAAAAAGCAATGAAGTTGTATGATAAAAACGGGCATGTCTGCCTGTTCCTGACCGGTCTGGTCGAAGGGGAAGCGATTCCCAGCAATCAATTGGTCATCGTGGACCATGGCGAAGCCGCGCTATTTGACCCCGGCGGCGAACTGACCTACACGCCGCTTTCCATCGAACTGTCCAAACACATTTCCATCAAGTCCTCCCTGCGTTATGTCTTCGCCTCGCACCAGGACCCGGATATCATCACTTCGTTGCCGCGCTGGCTGATGCACACCGACTGTCAGGTGGTGACCTCACGTCTGTGGGCGCGCTTCCTGCCGCATTTGGTGTCGGAGTTCGTCTCCGGAAAAATGAATAAATCTCTCAGCCACCGCATGGTGGAGTTACCAGACGACGGAGCGCAGATTCCCTTGGGCAAATCCCAGATTCGCGCCGTACCTGCGCACTTTTTACACTCAGTTGGTAACTTTCACTTCTACGATCCCGTCAGCAAAATCCTGTTCTCCGGCGACGTCGGCGCCGCCATGACTCCAGGCTGGGATCATGAGCCCGTGCAGGATATGGCCAAGCATATCCCGTTGATGGAAGGCTTCCATAAACGCTATATGGCTTCCAACAAAGCCTGTCAGGCATGGGTGAATCAAGTGCGCAAGCTCGATGTGGAAATGATGCTGCCGCAGCACGGCAAGCCGTTTTTCGGCAAAGACAAAATCGGCCAGTTCCTGTCCTGGTTCGAAGACCTGAAGTGCGGGGTCGACCTGATGTAGACGGCCCCGCGCCGATCTGCTATTTGAGCCAGGAAAAAGACCGCGCCAGAAACTCAGAGCCATGGCCGATGACACACTCGCCATGGGCAATGATGATGTTGTCCGGTCGCCACGCCTGCATTTTCTTCAGCGCGGCCCTGGCTTTAGACCTGCCGAATATAAAAGTGAGACGCCAGTCTATCGGCGTCTTGCCATGAGGAGCGATAATCCCCGTCAGCAAAGCGACCCAGCGTCGCCACCCATGGAAGTGGTCCACTCGGAAGTTTTCGATCAAATCCCCGAGAATCAGAGTGCGACTACTGCGATGAAAGAAAACCGCTTCTTTCATGACGAAACTGCCGCGAAACAAAGTCTGATCCACATCCTTTTCCCACCCCGGCTCCGGGTTCTCGCCCAGTAAGCCGTCAAAGGAAATATCCTTACGTTTTTCCTGTAAACCTGGAGTGCCGTAACAGGCGGCGTCGGGGAAGTGCGCCATCCACTGAGGCAAAAACAAATGATGAAGTTTATTCGGCGTCACCAGATATTTGACCGGACCCAGCTCGGCTACTTCCCGCGCCAATGCGTCATCATAACGAGTGGGTGAGTGAACCAGAATATCGCCATTGGACAAGCGCACCACTGTCATGCGGGTGGTATACGCCAATCCAAAGTAGGGAACTGCTTCGCCGTTGTAGATCCAGAGATTTTCCGCTATTGAAATGAGACTCATGCCTTCCTCCTTGTATGAGCGTTCACATACTGACGTCAGCATATCCTATGCCACTCTCCAGCCAAGACGTCAAAATATTCTAAAAGCATAGCCCGCCCAACTACTTCATTTGAAGAACGAGCCATACTTAAAGCTGCTTGGGCCTAGTTACGCCGCTTTACGAAAGCGCCTCGCGCCAGCGAATCCAGCCAGGCCGATGGTCATTAGAACCAGGGTGTAGGGTTCGGGCACGGAATGGCCTTCCACGACTTTCAGGCTGAACCTCTCTTCACCATCTTCGTTAGATTCGACCTCCTCGATTCCCCATGTCCAGGCGAGCCCTGTGTCTAGTTCCGGCAGTACAAAATTACTGAACATGCCTTCGAATCCCGCTCCTGCGAATATCAGCCTAAACTCATCACCCAGTTTCGGTTTGAAGCTCTCCCACAAATCGATCTTAAGCGTACCATCCAAAACAGCATCGCCCTCATGTAGGTAAAGCCTATCGTACCCAAGAAGATCTTCTTCCCCCAGAGTAAGCGCCAAAGTACTCGTACTATCTTGGTCATAGCCTCCAGCGAAGGTGTATATTCCTTCTTCACCAATAGAGACCATTCCATGATTTACATTCATCAAATGACCTTCAATCGCGCCAGATGCTTGATATCTGCCGCCATCCACCACTACAGGCCCTCCCAACATCCACAAGGTTCCATATCTGTCCTGATCCAGCACGCCACCGGAAAGCACAGTAATCGAATCTGCTGACAGTATCGTTCCATGGCCTACTTTAAGGTTCCCTGTTACTGTCACATCTCGAGCCTCTGCACGGGTGTCCAGGCCATTTAAATTCAGGACACCACCTATGGTTAAATCTCCCGTATAAAAGCCGCCGCCATTTTGAACAGTCGCATTGCCATTAATTGAGGAGAGCTGATCGGTACCGTCTATATCAATCCAGCCGCCACTATCCACTACCACTTCCCCATTAAATTTAACGGGCCCGCGACCATCAATAAAACTATATCTTTGCGATCCTTTCGATACCCTCAGGCTCCCTCCTTTCTGTACAGTGATTCCGTTGGAGAGCTTCAGGTGAGATTCATCTGTTACAACCATTGCGCCACCATCCTCAATTAAAGCTGAGTGGACATTCATCGTAGCTTTCTTCAGAGCCAAATTGTTTTTTGCCCCAGACTCACTTCCAACCTGGATATTTGCTTTCACAGTGCTTTCTCTAGCCCAATTCACTCGGCCATTCTTGAATTCCAGATGGCTATCGCCGTTACCGTTGACAGAGATGCCTGAATGTATCGCTAAATCATGCTCATTGAGGTCGATAACAACATGGTCATTCCGCACAGAGACATCACGAATATCTGCGTCTCCCGACAACGATGCGGTATAGGAACTACCTGCATTGGTGTTAAAAGACGCCGTATCCGATGCGCCGGGAGCCGTGCCTCCCGCCCAATTCGCGCCATTATTAAAATCACCGCCGCTTGTATTGCTCCAATCAATGACTGTCGCGTGCGCAACGGACGCGCAGCTTACAAACACTAATGAAGTTAAAATTCCCAGACCTTGAGTCGTCTTCACTGTTACACCCCTTGTGTACTGATTTGTTTTATATAACTCAGATATTTCATCTCTATTCGAGTCATTCTATTTTTATAATCAATAAAACAAATCCATTTCAATCACTCGAAGTGACATTTATTAAAATTATTTTAATTTATATAAATCAAATGGTTAATTATAAACGCAAGCATTAAGTAAACTTGCAAATGGTCACCCTATTACATGATTAATATTCACGTTTCATGTTCCGGGGGACAAGCTATAAATGGCGGCTCAAATAGCGAGATGAATGAACTACTTTGTCGCTATATTTGTTGGAAAAAGAGGGTTATCCAGAAACAGAGAAAGGCCTGTTCTGGTGAATGCGAGGGCGGTACGCTGATGTGAATCAGATTGAAAGCGCAGATTGCATACTATTTATCAGGCAGGCAAATAGCTCCCTTCTATTTGCCTGCAACGACAGGGCCTCAAAGGCCAGGCTCTGTCTTCCACGGCTAACCGCCGCGCAGGCGCATCCATGCGCCTGATTATTAACAGGCCAGTATCATCACCATGTTAATAATGCGTTATTATTCCCCGCCAACAAGACAGCCGTCCATTACAGGGCTTGTCCATACAAAATGAGACTCAAAGGATTCCTGCATGCACTTACCCAAAGGCATCTACCAGCATTACAAAGGACCGCGTTATCAGTTATTGGAGGTGGCGCGGCATTCGGAGACGGAGGAGTGGTTTGTGGTGTATCGCGCGTTGTACGGTGATTATGGCGTGTGGGTGCGGCCGTTGGCGATGTTTGATGAAACCATCGAGAAAGACGGAGTCAAAGTAAAACGTTTCGCCTACGTGGGCCCGGCGGACGCTGACTCAGAGCGCCCGCAGCAGTAACCATAATCCCGCTACGCCAGTCATGATCAGAGCGATGCGGTTAAACCATTGTTGTGGTATCCAGACCAGAAAACGGCGTCCTGCGTAGGCGCCGAGCAACACCAGGGGAACTGTCGCCAGATAGCTCAGCAGGTAATAATCCTTGAGCACGCCCAGATAGGCGTAGACCGGAACCTTAGTCAGGTTGACGATTAGAAAGAATACCGCCGCGGTGCCGATAAAACCGTGCTTATCGATTTTCAGCAATAAAAAATACAGGGTGAGTATGGGACCGGCGGCGTTGCCGATGGTCGTGGCGACACCCGCCATGATCCCCGAGGAATAGCGCACGGCGTTCAGCCTCCGCATCGCCCAGGCGGTGATATAAGGCCGCAGCGGCTCCATCGCCACCAGGAACAGAATCAAGGCGCCGATGACAGGCCCCAGACTCTCGTTGTCCAGAAACTGTAACGCCAGAGCGCCAAGCCCGATGCCGATAAAAATAGACGGCAGCATCTTGCCCAGCTCACTCCAATGCGCCTGCCGCCAGTAAAGGCTGACAGCCACCACGTCTCCCGCCAGCAGATACAACAAGGTGATTCCCAAAGCGTCTTTGGGAGGAAACACCAACGCCATGGCGGCGGAAATCAGACCGCCCAACGCCGGTACGCCCGCTTTGACGAAACCCGTGAATATCGCCACGGCGGCAAGAAAAACCAATATGCTAGGATCGAGAAGCGTCATAGAAAAAGGACGGTCCGGCAGGCGTATAAAAGAATCGAATTATTCGCTGAAGTTTAATGGTTTTCCATAGCACTTTCCGCCATGCTGACAGGAGTACCGACCAGTAAGCAGATGTTATGTATATGCGTTGTATTTTCGATTTCAAAGCACGTTTTTCCGCGATCACCGTCATCGCGTTTTATTCCGCATTGGCGATAGCCGACGGTGAGTTTTCGCAACGTCTGTCCATCGCCGCCCTGGAGCGGACGAACCACCAGGTGGTTTATGACGGCAGTTATCGCACCATTCCCTACCCCAACGGCGACGTGCCTGCGAACACCGGCGTCTGCACTGATGTGGTGATACGCGCCTACCGTCAATTAGGCGTGGATCTGCAAAAAGAAGTGCATGAGGACATGAGCCAGTATTTCTCGCTGTATCCGAAAATCTGGGGACTGAAAAAGCCGGACGCCAACATTGACCACCGTCGCGTTCCCAATTTGCAGACCTACTTTTCCCGTCACGGCCAATCGCTGCCCGTCACCGACAAGGCGGAGGATTATCAGCCCGGCGATCTGGTGACCTGGATGCTGCCGGGCAATCTGCCTCATATCGGCATCGTCGTGGATAAAAAACACTGGCTAAACGGTCGCCCGATGATCGTGCACAACATCGGACGCGGTCCCAAACTAGAGGACATGTTGTTCGACTATCCCATCACCGGGCATTATCGCTACGAAACGCCCTGATCCTCCATAGAGAACGCCAATAGCCACCAGGCGGCGTGGGGCAGCCATTGCTCGCTCCAGCGCCAACTGTGCAGGGGGTCGTCCGTCTCCATCATGGCGACGTCCATTTCATCATGCAGGCTGGAGGTAATGCCGTTACAAACCCCGCCTTTGGAGGCGGGATAGAGTTCGCTGTATTGCGGGTTGTCATGGCCCACGCCTTCCACCATGCAGCAATTGAACGGGTTAAGTCCCAATAGCCAATTCTGCAAATTCTGTTCGAATCCTCGCAGCTCCGCCCGCAGGCGTTCGGGAACCTCGTTCTGCCGTCGATACCAGCGGGTCGCCGCCGCCAGCGAGCCGAGCCGCGCATTCTCCCCCTGCCACCAATAGCCGGATTCATTGCTGTGAGGGAAGAAAAACTGCGCCCGCGGGCGTTGTTTGAGGGGTTTCACCAACTGCCGGGGATAGCCGAAAGGGTTGTCCACATCCCGGCTGATAGAGAGATAAAACTCCAGCCCACGGCGCACAAAGAACTGCAGGGGAATGTCGCTATCCATCACCTCCTGCGCTCTCAGCAGGGCGATGATGGGCAGGCCTTCATCAGAGGCGTGGAAGAAAGGCCGGTCATTGTCTTCCTCCACCCGCCACCAGCCTTCATAGCCATGACCGCAACTCTGTTTATTGACCAGATTGCGGATGCGCGCCGTGGCGTACTGGCTGTATCGCTCCTGTCCGGTTAACTGATACAGCTCCACCGCCGCCAGCAAGGCGCAATAGTCGTCAATGATATTTTCCTTGCCGTTATCTAGATAGGCGAGATTGTTTTCCTGCAGATGCGCAAAGGCGCGCTCAGCGATGCGCCGGTAGGGTTTGTCATATACGCCAAGCGCCACGCTATACTGCGCCGCCGCGGCCAATGCGGCGATGGCCATGCCGCCGCCCTGACGCAGGCTGGCCTCCCAGCGCTCGCTCTTGTAGCCTTTCTGCGTGGCGTAGTTGCAGATATTGCGCTGCTCGGGGTCTTTGCTCCAGCGGTCAAATACAATCTGATAAAAATATCCCTCGTCCTCGTCGAACATCCGGCATAGAAAGTCCGCGCCATATAAAGCCTCTTCCCCCGCCTGAGCCTGAACAGCCTTGGGCAGACGCGGCGCCGCCGACAGCAGGCTCCACACCACCAGCGGCGTCTGTTGCGGCGCCATGTAGTTGGCGTAAGAAAGATGACTCAAATATTTGCTGACATCTCCAGAAGCGTCGTACCAGCCGCCGCTGACATCGACACGTCCGGATTTACGCTGGCCAAAAAACGGCAGGTTGCGGTCATAGTCGTCATAGCGTCCCTGACACCGCACCAGCCGGAAATACTCCGTCATCAGCGGCGTCAGACGCTGTCCGATACTCGGGTCTATGTCAAACCAGTGCGAGCGCACGCGACCGCCGTCCGCCTCACAGCCATCCATTTCAAAACGATAGCGGCCCGCTTCCGTAACCTGACTGAAGTCCAAAACGTAACAGTCGCCGGTATGCCAGCCCGCGGCGCGCATGGGATCTCCCAAAGCGAATCTGGCCACGATCTCGCCGTCCTCACTGATCAGTTGCGTCATCGAACCGGTTAATCGCTCCCGGCTTTGGACGATGCACTGTTTGACGGCGTCACAGGAATAACCAAGATGGTTCACTAGCAGGCTGGTCGACATAAAAGCGTTCCGAAAATGAGTTCAATAAAGATGACAACGAATGGCGTGGTTATCCGCCAGCTGGCGCAACGCAGGCATGACTTCCCTGCATTCGGCGAGGGCTTGCGGACAACGATGGACGAAAGGACAACCTTTGGCGTCCGGCTGACGCATAGGCGCGTCCATCTGCGCCGGGGCGGTCGAGGGATTGTCCCCCGCGCCGGGAATGGAGTTCAGCAGCAACCGGGTATAAGGGTGCTGCGGATTCTGTGTAATGGCCTCGCTATCGCCCTGCTCCACCAAAGAGCCGCCGTAAAGGACGGCGATGTCGTCAGCGAAATAGCGCGCCGAAGCCAGATCATGAGTGATGAACAGAAATGCAATGCCCTGCTCCTGCTTCAGATCCAACAGCAGATTCAGAATGCCGATGCGCACCGACACATCCAGCATGGAAGTAGGTTCGTCCGCCAGAATCACTTCCGGTTTAACCGCTAGCGCTCTGGCGATGGCGACTCGTTGACGCTGACCGCCGCTCAGCTCATGAGGACGTTTCGCGGCGGTCTCATCGGCGGGATGCAGGCCGACCCGCTCCAGCAAGATGCGGGCTTGTCGGGCGGCGTCGGCCGCGTTGTCGACAACGCCGTTGGCCAGCAGGGGCCGCTCAATCTGATAACCGATGGATAACGCCGGATTTAGAGAGCTGAATGGGTCTTGAAAGATCATTTGCACGCTACGACGATAAGCCGCGGTCTCTTTGGATTTACGCTGCCCCAGAGCCGCGCCGCGCCAATAGATATCGCCTGCCGTCGGCTGATGCAGCCCGCTCAGCAGGCGTGCGCAGGTGCTCTTGCCGCTGCCCGACTCGCCTACTAACGCCAAGGCCTTGCCCGGCCGCAGAGACAGGCTGACCTCACGCAAGGCGCGCAAGACGGATCGGCGCCCCCATGTTCCGGTTTTAAAATCCAGGGACACATTTTCCATGCGCAGCAATGCAGATTCTGACGTCATGAGACCTCCGCGGTTTGCGTCGTCGCTACGAGCGGACGGGAAACTCTGGCGCAGGCGACGATGCGTCCTTCCGTTAAAGACGCCAACGCTTGCGTCTGGGTAAGACAGGTCGACTCCGCCTTCTCGCAACGGGGCGCAAAAGCGCAACCCGCGATCGATTCCGTCAGACGCGGCGGCGCGCCGGGAATGCCCTGCAGGCGTCTGCGAGGGCCGCGCAATGACGGAAAGGAGCGCAGCAGCGCTTGCGTATAAGGATGCGCCGGTTGCTCTCCGACCTGCCGCGCCGTTCCGGCTTCCACCAGTCGACCGGCGTACATGACCCCGATGCGGTCGCAAAACTCCAGCATCAATCCCAAGTCGTGGGAGATAAACAGCACAGAGAAGCCAAACTCCCGCTGCAATGCGGAAATCTTGCCGATGATGTCGCGCTGCACCACCACATCCAACGCCGTGGTCGGCTCATCCATAATGATCAGCCGCGGCCGCAACGCCAGCGCCATGGCGATGCAGATACGCTGCCGCATGCCGCCGCTGAATTGATGGGGATAATCGTCCAGTCTGCCGGGATCGATGCCCACCAGGGCAAACAGCTCCCTGGTTCGGGAGCGCGCCTGATCCTCATTCACACGCTGGTGGGCGCGAATGGCGTCGCAGACCTGTTCCGACACCCGAATCACCGGATTCAAGGCGTTCATGGCGCTCTGCAGAACAACGCTGGTCTGCGCCCAGCGAAACGCCCGCAGCCGTTTTGCGTCCATGCGCAACACGTCCTCCCCCTCGAACAGCACTTCGCCATCAGAGACAAAGCCCGGCATGCGAATCAATCTGGCGATAGCGAAAGCAGTGGTGCTCTTGCCGCAACCGGATTCCCCCGCCAGACCGAATACTTCCCCCGCGCGGATATCGAAGCTGATCTCGTCCACGGCGCGGGCGACGCCGGCGTCCGTCAGGTAATCCACACACAGATTGCGAATGCTCAGTAAAACGTCAGTCATTGGCAGGCAATCCCTTCTTGCGCAGGTAAGCGATAACCGCTTTTTCCCCGCGCCGCTTGCGCAGCAACGGGTTGGCGATTTCATCCACTGTGAAGTTGATCAATACCAGCGCCGCGCCGGTAAGCATGATAGCGAAGCAGGCGGGCAGAATTTCCCACCAGGCGCCGACCTGCAGCGCCGAATTCTGCTGCCCCCAAAACAGAATGGTTCCCCAGGTCACCGCGCTGGGATCGCCTAGGCCGATGAACTCCAGACCCGCCTCCGCCAGAATGGCGTAGATAGTGGTCAGCACGAAGCCGCTCACCACCAGAGACAGCATGTTGGGCAGGATATGCGCCGCCAGAATACGCCACCAGGGTTCATTCAACAGTTGGGCGGCCAGAATGAAGTCTTTATGACGGATTTGCAGGGTCTGCGCCCGGATAATGCGGGCGGTCCAGCCCCAGCCGGTGGCGGCCAGCACCAATCCGATCACCATGGGACTGGCGCTGTCGACAAAGCTGGCGATCACGATAATCAGCGGCAGCGCTGGAATCACCAGCGCCACGTTGACGACGAAGCTGATGACGTCATCCAGACGACCGCCAAAATAACCCGCGCACATGCCCACGAATACGCCGATCAGCGTCGCCAGCGCCCCGGCCAGCAACCCCACTGTCAGACTGGCTTGAGCGCCGTACAGCAATTGCGCGAACACGTCCTTGCCCATGCGCGTAGTTCCCAGCCAATGGTCGCCGTCCGGCGGCAAATGCGGCATGGCGCTCATGCGATCAGGGGGAAACTCCGTCAACCAGGGCGCACCCAAAGCCGCCGCCGTCAGTAACAGTAAAATCAGCAGACCCGCGACGCCGCGCTTATCCGCCAGAAACACCCGCAGAGGCGCCGGCGCCCGACGGAGCAGCCCATCCGTTTGTAGGTTGCCCAGGCCCAGTTCGACCTGTAGATCATGCAGTTTCACGCTAATTCGCTCCTGTCGCGCAACCGGGGGTCCAGCAGCAGATTCAGCAGATCCGCAATCAGGTTCGCCAGCAACACGGTGAATGTCAGCAGCAACAGTTGTCCCTGAATGAAGGCGTAATCTCTTTTCTCAATCGCCGCGAGAGTGAACTTGCCCAGTCCGGGGTAGTTGAACACCACCTCCGTGATCAACGCCCCTCCCAGCACAAAGCCGAAGGTCAGGGCCAGTGACGTGATCTGCGGCAGCATGGCGTTGCGGGCGGCGTAGCGGAACAGAATGCGGCGACCGCTGAGCCCTTTGGCCCGCGCCAGCGTGATGTAATCTTCGTTGAGCAGATTGATCATAGTGTTGCGCATGTTCAGGTGCCACCCGCCAATGGCGATGATCACCAAAGACGCCAGCGGCAGCACACTGTGATACAGGACACTGCCCATGAAGGCCATATTCCATCCCGGCTCCAGATCAATGTCATAGGCCCGTCCCAAGGGAAACCATTCCAGTTGCAGGGCGAAGCCGTACAACAGGAGCAACGCCACCACCGCCGGAGTAAAGGCGTTGAGCATGACATTCACTGGCGTAAACAGCGTGTCGAAAAAGGAGCCGCGCCGCCAGGCCGCCAGCATTCCAAATAAAATGCCCACGCCAAAACTCAACAAAGTCGCAACGCCCACCAGAAACAAAGTCCAGCCGGCGGCGTATAACAGCATTTCCGAAGCAGGCTGCGGAAAATTGACGGTGGAGACGCCCAGATCGCCATGCAACAGCCGGATCACATAGGCGACAAACTGATCCCACAGACTGCCGTCAAACCCATAGGCGGCGCGCATGGCGTCCAGACTTTGCTGCGACATGCGCCCGCGCAGGCTGACAAACAGCGTCGCCGCCGGATCGCCCGGCATCAGACGGGGGATAAAAAAGTTGAGGGTCAACGCCACCGCAAAGGCGGCGCTGTAAAACCCGAGACGGCGCAGAATAAAGCGCATCAGCACATCTCCCTGACGGACGCTATTGCCGCGCCACTTGCGCCGCCGCTTCTTTACGCAGAGACAGGTTCAACACATGCACGCCCCGCTCCGGCACCCCCAGATGCAGCATCGGCCGCACATAGGGATTGTCCTGGGTTACCCAGCCCTGAAAGCGGGAGTCGTTGTACTGATACCAGTCCGGGTTGGCGAACAGGGTGATGACCGGCAGTTTCTCCGCCACCTGTTTGTGCACCTGCGTCAGCCATTTTTTCTGTTCGGCTCTATCCAGGGTCTGAGCGAAACGATCGAGCGCCTGGTTGATCTCCGGGATAACCATGCCGTGCATGTTCTGCTCCAGCCGCCGGCCTTCCGCCAGCCCATCGGTAATGAACATCAGGCTGTAGGTCCCATGGGGCGTCGCGGAAGGTTTGGTCCACATGATGTAAACGTCAAAGTCGCCCTGGGTGGTTCCCGCAAACCAGGTGCTTTCGTCCTGGGTGCTGAGATGGGCGTTGACGCCAATGTCGCGCAGGTTTTCCGACACCGTCATCATGGTGTTGACCCAATCCGACCAGCCGGAGGGCACCGCCAGTTTGAACTCAATGGGGGAGCCGTCTGGATTGTCGCGCCAGCCGTCGCCATCGCGATCAACAAAGCCGTTCTCATCCAACAGGGCCTTGGCGCGCCTGGGGTTGTACTCCATCAGGTAGCGATAGGGTTGCAGGGCCTGCGCGTCGTACCAGTCCTTGTACAATTCGCCGGTGCCGATAGGAAACTGGGTTTCCGTGGTCAGGCCGAAGGTGGCCACATCCAGAATAAAGCGGCGGTTGAGCGCCATACTAAACGCCTGGCGGAACGGCAGACTGTTGAACGGCGCTTTACGGGTGTTCAAATGCAAATTGGCGTTAGCGCCGGCGGGAAACCAGTATTTGTTATGCTTGTCGCCGTTGACGTAGGTTTTTTCCGGGTCCGACATGCCGTCTCCCAGCCAGTCGATTTTGCCGGCCCGCGCCGCCAGCATGGTCTGGTCATTGCCGGAATACTGCGGGAACTTCAGGCAGTCGATGTAGGGTTTGCCGGCGTCCCAGTATTTCTCGTTCCGGCATACCTTGAACTGGGACATGCTGAAAGAACGCACTTCCGTAAAGGGTCCGGTGGCCACCGGCTCCGGGTTGGCGAAAGTCGTCGGGTCCTGCACGTCTTTCCAGATATGGCGCGGCAAGGGATACATCACGCCGATATGTTCGTGCGCCAGTGCGCTGGGCTTGCTCAGACGCGCCACGAAAGTGAGGTCGTCGATCTTTTCCATGCTGACGATCAGCCCGTTGGGGTTGCTGTCAGACTGGATGTCCAGACCGACTGGAAAAGCCGGGTGGGATTTCGCCAGTTCGAACGTAAAGATCACATCGTCCGCGCTGAAGGGCTGACCATCCGACCACTTTACGCCTGAGCGCAGATGATAGGTGACGGAGCGCAGGTCGTCAGCGGTCTCGAAGGAGACGGCGAGACGGGGGAAGTCCTGGCCGGGGTGGGCGATGTTGTAAATCCACAGGGGTTCGTAGATGAAGTCCTGGGCGTAAAAAGCGCCGACGGAGAAATTATAGGGGTTGAAGTTACGCACATGGGCGTTGGTCTGAGTCGGGGCCAGCACCAGTTCGCCGCCGTGAATCCTGTTTTGATCCGCCTCCGCCGCCTGCACCGAAGCCGTCAGCGCCAAACAAGCGATTAAAGACCGCGTTTTTATTTTTGTCGTCGCTTTCATTCGTCTTCCCATTTCCTGTTTAAGTTGAACCCCTGAGGATTCAGTTCAGATCCCTCACTGAATCCCGTTCGATCAGCTTGGGCTCCAACACGACATGCTTCTCCGCCATGGTCGGATTCTCCAAGCGTTCGATGAGCAGTTTTACCGCCGCCTCGCCCATCTTCATTACGTCCTGCCTGACAGTGGTCAGGGCGGGACACATTAATTTGGCGTGGAAATTATCGTCATACCCCACCACCGAGATCTGCTCCGGCACGCTGACGCCCCGCTCGCGCAGGGCTTGATAGACCCCGGCCGCCATATCGTCATCGCCGGCGCAAATAGCCGTGAAACGGGCGCCGCCATCCAGCAGCCGCAGGGTCGCCTGATAGCCGAACGTTTCTTCGTAGGGGCCGGACAGAATCAGATAGTCGCGCTCGGTCAGGCCGTTCTCCGCCATGGCGCGCAGGAAGCCGTCCCGGCGCAGACGGGCGTCCAGATAGCCCTCCGGTCCCATCAGATGCGCGATGCGCCGGTGTCCTTTCTCCAATAAATAACGCGCCGCCAGATAGCCGCCATGCAGGTTGTCCACCCGCGCCGACCATTTGGAAATCCCCGGCAGCATGCGTCCCATGGTCACAATGGGGTAGTTGCCGGGATGTACGCCGGCCAGACGCTCCAACGGCACTTCGTTCTCTACATACAGCAACAGGCCATCGCAGCGGCGATCCAGCAATGAGTTGATCACGGCGACTTCCCGGTCCAGATCGCCATAGCCGCTGGTGACCACCAAATGTTTGTCGGAACCGGAGATGTAGTCCTGTACGCCGCTCAGCATCTGCGCATAGAAAGGGCTGGCGAGGTTCACCACCACCACGCCGATGATGTCGGACTTATTACTTTTCAGGCCCCGCGCGAAGTGATTGGGACGGTAGCCCAGCTTGCGAATGGCGTCCTCCACCCGCTTACGCGCGGCGGGAGAAACAGACCCTTTGTTTGACACCACCCGGCTGACCGTGGACTTCGACACATGGGCCAGCTCCGATACATCGATAATTGTTGGCATGACAGGCTTACCGTTGGGAACGTCCCCAAAATCATGTTGCAGGGGGGTATTAGGGTCAAGGCTGCAGCGGCTTAACCAGGGCGTTATAACGCGACAGCCTGTCACCCGAGGCGAAACCCTGCTTACGCCAGAAGCCCGCAAAAATAATCTATATTATTGAAATAATTAATATTTTTAGATGGAGAAGAGCGTTTATACAGCGACTGAAAACAAGAAAGGCGACGATTCCCAATTTGTTCCCAAATTGACAACCGTCACCAAGACGGGCCTATCTGGCCGCGTCGATACGCAAATCGCCCCCAAAGCTCTCTGCGTACTTCGGGCTGTTCCCTGGCCCCGCAATCGCGTCGGCAACAGGCTCAGCCCAAAGACAGGTTAACCCCTTGTTGATTGAACAGATGGCAGCACTCCAGCTCGGCCGCAACGCCGACCTGACCGCCTTCATAAAAGCCCATGGCGGAGGAAGGCGTCTTCACCACCAGATGTTTTTCCAGCCCCGGCACATGCAGATAAGCCACCGCGACGTCGCCCATTTCTTCAATGATGTCCACACGCGCCGGAATGCCCTGATCCGGGGTCGTCAACCGCACATGCTCAGGCCGCACGCCCAGACACACCGGTTCGCCAGGCGTTCGACCAGAGGGCGCGGAAATCTGCAAGGGGCGCGGCGATGACCCGATCTGCACCGTCGCGCCCTGCTCACTGCTGGCCTGCACGCGACAGGGGAGAAAATTCATCTTCGGCGAACCGATAAAACCCGCTACGAATTGATTGCCGGGTCGCTCATATAACTCCATGGGACGGCCGGTCTGTTCGATATGACCGCCGTTAAGCACGACGATGCGGTCCCCCAGAGTCATGGCTTCAGTCTGATCATGAGTCACGTAGACCATGGTGGTTCCCAGTTGCTTGTGGAGCTTGGCCAGCTCCAGCCGCATCTGGGCGCGCAGCGCAGCGTCCAGGTTTGAAAGGGGTTCATCAAACAGGAAGATGCTGGGCTCGCGCACAATCGCCCGGCCGATGGCCACCCGCTGGCGTTGACCGCCGGACAGCGCCTTGGGTTTACGCTGCAGCAGGTGGGTGATCTGCAGTACTTCCGCCGCGCGCTCCACCGCCTGCGTCACCTGAGGTTTCGGCAGACCGGCCATCTTGAGAGAGAACCCCATGTTTTCCGCCACGGTCATATGGGGATACAGGGCGTAACTCTGGAACACCATGGCGACGCCGCGTTCGGACGACGGCAGCCCCTCTGCGCGCTTGTCGCCGATCAGGATTTGGCCGGCGCTGACGTCCTCCAAGCCCGCGATCATGCGCAGCAGAGTGGATTTACCACAGCCGGAGGGGCCCACCAACACCACAAACTCGCCGTCTTCCACAAACAGATCCAGCTTTTTGATGATGTCGGCGCCGCCTTTATAGCTCTTTTCAACGCCAAGCAATTGTAAGGACGCCATACTGTTCTCCCCTCGTCCCGCGTTAGTGTTTCACTTGCTTGCGCCCGCCGCAGCTAGGCGCGTTGACGGGCAATAAAATCCCGATACCAGTGGCCGCTGGCTTTCAGCGTGCGCTGCTGGGTGGCGTAATCCACGTAGGTCAACCCGAAGCGCTTGCTGTAACCCCAGTTCCATTCGTAGTTGTCCGCCAGGCTCCAATAGAAATACCCGCGGATGTCCGCGCCCAACTCCATGGCCTGGCGCAGCGCCTGCAGGTGAGACTCCAGATAATGAATGCGCGCCGGGTCCTGCACTTCGCCATTCTCCATGCGATCGGGGAAAGCGGCGCCGTTCTCGGTGATGTAAATCGGCGGCGGCAGGTAGTCGCGGGTGATTCTCACCAAATGCTGCGCCAGACCTTGCGGATAGACTTCCCATCCCATGTCGGTCAGCCCCATGGTCGCCGGGGCCTGCGTTTGCGGATTGGCGTGACTGAAGTAGCCGCGGGTGTAGTAATTCACGCCCAGGAAGTCCAGCGGCTGCCTGATAATATCCATGTCGCCGTCCGTGACCTTGGGCGCTTTATCGCCGAGATAGGCCAGCACATCCTGGGGGTAGGCGCCGCGGAAAATCGGGTCCATGTACCAGCGAATGTTGGTTCCGTCGTCCAGACGGGCCAGTTGGCGGTCAGCTTCCGACTCCGGGTTGGCCGGATACGTAGGGGTATGGTTGAGCACGATGCCCACTGGCGTCTCGCTGTTCACCGCACGCATGCTCTGCAGCGCCAAACCGTGCGACAACAACAGATGATGAGACACCTGATAGGCCATCGCCTCGTCCTGATAACCCGGCGCGAACTGGCCGGTAGCGTGCCCTAAGGTCGCGGTGCACCAGGGTTCGTTGTGGGTGGAAATCGTTTTCACGCTATTGCCGTAACGCCGCATGAACTCCGCCGCATAATCGGCGAATCGATAGCTGGTGTCGCGATTGCGCCAGCCGCCCAGGTCTTCCAGCGCCTGCGGCAGATCCCAATGATACAGAGTGACGTAGGGCTGCAAGCCTTTGACCAGCAGCGCATCGATCAAGCGACTGTAAAAGTCGAAGCCGGCTTCATTCCAGGCGCCTTTGCCGTCTGGCTGCACCCGCGGCCAGGCGATGGAGAAACGGTAGGCGTCCACACCCAATCCAGCAATAAGATCCACATCTTCCTGGTAGCGATGATAGTGATCGCAGGCGACGTCGCCAGTCTCCCCATTCACCGTCTTGCCCGGCGTATGAGAGAAGGTGTCCCAGATGGAAGGCCCCCTGCCGCCTTCATTGGCGGCGCCCTCAATCTGGTACGCGCTGGTCGCCACGCCCCAGGTAAAATCCTTTGCAAATTTCTGATTCATAAAATACAAGCCTCTTATTGCTTTCTAAATCGCCGCTTCTATCCCTTCAGCGCGCCGGCTGTCATACCTTCGATCAGCCTCCGCGACGCCAGTATGAATATGACGAGAAGCGGCGCCACGGCGATGGAGGAGCCTGCGCAAATGGCGCCCCAGGGCACTTGCCCGGAGCCCTGTAGCGCGCGCAGCGCCAACGGAACCGTGTACATTTCCATGTCCCGCATGACCACCAGAGGGGTCATGAAGTTGTTCCAGGATGTGATAAAAGTGATCAGCCCAAGGGTGCCCATGGCGGGACCCGTCAGCGGCAGCACGATATGACGGAAGGTGGCGAATTCGCCACAGCCGTCCATGCGCGCCGCTTCCAGCAACTCCCGGGGAATCGCCGAGCTGATGTACTGACGCATCAAAAATACGCCTAAGGCGCTGCAAGCCATGGGCAGATACAGCGCCCGCGGCTCATTCATCCACCCGAACAGCGTCATGATCAGGGTGGTGGGTATCATGCCGAGAAACGGCGGGATGAGGAGCGTGCTCATGACAATCATGAACAGCAGGTTCTTGAAACGAAATTCATAGGTGGCGAAGGCGTAGCCCGCCAGGGAACAGAAGAACAAATTCAGCGCCGTGGTGATGATGGCCACATAAAAGCTCACGCCCAGGTTATTCCAGAAGTAAGGCAGTTTCTCCAGCAGCACCTGCACGTTCGCCACAAACTGACCGCCAAACCACACCGGCGGCGGCACGGAAAGAATATCCGTGTTGTTATGGGTGGCGAATACAAACATGAAATAAAAGGGACCCAGCATGATCATGGCGCCAAGAGCCACGACCATGAATGCGATCCACTGACCGGGGTCCAGGATGTTGCGTCTTTCCATTACCTGCTCCCGCCTAGGATTTTTCTTTGAAGGCTTTGTTGTTGGCCCAGGTCATCATCGCGATGATCAGGAACAACAGCCATGCGACCGCGGACGCCGTGCCGAAATCGCTCTCGATATAAGCGGTGGCGTACATATGCATCGCCGCCGTTTTACCCGCCTGATCCGGCCCACCGATACTGGTGCCGCCCGGCCCCAGACCGCCGGTGAGAATAAAGGGCTCCTCGAACAACTGCAGGTTGCCGATGATGCTGAGGGTAATCGCCAGAAACATCATGGGCCGCAGCAACGGCACGGTGATATGCCAGAACTGCTGGCGGCGACTGGCGCCGTCGATGCTCGCGGCTTCATACAGATCCTTGGGAATGGTCTGCAACGCGGACAGGTACAGCACAGTGTTCCAGCCCACGTAACGCCACCAGACCACAAAGGAAATCACCCACTTGGTATGTCCGGGGTCATTCCAGTCGATGTTTTCCGTGGGAAACACCCAGCTCAAGGGTCTGAGACCGGCGACTTCCCATTGCCCCATCTGCGTCATCAGCACGTTAATCAAGCCGTAGTCACGAGAGAACAACGAGGTGAACACCAGAGAAATCGCCACCGTGGAGGTAATGAACGGCAGGAAATACAACCCCACCACCGCATTGCGCCAGCGCGACAACCGGGTGTGCAGGAAAAACGCCAGCGGTATCGCCGCGAGGTGTTGGGGAACGCCACTCACCAGCGCAATCCAGAAGGTGTTGTAGAGCGACTTGTGAAACCAGTCGTCTGTGAGCACGAACGTGAAGTTCTCAAAGCCGACCCATTTCATGCCGCCCAGGCCAGTGGAGGGGTCCCAGTAATGAAAAGACAGATAGATCGTAAACAGCAACGGAAACAATCCGAACACTGCGAACAGAATGAAAAACGGACTGATGAACACATAAGGCGCCGTTTTACGGGTCAGCCATCTGCGTCGGGTTTTGACTTTCACCGCTGCTGACGTCTCCCGTCGCTCCATAACCGCCGACATTACCGGGCCTCCACTATGTCTGATAGGGACTTTCGTCATTCACGCACTCAGGCCCGCTTAGTAGCGAACCCGGCGTTTGATGAGCTTATGCGCATCCGCCAGCGCTTCCTTGATATCTTTATCGTGCAGCAGCACTTTATCCAGCTCGGCGTTAACGATCTCATCGGCGATAGTGTCGTACTTGTTCACAGTAATGGCGGGAATGCGATCCGCCGCTTCTTTCCACTGAACGCGGGCTTTCTGCCCACCCAGAAATTCGATGGGCTGCTCAAGAAACTGGTCATTCTGCGCCGTGACCAGGGCGGGAAACGCATCCAGCTTATGAAACGCCTCCAACTGCATGCTTTTGTTCAAGGCCAGAAAACGAATAAACTCCCACGCCTCTTCCTTGTGCCGCGCTTTAGCGGGGATGGCGTAAAAGGAGCCGCCCCAGCTGGCGTAAACATTGTCGGGCAATTGCTTGCTGCGCCACAAACCGGCGGACTCCGGCGCAATCCAGTTGGCGAGATGCCCCGCCACCCAGGACCCCATCATCTGCGTAGCGATCTGGCCCCGTCGCAGCCCTTCGGTCCACTCGCTGGTCCAGGATTTCACATTGGCGTCGATGCCGGCGTCACGGGCCGCTTTCGCCACTTTGAACGCTTTTTCAAATCGCGGGCTGGTCACCAGAGAGTTGTTGTCCTTGCCAAAAAAGATGCCTTCGCCGTCCTCCAGATCTGAACGGATGATGATGTCTTTCAAGTCACCGGCGTACGCCACCATATAGGCGCCGGTTTTTTCCTTCACTTTTTTACCTGCGTCGATAAAAGCCTCCCAGTTTTTTGAGAAAGCGCTTTCATCCACTCCCGCCTTTTGTAGCAGGTCCTGACGATAAAACAAAGCGCCCGGCCCGATATCCACGGGCACCGCCGCCAGATTGCCGTCCCCGCCGGTGGCCTGCGGAAGGGTGAACTTGGCGAATTGATCCTGATATTGCATGGCGTTATAGGGGGGTTTGGACAAATCCTCAATACCGCCAGAGGCGGCGAATCTGCCGATGAACCCGACCTCCACCGCCATGACGTCGGGCAGATTGGAGCCGGTGGCGAGAGAGGTGGTCATCGCATTGTGGTGATCGCCGAAAGCCAGGCTGACCAGCTTGATCTCCACATCGGGATGCGCTTCCTGATATAACGGTATGGCGGCTTTAATGCCCCTGTCCAGATCCGGAAATGAAGCCACTTCCAGAGTCACTGTTTGCGCGGCGACGCTTCCCGACATGGCCGCGCTCAACAGCAGAGCATGCATGATCTTCATCTTATTATTCTCCTGGGCCGAAGCCCTTACATCGAGGTTGGTTTTTGTGCTTATTCTATTCATCAATGCGCTGTGTTATTTTGACAAAAACGTAATGAAAACGTTTTCAAACACAGCAATTTTATAACGTCGTGCAAATACGCTTGTCAATAAAAAAATGAAAATATCCGGAAATTTCATTTATTATCAGATCCGTACGAGCACACGCCGGGAGCGAATCCGTTCTTATACGATTCAGCGGCCGCATGCGAAGTGAAGAGTGACGTATGCGCATATCTTCCAGGGAATGACAGGATTTCGACGGGCTATGGGAGTTTAGCTTGGAACAGACAATCAGAAAAAATCTAGTAAAGAAGAAACGGATTGGCGCGCAGCCGGCGGCCTCCACCGTCACCGAAGTGGCGAAACGGGCGGGGGTTTCCGTCAGCACCGTTTCCCGTATTCTCAATGGCACGGCCCGGGTTTCCGACGACAAGCGCAGATCCGTGGAGCGGGCCATTGAGGATCTGAACTTCAAACCCAATGTGCTGGCGCAAAGCCTCAAGAGCGGCCAGTCCATGACGATTGGCGTCATCACCCAGGCGGTGGAAAGTCCCTTCTTCAACGAGTTGCTCAAGGGCATTGAAGAAGGTCTGCAAGGATCGGGCTACGCTTCGCTGATGGCCAGCGGCCACTGGAACAGCCAGAGCGAAATCGAGCGCATCCGCCTGCTGATCGCGCGACGGGTGGACGGCATCATTCTGCTGACCGGCAACCTTAACAACGAACAGATTCTGGATCTATCCTCGCAAACTCCCATTGTCGCCGTCGGACATAATGCGCACTCGGAGAACGCCGCGTCTATTTTTATAGACAGCCGCATGGGCGGTTATCTGGCGACCAAACACTTGATCTCACTCGGTCATCGCAGAATCGCGCATATTCAGGGGCCGCAGGAACAGAGCGACGCGAGTAACCGACTGCATGGCTACAAAATGGCGCTGGAGGATGCCGGCATCGCCTTTGACGAAGATCTGGTGGCGCAAGGGGATTTTATCGAGCCCGGCGGCCTGATGGCGATGAACAGACTGCTCGACAAAGGGGTTTCTTTCAGCGCGGTCTTCTGCGCCAATGATCAGACCGCCTACGGCGCCCGTTTGGCCCTGTACCGCCGCGGTATCCGCGTGCCTGAGGACATGTCCCTGATCGGCTTCGACGACCTGCCCATGTCGTCCTACACCACCCCGCCCCTCACCACGATCCGGCAACCGGTTTATGAAGTCGGGCAAACCGCGGCGAAACGACTGCTGCGCCTGATTCGCGGCGAAGGCGCGGAGTCCGTCAATCTGAACGTGGAGTTGGTGATAAGAGAGTCCACGCGTCGCCTGGGTTAACGCCCAACGCGACGCGTCACGCCGTTACAGCTCGAACTCATTGAGATAATTGTCCCGCCACAGGGCCGACATCATCCCTTGATCAACGTTGCCGCCGGTCAGTATCACCAGTAGGCGCTTCTTGCCGCTGCGGCCTTTCAGCCACTGACGCACCGCATCCATGGTCATGGCGCTGGTGGGTTCGATATGCAGCTTGAGCAAGTGACTCAACCATTGCGTCCAAAACGCAATGCGCTGCTCTTCTACTTCATACAGGGCGTCCAGTTGTCGAATATATTCAAAGGTGATGTCGCCCACCGCCAAGGTTCTGGCACCGTCGGCCAAGGTGTCTGGAGTGGCGCTCAGACGGTGAATCCTGTTTTCCCGCAGAGAAATCGCCGCATCATTGGCCTGTAAGGGCTCCGCCGCGATGACCTCCGCTTTGGGCGCCAGCGCCCGCGTCACGATCAATGTGCCGGAGACGAGGCCGCCGCCACCGCAGGGCGCAAACACCGCGTCCACTTCTCCCAGTTCATGCAGCGCCTCATAAGCCGCAGTGCCCTGGCCGCAGATGACCTGCTCATGATTGTAGGGGGGAATCCAGTACACGCCGGGGTCCTTGGCCGCTTCCAGCACTCGTTCGTCCACTTCGGCGCGGGTCGCGCACAAGGCGACTTCGGCGCCATAGGATTCGGTGGCGCGGGCTTTAACGCGGGAGACGTTCTCCGGCATAAAAATCGTCGAAGGAATGCCAAACAAACTCGACGCCCAGGCCACCGCCTGAGCGTGGTTGCCAGAGCTGTTGGCGATGATGCGCTCCGGTCTGCGCCCGTTCTCCAGCAGCCAGCGCACCGTATTGCACCCGCCGCGGGCCTTGAATGCGCCCACTTTCTGCAGGCATTCAGCTTTGAAGTAAACCTCATGCCCCAGCCACTGGTTCAACAAGGAAGAGCTGACTAACGGCGTTTCCAGGGTATATCCATGAATTCTGCGTTTGGCCTGCGCAATATCCGCAATGCCCAAGTTTCGATGATGCTCTGACGTCGTCACTATCCTGTCCCACCTTAAATCAGCATTACTGTTTATTCCTAACGAGCGTCGCCTGGTTCCGGTTTGTACGTTCTGATACAAAACCGAGACAGAGCTCTACATGGCCAACCACTTAAATAGCCCCGCCGGCGGGCGTCAGCATCCGCTGCCGCCCCAACAAGTTAGCTTACGCCGGGAAAAGCGTAAATCTGTTTTTATAGTGGAGTTTGCTATGAGTCCTCAAAGAGTTCTATCTCTGAGCGCAACGCTTGGGCTAGTCGCCCTGTCCCATAACGCCATCGCAGTCGATCCTGTCACGTCCAGAATTATCGGCGGAGATCAATCGCCAAACGGATATCCCTGGATGTTGTCCGTGCAAAACGAAACCCTGGGCGACCATTTCTGCGGCGCCAGCCTTATTGCCGAGCGCTGGGCGTTATCCGCCGCACATTGCATCGAAGATGAGCCAGCGGACACCGTATTCGTCGTCGCCGGCGATTTTGACCTCAACAAGCCGGATGCCGGACAGCAAAGAGTCGGCGTGAAGCGCTTTGTTCACGCGCTGGGTGAGCCCTATGGGGACCTGATGCTGATGGAACTGAAAGAGGCTGTCAAACACCCTACGCTTCCATTGGCGGATGAAGCCGCCATGGCGACTCTGCCACCCAGCACCCAATTCAAAGTAATGGGCTGGGGCAATATGTCCGCCGATGGGTTCGACTATCCTGAGAGATTACAGCAGACGGAAGTGCCTTTTTCCGATCAAGTCGACTGCGCCAATGCTTACAGCGCTATTGGCATAGATATCGACAACACTATGATGTGCGCGGGTTACCCGCTGGGGGGAAAAGACACCTGCGACGGCGACAGCGGCGGCCCCATGCTGTGGAACAACAATGGCGTACTGACCCAGGTTGGCGTGGTCAGTTTTGGCGAAGGTTGCGCACAGCCTGGCTTCCCAGGCGTTTATGCCCGCGTCGCTACCTTTAATGACTGGATCAAAGAGCAAATGGCGCAGGCTGACGGGCTGTCCATCAGTCAAACGGATTTCAAACTGATCAGTGCGGACTACAAAATGCAGCGCGCCCTCACTCTGACCAATAACAGCCCAAAAGACATGGTGGTGCAGGGTCTGACCTTGACTGGCGACAACGGCTACCAGATCGACGCCGCCTCTTGTGACAACGCAATGCTGAAGCCCGGCGCTTCCTGTCAACTGAATCTGACTGCGCAGTTCACGGAAACAGGACGTAAAACAGCAACCATGACCGTCAGCAGCACGGACAGCGAGCATCCAGACTGGACCTATATTTTCTCAGTCCAAGCCATCAACAAAGCTGACTTTACACTGGGACAAAACGCTGAATTCTCTTGGGGACAGGCTGAAGATGGAGAATGGACCCAGCACAACAACAAGGGTAAGAAAAGCCTCTCCACGGAGCTGGGCGCCGATAAGAGCCAGGCCGCCCTGCTGACGCACTTCAGTGGAAAAGGCGTTTTCAGCTTCGAATGGAAGATTGATAATGGCGAGGCGGACGACCTCTATCTGTATATTGATGGAAAGCGCATCTTTAACGCCAAAGCGAGCGGAAAATACAAGAAGTTCGAATATACGCTGGAGCAAGGCCAACACAGTGTCTATTGGATACTTAAGGACAATTCCGATAGCGTCGACGGTAAATTCAAACGCGCCCATATCCGCTCGGTCGCTCTGAACGCCAAAGCTGAGAAAAAAGACAATAAAGGGGGCGGAGGCGCTATCGGCTATCTGCTGCCGGCGCTCGGTCTTCTTTGGCTGGCGCGTCGCCGCCTGAGCGGAAATCAATAATCCCGGTTAATACAGGAGGTCGCCCCGATGAGCGATTACAATACATATCCAGGGTCTATAGCTCGCAACGGGCGCCGACTTGCCCTGGCGTTGACATGGGGGCTGTTATCCGCACCCGGCTATGCTGAGAAAGCGGACGACTCACAGGTGAGCGTCCCGCTCAGCCGTCCCGCCGTATTGCAGTCGGTGTCGATTCAGCAGGAGCAATTGACGTTCACCGTCAAAAGCACCGGCTGCACCCGGCGCGAGGACTTCAGACTGTTATGGGACGGTCCTGACCTGACCATAGTGCGACTGAAGCAGGACTTGTGTCGTAAAAAGGCGCATTGGGCGACTTTTTCCCTGCCTTTGACCGACCCAGGTCTGCGGGAGTGGGAAACTGTGTATATCAATAACCCTTTAGTGGTTAAACCCGGAACCTGATCCGGCAGGAGCGCGCCGCAACCCGCGCGCTCCCTCTTCTCTCTATATTGCTGATGTAAATGGAAAATACGAGGCCTAGAAATGACTGAACGGTTGTTGCTGGTGGACGACGATAAGGGGCTGACCCGCCTGATCAAGCAGTTCCTGGAGCAGAACGGCTATCCGGTTAAAGTCATCCACGATGGCGAATCCGCCGTCGCCTGGCTGGAGCGGAACCAGCCACAACTGATCCTGCTGGACGTCATGCTGCCAGGCATGGACGGCCTGTCTGTCTGCCGTGAAGTCAGGAAGCATTATAAAGGCCCTATCATCATGCTGACCTCATTGGACGACGACATCGATGAGGTCGCCGGTCTGGAAGTCGGCGCCGACGATTATCTGGCCAAACCCGTGAAATCCAGAGTGTTATTGGCGCATATACGCGCGCAATTACGCCGCGTAGAAACCTACTCCGTCCAGGACGTCGATATGCCGGCGCCCCATGAAAACGGGATACTCCGCATTGGAGAACTGGTGATCAATCCCAACGCCAGGACAGTTTATAAATCCGGCGTCGCCATAGATTTCACCACAGCGGAATTCAATCTGCTGTATTACCTTGCCCGCCAGGCTGGCTCGGTTATTTCCCGGGATCTGGTGTACCGGGAAATTTTCAACCTGGAATATGACGGGCTCGACCGTTCCATCGACTTGCGCGTGTCACGCATTCGCAAACGTCTGGGCGACGACCCCAAGCAGCCACACCTGATCAAGACCATTAGAGGTGAAGGATATCTCTTTGTAGATAACGCTGACAGTCGGGAGAGTTGAGCATGTTTCTACGCTTTTACGCCACCCTGGCCTTGTTGTTCTGTGTCTGCTTCATCGCCTACGACTGGGCTTATCCTCTGCTGTGGTGGGAAAATGCGCTAACCGCCGAAGAAGCGCGCAAGCATTCCGCCGAAGGGCTGCAGGACATCGCCAGCGAATTGTCTTCGTCCAACAAGACAAACGCTGGCGACCAGATGCTCTCCGCCGCATCAGATCTTCTGGAAAATGCAGATATTTCACTGCAACCCTCTTACGAGCTGATTGAGTACTCCATACTTGAAAACAAAGATATGTCCCTGCCCCTGGCGCAGCGTCAACGTCTGCAGGCGGCGGGTTATCTGGTGACAGAGCGCAGTTCGCCCGGTTCCTGGAGCGTAAAGACCGCTATTCCCAATAAAGACATGACACTGGAGGCGGTCTTCAAAGAACAGGAAAGCGGCGGCTCTTTCTATACTTGGCTGGCGGGCTACGTCATTCTCTATCTGAGCTTGCTCGCGGTGGTTCTACACCTGCTGCTTAGCGATATAAAACGTCCGCTGGGTGAAGCTATATTACAGGTGAGCGCCGCATTGCGACGCATTAGCGAACTCTTCAACGGCCCCGCCACCCCCGTTCCAACCGCCGCCCCGACCGATCTGCTGCGACAGGCGTCGGCGGTGGAGCGCCATATCGCCCGTGAAAAGGAAAGCCGCGCCCGCCACTACGACGACCTGCGCGACCTGCTGCACGGCGTCGCCCACGAATTCCGCAGCCCAATGGCGCGCATCAGCTTTGCGCTGGATCTGGCGGATGACGCCACCGATAAACTCACCCCGGATGCGGAGAACATCCGCGCCCTGCACCAGGAAATCAGCGGCGCTCTGGACGAGCTGAGCGGACTGGTGAAGGAGGTCCTCAGCTACTCCCGCCTCGAACATGGCCGCGGCGAATTGCAACGGGAGCCGGTGACGGTAGCGGACGTGGTGGAGGAGATCCTGCTTAAACAGCGAAACATTCATCCGCAGGTGGCCTTCATCACCCCGACAGACCCCGTCATACAGGAAGTTCAGGTATGGGCGGACCGGCGCCTGTTTTCTCGCGCACTGGTGAACCTGATCAGAAACGCCGCCCGTTTCGCCGACCACAGCGTCAGAATCAGCTGGCGTTTGACCGACGCCCACTTCGAAATTCAGGTGGATGACGACGGCCCCGGCGTGCCTCCCGGCAAGCGGCAACGCGTCTTCGAGCCGTTCACCCGTCTCGACCCCAGCCGTTCCCGGGATTCCGGCGGCGCCGGTCTGGGCCTGGCGATCGTAAAAAGTATTTCCACACTGCATGGCGGAACCGTAAGCGTCACTGACAGCCGGCAAGGCGGCGCTTGCTTCAGCCTGTGCTGGCCCAAGGAGCCGACTCAATGAACCAGACAAATGCATGCGCCACGATTTTGCTGACACTTTCCATAAACGCGCCAATTATCGAAGCGGCGACTCTCGGTGATAACAGCGCCGATCTGGCCTTTATCAACGCCGTGATTTACACCGCTGACGCACAGAAACCGATGGCGCAGGCGGTGGCGGTGCGTAACGGGACGATACTCGCAGTGGGAGAGACGGCGGACATTGAGGCGTTACTGGATGCAAACACCCGGATTATTGATGTGAAAGGCGGACTACTGCTACCCGGCTTCATCGATAACCACAATCATGTTTTCGAGGCCGCCTCCTCCGCTGGCGGCGATTGCGAACTCGCCCCGGACCTGACGCCCAGCGAACAAGTCCCCTACCTGCAGCACTGTCGAACATCCTCACAGCCCGGGCAATGGGTCATCGGCTGGGGTCACACCATAGACGCCACCTTGGACGGTGAAGGCCCAACCCCTCTGCAAGTGATCGACCGCATCTTCCCGGACCGCCCGGTGGTGATCATGGAGCAGACTTCTCACTCCATGTGGGTCAACTCCGTCGCCTTGCGCCTTGCCGGCGTCAACGCTGATACGCCAGACCCGCAGGGAGGCAAAATCATGAAAGATCCGCAAACCGGCGCGCTCAACGGCGTCCTTGTGGATAACGCCGGCGATATCATCATGGAGCAGGCCTGGAATAGTCTGCGTAATAAGTTCGAAGTCAGCTACGACGGCCTGTTGAACGGGCTGGCGGAAGCTGCGCGTCACGGCGTCACCACCATCGGCGACGGTCGCCTGTACTGGAAGCGCGGCTGGTATGAGGTGTGGCGCGCCGTCGCCGCCGACGGCGAGCTGACCGCCCGCGTATCCCTGCGCCCCTGGATCTACCCACATGTGCCGCAACAAGAACAGCTGGCGTTTCTACGTTCGATTTACAACCCGGACCCAGACGGTCTGTTGATCGTCAACCAGGTAAAAATGTACAGCGACGGCATTCTCATCAATGGCACGGCGAAAACCCTGCAGCCCTATGATTTCACCTATTTTCCTCAATCCCCCTACGGTATTAACTATCTGCCTCCGGCAGTCATGCAGGATTGGCTGATCCAATTGGATCGTCTGGGCTATGGCGCGCACATCCACGCCATTGGCGACGGCGCCGTGCGTGAGAGTCTCAACGCCATCGCCGCCGCCCGCGAGTCCGGCTCACAGCGCCGCTACAACATGACGCATGTAGAGCTGGTGGACGCCAGCGACCTGAACCGCTTCAAAACCCTGCGAGTGGACGCGGATTTTCAGGTAGGCTCCGATTATGTCGGCGCAGCGGACCATAGTTGGGCCGAGCCGTTGATCGGGAAACAACGGTCGCATCGACTTATTCCCCTGGCGGATGTGTACGCCAGCGGCGCCAATGTCACCCTCAGCAGCGACTGGAACGTCAACCCCATCAACCCGATGGCCGCCATCGCCAACGCGGTGCAGCTCAAAGATCGCGGACTGCCCAGTGTCCCCGCCGCGATTGACGCCTACACCATCAACGCAGCAAACGCCCTGGGGCTGGAAGCGATCACCGGCTCCATCCGCGTCGGCAAATCCGCTGACTTTGTGATGCTGGACAGGAATATTCTCAACGCCGCCCCCAACGACATCCGTCAGGCGCAGGTGTTGATGACCTGGTTGCGGGGCGAGGAGGTTTACACCGCGGAATGACGCGGCGACATTCTTAATTTGTTTACAATTTGACCGCTCACATGCTACGGGGTACGTGGTAAACTGCGCCGCCTACCCTTTTTGATTGATGTACTCACAAGGAAGACGAATGAATCGCTTCTCCGGCAGACTTTATGGCCTTCTCGCCGCCCTGGGCGTCATGCTCGCCTGCCAGGCCAACGGCCAAACCCACAAATCCAACGGTTATACCTACGACATATCCGCCGCCCCAAAATGGGTGGAATCCATAGAAGCGCCAGCCGCCCCTGAATCCAGCAACGGCCCGGTCGAATATATGCTGGTGGACCGCCAGACCAGCGCCGCATCGCGTTCGCCCCAATATTTCTTTCGCTTTGTCGAACGCGCCAACAATCTGGACGGGCTGGAGGAAATCTCCCACCTCAAAGTTACCTATAACCCTGACTTTCAGCAGCTGGTCTGGCATAAGCTGAACGTTATCCGCGAAGGCAAGATCATCAACCGCCTGGACCCGCAAAGCATCACCCTGATCAGAGAGGAAACGGAACTGAGCCAGGAAATGTTCAGCGGCTATGTGACCAGCGTGGTATTCGTCAAAGGCACCCGGGTGGGAGACGTGGTGGACTACAGTTATTCCATCGTCGGCCGCAACCCGGTGTTCGGCGATCACTACTTCCAAGGTTTGTCCATGTCCTGGCAAGTGCCGGTGCATCGCCTGTACACCCGCATCATCGCTCCGCCGGGCCGCGAACTGCGTATCGCTTCAGTCAAGTATGACGCCCAGCCCGCGATCAGCGCCTATGGCAAGTCCAGCGTTTACGTATGGGATGACGCTGACGTGCCCGCTTACTATCACGAAGGCGACTACCCTCTGGACTACGAACCGGGCAGCTTTATCAGCCTGACGGACTTCCCGGACTGGGATGGCGTGATTCGCTGGGCGGAGCCTCTGTATGCGACGCGCCCCATCAAATCCAAAGAACTGCGCGACCTGCGGGATGAGCTGAAAAGCATGCCCAAAGAGCAGGCGGTGATCGCCGCGCTGCAGTTCGCACAGGAACAAATCCGTTATCTGGGCATCGAGTTAGGCCAGAATTCTCACCTGCCCCGCGCGCCGGACACTGTGATTGAAAACCGTTACGGCGACTGCAAAGACAAAACCCTGCTGCTGGTGTCCCTGCTCAGAAGCATCGGCATCGACGCTTACCCGGCCCTGGTGTCCTGGGAGATCGCTTCCGGCGTCGATAAAATCGCGCCCTCGCCCGGCGGTTTCGATCATGTCATCACCCTGGTGGAGCTGGATGGCGAGCGTTACTGGCTGGACCCCACCCGTCGCTACCAGAAAGGCTCTTTGAATACCCTGGGATACTACGATTACGGCAAAGCGCTGGTCATCGGCCATCCCAGTGAGCGGGAACTGGTCAAGGTCGGTCTGCCGGAGGTGGCGGCCACGCCCAGCATGATCACTCGCGAGCGCTTCAAGGTCATTGATTACAGCGCGCCCGTAGAGCATTTCATCACCACGGAATACACCGGAATAGAAGCGGATCGCATGCGCCAGCGTCTGGCCAACAAGTCCGCGCGCGAGTTCAGTCAGGACATGTTGAATTACATGCAGAAGCTGTATCCGGGCGCAGAACAATTGGAGCCGGTTAAAATCACCGATGATGGCGCCAACAACCGCTTCTTTATTGACGAGCATTACCGCATCAATGATTTTTACGCCCGTCAGGACAGCGTACACGCCACCCGCTTCTACGCCTACTCACTGTTCGAGTACGTAAAAAGCCCAGCGGTGACGCGCCGCGCAGGCCCTCTCAATCTACCCGGGCCTGTTAGGATCGTGCACGATATCTCCCTGGAATATCCGTCCGCCCTGAAGTTTTCCGATCAGGCCGCCAAAGCCAGCGTGAGCAACGACTATTTCAACTACTTCTATCAGGAAGATTATCTCGGCCGCACTCTGAAATTGCACCACGAACTGGAGTTCAAGCGCACGGCGATGCCTGCGGCGGAAACCCAGACTTTTCTGGACCTGAAGAAGCAGATCAACGACTCCGGCGAGCACTATTATCAGGTGACCCGTCATAAAGCGGACGATAAGTCCCGCTTCGCAGACTTTATCTCGTCGATTCAGTCAATGGTATATGGTTTGGAGACGCCGCAATGATCCGTTCTGGAAACTGGGTAATCAAACACTGCGCCGTTCTGGCGCTCTCACTGTTCGTCGTCGGCTGCGCCACGCAGCCCACCACCAGCGACAATACAGCCGCCGCAACAGAAGATCAGGCGAACTACCCTTCCCGCTCCATCAACGAGTTCGCAGGCCAGCTACAGGAACGCCTGAACAAGCGCGACGCCGACAGGATCGTCGACATGGTGGACATGCATGAGCTGCTGGGCAAAGCCATTGATCGCTCTGATCTTCCCGCTGCGTTTCGCCCCAGCGCCAAGCGTCGAATCATCGACACGCAGTTATCCACCTATCACGCCATTGTCGCCGAAAGCCTCCTCAATATGCCGACGGAAACCGGCTACTACGAGGTTGTCAACATCGACCCGGAGCAGTTTCGCATTACCTATCGGCTGGATGACGAAACCCTGGGGTATCTGACTGTTTACTACCGCAGAGACGCGTCAGGGGAATATCGGATTACCGATTATCACAACTGGTTGTCAGTGTACGACCTGAGCTACCGCATCGCTCAAGGACTGTCCTTGAGCTATCGGATCAATCTGGACAGAAACCCCACCAAACAAGCGCTCATGCTTGAGCTTGGCAAGGTCGCCAAGTCCAACAATCCCGAAGAGATACATCGCGTGTTCCAGGGTTTCGCCGATGAGCGCCGCACTGATGACTACCTGCAGCTGCTCTACGCGGAGTCACTCTTTAACGCAGGGGATTTGGCGGGATTTCTAGAACAGACCGCAGTACTGGACGAGCGACTGGGAACTTCTCCCAACTACCAGTGGCTGCTTTATTACCGCAATCTCCACCTGGAAAACTATCAAGCGGCGGCAGAACATTTACTAGCGCAGATCGAGCAGACGGGATTGAAAGACGCCGGCATCCTGGACGAGCTGGCGCGCATCAAGCTGCTCAGCGAAAAGTACGACGAGGCGATTCGTCTTTCCTATGAAGCCATCCGCAGCGATTCTTACTATGAGCCGAGTTACTCCACGCTCACCCTCGCTCTCATTAAAACTGACCGGCTCGATGTCGCCTGGGACACTTTGAAAGTCCTGAAAGAGCGCTTCAGTTATGAGTTTGACGAAGCCTCTCTGCGCGAGGATGGGCGCTTTGCCCCCTTACTGGAGCGGGAAGATTTTCGTCACTGGCTAAAACAAGGCTAAAACTGCGCGTATTCGTCAGAACCCGCGCACTACGCCATTACCTGAGACGCCGGCCGCTTGTATGAGCGGCCGGCGTTGTTGTATCCGGCGTTAGAATCCGCACCCCGGCGCGGGCTTGAAACCGGTCTTCAGCCCATATCGTTCCTGACAGGCTGTTTACGCCGCCGCTCATTCCTTTCGAGCATAAACGCCCCGCCCTTTAGATTAAATTGTAGAAACTATCACTTCTTTTCTAACTGCTCGAATAAGTTGGCTATGCTGTACCATTAGAATACCAATAACTATAAATATTCCGTTTGAGTATATCCATTCACGTAAGAGGTAGGGTTAAAAGCGCCGCTAAGGCTAGGAAAATGGAATTAACTATCTAATGTGAGAGGACCTTATGAAAACAAAAATAGCTTGGGTCGCCGGGCTTGCTTTGTCCTTAACACTATCCGCCAACTTGCAGGCCGCGTCAGACGACGCCGTCGCAGCCCCCCAACCCCCCATCACCATTGCTTCGGAAACTCAGTTCAAAGGGTTACTGACGGATGAACGCCAACTAAGGAGTGAGAGCGCAAGCGCCTATCAGGCGATCAGCGATCGCCGCATAACAATCCATAGAGAAGACGCCAGTTTTATCAAAGTGCATTTCTCGCAGTTCGACATACCTGAGGGCAGCTACGTCGTGGTGCGTAACGCTCAGGGAGATATCGCGCATCGCTACGGCGGAGCCAGCCCATCATTGCATACCCTGCGCGAAGGCGATGATGGAACAGCCTCTTTCGCCGCGCTTTCCGTCATTGGGCCAACCGCTATCGTGGAGTATTTTCCCGGCGCCAGCGGCCAGGCGACTTACAAGATTGAAGTCGACTCCGTCATGGAGGGCTTTCCTCAGGAAGAGATCGACGAGCTGATGAGTCAGCAGGCGAGCGCCTTCTCCACCTGCGGCGTCAATGAAAGACGCGACGTGCAGTGCTGGGCGGACAGCCACCCGCAAGAGTATGAACGTTCACGCCCGGTGGCGCGCATCCTGGTGAATGGCTCCAGTCTTTGCACCGCCTGGCGCGTCGGCCCCGACAACCGGGTCTTCACCAATAACCATTGCGTCTCGTCTCAGTCCGGCGTAGCCAATACAGAGGTCTGGTTCAACTATCAGCGCACCAGCTGCGGCAGCGGTTCACTGGCGGGAACGAAAGTAGTGACCGGCGCCACCATGCTGGCCACCAACTACGAGCTGGACTACACCCTGTTTACCGTCAACAGCTTCTCCTCCATCCAGTCATTCGGTTACTTTGGTCTGGACGTGCGTCCCGCCACCAATCAGGAGCGCATCTACATCCCCCAGCATGGCAGCGGCAATCCCAAGGAGCTTTCCATTGAAAGCGACCAGAACAGCGGCGGCCTGTGCCGGGTGGACAGACCTTCCGCCAACGGACGCGGGACCGGCACCGACATGGGCTATAACTGCGACACCATAGGCGGCAGTTCCGGGTCGCCCGTACTCGCCGCGCAAACGAATCGCGTCATTGCATTGCATCATTTCGGCGGTTGTCCCAATCAGGGCGTGTTGATTCATAAAATCTGGCCGCAGGTCGCCAGCTACTTCAATAATCAAATCCCCGCTGGCGACAATGAAATACCCAATGGCGATCCTGTGGCGGACTTCGCATACACAGTGGATAAACTGGACGTTAGCTTCAGCGACGAAAGCTCAGACAGCGATGGTGAAATCGTCAGCTGGCAATGGGATTTCGGCGACGGCAACTCCTCCATCTCACGCAACCCGACCCACACCTACGCCAGCGCTGGCGGATACAGCGTCAGCCTCAGCGTCACGGATAACGACGGCAACAGCGCCAGCAAGACGCAAACTGTCGCCGTGGGAGACACGCCAAGAATCGAAGAGAAAAATCTCTCCGACAACACTGGCGACTGGAAGCACTACAAACTGTCCGTCCCGTCCGGCATGAGCAAACTCACCGCCACCATCTCCGGCGGTTCCGGCGACGCTGACCTCTACGTCCGCCAAGGCGCCCAGCCCACCACCTCCCAGTACAACTGCCGTCCCTACACCAACGGCAACAACGAACTCTGCGCCATCAACAACCCCGCCGCCGGCGACTGGTACATCAGCATCCGCGCCTACCGCGATTACTCAGGGGTGGATCTAACAGGCGAACTGGAGTGATCCGCCAGCCTTCACCTACTACTCAGTAGCCTGAAGCAACGGCTCTGAAGTACTCAATAGCCGATCGTCCTTGCACGGTCGGCTTTTTCGTTACAGCACAATAGGTCAGCTAAGGCAGCCAGTATTGAGAGGAGTCGGCGCTCTTTATTCGCGCCAGGTCTTTGGAAGGAGGCAGGCCAAACAGCCGGGCGTATTCGCGGCTGAATTGCGAGGGACTGTCGTAGCCGACGCCATAGCCGATGTTGCAGATGTCCTGGTCGCCCAGCAACAATTGGCGGCGCGCTTCCAGCAGCCGCAGTTGTTTCTGATACTGCAGCGGCGTCATGTGGGTGGCGGCCCTGAAGTGATGGAAGAAGGAGGAGGCGCTCATGCAGGTGAGTTTCAATAGTTCATCCATATCAAAAGGCTGATCAAACGTGGTTTTGATATGTTGAATAGCTTTGCTTATCTGCCGTAATCGGCTGTCCCCGTTGGTAATCTCGCGCAGCAGCCCACCCTGATCGCCATTCGCCAGCCAATATAAAATCTCTTTTTCCGCCAGCGGCGCCAGAACGGCGATGTCTTTAGGATTGTCGTTCAGCAGTGCGACTAACCGGATCACCGCCTCCAACAGGCGCGGCGTCACGAGACTGACGCCAACGCTTTGATGCGGCGCGCCATTATCGACGCTCCCTTCATCCAGGATCAGTTCACTGAGAATAGTAAGGTCCAAATCCAGTCGCACGCACAAATAAGGCTGCTCAGGCGACGCCTGCATCACTTGTCCGGCGATGGGAAGATCCACCGACACCACCAGATAATGGGCGGCGTCGTACTTGAATAACTGCTCCCCTGATATCACTTTCTTCGCGCCTTGCGCCACAATACATACGGCGGGCTGATGGACCGCGAGCACCGGTTCCGTGGGTGATGAGGAGCGGATAAACGAGAGCCTGGGAATGTCGCTTTCCCGCACGCCGTCCGTGGGGCAATGCCATTGAATCAGGCGCGCCAATTCTTTAATCCGATCAAAGATTTCCGACATACCCAGCATCCCGTTTTATCTGCGCGCTTACGCGTCAGTTATTCCTGTATATCTGTCGTTACCGATAACGACGCCCACTTATCCACTTCTTCCTGGCGTGCGCTGTATGCAACGCCGAGGTACTGAACTGCGTCAGAGCCCGCAGCGAACCTTAACGGACAGTTTTCCTCTCGAGACAGCTTCACCAGCGCCTCGCCCAACTTGGCCGGATCGCCCGCCTGCTGGTGATTACGGCTCCGATAGCCCCCCAAAACAGCGGAGGAATACTGTTCGTAGTCGCTCACTCTCAGGTCGCCGTAACTGATTGAGCTGTCGTCCAGGAAATCCGTACGGAAAAAGCCGGGTTGAACAATGGTGACGCCAATGCCGAACTGTTTCACCTCCGCAGCCAGACATTCAGAAAACCCTTCCACCGCGAACTTGGTGGCGCAATACGCCGAGGCGCCCTCAAAACCTATCGCTCCTCCGATTGAGGAAATGTTGAATATACGTCCCTGACGCTGTTCCCGCATGTAGGGCAATATTGCACGGGTAACGCCCATCAATCCAAATACATTGGTCTCAAACTGAGCGGAAATTTTGTCAGCCGCCACCTCCTCGAAGACGCCCAACTGACCATATCCAGCGTTATTCACCAGGATATCAACGCCGCCAAAATGCGCCGCCGCCTGTTTCGCACAATCCTCCGCCTGGGAATGACTGCATACATCCAGCGCCAGCAGCAATAAGCGCTCATCAGGCTCATATACCTTGCGCAGCGCATCCAGTTGGCGCCCGGTCGCCACGACATTATCTCCCGCCGCCAGCGCCGCGGCAGCAATCTCATATCCCAACCCGCGAGAAGCCCCGGTAATAAACCAGGTTTTGTTTTTTCTATCAGACATGCTCAACCTCCAAGATGTAATTGACTGTAGAAAGCGAGTACCAGAATGCAGTCTGCAGTGACCAGAGGGTTAGCAAGATTCTCTTAACTCTTTGCACAATACTCCACAACATGGGACGGTACCGGAGTGCATAAAAGTGACGACGTCTCTATATCAGCGGGTTTTTACAGCTTCAATAACCTGAGGATTTTCCCTGTATTTTTAATAACTTCCAGGCATTCAGCTTCTTTCAGATGCTTAATGCCTTTTTTATAGGTTCTGCGTAGTTGGGGCTTTAAATAGGGCAAGGGCTCATTCACGTCGATGCCTTGAAGCAGTACGAAAATGCAGAGGGCGTTTACCCTTTCCTCTTGTGACATATAACCCAGGGTGCGGGCTTCCCAGCCTTGGGATTCCGCATTGGTGAATTGTCTGAACACAAACGCCGTATTCACCATGAATATTCCAAACCCCATGAATATGGCCGTCAGGTCGGTGGCATGCTCCCAGCACTCCCAGCCGCCAGGCGGCGCGACCTGACAGTTATACGTCAGATAATGCCCCAGTTCATGCGCATAGGTCGCTACAAGACTTTCTGGGTTATTCACTAAATTGGGGTTAAAGGTAATAACTGCCGAACCACGATAAGCCTCTCGAAATGTCCCTGCCGGACTGTTTGGCGATCCTTTCACCCTTAAAGTGGGGGCCAAGACCGTGTCAGGATCTTCCTCTTGGGGCTCAAGGCGACAGGGCCAGTCTTTCAGACCGCACAGGCCTTTGACTCTTATGAAGGTTTTTCTAAAGACCTCTTCAGGAGAGGCGCACTCATCCGGGAAAAAGTCCTTGTTAGGCTTAACCAGTTTATAAGTGCCGTCACGAAACCTTTTGCCATAGTTGTTCAACAACCACCTGTAGGTGTCTATCTGCCAATTAAGTTCTTCCTCACTGACAATAGGTTTCTTAAAAAATCCAAACAAAATCAACCCCTTTTAACATCTGGACAACCCGACTGCTCACGACAACAAGTTATCGCCATACATATCGAGCCAACGCTTTAACGTACATAAGTATGGACGAAAACCGGCCGGTGCATGATAACGCCAGTCGCATCTTCAGAAAGAGGAAAAACAGGTTAACTGAGAGGAGTGCATTGCCGCTGAACAATGCCATAAATGGCAGGCGGGGAAATGACCAGAAGCTAAAAGCCTCGCTAACTTCGCGAGGCTCAGGCTCGGTTTGTGATAACTACAATTCCTATTTCGAGCGCTTGATGCTCAAACTCACCACTGCAACGACGCCCCGGTCTGATATTCCGTTACGCGGGTTTCAAAGAAGTTTTTCTCTTTACGCATGCTGGCCTGTTCGTCCAGCCAGGGCAGTGCGTTACCGGCGCCGGGGAATGGTTCGTCCAGCTTAAGCTGCTTAGCGCGGCGGTTGGCGATGAAGCGGAACTGTTCAATGTGGTCTTCCGCGGTATAACCCAGAATGGGTTCTTTCAGCAGGAAGTGGGCGTAGCCGGTTTCCGCCGCTTCAGCTTCTTCCCACAGCGTTTTGATGGCTTTGGGATCGAGGGTGACGCCTTCTTCTTTGATGATCTGTTTCACCACACGGATACCAAAAGCGCAGTGCATGACTTCGTCGCGCATGATGTATTGCAGCTGCTCGCCGGTGCCTTTCATTAATCCGCGACGCTGCAAGGCGAAGATGGGACTGAACCCATTGTAGAACCAGCAGCCTTCGAAAATACCGGCGAAGAAAATATACGCCATCACGAAGGTTTCCAGGTCATCCCGGTTACGCAGATTGATATCTGGGCGCAGTAGCGCGCTGATACGCTCGTTGCCCATCTTGATCTTGCGATAGATCGCCGGCGTGACGCGGTAACGGTTATAGATCTCGCTCTGATCCAGACCAATGGTTTCGATACAGTGCTGATAAGTCCAGGTATGCAGAGATTCTTCGTACACCTGCCGCGCCTGATAGATTTGTAATTCCGGCGCGCTCATTTTCTCCATCACGGCCAGACCGATATTGCGCATGGCCAGAATGTCGGACGTGGTCAGGTACGCCAGCACGTTTTCATACACATGCTTCTCTTCCAGCGTCAGCTTGTGGTGATAGTCGTACACATCCTGGGACATGTTGATGTCCAGAGGCGTCCAGTGGTTTTTGTTGGCGTTGAGGAAAAACTCCCACGCCCAGGGATACTTGAACGGCGCCAGCTGGTTGATGTCAGTCATGCCGTTCACCACCCGCTTGTCGTCGGGGTTGACCGGGTCCAGCTGCTGCGGAACCTCTGCTAACGCCGGCTCTTCTACAGGAGCCGGCTCAGTCTTGCTGACAGCCCCCCCCCCGGCGGCTGACGCCGCGGCGGGAGAGGTGGAAACGGGAGAATCGGTGGCGACGCAAGCATTTGTCGACACCGCAGGAATCGCCACCGCCAGAGGATCGTCCCAGTCCGACAGGGTAGCATTCTGCTTCATCAGTTCGGTATTCATGGTCATAGCTCCTGGTTGTTATCGTCGCTTACTGACAGGCTTCGCAGTCCGGATCGAGAATCGAGCAGAACTTCGGTTGCGGCTCCTGACTCTCAGTGTTGTCAACATCAGGTTTGGCGCTGTCGCTCTGGGAAGCCCCGGAAGAGATTTTCTCCATTTGCGTGGCGCCGAGAGAGCGCAGGTAATAAGTCGTTTTCAGGCCACGGGACCAGGCCAGCTTGTACAGGTTATCGAGTTTTTTACCGGAGGGCTCCGCCATGTACAGGTTGAGGCTCTGCCCCTGATCAATCCATTTCTGGCGACGGGAGGCCGCCTCCACCAACCAGCGAGGATCAATCTCAAACGCCGTCAGGAACAGCTGTTTGACGTCTTCTGGAATGCGGTCGATCTGTGCGACGGAACCATCGAAGTATTTGAGGTCGTTAACCATGACGGAATCCCACAGTTCCCGCGCCTTCAACTCCTGCACCAGCCAGGGGTTGATCACGGTGAATTCGCCAGACAAGTTGGATTTGACGAACAGGTTCTGATAAGTCGGCTCAATAGACTGGGAGACGCCGACAATGTTGGAAATCGTCGCAGTAGGCGCAATCGCCATGACATTGGAGTTACGCATACCCTGCTTTTTCACCAGCTCACGCACCGGCGCCCAGTCCAGGCTGTGACCGCGATCCAGAGTGCAAAACTCCGCGCCGCGTTCCTGCTCCAGACGATCCAGAGAATCGATAGGCAGAACGCCCTGATCCCACAAAGAACCTGCATAGGTTTCGTAGCGACCGCGTTCTTTCGCCAGATTGGAGGACGCGGTAATCGCAAAATAGCTGATCAGCTCCATGGATTGATCGGCGAAGCGCACCGCTTCAACGCTGCTGTATGGCAGGCCAAGCTTGTACAGCGCATCCTGGAAGCCCATCAGGCCCATGCCTACTGGGCGATGGCGCAGGTTAGCGTTGCGCGCCTGGGGAACCGCGTAATAGTTGATATCGATAACGTTATCCAGCATGCGCACCGCGGTATACACGGTGTTGCGCAGACGGTCGTGATCGATTTCGCCATTGCGAATGTGGTTGACCAGGTTGACCGAGCCCAGGTTACACACCGCAATTTCGTCCTGACTGGTGTTCAGAGTGATCTCCGTGCACAGGTTCGAGGAATGCACCACACCAACGTGTTGCTGCGGCGAACGCAGATTGCAAGGGTCCTTGAAGGTCACCCAGGGATGGCCTGTTTCGAACAACATGGAGAGCATCTTGCGCCACAGGTTCTGCGCAGACACTTTCTTGAACAGGGTGATAGCGCCGCTTTCCACCAGAGATTCATAGTGGGTGTAGCGCGATTCAAAAGCGGAGCCGTATACATCGTGCAGGTCCGGCGCATCGCTGGGCGAGAACAGCGTCCACTCCTTGTCCTCGAACACCCGCTTCATGAACAGGTCAGGAATCCAGTTGGCGGAGTTCATGTCATGGGTGCGTCGGCGTTCATCGCCGGTGTTTTTGCGCAGTTCCAGGAACTCTTCGATATCCAGGTGCCAGGACTCCAGATAAGCGCATACCGCGCCTTTACGTTTGCCGCCCTGATTTACCGCCACCGCCGTGTCGTTGACGACTTTCAGGAACGGCACCACGCCCTGGGACTTACCATTGGTGCCTTTAATGTGGGAGCCCAGAGAACGCACCGGCGTCCAGTCATTACCCAGACCGCCCGCCCATTTGGACAGCAGGGCATTGTCCTTGATCGCGCCGTAAATTCCCTCCAGGTCATCCGGCACCGTCGTCAGGTAGCAGGAAGACAACTGCGGACGATTGGTCCCCGCGTTGAACAGCGTCGGCGTAGAGCACATGTAATCAAAAGAGGACAACAGGTTGTAGAACTCAATCGCGCGGGCGTTGGGATCATCTTCCTGCACCGACAATCCCATGGCAACGCGCATGAAAAACGCCTGCGGCAATTCCAGGCGGGTCTCGCGCCAGTGGATGAAGTAGCGGTCGTAAAGGGTCTGAAGCCCCAGGTAAGTAAATTGACGATCCCGTTCCGGCTTGAGCGCGGCGCCCAGGCGCTCCAGATCGAATTTCAGCAGTTCTGGCGACAACAATTCATGCTCTATGCAGCGTTCAACGATAGCGCGGAAAGCAGTCGGATAAAGTTCCGCCATCTCGCCCTCGGTCGCGGACGCCGCAATATTCAGATAGCTCAGAGACTCTTCGCGCAGACCGTCCAATAACAAACGGGCGCAAACATAGGAATAGTTGGGTTCTTCTTCGATCAGAGGACGCGCCGCCATGACCAGTGCAGCGTTGACGTCTTTATGCTTGACGCCGTTGTACAGGTTTTTCAATGCGCCCTGCAGGACTTTTTCCTCGCTGACGCCGTCCAGATCCGCACAGGCGTCGCCAATCACCGTGCGCAGACGCCCCATGTTCAACGGCGCTTCCGTCCCGTCGGCGAACTTCACATTAATATCGGGATGCGCCTCCCCCGCCTGTTCGCTTGGCGCCGGCGCGCGCTGACGGGCGTGTTCTTCACGATACAGCACATAGGCGCGGGCCACTTTCTGGAAACCGCCGCGCATCAGGCCCAATTCCACCAGGTCCTGGATTTCCTCGATGTGCACCGAACCGCCTTCAGGACTGCGGCGACGCAGACGCGCGACGATATCTTTAACCAGTTTTTCTACGGAATCCCGCACACGGGGCGAGCCGGACGCGGATTGTCCTTCCACCGCCAAAAACGCCTTGGTCACCGCCATAGCGATTTTGCGGTCGTCAAACGGCGCAGCCTGACCGGTGCGTTTGATCACCTGCAGCAGGGCGTTATGAGTGTGTGACTCGGATGAAACAGATGGGGAGCTGGAGGCGCGCGCCTCGCTGGGGGACGAAAAACTGCCGGTCATGGAATTGTCCTCTATCGCGTGTTCTGGCCAAACCTCCACGAACCGGGACATAAAGCGACGCGCAGACAGGACGAAAATCGCCTCGCACAAAGCGGCGCTTTATCATTACCCTGAGTCGCGAAGGCATGAATAACTTCAGCATGGCAGGTCTTCGGACTCGGGGGCGTTTACACGTTTTTTGCGAACCTACGGCGACCGCTTCCCATCCTTTTTCGGACAGTGCGTGGGCGTTTTCGCCCCCGTCGCCTTCGTTCCCCCACACCGCTGCGCGTCAGTACCGGATTCTCACCGGATTCCCTCTTAGCACAACCTGTGAACAGGCGTGAACCATAGCTGAGGCACAATATATTGTTTTAACTATTAAAAGTAAATACTAGATATAGAGGAAAGGAGATGCTACACGGCCATCGCCGCATTGGAGAGAATCAGGCTAAAACGACGGCGAATAAAAACTTTTTCAGTAGCGCCTGGACGCCTAATCCTATGAGCGTGAGAATAAAAATCTCTGAATAAGCATCCGCTTTGGTGATTAGCTTCAACGCCACCAAATAAAACCCAATCGCGAGAAGAAAACCAGGAAGACCATAGACAAAGTACACAATCAATGCCGCCGTAAGAACGATCAAGAACGCTTCAATAAACGCCAGCGAGACTTTTAGTATCTTAGCCGCAACGAACAGGCAGGCGCTCTCAATCAAGACGCCGATGACTAGATTCAAATCCATGGAAATTCTCAAAAGGCGGCTATTCTAAACAGTAAACCGACGCAGTCAATACAGCTAAACCGCACTGATATTCCTAACGGCCACATTAACATATCCACGATTATCAAGGTTGCCTTGCAGGCGAAGTTTGCCCAACCTCATTGTCATCCCAAGAAAATAAACGGGTAATTACCTGAATCAAAAGTAGTTCAGGACGCAAATCAGCTAAACTGCTAATAATTTTCTGCTTCGCATTAAGGACTGGCTTTGCCTGAACGCCGCCGCTTTTTCAAAGAAACACTGACGCCTTATTTTGCGCCGCCTATGTGGCTGCACTGTCTTTTGTATGTGGTAACGCTGAGCGCGTATGAGCTGTTCTGGCATTACATGAACTGGCGCAAGTATCGGCTCATATCAGGAGACCCCATCTGGCCGCCGCTGCGAGGATTATTCTTTTACTTTTTTATTCCGTCGCTGGTTGGCAATCTCGCACGCAGTTCCTCCTTGGCGGGTCGCTCTGACCCTTTGCTTGGCCCATGGACCAGCGCGCTCTATCTTGCGGTGGCGATAACCGCCGCTACGCTCGCACAGGTATTGAATCCTTTATTTATCCTGCCCTCCTTCTTCTTCCTGACCTATTTGAACTGGCGGGCGCGCTGGATCAACCAGCAGTTCATAGCTGTTCCAACCCAGTCGAACGCTGGCGTTCCTGTACTCGAAACCAGCCCGCCGCCGCGACCTGGCGGCGCGCCCCTCGCTTTAAAACCATCTTTTCAGACTGCCGGAAGCTTTCGTTGGCTGGAGATACTCACCTGCATCGCCGTTGTTTGCAGCGCTTTGACGTTTGCATTGGACGCCGGACGTAACGGGATCATCAAATCCCGCCTGACCGAGGCCTTTGGCTTGCTGGAAGGGACCAGATTGGACATAGCGGAAACGTACGCTTACTCCGGCGTCTGGCCGGACAGAGAAGGGCTTCACGCTTTGAGTAATGTCGAGCCGACTTATTTCCAGCATATTGAACTGGATACAGACGGCGCCTTGCACTTCACCCTTTCCCCTCGCGCAGGAGAAGCGCCAAGGACCATCAGCTTTCGACCGGTTGTCAGCAATCCCGATGGCGCATTACGCACTCTGGGATGGACATGCGCGTCAGCCCACTCGGGTCCACGCAAAATCTACGGCGACGACAAAAGCTCGCTGCCTCCGGAGCAACTCCCTTATATCTGTAGAGGTTAAACCGTGATCCTTATTTCTTCGCCAAACTCAAATCTGAGCCAGTTATTGCGGCACTTGAACCATCAGATTCAGCAGGGGCTTTCTCTGGAGCAGGCGCTGGCCCGACTGAAGCCTCTCCTGCCGGCTCACGCGCAACCTCAGGTTGAGCAACTGAAAAAAGTATTGCAGGGTGACGTCAGCTTACATGCGACGCCTTATCAGGACAGTCCCTACTACGACATAAGTCGCCTCGCCGCCATTGTGCGCGCCAAAGGCGGCTCGCTACCCGGCTTTCTGGAACACTACATCAGCCACTCTCAGGCTATGGAAGTCTCCTGGCGGGGCGTCTGGGACGGATTGCAAAGTCTGCTTGGCTACGTCTTTGTTCTGTTAATGATCGCCATCTTTATTTTCAGCGTCCTGCTCATCAAGGTGTTGCCTGGATTTCAGGCGTTCCACAGTGAAATGAACATGGAGCTGCCAGCATTTACGATAGCGCTGATATCCGGCCTGGAGGCGTTTCAGTCGGTCTGGATCTTCGTCTTGATCGGTTTGACTCCGCTATTTTGGATTGGATTCAAGACGGTCGGTTGTATTCGACGATTGAGGCCCATGCCGGACTTCATACAACGCCTCCCAGGCTTGTCCTCCATCGCCAAAGCCCATCTGCGTTATATCTGGCTCGCCAACGCCTACCTGCTTAACCGCTCCGGTATGGATACGGAAACGTCCTTACGTGAAGCGCTGCAGCTCTGTTCCAGCGCCAGCCTGGAAGACAAGCTCTCACAACCGGACTACCTGGATCTGTTGATCGCCCTGAAAACTGGCGCGCTGGAGCAGGAGTTGGCGTATCAGTTCGAGCGACTCAACGTCGCGTACGCCGCGGCGCTGACTTCCTTCAAAACCAAACTCGTCGCAGGCGTCAGCACCCTGATCGCCATACTGGTGGGGGCGGCCATCATCGCCGTCTACCTCCCGTTATTCAGCTTAGGCTCCGCTTTTTAACGGTTATTCATCAAAGGCAGAATTATGACTAACACAGCGCAAAACGGCTTCACCCTCATCGAATTAATGATCGTGGTCGCCATCATTGGCATTCTGGCGTCCGTCGCCCTGCCCAGTTATCAGGTCTACGTCACGCGGGCGCAGGTCACCGAGGCCGTCACCATCGTGGGCGAACTGCGTGATCAGGTGAAAGAGTATTACAAATACAAAGGCGATTTTCCCACCGACAACGCCGCCGCGGGCATGCCTGCGCCCAACAAGTTATTGGGGAATTTTGTGAAGAACATCACTTTGGAGAACGGCGCTTTTCATGTTCAGTTGGGCAACAAGGTGAACAAAAGTCTGCAGGACAAATATCTCACCATTCGCCCCGCCATCGTGACTGGCAGCCCCGCCAGCCCAATGACCTGGTTGTGCGGACATAGCCCCGCCGTCGAGGGTATGGAGGCCGTCGGCGCCAACAAGACGGATATTGATCCGGCTTACCTGCCCTCCAACTGCCGGTTCTGAATGCCGAAAACGCTTAGGCGGGGAACAGGGTTTCCCTGCCGTAACGCAGCTCCAGCGCTTGACGCTCCGCCTTGGTGAGGCCTTTGACCACCAGCGCGTAGGAATTATCTATCATTCGCCCTATCTCTCCGGGCGGTACTCCGCCATCCAGCGCCAGCGTATTCCAGTGTTTTTTATTCATGTGATAGCCCGGCGTCACGGAGGGGAAGATATCCCGCAACGCCAGCGCTTCCACCGGATCGCACTTCAGATTCATGCGTCCTTCTCCGTCTTCCACGCCAAGGGTCGCGAACATTTTGCCTTTGATCTTGAATACCGCCACATCGGGTCCAAACGGAAAATCCTCAATGGCTTCGGGTTTATTTAATAGCGCCTCTCTGGCCGCCGCGTAATCCATGTTATCGCCTCCAGTTGTGGTCAGTTTTCCTGCAGCCACTGCATCTGCTGCGCGATCGTCCGGGAGTTTTCATCCGGCTGCATCGACAGCCCGGCGATGACACCGGCTCTGTCCTGCGGGTTACGATTCTGGCTGAGTTTGAATTTGCCGTTCAAGGTTTCGATATCAATGCTGAAGCCAACAATGGCTTTCATCATCGCCTCCAGTCTGGCGGGAGGAACTTTGCTCATTTTCCAGGGTTCATCAAATGCGGCTTCATGCTTGTCGCTCAATTGCTCCAGCAGCCCGGGCAGGCGCTCAGGGGGCAATAGCGTTGAGCGTCCGCGCACTTCCACACTCATAAAGTTCCAGGTCGGAACCATGCCTGCGCTCTCATACCAGTCCGGCGACACATAAGCATGCGGTCCCTGAAAAAGCACCCGCGTTTCGTCGGCGCCGTCCAGCGCCTTCCATTGATCGTTCTGCCGGGCCAGATGGCCATACAAACGGTTATTCTCGCGGTCCAGTATAAAAGGAACCTGATTGACCTCCAGCATCCCGGCTTTCAGCGTCATCAAAACGCCAAAGCTCCAGCGATCAATAAAATCCAACATGGCGGAGCGCTCCTCCACCTTGAACGAAGCAGGCATGTACATAGTCGAAATATCCCTGACTGCACGGAATGTAGGTAAAACGCCGCGCCTGATGGCGACTAACGCATTAGGTTGAATAATATAGCGTTTTTAACCCGCGCTAATACAACTCGCCAGCGGGCTTTTCGATAATAAATTTTTGCGCTATAACGTCCAGACGCTTCGCAATACTCAGGATTAAGGACATCACATTACATGCTTCACGCCGTATTTGAAGATTTTCAGTTACGTCCCGCTCACGAGGCGGATCTGCGCGCCGTCGTCGATATCTACAACTCCACAGTTGCGTCGAGACAAGTGACGGCGGATACGGAAGAAGTGTCCGCAGCAAGTCGCCGGGACTGGCTTCTGAAGCATACGGAACAGCGCCCGTTGCTAGTGGCGGAACAGAACAACACTCTCCTTGGCTGGATCAGTTTCGAGCCCTATCACTCCCGCCCCGCCTATCGTCACACGGCGGAGCTGAGCATTTACCTCGCGTCGCAGCAACGCGGCAAAGGACTGGGCTCGCGTCTTTTAGCGCACGCCATCGCGCTGGCGCCTCAGCTTGGCGTCACCGCGCTGATTGGTGTGATTTTTTCGCATAACGCGCCCAGCCTCGCTCTGTTTCGTAAGCACGGATTCCAATGCTGGGGAGAACTGCCCGATGTGGCGGAAATGGACCAGACGCTCTACAGCGTCACACTGATGGGTCTGGCGCTGCCGCGCTAAGCGGCCTTCCGTTTTTTCGCACTTTCTTGGCAACCTGAATTTGCCTTAAGCCTCCCTTAAGTTTCGCCCTTTAATCTGCTCCTTGTCGTTAAACAAGACCTTCACACAAGGAACAGATTTATGAAATCAATCTCAATCGCCTTACTCGCCACAGCCCTGAGTCTATCCACCACCTCGGCCTTCGCCGACCCGACCTGCACCACTGAGCCCAAGTCCGCCTGGCAGGATCAGGAAGTCTTCAAACAGTCATTGCTGGATCAGGGTTACAAGATCAAGAAGTTTAAAGAAACAGACACGGGTTGCTACGAAATCTATGGCTGGAACAACCAGGGCCAGAAAGTGGAGGTCTACTTTAACCCGGTTAACGGCGACGCCATCAAAACAGAAACAGATTAAGGAGGAAGCATTCCATGCAAACCATTCGTGTCTGGGACCCTTTGGTCCGCTTGTTTCACTGGACGTTAGCCACAGCGTGCATTCTGAATCTGTGGATACTGGAGGACGGCAGTTCCTGGCACGAATGGGTGGGATATTACGCCGGAGGCGCGATTGCGATCAGAGTCTTATGGGGTTTTATAGGGACGCCCCACGCGCGCTTCCGGTCTTTTTTTCCTACGCCGACACGGCTAAAAAGCTATGTAGGCGGGCTTCTCTCCGGTAGACCACCGCAGACAGTAGGCCACAACCCAATGGGGGGCCTGATGATTCTCGCACTCATGCTCCTGGTGGCGGCGCTGGCCGTCAGCGGCTGGATGATGAGCCTGGATGCATTCTGGGGCGAAGACTGGCTGGAAGATATCCATGAAGGGCTGGCTAACGGCCTGATGGCGCTCATACTTATTCATATCGCCGCAGTCATCCTGTATTCACGCGCCGGTAAAGAGAATCTCATCGCCGCCATGGTCACCGGTAAGAAACACGTCAACAAACCCGAGTAACCGCGGACGACCCGAATCAGCGACTACTGATACTTTTGCAGAAACTCAGCGTAAGCGCCGTCTTCCAGCATACGCTGCAGCGTGTCTTCCATTCGCCGCAGTATTTCCGGGTCTTTGGCCAGCGGCGACTTTCTGGAAATAATCAGATGGGCCGGCGTATCTAACGCCATTTTCGTCGGCAAGGCCACAATTTGCTCATCCAGTCCCAACTCTCGCGCCATATAATCAACTTCCAGCTCATTGCCGATCACCGCGTCAATGCGCTGAGCGGCGAGCAAACGCAGATTATGGCTCATGGATTTCTCGATAACCTCAAAGCGCCCCCGCCTTTGCGCATAATCAAACTCCGAGTTGATAGAAAAGCCCAGATTCTTGCCCAATACCTTGCCATCCAGATCCTCCAGGCTGTAAAACACCATCGGTCGCTCCCGATTTACAAACACGCAATAGGTGCTTAGATGCACCGGGGGATCAAGAAAGATCGCGTACTCCTCCCGCTCCCGCGTGCGAAAGGCGGAAAAGCCGCCATCAATGGAGCCCGCCGCGATCTCGTGCAAAACCCGTTTCCAGGGATAAAGCTTGATTTCGACCTTCCAGCCCAGGCGACGCGCCATTTCCTCGATGATATCCACATCCAGTCCTTTGATTTGGTCGCCATCGCGCCATTCATATGGCTTGAAATCCTCCTGCGAAGCCAGCACAAGCGATATTTCCGCCGCCGACGGCTGCATCATCAGTAGTGTGAGCAGCCCACTAAGCACCAAAACTGACAGTCTCATTTGGCGTTCTCTCCGCAATGATAAAAGCGCCTTATCATCCTTTCGGCCGATCCCACCAACCCAAAAGCCTATTGTAGCTGATTCTTTTTTAATCTATTTATATAGCAACTTTACAAAAGGTTACATATTTACAACAGACAACTTTATAACAGACAACCGGGATGTCACGAATGAGCACATTCGACCACCGGCCGGCGGCGAGAAGAGAGTATTATGCACGTAGTAAGCTACACCGAACCCCAATTACCCGACCTGCTGACGCTGTACGCCAAGACGCTGCTGAAGCGGGAGTTGACCTACACTCGTCTGCCGGAGTTATGCGTTGAGGTTTTTGATATCACTCTTTGCCGCAACCATTTGGATAAATATCTCCACTTCTTTGAGTTTAGTCCGCAATACCGACAAACTGAACGCGCGCCCCTGCCGTTTCTCTATGTTTTTACACAAAAGCCCCAGCTGACCCTGCTGACCCGGCCGGAATTCCCGCTCAAACTGCTGGGACTGGTGCACCTGGGCGTCAAATTCATTCAGCGCTTCCCCATATCCGCCCAGGACCGCCTGACAGTGCGCGCCTACTTATCTGGCCAGGAAGAATGCGCTCACGGACAAAGTTTCACGATCACGACGGAGATCTGGACCCGGGGTCAGGTAGCGGTGGAAATGATCAACCACTACCTCAGCAAACATCCCGGCAATCACCGCCCCACCCGCAGCGGACCGCGCACGCCGCTATCAGACGCCGCTCCTGAGACTACCTTCTACTTCGGCAGCGCCGATATTCGCCGTTATGCGCGGCTGTCCGGCGACTTCAACCCGATCCACCTCTACCAGTGGACCGCGCGCCTGTGCGGAATGAAGCGGCCGATCGTGCACGGTATGTATTCGGTGGGTAAAATCATGGGCTACCTGAGCAATCAGAACGAGCGTGAGATTCGTCAGGCGTCCTTGAAATTCACGCGCCCCGTCTACGTGCCCAATGACCTTTCCCTGTGGGCCCACCCTTTCGACAACCGCACCATGGTGACGTTGGGCAGTCGCTCCAACGCCCCCAGCGTCTCCGCTGAAATAGAATACAAGCTGGGCTGAAGCTGTTCCGCCGTATCCCGCGGCGGAATAATCCTGAAAAGTATGCTACTTAATTAGTAAGCGCTATATTGTCGCGCGACAGTGCGCCGATGCCGGACTATGCGTCAGAAAGCGCTTAACGCCTGATTCCGATTTATTTTTTGCACCCGCCGTGGAGCCTTAATTCATGTCCAGCGAAGTCAACGATCTGGAACATACGCTGTTTGCTTTTATAGAAAGCAGCGATGAAGCTTACGCCCTCTTCAGCGACCAGGACCTACTTGTTTACTGCAACGCCGCATTCGCCCGATTATTCAATGCCGAGCGCGACTTTCTGGCTGGTTTCAGTTTTCGTCGTCTGGCCGAACGCTGTTACAGCACCCGCCAAGGGATTCACATTGAGTCCGATGATCTTGAGGGCTGGCTGCGTTACGCACAGGAATTACGTCGCACACGTCAGTTCCGCAGCTATGAGGTGGAGATCAGCGGCGGACGCTGGTTTTTATTCTCGGAGCAGATCGACAAAGAAGGCCGGATGCTGGTGCGCGCCCGCGACCTCACCGCGCAGAAGCAACTGGAAGGCCGCATCAATCACGCCAATCAGAAGTTACGCCATATGGCGATGACGGATGAGCTCACGCATGTATCCAACTATCGCGGCTTTTTTGAAGCGGCGGAAGCCGAGGCGAATCGCTGCTGGCGCACCGGCGCGCCGATGACGCTGATGTTGCTGGACATGGATCACTTCAAAAAGGTCAATGACAGCTGCGGCTATCCGGTTGGAGATGAAATACTGCGCCGTGTCGCCGAACTCACCCGGGACGCATTGCGTGAGTACGATGTGTTCGGACGCATCGCTGGCGAGGAGTTCGCTATTTTCCTCAGTCAGGCCAATGATAAAGTTGGTTTGCAGATAGCAGAGCGCCTCATTGAGTCGATAGCGGCCATGATTTTCACCGGCCCGGCGAACAACGATCCTGAGGTTCGCGTCACCGCCTCCATCGGGCTGTGTATCGGTGAATGCGATACCCCCTTCGAACAGCTTTTCAAACAAGCGGAAGTGGCTTTACAACAAGCCAAAGACAATGGCAGAAACCAGGTGGCGGCCTACCACATGAAAAGACCCTGACGCCTAGCCATCACAGGAAAAGGATCTGCGACCATCCGCCGTCAGCGTCGCGCGCTCTTGCGCTTGTCATGAGATCGCAAAAAGACCGCAGAGCGCGCGACAACGTCAGATGGCCGCAGAAAACAGGGGCTAGCCTCGTGTGAACGTCTCCGAGCCGGTTGTGGCGACATTATCCGCCGGCGCTTCCCAGCCGCCGCCCAGGGAGCGGTAAATGTCCACTACGCCTTTCATGATATCGGTCTCCGCCTGCACAGCGGCGTCTTCCGCCGCCAGGCGGGTGCGCTCTGTATCCAGCAACACCAGCAGATCGATAAAACCTTCCTTGTATTGCGCCTGGGCGATTTCCTGAGCCCGCGTGCTGCTCTCCACCTGCGCCTGCAAGTGCAGATAGCGTTGCTGGCTCTGGTGATAATTAACAAAGCTGAGCTGTGCGTCTTCCAACGCCCGCAGGACCGTCTGCTGATAGTCTTCCAGGGCCGCCTCATTCTGCGCCTCGGCCACACGCACCCGCGCCTTCAGAGAGGCCCAGTCGAAGACCGCCCAGTTCAGGCTGGGGGCGACAGACCAGGCGCCTGAGGAAGATTTCAACAACTCACTCCCTGAACCGGAAATGAAGCCCAAAAAGCCGGTCATCTCCACTTTGGGAAACAGATCCGCCGTCGCGACGCCAATTCTGGCGTTGGTTGAAGCCAGTCTGCGCTCGGCGACGCGAACGTCAGGACGACGACGCAACAGCGCGGCAGGATCGCCAATGGCCAGCGCCGTGGCCACTTGAGGAATGGGCTGATAACTTAAGTCCAGCGCCAGCTTCCCGGGCTCCGACCCAGTCAGCACCGCCAGTCGATATTCATCGCGGGCGATGCGCGCCTGTAACGGCGCCAGCGTAGCCTGGGCGCCGGCATACTGCGCTTTACTGCGCGCCACATCCAGCTCTGCGCCGACTCCCGTCTTATACTTGGCTTCCGTCAGATCCACGACGGATTTCAAATTCTCCAGATTGCGCTGCGCCACTTGAACCTGCGCCTGAGCGCCACGCAAGTCTGCATAGACGCGCACGACCTCGGCGATAATCTCCACCTGCATGTTGCGCAATGCTGCGTCACTGGACAGGGCTTCCGCCTCGGCCGCTTCGATCAGCCGCGTCACGCGACCGAAGAAGTCCAGGTTCCAGCTCAGGGCGCCTCCGGCGGAATATTGCTCCACCTTGGCGGCGTCAGAAAAAGTCGGCGCCGACTTCGCTCGAGAGGCGCTGTACTCAGCGTCTGCGCCGCCTTTCGGAAAATAGTCGTCGCGACTGTCCTCAAAGGCGGCGTAGGCCGCCTTCACATTGGCCCGCGCCTTGGCGATGTCATGGTTATTGGCGAGCGCCATGTCCACCAGTTTCTCAATTCGGGGATCATTGAACTGCCCCCACCAGTTCTCTTCCATACGCTGGAAGTCAAACTGCTGTTGATTAAACGTCTGCAACTGCGCCTCAAGCTGTTCTGGAGCCTGATAATCAGGCCCCACTGTCACGCATCCCGCCATAGCAAGAGTGAGTGCGGAGACTATAAAAAGCTTCGACTTACGCATGAGCCACCTCCCCTTGCGCCTCCTCCTGCGGATTACGCTTTTTCACCCAGCGACGAATCAGGTGATAGAACAGCGGCGTCAGCAGCAGTCCAAAGATGGTCACCCCGATCATGCCGGAGAACACTGCGACGCCCATGGCGTGACGCATCTCCGCGCCGGCGCCGCTGGAGTAGACCAATGGAGCCACGCCCATGATGAACGCCAGTGACGTCATCAGAATCGGACGCAGACGCAAACGACAGGCTTCCAGAATGGCGTCCATCAGACTCAGACCCGCGTCCTGACGCTCCTTTGCGAACTCCACGATCAGAATCGCGTTCTTGGTCGCCAGCCCCACCAGTACAATGAGACCGATCTGGGTGAAGATATTGTTATCGCCGCCAGACAGAATCACCCCGGTCATGGCTGACAGCAGCGTCATCGGCACGATCAGAATGATCGCCAATGGCAGCGACCAGCTTTCGTACTGCGCCGCCAGCACCAGGAACACCAGCAAAACAACCAGCGGGAAGACGAACACCGCTGTGTTGCCCGCCAGAATCTGCTGATAAGTCAGCTCGGTCCACTCATAGGTCATGCCGTTGGGCAATTCGTCGTTGAGCAGCTTCTCAATCGCCGCCTGCGCTTGACCAGAGCTGTAGCCCGGCGCCGGCGCGCCGTTGATTTCCGCTGTCGGATAGCCGTTGTAATGCATGACCCGATCCGGCCCCGCCGTGTGCGTCACGTTCACGAAAGAGCCAATGGGAATCATGTCGCCCTGCGCATTACGCACCTTCAGGCGACTGATCTGATCCGCTTCCTGACGGAAATCGTCTTCCGCCTGCACATTCACCTGATAGGTGCGCCCGAACTGGTTGTAGTCATTCACATACAGCGAGCCCATATTGACCTGCATGGTTTCAAACACATCGTTCAACGACACGTTGTGCGACTTGGCCTTCTCCCGATCCACATCCACATCAATCTGCGGCACATTAACCTGGAAGCTGCTGAACAGGCCGGTCAAACCAGGAGTCGCCCAGGCTTTCTGCACAATATTCTGGGTCTGCGCATACAGCTCGTTGTAACCCATACTGGCGCGATCCTCGATCTGCAGACGGAAACCGCCGATGGTCCCCAATCCCATAACGGGAGGGGGTGGAAAGATCGCCACGAAGGCTTCCTTGATGGCGCTGTACTCCCCGTTCAACTGTCCTGCGATAGCGCCGGCGGACAGAGACGGATCCTTGCGCTCCTCAAAAGGCTTCAAAGTGACGAATACGATGCCGCTATTGGGGCTGTTCACGAAGCCGTTCACGGACAAGCCGGGAAACGCCACGGCGGACTCTACGCCGGGATGTTTCAATGCGATCTCAGACATCTCCCGAATCACGTCTTCCGTACGATCCAGCGAGGCTGCATCCGGCAACTGCGCGAAAGACACCAAGTACTGCTTGTCCTGCTGCGGCACAAAGCCTACCGGCGTTGTCTGGAACTGATGGTAAGTCAGACCGATCAGACCGCCGTACACCACCAGAATCACCAGGCCGCCGCGAATGATGCGTTTCACGCCCCAGGTATAGGCATTGGACGCTTTCGCAAAAAACTTGTTGAAGGGCGCGAACAACCAGCGACCGAACAGGCCGTCGATAACGCGGCTCAACAGATCTTTCTTGGCGCTATGCGGTTTCAACAGCACAGCGGACAGAGCCGGACTCAGGGTCAGTGAGTTGATCGTCGAAATGATCGTGGAGATCGCAATGGTCAACGCAAACTGTTTATAAAACTGGCCGGTGAGACCAGAAATAAACGCAGTCGGAATAAATACCGCGCTCAGCACCAGAGAGGTCGCGATAATCGGGCCGGTAACTTCTTTCATGGCCTGTTTGGTGGCTTCCACCGGGGTCATGCCCAACTCGATATTACGCTCGACGTTTTCCACCACCACGATGGCGTCATCCACCACGATGCCGATAGCCAACACCAATCCAAACAGCGACAGCGCGTTCAGCGAGAAGCCGAACAGATACATCACCGCAAAGGTGCCCACCAAGGATACCGGCACCGCCACCAGCGGGATAATCGAAGCGCGCCAAGTCTGCAGGAACAGCACCACGACGATGACGACCAGCAGAATGGCTTCCAGCAGGGTTTGCACCACGGCTTTGATGGAGCCTTTCACGAAAACGGTCGGATCGTAAACGATGGAGTAGTCCACCCCTTCCGGGAACGTCTTTTTCAGTTCCGCCATGGTGGCGCGCACGTTATCGGAAATCTCAATAGCGTTGGAGCCGGGACGCTGGAAAATCGGCAACGCCGCCGCAGGCTTATTATTCAACAAAGAGCGCAAAGCATAAGTGCTGGAGCCCAGCTCCACGCGACCGACATCTTTCAGACGGGTCATTTCCCCATTCGGGCCAACGCGGACAATGATGTTTTCAAACTCTTCCGTGGATTCCAGGCGGCCTTTAACGTTGATCAGCAACTGGAAGTCGCTGGCGCTGGGAGACGGCGGCGCCGCCAGAGTGCCCGCCGCCACCGCCCGGTTCTGTTCACGGATGGCGTACAGCACATCGCTGGTCGTCAGATTCAACGCCGCCACTTTTTCGGGGTCCAGCCAGATCCGCAGAGAGTAATCCCCGGCGCCAAACACGCGCACGGCGCCAACGCCTTCGATGCGCGACAGCGCGTCTTTTACGTTCAAGGTGGCGTAGTTCGCCAGATACAGCGTGTCGTAACGGTTATCCGGCGACACCATGTGCACCACCATGGTCAGGTCCGGCGACGATTTCTCTGTGGTGACGCCTATACGCTGCACCTCGTTGGGCAAACGCGGCAGCGCGCGGCTGACGCGGTTCTGCACGTCCACCTGAGCTTCGTCCAGATCTGTACCCAGGGCGAAAGTCACCGTCAACGCCATGCGGCCGTCAGAAGAGGCCTGGGAAGACATATAGAGCATGTTCTCAACGCCGTTGATCTCCTGCTCCAGCGGCGACGCGACGGTTTCTGCAATGACTTTCGGGTTGGCGCCGGGATAGGTGGCGTTCACCACCACCGTAGGCGGAACTACCTCGGGATATTCGGTTATTGGCAACTCAAATACCGCCAGTGCGCCTGCGATAAAAATCATTATCGACAGTACGCCGGCCAATATGGGCCGATGAATGAAATATTGCGACAGATTCATAACTGCTTACCTTTAGCCGCGAGGCTGTTCCAGAGCGGCGTTAGGAGTCGCCTTGGCCGGAGCGGACGCCTGCGCCGCCTCCAGACGGGCCTGCTCCGTCAAATACTTTTCAACGATCCGCTGTTGCGCATAGAAATGCTCCAGCGCCGCCGGCTCCACCATGGCGGATTCCTGCGGAGTCACTTCAACGCCGGGGCGCACGCGTTGCAGACCGTTCACCACGATTTTCTCGCCAGGCTGCAAACCGTTGCGGATCAAGCGCAAGCCATCCACTTTCGGTCCCAACTCCACCGGGCGGTAATTCACTTTGTTGTCCTCGCCAAGCACCAGAACGAACTTGTTGCTCAGATCCGTATTGATGGCGCGGTCGCTGATCAGGATGCCTTCATGGCGGCCGCTGGCGATGATTCTGACCCGCGCGAACAAGCCGGGAGTGAACTCATCGTTCTGATTATCAAACACCGCCCGCCCGCGAATGGTGCCGGTTTGCGGATTCACCCGGTTATCCAGGAAGTCGATGTAGCCAGCGTGGGAATAGTCCTGCTCGTCAGCCAGACTCATCAACGCGGGGTTATCCCCATCGCGTGCGCTGGGACGGTCGCCACGGGCCACCTGCTCGCGGTATTTCAGATAAGTGCGCTCATCAGCGTCAAAGTAGGCGTAGACCTTATCCACCGACACCAATGTAGTCAGCAGACTCTGACCGGCCTGCACATAGTTGCCTTCAGTAATAATGGCGCGGGAGACGCGGCCGGAGATCGGCGCAGTCACTTTGGTGAAGCTCAGATTCAACTTGGCGGATTCCAGCGCCGCCCGGGTGGACTGCACCTGCGCCCGGGCCTGACTCAACTGACTCTCGCGGCTGTCCACCTGCTCCACGGAAATGGCGTTCTGCTTTTTCAAACTTTGCGCCCGCTTCATATCGCGCTCAGCGAGTTCCAAACGCGCTTCCGAACTGGTCAGCTCTGCGCTCAGGCGATTGACTTCCGCCTGAAATGAGCGCGGATCGATTTCAAACAGTAAGTCGCCTTTCTTGACTCTGGCGCCCTCTTCAAAGGCCACCTTATCAATGTATCCTGACACGCGGGGGCGCAACTCTACCGTTTGGGTCGCCTCCAGACGACCCGTGAACTCATCCCATTCCGTAACGGGCTCGTTAATAACTGTAGCGACGTCCACAGCCGGCGCCGGCATGGCGTGGCCTTGCTGTTGGGGAGACTCAGCGGGCTGGCAGGCGCTCAACAGGACTGCCGACGACACTGCCGCTCCGTATAGAATGAGAGATCTGGGAAATTTCATGACAAGCTCCTTTGACTGACAGGCGCACAATAACCGGCCTCTACTGACAACCTGCTGTCAGTAACTCCGTTAGCGCCTCAGGTTTTTTGCGATGCTTGCATTCTGTTCGTAATCATTGATATCGTCTAATTTATATTTAATATTCGATACATCACTAATTTTTATATGAAGACTCGATATGCGTAATATAGATCTGAATTTGCTCGTTATTTTCGACGCCATCATGACCGAAAACTCCATTAGCGGCGCAGCTGAGCGGCTTTCCATGACCCAGCCTGCAGTCTCCAATGCGGTGGCGCGCATGCGCCAGGTCTGGAACGATCCCTTGTTCGTAAAAAACGGGCGCGGCATCCAGCCCACCACCCACGCGCTCAGCCTGTGGCACCAGGTCAGCGGCCCGCTGATTCAACTGAAGGATGCGGTCAACCCGCAAGACTTCGACCCATCCACGACGCGCAGACGCTTCCGCGTGGGCATGAGCGATATCACCACGGACCTGATCTGGCTGCCCATGCGCAGAATGGTGGAGACGGAGGCGCCTAATATCGACCTGCATGCGGTCCCCGCCAATGGCAACAACTCAGAAAGCATCCTGACTAACGGCGAAGTGGATCTGATCGTAGGTGTGATGCAGGAGTTTCGCACCTCGTTCCGTAATGACTTCCTGTTCGAAAGCGATTATGTCTGCGCGATGCGTAAAGACCACCCCCTGGCGGCGGAGCCGCTGACGCTGGAGAAATACCTAAAGGCGGACCACCTGCTGGTGACTTTAACCGGAGAGGCTACCGGGTTCGTTGACATTACGCTCAGTCAGCAGGGGCTCAGCCGCCGGGTGGCGATGACTGTGAATCATTTCGCCTCCGTGCCAGCGTTGCTGGAAGGCAGCGACCTGATTTCCATCGTCCCCAACATGGTGATCGCCAAAGGCGCTAAATGCGGCTCGCTGCACGTCACTAAGCCGCCCCTGGAGATACGCCCTACCCCCGTGTCCATGATCTGGCACGCCCGCCATGACCGTGACCCCGGGGTGCTGTGGCTGAGAGAAAAGATCAAGTTTTTCACTATCGCCGAGTGGCTTAAATACCTGCCAAGCTGTTGTCCGCAGGTATGTCATTTACGTCCATGGGATGAAACGACAGAGGAAGAGAGTAAGAGTAAGCTGATCATAGACTGACCGCCAGAGCGGCCAGTCCAAAAGGGTTACTTATCGGAAGGCACAAACACCAGTTTGCCCGGCGCTACTTTGAGGTCCATATTGGTCAGAGACATAAACTGCCCCGCCAGATTGGCGTCGTCCAGGCGATATACCGGCATGGTTTCCAGCATCTGCGCCAGGAAGCGCATGGCGTTGTCCGTCACCGGCTTGAAATCGCCTTTGAAGTAAGGGGAGTCGATACGGCTGTCCAGCAAGCGCAGGCGACGGATATACACCGCTTTTTCCTGGCTGTTGTAATAAGGCGCGCCCTCTACTTTCAGGAAAACGCCCACCGGCAGTTTCGCCATCAGCGCGTTGACCGCCACTTCGCCGTTTAACTCCAGCACCGCCACATCGCGACCTTCAGGGCCCAAGGTGACATCCACTTTGTCGAGCGCCAATGACAATGGCGATCCGGATTCCAGCTGCTGGCGGTCATAGCGACCCACCTGCTCCTGCATGTAACTCTCCAGCGTGGCCTCGCTGATGCTGAACGGCGACAAGGTCGCACAGCCGCTCAAAAGAGAGATCAAAATCAAAATAGGTAAAAACAGTTTTTTCATGTGGATCATTTCCAGAGTTCTTTGTCGTCCATCCTGCAATATGCCGACGCGGGGGGCAATAGCGTATATCCACGTCGCGTCGCAGGGAGGTGAATCAGTCCGGAATCAGTCGTTTTCCCATGCTGACGGACTGATCCTCCAAATAGCCCAGGGCAGTATAAAACCCGATAGCCGTCAGATTATCCTTACGAATCTGTAAGTTTATCTTCGGGCAGTTCAGCGCCAGCAGCCGTCTTTGCAATTCATCCATCAAGGCGCGCCCCCACCCCGAACGCTGATGCTGTGGGTCCACCGCCAGATAGTTCACCCATCCGCGATGTCCCTCATAACCGCCCATCACTGTCGCAACCGCCCGTCCACGCCATTCTCCCACCAGAAACAAATCGGAGCCGACCTCCAGTTTGCGGCGAATATCCTTGCGCGGGTCGTTCCAGGGTCGCACTAAGCCGCACTTTTCCCACAAAACGAGGACCTCGTCTTCATCTTGCCGCTGGAAAGTTCTTATTATCAGTTCAGACTCACTACTGGTTACCATGACCAGACATCTCCGTCAGGAATTGAACATGACGCCTAACACAACACAATAAAGCGCGGTATGCAAAACTTAAGGCTCGCATGGACTTACAAAATCAGTCGCAGCATCGTCAGAGCGCTGGCGTACAGGCTGGCGCTGACCGAGCTGGACTTGCAGCGTTATCTCACCGCGCACTTTCCCATCGAGACCAAAAAGTATTTACTGGGCGTACGTTTACATGATCCCTGGGTGCGCCTGGACGACGCCCGCAATCGCATCGCCATCGGCGCCAAGGTGAAACTGCAGATTCCAGGCGGCTTCATCTCCACTGGCATCGTGGAAATGGAGGGCGTTCTCTCCTACTCACGGCAGGAAGGCGCCTTTTATCTCTTCGACCCGCAAATCAATGATTTACAAATACATCCTATCCCCAGCCGCTATCTCAAACCGGCGCGCGCCGCCGTGCGTATTGCGCTATCCCGTTATGTCGCAGGCGCGCCCATATTTCAGTTCCGCATGGATAGCCTGCGTCACCGGTTGGCGCGCAGTCTGGTGAAAAACGTGGAGGTCCGTCGCGGCAAACTGCGGGTGCGCTTTCGCTCCTCACGACAAAACTGTGAGACCTCGACCAACAACGCCTAGGCTGTACAGGTGATACATAATCTCAGCTTCACCGCTATATTGGTTTGCCGGTAAGGCCGGATAACCCCATACGTAGGCCCCTATTCCTAAGACATTCGACCGAATTGAAGGCATTCGGAGGTGGATGTATGGTTTATAATCTGAACACCAATAAATATAAAGGAGCCGCGGGAGCGCAGTCCCCTCTCGCCTTGGTGCACAGCCGACGGGGAGCAATCGATACAACTAAGAAAAAGCTCTCTCTAATAAAACAATCTCATGCAATGGAACCAACAATGAAACTGTGCAAAAAAAACCTGCTTGCAGGGATAATGACCGGACTGACGTTCACCGCCGCCAACGCCTCCGCAAGCGGCCCCGATAATATTGAATCCTACCGTAGCATTACCGCAAAAATCGTCGGTGGAGAAGAAGCCTCTCCCGGCGAATTCCCATTCATGGTGTATCTGCAATACAACGGCGGACAGTGGTGCGGCGCCTCCGTGGTCAGCGACTACTATGTGCTCACGGCTGCGCACTGTACGTCAGGCCGCTCCGCCAGCAGCTTCAAGGCCGTTGTCGGCCTGCACCGCCAGAACGACATGAGCGACGCCCAGGTGATTCAGGTGACGGAAGTCATCAACCACCCTGGCTATAACTCGAACACCATGCAGAACGACATCGCGCTGTTGAAAGTGGCGCAGAAGATCGACGAAAAATACACCCGCATCACCCTCGGGGAAGGCAATGACATCTACGACGGCCTCATGACGACGGTTATTGGCTGGGGCGACACTTCCGAGGGCGGCAGCTCTCCCAACTCGCTGCAGAAAGTGGATGTGCCTGTGGTGTCCCTGGAAGAATGCCGCAGCGCCTATGGCAGCAGCAATATTCACAACCATAACGTCTGCGCCGGCCTCAAGCAGGGCGGTAAGGACTCCTGTCAGGGCGATTCCGGCGGCCCCTTGTTTATCAATCAGGCGGGCGAGTTCCGGCAGTTGGGTGTAGTCAGTTGGGGCGACGGTTGCGCGCGCCCGAATAAGTATGGGGTCTATACAGCCGTCCCCAGCTTCACCAGCTGGATAAACACCCACACTGGCGGCGATGATGGTGGTGACGACGGCGGCGATGATGGCGACAACGGCGACGCCGTCAGCATGAGCAACGGCAAGGCGCTGACTAATCTGAGCGGCTCCGCTGGCAGCTCTAAATACTATGTGCTGGACGTCCCCTCTGGCGCCAGCGACCTTTCCTTCCAAATTGAAGGCGGTTCCGGCGACGCCGACCTATATGTAAAAGCAGGCGGTAAGCCGACTTCCTCCAGCTATGACTGCCGCCCCTACAAAAACGGCAACAACGAAACCTGTGCAGACCTCCCTGTAAAACCTGGCAAGTACTATGTCATGCTGCAGGGCTACAGCGCCTACAGCGGTCTGAGCCTGACCGGCTCATACAGCGGTGGCGACGATGGCGGTGACAACGGCGACGGCAGTGAAGGCAACGGCGTTGAGAGCGGCTTGAGCGGCGGTTCTGGCGAGTGGCTGCATTTCAACGACATCATCCCTGAAGGCGTTTCGACGTTGACCGTTAAGATCTCCGGCGGCAGCGGCGACGCCGACCTGTATGTGCGCCAGGGCAGACAGCCCAGCGGCAGTCGCTTCCAGTGCCGCCCATATAAAGACGGCAATAATGAGTCCTGCGTCATTCCTAACCCTTCAGCCGGCGAATGGTTCATGAGTCTGCGTGGTTATCGTGACTTCAGCGGCGTCACCTTGGAGTGGACATCTCAATAAACCCTAACGGGCGGCGCAATTGCGCCGCCTCCCTCGCCCTTACCCCGCTAATTGTCCTCCCGCCACCGCTTCCCCGATACGCAAGTTTGTGGAGTGATGAACGCCTCCGCCCCCTAAACGTCACGTTTTTGGTAGTTCAAAAGGCGTAGTTAATAAAAATTAACAAAATTAATGTTTTAGCAAAACCCAGCAACCACGCGCCCTCTCAGGCAGGACGCCTAAAAATCGAACAATCACAGTAATTTACGCCAATTGGCGGAAGCGAGCCTCACGCCTACCCTGTATCCTCTCTTTTCAAGAGACGGGTAATTTACCCGTTACACGACATCGTAAAAAATCTAATAAAAGCGTGGAAATTGATGAAGCACTTTCAAGATAAAGTAGTAAGGTCTCTAGTGACCGGCGCAGCACTGGCCCTGAGTAATTCCGCATTGGCGGCAGGTTTCCAGCTAGTAGAACACAGCGCGTCAGGCATGGGCCGGGCCTATGCCGGCGAAGCCGCAATCGCAGACGACGCCAGCGTGCTGGCGGCCAATCCCGCGGCTATGTCCCTGATCGAAAAAGCCACCTTCAGCGGCGCATTGAGTTATATCGATCCTAACGTGGAGGTTGATGGAGAAAGAGACTTCTCAGAATTTCCTCTACCAGTTCCTTCCAGAGAGGCTAATAAAGATAGCGCGGCTCCCAGCGCATTGGTGCCCGCCGTTTACTATGTGCACCCCTTAAACGACCAAGTAACGCTTGGCATCGGCGCATTTTCCAACTTTGGCTTGGAAACTAATTACGGCGATACTTTCGGCGCTAGCGATATCGCCAATAAGACCAGCATCACGACAGTTAATATCAACCCTAGCATTGCTTATAAGTTAAGTGACCAATTTAGCATGGGCTTTGGCATCAACTATGTGAAGGCGGAAGCAGAGCTACTTTCCACTATGCCCGATGGGATAACGGGCCTGTCTAGAGCCAAGAACGTCGACCTTTCCGGCGATGGCGATACCTGGGGCTGGAACGCAGGCGTACTTTGGAACCTAAGTCAGGATACCCGCTTGGGACTGTCGTATCGCTCCAAGTTATCCATTAAGCTGGAAGGCGAAATCAAGTCGGACACCGTGGCCGAATATAATGACAGCGGCTCATTAACGGTAGATCTGCCCGACATCACCGAACTGTCCTTATTCCAACGTATTAATGACCAACTGGCTGTGCATGCCAGCGTTACCTATATGGGTTGGGAAAACTTCGACAAACTGGAAGTGAACTTGAACAGTGGTGAAGATGAAGTTTTGAAACATGAGAACTGGGACGACTCCATCCGTTACGCGATTGGCGCGACCTATAATGTCGACAATAACCTGACCTTGAGAGCAGGCCTGGCGCTGGACGAAACCCCTGTTGCGGAAGAAAACCGTAGCCTGAGCATCCCTGACGCGGACCGGATGTGGTACAGCATTGGCGCTACCTATAAAGTCAACGCCAACATCAGTGTTGATGCAGGCTATACCCACTTGAACGGCGATAAGGTCTATTTGTCCGAGACAAATGAGAGTACGGGTACATTCAGCGGTTCCTCCGAAGGCGACGCCAATCTGTACTCCGTACAGTTGAACTGGGTAATGTAATCTCCCCAAAGCGCCTGCCTCCCAGGCGCTTTATTTCTTTCAGGCTCGACAGACTCACTTCACGCCCAACACTTCGTTGGGATCGAGAAAGAACATTTTCTTCCAGCCTTGCGTAGAGTCATCCGCCCGCCACGGGTAAGGAAGCAGCGTCACGACTGAGTAATGCAAATGAGGCGGCTTGCCTTTCGCGTTGCCAGTGTCTCCCACGGTTCCTAACGACGTTCCCGTACGCACCAGATAGCCAGGATATACCGCCTGATCCTTAAGATGCGCGAAGTAATGTATGCGCCATTTCGGCCCCAGCACCGCCACCACTTTTCCGCCCAAACCAAGATCGCCACGAAACACCACGACGCCATAGGTAGGAGACGCCAATGGCGTTCCCGCATCAGCGAAGATATCTATTCCTTTGTGCACCCCGGATCTCCCCCAGGGTTCATACCAAAATGTATTGGCGTTCCAGTCTTTGCTGGTCGCTCCCTGCACCGGTATGATCGGAGACTCCGGCGCCGCCGCCCAAACAATGATTATTCCTAATAAAATAAGCAGAACACGTTTCTTTTTCACAGCCTATGCCAGCTCTATTTTCGATCGTCGCACTGGCGATAAGTCAGTCCGCGATAAAGAGATTAAAGCGCCGACCTTACAAAGTCCTCAGACTCTGCGCAACTGAAGATGAACTGCAGGCGGGTTAACGCCGCCAGAATGCAGCGGCGTCAAAAGATGAAAAGGGGACGGGCTAGGGCCGCTCGGCGGCGTCCTCCGCTTTGCCAAGAAGCACCGTAACGCCCGCGTCTCTGACCTGCAGCCCTTCAATCGTGATCAAGCCGCCCGGGTCAGCTTTCGCCAGCCCGCTCTGATATATCTCAGAAGGGTTTTCAGGGTTGGTCGCTTTGAACAGATAGACACCCTTCGGTTCCGTTACAAAACTCTGTAAGCCGCGGAAACTGACATCCGCCGTCACAATGTCTGACGGCGCATGGGCTTTACCCAACTGCAGACAGTCCCTCTCTGGATTGAAGCGGACGCACTTGCGTAGACTGCGTAACTTCAACGTCATGCGAAATCTCACCGGCGTGTCCACAATCGTATTGGTGTCCCATGTCAGATAACCATTGAGAACACCCACAGCATCCCCGTCCATCGGCGAACCGGCGCCCGGGTCATCCGCTCCCAGCACATTAGTGAACACCGGATAGCTTTGGTTTTTGCGATAGGCGTAAACCGTGGAAAAATCGATCATCGGGTCCCATTCTCCGCCCACCGGCGTATGAGCCTTACCTCCTTTGACGCGCTGATCCCAGAAGAAATAACCCAACTGCTTATTGGCTTCCATCGTCTGGTAGAACTCCGGCTTTTCATCCCAGCTAACGACATTGTCGTTTTTGCCGTTGATGATATACATAATCGGCAAGTCAGCCCGGGTGTGCTCCACCAGGTAACTCAGATTCAGTCGGTCGTAGATCCAAACGCCGTCGGAATCGACAAACACCGTACTGGAAGGTATATCGCCCCATAAATGATCGCCGTAGCAACGTTCCGTTTCACCGATATCCCATTGATCCGTCTGTTCGCTGTAGGAAGCGGCGAAGTTGAGTTTAGGCGCGCTGGCCATCACCGCAGCGAATATGTCCGGCGACGCCACCGCCGTGAACAAAGCGCCAATGCCGCCCATGGAGTATCCCCCGGCGTACACTCGATTAGGGTCGATGACAGGTTTCAGCTCATCCCCCGTCTTGATCAATCGTCTCTTCAACCAACCAATGATATGCAGCACCCTCTGCCGGCTGTAATCGCGAATAATCACTTGCCCATTGCTATTGCGGGGCAACTCCTTGGCGCTGCAATGACGAATCCCCAGGCGGTCGGGGTAGCCATACCAAAAGTCATTCACAAACTCTACAGGCCCTCTTTCACAGATCGGCTGTGTCTCATCTCCGTCACAGGCATCAAGCAAATTGGTGTTGAAGTTTTCTGGATAATAAACAATCTCATCTTCGGCTGGGTTATCGAAAGAGCCTGGCTTCACCTCAAACTCCGGCGTCTTGCTCGGGTCCGCGCGTCGTGGATGGAAGGCGACAAACAATGGTTGGTCCGGCTTACTGAGATCGCCCTCTATGCCAAAAGTGAACGGACGGCTGGGCATGTTGGAGAAAGCTTTCTGCGCGGCGGTGTCGTAATGCGCGCCCCAATGGGTGAAGTATTGAACGCCGCCTTCGTTTTCCTGCAGGAAAGGCGTAGTTTTCGCCACCCTTTCGTTGCTGACCGCACACCCGAAGGATACGTCATCGACGGACTCCAGACGCTGACCGCCCCGATTGGGAAACACGGCGTAATAAGCGGTAGCGGTGTCCTGCCTGATCGTGTGCACGTACAGGCCTTCGCCTTTCGTCATCGGAAAATAAGGCGTCAGGAACGGCCGTCCTGACCTTCGCTTATTCAGCCCGGAGCCGAATTCCGCATCGCCGAGCATCTCCGCGTCGCCCACCAATACTGTCTGCGTCGCTTCATTCACCTGAAATGGCTGCGATCCCCGATAAACTTGGTAACGGACGGTGGGGTCATTGACTTCATTCCATTTGAGAAAAGTCTGGCCATCGCCATAGGAGCAGACAAGGTCTGCGGCGAGCGCCGGGGCGGATATCATGGCGGTGATAAAAAAAGCGCCGACAACTTTCCTCAAAGCCAGGCATTCGTCTGACTTCTCTTGATCCATGTTCATATATCATTCCCTTTTTGTTGTGATATGACATCATCGGTAAGGCGCGCCGGTGTAATCCAACCGCCTGCAAAGGGAACGTAAACCGCAGACTGCGAACGTCTAACCTGGACCGGATCGTCGCATCCATTACTGCGTTAACAACTCATTCGTCACTGCTCAGTGGGCGGCCACGCGCGCGCCTCCCGCGAGGAGAGAACTCCTTTCTCCCCGGTCTCCGGGCCGTCGCCGTTCGCGTTCCCATCTGACCGACATCATGTTTTACTATCAATCAGGCAAACAAATAGCTTCCTTCTATTTGCCTGCAACGACAGGGCCTGCACAGGTCAGACCCTGTCTCCCGCGGCTAACCGCCGCGCAGGCGCATCCCTACGCCTGATTATTAACATGAAGCTGACTGCTGGGACCGTTCCTTCGCGCCACCCTCAACGATTGGAAGATATGCCCAGCCTCATCGCAATTGTAACGGGGTAAAATGGTAATTCCACTCTTTTCAAAAGCTTAGCAAAGATCAGACCGACATCCGGAGATTCCGTATTATTTACCCAGGCGGATAACCGCAAATGCTCCTTTTTAATACGAACAAACCTGCAAAATCCGTATCACCAGCCTTGTTTGGTCACCATCAGATAGAAAATCCCAATAACGGCGAAAAAAGCCGGCCAACCCAGCGCATACCAGATACGCATGTAAACGCGGTGGGGATAATTGAAACCGGTTCCCTCTCGCACCGCCGTTTCCGCTCCACGGGCTACCTGTATCTGTAACCAGACCACCGGTAGCCAGCACAGGCCCACCAGGACGAACAACGCCAGACTCATCCATATCCAGGGGGTGCTGTAGGGAATATTAAGCCAATGCAACATCAAGAAGCCGGTGAGCGGCTGGATAATCACCGCCGGAGTGGTGAACAACCAGTCCGCCAGCACCACGTTGCGAGCCACTACGGCGATGACCCGCACATCACCGGTACAATCCGCTCGCCACATGTAAAACGCCGTTCCCAGTCCCGTACCAAACAGTAGGGTGGAGGAAAGGATGTGAATCAGTTTGACCAGGGGATACCACTCCATACGACAACGCCTCTCTCAACGCAACTTTTCCACAGCCAGAAATACGCCCAACAGACACAGCAATGGCAAGTTCTTCAACAGTCCGCCCAATGGCTCCAGCCATAAGACTGGCGCCAGCGCGCCCAAAGTCAGTGTGTATCCCACCACACACAACAACATGCATTGACCGGTCAAAGCCATATTGCGTCGTCTAAGCAATAACGCTCCAAGAACGATGTCCAGCAGACTGGTGAGCCACACCGCAGGCCGCCAGAGAGATTCAGGTAGACTGATCGCCCTCAGTATAGGCTCAAATGCCTCGGGAGGAGCCGCGATCCCGGCGACGCCGGAAAGCAACCACACTACGACCAGCGTCAACCATATGGGCTCCCGCAACAGGTAAAGCCTGGCGTGCCAGCGATCCTGCACAAAACTGGCGGAATTCTGTAAATATCCCTTCACGGAACGCGGCGCATAGTCAAATTTCTCACAAGCCTGCTCATAAGCGCCTGGCTCGGCATAGTTCCCCCGCTGCAGCATGCCCCATACCGTATCATTAAGAGGCCCCGCTCCCAGCCGCTGCCCTATCCAGGCCACCAAGCCGATTAACGACAAGGGAACAGAGACCCGTTTTGCAGCGGGAAACTTCAGCCATCGCCGCATCAACCTGAGATATTCCCGCAATGTGATGACTTCCGACCCCACGGTGTAAGCCACGCCACTGGAGCGCTCCAGGCTTTGCTCGTCATCCGTCCGCATGGCTGCTTGCGCTACGACGCTCGCCAGGTCCTCCAGCAGAATGGGTTGAATTTTCTGATCGCCAGAACCGGGGATGAACAGCAGGTAAGGCAAAGCCGCCAGAGCCCGCAGTAACGAAGTGCCGCCATACGATCCTCTTTCCGACAGCACCACAGAAGGACGCAACACCACTGCCGTCGGCAACGCCCGCATGAGGTAGTCGTCAAACTTGTGCTTGGAAGTAATAAAACCGCCATCCTGCTCTGTTCCCAACGCCGAAATCTGCACAAAGCGCGCAACGCCATTCTGCAGGCAGGCTTCCACCAATGCTTTCGGGGCCTGAAAGTGCACCAGATCGAAGTCTCCCTTGCGAGGCTCCCGCAAAATGCCTGCGCAATTAATCACTGTATCAACGTCTCCCAGCATAGGGGACCAATCCTCCATGCGGGTCAGGTTTTGCAGATCCGCCTGAATGAAGCTGACGGAATCTGAGACAGGAATATTCGCGCGACGTCGCGCCACCGCCACTACCTGACAGCCTTGCTCCAGCAGCTTCTCCAGGACGACGCTGGCGATAAACCCGCCAGCGCCAGTCAGTAAAATTTTCATGAACCCTGGTCTCCGTGACTGAGTCTTGTCCATAACTCATGGCTGACTCGGGCCTGTAACAAAGCGATGTCATCTGCAGATAACTGATGATTCTTCCCGTAGTTATCTACAATTTCACGCCATTTCGCATCATATTCGCGCCAAAACCGCTGAGCGGTCGTCTCAAAACGCCAGCCCTCACCGATAATCAAACGATACATAGCGACACTCTCGCCGCGCCACCACTCTCGCTTTAACTCCCGCCACAGGGCCGCCTCATTATGGCATTCAGGCATGATCGGGCGTTGCGCAACGAGCCAGGCGTCAATAACGGCGTCAATCAGCTGGGATTTGTCGGGAAAATGATTGTATACCGTCGGTTTCGACACTTTGCAGGCGTTGACCACCATATCGATCGATGTTCCCTTGAAGCCCTGCTCCAAAAAAATCCCTGTCGCCGTCTCAACAATAAAATCTCGCTTCGATGCTCTTGCCATGCTCAGAATTTCACTTTATTTTAACTAAACAGTTTAGTTTAATTTGAACCGTCCCCATTATGCCTTATGGGCCCGAATAATACAGGAGAAAATCGCCATGATCCGCAGCAACAACGGTATGTTCGGCAGCTTTGGCGGCCGTTACGCCCCGGAAATACTGACGCCCGCTCTGATGGAGCTGGAGCGCCTGTTTTTCAGTTTGCGCGACGATCCTGACTTCTGGCGAGAATATCAGACTCTGGCGCAGCAATTCAGTGGCAGACCCACGCCTCTCACGCCCTGCGAACGCCTGTCTCAAGTAAACGGAGGCGCACAGATTTGGTTAAAACGGGAAGACCTCAACCACTCCGGGGCTCACAAAGTGAATAACGTACTGGGCCAGGGCCTCCTGGTGCGCCGCATGGGCAAACGTAGAGTGATCGCCGAAACCGGCGCCGGTCAGCATGGGCTCGCCACAGCGATCATGGCTGCTCGTTTGGGCCTTGAGTGTCGCATTTATATGGGCGCGGATGACATTGAGCGTCAGTACGGCAATGTGTTCTGGATGCGTCGTCTGGGTGCAGAGGTCATTCCTGTCGCCACCGGCGCTCGCACTTTGAAAGAAGCCATGGACGAGGCGCTGCGGGACTGGGCCGCCAGTTTCGAAGACACCCACTACGTGCTCGGCACCGCCTGCGGCCCCGCGCCTTTCCCAGAGCTGGTGGCTTATTTCCAGAGCATTATCGGCAAAGAGCTACAGCAACAGGCTCTGTCCCAAATCGGTCGCAATCCTGACAGCGTCGTGGCCTGTGTGGGCGGCGGCAGCAACGCCCTCGGCGCATTCGCGCCGTATATCGACCAGAATGACGTCGAATTGATAGGCGTGGAAGCTGGCGGACGCAGCCGCGAAGAAGGTCAGCACTCTATCCGACTTCAGGAAGGAACTGGCGAAGATGGCATCGCCCAGGGCTTCAAAACACTCTTCTTACAGAACGCTGACGGACAACTTGGACACACGCACAGCGTAGCGGCGGGACTGGACTACGTCGGCGTATCGCCAATTCTGGCGGACCTCGCCCAACGCGGGCGATTAACGCCAGATTCCGCCACTGATGAGGAAGCCCTGGCGGCGTTTGAGACGTTATTGCGACACGAAGGCATCATCCCTGCGCTGGAATCCTCCCACGCATTGGCGGGCGGGTTCCGCCGCGCGGCTCAGATGTCGCCCAACGAACATGTAGTGATTAATTTGAGTGGACGCGGCGATAAAGACATTTTCAATGTGGCCCGCGCTTTCCCGCATCCAGATTGGTCCGCCTTCCTGCAACGCGAGCTGGCGCGCCAACCGGATTTCACACCACAAACAACGCAAGGGGAGAACGCCGTCGATGTTGCCTGAGAAAAAACCACAAGAACTGCTGGTCATGTCCCATGCGGTGGTGGGCTATCCCTCTCTTGAAGCCAACCTGCCTGCCATTGACGCACTGGTCGCCGCAGGCGTGAAAATGATCGAGCTGCAAGTTCCGTTCAGCGACCCAGTGGCGGATGGCCCGACCCTGGCTCACGCCTGCCATGTCGCCCTCAAGAACGGCGGTGGCGTCAAACAAGCGCTGACGTTGGCGGCGCAAGTCTCTCGACGTCACCCACAGGTGAGCTTTCTATTGATGAGCTACCTTAACCCGCTTTACCGTTATGGACTTGAGCCGCTGTTCATCGATGCGGCCAAGGCTGGCCTAAAGGGGCTGATCATTCCGGACCTGCCTGTGGAAGCACTGGAGCCGCATTTACCGCAACTGGATAAACTTGGACTGGCGCCAATCATGATGGTGACGCCCGTTACCCCCCCGGAGCGCCTGCAACGCATTAGCAACGCCGCGCGGGGTATGCTTTACGTGGTTGCCCGCACCGGCGTCACCGGCTCTCAAACCCGCTGGGACACGGAGTTCGATGCGTATATTGCGCGACTCAGGGGATATACCTCACTCCCTCTCACAGTTGGCTTCGGGGTACGCAGCGCAGAGGATTTGCGCCAACTGCGAGGACGCGTGGAAGTAGCGGCAGTCTGCTCCCGCTATATTGAATGGCAAGGAAAGTTTGGAGGTGACGCCGCCGCGGAGCGAATGGCGGAACTATGTGAGGCGGCGGGCGGGCGTCAGGCGACGGCGTAATCCGTCGCCCAGTCAGGGCTTGCTTGCTTTCGCCAAAAAACGATCCAGCTGATTGGCGAACTCCATGCGGTCGCCGTGGTTGAACGCCGCGGGGCCGCCGGTGTGCTCGCCACTGCTGCGCATGGTTTCCATGAAGTCGCGCATCATCAGTCGCTGCCGAATGTTTTCCTTGCTGTAGAATTCCCCCCTGGGATTCAGCGCATGGGCCCCTTTGTCTATGACTTCCGCCGCCAGGGGGATGTCGGCGGTGATCACTAATTCGCCCTGCTCGACATGCTGCACAATATGGTTATCCGCCACGTCAAATCCCGGCGCCACCTGCAAACTGCGGATATATTGCGACGGCGGCGTCTTAAGCGGCTGATTAGCCACCAGAATCAAGGGTGTCTTCACCCTTTCCGCCGCCCGGAACAGAATCTCTTTGATGACGTTCGGGCATGCATCAGCGTCTACCCATATACGCATGATTATTTCTCTTCAATAAAACGTTAAAACCCAAAGTCTAAGCGATGACGCTCGGAAACGGAAAAGAAAGCTGCGCGTTGAAGAGGCGGCGCGCCTATTAATCAGGCAGACAAATAGCTTCCTTCTATTTGCCTGCAAAGACAGTGTCTACAACAACAGGGCCTGTACGGGTCAGCCCCTGTCTCCCGCCGCTAGCCGCCGCGCAGGCGCATCCATGCGCCTGACTATTAACATGCCAATAATCATCACCATGTTAATAGCAACATAAGAGTGTCGCAATTGATTATTTATTGATCTAAAATGGCCTGATGCTGGGGTTTATAGAGGTACTTCATGGCAGTTTCCATCAATGGTCCTACACTTCCCTCCCCGAGCGACACGCAAATTCAGCGGAGCTTCGCCCGCATCAGTTCCGGCTCGCGTATTAACAGCGCGGCTGACGACCCCGCCGGTCTGTCCATCGCCACCCGCATCAGCAGTCGCATCAATGGCTTTTCATCCGCTATTCGCAACGCCGGAGACGGCATTTCCCTATCCCAGACAGCACAGGGGTCACTGGGCCAGGTTACCGAAAATCTACAGCGCATCCGCCAACTCGCTCTTCAGGCCAGCAACGGGGTATACAACGACAGCGACCGCGCCGCCTTGCAACAGGAAGCCGCGCAAATTCTGGAAAGCACCCGACAATTGATGAAGCAGTCCAGCTTTAACGGCGTCAATCTGTTCGATTCGAATGAGGAGCACCGTTTTCAGGCTGGCGCCGAGGGCGGGGAACAGATCGTTTTAGAGGGCCGCAATCTAGTACAGGAGTTGAGCAATTTCGGTTTGGACAGCTTGGATATCTCCAGCCAACAGGGCGCCATCAGCGCAGTATCCGTCATTGACGACAGCCTGCAGGCGACGGTTGATCGGGCGGCGCAATTCGGCGCCCTGTCAAACCGTTTCGAGGCAGGCATACGTGAGCTGGAAACCGCTCGCCTCAATGCATCCGAGGCGCGCAGCCGCATTGCGGATTCGGATATCGCCACAGAAAGCGCCAATCTGGCCACACAAAAAATACTCACACAAGCGCAGGTCGCCATCCGAGCTCAGGCCAACGCTCAAGCCAGATTCGTGCTTACCCTATTGTCCGGCTGAGAAATACAGCTTTGTCGAGGGAAGTACTATTACTGGTTTCACCCCAGGTAATTTTCTACTAACATTTCGTTTTATCATTTGCGCACGAAAATAAAACGAACATGTCCGCTGACAAGCCTTTAAATGCGCGGCAAACCGCGATTCTCAAGCTCATCGAAAAGAACGGCGTCGCCACCATTGACGAACTGGTGGAGGCCTTCGACGTTACACCACAAACCTTACGACGGGACCTTAATCTGCTGGCGGATTACAACCTGATCCAACGCTTTCACGGCGGCGCCACCTCCATCACGTCCACGGAAAACCTGTCCTACCAGGACCGCCAGATCCGCAATCTGGAAGAAAAGGAAGCCATCGCCCGTGAAATTGCGCTGCATGTGCCTGATCACAGCAGCATGTTCATCAACATCGGCACCACCACCGAAACCATCGCCAGAGCCCTGATGAACCACAAGGGCTTACAGGTAGTGACTAACAATCTGCATGTCGCCAGCATGATGAGCCAAAAAGAAGATTTTCGCGTGATTGTCACCTCAGGCGAGGTTCGAGCGCGGGACGGCGGTATTGTGGGTGAGGCCACCATGGACTTCGTTCAGCAGTTTCGCCTGGACTTTGGCATTATCGGCATCAGCGCCATTGACGAAGACGGCGCGCTGCTGGATTACGACTACCGCGAAGTTCGCGTCGCCCAGGCGATCATTCAACAAAGCCGACATGTGTTTCTGGCGGCGGACCATTCCAAGTTCGGTCGCAGAGCCATGGTGCGCCTTGGCAGCATCACCCAGGCCAATATGTTCTTCACCGATCAACGCCCCAGTGAAGAAATAGAGACCATGATGAAGAACCACGACGTACGTTTGCATATCTGTACGCCGTAACGCCACCTTCTGAGAACGGGCCAGGGAACGCCCTCTCGCCATCGCAGGTCTTACCGCTCACGATTTTATCTTCGTTTTTTTTCTTTTCTCTCCCCATCGCGCCTTTTTAGCCGCTACAGAGCAATTGATCCGCTTCCAACTATTGGCCTGACGTTTTGTTCTCTCTTCCTTTAGGCAATCGGAAGCCTATTTTTCACACTAAAGTTAACTTGCTGAATTTAATAATTTATTTTCATTTACCTTCGCCATGCCGCCCAATAAAGCAGAGAATATTTAGAAACTGTCACAAAATAATTCGCAAATTTTCCTTTTATTTTCCTTTTTCTTTCGTTTAAACTTTAGTCAATTTTTAACCGCATGGAAAGGTTCCGAATAATGAATGAGAAAGTTTACGATCTTCTCGTAATCGGCGGAGGCATCAATGGCGTCGGCGTCGCCGTAGACGCCCAGGGCCGCGGATTGCAAACCGCCTTGGTGGAAATGCGCGATCTCGCATGGGCCACCTCTTCCGCCAGCAGCAAATTGATTCATGGCGGCCTGCGCTATCTGGAGCATTATGAGTTCAGATTGGTGAAAGAAGCGCTGAACGAGCGCGAGACGGTCTATCGCAAGGCCCCCCATATCGTGAAGCCTATGCGTTTTCGCCTTCCCCATCGCCCGCATCTGCGTCCCGCCTGGATGATTCGAATCGGACTTTTTCTGTATGACATGCTGGGCAAGCGCGACATTCTTCCCGGCAGCAAATTCATTCGTTTTAATCAACCCAGCGCAGCTTTGAAGCAGGAAATCACCAAAGGCTTCGAATACTCCGACTGCTGGGTGGACGACGCCCGTCTGGTGGTGTTGAACGCCATGCAGTTCCGCTCACTGGGTGGAGATGTTTTCGTGCAGACCAAGTGTGTAGGCGTATCTCAGGAAAAAGGCCTGTGGCATGTTCAATTGCGTAATGAAGTCACTGGCGAAGAATACACCCTGAAGGCCAAAGGTTTGGTAAACGCCGCCGGTCCCTGGGTTAAGACTCTGCTGACCAAAGAAATGCATCGCAGCAGCCCACGCGGAATTCGCCTGATTAAAGGCAGCCACATGGTCGTGCCAAAACTACATGACGAAGATGAAGCCTACATTCTGCAAAACGAAGACGGGCGCATCGTGTTCGTGATTCCCTATCTGGATGAGTTCTCCATCGTCGGCACCACGGATGTCGAACACAAAGACGCGCCGGAAACCGTCGCCATCTCGAGTGAAGAAATAGACTATCTCTGCGACGTAGTGAACGCTCACTTCAAGAAGCAGATTTCACCCGCTGACGTCGTCTGGACCTATGCCGGCGTACGCCCCCTATGCGATGACGAGTCCGATTCCGCCCAGGCGATCACCCGTGATTACACAGTCGAGCTGGAAACCGAAGGCGAACTGCCGCTGCTCTCCATCTTCGGCGGCAAGCTGACCACTTATCGAAAGCTGGCGGAATCAGCGCTGAGAACGCTCAAGCCGTTTTACCCACAAATGGGCGCGCCCTGGACTGCAGACAGTGTACTGCCGGGCGGCGACCTGCCTGGCACAGTGGTCAATTACAGCCAGGGGCTACAGAGTCGCTATCCGTTCCTGACCGCCCGCACCGCAAAACGCTTCGCCACGACTTATGGCAGCCGCTGTGAGCTGTTCCTGAAAGACGCGCAATCGGAAGCGGATATGGGTCAGAAGTTCGGAGAAGGCTTTTTCCAAAAAGAGGTGGACTATCTGCTAGAGTATGAGTTTGCGATGAACGCTGACGATATCCTGTGGCGCCGCACCAAGATGGGTCTGTTCCTCAATGAAAACCAACAGGCCGCTCTGGCGGAGTATCTCGCGGGTAAACACCCTCGGGCCGCTGAGCCTTATCAGCCCATGCAAGCGAGCGCATGAGCGGGAGGTCAAAACAGAGCGGATAAACGGAACTGACGGAAAGTAACGCAAGCGACCGAAAGGGTATTGAACAATAATAAGCAGACCGTGGCGGCCGGATGTTAGTTTCCAGACTGGCTTGCGTCGCCGTGGCCAAACATGAGAACGACGACTGTGAGCAAGTACATATTAGCAATCGATCAAGGCACGACAAGCAGCCGCGCCATTCTGTTTACCCGTGAAGGCCTGCCCGCATTCAGCGTGCAACAGGAGTTCGCCCAGCATTTTCCCAATGACGGCTGGGTAGAGCACAACCCCCATGATTTATGGGACACCGTCAAACGCGTTTGTAGCGCCGTTATGAAAGAGGCCGGCATCTCCGGCCGCGACATCACCTGCATCGGCATCACCAACCAGCGGGAAACCACCGTGGTGTGGGACCGTCATACCGGCGAACCCATCTATAACGCCATTGTCTGGCAGGACCGCCGCACTTCCGCTTTCTGCGCTGAGCTGTATGAAAACGGCCGCGAATCTATGGTGCGTGAGAAAACTGGCCTGTTGCTTGATCCCTATTTTTCCGGCACCAAGATCCGCTGGATTCTCGACAATGTGGAAGGTGCGCGGGAGAAGGCCGAACGCGGCGATCTTCTATTTGGCACGGTGGACAGTTTCCTTATCTGGAAAATGACCGGGGGGGCGGTGCACGCCACAGACGCCACCAATGCTTCCCGTACGCTTCTATTCAATATTCACAGCCAGCAATGGGATGAAGAGCTGCTGGATATGTTGAACGTGCCCAGCAATATGCTGCCGGTTGTGAAAGACAGTTCCGACGATTTCGGCGTGACCGAGCACCGCTTCCTGGGATCGGAAATCCCCATCACCGGCGTCGCCGGCGACCAGCAGGCGGCGTTGTTCGGGCAAGCGTGTTTCGCGCCGGGCATGTGCAAGAGCACTTACGGCACCGGTTGCTTCATGATCATGAACACTGGCGATGATCCGCTGGAATCGAATAATAAGCTACTCACCACGGTTGGTTATCGGCTTAACGGAAAACCCACCTACGCCATTGAAGGCAGTATCTTTATGGCGGGCGCCACCATGCAGTGGCTGCGCGATGGCATCAGTCTATTGAAAAGCGCTGGTGAAAGTCTGGGGCATGCGGAGCAAGTCGGTCCTGACCACTCGGTATATCTGGTTCCCGCCTTTACCGGTTTGGGAGCGCCTTATTGGGAGCCTAATGCCCGCGGCGCCATCGTCGGCCTGACCCGGGATACCGGCATCGCCGAGATTGTCACGGCAGGCCTACAGTCCGTCGCCTATCAGACTCGTGATTTGCTTGAAGCGATGAAGTCGGATGGCGTAGAAAGCCTGGCGGCGCTGCGCGTGGACGGCGGCATGGTCGTCAATGATTGGGCCATGCAGTTCCTTGCGGACATTCTGGATGTGCGCGTGGATCGCCCCTTCGTCACTGAAACCACCGCATTAGGCGCCGCCTTTCTGGCGGGCCTGAAAGCAGGCGTTTACTCTTCATTGGAAGAAGTACAGGAACTCTGGCAATGTGAAAAAACCTTCCCGCCCAGCATGGAAGAAACCGTGGCGGATCGTCTCTACAAAGGCTGGCTCAACTCAGTGGAAGGCGTGCGCAATATGGCGAAGGCCGCGCACAAGAAATAACTCTCCAAGAAAGCATCCGCCGGGCGCGCGCCTAGCGGATGTATTTGTATACGGTGTTGCGACTGACGCCCGCCGCCTTAGCGGTCTGGCTGACGTTGCCGCCGTATTCTCTATATAACCTTACGATTTTCGCTTCCAGCTCCTCTTTCGGATTACGCAATACAGGACCTTCGTTGTGATGGTCGGCGCAGTCCGCTCCCTCGCTCAACCCATCGCTATTATGCTCCGCCAAGCCCAACCCATTCAGATCATCATAAAAATCATCAGGAATGTGCCAGTCTTCTATGGGATCGCCATCCGCCATAGCGAGAGCGACGCTCAGCATGCTGATCAGCTGACGCACATTGCCAGGCCAGGGATGGTCCACCAGCATATTGAGCACTTCAAGGCTCAAAGGATGATAGGCTTCCCCCGCGCTGCGAGTCAGTCTGGCGTGCACATATTCAATCAGCTTGGCTTTATCTGCGCGCTCCCGTAATGGCGGCAGCTCAAGGTTAAGACCGGAAATGCGATAGTACAGGTCTTCGCGGAACTCGCCTCGTTTGACCTCCTCCTTCAACACTCGGTTGGTGGCGGAAATCAGCTTGATATCCACCGGGAAGGTTTCCGTAGAGCCCAACGGCGTCACACAGCGCTCCTGCAGCACCCGCAACAGGCGCGCCTGCACTTTCAATGGCATTTCGCCGATTTCGTCCAAGAACAAGGTGCCCCGGTGCGCTTTGCGGATCAGGCCGATGGAGCCTTTGTTGCTGGCGCCGGTGAATGCGCCTTTCTCATAGCCAAACAGCTCCGATTCCACCAGCTCCGCCGGAATCGCCGCACAGTTCACCGCTACCAGCGGAAAGGCCTTGCGGGAGCTGTGGTAATGCAGGGAGCGAACGAATATCTCTTTACCGCTGCCGGTCTCGCCATGGATCAGAATGGGAATGTCTTTTTCCATGATGCGGTTGGCCTGTTTCGCCATGCGCGCCACCCGATCATCGCCGTGCTCCAGTTCCTGGAAGGGAATCACGTCGTCCGGCAGTTCTTCCTCCACGATTACCGGCGCAGGCTTTTCTTTCTTTCGATAATCCGGAGCGATAATCGCCGCCTGGGGAGGACGTTTAATCATCAAGTGCATGCGATACTTGCCCAATGCGGATACCTCCATCGGCATTCCCTCTGGATGGTGCCGCAGTTCCCTCAGCTTGCAATTGAAGATGTCTTCGATATTGGCCAGCGCCAGATCATGGGCCAGCATCACTTCCGCGCGACGATTGGCGGAAATGATGCGTCCTTCCTCATCGATCACCACCAATCCCGACCAGGGACTTTCCAGCGCCGCAATATTCGTATTGAAGGTGATCAGCAGGTTTTCGCGTTGGAAAGCGTTATGGATTAGCCGATTCTCCACGCTCAACGTCATCAGCTTGACCATCCCCAGCGTATGGTCCTGAGGCAGATAGGCGTCAGAGGAAATGTCCAACACGCCCACCATTTCCTTCTGCGTGTTGAATATCGGCGCTGCGGAGCCAACCATGAAACGATTGGCGCGCAGGAAATGTTCATCCCTGCCCACTTGTACGGCGGCGCCGGTTGCGATGGCCGTACCGATCGCGTTAGTTCCCGCCCCCATTTCCGTCCAGCGGTTGCCCACCACCAGACCATGGGCGCACTCCAAGGGCGTGAAGCGTTGTTCGCCCCAGGTATTCAATACATGGCCACGGCGATCCGCCAACACGATGAGACAGTTGGAGTTGGACAGAATATGGTCGTAATAAGGCAACACCTCTTTCTGTGTGGTGTTCACCAGTAACTGGTGCTCTTCCAGCAGCGCGGATACGCCCCCTCTTCCCAACACGCCATACTGGGGGACGCTATTGTGAGTCAGCCCGTATTCCTTACAACGGCGCCAGGAATCTTCGATCAATTCCTTATGACTACGCGTCATCCCCTCAGCGGCGAAGACTGATGTTTTTTTATTTTCATCTGAGTCCATAGGACCCTCGTCTCTCTGAATGGTGAGCTCACATGAGTGTTCAAATCGGTGTTCAGGACAGTGTTCAACTGTTCACAAAACAGTCAACCTGTTCAGACATTGTTGTTAAGTGTGAACAGTTGTCAACACTTTTCGAAATGGAAAATTGTTGCCCAACCGTTACCTTTCATTCTCAGTGGCGACTTTCGCCTCTACAACTCATTGTTATACCTATCTTATTTGTTTTGGCTCCGGCAAACGGCCGATTTGCAAAAAAGTTGGCCTGATGTTTGTATATATACCTACTCGAAAAAAACAAATTGTTCAAAAGAACATTTACGAACATATTCAAACAAGAACAAAGGTGGGATTAGCAAGATGTCCCTTGAGCTTAGAAATGTCAGTCGTATTGTTGACGGCGAGACCTGGATTAACGATGTGAACCTCACATTGAAACCCGGCTCCTTCAACGTACTCCTAGGCCGCACCCTCGCCGGTAAAACCACCCTCATGCGTTTGATGGCGGGGTTGGATAAACCCAGCAGCGGCAAAATCTTCATGAACGGCGTAGACGTTACCGGCGTGCCGGTAAAAGACCGCAATATCTCCATGGTCTACCAGCAGTTCATCAACTATCCCAACCTGACCGTCTTTGAAAACATCGCATCTCCTTTGCGCCTCGCCAATATGAGCGAAGCCAAAATCAAGGAGCGGGTGCGTGAGACGGCGTCGATGCTGCATATTGAACCCTACCTGGACCGGCTGCCTCTGGCGCTTTCCGGAGGTCAACAGCAACGTACGGCAATGGCCCGCGCCCTGGTCAAGGACGCCACCATGGTTCTATTCGACGAGCCTCTGGTGAACCTGGACTACAAGCTGCGTGAAGAGTTGCGTCAGGAATTACGGGAACTGTTCAAAGAGCGCAACACCATCGCCGTCTACGCCACCACTGAGGCCAACGAGGCCCTGGCTCTGGGCGGCACAACGACAGTTATCCATGAAGGGCGTGTTCTCCAACACGGTCCGACCGCGGAAGTTTACCACCGTCCGCAGGATATTCTCACTGCCGAAATGTTCAGCGAGCCGCCTATCAACGTGGTGGAAGGCCTGGTTACCGACGAAGAAGTCACCTTCGACGAAACCGTTCACTTCCCGCTGAATCAGGATTTGCGCGCACTGAAGCCAGGGCGCTACAAATTCGGCGTCAGAGCCTCCCACATCGGGCTGGTGCCGCAGAATGACGATGACCTGGAGCTGTCCGTCAATGTCGATCTGGCGGAAATCAGTGGTTCAGAGACCTTCCTGCACGTCCGCAACGACCATATGAGTCTGGTGATGCACCTGTCCGGCGTACACGCTTACGACGTGGATGAAAGCATCAATATCTATTTCCCTACTCATAAACTGTATGCGTTCGATATGAGCGGACATCTGGTGCAAGCGCCGGTAAGACGCGTTGGAGTTTAAGCCATGGCAGAAATCAGACTATCTCAGTTGGCGCACTCCTATGCGCCAGCGCCGCAAAGCGATGAAGACTACGCCATCCGCAGGATGGACCATATCTGGGAACAGGGAGGCGCTTTCGCCCTGCTAGGCCCATCCGGCTGCGGCAAGAGCACCTTGTTGAACATCATTTCCGGACTGCTGGCGCCTTCCGACGGCGACGTGCTGTTCGACGGCAAACGCGTGAATACGCTGCCGCCGGAAGCCCGCAACATCGCCCAGGTTTTCCAGTTTCCGGTAATCTACGACACCATGACCGTGTTCGATAATCTGGCGTTCCCTCTGCGCAATGTGAAAACGCCAGAGCACAAGGTCAAAAGCAAAGTCCATGAAATCGCGTCCATTCTGGATCTGACGCCATTACTGGATAAGAAAGCCAAAGGGCTGACCGCGGACGAGAAACAGAAAGTCTCCATGGGACGCGGTCTGGTGCGGGACGATGTGTCCGCCATCCTGTTCGACGAACCGCTGACGGTTATCGACCCGCATCTGAAGTGGAAACTGCGCCGCAAGCTGAAACAGATCCATGAGCAGTTCAATATCACCATGGTTTACGTCACCCACGATCAGTTGGAGGCGTCCACATTCGCCGACAAAATCGCAGTGATGTATGAAGGCCAGATCGTGCAGTTCGGCACGCCCCGCGATCTCTTCGAAGCGCCGAACCACACCTTTGTCGGCTTTTTTATCGGGAGCCCGGGCATGAACCTGGTCAGCGTTGAGCTGACGGAACAGGGCGCCACGTTCGGCGGCGTAGAGTTGCCTCTGCGGCCGAAGCTGCTGGAGCGCCTGAAGCAGATCCGCAGCAGCAATATCAAGCTCGGCATCCGCCCCGAATTCGTTCACGTCTGGGATGAAGCCAACGACGAAGCCATGCAGGTCAACGTCAGGTTTGTGGAAGATCTGGGCACCTACAAAATCATGACCTTCTACCTCGGCGGCGTGGAAATGAAAGCGCGCCTGCAGGAAGACCAGAAAGTGCCGCAAGGCGTCGCTTTCATCAGCTTCCCGGATCAATGGCTCAAGGTCTATGTGGATGAATTCCTGCTGGAGGGCGATCAATGAACAAGGTAGAAAACAATAAGGCCTGGTTCCTGGTATTACCGGTATTCCTGATTGTAGCTTTCTCCGCCATCATTCCTTTGATGACGGTGGTCAACTATTCCGTGCAGGATATTTTTGACCAGAACACGGCTTATTTCGTCGGCGTCGAATGGTTCAAACAAATGATGAACGACGCTCGTCTGCATGACGCGCTGGTGCGTCAGTTCCTGTTTTCCTTCGCCGTATTGCTGATTGAAATCCCATTGGGCGTAGGTGTGGCGCTGCTGATGCCGACCAAAGGCAAAGCCGCTTCTCTGAGTTTAATCCTGATCGCCCTGCCCCTGTTGATTCCCTGGAACGTGGTGGGCACCATCTGGCAGATTTTCGGTCGCGCCGATATCGGTCTGTTCGGCTGGGGCATTAACGCCCTGGGGATCGACTATAACTACGCCGGCGACCCTGTGGACGCATGGTTGACGGTATTGCTGATGGATGTCTGGCACTGGACGCCGCTGGTGGCGTTGCTGTGCTACTCCGGCTTGCGCGCCATTCCCGAAGTATATTATCAGGCTGCGCGCATTGACCGCGCTTCCCGCTGGGCGGTGTTCCGTTTCATTCAGTTGCCGAAGCTCACCAACGTGTTGATTATCGGCGTACTGCTGCGGTTCATGGATTCCTTCATGATCTACACCGAGCCGTTCGTATTGACCGGCGGCGGCCCCGGCAACGCCACCACCTTCCTGAGTCAGTCGCTGACCAAGATGGCGGTAGGACAGTTTGACCTGGGACCTGCAGCAGCCTTCTCCCTGATCTACTTCCTCATCATCCTGCTGGTTTGCTGGTTGTTCTACACCACCATCATGCACATCAGCCGAGACGACCGCTAATGAGGAGTTGGAAATGAGTCAACAAAACGTAAACCTAGCGGCCAATGTGGCCGCCGACACGGGCGCAAAGGACTCCGCCACAGCAAGCAAAGGGGTAATGTCTATGTTCAGTCGCAGCAAATTCGGATTGGTGGCCTACATCGCCTTCGTGCTGCTGCCGATCTACTGGCTTCTCAATATGTCTCTCAAGACCAATGCGGAAATTCTGGGTGGTCTGAGCCTGTTTCCACAGGACATCACTTTTGACAACTACGTCAAAATCTTCACTGATCCAAGCTGGTACATGGGATACGTGAACTCCATTACCTATGTGTCCCTGAACATGATCATGAGCCTGTTGATCGCGCTGCCGGCGGCGTACGCCTTCAGCCGCTACAAGTTCATCGGCGACAAACACATGTTCTTCTGGCTGCTTTCCAACCGGATGGCGCCGCCCGCCGTATTCCTGCTGCCTTTCTTCCAGCTGTATTCCTCTGTCGGCCTTTTCGACACCCACCTCGCCGTTGCGTTGGCGCACTGTTTGTTCAACGTACCGCTGGCGGTGTGGATTTTGGAAGGTTTCATGAGCGGCGTGCCTCGCGAAATCGACGAAACCGCCTATATTGATGGATACAGTTTTCCGAAATTCTTCATCAAAATCTTCATCCCCATGATCCGTTCCGGCATTGGCGTCACAGCATTCTTCTGCTTCATGTTCTCATGGGTGGAGCTGCTTCTGGCGCGGACGCTGACATCCGTGGACGCCAAACCCATCGCAGCCGTCATGACGCGGACCGTCTCCGCATCCGGCATCGACTGGGGCGTGCTCGCAGCCGCAGGCGTTCTCACTATTGTTCCTGGCGTATTGGTGATCTGGTTCGTCCGTAACCATGTCGCCAAAGGCTTTGCTCTGGGTCGTGTATAAGGGGGTTTTGTATGAACTGGATGGCGTGGACTGTACCAACGGCGAGTTTCTTCACCACCATCGTGCTCATCCTGATTGCGATGACGGTCTGGGAGCTGAAGTCACCAAGCATTGAACGTAGAGGTTTTCTGCCGCTTCTGACCACCCGTGGCGACCGTCTCTTTATCGGTTTGCTCGGCAGCGCCTATATCCACCTGGCCTTTGTGGGCTTCACCAGCATGGCGGTGTGGATAGCGACGATCATTTCCCTTCTTTGGATGGGAATTGTAATGAGGTGGGGGTAAACCGCCCCCTGCGTCATAGGGATTCAGATGGATTTTGCATGGAAGCCAACCAACTAACAATTAGAGAGGTAGACATGAAGAAAAATAATAAGGTTAAACTGCCCACCGGACCAATGAAGCTACGGCTGGCCAGCTTAGCTGCGGCAGTGGCGATGGTCTCAAGTAGTGCGAGCTGGGCGGACCAGTATAGTGACGCAGCGAAGAAATGGGTGGATAGCGAATTCACCGCTTCAACGCTGTCGAAAGAAGAACAGATGAAAGAAATGGCGTGGTTCACCGAGGCGGCGAAGCGTTTCCGCGGTATGGAAATCAACGTTGCTTCCGAAACCATCACCACCCATGAGTACGAGTCCAAAGTACTCGCCAAAGCATTCTATGAAATCACCGGCATCAAGATAAACCACGACCTGATTCAGGAAGGCGACGTGGTCGAGAAGCTGCAGACTCAGATGCAGTCCGGCCGCAACATCTATGATGGTTACATCAACGATTCCGACTTGATCGGCACCCACTTCCGCTACGGTAAAGCCGTGCCCATCTCCGACATGATGGAAGGCGACGGCAAGGACCTGACCCTGCCCACGCTGGATCTGCAGGACTTCATCGGCCTGTCCTTCACCACTGGACCAGACGGCAAGATCTATCAGCTGCCGGACCAGCAATTCGCGAACCTTTACTGGTTCCGCTATGACTGGTTCCAGCGCGACGACCTGAAGAAAAAGTTCAAGGAAATCTACGGCTATGAGCTGGGGGTTCCCAAGAACTGGTCGGCGTATGAGGACATCGCTGAGTTCTTTACCGACAAGGTCAAAAACATCGACGGTCAGCGCGTTTACGGCCACATGGATTACGGCAAGAAAGACCCCTCCCTGGGCTGGCGTTTCACTGACGCCTGGTTCTCCATGGCGGGCGCGGGCGATAAAGGTCTGCCAAACGGCGTACCCGTTGACGAGTGGGGGATTCGCGTAGACGGCTGTCGTCCAGTGGGCTCCAGCGTAGAGCGCGGCGGCGCCACCAACGGCCCGGCGGCGGTATACGCCACCACTAAATACGTGGACTGGCTGCGTAAGTATGCGCCGCCTGAAGCTCAGGGCATGACCTTCTCCGAAGCAGGTCCGGTTCCAGCACAAGGCAATGTCGCTCAGCAGATCTTCTGGTACACCGCATTTACCGCAGACATGACCAAACCAGGTCTGCCCGTGGTCAACGCAGATGGCACGCCGAAGTGGCGGATGGCGCCTTCACCCAGAGGACCTTACTGGGAAGACGGCATGAAGCTGGGTTATCAGGACACCGGTTCCTGGACCTTCCTGAAGTCCACTCCGGATGATCGTCGCCTGGCGGCATGGCTGTACGCGCAGTTCACCGTGGCCAAAACCGTCTCTCTGAAGAAGACGCTGGTGGGTCTGACTCCTATCCGTGAGTCCGACATCATGTCTGAAGAAATGACCACTGTGGCGCCGAAACTGGGCGGTCTGGTTGAGTTCTATCGCAGCCCGGCCCGCACTCAATGGACGCCGACCGGAACCAACGTGCCTGACTATCCGAAGCTGGCCCAGTTGTGGTGGCAGTTTATCGCGGAGGCCGCCAACGGCGAGAAGTCTCCGCAGCAAGCCTTGGACGGCCTGGCGGAAGCACAAGACCGAGTACTGCAGCGCCTTGAGCGCGCCAATGTACAGGGCGAGTGCGGTCCCAAGCTGAACGAGAAGAAGGACCCGAGCTATTGGCTGAGTCAGCCTGGTTCTCCGAAAGCCAAACTGGCTAACGAGAAGCCAAAAGGCGAGACCGTCAGCTATGACGCTCTGATCAAGTCCTGGGAGGACGCACGCAAGTAATTGAAGCCTGCCCTCAGCGTTTCAATCCTGGGAGTTTGCCGCTTCTCAATTTGAGAAGCGGCTTTTTTTCATTCTGAGGGAGGAGATTTCTGAGATATCAATGGCCGTGGCCTGTTTGCGCCACAGCGTCATGTAGCGCTCCACCAGACTTTCCGGCGCTTTTTTATCCACCAGCTCATGTAACCGCTTGTTGAGGAAGTCGATCAGCTCCTGATTATGGCAGGGCGATTTTTTTGACACGGTGTAATAAAGACCTTCCGAGCTGATAGGAGTAGGCAGGTGCTCAATCTCGCCTTTGAAGCCTCTGACTTCGCCAATGGCGTAACCCTGATACAGCTCATAGATCACATAATCAGTGCGCCCCAACAATAAACGCTCAAACGCAAACTCAATTGAGCGGACTTCTTCAATGTTCAATTGGCGCTCAGCGAATTCATCAAATTCTTGGCCAAAGCTGTTGTTGATCAGAGTATCGCCATGGCGATCTTTGAGGTCCAGCCAGCTGTTCATTGGAAAGGCTTTGCCTTTTTTTACAAAAATGACGTTGGGCATAATCATCATGGGCGGCTTGATGTAATCCATGTAGGTCTGCCGCTCTTCTGTGATGAACGCTCCTGTAAGCATATCCACACGCCCCAGTTGCGCTTCCACCTGCGCCCGCGACCACGGCCCGACATAGCGTGAGTCAACAGCGATATTTTCCGGCTCCAACGCCATCTCCAGCAACCGCACCGCGACCCCGGTCAGTTGCTCCGGGTTATCGCGATCCCGCCACAAAAACGGGGGGTACTCAGGGTTGCCGGTTACATTCAGCGTATCGCACACCCCAACCGAAGCGGCGGATGCGGAAGTAGTAGACAACAACAGCGCTAACGCCAGACCGGCAAGGCGACGAGGCGTACGGCTATAACGGTGAAAACAACATGGTGCGCCCATAATTACCCAGATAAAGCCTTGAGGATTTAATTAAATAGTAGTCGATAAATTCCATTCCCGCGTCGGCCCTGGTTGGACCCGCCAGAAGGCCACTATTACAATGCCGTCGACTCAGCTACTTATTGATAATCATTTTCATTTGTGTATGATTATTGTTTTTCGTCTTTGATCCCCAAATTAGTCTTGCAGCCCGGCGATCCACTCCATCGCAACAGCGTTTCAGCGCCGGACGCAAAGGGAGGCGTAGTGGAACTTCTTTCTGAATACCTTGATTACACCATTTTCAGCATTCTGGGCCTGATGAGCTTCATTGTCGTATGGCTGTCCGTCGAACGCTGGCTGTTCATGCGTACATTGTCGCTGCCGGACTACCAGAATTTCGACCGGCTCACCGTTGACCTGACCAAGCACCTCACCACCATTTCCAGCATCGGCGCCAACGCCCCTTACGTTGGCCTGTTGGGCACCGTCGCCGGCATCCTGCTGACCTTTTATCAGATTGGCCAAAGCGGCAATGTGGAAGTAGGCGCTATCATGAGCGGCCTGGCGTTGGCCTTGAAGGCGACCGCCCTTGGCCTGTTGGTGGCGATCCCCACCCTGATGATTTACAACGCGCTGTCCCGCAAAGTGGAAGTCACACAGGCGCTGTGGCGCGCCGACAGAGAGACCCGCCAGGGGAGCTAGGCCCGCGATGAAAAAGTTCGATCAGATCAATGTCATTCCGTTTATCGACATCATGCTCGTGCTGTTGGCTATCGTATTGACCACCGCCACCTTTGTGGTGCAGGGCAAGATACCCATTGAGCTGCCAAACGCGGAAAACGTCTCCAACAAGCCTGCCTCGGAACATGCGGTCAATATCGTTATCGATAAGGAAAACCTGTTTTACTACCAGGATGAAGCCGCGTCTCTGGAGCAGTTGGAAAGTCGCCTGAAAAACCTGGAGAAGTCCAATCCGATCACCCTCAAGGTAGACAGTCAGGCGGACTTTAAAAGCTTCGTAGCGGTTGCTGATCTGCTGCAGAAATATTCACTGACTAATTTTTCCGTACTCGCCAGTCGTAACCAATGAAACGCCATATCATCGGAATCACCGTCGCCCTGTGCCTGCATGCATCGCTCGCAACCTGGCTGATTTCCGGCGTTTCAACGCCAGCGCCGGCTCCTGTCGCCGCTGCGCCGGTGTCCCTGGTGCTGTCGCAAATGCGCATCGTCGAGCAGCAGGTCGAGGCGAAACAACCAGAAGCTGAACCCGAACCGGAAGCAGTAGAAGAGGTTGTGGAAGTCGAGCAGCCAGTCGTTGAAGAGCCTGAGCCTGAAATCGTGGAGGAAACGCCCGAGCCGGCTGAGCCCCCGCCAGAGTCCAAACCGGAAGTCGCCAAAATCGAAAAGCCGAAAGAGCCTAAGAAGCCGGTCAAGAAACAGCCTGAGCCGAAAAAGGTCGTCGAGAAGGTGAAGAAACCGCAGCCGACGAAGAAAGAGGAGGTCGCCAAAGTCGATCCTGAGCCCAACAAGGAAGTGGCGGAAAACCCCGTTCCCTCGCCGGACCCGCGCACAGACCTCTCCACAGCCCCGGCCATTGCGGAGCAACCGCAATTAAGCTCTGCGCAAATCGTCAGTATTGAGCAGGCTTATATCAACGCACTGCAATTGGCTCTGGAGAAAAACAAGAGATACCCGCTGAGCGCCAAGCGCCGTCGTCAGGAAGGCACCACCACGGTGGAATTTACTATTATGAAAAGCGGCGATATCGCGGAAGTGCGACTGCGGGACAGCTCCGGCATTTCCCGTCTGGACGAAGCCGCTGTCAAGGCGCTGGTCACCCTTGCGCAATTCCACCCCATTCCGGATGAGCTTGATCGCAATCAGTGGAAAATGGCGGTGCCGATCCGATTTCAGTTGAACTGACTCCACATAAAACAAAGGGGAGTCGGCGGTATCGCCCTCCCCTCGCTCAGTCGTCACTGACGCAACGCACTCAACCCTCGTCGTCGTCCTCAACCCCATCCGACTTATGAAACCCCATTGGCGCATAGTGAGACACATTGCGAATCTCTGCGACGAAATCATACGCGTCGCCGGGGAAGTAAGAGCGCGTGAATTCAATGGGAACGCCATCTTCCAGCAAGCCTAAACGTTCGATATAGAGAACGGCGCTGTCCACAGGTATATCCAGCAGCTTGGCGCGGGTTTCATCAATAGAGATGGCCCGCAGACGTTGCAGCGCCTTAACAGGACGTAATCCCTTTTCCGCCAGCGCTTCATACAGCGAACCGGTGACTTCAAACGGGTTATCCAGAAACTGCCGCGGGATAGTGGCCACTTCCAAGCCCATGGGTTTATCGTCCGCCAAGCGCAGACGGTGGAAACGCACGACTTCACTGTCCACCGCCAGTTTCAACGCCACGCGTTCGTCTTCGTGAGGCACGCCGACAGAGCGATCCAACCAGCGGGAGCCTGGCTTCTTGCCGCGCTCCTGCATGATTTCGGAGAAGCTCTTGAGATAGTTTAAGGGCTGCTCGACACGCTCAGTCACAAAAGTGCCCGCGCCCTGACGCTGGGTCAGCAGGCCTTCTTCCACCAGATCGTCAATCGCGCGCCTCACGGTCACGCGGGAAACTTTCATGGCGGCGGCGATTTCACGCTCCGCGGGGACCACATCGCCAGCGCGTAATACGCCGGCGTCCACCGCCTCGCGGATCTTGGTCTGCAGTTGCAGATACAAAGGAGCGGAATGCCGCGAGATTTGCTCCGGAATGCCGAAGATTTTAGTAATCAGACTGTCTGGTTTGCTCATAGCGTCTTGACGTAGGTTCTTAGCAGTAGATTTGCTTTTAGAGCTGCGAGAAGACGCTAGCATAGCAGAAACTTGAATAAAGTCAGGTATTTCCACCGGCTGCCTGCCTAATCATGGCGGCCGCCGGCGCATCGGCTTCCGCTGCCGTTAATCGTTTGAAAGCCAGTCCCTGCGCATTGAATACATGAACATTCTGCGGCTGATACTCGGCGTATATCTCATCGCCCACCTTCACTTCCGTTTCACCGTCGCCACGCACGACAACTTCAGATCCGTCCGTTAATGTCATGTATATATAACTGACTTCACCCAAATGCTCGACCAGGTTAATTTTTCCTTTTAACCGGCCTTCGCCTTGAAGACTTTCCTGCAAATGCTCGGGCCTCACGCCCACTGTCACTTCCTCGCCCACCGCCATAGAACCGCTTTCTACGCGGGCTTCCACTTCTACGCCATCCGCCAGTTTCACAAACAGGGCGCTTTCGGTTTTGGCGGACACGGTCCCCTTCATGAAATTCATTTTCGGCGAACCGATAAAGCCCGCGACAAATTGCGTGCGAGGGTGGCGATACAGCTCCAGCGGCGAGCCGCATTGCTCCACTCTGCCTTTATTCATCACCACGATCTTATCGCCCAGGGTCATGGCTTCGACCTGATCGTGGGTGACGTAAATGATGGTTGCGTCCAGGTCCTTGTGCAGCTTGCCGATCTCCACCCGGGTCTGCACCCGTAATGCGGCGTCGAGGTTAGACAACGGTTCGTCGAACAAAAACACATTGGGATCGCGGACAATAGCGCGCCCTATGGCGACCCGCTGACGTTGTCCCCCGGACAACTCCCGAGGCAGGCGGTCCAACAGGTGGTCGATCTGCAATATCCTGGCGGCGTGCTCCACTTTTTCCCGCACGAAGTTCTTGTCTTTGCCGGAAATCTTCAGGCCGAAGGCCATATTCTTGAACACCGACATGTGCGGATACAGGGCGTACGACTGGAACACCATGGCGATGCCGCGTTTGGCGGGCGGCTGGTGATTCACCACTTGCTTGTCGATCAGCAGCTCGCCGCCGCTGATTTCCTCCAGACCGGCGATCAGGCGCAGCAATGTGGACTTGCCGCATCCGGACGCGCCCACCAGCACCACGAATTCACCGTGCTTGATGTCCAGATCTATGCCGTGCAGGACATTGACCTGGCCGTAACTCTTCTTAATCTGTTTAAGTTGTACGTCAGCCATTACTCACCTCTTGTCCGACATAGCCCCGCCGGTGCGCCGGAACGCAGGCCACGAATAAAGATTGCGCCGCTCATTTCACCGCTCCCGCCGTCAGGCCGCGAATCAGCTGGCGTGAAAAAATCAGATACAGAACCAGCACCGGCGCGATCGCCAGTGTCAGGGAAGACAACACCGCATTCCAGTCCGTCACGAACTGCCCGATAAACTGTTGCACGCCTAACGTAATCGTCTGCGTGCTCTCACCGGGAGCCAGAATCAGAGGGAACCAGAGGTCATTCCAGATCGGAATCATGGTGAATACCGCCACCGTGGCCATCGCCGGGCGAATCAGCGGCAACACGATCTGGAAAAAGATCTTGTACTCGCTGACGTTGTCGCAACGGGCCGCTTCTTTCAGTTCTTTGGGGATGGTGCGGATAAATTCCGACAGGATATACACCGCCAGCGGCAACCCCTGGGCGATATACACCAGCACTAACGACGTGCGCGTATTGACCAGATCCAGGTCCACCATCAGTTGTAGAATACTCACCGTGCCCAGACGGATGGGAATCATAATCCCCATGGCGAATAACGCCGCAATGAACAGCGCGCCGCGAAACCGGTATTCGGTCAGCGCCCAGGCCGCCATCGCGCCGAACAGCAGCACGAAGAACAGCGACAGCACCGTCACGATCAGGCTGTTGAAAAAGAACACATCGAACGAGGAGCGCGCCAGCACTTCCTCGAAGCCAACCAGCGTGAAGCTGCTCGCATCCGGCAGTCCAAGCGGATCATTGAAGATCGCCTTACGGGTTTTAAAAGAGTTGATCAGGATCACCAGAATCGGAAACAGCGCAATCACCGTATAAGTCAGCAATACGGCGTGCACCATCAACTTCTTGCCGAGATCCGGCTTTAACATCAGTTTATTCATACCGCTCCGGGGCATCGCCAGCGCCATCTTGTTTAACATAGTTCGCCTCCGCGTTACAGTTGGAAGCGCTGGATGCGCCGTTGTACGAAGAACAGATAAATCGCCACGCCGATAAGAATGATCAGAAACATCAACGTCGCCACCGCTGCGCCCATGGTGGGGCTACCCTGCTGAAGCTGGAAGCCGAAGAAAGTGCGGTAGAACAGAGTGCCCATGATGTCCGTGGAGAAATTGGGGCCAGCCAGCGCGCCTTTCACGGCGTAGATCAATTCAAAGGCGTTGAAGTTAGCGACGAAAGTCAGTATCGACACCATGCTGATGGTCGGCAGCAGCAACGGCAGTTTGATATTCCAGAAGATCTGCCAGCTGTTAGCGCCATCCACCACGCCAGCGTCATTGAGGTCCTCGGGGATATTCAGCAATGCGGCGTATATCAGCATCATGGGGATACCAACAAACTGCCACACGGAAATCAGCGACAACGTAACTAACGCCGTTCCTTCTTTCCCAAGCCAGGCGTCGAAATAATCACCCAGCCCAATGTTGTACATGAAGTCTTCGGATATGCCCCACAGCGGACTCAACAGTAACTGCCACACGAAGCCGACTATCACCACCGACAGCATGGTCGGCATGAACAGCAGGGTGCGGTAGGTTCCGCTCAGACGCAGCCGCGGAGAACTCAATAACAGCGCCAGCAGCAGACCAATCGGGTTCTGCAGCAGCATGTGAATGACGAAGAACATTAAGTTGTTTTTCAGGGCGTTCCAGAACGGTTCCGACCATATCTCGCTGAACAGGAGATTGGCGTAATTCTGCATACCGACAAAGAAGGTGGCGCCGCTTTCGTCTTCACTGAAAAAGCCCAGCCTTAGCGTATCCAGCAACGGGTATACGCTGACGGTCAAATAAATCAGCAGTCCAGGCGCTAGAAAGACCAGGATATGCCAGGGAAAAGGTTTGCGTATATCAGAGTGAGTCATAATCGCTACACCAAGCCGGTGAGAGACGGAAGTCCGCCCCGGTTTGCCTTTGCACAGGCGATAAAGCGTCTGCGGCTGTGTTCATTATGCGCCCGTCGCTCCACAACTGGAGCGACGGGGCGAGGTCTTCTCTTGAGGAAGATTACATGTGCGGTTGATACCAGGCTTTCAGGCCCTTCTCGACTTCTTCAGCCGCCGCTTTGGGAGCCATGGAGCCGTTAAGCACTTGTACCGTCACGTTCCAAAGCTGATTCTCCATATTGGGCGTACCGCGAGACAGGATCTGGTAGGAGTTGCGAATGGTCTGCTCGCACTGATTGCGCCAGCTCAGGAATTCGCTCGCCACCGGATCTTTGATGGAGATTTTGTGATTGCCCAGAGGAAAGAAGCCGGGCAGTTGATTGGCGTACAGTTCCGCAAATTCGGGCCCCGCCATCCAGGACAGGAAGATACGCGCTTCTTTTTTGTTGGCGGACGCTGCGTTCAGGCCCATGCCGATATCAGTATGATCGCTGATGTAGCAGGTTTTCTGCCCATCGGGCGTTGGCGGAGGAAAGGCGCCGAACTGAAAGTCAGCCTGCTCATTGAAGGTGGTGATATCCCAGGAACCGGCTGGGTAAATCGCACCGCGGCCCAGGGTGAACAGGTTTTGCGAATCCGCATATTTCTGTGCTTGATAACCGCGCCCAAGGAAAGGCTTCCACTTGGCCAGATGCTCCCATACCTGCACGTATTCAGGATCGGTCAGCTTTTCTTTGCCTTCGATCAGAGCTTTGCGGCCCTCCTCCCCTTTCCAGTAGTTAGGGCCTACATTCTGGAAGCCCATGGTGGCGGCTTCCCACTGATCCGCCGTCCCCATTACCAGGGGCGTGTAACGGGACTCATCCTTGATCTTTTCAAGTACTTTGAAAAACTCAGACTCCGTCTTAGGTACGGATAAGCCAAGCTCTTTGAAAATTTCCTTATTGTAGATATAGCCATGAATAACTGAGGCCATAGGCAAACAGAACACGTCTTTGCCATCGTCAGTGGACCACGCCGTTTTGGCGACATCCGGGAAACTGTCCATTCCTTCAAGACCATTCAACTTCTCCAGATTGCCCTTCTGGTAAAGAGCCAGGGAAACGTCGAACGGACGGCAGGTGATCAGATCGCCCGCGGTGCCCGCCTGAAGTTTAGCCTGTAGAGCCGAGTTGTAATCTGCGGGAGGTGTAGGGGTAAAAGTGACTTTGATATCGGGGTGACTTTTATTGAAGGCGGGAATGATAACGTCGTTCCAGACTTTGGCGTCGTCGTTGCGCCAGCTTTCGATGACCAGCTTGTCGCCAGCCTCCACGGTTAATGCCGACAGGGCGAAAACGCCCAACCCGATTTTCGCCGCTTGGCGAAACGCACCCTTTATTGTTAAAAAGCTCATCGCTTGTTTCTCCCATAGAGGTTGTTAGTGATTCAACAGCTCGTACTCAATACCGGAGAATAATTGGTATTTTTATTTGACAATACCAATATAAACCCATTGCAAAGTGGTAATCAAGTCTTCCTAGCGCTGAAATTTAATACCTTTGTCCAAAAATGGCGCCTTTATCTAAATTTGGGGCTGTTATTCGTCCGCATGTGCGCTTATTATATTAATGGTATTAAAAAGGTATTGTTTCGATCAAACGTCCCGAACGCTCGCCTCAGAGGGCGTTGAGTCAGCAGGAGATCTTATGCGCGTCATCATCGCAGATTCCCCGGAAGCAGTGGCCCGGATGGGCGCTGAACAGTGCGTTCGTTTATTACAGGACAAACCGGCTGCGGTCTTGGGTCTGGCCACTGGCAGCACGCCCATTGCATTGTATGCACACTTGATTCAGCGGCGCCAGCAGGGAGAGGTGAGCTTCCGTCAGGTACGCACCTTCAATTTGGACGAATACATTGGTATTGCCCCTGGACATCCACAGAGCTACCGTAGCTTCATGCAGAAGCAATTATTCGATCACATCGACATTCTTCCCGAGAATACTCATATCCCGGTAGGCCTGGGCGACCCCATTGCGGAATCCCAGGCCTATGAAGACAAGATCCTTAGCGCCGGCGGTATAGATCTACAGATACTGGGATTGGGCCGCAATGGCCATATCGGCTTTAATGAGCCCACTTCCAGTCTAAGCTCCCGCACCCGCGCCAAGACCCTCACCCAGGAAACCATCCGCGATAACAGCCGCTTTTTCTCTGTGGATGAGGAACAACCGCATCTGGCCATCACCATGGGCATCGGCACCATTCTGGATGCGCGCAAAGTCATGCTGCTGGCGGCGGGCGCCGCCAAAGCGGATGCAGTCAAAGCCATGGTGGAAGGGCCAATCAGCGCCATGCACCCGGCTTCCGCCTTGCAAATGCATGCCTCCGCGCTGGTGATCGTGGACACGGAAGCCGCCTCCAAACTGGAGTTGATCGACTATTATCGTTGGGTGCAAAGCGAAACTTTACGGGTGCAGGGGGCCTACTTGTGATGCAGCAACCTATGTACCTTGGCGTCGACGGCGGCGGCACTTCCTGCCGGGCGCGCCTCTGCGACGCGAATGGCCGCGTCCTTGGAGAAGGCTTTGCCGGCGGCGCCAATCCCCGCCTGGGGCTTGACTTCGCCTACGCCAACATTATGCTGGCCACCCGCCAGGCATTGGCGGCGGCCGACCTTGACGACAGCGCGCTACCCTCTATTCATGCGGGTTTTGGCCTGGCTGGCGTCGCGCAGAAAAAAGAGCGGGAACTGGTATTGAACCATCCCCACCCCTTCGCGGATCTGGCGCTACACACGGACGCACACACCGCCTGTCTGGGCGCTTTCAAGGGGAGTGACGGCGGAATACTGATCATGGGCACCGGCTCTTGCGCGGTGGCCATCATAGATCACGAGTTTCATTTGTTAGGGGGCTGGGGTTTTCCGGTATCGGATTGCGGCAGCGGGGCCTGGCTCGGTCTGAATACGCTCCGGCGCTCCCTGTTGGCGTTTGAGCGCCTGCAGCCCGCATCGGCCCTGACCAATGCAGTCATGAAGCGCTTTGACGATAGTCAGGAAAACGTCGTGGCCTGGATGGATCAGGCCAAACCAAGAGATTACGCCGCGTTTGCGCCCCTGGTTTTTGAGTTCGCCCGTCAGGATGACCCCATCGCCGCGCAGCTACTGGCGAAAACCGCAGAGGAAGCTGTCTTGATGATTCGCGGTCTCATCAATCTGGGCGCGCCCGCCGTCTGCATCATGGGCGGTCTGAGCGAAGTCATTGACCCCTGGTTGCCGCAGGACATCAAACCCTATCTAACGTCTCCCCAAGGGGATGCGCTGGACGGCGCCATTCTACTGATTAAACAGAAGTCTGAGACAAGCGAATGCTAACAGCCTTAACTGAAGGCCGGATTTTCACCGGTGAGACTATACTCACGCAGCAAGCGTTAATTATCGAAGGCGGACGCATTCACAGCATTACGCCCGCACACCAGATTCCCGCCGATGCGGCGCGCATTTCTCTCAACGGGATGCTGCTGGCGCCCGGTTATATCGACGTCCAGGTCAACGGCGGCGGCGGCGCCTTGTTCAACGACAACCCCTGCCCTGCGGTCCTGCGTGAAATGGGTGCCGCGCACCGACGCTACGGCACTACCGCCTTCATGCCCACCTTGATCACCGACACCCGTGACAAAATGGAAGCGGCGGTCAACGCTGTGGAGGCGACTTTGCGGGAAGGCGCGCCCGGGATACTGGGCATTCATCTGGAAGGGCCGTATCTGAACGCCGCCCGCAAAGGCGTACACAGAGAGTCCATCATACGCGAGCCGGAAACTGACGCTCTGCAGTTGCTCAGCAGCCTGGGTGACATAGGTAAGACCATCGTCACTCTGGCGCCGGAAAAAGTCCCACAAGGATTTATCAGCAAGTTGCGGGAACGCGGCGTTCTTGTCTGTCTAGGACACACCGCCGCCAGTTACGAACAAGTGCATCAGGCGTTGGCGGAAGGCGCTACCGGCTTTACCCATCTGTTCAACGCCATGACGCCGCTGCGTAATCGCGACCCGGGCGTCGTCGGCGCCGCACTGGACGACGCCAACAGTTGGTGCGGACTGATTGCGGACAATCATCATGTGCATCCCGCCACCATGCGTATCGCGATTCGCGCCAAAACTCACGGAAAAATCATGCTGGTCACCGACGCTATGCATTCCGTCGGCATGCCGGGCGAGGAGTTCGAATTATTGGGGGAGAAACTCGTGCGCAGCAGTGGACGTCTGGCGACGGAGCAAGGCGTACTGGCTGGCTCCGATCTGGATATGGCCACCGCCGTCCGCAACACGGTCAGCGCCGTTGGCCTGAATATGGAGGAAGCGCTGCGCATGGCGTCACTATACCCTGCGCAGTTTCTGGGCATTGATGACGAGTACGGCCGAATTGCGCCGGGTTACCGCGCCGATCTGGTATTGTTGAATGACCAATTAGAAGTCGAGGGAACCTGGATCGGCGGGAAAGGGAATTAGTTTCGCCGAAGCGTCGCGCGAACGCCCCGACGATTCAAAGACGCACTGTCAGAAGATAGAACTGCTGGTGTAATGAGTCAGTAACTCCAGCGCCTTCTGGCCCAATACCGAGTTGCCATAGCTATCCAGTTCCGGCGACCACACCGCAACGGAAAAATAGCCAGGCAGCACCGCAACAATGCCTCCTCCCACGCCGCTCTTGGCCGGCAGGCCCACCTGATAGGCGAAATTACCGGCGGCGTCGTACAAACCACAAGTCAGCATCAAGGCGTTGACCCGCTTGTCCATGCGTTCACCATGAAACTGAGTGCGAAAGCTGGATTTGCCTTTATTCGCCAGACTCTCGGTAGCGCGCGCCAGATCCAGGCAGCTCATGGTCATCGAACACTGCTTGTAGTAGCTGTCGAGCACTACATCCACTTCACCTTCCAAATTGCCTAACGCCTTGAGCAAGTTAGCGATGGCGGCGTTGCGATACCCGGTGCGCGCTTCCGCAACATAGACTTCCGGATCGTAGCGGTTGAACACATTGCCGGACAGCGACGCCATGAATTGCTCCAGACGTTTTACCGGTGACGCGCTGTGATTAACGATGGTGTCCGTCACCACAATGGCGCCGGCGTTGATAAAAGGATTGCGCGGAACGCCGTTTTCATTCTCCAGCTGTAACAACGAGTTGAAGCGCATACCGGAGGGTTCGCGCCCCACCCGCTTCCACAAATCATCACCCACAATATCCAGGGCCAGCATCAGGGCGAACAGTTTGGAGATACTCTGAATGGAAAAAGGCGTCGAGGCTTGACCCACCGTAAATTCATCGCCATCAACAAAGCGGATCGCCATGCCGAACTGACGGGGATTCACCTGCGATAACGGAGGAATATAATCCGCCGTCTTACCTACGCCATACAAAGGCGTCACCTCGGAATAAATACGCTCAAGCAATTCGGGGAGTTCGGACTTCTGTAACTTCATGGACTCAGCAATGTCTGATTAATGTGCCGGGCCGAAAAATATAGGCGCCGCATCCAGCCCAGACAATGCGCGGATGTACGCAGTGCCGGGCGCTTAACTTATGCTAAGTCCCAGGTTGAATCATTGCCAGTATTGACTATAAATCGGGCGACTCACAAACAGAAGGGAAAGAAAAACAAGGGCCCGGAATAACTTCAGGCCCCTTTTGGCTATAGAACACAGTTGGACCAGGACGAGCAAGGTCAATCGGCGTTATTAACATGGCAATGATATTGGCATGTTAATAGTCCGGCGCATGGATGCGCCTGCACGGCGGCCAGCCACGGGAGACAGGGCCTGACCTGTGCAGGCGCTGTCATTGCAGACAAATAGATGGAAACTATTATTTGTCTGTCTGATGAGCAAGGACCGAGTCGGCGACTCCCTGTGGCGTTTCCGCATAGTGCGAAAACGTCATGGAGAAACTGGCTCGCCCTGCCGTCATAGTGCGCAGGTCGCCGATATAGCCGAACATTTCCGCCAGCGGCGCTTCCGCGTTGATGACGCAGGCGTCGCCTCGGTCCGCTTGGTCGAGGATCGAACCGCGACGTCGCATGAGGTCGCCAATACAGTCGCCGACGTGGTCGCGAGGCGTCACAATCTCAACCGCCATTACGGGTTCCAACAGCCTGGGCGCGGCCTGCGCCATGGCTTCCTTGAAGGATTCCCGTCCTGCAACGCTGAACGCCAGCTGTGACGAATCCTGCGCGTGGTAGGAGCCGTCCAGCAACACCGCCTTGAAGCCGCCGCTGGGATAACCGCCCAATATGCCGGAGCGCGCAGCCTGTCTGACGCCGTCTTCCACTGCGGGAATGTATTCCCGCGGGATGGCCGCGCCGACAATCTGGCTTTCAAACTCAATGCCGTCGCCGGCGATGGGTTCAAAGCGCATGCGCACTTCCGCGAACTGACCGGGTCCGCCTTTTTGCTTTTTGTAGACATAGTCCACAGCAGCCAGTTGCGTGATCGTCTCCCGGTACGCCACTTGCGGACGTCCAACAGTCACAGCGATGTCGAAGTCCGTTTGTAGCCGATCCACCACTATTTCCAAGTGCAGTTCACCCATGCCTGACACCAGCGTTTCTCCTGCCGCGCCCGTGCTGAGGCGCAGGCTGGGATCTTCGCCGACAATGGCGCGCAATGCGTCACCCAGACGATCCTGATCCTGCCTGGATTTAGGCTCGATCACGATATCCATAACCGGTTCCGGCGCACTGATGCGCTCCAGCACCAAAGGCGCTTCCGGGGCGCACAATGTATCGCCGGTCTGCGTGTGCTTCATGCCAACCAGCGCCACGATGTCGCCGGCGCCGATGCGGTCTCGCGCCACTTTACGGTCCGCGTGCATTTCGTATATGCGGCCAATGCGTTCATATTGACCAACATTGGCGTTCAACACCCGAGAGCCTGCTGCAAGCGATCCCCGATAAACCCGAGCATACGTCAAAGCGCCGTGTTTATCGTTCACCACTTTAAAGGCCAATGCAGCAAATGCGCCTTCGATGTCCGCTTCCACAACCTGAGCGCCATCGACGGTTTCCACGCCTTTCACGTCCTGCGGCGAAGGCAGGTAGTCAACCACCGCGTCCAGCACCATCTGCACGCCTTTGTTCTTGAATGCAGACGCGCACAACACAGGAACGAATGCGCCACTGACAACGCCCTGACGAATCAGTCGTCGCAGATCATCAGTCTGCAAGGCGGCGCCATTGAGCCAGCCTTCCAGGAGTTCATCATCCAGCTCAACCAGAGTTTCTTCCAGTTGCGCCCGATATTGCTCGGCCTGTTTCTGGTACTCAGGCGTAATGTCTTCGGACGAATATTTCCAGCCGTCATCCGTGTTCCAGCGATGCAGGGTCATGGTCGTCAAATCGATTAAACCGACATAGATTTCTTCGACAAACACCGGCAAGTGAACCACCAGCGGCCTGGCGCCAAGCCGTTCGCTAATCATATTCACCACGCGTAAATAGTCCGCGCCGACGCGGTCCATTTTATTGACCAGACATATTCGCGGCACGCCGTACTGATCCGCCAATCGCCAGTTGGTTTCCGATTGCGGCTCAACGCCGGCTACAGAGTCGAAAACCACGACTGCGCCGTCCAACACGCGCAACGAGCGATTCACTTCGATGTTGAAATCGATGTGACCAGGCGTATCAATAATATTGATGCGATGATCCCGCCAACCCACTGTAACCGCCGCGCTGGCGATAGTGATGCCTCGTTGGCGTTCCTGAACCATATGATCGGTGACGGTTCCGCCGTGATGCACTTCGCCCATGCTGTGCAGAGCGCCAGTGAAGTGCAGCAACCTTTCGGTCAGGGTGGTTTTGCCTGCGTCAACGTGAGCGATGATGCCGATATTTCTTAACTTTTGAAGTTTCATAACAAACCTCTGAAAACCTGAAATCTTTCTTCCGGACAGGTTTTTCTGACTACGCCCGGAAGGTTTTACTCCCGGGGCGCAAGAGGCGTCATGGGAGCGTTAAGTTGTTTCCCGGTCTTTTGGCGTTCCGCGCTTACCCAAAGGACGAACAAGCGTGGAAAAAGTGGAAGCACCAAGGGATAGGCGCGAGAACTCCGGCCCTTGGGCTGGGACTATTGCTGCGATGTACTTGTCGTAAGTTCTCATAACGAAACCATTGCTTGGCGATGTTGAATAAGCGTCCGAAATTTTTCGGAACCGAAAACGAAAAAACCCCGGGAGGCGGAGGCCTACCGGGGCTTTTTCACACTGCAACCGGAGGCCTATACGCCTCCGCCAGCTATAGCGAAGGCTATGACTTCAATACCAAAATGCACGCGCTGTCGCGAACGATGGTGATCGCTCCGACACGGCCGCTGATGCTGGTAGTGGTGAATGTCATAACCTTGCTCTTCAGATAAATTCGTTTAGTGGGCGCGGATATTAACAAGCCTTTGTTTAGTATTCAATCCGCTTTTATCGAGAAAATGACAACGTCCAGAAACGCAGAAAGCGGAGCCGGAAAGCCGACTCCGCTGTAGCGACGGGCTTATCGCGCTGCGTTGGCCCTAACTTCGTCGAAGGTCCATTCCTTCATCAGGTCGCCATTACGGAAAACGGTGACCAGTTGATCTTCCCGATTACCCAGGTCCTGCCGGCGCACTGTCTGAAAGCCGCCATCCAGATCTTTAACCAGCGCCAGAAGTCCTTTTTTAGAACGCTTGCCCTGATCAGTGATGGGGTCTTTGTAAACATCTCTCCAGATGCCTTTCACGCATATCGCAGAGGCCTTCATGGCGAATTTCAACGTATCCCGGTTCACCTTCTGCAACAGCTCTCCACCCATGCCGAAAGCAATATTTTCAGCGCTTTGCTTGCGCGCTTTCATCGCCGCCAGAATGGCTTCGATCGTGTGCAAAGAGATGCCGTCGCCTTGAATCACCCGGATGCACGCCGGCAATACCCGATATCCTTTGCTGTTGACGGTGAAGCCGAATTTCCGCATCAGTCGTTCAATGGTTTCGGTCACAATCGCGACAGGATCGCCACTGTCAGGACGCACCACCAAGGTGCCGCCGCTGCGCTCAATCTTGGTTTTCAACGCTTCGCCCCAGAGGTTGTCAATAGCGTTCCACAAGTCATAAGAGTCGCTGACCACCGCCACCAGTTTGCCAGGCTCGGCGAACTGCTCCAGCATGTTGGCGTAGGCGTCCACTTCCGCTTCTTTGCCCCAGCTGGTAATGGTGCTGTGTTCCGCCGCAGGGATTGAGAAACCCGCCATATCAGCGCCGTAATAACGTCTCGCCGCCATGATGCCGCTAACGGTGTCAGTACCCATGAAGTTCACCAAATGAGCGGCCCCGCCAATCGCTGCGGTTTCTTCAGAACTCGCGCCGCGAGCGCCGAAGTCGTGCAGTTTGAATGGCAATCCTTCGATAGTGTCCGCCGTTTCTTCCAGGTAACGCTTGATGATGTTGCGGCAGCTCCAGGATACGGTAGCGACCGTAGTTGGATACCAGACCGCTCTCAACAAAGCCGTTTCCACATAGCTGGTCAACCAGGCGCAGTTGCGGTCAGTGTTGATCACCTGCACCATCACGTTTTTCACATCCATGACAGTCCCTTCCGGCGCAGCCTGGATTTCTATCGGCAGATAACCCTCGTGTTTATCCAGAATATAGCGCCAGCCTTCTTCATTGAAGGGTACGCCGTGGGCTTGATACACCAGCTTGGCTTCTTCGATATCGTCCGCGGTAATCGGCTTGGTCAGGTATTCTTTGATGAACATCTGCAAGCCGAAGAACACCGCTTTTTCAAACGCGCCGCCCCGTGATTCGATGTAGCTGGAAACCTGCGTGGCGCCAGCCGGATACTGCAGGTAGTGAGAGGTTTTGTAAGAATCTACGTTTAAGATAATGCTGTTTTTCATGACGGAAATCCTCCGGTCAATGTTTGGGTAAAGGGTGTTGCGGTCTATCCGCGTCCCTCGTTTGTCTTAATAATTTTCCGGTTAGATACCGGTCATTTCCTGAATGATGAAGTAGTGATCTTCATATAATTTGCCTGGGTCCAGTTCCGCCAGGGGCACCCACATGGCCTGTCTGGCGTCATCGCCGCCTTTCACTTTCGGCAGCTCGCTGCTTGGCTCCAGCTCAATGTGAAATGCATGAGTGATAGTGCGTCCTCTGGCTGAACGATGAGGATCATCGAACACTTGCTGCGCTTTGATTGAGCCCCTCAACACCGGCGCTGGCACTTTCAGTCGGGTTTCTTCCCGCAACTCTCTCAGGCATGCATCCAGTAATTTTTCATTCTGATCTACGAAGCCTCCCGGCAACGCTAACAACCCTTTACCGGGACGCGCTTTGCGCTCCACCAGCAACACATGTCCGCTTTGTACGATAACTGCATCGACCGTTACAAAAGTGGGCGCATAGGGCGCGGCGCTCCAGGCGCGTTTGTACTTGGCGATGAAATCATGTTCGTATTTGATTTCCTCATAGTCTTCGCTGAGACAGAATTTCGCCAGTTTCTCCCGCACCGCTGTCGGCAACACCTGCGCGGCTTCGTCGCTATCCAGATAATTCAAACCACCGCGACGATCCGTCTGGTTAACGCCGAAAATCGCTTCTCTCACCGGCGTGGCGCTGATGCCATCCACGTTTTCTACTTCAACATTCCCCCATTGAGGGAACAGCTTCAGGTAGAAAGAGCTGTGGTCCTTGCTGTGGCCAATCAAACCCACCTTGGCGGATTTGTGCGGCATACCGTGATGAGCGGTGACCAGTCCCTGAACTGTGGACTGTACGTTTCTGACCCAGATCTCATCGTTGTAGACAATGTCCATCAGCGGCGCGATATGTACGCGTTGGCTATTTTCTTTGCTGAGGGCGCTGCGCACCATGTCTTCGCGTTCGCTGACGCTCCAGGGGTTGCGTGTGGAGCGGGGCTGATGCGCCGATCCGCATAAGACGATCATTTGACGCGCTTTACGCAGTCCCTGTTCAATCACCGCCAGGTGGCCGCGATGAAAGGGCTGGAAACGTCCGATAAATACTAAAAAGTCGTATTCGAAATTTTGCATATCAGCAATCTCCTTGCTGTGGTTGACGGGAACCCGGTCTTTCCAGGTCCGCTTAAATCTTTTTCTCCGTGGATTCATGAGTCCCATGAACCCTGTCGATGGACACATAGTGTCATAATGCCACTATGTGGTCAAGCGCTTTTTTTATCCTCTTTCAGAACTTTCGTGACCTGCCGGATTCTCGCTTCCACATCGCCTTCCAACAGCACAAAATCAATCTTTCTGCGCTCCAGCTCCGCAATGATTTCCCGCTGAAAATCTCCGCGATTCACTTCCCCTGAACGATCCCAGGTATCTTCGTAGGGGATGTCGTCAGCGCACAGAAACACATAGTCATAGCGCTGCGCCGCCACATCCGCCAGGCGCTCCAGCTCGGGCAAAGCGAAGCCGTGATAGTAATGAGCAAAATGACGCGTCGTCAGGGCATTGGTGTCTACAAACAAATAACAATGGCTATCCAGCAGCAGGTTATCCTCCCGCTGCAGATGACCTTCTGCGATCTCCACCAGTTGCTCGGGGGTCAGACGTCTCTCAATCTGATTTTCCTCCCAATACTCCCGTCCGTACTCCGGCATCCATTGCGTATTAAAGCGCGCCGCCATCGCCTGCGCTAACGTGGTTTTACCGGTTGACGGCGCTCCCAGAAACACCACTTTCTTCACCAGGTCCCGGTACACCAGCGGATGCAGCCAGTCTCGGGCGGCGAAGGGGTTATTACGCACCTGAGTAGCGGAGATAGGTACGATCTTTCTGGCTTCATCCACGCGACAGTCCTGCGCGTTGAGATAACGACTGACATGATCGCCGTAGAATTCACTGCAGAAAAAATGAGTCACCCGTCTGCCAGCCAGGCATTGCCCGATGTAGTCCTCCTGCTTCCGACATATTTCCGGCGTATCGCCCACTTCCTGAGGTCCATCCGGCGCCAGAATGACTTCCGCTTGCGGGTACAGTGTTTTAATCCAGGACGCTCGCCGTTCCAGCGGAACATCAATCACATCTGGACAGCCGTAAATCATCACCAGCAGGTGATCCACCTGCTCCAGCGCCTGTTCAATCAGATACTGATGCCCTTTGTGCAGCGGCGCGAACTTCCCTAGAGTTAAGCCAACCCTGCGCCCTACAATATACTCAGGCATTTGCATAGTCCGCCTTCATCTCCAGTGTCTGGGTTTGATAGCGGCGCCACCAGACAAATAAGCCAGTACTCGCCATGACCAGAAAGGCCGTATACAAAACGGTGGTAGGGTACAGACCTTTCTGCCAATACACGCCAATGGCGACGATGTCTACGGCAATCCAAAAGCCCCAGTTGATCAATTGGCGTCTGGACAGCAACCATTGCGCCACCAGACTGGCGACCGTGGTGAATGCATCTGGATAAGGCAAGGAGGCGTCGGTGTAGGTAGACATGACATAACCCAGGACAAAGCTGCCAGTAATAGCGACCGCCACCCATAACAGCATCATCGTTGGCGGGGTGGGCAATACTATTAAATCATCGTCCCGCCCTCTTCCCTGGAGCCAAAACCACCAACCATAAAACTGCATCACCACATAAATGCCATGAAGTATGAAATCGGAATACAGCTTGGCGTCATAAAACACAATCATATACAGCACCACCTGCACCAACCCGATGGGCCAGCACCAGATATTGCGCCGAATGATCAAGAACACGCAGATAAAGCCCGCCAGGCATGCGATGATTTCTATCGCGGAGCCGCCGAAGAAGCCGACCAAAAAGGATTGTATGTCCATGGTATTACTCTGGAATTTGGATATGCTTTTATTGTTAAAGCGATAGCGTCTGTTTTGACACCACCACCCGGGGCCGCTAATATTAGTGGCCTAATGCCACTAATATTAGTACGTTTTTCAGGTTATGCAAGATTACGCCTCAGAAAAAGACTTTCTCGCCGCCTACAACATTCACGATTACGAAGTACCTTTGTCTTCTGTTGATATGGCGATATTCAAGCTCAGGGAACAGCAACTTGAAGTGTTGCTGGTGAAGCGCTCGCAACATCCCGCCAGGGATAAGTGGGCGCTGCCGGGCGGGTTTATTGACCTGAAGAAAGACGCTGTCCTCGAAGACACCGCTCATCGGAAATTAGTGGAAAAAACCGGGGTAAAAAGCCCCTATCTGGAGCAGGTCGCCACCTTCGGCGGTAAGCAAAGAGACCCCCGTGGCTGGTCAGTGACAGTGGTGTACTTCGCCCTGGTCGCCCATGAGGAAATCGATGTCGATCCCAAAGGCGCCAAAGAAGAAACACGCTGGGTTCCGGTAACCGAAGTCTTAAGCGACTATAAATTGGCGTTTGATCACAACGAGATTCTGCGCCTGTGTCGCGAACGGCTGACCAGCAAGGTGCAATACACGGCGCTGCCGATTCACTTGCTGCCTGAGGAATTTACGCTGACGGAGCTGCAGAAAGTATTCGAAGTGATTCTGGGCAACGAGGTGGAGAAAAAGTCCTTCCGTCGCCGCATCCTGGATGCGGATATTCTGGAGGAAAGCGGCGCCATGCGCACCGGCAGCAACCGACCTGCAAAACTGTATCGACTCAAGCGCGGCGTGGAGAATCATTTCTTCCCCAGAACCATCGAAGGACCGCGCAGTTAACGTCGGAGAGATGTAATGACTGAGAAGAAAACCATTAACTTTTACCTGACCAACGGCGAATACGGATGCTTTTCCAATTTCTCCCGCGATCCGGTTTACTTGAAAGACAAGCGCTGGCCTACGTCCGAACATTATTTTCAGGCGCAGAAATTCGCAGGCACTGAACACGAAGAAGCCGTACGCATGGCGTCAAAACCCATGGAGGCCGCCAATATGGGACGTGAGCGTACGCGCCCTTTGCGACCGGATTGGGAAGCTGTCAAAGACGACATCATGCGCGAAGCGGTCATGGCCAAATTCGTCCAGCATGAAAAACTGACTTCTATACTGTTGGAAACCGGCGACGCCGAGTTGGTCGAGCATACCGCCAATGACCGTTATTGGGCGGACGGCGGCGACGGGAGCGGCCTGAATATGCTGGGAAAAATTCTGATGGAAGTGCGCGACGCAATTCGACAAGGTAAGAGCAAATATGAAAACGGTCACTTTATTTAGACCCACAGGCCCGAATGAGCTGGCGCTGGTGGAAGCCAGCGGTTTCAAACGCTGGCCCCCGCGTCTGCCGGAGCAGCCCATTTTCTACCCGGTCTGTAACGAAGACTACGCCCGTCAAATCGCCCGGGACTGGAACGTCAAAGACTCCGGCGTGGGTTACGTCACTCGTTTCGACGTGGATGCGGAATACCTGAGCCAGTTCGACGTCAAAGTCGTCGGCGGTAAAGAACACGCGGAATATTGGATTCCAGCGGAGCAATTGGAAGAGTTCAATGATCATATTATTGGCAGTATTGAAGTTATCGCAACTTATAGAGACGAATAGATAAAAAACCTATCATGCGAATCGACTACGGGCGTTCTTGCAGGCCCGTTATTTCATATCAGTGTTTGATAAAGGTAGTGAGTTCGCATGTTGGTAAAGGAAAGCCTGATAGTCAAAGAGCTTGGGAGCACTTATTTTGAGCGGGGCGTAAAATATTTTAAGCAACGGCGCGTCACTCTGGTGGAATATGGCGAGGATCACGCCACAGCAACAGTGCGGGGTTCTGGTAACAGTGTTTACCAGGTCTTGGTAACACTTGAAAATGACGCCTATGGCCTGAGAATAGAAGGGGAATGCTCATGCCCTATTGGTTATAACTGTAAACACGTTGCAGCCACACTGCTCGCCGTGAATGAAAAAAGCCAGATTCCAGCGCAAAAAGATACTTGGTCTGGCCATAACTCGTCTCGCCACCCAGATGTAACGCTGAACCTTGACGTCAGGCGCTGGCTTGACCAGTTGGTCGACACCGCAACAGAGGAAGCGACTCCCGATAGCGCTAATCAGATTAGTGTGCTCTATTTACTGAAGCACAACCAAATGAACGGCAATGTCTGCGTCAACGTTATCCAGACGCGCACTCTAAAGTCTGGCGCATACTCCACAAAAACCCAGCGTTACAATATCAGCGCGGCCTTTAACCAGAGTAAGCCAGCCGCCTTCCTGACCAAAGCTGACCTGGCGATCTTCAAACGCCTGTTATGGTCGCAATGGGGCTCTGACCTGCCGTTAACGGAAGAAAGCGGAGCTGACGCCCTTCAGCGCATACTGGCGACGGAACGCGCGTACTGGGAAACCCCACAAGGACCAAAGTTATTCAAAGGCGCGCCAGCGCAAGGGGAGTTTGAGTGGCGAGTGGACATGGAGGGCGGACAAACACTGGAAATGGTCCCATCACATCTGATAATGGTCGCCACTGATCCGATCTACTATATCAATACCCACACCGGAGAATGTGGCCAGCTACGTAGTGAGCTGCCGCCGTCCATGCTGATGACGCTTAATCGCGCGCCCAGGTTATCCCCCGTGCAGGCGGAAAAAGTACGTTCGCTTCTGGAGCAACGACTCCCCGGCGCACGACTTCCCAAACCCAAAGAGATCGCCGTCGAGAAGGACAGCAAAGTCAAGCCGCAGGTTCATCTCACCCTTGGGGCGGCAAGCCCTGCTCAAGCTGGCTATTTTTCACATAGAACGAGTCAAGCCGATATTCCCTACGCCAGGCTGGAGTTTTCCTATCGCGATATCCGCGTATCTTATGACTCCGATATTCAGCAAGTGACAACAGTCAAAGACAATACCCATCTCATCATTCCCCGGGATTTTCTTGTTGAAGAGATAGCCCTGCGCAAACTAATGACTCTGGATATGCGCCCGCTCAATATTATCGAAACCTATCCGCTCGTCGATGAGGCGCATCAAATGGACCTGAGCTTTACAAGCGTCGGGGAGTGGCACGGGTTCGCCCAGCACGGCATCCCCCTCTTAGAGACACAGGGATGGAGGATTACCATTGAGGAAGACTTTCCCTTTCAGTACCTCAATACAGAGGTTGAAGAGCTCTCCTGGTACTCCAATCTCGATGAGAGCAACAGCGACTGGTTCGATTTCGACCTCGGCGTGGAAGTCGACGGCGAGCACATTAACCTGCTACCTGTTCTGTACAACCTGATTAAAGACGCGCCGGAGGAGTGGGAGCTTCAGACACTGGCCGATTATCCTGGAGATAGCGATGTTCTGCTCCAGGTCGCCCCTGCCCGGTGGATCAAGCTGGATGTCGAGAGAGTCAGAAACCTGTTAGGCAGTCTCATTGAGCTGTACGACCATGATCCTCTGGTGAACGATAAATTCCGCCTGGAACGAGGACAGGTTGGCCAGCTTCTGGCGCTCAACGAAGCCATGGCTTCAGTCGGCCTGCGCTGGCTGGGCGCGGATAAACTGACGCGCTTGATTGATCGACTGAAGCAGCAGGAACAAATGAGCCATGTCTTCCCCCCCGACTGGTTCAACGCCACCCTAAGAGACTACCAACAAGAGGGGCTGAACTGGCTTGGCTTCCTTAGAGAAATCGAAATGGGCGGCATCCTGGCTGACGACATGGGGTTGGGGAAAACCATCCAGACCCTCGCCCTGCTCTCCGTGGAAAAAGCCCAGGGCCGAATGGATCGGCCCTGTCTGATCGTCGCGCCCACCAGCTTAATGAGCAACTGGCGTAAGGAAGCGGAAAAGTTCGCGCCAGAACTAAAAGTACTTGTTCTGCACGGCCCCCATCGCACTGAGCGTTTCGAACGAATAGCTGACAACGACCTGGTTTTGACGACCTATCCGCTACTGCCGCGAGACAGTGAATATCTGCTGCAGCAGAACTACCATTATCTTATTTTGGATGAAGCCCAAACCATCAAGAATCCAAAAGCGCAGGCCACCCAGCTAGTGCACAGACTTGAGGCCCGACATCGGCTGTGTCTGACTGGAACGCCCATGGAAAATCATCTGGGCGAGCTGTGGTCGTTGTTTAATTTCCTTACGCCGGGCCTGCTCGGGGACGATAGAAAGTTCAAAACCCTGTTCCGCACGCCTATCGAAAAGAAGGGCGATCTTGAACGTCAACGCTTGTTATCAAAACGCATCAAGCCGTTTATGCTGCGCCGCACCAAACAGGAGGTCGCGAAGGAGCTGCCGGAGAAAACAGAAATACAACGTACTGTTTTGTTGGAAGGAAAGCAGCGGGATCTTTATGAAAGTATTCGCGTCGCCATGGACAAGAAGATTCGTGACGCTATCGCGAAAAAAGGCGTTAAGCGTTCTCATATAGAAATTCTGGACGCATTACTGAAGCTGCGCCAGGTTTGTTGCGATCCATCGCTGCTTAAATTGGACAGTGCGCGTAAAGTGAAAAGCAGCGCCAAGCTGGATACGCTGATGTCCATGTTGCCCAGCCTGCTTGAGGAAGGCCGCAAAATACTGTTGTTTTCCCAGTTCACTTCTATGCTTGGATTGATCGAAGCGCAGCTAGATAAAGCTGGTATCGAGTATGTAAAACTGACAGGCGCGACAAAAGACAGAGATACGCCTGTCAGCCGGTTTCAAAGCGGAGAGGTTTCTTTGTTTCTGATTAGCCTTAAAGCAGGCGGCGTGGGTTTAAATCTAACCGCAGCGGATACCGTCATCCACTATGACCCCTGGTGGAATCCCGCCGTTGAAAACCAGGCGACCGACCGCGCCTACCGCATCGGCCAGGATAAGCCTGTGTTCGTTTACAAGTTGATCACAGAAGGAACCGTGGAAGAAAAAATCGTCGAATTACAAATGCAGAAACAAGCGCTGGCGGATAACCTGCTTGCAGACAAGTCTGAAAAGTTCACCTTCGATGAAGAAGAACTGCGTAAGTTATTCGCCCCGGTTGAATAGGGTAAAAGTACATGACTGGACCACCAGATAGAAACAACCTCGATAAATACCAGGGCTGCCTGCTGGGCCTTGCGGTGGGCGACGCCGTGGGCACTACGTTGGAGTTTCGCCCGCGCGGCTCTTTCGAGCCTATCGACGATATGGTCGGCGGCGGCCCATTCGGATTACAGCCCGGGCAATGGACTGACGACACCTCCATGGCGTTATGTCTCGCCGAGTCCCTGCTGACCAAACAGGGCTTTGACGCGGCGGATCAAATGACCCGCTATTGCAACTGGTGGCAGTGGGGCTATTTCAGTAGCACCGGAAACTGCTTTGATATCGGCAATACGGTGCGCGGCGCTCTCCAGCGCTTTCTGGACAGCGGCGAGCCCTACTCCGGCTCACTGGACGCGCATAGCGCCGGCAACGGCTCCATCATGCGTCTGGCGCCGGTCGCCATGTATTACAGCCCTCGTATCGAGCAGGTCGTGCAATTCTGCGGCGAAAGCTCGCGCACCACTCACGGAGCCGACGAATGCGTGGACGCCTGCCGCTTGATGGGCGTCATCCTGCATCAGTTGCTGACTGGCGACGCCAAAGAGGATGTGCTTGAGGACCCCATGTATGTGCCCTATACAGACAAAGTCGCCCAGCTCTCTATGGGCGAGTATCTCAACAAAAGCTACGACGACATTCGCGGCACAGGATACGTCATCGACGCACTGGAAGCCGCCTTATGGTGTTTCGCCCATACCAATAACTTTCAGGACGCTGTGCTGAAGGCGTCAAACCTTGGCGATGACGCCGACACCACCGCCGCCATCGTTGGCCAGTTCGCAGGCGCCTACTACGGCGTTAACGGTATTCGACAGGACTGGCTGGAGAAGTTGCACATGCGCGAGGACATCGCCTCCATAGCTGAACAGTTGCACGCGGCGCAACCGGCGAAAGAACCGCAGACATAACGTCCAATGCATAGACAAGGAGTTTAGAATGCCCCATCGCGCGCAGGATCGCTGGTTCATGCCCTCGCCTCAGTCAGGCAAAGCAATCAGACTGTTTTGCTTTCCCTACGCCGGCGGCAGTCCCAATGCATTTCGAAGCTGGGTAAAACGCTTCCCAGACGACATTGATGTCGTCGTAGTGCGTCTGCCCGGCCGAGAAAACCGCATCAGTGAAGCGCCTTTCAGCGAATGGCCGCCATTGGTGGAGGCCGTGCTACAAGCGATCGTCCCCTACCTGAATCAGCCTTTCGCTTTCTTCGGGCACAGCTTCGGCGGCCGCGTTATCTTCGAGTTGACCCGGCGTCTGCAATCCTATGGCGGGCCCTTGCCGGAACATATGTTTATTTCCGGCTGTCGTTGTCCTCATCTGAACAGTCGCCAGCCGTTCATACACCAGCTGCCAATGAAAGGGCTGATCGAAAGAATCCGCCAAATGAACGGCGCCCCGGAGGCTGCGCTACAGGACCAGCAACTGATGGCGTTGCTGGAGCCCATGCTGCGTGCGGATTTCAAACTTTCAGAATGCTGGAGCGGCGATAAGTCGCAGACACTAAGGGTTCCCATCACCGCTCTAAGCGGGCAGGACGACCCCATCGACGCATCCACGCGCATGCACGAGTGGGAAGATTACACCAGCGGTCGGTTTCAATTGCGCACGTTCCCTGGGGACCACTTTTTCATCCGCAGCAGCGAACAGGAAGTCACAGCCTTTATCAGCCAGGTACTTTTGGAAAACGCATTGCTTCCGGCTTAATATCGGACACATACGTCAATTCCTACTGGAACCTTGGTTCCAACGCCGCTAAACTTTTGCGTTTTCCACTTCAGATTTACCCAGTTCACATCGGATACGGTCATGTAATGGCGATCGCACCCTCAACATCAGCTTTTGCTACGGCGTCTTAACTGACGACGCTATTGTTTCGCCTCGTCTTCAGCGCATAGCAAGCTGACTCTTTTGAATCTCCGCAGGACATTTTCCTGTAGAGGAATCAATACGGATTTTGTTTTTGAGGAGGCGGTATGTTTATCCGCAAATATCCCCGTACGCCCCACCTGCAAGGGTCACGGCTGCAACCGGGGGACAGCGCGTCGGATCAGGTTCCCTATTCGCAACTGAGCGGGCGTTATCTGGTCATCGAAGAAAAACTCGACGGCGCCAATGCCGGCGTCAGTTTCGACGCATCTGGCGCACTGCGTCTGCAAAGTCGCGGGCATGTGCTGACCGGCGGCGGGCGCGAGTCGCAATTCGCGCAGTTTAAGTCCTGGGCCACAGTGCATCAGGAGCGTTTGTTCGAAATTCTGGGAACCCGTTACACCCTGTACGGGGAATGGATGGCGTCGAAGCACACGGTGTTTTATGACCGCTTGCCGCATCTATTCACCGAGTTCGATATTCTCGACACCGAAACGGGCGAATTTCTCTCCACGTCGGCGCGTCGACGCATGTTAAAGGATTCACCGGTGCTTTCCGTACCGGTTTTATATGCTGGCCTGGCGCCCAGGCGCTTGGCGGAACTGCAAAAACTGGTGCGCCCATCACTGGCGAAAACCACACAATGGCGCAACAGCCTGGAGCAGGTCGCCCATCAGGAAGCGCTGGATTTTGATCTGGTTAAACGGCAGACCGACGACTCGGATTTGTCTGAAGGCCTGTATATCAAGATCGAAGAAAACGGTCGTACTGTCGGCCGATTAAAATGGGTGCGCCATGATTTCATTCAGGCCATTCTGGACAGCGGCAGCCACCATCTGAACCGGCCGATTTTCCCCAACCAGCTAGCGCAGGGGGTGGATATGTACGCTCCGCAACTAACCTTGAAATGGGAGGATCTCGGCCATTCTGAGCCGGATTCTCAGGAGCCGGGCGCCACAGCGGAGACATGCTCATGATCAGCTATCAGCAACTCCAAAACTGGATGCCCGCCGATGGCGCCGAGCCGGACTGGCGCGCACTGTGGGAAGGTCTGCCTGATCTGCAGCCCCTCGCGACCACGCCTCAGGACCCGTATTACCATGCGGAAGGGGACGTATGGACGCACACCAAAATGGTGGTGAACGAGCTGTTGGCGGGGGAGACTTATCAACAGGCGGATGCGGAGCAGCGCTTTGTGCTGTTCTACGCCGCCCTGTTGCATGACATCGCCAAACCGGCCACCACTATCGTGCGCCCCGACGGCGGCGTCGGCAGTCCCCGACACTCCCGACGCGGTGCGGTGGACGCCCGGATACTGTTGTGGCGCGCCGGCGTTCCTTTTGCCTTGCGGGAACGCATTTGTCGCATTATCGCCCAGCATCAGGTTCCGTTTTTCATCTTCGATGACCGGGCGCAACGACGTCCCGAGTTTCTGGCGCATCGCATGTCCTGGGAGGTGAGCCTGCAGGAGCTTTATGCGGTGGCGCTGGCGGATATGAGCGGCAGAACCTATGAGAAAAAAACGGACAGCATCGCAGACATCGCGCTGTTCCGTGAGCTGGCGCTTCAAGAGTCCTGCTGGGAGCAACCCCGCGTCTTTCCCGACGAAGTGGTGCGGCAGCAATACTTTCGCTCCGACGGCGCCACAGCGGCGGATTATGGCTACCAGCAACCGGAAGGCTCCGAGGTGGTGTTGTTATGCGGACTTCCCGCCTCAGGTAAGAATACCTGGGCGAGCCGGCATCGACCTGACTGGCCCACCGTCTCCTACGACGACGCCCGCGAGGAGATGGGACTCAAATACGGCCAGAATGAAGGCAAGGTGGCTCATCACGCCATTGATATGGCCAAAGAGCATTTACGGCGCAAGCAGCCCTTTGTGTGGAACGCCACGCACCTGTCCCAGGAAATGCGCAGTAATGCTCTGGACCTGTTGTACGCCTACCATGCGAAAATCCGCATCGTCTATCTGGAGGCTGCAGAGAAAACCCTGCGCGCCCGCAATCGCAAACGGGATAGCACAGTCACCGACAAAGTGATCGACCGTCTGCTGTATCGCTGGGAAATTCCATTGCCGAGCGAAGCGCATTGGGTGGAGTACGTGGTGGAGTAGGTTATGCCCACTTAATCAGCCAATCTGTCTGAAAATACGAACCAAGGGGCCGAGACGGTCCCTTGACTCTTGATAGGCTGTCGCCAGAAAATCTACCAACTTTACAGTTTAGTCATATGTCTGTATCACTTGGTAGAAATGATCCCATCCGCTGCGGAAGCGGTAAAACCGTTGTCTCAACACATCATAATGAGCCAGGAATGAAAGAAAAAAGTCAGAATCCCTTCGCGGAGTTACTCGGGTTAAAAGATCTGCCGCCGTTTCAATCCCCGGAGGAATTGCAAAGGCATGTGGAACGAGCCATGCATGCAAGGAATTCACAACCTTTAGAGGACTTCGCAGGCCTGTCCGCGGTGCAGATGTACGACCTGCTGTACCACCCCTACGATTCGCCTGAAATCGTCCGCTTTCCGGAAATCCCTGACGCCGACATCGACGCGCCGATCATCAAGCTATTCCTGTTGCTGGCGGAGCAGATAGGGGAACAAGGAATAAAGCCTACCGCTAAAGGCAACTTACCTCGCAAACTATGCCAGGAAACAGCGCTGGCTTATTGGGGCGAGGAGCTTTATCTGGAGAACACGAAGTACGGGGCCATCAACCAGGAAGAGCAATTTTTTGAGCTGCATCTTACGAAACTGATCGCCGAGCTGGCGGGCCTGATTCGCAAATATAAAGGCAAGTTGATACTGAGCCGGAAGTGCCGGGACTGGTTGGGCCGGAACAACAAGGGGAAGATTTATCACGAGTTGCTCAGAGCCTATACCGAGAAGTCTAACTGGGCGTACGTAGACGGCTATCCAGAGTTTTATATCATCCAGCGGTCATTTGTTTTTACCCTGTACTTACTTAAGAAGTACTCCAATGAAAAAAGGGGGAGTACATTTTATGAAGACCGCTTCATAAAAGCCTACCCCGACGCCCTGAAAGAATTACCAAATAACCCGATGCTGGGACCGAACCATAGAGACCACACTTTGAGAAGCGCATACAGTAATCGGGCGTTGTTCCGCTTCGCGCACTTTTTTGGTCTGGCGACTGTTGAGCGCGTCAGTACAGGTTATATGACCAGCGAGCTGCTAATCCAAGGACTTCCATTGTTGGACAGGGCTGTTCAATTCCCGCCAGGCTAGGTAACCAGCTCATCCTCTTCCATTCCCAGAAACCCGCCGGTCTGATGCGCCCATAACTGGGCGTAGATACCGCCGCTATTGATCAAATCCTGGTGTGAGCCCTGTTCGATAATAGCGCCGTCATCAAGCACGATCAGGCGATCCATAGCGGCTATTGTGGAGAGACGATGCGCGATGGCGATAACGGTTTTACCTTCCATCAGTTCATACAGGCTGCGCTGAATCGCTGCTTCCGCTTCGGAATCCAGCGCGGAAGTGGCCTCATCCAGAATCAGGATCGGCGCATCTTTCAACAGAACGCGGGCGATGGCGATACGTTGACGCTGTCCGCCTGAGAGTTTCACTCCGCGCTCGCCGACCTGGGCGTCGTAGCCTCTCCTTCCCTGTGGATCAGACAAAGTCTGAATAAAATCATGCGCCTCCGCCTTTTTTGCGGCGGCGATCATCTCGTCTTCCGTGGCGTCGGGGCGACCGTAAAGGATGTTGTCGCGTACGGAGCGATGCAGCAGCGATGTGTCCTGGGTCACCATACCGATATGCTCACGCAGGCTCTCCTGGCTGACTTCACTGATATCCTGGCCATCAATGAGAATGCGTCCCTGCTCCAGGTCGTAAAAGCGCAGCAGCAGATTCACCAGGGTGGATTTACCCGCGCCGGAACGCCCCACCAGGCCGACTTTCTCGCCGGGCTTGATATCCAGGGTTAGTTGTTCGATGACGCCCTCGCCTTTGCCATAGTGAAAGCCGATTTTATCGAACCTGATATGCCCCTTAGTCGCCTGCAGTCGACGCGCATCGGGTCGGTCCGTCACTTCCTGCGGTTTGGACAAGGTATTGATGCCATCCGCCACGGTGCCGATATTTTCAAACAACGCGCTGACTTCCCACATGATCCACTGCGCCATGCCGTTCAGCCGTAAAGTCAGACTCACGGCGACAGCGATCGCGCCCACCGTGATAGCGCTCTGTGTCCACAGCCAGATCGCCAGCGCCGTAATGACAAACGTCAGCAGATAATTCAGGGTATGCACACTGACGTTGACGCCGGTCACCAGACGCATCTGCCGCCTGGCCGTCTTTAGAAACCCCTGCATGCTTTCCTGTGCGTAATCCGCTTCCCGCTGGGTATGGGAGAACAGTTTTACCGTAGTGATATTGGTGTAGCTATCGACGATGCGGCCCGTCATCGCAGCGCGAGCATCCGCATTTTTCATCGAGTTGCGCTTGAGCTTGGGCACAAAATACATCTGCAGGCACACATAAGCGCCCAACCAAACCATCATGGGAATCAACAAGCGCGTATCCGCGTTGCCGATCATCACCAGCATGGTGCTGAAATACACCAGCACATACACCATGATATCCAGCAGCTTCATCACAGTTTCCCGCACCGCCAGAGAGGTTTGCAGTACCTTGGTGGCGATGCGGCCAGCGAAGTCGTTCTGATAGAAAGACACGCTCTGTTTCAGCAGATAGCGATGCGCTTTCCAGCGGATCTGCATGGGATAATTCGCCAGCAATGTCTGATGAATCAACAACGCCCTGAATAAAACCCCGACAGGCAGGCCAACCAACACCACCAGCGTCATAATCAGCAAGCGACCGCCCTCCTCCTGAAACAACGTCTCAGGATTCTTGTCCACCAGCCAATCCACCAGCTGCCCCATAAAACCAAACAATGAGACTTCCAATAACGCCAGAAACGCAGACGTCAGCGACATCAGGAATAACGGAACCTCCATCCCCCGCGTGTAATAACGGCAAAATGCGAACAACCCGACAGGCGGCTGCTCCGGCTCATCAGGAGGAAAAGGCTTAATAAACTTTTCAAACAAACTCAGCATAGAAACAATCCACATCCATCGGATCAAACAACAGGGTTAGCAGTGTGCAAAGCAGCGAAGAGCGATCAGCGCAAGCATGGCGCCCGGAAAGTGCGGCGTAAAGCCAGAGAAAAATCAGAGTAACCAAGGATGGAGGGAAATGTAAGGCGGGTTATTGCTTAATGAAATTCTAAATTCAGGCCTTACGGCCGCTGGCCACTTCTCTCAATGCTGGGGCTCTACCTTTACCAGATTGGTAATGAGTTGATTGCGCGCTATAAAAAGAATAGAAGTAATCGTTATACTCTAGCCTCAATGACACGGACGCAATGAAGAACTGTTCCGGGGTAGCTCAGTATGGAGAGCGCTCGGCTGATTTCCGAGAGGGCGCTGGTGCAAATCCAGCCCCCGGACCCATCCATAAGACTGGATATGCCAAGTAATAAAAAGCCTGAAAAAGACACAATCACCATTGATGCTACTTACCCTGAATTTCAGCTATCAAAGGCGCTGCAAAATAATCTTAGCAATCCGTCCCAAAGCTCAGGGCAGAAAGTGGCGCGATGGGAGAAAATTCTCGCGAGCATGTATTCTGGCGAGTTGAGTATAGGTTCTCGCACTCCCGTCTCCAATACGCCTGCATGGGTGACATTGGAAGTCGCGACTGGCGGATTTGCGACTGGGAATTTCTTAGCCGGAGCGCCGTTAACGGAGAACGAGATCGCCTTTGCGAAAAGGCTAACGCTTCCAATAAATACAGAAACACGGGCTGCCCTGAACAGTTACTTTTTAAGCGAAGAGGGCGTAAAGCTCCTAAATCAACATATCTCTGAAGGCAAGTTTTCCATCAGCGTTCCAGAGGAAGGAGCCCTGGCAATTGTTGCTTGGCTGCTTGAACACGGAGATGTGTCTGGCGCTAAATCGATTCTTGCAGAAATACTTCCTTTTTTCTCCGAACTAAAGTTCTATCCCACTCTTTCCGGTCAGTTTACTGCAAGTAATGGATTTGTATTTCTACAACCTGTCAGATCAGCCATAGAAAAGCTTAATAAAGTCGAAGCAAATAAGCGCATCACCGCACAAGAAGAAGCAATCCGAATTTGGATTCCTTTATATGACCAACTCGTCGGACTGCTCATTGAAACCGTGGAAGGTGAATTGCCTTCAGTCAGGGTGGATGATGCAGGAAAGCCAGTACGAGACCACCTCGGCCACTATGACCTAAAAGGTGGGTTTCCTGGTAAGAGATTTCCTGCGGGCTGGACTGAACGCGCCACATCATTATCCGGGCGCCATGAACAAATGGCTTCGCAACATATTTTAGGCAGTCGAAGATTGAAAGCCGGTTCAGCCCATGCGCGAATGCTGGCTTTTCTTAGACAATGTATTGATAGCCCAACAACACTGCATGAACGGGATCGCGGATATATTCGTTTACACTTGGCGCGCTATATCGCCAAACGAGGCGCGCCTGGAGAGGGAAAGCAACTTGTGTCACGACTCAGGCAGTCTCAGCAGTGTAGACCAGAAAAATACCATGAAATTGCAAAAATCCTGGTACAGCGATTACTACCTCTTCCCCAGGATAAAGGACTTGAATGTGTCAGTCGCGCCATTGCCCCCATCGCTTCAGATGAATCGACGCACAACGCTCCTGCTGGATCATTGATCCCCCGATATTTAGCCAAGAAAGTGGAACGCACCCAAATCGCCACTATCTACCAGCTTATACAGCAAGGCTATATCACCTCTGCGGATACTATCGCTAACGTATTACCGCAATTGTCTGCAAATATAAGAGCTTCCTGCTTTGACGATTCTGGGCTGAAGAATATTTACTCAAGTATTTATCAGGCTTTTCGGCAACGCCGCTCTTTGCTGCTCATTAACTTACAAAACCAAGTCCAGGTGACTGAGCTTCCGTGGATTTCAAATGTAGAGAAGTACCGTAATACCAAACCAAGAAACCAAGAGTTAGCGATAACTATTCTGTCGGATATAGTGATCTTGGCCCTTGTAAACTTTCCTTATTCTATTCTTCCAAATAAGTTGCTTCAGGAAATTAGAAGCTTGGCTGACCAGGCAAAGCTCAAAGTTCCTATTGTCGATGAAATAGCCGCCGATATTTTTATGGGCGAGTTCACTCAGAAGTATGCGAATGCCTGTGAATACGCCGCCGAGCTGCTTCAGGACACACTATATGCAAGGTACTACAACGTGGACTACTCATCTTTTCTTAAGAAAACGTTGTTTGGCGGCAGAAGAATGACTGCTAAAAACTTTTCCAACCTATGTTCAAAACGCGCTGGCGCTCCTGGGAAGGGTTGGAGTGTAGCCAGCAACGCCGTCGTTATCGAGCAACAACAGATCTTAACCACGCAAAACCTGGCGGTACTGTTTCAGGCATTGGGGCTAAAGACTAAGTTGGGAGAAAATCTCTCACTTATGGTGAAAGACTGCTTCAAGTGGGTATGTAGACGCCAGCAGTTAAAAATGGATAGTAGCCATGCTGGACTGAACATAATGAAAAAAAGCGCTTATGCGTGGCGACAAATGATTTTTTTCCTAACACAGCTGCCACCTGAAGAGCATCATGACCACCTATCCTGGATGCAATCGCATTTGTCGGAGCAAGCGCCTGAGTTCAGGGAGCGGTTCGCTCCCATAATGACTGGTCTTCAGTTAGCTGTGAACGGTCAGCGCCTGCAAAAGACAGATTCAGAGGCGATACAATTTTTAGGTTGGGCGGTAGGGAAACATCCTTTAATGCCAACATACATCCCCTAACTCCGTTTACTTTCAAGCTTAACAGAGCGGAGGCGGCAGTCTCCCGATCCGCCTCACCGCCTGTACGGCGCTCAATTCGCACCGTCTTCAATAAATCAACTAAACTCCGTCCCACCCTTCCGGCACAGGTACGCAGCGCTCACGGACTTCAAACACACGCGGCCGAGTTCCGGATCGCGCCTTTCCTGGGTAGGGGTGATGACGATGCCTTCTCGGATGTGATCAGCGTCGAGTTCTGTGGCGCCATCAGTGTGTTCTCTCATGACTTCCTGTGAGAAGGGGCCTCGGTAGAGAACGGGGGCGGTTTGTACGCCGAGTTGCTCCGCCATCGCCTGTAGTGCGTCGAAGTCGTGGTAGCGTTGGGCGCCACGATAGCCGCTGGCGAGGGCGAATAGGCGGAAGCCGAGTTCCTTGCCGTACGCCAGATCCTGAACGCCGGGGCCAAATGTCTCCCCCAGGATAAACAAGGGCTCATCCTCCACCCGCAATTCACCGCTCGCCAGCAAGGCGTCGATCACCGCCACCATGCCGGTAGTGGCGCGTACGTAGACATTGGCGCTGTTGCCGTCGGTATTGGCGAGCACCAGGCCTTTGGCGCCCAGACCTTTGGAAAAGATCAGCACATTGCGCTTAACGCCGAACGCCTCTGGGCGAGCGTCTTTTTCCGGCAGAATGGCGACGCCAGTGAATGTGCCGTGCAGTTTTTCGGTGAACACGACTTCTTCGCCATCCTGCAGAATATCTGGATAGGACTTCCAGTTTTCCACATCAAAATGGACCGTTAAGCGCTGTCCGGCGTTGAAAATGTCACCCGCCATGGAAGTAGGAATCGGCGGCTCATATTTTTGTACGCCCAACAGCTCTGCAACGCACTGGCCCTCTTCCACCGGGCTCAAGCGCATCAGCTCGGAGTCCCCGTCGCTGTGCTCAATTACGGCGGTGTCGCCGTCCATATGCACGGGATAGCAAACACCCTGGCTCAGTTCACCACGCAGTTTGATCGCAGTAATACGGTTGCCGTCTTTGCCGTTCAGACGTCCAACGCCTTTCTCAGCGTTCCAGAAATTCAATTTTTTCAATAGCCACTGCGGCAGCAGCGAGGCCTCTGGGATATAGGCGATCAGGTCCCCGGCTTGGAACTCGCCTTTCTTGACGATGGAGCGATAGCCGTCGATCACGGCGAACTCAATGGCGTCCGCATTCGGGTGCGGCTCAATTTGACGTATACGTTTTATAGGTACAGAAAATTTAGACATAAAAATTAAGCGTGCCTGCTTCATTCCCGGCGAACAGCACTAACGGCGGGATACTAAAAATCGAAAAGGAGGTGTGCTTTTGCATCGCAATCCGTGATTGCGCCCAGCATTGTATGCGTTACGCCGGAAATCTTCTAACTAATACTGTGATGGGCAGATGGGCTCCAATACAGAAGAACGACCCGGAGCCGTCGTACGCCCCACTTTCATGCACGGCGCCAACAAGAGTAGACTTGTTCCTTTTCGGGATCAGGCAGAGGCTTTTTCAATGAGTGATTCGGCATATCAAAACCATTTATCCATCCTGCGCAAACGCTTTGATCAGGCTCTGCTTGAGACGGATTTCGACAGCGTGGTGCTGGCGTCAGGCCGATTGACTTACTATTTTGGCGATGACCATTCTCACCCTTTTCATCCTTACGCCATGGCGCAACAGTGGGCGCCGTTCGACCTGATGCCGGATGTGTTTATCCACCTTCCGCGTGGCGAAACGCCGCGGTTATTGTGGCCGGCGAAGCAGGACTTCTGGCACGTAGTGCACGCCGTTCCAGAAGGGGACTGGAGCGACCAGTGGCGTATAGAGCCCGTCTCTTCCTTACAGGAATGGCTGCCGCAGATCGACGGCAAGACCGCCTGGATTGGACCGGAATATAACGAAGCGCCAGGGCTTAATCCGAATCTGAGCGTCAATCCTGAAGCGCTGCTACACAGACTGAACTACCAGCGCGCCTATAAAACCGAGTTCGAAATTGATTGTTTATGGCGCGCCAATCAAACGGGCGCAGCGGGACACAAAGCCGCTCAAGCCGCCTTCATGGCGGGTAAAAGTGAATGCGACGTCTACCGCGACTTTCTCGCCGCCAGCGGCCAGCTATCCAACCAGGAGCCCTACCCCGGCATCGTGGCGCTGAATGCAAACGCAGCGGTGCTGCATTACGAGAAGAAAAATCCTCTGACGCCGGACGCCATGCGTACGTTATTAATCGACGCCGGCGCCGCATACGGCGGATACGCCAGCGACATCACCCGCACTTACACGGCAGACACAGGCCTGTTTGCAGAGCTGATCGAACGCGTCAACACACTGCAATTGTCCATCGCCGCTCAAGCCGTGCATGGCAAAGCCTTCAGTGAATTGCATCAGGCCACGCTGGCGGGCGTCGCCAGCATTCTGCAAGAAACGGGTATTTGCTCACTTGGCGTCGAGGCGCAGCTGGACAAACGCATCCCGCAGGTATTTTTCCCGCACGGTCTGGGTCATTTACTGGGTCTGCAGGTGCATGACGTAGGCGGCCATCAACAGGATAAAAACGGAACCCTGCGTAAACCGGACGAATCAGCGCCCTTCCTGCGTCTGACCCGCACATTGGAAAAAGACATGGTGATCACCATTGAGCCGGGGCTGTATTTCATTCCCATGTTGCTCGATAACATGGTGAAAAATATTGCCGGTCATGGTTGTGATTTAGACCTGATCGCCAGCTTAAAACCTTACGGCGGCATTCGCATCGAAGACAATGTAGTGGTGCAGGAAGGACGCAGCCGCAACCTGACCCGCGAGGCGTTCGCCGAACTTCAGGCTTAACAGTCCTTTCGCTGGCGAACACGCCCTCTATCAGCGCGCGTCGGTTTTCTCCTGCTTCGGCAAGGGGAACAACATACCGACGCGCCGCCTGTAATCCTGATAGCTCCGCCCGAATTCGCGCACCAGATCCCGTTCTTCAAAATACAGCCCGATCAAGATATAGAGCGTCATGCCGCCGGCGAAAACACAGTGCCCCACCGTGGCGACAGAGGTGGACCACATGCCCACCAGAATGCCGCTTTGGATCGGATGGCGCACGACGCGATAGAACTGGCTGACGCGAAATTCAGAGGGCGGCGTCGATTGTCGCCTGAATTTACGCCAGGGCTGACGCAAGCCAAACAGTTCAAAGTGATCGAGCATGAAGGTGGCGAGAAACATCACGCCCCATCCGGCGAAAGCCAGAGTCAGGAAAAACGCGCTCGCCGCTTCCCCGGTTATCGACCATACGATGGCGGGCAGCGGCGCCCAGAAATAAAAGATCACCGCAAAAACCAACGCAGTTGCCAGGCAATAAGTCGCTCGTTCAATCGCAGGAGAAATGCGCCGCGTCAGCCACCGTTTGAAGGATTGACGCGCCATCAGACTGTGCTGAATCCCAAATAAGGCAATCAGACCCAGGTCGAGGCAAAGCGCAGTCGGCATATCCATTGCAGGGCCGTCGTTGACCGCCTTCGGAACCGGCAGTCCGTTGATGAAGGCGATGAAATAAAACATCGCCCCCACAGCGGCCAGATAGCAAACGGCGGCGTACGCCAGCTCAGCAAAAACAGTGATGCGGGAATGTTTCATATCAGGCCAAGCTCCCTGGCGCTCAATGTTTGTTTTGTTATCAGACAACAACGCGTTGACCATTGTGACCGGCACGGAGCGACCGAACCAGGGCGAGAATTACTGGCGGCGGACGCCGCCTTACTGCGTCAGCACTGGCACATAATATCCCCGCTCCGCGGCCTCCTCTAAAAACCACGTCAGCGCCTTGTTAGCCGTCCAGCCGCCGGGGCAATCAACGCGGTCGGCGATCATGAACATACACAATAATTGTACGTCCACTTTCGAGGCCATCTTCCTCCAGGCTTTGTCGCTGGGCGGTTGTCCTTTGGTTTTGGAGATATACCAAGGCAAATTAATGTCGTGGTACTTCACCAGATTAACAAAGCTTTCCTCAAACTCGCCGTATAACGATAAATTTTTAAGCGACTCTTCCGGATTGGCGGAACCGTTGATCTTGCCGATGTCATGTACTTTAGCCAGCGCCTCCAGAATTCGCTTCTCTTGCTCCAGGCACCCATTCAAATCCGCCAGTTGCAGCGCCCGAGACGCCACCATTTCACAGTGGGTCAATGCATTCTCCGCCGTATGCCTTTCCGGGTTAAGCGTTACCTTTGCCAGCTGTGCGTAGTCCCGCTGAAACGCGGGAGTATTCAATGCGGTAAACATGTGATGACTCCTCTTATTCTTGCTCTTTCAATCCAGTGACCGACAGATCGCGGTAAATGTTTCGTCCCAGTTCAACGTAGGCTCAACCCAATCGGGCGCCGGTTGTGATTTAAGCTGCTCGCCGAACAAGTACAGGTGCGGCGCCAGCCCTTGCAGATGTCGCAAGACATCCAGCCGATCATCGACAAAATGGGTCAGACCCAACTCAGCACAATGCCCTGCTTTTTCGTGCCTTTTAAAACAAAACCGCAAGTGATGAGCTGCCATGCCGGTCCGCTCAAAGAACCGATGATGCGCCAGCCACAGCCGCGTTTTGTGCTGAGTGTTCTTACCCGCTTTGGACACCAGCCAGACCCGCCCTTCAAACACCTCAACCAGGCGAGACAGTCTTTCAATCGCCCCTTCCGCCGGCGGCGTCTGCAGCGCCTGTTCAATGCCTCCCGATAAAAACGCCGTGTCGGACTTCCCATCTTTCACTGGAGAGATAATTACTCGGCCGATATCGACCCCTAATTTGTGTATATGTTCTATTCTCGTATTCATGTGGAAATCATATCGGCGCGGACTCTATACCAGAACTATTGTTTATGTAGTGACTATAAAAATAGGTTATAGTTGAAATCTCTTAGCGAGCCCTGTAGCAACCACATCAGAGAGCAGCGCCCCGAATAAAATGGAACTATGAAAAACGACTGGATTGAGTCTTTTTTAGTGTTTAGTGAGTGCATGAACTTCACTCACGCCGCTGAACGCCTGCATATCTCTCAGCCTGCGCTGCACGTGAAAATAAAGAAGTTGTCCGAGCAATTGCAGACGCCGCTCTATCGAAAGTCCGGCAAGGAACTGGTGCTGACGGAAGAAGGTAAAAAAGTGCAGACCTTCGCCAGAGAAATGCGCGATCGCTCCAGCACCTTTTTTGAAGAGCTACGACACGGCGGTTCCGCGCAGCCCGTTGTGCTCGCTGCGGGTGAAGGCGCATTTCTGTACCTGCTGGGCATGGCGATTCAGGATTTCAAGAATATAAGTGAGCACCCACTACGCCTTATCACCTCGGATAAAGCGGCGACTATCAGCGCCGTCGAAGACGGTTCAGCGCATCTCGGCGTCGCTGCGTTGAGCGCAAAGCCAGAAGGACTGGAGCTGACTTTGCTGACGGAAGTGGAACAGACATTGGCGGTCCCGACGTCTCACCGTCTGGCGAAACGACGACACCTTAGTCTTAAGGACCTGAACGGAGAAAAACTGATCCTGCCGCCGCCAGGCCTGCCGCAACGCATGGCGGTGGAACAGGCGTTGATGAGCAACGGCGTCAACTGGACGCCATCCGTAGAGGCGCGCGGGTGGGAACTGATGCTGCATTTCGTGAAGCTGGGCGTGGGCGTCAGCATTGTCAACGGCTGCTGCAACATCCCCTCCGCCCTGACCGCCATTCCCATTCAGGACTTACCAAAAATCTCCTACTACATCATCGAACGCAAAGGCCGATGGAAAACCACCGGCGCGCAAGAGTTAAAAAGCTGCCTGTTAAACCACAAGGGGGACTGGCGGGAGCGACGTGGGGGTTAGCCGGTGTTCTACTGGCCAAGGATCGCCAATACAACAGAAATAACCACCGTAATATTTATGGTCATATGCATCAATATCGGCGCATACAAGCCTCCCGTATAACGGTACAACCATCCTGCGACGAGTCCCGAAGCCAAATAATAAGGGTAATTCGCCGGGCTCGTATGCAACAACATGAAGATGACGGCCTGCACGGCATTGGCGCCCCAAAAGCCGACATGACGTTGTACGGAGTTGAGCAACAATCCACGGCACAATACTTCTTCATATATCGGTCCCAGCATGCCAAATAGAAACAAACACAGCAGCATGCCGTAGGACTCATAGGCGTCTTTAATATAGAGGCTGGGATTGGCAATACTGGACAGCGATTTCTCCGACAGACTCAAACTGGGAGCAGTAAATATAAAGACGCCTCCCAGGATGATCGACATAGCAACACCAATGACAGGATTACTAGAGCTGCTGAAAATCGCGCTCCTCAGCCGCTTACCCGCCGTCAGCATCACAATGGTGAACATCAAAGGGACTATGATCAGGTATAAGTTTGTACCATTACCGGTGGGATACTGTGCGATGCTCGGGTCATTAAAAGAGCCCGGGTAGCAATATTCCGTCAACACATTGGCCGCAACGTTGAAAAGGCCCAGCGCTAACCAAGCTCGTCCCAATCCCCAGTCAACCCGCGTCGGCTCACCATAAGAGCCCAGCTTGCGCATCCGCCATAATCCCAAATAATGCACGGGCGCCAGAATGCATAGAGGGTAGCAGAACAGCAGCAGTAGCCATCCAAGGTTATAGATAAACAAACTTGGCATATCGGCAATGGCGCTTAAAGCCGCACCAGGGAAACTGATCGCCAAGCGTGACCATTGAATTAGAAACTGGTCATTCTCAGGCGTTCTTCCAACAAGTGCGGCATAGGCATTCCTCACTTCTTTCTCGTCGCCATGGGAAAGCTCATATTCGAACCACAGGCGCGCCAACTCAGTGTGTTTTTCAGGGGCAGCCAACACCAGTTCCAAAGTCAGGCGATCACGGTAAGCCTCGTTTCCTCCGGTAAACTGAACCAAACGGGCTCTTGTTATTGCATCCACTCTCTTCAGAGTTGCTGAATGCGCGCTACGGCTTAACTGGAGCGCTTCTTCATAGAGTTGCGCTTTTGTCAGAATACTAATGGCGTCGGCTTTCTCATGTTCCTGGAAGGGCCGCGCCAACATCCCCTTCGCCAGCTGTTGGGCTCTTTCCAAATTCCCGCCCCTTACACTGGCGTCGACCAAAATCGACGTCGCCTGAACACCAGGGATCAATGCATAGGCCGACATGGCGTAAACAGTCGCTGCGTGATGTTGGGAGGGGTCAATTAGGTAGGTATTCGCCAGCAGAACATTAAGCCGATATTGATCCGCTAACGACCAACCCTTGGCGTCGTCAAGAAGAGAAAGGGCCTTCAAGCGCCGTAAAGGAGCATCCCGTTCTTCCAGAAAATATAACTGCGTTGCAGGCTCATCGGGGAAATCCGCACGCAGACGGTTGCGACATAGCAAACCATCCTGTTCAGAGTTTTCCACGTGCAGCCCTTTCAGGCGATAGACTTGCGCAATCAACCGGCACAGGTTCGCCAGCTCGCTCGCCGTCCAAGCGTTTTGCGGATGTTGTACTAACCGCGACGCCACCTCTTTCTGATAAAGACGCGTTACTTCCTTTTCAAAATCCGCAAAGTCGGAAGTCGCGCCAAAGGCGGAGCCGGCGTAAAAGAGCACGCTCAGCAGCAGGGAGAGTACAACTTTCATGGGATAGACTGCATTGGTTCAGGGAACCGGCAATCTACCCCAGCGCAGAGAGGGAAACCAGCCTGTTTGCGTTACTCGTCCCGAATAACAAAAGCCTGAATCCCATTTTGATAGAGGATGTGCGCGGCGACGTCGTTGCGACGACCGCCTTCCTGCGACAGATAATAGATGGCGGACTTATCCAGGCCGGCTATTTTGTCGCGAAGGTCCGCCAGAGGCACATGCAGGCACTTGGGCAAAGGGGAGTGTTCAAACTCCTCGGTGGAGCGGATATCCAACAATGTGGACTTAGAATCTTCCGCCGCCCGTTTCCGGTATTCAGCCAGAGACACATAATTCACCAGCGGATCATGCAGCAGGCTTTGGAAAGATTTCTTATCGAGGCGCGCCAGCACGCCATCTTCGCTCATGATGATAGTGGCGGAGCGGACGGTATCGGACACCAGAGCTTCTTCACCGAAATAGGAGCCTTTACTGACGCGAATGGGTTTGCTTTCATCGCCGCCAATGAGCACCCGCGCGCTGCCGTCGATGAGCAGGTAGAAATAATCGCCCTCATCCCCCTCCTCGATAATGACCTGGCCTTTCTTAACCTCAACCCTTTCAAAGCGGGCGAATACTTTCTCCACATTGGCGGGCGGCAGATTAAAGAACAACGGAAACTCCAGCAGGCTGGCCATCCAGTCGAAGTAAGCTTCGTCAAAATCTCCGCTGATTTCTTCCACAGCTTCTGCTTCTTCTTGTTGCTCTCTCGCCGCCTTGTCTTCCTGATCCTGCTTTGCCTCCGCTTCCGTCCAGGCCAGGGCGCGGTCCAGAAAAACACCATCCACCGCCAGCATATGTCCCGGCTCCTGAGCAGTCACCGTGACCCCCTCCGGCATCTTGCCGTTCAACGGAAACAGGCAATCCGGGTCAGCGCTGTCTATGGTGCTGGAGGAAAGAATGTTCTTTTTAATTTTCAGCGCGCCTTTGAGCAAATAATAAGTGTCAGTGCGCTTGGCGGATTTATCGAAAACGACTTCCCCTCCACCGAACGTCATGACCTTACTGCGCTTGATCAATTGATTCAGATATTTCTTGGATAGCTGGCTCAACGGGGAGTACCGGGACATCAGCTGATCAGTGATGTTCAAACTGGCGTGTAGCGACATGGGGACTACTCGATTGAAAGGTGAATCTAAGTTGCCTACAGAATTAAAAATAGCATCAAACTCTGACAACCGTTAACCTCCATTTTTCGCGCCCCGCCCTATGATGGAGATCTTCACCGACATGGTTTCGTTCACCCTGACGCCCGCAGTCATTTGGGTATTCAGCCTCTACGCCCTCGCGTTGATCGCTTTAGTTCTGGAACGCTCCAGAAAGATCCCCGCCTATTCCTGGATGCTTCCCGCCTCCGCGTCGCTGGGCGCTGCGTTTTATTTCAGTCTCGCCGCCTGGATCGCGCTATTGCCCTTGGCGGCGTTATGGGCTGCGGGGGGCGCCATGGCGAAGCTGTCCGGTTGGAGAAAACTGCTCGCCTGGCTGGCGACGACAGTGTTATCCCTGGCGTTAGCGCTGCACCTGGCGCCAGGATTCTTTCACCAGACGGTGATCCCCACCAGCCATCTCGGCGCCGCCACTTTGCCGTTCACATTGAGCGCCAAACTGGATAAAGCCTTCGCCGGGCTGTTGCTTATCGCCCTTTTTCTTCCTTATCTCTCCACTTGGCGGCAAACCGGTGCGGATCTGCGTCGATACTGGCCACTGATCGCTGCTTCCCTGGCGATTATTTTCGGATTTGGCGTCGCACTGGGCGTTAATCTGGATATGAAGACCGGCGACTATGTTTGGGTGTTTGCGTTTTTCAATCTTTTCGTAACCTGCATCGCAGAAGAATCCTTCTTCCGGTTACTGATACAGCGCAGCTTTGTCCACTGCCTGCCAAACTTGAAACGAGTGGGGATATGGGGGGTATTCGCGGCGGGAACGCTATTCGGTCTGGCCCATTTCCATACCGGCCCCGGCGCCCTGCAACGCATGGCGCTGATCACCATAGCGGGCTATTGCTATGCCTGGATTTACTATAAAACCAATAACATATGGCTGTCGGTTTTACTGCACTTCCTGGTGAATATTATTCACATCAGCCTGTTTGTTTACCCAGCGGATTTTTAGGAGCGTCTTTATGTCTCCACGCCAGCTTCCTGCGTTAGCGGCCATGTTGCTTGGGCTAACGGCCTGCGCAGCCGATCCTGCCCTCACGCGCACGCAAGACAATCTGCGTTTCTCCAACCTGCGCCTGAAGCCGGCGATCACTGACCTGAATGGCCTGCAATGTGGGCCAGTGAACCCCACCGATTTACAACACATACTGCGAACAGGCGAACTCGTCAGCCACCGCCAAATACACGATGAATACTCCATCTCCGGCTGCTCCGTAACGGGGAGCCTGAGCATCAATGGCGCTTCCACGCCATTCAGCTTCGACTACAGCGGCATTTTCTATTTTGCGGACGGCCGCATACTGGCCTGCGGGGAAGTCTGCTGCGAGGCGGGTTTCGAGCATTGCAGCTGGTATGACCCGGCTACCCTGGAGTAGAGATAAGCATCTGGATTTGAAGCAAAAAAACAACAAATTTCCCCGCCATTATTCGCTATTTTTCTGCCATAATGCGCCACCTTTCATTTTGAAATGCAGGTTATACTCATTATTAACTTGGCAATGATATTGGCCAGTTAATAATCAGGCGCATGGATGCGCCTGCGCGGCGGCCAGCCGCGGGAGACAAGGCCTGACATGTGCAGGCCCTGTCGTTGCAGACATATAGAAGGAAGCTATTTGTCCGCCAAGTTAATAGTTCATAGGGTCATTTAACGCCTGCAGCAAATATTCCGGCGCTTCATCCGTAGTACGCTTTCACATCGTCTACGCCTCAATACGACTGAAGGGCTGGGAGGCTCGGCACACACCAAACATTGTCGCTCACGCGTCTTCCGGGGGTTTTACAAGGACATGACAAGCGCAAGATCCGGTTTCCTATTTCTACTCGCTTTTAGCGCCAGCGGCCTGACCTGGGCCGGACAACCCAGCTTCGATTGCGCCAAAGCGTCGCAACAGGTGGAGCATATTATCTGCAACTCGGAGGCCCTGGCCGCACAGGACGCAAAGCTCGCCAAGCTGTATGGCAATGTCATGAAGAGCCTGGACGAAAGCGCCAAAGACAAGCTGAAGTCCGAACAAAGGGAGTGGCTTAGAAACCGCAACCGGGATTGCGAATTAAATGGCGACGCTGGCGAGTCCTGCCTGCTTGGTCGTTATCGCCAGCGCAATGCGGAATTGTCAGCGATGCTGGCTTTTGACTCGTCCAGCCAGCCTGCTGACGGCGAACTCCGCATCATGCGCATCACTCCCAGCGGCGCAGATGTGCCCGCCGCGCAACAAGTGGTGTTTCAGTTTGATCGACCTGTCGTCCCCATCGGCCGTATGGAGCGGAACAGTAAAGATATTCCCGTCACTATCACGCCTTCGCTCAATTGCGAATGGCGCTGGCTCAATACCAGCGCGCTGGCCTGCCAACTGCGCAACGAAGACAAAATGCAGCAGGCGACCTACTACGAAATCACCATGCGCCCCGGCATCAAAACCGTTACTGGCGCACAGCTGAAACAGCCTGTGGAGCATAGCTTCACCACCGCTCGTCCCAAAGTCACCTACGAACGGTTCGTTAACTGGCTGTCGCCGGGCGCGCCGATGATTCAGATCACGTTCAACCAGCCGGTCACCAAGTCGTCCGTGGAAAAAGCCCTGACCATGCGCGCAGAAAGCACCGGCCAGCCGCCAGTAAACGTCATCGCTTATCCAGATAACCTTCCCCGCCAACAACCCTGGTGGATGGCGATCGCCAACGACGAAGAGCAGCCCAAGGTCAACGACCATCTTACCCAATTAGATGGCGACGAAGCCCGTTCCGTCTGGGTCATCGAGCCGAAAAAAGAGTTGCCGCTGGATCAGAACATCACCTTGCAGATCAAGCCTGGCCTGGTTTCCAGCGAAGGTTCTGAGCCGGGGGCGGAAAACCGGATACTGGAACGATTCGACACCTATCCGAATTTCGGTTTTGTCGGCATTCGCTGTACCCCAAAAGGCGCGAGCGAAGCGACGGACATATGGATGGAGCAACTGGACTCAATGAGTGAGGACACGGAGAACTTTGTCGAATGCGCCCCGCTGCGCTCAGTGGCGCTGCTGTTCACTTCACCGGTGGCGAATTCCATGGTGCGGGATCAGGTGACTTTTGATCCGCCTCTGAACGGCGGACGCAAAGACTATGATCCCTGGGAAAATACCCAGGACTGGACTCACCTGACCTCTCCCCATCGTAACGGACGTTTTTATCAGATCTGGTTGCCGGAGCTACTTAAGGCGGATCAAAAGTACGCCGTCAATCTGAATATCAATAACCTGACCGACGAATTCGGCCGCAAACTGAACAACAAAGTCAGCTTCAACTTTTTCACCGGTCACCGGGAGCCCAGACTGGAAGTCGCCCACGACGTAGCCATATTGGAAAAAGGCGTGGAAAGCGATGTGCCTTTGTACGTCACTAACCTGAGCAAAATTGACATCGCCTATAACTCACTGGGGGCCAACCAATCCGGACTCAACCAGAGAAAAGTGATTCCAGTGGCCCCTGCGGAGGATATCTCCTACGCCACCCCTATGGGCGTCAGGGATCTTCTTGGCGACGCCAGCGGCGCCCTGTTCGGCTCGCTCACTCCCAGCCCAACGCCGCCGGATTGGTATTACGATCCCAAGATTTTCGCAGAAGTCACGCCCTATCAGGTGCACTTCAAACTTGGCCACTTCAACTCCATGGCCTGGGTGACCTCGTTCAGCACAGGCGAACCAGTGGCGAATGCAAACGTCTCTCTGTGGTTCGGCTCCTATGAAAACCTGCCCGGCTTGCGTAACCTGAAGATCACCACCAAAACCGACCCTAACGGTATGGCGTCAATGCCTGGTTTGGAGCAGATTGACCCGCAACTGGAAAGCATCTACGGCGGCAGAAGCGCAGAACGGGAAGGTTTCTTCGTCAAAGTGGAACACGCCGGCGACATCGCCATAGTACCTTTGAACAGCAATTTCACCGTGTGGGACCGGGATCTTTACCCTAGCCTGAAGCGCAAGGGCGGTCACGCCCATGCCTGGGGAACCACCGCTCAGGGCGTTTACAAACTGGGCGACAAGGTTCAGTTCAAAATTTATGTGCGCGAGCAAAGCAACAAGCACTGGGTTGAACCCTATGCGTCGAATTACTCCCTGAAGGTGTTCGATCCGCAGAACAAAATCGTCTACGAACGCCAAAACATCGGCCTGAATAAATACGGCGCTTTCGATGGCGAGTTCACCCTTCCCGAGCAGGGCGCGGTGGGCTGGCATGAGTTCCACCTGACGTTGAATGCCCCGTCCGGCAGCGAGGTGCAGGAAACGTCCTGGTCGCCGATGTCTGTGCTGGTGAGCGACTTTACGCCTTCGCCCTTCAAAGTGAAGACAGAATTGAACGGCGCCCTGTTCCGCGCCAACGACTCGGTACAAGTCACGTCATTGGCCACGCTGCACTCTGGCGGCCCCTACACGGAAGCGGAAGTGCGCTTGACCGCCAAGCTGACGCCGCAGGAGTTCTCCACCGACAACCCTGTCGCCAAAGGCTTCACATTTGGCGGCGACAATGACACTGGCGGCGAAAACAACTTGCTCGATATTCGTCGTAAACTGGATGACGCCGGCCAGTACGTGGAAGCTTTTACCCTTCCAGATAGCGGCGTGTTCTATGGCCGTCTGATGGTGGAAGCGGCGGTGAAGGACGAGCGCGGTAAGTTCGTAGCCTCCTCCACTACCGCGGATTACGCCGGTAGAACCCGCTATGTCGGTCTGCGCAATACTCAGTGGCTGTATAAAAAAGACGAGCCTGCGCGTCTGGAAACCTTAGTGGTGGATCAAAGCGGCGCCCCGGTCGCCGGCGAGTCCGTGCGCATCGCCATTAACCATCGCGAATACAAGGCGTCACGAGTAAAAGGCCCCGGCAACGCCTATCTGACGCAAAACATCATGGAGTGGGTGGAAGAAACCCAGTGCGAGCTGAAGAGCGATAAAACCGCCTCGACGTGCGAATTCAAACCGCAGAAGCCAGGCTATTACCAGTTCGTCGCCACCGTCAAGGACACGGAAAACCGGGATCACAGCACCACCTTATATGGCTGGGTGACTGGCAGCGGCTCCGTGGTGTGGGATCAGAGCAACGACGCCACTTTGCAGATCGTTCCCGAGCAGACCAAGTACAAAATCGGCGATACCGCCCGTTACCTGATCAAAAACCCCTTCCCAGGCACCAAAGCTCTGATTTCGGTAGAGCGTTACGGCATTCTTGATAGCTGGGTGCAAACGCTGGACTCCAGCACGCCAGTCATCGAAGTGCCCGTTAAGGCGGACTATCTGCCTGGTTTCTATCTGTCCGTCGTCGTGGTGTCGCCACGGGTCGAAAAGCCACTGGGTCCTGGACATGTGGACCTGGGCAAACCCAGCTATCGCATGGGCTATATCAGCGCCAAAGTGGTGGACCCGCTCAAAGAGCTGGATATCCGCGTCGCCACCGATAAAGAAGTATATAAACCCCGTGAGCAGGTGAAGGCGAAGATCCACATTAATCGCAAGAAAAGCGATCCCGCCGAGGGCTATGAAATCGCAGTGGCGGTTATCGACGAGTCTGTTCTGGCGCTTAACCGCAGCGGCGACAACTATTACGACCCCTATGCCGGATTTAATCGCCTTGACCAACCTGATGTGTATAACTACAACCTGATCAGCCGACTGGTGGGTCGTCAGAAATTCGAGAAGAAAGGCGCCAACCCTGGCGGCGGCGGCGCGGCCTCCGCGCAACTGCGTAACGAATTCAAGTTCGTCAGTTACTGGAATCCTTCTATCGAACCAGACTCGAACGGCAATGCTGAGATCGAGTTCAACGTGCCGGACAACCTTACCGGTTGGCGCATCTTCGCCTTCGCGGTAACCCGGGAAGATCGCATGGGCTTGGGCGACGTCACTTTCAAAGTAAATCGTCCAACGGAGATTCGTCCGGTCATGCCTAATCAGGTGATCGAGGGCGATCGCTTCAAAGCCGGCTTCAACGTGATGAACCGGACGGATAAAGAACGCACCATCAAAATGGACGTGCGCGTCAAAGGCCCACTCGCGGAGGGAGCCGAGCACGCCTTCTCCCGCGAGTTGAAAATCGGCCCCTACAAAAGGGAAAACGTCTGGCTGCCGATTGACACCAAAGGCGGCGGCGAACTGGTTTTCATCGCCAAAGGCGGCGACCGGCTGGATACGGATGCGCTGGAGCACAAAACCATCGTTAACAAGCGCCGTTCACTGGAAACGGCGGCGACGTATGGAACCACTACAGCGACCAGCGTCAGTGAAAACGTCCAGGTTCCTGAAGGCATATTCGAAGACGTCGGCTATATTGGCGCGGTACTGTCGCCTTCCGTCATAGGCAATCTCGACGGCGCTTTCTCTTACATCAGAGACTATCCGTACATGAGTTGGGAGCAGCGGCTTACCAAAGCCACGGTAGCCCGATCCTACCTGGAGCTGAAGGAATACCTGGCGGAAGATACGCAGTGGCCGGATGCTCAGAAGGATATCGACAACGCCATGAATGTCGCCGCCAACTTCCAAGCGCCGAATGGCGGCATGGCTTACTGGGTGGCGTCCAACGCTTATGTCAGCCCCTACTTGTCCGCTTACACCGCCATGGCGTTTAACTGGATGCGCGCCAGCGGCCATGAAGTCCCCGCTGGCGTGGAGCAGCGGCTACATGAGTATCTGTTGACCTTGCTGCGTCAGGACAGCTTCCCCACGTTCTACAGCAAAGGCATGTCCTCATCTGTGCGAGCAGTGGCTCTGGCGGCGTTGGCGGAAGCTGGCAAAATCGACCAGAGCGACGTCAGTCGCTACGAGCGCCATACGCCGGAAATGGACCTGTTCGGCAAAGCGCACTTCCTGCAGGCGGCGGTGCGCACCGAGCATGTTCCGCAAAGTGTCGTGAGCAAATCCATGGACGATATTCTGGGTCACGCCAGCCAAAGCGGCGGCAAGTTCCAGTTCAACGAACCTTGGGACGACAGCTACAGCTATATCCTGGCGACGCCGCTGCGCTCTAATTGCGCCATTCTGAGCAGCCTGCTGGCGGCGCAAACGGAAGCGGGTATGGGCGCAACCATCGGCGATTTTCCCTTCAAACTGGTCAGAAGCATTACCCAGAGTCGCGGCGCCAGAGATCACTGGGAAAATACCCAGGAAAACGTGTTCTGCCTGAATGCGCTGGTCAGCTACGCGTCCATTTATGAGAAGGAAGATCCCGCCATAAAAGTGTCCGTCAGTTTCGACGGCAAGCGCCTCGGCGCTGCATCCTTCAACAAGAAATCAGACCCCATGACGACAGTCAGTCGCCCACTGACCGCCGCCGATCCGGGCAAAGCCGCCACCCTCACTATTGAAAAAGAAGGGAAAGGCAGGCTCTACTACTCCGCCCGCATCGCTTACGACCTGAAAGAGGATAACGCTGCGCGCATCAACTCCGGCGTCGAAATTCGTCGGGAATATTCCGTTGAACGCAACGGCAAGTTTGAGCTGCTGAAGAGCCCCATGAAGATTCGGCGGGGCGAGCTGGTGAAAGTGGACCTCTTTGTCTCCATCCCCACCGCGCGCCATTTCGTCGTGGTGAATGACCCTATCCCCGGAGGCCTGGAGCCCGTGAACGCCGATCTGGCCACTGCGTCACAGGTGGATGCGGATAAAGGTAAGTTCAAAGCCGCGGAAGGGTCCTGGTTCTACACCTTCTCGGACTGGTCCTACTACGGGCGCTATTTCTGGAGCTTCTATCACAAAGAGCTGCGCCATGACTCAGCCCGCTTCTACGCGGATTATCTGCCGGCGGGTAACTACTTCCTTTCCTACACGGCCCAAGCCATCGCGGAAGGCGACTTCAGCGTCATGCCTGTACATGCCGAGGAAATGTATGATCCGGACGTCTATGGCAAAGGGCTGCCGGCCACGTTGAACGTGGGGGAGTAGTTCGCGTCTATGTTGAAAAAACTGATGCGCGCCCGGAAAAAACTGGCGGCCGGCGTCGCAGTGACAGTCACCCTGTCCTGCGCCGCTCTGGCCGGGGCTACCTATTTCGCCATCAAACCACTGCCGGAAGACCTCTCAACCGTCATCGCCAGCGCCAGCAAGAACACCTATCTGGACCGACGCGGCAAGCGTTTGAACATTACTTATGAGAATGAGTGGAATATCTATGACGTCAGTGACTACCACGACATTCCTGAATTCCTGCGACGGGCGTTCATCCTGTCGGAGGACAAACGCTTTTTCTCCCACGGCGGCGCAGACTGGTTGGCGCGGCTCAACGCGGCGCGCCAGAACCTGATGTCCGGCGGCGTCGTGCGCGGCGCCAGCACCATTAGCGAACAAGTCGTGCGCATGCTGCATCCCCGCCCGCGCACGCCTTGGTCGCGCTGGGTTGAAGGGTTTGAAGCCGCCAACCTGGAGACGCGATTTTCCAAGATAGAAATCCTTGAGTTTTATCTGAACCAGGTTCCCTATTCCGCCCGCCGCAGAGGCGTCGAACAAGCCGCGGAGTACTATTTCGGACGTGACCTCACAACGCTGAACTACAAGGAAATGCTGGCGCTGGCGGTGTTGGTGAGGTCCCCACGCTGGCTCGATCCACAACGCCAGCTCGCCAACCTGAACCGCGCTATCGACAATCTGCTGGGGCGTCTGGATCTCGATGAGGAAGAACGCGCCCTCATCACTGCGCAGGCGCTGGAGTTACAGAAGACAGACATCCACTATGATTTGTCTCATTTCATCCGGTTCGCGGAAAACCGGCTGAATACGCAGAATCTGGAAAATGGGGCGGTCTATACCACCATCGACACGGAACTGCAGACCAAAATCCAGCAAACCCTGGACAATCGCCTGGATAATCTCGCCTCTCATCGGGTGCATAACGGCGCCGTATTGGTAGTCGACCATGAGAACGATGAGATTCTGTCTTGGGTAGTCGGCTATGCGGGTCGCAACGATAAGCCCTTCAACCGCATCGACGCCATCACCACGCCCCGTCAACCGGGCTCCACGCTGAAGCCGCTGTTATACGCCAACGCCATCCGTAAGGGGTGGACCGCCGCCACCATGCTGGACGACTCGCCTCTACAGGAGAGCGTCGGCCTGGGCATGCACACCTACCACAACTACAGTCGCGGCTATTATGGCTCGATTTCTTTGCGGGAAGCCTTGGGCAACTCTCTCAACATCCCCGCCGTCCTGGCCATACAGTACGTCGGTCCTGGGGAGTTTCTGACCTTTCTGCACGACCTGGGCGTCGAAAGCCTGTCCGGTCACCCAAACGTCTACGGCGACGGACTTGCTCTCGGCAACGGGGAAATGACGCTGTACGAGCTGGTGCAGGCATACTCCGTACTGGCTCGAATGGGGGATTTCAAACCCCTGTCTTTTATAGAAGGCGGGCGCGGTTACCGTGGCCATCGCGTTTTGTCTGAAGATATTTCCAGCCTGATCGCCGACATCATGTCCGACCCGGCCGCGAGAGAGAAAGAGTTCGGCTGGGATTCCGTCCTCAACTTCCCCCATCAGACCGCTGTTAAAACCGGTACGTCCAGCGACTACCGGGACGCGTGGTCCGTTGGCTTCAACGACAAATACACCGTGGGCGTATGGATGGGCAATCTCGATTACGCCGAGATGAGCAAAGTCACCGGCTCAATGGGGCCGGCTTACGTGCTGCGCTCCGTATTCAATGAGCTGAATAAAAACCGGGAAGTAAAGCCGCTTTACCTCAGCAATAACCTGCAGAAGTTATCTGTCTGCATCAATACAGGAGAGCTGGCCGACAACGGTTGTGAGTCCCGGGACGAATGGTTTCTGCCCGGAACCTTACCAGGAGACGCCCATAAAAATACTGGCGAAGTAAGGATTCGCAAACCCAGCAAGGGCCTGCTGATGGCGATGGATCCGAGAATTCCAGATGAATCCGAATATTTCGAGTTTGCTCTGACAGCAGCGGATAACATTCAAAGCGTCAAGTGGTTCATCAATGGCGAGCTGGTCGCCACCACCAATAAATCCACCTATAACTGGAAGCTGTCCAAAGGCGAATTTCACACCAAAGCAGAGATCGCCTTTACAGACGGGACACATCCCGTCACCACCGAAGAAATCCAATATCGTGTAAATTAAGCGGCGTAGCTACGCCGCTCCCATCAGCCCACGTGGTGAAATTGCACTTCTTTAAATGTGATATCAATGGCGACGCCAGAGGAAGACACATAAGTATGGTATTGAGCCGTTAATTGCTTGAAGAAGTCCAGTCGCTTGCCTGTCGTGCAACGGTACTCTCCAGAATTGGGGTCGAAAAACTTCATGCCGTCTGCATCCACATATAACGCACAAACGTGGTTGGTGGAAATACCCTTACCGCTCAACACCATCATGACAAGGTGATGGCCAGGGTTGTTGCTAAGGTGCTGGAGCGCTGCGCCATAGGTATCGTAGTTCTTTTCGATAACCACGCCGCCGTGGCGCATTCCCAAAGATGTGGGCGCAACAGAAGCGATACGGGCTGCATAGGTATGATGCCTGGTGTTGTTGAAGTAACCAGCGAAGTAGTCCGTATTCTTCCAGGCGATGTCCGTGTTCAGATACGTAATGCGATTAGCGGGGGTTTCACCGCGCTGACGTTGATGACGCTGCACCCAGGCGAATGACAAGCCGGTGCAGCCGCCTACCTGTATATTCTTCATCTGCTGCAACAGCGGACGCGTCATAATTTGGCGGCGCTGTTTGAATTTAGCAATACGATACTGTTTCAGCGCGGAAATGGTCTTCCAGGAAGTAAAGGACATAGGGCTCTCTCATCAGATTTACAAAATGCCGGAACGTCCTTTTCCGATGAAAGTGAAAAATTAACGGGCGATCTACCCGACGAATCAGGTAAGCGCCGACCTGATCAAAGCGCCGTCAGCTTTATGTGTAAAGTTTTGTAAAATGCCGGGAATATTGCGGCTAAATGCAGTCAATTGAGTGGAAATTCAAGGTATTACAGAGCTTTTCCCTGTTGAAGCGGATTGTCTCCACGTCCTCTCCCATCGCAGGGTTGGGCTTTATGGTTTGAATAATCAGTTCATTGTGTAGAACCTCATCCCCTGATGTTCTGAGCACCTCAATGATCCGGTTTTCACCGGCATTCCAAAATGTTTCCTTTACCTTCAGCCATTCTGATCCAGTTTCGTCCGCCACTTGCAAAAGCGTGTGCTCTATTTCCTCTCTGGAATGATCTAAATATTCTTCTGCGTGCATATTATGGGGAACAGAGTCCACCTCAGGAACTTCTCCTTCTTCTAAATCAAAATATTCAACGACAGATAAATTTTTACAATGCCATTGCGCTTCAGAACTAAGTTTATATTGCAGCAGGATTACCAAGGTCCGTCGCCTCATCTACTGTTAATAGATAGCATTTATTCTATTGACTTACCCGACGGGCAAATCATTTATCTCTTATGGAGAGCATATTGAATAGTCTCAGGTTATGGATAGTCCAGTCGACACAAACCAATCCAAGCGACTTTTATGTGAGGGTAGAGAACTCTGAGTTTTACAGCGCCTACTGGATAGCGCGTTCATCCTCAACACAGAGGGCGGAGGCGTTGGTTCTGGAGACGGCTGAAGAATTAGCGCTGGGCGATACAGAGATTATTAAAACTCAACCCTATGACCCGGAAACGCTGATTAAGGATGCACTGGTAACAGCAAAAATTAGGAGTATGTCGACAAAACTACGTGGCCAAGAAGACGCCCATTTAGCGGCCTGGATTTCATCAGAAGGACGGCTTTGGTAGTCATTGATACAACATCCCAAACAAGGACGGCATCATATTCTTAACCGTTGAAAGCCAACTGAGCCAACCCGGTTTCAGGTCAGCCCAGATGGCGTTCAGTTACCTACTTTATTACTCCGCCACAGTGACTACCGCAGACGTGCAACAAAATTATTCGACCGTAACGCTCTTGGCCAGATTTCGCGGCTGGTCTACGTCAGTGCCTTTGAGTACGGCGACGTGGTAGGACAGCAACTGCAACGGCACGGTGTAAACGATGGGCGCCAGGATATCGTGTACTGCGGGGATGGGGATAACGTGTACGCCTGGTTCTTCTTCCAGCGCCACTTCCGCATCTGCGAATACATATAACTCGCCGCCACGAGCGCGAACTTCCTGCAGGTTAGACTTCAACTTCTCCAGCAACTCGTTGTTAGGGGCGACGGTAATAACCGGCATATCCTTGTCCACAAGCGCCAGAGGGCCGTGTTTCAATTCACCCGCTGGGTAGGCTTCGGCGTGGATGTAAGAGATCTCCTTCAGCTTCAGAGCCCCTTCCATCGCCACAGGATACATGGAGCCGCGTCCCAGGAACAAAGAGTGGTGTTTTTCTGCGAAAGCTTCTGAGGTCTTGTTGATGACGTCATCCAGATCCAGCACTTTCTGGATCAGACCAGGCAGGGCTTTGAGGCCTTCCACCAGCTCCGCTTCTTTCTCTTTGGTCAGACCATGACGTCTCCCTAACGCGATAGCAAGAATCAACAGAGCAACTAGCTGAGTAGTGAACGCCTTGGTTGAAGCGACGCCAATCTCCGGGCCAGCCTGGGTCATTACAGTCAGATCGGATTCGCGCACCAAAGAGCTGCCAGGCACGTTACAAATCGCCAGCGCAGATTTGAAGCCGGCCTTTTTAGCCTGACGCAACGCAGCCAGCGTGTCAGCGGTCTCACCAGACTGAGAGATGGTGACAAACAGCATGTCCGACTGCACGACGTGTTTGCGGTAACGGTATTCGCTAGCGACTTCAACCTGGCAGGGAATGCCAACCAACTCTTCGATCCAGTATCTGGCGACAAGGCCCGAGTGATAGCTGGTGCCGCACGCAACGATCTGAACGGAGCCTACGCCGTCAAACACATTGGCCGCGTCCGCGCCCAGAACCTGCTCAAGAATGTGATCGCCACTGATGCGGCCTTCCAGAGTCGCCTTGATCACTTTAGGCTGCTCGTAGATTTCCTTCATCATATAGTGGCGGTATTCGCCTTTTTCCACACTGTCGAGCCCGCCATGCTCAAAACGCACAACCGGGCGCTCTACTTTGGCGCCAGAGCCGTCCCAAACGGTAATCTTTTCCATGGTGACTTCAGTGATGTCGCCTTCTTCCAGATAGATGAAGCGGTCTGTGACCTGCAACAACGCCAAGGCGTCGGAAGCCAGGAAGTTTTCGCCGATGCCAACGCCAACCACCAACGGGCTGCCTTCGCGAGCCGCCAGGATACGGTTGGGCTCAGAGGAGTGAACCACCGCCAATGCATAAGCGCCATGTAGCTGTTCAATTGTCTTCTTGAACGCCTGCATCATGTCGCCGGTTTCCTGATACATGCTGTCGATCAGGTGTGCGACGACTTCGGTATCCGTTTCAGATGTGAACTCATAGCCTTTATCGCGTAAGTCCTGACGCAGAGCTTCATAGTTCTCAATGATGCCATTGTGTACGATGGCGAGGTTTTCCCCGGACATGTGGGGGTGCGCATTAGTAACGCTGGGCTTTCCATGAGTCGCCCAACGGGTATGCGCAATACCCGTGCGGCCAGGAAGAGGGTATTTAGTGATGGCTTCTTCCAGCGCGGCGACTTTACCCACTTCGCGTTGACGCTGGATTTTATTCGCAGCTTCGACAACGGCCATACCCGCAGAATCATATCCGCGGTATTCAAGACGTTTCAGGCCTTCTAGCAGGATAGCGGATACGTCCCGCTGGGCTATCGCCCCAACTATGCCACACATATGTTTTCCTTGTTTCGGATTGGATTAACTCAATAAACGAATCTTAGTACGTTTTATGTTCTTTTAGTAAACAGGGCTGCAAGCCCCGTTTAACATTATTTTTGCTCGGACTGCTTTTTCACCGGCCGCGTCCAGCCATCAATATTACGCTGCTGGGCGCGCGCGACGGCTAATTGTCTGTCGGATACATCCTTGGTGACGGTCGAGCCCGCGCCAACAGTCGCTCCTTTACCCAAGGTCACTGGCGCAACCAGAGCGGTATTCGAGCCAACGAAAACATCGTCCTCTATAAGCGTCTTAAACTTATTCGCTCCGTCATAATTACAGGTGATAGTTCCTGCGCCAATGTTGACGTTGGAGCCTACCGTAGCATCACCGACATAACTGAGATGATTCACCTTGCTGCCGGGTCCGATATCGGCTTTTTTAATTTCCACGAAGTTGCCGACCTTCGCTTTCTCAAACAAGTGAGCGCCTGGACGCAACCTGGCGAAAGGACCGACAGCAGCGTATGCGTCAACACGAGCGTCTTCTATGATACTGCTGGCTTCAATTGTCACGTCATTAGCGATGACCGCATTTCGTATCACGCAGTTAGGGCCAATTTTGACTCTATCGCCCAGTGTCACGTCGCCTTCAAAGACCGCGTTAACATCAATTTCCACATCACGGCCAACATGCAAAGTCCCTCGCACATCAACTCGAGCCGGGTCCCGCAACGTGGCTCCGGCCAGCATCAACTCTTCACAAACTTGCTGTTGATGGGCCCTTTCCAACGCAGCCAACTGAATTCGGTTATTAACGCCTTCGACTTCATGGAGATAAGTTGGTTGCGCAGTGACAATATCAACGCCACTCTCCACAGCGAGAGCTACGATATCCGTCAGATAATATTCACCTTGAGCATTGCTGTTAGATAGCTTGGGCAACCACTCTTTCAGACGACTGGCGGGAACCGCCATAATGCCGGTATTAATCTCATTGATCGCTTTCTGCGCTTCTGTCGCATCTTTTTGCTCAACAATGGCGACTACCGACCCGGCATCATTGCGGACGATACGGCCATAGCCAGCCGGGTCTTCCAGTTTCACAGTCAACACGCCCAGTTTGCCATGACTGACAGCAAGGAAGTTTTTCAATGTAGCGGCGGAAGTAAGCGGCACGTCACCGTAGAGAATCAAGGCCTGGCCGTCATCAGACAAGTTTTGCAACCCTTGAGCCACAGCATGTCCAGTACCCAACTGCTCAGCTTGATGCGCCCATAATAAACCTGGGCCAGAGACCCCTTCCTGAACTACATCCCCCTTGTGCCCATATACTACCGTAATGTTTTCCGGCTCCAAACGACGTGCAGTGTCGATGACGTGCTGAACCAGGGGTTTGCCGGCGACGCAATGCATCACTTTCGGCAACTCGGATTTCATTCGCGTGCCTTGGCCGGCTGCGAGAATGATGATGTGCAGACTCATATCAGTCTCCGAAGAATGGATAAAGTAGTTAAACCGGTAACAGCTTCGCTGTTAGTTGAATTTGTATTAATCGACACTTTAAGGGATTAGGAAAAAAATTTCCTGCCGTCCAGATAGACTAGTAAAGCCGCGCGCGGGCGCCAAGTTTCAGCCTGGGTGGGCATTCAAATACAAAAAAGGGGAAGACTGTGCTTCCCCTTGTTCGATCTTGCAATCTTTGCTGTTAGCGCTTCAACTTATTACGCATTTGCTGAATAGTGCGGAGTCTTGCAGCCGCCTCGGCCAACTGCGATGCAGCTCTGGAGTACTCGAAGTCTCCGCCGCGATTGGCCAGAGCCTTCTCAGCTTCTTTCTTCGCTTCCAGAGCAGCGGCTTCGTCCATATCGCCCGCACGTTGCGCGCTATCCGATAGGATGGTCACCATGTTCGGCTGTACTTCGAGGAATCCGCCAGTAACGAAAAATACTTCCTCTTCACCGCCTTGCTTGATGATCCTAACCGGACCGGGGTTTAGCGCAGTTAGCAGGGGGGTGTGACCCGGCGTAATGCCCAGGTCGCCTTCGCTGCCGGCGGCGATAACCATCTCCACCAGACCTGAGAAGATCTCCTGTTCCGCACTAACGATATCGCAATGCACACTTATACCCATTTGGTTAGGCCTCTATCCTATTCGGATATTATTTAGTCTTCTTGGCTTTCTCAACTGCCTCATCGATACCGCCAACCATGTAGAACGCTTGTTCAGGCAGGTGGTCGAATTCGCCATCGAGAATTCCTTTAAAGCCGCGGATGGTGTCTTTCAGAGACACGTATTTGCCTGGAGAACCGGTAAATACTTCCGCAACGTGGAAAGGCTGAGAAAGGAAACGCTCGATTTTACGCGCACGGGATACGATCTGTTTGTCTTCTTCAGACAGCTCGTCCATACCCAGGATAGCAATGATGTCCTTCAGCTCTTTGTAACGCTGCAGTACAGTCTGTACGCCGCGCGCCACGTCATAGTGCTCTTGACCAATCACCAGCGGGTCCAGCTGACGGCTGGTGGAATCCAGAGGATCGATCGCAGGGTAAATACCTTTCGCTGCGATATCACGGCTCAATACAACCGTCGCATCCAAGTGGGAGAACGTAGTGGCTGGAGATGGGTCAGTCAAGTCATCCGCAGGCACGTATACGGCCTGAACAGAAGTAATGGAGCCCACTTTGGTAGAAGTAATACGTTCCTGCAGTACACCCATTTCTTCAGCCAGCGTCGGCTGATAACCCACCGCGGAAGGCATACGACCCAACAGCGCCGATACTTCGGTCCCCGCCAGGGTGTAACGGTAAATGTTGTCAACGAACAACAGTACGTCACGACCTTCGTCACGGAATTTCTCCGCCATGGTCAAACCAGTTAAAGCAACGCGCAAACGGTTTCCTGGGGGCTCATTCATCTGCCCGTAAACCATCGCAACTTTATCCAGTACCTTGGACTCTTCCATCTCGTAATAGAAGTCGTTACCTTCACGAGTCCGCTCACCAACACCTGCGAATACGGAAAGACCGGAGTGCTCTTTCGCAATGTTGTTGATCAGTTCCATCATGTTTACAGTCTTACCAACACCCGCGCCGCCGAACAGGCCGACTTTACCGCCCTTCGCAAAAGGACACACCAGGTCGATAACCTTGATGCCTGTTTCCAACAGGTCGCGAGAGGAAGACTGATCCGCATAGCCAGGAGCAGTACGGTGAATGGGCATACGCTCTTCTTCGCCGATAGGACCTTTTTCGTCAATCGGGTCACCCAGTACGTCCATAATACGGCCCAGAGTCTGGGTTCCGACTGGTACTGAGATAGGAGCGTTGGTGTTTTCCACTTGAAGACCGCGGCGTAGACCTTCGGTGCTTCCCATGGCGATTGTGCGCACAATACCGTCGCCCAGCTGCTGCTGAACTTCCAGTGTTGTGGCTCCGCCTTCAACTTTTAAAGCATCATAGACTTTGGGCACTGTATCGCGCGGAAATTCGACGTCGATAACCGCCCCGATAATCTGCACTATTTGTCCGCTACTCATTGTCAGTTCCTCACTGAATCTTAAATCTGTTCTGCCTGACTCCGCCGCCTTCAGCGGCGCGTCTAAATACCAGGAAACCTATACCGCCGCTGCGCCACTCACGATCTCAGAGATCTCTTGAGTGATCGCCGCCTGACGAGCTTTGTTGTACGCCAACTCCAGCTCGTTAATGATTCCGCCGGCGTTGTCGGTCGCGCTCTTCATAGCGATCATCCGCGCGGCCTGTTCACAGGCGTTATTTTCCACGACAGCTTGATATACCTGGGACTCAATAAAGCGGGTCAGCAACCCATCCAACAAGCCTTTGGCGTCAGGCTCGTAAATGTAGTCCCAATGGCGACGTATCATTTCATCATCTTCCGCAGGAGGAAGAGGCAACAGCTGCGCCACGGTAGGCTTCTGCGTCATGGTGTTTACGAAGCGGTTATGGACCAGGTACAAACGGTCGATCTTGCCTTCAGCATAAGCGTCCAGCATGACCTTTACGGAGCCCACGATCTTGGTAAGGGATGGTTCATCCCCCAAGTGGCTCAATGCAGCGACGACGTTACCGCCATAGTTACGGAAAAAGCTGATCGCTTTTTGCCCTACAGCGCACAAATCGACTTCCGCGCCTTTATCGCGCCACTCTTTCATGGAGCGCATCATTTCGCGGAAAGCGTTAACGTTCAAACCACCACAAAGTCCGCGGTCAGTAGAGACCACAATATAGCCAACTCTTTTAGCTTCGCGTTCTTGCAGATACAGATGTCGATATTCTGGATTCGCAGTAGCGATATGGCTTATGACGCTGCGTATGCGATCAGCATAAGGCCGACCCGCCGCCATTCGCTGTTGAGCTTTACGCATTTTACTGGCGGCGACGAGCTGCATCGCGCTAGTAATTTTCTGCGTGCTCTTAATACTTGCGATTTGGGTTTTAATCTCTTTTCCGACGGCCATATTTACCTGCCTTTCGTTAATCCTGAACCTGTTGAACAACCAGTCGCCGCAGAAGCGGCGACGGTTAGAAGTTCATTACCAGGTTTGAGTGGATTTGAACTTCTCGATACAAGATTTCAGGCCGGCGGCGATTTCGTCGTTGTAATCGCCTGCTTCGTTGATCTTCGCCAGAAGATCTCCGAATTCGCTCTTGGCGTAAGAAAGCAGAGCCGCTTCGAAGGGAACTACTTTCTTGGCGTCGACATCGTCCAGGAAACCTTCGTTTGCAGCGAACAGAACCAAGCCCATTTCAGCAACGGTCATCGGCGCGAACTGTTTTTGCTTCATCAGTTCGGTAACACGCTGACCGTGCTCCAGCTGCTTACGAGTCGCTTCGTCAAGGTCGGAAGCGAACTGAGCGAACGCAGCCAGTTCACGATACTGAGCCAGGGCCAGACGGATACCGCCACCCAGCTTTTTCATGATCTTGGTCTGTGCGGCGCCACCTACCCGGGATACAGAGATACCGGCGTTCATCGCGGGACGGATACCCGCATTGAACAGGCTTGTCTCAAGGAAGATCTGGCCGTCAGTAATAGAAATTACGTTAGTAGGAACGAACGCAGATACGTCACCGGCTTGGGTTTCGATGATAGGTAGAGCGGTCAAAGAACCGGTTTTGCCTTTCACTTCGCCGTTGGTGTACTTCTCAACGTATTCCTCGTTAACACGGGACGCACGCTCCAACAAACGGGAGTGCAGGTAGAATACGTCACCGGGGTAAGCTTCACGTCCAGGCGGACGACGCAGCAACAGAGAAATCTGACGATACGCCCAAGCCTGCTTGGTCAAGTCGTCATAAATGATCAGTGCGTCTTCACCGCGATCGCGGAAGTATTCGCCCATGGTGCAACCGGAGTATGGCGCCAGGAACTGCATGGAAGCAGGATCCGCAGCGCCAGCGGCTACAACGATGGTATGGTCCATTGCGCCGTGCTCTTCCAGCTTGCGCACTACGTTAGCGATAGACGATTGCTTCTGACCAATCGCAACATAGATACACTTAATGCCAGTGCCTTTCTGATTGATGATCGCATCAATCGCCAGAGCAGTCTTACCAGTCTGACGGTCACCGATAACCAACTCACGCTGACCACGCCCGATAGGCACCATGGTGTCCACGGACTTATAACCGGTCTGCATCGGCTGACCAACGGATTTACGGGCGATAACGCCCGGCGCCACTTTCTCAACAGGCTCAGTCAGAGTCGTTTCAAGAGCGCCTTTACCGTCAATTGGATTACCCAGTCCGTCAACAACGCGACCAAGCAATTGTTCGCCTACGGGTACTTCCAAGATACGACCGGTTACTCTTACTTTTTGACCTTCCGCTAAATCTTTGTAGTCGCCCAATACAACGGCGCCCACGGAGTCGCGCTCTAAGTTAAGAGCCAGACCGTATACGCCGCCTTCAAATTCAATCATCTCACCGTACATTACGTCGGCAAGACCATGGATCAGTACGATACCATCAGAAACGCTTACGATAGTGCCTTCTGTTTTTGCTTCAGAAGAAATATCCAGCTTCTCAATGCGCTTCTTGATGATTTCACTGATCTCAGATGGATTCAGTTGCTGCATGCCTTTATCCTCAAAAACCCTTCAGTTACCTTTCTGCGGAAATTCAGCCGCAGGCGCCAGTTCAGGAATTCACTGCCTCGGCCAGCTTAGCCAAGCGACCGCGTACGGACGCGTCAATCACCAAGTCACCCGCGCGTACGACAATCCCCCCAATCAGCTCTTTATTAAGCTGGGAGCGCAAATTGACGTTGCGAGATAGTTTCTTCTGCAGAGCTTGAGCAAGCTTGTTTTCCTGCTCGCCATTCATTTCGAATGCGCTCTCAATGGTGACTTCGATTGTGGCTTCTTGCTGCGCCTTTAACTGCTCGAACAGTGCTGCGATTTCCGGCAGCAGGACCAGACGATCGTTTTCAGCGAGAACTCTAACAAAGTTAGCGCCCGCTTCATTGAGTTTGCCTTCGCAAACGTCAAGGAACGTCTGGCCTTTCTGAGTGCTGGTCAATGCTGGGTGATTTAACACCTTCTGCATGCTGCTGTCTTCAGCAACAGCGGCGGCCAGCGCTAATAACGCTGACCATTCCGACAATTGACCCGCATCCCGAGCTAATTCAAAGGCCGCTTTCGCATATGGCCGGGCGAGTGTAGTGCTTTCCGCCATAATGCAAACCTCTTATAGTTCCGCAGCTAGTTTATCTAGCATGTTGCTGTGCGCACCTGCGTCCACAGAGGTTTCCAGGATCTTCTCAGCACCCGCCAACGCCAGCGCAGCGACTTCAGCACGCAGCGATTCCTTAGCACGGTTCTTTTCCTGGTCGATTTCAGCTTTGGCTGCAGTGATCAAACGTTCGCCTTCAGTACGAGCCTGATCTTTTGCTTCTTCCAGCATCTGATTGGCGCGCTTGTTAGCTTGTTCAATAATTTCAGCCGCTTGCTGTTTGGCTTCACGCAACTGCTTGGCAACTTTTTCTTGGGCTAGCTCAAGATCCTTTTGCGCGTGCTCAGCAGCCTGCAAACCATCGGCAATCTTTTTCTCGCGTTCCCGCAGAGCCTGTATGACCGGCGGCCATACATACTTCATGCAGAATACGACAAAGATAAAGAAAGCAATCGCCTGCCCTATCATTGTCAGGTTGATGTTCACGTTGACACCCCTCGCTTATCAGTCGAATAAAATGACTCGTTTGCCTAAAAGGTGTAATTACTGAACCAAAGCAATGAACGGGTTAGCGAAAGTGAAGAACAGAGCGATACCAACGCCGATCATGGTTACGGCGTCAAGCAGACCGGCCACGATGAACATTTTGACCTGCAGCATAGGCACCATTTCAGGTTGACGCGCAGCGCCTTCCAGAAATTTACCGCCCAGCAAACCGAAACCAATCGCAGTACCTAACGCGCCCATGCCGATCAAAAGAGCTACAGCAATCGCGGTCATACCAACTACAGTTTCCATTGTCTCTCCTAAATTTATCAGTTAGTTAGTGGATAGAAAGTTTTTAGTTTTGATGGAAATATCTACTTCTTAGTGATCTTCATGCGCCATGCTCAGATACACGATGGTCAACATCATGAATATGAACGCCTGCAGCACAATGACCAGAATATGGAAAATGGCCCAGGGCACTGATAGCGCCCACTGCGCCCAAAACGGCATCAACGCTATCAGGATGAAGAGCAGCTCGCCTGCGTACAAGTTACCGAACAGACGCAGAGCGAGAGAAATAGGTTTGGCGATCAAGCCTACGCCTTCAAGGAGCAGGTTGAATGGCAGCATCCACTTGCCGAATGGCTGCAGGGTCAGTTCCCCCAGGAAGCCGCCCACGCCTTTGACTTTAATACTGTAATAAATGATCAGGAAGAAGACAGACAACGACATTCCCAGAGTCACGTTAACATCCGTGGTGGGAACGACTTTAAAGTATGCGTGATCGTCGCCGGTAATGACTTGGAACAGTCTCGGTAGAAAGTCTACGGGAACCAAGTCCATCAAATTCATCAGGAAAATCCAGCAGAAAACTGTCAGCGCCAAAGGAGCGATGACCGCATTTTTTCCGTGGAAAGTTTCTTTGACGCTCTTGTCGACAAAGTCGACCATAATTTCAACAAAATTCTGCAGTCCGCTTGGCACGCCACTGGTTGCTTTCACCGCTGCTTTGCGGAATAACCAGACAAACAAAGCGCCCAAGGCGACTGACCAACCCAGACTGTCAACATGGACGGCCCAGAACCCCATTTCTTTGGCTTCCTGCGCAGTGTGCGCAAAACTCCAGCCATGCTCTGGGTGGTTGCCAAAGGTCAGGTTTTGAAGATGGTGCTGAATGTACTCCGACGCTGTAGGATTTTCGCCTGCCATGTTTCACTCTTAATCGATTGTTGCAATTGTTATTTACGCTGCCGCCTTCCGACAATCAGCGGCGCGAACCAATGCACTGACTGCACACCTAGAAAAGCCAGAAATAAACTTGCCGGCTCCAGAGGCTGGATAAACTTAAAAGCTAGGCCAAAAAAAATGGCCGTTAATCCTAGCTTAACCGCCTCTGCTTTATAAATAGATTGTACGATTTGCCTGGCTGCTTGAGCCCCTTGATAGAGAAAGGCGCGGTGGGCGAAATACATGTTGGGCACAGCGCAAATCAATCCCCCAACCAAAGCCGAGTATGCATGCACGTTGCTCCATCTCCACGCGATTAAAGATATGAGGACTGTGGCTATCAATTGTAATCCCACAATCCTAAAGACTGGCGGCCGCTTAATAAGCGAGCGAGCTGCACTATTCAAATCACGTTTCTGCCTAGTTCTTGTTACCCCCCGCCCTCACACTACAGAGACCCGTAGCTTTAGGCGCAGGTGATTATATTGTGTCGATGTAACGCATTCAACCGCCATGAAAGCAAAACTGTATAATTTCCATACACATGGGAGCATTAACAATTTTTAAACAAATCAACATTTGGTACTGAATATGCTAAATACAAAGTTAAGACACCAAATATTGTGCCTGGGCCACCATGACAAGCTGCACAGATGATATGCAGTTTTAGTGAATCAGGCCTAAAAAAGAATCAAATATAAAGGGAAGGAACGCTGGCTAGTTTCTGAAACAAATATGCCAGCGTAAAGACAAAAAAAGGCCTTACTTAATATGAGCTAAAATACCATCCAACTCATCCAGTGAGCTGTATTTGATGACAAGTTTACCTTTGCCCTTGCTGTTGTAGTCGATAACAACCGGCGATCCCAACTTTTCCGCCAGACTCTCCTGCAGTTTACGAACGTCCGCATCCAGCGCTTTCTTGATTTTTTCCTTCGGGTTCTCTTGTTCCTGCAATAGTTTGCGCACTAGGGCTTCAGTCTGTCTAACAGACAGGCCTTTTTCTACTATAGCGTTCGCCGCCGCAAGCTGCGTTTGTTCGTCCAGCGACAATAATGCTCTGGCGTGCCCCATTTCCATATCGCCACGCTCTAGCATGGTTTTGACATCCACATTCAGAGAAAGAAGACGAAGCAGGTTAGCGATAGCCGGACGTGACTTGCCAACAGCCTCCGCTACCTGGGATTGATTCAAGCCAAACTCATCCTGCAACCGCTGCAAAGCCATGGCTTCTTCAATTGGATTGAGATTTTCCCTCTGAATATTTTCGATCAGCGCCATTGCAATGGCGGCTTCATCAGGAACATCTCGAATGATGACGGGGATCTTGTCTTTGCCGGCAATCTGAGTCGCGCGCCAACGTCTTTCACCAGCGATTATTTCATAGCGATTCGGGCTAATCTCCCGAACTACGATGGGTTGCATGACGCCCTGCTGGCGGATGGATTGCGCCAGCTCCTCCAGCGACTCAGGGTCCATATCCCGACGAGGTTGATATTGCCCACGCTGGATTAGCTCTACTGGAAGCTCTTTTAAAACGCCATCCTGTTTGACGCTTTCCTCTTCCTCATTGGTGCGTGTGCGCGACCCGGCCAACAATGCGTTTAGTCCGCGATCGCCTAGACCTCGTTTCTTCATTATTCAGGTAGTTCCCCAAAGTCGACTGATCAGGCAGGGACGGCTTCTTTAGCCGCCTTCCTGTCTTTGCGAATAATTTCTCCCGCCAATGCCAGATAAGCAATGGCGCCTCTTGAACTTTTGTCGTACTTCAACGCTGGTACGCCATAAGAAGGCGCTTCCGCCAACCTTACGTTACGTGGAATGATTGAACGGTATACCTTGTCACCAAAATAATCCGTAATTTGCCGCGATACATCCAACGTTAGACTATTACGTGGATCGTACATGGTCCGCAGCAAGCCCTCTATTTCCAGACTCGGGTTCACCGTTTCACGGATCTGTTCAATGGTGTTCATCAACGCCGCCAGACCTTCCAATGCATAGTACTCACACTGCATGGGAATCAAAACGCCGTTGGCCGCCACTAATGCGTTTACAGTCAACAGGTTCAATGCTGGAGGACAATCGAGCAACACATAGTCGTAGTTCGCAGCCACTTCTTTTATGGCGTTGCGCAAACGGTACTCACGGCCGATCTCATTCATCAGCTCAACTTCGGCCGCCGTGACATCGCCATTGGCAGGCATGACATCGTACCCTGCCGCCTCAGACGTCTTCACTACCTGCGCAGCATCCGCCTTTTTGGTAAGGACATCGTAAACGGTGTATTCGATCGAATTTTTATCGATACCGCTTCCCATGGTTGCGTTGCCCTGTGGATCAATATCCACCAACAGGACTTTACGCCGGGTTGCGGCTAAAGAGGCTGCCAGGTTGACGCAGGTCGTGGTTTTGCCGACACCGCCTTTTTGGTTGGTTACAGCTAATATTCGCGCCATTTATGAGCCTCCGGTATTTCCGCTACGCGCAATGATAAGCAAATGACGTTCCCCATCACAACCAGGAACCTCAAGCTTATGACATTCCACCACTTCAAAGCCCATTGGCATGGCTTCAATCTCATCGTGGGGATAAAGGCCTTTCAGCGCATAAATGCGAGTCTCGGGAAGGATCAGCTCACGACATCCGGCGATCATATCGCTTATGGTCGCAAAGGCTCTGGATATTATTCCATCAAACTTGGCTTCCGGGCCAAAGGCTTCGATACGAGCATGCTCGACCCGAAGGTTTTCCAAGCTCATATCCATTCGGCATTGGTCCATAAACCGGGTTTTCTTGCCATTGCTATCCAACAGTGTCCAGTTGGATTGAGGTAGAGCAATGGAAAGTGGGATTCCCGGTAATCCTGCGCCAGCGCCTACATCCAGAAATCGAGCGCCCTTGATATAAGGAAGCGCCGCCAGCGAGTCAAGAATATGACGGCTCACATGCAGAGAAGGATTACGCACAGCAGTCAGGTTGTACGCCTTATTCCATTTATGCAGCAGTTCCAGATAACGCAGAATACTAGCCTGCTGCGACTCCGATAAACTCACTCCCATCGCCTTCAAGCCAGACGCCAGCTGTTCCGCTTGATTCAAAGCCAACGCCATACTCAAGCGCTCTTCCGTTGAATGGAGCCACGCTTCTTCAGATGCACCAACAACAGGGAAACCGCCGCCGGGGTAACGCCCGGAATCCTGGAGGCCTGAGCCAGTGTTTCCGGCTTCACTTCCGTCAGTTTTTGCTTGATCTCGTTAGACAACCCTTGTATTCCGCTGTAATCAAGATCCTGGGGCAAAGCCATGTTCTCATTCCGGCGTAAACGCTCAATTTCTTCTTGCTGGCGATCAATATACCCAGCGTATTTGACCTGAATCTCAAGCTGCTCCGCCACTTCAACCGGCGTCGCCGCTACCTCCTCGTCCAGCAAGGACAGCTTTTCCCAAGTCATTTCCGGACGCTTCAGCAGATCATGTAACGAATACTCGCGGGTCAATTCCGTCTCCAACAGTTCCGCCGCTTTCCGGGCTTTTTCCGTCGCAGGCTGAATCCAGCTTGATTTCAGACGTTGCTGCTCGCGGGCTATTGCTTCCCGTTTCTCACAGAAAACACGCCAGCGTTCATCATCTATCATGCCAAGCTCGCGACCTTTCTCGGTTAACCGCAGATCCGCATTGTCTTCTCGGAGAAGCAGTCTGTACTCGGCGCGGCTAGTGAACATACGGTATGGCTCACGCGTGCCCATAGTGATGAGGTCGTCCACCAGTACACCAATATACGCCTCATCCCGACGTGGACTCCACGCTTCTTTCTCCTGCGAGCGCAGGGCTGCGTTCATGCCCGCCAAAAGTCCCTGCGCCGCCGCTTCTTCATAGCCTGTTGTACCGTTTATCTGACCAGCGAAAAACAGGTTGCCGATAAACTTGGTTTCCAGAGAGTGCTTCAAATCCTGGGGATTGAAAAAGTCATACTCAATGGCGTAGCCGGGTCTGGTGATATGCGCGTTTTCCATACCCTGAATTGAATGCACCAACTCGAGCTGCACGTCAAAAGGGAGACTGGTGGAAATACCATTGGGATACAGCTCGTGAGTACTCAGCCCCTCAGGTTCAATAAATATCTGATGTGAATCCTTATCCGAAAAGCGATTCACTTTGTCTTCTATAGAAGGGCAATAGCGGGGTCCAACACCTTCAATCACTCCTGTGTACATGGGGGAACGATCCATTCCTCCACGGATGATTTCGTGAGTGCGTTCATTGGTGCGGGTGATAAAACAGTTAACCTGACGTGGATGCAAGTCTGCCGAACCCATGAATGACATGACCGGGATTGGCGTATCGCCGGGCTGCGCCTCCATCACCGAAAAGTCTACAGAGCGCGCGTCAATTCGCGGGGGCGTTCCCGTTTTTAAACGCCCGACACGGAATGGCATTTCCCGCAGCCTTTTCGCCAAAGCGATGGAAGGCGGATCGCCTGCGCGACCGCCGGAATGGTTTTCCAATCCAATATGGATAACGCCGCCAAGGAATGTGCCCGTCGTCAGGACGACGGTCTTACTATGAAAACGCAGCCCCATTTGGGTGACGACACCAGCAACGCAATTACCCTGCATGATGAGATCGTCGGCAGCCTGCTGAAAGATGGTGAGGTTAGGTTGATTTTCTAAAATCTCACGAATCGCCGCCTTATAGAGCGCTCGGTCCGCCTGGGCGCGAGTTGCGCGCACGGCAGGGCCTTTTCTGGAGTTGAGCACACGAAACTGAATCCCCGCCTGATCCGTCGCCAACGCCATGGCGCCGCCAAGCGCATCCACTTCTTTCACCAAGTGGCTTTTACCGATGCCCCCTATCGCGGGGTTACAGGACATCTGTCCAAGGGTTTCTATGTTATGAGTCAGCAGCAGAGTCTGGCGCCCCATGCGCGCCGCCGCCAGCGCAGCCTCGGTTCCGGCATGACCACCGCCTATAACTATGACGTCAAAACTTTTTGGAAAGTCCATAGACTTTTACACCCTCATCGGTAACGGACCTAAAACGAACCGCGTATTTTACTATGCGGACAGGGCAAAAATAAGAGCGCGGCATGAAAAATGTTTAAAAAACGCTCAAGGCACTTCCGTTAAAGGGGCTTATGACATGCCACTGTCATACAGATTAAAAAATAGCCTAGCCTTTTCATGGAGTTAGCAAAAATATTTTAGACAAGTTATTAATAAACTTATCCACAAGCAAAACCATTGCCTTACTAAATTTATCAGGCAATAACATATTGTTTTATAAAGACAAAAAAAATCCATTTTAAACAGATTGACAAACCCTCCATAAAGTTATCCACAGAGCGTCAAAGTTATTGACAGTGGATAACTACGCTCTGAAAAGAGACTAAGCCAGCGTACTCAAGGCAGTTCTGAACCGTAATGCTATGAAGAAAACTTGATGATATAAAACAGACCTGAAAAGTGTGTTTAATGACGTAGGCGGCCAACTTTTCTCATGGGGAAGTGTATTCCCCTCTGTAAAACGCCTCCCATATTTCATCAAGCCGTCCGCTCTGCTGCAACTTCCTTAACCCCACATTGAAGATTTCCATAAAGCGAAGGCTGGCGCTCGACTGACGTGAAAAAATCATATGATAGGGCCAAGTTTCCACTGGCTTCGTATAGCTGATTTTCTCTCTTTCCTGAGGGGAGAATTGTGTCTGCAGATTGTACAATCCAACGGCCTTGTTTTCGTCTAAAGCGTCAAACCGTTCTGCAAGCAGTTTTTTGAATACGAGGATATGATCGACTCCCACATCGTAGCTGACAAGGCCCTCTTTTTCAGCCTCTTCCAGAGGCTTTGCCTTGGCGCTCCCTAATGGGAGACCAATGGTGAGCCCTAGGACGCCTTCCTTATCCCCAGTCCATACTACGGGTTTATTCTTTCTATAAAAGAGAACGATTTCGCCTGTATAAACAACATCGGAGAAATAACAGTCCAATTCTCTTTCTGGCGTTTTCCCCCAAATTGCCGAGGCATGCCACTCACCTCTTTGCACCAAGGTGTACGAACGCTTCCAGGGGAAAAAACCATATACGACTTTAACGCCAGCGTTTTGATAAATCTCCGAAATAATACGAGGGACAACGCCATAGTCAGGATAGGACTCGCTCATGAAAGGCGCCCATTCGCCAATAGCGATCAGTATTTCTTCTCGCGCGACAACGTCACACGAACGGCTGAGTAAATAAATAACAAAAACGTAGTGAATCAGTCCGATTTTAAGCACCCGGTCACCTTCCTATCCATCCGCCTCAATTTCCCAATTTTAAAAGGTAATGAGAAAAAGAAGCGCTTAAGCCTGAATAGTCAGTTTAGTTGATAGGCGCGCCGGGCGTTGCCGGTGTTCAATGGCTAATGGATTTGGAAAACAAGTTTACGATAATGACGCCAGTGATAATAAACCCCAAACCTATTATCGCCGGCAAATCCAGTGATTGCCGAAACACTATGTAGCCAATGGCTGAAATCAATACAATACCAAGACCGCTCCATATGGCGTACGCGATACCCACAGGTATGGTTCTGAGGCTATATGACAGAAAGTAGAAAGCGCCAAGATAGCATATGGCCATAAGCAACGTTGGGATCAGCTTGCTGAACTGCTCTGATTTTTGCAGGAAAGTGGTGCCGATAACCTCCAATACTATGGCGGCGGCCAAGGCTATATAGGTTGACAAGACTGGATTCATGGAACTTATTTCCCAATACAGAACGAAGAAAAGATACGTCCCAGTAAGTCGTCAGAAGTAAAGGCGCCTGTTATTTCAGATAACGCATTCTGCGCCACTCGTAGGTCTTCCGCGACTAACTCTCCCGCATTAGCGCTCAGCAATTGCTGTTTGGCCAGCTGGATATGTTTCTCCGCAGCAGTAAGGGCTTCCAAATGACGGCGTCTCGCCATAAATCCGCCTTCTGTATGACTTTCAAAACCAACGCAGGATTTCAAATGCTCGCGCAAGACGTCAATCCCCTGTTCAGCCTTAGCCGATAAGCGAATGACGGGGTGTGACAGGGTTTGGTCAATACCTTGTTGCTCGTCACTTAAGTCTATTTTGTTGCGCACAACGGTAATGTGGTCATGGTGCTCTATTCGAGCATAAAACTCAGGCCAGATTCGCTCTGGAGATACTTCGCTCGTTTGTGTCGCATCCACCAGAAAAAGTATGCGGTCCGCCTGGTCTATTTCTTTCCAAGCCCGTTCTATGCCAATTCTTTCCACTACATCGTCGCTATCTCGTAGTCCCGCAGTATCCACAATGTGTAAAGGCATTCCGTCAATATGAATGTGCTCTCTCAGTACATCCCGAGTAGTGCCTTCAATTTCCGTTACGATAGCGCTTTCTCTTCCCGCCAGAGCATTCAAAAGGCTGGATTTACCAGCGTTGGGACGACCGGCGATGACGACGGTCATTCCCTCACGCATTAACGCGCCTTGTTTAGCGCTGCTGAAGACGGCTTGAGTTTGCTTCAGAAGTGTATCCAGGTCCTGCAGCACCTTGCCATCGGAGAGAAAATCAATTTCTTCTTCAGGGAAGTCAATTGCTGCTTCGACGTACATGCGCAGCTGAATAAGGCTTTCAATCAGCTTTTCGATTTCTTTGGAGAACTGCCCCTGTAGAGAACGTATAGCACTGTGAGCAGCTTGCTCCGAAGTTGCTTCAATCAAGTCCGCAATAGCTTCCGCTTGCACCAGATCCAGCTTGTCATTCATGAAGGCTCTTTCAGAAAACTCACCAGGCCGAGCGAGTCTGGCTCCAATGGCGACAAGACGTTTTAGTAAAAGATCAAGGACAACAGGGCCGCCGTGTCCTTGAAACTCAATGATATCCTCACCTGTGAAACTATTGGGAGCTATAAAAAGTAGGGCTATTCCGTTATCGAGAACGTCGCCTTGTTCGGTTAGAAACGGGCTGTAATGAGCGTATCTGGGTTTCGGATCATACCCTAAAACCTGACGTGCAATCGCTTTTGCTTTAGGGCCTGATACCCTGACAACGCCAACGCCACCTTTCCCGGGCGGAGTTGCAATAGCAACGATAGTGTCATTCTCGACGTACATGAAAATTCTCGCTTTTCCACAAAAAAGCCCGTTGTTAAAACGGGCTTTGTTTAACAGTAGCTCATCAGGCTACCACTGTCTGATAAACCTCACCAAGAGGCTATTTTTTCGTAGCCAAGCTGGCATTTTCGATCTTCTTGGTGATGTACCACTGTTGAGCGATAGAAAGTATGTTGTTAACTAACCAGTACAATACCAGACCAGCTGGGAACCACAGGAAGAATACGGTGAAGATAATAGGCATCATCTTCATGACGCGCGCCTGAATTGGATCTGGAGGCGTTGGATTCAGTGAGGTCTGAAGGAACATCGCCGCGCCCATCAGCAAAGGCAGGACAAAGTAAGGGTCTTTAATCGAAAGGTCCTGAATCCAGAAGAAGAATGGCGCTTGACGCAATTGCACGCTTTCCAACAACACCCAGTAAAGAGAAATAAACACCGGCATCTGCACTAACATCGGAAGGCATCCGCCTAGTGGGTTGATCTTCTCTTTCTTGTATAACTCCATCATGGCTTGTGACATACGCTGTCTGTCATCGCCATGCTGCTCTCGAATTCTCTGCATTTCCGGGGTCACTCTACGCATGTTCGCCATGGAGCGATAGCTGGTTGCGGATAAGTGGAAAAACAGAGCCTTGATCAAAACTGTCAGCAGAATAATAGCGATACCCCAATTGCCGACATAATCGTGAATAAACTCAAGCACGAGATAAAGCGGTTTAGCTATTAACCACAGCCAGCCAAAATCTACGGTCAAGTCCAGGTTTGGAGCAATTTCTTTGAGTGTTTCCATAATTTTAGGGCCAGCGTAGAGTTTGGCGCCTACGTTATGGGTCTGTCCTGGTTCAACAGTAAACTCAGGATCAACAAACCCCATTAGATACAGACCATTTTTCAGGCGAGTCTGATAGGTGTGGGTGTCGTTGGACAGAGGAATCCACGCGCTTACGAAATAGTGCTGTATGAAAGCAATCCAGCCATTGGAAGAATTAACTTTAGCGCCGGATGGTCCGCTTTCGTCCATATCCGAAAAGTCGACTTTCTCATATGGCTTCTCAGGGGTTGAAACTATAGCCCCTAAGTAAGAAGTAGCGCCAAAGCCGCCGGAAGATGAAGGATCTGGGGATCTGTCACGAACCAGCTTGGCTGAAAAATTAGCTTTCCAGGGAGCGTCGGACTGGTTTTCGATTTTAAAGTTGACGTTAATGGAGTAACTGGACTTTTCAAACTTATAGCGTTTAACGACAGTGACGCCATTACGCTCAGTTCTGAGATCTACATTTAGTTTATCCTGTCCTTCCTGCAAGGAATAAGTGCTCTTATCAGCACTATAAATGGGATTTCCCCCATTTTTTGAAGCATCAAATCCATTCGCGCCAATCAAGCTGCTTTCAGCAACATAGTACACGCCATTGTTCTTCTGCATGAGATCCAACGGAGTGGGATTTTTTAAGGAAATTGGATATTCAAGCAGTGACGTCTCGACAATATTCCCACCATTCAAGTCTACTTTTACGCGTAGAACATCCGTGATGATAGTAATGGTCTTACCACTGGATGCTGTAGAGGAAACATTTGTATCTTCAGTAGTAGCTGCCCTGGATGTAGTTTCAGGTGTGTCTAACTCGCCTGTATTGGGAGAGCTTGACAGGTCTGAAGAGTCGGCCCCATTACTGTCTATAGTGACGGTAGTTGTTTGGGCGACTGGCTGATTCTGGGGGGTCATCTCCTCATTCCATTCCAATACCAAAAGGTAGGAAACAACCATTAAACCGACTATGAGAGAGGTTCTTAAAAAGTCCATAAACTATTCAAACTTTTATTCGGATGATGAATGAGGGCAGTGTTTGTGAGACAGGCTTTCAGGCACTGGATCAATACCCCCCGTTGACCAAGGGTGGCATCTTAGCAGACGACGAACGGTAAGATAACTCCCTCGCAGGAATCCATACTTTGAAATCGCTTCATATCCGTAACTCGAGCAACTAGGGTAGAAGCGGCAATGTTGTCCCAATAATGGACTGATTGCGTACTTGTACGCTTTTATCAAACCCAGAAGCAGGTATTTAGGTAGCTGAGGAAGCGTCTGCTTTAGTGGAGGCATTGGCATGTTGCTGACCAATTCGTGAATACAACTTGGTTAGACATTGAAATACTTCGTCATTATTCATGTCTGCAACAGCTTTGCGGGCAAGGACGACAATGTCGACGCTTGGTATATTCGCTTGCTGAAGACGAAATGCTTCTCTGATTAATCTTCTAACTCGGTTTCTTTTTGTCGCCAATTTGATGTTTTTCTTGGCGATGACGAGACCTACTCGAGAATGAGGTAGTTGATTAGGAACAGCAAGAAGGAGCAAACCAGGATGGCCTGCTTTATAGCAAGCATTATTGAAGACGTTACGGAAATCCCCCGGCTTCAGAAGTCGAAGTGAACGGGGGAATTCGTAACCAGCCATCTGTGAGTTGCTTTAAAACAACTGATGACAATTAAGCTGAAATACGCTTGCGACCTTTAGCGCGACGGCTGGCCAGAACTTTACGGCCATTAGCGGTAGCCATGCGAGCACGGAAACCGTGAGTGCGTTTACGTTTCAGGACGCTAGGTTGGAATGTGCGTTTCATATCCGACTCTTTAGCAAATAACTGGTTGAAATTCGTTCTAGAAAACAGGGAGCGGAATTGTATGGAATTTGGAGGCAAATAGCAAATGCGAGTTGCAGAAATTTTAAATGAGGGATTTGTCGAGGCTTAGGAGGAGGCCTGTGGAAAAGTGTGAATAATTCTGAACTGGGTTTGTTGATAAATGTGGATATTTGAGAAGGGTGAAAAGTGAGCTAGCGAACGCTTTTTGTTCAAGAAGAGGGAAGGAGGACCTGTTATTAAATATTAGAATTTTAAGAAAGGATGGTTGTAAAGACTTATGATTAGTCTCGCCATATTCTGTGGATAACTGTGGAAAAATCATATTTATCATTTGGTTATTGAAAGCAAAAAGACTTGGCAAGCTAGGGATTAGCCTTTGAAAACCTGCTGAAAACATGGGGAGGAGATGGCGAGTTTTCCACAGGCTAAAATTGTCTTCAGGTCCGCCACAAGTTATCCACAGGGAATCACACGACTTTTGAATATGAGTAAAGGGTCTAAAAATATTTTTACGTCGAAAAATGTTAACAAGCTTGTTAGTAACTCAGTAATTAACTGATTTTTATATTAAAAATAATCCACAGGGGCTCTAATAAGATTTATTTTCGAGGTGGTAAAGGAGAGTCTTTCCGGCTAGAATTTTCCCCTACCTGTTTAGGTTCAGTCTATTTTCGTCGTTTATTGTGGGGAACGGCGGAGAAAAGCGTCTTTATTAATAACCACCTGATGTGGGTTTTGGCCACAGGGTTTTGTTTTCTCTGAAAAACATCAAAATTCGGTTTTCCTATATAGATGAAAACCGCTGTCTTTAATTTACGCGAAAAAGAGCGAGCATGTACGAATTCTGGAGGTTTGGAAGTGACGTCTGAGCTGTGGCATCAGTGTCTGGGTTATTTAGAGGACGAGTTGCCAGCACAACAGTTCAATACTTGGTTACGCCCTTTGCAGGCGAAAGGCTCTGAGGAAGAGCTGCTTTTGTTTGCACCAAACCGGTTTGTACTGGATTGGGTCAATGAAAAATACATTGGCAGAATCAATGAAATTCTGAGTGAGCTGACGGCTCAGAAAGCCCCGCGAATTTCTCTGAAAATAGGTAGCATTGCGGGGAACAATAAACCTGCGCAGGCAAAGGATACAGCCGCTGCGACGAGAACCTCTGCTCCATCTAAGCCGGTAGTCACTGATGTTGCTCCGTCTGGAGAAAGAAATGTTACGGTGGAAGGCGCTATCAAACATGAGAGTTATCTGAATCCCACTTTTACTTTTGAAACCTTTGTCGAAGGTAAATCGAACCAGCTGGCTCGTGCCGCGGCTATGCAGGTGGCGGATAATCCAGGCAGTGCTTATAACCCTCTGTTTCTTTATGGAGGAGTTGGTTTGGGTAAAACCCACTTAATGCAGGCGGTGGGCAATGCGATCTTTAAGAAGAATCCTAATGCGAAAATTCTCTATCTGCACTCCGAGAGATTTGTTGCAGATATGGTGAAAGCCTTGCAGTTGAATGCTTTCAACGAGTTCAAGCGATTGTATCGGTCTGTAGATGCGTTACTGATTGACGATATTCAGTTTTTTGCGCGTAAAGAGAGGTCTCAGGAGGAGTTCTTTCATACTTTTAACGCTCTGTTGGAGGGGGGGCAGCAAATGATTCTGACCTGCGACCGCTACCCAAAAGAGATCGACCACATGGAGGAGCGCCTCAAGTCTCGCTTTGGTTGGGGTTTGACGGTAATGGTCGAGCCCCCTGAGCTGGAGACAAGGGTGGCTATTTTGATGAAGAAGGCTGAGCAGGCCAATGTTCATCTCAGTAGCGAGTCTGCATTTTTTATTGCACAGAAAATCCGCTCTAACGTTCGTGAATTGGAAGGCGCGTTGAAGCTAGTTATCGCAAACGCTCATTTTACCGGGCAAGAAATTACTCCGGCTTTTATTCGCGAGTGCCTAAAGGACCTGTTGGCGCTGCATGAAAAGCAGGTCAGTATCGATAATATTCAACGTACTGTAGCGGAGTATTACAAGATTCGCGTTGCTGACATTCTGTCGAAACGACGCACCCGCTCCATTACTCGGCCACGGCAAATGGCCATGGCGTTGGCGAAGGAACTGACAAACCATAGTTTGCCGGAGATAGGCGAGGCATTTGGCGGGCGTGATCACACCACTGTTCTGCACGCTTGTAAGGTGATGATAGAGCTTCAACAGAATGATCCGACTCTGCGCGACGATTATCAAAACTTTATGCGCATGTTAACCAGCTAGTTAAATTGAACTATGCGCCGCCAACCTGATGGCGAAACAGAAATTAGTTTAAAATAGCAATATTTTCAGTGATTTAAGAGTTTATAGAAACGGGATATTACATGAAGCTCACTATAACCAGAGAGGCGCTTGTCACGTCATTGCAAATGATTTCCGGGGTTGTTGAAAAACGCCAGACCATGCCGGTGCTCGCTAACGTTTTGCTTGACGCCAGAGAAGGAAAGCTGGTTATCACCGGCACCAACATGGAAGTAGAGCTGGTTGCCGAAATTAGCGATGTAAACATTGAGCACGAATCCAGAATTACCGTTCCCGCGAAGAAGTTTACGGATATCTGTCGCGCACTTCCTGAAGGCGCAGCTATTGGCATTGAGTTGAAGGACGGGCGCCTGAATGTTCGTTACGGAAGCAGTCATTTCATCTTGTCCACTTTGCCTGCCGAACATTTCCCTAATGTTGAGGAAGAGCCCGAAAGCGTTAAGGTCACTCTACCGCAAAGAGAGCTCAAACGCCTGATAGATGCTACCTCCTTCGCCATGGCCCAGCAGGATGTTCGTTATTATTTGAATGGCATGTTGATGGAACTGGATGAGCAAGGCTTGCGCGCTGTCGCAACTGACGGGCATCGTCTGGCGCTCGCCAATGTGTCCCTGCAAACCGGCGTTAGTGAAAAGCGTCAGCCTATCGTTCCACGTAAGGGAATATTGGAGCTAGGCCGCTTGCTTAGCGATACCGATGAGTCCTGCACCTTGGTGTTCGGTGATAATCATGTGCGCGCCAGTGTAGGGCACTTTACTTTCACTTCTAAGTTGATAGACGGGAAGTTCCCTGATTATCAAAGAGTTATACCTAGGTCTGGTGATAAAATTATGTTGGCGGATAGAGTGCTCCTGAAAGGCGTTTTGTCCCGCGCAAGCATTCTTTCTCACGAAAGTATTCGTGGCGTTCGCCTTCAGTTTGAAGATGGCCTGTTGAAAGTCTTTGCTAACAATCCGGATCAAGAAGAAGCGGAAGATAGTCTGGAGGTGGAATATCCTCATGAGGCCTTGCAGATTGGCTTTAACGTAGGTTACCTGATTGACGTTCTCAACGCATTGGATGATGAGCAAGTCAAAGTGACGCTTTCCAATGCCAACAGCAGTGCTTTGGTGGAAGGTGTGGACACCAGAGATGCTGTATACGTTGTCATGCCGATGAGGCTGTAGTCGGTTGATCCGACCGCGTCATGATTGCTTCGAAATCGAAGGGTTATGGCGCGTCGCCCACTGAGTTATGACATATGGCAAGGATGTATCGCCCCTGAATGCAGACAGAGTTTGAATCTCAGCGAGAGTGGAAAAGCTTATGGGAAAAATTGTTAACGCAGTAAAGGGAGCCGCCAGGATTGGCCAAACGGCGGCGGTCATATCTAAAGTGGGACTTGGTTGGCTGAAAGGTAATCGTGTTCCTGCACCGAGGCTTTTACGGCAGACTTTTGAGGAGCTGGGCGCCACATACATTAAGTTGGGCCAGTTTATCGCCAGTTCGCCAACTTTCTTTCCGGCGGATTATGTTGAAGAATTTCAACTGTGTCTGGATAAGACCAGACCGCTTCCCTACTCTCAAATAGAGAAGATACTGAAGGAAGAGTTCAAAAGACCCCTGCAGTCAATTTATTCGCATATCGATACTAAACCCCTGGCTTCCGCGTCTATAGCACAGGTTCACGCCGCCCGTCTGGTGACGGGAGAAGATGTAGTGATCAAAGTGCAGAAACCGGGCGTGCGCAATGTTCTGCTGACAGACCTCAATTTTTTGTATGTTGCGGCGCGGGTGATTGAGTATCTGGCGCCCAAACTTTCCTGGACGTCATTATCCGGCATAGTGGAAGAGATCCAGAGAACCATGATGGAAGAATGCGACTTCTATCAGGAGGCGGACAACCTGAAAGAGTTCAGAGAGTTCTTAACAAACAGCGGTAACGATCAGGCCGTTGTTCCTGCGGTTTATGAGCAAGCAAGCAGCATGCGGGTATTGACGATGGAGCGTTTTTACGGCGTGCCGCTTACGGATTTGGAAACTATCCGCAAGTATTGTCCAGACCCGGAAAAAACGCTGATTACTGCAATGAATACCTGGTTCGCCAGCTTGACCCAATGCGATTTTTTTCATGCGGACGTTCATGCCGGCAACTTGATGGTGCTGGAAGATGGACGTATTGGATTTATTGATTTTGGGATAGTGGGTCGAATTGGCGCAGGGACTTGGCAGGCAGTCTCGGACTTCATAACCGCAATCATGATGGGTAACTTTCACGGAATGGCGGACGCCATGTCGCGTATTGGCATTACGAAGTCTCATTTGAGTGTGGATGATCTGGCGGCGGATATTGCTGACGTATACAGGAAGATGGACGCCATGACGCCGGATATGCCTCCTATATATTATGATCAGCAGACTGGCGACGATGAGGTAAACAATATACTGATGGACCTGGTGAAAATCGGCGAGCAGCATGGTTTACACTTTCCCAGAGAGTTTGCTCTGCTGCTGAAGCAATTTCTGTATTTCGACCGTTACGTACATGTATTGGCTCCAGAGCTTGACATGTTCATGGATGAGAGGCTGAGCCTGCTCCAGTAACGACGGCTTATTCATGTAGTTAAGAAACCTAGCACAGTGTTGTGTTAGGTTTTTTTGTTTAAGGGGAAGTTGATGGATATCGTATCCGCGTTGACTTTGTTGATAGTAGTCATGGACCCTCTGGGAAATATTCCTTTGTTTCTAAGTATTCTTGAGCGTGTGGACGCCAAGAAAAGGAAGAAGGTGCTGTTCAGAGAGCTGTTGATCGCTTTAGCGATTCTGTTGGCGTTTCTGTTCTGTGGTCAGTATCTGCTTAAAATTTTCAGTTTGAGTAAGGAATCCGTAGGGATAGCCGGCGCTATCGTGCTGTTTATTATTGCGTTGAGAATGATTTTTCCTGCGAAGAGAGAGTGGCTTGAGGACCTTCCAGATGGCGAGCCGTTTATTGTGCCGTTGGCGATACCATTCGTGGCGGGACCCTCTGCGTTGGCGACGCTGATTTTGATCTCCACTCGTGAACCTGAAAGAATGATGGATTGGTCTATCGTCGTTTTACTGGCTTGGTCCGTTACTGCGGTTACGCTGATGAGCTCCACCTTTTTATATAGGGTGTTACGTAAGCGAGGCATCATCGCTATAGAGCGCTTGATGGGCATGCTGCTGATTGCGGTATCAGTGGAGATGTTCCTGACAGGTTTGCAGCCTCTACTGTCCAAACTGACCCATGTATCCTGAAACGGGATATAGTTTGAATGGGACTTAGTCGTATCGCGTTTACAAATCTCCGTAATATTTCAGATCTTCGGTTGGACACATCGGCGAGATTACTGTTATTTCACGGGAATAACGGAAGTGGAAAAAGTAGTCTCTTGGAAGGCGTTTACTTGCTGGGAAGAGGCGCGTCATTTAGAACCAAGGAGCTGGATTACGCGGTTTCACATCAATCAGATGAGATGATCTGCTTTGGCGAAGCCGTCAATGAAGATGCAGGGAAGTCATTTCGCATTGGCGTTAGTCGTCATCGAACTGGAAAAACTACCAGGGTAAGGATCAATGGCGAGAGCGCCAGAACCTTATCTGAACTTGCGGCGGCATTACCTATATTGATCGTTACTCCCGATACCTTTGGGTTTATTAATGGAGGTCCCGGAGAGAGAAGGCGCTTTGTCGACTGGGGGGTGTTTCACGTGGAACACCCGTTCAAAGTGGTCTGGCAGAACTGGCGCAAATTGCTATTGCAAAGGAATAAATTGCTGAAAAGTGGTAATATTAGCCGTTCTGAGTTAAGTGCATGGGATAGCCAGTACGTAGCGTATTCAGACGAAATAAGCCGGTACAGAGACGCTTACTTTGCTGAATTGAAGGAAATCCTCATCGAATCTCTAAATGAGTCCAGTGAGCAAACCAGGGATATTGGCGAACGGCTGACGATCACGTTAAGCAATGGTTGGTATCAGACCGATGTTAGCCATATAGAGCAACTGATGTCGTCGGTAGAAGGCGATATAAAAAAGGGATTTACAACTTTAGGCCCGCACCGGGCGGATATCAAAGTAAAGGTCGGTGGGGTTCACGCGAAGGAAGTGTTATCAAGAGGCCAACAGAAAACCCTGATAACTCACCTGTACTTATCACAATTGGAAATATTACGGCGGCGGACAAATCAAAGGCCCATTGTGCTGATTGATGATGTTGGAGCGGAGCTGGATACCGGAAATCAGGTAACACTGTTAACGAGAATGTTGGAGAAAGGGGCCCAGGTGTTTGTGACGGTCCTGGATAAACAGCAGTCAGAATATTTGTTCGGCCATTTTAATCAAGAATACGACACGCAAATGTTTCACGTGGAACAGGGTGCTGTCACCAAAGTCCACAATTAGCGTGTGACGGTTAGGAGAGATATATGTCCTCATCGGGAAATTATGATTCCTCAAGCATCAAAGTGTTAAAAGGCCTGGATGCGGTAAGAAAGCGTCCAGGTATGTATATAGGCGACACTGACGATGGCACCGGTCTTCACCACATGGTGTTCGAGGTAGTTGATAACTCTATCGACGAAGCCTTGGCCGGACACTGTAAAGAAGTAAAGATCACTATACACGCCGATGAATCCATTACGGTTAGCGATGATGGCCGTGGTATCCCTGTTGATATCCATGAGGAAATGGGAGTTTCCGCCGCAGAAGTTATCATGACTATGCTGCACGCTGGCGGTAAATTCGACGACAACAGCTATAAAGTATCCGGCGGTCTGCATGGTGTGGGCGTATCGGTTGTCAACGCGCTTTCAAAAGAACTGCGCCTGACTATTCGCCGCGACAACAAAGTGCATGAACAGATCTATAAGCATGGCGTACCACAGGCGCCTTTAACGGTTGTCGGTGAAACAGATCGTTCGGGGACTGAAGTCCACTTTTTTCCTTCTGCAGAAACGTTCAACAACATTGAGTTCCACTACGATATTCTAGCCAAGCGCTTGCGTGAGCTCGCGTTCTTGAACTCTGGTGTTAAAATCACGCTACAAGATGAGCGTTCAGCGAAAGCCGAAACTTTCGAATATGAGGGAGGATTAAGAGCATTTGTTGAATTCCTCAACCAGACTAAAAACCCAATTAACAAAGTGTTCCACTTTCTGAAAGAAAGAGAAGACGGTACAGCGGTAGAAGTTTCTCTGCAGTGGAATGACTCGTTTCAGGAAAATATTTTCTGTTTCACCAACAACATCCCTCAGCGTGACGGTGGCACTCACCTAGCAGGTTTCAGAGCTGCCCTCACCCGTTCTCTTAACAGCTACATTGAAAAAGAGAGCATGTTGAAAAAGACCAAAGTCGCTACTTCGGGCGATGATGCTCGTGAAGGTTTGACTGCGATTATTTCGGTTAAGGTGCCTGATCCAAAATTCTCCTCTCAGACCAAAGACAAGCTGGTTTCCTCTGAAGTAAAGACTGCGGTTGAGCAGGAAATGAACGCCTACTTTTCAGACTTCCTGGCTGAAAACCCTCAGGATGCGAAGAACGTAGTCAATAAAATGATCGACGCGGCTCGCGCGCGCGAAGCAGCTAGAAAAGCCCGCGAGATGACGCGACGTAAAGGCGCTCTTGATATTGCCGGTTTGCCAGGAAAGTTGGCGGATTGTCAGGAGAAAGATCCCGCCCTATCTGAACTGTATATAGTGGAGGGTGACTCGGCGGGTGGCTCCGCCAAGCAGGGGCGCGATCGTAAGACTCAAGCGATCCTTCCACTGAAAGGTAAGATTCTGAACGTGGAAAAAGCCCGCTTCGACAAGATGCTATCGTCTGCTGAGGTTGGCACTCTGATTACCGCGTTGGGTTGTGGTATCGGTCGTGAAGAATTTGATGTGAATAAGTTGCGTTATCACAGCATCATCATTATGACGGATGCGGACGTGGATGGCTCGCATATTCGTACATTGCTGCTGACTTTCTTTTTCAGACAAATGCGCGAAATCATCGAGAACGGTCATGTATATATTGCGATGCCTCCTTTGTACAAAGTGAAAAGAGGCAAGCAGGAACAATACGTTAAAGACGAGAAAGCGTTACAGCAGTACCTGACCCAGAGCGCGCTTGAGAACACGCAGCTGTTTGTCAATCCAGACGCTCCGCCCATTATCGGCACAGCGCTGGAGACGTTAGTGACGGATTACCGTACGGCGACAGGGGTCATTGAGCGGATGTCCAGAGCCTATCCCAGAGGCGTGCTGAACCAACTCCTTTACGTGCCCAGATTGACTCCAGAACAGCTGAAAGATAAAGCGGCGGTTGAAGCTTGGGTTGCCCTGCTGAACGAGAAGTTGGGCTACGACAATAGCACTGGCAACAACTATGTCATCAGCGTAGTGGAAGATGCGGAAAGAAGCCTGTTCCTGCCACAGGTGGAACTGGTCCAGCATGGCGTGGACTACAAATACAGCTTCAACCATGATTTCTTCAGCTCTAGTTCTTACGCAAATATTGCGGATATGGCGGAAAAACTGGATGGCCTGGTTGAGTCTGGCGCGTATGTGAAGCGGGGTGAAAAGATGCAGGCTATTGAAACTTTTGATGACTCATTGGTCTGGTTGATGAAAGAAGCTCAGCGTGGCCTGAACATCCAGCGCTATAAAGGATTGGGTGAGATGAACCCTGAGCAGTTGTGGGAAACTACCATGGACCCCGCCGTGCGTCGGATGATGAAAGTCACCATCGAAGATGCGATTGCTGCAGACCAAATCTTCAATACGTTGATGGGGGATGATGTCGAACCGCGCCGTGATTTCATTCAGACAAATGCGCTGTCGGTAATGAATCTGGACGTGTAGTTCCACACTTGTGGGATCTCATAATTCGTGAACCTAAAGCTCACTAGAACTGGTGTGATTCGTAACACTAGATCATTTCCGTCTGTATGGGATTTCAAAGATGGAGTCCCTTCCTTTCATTTACAGAATTGAGTGTTCAGTACCAATGTATTTCTAATGTATTGAACAAGGATAAAAACTCTAATTTGGAGATGGTTGGCAATAATGGTGAAGAAAAAGTTTGAGCCAAACGACGATCAAAAGAAAATAGCTGAAAATGCAATAAATACTGTAGCTCGCCAAGTAAAATTTAACGTTGCTGAATACCCAGTATCAATGTATGTGGGCCGATTTAAAAATGACACTGAAGATCGATACTTTGTCCCGGAATATCAACGGAATTTATCTTGGCATGATGAGCAAAAGTCTCAATTTATAGAGTCTCTAATCGTTGGCCTGCCTATCCCTTTCATGTTTTTCTATCAAACAGGGAATGGGAAAATGGAAATTGTTGATGGTTCGCAAAGGATGCGGGCTATGCGTTCTTTTATATCTGAAGGCCTTCGATTAAGTGGATTAGTTCTGATTCCAGAATTAAATGGTTTTACTTTTAATGACCTTCCTAATGATAGGAAAAATAAATTGGAAGACGTAACAATAAGAACAATTATTTTAGACACAGATACTGATCCTTCTACACGAGCAGAAATGTTTGCGCGAATTAACCGCATGGGGACTACTGCAAACGAAGCCGAAATACGTAGAGGGTCATTACCTGGTCCTGTAACTACAATGATTAAAGAGTTAGCTGAGGACCCTAGGTTTATTGCAATGACTCCATTAACGGCTAAGGCCGTTAGTCAAAGAGAGCGTGAAGAGTTAATAACGCGATTCTTTGCATATGTGAACAGAAATAGCACACCAGAAGGCCGATTTCCTGGATATAGAGATCGCCCAAAGAAGTTTTTATATGACTATCTCAAAGACGCTAATCAAGAAGCAGATGTAAATCCAGCTCTTATCCAAAATATGCGTGACGAGTTCTTTCGTGTGCTGACATTTGTGCAAGAAACATTCCCTCTCGGTTTTAGAAAATCCTTAACAGCTAACACCATTCCTAGAGTTCGGTTTGAGGCAATTGCAGTTGGCTCTGCGATTGCTTTAAGAGAAAAAGCAGATCTCAGTTTGAATTCAGAGATTGTTACTGAAAAAATGGGTCATGCTAACTTTGATCGCATAGTAGTTTCAGATGGAGCCAATGTAAGATCAAAATTAGAAGGAAGAATAGATTTGGTAAAAACCTTGTTGGTAGAGGAATGACAGCTTTACTAGACATACTTGCCGAACGTAAGGATGAATTCCAAGATCACCTAGACTTAGCACTAGCGATGGAAAGACAACTTTTTGAGGGTGAACCAATGTCAATTGGTGAGACCGTTTTGACTGCGCGTCATTTGCTTACGATTAAGTCTGGTCTCGTAATTCACCTTTACAATATTGTTGAATCTATTATGAATTTAACCATAAAAGAGGTTGGCTTAGCGGTAAAATCGGTTGATCCCATATCTTGGTCAAACGATACACTGAAGGAATGGCTTAGATTTAATGCTTCTGCTGGAATTGAAGGCACAGAAGATTCAAGGTTAGAAATTGTTCATAAAGCTGCGTTGAAACTATTAGCTAAAGAGTCTATTGAAGAGCTAAAGTTTAAAAAACCCTCGGGTACTTGGTCCGATAAAGTTATACATACGTTTTCTGAACGCCTAAAAGTTGATTTTAGACTAACTCCGGAAATTGCCAGGAAAATTCAACGCTCAGCTCAATACGGTGATAAAACTCCATTACAATTCCTCGCAGATAGAAGAAATACTATTTCTCATGGCCGGAGGACATTCGAGGATGGAGCGAAAGATCTAACGCTTCAGGATATAAGTTCATTAGCTGAAGTTACTATCGAATATATGGAGTTAGCAGTGGAATCGTTTCAGCGTTTTCTTGATGAAAGAAAGTTTATGGTGGCTGCAAATTGACAGTGAATAATAAAATTCATGCAGTTGACCTTTTTTGTGGTGCTGGAGGGTTAACTTATGGACTTGAATCTGCTGGAATTGTTGTAAAACTTGGTGTTGATATTGACTCCAACTGCAAATATCCGATTGAAGAAAATACTCAATCCAGATTTTTGAAGGCTGACGTGTCAATACTTGATGCTTCAGTAATAGAGAAATCTCTTAGAACTGGGAAATATAAACTTCTTGCTGGGTGTGCGCCGTGTCAGCCGTTTTCAACCTATTCAAGAGCAGCCAGACAGAAGCATGAAGAAAAAAATACTGGTAAGAGCAATGATTGGCAGTTAGTTGGTTATTTTGGCGACTTCGTTAGTGCTTTAAAGCCTGATTTAGTAACAATGGAGAATGTGCCTCCACTAGCTTCACAAGAGATTTTTACAAGTTTTATTAAAGTATTAGAGAAGAATAATTACTGGGTTGATTGGAAGATAGTGGAATGTAGATTTATTGGTCTACCACAAACGCGTAAGCGTCTGGTAGTAGTAGCTTCTAGACTTGGCCCAATAAAAATTCCAGATTTTAACGCTCCCCAAACAACAGTCAGGGAAGTATTAGGATGCCTACCAGCTATTAATGCTGGAGAACAAGATCCAAAAGATAGGCTTCATAAAGCAAGTCGCCTAAGCAAAGTTAATCTTGAACGAATTCGTAATTCTACTCCAGGAGGTAGTTGGAGAGATTGGCCTGACCACTTGCGTGCTAAGTGCCATCTTAAAGAAACGGGGGCTACTTATCCTTCAGTGTATGGAAGAATGGAATGGGACTCTCCTGCCCCCACTATAACCACCCAGTGCTTTGGATATGGAAATGGAAGATTTGGCCACCCAGCTCAAGATCGAGCTATTAGTTTAAGAGAAGCAGCTATGCTTCAGGGATTTCCTCAAGATTATTCCTTTATACCTGATAGTGAAGCAGTTAGTTTTGCTAAAATTGGTCGTCTTATCGGAAATGCTGTGCCTGTTACGCTGGGTAAAGTTATTGGAGAGTTAATTAGAGATCATGTAGCCGACATTGAAAACAGGCTATAATATTCTAAGTCAATATATTCCCTAACCTATTCACAGAATAGCCTCCGTCTGCAGACTTTTGAGCGCACGCCAGCCTACGATATAGCGCGAGAAAACGTCCACAACGAACGCCACGTAAACGAAGCCTGACCAGGTTGCAACGTAGGTAATATCGGCGACCCACAACTGGTTCGGGCGCTCGGCGCTGAAGCTGCGATTCACCAGATCCTGCGGCTTGTCGGCCAGTTCATCGGGAAGGGTGGTGCGACAGGACTTACCGCGCCGCACGCCTTCCAGCCCCATTTCTCCCATCAACCGGGCGACAGTACAACGCGCCACAGTGATATCCTCGCGGTTTAGCTGCTTCCAGATCTTGCGGGCGCCGTAGACCTGTAAGTTCTCTTCGTGCATTCGTGTAATCTCTGGCTTGAGCTCTTCATCCCGCTTTGCGCGATCACAGCGTTGTTCCGGGTTGGCGGCCAGATGTTTTCGGCGGTAGTACGTGGACGGCGCCATCGGCAAGACGTTGCAGATAGCGTGTGCTTCCCGTTCCTGGTCAATAAACTCAACCATTACTTCGGTTTGCGGTCGAGCTCCGCTTGGGCGAAAAAAGCCGCCGCCTTTCGCAAAATCTCATTGGCGCGTTTAAGCTCACGGTTTTCCCGCTCCAGCTCTTTCAGACTGTATCGCCGCCCAGCGGGATTTGTGTTCGTGTTCGCCGGTCAACACCATGCGCACAGCGCGTTCACGTACTTCGGGGAAATGAGCAATCAGGGCGTTAACGGATCTTCGCCCACTGGGAAATGGCAGGCTGCTATACGCCCCTCCCCATCCATGGGACGAAGTCTGGGGGGCTCATGATGGCATTTGTCTCGCGCATTATCGCAGCGTGGCGCAAACGGACAACCGCTAGGCGGAGCGGTGGGATCTGGGAGTTCAATGGTTTCGTTTTCACCATTCAGGCTCTTTTTGCCGGGAAGGGGTACTGAATCAAGCAGTAGTCGGGTGTACGGATGTTTAGGGAATCGGAATAGTCCATCCGCCGGCGCCTGCTCCACGATACGCCCGAAATACATCACGGCAACGATATCGCTGATCGACTCCACCACTGCGAGATCATGACTGATAAACACGTAAGCGAGTCCATAACGTCGCTGCAGATCCTTAAGCAGATTGAGGACCTGGGCCTGTATCGAAACATCCAGCGCAGACACAGGCTCGTCCAGAATAATAACTTGAGGCTGCGCCGCCAGCGCTCGTGCAATGCCAATGCGCTGCGCCTGACCACCGGAAAATTCATGGGGGTAGCGCTCCAATAGCTCCGGGCGTAGCCCGACTGCATCCATAAGCTCCTGTAAGCGCCTGTAGCGAGCGTTCTTATTGATCCCCAGAAGATGCTTCAGAGGCGCTTCCAAAATGGCTCTGATGGTCTTACGAGGGTTCAGAGCGCTGAGTGAATCCTGAAACACATACTGAACCCGGGCGTGCAGATGTTTACGCTCCTGATGATTAGTCGCGCGCCATACTTCTCCTTGCAACGCTAAATGGCCGTCACTGGGTAAATCGAGACCTACCAGCATACGCGCCAGCGTTGATTTGCCGCAACCGGATTCACCCACAATACCCAGTGTGACGCCCTTCTCTACTCGTAAATCAATGTCTTGCACCGCCTGTATGATTGGTTTGCGCTTGCCGAGCCAACTGCGTCCACCGCCAAAGCGTCGGGTAAGGTTGGAAGCAACGAGTAGAGATTCATTCATGGGGCTGCCTCCAATAGGGGTTTGATGCATCTGACCTCTCGATCATCTCTCAGGGTGCGAAGTGCAATATCGCCGTCTCGGCAGTTAGCTTCCGCGTAAGGGCACCTGTCGGCGAATGCACATCCGGGCGGGAGCCTGTTTACCCCAGGCGGAGATCCGGGAATGGCGGGCAGATGTTCTTGTTTGCCGCCTGGAATAGGAACGCAGTCGATTAGTAATCGGGTATATGGATGGGCGGGATTGGCAAGCACATCGCTGGCGACGCCGACTTCTACAATGCGGCCCGCATACATGACCGCCACCCGGTCGCAGATTTCGGAAACCACGCCGAAATCGTGAGTGATAAACAATAACGCGGCGCCGCTTTGCGTACGTTGCTGGTTCATCAGCTTTAGCACTTGGGCCTGTACGGTTACATCCAAGGCGGTTGTCGGTTCGTCCGCAATGATGACCTGTGGATGATTGGCGAGGGCCATTGCGACGCAAACCCGCTGCCGCATGCCTCCGGACAATTCATGAGGATAACTATGCGCCCTGTAGGCGGCGTTGGGCAGCCGTACTTGCTCTAACAATGAGACCGCGACGCGCCAGGCATCTGAATAGGAGTGAGGTTGGTGCGCCCGTATGGCTTCGGTAATTTGTGCGCCGACTGTAATGAGCGGGTGCAGACTGGAGAGCGGATCCTGGAACACATAGGCGATCTCTCCCCCTCTGAGAGCCTGTAAACGCTGTTGCGATGACGTCAGTAAATCCTCGCCCTGTCGCCAGACCTGGCCTTTCACGATGCGTCCAGGCGGTGTGGGGGCCAACCTGAGAAGAGACATCGCCGTGACGGATTTGCCGGACCCTGATTCCCCCACCAGCCCCAGACATTCGCCTTGTCTTAGTTCGAAACTGACTCCGTTTACCGCCTTGTATATCTCTGAACCCACTTGAAACTCGGTATGTAGGTCACTCACATCCAGACTGGCGTCCGCCACGGCGGAAGCAACGGGCTCCTTGCCGGCTCGCACTTCCGTCACAGCGGCGGGGCGCGCTAACGAACCGGACTTCAATTTGGGGTCAAGCACGTCTCTGACGCCATCGCCTATCAAATTGACGCTCATGACCAGCGCAAAAATCATCAGACCGGGAACCACTGACACATGAGGGGCGGTGAACAGTAACTTGCGTCCCTCCCCCAGCATAGAGCCCAAGTCCGCCTGTGGCGGCTGCGCGCCCAAGCCCAGAAAGCTGAGCCCGGCGGTTTCAAGGATCATCCATCCCAGTGTGGTCGACATGGTGATGACGATGATTGGGGCCACGTTGGGCAGAACTTCTGTTAGAAGAATATTTAATGGGCTCTTCCCTGACAGTCTGGCGGCGTCTACGAAGTCACGTCTTGTCAGGCTTAAAGTCACGCCTCGAATATTACGTGCGAAGAACGGGATATTCACCAGAGCAATGGCGTAGAGAGCGTTTGATAATCCAGGCCCCAGTGCGGCGACAATCGCCAATGCCAGCAGGATATAGGGAAACGCCATCAACATGTCGACGCCGCGCATTATTGCGTTGTCCGTTCGCCCTCCAATGAAGCCTGCGATCAGGCCTAACGCGGAGCCGATGACGGATGCCATCAAGGTGGCGGAAAGGCCGACGGAGATGCTGACTCGCGTTCCCCAAATCAAGCGGGACAGCAGGTCTCTTCCCAAATGATCGGTTCCCAGTAAGCGTTCCTCACTCAGCGGTCGCAATAACCGCTCAGCTGGCGCAGTGTCGTCAGGATCGGACAACGGTAGTACCGGAGCCGCTAAAGCAAGCAACCCCACAAGCAAAAACAGGCAGAGGCCAAAGAAGGCGGTGTGATTATGCCGAAACAGCTTCCACGCGCTTGGGCGTGATGAGGTATTCATGAGGCGAGTCTGGGATCAAGTCGATGCTGCAATACATCCGCAGCGAGGTTAAAAAGAACATATGACGCTGCGACGACCAATACGCCGCCTTGCGCCAGCAGGATGTCCCGAGTCGCGATCGCCTGCACTAACATGCGTCCTATGCCGGGCCATTGGAATATCGTTTCAATGTAGACGGCGCCGCCGAGTACGAAGCCAGCCTGAATTCCTAGCACAGGGATGATGGCGACGAGCGCAGCTTTGAAAGCATGGCGGTAGATAACACGACGCTCGCTCAGCCCTTTGGCGCGAGCGGTGCGGATATAATCCTGGCGTAACACCTCCAGCATGGCGCTGCGGGTCAGCCGGGCGATCACACCGGTTGCAACCACAGCAAGGGTGATCGCGGGCAGAATGAGGTGTGAAAGCAAGTCAGGGAAATCGCCGCCGTCATAAATGGCGTACATCCCACTGGCGGGCAACCATTGCAACTCTACGGCGAATATCAGTATGAGCAGGAGCCCGAGCCAGAATGAAGGGATGGAGATACCCACTAGCACCAGCAGTGTAATAATTCTGTCCGCCCAGCCGAACTGACGCGCTGCGGAGACTATTCCCGCCAGAAGACCGAACAGGGAGCAGAGCAAAAAGGATGCGCCAGCGAGAACCAGTGTGGCGCTAAAACGTTCTAAAACCTCATCCAATACAGGGCGATTCAAGCTGTAAGAGCGACCGAAATCCCCTTGCAGAATATGTCCCAACCAGATTAAATATTGTTCAAATAGGCTACGATTTAACCCCAATTGGTGATTAATTCGGGCGATATTCTCCGGCGTTGCATAGGCTCCCAGTATCGCTGTGGCGGGATCACCGGGAATCATCGCCATAATCAGAAAAACGATGACGGTCAGCCCAAACATTACAGGAACCGCTAACAACAGACGTTTGAGGATATAACTCCACATAGGCGTTAATTTGTCTTGAGAGAGAGTCGAGCAAATCGATGGCGGGAGAGTGCGGATATTCGCGTTATGCGCTTATGACTTGCTTCCAAGAATACTTGTGACTGCTCGGAGAGTTTGGAGAGGAATTTTAGGTGAAACATGAATGACATTGTCTATCCTTTGAGCGTTTTGTCAGTGAAGCGTTAACGGGAGATCCTGGGTTTAAGCTACTTAATTACCTTATTTTCAGGCGCTACTTTGCGCAAAATTCTCGACTTTTTTGACGAATTTCCACTTAGGAAACCAGATTTAAAAGTAGATTTGGACGCTCATAATATCCGTTATTAATATTGTGATAATTAATAACATTTTTAGTGACCGGCAAAATAATTTTCAAATCTTTTAATCCTATTTTTATTTTGTATCTATCTGTAAATAATAGATTTTTACCTATTATGATAGAAATATAAGCCGTTATCTTTATACGTTTCTATCTCATCTAATACTAAAAACGAAAGCAAAGTCCTGTATAAACACAAAAAATGCCGCTTAGCTTTTCATGTTAGAAGTCAAGGCTTATTTATCTCTCGTAAATTTAAGAAAAATGAGGGCTGTAGCTTGAAGTTCTGTACCCGGGAATTGGCGACAGCATTTTGTTTCCAGTTAGCAATAAACGCCCAGGGAGCGTCTTCGTGGACAAGAGGCTGCATTTCCTTATAAAGGATCGCCCTCTGCGTTTGTTCCGTGGCGCGGCGGGCGCGTTCCAGCAGGTCATCCACTTTGGGATTGGAATAGTAGCCGGAATTAAATCCGCCCTTCTCCGGCCAGGCGTCGCTGCGCAATGCCAGGTAGGGCAAGGTGTCGGGGTCGTTAGTCATCCAGGCCATTTCCGCCATATCGACGCCATCCGCTAACCCTGGATTTACTTTGCCCAGAAAGGTATTCCATTCGTAGGTTTCGATCTTCACCTGTAGCCCTACCTTCGCGAGATCCGCCTGAATCGCCGCGCCCATCGCAACGGGATCTAACATGCCGGAGCCGCCTTCGGTTACGTAGAAGGTCAGCTGCGCCCCTTCATGGCCTGCTGCTTTGATCAGTTCGCGCGCCTTGTCGGGGTTATAGGAATAGGGACTAAGATCCGGGTTGTAGGCCCAGGCGAAAGCCGGTGGAATGGGCCCTGCAGCGACCTCCGCCGTACCCTGTAATAGATTCTCCACCAATGACTTTTTATCTATAGCGTAATTGACGGCCTGTCTCATGCGGCGATCCGCCAGTGGCCCCTTCCTGTTGTTGAGGATCAGGAACCAAAGATGGGGTCCGGCCTGTTGATAGACCTGAAATTCCGGATCTTTCTCGAACACGGCCAGATTGTCCGGTGGCGTTTCCACCATGAGATCTATGCCGCCAGAAAGCATTTCCGCCATGCGGGTGTTGGCGTCGGTTATCGGCCGGAACACCACCGCTTCCAGAGGCGGCGCGCCATCCCAATAGCCCTTATTGCGCACAATGACGACCTTGGCGTTACTGACCCACTCGGCGAAATGAAAGGGGCCGGTTCCGGCTGGATGGCGGCCGTAATCCTTACCGAACTTCTTCACTGAGTCCGGAGAAACTATTAAGCCGGTTGGATAAGCCAGGTTTGATAAAAAGGGGGCGAAGGGCTCGTTCAGTGTGAACCGAACGTGAAGCTCATCCAGCGCTTCTACTTTCTGCACCGGATTAAAGAAAAACGCGAGGGGAAATGGGCCTGTATCATGGTAAGGATGCTTCTCATCAAGCATCCGTTCAAAGTTGAACTTTATCGCTTGTGCGTTTAGCGGCGCGCCATCATGGAATTGCACTCCGCTGCGTAGAGTAAAAGTGTAGGTCCTGCCGTCTTCGCTGATGGTCCAGGATTCCGCCAAAGCGGGCTCAACCTCCAGCGTTCCGTCTCGAAAGCGCACCAGACCGTCATAGAGGTTAATCAGTATGCGAAAGTCATTGAGCGCTGTGACGGCGTGGGGATCGAGAGATTTAGGTTCGGCGATCTGACCAACAACGAGTACGTTAGCGGGGGTCTGCGCCGTACTGGGCGAAGATAATGCGATAAATGAGAGGCAGCATACGAGGACGCGTATAACGCCCGACAGCCGGTCCATGATTCTCTCCTTGAGTGCGAAGCGTAACTTTCGCGTCCCCGCGCCTTCTTGGTCTTGCCTTAACGTCCAACCCTGATCGGCGATAAGGAGATCTGATGAAGAAAGGTTCGGTACTATCCTTGACGCATCCTTACTACACCTTAAAGAACATTTTTCACAACCTCAATGCCTTAACGGCGAATCGGTTGAGGCTGAATGACGCTTGCAACTGCCTCCCTCATCGGTTTATTGAAGCCGTTCTCATTGGTTCTCAGCGTCGACGGAGTTAAACCTCAAGGAAGGTCTTCAAGGGAACCGGTCGCTAAGAAAATGGTCTGTAAGAAAGGTAAGCGGGGTGACGTTAACCATTGATTTACCCCCCGGGATGGTTCTATATGAACCTTGTCGTTAAAAACAATTAGAACTGATAAGCGTAGCAGGGACTATTATGAGTACGGATAATGTGTTTAAGGCTCTGTCCTCCACCCCCCGTAGAAGAATTCTGGCGTACCTCTCTAAGTCGCCGCTGACCGCGGGAGAAATCGCCGACCGATTTGATATCTCAAAGCCTGCCATCTCCAAACATCTTTCCATATTATTGGCGTCAGGATTGGTTCAGGAGGAAAAAAAAGGACTTTATGTCACTTACTCTTTGGTAGAGGAAAATGTCGCTAACGCACTGATGAGCTTCCTTTCTGAAGTTTGCTCATTTAATCGTTTTACCCAAGAGGAACGCGCAGATAGGAATGCTTTTTGTGAACTGGCGCAGGAAGAGTCCGAAGGCGAACAGGACGCCCTTACGGCAATCGTGGAAAAGTCGTGACGCTCAGGCGTCACGAGACTTTTCTTAAGCGGTGAGGCGACGTTTACAGGCCACCGTGGGTCAGTTTGGCGGGGTCCAGTAACTTCTCCAGTTCCTGTCGGGACAGATCGGTTTGCTCCTCCGCCACATCGATGACCGGGCGTCCTTCTTTGTACGCCTGTTTGGCGATTTCCGCCGCTTTCAGGTAACCAATGATGGGGTTCAATGCGGTGACCAGTATTGGGTTGCGGGATAGCGCTTCCTGTAACTTGGGCTCGTTGACTTTGAAGGTGGCGATGGCTTTATCCGCCAGCAAGCGACTGGCGTTCGCCAGTAACTCCACGCTTTGCAGCAGGTTGCGTGCGATCAGCGGCAGCATCACGTTCAGCTCAAAATTGCCAGACTGGCCGCCGATAGTGATGGCCGCGTCGTTGCCGATGACCTGCGCGGCCACCATGGCGGCGGCTTCTGGAATGACCGGGTTCACTTTTCCCGGCATGATGGAGGAGCCGGGCTGCAGGGCTTCCAGTTCTATTTCGCCCAGACCCGCCAGTGGTCCCGAGTTCATCCAGCGAAGATCATTGGCGATTTTCATGAGAACGACGGCGGTGGTTTTTAACTGGCCGGACAAGGATACGGCGATATCCTGTGAACCAATATGGGAAAAGAAATTGGCGGCAGGTTTGAAACTCAAGCCGGTCATCTCACTAAGCTGGCGATTGAACTCCGCGGCGAAATCCGGGTGCGCGTTGATGCCGGTTCCCACCGCAGTGCCGCCTTGCGCCAGGGTTTGCAACGCGGGTTGCGCAGCCTCCAGCGCGGCGATGTTCTGCTCTATCTGTGCGCCCCAGGCTAACAGGCTCTGACTCAAACGCACTGGCATGGCGTCCATCAGATGAGTGCGGCCGGTTTTGATGTAGCCGTCGGTTTGCGCGGCTTTGTCCTGAATGGTTTTTAACAGGTGGCGCAACGCCGGCAGCAACTGTTTGTTCAGCTCCAGCGCTGCGCTGATGTGGATGCTGCTGGGAATGATGTCGTTGCTGCTTTGCCCATAGTTGATGTGATCGTTAGGGCTGACTTTTTCATCCAGGTTACGGCTGGCCAGACTCGCCAGTACTTCGTTGGCGTTCATATTAGTGCTGGTGCCGGAGCCGGTCTGGAATACATCCACCGGGAAGTGAGTCATCATGTCGTCGGCGGACAGCAACTGTTGCGCGGCTTTGCAAATGGCGTCGCCCATTTTGGCGGGAATCAGCTCCAATTTGACGTTGGCGCGCGCCGCGGCGGATTTGGCCAACAGCAGGGCGCGGATGAAGGCGTCTGGTAGACGTTCTCCGCTGATAGGAAAATTATTGACGGCGCGCTGGGTTTGCGCGGCGTACAGGGCGTCTTCCGGTACTTGCAGTTCGCCCATGCTGTCTTTTTCGATACGGGTTTTCACACTGTCTCTCCTGAGTGTTTCAGCTGGTCAGGCTGGCTTGAAAGAATTGGCTTGTGGCTCTGAGTTCATAGAGCAACCGGTTCAGTTGGCGGCGGCGGGACTCGCCATCGGCGATGCGGCTGAGCGCCGCCAGGGGACGGTAGATCTGGTCCAGGCAAAGACTGCGCCAGTGGTCAGGAATCAAGTCATCGGCGAGTGTATCCAGCAGAAGATGGAACTCCGCTGCGTACAGTCGCCAACGGGCTGCGGCGGAAGCCGGCGCCAGGGTTTCCTCCATCGACAACCACAACGCCAGCAATTGAGGATTATCCTCCTCAGCGGCGTAGCGGATTTTTCGGCGTAGCTCATGGATCGCTGGTTCTTGTGTGTCGAAGCCGTTGAAAGTCCCTGTCATGAATCGGATGCTATTGTCATTAATTGATAATGATTATCATTTAACTCTGAGCCGAAGCGGACTGTCAAGCCGGGACGTCCACTAAGTCCCGGGTTTCAGGCCCGCCACCAAGCGGGCGGCTTTTAACATCTGCTCCTGCATCCGCTTATACAGGCTCAATCGCTGTAGAGCCTGATTCATCGTAGTTAACTTGAGCGTTTTCTCCAGCGCGTCGTCCAGCAATCTCTGCTTGGCCTCACGATATGAGAGCTCCGCCTGAGCCGCGCTGTCAGCGCCTTCCTGCGCCGTTTCCGTCACAATGGAGGGATGGCAATACAGATTCAGCCAATCGTTCATAGGGGCGGTCAGAGATCGATCCAGCAATGGTTCCTGCTCCACTTCATCCAGCGTTTCCAGGAGATTATAGGCGTATTGAATGACCTGCAGGCATTGCGGCAGCTGTTGCGTCAACGGTAAGCGCAAAGGCTGATGCAGAATATGGGTGATGTGCTGATTGAGTTCATCTAACAGCCCTCTCAGTTCCCGACGGGTTTCCAATGTGCGTTGGTCGCCGGGGTTGAGCAGCGAATTCTGGATATGGGCGGACAGCAGCCCCTGGAAGCGCTCCAGCTCCATGACAACGGCGTGAATGGCGACGTCCGGCACCACAATCGCACTTTTGTCGAGGTGCTGCAGCGAGAGTACTTTGCCGCCTTTCTGAAAGCGGGATTTCAGCCAGGTGGTCATTTTAGCGCCCAGCGGCCACATCAGGGCGACGCCCAGCAGATTGAACAGGGTATGGAACGCCGCCAGCAAAACCGCAGGGTTATTCAGGTCCTGGCGCATGTTGCTGAGCGCCCCCAGTAACCAGAGAAACAGCGGTAGCAGAGCCAGCGCCGCCGCCCCGGTAATGAGGTTGAACAGCACGTGCGCCAGCGACAGGCGCTTGGCGTTAGCGGTTGCGCCGAATGACGCCAGAATAGCGGTGGATGTGGTGCCGATATTGGCGCCGATCACCGCCGCCGCGCCGGCTTCCAGGGGCAGCATTTTACCTGCGATGGCGGTGAGAATGATGGCGATGGCGGCGCTGGAGGATTGCATCAGTACAGTCAATATGGCGCCTACTACGACCATCCATAACAGGGAAAGGTTGTCGTCCATATTAAGGCCGTCAGCAAAATTGGAGCCGAGGCCTTCGAAGGCCGACTTCATGGCGTCGATGCCGAGAAACAACAAACCGAATCCGGCGATCGCCGTTCCCGCCGCCTTCAGTCGAGGGCTGCGGCCGCCAAGATGTATAAAGGCGCCGATCCCGATCAGCGGTAATGCGTAAGCGTCAATTTTAATGCTGAAACCTAGCAGGGCGACCAGCCAGGCTGTGAGCGTAGTGCCGACATTGCTGCCGAAGATCACCCAGGCGGCGTGCTCAAACAGTAAAAGTCCCGCATTGACGAAACCCAGCGTCGCCACTGTGACGGCGCTGGAGGATTGCACCAGCGCCGTAATCGCCACACCACTGGCAAGCGCCCGTGAGCGGGTTGAAGTCCAGCGGCTGAGCATGACCTCCAAAGCGGGACCGGCGGCGAGCTTGAGTCCGTCAGTCAGTAAGGTCATACCCAATAGAAACAGGCCGACGCCTCCCAAAAAATGCGCGAGCATTCCTTCATTCTCCCTTACTGCGTTATTTTAGAAATATATTGTCTTAAATTTCAGTCACAGGACGTCAGACTGTTGATCCAGTCCTGAATCAAGACGCCGCCTTCCGTGTCGATCAAATTACTCGCCAGCGGCGGCATCCGGTATTCTCCAGAATGAGTCATGCGCAGGTAGATCAGTGACATGGAGGCGTCTCCCGGGGTGATTAACTTCGCATTATCGACGCCGATGTCTCCATTCAATGGCTCCTGGTCACAGGCTTGCGTTGAAGGCAGCGCCGTGGTGAAGCGCAGATCCATCGCGCTCTGCGACGTGCCGCCGGGTTGGTGGCAATTGGCGCAGTTGCTATGCAGATAAGCGCGGGCGCGACGGTCCAGGGTTGCGTTGCCATTGTTGCTGGCGGGAAGCGCGTTGGACAGATGCGCGTCGCTCAGTGGCGCTGAGAAGACATTGATGTGCGCCAGCGTTTGTAGCTGATTAGCCCGTATACGGCTTTGTGGATAAATCAGCTCCCGGTTCAACTGCATTGTCTCCAGGCCCAGGCTGAAGTTCGCCGCGCTCGTGTGGCATTGAGCGCATTCACCCGAACCGGGAAAGCGCCAGGTTTGTCCGCTGTAATCCACGTCTTTCCCTTCTGCGACCAGCATTGCGTCTGTTTTCGTCTCATTCCACTGATAACTGTAGCCGCGCCAGTCCCCTTCCGCCTGTTTCATGAATAGGCGGGTTTCGATTATGGCGCCGTTGAGGTAGAAGTGTTTGACCAGTACGGAGCCATCGGGAAATAGAAATTCGCCCGCTGCGTTGACGTCAATATAGGTATTATTGGGCAGTGCGAAAAAACGTTGTTTGTCTGCGTCGTCGGACCAGAAAGGCTCAATAACGGTATAGGGAATCAGTCCAGCGGCTGGCTGCATGGGGTTGTCTGGATTGACGCAGCCGGTTTGTGATAATAACTCTGGGACGTTATCAGAGTCGCCGCCTGAGGTGTCTGGATCAATTCGGAAGAGGCCGGAAAAAGTGACCACGTAGAGTTCCCCATCCGCCCCTTCTGCGAAAGAAGCGACGTTGCGGCCGCTTTCCAGCAGAGTCTCCCGGTCATAGCCGCCGCTGCCATTGGATCTCAACCCCCAAAGGGCTCCAGAACCGAAATCGGAAAATACATACACTCCCTTGAGACCAGGAATGGCGTCGCCGCGATAGACATAACCCCCTGTGATGGATATGCCCTCGGAATGGTCGTATTCGGCCACTGGCGCTATGTAGGGGCCAGTGCTTGTGCAACTGTTACCGGTGCGGTGCATGCCTTCGTAACAACGCCAACCGTAGTTGCCGCCAGCGGTGATGATATCCACCTCTTCATACTGACCCTGGCCGACATCTCCCAGCCATAAGTTGCCGGTTTCGCTGTCAAAACTCCAGCGCCAGGGATTACGCAAACCATAGGCGTAGATTTCCGGTAGCGCGCCGGGGACGTTATTGCCGGAGGCGGGAGAACCATCGTCATTCAGGCGCAACATGGAGCCCAGTAGGGTGGAGACGGTCTGGCCATTATTGTCAGGATCATCGCCGGAACCGCCGTCGCCCAGACCGTAATACAGCAGATTATCCGGTCCGAAAGCGATGTGTCCGCCATTGTGGTTGGAATAGGGTTGGCTGACTTCAATTAGATTGTCCCGCAGCAGATCGCCGCCGCTATCGGAACGAAGAGTCTGGCCGTTGTCTGCGCTTTCGAATCGGGCCACAAAGGAGGTCATGCCTGAGACGTTTTCCGTGAAGGAAAAATAGAGATAGCCGTTCTCTGCGAAGTTTGGATGAAACGCCATCCCCAGTAAGCCGCACTCGCCGCAAGTGCTGAGACTATAGTGCTCGGAGAGATCAATCAGCGTGGTGCGGGTGTCGTCGTTGAGGTTCACCCGGTAAACCCGGCCCCGTTGCTGCACGACATAGAAGATATGGCTCAGGCTGGGATGGGGCAGCATCAGAATCGGGCTGGAGAAGTCCAGTTCCGATGCGATAGGCGTGAGTTTGATGGCGCTGGAGCCGGTATTGTTGAAAGCCAGACAGGTGGCGTTATCCGGTCGCTCTGATATGCCGACGGGCGTATTTGCGCCTTGATCCGATCCTTCTCCAGATCCGCATCCCGACGTAACCAGAACTAAAGCAGAGACAAACAGAACACGCAGCATCATGCATTCCTCCTCCGGCGCTATGACTAAGCGTAACTCATAGCATGGGAGGAATCAGTATGGAATTTGGCCGATTATGACGTGTAACTGTGTTATGTTTTGGTGTAGTTAGTTTAGGCGTGTTTTTGGACAGCGCTCAAAGTCTTTGGTTGTTAACTTTGAAACAAGTCTGGATGTGTTTTACTCAGCCAAGTAGAAACGGTTTCCAGAAGAAGGTCTGCTTGTCTAAGGCACTCCTCTACAGTGGTAATCGAAATTAAATCCCCAGAATAATCAGCTATATTGCGTTGTTTTCGCAAGGAATCCAAGATGATCACTTGGTTGGTTTCTATTCCAACCGTTTTTGGTAACGATTGTATCATCGTTTGATGGTGCCCAGGTTTGCTCGTTAGTGTGCGATAGCCGCATGCTTGGAGGGCTGCGTTAGCCAACTGCATAATAGATTTGTATGCCATGTCAAACTGGTTCTCATTACTTAAACCGTTAATTCGGGCATCGCCAGCATTTCTCCGCGCTGCTTCAAGTAAACGCTGAATGGCCGCCGCATCTGGCTTTATGGTTTCTAGGCTCTTACCAACCAAATTATCCAATGTCACTTTTATCCCCCATTACGATTAGTTTGGGCTTCTGCATTATATCTTGTATAAAACTACTGTTTTCCGTCAGTAAGTCATGCCAGTCTTTAGGGGAGTATACTTTCGGATTAACTTCCCGTCCTAAGACCTCTTGCGCTGGGTAAAGCCTTCTTACTATGTCAGCGAAACTAACGTCTCCAACCACAAGCAGGTCAATGTCGCTGTTACTTGTCGCTTTGCCACTGGCGATAGATCCAAATACAAAAGCGACATTGATGTCGCCAGCAATTGGTTGCAAGTGCTCAGTTAGAACATCCACCACGCCAGTGGTTTTACGGAAGATACTTGCCAGTTCTTCAAATATGGGGCAATTTCTATTGGCCTTGTAATATACTTGGTTCCCTTGACTGGTCTTTAATAGCAAGCCTGCTTCGGCCAACTTACTAAGCTCTTTGTGCAACGTTCCAGCAACAGTCCCGGTTAGGCGAGCTATTTCTCTCACATGCAATGCTCTATCTGGGTGCGATAGCAGTAAGCTTAAGGCTCTCCGACGGTATTCTTTAAATAGTACTTCGACAAGTGTAACTGGCATATTTGACCTAATGAAGCCTTTTGTGCTTCATTTGTAGCTTTTAAGGCTTCAAAAGGCAAGTTTTGTATGAGCCTCTTTCCTTTAAGGGGCTGAAGGAAAGAAAAAGTGCAACGATATGAGGCTTTGACAGTCGGTCTACAAAGTACTCTTTAAAAACCGCTAGTAAGAACGTGGTCGGCGTGAGAGGATTCGAACCTCCGACCCCTTCGTCCCGAACGAAGTGCGCTACCAGGCTGCGCTACACGCCGTAAACCGTGCCGCTTAACATAGATAATGCGGCAGTTAAAATCAAGCTTCGTTTAGCTCTCAGAGTGGCTCTCTTTGAGACTTGCGATGGCATGCTTGGCGAAGTCCGCCAAGTCCGTAAAAACGGGCACGCCATCCAGTTCTTCTTGCGTCAACTTGACCAGGGTGCGCTCACCTTTGCCGGTTTTCACCAGCACAGGCTGGCAACCTGCGGCGCGGGCGGCGCCGATATCGCCAACATTGTCGCCAATGAACCAGGCGTTTGCGGCGGACATACCGGTTTTCGCCTCTATATTGCGCACTAAACCGGGTTTCGGTTTGCGACAATCGCACTGATCGTCCGGCACATGGGGACAGAAGGCGATGGCGGCGATAGCGCCGCCGTGCTTCGCAACCAGATCGAGCAATTTGGCGTGCATCCTGCCCAGCTCGGCTTCATCGAAATAACCGCGTCCCAGACCGCTTTGGTTGGTGGCGACGGCGACGGTGAAGCCTGCGGCGGATAAGGCCGCGATGGCTTCAATACTGCCCGGAATCGGCCGCCATTCCTGTTCCGACTTGATGTAGTCGTCGGAGTCTTCGTTGATGACGCCGTCCCGGTCCAATATCAGCAGTGTATTGATGCTCACCTGCTCTTCCCTGTGTGGTTTACGCTTTGTTTTGCAGTAAGGAGATGTCCGCCACCTGCAGGAACACGTGACGCAGGCTGGCCAGCAGCGTCATACGGTTACTGCGGATAGCCGGATCATCCACCATCACCATGACCTTGTCGAAGAACAGGTCGATGACGTCCTTCAACTCCGCCAATTGCTGCAGCGCCTGGGTGAAATTGCGTTGTTCGATAAACGGACGCGTAGACTCGGATTTCTCCTGCAAGGCGCGGAACAGGTTCTTCTCCGCTTCCTCAGTGAATAGTTCTGGATTCGCCGACTCTGCGGAGATTTCCACCTGCTCTTTGCTGAGGATATTGGAGACCCGCTTGTTCGCCGCCGCCAATGCCTGCGCCGCGTCGAGCTTCAGGAACTCCGCCACCGCCAGCACGCGTTGATCAAACTCCACCGGTTTGGTGGGGCGACGGGCCAACACGCTCAGGAATACTTCAGTAGGCACTCCGGCTTCTTCATACCAGGCGCGGAAACGATCCAGCATGTAGTCGACCACAGCGGTTTCCAGGTTTTCCGCAGGCAGGTCACCATGCAGTTCCTGCGCCCATTGCACGCACTCGGCGAGATCCAGATCCAGTTTTTTCTCCACCAGAATCCGCAGTACGCCCAAGGCGGCGCGACGCAGACCGAACGGGTCTTTAGCGCCAGTCGGCGGTTGGTTGATGCCGAAAATACCGACGATGGTGTCCAGTTTATCCGCCAGGGATACCGCGCAGCCGGTCAAGGTTGTTGGCAGCTGATCGCCGGCGAAGCGCGGCAGGTACTGTTCTTCCTGGGCCAGAGACACTTCTTCCGGCTCTCCGTCGATAGCGGCGTAGTAACGGCCCATGGTTCCCTGCAGTTCGGGGAATTCCATGACCATTTCCGTAGCCAGGTCGGTCTTGCTGAGTTCACCGGCACGCTGCGCCCATTCTGGATTGCTGTCGATCTGCGCCGCGATTTTCGCCGCCAGTTTGCCGACGCGAATGGCTTTGTCGTACACCGTTCCCAACTGCTGCTGGAAAACGATGGGTTTCAGGTCTTCCAGTCGACTCGCCAGGGGGCGCTTCTTATCCGTGGAGAAGAAAAACGCCGCATCGCTGAGACGGGGGCGGATGACTCGCTCGTTACCGTCGATAACCTGCTGCGGATCTTTGCTTTCAATATTGGCCACGGTGATGAAGTAAGGCAGCATGCGGCCTTCCGCATCCACCACGTGGAAGTATTTCTGGTTGCCTTTCATTGTGGAGATCAAGGCTTCCGCCGGGACTTCCAGGAAGCGATCCTCAAAGCGTCCCATTAATGCGGTTGGCCATTCATTCAAGCTGGCGACTTCTTCCAACAGCGCTTCGTCGATAACGGCCATGCCGGAAGTTTGCTTGGCGATGGCTTCCACCTGTTGTCTGATCAGCGTAATACGCTCTTCAAAGTCCGCCATGACATAGCCGGTGTTTTTCAACGCGTCTTTGTAATTGGCGGGCGTGGCGATTTCGATGGGCGCAGGGTGGTGGAAACGGTGGCCCAACGTGGTATTGCCCGCTTTCAGACCCAGAATTTCGCAGTCGATGACTTTTTCGCCGAACAGCATGATGATCCAATGCACGGGACGCACGAATTCCGTGCGACGCGCGCCCCAACGCATGCGCTTGGGAATCGGCAGCGCCGCCAGGGACTCTTCAACGATGGCCGGCAACAGACCAGTGGTTGGCGCGCCGGACTGTTTGCTGCGAAACACCAGCCAAACGCCTTTGTCCGTTTCCAGTTTCTCCAGTTTCTCCGGCGTGGTTCCGCAGGAACGGGCGAAACCTTCACAGGCTTTGGTGGGCGCGCCGGCGGCGTCGAATGCCGCTTGCAGAGCGGGGCCGCGTTTTTCCACTTCCAGATCCGGCTGCTTTTCCGCCAGTCCTGAAACATGCACCGCCAGACGTCTGGGGGCGGCGTACCACGTCAGCTCAGAGAAGGACAGTTGCGCTTTCTCCAGGCGTTGACGGATGCCTTGGGCGAAGGCGTCCGCCAATTGACGCAAGGCTTTCGGCGGTAGTTCTTCAGCGCCGATTTCTACTAAAAAATCCTGGTGGTTCATTGACTTACTTCTCCCCTTCGCTGGCTAGCACTTCGTCACGGATAGAGGCTTCGGCCAATGGGAAGCCCAGTTGTTTGCGGCGGTCAAAGTAGGCTTGCGCCACATCTTTGGCGAGGCCGCGCACGCGCAGGATGAAACGCTGTCTCTCAGTGACTGAGATCGCGTGCCGTGCGTCCAGCAGGTTAAATGTATGCGACGCCTTCAACACCATTTCATAAGCGGGCAGCGGCAGGCCTTTTTCGATCAGACGCTTGCTCTCGCGCTCGTAAGTGTCGAAGTGACGGAACAGTTCGGTGGTGTCCGCTTCTTCAAAGTTGTAAGTGGACATCTCCACTTCGTTTTGGTGAAACACATCGCCGTAAGTGACCGGGCCTTGCGGGCCATGAGTCCAGATCAGGTCATATACGCTGTCGACGCCCTGCAGATACATGGCGATCCGCTCCAGACCATAAGTGATTTCGCCGGTCACGGGATAACATTCCAGGCCGCCCACTTGCTGGAAGTAGGTGAACTGGGTTACTTCCATGCCGTTTAACCAGACTTCCCAACCCAGCCCCCAAGCGCCCAGTGTCGGGGACTCCCAGTTGTCCTCCACGAAGCGGATGTCGTGCACCAGAGGATCAATGCCCATCTCACGCAGAGAACCAAGATACAGCTCTTGAATATTATCGGGAGAAGGCTTCAGCACTACCTGATATTGGTAGTAATGCTGCAGGCGGTTGGGGTTTTCGCCGTAGCGGCCGTCAGTGGGACGGCGGCTGGGCTGAACATAGGCTGCGTTCCAGGTTTCCGGACCGATAGCGCGTAAAAACGTGGCCGGGTGAAAGGTGCCTGCCCCTACCTCCATGTCCAGCGGCTGCAAAATGACGCAGCCCTGACGAGCCCAATAGTCTTGGAGAGTTCGGATTAATCCCTGAAAGGTTTTTACATCTGGCTTGTTTGTATCAGTCACGGTTTACACCACTTGCTGTGCATGTTTGGTTCTTTAGCCGCAGGCGCTTACTTGTCAGGACGTCGCCGGCCTGTAGAATAAAGCGGCAAATTATACTACGTGTGCGCGCCGATTGCAGATAGCCATAGGATATAGCCGCGAAATTACGCGAAAATTGCGGTTTCTGCGGAAAAAAGACGCTATCTGACGCCAGTTTAAGGCGGCGCACGCCCCGAATTCACAGGTATCTCTTGAACAAATCCAAACTCATCGCCACGCTGATCATCTTTCTGATTCGCCTGGTTTCCAAACTGTCCCTGCGCTGGGCGCAGCGTTTGGGCGGTTGGCTGGGCGCTTTGACCTGGCGCTGCAACGCCGGCCCGGCAAGGGTGACGCGCACCAATCTGCAACGCTGTTTTCCAGAAAAAAGCGAATCTGAAATCAATGCCTTGGGCGCCGCCAGTATGCGCGAAACCGGTAAGGTGGCGTTTGAAACCGGCGCAGTATGGGAATGGCCCGACGAGAAAACGCTGTCTTTGATCAAATCCATTGATGGCGAGCACCACATCAAAGAAGCGGAAGACGCCGGTAAAGGGTTGATTCTGCTGGCGCCGCACCTGGGCAACTGGGAAGTGGCTGGATTGTTTTTCGCTGCGCGTTACTCCATGGCCGCCCTTTATCAGCCGCCTAAAATCGAAGAACTGGACGACTATATGCGCGCCGTACGCGAGCGTAATGGCTCGGAACTTGTGCCCGCCAATAAGCGCGGCGTCATGCGTCTGTTCCATATTTTGCGGGATCAGGGCGTGATCGGCATTCTCCCGGATCAGGAGCCGGAGCTTAGCGGCGGCGTGTTCGCGCCTTTTTTCGGCATTCCCGCCAATACCATTAAGCTGGTGTCCAAACTGATTGAACGCACCGACGCCAAAGTGCTTTGCGTTTACGCCAAGCGTTTACCGGATGGAGAAGGCTTTGTGATGACGGTGCGGCCAGTGGCTGCGGATATCTACTCCGAAGATCTGGCAATCTCCGCCGCTGCGTTGAACGCCACGGTGGAGGCCTGCGTGCGGGAGACGCCGGAACAGTATCAATGGGAGTACAAGCGGTTCAAACGGCGTCCGGACGGCGAACGCCATTTCTACGTCTGAATGTCCCAGCGGACCGGCGCCTCTTAAAAGCGGTTGCCGGTCCGCAGTGGCGATCGCTGGGAGAGATCGCTTTCCCGCAGCACTTTTTCGTCAATCGAGCCAGAACGGCTGATATTTTTCAGAGAGCTGGCCAGAGACAGATTTAAGTAAATCACGTCAGCGAGTTCATCGCCGTTGTCTGGATTGTTCTCCATGGTGAACAGACCGTGCGTTTGCTCCACAACTCCCGTTTGCACCAGCTTATTCTGACCGTTCAAGCGGCCAAGGTTGAGTACGGGTAAACCTTCATTCAGGTTGTACGAATAAAAAAACGGGCGATTGTAATAGCCGTTTTCGAAGGCGGGCACGTAACTGTCGACGGAATCGTCTGGATTCGGGTCTGGCGTTTCTTCTCCCGTCATCAATACTGGCGCATAGCCGACGCCTACTTCCTTGAAGGTCTGGAAATACAGCCAGTGGGCGTTATCCGTAACGGCGCAGTGAGCGCCTGGGCAGGCGGTTGCAGCCATGTCCAGGTTTATCAGATAGGCGCTGGCGTTGGTCACGTCTTGATAGTTTGCATAGATGCGGGAGGCGCCGGTCAGGTAATCGCCGCTGATCGGATTGAGGATTTCCCGCGACTCCCCAGTCACTTTATCCATTAAATACAAGCGCGAGCCATCCAGAGCAATAACCAGATAATCCGTCGTTTGCGCCAAGCGTCCAGTAATAGCGCCCTCACTGGAGAAGTCATGCAAGATGTCATTGGCGCCGCCATCCAGAGCGATTTTGCGCACCTGTGCGCCATCAACCAGGTATACCTTGTCGCCATCTACGACCGTTTTTGCAGGGTCTATGACATTGGCGTCGATAGTGGTGAGCGCGGTCAACGCCATGCCTGTATCCAGTAGTTCTGTGCCGCTGTTGGCGAAGATCTGGCCGTCTGTGGTCAGCAACATATCCAGTTCGCCTGAGGAGAAGGCGTAGTCGAAGTCGGCGTTCGCCAGCCCATCAATACTTCGCGCCAGAGCGCCTTGCGCGTCCAGTATCTCTAGGGAGTCGGCCGTGGGCCGCAGGTAACCCGCCAACGCCCAGTTGGGTTTCCAGAAAGGCGTCAGGTTGAGGTCGTTAGCGGCGCCATTGCCCGGCGCGTCAGTGACCGCCGCGTTGAGTGGAACTTTGAAGTAGGCGTCGTCCTCATTGGCGCATGTGGCGTCAACGCCTGGCGTACGCACGGTGATTTTGGTCTTGCCGTATCCCAGGCCTTCTGGGAGAACGATGGCGGCGCAGACGGCTGAGGCGAGCGTACTGACCTGGGTCAGGGAGGATTGATCAGGTCGACCCAGGAATAGTTTTCCAGACTCGATCATCAGCATATAGCCTGCGCTGGCGCGGCTTTTGCCCAGCGGAATCACTGGCGCCAGCGTGGAGGTCGGCTGACTGGGACTTTGCCGGTATACGCTGCCGGCGGCGATGTCGTAGCGGAATGCGAAGTTCTTTTCCGTGTCATCGCCGGGGTTTTGCAGACCCGAGAAAAACAGGTTTTTGGTGACGGGAAAAGGTTCCTGTGGCTCTTCCACAATGACATCCGGCGGTTCAACCACTACGGGTGGACTGGAGTCGTCTTTCTTGTCGTCATCCTCCAGCCCCAACTGCTCACAGCCCCCCAACGCCAGAGAACTTAAGCACAAAGACAACAGAATATTGCGCTGGAGTTTGTCCATATTTGCCTCGCATGCCGCCACGATTTTTATTGGTTTGTTTACGCGCATTTACCTACAAATACATAAATTTACAGTAATTTTCGCTGCGAAAATTTGAACCAGCCCTGGTTCTTGCGAGTTGCCCATAGCCCTGGGAGCCTGCTGGTTAGACAATGTGAGGCCCTTTGCTATATTTTGTGATGCGATCCGCATTCAGGATTTGGAAGCGGCCGGCGATCCCGGGCGCTGTTGCTTAAGCAGTTGGAAGAAGTAGAGAGGTAAGGCATCCATGAACATGCCTTGGCGAAGGAATGTTTCCCCCCTTCCCGCGACAGGCGCACTCAACCTGTTGCAACTTTCCGGGTCACGAACCCTCGCCTATGGCGAATGGGGCGATCCCGCTGGAGCGCCGGTATTTTACGCCCACGGCGCGCCAGGCTCGCGTTTGGAAGGCGCTTTTTTTCATGAAGCGGCGCGGGCCGCCGGCTTACGCTGGATAGTCGTTGATCGACCGGGCATGGGCGCTTCCTCCCCGGGGGACAATTACACATTGCTGGATTATCCCAGAGACGTCAGCGCTGTCGCCGACGCCCTGGGGATTGATCAGTTCGCGGTGGCGGGCTGGTCCAGCGGCGGCGCCTATGCGTTGACCTGCGCCTTTGAAATCCCCAAACGCATCGCTTTTGTCGCTGTCATGGCCAGCTATACCAATTTTGGCGAAATGAGCGTCGCGAAAGATCTGTTATGGCGTAATGAACAGCGCGGACCGAAGATTGCTGAAGTCAGTACAGGGCTGTTTCGCACTCTGTTGACGCTGCTGAGGCTGACGGAGCGCTACAGTCCCAAGCTGTATCTGAAGTTCATTGAAAGCTCGAGCACGGAGCAGGATTTAACGCTGCTGCGCGATACCGGCGTACTGGAACGCTTCATGGATAACCAGCGCGAGGCTTTCAATCAGGGAGTGCAAGGCGTCATGCTGGATTTGTTGGCGCAGTATCGGCATTGGGGATTTTCATTGTCAGAGATCCGCCTGCCGACCCATATCTATCAGGGCGTGAAAGACCGTTTCGTGCCCTGGCGTTTCGCACAGCATCTCGCGGATAACCTGCCGTTGGCGGACTTGCGCATGATCACGGACGCCGGTCATATGTTTCCGTTAGAGGCGGACTTTCAGCGTGAACTGATGTCCGCCATCCGGCGTCATTTGGTGACGCCTGAGACTAGCGACGCCAGAAAGCAGGCGTAAACAGAATCAGCAGGGTGAACACTTCAAGACGGCCCAGCAGCATGGCGAAGCACAGTATCCATTTGGCGGGCTCATTCAGCTCGCCGTAATGCAGCGCCACGCCGCCTAAACCTGGACCCAGATTATTGATACAGGCGCCGACGGCGGACCAGGCGGTAACCTGGTCCAGCCCGGTGGCGAGCAGGCCCATCAACATAAACACGAACATGAACATGTAAACGGAGAAGAAGCCCCACACGGCCTCCAGCACCCGGTCCGGCACCGGTTTACGGCCCAGCTTCACCTGAATCACGGCGTTGGGGTGCACGATACGCTTCACTTCGCGCATGCCCTGCTTAAAGATCAACAGCACCCGGATCACTTTCATGCCGCCGCCGGTGGAGCCGGCGCAGCCGCCGATGAAGGCGACAACGAACAACAGGAACGGCAGCAGATGCGGCCAGTGGGCGAAGTCCGCTGTGGCGAAGCCTGTTGTGGTGGCGATGCTGACGACTTCAAATACGCCACGGATAATGGCGGTAAATGGATCGTAAGTGCCGGTGCCGATTAATACCCCGACGGTAATGACCGAAACAGTTATCAGGATCAGTGAATAGAAAATAAACTCGGGATCTTTCAGGTACACCAGCACGGAACGGCGGCGCCAGGCGAAAAAGTGCATGGCGAAGTTGATCCCGGCCAGGAACATGAAAATGATGCAGATGAACTCAATCAGCGGGCTGTTGAAGTAGCCGATAGACGCGTCGTGGGTGGAAAAGCCGCCGATCGCGATGGTGGCGAAACTGTGGCCGATGGCGTCGAATGCGTCCATGCCCGCCCACCAATACAGCAGGGCGCACAGCGCAGTGAGTGAGACATAGATATACCAGAGCGCTTTTGCGGTTTCGGTGATTCTGGGAGTGAGCTTGTTGTCCTTTACCGGGCCTGGCGCTTCCGCACGATATAACTGCATGCCGCCGATGCCCAGCATTGGCAGGATCGCCACCGCCAGCACGATGATTCCCATGCCGCCCAGCCATTGCAGCTGCTGGCGATACCAGAGTATGGACTTGGGCAAAATGTCGATGCCGGTCATCACTGTAGCGCCGGTCGTGGTCAGCCCGGAGACAGACTCGAAGATGGCGTCCACCAGACTCAGGTGGGGATGTTCGCTTAGATAGAGAGGGACCGCTCCGCTCAGACTCAGCACCACCCAGAACAGCACAGTGACCACAAATCCGTCGCGAATGCGTAGCTCGCTGGTGTGGCGAAATACGGGCAGCCAGACCATGAGGCCGGTCAAAAAAATACCGCACATGGCGGTAACAAAAGGTTGCATATGGCCGTCTTCGTAGATCAGCGACACCACGATGGGAGGGATCATGGTGGTGCTGAACAACATCAGCAGGACGCCCAGAATTTTAGCTATCGCCGAATAATGCATTGAACTGTCGTGCGCTTATTTTTGATATATGCGTTAAAAGAATGCGAGTCCCACCTGGAACAGGCGTTCAACTTCGGCGATCCTGCGTTTATCCACCACGAACAGAATGACGTGGTCATCCGGTTGGATACGCAGATGATCGTGAGCGATCAACACTTCGCCTCGCCTTACGATGGCGCCGATGGTTGAGCCCGCCGGCAATGAAATTTCATCCAGGCGCTTGCCTACCACTTTGGAAGAGCGATGGTCGCCGTGAGCGATCGCCTCAATGGTTTCCGCCGCGCCGCGTCGAAGTGAGTGGGCGCTCACTACGTCGCCTCGTCTCACATGCGTAAGCAAACTGCCGATAGTGGTTTGCTGAGGCGAAATGGCGACGTCTATTTCGCCGCCCTGAATCAGGTCGACGTAGTCCGGATTATTGATCAGGGTCATTACCTTGCGCACGCCGAGTCGTTTGGCCAGCATGGAGGCCATAATGTTGGCTTCGTCGTCGTTGGTGACGGCGCAGAAAACGTCGGTGTCTTCGATGTTTTCTTCCAGCAACAGTTCTTTATAGGCGGCGTTGCCATGCAAAACGATCGTCTTGTTGAGCTCTTCTGAGAGCTGGATGCAGCGATCCTGGTTATGTTCGATCAGTTTGACCTGATAACGTCCTTCCAGGGTTTCCGCCAGCCGCGCCCCAATGTTGCCGCCGCCGGCGATCATGATGCGACGGTAAGGTTTTTCCAGAGGCTGCAGTTCGCTCATGACTTTGCGGATGTTATCCCTGGCGGCGATGAAGAATACTTCGTCGTCTTCTTCAATGACCGTGTCGCCTTGGGGGATGATCGCTCTGTCTTTGCGGTAGATAGCTGCGACGCGGGTGTCGATATGGGGCAGATGCTGGCGCAAGTAGGCGAGTTCGTGGCCTATCAAAGGACCGCCTTTGGTGGCCTTGATGCCGACCAGCCGCACCAGCCCTTTGGAGAAATCCAGCACCTGTAAGGCGCCGGGGTTTTCAATCAGGCGGGTGATATGTTCGGTAACCACCTGCTCAGGGCTGATGATGACGTCAATAGGAAAGGCTTCGGTGTTGAAGAGGCCTTTTTTGGTGAGGTACGCGGATGTCCGCACCCGGCTGATTTTGGTAGGGGTTTTGAATAGCGTAAAAGCGACCTGACAGGCCACCATATTGACTTCATCGCTGTTGGTGACGGCGATCAGCATATCCGCGTCGTCCGCTCCCGCTTGTTTCAGGATGTTGGGATAGGATGCCTGTCCCTGTACGGTGCGGATATCCAGCCGATCCTGCAAAGATCGCAGGCGCTGGGGATTGGAGTCCACCACAGTGATGTCATTCGCCTCGCTGGCCAGGTTTTCAGCGAGGGTCCCCCCAACTTGGCCGGCGCCAAGAATTATGATTTTCATGCTAAGCGTCCACAGCTGAGACTTTCGGTGTTGGTTGTTTCCGCAATCTGGCGTAGAAAAAGCCGTCATGGCCGCCGGTCACCGGCAAAAGCTGCACTCCGAAAGACGACTGAATTCCATATTTCCCTTCAATCGGTATGACCTCCGCGTCCTTCGCGTTGGCGATAAAGCTTTCAATTATATGCTCATTCTCTTCTTTAAGAATAGAACAGGTCGCATAGACTAATAGGCCCCCGGGCTTCAGCGTAGTCCATAAAGTCCGCAGCAGCTTCAATTGCAGCTCAGCCAGCTGGGGAATGTCTTCGCTGCGGCGCAGCAGCTTGATGTCAGGGTGGCGGCGTATGACTCCTGTCGCGCTGCAGGGGGCATCGAGCAGAATGCGATCAAAGGGCGTTCCATCCCACCATTGTCGCAGGTCGCCGACATCCGCTGTGCGTACGTCAGCCTCCAGTTGCAGACGCTGCAGCGTATCGCGGGTGCGTAACTGGCGCTCGGGGTCTACGTCTACAGCGGTCACGGCTATATTGGGACTCCGTTCCAGTAGCGCTGCGGTTTTGCCTCCCGGCGCGCAACAGGCGTCAAGCACCCGCTCATTGGGTTGCGGGTCCATCAAAGAGGCGCTGAGCTGCGCCGCTTCATCCTGCACGGAACACAAGCCCGCGTCGAAAAATCCTGGCAGGCGGCTCACATCCACCGCCTGCTCACACTGGATTCCAGTCTCCGACCATTTGCAGAGATGAGCCTCCACTTCCACTTGGCGCAGCTGTTCCAGGTAATCATCTCGCCGGACTTTCTGTAAATTGACTCTTAGCGTCAGCGGGGCCTGATCACTGCTGGCGGTAAGCAACTCATCAAGTTGTTGAGGATAGGCGGCGGCCAGTTTGTCCAATAGCCATTGAGGCATCGCGTAGCGGAGGCCTGGTTCTTCGTCGCTGTGCGCCCGCAGTTCTTCCTTGCGGCGTTGAAAACTGCGCAGTACGCCGTTGACCAGTTTAGTCGCCCAGAGCTTGTTAAGCTCCTTGGTGACGTTAACGGTTTCATTGATGCTGACGTGGGCGGGCTTATCCATGAACGCCAATTGATGAAGGCCGCTGAGCAGAAGGAAATGAATATCCCGTTCTTTGGCTTTGATGGGCTGACGTAATAACTGGCCGAGCCAATGCTCCAGGGTCAGGTAATGGCGGCAAGCGCCATAGCACAATGCTTGTAAAAAGCTGCGGTCCTTCTCATCAACCAGTTCCAGTGATGCCGCTAAGGCGGCGGATAATGAGCGTCCTTCTTCCACTACTGCGCGGAGGGTTTTGGCTGCGGCGGCGCGGGCGCTTAGAGTTTTGCGTCGCTTCATATCAGCGGTTTATCTCCAGGATCTGGCCTAATTGCATCAAAGGTTTGCCGCCGTTGATCAGATCCTGACAACTGATGGGCTTACCGCCGGGCAGTTGCAGGCTGGTGATGGACAGCGCGCCCTCACCGCAAGCGACTTTAACCGCTTCCGTCGTGCGTTCAATAATCGTCCCTGGCTGCGCTTTGCTAACATCGTTGGACGCGTTGGCCGCCCAAATGCGGATGGTTTGTCCGTTATCTTCGGTGAAACATACGGGCCAGGGATTGAACGCGGCGATTTTACGTTGAATCAGCGCTGCGGGTTCTGACCAGTCGATTCGGGCTTCCTCTTTTTGCAGCTTATGAGCGTAGGTGGCGAGATCGTCTTGTTGTCTCTCGGCCAGTAGCTTGTCTTCCTGCAATAGCGTCAGCGCTTCCACAATGGCTGCTCCGCCCATTTGCGCCAAGCGGTCATGCAGTGTGCGGCCAGTGTCGTCAGCAGTAATTGGCGTGACGGTTTTAAGCAGCATTGGCCCTGTATCCAGACCCGCTTCCATCTGCATGATGGTGATGCCGGATTCTTTATCTCCGGCGATGATCGCCCGCTGAATTGGCGCCGCGCCGCGCCAGCGCGGCAACAGTGAGGCATGGATATTGAGGCAGCCGCGTTTGGGGGCGTCCAGCACCGTTTGGGGCAGAATGATTCCATAGGCGGCCACCACCATCACATCCGCGTCATAATCGCGCAGGCGTTGACGGTCTTTTTCATTTTTGAAGTTCAGCGGCTGTTCCACCGGGATATCGTGTTTTAGCGCAAGCTGTTTAACAGGGCCCGGGAGAAGCTTGTTGCCGCGGCCGGCGGGGCGGTCAGGTTGAGTGTATACAGCAACGATCTGATACTTGGCGTCCAGCAGCGCTTGCAGTGCGGAAGCGGCGAAGTCTGGGGTGCCGGCGAAAATGACTTTCAGGGGTGATGACATGAAGTTTCAGGCCTTAAAAACAAAAACCGCCTGGGCGGGCGGTTAAAAATTCTTTCGGAATTGTGGACTTATGCGCGCATTTTATGCTGCTTTTCCAGTTTCTTCCGGATTCGAGTCCGTTTAATATTACTCAAGTAATCGACATACAGTTTGCCGTTGAGGTGATCAACCTCATGTTGGAGGCATACCGCAAGCAGTCCGCGGGCTTCCATCTCGTAGGATTCGCCATTACGGTCCTGGGCTTTGATCCTGACATGGGGAATCCGTGTGACCGACTCGTAGAAACCGGGAACGGACAAGCATCCTTCCTGCATTTCTTCGGGGTCGCCGTCCAATACTTCGATTTCAGGGTTGATGAACACCAAAGGTTCGGATTTGTCCTCGGATACGTCAATGACGACGATACGTTTGTGGACGTCCACCTGGGTGGCCGCCAGACCAATTCCGGGGGCTTCATACATAGTTTCAAACATGTCGTCGATTAGCTGACCCAAAGCAGCGTCAAAGGTATGTACGGGCTTGGCCACTGTACGCAGCCTAGGGTCAGGAAATTCAAGAATTTGGAGCTTACTCATAATTAAATTTGTGAAAAAATTTCCATTACAGATTGGATAACGCCTGCTAGTATTATCTATTAGTGTAAGAATGAGTACAAACTAAACAAAATTGAATAGGCTAATCGTCATTATAGCCTGATTTCATCCCAAACTGCCCGGTTATGACCTAAGGGAATGTATCATGAGGAAACTGCTGTCCTTTGTGTTCGTAGTGATGCTAACGTTGAGCCAGTTTGCGCTGGCCGCGCCTGAGCTACGCGACGACCATCCAGATCGCTACACCGTCGTCAAAGGTGATACTTTGTGGGATATATCTTCGCGCTTTTTGCGGAATCCCTGGTATTGGCCGGAGATCTGGCATGTTAATCCGCAAATAGAAAACCCCCATTTGATTTTCCCTGGCGATGTACTGGCGTTGGTTTACATTGACGGCAGACCCCATGTCACTATCGCCCAGCGCGGCGACCTCGGGCGCACAGTGAAACTTTCCCCGAAAAAACGCATCACGCCGCTGGAAAGCGCTATTCCCGCTATTCCGCTAGAAGCCATTAACCCCTTTCTGACAGACAGTCGCGTCGTGACGGAAGAAGAGTTGAATAATGCGCCTTATGTTTTGCTGGGCAAAAAGGGCAACCTGATCGTTGGCGCAGGTGATCAGGTTTACGCCAGAGGCGATGCCGTGTTGGAAGCTTCCTATGGCATTTATCGCCGTGATGATGTTTATGTCGACCCTGACACCAAGGAGTTTTTAGGAATTCAGGCCCGTTCCATTGCGGTGGGCAAAGTTGTTGCGCAGCAAGATGACGTTCAGACAGTACAGATTCGCCGCTCCAACGAGGAAATCCGCCAGGGCGATCGTTTATTGCAGGAAGAGGATCGTGAAATTAATTCCACGTTCTATCCCAGCAACCCTGAGGGCGATATCCATGGCAAGATGATATCCGTGATCGATGGGGTGAGCCAGATTGGCCAGTACGATGTGGTGGTCATCAATAGAGGCGCGCGCGAAGGCTTGAAAATTGGCAACGTGCTGGCTATCTACAAAGCGGGTGAGCAGGTACGTGATCCTTACACCAAGGAAATCCTCTTGTTGCCGGCTGACCGCGCAGGCCTGCTGATGGTGTTCCGCACATTCGAGAAAGTCAGCTATGGTCTGATCTTAAAAGCCGAGCGCCCTCTTGCTATAATGGACGAAGTTCGCAATCCATAATTTGTTAATATTCTGAGACGCCGTCACGCTGGCGTCTCAGCCGATCAAGGATGATCCCATGTCTACTTTCACTCCTATTGTCTGGTTAAACCTCACCACTATTCCTTCTCTGGGCGATAGTCGCCTTGCTTTGCTGGCGCAACATTTTGCAGAGTCGTTGCAGCTTGATGATTTTCAACTGGGCGTATCTTCCAATCTATCTTTTTCCACTGAGCTGTGGCGCGCTATCGAAAAGGTGATTGCACATGGCGATCGCCCGATTAACGCACAAGTGGCGAACAGTCTGAGATGGGGTGAACAGCCGGGGAGTCGCCTGTTTTTATTGCCTGACGCAGATTATCCCAGTCTGCTGCGTTTGCTGCCGGACCCTCCCGCAGTGTTGTATGCGCGTGGCCGACACGAGTTGATTCATCAGCCTCAAATCGCCATGGTGGGGTCGCGCAACCCGAGTGTGCACGGTCAGGAAACCGCTCGCCAATTCGCTCGTTCCTTGGGTGAAAGCGGCTTCACTATCACCAGTGGCCTGGCGGCGGGAGTCGATGGCTCCGCTCATACCGGGGCGCTGGGGACTCTGGGGAGCACTATTGGCGTGTTGGGGTCAGGGCTAAATGTTATATACCCCGCCAAGCATCGTGACCTTGCCCAAAAAATGATGGAGAACGGCTTGTTGGTCAGTGAGTTTCCGCCGGATACCCAGCCCAGGTCGCAGCATTTTCCCAAACGAAATCGCGTTATCAGCGGTCTTTCTTTGGGAACTCTGGTCGTGGAGGCCAGCTTGCGCAGCGGCTCATTGATTACTGCGCGCAATGCCTTGGAGCAGCATCGGGAAGTATTCGCCATCCCTGGTTCTATTCATAATCCCCAGGCGCGGGGTTGCCATCATCTAATTAAACAGGGGGCGAAACTGGTGGAGTGCACGGACGATATTCTCGCTGAGCTGCCTGCCTTGATGGGGTTGTATCGATCACTGAATGAACCTTGGAGTGAGGTGTTCGCTGTGGAAGAGTTTCCGGATCAGCAAAGCCAGCCTGAGCCGGCGTCGCTGGGCCCCTTGTCGGAGCAGGCGGAAGTGGTGCTCAAGGGGATGGGTTATGACTGCACGCCGCCGGACGCTCTGGTGGAGCGAACCGGCCTGTCTATTGCGGAAATCAGAAGCGTGTTGATCGAACTGGAACTGGAAGGCTGGGTGCAGGAAGTGGCGGGGGGCTTCATTCGCAACGCCCGTTAACTGTCCATTCCCTTTAGAGCTTGCCCCCGGGGTCGCCTTCGGTTACTTTGCGCCAGATTGGTATCCGGAGGGGCAAAACTTGTCAGCGTGGTTTATTCAGAAAGCGGTGTCCGTTCTCAGCCGTGGCGGCGTACTTGCTTATCCCACAGAAGCGGTATGGGGGTTGGGATGTGATCCCTCGTGCGAAGACGCGGTGAACCGCATTCTGCAACTTAAACGTCGACCCTGGCGCAAAGGGTTGATCCTCATATCGGGTCAGATTGAGCACTTTGCTCCTTTGCTGGACAGGCTGCCGCAGCTACAGAAAGACCAGATGCAGGCGACCTGGCCAGGGCCCGTTACCTGGGTAGTTCCAGATCCCGGCGTATATGCGCCATTGGTTCGCGGCGCCCACGACGCCATAGCCATTCGTGTGACGGCGCATCCTCTGGTGGCGGAACTGACCAGAGCGTTTGGCGGGCCTATCGTTTCCACTTCCGCCAACCCTGCGACCAGGGAACCGGCGCGCACGCTTTTCGACTGTCGCCGTTATTTTAAGTCCGGCGTCGACCACTATCTTCCCGGCAGGCTGAGTGGACTGAATAAGCCCAGTCAAATCCGCGACGCCGTCACCGGCGCCATTCTCAGACAATAAAGGCGACTTCATGCAGCAACAGATTACGCAGGTTAAGAATTATCTTCTGGGATTGCAGGACGAGATCTGCAATGGTTTAGCCGCCATTGACGGTGGCGACGGATTTGTAGAAGACGCCTGGAAGAGAGAGGAAGGCGGCGGAGGGCGCACCCGGGTGCTCAGCGAGGGCGGCGTGTTTGAGAAAGCCGGCGTCAATTTTTCCCATGTCAGCGGCGCGCAACTGCCTGCCTCCGCCAGCGCCGCCCGTCCGGAACTGGCGGGACGTAGTTTTGAGGCGATGGGGGTTTCGTTGGTGGTGCATCCGCGTAATCCTTATACGCCGACTTCCCACGCCAACGTACGCTTTTTTGTGGCGGAAAAAGAGGGCGAAGACCCAGTGTGGTGGTTTGGCGGCGGCTACGATCTGACGCCTTATTACGGCTTTGATGAAGACTGCGCCCACTGGCACCGGACGGCGGCGCAGGCATGCGAGCCCTTCGGCGCGGAGACTTACCCCAAATACAAAAAGTGGTGTGACGACTACTTCTACCTGAAACATCGCGATGAAGCCCGCGGCGTTGGCGGACTGTTTTTCGATGATCTCAACGCCTGGGGGTTTGAGCGCTCGTTCGACTTCATGCGCGCAGTCGGGAACAGCTATCTGCCCGCCTATCTGCCCATTGTGGAGCGCCGCAAAGATGTGGCTTATGGTGGGCGGGAGCGTTCTTTCCAGCTCTATCGGCGCGGTCGTTATGTCGAGTTCAATCTGGTTTATGACCGGGGCACGTTGTTCGGTTTGCAGTCCGGGGGCAGAACCGAGTCGATTCTGATGTCCTTACCCCCGCTGGTGCGCTGGGAGTATGCCTGGACGCCGGAACCGGGCTCGGATGAGGCCCGTCTGACGGAATATTACTTGAAGCATCGGGACTGGGTGTAAACCCGCAACGCCAAAACCCAAATCAGCGCAAATAAAGGCAGGTATAGCATGGATATGTACGCGGTTGTCGGCAATCCGGTCAGCCATAGCAAGTCCCCTAAAATTCACGGGATGTTTGCGCAGCAGACGGGAGAATGTCTCGAATACACGGCGATTCAGGCGCCGCTGGACGGTTTTCGGGAAACAGTGGAGTCGTTTTTTATCGGCGGCGGCAAAGGCCTGAATGTTACGGTTCCCTTCAAGGAGCAGGCCTGGAATATTGTAAGTGAGCGCTCACATATAGCGGAGCTTGCCGGCGCCGTGAATACATTGCTGCACCGGGATGGGCGTTTGTTCGGCGATAATACCGATGGTGAAGGCCTGATCCGTGATATCTGCGTCAATCAGGGCGTTGCGTTAAGCGGTAAGAAGATTTTGCTGGTCGGCGCCGGCGGGGCGGTAAAAGGCGTTATGGCGCCGCTGCTGGATGAAGGTCCCGCTTCTATTGTGGTCGCCAACCGTACGGTTTCCAAGGCGGAGGATCTGGCGCGCATCTTTGGCCGCAATGGCGCTGTCAGCGCCAGTGCGTTCGGGGACTTGGAAGGCCCGTTCGACGTGATCATTAACGGCACTTCAGCAAGTCTGGCGGGGGACATTCCTCCCCTGCCGGATTCCGTTATCGCTTCCCATACGTTCACCTATGACATGATGTACAGCCTGCGCGACACCGCATTCGTCGCTTGGGCCAAAGCGCGCGGCGCGGGACAATGCTGTGACGGGCTCGGCATGCTGGTGGAGCAGGCCGCGGCGGCGTTTCACCTGTGGCGCGGCGTGCGTCCGGATACAGCGCCGGTACTGGCCGCATTACGGCAGGGAGATTAGCGCCGCGGCCAACTTTGACTATGCTTAAGCTAATGATTTTAATCGCTTAGATTCGCTTTAGCCGAACCTGAGCCTGTTACTTGGGCATCGCGAAGTATGGACGGTCGACATGGATATACTCACCTGGGTGGGACTTTTGTTCGGTATGGGCGTGGTGCTGGGAGCGGTGGCTTCCGGCTCCGGGCTTTGGGACTTCGTCAATGTTCCCGGGCTGATGATAGTGGTCTTCGGCTCCATCGCCGTCACCTTGGTGAAGTACCGCTGGCGTAATTTTTTCGGCAGTGTGCGTCTGGCCTTCTCCACCACATTTCTTGAGAAAACCCAGGACCCATGGGAGCTGTATCGCGAAGCGCGGCAACTGGCGGATGTTGTGCGCAAACAAGGCTTACTGGGGCTGGACAAGGTTGATATTACGCATCCCTTTCTACGCAAAGCCGTCGGTCTCGCTGTTGATGGCCATCCCCCTGAATTCATCGAAGAAGTCCTGCTCGAAGATACGCATCAGTATGTCGAGCGCCTGCAGACGGCGGAGAAAGTATTCCGTGGTCTGGGGGAGTCGGCGCCGGCGCTGGGTATGTTGGGCACCCTGGTGGGGCTGGTGCAGATGCTGAACAATATGCAGGACCCCTCCTCCATCGGACCCGCCATGGCGATTGCATTGCTCACCACCTTTTATGGCGCCTTTATCGCCCAGCTTATCGTGTTGCCCCTGGCGGACAAACTGCAACTGAAAACCCAGGATGAAGTACGTAACCGCATGATCGTTATCAGCGGCATTCTAAGTATGGTGAGAGGGCTGAACCCGCGCATTATCAAAGATGTGCTGGCGTCATATCTGCCAGAGCTGGACGCCATGGATGACTTTCCTGGGTCGACGCCGGCGCAAGAAGAGTCATGATCAAGCCGCGTAAGCAATCCGGAGGATTATTGCCTGTCGGTGCGCCGGCCTGGATCGTCACTTTCGCCGATCTTATGACATTGCTGTTGACCTTTTTCATTCTGCTGCTGAGCTTTTCCAGCCTGGATGCGGAAAAATATCGCGCCATCGCCTATTCCATGAGTAAAGCCTTTGGCGTGGCCTGGGTTCCTTCTTCTCAGGGGGCGCCGGATATGTATCCCTTGGGAGGCGATATCGCGCCTACCGTACCACTGGAGCCTGTGATTCGTGATAAGGGCGATACGGAGCAACCGGAGCCGCAATCCAGCGTAGAACCCAGTTTGGATATCAGTCAGGAAGTCGTGAGTGAAGCGGCCTATATGGAGAATGACCGCCTGGCGTCGCGCATGATCAGTTTGCTGGAGAATGAAATAGAGGATCAGGCGGTGGACATTAAGTTTGACGACCAGGGCGTCGTGCTCAGTTTTACCGAGCGCGCCACCTTTGCCTCCGGCAGCGAAGAGTTGAAGCTATACATGCTGCCGGTGCTGATGAAAGTCACCGATGTATTGGCCGACTGTAAGGGAGACATTCTGGTGACCGGACATACTGACGATCGCCCTATCGAGTCGGCGAAGTTCCGCTCCAACTGGGATTTATCAGCAGCCAGAGCGGTCAGTGTGGTGCATCGTCTGGTGTTGGATGGACGTCTCGACGCCAGCCGCGTGAGCGCCATAGGACAGGCGGAAACCCGTCCCCTGGTTCCCAACGATAGCGATGATCACCGGGCGCAAAACCGGCGTGTGGAGATTCATATCAAAAACGCGGAATGCAGGCTGAGCTGAGTATGCGCAGCCTTCAATATCCGCGCAGGATCGAGGTAGAATGTTCGGCCCGGTAAATAACTATGATATGCAGGTGAATACGATATGAGCGGTCCTTCACAACCGAAGGTGGTGGATGAGGAGTGGAGCGATGAACGGGTTCAGGACTTTCTGGAACTGAAACCGCGGGATGCAACCGATCCCGATTATCATGTTTTGCGGCAGGCCTATGAATACATGCTGGCCCGCGATTATGCGCGTTTTGTCGCTTATTTTGCGGAAGCTGGCCGCAATATCAATGCGTTGAGTCCAGAAGGCGAAACCATGCTGGATCGGGTTGATGAGCACGCTCGTGGCGCTGAATATGCGCAAATTCTGCGTGACGCCGGCGGTAAAAAAGCGGCTGAGCTGTAAAAAGCAGGATTAAAAAATAAGGGGCGAACTATGTGTCGCCCCAGATGGTTGGCGGTGACGGTAAGTCGTTCGACTTACTGCACATTGATCTCGATCGCTTTAGGCTGCGCCTTTTCCACCTTGTTCAAATGCAAGGTGAGAATGCCGTCCCGGTATTCTGCGCGAATGTTGTTTTCATCCACATTATCCGGCAGCGTGAAGGAGCGTGCGAAAGCGCCGTAGAAACGCTCAACGCGATGGTGTTTTTTATCGCCTTCTTCTTTCTCCAGCTTGCGCTCGCCCTGAATGGACAGCACGCCCTCGTGCACGGCCACCTTGACGTGACTTTTATCCACGCCAGGCAACTCAGCCTTGATCAAGAACGCTTCTTTGGTTTCCGTGATATCCACGGCAGGAGCCCAGTCGGCCTTGCGGATCACTTCTTTGCCGTTTTCGCTGGTGCGAGCCTGGCCCTGCAAAGAGCGGTTATAACGGTCGAGAATATCTTCGAATTCAGAAAACGGGTTCCAACGGGTAATCGCCATAGTTCTATCTCCAAAAAGAGTTTAAGCACAAATCGGTTGGCCTGATGGGACAGGCCCTCTGTAATCATTTACACCTGAAACTGCTGATTGGGGTGACGTCTTGCCCCGGTTACGCTGCGTATCGTGATAATAGAAATAATGGCGTTAAAAATGTTTTCAAGGGGCGCCCTGATGACAAAAAAATCATATTCTGATTTACGTCAATTTCCTCCCACCCTCTGAGTCCACCTTACTCGCTCCTGTGTTCCTGCCGATGCAGGTCTTTCAATTTGACGTAATTAGCGGCGCTGTACTGGAAAAATTTTTTTTCCTTGTCATTAAGCGGGCGTGCTTGTTTCGCTGGCGCGCCAACGTATAAGTAACCACTTTCCAGACGCTTACCGGGAGGAACCAGTGTGCCGGCGGCGATAACTACATCGCTCTCCACATGGGCTCCGTCCATGATGATGGCGCCCATGCCGACAAGGATGCGGCTCCCAAGCGTGCAGCCATGCAGGATGGCCTTGTGTCCGATGGTCACGTCCTCACCGATCGTTAACGGGTAGCCGTCGGGGTTGAAAGGTCCGGCATGGGTGATATGCAGCACCGAGCCGTCCTGCACGCTGGTGCGTGCGCCGATGCGGATACGGTGCATGTCGCCGCGTACGACGGCGGTGGGCCATACGGAACAGTCGTCCCCCAGATGAACATCGCCGATGACGACGGCGGTGGGGTCGATAAAGACGCGTTCTCCCTGCGTCGGCGTGATTCCCTGATAAGTGCGCACAGGCATGGTGGACTCCAAGCATGAAAAAAAACTGAGGCGCCGTGGATGGGCTCAAGAGCCCGAATGGCGGATTGTTACTTTAGCATTGATCGGACTATTCTAAAGCAGGATTCCACGGCGTATTACTTGAAAGCCGCCGCCAACGCCCACATTTTGATTGTTCGGGGGCGTTGCGATCAGCAACCCCGGAAGACTTGTCAATTCAGGAATATTTCAATGACCAATCCATTGCTCGCCGATACGGCGTTACCCCCGTTTTCACAGATTCGCGCCGAACATGTCAAAGAGGCGATGGACGCACTACTCGCCGAAAATAGAAAGCGCATCGCCAATCTGGCGGCCCAGCCCGTTTTCAACTGGGATAATCTGGCGCAGCAAATGGATAACATGTCGGACAAACTGAACCATGTGTGGTCGCCAGTCAGCCATTTGAACAGTGTGCTTAACAGCGAAGCGTTGCGCGAGGTCTACAATGCCTGCATTCCCGAGCTGTCCCGCTACGGCACGGAGATTGGCCAGAACAAGGCGTTATACGACGCGTATCACGCCATTAAAGAGTCTGACGAATACAGTTCACTCAGCGAAGCGCAACGTAAATCTATTGACAACACCTTGCGCGATTTTCATTTGGCCGGCGTTGATCTGCCGGAGGACAAAAAAGCGCGCTACATGGAAATCTCCCAGCGCCTGGCGGAGTTAGGGAGCAAGTTCAGCGATAACGTGCTCGACGCAACCCAGGCCTGGACCAAACAGGTCACAGATGTGGAATTGCTTAAAGGCATGCCTGACTCCGCGTTGTCGGGCGCGCGTCAGGCCGCCAAATCCCGCGACAAAGAAGGCTATGTGCTGACGCTGGATTTTCCCAGTTTCTACGCCGTCATGACTTACTGCGAAAACCGCGAACTGCGCCAGGAAATGTACGAAGCCTACAACACCCGCGCTTCGGAACAAGGACCTTACGCGGGCCGTTGGGATAACTCCGTGGTGATGCAGGAAATCCTGGCGTTGCGTTTGGAGAAAGCGCGCCTGTTGGGCTTCAACACCTACGCGGAGTATTCACTGGCGACCAAGATGGCGCGTACGCCGGACGAGGTGCTGGGCTTCCTGAATGAGCTGGCGGAAAAATCCGTGGCGGTGGCGCGACAGGAATTTGATGAGCTGAAAGCGTTCGCTAAAGAGCAGGGTCAGGCGGAGCTGCAGTCCTGGGATGTAAGCTTTTACTCCGAAAAACTGCGCCTTCACCGTTACGCGGTGTCTCAAGAAGAGCTGAAGCCCTACTTTCCCGCCTCCAAAGTTATCGACGGCATGTTCGCTGTGGTGCAGCGTCTGTTCGGCGTCACCCTTGATGAAGTCACTGAGTTTGATAGCTATCACTCGGACGTGCGTTACTTCAAAGTGCGCCGCGACGGCGAAGAAATCGCCTCGATCTACATGGATTTGTTCGCGCGTGAGAATAAGCGCGGCGGCGCCTGGATGGCGGACTATGCGGTACGTCGCCGGCTGGACGACGGCTCCGTGCAGAAACCGGTGGCGTTTATCACTTGTAACTTCGCCCCGGCGACGGAAGAGCATCCCGCACTGCTGACGCATGATGAAGTCACTACGCTGTTCCACGAATTCGGCCATGCTCTGCATCACATGCTGACCACGGTGGAATGTAATGATGTCTCCGGCATCAACGGCGTGCCTTGGGATGCAGTGGAGCTGCCCAGCCAGTTTCTGGAAAACTGGTGCTGGGAGGAAGATGCGCTGGCGCTGATTTCCGGTCATTACCAAAGCGGTGAACCGTTGCCGAAAGAACTACTGGAGAAAATGCTGGCGGCGAAAAACTTCCAGTCCGGCATGCTGATGGTGCGTCAGCTTGAATTCGCTTTGTTCGACTTCCGCTTGCATCATGAATACGATGGCTCGGAAGGTTACGCCATTCAGCAGGTATTGGACGAAGTGCGGGATAAAGTCGCAGTGATCAAACCGCCCGCCTTCAACCGATTCCAGCACGGCTTCAGCCACATTTTCGCAGGCGGCTACGCCGCAGGCTATTACAGCTATAAATGGGCGGAAGTGCTGGCGGCGGACGCGTTTTCCCTGTTCGAGGAAAACGGCGTATTCGATCCTGAGACGGGGCGACGCTTCCTGCACTCGATTCTGGAAAAAGGAGGCAGCCGGGAGCCGATGGATCTGTTCATTGAGTTTCGTGGACGTCCGCCGGAAGTGGAGGCGCTGCTGCGTCAAAGCGGCATCGCCGCCTGAGAGAAATAACAAGGCCTGGAACGCAGGCCTTGTCTACATTCAGCGATCGTATTTACCTGAGTAGTGTATATGGTGAAGCGTTTTATCGCGGGGGCGGTGTGCCCCCGTTGTGGTGAGATGGACAAGATTGTCAGCTACGCGGACGAAGAGCGGCGGCAAGTGCGTGAGTGCGTCGCATGCGGCTTCTTTGAGAAGCTGCGCGAAGCTGACGGGCCAGCAGAGTTGCAAACCCGCGTCACCCGACCGAAACAGGCGGAGGCGCAAGTGCAGACCATCAAGTTCTACCCCCCTCCCAAGAAAGAGCAGTAACGACGATGCGAGCCTGACATGTGCAGGCTCTGTCGTTGCAGACAAATAGAAGAAAGTTATTTGTCTACCTGATTATATCTGTCTGTCTGATTATATCTGTCTGTCTGATTAATAATCGGAACCCTGTCAGCAACGAGGCTGAAAGCTCATGCGGATGTGATGCTTGTCCAACAGGTTCAACCAGTCCTCGTTCAGAGGCCGCCAGCGTTTGGTATTGGTTTTCGCCAGAAAGGGCGACAGGTCCAGATGGTAGAAGTCCGGTAGACTCACCATCTGGCGTACTGTCAGGTGTGTGGCCTGATCCAGCTCATTGGCGAAAGGTTCGCCGATCAGATGATGGGCCAACAGGTTTGCCTGAGTGGCCTGCAGGTCGCAGATCGGGCTATTGCGAAGACTGCGATTGTTTTCATACAGCTCTTCCACCAAACGATGGCTTTGATAGGCCATGATCAACAGGCAGTCCAGCCCGGTATGTCGCAATACCAGTACGGAAGGATGTGCGAAATAGTGGATGGACTTCTCAATGAAAGGCGCAAACAACTTTTCCGTCTGGCTCGCCGCAGCGCAATAGGTCACGCATTCCACCAGGCGTGGAGCGAGTTCGATATAATCGACGACGAAACGACTGAGATCCTCAACCGGCTGTGATCCATTCAGTTCAATGACTCGGTGCAGAGAATCCAGTTGCTGGCGAAGCCACTTGGCGTAGTTTTGAGTTTTAAGCTCTGCGGCCTTAGCCTGATTGATGATCTCGTATACTGCAGCGAGGCTCATCTATAACGATTTCCCTAAGTGACAACTATAAAAAACTGTATCAATCCAGACGCATGACTTCAGTTTAGTCAAGGGCTGGCAAAGTGCGTAATACTAATTTGTAATGAACCACTTTTCATGCTGACAAAATGTCTTGTACAGCCACGCCTGATAGGCGCCCCGCGCCGCGAGGAATAAGCAGAGTGAAAACCAGAGGCCGTGATTGCCCCAGCTCTGGGTCAGCCACCAGCTGGGCAGGAACACCAGCAAAGTGGCGACGATAATAGTGTCCCGCATCGCCTTGCCTTGGGTCGCGCCGACAAAAACGCCGTCAAACAGATAACTCCACACGCCGATCAGCGGGCATAGGATCAGCCAGATCAGATAACGGCTTGCTTCTGTGCGGATGACTTCCAGATCGGTGAGGCGGTGGATCAGCCAGTCGCCCCCCAGCCAGAAAGCCAGAGTCAGCAACAGTGCGGTGAAAAGCGACCAGATTCCCCCTACTCTGGCGATGCGGCGCAATTTGGCCTGATCGCGCTTGCCGACAGCTTCTCCACACAGAGCTTCGACGCCATTGGCGAAGCCATCCAGGGCGTTGGAGATGATCATTAAAAAGGTCAGCAAGACGGCGTTTGCGGCCAGCACGTTGGTCCCCAGCTGGGCGCCTTGGGCGGTGAAGAAGGCGAAGGTGAACAGTAACAGAATGGTGCGTATGAAGAGATCGCCGTTGAGCCTGAGCAGCTTGGCGAACGCGCTGTGCGCCCACAACTCTGAACTGCGCATTTGTGCGAGAAACTGTCCGATATCGGCGCGTACGACGAAGAACAGACCCAGGATCAGACTGTAGTATTCAGCGATGAGCGACGCCCAGGCCACGCCGTCAGCGCGCATGCCGAAGCCGACCACAAACAGCAGGTCCAGCACGATATTCACGATGTTGGCGCTGACCGCCAGAATTAATGCGCTGCGAGTACGCTGACAGCCGATCAGCCAGCCCACCACACAGTATTGAATCAGCACAGCGGGCGCACTGTAGATACGGATTTCCGCATAGTTGTGCGCTTGCGTCCAAATGTCGCCAGTGGCCTGCATCCACTCCAGCCCCAGCGGTAAAATCCAGGCGCGATTGAGGATCATGAATAACCCGATGCCGAGCGCAATGGCCGCCGCCCGCAAAAACTCGCGGATCAATCTTTCCTGATCTCCAGCGCCCCAGGACTGCGCCGCCAGCCCGGTGGCGCCCATGCGCAAAAAGCCGAACGCCCAGAACAGAAATGTGAACAGGTTTCCCGCCAGCGCCACGGCGCCGAGATAGACCGGAGAGTCCAGGTGTCCCAGTACGGCGGCGTCCACCAGACCCAGCAACGGCGTGGTGATATTGCTCAGAATTAACGGCCAGGCGAGGGCCCACAAACGCAAGTGAAGCGTTGCCGGGGGATTGCTCATGAAACTCCTGAAGACGTGATGGTCAGATCCTGAAAGTGACCAGATTTGTGCATGAAATCAGCTGGATAGCTTTTTTACCTAAACCATGACTGAACAATTGCCAGCCCGATCCAAGTTTGTCTATACTGGCGCTGTACCTTGCATTTGACTTCCTACAAAAGTAGTCGACGGACCGTTGTAGGCGGGCCGTCTTGCAGGAAGTGTCCGGCAGTAACAATAAAAACTAAGCTGTGGAGACACAATAATATGATGTCACGAAGACGCGCAATAGCGGTGGCTTCGCCCGTTCCGTTTGTATCTGCGTCCGCTTCGGCCGCCTGGGAATTGAATATGACTCCCGGGGTGACGGAAGTGAGTCAGTCAGTATACAGCCTCCACATGACTATTTTCTGGATCTGCGTGATCATAGGGATAGTGGTGTTTGGAGTCATGTTCTGGTCGATCTTCAATCACCGCAAGAGTAAAGGGGCGAAACCCGCCCAGTTCCATGAAAGTACGACAGTCGAGATTATCTGGACTGTTATTCCCTTCCTTATTCTCATTGGCATGGCCATACCCGCGACCGGTACGCTGGTCAAAATGTATGACGCCAGTGAAGCGGATATGGATATCAAAATCACCGGTTACCAATGGAAATGGCGATACGAATACCTGAACCAGGACGTCAACTTCTTCAGTAATCTGTCTACTTCCCAGGACCAGATCTACAACCGCGACGACAAGGGCGAGCACTACTTGTTGGAAGTGGATGAGCCTCTGGTGTTGCCGATAAACAAGAAAATTCGTTTTCTGGTTACTTCCGCAGACGTCATTCACTCCTGGTGGGTGCCCAGTCTTGCGGTCAAGCGCGACGCCATTCCCGGTTATATCCGCGAGGCCTGGACGGTCATCCAGGAGCCCGGTATATACCGCGGTCAATGTGCCGAACTGTGCGGCAAGGATCATGGCTTCATGCCCGTTGTGGTGAAAGCCGTGCCTGAGGAAGAGTATCAGGAATGGCTCCTGGCCAAACAGGAACTGGCTCGTCAGGAATACGAGTTGAAAAACAAAGAATGGACGATGGAAGAATTGGTTGCACGCGGGGAGAAAACCTACGCGTCCAGTTGCGCTGTGTGCCATCAGGCCAATGGCGCCGGTCTGCCGCCGACATTCCCTGCCCTTATCGGCAACGGCGTGATCAAAGGCCCGATCGAGAAACACACCGAAATCGTATTGCACGGGGTGCCCGGCACCGCCATGCAGGCGTTCGGAGCGCAGCTGAGTGAAGTTGATATCGCCGCTATCGTGACCTACGAGCGTAATGCTTGGGGCAACAACATGGGCGACATGATTACTCCGCAACAAGTTGCAGAGTTAAAGAACAAGTAGTTCTCAGCGACACACAACCAATTTAAGAGGAGTTTGACCATGAGTGCGGTACTAGGCGCTGACGCGCATCACCATCACGGTCCGGCTAAAGGCTTCAAGCGGTGGCTACTAACCACCAACCATAAAGACATTGGCTCCATGTACCTGTGGTTCAGTTTCGCCATGTTTCTCACCGGGGGCGTCATGGCCTTGATAATCCGGGCGGAACTGTTCGAGCCAGGTATGCAGATCGTCCATCCGGAATTTTTTAACCAGATGACCACCATGCACGGACTGATCATGGTGTTCGGCGCGGTCATGCCCGCCTTCGTAGGGCTGGCTAACTGGCTGATTCCGATGATGGTCGGCGCGCCGGACATGGCGCTGCCCAGGATGAACAACTGGAGCTTCTGGATACTTCCATTTGCTTTCGCCATGTTGCTGTCCACCCTGTTTATGGAAGGCGGCGGTCCCAACTTCGGTTGGACCTTCTATGCGCCTTTGTCCACTACCTATGCGCCGGACAGCGTGAATTACTTCATCTTCGCGGTGCATATGATGGGGATTTCTTCCATCATGGGGGCCATAAACGTCATCGCCACCATTCTGAACATGCGGGCGCCGGGCATGACCCTGATGAAAATGCCCCTGTTCGTCTGGACCTGGCTGATCACCGCTTTCCTGTTGATTGCGGTTATGCCCGTATTGGCCGGCGTCGTCACCATGATGCTGATGGATATCAATTTCGGCACCAGCTTCTTTAAAGCGGAGGGCGGCGGCGATCCGGTGTTGTTCCAGCACGTATTCTGGTTCTTCGGCCATCCCGAGGTTTACATTATGATCCTGCCCGCCTTCGGCGTGGCGTCTCATATCATTCCCACTTTCAGTCGTAAGCCGCTGTTCGGCTATCCGTCCATGGTTTACGCCACCGCCTCTATCGCGATCCTGTCGTTCGTGGTGTGGGCGCACCACATGTTCACAGTCGGCATACCCCTGGCCGGGGAGCTGTTCTTCATGTACGCCACCATGCTGATCGCCGTGCCTACCGGGGTGAAGGTGTTCAACTGGGTCAGCACCATGTTCCGGGGTTCCCTCACGTTTGAGACCCCCATGCTGTTCGCCATCGCCTTTGTGATTCTGTTCACTATCGGCGGCTTCTCCGGTTTGATGTTGGCGATCGCTCCGGCGGACTTCCAGTATCACGACACCTATTTCGTAGTGGCGCATTTCCATTACGTGCTGGTGCCGGGGGCGATCTTTTCTATCTTCGCCGCCACCTACTACTGGCTGCCGAAATGGTGTGGAAACATGTATGACGAGGGGCTTGGCAAAGTGCACTTCTGGATGTCGTTCATTGGCTTGAACCTGACCTTCTTTCCGATGCACTTCGTCGGGCTGGCCGGCATGCCGCGGCGGATTCCCGATTACGCCCTGCAGTTCGCCGACTTTAACCAGATATCCAGCGTTGGCGCGTTTGTTTTTGGAACCACCCAACTGCTGTTCCTGTTTATTGTTATCAAATGCATCCGGGGCGGGAAAAAAGCCACCGCTCAGGTCTGGGAAGGCGCGGACGGTCTTGAATGGACACTGCCGTCGCCGGCTCCCTATCACAGCTTCTCTGAGCCGCCTACTGTGAAGTAGGCGCGCAAGGGTATTGAGATAACAAGAACAAGATAACTGCCACAGGAGGACCTATGGCGACGCAACAAAGTTATTACGTACCGGAACAGAGTAAGTGGCCCATCATCGCGACGGTGGGGTTGTTTCTGACCCTGTCCGGTTTGGCGACGGTGATGGTGAACAAAGGCGGCGGCGACACCAGCACCGGGTGGTGGATGTTCGGCATTGGCTCCCTGGTGATGGTGTACATGCTGTTTGGGTGGTTCGGCAATGTCGCCAAGGAGAGCATGGCCGGCTTGTACAGCGCGCAAATGGACCGCTCATTCCGTTGGGGCATGTCCTGGTTTATTTTCAGCGAAGTGATGTTCTTCTCCGCTTTCTTCGGCGCGCTCTTCTATGTGCGCTACCTGGCTGTCCCCTGGTTGGCGGGGGAAGGCGACGGCGCCATGAATACGTTGCTCTGGTCGGATTTTGAGGGGACCTGGCCTTTGATGAGTAATCCCGACCCGAAAGCGTTTCCGGGGCCGGACGCGGTCATCAATCCCTGGAGCATTCCGCTGCTTAACACTGTGCTGCTGCTGACTTCCAGTGTGACCATTACCTTCGCGCATCACGCTATCAAGAAGGACGAGCGGGAAAAGGTGAAATTGTGGCTGGGGCTGACCATTCTGTTAGGCGCGATCTTCCTTGGCTTTCAGGTCTATGAGTACATTGAGGCTTATCACGAACTGAATCTGACGCTGGAGTCCGGCATCTACGGCACGACATTCTTCATGTTGACCGGGTTTCACGGCATGCACGTCACCCTTGGGGCGATTATCCTGACCGTTATTATGCTGCGTTACATGAAAGGCCATTTCTCCGCAAAACAACATTTCGGTTTTGAGGCCGCCGCCTGGTATTGGCACTTCGTGGACGTGGTTTGGGTGTGTCTGTTTGTGCTGGTTTACATCATGTAGTTCTGATGATCGGCCCGATGCCTGCGTTGGGTCTTTTCACTGCGCCGGAGCCTTGAGCTCCGGCGGCGTCCTAACGTTTAGTGGGGCGTCGGATTCAACTGCAAATGCCCGCTGAACAACAAGGCGAGCAGCACGACGATAAGGGCGACGGAAAAGCCCACGCGATAGGTGAGCGCTTTAGCGGTGCGTTTACTGGTGCTGTCATCCTTGACCAGAAAAAACAAACCGCTGAAAAGACTGACGACTGCGCCTGTAAGTAGTAATAAAACAAGGATTTTCATGGGTTCCCTCTTATTTTTTCGGCTCACTATAGCAAAGACATTGCAGACAGACTACGCACTCCGCAGCGGCGTTGAAACGTTGCTGAAAAGTTTGTCCGCACGCGTGCGGCCGGTATGTCGGGATGGCGATGCGTGAACTGGAAAATCCTGCTGTTTAGCCTGTTGCTGCTGCCGGTCCTGCTGGGACTGGGGTGCTGGCAGCTATCGCGGGCGCAGGAAAAAGAGCAATGGCTGCAGGCTTATCTGACGATGCAGGACAAAGCGCCGCGGCGTCATGACAGCCTGGAAGCGCCGCCTCGTTACGCCCGCGTTGTCTTGTCCGGCCTGTACGCCCAGGAAGGCGACTGGCTGCTGGACAATCAGATACATGAAGGCCGCTTCGGATATCGGGTATTCACGCCCTTTTGCCTGCGCGGCGGCGACGCTTGCGTCATGGTGGAGCGGGGCTGGATTCAGGGCGATCTGGATCGCAATGTGCTGCCGCAGATTCCGGCGGCCCTGGGAAGTCTGACCTTGCAGGGGCGTGCGGATACGCTCTCGGACAGCTATTCCATGGGCCCGAATGAAGCGTCGACAGCCGCGCCCTACCGGGTGCAGACCCTCAAGCTGGAGGAGGTGCGTGAGCGTATGTCCGGTCAGCTGGCGAGCTGGGTGCTGCGGCTTGATCCTGACCAGCCCGGCGCGCTGACGCCGGTATGGGAGCCGGTGGTGATGGGACCGGAGAAACATTACGGCTACGCTGTGCAGTGGTTCGCCATGGCGTTGGCGCTGGTGGCGCTGACGTTCTGGAAATGGCGACGTGGCGATAGCGAAGATAAGAACTTGGAAGAAGCAGGAGAAACTGACATTGGAACAACTGGCCATGGCTGAAAACGCGCCTTCGTCCCGTGGGCGTCTCAAACTCTGGGGCATTATTCTGGTAGCTGCGACGCCGCTTATCGCCGCGATGGTTATGTATTTCGGTCGCATCGGCATTCCCTCCGGCTCCACCAATCATGGCGACCTGATTATTCCGCCTTTGGACGCCATTGAGATTGGCGTGAATCTGCCTGCAGAGCGGCTGGAGGAAATCACCCAGGCTGACGGCAAACGCCAGTGGCTGATGTTGACCGTCGCCGGAGAGGCCTGTAGCGAACGTTGCTCGCAGGCGTTATACCTGACTCGTCAGGTCAATATCGCCCTGGGAAGAGAAGCTGACCGGGTCGGCCGCGCGCTGCTGGCGGACGCTGGCGACGCATCGTTGCGGCGAGCGCTGAATGATTATCCGCGTCTGCTGCCCGCGCCCTTCTCCAGCGTCGATATGGAGGGGCTGCGCGCGAAGTTGAACGAGCACAATATTCAATTGCAACCGTACGATATGCTGTTGATGGACCCGCTGGGCAATATCATGATGCATTATTCAGAGAAGCACGACGGCAAGGCGATCCTGGAGGATCTGAAGCGGCTTCTCAAAGTATCCAAGATTGGTTAGAGTGAGGAAAGACTTCCTCTGGGAGCCGTTGAGCCGGCAGTAAAATCAACGACTTCTGAATGCAGTAACAACAATAACAAGAGGCGTTTGGAAAATGGACTATGTCGCCCCGCCGGCGGTAGTGACGTCGGCTGTCGTAAACCCGCGTCTGCAGTGGCTGCGTCGCCTGGTCATACTGACCTCGATCTGGGCCTTCTGCGTGATTCTGCTCGGCGCTTACACCCGTCTGGTGGATGCTGGTCTGGGATGTCCGGATTGGCCGGGTTGTTACGGCTTTCTGACGGTGCCGAATGAAGCGCATGAAATTGAAATAGCGGAAGCCCGTTTTCCTCATGCGCCAGTGGAGGTTCATAAAGGCTGGCCGGAGATGGTGCATCGCTATTTCGCCAGCGCCCTGGGTCTGCTGATTTTCGCCATCGCCGCGCTCTGCTGGCGCGATATCTCACCCAGCGCCGCTCCCGCCGGCCGCCGGCCGCCTCGCAAACTCTCTCTTTTCCTGTGCGCCCTGGTGGTGCTGCAAGGCCTTTTCGGCATGTGGACCGTCACTCTCAAACTCTGGCCGCAAATAGTCAGCGCGCACTTGCTGGGCGGTTTCTGCACGCTGACCCTGTTGGCGCTGACGGCCATGCGGCTGATGAGTCAGCCACTGACGGTTTCTCCCGATACGTTGCAGCGCTGGCGTCGACTCAGGCCCCTGGCGTTGCTCGCAGCGACGTTTCTGGTCATGCAGATATTTCTCGGCGCCTGGGTGACATCGAACTACGCTGCCGTGGCCTGCCCTGATTTCCCTACCTGTCAGGAAAAACTATGGCCGGAGATGGACTTCGAACATGGTTTTAATCTCACCCAAACCATCGGCCCCAATTATCTCGGCGGACTGATGCATAACGAAGCCAGAGTTGCGATTCATATGACCCATCGCCTGGGCGCCGTGGCGGTGCTGCTGGTATTGGGCGGCTTTCTGATCGCCGCCTGGCGGCGCTCGCAGGGTTCGCCTCTCAGGCGCAGCCTGGCTCTGACCGGGGCGTTGCTGCTCCTGCAGATCGCGTTAGGCGTGACTAATGTGGTGGCGCTTGTGCCGCTGCCGGTAGCGGTGGCCCACAACGGCGTTGCGGCGTTGCTGCTGATTTCCCTGGTATGGGTGACATACCGTTTATGGACTGCCAAAGAGGTGCGCTCATGAAAAATACCGCTTCCACTACGGCCGCCGCCGGCTGGCGCGATTACTACGAACTGTGCAAACCCCGGGTGGTGGCGCTGATGATGCTGACCGCGGTGGTGGGCATGCTGCTCGCCAGCGACCAGGGGATGCCCTGGAATGCGCTGATTCTGGGTAACCTCGGCATTGCTTTGCTGGCTTCTTCGGCGGCGGCGATCAACCATATCGTCGACCAGAAAATCGATGCGGTGATGGCGCGCACGCAGAAACGTCCCATAGTGCAAGGGCGGGTGGATAACCTACATGCGCTGACGTTCGCCTTCTCTCTGGCGGTGGTGGGCATGGCGATTCTGGCCTGGGGCGTGAACCCGTTGACCGCCTGGCTGACTCTGGCGTCGCTGATCGGCTATGCAGTGGTTTACACCCTGTTTCTGAAGCGGGCTACACCGCAGAATATTGTGCTGGGCGGTCTGGCCGGCGCGGCGCCGCCCCTGTTGGGCTGGACGTCTGTAACCGGAACCGTGGACCCCCATGCGCTGTTGCTGGTGTTGATCATTTTCGCCTGGACGCCGCCGCACTTCTGGGCGCTGGCGGTGCATCGCAAAGACGAATACGCCAAGGCCGGCGTGCCCATGCTGCCGGTGACCCATGGCGACCGCTACACCAAGTTGCACATTCTGCTGTACACCCTGATGTTATTCGCCGCCAGCATGCTGCCTTTTATCACCGGCATGTGCGGCTGGATATACTTCGTCGCTGCGCTGGCGTTGGGGCTGCGCTTTCTGGATTGGGCCTGGGCGATGTGGCGGGATTCGCGCAAGCATGCGGCTATCAAGACTTTCCGCTACTCCATCACCTATCTGATGCTGTTATTCGTGGCGCTGCTGGCGGATCACTATATTCCGGTGACTTTGTCATAGCAGACCAATCGCAGACGCCCAGGGGAAAGACGTCGTTTAGCTCTGGGCTTCTGCGTAAAAGCGTCTAGAATTTAACAGCTACGTAGGACGTTTTTTCCGCCAACGTGGAAGTGCTGTTATGTTGAGCCTATTGCGAAACCCTCTGCGCCTGGCGAAGGTCGCCGCCGATCCGGCGCAGGTGAGCGTCATTGATGAAGGTCTGGAAGTCTGCCCGGAGCGGGTGGACGTTGCGCCGGAAGGCGTGCAGCAGATCTGGCGGTCGGTGGAGCGCCTGTACGCCACCGGCACCCAGCCGGCGATCAGTCTATGCATACGCCGCAAAGGATGCGTTATTCTCAATCGCGCTATTGGTTACGCCAGCGGCGGCGGCCCCGGCGACGCGTCTGATGCGCTCCGTCAACCGATGACCACCGCCACCCCGGTATGCCTGTTTTCCGCTTCCAAGGCGGTCACTGCCGTGTTGATGCATAAGCTGGCGGAAGAGGGACTGATCAATCTGCTGGACCCGGTGAGCTTTTATCTGCCGGAATTCGGCAAGTGCGGCAAACGCAATATCACCATTCATCAGATTCTCTCACACCGGGGCGGCATCCCCGGTCTGCCTGCTCACGAATCTCTGGATACGTTGTACGATCAAGAGCAGGTATGGAAGCTGCTTTGCGCCGCCAAGCCCATTGCGGTGGATGGCGGCAAGCTGGCTTATCACGCTATTACCGGCGGGTTTGTGCTGCAAAGGGTGTTGGAAAAAGTCACCGGCGCGGGTATCACGGACTATCTGGAGCAGACGCTGCGCGCGCCATTGGAGATGAAGTACTTTACCTTTGGCCTGCAGGAGGCTGGCAAGAGTGCCGTCGCGCTCAACTACGCCACCGGCCCTGACGCGCCGTTTCCGGTGTCCTGGGCGCTTAAGCGGGCGTTGGGCGCGAATATGTCCGCCGCTGCGGAAATCTCCAATGAAAGACGTTGGATGGACGCCGTTATTCCCGCCGCCAATCTGTACGCCACGGCGGAAGAAACCACGCGATTTTTCCAGATGCTGTTGAATGGCGGCGAGTGGCGGGGGCGGCGGATTCTGCAACCTGTCACGGTTAAGCGGGCGACTCAGGAATTTGGCGGCTGCACCTTTGACCGCACCATGATGATTCCCATGCGCTACAGCGCGGGATTCATGTTGGGAGGCGATTCTGTGGGATTATGGGGGCCGAAGACAGAGCGCGCATTCGGCCATATCGGGTTGATCAATAAATTCTGTTGGGCGGACCCGGGTAGAGATATTTCAGTGGCGTTGCTCACGACCGGTCTGGCTTTATTGGCGCACCATCTGCCGCGACTGGCGGCGTTGATCCGGCAAATCAATCTGCAGTGCGCGCCGCTCGCTCTGTAGTTGGAGCGACGCGAATTCGGGGCCTGTAGTTACTCGTGACTGGACCAGCGGTTAGCCTGCTGCTCGATAATCAACATGACGTTTTTCAATAACTGTCGCAGTCTGACCTGGGTTTGGGTGCGCTCCACGACTTGGGAGACCGACGCCTGCAAACGATGCAGTTTGGGGCTGACCTGTCGGATGCCCTCCGTGATCATTTCATAAGGGTAATGGTGGTCCTGGATACTGAGTTTATTCAGTTCGGACGCCTCCTGCTGGAACACGCTCAGCACATCATAAATCGTATCCTTGTTAGTGATGGTGGACGCTTCCCAATAAGCGTCGTCCAACACTTCTATCAAGCTGAGGAACTCGGTGCAGGCATCGGATATTTTTGCGGGTGTCATGTGCGCCTCAAATTTACGGATAAGCTTGGAACGTTCTACATTCAGCATAGCAAAAACTGGCGCAGGCGCCTGAAAACAGGACATTCCCGCCCGATTTAGTCGCCGTGGCGGCGGTAACGTTAGACTTGGCCAGGGCTGGCGTTATGTAACAGGAATGTGTGTTAAGGTTAAATTTTGAACTATTTCTCCAATTGTGGAAGGATTGTGGATATACTGGTTTCTACCTATCCCGAAGGCGGGCGCTCCGGGAGGCCAAATAACTACAGGAAGTCGTAAGCCATGAACACCCTTGAGGCTCAGCGTTGTCGCTTGCAGGAAGAGTTAGCGTTGGCGGAAAAAGAGCTCGAAGAGTTATTACGCTCCCCGAACCCGAACAAAACGATGGTGAATTTCTACAGCGATTTGCTGGTGCGCAATCGTGAGTTGATTCGCATGATCGATACGCATCTCAGTCACTCATCCCATTGGATCACGGACAAAGCAGCCAGTATCGCCAAATTGGCGGACGGCATGGCGTAGATCCGCCATGCCTGGATCACTGTTCCTGGCTTGCGTTCTCGTCGCGGGTTAAAGACAAACGGCCGATCCGGTCTCCCGTGAGCGTGCCGATCAACAGGACGTCGCCGACTTGCTCCACAGAAGTGATGGTGTGCAGGCGCTCGCCCTCAGGGTCCTGCAGGTTATGCAAAACATCCCCCTGCTCATTGATTCCCAGCACGAATCCATAACGCTCCGCCTGCGGCTGCATCGCTTCCGGCAATTTGGACATGCGGCTTTTCAGCCAGGGAAAGGAATGCAGGAAATCCAGCACGCCATTACGCGGCGCGATCAGGGCAATCCAGAACATTCCGTCTTTATTGCTGGAGACGCCGTCGGGAAAGCCTGGCAGGTTCTCTATCAGCATGTCGCTGGTTCCTTGCTTTGGACCCTGCAGCCAGTAACGGCGCACCCGATAGCGTCCGGTTTCGCACACCGCCACGAAGTCTTCGTTTTTGGATAGAGCGACGCCGTTGGCGAAGTACAAATCTTCCAGCAAAACCGTTGTGACCCCGGTGCCGGGATCATAACGGAGCAGCCTTCCGTGAGGACGGCTTTCTATCAAATCCAGGCGATGCTCATGCACGCCCCAGCGCCAGCTGGCGTCGCTGAAATAAATAACGCCGTTTTTGGCGACATCCACATCGTCGGCGACGCCGAAAGGCAAATTATCCGCCTTGCTGGTCAGCACAGTGAGCTTGCCTTCATTATCCAGTTGCAATAACCCTTTAGCCGCGTCCGCCACGATCAGGTCGCCGGCCGGGTTGAACTCCAGGCCAAGTGGACGTCCGCCGGTATTGGCGAGGACTTCTAACTCGCCATCTTTACTGATGCGAATGAGGTCGCCGTTGGCGAGTCCGGCGTAAACGGCGCCGTCGGCGTCCTGGTCCACGTCTTCGGGGCCGTCCAGGCGTCCCTCGCCAATCAGTTCCGCTTCCAGCAGGCGCTGATTGGGAGCGTAGGGGCCTTCCAGATCCGGCGCCGATGGCGCATCGTAGGCTTCCGGATTGATGACTGCGGGTGAGAATACAAAATAGGTCAGTAAGATGACCCCTACCACAGCCAATAGTCTGAAGGAGGCTTTCATTATCCTGCGTCGGTTCCTGTCCGTTCGTTAAAGGGGATAGGTTACTCCATCAGGCGATGTAATGCGTCATACTCGTAAGTCGCCAGCACAATGACGTCGCCGTCTTCGCCCTGGGGCTCGGCGCCTGCGGCGTAACGTTCCAGGTAGACGTAATCCAGCAGCCCGTCCTCCCGGTACACGTAGTGCTCGCACCACTCGAAATAGCGATCGTGAATGTCGGCATAGCGTCGCGTCAGTCTGCGGCCGTCAGCGTCGTAGCTATAGTTGGAGATCGCCATCTCACATCCCGGCTCCGTAACGCAGGAGGTCTCCGGCTTGTCCGTAAAGGTGCGGGCGCCGTTCAGGCGGCCGTCACTGGCGTAGGCGTATTGCGTGGTGAGTTTTTCCAGGTCGTTATCATAAGTGTCATGGGACAGGCGCCCGTAGCCGTCAAAGACGAAAGAGCGTCTGACCAGCACTTGATTGTGGGTGGTGCTGTCAGTGGAATAGGAATTGATGCGCACGAGTCCCGCGCCGGCGTCTTTTTGCGGTCTCATCTGGCCGGTTACTGTCTCACTGGTGCGTTGACTCAATAGGGCGTCGCCGACCTTGCTGAACGTTTCCACCCAACGACCGCGATCCAGCGTTAGAGCGTTGACGACGTCCCACTCGCCATCCGCCGGGGAAATCTCCGTATACAACGGGTCCAGGCTCAGTGAAGAGACATAGGCGTCCAGGGACAAGGCGCGCCGGCTCATATCCACGCCGCCGTCCAGACGCACGGCGGCGGCCTCGCCTTTGGAGTCGTAGGTCAGTCCGGCGCGACCGACATGTTTGCGTTGTGGGTCCTGTAGGCCGGCGAGGGCGAATAGCTTCACCTCGTTGTCATTGCGTCCTTCTATCGCCGCGCTTTCCGTGTCCGTATGCACGTACCAGTTTATTTCTTTGATCAGCAGGGGGTCGTCCAGGGCGTTTTCATACTGCAACGATGTTTTCCAGGGAGAAAAGTCATAGGCTGCGAAGTCGTCCGTGGAGCGTATATCCTTCATCACGCCTGACGCCGCGTAAGCGATCTTAGGGGCGTTATGCAGCAGACTGGCGCTCATCACTTTTACTTTGGCGGCGTCCAGATTGTCGAGACGCTGTGCGGCGTCGATACTTTGCGCTTCCTCCGTCATCATGTTCTGCAGCGCTGTGGCGAACGCCTTCGCGTAGACATGGTGACGATACTGTCCGCCTTTGACGTAATCGAACAGGTAGTTGTTATTGAAGCCTACCCGCTCCCGCGTGCGTTGATGAGCTTGCTCAACCGTGGTCGCCGGGTTCTTCTCCCGCATCAGGTCGTATTGCATGCGCACCAGGGTGGTCAGCGGGGAGATGACCGGGCTTCCGGGCGGCGCCATCAGGAAATAGGCTCTGTCCACCAATCCCGGTTCGGTGGAAGCGCAATCCGTGGCGAGGGGAACGGCGGCGTTCATCAGATCTTCATCCTGAGTGACGCAGGGAAGCGCATACGCCATGAGCGGATATTGCTTGGGATCATCCACATTGGCCAGCTGCTCAGGAATAAACTCGAATTCGCCGCCAGCGCCGCTCATCACCGAGGGTTCGTCATCGCCGGCGAGATAATCCCCGTTCAGGTCCAGCCATACCTTGGCCTGGCGCAGATAACCATCCAACACGACTCCGTGGAAATTGGCGTTGGGCGGCGGCGGTTGCTCCGGCTCGCGAGGTTCGCGCAGTGTGGATACATCGGATTCTTCGCCGCCGCAGGCGCTCAGAAGCGGCGTCAGCAGGCTGACGATAAGCAGTGCGCCACAGTGGATTCGCATGGTGGTCCCTGTCCTTTTTTGTTTTTGTCAGCGAATCAATCTAGCGGGGAGCAAGCGGAAATTCGTTGATAGGTTTAACAAATGTTTACAAAGGACAAGAGGAAAGTGGCGGCATCCGCCGCGCAGGCAAAAAAATGCCTCGCTTCCGGGGTGTCCCTATTAAAAAGTCCATCCTGGTCCCATCGCGAGGCTTAAGGCACGAGCGTAGAGGTAACAGTCGTTGTACAAAAGAAGTACCCTGACTATTGATGAAGAAACGTTAAGCCTGTAACAACTTAGCGAAATCTCTTCACCCTGTTTATCGCACAGACTGTGCCAATTCCATGGTGTTTGTTTAACAGATTGATAATAAAAGTATTTTTATATCTTTGAGTAGAATTTACGGAGGCCGGCATAAAGTTGTCATGCCCTAAATCTAATCCTGGCTGCTCCATTGCGGTGCATTTTGTCCCTCTGGTCAGGTTCTAGCGGGAGGAGGCGTCCAGCTGCGGGCTCTGCCGATAGCCCAGGCGACGCCAGATCATGGCGGTGAAAGCGAAGTAAGTGGTCATACTGGAGGCGAAAAACCACTCGATGACATTCTCCCAACGGTCCTTGGCGGGATTCTCCAGCAGCAGGCTATTGGCGACGCTGGCCAGGCCCAGCGCCAGCATCCACCAGCACAGCCAGAACTTGGCGCGCAGCCATATGCGTACGCGGGCGATCTGATATCCGGGGACGCGCGACAGCGTCAAGAGACTTCGTAAAAACAGCATTTGCGCCAGCACGGTGAAAGAGAAATAAATGGTGACGCCATACTGCCGCAGTAAACGATAAAAACGTCCGTCCACACCAAGAAAGTCTGCGTATAACACCAGGAACAGGGCGCCGATTGCGCCCAGCCACTGCATGGCGAGCGGGACGCCGCCCCTGTTCTGGCTGAGCCTGAGAAAAGAGCCTGCCTGGAACCAGAAGACGACTAACAGGACGGCATGGATGATCATGCCGGCGCGAAACAGATACAACGCGTCGCTGGAGCGCGCCGACTTGCTGATGGATACGCAACCGTCCCAGTACGGCAGACATCCATCGATAGCGCCGACCAGACTGCTCCAGAGCCAGGCGGCGTGCGCCACCAGCATGGGTAGAAAAAAATTGCACCAGGCGATTCGTTGCGGTTGCATGGCGGCCTGCTGTGGCATCGCGTTTAGCTGACACTTTAATGCTATAGTGCGCAATTGACGATTGCGCTATTAAGGCATGGAATTTATTCAGAGGTGAATGATGCGAACCGAGCGTATTCAATTGATGAGCCCGTCCCCCGGCACCCGTCGGGAGTTGCTTGTCCATCGGCTGGGACAGGCGGATGCGCGCCCGAAAGTGTATTTCCAAGCGGGTCTGCATGCGGATGAGTGGCCTGGTCTGCTGGTGCTGCAACATCTGCTGGCGTTATTGCAGGAGTCGGAGCGCCGGAACGCGATCCCAGGGGAAATCATTGTGGTCCCCTACGCCAACCCCATTGGTCTTTCTCAGAATGTATTCGGCTATGTGGCGGGTCGATTCGACCTGACTGGCACTGGTAATTTCAACCGCAACTTTGCGGATCTTTATCTGGATACTCGCGACAGTGTGGAAGGTCGACTTGGCTCTGACCTGGAAAGCAACAATGAGCTGGTGCGCAGCGCTTTACGCGCCGCGGTGGCGGCGGAGCTGGCGGAAGATGAAACCACCGCGTTGAAGAAAACCCTGCTCGCCCTGTCCATCGACGCTGACTATGTTTTCGATCTGCATTGCGACGATCACTCCAGCGCCCATGTCTATTCCGTCAAACGTCAGGCGGACAAGGCGCAGGATCTGTGTCGCCATATCGGCGCCCGTTACCTGTTGACGGAGGACCTGGATGGCGTTGTCGCTTTCGATGGTTCTCACTTGCAGCCCTGGCACTGGCTGCAGAAGGACTTCCCTGATAACCCTATGGAAATGCCCAAGCTGGCGGTGACGGTGGAATATCGCGGCCAATACGACGTATCAGATGAACTGGCCGCCGTCGACGCCGCCAATCTGTACAATTTTCTGGTCAGCGAAAATCTTGTTGTGGGCGACGCACAGGCGCCGCAACTGGAGGACGTCCATGTCAGCGCCTTGGAGTCCGTGGATTCCATGAAGGCGGAGACCGCCGGTTTGCTGGTGTTTCAAAAGCCGTTGGACGCCTGGCTGGAGCAAGGGGAGGTTTTTGCTGAGATCGTCAGCCTGGACAGCGACCAGCCCAATCAGCGCACGCTTGTGCGGGCGCGCACGGCGGGATATCTGATGGCGCGCACCCACCGTCGACTGGTGCGGCCGGGAGATCAGATCGCCAAGGTGTGCGGTGAAAAACCGCTGCCGCATCGCAAAATCGGCAATTTGTTGCAACTTTAAGCGCCATTGCCGACACTTAGATTACAACTATTTATTTGGCTGTGAACGTCTAAACGCGGTAAAAGGCTGCGTATGGCGAAGGGACATCCCGGCTCCGCGACAGAGATGGACAGCGAACCGGGACATAATAACGGGGAGTCTAAGCGTTTTGATGGTGTGAGTCTGATCAGGTGTGGAGTCAGTGACAGTAAGGGTTGTCTGGTTTAAACGTGACCTCAGGGTCACCGATCATGGGCCGCTATATCACGCCGCCCGACAAGGTCCGGTCGCGCCACTGTATGTGGCGGAGCCGGAATATTGGGCGTTGCCCGACGCTGGCGAGCGGCGTTGGGCATTTGTGCGGGAAACGCTGCTGGAGCTGGACCAGACGCTGACCAAGCTGGGCCAGCCTCTGTGGTTTATGCATGACAGCATGATCAATGTGCTTGAGTACCTGAAAGACCGGTTTGGCGTCTTTGAGCTGTATTCCCACCAGGAAACCGGGGTGCAGTGGTGCAATCGGCGCAACCAGATCGTTCGCGAATGGTGTCGCCGTAATGGCGTGCTGTGGCGGGAGTGGCCAGTCTGCGGCGTACTGCGTCGCGCTACGGGCGCTGAGCGCTGGCAGGCCGCCTGGAAGGATTTCATGGCGCAGACCCGCTACCCCAGCCCCAAATCGTTGCCAATGGTGGGCACGTCCCCGCTCAAGCCTGAAACCTGGCCGGAGACCATCGGGGCGGACCCCAGCCCCTGCGTGTTGCGACAGGCAGGCGGACGCGCCGCCGCCGCCGAGGAGTTGAAGAGCTTTCTGCAGGCGCGAGGTAAGCATTACTTTCGTGACGCCCATTACCCCGCCACCTCCTTTGAAGGCGGTTCCCGCCTGAGCCCCTATCTGGCGCACGGCGTGATCAGCTTACGGGAGACCGTGCAGCAGTCAAGGCGGGCCCTGCAGACGTATCATACCCGTCGCTCTGCGGACTGGGTGAAGTCCATGAACGAGTTTCTGTCCCGCTTATATCTGCGCAGTCACTACATGCAGCAGATGGAGGATGAGCCGGGCATGGAGTCCCTCAATCTGCACAAAAGTTTTAACGGACTGCGCGAGCATGAATTTGACGAGGCTAAATTCGAAGCCTGGAAAAATGCCGAGACCGGATTTCCTCTTATCGACGCCGCCATGAAGGCGCTGACCAACTACGGTTGGATCAACCACCAGTTACGTGGGCTGTTGCTGTCCTTCGCCGCTAATCAGTTATGGCTGCACTGGCGCGAACCGGCGTTGCATATGGCGCGCCTGTCAACGGACTACGACCCTGCGGTGCACTTTCCTCTCACCCAGCAGTTCGCTGGCACCACGGGGATGTTTGAGCAGAAGATCCACAATCCGGTCACGGAGTCTCATCGACTTGATCCCGCCGGCAAATTTATCCGGGCGGAATGTTCCGCGTTGCGGGAAGTGAGCGACGCTTATCTGCATGCGCCCTGGAAAATGCCCCATGCGGAGCAAATCATGTCCGGTTGCGTATTAGGGCAGGATTATCCTTTGCCTATCATCAATAACGAAGATGCTTCGCTTATCGCCGGCCAGCGTTTGAAAGCGCATTTGGAGGAGCGACTCGACCCGATGGAGACCGCCCGCGTGCGCGCGGCTCACTTGCGTTCCATCAAGCTGGACTGAGCGTCACGCACACGCAAAAAAGCCGGCGCGCCCTGAGGCGGCCGGCGAAGAAGGGGAGCCTGCAACGGACGAAGCGTTATGCCTCTTCGTCGCCTTCTTTGTCGCAGTTTTCAGGGTGACGGCGACGCTCTTTATGCTTGCCGCGCGCCTCGTGCATTTCTTTCAGTTTTTCCATTTGCTCCGCGTTCAGTACTGTGGACAGTTTCGCGTCGGTCTGCGTACGCAGACTTTCCATCGCTGTGCGCATCTCTTCGCGTTGCGGTTTGTATTGCTCCATCAGGGTATGACGCTGTTCGCGGCTTTCCTCCATGATGGTCTGAAACTGTGATTTCTGTTCTTCCGTCAGCGACAGCTTTTCCGCCAGACGGTCAATGTTCGGGCCTTGGTGGGGGCCGCCCTTGGCCACTGCGAATCCGCTGGCGGCGATTAAACAAGTCAGGGTGAATGCAGCGAATTTTTTCATAACCGTTTTCCTCAATTTCCTGTTTGGCTTTGTGTGAGTTTCAATCTAAGCCTGAAATGTGCAGAAAATGTGGAGGCATTAAGGAACGGAGATTACAGGGCTGTCATCCTTCGTATTTATAACCGAGTCCATACACGGAGTGGATGTAATCCTGATCGGGGAACAGCTCCGTCATCTTCTTGCGCAGTTTCTTGATATGGCTGTCCACGGTACGGTCGCTGACGATGCGATGATCCTGATAGATGCCATCCATGAGCTGGCTGCGGGAAAAGATACGACCGGGCTCGTCCGCCAGCATTTTCAGCAGTTGAAACTCAATGGCGGTCAGCTCCAGCGGTTTGCCCTGCAAGACTGCGCGATAGCGCGAGGGGTCCAGCAGCAGCGGGCGTTCATCTTCCGCTGACCTGTTGCGTACGCGTCGCAGAATAGCCTTGACCCGGGCTACCACCTCCCGTGGACTGAAAGGTTTGCAGACATAGTCGTCCGCGCCCAGCTCCAGACCAAGCAAGCGGTCGATTTCCTCCACCCGGGCGGTCACCATAATGATGGGCGTGTCGGTGAAACGGCGCACTTCCCGGCATACGGAGAGGCCATCCAGACCCGGCAACATCAGATCCAGCAGAATAAGGTCCGGCGCGCTGGCGCGGATCTTCTCCAGCGCCTGCTGACCGTCGCCAATGATGTCGCATTGATAGCCTTCCTGCTGCAGATAGTCTTTCATCAGACTGGCTAGTTTTGGTTCATCTTCCACGATGAATATGCGGGTCTGAGGCATGTGCGATGTCTCCGCTGTCATTCAGATAAGAAGGCCGGGCTCATTCGTTGCAGGCCGGCAGGGTCACGTCTATGGCCAGTCCGCCGAGAGGAGAGCGGGAGGCGTTGATTTCGCCCTCATGAGCTTCGACGATTTTACGGCAAATCGCCAGTCCAAGCCCGGAGCCGCCTGTGTTGCGATTGCGCGAGTTCTCCACCCGGTAAAGGTGGTCGAACAGTTTGGGCAGCGCCTCATCCGGCGCGCCGGGGCCGGAGTCTTCAATACGCAGTCGCACATGGCCAGGGTCCACGCTGAGGGCGACGCGCACCTGAGCGCCTGGGTCGGCGTATTTGCACGTGTTGCTGAACAAGTTGTCCAGCAGCTGGCTCAGCCGTGTGGCGTCCGCCCACACCATCGCCGGACTGGGCGCCAGATCGGTGATCAGTTGAAAGCCGGCGGCGGTGATATTGGCGTGATGCCTGTCCAGGGCGTGCTGCAGAATCAGGCGCAGATCTTCTTCGTCTTTCTGATAGCGCAGCGCCCCCACTTCGGCGTTGGTCAGTTCATACAGGTCGTTGATCAGTTTCTGCAGGTGTTCGATCTCCTGCTGGATTGATAACAGATTGTCCCGGTTGGTGGGGCGAACGCCATCCACCAGCGCCTCCAGTTCGCCTTTGGCGATGGCCAAAGGCGTGCGCAACTCATGGGAAATATCTGCAATCCAGCGGCGTCGGGCGGTTTCATTGGATTCGAGCGTTTGCGCCAGTTGGTGGAAGTCCCGCGCCAACTGTCCCAGTTCGTCTTTGCCTGAGACTTTCAGCTCCACGTCATAAGCACCCTGCGCCAGGCGCCGGGTGGCTGCGGCCAGACGTTTGATGGGAATAACGAATTGGCGCGCCAGCGGCAGCGCGATCAACAGGGATATGGCCACCATCAGGGTGCTTATGATCAGGAATGCTTTGTCTTGGCTTTGGCTGAACGCCAGGTCGTTTTGTTCCGTCACCCGCACCCGCGGCGGCAACGCCAGCCAGCCGATAATCTGATCGTTCAGCTTGATCGGCGCCATGATGAAGTCGTCGCGGTAGCGGCCAATCACTACGTGTTTGTCGGCGTCCAGCAATGTGGGGGGACGCGGCGGACGGGGACGCTCCGGATGCGCGCCCTCGTCGCGCCGGGAGCGCCGCCAGGGCTGCTCGTCTTCGTCCTCCGCCTCCAGCAGCCTGCGCCACAGATTATGGTCCCGGCGCAGCGTCTCCCAGCCGCCCGTATGCTGGTAAAACCGTTGCAGGTTTTTGATCAGCGTCTCCTGTCGCTGCAGGTCGCGGCGATTGACGTAGTCCAGAAATCCACGGTCGAAACTCCATTGCATGAGGGAGTACATGGCGGCGAACATCGCGGTGGTCGCTATCAGCAACGCCAGAATAAGCTTGGTTTGAATGCGCACGTCGGTTTCCGGTTGGCCTGGTCGGGATAGGTCGCTTCACCGGTTAATCTAGCGGCTTTTCCCGACGTCGTTAAGCTTAGACGGGCTCTGTGGGGGGATTTCCTAAGTTTTTTCACATTTTCCCCCTCGCGACAGGAGTGTGAAGGCGGTCATAAACCCAAGGTTCGACGTTATTTACCAAAATTTAATTTTTCTCTAAGATACGCCGGTTTTTTTACCTACCTTGTGGAATTCCCATGCGCAATTTATCAATTGGATTGATATCCATCCTGACAGGCCTTGTTCTGACTGTCGTCGTCACCTGGAACAGCATCTTTTACGCCGAGCCCGGCTATGTGTATCACGTCAGAACGATTCTGGGGGATGAACACGTGGTGTCTGACGTGGGCTACCAGTTTTACCTGTGGGGCCGCTGGAACGCCTGGAAGCGCGCGTTGACCGTGCAGGCGGTGAAAGGCGGCGACAGCTCCGTTTCTTACGTCGAAGTGGAGAACTCAGAAACCAGCGCCGCGTTGCCGCCGCTGAAAATCATGTTCCTGGACCAGGTGGACGCCGCAGCGGAAGCCACCGTCCGCTTCAGCATTCCCACTGATCAGGAAGGTTTCACTCGTCTGGCGCACGAGTACCGCACTCCCGCTAACCTGTTGCGCACGGCGTTGATTCCGGCGTTCAAGGAAACCCTGCAGGCCACCGCATCGCTGATGAGCGCAGAGGATTACTACAGCGGCGGACGCACTGAGTTCAACACGGAATTCGAAAACCAGATGTCCAACGGCATCTACATCGTCAAGCGCGAGGAAATGCTGATCAGCTCACAGCGTAAAATTTCCGGTTCCGCCAACGCTTCGATGGGAGCCTCTCAAGAAGAATACGGTGACGAAGCCAAGGCGGTGTTCGTGGTGCGCAAAGTGGTGGATGGCGAGGGCGCTCCCCGTCGCAAGGATCAAAAGTTCACCCAGTTCGGCATCAGCGTGGTGGATGCGCGCATTACCGACATGACCCCCAACAATCGTTTCATTGAGCGCATGCAATTGAAGCAGAAAGCCAGCGCCGACCGCGCCATTGCCCGTGAGCAGCGTATTCAGGAAGAAGAACAGCGCCTGCTGGCGATCGCCCGCGGCGAGCGCGAAGTAGCAGAGCGTCAGGCCAAGGCCAAGGTGGACCAGATTCAGAAAACCACCGAAGCGGAAACGGACAAACAGTTGGCTGTGACCTCTGCGACCAAGCTCAAGGAGCAGGCGCGCATCGAAAAGGAAACGGCTGAGATCAATCTGGAAAAAGCCCGCATTGAAGCGGAAACCAAGCGCACTCTGGCGGAAGCGGAAGCCTACCAGAAAGAAGTGATCCTGAAAGCGGACAACGCACTGGCGCAGAAGCTGGATGCGGAAATCGAAATTCACAAGCTGTGGGCGGACGCCTTCGCCCGTCGTGCGGTGCCGACCAACGTTTTTGGCGGGGGGAGCGCCGGCGGCGCCCCACAGGGCTCCGATACGGAAGTCACCGCCTTTATGCAAATGCTGACGCTGGACGCGGCCAAACGACTGGCCTACGAGCGGGAGATCGGCAAAGCCGCCGACTGATCGTAGCAGACAAGCGGAAGGAAGCTATTTGCCTGCCCGATTAATAACAATCGCCGTCAAACGTCCGCAGTCCCTAGCGTGAGAGCGGCAGGGCGAGGCCGATCAGGATAAACAATCCGCCGCAAACCTGATTGAAGCGTGCGCCATGTTGTTCCAGTTTAGGCCCGATGTGATGCGCGGTTTGCGCCAGCAGCGCCTCCACCATGAACTCAATCATGGCGAAGGTCAGCGCCATGACGGCGAACTGGACCGGCAGCGCTTGTTGCGGGTCGACAAACTGCGGCAGAAACGCGGCGAAGAAAATCAGTACCTTAGGATTGGACAGCGCCGCCAGGGCGCCCTGGCGGAACAGCATGACATTGGTGCGCGCCGTCTCCCCATTCGGATTGAGGCGCAGCCCCGGAGCCCGCCATTGCTGGATTCCCAGCCACACCAGATACGCTCCCCCGAGCCACTGCAGGACGGTCAGCGCCGTGGCGGAGGATTGCAGCAAGGCGCCGACGCCGAACATGGACAGCATCATTAACAGAAGAAACCCCAATACGCCTCCAATAATCGTGAAGATGGCTCGGGCGCGTCCATAAACAACGCCATGGGTCAGCGCCAGCAAACCATTGGGACCGGGGGAGCAGGACAGGCCGGCGCTGGCGGCCAGGAATAAAAGCCAGGTTTGCAGAGTCATTGCTAACGCCTTAGTGAGTGGGTGATGTGAACAGTCTAAGACGAGAGCGCGGATTTGAATGGTAGATACTGGACATAGTAGGGTAGATTTACGACATTGTGTTTGACTGAAGCTCGACGAGTGAATATGACCCAACCCGGCCCCGCTACCCCGGACGTGCGCTTTTTGCTATTGCCGCTGCCGGAATTCACCATGCTGCCCTTCGGCGGTTTTCTGGATAAGCTGCGTTTTACTGCGGATGAAGAGGACTACAGCGCGCAGCGTTATTGCGCCTGGCGCGTGTTGGGTCTGGAGCCGGGTTACATTGTCTCCAGCAGCGGCGTCGCGATCGAAGTGCAGGAAACGGCGGCGCATACGCGCCTGACTGATTTCGACTATCTGGTGGTGTTCGGCGGCCGCACCGCCCGTCGCAGCATGGAATTGGCCAGTGAATACGGGCCTGTGCTGCGCAAGGCCGCCGCACAGGGATTGTCTCTGGTCAGCATCGATAACGCCTGTTTTCTGCTGGCCGCCGCAGGGTTGTTGCAGGGAGCCAAAGTCGCGATGCATTGGCGCCATGTGCAGGAGTTTCAGGTCGCCTTCCCGCGTATTGAAGTCCGCACTGGGCAGCTGTATTGCTTCGACGGCGGGCGCATCAGCTGTGCGGGAGGCGTCGCCGCAGTGGACCTGGCGGTGGAGCTGTTGGCGCGTCATTGTGGCAAAACGCGGGCGTTGAAAGGGTTGGCGGATATGTTGGTGGACGAAGCCCGCAGCGAAACCCATTCGTTGAAATCTCTGGCCCATGAGAGCGGACTGGGTCGCAACCTGGGGCGCGCAGTCAGTCTGATGCGACAGTGGTTGGAGGGCTCTTTTACTATTGAAGACATCGCAGTGGCTATCGGCGTCAGCCGCCGCCAGTTGGACCGTCTCTTTATCGCTGAGTTTCACTGTACGGCGCGGGCTTACTGGCGGGAAATGCGCTTGCAGCATGTGCGCTGGCGCTTGCTGAACTCCCACCACAGTCTGGCTGCGCTGGCTGATGAAATCGGCGCGCAGGACGTCAGCCACCTCTGCAAGATGTTTCGTCAGCGTTTCGGCGTCAGTCCAGATGCGTTTCGTAAAAACGGCGGCTGAATCCCGCTTTCGCCCGGCCGTTCTTTCCCTTTATTCGAACCTTTTAACACAATTTTTAAGCTTTTTATTCAATGGTATAGCTTCTAATGTGAGGGTTTGACAGGTTCACCGGGAGAAAGTGGGTTATGGGGTTGTTGGTAGACGGAGTCTGGCGCGATCAATGGTACGACACCGCCAAAAGCGGAGGCAGGTTCGAGCGTGAGGCGTCGCGCTTCCGTCGCCGCGTCAGCGCTGCGGGGGAAGATGGATTTCCGGCGCAGTCGGGTCGTTATCATCTGTATGTCAGTCTGGCCTGCCCCTGGGCTCATCGCACCCTGATTTTCCGCAAGCTGAAAGGACTGGAGCCTCATATCAGCGTTTCCGTCGTATCTCCGGACATGTTGGACAACGGGTGGGAGTTTGACGCCGCCAAAGGGCTGCCGGATCACCTGTATGGCGTTGATTTCATGTATCAGCTTTACCTGAAGGCGCATGCGCAATACAGCGGCCGCGTCACCGTACCGGTGTTATGGGACAAACAGACGCAGACGATCGTCAATAACGAGTCTGCGGAGATCATCCGCATGTTCAATGACGCCTTTAACGATCTGACCGGCAATCACGCCGACTTTTACCCCGAACCGCTGCGTGAGCGCATCGACGCCGTCAACGACTGGGTATACGCCCAGATCAACAATGGCGTGTATCGCTGTGGCTTCGCCACCACCCAGGAAGCCTACGAAGAAGCATTCACAGGACTCTTCGCCGCCCTCGACAGAGTGGAGGCGATTCTGGCGCGGCAATCTTTCCTGGCGGGGGAGTTTCTGACGGAGGCGGACTGGCGTTTATTCACCACCTTGATTCGCTTTGACGTCGTTTACTATGGCCATTTCAAATGCAACCTGCGGCGAATCGCCGACTTCCCCAATCTGAGCCAATACATGCGTCAGCTGTATCAGCATGAGCAAGTGGCGGAGACCGTCAATCTGGCGCATATCAAGCGCCATTACTACTACAGCCACGTCACCATCAACCCCACGCGCATCGTTCCTGTGGGGCCGGAGTGCGTGTTGAACGGACCGCATGACCGTGGACCGGTGCGGGTCATGGCGTAAATCGTCGGGTGGCTGGATGCGGCGACAGGGTCTAGGCTATTAGCGGTTACCTGAAATAATACGGAGCGGCGCGAGCACTCACTGCGTCGCCTGGAGGGCGAAATGGCGCTATGTTAGGCGGCAAGGATAAAAAGTGGTTACTCGCGTTCCTGTGGCTGGCGATTGCAATGTCGATGCAGGCCCATACGGCGCAGGCGCAGGATCTTAAAGTGGCGCTGATGGTGTTCAGCGGAGATCAGCGAGCGGCGTTCAATGAATTGTCCCGTCAGTTCGAGAAGGAAAATCCTGGTCTAAGCATACGTTGGCTGGCCTATGACGAAGATGCCTACAAAGGCGGCATTGAGCGCTGGTTAAGTAAAAACGAGCCGGCGGATGTGCTCTATTGGCAGGCGGGAGAACGTCTGCTGCAATATGTGCGTAGAGGTTTTGTCGAGCCTCTCGACGATTTGTGGGAAGCGGAAAACTTCGATGCGGATTACACCGAGGCGATCAAAGACACCGTATCCTGGCGAGGGCGCGTTTACGCTATTCCCTACTCCTATTATCAGTGGGGGCTATATTACCGGCGCTCTGTATTCAATCAGCTCGGGCTGCAACCTCCTCAGGATTGGGATGGACTGTTAAAACTATGCGGCGACATGCGCAAAGCCGGCGTTGCGCCGATCACCATCGGCACCCATTATCATTGGACCGCCGCCGCCTGGTTCGACTATCTCAATCTACGCATCAACGGGCTGACGTTCCATCGTGAGCTGACCAGTGGACTTGCTTCCTACACAGACCCGCGTGTACGCAATGTGTTCGAGCACTGGAAAACCCTGCTGGATAAAGACTGCTTTATCGATCACAAGCTGCATAGGGAGTGGGACTGGAAGCAATCGCTGCCGTTGCTCTATCGCGGTCATGCGGGCATGTTGTTGATGGGCAATTTCTTCAGCAGCACGTTGCCGGATGACCTGGCGGCGGACTTCCGGTTCGCGCCTTTCCCGGTCATTAATCCTGACTTGCCGCGTTACGAAGAGGCGCCGACGGATGTCTTTCTGCTGCCAGCCAATTCTGGCAACAAAGCGTTAGCCAGGAAGTTCCTGGCTTTTATCGGCCGAGCGGACGTGCAGGCGGCTCTGAATGACAAAGTCGGCAAGATCTCCACGCATCGACGCGCGCCGCACGGCGACGACTACTTCATTCGCGCCGGTGCGGAGTTGTTACAGTCAGCGGCGGGCATTTCCCAGTTTTACGACCGGGATTCTCCTAAGGCGATGGCGGATGAGGCCGTAAGAATTTTCACCGAGTTCATGGTGGTGCGGGATATTGAGCGTACTCAGGCGGCATTGGAGCGGGCCAGGGAAAAACACTATTAATCAGGCAGACACATAGCTTTTTTCTATTACTTGACTTCTGCGGCCAGCCGCCGCGCAGGCGCATGTATGCGTCTGGTTATTAACGTTTGACGCCGAAGCTTAATCTGTTGCTAACAAATGCGCGGCAGGGGGTCGCCACTGCGCCAGTCCACGACCCGTTCTCCGCCGAAATTTGTGCGCAGTCGCACGAAGCAGCGAGGGTCCTCCATAACCTCGCCGATGATGGCGGCGTCACCTCCTTTCGGGTGCTCACGCATTGCGTCCAACAAGGCTTGCGCCCGCTCCGGCGCGCAGAACGCGATCAATTTGCCTTCATTGGCGATGTATAACGGGTCCAGTCCCAGGAACTCACAGGCGGCGCGCACTTCTTCACGAACCGGGATCGCGCGCTCGTGCAGGCGCATACCCACTTGCGCCTGCTGCGCGATTTCATTGAGCGTCGCCGCCAGTCCGCCGCGGGTGGGGTCGCGCATGCAGTGCAGATCCGGCTCGATATCGATCATGGTCGCCACCAGATCGTGCAGGCTTTGGCTGTCTGAGCGCAGGCTGGCCTCAAACTCCAGATTTTCCCGTTGCGACAGTATCGCAACGCCATGATCGCCGAGGAAGCCGCTCACCAGAATACGATCGCCAACCGCCACTCGCGCCACGCTGCAATTGACGTTTGCCGGCAGTCGTCCAACTCCGGTGGTGGTGATGAATACACCATCGCCTTTGCCCCGCTCCACTACCTTGGTGTCGCCGGTGACGATGGCGACGCCCGCCTCCCGCGCCGCTGCCGCCATGGACAAGACAATACGGCGCAAGTCGCTCAGTGGAAACCCTTCTTCCAGAATGAAGGCGGCGGACAGATACAGGGGAACCGCGCCGGCCATACAGACGTCGTTGACTGTGCCGTGCACGGCGAGAGCGCCGATATCCCCGCCAGGGAAGAACAAAGGCGATATCACGTGACTGTCTGTGGTCATGACGAGACGCCCCGGCGCTACCTGAAAGCAGGCCTGATCGTCGCCGGCGCGCAGCAGCGGGTTATCAAAAGCCTGTAAAAACAGGTCGTCAATCAATCGTCGCATGGCGCGGCCGCCGCCGCCATGAATCATCTCCACGCAGCCGTGGCGAAAGTCGGGTTGCAGGCTCATCTAACGGGCGTGTCCGTAACTGTAGTGGGCGGCGCAGGCGCCTTCGGAAGACACCATACAGGCGCCGATGGGGTTGTCGGGGGTGCAGACGGTGGCGAACAGTTTGCAGTCAGTCGGCGACTTCGCGCCGCGCAACACCGCCGGGCACTCGCAGGCTTTGTTCTCCCGCGCCTCGCTGGGGCTCAATTCAAAACGCGTCTCCGCGTCGTAATCGGCGAATTGCGGCCTGATTTGTAAGGCGCTGTGCGGCATCCAGCCCAGGCCGCGCCACTCGAAGCTATCGCGCAGTGTCATGGTCTGCGCCACCATTGATTGGGCTTTGGCGTTGCCGGACGCGGTCACGGCGCGGGAGTATTGGTTTTCCACGTCGTAGCGTTTTTCGTTGCACTGGCGCACCAGCAACAGGATTGCGTGCAGGATGTCGAGCGGCTCAAAGCCGGCGATGACGATGGGGGTGCGATAGCGCCGCGCCAGCGAAGCGTAAGCGTCGCCGCCAGTGATGACGCTGACATGGCCGGGTCCTACCAGACCCTCGATAACAGATTCGCCAGCCTGCTGCGCGGGCTCCAGAATGCCGGTGATCGCCGGTGGCGTCAGGACGTGGTTGCAGAAGACGGAAAAGTTGCGCAGCTTTAGTTCCTGCGCTTTCAGCAGTACGGCGGCGGTGGGCGGCGTAGTGGTTTCAAAACCGATGGCGAAAAACACCACTTGTCGCTGCGGGTGTTCCTGGGCGATGCGCAATGCGTCCGCCGGAGAATACAGCATACGCACGTCGGCGCCTTGGGCTTTCGCTTTCAGCAGACTGCTGCGATGGGCGCCGGGAACCCGCAACATGTCGCCATAACTGCACAAAATAACCTGATGACGCACGGCCAGCTCAATGGCGGCGTCGATGCGCGCCATGGGCAGCACGCACACCGGACAGCCGGGCCCGTGAATCATGTTCACATTGGCAGGCAGCAGGTCCGGGACGCCATAGCGGAACAGAGTGTGCGTGTGGCCGCCGCAAAACTCCATGAAGCGATAACGTCTCCCGGGGCTCGCTTCTGCGCAGATGCGGCGCGCCACTTCGGCGGCGTAATCGCCGTTACGGAATTCGTCGATATATTTCATCGGTCGCCGCCCTCGCCGGGCTCCAGGTTTGCGTCCAGCTCTTCTTGCAGCGCCTGCATCTGGTCGAATAACGCTAACGTGCGCAGCGCTTCATCTTCATCGATCTTACTGAGCGCGTAGCCCACATGCAGGATGACGTAATCGCCGACGTTGACGTTCTCCACCAGCGCCAGGGAGATGCGCTTTTTCAGGCCGCCGATATCCACCAGGGCTTCATCGTTGTCCAGCAGGCTTTCCACCTGCACCGGTATGGCTAGGCACATGCGGGTTGGTCCGTCTCCGTAGTTGCGTTAGGCGCAGGTTGTTGTTGATGGGCGCGGAGATAAGCATACCAGACCTGACCCAGGCTGATCCCGCTGTCGTTGGGCGGCAGTTGGCGAGGGAGATAAACCTGCATGCCCCGCGTGCGCAGGCCGGTCATCAGCGACTCGCGCAAGACGCGATTCAGGAAGCAGCCGCCGCCGAGCACAATAGCGTCGACGCCAGTCCTGGCGCGCGCGTCCTCCACCCAGGCCAGCAGCCCGCGAACCAACAGGTCATGAAACCGGCGCGCGCCGACATGGGGAGCGCAGTCAATCAGCGCTTCCAGCAGAGGATAAAGGTCCAGATCGCCTTCAGAGGTAATCTCAAACAAGGGGGGGGGGTCCGGAGTCGGCGGTGTTTGTCGGCACAGGGACTCCAGCGTCATCGCTGCGTGAGCTTCGTAATCTGTATGATGGCGCACCCCCAGAATGGCGGCGGCGGCGTCGAAGTAACGTCCAGCGCTGCTGGTGAGGGGACAATTGACGTTCTTCGCCAGCATTTGGCGCAGCGTCGCGTAACCCGGATGCGCGCCAAACAGGCGCTTTGCGTCCTCCTCTCGGCCTTGCGACAGCAAGGCGGCGACGCCAAGACGCCAGGGCTCGCGCACGGCGCTGTCGCCACCGGGAAGCGGCAGCGGACGCAGTCCACCTAGACGTTGATAATCGGCGCCGTTCATCCATAACAGCTCGCCGCCCCAAATGCCGCCGTCGTCGCCCAGCCCGAACCCATCCAGCGCGAGTCCCAGGACCGGATCGCGCAGCCCCGCTTCCGCCATGGTCGCCAGACAATGGGCGTGGTGATGCTGTACCTGCAATAGCGGAATCCTCAGACGTTTGCTGAATTCATGGGCGGCCCGGGTGCTGTAGAAGTCAGGGTGCAGGTCGCAGACGACGACTTCGGGTTGGATGCCCAATGTCGCCAATAGATGCTCCACGTTTTGATCCATGTCGCGACAGGTGGCGGCGCGATCCAGATCGCCGATATAGGGCGACAGATAAGCACGGTCATCCCGGGTAAGACAAAGGCTGTTCTTGAGAAAGCCGCCGAAAGCCAGCGTCGAGGGGCCTTTCTGCGTCAGCTCGATGATTTGGGGAGCGAGTCCGCGGCCGCGCCGGACATACACGGCGGGCTGTGAATGTTGTACGACGGAGTCATCGGCGCGGGCCAGGATGTCCCGATTGTGCAACAGGAAGCCGTCGGCGACGCCTTGCAGCTCTCGCAGGCATTGCGCGTTATCGGTGATCAGCGGCTCGCCGCTGAGGTTGGCGCTGGTGACGATCAGGATCAGAGGATGCGCCTGCTGCAGCCAATTCAGGCCTGGGGGACGTTGTAAGGCTTGGTGAAACAGCAGGTAATGAATCGGCGCATAAGGATACATGACGCCTACATCCGCGCACTGGGGCGCTGCGCCGGGCAGGCGGGCGTCACAATCGGGGCCTTTGAGCGTCAGCGCGATGGGAGCGTCCACACCCTGCAGCAAGTGTTCCGTTTGGTCATCAATCTGCGCCAGCGCTGTGAGCGAGGCGCGGTTCAACGCCATGACGGCGAAGGGCTTATGGGCGCGTTGTTTGCGCTGGCGCAGTGTCGCCACGGCGCGGAGGTTGCTGGCGTCGCACATCAGGTGGACGCCGCCGACGCCTTTCACCGCGATGATCCCTCCCTGACTCAGTTGTCGCCAGGCTGCGTGAATGGGATCAGGCTCAGGACAAAGTGCGCCTTGCGCGTCATGCCAGCTCAATGTCGGACCGCAAGCGGCGCAGCTGTTGGTTTGCGCATGCTGGCGCCGTTGTTCGGGGTCGCTGTACTCCAGCAGACACTCTGGACATTGCTGGAAAGCATTCATGCTTGTTCGGGCGCGATCAAAGGGCGGACTGCGCATCAAACTGTAGCGGGGGCCGCACTCGGCGCAGGTGATGAAAGGATAAAGGTGGCGGCGATCCTGGGCATCAAATAATTCGGCAAGGCATTGGGCGCACAAACGCAGGTCGGTGGGGAGCGCGCCATGCATGGCGCCGGGTTTGGAGGCGACAATAGCAAAGCTATTTTGATGAGGAATCACCGACGCTGGGCGGGCGGCGAAAGCGCGAACCTGTGCTTGCGTGGGTTTATTCGCCAACAGTTGCGTTTTATAGGTCTGCAATTGACTGGGCGAACCTTGGATATCGATCAGCAGATCTCCGCCTTGATTCCAGACTTTACCGACGAGTCCCAGCGAGGTGGCCAGACGATATGCAAAAGGACGAAAACCGACGCCCTGCACCACCCCGCTGAGGGTCAGGATTTCCCGGGCAGACGCTGTTGCAGCCATTGTCGCCACTGCTCCATTCCGGCGCCGGTTTTGGCGGACAGATGGATGATTTCTATGTTCGGATTGACCCGACGCGCGTATTCCTGCGCTTTGTCCACGTCGAAGTCGACGTAAGGCGCAAGGTCGATTTTATTGATCAGCATTAGTTGGGAGGCGTGGAAAATGTCCGGATATTTGAGAGGCTTATCTTCGCCTTCGGTGACGGACAGAATCGCGACCTTGGCGGCTTCGCCCAGATCGAAACCGGCGGGACAGACCAGATTGCCGACATTCTCGATAAACAGAACATCCAGCTCCGGCAAAGGCAGGCGCTCCAGGGCGTGGCCCACCATATGCGCGTCCAGATGACAGCCTTTGCCGGTATTGATTTGTATGGCCTCGACGCCGGTGGCGCGAATACGTTCGGCGTCGAACTCAGTCTGCTGGTCGCCTTCGATTACAGCCATATGCAGCGATTCGCTGAGCTCGGCGATAGTGCGGGTCAGCAAGGTGGTTTTACCAGCGCCGGGACTGGATACCAGGTTGAGCGCCAGCACCTGATGGACGCCGAGCAGATCCCGGTTGGCCATGGCGAACTGGTTGTTCTTGTTCATGACATCCTGCTCGATCAGCACCATACGGGTTTGTCCCAGGCCGGGCGCGTGGGCGTGAGCCGGCGCCAGAGGACGGCCGTTCAGGCTGGTGTTTTCATCGCCGCATCCGCAAACGCCGCACATGTTTTTCTCCCTCTCGCTGGCCCTTCAGCGGGCTGATTGACGTCACATTGCAAGCCTTGACGATTGTACCCCTTGGCAAAGGATTTGGGGCGGGCGCTTGGCCGTATCTTGCCCCAAGTCAAACTTGTTGTCATGACGTGGACGTTTACAGGCCGGTGAAGGTATCCGGCTGGGCTTGAAACAGAGACTGGAACTGCGGTTTGGAAAAGTAATAACCCTGCAGCAGGTAAATCCCCAAATCCCGCAGCGCTTTGGCCTCGTTAAGGGTCTCCACGCCTTCGGCGATGACAGTGATATCCAGCTCGCGGCAGACTTCCGTGATGGCTCTGACAATGGATTGGCGTGGTTTGTGGTGGTGCAGGTCGCGCACCAGTTGCATATCCAGTTTGATAATGTCTGTTTTCAATTCCGCCAGCAAATTCAGACCAGAATAGCCGGACCCAAAATCATCGATAGCGATCAGAAACCCCTGCTTTTTATATTCGTCTACGATCTCGCTGACATGAGGCAGATCCTTGATTTGCTCACCTTCGGTAAACTCAAAAATGATGCGTGAAGGAGGGAGGTCATGGGCGCGGGCGGACTCCAGAGTGGTGCGGATACAAAGCTCGGCGCGATACACCGCATTAGGCATGAAATTAATACTGACCCGCGTATCCAGGTTCAGCTTGGCGGCCAGCTCAATGGCCTTTACCCGGCAGGCTTGATCGAAACGATAGCGGTTATTGTAATCCACCTGATCCAGTATGACTCCGGCGCTTTCATTGTTGACGCCGCGCACCAGAGCTTCGTGGGCGTACAGGTTGCGCTCGTGTAAATTGACGATGGGCTGGAACGCCATGGTAAAGTCGAAGCTCAAACCCGCCCCGTGGGCGCATTCTGAACAATTCAACGATTTGAAATTGTGTTGCGCCTTCATCCTTTGGCAGCCTCCTGTTGTTAGTCGCAATCTGTTGTCAGTGTAGTACAGACAGCGTGTTTTTCAGGTCTGCCGTCAGCTTTCCTCACGCAGGGCGGCGGCGCGGGCGAATTGATCGTCGAAGCGGCGCGGAAAGGGAAGGAAGCGGTGCTTGTGTCGATAAGGCTGCAATTGACGCATGGTGTTAAAGCCGCAGGCGCTGAAGATGCGCTGCGCTTTGGCGGTCCAGTGTGTGGCGGGATAATCGCAGCGGTGAATGACCTCCGGCGGCAGGCCGTCCGGGCGTCGCGGCGACAACAGGACCAGCTGCGGGGAGGCTCTCTCCATAGCGGCGTTGTCCTGGGCAAAAGCGGTCAGCTCCAGAATTTCCTCGTCGGCGCCGGCGTGCAGAATCAGCCATAGCGGCGTCGCCCCCGGTAATTCCAGCGGGGACTCCTGCGTTGTCGACAGGGGCGGGTCAATCAGACGCAGAGAGCTGATGCGGTCACAGCTGGCGGTCAACGCGGCGGCGTGGTCGTCGTTAATGGACTCCAGTTGAAAGCAGCGTTGATAGCGCGGCAACGCGCCCTTGAGCATGGGGGCGTAAACTGGCCAACGCAGCAGGCGGGCGCAGTGGATCAGCTCGGCGTCAGCAGGAAAAGGAAAGTCGCACAATTCTCCCAGCAGGCCGCCGGGAAAGGCGTCGATGATGATGCGCCGGTAGGTTTTCTGCATCAGGGCTGTGGTCAGCCACTGACGCACGCCGTCCGGATCTTTGCTGATTTCCTGTGGGGCCCGTAGTGTGTGGAATTGGTGGGATAAAGGCGGCTCTGTGTCATTCCAGGCGGAACTCATCGCAAGCGTGACGGGGTCATCCAGCCCCAGCGTATGAACCAACGCCTGGGCGCGGGTGATGTGTCCGAGGCCGCCGCCCAAGGCGTAGATGAAGATCATAGCTACTGCCGCATCAGAATTTCCGCCATCAGGATATAGCGGTGCTCAGGCCGGATACGCTCGTCCAGCAGCAGTCCATAGGCGGAGGACAGACGGAAATCATTGATGCGATAACGCTCACCCTTGTCGGCGTCTTTGACTTTCACCTCCTTCCCGTCCTGGGTCAGCTGCGCCTGACCAATAAAGATCTCCGTTTCGCCGGACACCCGGTACACCTTGAGCTTGTCGTCTTTCGCCTTGATCTTCACTGGGCGCGCCTCGTCGCCATTGACGACGACTTTCAGCTTCTCTATGTCCCCTTTGACTTTAATGTCGCCATTGAGGTCGTCCGCCCGCAGCTTGAAGTCGTCGCCTTTACTTTTGACTTCCGCCACCAGTGCGCCGCCCGGTCCGTAGTACTTGCGTTTATCGCCCTTCAGCCTGGAGCTGAGCCGAGTCATGACGCCATGTTGCCGATAGCGTATGGAGAGGTCGTCATAAGACAGCGTGAACTCCGCCACTAAGTCTCCGCGATCGTCTTCGACCTTGAGTGTCTGCGCTGCGGCGCCTTGCGCCAGCATCATCGTCAGACACAGCAGCCAAAGTATGCGCCAGGGTTTTAATAAGAGATGAAACATACTGAATTTTCCTCAAAGACTGTGCAGGTGACTGACTTTATGCTCCAGACCGATCAGGTCGCGGAAGAGAACCTCATATCGACTGATCTCCGCCTCCAGATTCAGGCGTCGCGCCGTCAGTTCGCGACAGGCCTGGGCCATTTCCTCGCGTTGCGACGACGCGGCGCTAAAGGCGCGCTTGATCGCCGCGACGCAGGCGTCGGTCTGGCCCGGTTCAAACAGATACCCGTGACGGTTGTCCTCCAGCACGTCGGCCATGCCGCCGGCGCGTGACGCCAGCATGGGGACGCCCAGGGCGGCCGCCTCCAGCATCACGTTGGGCATGCCGTCGTAATAGGAAGGGATGCAGACAAAATCACAGGCGAGATAATAGGGCAGCAAAGCGTAGCGGTCGGCGAAAGGAATGTGGGTGTAATGCAGCTCAGTGGCGTTCGCCAGCTGCTCCTGCAACATGGGCTCCATCTCGCCGACGATCAGCAGATGGGCTCGCTTGGCCAGGCCTGAACGCAGCAGGGCGTTGATAAAGTAGTCGCCGCCCTTTTTACGCTTGATATGGCCAAACATACCTAACATCAGACGCTTGTCGTCGCCAATGCTCTCTTGCCGCAGCGCCTGCGCCTGCTCCTGATCCGAGTGAATGGGGCTCCAGGCGGCGAGATCGATGCCGTTGGCGATCCACTCCACTGCTGCGCCTGGCCACAGGCGCTGAATTTTGGCGACTTTGTCGCGACTGACCGCCGCCACTCGTGTGGAAGCGCGAATCGCGTTTTCCAATACGGAGAAGCGTTTCGGGTCGAATACGGCGGCGTCGAAATCGTTGCCGCGGATCAGCACCGACAGTGGTTTTTGCATCCAGGCGGCGTACACCGGTCCCGCCAGCATGGGTACATAGCCGCCGAAGGCGATCACGCCATCATAGCTTTCCGCGCCGAGGTGAGGCAGCGCGCACCAAAGACGATTCAGAGTATGGCTGACGTCCGCCTCCAGTGGACAGCGGATATTGACTCCGCCCAGCTTGCGCTGCGCATTCAGGTCGCTCCACTTGCTGCTGAAATGGACCAGATCAATGCGCCAGCCCTGGCGACGCAATCCCGATACGATACGGTCGCAGCTTTGCGCCATACCGCCCTGTTGTGGGAAATGATTCTGGGTCAGCCAGAGTAAGGTTCCGGTCATGAGCGCGCCTTCAACTGTCGAACAGGTCGGCGGAATCATCGTCGCCGCTCAGGTCGTCCTGCATGTCCAGCATATCGGCGCCGACGAAGGCGGCGGCTTCGTCCGCGCCGAATCCGTGGTCTTCCGTCAGCATGTCGGCGTCGCCGGTTTCGGTGTAGTAGTGCTGGCGGTAGTAGTAAAACCAGCGTGTGGAATTACCGCCGTCGTCCATGTACATCTCATCATCGCCCGTATCGCTTTCGCCCTGCACGGCGCCGCATTCGGTGCACAGCATCTCGCCTTCAACGGGCATGGTGTGCAGGGCGCACACCGGGCGCTCGCAAATCGAACATTGCAGAGCTGCGAGCGCTTCACAGGGGCGCAGTACGAAAAATCCAGCTTTTACTTCACATTTTGCCATTGCATCACCCTACCGGTCTTAAGCTTTTATAAATCATGGACACGCCGATCAGTAGCTCTTTGAGAGCCATTTTCTGGCCAGGGCTGGAGCCTCCCGGCGCTTGGCGGCGACATCTGAGCACGCTTCTGCGTTCTCCTTCTTTCTTGACCTGCGGCGCTGCGGCGCCGGAGCTGACCTGCGCCTGATAGCGGTCGTTTTTGTAGCTCAGGCTGACGTCCATACGCGTTTTAATCTTGTACTTGGTTTTTGTTTTGGTCTTGCCGCGGCGGTTGCGCTTGCGAATTTTACGGCGTCGGACCACGTCCAGCACTTCCCATGACAATATGCTGTTATCGGCGAGGCCCAGACTTCCCCGGAACCATGGATCGCGAAAGATGGACTGTTCTATGCGGGGGCCTCCGCCCAGAGTGCGGTGATCCGTGCGTTTGGAGACCAGCTCGGGGCCAACCAGGTCAACGTTCAGGGTAAGACGGGCATTCGCTTCTGTGTCCTGACGTAATATCGTCAACAGAGGAAGCACCGAGTCGCGCAACCGGTTGGGAACGTCTTTACTTTGAAGAGCGAAGAATATGATCAGGTTTATGATGAATATAACCGCGAACCCTGCGGCGGCAGGTGGGAATTCCACGACCAGGGAGAGTATAAATCCCACAATCCAGAGCGCCATTGCGATTGCAACTCGTTTCCTTATCTTATCTCCGCCTTTATCGCGCGCGGCGATAAAACGGAGACACTCAAGCCACTCATCGATGCTTCGTTCCCCGGTAAGCTTTTTCGTGCGTCTGACTTCACGAAAGTACTTCTCCAGCTCTGGGGTGGACGTCAGCGCCCTTTGTTGCTTAGTTTTAGCCATCTACTTCCCCGATATCAGTTCTACATGAATATGTTTCAGCGCAGCATTGGCGTGGGACCACAACAGGCCCTCCGCAATGCTGCGCTGCGCCGCTGCGCCCATCTGCGCCACGGCGTCTGGATAGTCCAGCAGCACCCGCAAGCCGCGGGCCAGCTCCGCCGGGCGTTCCGGCGCCACCAGATAGCCATTTTCGCGGTGGCTCACCAGCTCGCGCACCACCGGCAGGTCGGAGGCGATCACCGGCACTCCCGCCCCCATGGACTCCAGGATTTTCAGCGGACAACACCCCTGGTCGATGTTGCGGGCGCACTCTGTGAGCGGCGCTACGCTGACATAGGCGTTGCTGACCCAGGGCGCTAACTCCTCTTTGGTCAACCGGTGCAGCCAAGTGACCTGCTCCGCCACGCCTAATTTATCCGCTAGCTTCTGGTAGCCTTTGGCGCGTCGTGACTTCACTGAACAGCAAATCACTAGATGCAGGTCCGGCATATCCTGAAGGCGCTGCAGCGCCCGCAACAGGACATCCAGGCCCTGCCAGGCCTGTACGGCCCCGAAATATAAAATATAGCGCTTTGGCGCCGTTTCGGGGCGCGCATGTCCATGGTTAAGCTCCGTTCCGTTAGGGATGACGCTGATACGTTGCGCCGCGACGCCGCGACGCACTAAGTTATCGCGGATTACGCCAGACGGAACGACAATGCGGTCCGCCCGGGTCAGGCATTCGTCTTCCAGGGTGCGGATTTTCGCCAGTGTCGTCGACGCCACATTGGGATACGCCATCGGCAACTCCACCGAAGGCAGTCCGTTGACCTCATAGACGGTGCGATAGCATCCCGCCGCCCGACGCACCAACGGAACGCCTCCCCAGGGATCGCGGAACTGGGCGATCTTCAGGCTGTCCTGCAAGCCGTTTTCCAGTACGCCATGCAACTCGCTGCTGTAGGCCAGCGCGCGATGCAGATAGTTATCCAGCAGGCGTCCGAAACGCAGAATCTCCACTGCGTTCTCCCGTTGATAGCGAGGAAGACGCTCATTACCCAGCACGTAAAGCAAGCCTCCGCCGGCGGCGTCAAACAGCGTCTGGGCGGCTTGCTGGATGTGAGTGGCGGCGCCCTTGGCGGAAGGATAGACATCGAACGCGGCATAGAGAGCAGGATGAGGTTGCAGGGGTAAATTCACGTTGTTGCGCTTATTCCATGAGGCGGTTGCGGAGTGTTTTTAATCAGGCGTTGGCGGGCGTTTTTGCGCCCGCGCACTGGAGCGTTAGCGGATACTAGCAGAAACCTGTATCGAGTCTCCACTCCAGCTGTGGCGGGCGAGAACTTCACCCTGGAGCGTCAATTTCCGCAAGAGTTATCTGTTTTTCCAGTAAATTTGACTGTAAGAACTCGAATCCCTGTCTAGACTTAGAGAAAACGTATATATTCCGGGGTTGTGAACATGCACTTCAGACGTTTCAAAATCGGCCATCGCACCGCCGCCGGGTTTGTGGTCGCCCTCGCCTTCATTCTTGGTCTAGGTTTGTTCTCATTAAAGCAGATGTCTGAGATCGCGCAATCCTCTGCGGAAATAGCCGAGGACTGGTTGCCGCGTCAGCGGGTGTTGGGGGAAATACAGTCTTCTCTCAACTTTTTCCGCACTCAGGAACTGCTGCATGTGATGGCGGAGTTCAACCAGGAGATCATCGACGCCGATGAACGCATGAAGGCGGCTCAGAGCAAGCTGGAAGCGCAAATGGCTTCTTACAAAAAGCTCATTGAGTCTGAACAGGAAAAGCAGCTGTTCGAAAAGTTGACGGCGTCCTGGAAGAGCTATCTGGAGAGCCATGACGAAATGATTGGCCTGTCCCGGGTCAAGTTCAAGGAAGAGGCCAGAGAGATGATGACCGGGCCCAGCAATGAGCGTCTGGAGCAGCTGCGCGCGGTGTATGTGGAGTTGTCTGATTTCGTGGGGTCTGGCGCAGATTCCGCCAAGACCCGCGCCACCGAACTGTATGCGGGGGCGAAAGAATGGTTGATTATCGCCATCGCGCTGGCGGCGGTCATCACGTTCACTTTCGCTCTGGTGTTGACCCGCAGTATCAACAGGCCGCTTAGATCCGTTCTCTCCGCCGCCCGTCGCATCGCCAGGAACGACCTCACTCAGAGCATCGAAGTGGAAGGCCAGGATGAAATTTCCGACCTTCAGAAAGCTCTCGCGGAAATGCAGGATCGATTGCGTAAAACGCTGCAGAAAGTCACTTCCGCCGCTGCTCAGGTGGCCTCCGCATCGGAAAACCTCAACGCGCTGACGGAGGACGCCACCAACGCTCTGAATATGCAAAACAGCGAGATTCAGATGGCCGCCACCGCCGTCACGGAAATGTCCACTGCCGTGGACGATGTGGCCAAACACGCCAACGACGCGTCGGAGGCCTCACAAGCGGCGGAGTCCGCGTCCACCAGCGGTCGCAAGCAGGTGGGCGAAACCAAACAGTCTCTGGAAGAGTTGACCAACTCCGTCACCAGCACCGGGGAAGAAATTCAGGCGCTGGCCACCCAGGTGGGTGAAATCAGCCGGGTGCTCGACGTGATTGGCTCCATCGCCGACCAGACCAACCTGCTGGCGCTTAACGCCGCCATTGAAGCGGCGCGGGCGGGGGAACAGGGACGCGGTTTCTCAGTGGTCGCGGATGAAGTGCGCGCACTGGCTCATCGCACCCAGGAATCCACCCGTGAAATCACCCAGATGATCGACAATATTCAAAGCGTCACCCGCAACGCGGTGAGCTCCATGACCGCCAGCAATGAGCACACGCATAAAACCTTGTCGCTGGCGGAAGCGGCGGATGGCGCGTTGGAGGAAATCATGCGTATGGTGGGACGCATTAATGAGATGAACCTGAGCATCGCCAGTGCGTCGGAAGAGCAGGCGCATGTGGCCCGGGAAGTGGATCGCAATCTGGTGAATATCCGCGATGTGGCGGACCACACCGCGGAAGGCGCGCAGAAAACGTCGGCGGCGAGCCATGAGCTGGCGGATCTCGCCCAGGACCTCAACGGCATCGTCGCCGGGTTTAAGCTGTAGTCAGCGTAGTTATGTCGTAGCCATCGCGCTCCGCCACCCCTGCATGTTGAGGTGGCGGAGGTGTTCTCGCGCTATTGGCAGACGTCGCCTGTAACAGTCGGTGTTTGCGCCGTAGCGGACCCTTTCTGACCTACCATGCCGAACTCCACATAGGCGCCGGGCTGGATGGTTTTATTCCAACCCAGAGGGCTCGCCTTGTAGGGATTTTGCCCGGATAAATTGGCGTTCCACTGACTGTTAATCAGCGTGCCGTCGCTGTACTCCCAGTTGACTTCCCAACCGTCCAACGGCGTTGATCCCTGGTTGTGAATACGGATCAGCGCGACGAAACCGCTGTTCCATTCGTTCTGCACAATGTATTCGCAGGCTCCTTGCGAGTCGCTGTCGTCGAGGGTCGCTTGTTGCGTCAAACTGGCTTCGCCGCCGCGGCCGTCCGCGACTTTAAGCGTGACCTTATACACGCCGGGCGCAGCGTAATCATGGCTGGCGGTTTTACCTGAGCCGACAGCGCCGTCGCCGAAGTCCCATTGATAGTTGAGCGTGTCGCCGTCAGGGTCATTGGAGGCGCTGGCGTCAAGATTCAACGTCAGGCCGGCTGCGTTTGCGGTGAAAGCCGCCACTGGATCGTGATTGGGGTCTGGATCAGGTTCATCGCCCCCTTCCGCCAGGTCATTGACGAACGCCAGGGTCCACACCAGCGCGCCGTTCCAGTTGATGGTGATTTCATTGGTGGACCAGGAGCCGATATCGTCGATAAAGCACGTCTGTGGTTTGCTTTCGCAGCCGGATAACGCCGCTTTCGCCACATCATCCTCTAAACCGGGGTTAGGTCCTCCCGCCAGTGCGCCGGGGGGCGCCCAGGGATAACTGCTATTGAGAACGCCGGCCCAAAAACGATGATGAGGCTGTTTGACTGCATGCGCGCCATGCCCGGTGACATAGGACAAAGACAAGGCGTTGCGGCCGAACAGGTAATCCACGGATTTCAGCGTAGCCTGGGCGTATTTGTCCTCGCCGGTGAAATCATAGGCCAGGGCGGTGATGGCCAGTTTGTTGGCCAATACATTATTGGAGCCCCAGTAATATTCCTCGTTCCCCAATGGCAACAGATACCCTTGCGAATCAATGACCGCGACCAGTTTGTCCGCCAGTAACACCAGCGTACCTCGGGCCCGCTCGCGCAAGGTCGCGCTGTGATCGCCGGGAACCATGGCCAGGGACATCAACGCGGGAATGCGGGTTTGCGGCCAGGCCCAGTCCGGCGCGAGATCATCATCCCATTGAATGTCGTTCTTGTAGCTGGCGTCGCCGGTGGTGACGAACAGCTCCGCCGCCGCCCACACGAATTCATCGCTAACGTCCTGATCCCCGTATCCGCCGCCGCCATTGTTGAAGTCGTCTTTATAAATGACATCGGGGTGCTGCTTGGCGGCTTGCCAGGCCCGTTGCGCCGCCGTCAGACAACGGGCTGCGAAATCCGGATCAATGTCTTTCCATATTCGCGCGCTTTGCGCCGCTGTGGCGGCCAGGTTCAGGGTGGCGGCGGTAGAGGGAGGAACCAGATAGCGCTGACGCGGGTCTTCATGGGGCGCCAGCGGTAGACCGGTCCAGTTATCGTCATGCATTTTGTGATGAACCATGCCAGCCAGGGCTTCGCCTTCCGGAACCTGCATCGCCAGCAGGAACTCCATCTGCCAGCGGGCTTCGTCCAGCAGGTCGGGGACGCCGTTGCCGCTTTCGGGAATATTCAGGGTTCCGTCGGCGAAAGCCTCTTTATGCTTGCCGAAGTATTGATTGCGTTCATAGGCGTTCAACAGCTTCCACACGGAAATACCGCCGTTGACGACATATTTGCCGTGATCGCCGGCGTCATACCAGCCCTTGGAAACGTCCAGCGAGTAATTGCAGGTTCCCGGCCAGCAGGGAACGTTGTAATCGCCCAGGTTAGGCGTGACGCCGATGTGTCCCGCCGGGCGCGCCAGCTTGGCGTCCGGCGCATAGCTGCTGCGTCCGCCGCCGGTAAACTGGGGTTCGATCTCAATGCCGCTGCGGTTGTGATAGTAGTAGCGGATGGCGTCGTACAACGGGCCGGAAAAGACCTGCTCGTCAATGGCGAAGGGATAACTGCGGTCGCCGCCGACCTTCAGTTCATAGCCTTCTCCTTCGATATCCACATTGGAAAAATCGATCTGGTGCAGGCGCTCGCCGGAAGCGGCGTCGGCGCCTTTGGGGGTGGTCATGCCGGACGCCACCAGGGCGCCATTGCGCCATAATTCCCAGGTTTGCGCGGTGTCATTTGCGGTGGCGTATACAGCGACTTTGGGCGCTTCCGGCAGATAACCGCGCTGGTTGACGCGAGGGTTGCCGTCGGCGGAATAAGCCTGGATCGGGGTCATGGCGGCGGCCAGGGCCAAACTTATAGAACTTAATAAAAACATTGGCGTGCGCATAATCAGCGTCTCCTTTTCAGGTTTTTTGTTGGTCCTCAGGCGATCCTCCCTGATCGCCCTGTTTCAGGTTCGTGCAAGCGGACCGAATCACCGGTCCGGCGTTTAACGCGATTTATTCAATCGGCGGGTAAGCGTTCTCCACCAGCATGCGGAACTGCTCGTGGAACCAATGTCCCGCCGCGGGCGCGCCCGCTTTGGCGCCGGTGGGGTACCCGGATTTGCCGACGTAATCGGGGCTGCACATGGGGTCGAAGCTCTTGCCTTCGTCATCGGGCGTGGTTTGTGAAGGATCGCTGGCGCCGTCAGACTCGCCGGGGGGCTTGATCCAGATGAAGGCGTCCACGGGCGCGTCGGCGCCGAATGGCGCAGCGCGGGGACGTTCGCCCACCCCGGCGCCGTCGGCGTTACACCAGTTGCCGCGATGGAAACGACGATCCAGGCGGGCGGCGGTAACATAGTTGTCCACCGTGCTGGCGGAGGCGTCCGGTCCCGTGGGGCGTTCGTTTCCACCCCAGCCGTTGCGGCTGGTGTCGATCAGCAGGCCGAGATCGCTGGGGAAGCCGGCGTTGACGAAGGCTTGATGCAGGTTGTTGGCAAAGCCTTTTTCGTCGAATTGAGGGTTCCACTCATAGAACTTGGAAGAGCGAACTTCCTGCCCGTTGATGCGCAGGCTCGGATCAGGCAGATAGACTTCCTCTGTTGGCGTGTAGTTGGCGACGTTGGAAACGAATCCGTCAATGACGCTTAAATCGCCGCCGGAAGCCCCTTTGACCACTTGCGTAAATAACTGCACGGCGGGGGCGAAGTTGCTTTCCCAACCCAGCCAGCCGGAATGGGCGATATCCAGATAGAGATAGACATTAGGCAGTTGCGACAGACGACTGATGGCGTACTGTACGCCGTCGACGTAAACGCCGTTTTGCGCCACCTTGGCGCACTCGGGAATATCGCGGTTGGTGACCAGGTTCGGCAACGAGTCCGGCTCAATCACCGTGACGATGCGGATATCGCGGAAGCGAGGGTCGGACATGACGTCATAGATCACGTCAATGTAGTCAGACTTGTAAATCGCCAGGCCATTCTGGTCTGAATGCAGCGTGCCGTTGGAAGCCAATGCGGCGCAGTCCCGATCCGGCAGGTTGTACACCACAAAGGTGGCGGTGATCGGCTCATCGCCGTCTTTTTGCGCCAGCGCCGCTTCCAGATGCTGTTCAAGGCTCAGACGACCGCCGTTGACGTCGCCGCCGTAGATGGCGTCGATACGGTCCAGCCATACTGCGGTGGGGGTGTCTTTCAATGTCGCCATTTTCGCGGCCAGAGAGGCGTCTACTTTAGCCATGGAAGCGTCCACCTGCTTCGCATAATCCGGGTTGATATAGGCCTTGGCGCCGGCGAAGGGATTGCTGACGTGCGCCGGATCGTCGCCGGGATCGGTATCGCCTTCCTCCACGGTGACGCTTTTGCTGGCTCTATCGCTTTGTTCGCCGTCGCTGACGGTGAGCTGGATGCTGTAGGTTCCCGCTTCCGCATAGGTATGGCTGGCGCTGACGCCAGAGGCCGTGGCGCCGTCGCCGAAGTCCCAGATATAGGTGAGATTGTCGCCGGTCGACGCGGCGGCGTTCACGCTGACGGTTTTATCCACCACGCTGCTGGTGAAGCTGGCGGTGACCGGGTCCGCCGTATCCGGCTGTTTCACGCGAATGCTTTGGGAAGCAGTGACGGACGCTGCGCCATCGCTGACAGTCAGAGTGACGTTGTAGTCGCCAGGATTTGCGTAGTCATGGGAAACCTTGACGCCCGTCGCGCTGGAGCCGTCGCCGAAGTCCCACTGATAACTGAGCGCATCGTTGTCCGGGTCGCTGGAGGCGGAAGCATCGAAAACCACTGGCAATGGCGCGTCGCCAACGCTGACGGAGGCGGTGAAGTCGGCGACAGGGGGATGGTTATCCGGCGCGCCATTATCATCGCAAACGTCTCCTGTGACGACGGGAACCGGGGCGGCTGCGGCGCCTTTAGCGCCCTGCATGCCGAACTCGATGGTCTGGCCAGGGGCGATGCGTCCGTTCCAGCTCATATTGGCGGCCCGATAAGGATTGGAGCCGGATAACTGGGCGCTCCAGGAGTTGCTTAGCAGCGAGCCGTCGTCATAACGCCAGGCGACATCCCAGCCGTTGATTTCGCTGGCGCCGGTGTTCGTGATCTTAATCAGCGCCACGAAGCCGCTGTTCCATTCATTCTGCACGACATATTCGCACTTGGCGGCTTGTGCGAGAGGACTCTGCACGGCGGCGAATCCCAGGGAAAGAGCGGCGGCAAGGCCGTATCCCGATTTCATTGAAAGTTTCATTGGCGTTCCCTTTTTGGAGAATTAAGTCAGTCCGATATTCAAGCTTTTCGCTTTGTCGTTAGGGGCGCGGTGCGCCGGAAAAGCGCCATAAGGCGCTATGGGCGGCGGCGATACCGCTGAACTCGCCGCAGTAAACAGAAACCAGAAAAATGCACACGCCTCAGTTCGCTCCGCACTGGATAACGCGGGGTGTGCTGGCGGCGTCCCCTTTGACGCCCTGCATGCCGAACTCCACGCTGGCGCCGGGAGGGATCTCCGCATTCCAGCTCATACTGGAGACGTGATAAGGGTTCTCCCCGGATAACTCGCCATTCCATACGTTGACGATGCGGGTTGCGTCTTCGTAGGCCCAGTCCACTTCCCAGCCGTTTAAAGGTGTTGTGCTTGTATTGGTGATGCGCATGGATGCGATAAAACCGGCGCCCCACTCATTGACGAGTCTGTAGTCGCAGCGGGCTTTGGCGTTGGACATCGCTTCCACGCGTATATCTACGCGCGCGGGAGTCGAACTCAGGCCGTCGTCGTCTAATGCGAGGTAGGTGAAGCTGTCCCCGCCGACAAAGCCGGGCGCGGGAGTGTAGGTCCAGAAACGGTCGGCGCCGACGAGCACGCCATGGCGGGGCTGGGCGTCAACCTGAAATGCGACGACAGCCCCGTCCGCGTCGCTGCCGAAAAGCGTTATGTCGAGAGAGCGTCCTTGTGTGACCTGTAAGGACTGAGGAAGCGTTTTAGGCGGCTGGGGTCCGGTTTCTCCGCCGGTGAATACACTGGCTGGTCTGGCGGTGGCGCGGATGCCGTAAGCGCTGTTGATGAGAAAATCTCCCCAGGGCGTCAGGCGGTTGGCGTCAAAATCATGGGTAATGTCCAGTGATTCCGTACCGCCGCTGTTGCCTGACCAGGACCAGCCCAGGTAACCGATGCGATAGAAATCCGCCAGCTCCATGATGGCGGCTTCATCCACCTCTTCCCCTTGATGATCTGCGCCAAACTCTCCCACCACCAGAGGCAACTTGTGGACATTGACGAAGGTGGACAGGTAGTTGTTGATTTTTTCGCGCTCGGCGTACACCTGATACATATGTACGCTGAACACCAGATTTTGCAGCGGATCTGCGGCGAAGACATTCGGCGCCTCCTGCAGCATCGTTTCCCGCCAGTCCTGGCCCCAGGTGGGCGCGTCGACCATCAGCGTGTGGGTGAACCCCGCATCCCGCAGACGCTGGATTGCTTCCTGGTGAATCTGCGCCCAGGCGGTGGTGGGAACATTGTTGCCCAGGGGCTCATTACCGATATTGATGATGACGTAATCTTCCTGACCCATGAGCGTGTCTTGAATGCTCAGCCAATAGTCCACGGCGGCGGATAACGGCGCCGCTTCCGGCTTCTCGCCATAACCGGTGACATCATGCACCTCCAGCACCGCGATCATCTTTCGGGCTTTGCATTTGGCGATGATGCGCGCGACTTCCTCGGCGGAAGTGCTGGGCCATTGATGGCCGGAACCCAGTACGATGCGCACGGTGTTCGCGCCCACGGCGGCGATGTCGTTTAACGCTTGCTCCGTGCGATAGGCGTACCAGACATGAGGATGATTGACTCCACGCATGACAAAGGGGTTGTTTAAACCATCCAGCAACTGCCCCTCCTGCACGTGAAATCCGGCGTAAGCGCTCGGTGACGCGAGCGTCGCCGCCAGACAGCCAAGCAGTAATCGGCGCGGTTTGCAGCGGGTTAGTCTTTTTAAAAGCTTTCCTTTCATAAAATATTCCTCATCTCCTGGTCGCCTTTGATCAATGGAAATGTCCAGAGGAGCGACGTGCTTGAAAATGTTTTCAAAAATAGCTTCATGAACTTACTGCGCTTCATGCGTTCTTTCGACTTGTCAGCATGCTTTCCTGAGTCATAGAACCTACTGGTATTAAAGTGGTATCTGACTATTTGCCTAAGCTGCGCAAGGCGTTTAGGTTAGACACTTGTCTATATGAAAACGTTTTCAAATAAATTTCAAAAAAATGCCCGAGTCGAAGGGCTGTAACAGTAAAAATCCTAGACCCAGGTCCCCCATCCCGCAATAGATACTTTGGGTTAGGTTTTATGGGAGCGCTTGAGAGATATCTCACACGCTTTGCAGACAAGTCGGCTATCTCCCATACGGCGAGATGATTAGTATAGAAAGCGTAGGGACACGGATGCCAAAGTAAGGAAACGCAGCAAGGAGGCGACAAGGACGATTTTAGTCAAAAGGAATGGATCAGGAAGGCATCAAAATCAAAAGGCGCGGCAAGGAGCTGCGCCTTTTCTTTTTGCGTTCAAAAGCATCCATTTAAAGCTTTCTCCCTACCACTATCCCCTTCGCCACATTTCGTCATAATTCATCCTTTCACATGCCTTTATTGGCCCGGTGGCCGCCTTTTGCGAACCACATACTGCAGGCACGCTTCGCTCTACAAGAAAAAAGGTACGCCTGCATGCTAACGCTAAACGCAACTCATATCCTGTCCCGCCCGGCACGGGCCTGGACGCTGTTTTTTCTACTATTGTCGACCTTGTGTTGGACCGGTTTCGCCCGCGCCCTGAACGACGACTGGTCGGATGTCGGCTCCGGAGAGTTGTTTTTCCTGCAAGATGACGCTTCCGCATCCCCCAGCTATCTTCCCGCCGTCACTCTGTCCACGAGCTATGACGCCAATGTGGCGGGTCTGATCGCTACCACAGAGATGACGCAAACATTCCGTAATGACTCTCAGCAGTGGCGGGAGGCGGTGTATGTGTTCCCATTACCAGAGGACGCTGCGGTATTCAGCATGAATATGCAGGTGGGAGATCGGCTGATTGTCGGCAAGATCGAAGAAAAGCAGAAAGCCGAAAAGGTGTATCAGCAGGCGAAAGCAGAGGGAAAAAGGGCTGCGGTCGTGCATCAACAGCGGCCCAATCTGTTCACGCATAAGGTGGCGAATATTGGTCCTGGTGAAATGATCACACTGACGCTGCGTTATCAGCAGAATATTAACTATCGCTCTGGCGCATTCTCCTTGGCTTTGCCCTTAACGGCGACGCCGCGATATATCCCCGGGTCCTCAGCGGCGCCTGCCTGGTCTGAAGAAGAAAAAAACCGTCTGCGCAACGAGTTGCGTTCTCATGAGCGCACGTTGATTAACGACAGCGGCTGGGCGCCAGCGACGGATCAGGTGGCGGATGCCCCGGAAATCACGCCGCCGACAATTGCGGCGGAAGATTTGGCTGCGCCTTCCCATCAAACGCGTATCCGCATACACCTGAATCCCGGTCTGCCTTTGGAGTCGATTGAAAGCGCCACACACCGCATTCAATGGGTGCAACGAACCAACGGATACGAGGTTTCACTGGAGTCTGACAGGGATATTCCGATGAATCGGGACTTTACGCTCACCTGGCGAGTGCGCCAGGGCGCTGAGCCGGAAGCGGCGTTGTTCAAAGAAGTGGTGGGGGATGAGGTTTACGCACAACTGTTGCTGATGCCGCCGCAAATTTCCGATGAGGGACTAAGTCTGCCGCGAGAGCTGGTCTGGGTGATTGATACCTCCGGCTCCATGGAAGGCGTCTCCCTCCAGCAGGCGCGAGATGCAGTGCTGCAAGCATTGGATACGTTGACGCCCCGGGATCGTTTCAATGTGATTGAGTTCAATTCGACGGCGACCAAACTGTTTCCTCAGGCGGTCCCAGCCCAGGAGCGGGCTCTGCAGCAGGCGCGTCAGTTTGTGCGCGCTCTCAAGGCCAATGGCGGCACTGAGATCGCTGAGGCTCTGGATCGTGCGCTGGGAGATAAGGCTCCTGAAGGGTACGTGCGTCAGGTTGTGTTTTTGACGGATGGCAGCGTCGGTAACGAAATGGCGCTGTTCAAGCAGATCGACCAGCAATTAGGAGATTCGCGCTTATTCACAGTAGGCATCGGGCCATCGCCCAATCGCTTTTTCATGCGTAAGGCGGCGCAATTTGGCCGCGGCGCGTACAGCCATATCAATGATACAGCGGAAGTCCGCGCCAAGATTGCGGAACTGACCGCTGCATTGCGACAGCCGGCGTTACGGGATGTGCATTTGGATATGCCGTCGGCGCTGAATTCTGAAGTGTATCCGGTGGCGATTCCTGATCTCTATCGCGGTGAGCCGGTGCAGCTGCTGTTTAAAGTCGAAGATGGCGCAGCGGCGTCAGAACTGCCGGCCGCGGTGCAAGGATTCGGCGTGGGTCTGCTACAGGATGAGCAACCTTTGTGGATGCGCAGTCTGGATCTGCAACAGGCGGCTTCAGGTCATGGCGTCGCCCGCGCCTGGGCCCGTCGCAAGATCGATCATTGGCTGGACCGCAAAACCATGGGAGAGCCTGATCAGAATGTGAGAGACACCGTACTGCCCCTGGCTTTGGACTTCGCCTTGATGAGTCCGTATACCAGCTTTGTCGCAGTGGAGGAAACACCTGTGCGTCCCCGGGACAGTGCGCTGGAAGGCTCCGCTGTTCCGAATCTGCTGCCGCAGGGACTGTCTGCGAATATGGCGCGTATGCCCAGAACGGCGACCGCTTCACCGCTGATGATTCATGTCGGCGTATTCTGCCTGACGGTGGCGGGCTTATTGGGATGGAGAGATTTGCGGGAGCTGAGAAACCGTAAGCATCGCTTCGGGAGGCGCGCATGACTCTTCCGAAGCGCACTGCAGCGTTGATATTTCTACTTGTCGGCGCTGTAAGTCTGGGCGGCGGTGGATACATCCAAGCTAAAGCCTGGCTGGCTCAAATACTGTTGGAACAGGCATGGCGGGATACTTTGGCGGCTCGCGCCTTCTCTGGAGAGGAGGCTGTGACCCACAAACCCTGGCCTTGGGCGGACACTTATCCCGTGGGACTTATGGAGGCGCCGCGATTGGCGGCGCGCTGGGTTGTGCTCGAGGGCGCTAGTGGGCGTAACTTGGCGTTTGGCCCGGCCCATATGGAAGCCAGCGCGGTGGTAGGGGAGCCAGGCATGGCCGTGGTCAGCGGTCACCGCGACACTCACTTTCTGGCTCTGCGTGAACTTCGTGAAGGCGATGTCGTGCGCTGGCAGACGCCTGCAGGCCACTGGCTTGAGTTCAACGTTACCGGGGCCCAGGTGGTGAATGCGGATGAAGTCATGCTGGCGTTGCCTGGAGCGGATTCAGCGTCGTCCGCTGCGCCGCCGCAACTGGTGCTGACGACCTGTTACCCCTTTGACGGGCCGGTGGGAGGGCCATTGAGGAAATTATTTTATCTGGAGCCCGCCCCTCAGACTGTTTCGTTATAGATAAAAAACAGGGGCTTATGAGCGTACTGTAAGAAATGGCGCTGGCTTTGGTGAGACATGTCTCAAGACGATAAGACATCTCTCACAACACACAGAGGATATGTAGCCTGTTACGTCATAGGGCTTCTGACTAACATAGAAAGCGTAGGGACACTCATCAGACGTAAGGACACGATGCAGGGAAGCAACAAGGATGAATAACGAGCCATAAGGAACGGCAAGGGAAGCATCTGATGCGAAAGCGCGGCACGGAAGCCGCGTTTTTTATTTGCGCGGTCCAAACAATCTTTTTCTATCACGTTTCATCTGCTCGCCAGGCATGTATTTCCAGGCTCTGAGAGAACCCCTTCCCATTCCTGTCATTTTTAATCTCCCTTCTGTAGAGTTAATGTAAATTTTCGTTAACTTTTTTGACGCCTTTGCATACAATCCCTCGCTATAGGTGATTGATAAAGCCACTAATTTAAAAGTGGCGGTTGCTATAGCCGGTTTGAGCAATCGGTTACGGAGTGTGGTGACAATACGGACATTGAAGGGTTAATCACTTTATCGCCCTCAAATAATCACAATTTCCATTCACACTCTCTTTCCACCCTGCAAGAAGAGACCGCGCCCGTTACGGCGGGTTTTTCTGCGGGCGCGCGCCGCCACAACAATAGTTTTAGATCAGGGTGTCAGATGATCAGATTCGTATCTCGTGTATTGCATGCCGGTTTGACTTCCAGAAGCGCCATTCTCGTGGGCTCATGCATTGTGTCGCAGTCTTTGTGGGCGGCGCCTCCCAGCGCAGTGGACGACTCGCGCACCATGGCTTCTGACAGCAGGCTAACCATCAACGTCATGGCGAATGACTTTGACTCTGACGGCGACGCTATCAGACTGGTCAGCGTCGGAGCTCCGGATAACGGCTCCACTACCGCCAATTCCGACGGCAGCGTGCGCTATATTCCCAACTCGGGCTTTATCGGCTCAGATACTTTTACCTACACCATTGAAGACGATGCTGAACCTGCCACTCGCGCTACCGCCACGGTAACCGTTAATGTGGTGGACAGCTCTGTGACGCCGCTGGCTGACGGTGATAACGATCGCAAGGTTGCGCAAGCGTTCGAGAGCGCCTGCGGTAGTTTGAATGCTCAATCGGACGATGAAATCTCTGCTGGCGGCAGCCTGCTGCTGGCCCGTTGCGAGGGTCTTTCCCAGTTGGGCGTTAATAATCCCGAACTGGTGGCGGAAGCGCTGAACAAGATCGCGCCGGAAGAAACTTCTTCGCAAATGCGTAACTCCGCCTCCACCAGCCGCTCGCAGGGCAATGCAGTCAGTCAGCGCCAGAAGTTATTACAGAATGGCGCTACAGGCTTTTCCTTAAATGGCGTAGCCTGGAACAATACCGCCAGCGGCGGCGCGGCGGGAGAGGAAACCAGCCCCTGGTCGCGGGTGGGGGTGTTTGCAAACATTCAACGGGAAGGCGGCGAATACGATAGCACGTCCCTGGAGAGCGGCTACGATTACTCCGGGGTGGTGCTGACTTTAGGCGCGGACTATGCGCTGCGTCGCGACCTGTTTGTCGGCGGTGCCTTCGGCTGGACGCACTCTGGCGTCGACTACAGCAATCAAGGCGGCGAACTGGACACGGATATATACACCTTCCTTGGCTACGCCAGCTACTTCGTGGGCGACTTCAGCTTTGACGTGCAGATGGGTTATGGCTCCGCCCGCTTTGACTCCAAGCGTCGCATTGCCTATACCGATCCCTCCGGTGACGTGGACGTCACCGCCATTGGTGAAACCAGCGGAGACCAGTTTCTTTTCAATACACGCGCTGAGTGGCAGTGGTCGCGGAACGCTTTGACTTTAAGCCCGTATGTGCGTTTCGATTATCTAAACAGCAATATCGACGGTTATGGTGAAAATGGCGCAGGCGGTCTCAACATGACCCTCAGCGAACAGAGCATTGATCAGTTGACGCTGGCGGCAGGTGTACAGGGAACCTATGCCATCAGTCGTGACTGGGGCGTATTGATTCCCTCCTTCCAGCTTAGCGCCTTGAGTGAAGTACATTCTGACCGCGACGCGGTGACAGGGCGTTTTTCCTACGATCCAGACCCGAACAATCGGTTTGATTTGCAGGCGGATTCAGAGGAATCACTGTTTTATCAGGTCGGCGTGGGAACGACCGCAGTCTTGCCCCATGGCCTGTCAGTGTTTGTGGAGTACCAGCAGATTTTCGGATATGAGCACCTCACCGCCTATCAGGTGCAGACCGGCGTGAGATACGAGCTATAACAGGGAGTCAGTCATGCTTAAAAAATGCCTATCCTTTTTCACATTATTGATCTTATTGTTGTCGCTCTCCGCGTGTGGCGGCGGCTCCAGCTCGACAGACGATGCGCCAGCGACGGATGGCGGCGCGACGCCGACGGAACCGACGGACCCAGGCGATCCGGATACGCCCTCGCCGGGCGGCGACACTGACGCGGCGCCTAAAGTCAGCGCTGGCGGCGATCAGTACGCCGACCCTAATGTCGTGTTGTCTCTGGCGGGAACCGCTGAGGCGCTGGAAGGCGCTGAAATCGTAAGCACTACCTGGACGCAGGTGTCCGGCCCTACGGTTCATCTGTCCACGCCTAACAGCCTGAGCAATATGATTCTGGCTCCGGACGTCACCAAGACGCAGACCCTGAGTTTTAAATTGACGGCGAAAGACACCAAGGGCAAAGAAAGCTCGGATATCGCCAGTATTGTGGTGGAGCCGCTCGCCAGTTTTGTGCGAGTGACCGGCTCAAGCGTTGATGAGTCGGCGGGTCAGGCGACGTTGAAACTGATTCTGAACAGAGCCTCTAATGCGCCGGTCACGGTGCAGTATATGACCCAGGATGGCGCCGCCGTCAGTGGCGTGGATTATGTCGCGACTTCCGGCTCGGTCACCTTCGAGCCGGGTGAAACCGAGAAGACAATCGCCATTGAAATCATTGATGACGAAGATGAAGAGGCGGACGAACCCTTTACTGTTCGTATTACCGCGACGGAAAACGGCGTAGTCGCCTCGGCTGTGGGCACAGTCGTCATTCGTAACGGGATGGATACAACGCCGGAATTGAAAGAGCAGAATATCGCCTTTGAGTCCGCCGGCCCTCTGACAGGTCTGATCAGCGACAGCCTCACTAATGTGATCGACGAAGAGTCGGCGCCGGGCAGCGGCGCTGTCACTTATGCGTCCGCTGACGAGACTATCGCGACCGTGGATATTTCCTCAGGCGTAGTGCAACTGAAGTCCGCCGGCTCCACAGTAATTACCGCTGTTAAGGCGGCGGATTCTGAATATCAGGCCGCGCAGGCGACGTATACCGTGGTTGTTGAAAAACGGCCTGGTGCGGTCACATTCGCTACGCCTGGACCATACGCTGTCGCCTATGAGGATACCTTCACTAATATCGCTACGGGAGTTGGTACTGGCGAAGTACGCTACGCTTCCAGCAACACTTCCGTCGCCAGCGTTACCTCGGGCGGCGTCGTGACTATTGTGGGTGTGGGCAGCGCCGTTATTACTTCCACGCAGCTGGCGGACGACGTATATCAGGAAGCCGCCGCTACCTACGCAATAGAAGCGGATAGGAAAAAACTGGACTTGTCTTTCAAAGACGTTGGCCCTGTGGCGGGCGTGGTTGGCGGAACTTATACCAATACGCTATTGGGTAATAAAGGTTCTGGCGCGCTGACTTATTCCAGCGACAATACCGAGGTCGCCTCTGTGGATGCTGAAACTGGCCTCGTGTCCTACGTTGGAGAGGGTAATGCGCATATTACGGTAGTCAGGGCGGATGACGAACTCTATAAAGCGGCGACGGCTACTTACGCCGTTTCGGTGGGCAGAATAGTTCAGAGTATTGCGTTCGTGAATCCCGGGCCCCTAGAAGGCGTCTATGGTGAAACCGTTAATAACCCCATCGCGGAAGGCGCTCCTGGCAGTGGCTCCGTAACCTATACCTCCAGCAACAGCTCAGTGGCGCTCGTTAATAGCGAAAGCGGCGTTGTCCAACTTGTTGGAGCGGGCTCAGCTGTGATCACAGCCGAAAAGGCCGGCGACTCGGTCTACAGCAGCGCAATCGCCAAGTACAGCTTAACCGTCAATAAGAAGGCTCAGACGCTCTCGCTAAGAAATCCTGGCCCTATTGAAACCAGCGTGGGCGAGGTGGTCATTAACGACGTGACTGTCGTTGAGGGCGGCTCCGGCGCTTTGTCCTACAGCGCTGACGCAGAAACAGCGATTGAGCTGGATAGGGAAACCGGTGAAGTCCATGCTGTCAGCGTTGGCGAAGCTCTGATCACCATCACCAAAGCAGGCGACGCCAACTATAACGCGGCTTCCGTGAGTTACCGAGTGATTGTAGGCAAAGGCCTTCAGACCATTGCTTTTACGACGCCAGGGCCCGTTGAATCCATCTACGGCGACACCTACACCAACGTCATTACTGGCGATGCCCCGGGCTCTGGCGCGGTTACCTATGCGTCTGGCAACGAAAGTATTGCGACGGTAAATAGCGCTTCAGGCGAGGTGAACATGGTTGGCGTCGGCAGTGTAGTGATTACCGCCACCAAAGCGGCGGATGCAAACTATGAAAGTGCGGAAGCCAGCTACACCATCAATGTAGCGAAAAAGACGCCAACCCTTACTTTTGGCAGCGCCGGTCCCCTTAGCCTGACCATCGGAGAAACCCTGACCAACGTTGCTACCAGTACTTCAACCGGGGCGATTACCTACAGTGTTGAGGACGGAGCAATCGCTTCCGTTGATTCGGAAAGCGGGCTGGCGACAGCGTTGGGGGTTGGAAGCACTTCAATTACGGCGTCGCAGGCGGGTGATGCGAATCACAATGCTACAAGCGCTACATATGCGCTGAATGTATCTAAGAAAACGCAAACCATTGTCTTCACTCAACCGGGTCCGTTGGATGGCGTTTATGGTGACACGCTGACTAATGCAATAGACGAAGGCGCGCCAGGAACCGGCGCTGTCCTCTACGCGTCTGACAACGCCAGTGTGGCGACGGTAAACAGTGAAACAGCGGTGGTGCAGCTGGTGGGCGTCGGCGTGGCGACGATCACCGCCACTAAAGAAGCGGATGCGACCTATGAAGCCGCTACCGCCAGCTATACGATTACTGTGGCCAAGAAAAACCAGGTCATTGCGTTCCTGAACTCAGGACCGATTTACGCTACCGTAGGAGACGCAGTCAATAACCCAGCTTCCACCGTTGAAGGCGGCGTTGGCGTCATTACCTACAGCGTTGATAATCCTGATGTGGTCGAAGCCGCCGCAGGTGAAGGCGTATTTAACATCGTTGGAATTGGCGACGCCGTGGTGACTGCGACCAAAGCGGGAGACGCGAATCATAATTCCGTCTCTCTTCAATACCGAATTTCTGCGATAGAGATAAGTGTAGGGGCCGCTGCTTTTGTCGGCGCAACAGAAACACAGGTGCAGCTGAAATACGGCGCTGACAGCTCTGTCAGTGACCTGTCGCTTATCAGTACGACTGACCCGGAGTGCGACATCGCTAATTACAGCCTGTGTGAAAACGGAGCGATGACGCTGATTGACAGCGATACGTTCACCGAAAATGCGGCTTTGCTCGACAGAACTGCCTATTACTGGTTGTTGCACGGTGAAAGAAGTAGCCCGTCAGCCACCATTCAGCCAGGAATCGGGGACTCAGGAAGTGAAGAGACGACTGTTCGCGCTGCTATTCCGCGCCGCTACGATCACCAGATTGTTGAGTTCAGCGGGTCTCTGTGGATGATCGGAGGAATGGGCTATGATGGCGAGGTCAATATAGCCAACTCTGAGGTGTGGAACTCCACCGATGGTATTTATTGGACTCGAAGAGCGATTATTGAGTCGGAAGGGATGAAGCGGCACAAAGCCATTGTCTTTAACGATACGCTATTTGTTTATAACGAAGGCGTTATCTGGTCCTCCGCCGATGGCGTGACCTGGGATAAACACTCCCTGGCGCCGGAGTTTGGGGTGATGGAAGGGCAGGGATTCGCGGTGTTTCAGGGCGTATTGTGGTCTGTCGGCTACGCCTCGGGAGATGATTTCCCCTCTATATGGAAAAGCAGCGATGGGTTTGACTGGACGCGGCAAATCGATATGGAAGGCATGAGCTTGCGCAGCGACTACCAGATGGCTGTACATAACGATCAGTTATGGCTGGTGGCGGATGCTGAAGGCGGGCCATTGCTGCAGAATGATGTGTGGGCCACTTCAGATGGCGTTAACTGGACGCCAATACTGGCGGAGGGTGAGGCGCCTTTCAGCGGCAGGACGGACCACACTCTATTTGAACACGATGGGAAACTTTGGATTATCGGCGGCAAGGGTTATGAGTTTGCTGTGTTCAACGATATCTGGACTTCTGTGGATGGCAAAACATGGACGTCTGTAGAAACTCCCTCCTTTACTGCAAGGTTTTCCCATCAGGCGTTAGTCTTCGGCGGACAGCTGTGGCTATTTGACGGCAGGTCCAACATAGAGGAAGTGATCCCGCTCGGTGATACGTGGCGCTCAGCAGATGGTAGTGACTGGCGCAGATTAGTGAGAGTTAAGTTCTCGTACTTGCCGGAAATTACGCCTATGTAACCCAAAGGATTGTCATCCATACGAAACGCCGGCCATGCGCCGGCGTTTTCATTTAAACCAATCTTAAAGCTCTATCGGCGACCAGCCTTTCCACCACTCGAATAATATGCGGACCTTTCTCCAACAGGCTGTCCAAGGACTGAGGCGTTGCGCATTGAAGTATCAGGTCCCTTTCCATTGCAGTGGCGGCGCGCCAGAACTTCCTGATCCCAGGGGCCACCAATACGGGATGAGATCCTTCGATGGTGGGAAGCGGCTGATTCAACATCAGAGCGCAGAGTAGTTTTTCCGGCATAGCGGGGAACTCTATCAATTGCGACATGGGGGCGAGGGCGACGGAAAAATTGCGGCAACGATTACTGCTCGACTCCATAGGGCTCACTGACGAAAATCGATATTCGTGAACCGCCTTCAGGGCGCACTCGAATACAGCCAGCGCCTGTAGCAGGGCGTCCGCCGTGTGCTCGCATATAAATGTTTTAAACGACATTGCTTCCGGCACGAAATAGAGCGAGCGGCAAGGTGTTGCGCGAATGTATTCCTCTATCAGCGCCTGCAACTGCAGCCTTTCCAGCAGACGCAGAGTTAGCGGCGCTGCGATTTGCAGCCTGGCTTTGCGCCACCATTTTTGCACATCGCAAGTTACCTTAAACCCCTTGGAGCCGTTCAGCTTATGAAGCCAGGCGTGTTCCTCCGGGTTCAAATCCAGTCGGCTGAAATCCAGGTTGTCGGGGGATGCGGAGGTGTGAGAGTGGATCATCTCCACCATCGCAACTTGCAGATCAAGTAATGGCATAGCAACGCTCCTCTTGGACTGGTTGGCGGTGGCGCAGCCATATTTCCCTGGCTTTTTCCAGTTGTTGCTGGACGCCTCTCTCGCTGACGATATCCAGCGCCTGCTCCAGCAACTCATAGGTGACCGCGCAGGCGTTGGGTGCGTGTTGCAAGGTCCAATCCAGCAACTCCCAGACAGGTTGCGGCGTTTCGTCACTATGCACGTCCAATTGCAGGCCCTCATGGATAGCCCCGCCGGCCACATGAATTTCCACCACTTTACTCATGTCCAGACGACCCAGCGCCTCATAGACGTCAAAGCCGAAATTGATCGCATTACAGTACAGGTTGTAGAGATCCAGCAAGAGACCACAGGAGGTTCGTTCAGTGATGCGGTTGAGGAACTCAATTTCGTCCATGCCCGCGTCATTCGGCATACTGGGGAGGTAATAAGTCGTGTTCTCCAATAAAAACGGCGCCTGATAACGCTGCTGAATCGCTTCTATTCGCGGACAAATGATGTTCAATGCTTCCTCCGTGAACGGCACGGGCAATTGCACGCCGGCGTGTAAGCCGACGCCCTCAGCCGTACGTATCTGCAGAAACCCCAGGTGTTCGCTGTGCCAATGGAACGCCTGCACGTCCGCAAAATCATCCAGAATGCGGATATAGTCCTGATTCCAACCACTAGCGGAGCCTATCGATAAGCCCAGGCCATGTGCGACCACTGGATACAGCCGGCACCATTCGATGGCTGCGCTGAGTCGGTCTGGGCTGAACCCTGTACGCCGCTGCGCGCCGTCCCAGTATTCCTGACACAGGATGTCCGGACTGACTTCGATAAAGTCGACTGCATCGCCACAGGCCCGTAGCAGGGGGATAAACTCAGGCTGATAGTTAATGCCGACGCCCAACTTGGGCAAGGAAGATAATGCGTTCATGACTAAGGCTCCGGCTGCTGTATCGCCGGTCCAGAAAGCCCCGGACCGGTCAAAGTGATTGGCGCTTATCCACCGTACATAGTGACGTTGACGGGAATCTTGGACTGGATTTTTACGACAGGGTCCAATCCCAGACGCAGGTCAAGGCCAACCAGCCCGCAGGTGGGGCAGCCTGACTGGTTGAGAATCTGTTCCAGAATATTCTGCAGATCCCAGATACTGACTTCGTATTGGGGATCGAACGAAGCGCTGACAGTTTTACGGTCTCGGGATACGCCACTATCATCGGCGGCGGAAGCGACGCCGGAGAAACTGGTGATCGAGGCGGCGCCGGTCACCAACGCGGCATTGCGAAGGAAGGTGCGGCGATCGCTTTCGCTGGCCTGTGGATGAGTGCTTGTGGATACGTCGTTAGTTGTGTCGGACATCGTGTCTCTCCTTTGTGGTTGTATTGTCTGGCGGGGCCGGGCGTAAAACGGAAAATCCCGTTTAATAACCCCTGAAGACAGAGCTTAAATCTGGAGAAACGACTGGGCAGCGTAATGTGGCGCAAAGGAATTGTGAAATACTCACGTTTCGCGCTGACGGGAGGAAGGTAACGTTGGCGTTAGGACCCGGCGGCGTCGTTAACGCGGCTGCGGGTCCTTGAAAATCAAGCGAGTAGCTGCTTGATACGGGCTTTCAGCATTTCAATGGCGACGCGGTTTTTGCCGCCTTTAGGGACGATGATGTCTGCGTACTGCTTGGTGGGCTCGACAAACTCCAGAAACATAGGTCGAACAGTGGATTTGTACTGTTTGATGACCGATTCCATGGTTCTGCCACGCTCTTCTATGTCGCGCTGTAAACGTCTCAGCAGGCAGATATCCAGGGGCGTGTCGACAAAAATACTGGTGTCCAGACGACTACGGATATTTTTATCCGACAACAACAGGATGCCTTCGATAATGATGACCCGGCGCGGCTCCATGGAGATAGAATCTTTGGCCCGGTTGTGTTCTTTGTAGTCATAAACCGGCACCTCAATGGCGCGCTTTTCCTTGAGTTGGTCCATATGGCGCACCAGCAGACCGTGGTCGAAGGCGGATGGATGATCGTAGTTGGTCTTCAGCCTTTCCTCCATGGAAAGGTGGGTTTGGTCCTTGTAGTAAGAATCTTCTTTGATAATGCCGATATGGTGGGCGCCAACTTCTTCTTTCAGTTCGTCATAGATGGTGACGGATAAAAGGCTCTTGCCGGATGCGGAGGCTCCGGTGATGCCAATAAAAATGGGAGACATGCAGGAAATATCCAAATGTGGTCAGACCCGCCTAGTTTAATGCCTTGCTCCTGAACTGTCATGAACAGGGTCAATATTCCTGCCAGATTCCTTGTAAGCGGCATAGGGTTCGCCCCAGGTTATAGCCTGTCGTTTTAACGTGTAAATTAAGCGCTGCAGAGATAAGTTATATAAAAAACAATGTGATATGCCAGATCTGGCGTCCTTCTAGAGACTGCGTTCCAGCCGTCCGTCACAACCCACTCATCTCTGCGGATCTATGGCGAAGGCACTATTTCGCTATGCAAATATCAAGGAAATATGGAGTTATTATGATATCGACGAATCCCAAGAAACCGTTCGCTTACCTGGCTGCAGCCGCACTTTTCACATTTGTTGCTGCGCCTGCTATGGCGGCGCCTGCCCCGACACCTCATCATTTCGTTATTGAGCAGGATTTTGAATTAGGCATGAGGACTTATGACCCTGTCGTTATTGATGGAGTGACTGTTTTTCGCTGGTGGGGAAATCCCGATAATCCTTCAGTGAGCAATGAAAGGCCGAAGGACGGGAATTATTCAATGAAGTTTGAGTATAAGAGTACTCCTGATGCTGTAGATTCAAGCTCAGAGCAGCGCTTTGAAATACCTGCTGGAACCTCTGAATTAACAATTCAGTATGATCTGTTTATCCCAGAAAACTTTTATCATCGAACGCAAGATCACGTAGCTGATGCGAATAAAAGGCAAGATAATAATAAATTTTTAGTATTGTGGTCTGGGATATACAGCTCTTATGAGTCTAATAACTCTGCAGCTTTTGAATATCACCCATCACTACTGCAGAATGGTGCTTCTAAACTTGACTATCACCTTGGGCCAGGAAAATATGATGATCGTCATAAGTGGCCAACTACAGACCATATCATAGATCTATCTGATGCAGGGCAATGGGTTAACTATAAGGTTCATGTCAAGTTTTCAGAAGAAGGAAAAAGTAATGGAGAAATAACTTGGTGGAAAAATGGTAGTGTTTACTATGCTGTATCAGACTTGAATAATTATTCTGGATTCGGAAATTATATAGATAAAGGCTATCTTCTCGGGTGGTCAAACAGTGGCTTTTCAGAGGAAACAGTATTCTATTTGGATAATCTAAAAATAGATATTTACGATTATGTATACAAGAATACAACTCTATTCAAACTCCCTCAAGAGAAGTATACAAGCTATGACCTTGCTCAGGACAAAGGGGGGGCTGAAGATAGATATAATGATTTAGGCATTAAACTAACAGGAAATGCTTGGAAGAAAATTGAAGCGCCATACACTATCACACCTAACACAGTCTTGGAGTTTGATTATGTCGGTGATGTGGAAGCTGAGATTGAAGCGATCGGCTTTGCTAATACAAACTATTATAATAAAAATGCAACATTTAAACTCTCCGGCACTCAAAATACGGGAGCTGGTATTCGTGACTTCGATAACTACCCTAACGATAAGAAAGTAAAGCACTATGAAATACCTGTCGGCGAATACCTTAGTGGTGAATACCGGTATCTAACCTTTATCCGTGATCATGACGTAGCGTCACCAACAGGCTATAGCTTATTCAGTAATATTAGATTCTACGAAAAAGAAACAACGAACAACTAATAGCGCACTATACAGCTTGAGTTGTTTAACCTAAAAAAGTATGGCGGGCTGACTTGTGTTTTGATGGCGGTCAAGCTTGGCGTTAGCCATACATAAACAAAAGCGCCTCTGATGTTGGTGATTAGCCTGCGTCAGAGGCGATTTTTTTATTATTGGGAATAAGGTGGGAAATCGAGGAGAAACAGGTAGTAATGTAAAGAAATGTTTCAGAATTGATTTAAATGTTACTTAACAGCGTTAATCTCAATAAATTCTGTTATTTCAGTTGATCTGCACGCATCAATTGTTTTATTAATGTTCGCCACGAAGTATCACGTTAGATGACGTGGCTTCGCATCTCTGCAATCATAACGGACGCGTGCAGCTCTGTGAGCGGCGCGCTTTTTATTAATGGAAAACGAGGATATAGATGGACTTGCCCATGGATAGAATGCTCTCGACCTTGCCCCTGATCGGTTTCGCTCACTCAAGCTTTTCCAGATTGACCATTTAGTCCGTACGGCTGCCCTGGATTCATAGCGGCTCGGCTAATTTCCTGCGTTTTCGCTGCGCAGGCGCTCAGTCTGTGCGAGTATCGACAAAGATTGCGCCGCCCTCCGCTTAGAGAAAAGGAAGCCTGACGACACGCCTGTTCGCGCTTGATGTTTGCAAACATAAGTTCGGTATAAACAGCTTTATAACAAAGGACGTCATAAGATGTTTACATGTTCGCCACGCAATCTGGCATATATTGTATTTCTTCTTTTTACCCTCTCAGCCCATGCGGAGGAAGACGAATTCCCTGGTCGTCGCCAATACCCCGCGGTTGATTTTGTTGAACTTCAGGATTTCTATCAGCAGTTGGCTGCTGGCCAAATCGTCGCCGTCGACGTTCGGACGGACTATGAGTACAACACTCTGCATATAAAAGGCGCTTTCAACGTATCTTATACTTCTCACAACTTTGCAGAAGAGATGCTGGCGCTGCAGAAGCAGCATCCCGGCAAGAAACTGGCGCTGTACTGCAATGGAAAAACCTGTCTCAAGTCGTACAAAGCCGCCAGCAAATGCCGTAAATACGGCATCGAGAACGTCATCGTCTACGACGCGGGGGTGTTTGATTACGCCAAAGTCTATCCGCAAGACACCAACCTCTTCGGGGAAGTCCTGGGCGACCCTGGGCGTCTTATCGGTAAGGATAAACTCAAGGCGCACACGATCACCGTGGCGGAGTTTGAAGACAAAATCATCAAAACTGACGGCATTGTTCTGGATGTGCGCGACAAGCAGCAAAGAGAAGGCATCGCCATTTTCTTCATGCGTGAAAAGCGCGCGCCATTGGATCGCCCGGATTTAATCGATCGCTACATCAATCAGGCGAAAAAGCGAGATGTTCCGCTGCTGATCTACGATCAGGCGGGCAAGCAGATCCGGTGGCTGCAGTACTATCTGGAGAAGCAGAACGTATCTTCCTACTACTTCATGGCCGGAGGAATCGACGAATACTATAAAACGCTCTAGGCGAATCTGGCCGGCCGCGCGGAAAGGCCTTCTGGGCGCTTTCCGCGTCGCCTGAGCGTAAATCAGCGTTGATTCCAATTTATAAAACAAACCCTAGGCAAGGGACATAAAAAGTGAGGAACCACCATGACGGATGATAAGAAAGAACGGGGGCTGTATGAGTTGTACGCGGACGATCCTGAACGCGCGGATTACCTGGTATTCGGGCGACGCGCTCACTCCGATCGACGCGGTTTTCTGAAAGGCGCTGGTCTCGGCGCTATGGGCGCCATGTTGGGGATGGCGATTCCTTTTCATCGCAATTTCCCTTCCGGGCTGATACCCGCCGCCATGGCGGAAGACACGGAAATAGGCTTGTTCAGCGGTAAAGACGGACTCACGCTGCTGAATGATCGCCCGATCAATGCGGAAACCCCCGCCCACTTGCTTGATGACGCGGTTACGCCCACCAGCCGTCATTTCGTTCGTAATAACGGCGTAGTGCCGGATATTGCGCGCCGAATGGACGCATCTGACTGGAAACTGACCATCGATGGTGAAGTAGAGAAAGTGTTGGAGCTGTCGCTGGATGAGCTCAAGTCCAAGTTTAAGCCGGTCACTCTGAAGCTGCAGTTGGAGTGTGGCGGTAATGGACGCGCGGCGTTTAACCCTCCTGCGAAAGGCAATCAGTGGACGGTGGGGGCCATCGGCAACGCGGAGTGGACCGGGGTGCGTTACGCGGATTTGTTGAAGGCGGCGGGCGTCCAACCGTCAGCGATTTACACCGCGCATCACAGTCTGGACGGACACTTGTCCGGCGATCCCAGCAAAACCCCGATCTCCAGAGGCGTGCCCATTTCCAAGGCGATGGACCCTCACTCCATCATCGCCTATGCGATGAACGGCGAGCCTCTGCCGGCGCTGCATGGATTTCCTGTGCGCACCATCTGTCCGGGTTGGCCGGGGTCCACCTCGCAAAAATGGCTGAGCCGAATCCAGTTGCGGGAGGTGGTGCATGATGGCCCCAAAATGACCGGATCTTCCTATCGCGTACCCAGGTTTCCCGTGGCTCCGGGGGCGCATGTTGCGGACGAGGACTACCAAATCATAGAGTCCATGCCGGTCAAGTCCCTGATCACGACGCCTCAAACCAACCAGACTATCAAGACGCGCACCCTGAAAGTGCATGGCCATGCCTGGGCGGGGGATAATGTGGTTAAGCGCATGGATATCTCCTATGACTTCGGCGTCACCTGGGTGCAGGCGGACCTGAAAGCGCCACCCAATCCCTACTCCTGGCAGGAGTGGTATGCGGAAGTGACTTTCCCCACCCGCGGATACTACGAAATCTGGGCCAGAGCCACCGATGACAAAGGCAACATGCAGCCTTTCGCTGTGAACTGGAATCCTAAAGGGTACCTGAACAACAGCATGCACCGTATTGCGGTGGTTGTGGACGCCTGATCCGGGAAAGTGGTCAGCGCCCAATGATGTTTGGATGCTGACAGAAGCGCCCCTGGCTTTTCTCTCATTGGAAAGAAGAGCCAGCGGCGTGCTTGTGTAACCCTGGCTAACCAGAATACTTACGACTTTAATCCTCGTTAAAAAGAGGAAAAACCATGACAATAAAAACTCTGACTCTTTTCTTGTTCGCCAGCGCATTGAGCCTGACGAGTCCCACAACCAGCGCGGAGTCTCCTTTTGGCGCGGACTGGCCGGAAGGCCCAGGATCGCAGGAAGCCGGCGCATTGTGCGGCGCCTGTCATTCCCTGGCGCTGGTGAAACAGCAGGGGCTCAGCAAAGAAAGCTGGGATGAAGTGCTTATCTGGATGCAGGAAGAACAGGGCATGCCGGAACTCAATGCGGAATTGCGCAGTCTAATTTTGGAGTACCTGTCGACGAACTTTAATCCGGAGACGCACGCGCAACGTCGCAATAACGCGCCATGATGGGCCCATACAACGCCGGATTCAGGTTTATGCCACTTCTACGCCGCGCACGCGCACTTCCATGCCGGCGGTGACTTTTACGCCGAACCCACCGCAATGAGCGCAGGGGTCGTAGAGTTGGTGGAGCGGGGTGGATTGACGGCAGTGGGGGCATTGGCCTGCGCCGGGTATGGAGAGGTATTCCAGTGTGGCGTTTTCAACAACCGTGCCTTTGGCGACGGCGGTGAAGCAGAAGTCCATGGCGCTGGTTTCGACATGTGACAGTTCGCCGATTTCCAACACGATTTTGACCACCCGCTGAAAGCATTCCTTTGCCGCGCTGTCCTCAATCAATTGCACGACGTTCTCCATGATCGACAACTCATGCATGGCCGTTAAGTTTCTCTCTGCTCTGAAGCCAGCTCGCCAGATAGTCGAAAGCCTGATTGAGGTTGTGCTGGGCTTCTCGCGATAACGCCTCCTCGAAGCGATCAAAAACATATCCGCGAATGCCCATCAGGAAGGCTTCCGTATCGGCGCGAAACAGGGTGCGGGACAAGGTCACTACTGCTTGCGGAGACAGCACGTGGCTGCTCATGGGGCACTCGTCGTCCGCTTCGATTTGCTGGAGAAAAAAGGGCTTGCATCCGCGCAGGCTGGCGTCAATAAAGACGACCTGCTGATAACGACTTAGTTCCAGAGCGTCTTCCACCGTGAGCTGGTAATTAGTTTCCACGGTCACGCCAGCCAGTTTAAGCTCCGCGATGCGGTCCGCGCAGGCGGGTCCTAGCCCGTCGTCCTGGCGGCCGGGATTGCCGTAACCGATAACCAGGGTGGACAAGTTTAATTTCGTGGTCATAGCTGGGTTCCTGTGGACTTAATCTGACGCAATGTCCTGTCCCATATGCTGGCTGTTGCTGTGTATGAGCGCGCCGTCGGCATCGAACAGCTCCACGGTCAGCGGCATTTGCCCCAAGGCGTGGGTGGCGCAGGACAGGCAGGGATCATAGGCGCGTACGGCGACTTCCACGTGGTTCAGCATGCCTTCCGTGATGCGCTTCTTACCGCCCAGATATTTTCTCGCGACATCCGTGACGGCCCGGTTCATGCCGTTGTTGTTGTGAGTGGTGGAAACGATCAGGTTGCAGTAAGTGATCTGATCGTTCTTGTCGACTTTATAGTGGTGGAATAAAGAGCCCCGCGGCGCTTCGATGACGCCGACGCCTTCTTCCCGACGTTCTCCAGTGACCCGCAGATCGGCGCCTTGCAGGTCCGGGTCCAGCAGCAGCTCGTGAATCTTCTCCACGCAGTGCAGCACTTCGATCATGCGCGCCCAGTGATAGGCCAGACTCATATGGTTGGGCTTATTGTGGGTCAACGTCCTGAATTCCTTATGCTCGGCGTTCGCCAGGGGCGTATCGATAAAGGCGACATTATTCAGGCGGGACAAGGGGCCGACGCGATACCAGCCGTCCAGCGCGCCGCGACTTTTTATGAAGGGAAATTTCATGTACGACCAGGGCCGTACTTCCTCCATGATGTAGTCATTAAAGTCCTGATAATCCACGTGATCGAAGATAATATTGCCGGCGGCGTCAGTGGCGCGCAGGCCGCCGTGATACAGATCCAGCGCCCCGTCTTCGCGCACCAGGGACAAATGGCTGGAGTTGAAGTTAGCGAACTGCTCCACCTGAGACAGGTGTTCAAGCGTGTAACCCTTGGCGACGTCCACTGCGCCTTTGGCCCAGACTTTCATCTGCTCAATGTCCTGCAGTAACAGATCTCTTTCCTGCAGAGACAGATTTTTGTTGATGCCGCCGGGGATCGCACCGGTGCCGTGAATTTTCTTGCCGGCGGTATGCAGAATCACCTCTTGGCCGTATTTACGCATCAGCACGCCCTGTTTGGCCAGATCGGGAAACTCTTTGATGACGTTGAAGATATTACGCTTGCCGCGAGGCGCGTCGAAACCAAATAACAGATCCGGCGAGCTCAGGTGAAAGAAATGCAGGACGTTGCTTTGCATCACCTGACCGTAGTGCATCAAACGGCGCATTTTCTCCGCTGTCGGCGGCAGTGCGTCAGCGCCGACGATCACATCCATCGCCTTGGCGGCGGCGATGTGGTGGCTGACCGGGCAGATGCCGCAGAGACGCTGTACGATCACCGGCGCCTCCCATAACAGGCGTCCGCGAATGAAACGCTCAAAGCCGCGAAACTCCACAATGTGCAGGCGAGCCTCCGCCACGTTGTTGTCGTCATCCAGGTGAATGGTGACCTTGCCGTGACCTTCCACGCGGGTGACCGGCTCGATTTCCACAATGCGGGTTTTGGGCTTATCAATATTCATCAGCGCCAGTCCTAATCGTATTTGATCATGTGGTATTCCTGCGGGGCCGGCTCGCCTTTGATCAGCGCCGCCAATGTGGCCCAGAGCACTTCTCCAGAAGGCGGGCAGCCGGGAATCTGGTAGTCGATTTTGACCACTTCCGCGCAGGTGTATACCTTGTCCAGCAACAACGGCAGCGCTGCGTCATTGGGAATCTGATTACCGGGGTTATACACCTTGGCGCTGCTGGAATAGGCCTCTTCCAGGCACTCTCGCAATGGGTCTTCCGAATGCATGATGGCGTTACGCATCACCGGCAGGCCGCCCATGATGGCGCATTGCCCCACCGCCACCAGCACGTCGCAGTGCCTGCGGAACTCCTGCAGGGTGTGGACGTTTTCTTCATTGCAGCAACCGCCTTCGATTACGCCGATATCGCAGCGGCGGGAAAAGGTTTTGAAATCGGTCAGCGGGGAACGGTCAAACTCCGCCAGCTCCATCAATTCCAGGATGTGCTCGTCCATGTCCAATAAGGACATATGGCACCCGAAACAGCCCGCCAGAGAAACCGTGGCGATGCGCTTTTTACGTTTCATGACGATTCCTCGGATGGATCGATCTGATGCACGGCGATGCGGTTTTTATGGCGGGACTCGATTTCCCAGCCGATGGGTTTGTTGTCGAACTGGCGTTGGCCTATCGGGGCGAAAAAGCCCTCTCTTTTACGGATGATGCAGCCGACCGGACAGACTTCCAGAGACATGGCGTAGTCGTCAATGGAGGCGTCGCTGGCGGCCAGGTTCTCCGCATTGACGCCAATTCGCTTATGAATGCCGCGCCCCACATATTCAAAGATATTCTTGCCGTCCACATCCCGGGAGGCGCGAATACAGCGCCCGCATAAGATGCAGCGGTTGGTGTCCAGGGCGATATCCGGGTGGGAGGCGTCCACCGGGCGCACCGGTTGCAGATAGGGATACTGGCTGTCCTGGGAAATGCCCAGGCGGTACGCCATGGCCTGTAGCTCGCAGCGACCGCTGGCCTCACAGATCGGACACAGATGATTGCCTTCGTGAAACAGCATGCGCACCAGATCGCGGCGGTATCCCTGGACTTGCGGCGTATCGTTTTCCACCACGACGCCAGGTTCCGCAGGCTGTGTACAGGCGGCGGCAGTGCGACCGTTGACCTTTACCGTACAGACGCGACAACTGCCTTGCGGAACCAGTCCCTCCGCGTCGCACAGACGGGGAATGTAAACGCCGGCGTCGTCGCAGGCGTCCATGATGGTTTGGCCGGATTTGGCGACGATGGTTTCGCCATCTACGGTGAATTCGAACTCTGTGCTCATTCTTTGTCTCCATACGCCGGGTCATAGATGAGCGAGCGCCGCTTGGCGATGATCCTGGCCTTGTCCAGCGCCTTTTGAATATTAAAACCCGCCTGCATGCCTCCGGGTCGCTCTTTCACCATGGCGGAGTACACCAGGGGGAAATATTCCATAGTGGAGAGTATGGGGTTGGGGGAGGTGTGACCGAGCCCACATCTGCTGGTGGCGATGATGGTGTCGCTCAGGTTGCGCAGATAATCCAGATCCTCCGGTTCGCCCTCTCCGTGCATGATTTTTTCCAGTCCTTTTTTCAGGAAAACGTTGCCGACGCGACAAGGCGTGCAGTAGCCGCAGCTTTCCTCGATGAAAAAGTCCATGTAGTAGGCGGCGGCTTCAAGAATGTTGCGGGAACTGTTGAAGCAGACAATGGCGCCGGCGGAGGCGAGATCTTCAAAACACAGTCGGCGGTGAAATTCGGTGCGTCCTACTATCTGGCCGCTGGCGCCGCCGACTACGATAGCGGCGGCGTCCTTTGCGCCGGCCTGCGCGAGAATTTCTTCCAGAGTGACGCCAAAAGCAACTTCATAGATGCCGGGACGTGCGCAGTCTCCGCTGACGCTGAGCATTTTGGTTCCGGAACTGCCCGTGGTTCCCATGCCGCGAAACCAGGGTGCGCCTTGCGCCATGATGCGTGGAACGCAGCTCAGGGTTTCCACATTATTGACCACGGTGGGATAGCCCTGATACCCCGATTGCACGGGAAATGGCGGACGATTTTTGGGTTCGCCGCGCTTGCCTTCACAGGAGCTGATCAGAGAGCTTTCTTCCCCGCAAATATAGGCGCCGGCGCCCATCTGAATCCGAATATCGAAAGTAAAATCCTCTCGTCCGAGAATGCCCGAGCCCAGTAAATTCTGTTCCCGGCGACGTTGCAGTATCTCTTCCAGATAGGCGCGCAGATAGCGGTATTCGCCGCGCAGATAGAGAATGCCGTGGCGTGCGCCCACCGCGTAGGCGGCGATTGTCATACCGGCGAACAGCAAATCAGGTTTTTCGGTCAGCAACACGCGATCCTTGAACGTGCCGGGTTCGCCTTCATCCGCGTTACAGATGACGTAACGTTCTTCGGCGGGAGTATTCGCCGCCAGCCGCCATTTTCTGCCTGTAGGAAACCCGGCGCCGCCGCGTCCGCGCAGCAGCGACTCTTCGACCTGGGCGATCACCTCTTGCGGAGATAATTGCAAAGCGGCGCGTAGGCCCTGTTCTGGATCGGCGTCGGTCAAAAGAACCGGTCCGGGCTGGCGAATATTATTGCGCACCATGGCCTGGACCAAAGGGTGGCTGTTAGCGCCATCGCCGGTCTTGCCGATCAGCGTTTGCGGGTCTTTGGTCTTGCGCAGGGTTCGCAGGATGCTTTTGACTTTGGCTGGCGTCAGACGGGTGACAACAACGTCGTTGATCAATGCCGCAGGGGCCTGATCGCACATGCCGATGCAGGGCGTAAGTTCCAGGGAAAATGCGCCGTCGGCGCTGGTTGCGCCCGGCTGGATTCCGAGAGCGTCGGAAAACGCCTCGGCCACCGCCTGTGCGCCGGCATGACGGTCGACGATGTCATCGCACAAGCGAATGGTGATATCGCCTTTGCGTTTGTCGGAAAAAAAGGCATAGAAACTGACGACGCCTTCCACTTCCACCCGGTAGGTGCCGGTAAGCGAGGCGATCAGCGACATCGCCTCGCCATCGATGCAGCGCAGCTTGTCCTGCACTTGCCACAGGATATCCATCATCCGGCGCGGATCGTTATCATAGTCGGCGCAGGCTTGCTTGATGAGCGCTGCGTTATTGTTATCCATGCTTCGTCCCGTCGGCGCGTGCGAGATTTCCCGATTGGGTTGATGACGCTGAGCGGCGAACGCAGGTCGCAACGCCACCCAGCGTATTCCATAGTATCGTCAGACAGGGAAGGTATTTTGACCTACGTCTGTTTTTCCCTGAAAAATCTATAGCTTAAGAGATGCGATCCATTCAGGTACGCCGGCGCAGGCGGTTTTACGGATAATCGTGGCGCCTTTGACTTTCACATCTTCGCCGGGATCGATCACCGTTATTGGACAACCGGGCGGCGCGGCGTACGCCAATCCCGCGGCGGGATAGACCTGCAGAGAGGTGCCCACCACCAATAGAACGTCCGCCGTGGCGACGATATCCGCAGCGGTCTCCAGCATCGGGACCATTTCTCCGAACCAGACCACATGCGGTCGCATTTGTTTGCCTTGAGGACATAGATCGCCCAGCGCAATATCACGGTCATCGAGATCAACCAGATAACGTTCATCGACACTGCTGCGCGCTTTCATGATTTCACCGTGCAGGTGTACAACATTGCTGGACCCTGCGCGCTCGTGCAAGTCGTCGATGTTTTGCGTAACGATGGTGACGCGATGTTGCGACTCCAGCGCGGCGAGGGCCATGTGCGCGGCATTGGGCTGGGCTTCCCTGGCCAGTTGGCGACGGGTGTTGTAAAACTCCAGCACCAATTGCGGGTTGCGTTCCCAGCCGCCGGGAGACGCCAGATCATGTATGCTGTATTGATTCCACAGCCCGCCTGCGTCCCGGAATGTAGGCAGACCACTTTCGGCGCTGACGCCAGCGCCGCTGAGCACGACAATATGAGTCACGAGCTTTCCTCAGTTTATGTATCGCTGTGCGTTCACCGGCTGAAGCCGGACTGTTAAGAGCCGCGATAGACAGGGCCTGAGCTGTGCCGGCCCTGTCGTTGCAGACAAATAAAAGGAAGCTATTTGTCTGTCTGATTAATAAGCGGCCCTTTACGGCTAAACATAGCCCGCTGCGACGTCCGGGTAAAGCTCGGACGGATCAGCCTCAGAGCGCGCTTTCCACCGCCGCGACGAAGTCTGGATCTTCCGGTGTGGTGCGACTGGGAAACGCTGCGACTACGCGACCTTCTTTGTCTATCACATATTTGTGAAAATTCCATTGCGGCGGTTGCCCGGTCTGCTCTGCGAGATTCCGGAACAGAGGATGGGCGTTGGGGCCTTTTACAGGGTGAGCGTCCGTCATAGTGAAAGTCACGCCGTAATTGACGAAGCATACTTCAGCGGTTTTTCCTGCGTCATCATCTTCCTGGTTGAAGTCATCCGACGGCATGCCGATGACTTCCAGTCCCTGCTCCTGATAACGTTTATACATCGCCTCCAGGCCTTCGAACTGAGGCGTGAAACCGCAATAACTGGCGGTATTGACGATAACCAGTGGTTTGCCGGCGAAGCGCTCACATAAATTGATGGTCTGGCTGGAGTGCAGCTTCTTGACCTCGCCGTCCAGTAAGGCGGGGCATCCCGCCAGCGCTGAGGCGCTCTGGCAAAGTAGAAGACTCAATAGCGTGGGTTTTAATAGTTTGGACATGACTGTTTTCCTTGTTAGTCAGGACTGACTGATTGTGCGTCAAGGAGCCGTGGGAAGTCTATTCCGACGGCTAGCAGCGGGAGACAGGGCCTGACTTATGCCGGCTCTGTCGTCGCAAATAGAAGGAAGCTATTTGGCAGCCTGATTAATAGTGTTTACGACACGCACCTTCATAGAGATTGCGAGAGCCACTTGAACCGGTGAAAAAAGCGGGCCTAGAATAACTGACCTTTGGTCATTGCGAGGCGTTCGCCATGTTCAGTTCCCACAACATTGATGTGTTCGGCTCCACGTTGGCGTCCACCCTGCGGCGCTGGCGGGGCACTATGGGCAGTCGGAAAACGGTGCAACCTGAAAAAGCGCCGGAGCTATTTGATCGTGAGGGCTGTCCCCATTGTCGCCTGGTGCGGGAAGCGCTGACGGAGTTAAACCTCGACGCCCTGATCTATCCGGTTCCGCAAGGCGGCGTCAGACACCGCCAGCGTTTGCAGGAACTTTCCGGGAGCGAGACGGTCCCATTTCTCTACGATCCTAACACGGATGAAAAAATCGCTGGCGCCCAGGACATAATCATTTATCTGTTTCGTCAATATCGCGCCAAGGAGCCTCCAGCCGCGCTGAAGGAGTCCTTCATCAACCTGACCGGCTCAAGGCTGGCCACGCTGGTGCGGGCGGGCAAAGGACTGAAGGCGGCTCCGTCGAGTGCCCCGAGGAAGCCCCTGGCGCTGTACAGCTTTGAGTCCAGTCCCTATTCGCGATTAGTGCGCGAACGCCTGTGTGAGCTGGAGCTGCCCTATCGTCTGATCAATTTGAGCAAACAGCAGAGGGCGGATTTGGGACCGGCTTTGCAGCGGCTGCACTTGGGTGAATACAGGCCAGTGCCGGGAAGTAAAAGAGAGGTTTTTCTCAAGGAGCATGGACGGGTGCAGGCGCCGTTTCTGGTTGATCCGAATCGTGGAGAAGGCGCGGGAATGTTTGAATCCGCCGACATTCTCAAGTATCTGAATACCGCCTACGCTGTCTGAGCTTGCGGATTGTGCTGATAAATACTTGAAAGCATTCATATTCCCGCCGCGTTATACTGTCGCTTCGTAACATACCGCGCGTCCTCGCAGCCTAGTGGGACGTGCGCCGCGTGTTCGATCAGGGAGATTCCTTTCATTTGGGGGTGGGTGAAATGAGGAGGGCGTTTCGCAACAAACTCTCATGACTGACAAAATAGGCATTGAAGCCAACGCGGGCAATTGCCATGATTAGCAGCTCGGCCTGCGCCGCTTAACGCGGTCGGATGCGCCAATTATGGAATCTCGAATAACTATCTGGATGAATGTGCTAGGGCTAGAAATGAAAAATAAGTTGTCTGCGAAGGACTTGTGCTTCTCTATACCGCGTAATCTGCTTTTGGCGGGAGCGGTCGCTCTCAGTGGCTGTAACATGTCGTCGCTTAAACCCTCGACGGATTCCGGCGCCACGACGGAAGACAAGCAATACGCTACCGCTGCCTCTACTACTCCTGAATCGACAAATGCGACGGCTTCGCAAACAGGAATCACGCCCGTTGTGACCGACGCAACATCGGAAACGGGATCTGCGACAATGGAAAATGTCGACAGCGCTGATCAGGCAGGCGCAGGGGACAGTACGCAGAAAACCACACCGAATGCAAAACAGAAAAGCGCCACGCCCGCCGCTAAAAAGACCGTAAAGGAAAAAACGGCGACCAAAAAAACTACCAGCTCCTCAAACGGCGCTTCCGCGAAAAAGAAAGAAGCGGAGAAGCCGCAAACCAGGTTGGCGACGACAAAAGAAAGCGTAAATAAAGAGCCCACGAAAAAAGAAGCGCCTGCAGCCAGCGCAGAGACCAAACCTGTCGTTGAGACCGCTATGCTGTCGCAACCAAAAGAAACATCAGGACTACAGATTACCAGTAGCATGTTGCCCTATGATTTTGGCGGCTGGATGTTGGAGAAGGATTGGGATAGCGCGCACATCGGCGTATGCCGACTGCGCTCGGAGCGTCATCCGATCTTCGACGGCTATGAGAATTCCAGCGTGTGGATTGAGGTGTTGGCCAAAGAGGTCAATGTTTACACAAGGTCGAATGTCGACCTGACCTATCCAGGCGTTGGGCTGCAATTAGCGGAACAGAAAGTCCTGGACTTTAATGAAGTGTTTCAGGACACAAACGCACGGATAAAAGGGGATCATAGCCGCGCTCTGCTAAACGCCAGCAAACTGACGGTTAAATTAGGTTTCTGGCCCAGCTGGCCGCAAACCCAAATCCAGCAAGCGGTAATACCAGCGTCGGTATTGAAGCAGGCGATTCCAGTTTTTCTCAACTGCAAAAATCTGTAATTCGAAGACCAGATACGGGACGAGCGGCGGCGCCAAAGGTAATTGCAACGACCGCCCAGCCTGATAATAAAGTAAATCATAGCTGAAGGATGTTTCGGGGATGACCTTAAGACTTAAATTTAACCTTGTACTGGGTTTGGCTTCTTGCGCGGGCATCGCTCTGGCGGCTTTCCTGGTTTATAAACTGTTGCAGGAAAATGCGCGGGAAGAAGTGCTCGACAGCGCCCGGATCATGATGCAGAGCGCGTTCGCCGTTCGTGGCTATACCGTTGATGAAGTTCGCCCACTGCTGGCGCTGCAGCAGAAACGCCAGTTTTTGCCGCAGACCGTGCCGGCATACGCTGCGCACCGTTATATCGGCAAGCTGCAAAAGGAATACCCTGAATACAGCTATCGGGAAGCCACATTAAACCCAACCAACCCGGCGGATCGCGCTTCAGATTGGGAAGCGGACATCATTAATCACTTCCGCAACAACGATGGCGCGACAGAGCTGGTCGGCACCCGGCCAACGCCGACAGGCCCCTCACTGTACATGAGCCGCCCGATCAAGATCACCGATCCGAATTGTCTGGCCTGCCATAGCACGCCCAGCGCGGCGCCGCAGACAATGATCGACATGTATGGCAGTTCTAACGGTTTTGGCTGGAAGCAGGATGAAGTGGTCGGCGCCCAGATCGTATCGGTGCCCATGTCGCTGCCGCTGCAGCGGGCGGACGAAACCTTCAAACTGTTCATTGGCTTGCTGGTGGGCGTGTTCCTGGTTATTGCAGTGTTGCTGAACGTCATGCTGGACTTCGTGGTTATCCGACCGGTCAAGAAGTTGTCCGATAAAGCCAACGAGGTCAGTCTGGGCGCCCTTGAGGCGGAGGAAATGCCGGTGAAAGGCAACGATGAGATTTCTTCTCTGACGCAGTCCTTTAACCGCATGCACCGCAGTTTGGCTAACGCTGTCAGATTGTTAGACGAAACTGGCGAGCCTTGAGCATAAAATATCCTGCTCAGGCATGACGCCGACGCGCCCGACGCCAGTGCCGGGCGCGTTTTGATTACAACCTTTTAAGTGGCCGCTATGGCGATAGCATCAAGGTTCGCGTTATATTGGCCGCACTGTAAGTCAAGTCCGGGACCTCTTCTCAAACTTACAAAAATCAACGAATTGGTTTGTATGGTTCGAGTAAGCGTAGAGTAAGCTTACCTATACTGAAGGACTTTTGGGGATACGCCGCACTGCTCTGTGCGCAGTCGGGTTAAATCGGATGTTACACGGAAGACGGCTGTCGGCGCCCGCTCATCAGCGGCGTGGCGGTTTGCTTTGCTCAGTACGTAAGAACTATGTCGACGAAACCACCATTTGACGTAATCGGAAAATACAGCGTTGAGACCACCATCGGCCAGGGCGCAATGGGCGTGGTGTACAAAGGTCATGATCCGGATATTGATCGCCCGGTCGCTATCAAAATGCTGCACGCCCACCTGATGGTGGACCAAACTGATGGAGGCCTGTTAGCCCGTTTCCGTCAGGAAGCCCAGGCGGCGGCCCGCTGTCTGCACACCAATATCGTTACCGTCTTTGATTTCGGCGTCTTTAAAAACTCGCCCTATATGGTGATGGAGTTCGTCGACGGCATAGATTTGCGCTCCTTTTTACGGGAAAGCATGCAGCTCTCCGTGCGCCAGATTGGCGATCTGGCTATTCAGGTGCTGGAAGCTCTGGATTACGCCCACTTGAAAGGGGTGGTGCACCGCGACGTTAAACCCGCCAATATTCTTTTGCTGGAGTCCGGTCATGTGAAAGTGACGGATTTCGGCGTCGCAAAACTGGATACCTCCGAGCTGACCAATGTCGGCGACGTGATCGGCACGCCCAGTTACATGTCTCCGGAAGCCCTGCGCGGCGACCGTGTTGATGGGCGCAGCGACTTGTTTTCCGCTGGCATCGTACTGCTGGAATTAATCGCCGGTAAACGTCCGCAAAAGGGCGGTCTGCCCTGGACGGAAAAAGAGATCCTGCAATTCATCGCTGACAGCCCTACGCTGCCGGTGCAATTGGATCGCGCCTTCGCTGGTTTGCTGGCGAAAGCATTGACCGCAGATCCAAAAGACCGTTATGAAACCGGGCAGGAATTCGCCATCGCCTTGAAGACGTTGCTGGCGCCTAATCAAGTGTATGTACCGGACCTTAACGATCTCGCCGCCACGGTGATCCAAAGCAAGGTCACTTTCGCCGGGCGTCAGTCGGATCAACCTTCTACATACAGTTCGACTTCAAGCTCACAAATTGCGTTGTCGCCGGAAGTCTCTTTGATCCTGAGTCAGACGCTGGCGCCATTCCTTGGGCCGGTGGCGCATCATATGATTCGTAACGCCGCCGCGTCATCTGCGACTTTGCAGGAGATGATTGAGAAGCTTTCCCGTCATATTCCTAATGAGGCGGAGCGTCGAAATTTCCTCAATACGCTGAATCGCACCGGCATTCGCTCTATGCCCAGCGAAACCACTGGCAGCGGCGCATCGCGCATCACCACCATTGGGTCGCGTACGTCCATCAAGCCCGGCGCTGGTCCGCTAACGCTGAGTGGAGAGACCCTGCAGAAGCTGACCCAGTTGCTGGCGCATCATGTTGGCCCTTTAGCGTCGCGGCTGGTGCGTAAATCGGTGAAAAGCTCATCGGATATGGAGACGCTGTTCAAGGATTTGGCCAACAGCATTCCAGACGAATCGGAACGCACCCAGTTTATTTCCAAAGCGCGTAAATCGATCTAAAAGGACAGGATCGCCGCGAGTGAACCCAGCGGCGATTGGCGATTACTTCGCGTCTTTGCGCACCCAGACTTCTACCCGCCCATTACGGCTCGCGCCATGCTCGCCGCCGGTGGCGCCGACAGTCATGTACTGACCATAGCCAGTAATGGCTTTCACCTCTGCACCGCGCTCTTTCAACGCCCGATTGACTGCGGTCGCGCGTAGCTCAGACACCATTTGCGAACGCAGTTCATCTCCGCTTTTGTCTGCGAAACCAATCAGCATCAAATCCGTTGACGAGCGACCGCTTTCGCGCAAATACGCCAATAAACGTTCCAGATCGCGGTGGGCTTTGTTATCGAGCTTGCTGCGTCCAGCGGCGAAGCGGAAGTTCACCGTCAACCGATTGTATTGACGGGTTAACTGGCGGAAAGATTCCGGGACGCTGTTATCCAGCGTAGGCTCGACTTCCACAATGTTCTGAGAAACAAAGCCGCTTTCTGCAACAATGTTTTGTCCCGTAGCGGAGTGAGTGAAGTGGATAAATTCGTCAATGGCGGATTTATCCGGACGGCCGCTGGTGTAGAAGAACAAACGCCGCGCCAGCGGGTAATCTTCCGTGGCCAGGCTGAGTTGGTCCGGGGTGATGGCTGGGCTGCCTGCTTCCGCTATCGCCAGAGCTTTGCTACTACGAACGGAAGCGAAACCGCTGAAGCCTATGGCTCCGCGATCCTTACTGACATCATCGGATAACTGGTCATTGGACTCATAACGCTTGGCGGTCTTCACCAATTTGTAGTCTTTGCTCAGCACCAGACTGGAGAAGGTATCCCAAGTTCCGGAACGCTCATCCCGTGCGTAAACGGAGACCGCCATATCCGGCCCGCCGATCTGTTTCCAGTTGCTGATTTTGCCGGAAAACAACTCCGCTACCTGAGTGGTGGTGAGGGATTTCACCGGATTGCGCGGATGCACGAGTATGGCGAGACCGTCAACGGCGATAACATGCTCTGATTCCAGCGCTTTCAGGTCAGCGCGCGCTTTGTGCTCCTGTGCTTCAGAGTCTTTGACGGGACGGGATGACGCCCAGACATCCGCTTCTCTGGACTTCAATGTCTTATAGCCGGTGCTGGAGCCATGAGCGGCGACTTTGACCGCCATGGTCTTGCCTTGTACGGTTCCGCTGACGACGGCTTCATTTTCTTTGCCGGCGCTTTTCACCGTGACATTTTGCGTTCCGCGCTCCTCTAAGTAGCGTTTTACCAAAGCTGGCGCCAGCGCGGCGCCAATGGTGTTGGAGCCATGAACTTCGAATAAATATCCTTTTGTGGGGACGTCTTCCTGACTGAAGGGGTCTAACGCATAAACACGCAGGCTGGCGAAGATTAGCGCCAGGCTGACAAAAGCAGTGAACCGACGTGCGCGCATAATTTTTTTATCATTCATTTGAAAAGAACAGTGTGTCAGGTTGGAAAGGAGCGTAGATGCTATTAATTATTTATGACAAAAATATGACAGAACTGTAACAAAAGGTTCCAGATTGGGAGCCCTATTGTTTCAGCTTCGCCACGCATGTGTGGGAAAGCATAGCCCCGCTAAATGAATAAAATATGATAGATAAGGGGCGTTCTTTTCCTGAGCATCCATACTATTAATCAGGCAGACGAATATAATCAGGCAGACGAATAGCTTCCTTCTATTTGTCTGCAACGACAGGGCCTGCACAGGTCAGACCTTTGTCTCCCACGGCTAGCGGCCGGGCAGGCGCGTCCATGCGCCTGATTATCAACATGCCAATTTCATTGCCATGTTGATAAATTGGTTAATAAGCTATCCTCAGGGCCGAATCATCTGCTTTCTAATAGTGAGTTGAGCCTGCCATGCGTCGATCTGTTGCTTGGGCCACATTTCTGGAAGTGCTGTGCGCGATTCTGCTGCTGGCGGCTTTGATCGCCGCGTTATTGTACATATTCAATACGCCGGAGAGGCCACTGCAGGAGGAGGGGGGAGCATTGGAACAGGAGTCTCCGCAACTACCAAAAATTATAAGCGGCTCGGGAGAGCAGGATCAGATCGCTGAGCAGGAAGAGGACGCGCCGAGGTTTGTAAAAATCGACGCCAGCGGCGCGGAGCTGTCAATGGCGGCGAATGACTGGTCCTGTGTGTTTGATCGAAGCACAAGGTTACTGTGGGAGGTCAAGCGAACTGACGGCGGCCTGCAGGACGCCGAACATACTTATTCCTGGGCGCGTGATGGCGATCTGCCGGGCCCGGAAGCAGAGCCGGACGCATCACCACCGGGTGGCAGCGTCTATAACCGTGGTCTGTGTCTGTATTCTGAGTGCGATACCGCGGCGTATGTGCGGGAAGTAAGGGAAACCCATCTGTGTGGAACAGCTGATTGGCGTATGCCGGAAGCGGCGGAGCTGCGAACGCTGGAGCACCCCACTCGCTATTATCCGGATATTGATACGGACTTCTTTCCCAACACTGTTTCCGGCAATTACTGGACTTCGACGGAAGTGGAAAAAGCCAGGACCCTGGCATGGTCCGTGGACTTCAATAATGGCTTTCCCTACATTGCGGAAAAGCGTCTGGCGCATCATCTCAGGCTGACTTCCGGGCCCCCGCGCTAAGGCCGCCGCCGGGGGCTTGGTGGGTAAGCTCCACTATCGCTGAACCGGTTCAGATCTGTTATGTTGGGCGCACTTGGATACAGGACCTCAACATGACTGCGCCGAACACACATCCTTTCGATGCCTTAACCCCCGAATTCATCATGGACGCCGTCGAGAGTCAGGGCTATTTATGCGACGGGCGCATTTTCGCTCTCAACAGCTACGAGAACCGCGTCTATCAGGTTGGCGTCGAAGGCGCTGAGCCCCTTATCGCCAAATTCTACCGGCCTAATCGCTGGAGCCGGGAGCAGATCCTCGAAGAACATGAGTTCTGTTACGAGCTGGTGGAGGCGGAACTGCCTGTGGTGGCGCCGCTTCGGCTGAATGATGGGGGAACGTTGCCGCAGGCGGGAGAATTTCACTTTTCGCTGTTTCCCCGCAAGGGCGGTCACGCGCCGGAGCTGGATAACTTCGACAGTCTGTTGACCTTGGGCCGCCTGCTGGCTCGTATTCATGCGGTGGGAGCGGTAAAGCCTTTCCAGCATCGCCCGCGCATCGACACGCAAAGCTACGGCCGTGACGCGGTAGCCCTGGTGCAAGAGCAGTTCGTTCCCAGTGAATTACGCACTTCCTATGACTCTTTGACTCGCGATCTGCTGCAGGCGTTAGAGGAGATCATCGGCGATGGCGGTGATTATGTTTATATCCGCACTCATGGCGATTGCCACGTAGGCAACATGCTGTGGCGTGACGACGCGGCGCATTTTGTGGATTTCGACGACACTCGCATGGCGCCGGCCATACAGGATCTATGGATGCTGCTGTCCGGCGACCGCCCCAACCGCACCGCGCAGCTAGTGGAAATCGTCGAGGGCTATAATGAGTTTTATGATTTTCGTCCCTCAGAATTACGGTTGGTGGAGGCGCTGCGCACCTTGCGTATGCTGAACTACTGCGCTTGGCTGGCCAGTCGTTGGAGCGACCCCGCGTTTCCCCGTAATTTCCCCTGGTTCAACTCCGCGCGTTATTGGGGAGACCACATACTGGAATTACGGGAGCAACTTGCGGCGTTAAATGAAGAGCCATTGCAGCTTCCTTCCTATCAGGTGCGTTAAAACCCTAACCACCCTATTGGAATCGCCATGCAGGTATTGAAAACCGATACCTTGCATGGCGGATTCCAACACTTCCCAGTTTCAGCTTCCGCTTTTTTTAACGCTCCTACATGTTGAGAGATGGCTGAAATCAGCTCTACCGTTAATAATTGATGTAAAAGAAAAAAACGTTGCTTTGCGCTATTTGCCGGCGTAGATGCGGCGCGCGGATGGTGAGTTCAAATAGGCGATTTCAGCTTTGCTCGTAAAACTATTCAAGGTGCGTGGTCAGCATGGACATACTTATTCTTCTAATAGTCGGCGCCGCGGTTGGCGGAGCCGCTTTGCAGTCCTTTGGCGGTGCGCTGATGGGCGCTGCGTTGGGCGCTTTGGCGGCCAGCTTTCATCGCCTGCAGATGAAAGTGCAAAAGCTGGAGAAAAAAGTCAGCGCATTTGAAAAGGCGCGTTCAGAATCTGTCGCCGCACCTCCGCCAACGGTGGATACCCCTCTTGTCTCAAACATGGAAACAGCGGCCTCATCGCAGCCTATGACGGCGGTCCCGACCATTGTGTCGGAAAACGTGAAGACGTTGGATGAGGTCAAAGAAAAAGAGGAAGACGTTTCCCTTGATATCAGTGACCTGCAACTTGATTTAGAGCCTCCAGTGCGAGACGTCGCGATAGAGCAGGCGTCCGTTACTCCATCACCTGTGACTGAAACTGAATCTGCGCAGGAAGAACCCGTTGTTGCGCCGGCGTCGCCCGTTGAGGTTGCTCAACCTGCCCCCCCACGTCCCACGCCTGCTGAGCCGGCGGCTCCCAATGTGGCGGATAAGCTGGTCGCCTGGGTGACCAACTATTTCACCGGCGGCAATATTGTCGTGCGAGTGGGTGTGATTATCCTGTTTTTCGGCGTGGCGTTTCTATTGAAGTACGCGTCGCAAAAAGTGGTTATTCCTCTGGAGCTGCGTTATCTGGGGGTAGCGGCGGGGGCCGCCGCCATGTTCGCCATCGGCTGGCGCTTGCGTCGCAAAAACCAGGGCTATGGCCTCATTATGCAAGGCGGCGCGATTGGCCTTTTGTACATCACTATCTTCGCCGCTTTCCGCCTGCATGGCTTACTGTCTTCGCTGACCAGCTTTTCCTTGATGGTGGCGGTAGTTTGTTGCGGCGTATTGATCGCCGTCTTGCAAAATGCGCCGGCGCTGGCGGCGGTCAGCGTCATTGGCGGTTTCGCGGCGCCTATTCTTGCTTCCACCGGGCAGGGCTCACATGTGGAGCTGTTCACCTACTACTTGATTCTCAATCTGGGCGTTACCGCCATCGCCTGGTTTAAGTCCTGGCGCACGTTGAACTGGCTGGGATTTGTTTTCACCTTCGGCGTTGGCATGATTTGGGGAGCGCAGTATTACACCCCCATGTTTTTCCATTCCACCGAGCCTTTCCTGATCGCTTTCGCGGTGATGTATAGCTTGATCGCCCTGCTGTTCGCCTTGCGTCAGCCCCCCAATTTGAAGGGGCTGGTGGATGGAACTCTGGTGTTCGGTACGCCTACGGTATTTATCGCCCTGCAATCGTTGATGGTTAAAGACACGCAATACGCTATGGCCTGGAGCAGCGCAGGCGTGGGTATTTTCTATCTGACCCTGAGTTTGCTGGTGCGCGCGCGGCCTCAGATGCGCCTGTTGTACGAATGTTACCTGGCGCTGACGGTGGCGTTTCTCACTCTGGCGATTCCTCTCGCCTTTGACGGCCGCGTTACGTCTGCACTGTGGGCGGTAGAGGGTGTGGCCCTGTTTTGGGTGGGCGCGCGCCAGCAGCGGCTGTTGCCGCGTTTTTCCGGACTGGGATTGATGCTGTTTGGCGGCGCGATGTATCTCACTGAGCCGCCATCCCAGGAACCACAATGGTTTGTGTTGAACGCCGACTTTATTGGTACTCTGCTGGTGACCATCGCAGGCGGTCTCGCCGCTCGCATCGCGACGCGTTACCAGGATCGCCTGTTGCGTCAGGAAGTACAGTGGGCGCCGATTATTCTGTCTCTGTGGGCTTATGCATGGTGGATGGCGGGCGGTTTATTTGAGATTCATCGCCACATCGCTGATACGCACCTGCCGATAGCTGGCAGTCTGTTCACGGTGTTGACAGCGATGTCCTGCCAGTTTTTTGCGGGAAGATGGCGTTCACCGCATTTGCCCTGGCTGGCGATGGCGAGCTTTGTCATTGGCCTGGTTTACCTCTTTACTCACTATCAAGTAGACGCACAGGCTATCGCGTGGCTGAACGCGGACTTCCTGGCGTCCATGGTATTGGTGGCGTATGCGTTATGGGCGGGAATATTCGCCTGGCGCGGCGAGCAGAGCCGGTATTTTGCGCCGGCGGAAATGGTCAATGCGCTGGTGTTGGGCGTGGCGGTGGCGTTAGGGTCGCTGGCGGGCGGGTCCGAGGCCATTGAGCAATATTCGTCAGCGCTGGAGCCGGCGGCGTTTCTGCTGTTCTATACGTTTTTTATCGGCGTTTTTGCGCTTTCGTTCATGCGTTTTAAATGGGCGATGGCGGCGTATCCGGCGTTACTGCTGGCGCCGGCGATACTGTATGTATTGTTCGTCTACGTGGTGGAATACCAGGCGCTGTACGCCAATGTCGGTTGGCTGGCGTTCCCTGTGGCCTGGGCGGCGCATTTCGGATATCTGCGTTTGATGCAGGACCGTGTCCATGCGCCAATTGGCCTGTTTCACTGTGTGATGTTATTCGCTCTGGTGTTTGCGGTCACCTGGCAGATTCATTTTGAAATCACTGGCGCATTTGACCCCGAAACCATGACCGGGCAGGCGGTGTGGGGATTGATTCCGGCCCTTGCGTTGCTGCTTTTGCGGCGCGCGCTGACCGCCATCTGGCCCTTCGCCCGCTACCCGCGTGAACTGTTGCAATGGCTGCCACGCGCCTTGCTGGCGAGTGTTGGCTTGTGGCTGCTGTGGAGCAATATGGTTGCGCCGGCGGACAAGGGGTTGGCGCTGTTGAATCCGCTTGATCTGGTCAATCTGCTGGCGTTGTGGGTGCTCTGGTCGGAAGTGCGCCGCCATGGCGCGCTGGATGCGCTGCAACAGAGAGTGGCTGCTTATGGCGTAGTGGCGGCGTTTTGCTTCCTGTGGCTCAATGCGGCCCTGTTTCGCGCTTTCCATTTCAGTCTGGCGATACCTTACCGCTTCGATGATATGGTGTCGTCCATTGTGGTGCAGAGCGGCATGAGTCTGCTGTGGAGCATTGCGGGTATGTTGTGCATGCTGGTCGGCGCGCGCAGGTTGCATCGCTCGGTGTGGATGGTCGGCGGCGGCTTGATGGTGGCGGTAGTCGCCAAACTGTTCCTGTTCGATCTTTCCGGTACGGGCACTGTGGCCCGTATCGTGGCCTTTATCAGTGTTGGCGTAGTGTTGCTGCTGGTGGGTTACTTCGCGCCGGTCCCGCCTCGGGAAGGCGCTGAGAAAGCGCCTGAGTCGGAAGCGGAACGTGGCGCGGAGTAAGCGTCAGACCAATGCCTGCTTAAGGAAGGCGATGGTGCGCTCCCAGGCTAATTGAGCGGCTTTCGCGTCATAGCGGGCGGCGTTGGCGTCATTGTGAAAGGCGTGATTGACGCCTTCGTACATGTGCAGTTCGTAGCGCGCGCCAGCGGCGTCCAAGGCTTTACGGTAGTCGGGAATGCCCTGATTAATGCGGTCATCCAACCCCGCATAGTGGAGTTGTAGCGGGATTTTGATCCTGGCTGCGTCAGCGGCGCTTGCCTGCCTGCCGTAAAAGGCCACAGCGGCGCCGAGATCCTGAGAGTGAGCCGCCAACTGGTTAGCCATGGCTCCGCCCCAGCAGAAACCGACGCAGCCCACTTTGCCATTACAGTCCTCGCGCTTTTTGACGAAGGAGACCGCCGCTTCAAAGTCGCGGCGAGCCTTGTCGCCGTCCAACTGCGCAATCATTCCGCGGGCTTTGTCCTGATCGTCCGGCGTGCCTCCGAGAGTGGACAATCCATCCGGAGCAAGGGCGATGAAGCCCGCCAGCGCCGCCCGTCTCGCCACGTCTTCAATGTGAGGATGCAGACCTTTATTCTCATGAATAATCACCACGCCGCGCAGCGATGCGGTTGTGTCTTTGGGTGTGGCGAGATAAGCGCGGATGGCGCTTTCGCCGCCTGGGTATTCAACATATTCGCTGCTGTTGCGCGCGTCGTCTTTGGCGATGGTTTCCGCTCGTGCGTAGTTGTTTTCCAGCAGGGGCAGAAGCGCCATGGCCGCAGTGGTCCCGCCGGCCAGTCTGGTCAGGCGCTCCATGAAGGTTCTGCGACTCATGGTGGAGTGCGTGTATTCGTCGTAAAGCCGGATGAACTTCTGTTCCATGGAAAGCTCCTTTTCTTATTGATCAGCTGTTGAACCGCGACTTGTCGCCGTGCAGGCGCATGCTTGTTCTGGGGTACTGCTTTCCTAACGAAAATCTTTAGCCGTAATCGCGCAGTTCACGAAACTGTCATTTACTTGCAGTAAAAGTGCTGTCGGATCAACGCTGTTAAGGTATAAAAAATGACTGTACAACATCCTCAATATGGTTGGGAAATAAAAGACTCTGATGACATTCCCTCCAGTCCTGAGCAGGGCCGGAGCTTCTTTGACATCCTGCAGGCGCGGACTTCCCGTCGCAGCGTACTGCGCGGTTTCGCCGCGGGCGCGGCGGCTTCAGGCGTTTCTCTGACTGGTTGCAGCGCCATCATGGCCGGCTCGGACAAGGGTGAGCTGACTTTCACGGAGCTGCCTCACGGCCAGGATGAAACATTCCACGTGGCGCCCGGTTATGAGCACGACATCCTGATCCGCTGGGGCGATAAAGTGTTAGCGGATGCGCCGGCGTTTGATCCTCGTAACCAGAGCGCGCTAGCGCAATCCAAACAGTTTGGTTACAACAACGACTTCGTTGGTTTCCTGTCATTGCCGTTGGGCTCCGACAATTCGGATCACGGCCTGCTGGCTGTGAACCACGAATACACTATCTCTGAGCTAATGTTCCCCGGTTCGCCGAAGACTGACCAGATGAGCAAGGCGCAGGCGGATATCGACATGATGGCGCATGGCCTCAGCATCATCGAAATCAAGAAAACCGACGGCAAGTGGGCGGTGGTTCAAGGCTCAAAATACAACCGTCGCATTACTCCGGTAACGGAAATGCGTATGACAGGTCCCGCCGCCGGCAGCGACCGTTTGCGCACCGCAATTTCTCAGGATGGCGTGAGAACCCTGGGCACCTACGGCAACTGTGCTGGCGGCGTGACGCCCTGGGGCACGGTATTGACCGCTGAAGAAAACGTGCAGAATTATTTCAAAGGCGATCCCAGCACAACCAAAGAAGCGGAAAACTATAAGCGATTCGGCTTGTCCGGCGAACATGAGTACGCCTGGGCTAACTTTTATGATCGCTGGAATCTGGCGAAAAGCCCCAACGAGCCGCTGCATGTGGGCTGGGTGGTGGAGATCGATCCGTTCGATCCTGACTCCAAGCCGCAAAAGCGCACCGCTTTGGGCCGTTGCAAACATGAAGGCTGCAATGTCTTTGTGAACAAGGACAATCGAGTGGTGGCCTACACCGGCGACGATCAACGCTTCGAGTATGTCTACAAGTTCGTGAGCAAGAACAAATACGATCCCGGCAATCGCGCCGCTAACATGCGCCTGCTGGAGGAAGGAACTTTATATGTGGCGGAATTCACGGACGGCGGTCTGGTGACCTGGCGTCCGCTGGTATTCGGCCAGGGTCCTCTGACCGCGGCCAACGGATTCCGTAATCAGGGCGATGTCATGATTGACGTGCGTAAGGCGGCGGATCTGCTCGGCGCCACCCGCATGGATCGCCCCGAAGATGTGGAGGTGAACCCGCAAACCGGTTCAGTGTTTGTGATGCTGACTAACAATAGCAAGCGTAAGGAAGACGACACCAACGCCGCCAATCCGCGCGCCAAGAACCAGTCCGGCCATATCATCGAAATGACGCCGCCGGATGGCGACCATACTGCCGATCGCTTTATGTGGGATATGTTCATTGTCGCCGGCAATCCGCAGACGGAAGGCGCTAAATATCACCCGGATATTTCCGCCAACGGCTGGTTCGCCGACCCGGACAACTGCGCTTTCGACAATCACGGCAACCTTTGGATCGCCACTGACGGCGCCTACAAAGACGGCGTCGCTGACGGCGTATGGGCCTGTGCGGTGTCCGGCGAAGCGCGTGCGCTGACCAAACACTTCCTGCGTACGCCCTTACAGGCGGAGCTGTGCGGACCCTTCTTCACCCCGGACAATCAGTCTTTCTTCTGTTCGGTGCAACACCCCGGGGAAGAAGGTACTTACGATCAGCCTACCACCCGTTGGCCTGACTTCCGCAACGATCTGCCGCCGCGTCCTTCCGTGGTGGCGATCAATAAGTCCGGCGGCGGCCGCATCGGTAGTTGACGCTTCGATTGCATAATCTGAGGGTAACGAAAAAACCGGGGTTGGAAACAACACCGGTTTTTTTATGGATGAGTATTTATTGAGCGTTTTCGCCAATGGTTTGGAAGAATACGCCATTCTCTGACGTTGGCGAACTTAATAGTATGAATCTGCGTTCACACTTTAGACGACAGCGATGAAACTCGACAGCTATCTCACCAAACAAGAACAACAAGAACTAAGACAGGGCTCCAATTTTCGGGGCATGATGGGCTTCGTGACTACTTGGGGGCTGATCGTCGGTGTGAGCGCGCTTTTTGCTCTCTATACTAATGTTTTCACTCTGATTCTGGCGCTTGTCGTGCTCGCCAACCGGCAATTGGCGCTGGGCATTCTGCTGCATGATTGTTCGCACCGATCCTGGTTTCGCAGCCAGTGGCTGAATGATCAGTTGGGCCATTGGCTGGCTGGCGTTCCGGTGCTGGTTCCGTTGCCTTTCTATCGCAAATATCACTTTATTCATCACGTTAAGACTGGCGAGGACGAAGATCCGGACGTGGGCAATATCCGCAGCTATCCGGTCAGTAAAACCAGTATGCGACGTAAGATTTTTCGTGACTTCACCGGGCAGTCCGGGCTGAAGAATGCGTTGGCGCTGCTGCTGTATGTGAATACCGGCAGACCCGGCAACGCGGTATCCATGGGCGTGCAGACACGTCAGGCGGATAAGGCGGAGGTGCGTCGCACCACGCTGCGTAATTTCAGCCATCTGCTGCTGGTTCACGGCGGCTTTTTGGGGCTTTGCCTGGCGTTGGGCCACTGGGAGGTCTATCTGCTGTGGTGGGTCGCCTATATCTTTACGTATCCCTTTATTATTCGCGTGCGCCAGGTCGCCGAGCATGGGGCCATGCCGGCGTTGTCCTCCGATGACGTGCGCGACACCACGCGCACCACGCTGGCGCGTTGGTGGGAGCGTCTCTTGTTTGCGCCGCATTATGTGAATTATCACTGTGAGCATCACGCTTTGCCCACTGTTCCCGGTTATAACCTGCCGCGTATGCATCAGATGCTGCGCGAGCGCGGCTTTTATCAGGATAAGCCCGAAGCGTTGGTTGTTGGTTATCCTGAGATCATCCGTAAAGCCGCTTCCGCCTGATTCTCTCTTTCTTTTTTCTCATTCCCGTCTTTGCGCCTCTCTGCGCACATTTTACATGCGCGTAATTCATCTGTAGCTCCCTGTTTTAGCGGTCTTAGTCCATATAACGTCTACCATTTCACCTGTACGGCCTATTCTTTGCTGTCCAAAAACCGGCTATCAATATCGTCATAAAAATAACCATAAGCTGTCATAGCGGCCACGTAGGGTATTCCAGTTGTACGCCCGGCATTACTAACCTGGAGCCAGTTAAATGAATAAGAACCTATGGATGATCCTGCTGGGGGCGATGGGGCAAATGCTCTGCCCGTCTTCTCATGGGGAATTGCTGATCAGTGAAGTGCTGTACGACGCGCCAGATAACGATGCGTCGCAAGAGTGGGTGGAGATATTCAATCCGTCCTGCCAGAACGTCAATCTGGCGGACTACAGTTTGCAGGACAACGGCGGCGCTTATCCGTTGAGCGGTGTGATTGGCGCCGGCGCCTACGTCAGCGTGGCGAAGAACTCTACTGGATTCCAGGGCCTGTTCGGGATGAATCCGACGCTTTCCGGGATGTCTCTGAGCCTGGGCAATTCCGGGGACTTCGTCAAGCTGATGAAAGGGTCTCAGGAAGTGGACATGGTGGCCTGGGAAGGGGCGGTCTCCCAGTGGTATTTGAGTGCGCAGAATGTGTCTCTGATGCGCTTCGCCAGCGATGACACGGACACCCAACAGGACTGGGTCGTCGCCACCACAGCGGGCGACCCGGGCGTGGGCGATCTTGACGCTGGATGCGGCGGACCTGATCAAGGCCCTGGCGACGATTCTTCCTCAACGGCGACGCTCGTCAATGGCGTGGCCAAGACAGGACTGGCGGGCGCGGCGGGCTCGCAGACGTTTTATGTCGGCAGCGTTCCCGCCGGCGCGGTCAGTCTTAAATTCGAGCAGTATGGCGGCAAAGGCGATGCGGACTTATTCGTGCGTTTCGGCGCGGCGCCGACCTCCTCCGTTTATGACTGTCGCCCCTATGCGGGGGGCAACAACGAAACCTGTGAATTTAAAGGCCCAGCCGCGGGGGATTATCACGTCATGGTGAGCGGTTACAGTGATTACAGCGGGCTCAGCCTGCGGATGAGCTACAGCGCCGACAACGGAGGCGATGATGGATACGACGACGTTGACGGTTATTACTCTTCCGCGATGGGGAAAACCGGGGCGGCGCTGAAGTCTGCGCTCAATGGAATTCTGCGTGACCACACGGCAATGAGTTACTCCCAGGTCTGGGACGCCCTCAAGTATACGGATGAAGACCCTGACGACAGTGGGAATGTGATGTTGTTGTATTCCGGCCGCTCCATCGACAAGGACGACAATGCCGGCCAGTCCAATTCCGGCGACGCCTGGAACCGGGAGCATGTATGGCCCAAGAGTCATGGTTTCAGCAGCAGTAGCCAATACGCGCATACGGACATCCACCACCTGCGTCCGGCGGATGTTTCCATTAATGGCGATCGCGGCAATAAAGACTTCGATCTGGGCGGAAGCCCGATCAGTGAGGCTCCGGAGAACAAGACGGACGCTGACAGCTTTGAACCCAGAAATGCGGTGAAAGGCGATGTGGCGCGCATGATTTTCTACATGGACGTGCGCTATGAAGGCGGCGATGACAGCGGCACGCCCAATTTGCAGCTCGTCAATTATTCCGGCACCGGAACCAACGACCCCAAACTGGGCAAGCTATGCCAGCTGTTGCAATGGCATAACCAGGACCCGGTGGACGCCTGGGAGAAACGCCGCAACCAGCGTATTTATGAACGCCAGGGTAATCGCAATCCGTTTATTGATAATCCGGGGTGGGCTCAGGAAATCTACACTGCTTCCTGCCAGTAACGCTTACCAATCGTGCAAAGGCGCGCCGCGGTCGTGGAGATCGCGGCGATTTATCCACTCGCTTTATTCGTCATAGTCGAAGCGGGAACTTTCCTGTTATAAACGTGGGTTTATGCTTTTGTACTTCGAATTCAGGCGAGCACTCGCAAAGAAGGAGGCGGCGTTACCATGGCGGAATTTTCTGGATTTTCACCGGACTTTTTTGAGTTTTTTCAGCAGTTGCAGGCAAATAACAACAAGGAATGGTTTGAAGAGAACAAAGCGCGCTTCAAACAGGAGGTGCAGCAGCCGCTGGTGCGTTTTATTGAAGCCATGGCGCCGGAGTTGATGAAAGTCTCTCCCTATTTTGTGGCGGACCCGCGGTTGAACGGCGGCTCGATCTTTCGTATCTACCGGGACACTCGTTTCTCCAAAGACAAGACGCCCTACAAAACCCACGCCGCCGCGCAATTCCGGCATCAACAATACAAGAACGTGCATACCCCCGGTTTTTATGTGCATTTGGCGACAGACGAAATTTTCTTCGGCGGCGGCATCTGGATGCCGGAACCGAAAGAGCTGTTGAGTATACGTGAACGTATCCGCGACAAGCCTGCGGCTTGGGAGAGAGTGCTGGCGGATAAGCAACTGAAAAAGGCGCATGGCGGCGTCACTGGAGATGGACTAACCCGGCCGCCGAAAGGTTTTGATGCGGATACGCCCTATATCGAAGACATCAAGCGCAAGAGTTTCTTCGCCATGACGCAATGCCCTGTGGATGCAGCGATGAAGAAGGATTTTCACAAACAGGTCGCCGCCGGCTTTGCGGCGGCGGGACCTCTGGTGGAGTTTTTGTGCGGCGCGATGAACGTGCAGTTCTAACCGCCGCTTCGGGAGAAACGCTAGAACAGCGTTTTCATGGTTCCACCGTCCACCACTAATGACGTCCCGGTGATGTAGCTGGCGGCGTCGGACAGCAGAAATACCGCTGCATTGGCGAATTCCTCCGGGCTGCCATAACGGCCCAGGGGGATGCTGGACGCGGAGGCGTCGCGCTGTTGCTCCACTGGAACGCCTTTTTTCGCCGCGGCGGTGGCGTCCAGGGATTGCACCCGAGGCGTATCGATGCGTCCGGGAATCAGGTTATTAACGCGAATGCCTTCGCTCGCGAGGCTGCGCGACAAGCTCTTCATCAGGCTGGTCACCCCGGAGCGCATGACGTTGGACAACAACAGCATGTCGATGGGTTCTTTCACGGAGGAAGAAGTGATGCTGAGAATGCTGCCTTTGCCCTGTCCGCGCATGGCGGGCAGGACCGCGCGCACCATGCGCACGCTGCTCATTAAGGTGAGTTCGAAAGCATCGCTCCAGGCGTCGTCGTCAAAGTCGTCAAATTGGCCCGCGGGAGGTCCGCCGGCGTTTACCACCAACCCCTGTGGGGCTCCCAGTTCATCGGCGGTGCGTTGCGCCCAGGCGCTGATGGCGGAGGCATCTTTGGCGTCCACGGACATCGCCAACACTTTGGCGCCAGTGACGGCGCGGATTTTTTCCGCCGCTGCGTCAATGCCTTGCTGTGATCGGCTCATAATGGATAAGTGGGCGCCCTGACGCGCGCACTCCATCGCTATGGCGAAGCCCAGGCCGGAGCTGGCGGCGGCCACCATGACGGTTTTATTCTGCAAACCAAATTCCATCGTCGGTTACCTCTTTAAATTGACAAGGAGCGGCTGGCGTCAGCGGCTGGAGCCAGCCATCACCAGGCCGAAACTGATGAATACGCCGCCGGTGACCTTGTTGAAGCGGCTCATGATTTTTTCTTTGCTTAAATAGGCGCGCAGCCGGGTGGACAGAGCGGCGTAAAAAGACAGGAATCCGAATGAGCACACGGCGAAAGTAAGCGCCAGGGGCGGAAACTGCTGAATGAAAGGTTTGGATACATCAATAAACTGGGGAAACAAGGCAGTGAAGAAGGCGATGGCCTTGGGGTTGCTGACGCCTGTCAAAAAACCTTCCCGATACAGCTCCCAGCGGTCGTAGGACAGTGCGGAAACCGCGCCGTCCGCATCAATCGGCAGCGCTTCTTTGCTGCGCCAGGCTTTGACGCCAAGATAAATCAGATAGAGACCGCCAAGTACTTTGATGATCGTGAACAAGGTGGCTGAAGCCAGAATTGCGGAGCCTAATCCCAGTGCGGAGACCGCCGCCAGAATCAGTACGGCGGTGACATTGCCGGCGATGCTGACGCTGGCGCCTTTGAGACCATATTGGGCCCCATTCTTCACCGCCAGAAATACCGCCGGTCCGGGGCTGGCGATGGCGGTGGCGACAATGGCCAGGAATATCAGGTATTCCGTCATGGGTTATTCTCCTTGTTGTTTATGATGCGCTGTCTCGCATGAGTCGCCGCCGCGCTTTTTCCGCTCCATCTTTGCGCCTGCCTCAGACTGGGCAACTATACTGAGAAGGTCTGACGGCAAATAAAGGCGGCCGGAAATGGAACCCATCAAAATCGGATATCGGTTCAAGCTCGATAAGTCGCGCAGCGAAAATTTTGAAATTACGCTCGATGAGAACAATGTAGAAGTTCTTGACCGAAATATAAAAGACTTTCCGGAGTGGACTCAACTGGATTGTCATAAATGCCCTCATTGTCCACTCGACTCCATGTACCATCCTCACTGCCCGGCGGCGTTAAGCCTGGTGGAGGTGGTGCAGCGTTGCCAGGACATTATGTCTTACGAGCAGGTGGATCTTGAGGTGACGATAGGGGACAAGAAAATCAGTCAGCATACCTCGGCGCAAAAAGCCTTGAGCGCGTTGATTGGTTTGTTGATGTCCACCAGCGGCTGTCCGCATCTGGACTTTTTCCGGCCTATGGCGCGCTTGCATCTGCCGATGGCGACGGAGCAGGATACTGTGTTTCGCGCCGCCGGCATGTATCTGCTGGCGCAGTATTTTCGGGCGGCGGAAGGTCGGGATGTCGATTTGACTCTGCGTGGACTGAAGACGATTTATCGCAATCTGCACCAATTGAATCTATGCATATCCAAGCGCCTGCGCGCGGCGTCGGAAGCGGACTCTTCCGTGAACGCCGTCGTCCTGCTGGATCTCTTCAGCACGGTGATCCCCATCATCATCGAAGACAATCTGGAAGACATACGCGGCTGGTTTGATACTTATATGTCGGAGCTGTTCGACAGAGTGCTGGAGCAGGCGGGTAAAGAGCTGGATTAGTTTTACTGCGAGGCGCTGAGCAGGTTCAGATACTGCGGCGGCACGGTGTCGGTGAGCCAGACTTGATTGGCGGAGAGGTAGAACGCATGCCCCGCCTGAGACAATGCTCTGGCGTCGATGCGAAAAATCACGGGTTTGCCGTGTCGGCTCCCCACCTTATGGGCCGTCTCCACATCCGCGCTCAGATGCACATGACGACGCTGGCCGGGCTGTAAGCCCGTCGCCAGGATAGCGTCTGCGAATCGCGTGGCGGAGCCGTGATACAACACATCCGGCGGCGCCACGGGCGTCAACTGTAGATCCACGTCGATGGAATGCCCCTGACTGGCGCGAATGCGTCGTTTGTCCTCGGACAGGGCGAAGCGCTGTTTATCATTGGCGGCGACGATTTCCAGCAGCTCTTCTAAGCTGATAGTCACGCCCTGGCGGGCGGCGCCCGCCAGTAATACGTCGATATCGGCCCAGCCATTGGCGTCCAGAGGAAGCTGAATCAGTTCCGGTTGATGGCGTAGCACCAGGCTGAGAAATTTGCTTTTCGATTTCAGCTTCTTGTCCATGGACGCCTGTCTTTAGAGTCTAGGAGAGTATGTCGACGTACTTTTGAATAACCTGGTCGAAGCCCATTTCCAGCGCTTCCACCGTCAATGCATGGCCGATGGACACTTCCGCGATGGACCCTTCCGCCACCAGCGGCGCCAGGTTTTCCAGATTAAGGTCGTGACCGGCGTTCACGGTCAGGCCCAGAGACACGGCGTATTGCGCGCAGGCCAGGTACTTGGCGGCGATGGCGTCGAATTGCGGCGTTCCATAAGCGTGGGCGTATTCTTCGGTGTACAGTTCGATGCGTTTGGCGCCGGTTTTCTGGGCCAGTTTGATCTGGGCTTCGTCGGGGTCCATAAACAGACTGACGCGCACGCCGGCGGCCTGTACTTTGCGTACGATATCGGTGACGAATTCACCGTCCTGGTTTAAGTCCCAGCCGTGATCGGAAGTGATCTGGTCGGGCTTGTCCGGCACCAGTGTGAATTGATGAGGCGTGTAACGCAGCACCTGCTCGATCAGTTCTTCTTCCGGGTAACCTTCGATGTTCAACTCGGCTTCTCCGAACTCCTTCACCAGCTCGCTGAGGTCGGCGATGTCGCTGTAACGGGCGTGACGCTGATCCGGCCGCGGATGAATGGTGACCCCCCCGGCGCCGGCCTGCAATGCGCGACGGCCGAAGGCTTTCACGCTGGGGTAATCCCGCCCCCTGGAGTTACGAATCAGGGCGATCTTATTGAGGTTTACACTCAGAACGGTCTTCATATCTACAGAGTCCTTATTAAACGGTCACGCAACGCTGCAAGATCATAGCACCCCCTTGCGGACAAACCCACAGCGGCGCGAGGTCGGGTTCTGGCGCCAAGGGTTTCCCCCAGCAGTCTGTAAGTATTTATTATGGTTAAATAAAGCGCCCAATAACCGGTATTGAGGTCACCCATCTGATGACTCAACGACTTTGTCCCCTACAGATATCGCGCTTCATAAAACGCAGCGCTGCATTGCTCGCACTCCTGTTTTCCTTTTCCGCCCTGGCCGCTCCGGAGGGTTGGAAAGTGCTGGTGGAGAATGGCGAGGAGCTGTTTATTCCCGGAGACCTGAAGGCGGACGAAGAATATCGTCTGTTCCTGTCCCTGGCGGAGGAGATGCCGGAAGACGAATACCGCGGCTGGTTTGAACAGGTGCTCAAGGAAGACGGCGCCAGGTTGGGCGAAGTGGTGGACACTTTGGCGGTCAAAGAACATAACGCCGGTACGCTAAGCTCGACAGTAATGATGCAAACCGCAGGCAAGGCCCGCTTCGCTCACTATATGTCGTTCTACGGTCAGGGAAAGGCGGTGTACTTGCGCATGTTCACCTCCGATGGCTCCAAATTGGTGACCCGTTACTCTGCCGGCATGCAACAGATAATGAAGGAAACTCTGCCCTTACGGATCAAGGGCGTCAGCCAGTCCGGCGCTACGCCGCCGCAACAGTCGGCGACGGCGCAGAAGCCTGCAACGCCCTCTGCGACAGCGCCGAAAAAGTCGAATATCCAAAAAGTCGATAACGGCGCAGCGCCTCGCTACTCTTTGCCCAATACCTACGAAGCGCTGGTGTGCGATTACACAACGGGCATCTCCAATTCCAACTACAAAGTGGATAACTATGTTTATCTGTTATTTAAAGACGGCAGCGCATACAAGCGTTTGACGGTTCCTCCTGAGGATTTCAACGTCGCCAAAGCACGCAAAGAGGACCCGAAAAACTGGGGGGTATGGAAGAAGAACGGCGATGGTTACCGAGTGAAAGTTGGCGGAGAGTGGCGTGAAGTCAAGCGCGGCGCCATTCTGGCTCCAGCCCGTATCGGCGAACGCCTGAATCGCTACATCTATATCATGAATGCGCATGGTATGGCGGGCATCTCCGCCACCACCAGCGTGTACACCAACAGTTGGACCTTTCACGGCTCAGGACGTTTCACCAAAGGGTCATCCAGCCTGCATGGCTCGGGGGGGGCGGCGTCAGCCCTGACCGGCACTAGCGTATACGCCTCCAGCAAAAGCGATGAGCATGGCGATAGTTCGGTGGCTGGCGGGATGGCGCCGGGTATGGTGACTTCCACTACCAGAGAGAACAAGGATGGCGCTAAAAACCGCGGCCTATACGAGCTGAACGGCCATACCATGACGCTGAACTTCGATAATGGTGAAAAACAGCGCATGCTGTTTGGATTTTGCAATGGCGATCGTACCGATCCATTCCTGGGCGGGACGATGTATTGGATGAAGGAGTCTGAGGCTGAGCGTGATTTACCCGTCGACTGGAAAATGGTGATTACTGAGAATGAGGACCAGTTTTATATTCCCGGGGACCTCAAGGAAGGAGAAGTCTATCGTCTGGTGATCTCTCCGAAAGTGGAATTAAACGGTCGCTCAATGGACGACTGGTTCAAGCAGACCGTGACGCAAAATCTGTCGTATCTCGGTGACCCGCTACTCTCGCCCAATTGGACAAGCCAACAGGGGCTGCACCAGTACTACAATGCGTTTAAGGAAAATGGCAGAGACCTGTATGTGGTGTATTACGGCATGAAGACGCGAGGTCGATTCGGCCGCTTTGTTCGTCTCGTCATCTCCGATTCCGCCATGGCTAAGCGTTACACCAAGGAACTGCAGCCTGCTTTCAAAGAGGCTTTCCGACAGTAGTCGCCAGAGGTAATCGAGTTGAACATCCAACGTTTCCTGAGAACCGTTCGCAGAGTGTCTATGGTCATCGGCGCGCTGCCGCTCGTGTTTTCCGCTTCTGCCGTTCCCGCGGCCCCAAACGGCTGGTCGGTTCTGGTCGAAAACGGGGAAGAGATATTTATCCCAGGTGATTTGGCCAGCGGAGAAGAATATCGCCTCTTTGTTTCCCCGGCGGAGACGCTTCCGCAAAGCGATTATCCGCAGTGGTTCAAAAAACGCGTCGGTCTGGACGCCAGTAAGTGGGGCGAAGTATTGGCGAAGCCGGAGCTCAAGCAAAATGAGGGCGGCGTAATGACGGCGACCTATATGTTGCAGAGCCGGGATGGCGCCGCACGTTACGCGCACTACATGGGGTTCTTTGGACAAGGCAAGGCGGTATACCTGCGTGTTCTGTCTTCGGATGCGAGCACCTTGGTAGCGCGCTACGCCAGCGGTATGCAGCAGGTAATGAGAGAGACCATGCCGCAACGCTTGCAGGGAGTGGCCGTTTCCCAGACGGCGTCCGACGCGCCTGTTGAAAAGTCAGCGCCGGACTCCACCACTGCAACCAAGCAAACTTCCAACGCGGCTTCATCAGAGTTAAAACGAATCGATAATGCTTCCGCCCCTGAATATTCTCTACCTGAACCATATCAGGCGCTGGTGTGCGATTTCACTGAGAACAGGCTGAATAACACCTACTACGATTATGTTGTGCTGTTGCTTAAAGACGGAACCGCCTACAAAGGTCTGACGGCGCCGCCTGAAGATCTGAATATAGAGGTGTCACGTCGTCAGGAGCCTGACCGCTGGGGAATCTGGAAAGAAGATGACGATAAGCGATACAAGGTAAAGATTCCCGCCAGCGCGGAGGAATGGCGCCCGCTATACAAGAGCCGACGCTTGGCGCCTGCGCGGATGGGCGAACGACTCAACCGCTACATTTACAAATCCTCCTCGGACAATATGGGCATGGTCGGAGGCGGAGGGGTATTCACTAACAGTTGGACCTTTCTCGGTTCCGGCCGCTTCACCCGAGGCCGCTCCAGCCTGTTCAACAGCGGCATGATGGCTTCCGTCACGGCGGGGACCAGCGTTTACGCCGCTTCCTACAGCGATGACGCCGGGGATAGTTCTATTGTCAGTGGAAACTCCCCAGGCGTCGGCGTCGCCTCTCAGAAAAAACGCAATGACGGCTCCAGGAATCGGGGGCGATACAGCTTGAACGGCTACGCCATGGAGCTGGCCTACGATAATGGCGAGACGGATAGGCGTCTATTCGGCTTTTGTTATAACGATCGAACACAGCCTTTCTTTGGCGGCACGCTGTTTTGGATGAGTAAATCAGGACCGGAGGACAAGCTGCCTCGTGAATGGCGCATGCAGATCAGTATCAATGAAGAGCGTTACTACGTTCCGAAGAAGCTTAAGGAAGGAGAAATCTTTCGCGTGGTGTTTTCGTCAACAGATGAACTGGACGGCATGTCGTTGAATGATTGGTTTAAAGAAGCCGTTACGCAAAACTTTTCCTATCTCGGACAACCCAGGATGAAGGGCGAATGGGGCAATAGGGACGCTGGCTTTATGACCTATTTCAATCGCTATGAGGATGCGCAAGGCCGGCCGCTGGCGGTATTGTATTATGGCGCTAAAACCCAAGGGCAGTATGGCCGCTTCGTACGCATAACGATGTCCGATACAGGTTTGAACAATCAGTATCATGAGCAACTAAAGCCGGCTATATTGAATGCTTTCCAGCCTTGATTGACGGAGGGTAGGCTGGTCATTATCGCCCGCCCTGTTTCTCTCGCCATAATTCGCCATAATCTCACCTCCCTAAGGACAGGATTGCTGAGTAATCTGACGCTTTAACCTGTGACTTTATTTGGTTGTGGACACTATGACCCCTCAAGAAACCCGCTTTCCCCTATTCTCCACCTTGTTCGCCGGTATCGCGACGGGGGTGGCCGCCTGGCTGGGCACGGAGCATTGGCCGGAAGGCCTCATGGCTCAGAAGGCCGCGGCTGTCGCGATCACTTTTATTTTTGTCTTCGCCGGCGCATTTTTGTTTACCGGCAGAACGCGCAGGAGCGCTTCGAATTGGGCGCTGGCGACGGGCATCGCCATTGTAATTGGCTTATCCGCGGTCGGGTTAATCGCCAACACGTTCAAACCAGAGGGCGGTAGCTACGAGGGTTCCTCAGATCTGGTCACCTCATGGTGGGTGACAATCGTGCCGCTGCTATTTGCGCTGCTGCCCTTTGTTCAATGTGATTTTCAAAAGAATCAGAGTTTTATGAGCGATATTCTCAATGTAGAGCTGTATCGCAAGTATTGGGAAAACCTGTTTATTCTGGCGTTTGCCGGCCTGTTAGTCGGGTTGTACTGGCTGGTTGCGACGCTATGCGCGGCTTTGTTCGATATCCTGAAGGTTTTTGAGCTGGGGCGGTTTATTGAATACGAGCCTGTAGGTTGGACTGCGTCAGCAATCATTTTCGCCTTGGGAATCAGCCTGGGATGTCGTTATCCTAACTTATTGAACATGTTAAGCGGTCTGATCGCTACAGTGTGTCGTGCGATCCTGCCTCCAGTGGCGGCGTTCATGATTGCCTTCGCCGTCACCCTGCCCATTGTAGGCCTGGAAATGATCTGGAGTACTGGTCGCTCCACACCGATGCTGCTGGCGATGATTCTGGTGGCGGTGGTGTCCTTGAATGGGGCTGCGCTCTGCGGCGGCGATCGTAATCCCTATCCTCAATGGCTGCGGGTCGGGATTTATGTATTGGTGGGTTTGTTGCCGATATTCGCGCTGTTGGCCGGTTACTCGCTCTATCAGCGTATCGAACAATACGGTCTGACTCCGGACCGTTATTACCCCGCATTATTGGTTGTGTTGGCGCTGGCGCTGACCTTGAGCTATGCCGTCATGTTTATCATGAAACGTGGGCCTTGGCGGACGACGCTGAATACGGTAAATACCCCGGTTATTCTGGCGGCGATGCTGATGGCGATGTTAACGCTTACCCCTTGGCTGAACTCTCAGGAAGTCAGTGCAAGCAACCAGTTTGCGAGACTGGCGGCGGGAAAAAGTACGGCGGAAAATGTCGATCTGGGCTTGTTCCGTTTTCAGTTGGGCCGCTCCGGCCAAGAATATTTAACGCAAATAAAAGCGATGGCGGAAGGCGAAAGCTCCCTGTCTCAAGCTCAGGCGCAAGTACTCTCTCAACGTCTTGAAGTACTAAAAACCGCCAACTATTACTATGACTGGCAAGAGAAAGAACGTCTGGCGGAACTGTACTCAAAGCCAATAGGGTTACAGTGGCTGGATGAAGGCGTCGCCGATACTGCAGCATTTGAAAGCGCCGTGGAGTTGGAGATGTGTCGGGAGAGATTGTGTTTCGCTTTCACGGTAGATCTCGACGAGGACGGCGATAAAGAAGTATTGGTGGCGGAAGAGACCGAGTACGTGTATGACCTCAAAGTCTACGATGCTGACAATGCTGGTGTGTGGCGCAAAATGGGCCAGCTGGACTTATCTAGAGCGTCGTCGTGTTGCAATAGGGATATCGTCGAGCTATTGAAGAGCAGAGACTTTGAGTTGCAGCAACCGCGCTACCAATCTTTGCGTCTCGGCGACACTCTATTTTCCTTCTCGCCTGATTAGATCAAGCAATAATGGTGCGTTCGTCTGCTTGCAATGGGCTTTATTAATCCAGCAGGAAATTAGCGCCTTTCTACCTGTCTGAAATGATAGGGCCTGCGTATGTCAGGTCCTATCTTCCATGGCGAGTAGCCTTACAGGCGTGATCATGCGCTGGGTGTCGCCATGTATAAGGAGAGATCCGCGCAGAAAGGGGCTCATTTTCGCCACCTAGCCGTTTGCGTCCACTCGCGTTTCCGCCGGACATTTTGCGGCGGCGCTAAATGCCTGTTCCGGCTCCAGAAACACCACATTCACGTCATCAATCAGCCATTCGGCGCCTTCCTGTACATACGCCAGATAAAAGGTTAGCGGTTCGCCGCCGACGCCATAGCCATTGACCGTCAGGCAGCCATTATCTTCTCCTGCTACGGTGGAGTGTGAGTGCTCGCGAAGCATGTAGGCCTTGAAGCCCAGCTGTGCGAACGCCGCCGGATCGTCCTCCACCTGGTCCACAATCTGTCGGGAAAAGTACAACGGATAGTCTGCGCTCAGAGCGTTGGCGTCGACGGCTTCTGCGTACAGGCGATAACTCGGATATAAGGGATCGAGCGAGCCAACGGATGCGCATCCTGTTGCAAGCAGACATAGAATCAGTCCCCAGGTTTTCATGCTCAGTTCCCCATGATGTTCCGTAATTGTTCGTCGTAAGCGTGGTTGCGCTGTTGCATGGCTTTGGCGGCGCGGCACAACAGGCCGGAGCAGGAGGTTATCAACGCCTCAAGATCAAAACTGCCGCCTACGGTGATACTGATAAGCCCTATCGAGAACGTGGCGTTGTACTTGATCAAATTGCCTTCGCCATTGGCGAACGCAATGCTCACCCATTTCACCTTGGCGCCAATCGCCTTTAACGCAGGGTCTCCGCTGAAGGTCAACACTCCTGCTGAACCAGACAGCGTCGCCTTACCGTCCTGATCCACCGCCAGCTTAAACGGCCCCTTACTACGCACAATCTTCGCCGTCAGCCCCTTGTCTGTCGAATAAGCCGTTTCAATCAGTTTGGCGACAGAAATCTTCAACTCAGCCCGCGTCGGATTCATCTCATATTTCCTCAAAAGCCTGTTAAGTTCAATTTTTATTGGCAATAAATATTGCTTTTAAGAAAATAAAGCAGGAAAAAGCACAAGAGAATCGGTGTTTTGGTTTAAGAAAAAGCGACTAACCGGAAATGCCGAAAAGCTGGCTTGGTAAGCGTGTTTTGTCGACGTAATACATTTTCAAAACAATGGATTAACTAAATAGATACAAAGCTGAGGCCTAAAGGTGAGATCTTGATCTGTTCCCTAAAATGCAAGTTATGTATACTGCCTGCCCCTTTGAAATGGGGTTAGGAAAAACATAAGTTTTAGAGGAATTTAAATGTTAGTTAAGGCAGTAAAGGCAATCGCTCTTACCTCAATGGTTTTCTCAGCAGGCTGCGCATCTATCCTGAACGAAGACACTCAGAAAGTTAATGTACTGTCCACTAGCGGAGAGAAGTTCTCCGGTACAATCGATGGCGTTCCTTTTGAAGGTCCTGGCGTTGTTGAAGTAAAGCGTGCGAACAGAGACCAAGTAATCCTTGTGGACTCATCTGAATGCGCCAAAGAAACCGTGATGACTAAGAGCGTAGATCCAGTATTCTTCGTGAATGTTCTGTCTGGCGGCGCCTTTGGTTCCACCACTGACTACTCAACTGAGAAAATGTGGAAATACCAAGATTCAATCACTGTTAGTTGTAAGTAATTATTTTTCGCGATGAAAAATATTTTTAAGGGGGGCTTAATTGCTTCCCTTTTTTTAGCATCTTCCGTATTCGCCGCATCAGTCAAAGACGTGGTGGACCTCGCCTTAAAAAAAGAGTTATATCAAGACCCTGTCTGGAAGTCGCTGATTCACTTTCAGGATGGTAATACGAAAGTTCATGATGAATCTTTCATATTGTCTGGTTCAGAATTTAATCCTAAGAATGAGCTTGTACTTACAATAAACTATTTATTGAATAGTTCGGGAGATAGTCAGGCAATATGCCGTTTTCCTGCTCGCTATTACTGGCTTGGCGAGAAATTGTCGATAGATACAAAGAATTTAGAAAACTGTTCTGATCTGGAAGACTATATTAGTCGCGCTCCCATTGACGATATAGATCTGGTCTATTCATCTGAAAACCTGTCGCAGCCATCAAGCATGATGGGACATATACTGCTAAAGATATCTGGCAAGAATGCTGAAAGTCAGATAGTTGAGCATGGCGTTTCCTTTTTCACCGAAGTAAAAGGCGTCAATGTTCCTAAAATAATGTTTGATAGCTTAGTAGTAGGTAAACCCGGATATTTTGCGCTGACTCCTTATTCTGACAAGCTGGATCAGTATTTAAGGCGTGAGCAGAGGAATGTATGGGAGTATAGACTGGATTCGACTGAGTTCCAAAGAAAACTAATTCAGTATCATATATGGGAATTAAAGCAAACAAAACTGGATTACTTCTTTCACGATTATAACTGTGCAACGCTAACCAGTTTTATGATTTCTTTTATTGACCCCGGCGTATTGAAGATGGAGGGTCTATGGATGACTCCGCTTGATGTGGTCAAGCAGGCGCATCAAGCAGGGATTATTGATCACGTTTCGGTATTGCCGTCAAATCGGTGGAAAATTCGTATGCTGGAGGAAAGCCTTCCTCCTAGCGTGGCCGATAACGTTAAGAAGTCCGTTGATCATGATGAAATTAATGATCTCCCTGATTTAGATAATCCAGAGCAAGATTTTCTTATGCTTCAGCTCGCAGGTTATTATGCTGATTATCTGCATGAAACTGACTTAATTGACGCGCGCTCGTGGCGCAGTTTATCGGGTAAAGTGGAACAGAGAAAAGCGAAGCAAGAAAAAGCCTACGCAATTGATATCTCGGAGTATAAAAATCCTTTAAAGACGCCAAAGGACAGCCAGATATATAGCGGCTTAGCGTTCATCGATGATGAGGCATTCATTAGAATAGGCTTTTTGCCCGCATCTCATGGTATCGAAGACGATAATCGGCAGTTTTTCAGTGAAAATGAGCTGAAGTTAGGCGATCTTTCTATCTTGGTTTCACCTGAAAACGGGAACCTGAAACTTGATAGGTTTCAGTTATATTCGGTCTCCTCTCTGATCCCATGGGATAGCTTCACTGGAGGCCTGTCTGGTCGCTTAGAAGTTGGGCTGGCGCAGCATTATGATGAGCGTATACGGCGACATAGCGCAGCCAATATCAGCGGAGGTCTTGGAGTGACTTTTGCCGTAGACAGAGATATGAGCGTTTACTTCCTTGCGATGGGAGGGGTTGGCTTTGGTGATGGAACTTCTTACCTGTATCTGAACCCAGAAGCAGGAATGATCATCAATGAAGTTTATGACATGAAATCCATCATCTCTTATCAGACAGTATGGAATCAGCTTGACTCTGGCGAGGCATACCACTCTTTCAGCCTGAAGCAGTCAAAGTTCATCGGCGATGACTATGCAATCATTCTTGATTATGAACGGCGTTGGAACGGCTCTTATTCCAATGATGGCGTGGAAGCCATATTTAAATACTATTTCTAAGCGATGGAGCCGCCTCTCCCCCTAACGCGTGATGAGTCACGCCCACTTGCCATCCACCCGCCGCTGAGCCTAAACTAATCAGCACATCTTGTCGGGGTGCCTGGAGTAACAGGCTGAGACCACAACAGTGGGGCCCGTAGAACCTGATCTGGTTAGTACCAGCGTAGGAAACAAGTAGTTCATCAAAAGTTCTTAGCGGCGCTCCATCCTTGTGATACGGGCCCGATTGCAGACCAAGACGTTGATGCCCTCTCTCCTCCCTGGTGCTACCCCATACAACCAACTAGGAGAGTACTGTGGGCGGCACAATCGATATCAATAAAATCAGCAAACTCAGTGAGTCGGCGCAGGTGGACGCGCTGTCGACGCAACCCTTTCCCGCTTCCAAGAAAATTTACGCCGAAGGCAGTCGCCCAGACATTCAGGTGGCGATGCGCGAGATCACGCTGACGCCGACTCCTTTGCAGGAGGGCGCTACGGAACAGAACCCGCCGCTGCGGGTATACGATACCTCTGGTCCCTACACCGATCCCACTGTCGAGATCGACGTGCGACGCGGTTTACCGCGAATGCGCGAAGCCTGGATCAATGACCGCGCCGACACTGAACATCTCACCGGCGCGACTTCGTTTTACGCCAAAAGCCGGGAACAGAATCTGTCCCTGGACAATCTGCGTTTTGAACATCGCCACGCCCCTCGTAAAGCGCAGGCAGGCGGCAATGTCAGCCAGTTACATTACGCCCGTAAAGGCATTATTACGCCGGAGATGGAATACATCGCCATTCGGGAAAATCTGGCGCTGGAGCAGGCGGAAATCGAAAGCGCCATGCGCAGCCAGCATCCCGGTATGAGCTTCGGCGCCAACACGCCCCGTTACATCACTCCGGAGTTCGTGCGTCAGGAAGTGGCCGCGGGACGGGCGGTGATTCCCTGCAACATCAATCACCCGGAAGCGGAGCCGATGATCATCGGCCGCAACTTTCATGTGAAAGTGAACGCCAATATCGGTAATTCCGCGGTAACGTCCTCCATCGAAGAAGAAGTGGAGAAGCTGGTGTGGGCGACCCGCTGGGGCGCGGATACGGTGATGGATTTATCCACGGGTAAAAATATTCACGAAACCCGTGAGTGGATCATCCGCAACAGCCCGGTTCCCATCGGTACAGTGCCGATTTATCAGGCGCTGGAGAAAGTCGACGGCGTCGCCGAAGATCTCAACTGGGAAGTGTTCCGCGACACCCTGATCGAGCAGGCGGAGCAGGGGGTGGATTACTTCACTATTCACGCCGGCGTGCTGTTGCGATATGTGCCCATGACCGCCAAACGTCTGACAGGGATTGTCTCCCGAGGCGGCTCCATCATGGCGAAGTGGTGTCTGGCGCATCACAAGGAAAATTTCCTCTACACCCACTTCGAGGAAATCTGCGAGATCATGAAAGCCTATGACGTCAGCTTTTCGCTGGGAGACGGACTGCGTCCCGGCTGTATCGCCGACGCCAATGACGAGGCGCAATTCAGTGAGCTGCGCACGCTGGGCGAACTCACCGAGATCGCCTGGAAGCACGACGTGCAGACCATCATTGAAGGCCCCGGCCATGTGCCCATGCACATGATCAAGGAAAACATGGAAGAGCAGCTCAAGCACTGCAAAGAAGCGCCCTTCTACACACTGGGGCCGCTGATCACGGATATTTCCCCGGGTTACGACCATTTCAGCTCCGGCATCGGCGCCGCCATGATTGGCTGGTACGGGTGCGCCATGCTGTGTTACGTCACTCCCAAGGAGCATCTGGGGCTGCCCAACAAGGATGACGTCAAACAAGGTCTGATCGCCTACAAAATCGCCGCCCATGCTGCGGATCTGGCGAAAGGCCACCCTGGCGCGCAACTGAGGGATAACGCCATGTCCAAAGCGCGTTTCGAGTTCCGCTGGGAGGATCAGTTCAATATCGCTCTGGACCCGGATACCGCCCGTGCGTATCACGATGAAACCTTGCCCAAAGAAGGTCACAAACTGGCGCACTTCTGCTCCATGTGCGGACCCAAATTCTGCTCCATGAAAATCACTCAGGATGTGCGCGATTATTCCGCCAAACTGGAGGCCGAGAAGGCGCAGGCTGAGGGCGCGCAGGCCGAAGGCGCGTCGCAGCAGGAAGCGGAGCAGGGCATGCAGGAGATGTCGCAGAAATACAAAGACGCCGGGCGGCGTCTGTATCATGAAGTCTAATTCCATGAGGTCTCGGCTGCGCATCGGGATCGCCGGCGGCGGACTGCTCGGGCGTTTGTGCGCCTGGCGGCTGGCGCTGCGAAACCATGAGGTCACGCTGTTTGACGCCGGAGACTTTGAGCGTCCCGGCGGCGCCTGCTGGACCGCGGCGGGCATGATTTCTCCCCTGAGCGAGCTGGTGTCAGCAGAGGCTGAGGTGCACCGCATGGGCATGCGCAGCCTGGAGATCTGGCCGCGGTGGATCGCCGAGCTGGAGCGCCAGACCGGCTTGTCGGCCTGCTATCGTCAGGCGGGTTCCGTAGTGGTGGCGCACCCGCTGGATAAGGCGGAACTGGCGCAGTTTCAGAGCGACCTCAACGCCAAGCTGCCTGCTGGAGAGACGCTGCAATGGCTGGATCGGGAGGGCGTGGCCGCCCTTGAACCTGGTTTGGCGGAGCACTTTGAGCAAGGCCTGTACCTGCCGTCGGAAGCCGACGTTAACAGCCGTCTGTTGCTGCAGGCGTTGCTCGTCGCACTGAGGCAGTGCCGCGTGCGACTGGTCGCCGATACATTGGTGGAATGTTCAGCGAACCGCATTCACTGGAACAGCGGCAGCGAGCGCTTCGACTGGGTGATCGACGTCCGAGGGCTCGGTGCTGGCCGCAATATGACGGGACTGCGCGGCGTGAGAGGTGAAGTCATGATCATCGAGACCTCTGAAGTCAGCCTGAACCGCCCTGTGCGACTGATGCACCCCCGCTACAAGCTTTACGCAGTACCGCGTTTGAATGGCCAGATCATTATTGGCGCGACGGAAATAGAAAGCGCTGATATGTCGCCCATCAGTCTGCAATCCACACTGGAACTGAGCAGTGCTTTGTACGCCCTGAACCCGGCGTTTGCGGAGGCGAGAGTGGTGGAAACCAGCGTCAATTGCCGCCCAGCGCTGCCGGATAATCTGCCCCGGGTAACGCGGGAGCCGGGGCTGATCTGCGCCAATGGTTTGTATCGTCACGGCTATCTGCTGGGGCCAGTGGTGGCTGGGCAGGTGTTGGATCAATTTCAAAGCGAGAAACAATATGCCGCCTGAAATCGAAATTACCTTGAATGGCGAAACCGCTCAGATTCGCGGCAATGTCCTTTCCGAGGTGCTGCAGGCGTACGGCTATACGGGGGCTGGCTTCGCCGTCGCCATCAATGGCGAGTTTGTGCCGCGCTCCGCTTATGCGCAAACCGCCGTGAACGCAGGCGATCTGGTGGATGTGGTGGCCCCGGTGGCGGGTGGCTGACGCGCCGTGAAACAAGTACAGGTGGCCATCGCCACCGGAGGTAAAACGTGGATAAGCTGTCTCTGTATGGAGAGTCTTTTGCGAGCCGTCTGCTGATCGGTTCGGCTTTGTACCCGTCACCGGCCATCATGTTGGAATCGGTGCGGGCCAGCGGCGCGGAAATCATTACATTATCCCTGCGGCGACAGAATCCGGCGCAGCAGGATGGCAAGGCGATTTGGGATTACATTCGCTCCAGCGGCTGCAAGCTGCTGCCGAATACTGCTGGTTGCAAGTCTGCGAAAGAAGCGGTGACCCTGGCGGAAATGTCCCGGGAGATTTTCCAGACGGACTGGTTGAAGCTGGAAGTTATTGGCGATGATTACACCCTGCAACCGGACCCTTATGGACTGGTCGAGGCGGCGAAGGAGCTGAACAAACGCGGCTTCAAGGTGTTGCCTTATTGCACGGAAGATCTGGTGCTGTGTCGACGGCTGCTGGATGCAGGCTGCGAGGCGCTGATGCCCTGGGGCGCGCCAATCGGCACCGGTCAGGGATTGTTGAACAAATACAATCTGGGCATGCTGCGGGAGCGGTTGCCGGATACGCCGATGATCATCGACGCCGGGCTGGGCGCGCCCTCCCATGCGACGGAAGCAATGGAAATGGGCTTTGACGCCGTTTTACTGAATACAGCAATCGCCAAAGCCCATGATCCGGTCGGCATGGGCGGGGCGTTCAAACTGGCGGTGGAGGCCGGTCGCGTCGGTTACAACGCCGGCCTGATGTTGAAGCGGCAAACCGCCAGCCCCAGCACGCCCACTATCGGCATGCCATTTTGGCGGCGGCAGTCGCAATGACGAACCCTACGCCCAAAGTATGGATAATCGCCGCATCGGACAGCGCCGGGGCTTCCGGCATACAGGCGGATCTCGCCACGCTGCATGGCCTGGAAGTCCATGGCGGCGTCGCTGTGACCGCCGTCACCGCGCAAAACTCGCAGGAAGTCATCAGCAGCCATCCCGTTTCTACGGCCGCATTGCGGGACCAGTTACGGGCGTTGCGTGCGGACGGCGACGCCGCGGCGATTAAGATCGGATTGCTGAGCAATGCGGAGCAGGTCGATGTCATCCGGGAATTTCTGTGTGAATACTCCGGTTTGGCCGTGCTTGATCCCGTATTGAGCAGCTCTACTGGCGCGGGCTTTGGCATGTCGGTGGCGGCGTTGAAAACTCTGCTGCCCTATGTCGACCTGGTGACGCCGAATATCCCAGAAGCGGAGCAGCTGGTGGATATGCGTATCAGCAGTCCGCCGGATATGCTCTCCGCCGCCAGCCGGTTGCGTGAGCTGGGCGCCAAAGGCGTCTGGCTGAAAGGCGGTCACCTGGGCCAGGGCGATCAGTGCCTGGATTTGGTCTGGCTCTCAGAGTCGCCCAGTTGGTTTGCGCAATCGCGCTTGTCTATTCGCCATAGTCGCGGCACCGGCTGTACGCTCGCCAGCGCTCTGGCCGCTTTTGTCGCCAGAGGAGAGCGCCTGCTTGATGCTGCGTCACTCGCCAGCGCTTATGTGAAGCAAGGGCTGCGTCAGGGATACGCAATCGGCCCCGGACCCGGGCCCATCGCGCGTCAAGGCTGGCCCTCTCTGATGACGGATTTTCCTCGGATCGCTGACCGCTTGGATTGGCTGGATTTTTCCGCGTTTCCAGATTGCGGCGCCTCGTCCCTGGGGCTGTATCCGGTGGTGGATTCGGTGGAGTGGCTGCGAAAGTTATTGCCCCTGGGCATCAGTACCTGCCAGCTGCGCATCAAAAGCGCTGACCAGACGCTGTTGGAAAATGCGATCAGAGAAGCGGCGGAATTAGGTCGGCATTATGGCTGCCGCCTGTTTATCAACGATCACTGGCGACTCGCGATCAAGCATGGCGCTTACGGTGTGCATTTGGGCCAGGAAGACATTGCGGACGCAGATCTGGACGCCATACGCGATGCAGGGCTGCGACTCGGCGTCAGCACCCATGGCGATTTTGAGTGGGCGCGCGCGGCGACAATCCAGCCCAGTTACATCGCTATTGGCGCGATCTTTCCGACTCAGACCAAGGAGGTGCGCATCGTCGGTCTGCAGAAACTGGCCCGCTGGGCCGCGCTGCTGAAAAATCATTACCCCCTCACTGCAATTGGCGGCGTTAATCTCAGCAATATGGAAGCGGTTCTGGGCGCAGGCGTTGACTCGGTCGCCGTAGTTTCCGCGATTACCCAGGCGCAAGATTACCGCGAGGCGGTGACGAACCTGAACCGCAAATTTTTGAAAGGGTGGGATTAACGCGGCATTATGCCGACCCGGTGCGACACCGGTCGATGGAAGGCTGTGCAGCCTGCTCGTAGATTGGGTTGCAGAGAGCGTGAAAAGTCGGCGGGGAGTCAGTGTCTCAGTGAGATTGCAGCGGTTGTCCAGAGAGAAATTGAACAATTTGTGTTCAGGGTCAATACTGAAAACTCCTGAAATGGAAAATCACAACATTCGGGATAAACGCAATGGCCCATTCTAGAAGCGAATACGGTCAGAGAGCTGGCGTTCTGGGCGTTTTGTTATGGCTGGCGTTGGCCGCCCCGGTCGTCGCCGATTGTGAGCGTCCACTGTCCGTAGGCTGGGAATCATGGCGACCATACATGTTCAAGGACGAGGAAGGACGCCTGAGCGGGTTGGACATAGAGCTGATTCAGGCGGTGGCGGATCGAATGGGATGTCGGCTGGAGTTCGCCGAAACGCCTTTCAAACGGCATCTTCTACAATTACGTCAGGGTAAAATTGATCTCGCCACTTCAGTGCAAAAGACCCCGGAGCGGGAAGCATATGCGTGGTTTTCCCAGACTTATCGCACTTCCGCCTCCAATCTGATTATCCGGCGGGAAGACGCCGACCGATATCATTTCAACTCCTTCGAAGCGATGACGCAAAGCCGGTTTCGGTTAGGCGTGACCCGGGGCTATTTCTACGGCGATGACGTTAACGAATACATCAAAACAGGCGATGGAAAATTGCACGTGGAAGACGTGGTGTCCGATGAACTGAATTTGATGAAGCTACTGGCCAAACGTGTAGACGGCATATTCGCCGATCCCATCGTGATATACAGTCTGGCGAAAGATATTGGAAGGAATGGCGAGATTGAGATGCACCCCTTAGGCCTTGTCTCTTCCACTTTTTACATCATGGGCAGTAAAGCCTCTGTGTCGCCTAAAACCATGGATAACCTGAATCAGGCGCTGCAGCATCTGCAACAGAGCGGCGAGTTCGACGCTATCGTCAATCGTTACCTAGACGGCGGCTGAGGCGTTGCGGCAAGCACGCCTCAGCCCGTTTTCAGGTCAGGAAAATACGGTTTCCACTTCCGCCTCTCCGCCGGTCTGCACCTGCCATTGCGACCAGTACATGCCTTTGCGCTCCAACAGCTGGCGATGGTCGCCTTGCTCCACCACCTTACCGTGATCGACCACCACGATATTGTCCGCGTGGACGATTGTCGAAAGACGGTGTGCAATCATCACGACTGTCCGGCCGTGGGCGATATGCTTCAGGGAACGCTGAATCGCGGCTTCAGTTTCGTTGTCGACGGCGCTGGTGGCTTCGTCGAGCACCAGAATCGGCGGGTCTTTCAACAGTGCGCGCGCCAGGGACAGACGCTGGCGTTGGCCGCCGGATAATTTGACGCCGCGCTCGCCGACTGGGGTATCCAGCCCCTCCGGCAGACGCGCGATAAACTCCCAGGCTTCTGCGGTCTTGGCGGCGGCGATGATTTCCTCTTCGCTGGCAGTGGGACGGCCATAAGCAATGTTTTCGCGAATGCTGCCTTCAAACAGAAAGACATCCTGGCTGACCAGACCGATAGCGCCGCGAAGCTCCTTTAGCGGCAACTGCTCAATGGGAACGCCGTCCACCAGTATCGAGCCCTGCCTGGGGCTATAAAAGCGCAGCAGCAACTTAATAAGCGTTGACTTACCAGACCCGGTGGCGCCAACCAGCGCCAGGGTAGAACCAGCTTTGACCTGCAAGTTGACGTTTTCCACCCCGCCAGCGCCAGCGGCGTACTCGAAGCTGACGTTCTGGAAGTCGACTTCCCCGCGAACAGGCTGTGGCAGGGAGCGAGCGCCTTCGTCGCGCACGTCGATGGGCGTCTCTATCACACCCAGGATACGGCGGGTGCTGGCCATGGCGCGTTCAAACAGGTCTACGGTTTGCGCCAAATTGGTCAACGGCCACAGCAGACGCTGGGTCAGGAACACCAGTACGCCGTAAGCGCCAGCATTGAGTTCGCCGGACAAAGCCTGTAGACCGCCCACTGTGAAGGTGGCCAGGAAGCCCGCCAGAATCGCCATCCGGATAACCGGAATGAAGGCGGAGCTGACGGCGATCGCTTTGCGATTAGCCTGAACATAAGCATCGCTGGCCTCGCGCAGGCGCTCAGATTCCTGCGCTTCCGCCGTAAAACTCTTGATGGTGGCGATGCCGCCAATGTTGTTGGCCAGACGAGAAGCCAGGCCGCCCACCTTTTCACGCACATCGGCGTACAGAGGATTGGCCCGCTTCAAGAAGAAAAATGCGCCCCAGACAATGATAGGAATAGGGGTGAACGCCAGTAATGCGATAAAGGGCGAGATCGCCAGGAAGACGGCCCCCACCGCAACCACGGTGACGAACACCTGAATCAGGTTATTGGCCCCGCCGTCGAGAAAGCGCTCCAACTGATTTACATCGTCATTGATGATGGAAACGAGCTGTCCAGAGCTGCGCGACTCGAAAAACGCGATATCCAGGCGCTGAACATGGTCGTAGGCGTCCTGTCGAAGATCGGCCTGCAACACTTGGCCAAGGTTGCGCCACATGATCAGGTGGAGGTATTCAAAAATGGACTCGCCGGCCCAGATGAAAAACGTCAAAACCCCTAACGCGAGGATTTGTTGCTGGGGGGTACTGAATCCCATTGCAGCGACGAAGCTTTGCTCTTTGTTCACCACCACGTCGATGGCGATGCCAATGAGAATTTCCGGGGCGATATCGAAGAGTTTATTGATGATGGAACAGGAACCGGCGGCGATGATGCGTCGACGGTAGCCGCGAGCGTAACGCAGCAGGCTCAGCAGCGCCTGAAAGCTGGACTGGGATTGCGAGGCCATAGGATTCCTTGTGTACAGACTGGGAGGGACGCGCCGCGTGCGGTGCGACAGACACATCAGCCTATCCTGTGACGGCGTAAATGCAAGTGGTAATTATTCTGATATGGGTGAGTGGATGGCGTTCGACGCCGGGGAGAAAATGACGGACAAAAAAAACCGGAGGCAATGCTCCGGTTTTCGTACGCCGCGACAGGTATCAGGCCTTGTTGGCGGAGGCTCTGCGGTTCAGGATGAAGGCGAAAAAAGCGATCGCCATCAGGGCTGGGACGCCAGGCTCGCTCACTGGCACGGACTCAGTTTCCAGCTTCAGTTTGATATTGCCGCCGTTATAGCCTCTGTCAGAGTAGCCGAACAGGAAGTCGACGCCATCGTTGGCGGTGATCAGACTGCCGCCCAGAGCGAACAGGTCGTTGGCTGCATTCAGAGCAGTCAGCGCAGCGCTGTTCAGCACGATATCGATATAGCTGTAGTTGCTGCTCCAGGACACGCGAGTAGCGCCGAACAGTTCGCCTGAGCCCAGATCATTGTAGGCGTTCACGCCACCAAAACCGGACAGCAATGTGCTGATATCGGTGTTGACGTCAAACAGCGCGAACCACTCGGAGTAGTCGTTGGATTCGTAACCGTTGCAGGGATTGAAGATGCTCAATGTGGCGGAAACGATGGAGCCTTCCACGTCGCCCATATCAAAAGCGAAGAAGTTATTGTGCTTCTTGCCGACGTAGTAGTTAGTGTTGCTCGGCGAGTGATAGCCGTTGGATTTATACCAGCCGGAATCGTAAGCGTTCAAAACGACAGGCGTGGCCTGAGCGGCGCTGCTCAGGAAAGCGGTCAGCAAAAGCGAACTGAGAGCGGCGTACAACTTGGACATGCGTTACCTTTACAAAAGCAGTTAGAAAGTCACGTTATAAAACTGTTGGCAATTGTACGCGTTAGTTATTTAAATGTAGGTTAAACAATGTCAAACGCAGTTACTGAGTGTAACTGCGTTTTTCAGAGGGAAATCAGGAGGGCGCGCTTGCTCAGCGCAGACGGATATCCACCCAGACCAGGCGGTGATCGGAACTGACTGCTCCGCCTTCGCCAACCAGTCGATACAGCTCATCGTCCGCGCTGGGCCAGAACACGCCGGAATTGACGATGTTCAGGTCGGTTGAGGGTAATACATAGTCAGTGCGCAGGTTGCCTGGGTTTTCATCATTGAAATCGCCGGTGTCCTGCGCCCGATTGCCGATCTGCAGCGCATTTGCCTGTCCCTGCCTGAATGCGGCGTCCGCCGAACCGGCGCTCATTGGCGTATGTTTGACATTGACCCGAGGGTGCTCCAGTAACTGCGCCATGGGGTTCTGAGTGGCGTCGCCATCAAACGGGTCTGCGTTTTCGTCGCCCATGATCACAAAGCTCTCCCTATCGCCGAGCCCGCCGCGGCGTCCTTGATCATCTATTATGTAACGGCTGATGCGGCGGCCGGATAGGTAGTCCGCCCAAAAACGAATTTCATCATGATTGCGGGTCCCGTTACGGTCTTCCGGACCGTCGAATACAGGGGGCGTGGGGTGGCTGACCAAAGCGTGGATGCGGCGTCCGCGAATATTGATCGGCGCATCCCAGTGGCTCTTGGATGACAGTCGAACCACCTCCAGCTCCTCGGGGCTGTACCAGTCCGCAGGCGCGTCTGTGTCGGGATTATCCGGCAGTAAGGCGTTGGGCATATCCCGCCAGAGAAAATTCTGGAAAGTACGAGTTCGATGCTCCTGAATGGGGTATTTGGACAACAGCAGCATGCCATACTGTCCTTCAAATACGCCAAAGCCGAAAGCGTCGTTGGCCAGCTCGAACCCTGACTCACCAACGACGCCGTCGTTATTAAGGTCAAAACCGGAGGCCACGCCGGTGTTGGAAGGCGCGGAGTAAACGTAAGGGTAGATCGCCGGCGCCGCGCCATTCTGGCTGATCGACAGGTAATTCTGTTGGAACAGTCGGGCGGCCTCTCCTGCGGCGTCATAGTCGAATTCGTTGATCAGCAGCACATCGGGCTGGGTGCGCTGAATAATTTCCGCCACCGCTTGTACTTGGGCGTTGTCGCCGCTGTTCAGGTCTGCGATGAGTTCTCCCGGCGCGGAACGGTTCAACGAAGCATTGAAGGTGGCGAATCTCACCGTTTCCGTGGCGTGACGGTCACGCCAATGAGATTCTGCGGAAGCCAGGAAGGGGTGAGCCGCCAGTGCGCCGCCCAAGAAAAAGCGGGCTGCTGTCCCAAGCAGTTTGGACGCATTCATGATAATCCTCTTTATATGCAGCAATGTTTGACACGTATGAATAAGCGAACGGCGCGTCGCACTCTGGAAAGGCCAGAAAGGAGCGGGGTATGAATCGAGCCGTTGCGGGAAGACAACCAATGTCAAAGAGCCGCCGGACCCGTTTACAGCTCGAAGGACGGGTCGGCGTTCGTTTCTAAGGGGCGTCGTTTCCTTTTATAGAGACGCATTATTAAGAAAAGATGATAGCTGTAAGACTATCGCTCCGTTTTCTAAATAGCTTACTTCACCGTAATAGTGATCTTTTCGGACACTACCGGGTTAGCGTGAGGCTGGTGCAGGTGGTCGCCCAGAATCAATTGTAGAGTGTGCTCACCGGGCGGCAGCTCCAACGTGGTTTCTGTCTGACCGCCGCCAAAGTGTTTGACGTCTGATCCCAGAGGCATGTTCATGTCCGGCAGCTTTTCGCCATCGATAAGCAAGTGGTGATGACCGGTGTTTTCACGTTCAACGCCAGCTGGCGCTACGCCCATGCCTTCCAAGCCGAAACGCACCACGAACTTGCTGGGTACGGTTTCGCCGTCGGTTGGCGAGATGATGTAAGCTTTGGCGTTGTCAGGATTGTCGGTCTTGGGAAGGCCCGCCGCCATCGCGACGCTACTGAGTCCAAGCAAGGATACGGAAACCAAATGACGAATATTCACGGATTGCCTCCATTATGAATGGTTGAGGTTGTTGCAGAAACGGTCGCCGGCCTGATTATGATTGTGGATGCTTGGCCGGTCGTCTTTATATCGCGCGCGTCAATGCGCAGGCTTAACTCCGAAGCGACATGATATCGCTTTCCCCGTCAGGGCAGGTATACATAGTATAGGCTTGGAGTCTGTGTTTTCGCCGTCGCTGGCGATTTGCAGCGCCAGAATCCAACGCCTACAATCCCGGGGCGCACTGTTATGAAATCAGGATAAGGAACTTGCCATGTCTTCTCTGTTATTTCGCCTACCCCTGCTGATATGTCTATTGCTGGGACTATCCGCCTGTCAAAGCGCCTATTACAGCGCCATGGAGAAAGTGGGCGTGCATAAGCGCGACATCATGGTGGACCGCGTCGGCGCCGCTCGGGACGCCCAGGAAGAAGCCAAGGAAGAGTTCAAGTCGGCGCTGGATCGCTTCCAAAGCATGTTCGGAAAGAAAGAGTCCTCTCTACAGAAGCAATACGACCAGCTCAGCTCAGCGTTTGAAGATAGTGAAGATGCAGCGGAAGAGGTTAGCAAACGCATCGATGCGGTGGAGGATGTATCCGAAGCCTTGTTTGAAGAGTGGGAAGAGGAGCTGGAGCTTTACACCAGCCCCAAACTGAAACAGGACAGCGCCGCCAAGCTGGCCGCCACCAAAAAGAAGTATCAACGGCTCATTACCGCTATGCGGGCGGCGGAAAATCGTATGCAGCCGGTGCTTAATGCGCTGCGCGATCAGGTGTTATATCTCAAACACAACCTTAACGCTTCCGCCATTGATGGTCTGAAAGGAGAATTGCGTTCAGTGGAGAGCAACGTATCCCGGTTGATCGCGGACATGGAGAAATCCATCGCCGAAGCGGAGTCTTTTATCGAGACCCTGAGCGATAAGGGCTGATATCGAGGGGCGGGGGCGGCGAAGAGGGCGCCCGATGGAATTACGCTCTGCCGGGCCAGCTGCAAGCTTGCGCTGAAGGGACAATTCCTATTGTCACCCGGCGGACGGAGGTAAGGCTCACGCTGTGGCGCGGCCCGGCATGACGTTCAGGTGGGCTTCTCGACTTGCGTCCACGCGGCCGCGAATGGATTCACCGTGAAAATTTGCGGGCAAGTGCGCGGCGGGGTGATTGTCCCGCCCTTCCAGCTCCACTCTGCTGACAGGGGTCCCTGTCATTTTCAATAGTGTGTGCGCCATATCCTTGGTCATGCTTATGTCAGAGAGTTTGGCGAATTCGACGACATTCTGCAGAACATCGGGATCGGTGAGACGCAAGGTTCCCAGGTTTTCCTCTTTGAAACGGCGACGCAGGGTCTTCAGAATATTAAACATTTCGTTGGTGTATAACATTGCCCGCTCCTTGTATCGGGCGGCTCAGCGCCCGCAGTTGAGTTCTTTACCGTCCCGGACTCCCAAACCACCGGGAGCGTTCCTGCAAATAAACTCGGGTTGATGTCATCTCAGGATTGCAAAAGATCCTGAGTCACTATGCAGTGTAGACAGCGGCAAGTCCCTATTTCCGTTGTGTTTTTGCTTCAAAAATCTGAAAAACGTAATCTTGTTGGATGAGTTCACATAAATCCCGTTTGCGTTAATCTAAAAGGGCTGCTACCGGTTCCCCATACCCGGTGGCGGCAGCCTGCAAACCAACAAAAAACGGAAAAAACGTGAAATGACCTATGTCGATGCAATCAGTTGGGACATGCTTAACCCCTTCATCATGCCCATCAAAGTTCTCGAGCCGCACACAGACCGGCTGGGACACACCAACAACACGACTTACCTCAACTGGATGGAGGAAGTCAGCTGGCGCCATATTGATCCTCTCGGGATGAGTTGGGCCGCCCATGAAAAACTGGGCAGGGCCATGGCGATCACCCGTACGGAAGTGGATTACCTTGCTGCTTCCCATGCCGACGATGAGTTGTTTATCGGCACTTGGATTACAGCATGCGACGGGCGCCTGCAGTCCAGTCGTCACTTTCAGATTTTCCGCCCCGCGGATGGCAAAACCATTGTTCGCGCCAACAGTCATTACGCTTGCATCGATATGAAAAGCGGCAAGCCGACCCGTATGCCGAAGGAGTTTGTAGAGGCGCACCGCAAAGCCATGGAAGCCCATGGCCTTACGACGTCGTTGGATTGAGCGATGACGCAGGGATGCGTCAGGAGTGCTGACTGCACTGTAACTGCTTTTGTTTGAGCGCCATCAGCACGTGAGTGCGGCTGATGACGCCCACCAACTTGCCGTCGTCCACCACGGGATAGACTTTGGGGCGATGGTCGTCCATGTAGTTGGCCAGGTCGACGATGCTGGCCTCCGGGTCCACCGTCACCGTAGCCTTATGCATGACCTCGCCTACTGTAGCGGGCGTGTCGCAATGGTAGCTGCTCAACAGCAGTTTCTTGATGCAGTCTTTCTCGGATATGAAGCCGATGACATGCATGTGCTCATTCACCACTGGCGCGCCGGATATCCCTTTTTTCAGAAGGGTGTCCACCGCTTCGATGATCGAAGCGTCGGCGGCGACGAACGCGGGGTGCGTGTCCATAAAGTCGCTGATTTTGATATCTGCGTTCATAGCTTACCTCCTGCGGTTTAGTGACTTAGGCGCCGGGTCCGCAATCCAGACAGCGCTCGATGACGTCCGGCCCTAAATGGAGCTTGCTGTTCAGATCGCGCAGCGCCGTGCGCACGCCTTCTTCAATTACCGGATGATAGAAAGGCATTTCCAGAATCTGACTGACCGTCAGGCGTTGCTGTACGCACCAGCTCAGCAGGTGGGCGATATGCTCCGCCGCCGGGCCGAACATTTCAGCGCCCAAAAACAAGCCCGTGCCTTGCTCGCCATACACTTTCAGCATGCCCAGATTTTTGCCCATCACCCGGCTGCGTCCCTGGTCTTCAAAAGACACCTCTCCTTCAGCATAGCAACTGCGGCAACGCTCTTTCACTTGATTGATATTCAATCCCAAAAACGCGATCTGCGGGTCAGTAAATACTACGCCAATCGGCGTGCGTCGCTTGCCGGCGCGAATATCAGGATAGCGGCCGGCATTGTCCCCGGCGATACGGCCTTCATCAGCCGCTTCATGCAGTAAGGGCAGATCATTATTGGCGTCGCCGGCGATGAAAACAGGGCTGTCGCCGCACTGCATAGTGTAACGGTCGAATATCGGCAAGCCTCTGGCGTCCATTCTCAGTTCCGCCTTTTCGATATCCAGGTTATCGACATTAGGCCGGCGACCTGTGGCGGCGAGAACGTATTCGAATGTTTCAGTGATCTCTCCTTGCTCTTTGTCTAGGAAAGTAATCGCCACTCCCTGTTCAGTGCGTCTCACGCTGCTGACTTTAGCGTCTGGGTCTAAAGGAAACTCTCGATTAAAGACTTTCTCCGCATAGGCGCGAATGTCCGGGTCCTGAATGGGCCCAATGGCGCCGCCGACGCCGAACATACGCACTCGTACGCCAAGGCGGCTCAGGGCCTGACCCAACTCAAGGCCGATGACGCCGGGGCCGAACACCGCGACGCTGGAGGGCAGATCGCGCCATTCAAACAGATCGTCATTGATAATCAGTCGGTCGCCCGCGTTTTTCAGAAAGGGCGGCACATTGGGACGTGACCCAGTGGCGATGACAATGCGCTGGGCTTCAACGATAAGGTCGTCGTCTACCTGCAATCGATGCGGTGAGATAAATTTCGCCTTGCCGCGAACTTTATGTTCGGCAGGAAATCCTTCCACGGAATCGACGACGAATCCGGCGAAGCGATCTCGTTCATTGCGCACTCGATCCATGACTTTGCGGCCGTTGATAAAAGGGTCGTCGGAAGCGACGCCAAACACATCGGAGTGGCGGTGGTGATGGGCGGCCTCAGCCGCTGCGATCAATAACTTGCTGGGCATGCATCCGACGCGCGCGCAAGTGGTGCCGTAAGGCCCGCCTTCGATCAAAAGCACATTCTGTGTGTGTTCGCGTGCGGCGCGGTAAGCACCGAGTCCGGCGGTGCCTGCTCCGATAATAGCTACGTCCACTTTGCGTGTTTGCACTGGGTTATCTCCCCTGCTTGCTGTATTCCTGAACTTTGAGGCGGTCGGCCCGGGTTTGTGCATAGTATTCCGGGCCGACATGGGTTGCGCTCATTACTGAGCGAAGTGGGCTTCCAGATCATCAGCCCCGCCGATACGCTGGCCGTCTATGTATACTTGCGGCGTGGTGCCTTGTCCGGTTACCGCCTGCAGTGAGCTGTAGCTCAGGCCGTTGGCGCCCAGAACGATATTCTCGAAGCTGATGCCGCGATCATTCAGCAGCTTGTGCGCACGGGCGCAGTGCGGGCATCCAGGTTTACTGAATACAGTGACACGGCTGGGCAATACCGCTTCTTTATTAATGTAGTTGAGCATGGTGTCTCCGTCGCTTACTTTGAAAGGGTCGCCCGGCAGCTCCGGCTCGATGAACATTTTCTCAATCACGCCGTCACGCACCAGCATGCTGTAGCGCCAGGAGCGCTTGCCGAAGCCTAGCTCGCTTTTTTCCACCAACATGCCCATGCCTTCAGAAAACTCTCCGTTGCCATCCGCAAGGAAGTAGATATTTTCTGCTTTCTGGTCCGCCTTCCAGGAATTCATGACGAAGGTATCGTTGACGGACAGACAGATAATCGCGTCGATGCCGTTCTGCTTGAACACAGGAGCCAGTTCGTTGTAACGCGGTAAATGCGTGCTGGAGCAGGTCGGTGTGAACGCGCCTGGTAATGCGAATACGATGACGTTTTTGCCTTTGAACAGATCGTCGGTGGTTACCTGAACCCATTTTTCTCCTTCACGCAGATTGAAAGTAACGCTGGGTACGGTTTGTCCTTCTTTACTCTGTAACATTTATTGAGCCTCTATAATTTCGTTTTTCATTCACTTGAGCTGGTAGCTAAGTGCTTAATCTTTAAGACGAGGAGCAGTGTCGCAGAGATGGACGATTGAATAAATTTATAAAAAAATATCAACTTGATTGTTAATTGCTATTGAAAGAGGCGCATTGATAGATAGGCGCTAACGGGCTTTAAGGGAGAGCAGAGTTGAGAGCGTTAAGCTAAGCGTCGAGGAGATTAGAAAGAGAGATAAGTGGGAGAGGAGGAAAATCAAAAGCCTAAAAACAAAACGGGCGCCGAAGCGCCCGCCTTGTCAGTCTGCCGAAACTGCGCAGACCGCAGTAAACTGCTTAGTAACGTGGTCTGCGAGCTGGACGCTCTTCACGTGGCTTAGCTTGGTTTACTTTGATATTGCGGCCTTTCAACGCTGTGTCGTTCAGACCCTTGATAGCGGCGTCCGCTTCAGAGTTGTTCGACATCTCGACAAACGCGAAACCTTTGGACTGGCCGGTATTACGGTCAATGATCAGGTTAGCGCTGGTAACTTCTCCAAAAGAGGAAAAAGCTTCTCTCAATTCTTCTTCAGTGACGCCGTAGGCCAGATTTCCAACGTAAATATTCATATCGATCTCGTGTGATTTATGCGTTTTCCACAAATAAAGTGACGCCGCAAGCAAACGCACAAATTCGCGGAGTCGCCATCAGCTGATTAAGCTAACAGAAAGCAGTCTAGCAGTAATCTTTAAGGTTGTATGCATTTTATTCAGGTTTTTATTAAAAAAGTTTGATGTTGGTTATAACTTTATGATTTTAAAGATTTTAGTGTGATTTTTTGGCTCTGTTTTTAGCCTCAAATGCGCCCATTTAATCAAAAAAAGGGCCGCTTAGAGCGACCCGGAAAATAACTCCAACTGGAGTTTTAGCATTCGTTGCTTCCGCAGAATGCAACCGGCGGATGTAATCGCGCCAATTGCAGGAAATTCAAGGGCGGCCATTGTCGCAGCATATAAATAGCATCTTTTTCGTCCAGATCAATTTTTCAGCGATCCTGGTGGAAAAATACTTTCCACAACCTGCTTGTCATGTCATGCCGACCGGGGAGCATTAAGAAGGAAGTATGTTAAGGAATGATGACGCCATTACGCCGCCAGGCCCTATAAACCAGCCGTATTTGTTAGCCCGAGGCTTTAGAGACTAGGCCCTATTGTCGTTTCGCGAGGTTGTTTCTTCACCTAAAATTAAGGTTTTTTCATACTTGCCAAATACTTAATTCCGGGATGACCGCGATGACCACGCTCAGAAGGATGCTTTCGCTAACTCTGCTTACAATGTTGCTCGCTGCTTGTAGCGACGGCCCTAAGGTGTCTAAAGACGCTAAGGTGATTGAAGACGCGGAGGCGTTGCGTCCGGAAACTGTGCGCTCATCTGAGATGGTGTTTGAATCTGAGAAAGCGGTCGCTGATGTGAAGCCAGGTTCGGTTATTGTATCTGGCGCTTCGGATAATGCGCCTTATGGATTCCTGAAACGGGTTAAGAGCAAGACGGAAGTGGACGGCTCCACGGTGCTGTCAGTGGAAGATGCGCAACTTACGGATGTGGTGGAGGAAGCCGCCGTTTCTCTGAGTGGTGCGCTAAACCCCAGCGCCTCCCCGACGCCACGATTGGCCGCCAAGGGTGCGGACCTGTCCGTGCGAGGCGTCACTGTATATTCTCCCGGCGAGTCAGCGGATCTTCCCGGCGCCTGTGCGGACAAGGATTTTCGCGTCGCCTTTGAAGCCACTGAAGCGGCGCCATACGTCACCGTTACGGGGTGTGTAGGCTTCAGCAGCAATTTCATTTTTGATCTGGAAATCGAGCGCTTTCAGGCGACGCGCGCAGAATTCGTAGTGGATAGCAAAATCGGCGGCGCTTTGGCGTTGAAGTCCGATGTGGCGCTGGCCAGCATTAATGAAAAGGTCGAGCTGGCGCGTTTTGACGTGGAGCCGATAACTTTTCAGATTGGGCCTATACCTGTGGTAATCGTGCCGGAAATCGTGTTGGTAATGGGCGTAGATGGCAAAGTCGACGTGAATGTGGATATCAGCGCAAGCCATGAGTTAAGCGCGCAGGTTGGTCTGCTTTATGCCGACAATCGTTGGTCCACTGTGAACGAAAGCCAACAGAAGTTCGACATGCCTTTGCCTCAGGGCGACGGCGCCGCTAACGCTCGCGTATATGCCGGCCCGGAAATGGAATTCATGTTCTACGGCGTTGCTGGTCCTGGCGCCAACATTTACGTCTTTTCCCGCATGAATGCAGATGTGGACGCCATCAATCCCGTCAAATCCAGCTATGAGTTGTGGGCGGGCGCGCAGGCTGGCGCTTCGTTCCGAGTGGAAGCGTTTGATAAGACACTGTTTAAGATTCACGAATCCAACCTGATTGGCTATGAGGGCTTGGTCGCCTCGTCTGAGTATGACGGTCTGGCGCCGCCAGGGACGGGCAGAGTGATTGGCGTCATTGGCGACGCCATGCAGGGCAAGCTGGTTAGCGGTGAAGACATTATTCGCGATAACCTGTCTGGAGAATTGGTGGACCTGGTCAAAGGCCTCGCCGCCAACGAAGATGATTCCGCTGGCGGCTACACGGTGGCTGAAGCCAATGCCCGTCCCCGTTGGCGGGAACTGAAAATCGCCGGTCGCTGCCTGCAACCGGATTATGTCGGCCATCTCGCGATGATTCGCCCAGTCGCCTGCAATGGAGGCGATAAGCAAAAGTGGTGGTGGGATATGAATGGCGCAGTCCATCCCAAAGCTAACGCGAAACTTTGCATTGATGGCCTGGGCGTCACGGCAGGCGTGAATCTGGCGCTCTGGGGCTGCCATGGCGGCGATAATCAGGAATGGATCTTCGAAGAAGGCCGTATGCGCAATAAGCGCAATGAAGCGCTGTTCGTCACTTATGAAAAAGATATTTTCAACTGGCTCGATTACGCCCAGTTGAAAAGCCTGAAAGAAAATACTGAGAAACAGTTTGCGCAATGGGGACAGGAGGAGCGTGTGAACGGCGTCGTCGCCTCTCACTTTCGTCCATTGAAGAGCGCGCGCAGCGGATTGTGTCTGGGCGTGCAGGCGGATGGTTCGTCCCCTGAATTGCAGGCATGTGGCGGCGCTTCCCAGCAGCGTTGGTTTTATGACAGTGTGGCGCGGACGCTATACAACGCGGAGGGAGACTGTCTGAGTCATCATGGTGAAAACTATAACGGCGCGACATTATTCGTGGAGTCTTGCTCTACATCGGTAAGCCAGTCGTTCGACTTTGCGGACGGGGCTATCAGAGCGACGACGGATGCAGCGATTGTCGTCGATGCATATGGGTCTGAAGAAGGGGGCCTGGTAGGGCAGTGGATGTTCCACGGCGGCGCCAATCAACTCTGGTTGTGGGGCGAATGAGTTTTTGGTGTCACTTTTCCTGCTTTCACTCCTTGAATGCTCAGCTTTTGTGACAATGCGCTATGGATGAGAAAAGAGGATAATCCGCTAGGGTTATCTCTACTGTGAGCCTGGCCTCCAACCTGTATAATGCGCGGCTATGAACCGCATATCATCTTCTCTTCAATCGCCGCTGCAGGCTTTGCAGACTTTATTCGGGTACGACGCTTTTCGCGGCCCGCAGGAAGCCGTCATCGGCGAGCTGATGGCTGGTCGGGACGCCTTGGTTTTGATGCCTACCGGCGGGGGTAAGTCGCTGTGTTATCAAATTCCCGCCATCTTGCGCACGGGCGTGGGGGTAGTGATTTCCCCTTTGATCGCATTGATGCAGGACCAAGTGGACGCTCTGAGACAGGTCGGCGTTAACGCTGGTTTCCTGAACTCCAGCCTCAGCCTGACGGAGCTGCGGGATATGGAGCGCGCGCTACTGGATCAGGAACTGGACATGCTCTATATCGCGCCTGAGCGTTTGACTCAGGAGCGCACGCTGGAGCTGTTGCAACGCACGCCTATCTCCCTGTTCGCCATTGATGAAGCCCACTGTGTGTCCCAATGGGGACATGACTTCCGCGCCGACTACCTACAGCTGAGTCTACTGCAGGAACGTTTTCCTCATATCCCCCGGGTTGCTTTAACCGCCACCGCCGACGAACGCACCAGAAAGGAAATCGCCGAACGCCTAGGGTTGACGGACGCACAGCATTTCATCAGCGGTTTCGATCGTCCCAATATTCAATATCGCATCACGCAGAAACAAAACGCGCGGCAGCAGTTATTGCGCTTTTTACGCGCTGAACACGCTAACGATGCAGGCATTGTTTACTGTTTGTCCCGCAATAAAGTCGAGCAAGTGGCGGAATGGCTGTGCAAGGAAGGTTTCAACGCGTTGCCGTATCACGCTGGCTTGCCGGCGGATGTGCGACAGGAACACCAGCAGCGATTCTTAAGGGAAGACGGCGTTATCGTAGTGGCCACCATCGCTTTTGGTATGGGAATAGATAAGCCGGATGTGCGTTTTGTCGCTCACCTGGATCTCCCCAAAAGCATTGAATCCTACTATCAGGAAACCGGCCGTGCGGGCCGTGATGGATTGCCGTCCACCGCCTGGATGGCGTATGGGCTGCAGGATGTGATCAAACTGCGGCAGATGATGGAAGGCTCTCCTGGCGCAGAGCAATTCAAACGGGCGGAGAGGCAGAAGCTCGACGCCATGCTGGGACTCTGTGAGATCGTCAGCTGCCGTCGCCGGGCGCTGTTGCGCTATTTTGGCGAGACGGCGCCTGAGCAATGCGGCAACTGCGACGCCTGCCTGAACCCAGCGGAAACCTGGGATGCGACGGTGGCGGCGCAGAAAGTTCTGTCCTGTATTTATCGCACGGGGCAGCGCTTTGGCGTCAATCACCTTATTGATGTAGTGCGAGGCGAACTGACCGACAAGGTGAGACAATTCGGTCATGAGCGCCTTCCTACCTTCGGCGTTGGCGAAGACCTGGATGTGGCGCAGTGGCGTTCGGTATTACGCCAGCTGACCGCGCGGGGACTGTTGAATGTGGATCTGGATGGTTTCGGCGCTTTGAAACTGACGGAATCCTGTCGGCCTATTTTGCGCGGCGAACAGGAAGTGCGGTTGCGACGAGACGTCAAAGAAGTGATGTCGAAAGCGCCGCGCCGCAGTGGCGAATCTTTGCGTGAGGAAGATCAGCCTTTATGGGATGCGTTGCGTATCCGCCGCAAGGAGTTGGCGGAGGAACAAGGCGTAGCGCCCTATATGATTTTCCATGACGCCACGCTGATGGAGATCTTGCGCCATCGTCCACAAAACGACATGGAGTTCCTGGCTCTTAATGGCGTCGGTAAGAGCAAGCTGGAGCGTTACGGCGAAGACTTCATGGAGATTGTCCGCAACGCCTGAGGGGGTCAGGCAGAGGCGCTTTCTATGCGTTCGAAGATGGAGTCCGCCGCCACTGCGAGCAAAGCCACGAGGATAGCGCCTTGCAGCACATAGGCGGTGTTCCCGTTGATCAAACCCGCCACAATGGGATCGCCGAGGGTCTTGGCCCCGATGGTGGAGCCAATGGCTGCGGTGGCGATGTTAATGGTCACTGAGGTGCGCACGCCCGCCATGATTACTTTGAAGGCTAGCGGCAGCTCCACCTTCCATAACACTTGCGTCGGGGACATGCCCATTCCGCGAGCGGCCTCCAGCACCGCGCCGGAGACGCCTTCAAGGCCAGCAATCGTATTACGCACCACTGGCAGCAAACCATACAGCGTCAGGGCTACTACTGTGGGCGCACCGCCAAAGCCCGTCATTGGAACAGCCAGCGCGAGTACCGCGACGGGAGGAAACGTTTGACCAATGGAGGCGACATTATTCACCAGGGGTAGAAAATCCCGTCCGGATTCCCGAGTCACCAGTATGCCGGAAACAACGCCAACCACCGTGGCGATCACCCCGGACAGCAACACCAGCCCGGCATGGCTTAATAACAGGCGCCAAAAGCTGTCACGGTCATAAACCACTTGTGCGGAATCAGGCTGCAGCCAGCGAAACAGCGGCTCCATGTGGGGAAACAAACTGGCGCACAGAATTAGCAGCAACGCAGGTATTAACGCTCGCCAAGGCGTCAGGGTTCGCCACATCAGGCGCAGCCTCCCACCAAGTCCGCCATACGAACCTCCGCCAATAGGACTCCGTCAGAGGATAACACCGGCAATGCCGCCACTTTGCGCCATAACATCTTGGATATCGCCAGTTTGACACTGTCTTCCGCCTGCAGGCGCATATCCGGCGTGACGTCGATTTCCCGCCAGCGATAGCTGGCGTCGCCGTTGACGGTCGCTTGCAACAGTCGCACAGGCGCCCCCGCCGCATCGACCGCCCATAGCCTGCCGGCTCCCTGACATGGCGGCGGCGCGCCCTGCGCTCGCGGCGGGTCAGATCGCATGATGTCGCGCACTTGTTTGCAGGACGCAGCTTTTAACCCCCGATCCTGGCTGCCGATGATATTTTCGACGAAGTGGTTTGCGGGGTTGTGCAGGATGTTTTCCGGGGTGTCGTACTGCACGATCTGGCCTGCGTCCATCACGACTATGCGGGTGGCGAGCTTCAGCGCTTCTTCAATATCATGGGTGACGAAAACGATGGTTTTCTTTATCTGTGACTGAATCCGCAACATTTCGTCCTGCAGATTTTCCCGGGTGATGGGGTCGAGAGCGCCGAAGGGTTCGTCCATGAGCAAAATGTCCGGGTCCGCCGCCAGCGCACGCGCGACGCCAACCCGCTGCGCCTGTCCCCCTGACAATTCATGAGGCATTTTTTCTGCGAAAATGGCGGGATCAAGTGCGAACAGCTCCAGCAACTCATTTACCCGATTCTTTATGCGCTGCTCGTCCCAATTAAGCAATCGGGGGACGACGGCGATATTCCTCGCCACACTCCAGTGGGGAAACAAGCCGATATTTTGAATAGCGTAGCCGATTCGGCGACGTAGCGCGTTGATTTCAAAGCTGGCGATTTCCTGGTTATTGATCAGGATGCGCCCTTCACTATGCTCCACTAATCGGTTGATCATTTTCAGCGTGGTGGATTTACCGCATCCTGATGTGCCCACGAGCACGCAAAAGTCGCCGCGGGCGATATCCAGAGAGAGGTTGCGCACGGCGTACTGGGCGCCGTACTGCATGGATACATTGTCCAATCTGATCATGGGGCGTCTCGAGTGGTGGCGGCCAAGAATGCAAACAGAGCGTCAGCGATCAGCGCGAATAAGATAGTGGGAATAGCGCCTAACAGCACCAGATCCATCGCCGCCTGACCCAGGCCCTGAAAGATGAAAGTTCCCATCCCCCCGGCGCCGATTAACGCAGCGACGGCGGTCAGGCCGATGGTTTGCACAGTCATGATGCGCAGACCTTCCAAAATGACTGGCGCGGCCAGGGGCAGGCGCACCTGCAGGAAAACCTGGCTTTCATTCATGCCCATCCCGCGGGCGGCCTCCAGAACCGGTTCAGGGGTTCCGGTGAGAGCGACGTAAGCGTTACGGGTCATGGGTAGTAAACTGTAGCCAATCAGGGCGATCAACGCCGGGGTGAAGCCGATCCCCTGAACGCCGATAGCGCGCAGCCACCCAAACTCGTTGGCGAGGTAACTCAGAGGTGCGATCAGTAGGCCAAAAAGCGCCAGGCTGGGAATCGTCTGCACCACGCTAAGCACGCCAAACAACCCCCGTCGGGCCTTTTCTGAGCGCGTCGCCCAGATGGCGAGCGCCATGCCCATCAGCGCGCTGGGCAGCATTGACCAGAACACGAGGTTGAAATGCGCGCCCATCTCCGTCACAAACTGGCGTTGTCTGACATGAAACTCCTGCGCCAGCGACAGCTTTTCCAATGCGCCATAGTGATAGGCGGTGACTATGGTCCCACTTACGATGATGACGCTGGCGAGTTTCAACCAGACGCCAGCCTGTAACTTGTGACAGGCTTCGATTATGGTCAGCGCCATAAAAAAGCCGGCGAGCCAGAAACCGCCGCCCAGCGCTGCGCGACCATGGCGCAATTCTTCGGTTGCCCGCTCCAGCCCGAATACGCCAGCCATCACTGGTAATAAGGCGACGATCGCTGTCGCCGTCAGCATTATGGCGAGATAGGACTTACGGGTGGGGCGCCAGGATAAGAAGGCGATAATGAGCGCTCCGCCAAGAACTGGGAAGCTCCACGGCAGGGAGAGCGCATCCAGCAACACAACGCCTTTCCCGGGAAGGATGCGATTTGGTTGAAAGGATGCGAAATCAAGCAACAACAGCGTGACAATCGTCAAGGCGGACATGGAAAACGTCACAGGGTTTGCGCCAGTCAGCGCGCTGTTGTTCCTCGTCGGGAGTGTGTGGGTCAGAGCAGTCCGGCGGATTGTAGAAACTCCCGGGCGACTTCTTTGGGGTCCAGGCCATTTACGGCGACATCGGCGTTGAGGCGCTGTAGTGTGGTCAAGTCGAGCTTTTGAAATATGGCGTCAATCATTGGACCGATGTCTGGATTGGCTTTCAACACTTCGCCACGGATCACCGCTGCGGGTTCATAAACAGGCTGCACGTTACGCGGGTCCTGCAACACCACCATATCCAGAGCGCTCAGGCCGCCATCAGTCCCATACGCCATTGCCGCATTGACGCCGTTGGTGCGCAGGGCGGCGGCGCGTATAGTCGCGGCGGTATTGCCGCCGGACAATACCAGCAGCTGATCGGCGGTCAGCTCAAAGCCATAGGCTTTCTGAAAGGCGGGCAGCGCGAATTCAGACTCGACGAACTCCGCACTGGCGGCGAGTTTGACCTCTCCGCCGTCCTTCAGGAAGCGGGAAAAATCATCCAAAGTCGCTAACTTTTCCTCGCGCGCCAGATCGCCACGCACGCTGATCGCCCAGGTGTTGTTGGCGTCAGCCGGATGCAGCCAGACAAGGTTGTTGGCGGTCAGGTCTTTTTCTTTTGCAGTGGCGTACGCCTGATCGGGGTCTTTCCATACAGGGCTGTCCGCCATGTCGAAGAAGAATGCCGCATTGCCCGTGTATTCCGGATAAATATCAACTTGGCCATTGATCAACGCGGTGCGGACAATTTTGGTGGCGCCTAACTGGATGCGATCTTCTACTTCATAGCCGGCTTTTTCCAGCTTCAGCAGAATCATATTGCCGAGCACGGAGCCTTCCGTGTCGATTTTTGAGGCGACGACTATTTTATCTTTCGCCGCTGCGCCGGTAGCGATGGACAAGCCCAATACGAGGGCGGCGGCAAGTCGTCCAAGTCTGCTCTTGCGATTCACGATAGGTCTCCTGTCGGTCAGGTCGGTCGTTCAATCAGGGAAACGGGATGAGTTTTTTTATTTGGTTTTTTACGTCCACTTTTTCCTGCCGGGAGGCAGAAGTGTCCCCTATGGCGCGTCGTGATTCAACCTTGGATCGCACTGGCGGAATCGAATACATGACTTGTGAGACGTGCTATGCGAAAACCGAAATAGTCAATATAACTGGTTGACACAGCGCAACTAAATGAAGTTTTATACGCCTTCAGCACACGCAATACGCGAGGGAAAGCCACATGATGACTCAATCTACTCATCAAAAAAGAGCCAAGGATCTGCGATCTACTAAGGGTTGCTCCTTAGCTTTCCGTGTGCTGACGAACCACTAAATTAAATCTATCAGCCGCGGAACTCATCGCGGCTGGTTGGATAAGTTCCTGTTGTACCCATAAAATCCCTTCCTCCCCGATGTGTTCCCGGCGTATACCGAGGAATGCACAATGAAAAAGTTTTTCGTTCGTTTAAATGCTACTGCACGTCGTATTCTGGTTGGTAAGCCGCGTATTGATGGCTTATATGGTATGAGCGACCACTTGCTGAGAGATATCGGAATGGAGCGTATCAGCGGCAGAGATCTGCAACCAATGGTGAAGCCTGAAGTAGCTGTCGAACAGAAGCGCGCCGCCCGGGAACGGGTGGAGGCGCCTCTTCCGATACCTGAATTGACGAAGATATAGACCACCGCGCCGCAGCCAGACAGGTTGCGGCGCTATCTATATAGTTTTGCCTTTATCTCTGTGCGTAGTTTGAGCCTCCCGCCCGACTTTTCCTTCTTCCTCTCTCTGAAACGTCTTTTACATCCGTTTTTACTGGTCTTGTTCACTATTAATGAACGACGTCACATACCGCACGCTGTAATTTTGAAGTAATTACGAACTCTTTTATTAAATATCGGTTAGAATGCGCGGAAATTTTTCGCCCCCCATTTCAGGGAGAACGCCGGTCAACCGCATTTCTTGCTAACGGCGTTTATAGGATTTAGATATCAAAGCGTTGGCTTATGCAAAAACTCACTTCATTTTTGTTCGCCTTTCTGGCGTGCGCCGGAATTCTCGTGCAGGCGTTTGTGTCCTGGTATTGGATAAATACGGATGCGCCGAAGCAATTTTTAGAATTTTTCACCTCCCTCTACGGCGCTGCGCCCACATGGTCCGAATGGGCGTTTGCGCTTAAGCAAAGCTCCTGGTGGCTTCCTCTGCTGTGCGCCATGCTGTTGATCTTCGCCATGATGAAAAGGCCCGCGCAAAGATTGCTGGGCATGGCGGCGGGAGTATCCGTTTTGGTTGCAGGCGGCTTGGTTTACGCCATGTATCCCCTGCATCTGATGTTGCAATCGCCGGTTTAGGTTGTCGTTTATTCGAAGCCCGCCGTCAGAGCAATTCTATTTACCTGATGTTATAGAGTAAGAAGTTAGAAATGCCTATTTTCGCCTTATCCATTATTTTTCAAATCGCCCTTGTGGTGCATATTGTTAAGACAGGCCGCAGTACAACCTGGATCTGGATTGTGGTTATGCTGCCTTTTGCTGGCTCTGTCGCCTATTTGCTGGTGGAAGTGCTGCCGGAACTGGCGGGAAGCCGCACGGGTAGAAACGCCCAACGCAAAATGCAGTCGATCGTGAATCCCGATAAGGCGGTTAAACAGGCGGCGTTTAACTACTCTGTAACGGATAGCGTGGAAACTTCCATGCGATTGGCGGAAGAGTGGCTGGCGAAGGGCATGTTTGGTGAAGCCAAGGCGATGTATGAGAAGTCCCTGAAGGGGATACATCAGAATGATCCTCACATCATGTATGGCCTCGCCAGGGCGGAATTTGGTCTGAACAACTTTGGCGCAGTCCGTACCGTGATGGACGACCTGATCCGGCACAACCCGGATTTCAGAAACGCGGAAGCCCATCTTCTGTACGCCCGCGCGTTGACGGAACTCAACGAGCCCTCCGCGGCGCAACATGAGTTTCAATCGCTGGAAGCCTACTACCCTGGCCCTGAAGCCAGTTATTGGTTCGGTATGTTCCTGAAAGCCCAAGGCAGGGAAAGAGAGTCGCAGGAGCAGTTCAAGAAGATTCTGGAAAAAGCGAAGATCTCCGGCAGACATTACCACTCATACCACAAAAAGTGGCTCAAGCTGGCCAAGCAGGAATTTACGGGGTGACCATGAGATCTGAGTTGGATAGGCGAATTGAATACCAAAAGCTGAGATTGGATCAGAACAACATACCGCCGCAGGAGATGAGAGAGGCGCGATCCAGAATCATGTATATCGAAGACAAATCTCTTGGTCTTGAAGGCTCGGCCCGCATTGGACGTGTTTATTTTTCCAAGAGTGGGAAGACGCTCTACTACCGTGGAAAAACGTTTCAAAGCCTTAAAGGACGGGGCTACAAATCAAATTTTTATGATATTGAAAGCGGTGACGAATATTGGATTTCCGGCCCAAGAAAGGACCGTAATGACCGCTTGTATGGCGGCAATGACGGAGTAGTGGTGGATGAGGACATTGCGCAGGAATACTTTGCGTACGTGAGTAGCGCTAATAAGTGATTGAGTTTTCAGAACATAATCGGAGCGCGCAAGTTCTGGCCCTACATTATGCGCGCATTTTGGAGGATGATTACGTAGTGGCGGTCATGTCTTCGCTGGCTGAGGTCGCCACGTCTGAGGAGGCCTTACGGGTGGCTGCCTGCTTTTGGGAGATGACTGATCTGGCGGTTGCAGACGATAATGCGGAGCGCACTGTCGACGGCATCGACGATCTGCAATTCTGGATGTATAAGCTGTTTAATCAGGTTTATGGCTATCTAACCAAAGCGGGCTTTATTGATGAATGGAAGCAGGCGTCCCGAGAGCAATATCAAGAAGGCTCTTATCAAGAGTAAGCGGCAATCAAAATAAGGAGAGGCGCGTTTCCTCTCCATTAGCTCCCGTTACTTAACCGCTTCATCAGTCCATCCACATGAGGGCGCCGTCACATTCTATTTTGCGTGACGTGAACAGTTCGATCACTTCCGCATTGGTCTCCGCGTGCAAAGACCACTCTGAGATGGAAAACCCGCCGCCACCCGCTATCAGCATTGGCAGCATCATTTGATCGGTTAGATGCTCATCCAACACCGCCTTGCTGTCCAAGTAGGACTTCACTTTCTGGCTGAGCAGCTTGGACACCAACTCCGCCCGTCGGCGCACCTGACCCAGTTCGGAAATACAGATACGGTGGCCGTCGAATTGCAGGTCCACCGCCAGCAGGTTGCCGGCGCAGCCCGCTTCCGGCTTGCGCTGCCGTGACTCATGCACCGGGTGTTCACGGAAGGATAAGTACGCCTGTACTTCCCGCTCGCCAACCTTGCCGGGAACGTTATAGCAATAGGCGGTCAGGCGGCTGTGACTCAGCTCGCCCCGCTTAACGCGTTCAATCGGTCTTAGCGCCGCAGGGTGTATACGAATACGCCATTTGCCGCCGCCAGCAGGCATGAAGCCCCAGCGCTCTGCTTCTATTTCGATACGGGCGCCCATGTCCCGCAGCAGCGGTAGAAAGGAGCGCTCAATTTCCGTAAGAGGCGGTGCGAACGGGTTATGGGTGCCGCCGCCGAATTCGACAGTGGAAACCCCTTCCGCTTGTAACAGAGGCAATAATATCGTCTGGAACACCAGCGTCGTGCTGCCTGCGCTGCCTACATCGAACTTGTAATCGCCGCCTTTTATCGGGCCGGGTTTGAACGTCAAGCGGGAGGAACCCAGTTCGGCCCCATCCACTTTCGCGCCGCATATCGCCTGGGCGGCCTTAACACAGGTCAGATGCTGGCGCATCAGCCCGGGTTTGGGGCGCTTGCCGCGTATATGATTTATTTCTATTTCTTTGCCGTACAGCATGGCCAGGGTCAGGGAAGATCTCAGAATCTGCCCTCCGCCTTCGCCCATGCGTCCGTCTATCACAACTTTTTCCATACTTGTTACCGTACTACTAATCTCGCCGGCGGGACCGGGCGCCCGTCTTCAGCCTTTTACGCACACGACCTGTCTCAGGGTATGCACCACTTCAACCAGATCGGACTGGGCCGCCATTACCGCGTCGATGTCTTTGTAAGCGGAAGGCGTTTCGTCCACGACCGCCGCGTCTTTTCGGCATTCCACGTGCGCTGTGGCGCGGGCATGCTCTTCCACGGATACACGCTTTTTCGCCTCGGTGCGGGACATCACTCTTCCTGCGCCGTGGCTACAGCTACAGAAGCTTTCCGCGTTGCCTTTTCCGCGTACGATATAGGAGCGGGCTCCCATGCTGCCTGGGATAATACCCAACTGGCCTTCCTGTGCGCTTACTGCGCCTTTTCGGGTCAACCACACATTTTTCCCGTAGTGGTTTTCCTTCTGCACATAGTTATGGTGACAGTTCACAGCTTCCAGCTCGGCGATAACCGGTTTGTTCAAGGTAGTCGCCAGGGCGCTCAGCGCCCGTTGCATCATCGCCTGGCGATTGATGCGCGCGAAGTCCTGCGCCCAGCCAACGGCTTGTACATAGTCGTTGAAGTAATCGGTTCCTTCCGCCAGATACGCCAGATCTTTATCCGGCAGGTTCACGAAGAAACGCTCCATTTCCTTCTTCGCCAGCTTGATGAAATGCTCGCCGATACGATTCCCAACGCCGCGGGAACCGGAGTGCAGCATAATCCATACGTCGTTGTTCTCATCCAGGCATACTTCGACGAAGTGGTTACCCGTTCCCAGGGTTCCCAGATGGTTCACGTTGTTGGTGTTTTTCAGTACCGGATGTTTCTCGCACAGGATTTTGAAGCGATCCGCCAGCTCATGAGTCCAGCGGGCTCCTACATCTTCAGGGATATCATGCCAGGAACCCCGATCGCGGCGTCCTGGTTGACGACCATGGGGGATCGCGGCTTCTATTGCGCTACGCAGCGGACCCAAAGAATCCGGCAATTGCGTAGCGTGCACGTCGGTTTTCACCGCCATCATTCCGCAACCGATATCCACTCCCACCGCCGCGGGAATAATAGCGCCGGAAGTGGGAATAACAGAGCCGATGGTCGCGCCTTTACCTAAATGTACATCCGGCATCGCCGCCACCCACTTATGAATGAAGGGCAGAGACGCAATGTTCTTCAATTGCTTACGCGCTTCTGGCTCAAATGGAACGCCGTTGGTCCAGCTTTTGATTGGAACGCCTTTTTCTACGTTAGTAATTTCATAAGGCATTTTGGGTTTTGTGTTTTGCATCATTCTCAAACCTTTTTGGTGGGACTTGTATGTCCCGGAGCAACTGTATTGGGGGAGACGCCTTTCAGCAGGTACATCTCGATGCCTTTACTATTACAAAACACGGGCCAACTTTTTTTATACGTTTAAATATATGAAAAATAAGAAATAATAGAGATTTATAGAAAATGGTTGTTTAATAAATATATCTATTTAGATATGAATTTATGTTTTTAGATTGTCGAATTCCAGATCAAACTTGCTCAGATACTGCCGTAAACGATGGGAGTCGTTACTGGAGCTTTTACGTAATCGAGAGCGATTGAAGAGCTGACGTCCCGCTTCCGACAATGAGCGACTGTCACGGCAGAGCGCAATCACGCTGCGTAATTGATATTGGTCGAAGGCGTCAATTTCCGCCACTTGTTCAGAGGACAGGTAGTCCTCCAGCAACGGCAGGGTCTCGTGTGCGCTGTTGCGCCGCCAGAACCGCAGTAGGCGCTCACACTCCTCATCCACCAGCACTTCGTTGATGCGGCCTCCTTCAGATAGCGTCGCCATACGTTGTACGCAGGCGTTCAGGTCGCGGAAGTTGCCTTGCCATAAGGAATCCGGTTGTTGGGCGAAGTTTAGAAATTTCGCACGTGCGGCTTTGTTGAAGCTGACCTTATGACCTAACTGTAGCTCAGCTTTTTGTAGCTCATAGTCCAGGTTGGGTTCTATGTCTTCGCGACGGTCTTTTAATCCGGGCAGTTCATAACTCCACAAATTGATTCGGGCCAGCAGGTCCTCCCGGAAACTGCCGTTATCAACCTGTTTCTGCAAGTCACGGTTGGTGCCGGCGATTAACTGGAAATCACTGTGTGCAGGATTATCGGAGCCCACGGGGTAGAAACGTTTCTCTTCTATGGCGTGGAGCAACATCGCCTGCTCATCCAGGCCGAGTTCGCCGACTTCATCCAGAAAAAGCAGTCCTTGATCGGCTTTGGCGAGCAGGCCCTTGCGTGTGGTTTGCGCGCCGGTGAATGCGCCTTTGTTATGGCCGAACAGGGCTGACATGGCGCTGTCTCCACGTAAGGTGGCGCAGTTCACTGATACAAATTCGCCTTTGACGGAACCCCGGATTTTCTTCAGCTCAAAAATCCTGCCGGCGAGTTGGGACTTGCCCGCCCCGGTGGGACCGGTGATCAGTATCGGCGCTTGTGAGCGGATCGCTACCCGCTCGATCTGCTGGATCATGGCGTTGAAACGGGCGTTGCGGGTGGCGATGCCTGACTTAAGAAATTCCGTCCCTTCCAATTGCTGGCGTTTGAAACGTGAGCTGATGGCGTCGTATTTGGAGAGGTCGAGATCAATCAGGTGATATTTCCCGGCTGCGACGCGTTCGCCCCGGTCTGGAGACGTCTGCAAAATCTGCGCGGGAATGTAATTCGCCTCACACAATAGAAACCAGCATATCTGAGCGACGTGGGTGCCGGTAGTGATGTGCAGCAGATAGCGCTCCTCATCCGGCTTGAATGGGTAGTTTTCGGTGAAATCCAGCAAGGTGCTGTATACCTGTTCAAAATCCCAGGGGTCGTTAAAGTTGATTTGGTGCAGGCTTACGGTTGTATCTGGCGAAACCGTTTCGATATCTGCGCCCACATTATTGGCCAGACGCGAATCCCTGGCGTCATGGAGCAACTCGATGCGATCAATCAGCAGGTCTTGCTGCATAAAAATGCCGACGGTTGGTCGCCACACGTCCCAACGGGCGGGACCTTTGCCGCGTTTATCCATGGTGGTGCCTAGCAGGCCGATTACTACGTTTTTCATGTGATCATTTTCGATAAATGGCTACAGACAGAGATCATATTCACCGAAGGCATGGAAGAAGGCAACTTGATAGCTGGAGCGTTTGTTTGAAAGGGGCGAGAGAGGGAGGAAAAGTATGGGTGGGCTATGGGGGGATGAAAAAAAGGCCGCGCGAAGGCGGCCACAGGGGTTTACGTGACCATTAAGATCTGACTGCCGCCAGTTTGACGTTGGCGAAGTGTTCGTTGGTCAACTTGACCAGAATGGGAGACAACAATAACAGCGATAACAGGTTGGGAATGGCCATAAAGGCGTTGAAGACATCTCCGACCAGCCAGACGAATTCCAGTTGCGCCAGAGCGCCGATCATGACGCAGAGGGTGCTCAGCAGGCGGTAAGGAATAATCGCAGCGGAGCCCATCAGGTACTCCCAGCATTTTTCGCCGTAATAGGCCCAGCCAAGAATGGTGGTGAAGGCGAAAACGATCAGCTGAATCGCCAGCAGGTATTCGCCAAACCCTGGCATCGCCGCCGCAAATGCGCTGGCGGTCAGCGCTGCTCCGGACACGCCGCTATCCCAGACGCCACTGGCGATCAGCGCCAGGCCGGTCAGGGTGCAGACGATAATGGTATCGATAAAGGTGCCCATCATCCCGATAAGACCAGAGGTCACAGGGTCCGATGTTTTTCCCGCTGCTTGCGCGATGCCTGCGGTGCCAAGGCCTGCCTCGTTGGAGAAGATGCCGCGGGCCACACCGTAGCGAATCGCCATCATCACGGCGGCTCCTGCGAATCCGCCGCTGGCGGCGGTAGGGGAGAAGGCGTGGGTGAAAATCAGGTCGAAGGCGTCAGGGATACGGTCTGAGAAAGTGAACAGAATATAGAAGGCGCAGAGAATGTAGGAGACGCACATGGTGGGCACCAAGGCTTGAGCTACGGCGCCGATGCGTTTGATGCCGCCAAGCAGGACGAAGCCAATCAGTACGGTCATCACCACGCCGGAGGCGGCGGCGGGAATGCCAAAGGAGGTGTTCATCACTTCCGCAATGCTGTTGGACTGCACCATGTTGCCGGCGCCGAACCCCGCCAGACCGCCGAATAATGCAAAGGCCCCGCCCAGCCAGGCCCATTTGGCCCCCAGGCCGTTTTTGATGGCGTACATGGGGCCGCCAACATATTCGCCGTTCTCGTCTTTTTCACGAAAGCGCACCGCCAGCACGACTTCCGCATACTTGGTCGCCATGCCCACCAGAGCGGTGGCCCACATCCAGAACAGGGCGCCAGGACCGCCGAGAGCCAGCGCCGTCGCGACGCCGGCGATGTTTCCGGTGCCTACTGTCGCAGCCAGAGCTGTCATCAGTGCGGCGAAAGGACTGATTTCCCCCGGGTCGCGGGTATCCGGCTTACGACCTCTCCATACCAGTTGCAGGCCCAGCTTGAGCGTAAATAGGGGCATGAACTTCAAACGTAATTGCAAAAACAGCCCTACGCCCAGAATAAGAATGAGCATGGGGGGACCCCATACGAAATCATTCAGGTCGGATACCAGCTTATGAATAGTTTCCAAGGGATTTTCTCCTCTCTTTATTTATCAGGCGGCGCTGTGGAGGGCGCTGCGCTGCTTCCCATACGTTTTTTGAAAGACGCGGCGCTGCGCCGGGTCACAGCTCCCGGCGCGCGCCAGACACAGGATACGGATCAAGCGTGCGTCCAATGGTTCGCCGTTCATTGAGAACGGCGGCGAAGCGGAGCTCCATCCGCCAGCGACGGTCCCTCAAATAGCAGTGATTATCAGTAGCGGTCTATTCCCAATCCCTCAGTGTCAATCTCAGGTTGACGTCCGGATACGATATCCGCCATGACGCGTCCCGTTCCCGCCGCCATGGTCCAGCCCAAAGTGCCGTGGCCGCTGGCGACATAAAGTTTATTAATAGGCGTCGCCCCAACGATGGGGGTTCCATCTGGAGTCATGGGACGCAGCCCTGTCCAGAATTCGGCTTCGCCATTAGCGTAACCCGTGCCGAACAGGTCGTCCGCCACAAACTCCAGCGTGTTCTTTCTTGCCTGATGCAGGCGCAGGTCGTGACCCGCCAGCTCCGCTGTTCCGCCGACCCGGATACGGTCGCCCAGGCGGGTGACGGCGACTTTGTAGGTTTCGTCCAGCAGCGTCGACTCTGGAGCCCGGTTTGGATTTTTGACCGGCAGGGTAATCGAATAACCTTTCACTGGAATGATGGGCGCTCTGAGCCCCAAAGGCTTCAATAGCAGAGGGGTATAGCTGCCAAGGGCGACGATATAGGCGTCCGCCTGCAGCGCGCCTTGATCCGTTTGTACGGACAGGATCGCATCGCCGCTCTTCTCCAGCCCATGGATGGTAACGCCCTGTTTAAAAACGACGCCTTTTTCTTCCGCCAGTGCGGCTAAGGCTTGTGTGAATTTGAAGCAGTCCCCGGTTTCATCGCCAGGTAAACGCAGCCCGCCGCTGATTTTGTCTCTGACAGTGGCGAGTCCTGGTTCGTACTTGATGCAGCCATCGCGATCCAGCAGTTCATAAGGAACGCCAAAGGACTCCAGAATACGGGTGTCCGCCAGTGCGGCGTCGACTTGTTGCTGCTTGCGGAACAGTTGAATCGTGCCGAGACTGCGTTCATCGTAACTGACGCCGGTCTCGACACGCAGTTGTTTGAGTACGTCGCGGCTGTATTCGGCCAGTCGCAACATGCGTGATTTATTCTGGTGGTAGCGGTGAGCGTTGGCGTTAGCAAGGAACTGCGCTGTCCAGCGCCATAGATCTGGATTCAGGGTGGGGCGGATAACCAGAGGGCGATGCTTCATACACAGCCATTTTATCGCCTTCAAAGCAATTCCCGGGGCGGCCCAGGGCGCAGAGCATCCGGGTGAGATTTCTCCAGCGTTACCGTAACTGGTTTCCAATGCAGGAGCGGATTGTCGGTCGACAACAGTTACTTCATGGCCCAGCTGAGCCAGATGATATGCGGTGGAAACGCCGATGACGCCGCTGCCCAGGATAATTACACGCATTTATTGTCCTTGTTGTCTCTGCTTTGACTTCGCCGCGCGGCTCGCTGGACGCGCAGGCTGCGCCATTAAATAACAACCGTATATAAATCTGCATAAGTAATTCCCATAGTTGTGCATGGAGAATTTGGCGTTTAGACCGTCGAATTGAGTAATTAATATTCTGATCTAAAAAGATAACTAGCTATTCTCTTTGATAATGAATTCTGACTTTGGTATGGCAGACCTTATCTGCTTAGCCTGTAATGACATCCCTTTAAATGCTTTTAAAACAAAGAGATAAAAGAATTCTCACCGCCCTTAAAAATGTTGGCGCGATCTTTGTTTTATGAGGGGCTAGAAGAAAGGGCGCGAAGGCGAAAAGGCGAGCCGCCGGCAAACGATTAAGGCAGCCGGTGAAGGGTAATACCGATACCATTTGGCGTATTGACGAAATTTGAGGATGCAGGTCCGGGCTCGTTGCGGGGTTCGCGACTGGCGCGCGTTACAGGTCAATACCGCTTCGGGGTAATGCCGGAAGTTTTGGTTATTGTGGGTTCGAGTCCCACCGCGTCCACCATATTAGAAGTAACAACAGGAGTGGCGACAATGGAAAAGCGGATACAGGAAACTCTGGAGAGGGTCGAGTGGGAGCACGATGTCAAAGTACTCTACGCTTGCGAATCAGGCAGTCGGGCCTGGGGATTCGCTTCCCAGGACAGTGACTATGACGTTAGATTTATCTACCAGCGCTCACTGTCCCATTATTTATCGTTAGGCAAACGGCGAGATGTGATAGAACTTCCCATTGTGGATGAGCTGGACGTCAACGGATGGGATATCAGCAAGGCGTTGATACTGTTGCGTAGCGGTTCGGCTACGCTGCAGGAATGGCTTCACTCGCCGATTGTGTACAGTCGGGATGTGGTGTTTCTAGCGCAGATGCAGTACTTGGCGTCGCTTTCCGCGCGCCCTGTTACATTGTTTCACCACTATCTTTCTATGGCGCGCAAGGAGCGTGAGCTGTTGGCGGCGGGAGAAGTGAACGCCAAACGCTATGCGTATATGCTGCGAACGTTGCTGGCGGCCATGTGGGTGGCGGAGCATCGAACGCCTCCGCCAGTGCGTTTTTATGAATTGAAGGCGCACATGCTGGGCGGCGGTCCGATAGTGACGGAGGTGGATGCATTGCTGGAGCGCAAGGCGATGGGAAATGAGAAGGAAGTCATCAAACCTGTCACGACGATAGACTGTTTTGCGGATGCGCAGTTTAAGGCGTTGGAGGCAGTACGTTTTGAGCCTCTGGAAAAACTCGATCTGGATGTCATGGATCGCTTTTTCCAGCAAATGCTCAACGCAGCTTAACCCTTTTCAATCAAGGCCGGAGCTTTCCGGTCTTTCCCTTTTCCGACAGCGCTCTGATTGCGAACATTGGCGCAACGCGCATATCAGCTATACTTTCATCAGAATTCTCTTTAAATCTGAGCCATTTAGCAGTTGAGAACCGGTGGGTGCAAACAGATAGCAATAACAAGAGGCAACTCAACAAGCTCGTGGTGGGAGGCGTCTTCCTGGCGTTGGCGATTCTGACTGCATTGGCGTATTGGTATCATCGGCGCTCAGCGGAGATTGAATGGCTGGGGCTCAATCCAGAGCCTGATGCGCAAACGCTGGCCTCTCCGTCGCAATCGTTGGGGCTGCCGCCTGACCTGTTTACCTCGGAGCCGCAGCATCGCACTATTGAGGGCGATGTTGTCTATGTTACGCCTATGCCGGGCGGGCAATTCTGGCTGGTGCGGCGCAATGCCGCATCCACTTTCACTCTGACGGCGATTCTGCGCACGATTCCCGTACTGCTTTTACTGGTCAGCCTTGTCGTGCTCACTTACTACATTTGGACAAACCGTATTTTCGCGGAGCGAGTGAAGGAACTGATCATGTATGATCCGGTCACCAAAGTACTGAACTGGCGATTTGCGGAAGAGCGGTGTACGCAAATGGTGAAGCACTGTCGTCGCTATAAGGAGGAATTCAGTTTTCTGGTGCTTGATGGCGACCACTTTATCTGGATTAACGACAATTTCGGGCCGGAAGCCGGGGACGAAGCACTGATTTTCCTGGCGGAAACCATCAAGAACGTCATTCGCGAGGTGGATATCCTAGGCCGCTACGGCGGTGAGAAGTTTGTCATTGGCCTTCCCTCCACGGACCTCAACGGCGCCGTGGTGGTCGCTGAGCGCATCCGACAACTGTTCGAGCAGTGCAAGCCCACCAGCTACGATGTTCGCTACAGCGTCAGTATTGGCTGCGCCCAGCTGATTCGTAATGAAGATCTGCATGACACCATTAAGCGAGCCACCCACGCCCTGTATCGGGCCATCAAGGGCGGCCGCAACCGCGTCGCCGCCTCCAAGAACCACGAAGCCGCCGCCTGACGGCGATTTGTTTTGTCCATCCTTTCGCATTTGCGCGTCAGCGCGAACTATACTTTCACTAACTGCTGGTTGCACGGATAAGACGGCTTTACCTTACTTGCCTTTCACATGCGGCCATGGAGGATGTCTCATGAACGCCGGGACTGCGCTGTACAGACGCGTTTTTCTCAAATTATTAGTGGGAGCGACATTGTGGCCCTGGCGTGGAGCGCGCGCGGATAATCTTGAAAACGGCGCTTGCGGCGTCACGCAGGCGGCGACGGAAGGTCCCTTTTACGTGCGCAACGCGAGAGAAACCGCCTATATCAATTACCGCAATCTTCCTGGTCGCTTGATGCGAGTGGAGGGGAAAGTATTCGGAGGCCCGCTGGGCGACCTTCCTTTACCGGAAGCGCGCGTAGAGATCTGGCACGCTGATGGCGATGGCCGTTACCACCCTGCTAGCGACGGCGACGTCAGTGAGTATTCTCTGGATGCAGTGAACCTGCGTGGGGTCGGCTATACCGACGCCACAGGCGGCTATACGTTTCACAGTATTGTTCCAGGAACTTATGGCGGTCGCCGCAGGCACATCCATTGGAAGTTCAGCGCGCCGGGATATCGTGCGTTGACGACGCAGAGTTACTGGCGAGAGGACCAGAACAGCGCGCAGGCGTTCACGGATGTCGTTGACCGTGATACGGACCGCTGTCGCTGGCTGGATTTCTCCCTTGACCGGAAAGGCATTCAGGTCGGCGTCTTTAATGTTGTTTTAAAACCGTTGCAGTAGCATCCGCAGTTGATTACACCGCCAAGCTGTACACAGCTCGTGGCGCGCCCGGACGCGCGCCGACGGGTTTATAAAAAGGACGTACGCATACAAAAGGATTGATATATGAAAATTGCATTGGCATCCCCGCCTATTCCGAAGTCTGTCGATAATGCGCTGCAGTGGGTAGACCGTCTTGTCACTGAGGCGACATTGTCGAAAGTGGACCTGATCTGTTTCCCCGAGGCCTATGTGCCGGGAATTCGAGGCATGGATTTCAAAGTTGAACACTGCTCGCCGAGAAAAATGCAGTCGGCGCTGGATCGCATCTGCGACCTGGCGCGTAAAACCTCTATCAACATCATTCTTCCTATGGAGTGGCCGACCCCGGAAGGGCGACGCAATGTCGCCTTTGTCGTGGATCGTCGTGGCGTGCTGCTGGGACGGCAAACGAAAAATCATCTTGAGCAGGGGGAAGAGGCGTATTTCACGCCGGGCTCACGACGCCAGTTGTTTGAAGCGGATGGGGTGAAATTCGGCATCGTGATCAGTCACGAAGGCTGGCGCTGTCCAGAAACCGTGCGCTGGGCGGCCAGCCGCGGCGCCAAGATAGTTTTTCATCCACATTTCTCGGGCAGTCATTTCAAAGGGGTGAAGCTGACGCAATGGGGAAAGCTGGAAAACCCGTTTTACGAGCGGGCGATGCAATGTCGCGCCATCGAAAACACGGTGTTCTTCGCCAGCGTCAACTACGCCATGGACTACCAGGGCTCGGCTACGACGTTGATTGCGCCTGACGGCGCATGCGTGGCCTATCAGCCCTACGCGGAAGTCGGGGCGTTGGTGTCCTGTATCGACGTCAGGGACGCCACCGGCGTTAACGCCCGGCGCTACGCCCCTGAACGGGATTTGGAGGAGGCCTGAAGTCAGTCCCAGCTCCAGCGCTGTGATTTACCGCCGTGATACTCCCATAAATGCGCGCGCTGGCCATCGCCCCAGAAAGGGTCTTTGATGTCCAGCGCCATATTTGTGGCGTTGGAGATACGGAAGCTGTTGCTGGGACCTTGCAGCCAGACCTGATTGGAGCCGCCGTGACAGTTCCATAGGACGATGCGCGCTCCTTTCTCCGTACCTGCGCCGGATACGTCAATGCACTTGTCCGGCGCTGTTTTTGCGCGAATCATGCCGTACTGGTCCCGCCACCATAACTGACTATCGGCCCCGTGACAGGACCATTGATGGATCTCGACGCCGTTGTGGGTTTCGCGGCCTTCCAGATCCAGGCATTTACCTTTGTCATTGCGTAGTTTGCGCCAGATGACGGTCCTGTTGTCGCCGGGAAGCGTGACGACGGGCTGATCGCCCGGCGACCAGACGCCTTCTTGCGCCAGATCTGAATAATTCAGCCAGACATTGGCGTAACCCATGTCGGTTTTGGCGTTTTGCAGCATCTGGTTCTGATACCCGTTTTTCGGCGTAGCGAAGCGATAGTCGCCGCCAAGTTCCTGCTGGCAGAAAAATGCTCCCTGCTCCCAGATCGCGCTGCTCTGCGTGATCGCCCAGGCGTCTTCGGCATCACTGTAACAAGCGAATGGGCGCACATTGCTGCAAGCGGCGTCATTGAAGCGTCCATTACTCCACTGCTCTGCACAATGCTCGTTATTATTGGCGTTATTGGGCTCGTCCTGATCCCAGCTCCACACGGCGGCGGTCATACGCTCGTCAAAGGCTTTTAGTTGATCCAGTCCGACGACGCCCAGACTACAGCGCGCAGCCTGCGCCATTAACTCCGGCGTTATGGGCTGTGGCGGATCGCCGAATATGTCGGACAGGCGGGTGCTGTCCTCGTATATCCGCACCAGGTTGTTCTGAACGAAGTTAAGGTCGTATTTGTCAGTACGGCACTCAGGGTAAGGACGGAAGTGATCATTGTCCGTGGGAAAGCCGTAATTGTAGACCGTCTGCGCCCAGGCGTCCGAACCGCAATTACCGCCGATCAACAGCACCTGCCTACCGCTGTTGAGGATGTCCGCCTTGCTGATATTCATGGGCAGCGTGGCGCAGTTTCCCGGTTTGTAAATCAAATCCCCCATCTGTCGGTTCAAGGCTGCGATGGCGTCGTCATAGCGGCCATCAACGTGCTCTTCGAGATAGATGATTAATACTTCACCGCGGTTGCCGTCCTGCCGCAGCCAGGTAGCAACCTCTTTCAGGCCATCTTCGAAGCGGCGGTCAAAAGCAGAGCAACCGGTATGATCGTTGGTTCCGTGGCATAGCTTCAGGTCGCCATAGGTATAGTGAACATCCAGCTCCAGGGCGCGGATGCCCATGTCCAATTGATCCACCAGACTGTAAATGTGGTTGGGGTCCCAGTAGCTGCCCAGGTTTGCGTAGGCGGATGAGTTATAGCTGTTATGCGTATATGGGAAGTTGGCGCGGCCCAGCGGTTCTCCCAGGTCCAGGGCGCGTTGATGAGTCAGAGCGAGGTAGGTCCAGCTATTGCGGAAGTCTTCAATCTCGTTGGCGCAGACCGAAGACGCCACGGCCGCAATCACTGCGGCGTATGCGAGTTTTTTCATGAGAGGTATCCCTATCTTATCGTTATTTTGCCAGGGGCTTTTTATATCCAGTGCAGGTTACAACTCGGATACAGGCTTTAACCGGATACAGGGATAAGGTTAGAAAGTGTTCGGTTTTCTTCCAACACAACGGGTGTGAAATGCTTGGCGGATCACAAATTGCGCGTCATTTGAACGATGCAGCTATGCATCCGCTATGCCACACATTGTTACAAATACGTACGTAAGCCTCCGCTTTTTTGTGAACAAAAATTAACCAGTATTACTGCAACAGCAAGCGAGATTTATGGTCCAAACTGAAAACAAGACCGTAATTTTTAGCGCAGCAGGAACAATAAAACTCCCAAAAACTGAGGAGGTGACCTATGTGTACTAAACAATCAGTAGGATTAGTTGCTGGTTTAGCGTTAGCGTTGTCCAGTTCCCTATCGTTCGCGGGTGATTTGAGTATTGCAAATCAAAAAGCGGAGAATGTTGAGCACAAAAATCTGGAACAGCTGGTTACAGATTTCTATATTCAATACGGCGAACCCACTGCAGCGGGTCCCGCTACGATGAATGACAGTAAAACCAAGCGCTATGATCGCCCAATGATGGATGATGACGCGTCAGCGCGAGATATTAAGTGGGAGAAATTTGGAAGCAACGATTAACGCCTGTGAGGGCGCCTGTAGCCTCCTGGTTTAGGTGTGCAGGGACGATTGCCCATGAATGATTGGCAGGGACTGACTGAGAGGTTAGTCCCTGCTGTGCTTTCAGAGGAGGCGTCTAGAATTTTTTCGTAGATGGCTCGCGGCGCAAGCGGGTAAAGGATTGCGGCTCCCAGGGCCGAATCGCCATGACGAAGGCGGTGCCGAATTTATCATTAAGGGGAATAGACTCATCCTCCGCCACCAGAGCGTGAAACTCCGCCGCCAAACGTTGCATGCGACGTTGAATTTCCGCATTTGAACGCCGCGACAGCATGCCACTCAGGAATAAACGACTTTCACCATTTTTGTTGAAGCGAGACTGCAAAAATTCGTTTTGCACCTGCTGCTCGAAAAACTGCTGGATCGGTCCGTGCGGACGCCAGGAGAAGTGGCGGGAGATTTTTAGCTTCACCCGGTTCCCTGGCAATAGTTCAATCAACTTCATGCGGTCGAGCTTGGCCAGCAACCTCACCCCGTCTAATTCATTGATCTGATAGGTGCCAATAATCTGCTTGAAAGTCCATTTGTTCAGCAATAGCTGAGCCGTGAGCAACAGGTTTATGTCGCCGGCGAGTTCTTTTTCCTGCTCTTCGGTCAGTTCAGTAATTTCTCCGGAACTGTTTTCCATACTGCGCACCAGGTCTGAGATTTCGATCCCGAGGAATTCACAAACCCGATCCAGCCTTTGCAATGAAAAGCTGCGTTCGGAAAACAGTCGTTTGACGCTGGCTTCGGATAATTCCAGAGCCTCGGCGACGTCGGCGTAGGTTTTCCCTTGAGATTTGAGAGTGCGTTTGAGAGTGTCGATCAAGGCGATGGTTTGCGGCATAACTATCCTTCCGGGGGGAGCAGCGGACTCAAATAATAGCCCTGTCGCAGGGCGGCGTCGAGAGAGAAGGGGCCGCTGACAAGAGTCCGTCAGAGCCTTGCTGATCCAGGAGAAGACAAAAAGTTGAGCGCTGGGCGGGCTAGCCCGCCAGCGTCATATGGTTATCCCAGCGTGCGCCGGCGACGGACCAGTGTTGTTCAACTTTCATTGTCAGTGGATCGACGCGGATTACTTCACCTTCGCCGCTACTGGCCAGGAACTGCTTGCCGTCAGGCGTCAGCGAGAGTCCGCAGACGTCAGGCAGACTTATCTTTCCAACGCATTTCCGGGTGTCCAGGCTCCATAAGGTGATGGAGTCGCCCCGGGGGGAGGTAATGCCCGCCACGCGTTGATGTGAATTGATCACAACGCTGCCCGTATAGTTTTTCAGGCTGCGCCAAAGACTGTATTCAGCCGATGCGGCCTGAATTGGAGAGCCGGATTTATGCATATAGACCAACGGCGGCGTATCCGTGGGAGGGCCTTCATACTGACAGCCGAAACAGACCGCGCCATCGTCAGCTACATCCAAATGGCGAATGCTGAGCTGTTTATCCTCCAGCTCCCAACGCTCCAATACTGCTCCGCTGGCGATGTCGATATAAGCCAACGAAGGCTCCATGGCGTCTGGGTTCAGTTTTTCCCGTGGGTTATCCGGATGTGTCAGGATGCCGCCATTGGCCACTACCAGGGCTTTGCCGTCTGCGGATAAACGCAGTTCGTGCGGTCCGACGCCGCCGCTGGACCACTCGCCCACCTGACGGTAGCCGTCCTGGGCGTCGCGAACGCCAATGACGCCGCGGCCGCTGGCGTAATCGTTTTCCGTGGTGTAAAGGTAGCGGCCATCAAGGGAATAGCAGGCGTGACCGAAGAAGTGTCTGCCTTCCGCGCTGGCAAACTCCTCATAGCTGGGAGCGCCATCTGCTTTGCGACGTACGAGGGCTGCGAAGCGGGCGGGACGGCGGCCGACCAGAACGAACTCTTCGCCGGACGGATGGCGCGCCACGCCGTGCCCGCGCCCAGGCAGGGCGCGCTCCATCAGAATATCGCCCTGTAGACTCCACAACATCAGGCGAGAGTCGCCGCCAGCGCCATTCACGGATGAAAACAGCGCGCCTGAGGCGGCGGCGCCGCTGGTCGTCTGTTTGGCGGCGAACGCCCAGCCGGGGACGACCATGGCCAGTCCGCCAAGCGCCATTCCGCGAGCCAGTTGGCGGCGCGTTAACTGGGGCTGGGTTTGCTGAACAGGCTTGTGACGCATATCAGTCCCCGTCCTCGCTGTTGAAGTCCCGGGTGACGCCGATGGCGGGAAACAACTCTTTTTCTACTGTCGCCTGCAATCGACGTAGCGCTTCGTACAGGTTTTTGACCTTGGCGGTTTTATCCGCGTCGTCCACGGCGTCTTCCAGAGCAAAATCAATATGCGCCAGCTGCGCATCAACGTCATCCAGCAGACTGCTGACTTTCTTATGCATAGCGGCGTTTTCGCGCGCGAGCAGGAAGTCGTCTAGCCCGTAGCCATCGCCGCCCATATAGAAACGTCTGAGAGCGCTGAGGTTGTTGCGAATATTGTCGATGGAATGGCGGCTGTAGAAAGACTCCAACGCTTTCAGCTTGGCGGAGCGACCCTCCAGCCCCATAGGCGTCGCCACTTTGTTGGCGGTGATTTGCTGGATGCCGGTCATGAGTCCGTTCAGGTATTCATCGACGCCTTCCTGAGGCACGCTGAGGTCGCCGTCCGCTTCGAATGGATTTTCGAAGTTGTCTCCAAATTTCCCTTTCCATTCTTTCTCCAGTTCCGCCGCGATCTCCACGCTGTGTCCGGCGATAGCCGTCAGCGCCTGGCATCGACGGGCGCCGAGGTCAGAAGACTGCAGCTTGCTGAGGGCGTCTTTGCCGAACAACAGGTACTCGATGGCGGGCAGGCCCTGGATTGCGATACTGCCGTTGCTGATTGCGCTCTGTAGTTGATCCGAGCCGGAAGCCAGTGATTCTACGGCGCGCTCCAGCAGTTTTTCACGAATAGGCCAGCTTTGCATGCGCAGGCGGCGGTCATGCTCTTGCAGTGGGCCGAATTGAATGAGCGAGACGCCCATCCAGGTTTGCATGAGGTCGCGCCATGCCTGCTGCGCCTGCTCAAGGGAATTTTCATCTGTCTTTTCGCATAAGGCCGCCGCCTTGGTTTTCAGGGTCTGGACTTTGGCGCTGAGTTCCTCGTGAGTGGGTACGATCAGACTGTTTCTGGCCTGCTGCAGAATCTGCAGGTATTCCTTTTCTAAACTTTCCCCCGCCGCGACTGCGGGCGGCGACAGCGCGGACGCCGCCAGCACGCCTGCGCTGAACAGTCTGAATAGGCTCGTCGATTTAAAGTTCAAAGCGGACTCCTTTACAGAGATTCCAAAAATTTCACCAACGCGTCACGCTCTTCCGCCTTGAACGTCAGCACTTTATCCCGCGATTGCTGCGCTTCGCCGCCATGCCAAAGCACGGCTTCCAGCAAGGTGCGCGCGCGCCCGTCATGCAGATAAGTCGCCTGCGGATTGACGACCTGGCTTAACCCTATGCCCCAAAGCGGCGGCGTGCGCCATTCCGTTGCGGTGGCGTCATGCTCCACCACTTCGTCCGCAGGCGCGGGAGAGCCGTTCAGTTTCAGGTCCGCCAGGTCAGGGCCCATATCGTGGAGCAGCATGTCCGTGTAAGGAAAAATGATTTGCTCGGACTGCTCTATATGGTTTTTGTCCAGTTTCGCAGTGACGAAAGACTCATTGTGGCAGGCGTTACAGCCAGCTTCTCGAAACAGGCGATGGCCTTTTTGCACAGCGCTGTCCTCGATGTTGCGGCGCGCCGGAACCGCCAGATTGCGGCCGTAGAACGTGACGAAATCCAGGATGTCGTCGCGAATTTCAACGCCGTTTTCATCCGCGCCGTTGGGGGCTTTTTTGCATGCGCTTTGAGCGTCAGTGCAATGGTCTGCGGTAAACAGGGATGAAGTAAGGCCCATGTCGCCGTTGAAGGCGCCGGCAGTCTGCTGTTTGACGGTGGGCTGGCCGGCTTTCCAGCCGAAACGGCCGAGCGCCAGTGTCTTTTTCTCTACGTCCCAAACCCGGTTGGGGCGGCCGGATACGCCGTCTTGGTTACTGTCCTGCGGGTCAGCCAGGGCTTCAATATCAGTCTGGGGAATAGCTTCCAACAGTCCGAGGCCGATGACCGGCGGCGCCACACGTAAAGACAGGGTCAGGTCATCCGCAGGCTCGCCATAGGCCCAATTACGCAGACGCCACTGTGGCCGCCGCAGGCTGACTTTGAAGTCGTCAGCGAAACTCAGGGTCTCTTCGCTGTAGCTGACCTCAATACGGGCTTCAGGGGATACGCCGGGAATGGCGCGGTCCTGTAGCTGACCGCCGTAGACGGGATCGCCCAGGTTGGCGACTTCGGGTTTGCCCAATAGCGCCTGTTCGTCTGCGTTGCGCGCTGGCCGGCTCAATCGGATCAACAGGCTGTCGGCGTCATCCGCCGCGTCATCCGGCGCATGGCCGCGGCCGTCATTAAAGTGACAGCTCTGACAGGCGCTGACGTTGAACAGCGGTCCCAGGCCATCGCGCAGATCCGTGGTTGCGGGCGCGATGACCCAGGGATCTTCAAAAAAGTCATTGCCGATCAGGAAGTCGCCTTTGCGACGGGAGCTCATGTTGGCGGAATTCAGGCTGAATGCGCCTGCGTGCGTCGCCTGTACAGTGGTGTCTCCGCCTGATTGTTTCTGGGTGGCGAGATTATAGCCCTCGGTGGCGGCGCAGGCAGGGGCGGCGGCCAAAAAAGCGCTCTGTATAAACGCAAAAAAAGCGCCTTGGCGCTTCCCGGTGTGTTTGGTTAATGGAAATGGATAAAAGGGTTTGGGTCCCGATCTTTTCATTATTTCATCACAGCTAATTATCAGAGATTACGGCGGTCGGTCGGGGATTTTACCCGATTCTCGACCGGCCGCCGTGATTTACATCAGGATCAGGATTCGCAGTCGCCTACGTCGTCAGTGGGACAAGTGCCGGGGTCAAACTCCTGCAGGCTCAGCGCCAGCACTTTGGACACGCCTTCGCTCAATGGCTCTTCCAGGCTGACCAATGCCGCGGCGGCGTCCAGCACCAGTTTTTTGTCTTCCGCACTGCCGCCGACCAACTGATCGAACTTTTTGCCGCCGGATTTAGCTTCCGCTTTGTCGACGATGGCGCGCATACGACTCTCAATCAAGCTCATGTGCTCATCCATTTGTTGCTTGAGCGCGGGGTTATGATGCGCCACCAGATCCGCAATGCTGGGACCGCTGACTACGCTGCCGTCCAGGCGAGTGTAGCTGCCGCGATATGCGTCCACCACGCCCATGGCGTTGTTATAGATGGCGATGTGGGTCAGGTCGCTGAAGCAGTCATGTTCGTCTTCAGTGCTGCCAAACAGGATCGCCACTTTCATACGCTCGCTGGCCAGTTCGCCGATGGCCATGTCGCCCATGGAGTCCAGGATGCGCTGCAGGCCGTCGCCACGGGTCAGGAAGTCGTTACGCAAGGTGCCTTTACGCTCGCCGGCGGCGGGCGTCCACTCCGCCTCCATTGCATGCAGGTCAATGACCAGCAGGTCAGCCGCCGCTTTCAGGTACTGCGCGCGACGCTGGCATATTTTGTAGTCTGACTTCTTGTCGCCGCTGGTGCAGGCGCCTTGTCTGGACTGGGTATAGTAGTCGCTGACGGGACGTGCGCCGGCGCCAGGACCTGTTCCGTTAAGATCCTGGCCCCACAGCAGAAATTCAATCGCATGTACGCCGCTGGTGACGTTGGCTTCCGCGCCGCCGATTTCATTCATGCCGGCGATCAGTTCCGGGGTGATGGTCGAGATGTCAATGCTCTGGCCGCCTACGGTGAAAACGCCAGTGCTGTTGATGATGTTCTTGGGTGAGTTGTATTCGCCTTCATAGGAGCCGGAAACGTAATCGATCAAGGCTTCGTCCAGCGGCCAGGCGTTGACCTGACCTTCCCAGGCGTCGATGCTGGCGATACCGCCGTCTGCGTCCAGACCTTCAGTGACATGTCCGTTCTCTACGTCAAAACGCAGGACTTCGCTTTGCTGATAGGGAACCCGCGCCTGTGCGTAGGCGGCTTTGGCTGCATCCAGATTAGCCTGGGTGGGATTGGCCAGGAATACGTCGATAGACTTGTTCAACTGCTTCGCCGCCAACAGAGAGTCTTCATACATAGCGTGAGCCATGTTAGCGAAGTGATCGACAACTTGTTTCGGTTCAACAATCTGGCTGGTGCTTGAAGTCTGGTGCCCGGCGCAGGCGGACATAAACAGCGGAACAGCGAGAGCTGCGGCGAGTTTGCAAGGGCGCATCATGGGATCGGTTCCTATTGGTGAATAATACTAATAATGTAAATGATAATAGTTACTATTATTTCATTATTCAATAACACTACGGGCGAGCGGCGCCTCGCCTGGATTTTCATGGGCGCTGGAGAATGGGGCGGCGCGTCGTTACAAGCTGGCCAACTGAACCTGTAGTGCAAAATACGCGTATAGTTATGCGTTTGTAACCAGACGCTGACGATGGAGGCCGCATGCTGATCAGCCGTGAAGAAATCGAATCGATGCCGCATTTGTATCGGGTCGCCTTTATTAATTCTCTCACTGGGTTCAAGAGCGCGAACCTGGTTGGGACGGTTGACAGCGAGGGGTGCACCAACCTTTCCATTGTCAGCTCCTGTACTCATATCGGAGCGCATCCGCCCCTGGTGGCTATGATTATCCGTCCGCATTCGGTCGAAAGGCACACGCTGGAGAACCTGCTTGCTACCGGTTTTTACACGCTGAACCAGGTGCATGAAGACATCTATCGGCATTCCCATCAGACTTCCGCCCGCTATCCCAAAGAGGTTTCTGAGTTCGCTGCTGTGGGGCTGACGGAGGCCTGGCGGGAAGATTTCGCCGCGCCCTATGTGAAAGAAAGCAAAATCTCACTGGGAATGGCGTTGCGTGAGCATCATCATCTCAGCATCAATGGAACTGAACTGGTGATTGGCGAGATCATGCAGGTGCAAGTACCAATGGAGTGTCTGGCGCAGGATGGCTTTGTGGATATCGAAAAAGCTGGAACAGTAGCGCTGTCCGGGCTCGACAGCTATCACCGCAGCCAGCGTCTGGCCCGACTGAGTTACGCCAAACCGGATGCGCCCTTGAGTGAGATAGAATAGCGCGGAGATGCAGACGTTAGTCTGCAATCATACGCAGCGCCCAAGTCGGGGTGGTTTCTCCCCACTGCACGGCGCGGCCATGCTCCAGTTTGACGACAAACTGATAAGGCGCTTCTGCGCTGGTGTTATCGAAGAAATACGCAAAGTCGACGAAATTGATGGCGGCGCTGACATTTTCCCGTAGCCGTGGCAGTCGGCGGCGCAAACGGTCTTCCGGCACGTCGTGGCCCCCTGCGCGGACGCGCTGGGAGACTCTGTTAACGTGCAGGTCTTCCAACTGCAAATGGATATAAACCAGCGTGATTTCATAACCATGGCGCTTGGCGGACAACAAGAGGTCCACTTTGGAAGGATGGGAAAATACGGTTTCCATGCAGAAGGAGCGTCGCTCGCGCAGGAGTTGCTCTCGTAGCGCCTGAGCTTCTTGCGCCGCGCGTAAGGTGACTTCGTCATCAATGGTCTGGGCGTAACCTTTGGCGATTTCGTCCGCGTTGACGAAAGGAATGTCCAGATGTGCGAGCTTATGTTTGTAAAAAGTGCTTTTGCCTGCGCCGTTGCCGCCGACGAGGACCCATAAAACCGGTTTACGTCTCACTCTCCGTCCTTATTGTTGTGTTTTCGTATGATGAATCACTTTCGGGTCAGTCAGGGCTCATAACGTTTGATTGATTCGCCGTCCTCGCTGCCGTAATAACTGTCATCGCGGTTTTTCAGTTCGTCCGTCACCGAGCTGAAGTCGTCGTCGATGAACTGATCGAACAGCGTACGGGACGCCATCAGGCGCTCGTCATTATTCAGGTTGTCGATCTGTATTTCGCCGGACAGGAAGCTTCGGATGCGTTCATAGGATAAAACGCCGGAACGCTCCACCATCTGGCCAATCTTGGCCCAGTGTTCAATCTGGCCCTGGACGGAACGGTGCGCGCCTTTGGCTTCACGTCTGGCGCTGTCAATGAGAAGGTCGTCGATTCGGACGGACTGGGGCATGGCGGGCTCCAACAACTTGAGTGTCGATAATGAACAAATTATAGACGTAATCGCAAAATGCGATCAAGGTGCGATTATTAATATAGCCATGCCTTGGGCGCGTCAGCCGCCTGCTTTCTTGGCGGTGAATCCCTTCTTTTTCAGCTCTTCCACGATCAGGTCGCGATGATCGCCTTGAATTTCAATCACTCCGTCTTTGACCGTGCCGCCAACGCCGCATTTCTGCTTCAGATGTTTGGCGAGATTCTTTAATTCTTCGCCCGCCAGCAGAACGCCTTTCACTACAGTGACGCCTTTGCCTTTTCTACCAGCGGTTTCGCGGCTGACCCGCACCACGCCGTCACCCTGGGGGACGGCGGTTTGACCGCAAACGCAGGCGTCCACGGGTTTGCCGCAATCCGGACACATTCGACCAAACTCTGTGGAGTAAACCAGTCCGGAGTTTTTTGCGCTTTTCTTCGACATAGGTAATTCGTGCCTGTTCAAAATCATGTATTCAGCGAGAGGGATCAGCGTTGCGCATCTTCCCCCAGGAAGTCGGCGATATAACGGTCCGCCCAACTTTCCATTTTGAAATTTTCGATAAATCCGCAGTGGCCGCCGTAGGGAGAGCGTACTATTTTCAGCAGCGGGTTGCCGTTGAGGTGGTCCAGGTCCCGCGCGGGGATCACCGGATCATCTTCGGCCAGCACCAGACGGGTTTCCACCTGAATCTGGCGCATACGCTCGCCGGTGACGGCGTAGCCTTTGAAGTATACTTCGGAGTTGGCGTAGGGCGTATGGGCGCCGACAAAGTAGTCGCTCATTTCCGTCAGACTTTTACGATCATAGAAGGCGTCGTAGTCGATTAAGCCGGGATGGTTGTCCGCTTTTTTACGCAACGAGCGTAACCATTTCTTGCGGAAATAACTGCGATAGATCGGCAGACCATGCTCCAGAGCCCATAAAGTGTGCATCGGCTCCAGAACGGGGGAGATCGCCGCTACTTTGCTCAGTTTAAGCCCAAATTCCTGAACTTTCGTCGCCACTCTTAAAGCGAAATTGCCCCCCAGAGAAAAACCGGCGAGATACCACTGCTCCGGTTCCAGTTGCGTCTGCATTTTATTGAGGGCTTCGCAGACTTCGTCCAGGCGATTGGCGTGGAACAGCTCTTCAGTCAAATGATGGGTGGGACCGTGATCGCGCAGATGCAGACGGAAGATGTCGTAACCGGCGTTATACAAATGCGCCGCGAGGGAGAGTATATACAGCGAATCTGCGCAGCCTTCCCAACCATGAATCAACACGGCCAGCTTGCGCGGTTTGTGTTCCCGACAGCTGAGCAGACCGTGAATTTTCCCCCCATCGGCGCAGTCGAAAATATAAGGCTGGGCGCGATCCAATACCTCTTGAGCGCGTTTCGCCATCATGGGACGACGCAGTTTCACCGACGCGAACAGCGACTGAACGTGCCGGTTGCGCAGGCCGAACTGGGGTTTCCATTCGGCGGTTTCTTCACTATGGCGGTCGTCTGTGGCGTCGTTCATGGCGGCGATACCCTGCTGCAGAGTGGTCTTGAGAGCGTCCAGTATAAATCCTGTGAACGCTCCCGTCTCTGAGACTTGCGCAGGGGGCGTATCAGGACGATTGCAGTTCTTCTTTCACCCACTGACCGATTTTACGCACCGCCAGTTCACGCTCCGGCGACCAGCCCTGGGCGTAATTGAGGCGGAAGCAGTGGCGATACTGGCCCGATATAGAGAACAGTTCGCCGGGCGCCAGCATAACGCCTTCCGCATGGGCGCGGTGATACAGTTGCGTGGTGTCGATCTTGCGCGGCAGTTCGAACCAGGCCACCAGTCCTCCCTGGGGACGGGAGATGCGGGTGCCTTCGGGAAAGTGTTCGTTGACCAGATCCAGCAGCCGCGCGAACCGCTGCCGATAGCACTCCCGCGCCTGACGCAGGTGACGGTCGTACATGCCTTGGGAAAGCACTTCCGCCATCACCATCTGCGGCAAGGTCGGCAGGGCGATGCTGTTGATGAATTTGCGATGACTGACTGCTTCGAAATAACGGCCCGGCATCACCCAGCCGAGACGTAACTGGGGATCGATGGTTTTCGATAGCGAGGAACACAGCAGTACTCGCCCGTCCGGGTCAAAGGCTTTGACGGCCTTGGGGCGGTGGTCGCCGAAGTACAGATCGCCGTAGACATCGTCCTCAATCAGCGGGATGTCATAGCGACCGAGAATTTTCACCAGCTCTGCTTTGCGCTCGTCGGGCATCAGTGAGCCGATGGGGTTGGAGAAGGTGGCGACGGTCAGCACAACTTTGATCGGCCATTTCTCCAGCGCCAGTTGCAACGCTTCCAGGCTCAGGCCGGTCTGCGGATGAGCGGGAATCTCCAGCGCCTTGAGGCCGAAGGTCTCGATCATCTGCAGCAGACCGTAATAGCAGGGGGACTCCACCGCAACAATATCGCCGGGTTGGGTCAGCACCCGCAGGCATAACGCCATGGCGTTCTGGCATCCGGCAGTGGTGATGATGCACTCTGGGGAGATAAAAACCCCTGAATCCACGGCGCGGCGGGCGATCTGATGACGAAACTCGCGCACGCCCTCTGGCGAGTCATAGCCAATGCCCAGAAACGTCTTACTGCGCGCCATCTGTGCGAAGGTGCGCTGAACTTGCTTGAGAATAGGAAAATCCAGCGCCGGAATCGCCGCGCTCATGCTTACCCCTTTGCGGGCGGCGGCGTCGCGCTGCACCTCCATTACCAACTGTGAGGTGTTGGCGGGGCGGGGCTTGGGCGTGTGGCGAGTTTGCGTCGGGGTGGCGAGCCGGTCCTCTTTACGTTTGCGTACGTAATAACCGGACTTGGGGCGCGCCTCAATCCAGCCGCGGTCCTCCAGAACACCGTAGGCGGTGTTGACGGTGGAGATGCTGACTTGTTGTTTCTTCGCCATTTGGCGTACGGAAGGGAGTTTGTCGCCGACGCGGAACACGCCTTCGCGAATCTGATCCGCCAACTGGTCGGCCAGACGCGCATAAAGATTCATTTCCATAAGCAGTACAGATTTAGCCGGTTAACACCATAACAGAAGGTTAATTAGGAAATCTGTTATGGTCAACATGTTTGGTTTTTGAATCTGTAACGGCTCAAAAAAGGGCGATAAAGTATGCATCCTAGATTGGTGGCGAAAATTAAGGCGCGACCAGCGGTACAGATTTGTCCGGATCGCGTCCGAGCAGAGGAGATGAAGCATGGCCGTAGCACATTTTGGAAAATTCGGTCGGAATGCGGCGCCTTCCGACAGTCATGGCGCGCATGAAGCCACAACTCACAGTTTGAAAGGTCTGATTGGCAAGTGGCGCCGCAATATCGATACCCGGCATCAGTTGTCGTTGATGTCGGACAGCATGCTGGATGATATCGGCCTGACCCGCGAAGCCGCGGAAGCGGAAGCCAGAAAACCCTTCTGGCGCGACTAAGGCCGCTCTGAGGCGAGATCGTTTAGCATTTTTTTGTCTTCCCATACGAGTTTACCCTCGTATTTTTGCCTCCGGATACCTCATCCGGAGGCTCTTTTAACCCTTTAGTCTTTGCAAATCTCCAAGCGCTCCAGGATGTCTGAGTTCGCGCGCCGGTTGTTGCAGTTGTTCCGCTTCGGCGGGGAGTCGTCATCATGGAATTATTTTTCGCCGTACTGCTGTTTGCTGTTTCCACCACTGTCACCCCCGGGCCGAATAACATCATGGTGATGGCTTCAGGCGTTAACTTCGGCGTGCGCCGCACCTTGCCGCATTTTCTTGGCATTTGTCTGGGATTTCCTTCTATGGTGGCGGCAGTCGGACTGGGGCTGGGCGCTCTTTTTGTGCAAGCGCCGGCGCTGCATGTGGTCGTTAAAGTGGTAGGCGTAACCTACATGCTGTATCTGGCCTGGAAGATCGCTTCGACGGACACCTCCATCAATGCGAAGAAAGAGGTTAAACCCATGACCTTCTGGCAGGCGGCGGTGTTTCAGTGGGTGAACCCTAAAGCCTGGATCATGGCCATTGGGGCGGTAGCGGCGTTCACAACTGTCAGTGGCGACATGAGTGCGCAGGTGGCGGTTATCGCCCTGGCGTTTCTCTCCGTCAGCTTCCCCTGTGTCGGCGTATGGATGCTGTGTGGCGCGATATTGCAAAAAGTGATGACTCAACCCCGACATCAGCGCGTGTTTAACCTGACTATGTCGTTTCTCCTGGTAGCCTCCATTTTGCCGATGATCGCTTCCAACCTCAGCGACGTTCCGGTCTGACTTGACGCGACGGTCCCGTTGCGCAGGTTTTTTATCCTCAACCCCCATTTCTCCTGACAGAATGCTGTCAGGAGCTCTTTTTTATGCTGTCTCCGAGTTCTTAATATCACTTCAATCAAGGAGACTGAGCATGAGCCAGATCGTAGAGCTTGTAACCTTCAAACTATTACCCCATGCGGACAAAGGCGCCTTCGCCGAGGCCAGCGAAGGCGTCAACGCGTTTGTTAGAAAGCGCGATGGGTTTCTCTATCGCAGCCTGTGTGAAAACCCTCAGGAAAACAGCTGGACGGATATTGTATATTGGCAGGATATGGACGCCGCGAAGCAAGCGGGGGAGCTGTTCATGACGTCAGAACTGACGCGCGGCTTTATGAGCTATATTGATCCGACTTCCGTTACAATGCGGCATCTACAGGTAGCGAGCGATTCAGGTTGTTCAATGTCCGCCTGAGAGCCGAATACTCCCATGTCGTGAGGAATCCTTTCCCGGATGCGCAGAGCTGATCGTCTTTTTCAAATTGTGACTATTCTGCGCAGCCGGCGCGGGGCCACCACCGCAAAAATTATCGCGGAGCAGTTAGAGGTGTCGGAGCGCACTATCTATCGTGATATTCAGGCGCTGATGGTGTCCGGCGTGCCGATTGAAAGCGAAGCTGGCGTGGGGTATCGGTTGATGAGGGGCTTCACCTTGCCGCCGCTCAACTTTCAAGAAGACGAACTGGAAGCTCTGCTGCTGGGCATGCGTATGGTGCAGGCCTGGAGCGACCGCGCCATGGGCCGGGCCGCCACCCACGCCTTGCAGAAGATTCTGGCGGAACTCCCCTCCCATTTAAAGCGCATGGGCGAACAGACGCAGATATATTCCCCCCAATTTTTTGTAGACGGCAAAACCGCCCAGTTTGGCGAGGAGTTACGCGCTGCGATTCGACAGAAAACGTTGATCTGGGTCCGCTACAAACGAGTCGATGGCGTTGAGAGCGAGCGCTGGCTGGAGCCGTTAGGCATGTTCTTCTGGGGCCGCACCTGGACCCTGGTCGCCTGGTGTCGCCTGCGCGCCGAATATCGTGAGTTCCGGCTGGATCGTTTGTTGGAGCTCAGGGCCGCCCAGGAGACCTTCGAGACCCAAAAAGACAAATGTTTAGATCATTATCTGGATCATGTAACCTCGCTGTATAACGAATACTTTCAGGAACATTCCAGAACAGACCAGCCCAATTCCAATGAGTGACGCCCCTTCTTCTGGCGTAATCGGCGACTTTCCCGGCAAACGCTGGTTGAAGATAGCGCTGCGCACGCTGCATATTCTCAGCGTCGCCGGCGTGTGCGGCGGCATCTGGTTTGGCCATGGGCAGGAAGAATGGCGCGGCTTCTGGATGTTCGCCCTGGCCAGCGGCCTGGCGATGCTGCTGCTCGATTTGCTCTCCAACTGGCTATGGCTGGTGCAGGTCCGCGGCGCGGTGATTCTCTCCAAGTTTGTTCTATTCTCTATGCTGGGCGTGTATCCCTCTGCGGATCGCTGGCTGCTGACCGTTATCATCATCGCCTCCGTGGTAATTTCTCATGCTCCCGGCTCGATTAGATACTATTCTTTATTACATCGGCGCGTGATGCGTTCACTCTCGGATATGAAAGGATGACAGATGTATTGTCATGATGAAGAACCGTCGCCTTTACTGGTCAGATGGCAAGACGCGTTTCTCGACGCGCCTGTGGCGCCGGTGCTTGATCTGGCCTGCGGCCATGGCCGCAATGGGCTGTGGCTGGCGCGTCGGGGGCGGGATGTGGTCTTCGCCGACCGTGACGCGGAGGCGTTGGACGCTATCGCCGAGGTGTTGTCGCAAGAGGGGCTGCCTGGACGCATCTGGTGTATCGATCTGGAGACGCACCTGCCTAATCTGGATGACGATAGTTTTTCTGCAATCCTGGTGTTCCGTTACCTGCATCGCCCGTTGTTTCCCCTGTTAAGGCGGTCCTTGGCCCCTGGCGGCTATCTTTTCTATGAAACCTTTAACTGGGAACAGCCGCAGTACGGCCGTCCCTCCAATCCTGACTTCCTGTTGCAGCCCGGCGAATTGCGACGGGAATTCGCCGCCTGGGATGAAGTGCACTACTTCGAAGGGGTGGACCCCGAGAAACCTCAGGCGATTTCTCGATGGGTCGGACAAAAGCCCCGTCTCGGTGTTTCAGATCTACCGCCATTGCCAGCTTGAGCGCGGGATGGACATCACTCGCACGGGATTTTTGTTGGCGTGCCAGTCCTGATCGGTTGCGCCCTCGGAGTTGATATAATCAATGAGGTCGGTGTAGGCCAGTCCCATATCCGTATGCTCGGTAGGCGGCGACCAGGAGTCGGGCAGAATCAAACCGAATGGATATCCCTGGTCGTTGACGAAGTCCATACCGGAATAGACGGTCTGGAAATTCGGGCGTACGTAAAGATAGGGGCGGAACGCGCTGGGAGAAAAAGCGTCCAGGGGGGTGTCCAGCGCAATTGAGAACGTGAAACCCGGCCCCTGTATGATGGGGTAGGCGGGTTCGGTATTGACGAACCGCGCGCCTGCGACAGGGCTCCATAAGCTCTTTAGCCTCGTGAACAAAGGCAGGTCGGTCTGGCCGGTGACGATTCTCTCCTGGCTCTCTTCGGCTATCGATGCGCCCGTTTCGGGCGATAACACCTGAGTTGAGGCGGTTCCGCTAATGGCCCCCAGATTAAAAGACAGCCCCCAATCCAGGTCGTACTCCGCGCCTTTGGCCACCAGAAAGCCTTCTCCAAATATTTGCACCGCCTTGCCGTATTTATTGAAAGCTGCGTTGACGCGGTAGGCGACCACCAAGTCATTGAAATCGTAATCGCCCCGGTTCGGATAAGAGTCCTCAAAGGCGGCGATATAGTAGTTATCGGCGCTGGGAAAATACTGCACGCTGACTATCGTCAGGTCGGAATCGCCCGGTCTGATCACTAGCGGCGCTTCTAGCCAGCCTGCCTGCAGTTGGTCCAGATATGCAGCGTCTTCGGCGGTGAGGATAGCGATGTCTTCATAGCCATTTGAATAGTCGTAGAAGGCCTCAGGGTCCCCCAGTTGCGTCTGCGTATCCGTAAGGCGGATGTTGAGCGTGACTGCGGTGGCGCTGGTCAAGTTAATATCGACCGGCACATAAATGGTTGAATCGAAGTCTGACCCGTATATGTCGCTGTCTGAATTAGGCGTGATGCGGCTGGAGCCGGTATCGCCGAGCATGGTGTAGCGCAATTGGCGTTCCGGCTCGCCTTTAGGGGCGATCATGCTCTGGCTCTGTGTCCAGAACTCAGTAAAAACCTGCGCACCGTCTGGCAGCTCAACCACCAGCTCAAGACTTTCTATCGCGATCCCTTGTGATGAGGCTTTTTCCGTACCGTTTGCGGCCTCATTGACGTCAACGGCGAAGACCAGGCGTCCGTCGTTGTCCTGGCGAAATGCTTCAAGCTCGCTGCTGCTCAGGTCTGGCTCGCTCCCCGCTATGTCCATAACGTTGATATTGCCTGATCCCTGCGACTTGATGACATCATTAAGGCGTTTAGAAACCGGGGCCGCAAAGGTCGTTGTACAGAAGACGATCAGAGAAGCGCTAAGCAAAGTCAGGGTAGTGTTTCTCATAGCTCAATTTCTCCTGTGACGGATGCTGCGTCTCCAGTCACGCCAAAGAGGTCGTAGTTAATCCGGTCCTGACTTTGAAGCAGGCTGAGTTCAAGGCTGTATTCGTAGTTCAAACCATTCTGTACCGGAACGATTTCGCCCAGAAAAACGGGGGCGTCAGGGCTGTCGTAAACTTTGAGGAAAAGGCGGGACTCAACAACAAGCGCATCCGGTATCGGGATAATCGCCTGCTTGATCGCATAAGCGCTCAGTGAGGTTGCGGCGGCGTTAACTGTGCTGGACAGTGTGAGAGTGTCTGAGTCGGACGTTTCCACGTCCGTTTGTGGTTCCGTCACCGTGACGCTTCCGCTGGAAGACGCGCCGCCTGAGCCACCGCCGCCGCATGCCTGTAATAGACAGCATGAGATTGCGACCGCAAAAGTAAGCACTGTATTTTGGACTTGAATCATAACAATATGCTCCATTAACGCTTTCCTGCTAATGGGCAAAACTCAAGCCAGAATATAACTCTTTTAAAAACAGTGAACTGTAGCTACCAGAGAATAGGAGTGCGCAACTTGCAAATCACATCGAGAAACATTGTTTGCAAGTTGCAATCACACGCTGCGTAACAACACTGAACCGTCCACCCGGCTCCAGAAGCCAGCCTTTTTCGGGTGTTTACGGCGTAATTCGACAAGAAAAGCGCTATGGTCTGGCGAACTTTGATAGTCCGGTCCAGCGACGTCCAGCTCCGCCAGTTCTTTCATATAGTCGGCGGCATAGGCGTAAGCCTTGGCGTAGCTGCGATTGAGAATGTCTTCCAGCAGCGCGCGATAGCAAAGAATAGCGCCCAGGCCGATATGGCGCTCTTTAAAACGCTCAGCCAGCGCCAACAGGTCGCCATGATAATACTGCTGTAACACTTCGCCCTGTTGTTGCAGTATCGCCAGCGCTTTCTGCGGTTGCTGCAGCTCCAGCAGCAAACTGGCCGCCAGTGCGCCATCGCCGGCCTGCTCCGCGCTTTGAATGGCGTCGTCAATAATTTCCTCACGCTCCTCTCGCGGCGCCAGATGCAGCAGCGCCTGCAAATGTTCTGGAGTCGGCTCCAGATTGAACAGGCGTTGCAGGGCGTTGCGTTTACTGGTGCGGTCGCCAAGCTGTTCATAAGCCTGCAGGCGTATTTTCAGTAGGTCAGGGCTGTCGGCTTCCGGCGCATCCAGGCAGGCCAGCGCTTTATCCGGCTCTGACGCCTTCAGATAGTTTTCCGCCAGCTCGATTTTCAGAAAGTCGCTAAGTTCAGGGTAGGCCAGCTTCACTGCCTGGGCGTACAGGTCAGGGTCGTTCAGGGCCTGCGCCGTACCCTGCAGTCCGGCCAGCGCTTCGCGAAAGTATGCATCCTGGGGCGACAACCCCTTCTTTATCGCCTGACGCAACTGTCGTTCATAACGCCACGCTAACTGATTGAGTTCGCTGTCAGTAAAGCAGGCTTTGTCCGACGCCAGTAATCCAAGCAATAGATTGCCGGCGTCTTTATCGCGCCATTCCGCGAAGCGACTCAACCAGTAACCTTCGGGGAAGCGCTGACTCCGCCGCGCCGCCGTGATCGCCCTGGCCATCATGGCGACCGCCTCGCGATACACGTCGCTGATGGCGCCAGCGGAATCGTCGCTGCGTACGAATACTTTTTCGTGGGTAATAATGAACTCCGCCAGAATGTCGCAGCCTTGCAATGGATACTCATCCACCAGGCTCGCGTCGATATCCTGCAGCAACTGTTGTAATTGCGCCGCATAGCTGAAGGTTTCGCCATAGCGGATAAACTGCCTGCTTTGTCCGATCGCCTGGATGCGTTCGCTCAGATTGGCGGCCAGGGCGGAGGGAGAGCGCCTCAGTAGGAATAGATCAATGAAGGCGTCTACTTCTTCATGTCTACCGTGCAACTCCAGTAATAATTGAGTCAACTCGCTTTTACTCAGCTTTTTGAGTCGGCGCTGAAGGTCGCGTGAGTTGTTAAGATCCTGGGAGTCGGAGGACATGAGGCACCTTTGCTTGCAGGACCCTCTGACGAGTAGCGTCACAGGCGTCCGATTAGTGGCGTTGACGGTCAGTGTGTAAACTGCCTTATGTTATTAATTTTAGACAAACTAAAGAGGGATGGACATGACGAAAGAGTCAGGTTTGCAAAATGCGCCGTCGCTGACCGCCGATGACGTGCTGCGATTCTGGTTTGAAGAATTGAGCCCCGCGGACTGGTTCCGCAAAAGCGACGAGCTGGATCGCCGTATCGCGGAGCGCTTCAGCGCCTTGTTACAGGCGGCAAGGTCTGGTGAGCTGGCGTACTGGCGCGACGAGCCTCGCGGCCGTCTGGCGGAAGTAATCGTATTGGACCAGTTTTCCCGTAATATCTATCGCGATCAGGCTGAATCCTTTGCAGCGGACAGCATGGCGCTGGCGTTGGCTCAGGAAGCGGTGCGAGCGGGAGCGGACAGGGAACTGCGGCAAGAGGAGAAGAGTTTTCTGTACATGCCGTACATGCATAGCGAATCCGCTATGGTTCATGAAGAGGCTGTGCGCTTGTTCAGCCAACCCGGACTGGAGAACAACCTGGACTTTGAGCACAGACACTTGGCGATTATCAAACGCTTTGGCCGCTATCCTCATCGCAATGCGATTCTTGGGCGCGAATCCACGCTGGAAGAGCAGGCGTTTTTAAAGGAGCCAGGCTCAGGGTTCTAAGCCGGGCGCGCGCTTTGTTCAGGGCAAACGGCCAAAGAAAGCTTCATAGGGCGGCAAATATATCCGATTGTCCCGTAATTCGCCGGCGAAACCGTGTCCGCTTAACGCCTCAGGCGGTTGCGGCAGGTTAAGCTCTATGTCCGCCGGCTCATAGGACACATTAAACGCGGCGAGTAACCGTCCCCCTTTGTGTTTGCGCAGCAACAGCAACACTGACGCGTCTGCGTGAATGATCGACATGGCCCCCAATAGTATCTCCGGCTGCTCTCCGCGCCAGCCTATGAATTGCCGCACGCGACGCAATACGGACTCAGGGTCTTTTTGCTGCATGTTTATCGCGTGAGATAAGTGACGCGGATCGATGGGCAGCCAGGGCTTATGGGTGGAGAAGCCAGCGTGAGGCAGACCCTCGTCCCAGGGTAGCGGCGTGCGGCAGCCGTCTCGCCCCATATACTGCGGCCAGGATAGTTTGCCGTAAGGGTCGCACAGATTATCGAAAGGAATATAGGCTTCCTCCAGACCCAGCTCGTCGCCTTGAAACAGGACGGGCGTTCCCCTCAACGATAAGTGCAACGCCAACACAATAGCGGCCAGACGGGGCGCATCATGGTCGCCTTCCCAGCGGGACACCAGCCGGGCGACGTCATGGTTGTTCAGCATCCAATAGGGCCAGACTTGGTCACAGTTCTCCTCGAAGGCCCGCACAACGTCGACCAGACCGGGCAGGTTGCAGACGCTGGGCAAGGCTTCGTAAATATTGGCCATCTGCAGGCCTTCCTGCGAGCCGCTGTAAATGTTCAGCATTTCAAAGGTGGCGCTGCTGGTGACGCTGCCCAGCAGGGCGGCTTCATAGCGATCACACAGGCGGCGGATGCGGGCCAGCGTCGGCAGGGTTTCGGGGCGATTCTGGTTATAGATCTGCAACTGATATTCGAACGGATTGATCAGCGCTTCTTCGGGTATCGCCGCCATATTGCGTCGCGCCGGATTATTGCGCAGCTTTTTGTCATGGGTGTACAGGTTCGGGCAATCCAGACGGAAACCGGCGACGCCGCGCTCCAGCCAGAACTGCAGAACATTGAGCACTTCGGCGATGACTTCGCTGTTATGAAAGTTGAGGTCCGCCTGCCGGCTGGTGGCGTTGTGCAGATAGTACTGGCCGCGGGTGGAACTCCATGACCAGGCCGGGTGACCGAAAGTGGTTTGCCAGTTGTTGGGAACCGTGCCGTCCGACTGCGCGTCCGCCCATACGTACCAATCTGCTTTTGGGTTGTTGCGATCCTGTTTGCTGGCCAGGAACCAGGGATGCTGCACGGAAGTATGGCTGATGACGATGTCGAGCAATACTTTGAGGCCGCGTTTATCCGCTTCGCGGATCAGCGCATCGAAATCGTCCAGATCGCCGAAAGCGGGATCGAGGCTGTAGTAATCGCTGACATCGAAGCCGAAGTCGCTCATCGGTGAAGTAAACACCGGCGTCAGCGCAATGGCGGCGACGCCCAGCTCAACGAAATAGTCCAGTTTTGCGGCCAGGCCTTTGATATCGCCGACGCCATCATTATTGGCGTCGAAAAAGCTGCGCACGTTGACCTGGTAAATAACGCCGTATTTCCACCAGTCATCCTGTGCGTCTTCAGGTCGCCGCCTTTGTGGCCGCTGGTTGTTCCGCTGTCCCGGGAGTTGCGGATCGGGTGATTTCATAAAGCGCTCGCGTTGCCGGATTCCTGGCGCCGAATTTTGCTGTTCGGATTATCTGTCTGACGCCCATAGCGCCCAGTGTACGTGCGCGACAGAGGCTTGTCCACGTGACCCAGCGGCGTGGAAATTTGGGCTATGTAAAAGCCGGCGCTTGTGTTGCAGAAAACTTTTTGTTAACTTCGATCCTCACAGGTGTTGATATACGCCTGCCGCCCACACAGGCAAAGTCGAGTACGACATTATCTACAAATCTATCAGTGTTATAGGTTTAGTGACTCATGAGACAAGATGTGAGTGGGCCGCGTCATTGCCGTTGTAGCGAGACATTGCTATGAATCATGCGACCTGCAGACACGTATCAGAAAGCACGCTGAAGAATTTCAAGCGTGACGCCAAGAAAATCAAACGCAGCCAAGGAATCTCCCACGCCCAGGCGTTGGATCTTGTTGCTGTGGAACATGGATTCCGTTCCTGGTTTGATGTCCTAAACCGCGCCAAAGATCTCTCCTCAGCGCGTCCGCAGCCGCAGAAACCTCAGACAACGAATCGCGCCAGCGTAGTCGTAAATCCTTTCGGAAAGCACATTTCCCTGTTCGCAGAATCTTTCGCTCATGCGGTGCCATACAGTTGGCGCATCGCACGACGCAGCATTGGCTCCGGCGTCGCCGGCCATGTGGGGCGTCGCGAGGGTTCAGTCCATTCCGTAGTCGTCTCTCCCAGCGTCTGGTCTTTGATCTGACGAGAGTTTGACGCAGGCGGCGTCCTCACGGTCGCCCCGCATACGGTGTATCTTTATTTTCATTCTCGTAACTCACGTAATGTGCTCCATATAACAATAACTCGGAGGAATCCATGATGAAAAAAACCATAATTAACGCTATTGGTACGGGTGTATTTCTGTCCGCTGCTTTCAGTCTGCAAGCGCATGCGGAAACGCTGACTATCTCCTGCGGCGCTGTTGGCGCGGAATTGGAGTTGTGTAAGGAAGGCGTCAAGGCCTGGGCGGAGAAAACCGGCAATGAGGTGAAGGTGGTGTCCACTCCCAACTCCTCCTCCGAACGTCTGGCGCTGTATCAGCAGCTACTGGCCGCGGGCAGCCAGGATATCGATATTTTCCAGATCGATGTGGTGTGGCCAGGGATGCTTGGGCAGCATTTCGTTGACCTCAAGGCTTTCAGCAACGGCGCTGAAAAAGATCACTTCGAATCCATCGTCAACAACAATACCGTCGACGGCAAACTGGTGGCCATGCCCTGGTTCACTGACGCTGGCGTGTTGTATTACCGCAAAGACCTGCTGGAGAAATACAGCCAGCAGCCCCCGGAAACCTGGGCGCAGTTGGAAACCTCAGCGAAACTGGTGCAGGACGGCGAGCGTAAAGCCGGCAATGACAAAATGTGGGGCTTCGTCTGGCAAGGCCGCGCTTATGAGGGGCTGACCTGTAATGCGACGGAGTGGGTTGCGAGCTTCAACGGCGGCGCAGTGGTGGATGAGAAAGGCAAGATCACCATTAATAATCCACAGGCCGCCAAGGCGCTCAATACCGCCGCAGGGTGGGTCGGGACCATCAGTCCGCAGGGCGTGACCAACTACGCGGAAGAAGAGTCCCGCGGCGTGTTCCAGTCCGGCAACGCAGTGTTCATGCGTAACTGGCCATACGCCTGGTCGCTTTCTCAGGCGGAAGACAGCGCCATCAAAGGTAAAGTGGGCGTCGTCGCCTTACCGAAGGGCGGGGAAGACGGTCGCCATAGCGCCACCCTGGGCGGTTGGCAGCTGGCGGTGTCCAAATACGCCAAGAACCCGAAACTGTCCGCGGATCTGGTCATGTATCTGACCAGCTATGAGGAGCAGAAGCGCCGCGCCATCAAGGCGTCTTACAACCCCACCATCAACGCCCTGTACAAGGATAAGGAAGTATTGGCGGCGACGCCCTTCTTCGGCAGCCTGTACGAAACCTTCGTCAGCGGCGTGCCGCGTCCCTCCAGTGTGACCAAGAGTAAATACAACCAGGTCAGCACCGCCTTCTTCAACGCTGTGCACAGCGTTTTATCCGGCAAGGAAAAAGCCGAAGCCAGTCTGGCTCAGTTGGAAGGCCAACTGCGTCGATTCGCCCGTAACGGAAAATGGAAATGAAACTCTCTCAATCCGGCGCTGCATCCGCAGCGCCTCCCCGGCCTGAGGTAAGCGACAAGATGTCCCAGTCGTCCCGACAACGTCAGCGCGCCCGCAGCGCCTGGCTGTTCCTGGCCCCGATGATCTGTACGCTGCTGCTGGTCGCCGGCTGGCCGCTATTACGCACGGTCTGGTTCAGTTTTACTGACGCCAGTCTGGCGGATCTTAACGCAGCCGAGTTTATCGGCTGGGGGAACTATCTATACAAGGAAGATGGCGAGTGGTACGGCCTCCTGGCCGACGCCGTATGGTGGAAGTCTGTGTGGAACACCTTAACGTTCACACTGATCTCCGTGTCAGTGGAACTGGTGCTGGGCATGATCGTGGCGCTGGCTTTGAACGTGAACTTTGCGGGACGGGGTCTGGTGCGTGCGGCGGTGCTGATTCCCTGGGCGATTCCCACCATCGTTTCAGCGAAGATGTGGAGCTGGATGCTGCACGACCAGTTCGGGATTCTCAACGACATGCTGATGGGAGTCGGCCTGATCTCGGCGCCGCTGGCCTGGACTGCGGATGCGGACCTGTCGATGGTGGCGGTGATCATGGTCGATGTCTGGAAAACCACGCCTTTCATGGCGCTGTTGATGCTCGCCGCGCTGCAGATGCTGCCCAAGGATTGTTATGAAGCGGCGAAAGTGGATGGCATTCATCCGGTAAGGGTTTTCTTCAGAGTGACGCTGCCGCTGATCATGCCCGCCGTGCTGGTGGCGGTGGTGTTCAGAGCCCTGGACGCGCTGCGTATCTTCGATTTGATTTATGTGCTGACTTCCAACAGTGAAGACACCATGTCCATGTCCGTTTTCGCCCGCCAGCAACTGGTGGACTTCCAGGATGTGGGATACGGCTCCGCCGCCTCGACGGCGTTGTTCCTGGTGATCGCATTGCTGACGTTGGCCTATCTGTATCTGGGGCGCAAGCACATGCGCGTGGGGGACTGACATGAACCAGACTGTCGATGCAAAACAGTTGCTGCGTAAAGCCGCTTTTTACCTGCTGGTGGCGGCCATCGTGGTGTTTTCCGTGTTCCCGTTTTATTACGCGATTCTGACGTCATTTAAATCCGGCAGTGAATTGTTCGTGGTGGACTACTGGCCCACTTCCGTTGATTGGGCGAACTATCTTTCCGTATTCAAGGGCACGGCTTTTGGAGAGAACATCCTCAACTCGGTGATGGTGTCCAGCGCAGTGGTTCTGGTGTCGCTCATGCTGGGCCTGACCGCCGCCTTCGCCCTGGCGCGAATCGACTTTCGCGGCCGCGGACTGATGCTGATAGCGATTTTGTCAGTATCCATGTTCCCGCAGGTGGCGGTGCTGTCCGGCCTGTTCGAAGTCATTCGTGGCCTGGGCCTGTACAACAACCTGCTGGGTCTGGTGCTGGCGTATCTGATCTTCACGCTGCCGTTCACGGTATGGGTGCTTACCACTTTCATGAAGCAGATGCCGAAGGAAGTGGAGGAAGCGGCGATTCTGGACGGCGCCTCCAACCTGACCATTATTTTCCGGGTGTTCCTGCCGATGATGTGGCCGGCGCTGGTCACGACCGGACTGCTGGCGTTCATCGCCGCCTGGAATGAATTTTTATTCGCTCTGACATTCACGCTCACTGACGCGCAGCGCACGGTGCCGGTGGCTGTCGCGCTGATCAGCGGCAGCAGCCAGCATGAGCTGCCCTGGGGCGTGATCATGGCCGCATCGGTCATCGTGACCGTGCCGCTGGTGGCGCTGGTATTGGTGTTTCAACGTCGCATTGTGTCCGGCCTTACCGCTGGCGCAGTCAAAGGTTAAACGGGCGCCGCCGTATGCGGGGCCTGCAGTTATAGATTGTTTTAGGAGTTTCTCTCATGTCGAAGGTTGAGCGGGATTGGTGGCGCGGCTGCACCATTTATCAGATTTATCCGCGTAGCTATCTGGATTCCAATCAGGACGGCATCGGTGATTTGCCGGGCATCGTCAGCAAGCTGGATTACATCGCCGGTCTGGGGGTGGACGCGATCTGGTTGTCCCCATTTTTTACGTCGCCGATGAAAGATTTTGGCTATGACGTTTCTGACTACCGTAGCGTCGACCCTATTTTTGGCGACCTGGACGATTTCAAGCGTTTGGTTGAAAAGTCTCATGCTTTGGGCATGAAAGTCATGATCGACCTGGTGATGAGCCACACCTCGGATCAGCATCTCTGGTTCCAGGAAAGCTCGCAGGACCGCACCAATCCCAAAGCGGACTGGTACGTTTGGGCCGACCCCAAGCCGGACGGCACGCCGCCCAACAACTGGCTGGCCATGTTCGGCGGCTCCGCCTGGGCATGGTGCGCCAAGCGTCGCCAGTACTATATGCATAACTTCCTGAGCAGCCAGCCGGACCTTAACTATCATAATCCTCAAGTACAGGATCAGATGCTGGAGGAAGTGCGCTTCTGGCTGGATCTGGGCGTAGACGGGTTCCGTCTGGACACCGTCAACTATTACTTCCACGACAAGCAGCTGCGCGACAACCCGCCACTGCCGAAAGACGCCAAGAAAACACTGGGCGCGCCTGAGCAGAATCCATACTCCCTGCAGTTGCATGTCTATGATATCAGCCGCCCGGACAACATTGGCTTCCTCAAGCGTCTGCGTGAGTTGCTGGATCAGTATGAAGGCATCACCACGGTCGGCGAGATCGGCGCCGATGAGCCGCTGAAAATCATGGCGGACTACACCGCCGGCAGCGACAAGTTGCACATGGCGTACACCTTCGATCTGCTGAATGTGTTCCATGAGCCCACCTATATCCGTGAAGTGGTGGAGCGTCTGGAGAATCAGATTGGCGACGGCTGGGCCTGTTGGGCGCTGTCCAACCACGACGTAGTGCGTTGCGCCACGCGCTGGGCCAACGGCCGTGATCGCGCGCCTTTCGCCAAGCTGCTGCTGGGTCTGCTGCTGTCTCTGCGCGGTAGCGCCTGCATTTATCAAGGCGAAGAGTTGGGACTGCCGGAGGCGGATGTTCCCTATGAGCGCCTGCAGGACCCCTACGCCCTGCCGTTCTGGCCGGAATATAAAGGCCGTGACGGCTGCCGCACGCCGATGGTGTGGGAAAGCGACAAGCCCTACGGCGGCTTTTCTTCCATCGATCCCTGGCTGCCGGTATCTGAGGAGCACTTGGGGTTAGCCCCGGACGTACAGGAAAAAGACCCGAACTCCGTACTCAACTTCTATCGCGGCTTTATTCACTGGCGCAAGCAGCAGTCCGCACTGAAGGCCGGCGCGATTCGCATGCTGGACGCGCCGGAAGGCGGCTTGCTGTTTGAACGCAGCGATGAAGACCAGTGTATCGTCGTCGCCTTGAACATGACCGCGGAAACTATTCGCATTCCCTGTCGTATGGCCAATGTGACGGCGATGAGCGGGCACGGATACAGCGGCGTGCTGGAAGGTGAAGATATCGTATTGCCGCCGTATCAGGCGTTTTTCGGCGAGCTGAAATAGCTGAGACAAATAGCTGAAACACAAGGCGCGTGGACGCGCCTTTCGGCACAACAAATACAAGAGACGAGATGTTATGGCTGAGCTTAGATTACGCAACGTCAATAAAGTTTTTCAGCAGACCCATGTGCTGCACGACGTCAATTTGCAAATCGCAGACGGCGAATTTGTCGTGTTTGTCGGCCCTTCCGGCTGCGGCAAGTCCACATTGTTGCGCACCATCGCTGGCCTGGAGGACATCTCTTCCGGCGAACTCTATATCGGCGGCGCACTGGTGAATGACGTAGCGCCGGCCAAGCGCGGGGTGGGCATGGTGTTCCAGTCCTACGCGCTGTACCCGCACATGACGGTGTATGAAAACATGGCGTTCGGATTGAAGCTCGACGGCGCTGGGCAGGATGAAATTCGCAGTAAGGTCGAGTCGGTGGCGCAAACCCTGCAGTTAAGCGCCTTGCTCAAGCGCAAGCCGGCGGCGTTATCCGGCGGTCAGCGTCAGCGGGTGGCCATCGGACGCGCTATTGTGCGAGAGCCTAAGGTATTTCTGTTCGATGAGCCGTTGTCCAACCTGGACGCCTCCTTGCGCGTGCAGACCCGCCTGGAGATCGCCAAGCTGCATGAGCGCCTCGGCTCCACCATGATTTACGTCACACATGACCAAGTTGAGGCCATGACTCTGGCGGACAAAATCGTGGTGATGAACCAGGGACGCATAGAGCAGGTAGGCACGCCGCTGGAGCTTTACAACCAGCCTGCGTCCGAGTTTGTGGCCACTTTTATTGGCTCGCCTCGCATGAATATGCTCAAGGGCAAGGCGGCGGAAGACCTTGGCGGCGTTACGCTGGGCATACGGCCGGAGCATCTGCAGGTGCGTGTTCAAGGCGAGGCGGGGGATTGGAAAGGCGTACTGCGTATGGCGGAGCATCTGGGCAGCGATACCTACGTGTATGTCGACGTCGCAGGCGTTGGCGAAATGACGGCGCGCATCGTGGGCGAAATGGAGCTGGAGCCAGGTTGCGAGCTGTATTTGCATGCGCCCTTGCAACATATTCATCTGTTTGACGCCCAGGGCAAGCCGGTGGACGCTGCGTTGCGCCGGTCCGCCTGACGTTCAGCAGAGACTAAAACAACAACAATCGTCACCTCATGAAAACAGCAAATGTATCAGCGACCGCCGCTCCCAGGGGCGGCTCGCCGCACCACTACTTCGGCGCGTTGGCGGACTCTCCCAGTCTGGCGGACGCCGCTCATTTTGAAGTCGCCATCTGTTGCGCAGGCGGCGCGGTGTTATGGGATGAGCGCCGGCGTCTGGTGCTGGAGCCATTCAGCCTGGTGTGCTTTTCCTCTCTGCACGGCGCCAAGCAGCTGCACAGTAATGCCGAAGCCTGGGGATTGCGCTTATGGTTGCCCTTATCCTTTCTGGCGGAGCTTTGCATCCCGCACCGGGTGAAACAGAAACTGCTGCATGGCGAGATCTGCGTGGCGGACGCCGCCAAAGCGCTGGAAGCGGATACAGTGGCGCGTTGGGCGGAGGAACTGGCATGCCAGGATGACTACTTGAAGGATCTGGTCTGGGACGAGATAGCGTTGCTGTTGCGCCGCCTGTTCAAGGACGCCTGCGGCCCGGATGTCCGTCGCGCCAAACTGGCGGGCGAGCCTGCGGGATCGTGTCGCCATGTGCACAAGATGGTGGAGTACATGAACGAGCGTTACTGCGAGGCTATCTCCGTCACGGACGTGGCCGCTCATGTCCGTCTGCATAAAAATTTCGCCATGGGGCTGTTCAAACAGGTGCTCGACATGACCATTCTCGAATACCTGACCCAGCTTCGGGTGAACCACGCAGCGCGGTTGTTGACGACGACGCCCATGCGCGCCAGTCAGGTCGCTTTCGAAAGCGGGTTTTCCTCCATCACCCGTTTTTATGAGGTGTTTTCCCGCAGCTTCGGCCAGTCGCCCTGCGATTATCGTAAGTCGCGCCGGGTATAGCGCATGCGCATGATGCGCTGAACAGCGTCAGCGCATCCCGCCAAGCCTGACTATAATTAGGGGCAGGAGGGGATATGGCGCAAGCACACTTTTTTGTCGGCCAGTTGGTTGAACATAGTTTATTTGGTTATCGTGGCGTGGTGATCGGGGTGGACCCGACGTTCAACCATACCGATGCGTGGTATGAGAGCGTGGCCAAGTCGCGTCCGCCAAAAGATCAACCCTGGTATCACGTGTTAGTGCATGAAAGCGACCATATGACCTATGTGGCGGAACGCAACCTAAGGACGAGTCTGGACACGACTCAGATTGATCATCCCTTGCTGGGCGCTTATTTTGACCGTTACGACGGCAAGCGCTACTTTCCTCGCCACTCCATGCATTAGCCGACGCCCAGACAGAATCTAATCCGGCGCCGGCATATAGGGCAGCTCCAGATAAAAGGTGGCGCCGGTGGGAAGAGTGGCGTTGCTGGAAACTTCCTTGGCGATGGATTCAAAATAGATCTGCCCGCCTTGCAGCTCCACCAAACCTTTCGCCAGCGTCAAGCTGAAGCCGGAACCCAGAGAGTCACTGCTGGAGTTGTCGCTGCGGGCCAGACCCTCAAACAGATAGGGACGGATTTTCTTGGGAATGCCCGGGCCATTGTCACTGACAGACAGACTGATCAGAGCCCCCTCCCGGCGCAGGTGTACGCTGATTTCGCCGCCTTTGCCGGAATGCCTGACGGCGTTGCTGAGCAGAATGTCGATGACCTGCTGCAGACGTTTTTCATCGCCGCGCACCCAGGCTTCCGCCACGCCACTTTCGAAGTGCAGGTTTTTGCTGGTCTGATAGGCTTTGTTGCGCCAGATTTCCGTTTGCGTCCGCGTCAATTTCAGCAGATTAATCGGCTTTAAATTCAACTCCAGTGAGTGGTTTTGAATCTGATAGATATCGAACAGCACCTCAATCAATTTCTGCATGCGTTCGCAGTTGCGTTCGGCGACGTGCAGCATGTGCAGGGTCTTTTCCTGTATTTCGCCGGTGAGACCGTTTTTGCACAACATCACTGCGCCCTGGATTGCGGTCATGGGAGATCGAATTTCCTGCGACACCATGGCGAGCAGTCGGGCGCGCACGGTGTTGTCGTGAGCGGAGTCTTCCCGCACTTGTTTTAATTGCCGGGTCTTCTCCGCCACATTAAACGTGAGGGAATTTTGCAGGTCGTATAGCAGCCGGCTGTTTTCCGAAAACTTGACCAGCGCCCGGGCCACATTTCCAATTTCATCGTTGCGCTGGGTATGAGGAATGCGTTGCTCCAGATCGCCGTTCGCCAGCCGGGTGATGGCGGCGGTCAACTCCTCCAGCGGCTGGGTCATCCAGCGGCAAGCGAGATAAATAGCGACGAGGCAGATAATCAGCGTGGCGCTGAGAGTGACGGAGCGCTCCGTTAGCTTGACCAGCATGGAGCTTTCCACCTGACTGATGTCGATAACCACATTAAGCGTGCCGATCTCTTTTTCCCCGCCCTGATTCCATAACAGCGGACGAGTAATGCGCATTTGCGCAGCGCCTTCGGACAATTTGCCGGCGGAGGCGATGACTTCGCCGTCAGGATAGCGAATCGCCACCTGCATGATCTCCGGCATGGAGAACAAATTATTGACGGCGTTGTTGATGATGTCGAAGTCAAAGTTCCACACTGCGGCGGCCAGCACGGATCGTTGGGCGTCCGCCAGCAGGTAGGCTTCTTTCTCCAGGTTGGCGAGCTGCGCCCGGTAGTCGTACCAGGCCGTCACCGTCGCCTCCAGCGCGAACATGGAAACAATGATGATAGAGGTCAGCGTCATCAACCGGCGGCGCAGGTAGGCGCTGTGTGGTTGACGTTTTTGTGTCCGCTCCTTGGGGGCTTCATCGTTGATGGACTGATCTGGAAGCATTATGTCGTCGCGTCTCGCCAAAGTAAGTTCAGTGCGGCTGGAGCAGCCGGTCCAGTGAGAAGTCGTACTGCCTGAGCTGAGGGTTCAACACTTTCGAAAACCGGGTGAAGTCAATTTCACTCCAATTGACTCCGACTATGAATTGCAGATATCTGTCGACATTTTCCGGGGTGAGCAAACCCATGTTGGAATGGATGGACGCGCCGAGGTCATCCGCGAAATCCTGGCCGTGATGGTAGTCGTACATCAACACCAGACTCCATGCGCCCTGCATGAAATGCCCGCCGAAAGAGCCGATCAGTTTGCCATCCTTGATGTACTCCAGCGCCGATGGACTCCAATCAATGCCGGCGATCAGGAGATTCTCGCCGGGTTTATAGCCGAGGCTTTGCGCGCCCCGCAGGGCGCCGACCGCGATAGAGTCGTTGGCGGCCCAGACCACGCGGGTGCGGGGATAGCGCTTCAACAGGCCGACGACCTGCTTGTACGCCAGATCTTCATCCCAGCGAGCGGACACCAGCTGTTGCAATTCCACCTCCGGACGCTCTGAGAGTGCGCGATGTAGTCCCATTTCCCGTTCGATGGCGGCGTTGTCCGTGGGCGTGCCGCCAATGGCCAGAATGGGCAGCACCTGTCCGCCGCGCAATAACTCGCGGGAGGAAGCGGAAGCGAACAACATGTTGGCGAGCGCGTAACCCGCGTTTTCATCGTTGGGCAGCATTTGCCCTACCCATTGTTTGAATCGCTCCCGGGGGTGTCCGTAACGCCGCTCCTGCTCTACGTTGAGGCCGGAGTTAAAGATGAAGGAGCGTACTTTGGCTTCTTCCGCCAGGGCCAATAGCTCTGGGGCGTTGCCCTTGAAATTCTTGTACATGATGAAGTCTGGCGGATCGCTGGCCAAAATGTGTTTGATCTGCTGACGCATGAGCAACCGGTCGTGATTGGCGCTGAATACATCCAGGCGGATATTCAGGTCTTCCGCGGCGGCCCGGGCGAAACGGATCACTTCGGACCAGAATGTATCGTCGCTGTTCTGTGGGTTGAAAAACACCACATGCATCGCCGGCGGTATGGATGGCGCTGGGGCGGCGTGGGCCAATGGCGACGCCAACAGCCAAAAGAGCAGCCAAAGCACGCCTTTGCAGGACAACTTAAATAGCATCGTTTCCGGCCGGACCAAGTTAGAATTCATTCACTCAGTGTAGCCGTAAATCCGGGTATGCGCTTTCAGCGTGGAGAAGGGCTCCAGGGGGAGCGCAGCGACGACGGCGCGCCGCTGCAACGACGATCAAAGGGGGCGAAATTTAGTCCGCGCGACCCATAAAACGTTTTTCCGCCGTGTGTATTTTTACGCGTTCGCCTTGCTCCAGATATTCAGGAACCTGAATCGTCAGACCGGTGACGAATTTGGCGGGCTTGGTGCGGGCGCTGGCGGAGGCCGCTTTCATGGCGGGAGTGGTTTCGATCACTTCCATTTCCACTGTTTGCGGCAGTTCCAGCGCAAGAACCTGACCATCCACCATCAGCACTTGCAGTCCCTGGGTTTCTTCGGTCAGGAACAGCAGCTGGTCTTCGATGTCATTCTTTTTCAGCATGTATTGGGAGAAGTCTTCATTGTCCATGAAAACATAGTCGTCGCCGTCGATATAGGAGAAAGCGACCTGACGTCGCTCCAGCTGAGTGGTGCTCAGCATGTCGTCGCCTTTGAAGCTTTCTTCATATTTGAGACCGGTGCGCACATTGCTGAAGCGCATTTTGTACAGGGTGGCGGCGCCTCTGGCGCTGGGGCTGTGCACTTCGATGTCTTTAACAATCAGCAGCTGCCCGTTTAAATCAACGACTTCGCCTTTTTTAATTTCGCTGGCCCGCGGCATAGGGGTGTCTCCGGAAAAAATGGTTGCGCGCATTTTATGGCATCAGTAGTCTTAAGAAAACTATAGCGATAGCGACGACGGCCTTTTCCCGGCAAGTCATACCTCCTACTACGCATAACGGATTGGCTTTCCCTTCAATGACCACGATTTTAGGCATTTCCGCTTATTACCATGACGCTGCCGCGACCTTAGTTAGGGATGGCGAGATTCTCGCCGCCGCCCAGGAAGAGCGCTTCACCCGTAAGAAACATGATGCGGGTTTTCCCCGCCACGCCATTGAGTACGTCCTTAACGCAGGCGGTGTTGTCCTGGATGACGTGGACACCGTGGTTTTCTACGATAAGCCGCTGTTGAAATTCGAACGGCTGCTGGAAACCTATCTGGCGTACGCGCCGAGAGGATTTCGCTCATTCGCCACGGCGATGCCGGTCTGGCTTAAGGATAAGCTGTTTCTGAAAAGTGAGTTGAAGAAGGCGTTGCGGGGATTGTTGCGCGACGCCAAAGCTACGCTTCCGCGGTTGCTGTTTGCGGAGCACCATCAGTCTCATGCGGCTTCCGCTTTTTATCCCAGTCCGTTTGAGAACGCCGCTGTCCTGTGTCTGGACGGCGTAGGCGAATGGGCGACCAGCTCCGTGTGGGTGGGCGAGGGCGCCGCACTGCGGCCTTTATGGGATATCGAGTTCCCACACTCACTAGGTTTGCTGTATTCCGCTTTCACTTATTTTTGCGGCTTCAAGGTCAATGCCGGCGAGTACAAGCTGATGGGGCTGGCCCCTTATGGCGAGCCCAGATATGTCGATGTAATCATGCAACACCTGATCGACGTTAAACCAGACGGCACCTTTCGTCTGCATTTACGCTATTTTGACTTCATGACAGGTCTGCGTATGACCAACCAGCGATTTGCTGAGCTGTTCGGTTTGCCCCGTCGCGAGCCGGAAGCGCCATTGACGCAGGCGTACATGGATCTGGCGCGCTCGGTGCAGGCGGTGACGGAGGAAATCGTACTGCGCCTCGGACGTACGATCGCCGAGGAAACGGGGCAGCGCCATTTATGTCTGGCCGGGGGAGTCGCCCTCAACTGTGTAGCCAATGGTCGACTGTTACGGGAAGGCCCCTTTGACGATATCTGGATTCAGCCAGCGTCTGGCGACGCCGGTGGGTCTCTCGGCGCGGCCTTGTTGGCCTGGCACCATTATCAGGGCGAGCCGCGGGAGCGTCCGCTCCCACCCGAACAACTGGACGCTATGCAGGGCGCCTATTTAGGTCCGCAATACAGCGATGAAAACATCCAGGGATATTTAACTGAGGCCGGCGCGTCGTTTACCGTGCTGGAGGATGAAGCCCTGTACGCAGGCGTTGCCGCTGACCTGGCCGATGGTCAGGTAGTGGGCTGGTTTCAGGGACGCATGGAATTCGGGCCCCGCGCTCTGGGCGCGCGCTCCATTTTGGGAAATCCGATGGATTCGGCCATGCAGACCAAAATGAACCTCAAGATCAAGTTCCGTGAATCCTTCCGCCCCTTTGCGCCGGCGGTGGCGGCGGAGCATTGCAGCGATTATTTCGACTTGGACAAACCCAGCCCCTATATGCTGCTGGTGGCGGATGTTCAGGAACAGTGGCGTAAATCCGCCGAGCCGGGCCTTGAGGGGCTGGAACGTCTGCGGCAGATTCGCTCAGATTTGCCCGCCATCACCCATGTTGATTATTCGGCGAGGGTGCAGACGGTGCATCAGGAAACTAATCCTGAGTTCCATCGTCTAATAAAAGAATTTGCGAAGCTTAGCGGTCATCCGGTGCTGATCAATACCTCCTTTAACGTGCGGGGCGAGCCGCCGGTATGTTCGCCGGACGATGCATTTCGATGTTTTATGGCCACGGAGATGGATGTTCTGGTATTGGGACGATGCGTGCTGCGCAAGACTGAGCAACCAGAGTCGTTGGTTAATAAAGACTGGTCACGGGAGTTTGAACTTGACTGAATCATTGCATCAAAACTTCGCTTCCGCGCCGGAAGGAGAGCTGAGAAAGTTCGGCTTCATGATGGCCGCCTTCCTGATACTGGTGTTTGGGTTATTTTTACCCTGGGTGTTTGCATTGAGCCCGCCAATATGGCCTTACCCGGTTGCCGGCGTATTCGCTGGGCTGGCGCTTATCAAGCCCGGACTGCTACGTCAGCCTTACGTTCTATGGATGCGTTTCGCGTTAAGGCTGGGCAAGATAAACGGCGCTATCATTCTGGGCGCTATCTTCGTTTTACTGGTGGCGCCGCTGGGCTGGGCGCTGCGGCTTACGCATAAGTTGCAACTGCAGAAAAGCGTTGATTCGCAGGCGACCACGTATCGAACTTTACGTAACGAACCTATTACCCCTGAGTCCATGGAGCAACCTTTCTAATGTGGGAGTTTATCAAAGATCTTTGGGCGTTTATGCGGCAGAGGAAAAAAGTGTGGCTGTTTCCGCTGGTGCTGACGCTGGTGATGCTAGGCGGCCTGATTGTCTTTACTCAGGGCTCTGCGGTGGCTCCGTTCATTTATACGCTGTTTTAATGGCGTCGCTCACAGAAAAACGGCCTCATGGAAGGCCGTTTTTTTAAGCGGTCAACTTTCCTTCCTGATAGTCCTTCACTGCGGCGAGGATTTCGTCGTGGGTGTTCATGACGAAAGGTCCATAATGCGCCACCGGTTCATGTAGGGCTTCTCCTGCGAGCAGTAGAAAGTCGGCTCCGCCTTTGTCCGTACTCAGTTGCAGTCGGTCGCCTTCGCCCAGAATGCCGAGTTGGCCTGGCTGTAACGCAGAGCCTGCGTGGACGCGGCCGTTGTAAACATAAATCGCCGCCTGCTGATCCGGCTCCAGGGGCAAATCCAGTTTACCGTTGGGCAACAGGGAAATGTCGAGCAGCCCGGCGGATTGCGCTAAACGATTTAATGGCGAGGTGCTGAAATTATCCTGAATGCGCCAGGAACCGGCGATGACTCTAATCTCTCCGCAGCTCAAAATGATGGAAGGCAGCTCTTCCGGCTGCGCGTCGCGCCACTCCGGCGGTTTCATTTTCTGGGTGCGTGGCAGATTGATCCAGATCTGAAAACCATGCATGCGCGCGGCTTCCGGAATCGGCATTTCCGAGTGAATGACGCCTTTGCCAGCGGACATCCACTGCGCGCCGCCGCTTTTGATCGCGCCCTGGTTGCCCATATGGTCGCGGTGTTCGAATCCACCTTCTTTCATGTAGGTGAGGGTTTCCAGGCCACGGTGGGGATGTTCGGGAAATCCGGCGATAAAGTCGTCCCGTTCGTCCGAACGGATTTCGTCGATCATTAAGAAAGGTTCCAGATCGGTAGCGGAAAATCCTGCGATCCGGGAAATCCTGACTCCCGCGCCGTCGGTCGCCGGGCTGGCGTTGATGATGCGCTTGAGTTCTCGTACAGCCATGGTGGTGTCCTCCCACTCCATTGCATGATTTGCATATCCTGCAAGCAGTCTTCTCATTGTTGCATTATGCATCGTAAAATTCGAAAATAAATTGCAATTATTCGTGTCTAAATTTCGATAAATTAGAATTCATGCCTAAATCAACGCTGGAACAATGGCGCATGTTGCATGCAGTGGTGACTCACGGCGGTTTCGCCCAGGCGGCGGAGATGGTGCACAAAAGCCAGTCTACGGTGCATCACGCTGTGCACAAGCTGGAGGAAATGCTGGGCGTGCAGATTCTGCAGGTGCAGGGACGCAAGGCGACCCTGACCGAGGCGGGTAAATTACTGTTGAGGCGTTCGGAAAACCTGTTGCAGCAGGCGGAACAGCTAGAGTCTGTGGCTTCCGGGCTGGCGCAGGGCATTGAGGCGCACATCCAGATCGCGGTGGAGATTATCTACCCCCAGGAAGCTTTGTACTGCGCTTTGGCGGAATTTTCTGAGCAATACCCCAATACTCGCATCGAAATTATCGAAACCGTGCTGTCAGGCGCTGAAGACCTGCTCAAGCAGGGCGTCTGCGATCTGGTCGTTACACCTTTTGTGCCCCAGGGATTTATCGGCGATCTGATCACTAACATTCCGTTCACCCCCGTCGCTAATCCTGAGCATCCGCTACACCAGCTCAATCGCACTTTGAATAAAGACGATCTGGCCCGGCATCGGCAGATTGTCATTCGCGATTCCGGCAGCGTGCGCCGCAATTCCGGGTGGCTGGGCGCTGAACAGCGCTGGACGGTGACGCACATGAGCACTTCGGTGAATATGGTGAAGCGCGGACTTGGCTTCACCTGGCTGCCGGTGTCCTGGGTGGATGCGGATATTCAAAGCGGCGCTTTGAAGGCGCTGCCGCTGCAGGAAGGCGGCGATAGAGACGTCCCGCTGTATCTGGTCTATGGCGATATGGACAGGCAAGGCCCCGCCACGCTTTATCTGGGAAATCAGCTATTGCGACGGGGACGTGAATGGACCAGATTTCCTGAATAGCCCTCTGGGCGCAGCGCCCTGAGTAAATCGAGAACAATCAATAAGTTGGCGACATTATGAGTTTAAACGACCTGACCCCGCAGCCTTTATGGCGCTTTTTCCAGCTCCTGTGCGATACCCCCAGGCCTTCCAAACAAGAGCAGTTGCTCAAATCCCGTATTAGAGACGCCCTGGCTGATTATGAACTGGAAATCATTGAGGATCAGGTCGGCAATCTGATCATCCGCAAACCTGCGACGCCCGGCTATGAAGACGCTCCTGGCGTGGTCATGCAAAGCCATCTGGATATGGTGCCGCAGAAAAACGAAGGTTCCCCTCACGATTTCAGCAAGGACCCGATTCAACCCTACATCGATGGCGACTGGGTGCGCGCCCGCGGCACGACGCTGGGCGCGGATAACGGCATTGGTGTGGCGGCTATCCTGTCCGTTCTGACGTCCAAAGACATGGTCCACGGCCCGCTGGAAGGCTTACTGACTGTGGATGAAGAAGCAGGAATGAGCGGCGCCAAAGGATTGCAGGGCGGCGTATTACAGGGCTCTTTACTGCTGAACCTGGACACTGAAGAAGAAAACGAATTATACATCGGCTGCGCCGGCGGCGTTGATATTGGCGGGCGTTTCACTTATCAGGCGGAGCCTCGGGACGACCGCCGACAATACTGGCGCATTGCGCTGAAAGGGCTGCGCGGAGGTCATTCAGGGCTGGATATCCACTCGGGGCGCGGCAATGCGTTGAAGCTGGTGAATCGCGCCCTGGATCAGATACGTAAACAGTTTCCCGCGATGCGGGTGGCCTCGTTGACCGGCGGCACCCTGCGCAACGCCATTCCGCGTGAGGCCTTCGCCGTAGTGGCGGCGCCTGCTGAGCAAGGCGAGGCGATCGCCCGGCGCATCAGTGAACTGCAGCAGTTGTTCATGCAGGAACTGAAGTCCGTTGAGCCGCACTTACATCTCACCATCAGTGAAACTGATCCCGCTGATTTGTTGCCGGAAGATATCGTGGACCGCCTGCAGCGTGTGATTTTCGCCTGTCCCCATGGCGTGTTCCGAATGAGCGCGGACTTCCCCGGCGTGACGGAAACCTCCAACAACCTGGCGCGAGTGGTGATGGATCAGGGGCACATCGAAGTACACTGCCTGGCGCGCAGTCTGGTGGACTCTTTGCGTGACGACGCGGCGCAATCCCTGGCGAGCGTTTTTGAACTGGCGGGCGCGGAAACCTCTGTGGGTAACTCTTACCCGGGATGGGCGCCGGACAAGAACTCTCGTTTGCTGGAGAACCTGACCCGTCTGCATGAGAAGGTTGTGGGCGTTGTCCCCAAAATCCAGGTGATCCATGCCGGTCTGGAGTGCGGTATTTTGGGCGCTAATTATCCCCACTGGGACATGATTTCTTTCGGGCCGACCATTCGCGGCGCGCATTCGCCGGATGAGGCGGTGCATGCGCCAAGCGTGGCGAATTTCTGGAAGTTTCTGGAAGCGGCGCTGGCGCATCTGGCCAAACCCGCCTGAAACAGGCATTGAGCTGGCGGGCGCCTTTACGGGCTCCCAGCGCTAACGTCACCTCACCGGTTTCGTTGGCGCCGGTTGCGTTGTCAGTCAGCTGGGCTCTTCTTCCGGCTCCACTTCCACCAGATCCAACAGATTGATGGCGATCTTGATAAAGTCGCCTCCCGTTAAAATACCTACCACATGGCCGTTTTCCACCACTGGCAGACAGCCGTACTTTTTAGTCTGCAAAAACTCCGCTGCTTTACGGATGGGCGTATCCAGGCTGGCGGTGGCGACTTTTGTGCGCATTACCTGGGTGACGGGAATTTCGGATTCATGGGCCTCCATTAACTCTGGAGGCATGTCATACACGGAGGAGTCCATGGCGGCGAAGACGTCGCGCTGGGTGACGAGCCCCTCCAATTTATGCTTAGCGTTGACGACCGGAATATGGCGAATGCCTTGTTCCTGCATCATTTTGCGCGCATCAGCGAGACTGTTCTCGGTGCACAGTGTATGCACGGGATGGCTCATTACATCTTTCATCAGGATCATGCTTACCTCCAATTGCGTAAGCTTTAAGGTAATGGAACCGGCGTCGGAATGGCTTGATGCGAGTCAAACCCGCCGTTACCCGGGGCCTGGCGATATTTCGGCGTCATTCCAGGAAGTATAGCCAGCCTGGGCGTGTAGAGCTTTGCAGCGTTGACGCTGTTACACAGACAACCCCTAGTGTATGCTTCGGCTCGCTTTTGGGACAGCCCAATCATTGCCTAAAGTTTGCCTCACATGCTAAGGGGGGAGTTCTAAGCTCCGTCCGTGTTTAGGATTACCATAAATCTAATTGCACGCCGTCGCCGGAGGCTGCATCCGGCGGATTATCCGCGCTGGGGTCGTTCGGCGCGGGCTCGCCCCAGATTCGGCGGGCGAGCCCGGACATCCGCTGGGTGGGACGTTTGATGGACTTGATTAACAGGTGACGCGGCCCCCACACGCTGATCCGTTTCTTGGCGCGAGTGACCCCCGTGTATAACAACTCCCGCGTCAGCACCGGTTGATCGGTTTCAGGCAGCGCCACCACACAATGGTCAAACTCAGATCCCTGACTTTTGTGTATCGTCATGGCGTAAACCGTTTCATGAGCGGGCAGGCGGTATAAGGGGATACTGCGCAGAGGACCGTCCGCATCCGGAAACCAGGCCCGGAGCTGGCCAGACGCCGCATCGCGCCAGATCAGTCCCACATCGCCGTTGAACAAGCCCAGACTATAGTCGTTACGGGTCACCATGATGGGACGACCGTGATAGTGCAGTTGGTAGCGCGGAGCCAGACCTTTGCGCTGCAGCGCGGCCTCCACCCACTGATTGATTTCCTGCACGCCGCCACGGCCTTCTTTGACTGCGCAGAGAATGCGGAAGCGATTCATGGCTTCCAATGCGGCTTTCACAGAACTGGCTTTAAAGTAAGGTTCATAGGCGCTGGCGGCGCTCTGCTGGATGATCGACTGTAATTGCGAGGGCGGTAGATTTTCCCAGTCCGCATCCTCAAACTCCGGCTGTTTGAATACTTGCAGAGCGGCTTCCGGGTCTCCTGCATTTATCGCCTGCGCCAAGCGGCCGATGCCGCTGCGGGCGTGAAAACGATGACTCACTTCCAGACGGATGACGCAGTCCGCCACAGGCGCGGCTTCTTTGTCCGCCGGGTAGGGCGGCGTCAGGCCAAGCTGGCGCAGATACTCCGCCATACCTGAACTGACGCCAGAGACGCTTCGTTGCGAGCAGATATCGCCAATGACGCTGCCGGCCTCCACGGAGGCGAGCTGTTCGCTGTCGCCCAACAACATCAGGCGGGCATGGGGAGGCAGCGCTTCCACGGTGCGCAGCATCATCGCCAGATCCACCATCGATACTTCGTCTATCAATAACAAATCCACAGGAAGCGGATGACCAGCGTGGTGAACGAAGCCTTTGCCGTCTCCGCGGACTTTGAGCAGACGATGCAGAGTGTAAGCGGTGTCGGGAATCCGCTCTGGATGCGGCAGGCTGTCCGCCAGTTGCGCCTTGGCGTTGCGGATGGACTCCATCAGACGCGCAGCCGCTTTGCCGGTCGGCGCCGCGAGCGCAATGCGCGGAGGCGGGTCGGACAGTTCTCCCAACATACCCAACAGCTTGGCGACAGTGGTGGTTTTTCCCGTGCCGGGGCCGCCGACAATGGCGGTGAAGCTCTGGCGACAGGCCACGGCCGCTGCAATCGCCTGACGATCCTCCGCGACGACGGAGGGAAAGAAGCGCAGCAACGCCTGACGCACCTGTTCGGGCGGGAATGCGGTGTGATTGGCGATGCGTTGTTGCAGTAATCCGGCGAGCTGGCGTTCATATTCGAAATAGCGGGCCAGATAGAAACAGTGGCGACCGTCCAGTACGCTGGGGCTGACCGGGCCGGCCTCGCCGACCTCCGTATCCGCCTGGGTCAGGCCGCTGGCGAGTAACGCTTCGCGCCATAATTTGAGTGAGGGGGCGATAAAGGCGCGTATGTCTTCTTCCGCCGACTCCGGCCACAACGAGCGGCCGGCGTATTGCGACAGGTCCAGACAGGTGTGGCCGTTGGCCAGGGCGTTGGATGTCAGCGCCACTGTCAGCGCCAGTAGCTCTCGTTGCTCTTCAGTCGCCGACATCGCCATTTCGGCGAACTGTTGGCCTAGATAATAGTCCAGCGGGCGCAGCAGATTGCTTTGGCGAGCGGCGTCGATGAGATGGGCGATGCTCATGCCGGCTCTCCCTGTAAGATTTCTGCGAAGGCGACGACAGCATCGTAAGAGGGGCGGTCGAAATACACCCCTAACTCAGGCTGCTGCTGGCTGTGCATCCCCCGTAAAAACAAATAGTAAACGCCGCCAAAATGGGCTTCGTAATCATATTCGGGCAAGCTGCGCTGTAAGTAGCGATGCAGCGCCAGCGTGTAAATCAGGTATTGCAAGTCATAGCGATGGGCGAGTATCTCATTGCGTAGGTTGTCCTGCGCATAACTCTCCCGCGTTTCGCCCAGCCAACTGCCCTTGTAGTCGACAATATAAAAGCGCCCTTCATGCTGAAAGGTCAGGTCGATGAAACCATGCATCAAGCCTTCATTGGCGGCGACGTTCAAATTTACCGGCGTTTCCGATCCGGAGTAGTTCGCCAGGAATTGCGCCAGACGGGTTTGCTGTATCAGCGTCACAGGAAACAAAAACTCCATTTCCACCTGCATGTCGGCCTTGTCGAGTTGCGACAGCGAGAAGGGCGCAACGCCGTTCCGCCGCAGAGGCGTATTCACCACCTGCCATACTTGCTCCGCCACGCAGGGAACCCATTCTTCGCCAAAACCATGCTGCTGCAGGCTGTGGCTGGCGAGTTCATGCAGAATGTCGGGACTTTCCACCTGGAACGGCATATTTTCCAGAATATGGTGAAAACACTGTCCAGCCCAGGCGCCTTTGGGAAACTGGAATATATCGTCGACGTCCGGCTGCAGACGGGGCTGGACGTCCTGGGTCGGCTCCGCCTCATCCAAAGGTTCTTCGCTATGACGACCGCCGCCCCCGGCGGCCAGTTGCGAATAGCTGGATAAACGCCAGTTCTGCTCCACCAGCCGCTGGGCGGGGCGGGCCCGCCATTGTCCAGCGCCTGCCCCGGCGTCATGGCGATGGTGGATCGGGTCCGGCGCCGGACTCCAGCAAAAGTCCGTTTGCGCCGCAAGGCGGGTCAAAGGCTCCGCCAGTTGAGCATCGTCCAGAGGTTTGAGGGACGCCAGCCAGTCGGTCAAATTGTCTGTTGCGCCGCCATAGAGCAACCAGGTCATGGCGGCGTACTGGAACTCATTGACCGCTCCCCAGGCCCAGACGCACAATTGTTTGGCCCGGGTCAGCGCGACGTAGAGCAGGCGAAGGTCCTCCGCCAGGCGTTCCCGCTCCGCCTGCTCCTGCAGCCGGTCGCCGCCGCTGAGATCCAGCACCAAACGGTGTTCCCGCTCCGGGTCGTGACACATCAGGTAATTGTCTTTGCCGCTGCGTCCAAAAGACAGGAACGGCAGAAACACCAGGGGATACTCCAGTCCTTTGGAACTGTGTATGGTGACGATTTTCACCAGCGCTTCGTCGCTTTCCAGACGCAACTGATGCTCGTCGCCGCGTCCGTCGGCCTGCTCCAGTTGCCCCTGGTACCAGGCCAGCAGGCGCTCTGGTGTGGGGTAATCGCGCCCCGCCTGCTGTAAGAGTTCCGCTAATTGCAGCAGGTTAGTGAGGCGGCGTTCGCCATCCGGCAGGCCCAGCAGTCTGGCGGCCACACTAAAAGTCTGCAGCCACTTCTGAAACATGGGCATGAAGCCGGTATCCTGCCATTCTTCCCGTAGCTGATGCAGCGACGTCAGCATGCCTTCCCAGCGCTGCTCGTCCCGCGCCAGGGTTTCCAGTTCCGCAGCAGTCCAGCCCCAGCTCAGAGTCACCAGCGCAGCGCGCAGGCGTCGTTCGTCATTGGGCTCCAGTAACGCGCGCAGCAGGCGTAACAAGTCGGTGGCTTCTTCACTCTGATAGACGCTTTCCCGAGTTAGAAACACGCTGCTGACGCCGACGGCGGAAAGCTTCTCCGACATGATGCGGGCCTGATTGTTGTCCCGCACCAGAACAGCGATGTCGCCAGCGCTAACCGGTCGCTCGCCCAGACGAGCCCGGCCGCTTTCTCCCAGGTTGAGCCAGTTGGCGATCTCACTGGCGGTGATTTGCGCCAGGTGCGGTCGCGCCTGCTCTTTGCTGACAGGCTTGCCGCTGGCCTCGCGCTCCAGCAGCCAGGCCTGCAATGGTGTGACTGGAGCGCCGTCCAATGTCAGCGTGGATGCGTCAGCGGCGCCAGCGGCCTGTACCGGGATGAACTCAATGTCGCCGGCGAAAAGGAACGGATTGGCGCATTGCCCGAACAGTTCGTTAACCGCCGCCACCAGCTCCTTACGCGAGCGCCAGTTGGTGTCCATGGTGTAGCGATTAGCCTGGGGCGTGCGCTGTTTGGCTTGCAGGTAGGCGTAAATATCCGCGCCCCGAAAGCTGTAAATGGCCTGTTTGGGGTCGCCGATCATGAACAGCGTGGCGTTGTTGTCGGCGGCGTCATAGAGAGAAGAGAAGATGCGATACTGGGACGGGTCAGTATCCTGAAACTCATCAATCAGGGCGACGGGATAACGGCGTTGCAGCGCCTGCCGCAACTGTGGCCCGGTGGCGGCTTGGAGGGCGTCCTTCAAGCTGCCGATCAGATCATCGAAGCCAAGAATTTCCGCCTGGGTTTTCAGGCGTTGCAGCACTTCTTTGAAAGTCGTTAGCGTAGCGCCCACCAGCCAGGCGTCCAGCTGCGCCTGTTGGCTCAGGAACTGGTCCAGGGAGACGAAGAAGGCGTGCTGCGGCGCGCCAAGTCCTTTATCCGCCGCTTTTTTGAGAATGGCGGCGTCGAGCGTGGTTTGGCTGAACAGGGCAGCGGCGGGCGGCAGCGTCATCTGCTCCTCCGTGCGGCTCCATATGGTGAGGCTGAGAACGGCATCGTTCAGCTTATCTTCCCGATAGGTTTTCTCTGCGCGCCCAAGAATTTTGTTATCCGCTGCGTCCCGCACCGCTGCACTGAGGACGTCTCCCTGATTGCGCCATTGGGCTTTGAGTTCGGCGGCCAGATTACTGAGCCTGTCAGGATCGACTTCGGAATGAATCAGCTCCAGATCGCTTTGGGCGAGATAGCTGCGCAGCCCGTTCAGCATTTCCGCAGGCTCGCCCCACTTGGCCTGCGCCAGCTCCGCCAGCAGTCGGTCCGTGTAAAACAGTTTACGCCAAGTGTCTTCCGCCGCCTGTTGCAGCAAGGGCCCCAGGTCTTCCTGCAGGCGCAGATCAAACAGCAAACCGCTTTCGAACGCATTATCCTGCAGGGCGCGCTGGCAGAAACCGTGAATGGTGAAAATAGACGCCTCGTCCATATTCAGCAGCGCCTGCTGCAGCAGAGCGAGAGCATCCTCGTTGCGCTCTGGATGGCGCCAGGGGGCAAGCCATTCCGGGATTTCCGCTTCCGCATGCGCCTGTAAGGTCTGCATGACCTCGCGTATCCGCAGGCGAATACGGGTGCGCAGTTCTTCCGTGGCGGCGCGGGTGAAAGTAACAACCAGGATTTGCCTGACGTCGAGCTGGCGCTCCAGCAGAAGACGCAGATACAAGGTGGTGATGGTGTAGGTTTTCCCCGTACCGGCGCTGGCTTCGATGAGCTGTACGCCCTGCAATGGGATGGCGATTGGGTCCAGCGGCCTCATGCGGGCGCCTCCCAGTGTTCCAGCGCGGGCTCCCAGACGCTTTCCGCCAGCGCCACGAAGCGTTCATTTAAGGTTTCCGCCTCAAAACGCCACACTAAAAAGTGATGCGCATCCGCCAGTTCGCCGGGCAGCCATTCGCTGCCCAGCCAGCAGTTCTGGGCGGCGTTAATGGGTTCGCTGCGGCTGCGCGGATTGTTTTTGGTTTCCACATATTTCAAAGAGGTCTTGGGGAAGAAGCGCACCGGTTCGTTCTCACTTTGGGACAACAGCTCCATGAGCTCCGCCAGTCGTTTTCTGGCCTGGTCCTGGGCGACAGGGCGGTAGTGTCCAACGCCTTGATTGCAGACCAGAAAGCTGGGACGGGCCAGCGCGTCGGCAGTGACGCCGCATAACGCCAGATGCTCCAGCCATAGCAGCAGCATGCGGGATGCGCTGCAGGAGGCGGTGGTCAGGTGCAGCAGGCCACGCGGGCCAATGCCCGCCACCGCGCCGCGCAATGGCAGACCCAATTTCTCCGGGGTAATTTCAATGCGGTCTTTGCCATACAGCTCACGGGCCTGTTCGCGCAGGGCTCCCAATTGCTGTCGCGTCTGCTTGCGACTGATGGCGCCGACGGCGCCGCCAGGCAGCAGTCCCTTGGCTTCCAGATAGCTTTCCGCTTCCTCCTCCGTCGCTGTGTTCATCAGCTCTTGCAGCCATAACTCTTTCACCTGGAAACCGTGCAGGCCCGCCAGATCGAAAGGCTCCCTGTCCTGAGTCAGGTCGCCAGCGTCCAGCAATATATTGAGCCGTTGCTGTACGAAATACCGGGTTGGGTTGCGCAGAAAGCGCCGCAGGCTATCCAGCTCCACTGGCTGGTCTGTGGCGAAGGGTTCGCGCTCCCGAGACGGCAGCGCTTCAGGACAGAAAGCCTGAAAATCCTGCTTGCTATGGCGGCCGTGTAAGGCTGGCAACCATTCCGACTGGTAACTGAAATGAGCGCCTTCGGCGGTGAAGTAGTGAGGGCTGAACGGCTGGAGCGGATGCTCTGTGAGGATGCGCTGCATCGCCTCCACGCCGCCTTGTTCCTGTATGGCGTCCAATAATTCGCTGAGAATGACGGATGGGGCACACTCACTGTTGTCGCGGATGCTGCGTCCGACATAGCTCAGATAAAACACGTCACGGGCGGCCAGCAACGCCTCCAGAAACAGAAAGCGGTCCTCCTCGCGGCGGGCGCGGTCGCCCTTGCGTGGGAAAGCGGCGATCAGGTCGAAGCCGGGCTGTGTCTGGCGGCGCGGAAACTGATCGTGATTCAGTCCCAGCACAGCTACAACCCGGAAGGGAATACTGCGCATGGGCACCATAGCGCAGAAGGTCACCGCCCCGGTAAGGAAACTCTGACGGCGTAGCGGGCTGTCCAGACGTCGGCGTAAGTCCTGTTTCACCACCGCCAGCGGCAAGGGCTGCTCGAAGCCTGCTGTCTGGGTCTCCTGGAGCCATTCCTGCACCGCCTCGCGGGCGACCTGCAGGGCCTGTTCTTCATCCCGATCTGGATCGAACAAGTCATTCATCCAGCTGTGTATGAGGTCCGCCCATTGCTGGGGCGTCTGACCGCGGGCGATTTGAGCGCGCCAGCGCGCCAGGGTGTCGATCAGTTGCGACAGCGCGCCCAGACTGTCCGCATCGCCGCCCTGGATATGAGGGTAAGGCGCTACGTCCTGGTACATCTGCATTGCATCGGGCAGAGCGAAGCCCAGGAGCAGGCGTTTGATGCCGGCCTTCCAGCTGAACTGATCGGCGCAGTCGACGCCATACGCCTGTTGCGACTCCGCATCCAGTCCCCAGCGAATGGACGCCTCCTGCAACCATTGGCGCAGGCGCGATAACAACTCTTCATCCAGCCCGAAGCGGCGACCCACAGCAGGAATTTCCAGCAGGCCGAGCACTTCCGAGGCGGTGAAGCGGCCGGGCAGCAGATCGAACAACTGCAATACCGACTGCACCAGATTAAAGTCGCTGTAGCGGCTCAGGTCAGCGAGGGACCAGGGAATCCTGCGCGGCCCTATCTGCGCGCCGAAGACGGCCTCGACCAAAGGCGCATACTGGCCGATATCCGGCGTCATCACCACGATATCCCGAGGGGATAGGCTGTGATCCTTCTGCAGCAGATCCATCAACTGATCGTACAGCACCTCGACTTCGCGCAAGGCGCTGTGGCACTGATGCACTTGTAAGGAGCGGTCGTCCGCCGAGCGTTCAGGCCAAGCGTCCTGACGCAGGTTGAAAACGTCCGCCTGCAGATGTTGCAACCAGGTTTGCGGCTGCGGCGGAGCAACGTAACAGTCGGCCTCCGTAACGGACACGTCCTGCAGCACATCGAGGTAGTCCCGCAGCGGTTTACCCCAGGAGGCCAACAGGCGATGGCCTTCATCGTACAGGCCTGACACTTCTGCGCCGTCGCGGGTGCGAATGCGGCTGATGTCCTTGCGGGAAGCGATGTCGCCCCAGTAATGCTCTGTGGGGTTCCACTGATACATATGCACTTCTATGTGACGCGCCGCGTTTTGCAGCACGTCCAGATAAGCCGGCGCCATATAGGGAACGCCAAAAACGAACAGACGTGGGGGCAGCTGATCCACATGCTGCGGCAACTGCCCGGCCAACTCCTGCAACACGCGGGCCCGGTGCGGCGAGTCGCTGTCGCGGGTCAGGCCGCGCCATAACTCAATCTGCCAGGCGTGTTCGCTGCCGCTGGCTTCGGTTGGCAGGCCTTGCTCCCACTCTGATAGCCAGTCCGGGCGATACATCAAATAGTGATCGAAGACATCGGCGATGCGCTGGCTAAGCTGGTAATTGCGCAGCAGGTCTGGAGACTTGCGGTCGGGACCGGTGTGAAGATAGCGATGCAGGGCGTCGAATTCGCCGCTGTCCGGTAATGTCGGCGCGAGCTGCATGAGCCGCCAGGTCAGGATGGATTTATCAAAGGGGTGCCGTTCCGGCAAGTCGTTCCGACACAGCCGCGCCAGCCGCCAGATCAACTGCGCCGGCAGTTGAAACTCCAGGTTGGCGGCCACGCCGTTGATCTCCGCCAATTGCTGGCTCAACCAGCGGCTCATACCCTGGCTTTGTACGATCAGTATGTCGCTTTGCAATGGGTTGGCTTTGGGGCGTGCGAGGGCGTCGGCGAGCAAGGCGAGCAGCTGTTCCTGACGGTTGCTGTAGTAGATTTTCAGCATGAAGGAGGCGTAAACGATGACCGTGAAATTGTGTGTGAGCTATTTATCATTTTCGCTAGGAGTATAAGGAAATCCAAGGATGGCTGCATGGATAAATCATTTTCCTGGTCAATCGGTCAAACCCGCGGCGTGCGCCGTCTCAGCGTCGTCGTTAGGTATTTTCCCTTATATTTAAAATCGCTATAAGGATATAGTGGAAAACCGCTATATCAAGCTGAGTTCCTATCACATATAGAGGTAAGTGCAGTCCGTTAGCGCCTGCTGTTAGGTTTTCCCAAAAGCGCTGTTCCCGCCGGTTACCCCATTTGACCGGTTAAACGACGTTGACCCAGCCGGAAACCTATCCGCGAAAGGCCTGTAACGGCACATGGATCGAGTGCTTAGGGCTCCCCCTCACCCCCTTGGCCGTAGTCTAGCAGTAGTCCGAACTAACTTTCCGTTAACGATAACCATGAATAAGGAAAACATCATGAAATTAGTTAGATGGCTAGCCTTGATTTGCACGATACTGCCGGGGGTCGCGCTGGCCGGGCAACTTAGCATGGCGCGTATCACTCTCAACAGCGGCGATGAGTTGAAATCAGCCAAGAAACTCGGCCTCGACATCGTCCATTACCACAAACTGAAAAATCTGACCGCGGGCGTGAAAGGGGAATCTTTTACGGTGGAAGCGGTGTTGTCTCCCATTGATAAGGAAAAGCTGAATAAAGCTGGCATCAAGTGGGAGCCGATGCAGATGACGTCGCAGTTCCGCTCCGCCTTCTCCGCCAGCGGCGAAACCGCTTATCACAGCTTTGATGAACCGGAACTGGGCATCGAAGATCGTCTATATGCTTTGGCGGAAAAATACCCTGCACTGGTGACGCTGTATAAAATCGGCGAGTCCCATCAGGGACGCCCGTTGATTGTCGCCAAACTGAGCCGTAAGACCTGGTGGGAGCGCTGGTTCGATCGCGGAGGCGTGTTGAAGGAAGGTTATGGCGTCAGCCATCAGCCACCCGGACGCAAAAAGCCGGAAGTGTTCTATGTGGCCACGCATCACGCCCGCGAATGGGTGGCGACGCAAATGGCCATGCGCTACCTGGACTATCTGACCGAGAACTACGGTAAGATTGAACGCGTTACTAAGCTACTGAATCGTAATGAACTTTGGATTATGCCGGTGGCGAACCCGGATGGTTACGAGTACACCTTCACCAACGAGCGTCTATGGCGGAAAAACCTGCGTGATAACGACGGCGACGGCCAGATCACGCTGCAGGACGGCGTTGACCTGAACCGTAACTTCGCTGAGCACTGGGGGCTTGACGATGAGGGTTCCAGCCCGGTTATGTCTGATCAGACCTATCGCGGACCCGAAGCGGAAAGTGAGCCGGAAACGGTAGCGCTGACCAGCTTTATTCAAGCTCATGACTTCCGCTTTACGCTGTCTTATCACACTTACAGTAACTTGATTCTGTATCCCTTTGGATGGCAGGTGCAGACGCCTAGCTTCGACAATCCCATTTTCGTAGCGCAGGCGGGTACGGACGACAATCCCGCGATTTACGACAGCATCATCGAAGCGGGGTATGATCCCGGCGTCAGCGCCGACCTGTACACCACTAACGGCGATTTTACTGACTGGTCCTACGGCGCGCTGGGCATTCCTTCCTATACGGTGGAGCTGACCTCCGGTCAGGACAAAGAAGGCAACGCCTACGGCTTTGAATTCCCTGACGATGAAAAAATGCTGCAAGCGGTTTTCAACGATAATCTGGAGTTCGCGCTGACTCTCGCAGAAAGCGCAAGAAGACCGGATGATCCTGTTTCCGCAGTGGGTATCGAGACCGAGGACGTCTATCACGAGCCGCTGACCACTTCCTGGGGCGCGTCTCAGTCCATCGATATCCTGGCCAAGCGCCGCATCGGCGACCGCAGCTTCCTGGTGTATCAAGTCGATGGCGGTCCGCCCAAGCTGACTCGTTTCCGCAGAAAGTTCGGCGACCGTTACAACACGGAACAGGGTACTTACTTCAATCGCTATGAAGCGAAAGTTCGCGGACAAGCCGCCGGCAGCACCATCACCTACTGGGTCAAGACAGTGAAAGGCGAGGAGTTCGGTCCCTACAGCTACACCGTAGAAAAAGCCAGCGGCGCGAAAGTGCTGGTGGTGGCGGCGGAGGATTACACCGGCGAATACCCTGTGTATGAGAACAATACCGCTCCGAACTATCTGACTTACTATACTGATGCGCTTGACGGGGCCGGCTACACTTATGACGTGTGGGATGTGGACGCCAGGGGCGCGGTGCCTCCAGCGCGTGAGGTCATGAGTCATTATGACGCGGTGATCTGGTATACCGGCGACGACTATGTATCGACGGTGCTGGAAGGTTATCAGGCGCACGAGCAGATGAAGCTGCAGGCGCGCGAATACATCAACTACTGGGACGGCAAAGTGATGGCTACTGGCCAGGGACTGTCCGAAGCCTCCACGGTGTATGCCCAGTTCAACGATGACTTCTTCCAGTACTACATGGGCGCCTTCCTGCATCTGGAAACGTCCGGTCTGGGCAAAGAGGGCAATGCGCTGGATGTCGTGGGTCAGGATGACGACCCCATCATGGCGGGCCTGCGTTTCTCCTTGAACGGCGGCGACAGCGCCAACAACCAGCAGACGCCAGACAGCTTCCTGGTCACCAGCAGCTTTGTGGACGAGTATCACCAGACTCTGGCGGCGACCTATGATCGTCCTGGCGGCGGCTTCAATCCCACTTCCGGCACGCATTATGTGTACAGCCAGCAAGCGGATCAGAGCTACAAACGTCTGGGCGGAACCATCGAAGTGCCTGCAGATGCGCCTTACATCACGTTCAACATGGCCCATGAAACTGAAGCGGATTGGGACTTTGTGTTTGTTGAAATCGCCGAGCAGGGCAGCGACAACTGGACCACTCTGCCGGAAGCCAACGGTTTGACCAGTCAGAATACCGGCGAAAGCTGCACCTCCGGCTGGGTTGACCTGCATCCGACACTGGCTCACTACATGGACGCAAGTTGTAATCCGACTGGAACCACTGGCCAGTGGAACGCCATGAGCGGCAGCAGCGCCGGTTTCCGCACCATGTTGTTCGATCTGTCCGCCTATGCGGGTAAAACTGTCGAAATCTACATTACCTACGCGTCTGACTGGGGCACTCAGGGCCTGGGCGTGTTCGTCGATGATGTAAAAGTTGGTGAGAACGATGCGGAAGACTTCGAAGACGGCTTCGGTCAGTGGGAGCCAGGCGCTCCCGATGGCGCGTTCAATATCAATAACTGGGAAAACATTGAAGGCGCAGGCTTCGTTGACGGTCCCGTCATCCGTGATGAAGACACCATCTATATGGGCTTCGGACTGGAAGGCGTCGACGGTTACGAAAACCGCGTGAAGCTGATTGAGCGTTCAATGAACTACTTCGGTCTGTAATGTCAGGCTATTCCACTCTTTGAGAGGGGGGCCCGCGTTTGCGGGCGCCCCTTTTTCCTTTTCGCTTTCTTGCAGACTTAGACTTTCGTCTATATCCTTCGCCGCCTTTTACGTACTGCGCCGATTTGGGGCTAAGTTATTTTTCACGCCCTGTTTTCAGGCATGAATGTGACTTTCGTCTGTTCGTAAATCATTCAAATTGTGCATTTAAATTGCAAATTGTTGACTAAAAGGTCAATATTTGCCGGTCATCATTGTCGTTGGCGCGCATATTGCTCTTCTGCTCCCTGTCGATAAATACACACAGCGCGGGGAGACGACTGCATATGTGGGGCGGCGAGGCGGAGCGATCCGGCTACGTCGCAGGGGGGCGGTCGCTTCCCCCGCGCTGTGATGTATTTGCAGGAAAACAATCAAAACAAAGCAAACACAGAAGTAGGAGTATCCATGACTCTCAAAAAACAGTCGGCCCTGGCCGCAGCAAGCGGCGCATTGATCGCCGGTCTGCTTATTTCTTCAGCTGCGAGTGCTGTAGAAGTTCCGGAAGATATTCACGCCGCGGACTATCATTGGATGAACTGGCATCTTTATCGAGGGATTGATCAGCGTGGCGGACCTTACAAGTTCGACGACACCTATTTTGAAATCGAGTTTGGCGGCCGCTCCGGCGCCCTGGACTTTTTCGGCTATGTGGATTTTCTGGATATTTTAGGCGATTCAGGCAATTCCGATAAAAATCGCGGCGATAACTTCTTCGCGGATATCGAGCCCCGTCTTTCCATCGACTACCTCACCGGAACGGATCTGTCAGTCGGTCCGGTTAAAGAATGGTATCTCGCTTTTGACCTGCTGATGGCTGACACAGGCCCACACGGCGGTCTGCAGGTCTTGTGGTCGGGGATTGGCACAGATACGGAGCTGCCCTGGCTGGGTAAAACAGGCATCGCTGTATATGCTCGTTATGTGGGCGAGAACTACGGCGCGAAAAATGAAGGCAGTTGGGACGGTTATGTCGCCCACATCAACTGGTTCAAACCCTTCTACCATAATGGCGATGACTTTGTCGCTTTCCAGGGCTACGCAGATTACGAGTTCGCCTCGGATCTGGGCGACGATGACCCGGCCCGGTCCTCCGACTCATTCCAGTCCTACCTGGGCATCTGGTACCATTCCAAGCAATGGGCGGTGGGGTATGGCGCCAAGGTATACCGCAATATGACCCAGTTTGAGGACGGTGCGCCGGGATTTGCCGGCCCGGACCAGGACACTACCGGCGTTGGCCATTACTTCAACCTGACCTACAAAATCTAGCGACAGTCTACGCGCCGTGTTACGCGGCGCCGGATTTCGGAGGCGAGTCCGAACGACCTGAAGACGCAGCGACGTCTTGGGATTCGTCTCCTTTTTCAGGCAGGGAAACGACTTCAGGAAAGGGAAAATGCAGACAGTCTCCACTTACTATTTGGAAATGACTTCTCCGTCAGACATCCGCGCGAAAAGCCCGGTCGCGGAGTTGCAGATCATGGAATGTGAAATCCGGCAGTTCGAATATAGCCGTTTCCTGTACACATTGGTGGGCGGCGCCTGGGGATGGACGGACAAGCTGTCCTGGAGCGATGACCAGTGGCGGGAATATGCGGAAAATGAGAACCTGCGCACCTGGGTGGCATACGTGAAAGGCTCGCCGGCGGGGTATTTCGAATTGCAGAAGCAGCCTGAACGACAGGTAGAGATCTCTTACTTTGGGCTGGCGCCCAAATTCATCGGCCAAGGACTGGGCGGCTATTTTCTTACCCAGTGTATTCGTGAAGCCTGGAATTGGGGCGCTGCACGGGTGTGGGTGCATACTTGCTCACTTGACCATCCCGGAGCCTTGACCAACTACCAGGCTCGCGGCATGCGCTTATACCTGACGGAGACAGACTGAGCCGCCTTTCCGGCCCCGCCTATTAAATTCAGCACCAATGAGGAAGTCTTCTATACTGAGGGATAGGAATATCCCAGCCGGAGAAGTCTTGCCGGGAAGGAGCATTATGGCGGAGCTGGATGAACAGACGAATCGATTGACATTAAAGCTGGTTTATTATGGACCGGCGCTGAGCGGGAAAACCACGAATCTTGGCGCGCTGCATGAGCTATCCTCGCCGGAATTGAAAGGCGAGATGATGGTGCTGGAGACGCAAAAAGACCGCACCCTGTTCTTTGATCTTTTTCCCCTCGGCTTTGAAGCGCCCAGCGGCCTGTTGATTCAACTCAAGCTCTACACCGTTCCGGGACAGGTGCAGCATGACAGCACCCGCAAAGCCGTTTTGTCCCGGGCCGACGGCGTCGCCTTTATTGCGGACTCCCAGCACAACCAAAGTCACACCAACCTTGAATCCTTTGAGAATCTCGCCGCCAACGCCGGCCGCGTAGGCATAGACTTTGAGCGCCTGCCTTTGGTCGTGCAGTTTAATAAGCGCGACCTGAAAAACATTCTGAGCGAGCAGGAGATCCGCGAGCGCTGGGAGCCCAGCCCCTGGTGGCCGGTGGTGTTCGCCAGCGCCTTGCAGAATCAGGGAGTGCTGGAGACGCTGGAGCTGTTGCTGCAACGGGTATACCCGGCGCTGGATGAAGAGCATGGGCTGGCTGGCGCGCATCAATTGAGCCGGGAGGCGTTTGTTTCTGGCTTGCTGGGAAAATAACAGAAGCAGGGGGCGCCATCTCGTGAATGATATTGACCCTGAATTCACACTTGCCGATCTATTGACGCCTAAGGACATCGAGTCGCTGCAAAGTCGACTGTCGCCGCTGTTGGATACGTCCGCCAGTATCGTCCCCGCGCAGGATAGGCCAGACGCTGACGTCTGGCCTATCCGCTATCAGATCCGCACAGTCGCCTATTTAGTCGCCTCAGCCCCCAAAGAAAAAGCGGAAGCCGCCTGCAAGCTGGTGGAAGCCATCCTGCATCAGGCCGCCCGTTACCGATTGGCGGCCTCCCTGCATCATCATGTGGTGGAGCAGGATTACGAGGAGCTGCAGCTGAAACATCAAGCGCTGCAGGAATCGGAAGCCCGATATCGGGAACTGGCGGAGCAGCTTGAACGCAGGGTTGAGGAGCAGGTGGCGCAGATCGAGCTGCGTCGCAAGCAGGTTTACGAAGCGGAGAAACTGAGCGCACTGGGACAGCTTGGCGCTGGCGTCGCCCATGAGATTAACAACCCTCTGGGCTTTATCCAGTCAAACCTGAACTCAGGTAAAGGCTATTTGCATGACATCAGCGATGCGCTGGCGGAAATGTCGCGCGGCCACGATGTGAAGGCGATTTTCAGCCGCTATGAATTGGACTTTGTCATCAAGGATCTGCATATCCTGATGGGCGACACGCTGGACGGCGTGGCGCGTGTCGCGAAGATCGTCAAGGACCTGAAGGGCTTCGCCGGTACGGATGGAGGCTCGCGCCAGAAAGTGGCTATAGAGGAACTGATGGACAGCGTCTGCAACCTCGCAAAACCGCTGATGGGCGGCCATATTCGGTTGCGCAAGGAGTACGAACCGACGCCGCCGCTTTGGGTGGACTACTCTGCGTTCTGTCAGGCGGTGTACGCCATCATGCTGAATGCGGTGCAAGCCATTGGCGAGCGGGGTGAAATCCTGGTGCAGTGCGGCCCAGGCGCAAATGGCGTTCAGATTTTGATTGCAGACACTGGCTGCGGCATGAATGAGGACACCCTGAACCGCATTTTCGAACCCTTCTTCACCACCAAACCGGTGGGGTCAGGCACGGGGCTCGGCATGACTTTGTGTCGGGACATCATCCGCGCTCACGGCGGGGATGTCCGCATCGCCAGCGAGCCGGGCAAAGGCAGTCGGTTTTACATCGAATTGCCGGTGAACGCAGATGCGCCCGGGTAACTGAACTATGTCGAAATTCGCATCCTTGTTCGTCAATAACCCGGACGCCAGTCAGACTGGGGACAAAGAAAAAACCAGTGTGTCATATAGCGTATTGTTAGTGGATGACGAGCCGGCGGTGCTGAACTCACTGAGCCGTGTCTTTCGTAAGGAGAGCTATGACATCCTGACCGCAAAGAATGCGCAGGAAGCGTTGGACATTATCAGCCAGAGGCGCGTTCACCTGCTGATTTCCGACTATATGATGCCGGGCATGACCGGCGCGGACCTGTTGCGTAAGGTGAAGGAGCAGTCCCCGGATACGATTCGAATTATGTTGACTGGACAGGCGGACACCACTGCGGTCATGGCCGCCATCAACGAGGGCGCGGTATATCGCTTTATTCTCAAGCCCTGGAATGACGACGACTTGCGTATCACCGTCGCTCTGGCGCTGGAGCAGTATGATCTCATTCAGAAAAACAAGGAGCTTGAAAAGACCAACGCCAAACAGCAAAAAGATCTGCAGGCGTTCAGCAAGCTGGCGCAACAAAACCGCAGCCAGCTGGCGATCATGCTGCACAAGCACAATCTGTTGAACAAACAGCAGGTGCAGGAGGTCTTCAAGCTGCAGCAGAGCCGCAAGGAGACAGTGATCAAACTGTTGCTGGAAAAACAATGGATTGATGAACGTAAGCTGGTGCAGTTGCTGAAAAAGGAAATGTTCTTTGAAGAAGTGGCGCTGGCTGAATTTCAAATTGAACCAGTCACATTGTCGCTCATACCCAAATCTCTGTGTCAGAAGCAACTTATCATTCCCCTGAGAGTCAACGGTAAGCGCCTCCTGCTGGCGATGGCGGACCCGCTCAATGTGGAGCTGGTGGATGAGTTGGGCTTTACCACCGGTATGCAGATCGACCCTGTGGTGGCCACCGTCAGCGCGATGGAGATGAAACTCGCCGAGTTGTTCGAGGAAGAGGAAACCTCCATCAAAGAGCTGGAAAGCGTGGTGACAGGCCTCGATCCCTTTGAAGGCATTGAGGTGGTGATCGAAGATGAAGACGACGATTCTCTGGAAGATCTGCTCAGCCAGACGGAACAGCCGCCGGCGGTGCGTTTGGTCAACGCCATTATTATTGAGGCGCTACGCCTTGGCGCCAGCGATATCCATGTGCATCCCCGCACTAATCAGGTCATTGTGCGCTACCGGATCGACGGTGTGCTGGAGGATAAGATTCGCATCCCGCATAACATGCATATGTCTCTGGTCTCGCGCATCAAGGTGATGTCCGAGCTGGACATCACCGAACGTCGACGCCCTCAGGACGGGCGCATCACGGTGAAAACGCCCATGCGGGTGGTGGATTTGCGTATTTCCACCTTGCCCACGTTGAATGGGGAAAAAGTGGTGATGCGGGTGCTGGAGCGTAACTCCTCCGTAAAAAACCTGACCCATCTGGGGCTGTCGGAACTCAACGCCAAACGTATGGAAGCCGCCATCAATAAACCCCAGGGCATGATTCTCGCCACTGGGCCCACCGGCAGTGGTAAAAGCACCTCGCTGTATGCGTTATTGCAGCATAACGCCACCACGGAAAAGAACTACGTCACCATCGAAGACCCGGTGGAATTTTATCTGGACATGGCCGGGCAGGTGTCGGTGCGGGAGAAAATCGGCTTGAGCTTCGCTTCCATTCTGCGCGCTATTCTGCGACAGGACCCGGATATCATTTTGCTGGGAGAAATCCGCGACTTCGAGACCGCTGAAGTCGCGTTACATGCCGCCTTGACCGGACATCTGGTGTTCTCCACGCTGCACACCAACTCTTCTATAGGCACCATCGCCCGCTTGCTGGATCTGGGAATCAAACCTTTTGTTGCGGCGCAGGCGTTAGAATGCATCATCGCGCAGCGGTTGGTACGGCGCATCTGCGACCACTGCCGTGAAGAAGTCCCCCCCAATGAAGAGGATATTTACCTGCTGGGTCCGCTCTTCGACGATCCGCACCTGAAAACCTACCACGGCCGCGGTTGCCAAAAGTGCAATCACGGCTACAAAGGCCGTATTGGGCTGTATGAAGTTCTTACCATCACAGAAGAACTGCGCCACCACATCGCCAACGGCGCATCCAGTAAAGAACTCCACGACATCGCCGTCGCCAACGGCCTGATCACCCTCGTCGCCGACGCCAAATCCCGCGTCCACAACGGCCTCACCACCACCTACGAAGTCCTGCGGGTGCTGGGAACGCAGATTGAAATCTAGCCTGAACACTCTTGGTCCTGAGAGTGATCTGTATAGCGCAAGATTGCTTTTTGACGATGCTTTAAGGGGGATACTTCGCCTTCAAAATTGATGGGTGTATTGAAGGAGTTGCGGCGGCTAACCGCGGGAGACAGGGTCTGACATGTGCAGGCCCTGTCGTTTCAGAAAAGTAGAAGGAAGCTATTTGTCTGCCTGACTAATAATATAACCGGAGCCTCTAAGACTTTTTGAAAATAACTACGAAGCCTTTCCGTGAGCAAAATTATCGCAGTCAAACCTGGGAAGAAAGTGCCTGCAGTTAGTGATGTCATCTGACGATATACTTCTATTTTCCACATTGAACGAGTAGTGAACCCCTATGTTGTTGAGGATCTCTATTGTGCTCTCGATAAAACTTTTGAGCTGATTATTGGCGCCACGATGGCAACACAGGTAGTTTGTCCGAGGTTCTCTAGTATAGTGGGAGCATGTACGTGAAACTCACGGAAATAATATGCCTGGCGTTCAGGCGAATCACCGGCGTTTTCCCTTGGGGCGCTAGCCTCGCCCATGTTGGGCGTCGCTTCGCAGCCCTGTCTCGTCCCTTGATGACCGGGTAGTCCTCCTTCAACCACTTCTCGACTAGAGATGGGTTTTGCTCATACGCTTTTTTCGTCGGCTTCTGCGGCGTGAACCCCCAGGCGGCCAGATAATTGCCGACCGTTCGGGTCGCGACATCCCATAAGTTTGGCTCTGCTCTTTAAGCCCGTCCTTGAACGCAGCAGTCTCCGCGATATCTCTGCTTATTCTCCCTTCTGTATCCGCTCGCAGAATCTGGTTGTCCGCCAGCGCCAGTTCATGGTTGTACTGAAGCTCCGCTTCCCGGTTACGAGGCGTTGCTATTTTTAGCTCATCGGTAAGCCGGAATTGCTGATTCGTACCCGCCGTTAAATCAACATACTTGCCCATACTGAGGCACTTTTTCTGAAGCCAACTCCACATTCCAAGGTAATAGGGTTTCCAGTTTCTCCAGCTTATACGCCTCACCAATCTGATTCGGTACGATGATGTTTGCCTTTACCACCTCTGATTTTTGAAGGGAAAATTGGGAAATAGTAAGTGTAAGTTCATTTACTCTTGTCATATTGAATCCCGCCTTCCCTGGCGAGACTCATAGTTTTAAGTCCCGTAATTTTCCCTGTACCTCAACAAAGATCCGCATCCTCAACTCTGAGAATCGCCAGGCCGGGGCTTCCGGCAGTGCTGGTTCGGCTGAGGACGGCTTCGATGTAGTAAGCGTTTTGCGTGAAGTCGAAGCTAGTGGTCCAGCAGCCGTCGCTGACACTGTGGGTCTGGAAGGCGGTACTGGTGGGACGGGTATTGCTGTCCAGGGTCAACAGGGTGGTGGTGACGCCGGTGTTGAAGTTGTACTGGCGTAGCGACAACAGCACTCTGGCGTCGCTTCCATTATCGCGAAAACGGGCGCTGAGGCGTTTATTGACGCCGCCATTATCGAGGTCGGCGATGGCGGTGACGTTATACCGTAAAGTAACGCTGCTGGATGCTGCGCCATTGATCTGGGCGACGCCGCTGGAAAAGTTAACCTCCGCCGCGTCCGCCTCGTCGACAACGCCGGCGGAGCCGACCGCCGTCCACGGCGAAGCCGCCCAGGCCGCGCCCACAAAACCGGTCGCAAGCGTGAAAGCGCTGGCTTGCAACAACCTCGTCAGTGTTTGTGATGGGCGTAGCCACTGAATTAAATGGCTGAGAGATCCGCTGACTCGTTCCATATTTGCTGTCTCCATTGCTTAAGGGCGGCATGTCCGGCCGCCGGGCGGGCTCTGGCGCGTGGCGCCGGAACACAGCAAGCTTAGACCTGGGAAAGAGACTGTGCGTGGGAATATGTCGCAGCGGAGGCGTTAAAAAGTACCTCGACAAAACCACTGGCGATAACTGGTCTGGTTCACTGCTGCAAGGCCAGAATCACTCCGCCGCCAACCGCCAGACTTAACAGCATGCCCAGGGCGGGAGCGTAGAACTGGGGCTTTTTATAGTATTTGTACAGGTTGATCAGAATCAGCGCGACGAAAGCGATCAGGGCCAGTGACAGGGCGGGAATCGCCAAGGGCTTGAACATGACGGAGGCGGTGCCGGCGATCACCAGTCCAACGAGGAACACCAGCCCCATCTTGGCGTCATGAAAAAAAATCTGCATGAACATGAAACTCGCGCTGGCGAAAAAGATCACGAACAGGACGGTGAACAGGTTGAGATTGGTTAGAACGACTTCGGACATGTGAATTCCACGCGCTGGTTGGGCTGAAGGTCTGGTGCGAGCCCGACGATCATAATCCACCCTGACGAAAATGCAATTGCGGGCAGGGCGTATGTTTACGCGGGAACCGTTCGCGGACTCATTACGTCGAGCCATACTCAGTCCAAGCATGGTTATGGTAACTTAGCCGCTTTGCGCCATTTCCCTTCCGTCTTCAAGGAGTGATCTTCCCGTGTACGCAATTCTCGATGCTATCGCCGACAGCTTTAACCCTTTGCTTGGCCTTGTGACGCTGGCGCTGCTGGCGTTCACCCTGTGGCGTCGTCGCTGGGCGGCGGCAGGTCGATTGGCGCTGACGCTGTTTGGCGGGCTGGCTATCGCCTACACGGTGCGGTGGGTTGATCACACCCTTGATATATGGCCCGCGTTGGGCATGGACTACAGCACGCACTCCGCTGTGGCGATTGTCATTACCCTCAGCCTGATCGCCGCCGCGCCGCGTTTGCGTATTCCCGCCTTGATCGGGTTGCTGGGATACGCATTGCTGATGCTGTATCAGGAGTACCATAGCGTCGCTGATATTCTTTCCACCGTTTTGGTCATTGCGCCCTTGTGGTGGTGTGGGTTTCTGCTTTCCCGAGCCGTCTCCAGGGAAGTCGCGACGCAGTCGGCATAGCGGCGCTCAGCGCTGTGACAAGGCCCCGGCGAAGACCTATCATATGTCCTTCCATCGTCAACGGAGGGGCGTATGCAAGACGCATCGATCAAGCTCACGGAATTCAGTCACGGCGCTGGCTGCGGCTGTAAGATTTCTCCTGCAATTCTCGACCGTATTCTTCTTTCTCAATTGCCGCCCATCAACGATCCCCGGCTGCTGGTGGGCAATGCGTCGAAAGATGACGCCGCCGCCTATGATCTGGGCGACGGGCGCATCATTCTCAGCACCACGGATTTTTTCATGCCCATCGTCGACGACCCGTTCGACTTTGGACGCATCGCCGCCGCCAACGCCATCAGCGATATCTACGCCATGGGCGGCGAGCCTTTGATGGCGGTGGCCATCCTCGGTTGGCCGGTGAATGCCCTGCCAGCGGAGATTGCCCAGCGTGTGGTGGAAGGCGGACGCCACACCTGCCATGAAGCGGGAATCATGCTGGCGGGCGGGCACAGCATCGACGCGCCGGAGCCCATTTTTGGACTGGCGGTCACCGGCTCCACCACACCTGCACACCTCAAACGCAACGACGCCGCTGTCCCCGGCAGTCTGCTCTATCTCACCAAGCCACTGGGCGTCGGCGTGCTGACCACCGCGCAAAAGCAAAAGAAACTTCAGCCGCAACATGCCCACTTGGCTCTTGAGCAAATGTGCGCGTTGAACCGGGTCGGCGCAGAGGCGGCGCGTTTGACGGAAGTCTGCGCGATGACCGACGTGACCGGGTTCGGACTGATGGGGCACTTGCTGGAGATGTGCGAAGGTTCCGGACTGAAAGCGCAATTGCATTACGCCGCCATTCCCCGCTTGCCGCCAGTGTTGGACTACATCCAGCAAGGCTGCGTTCCCGGCGGCGCGCGGCGTAATTTCGACAGTTACGGCGCGCGTCTGGGAGAGATGACGGAGGAACAACGTCTGTTGCTCTGCGATCCCCAGACCAGCGGAGGACTGCTGATCGCTGTCGCTCCTGAAGGCAGAGACGCGCTTGAGCGCATATTGAAGGACGCTGGCATCGCGCCTGCGCTGATAGGAACTTTGCAGGCCTATCGCGACGGGCCGCGCATCGAGGTGGTGTGAATGACCGAATCAGGTGACAGACAGGATACGGACGACTACCTCAATGTGTTCCTGTCCGGCGCGCCGCTGCTCGACACCCGCGCTCCGGTGGAGTTTGACAAAGGCGCTTTTCCCGACGCCGTTAATCTGCCGCTGATGACCGATGACGAGCGGGCGCAGGTGGGAAGCTGTTATAAGCGTCATGGCCAGCAGGCGGCGATGACGTTGGGACACCGGCTGGTGCATGGCGCAGTGAAAGAGGCGCGGGTGCAGAGCTGGCGGGAGTTCGCGCAGCGGCATCCGCAGGGATATCTGTACTGTTTTCGCGGTGGTCTGCGTTCCCGTATTTGTCAGCAGTGGCTGGCGGAAAGCGGCGTAGCGTACCCTCGTATTCTAGGTGGATATAAGGCCATGCGACGCTTTCTGATTGAGTCGCTGGAAAGGATTTGCCAGGAAGCCCGCTTCGTTCTGCTGGCGGGACATACCGGCAGCGGTAAGACTGATCTGCTTATGCGTCTTCCGGGAGCGGTGGATCTGGAGCGTCTGGCCCATCATCGCGGTAGCGCTTTTGGCCGCCGCGCAGACGGCCAGCCTTCGCAAATCGACTTTGAGAACGCTCTGGCGGTGGCGCTGTTGCGTCAGCGTCATAGCTTTGCGGACGCGCCGCTCCTGCTGGAGGACGAAAGTCATCTGATTGGTCGCTGCGCATTGCCGCAGTGTCTGCGGCGGGCCATGGCGCAAGCGCCGCTGGTGGTGGTTGAAGTCGCGCTGGAACAACGAGTGGAACACAGTTTTCGTAACTATATTCTGCATAAATTGCACGAGTGGCGGCGCAGCCAGGGCGAGGAAGAAGGCTTCGAGCGCTTCGCCGACGATCTGCGTCAATCAATGGTCAACATCCGCACGCGCTTGGGCGGGTTGCGCTATCAACAACTGGGCGAGATGCTGGAGGCGGCGCTGGCGCGGCATCGGCGGGGAGACCCCGCTTCGCACAGGGATTGGATCAGATGTTTATTGGAAGACTATTATGATCCTATGTACGCCTATCAACTGAACAAGCGTACGGAGCGTATTTGTTTTCGTGGGGATGCGGCGGCGGTGTGCGATTATTTCGCGCACGCGTCGGCGACGATGACGACATTGAGGGACGAGCGACTTTGACCGGCGCATAGCGGTCGCAATGCCAAAGGGCGGGAGAGAGCGATGGCGGACAGGGAAACAAAACCTCTGGATTGGCGACGTTGGGGCGGCCTTGGGCAGGCGGCCCTGAACGGCGTCTTCGGCGATTATCTGGCGCGACGGGGCAACCCACTGGCGATTGAGATGGATTTCTATCATCAGCGAAGGCCGTTGCCGTTGGATGAGACGCTGGCGCTGCGCTCCGGGCTGGTGCTTTCCAACAAAATCGTCGTCTTGCTGCACGGGCTCACCAACCTGGAAAGCATCTGGGATATCAAACCCCGCCAAGCCGAGGCGATTATGGAGCCCAAGCCGGATAACTATGGCTTGAGACTGCAACGTGATTTCGGCTACACCCCCCTGTTTCTGCGCTACAACAGCGGGCTGCCGGTGAAGGAGAACGGACTGCGTTTTTCCCAGTTGCTGACGCGTTTGTTCGCCGTCTATCCGCTGAAAATTGACGAAATTATCCTGATCGGTTTCAGCATGGGCGGGCTGGTGATGCGCAGCGCGCAGAAATCGGCGGATCTGTCCGACGCTCCCTGGTTGCCGAAACTCAAGCGTTGTTTCTACATCGGCTGCCCCCATGAGGGATCGCCATTTGAACAAATGGGACATCGTTTCAGCGCATTGGTGCGCGAGTTTCCCCGGGATTACATCAGTCAGTGGGCGGATTGGATCGATGGCCGCAGCGAGGGCATCCGCGACCTGCGCGAGGGGCTGGACCCTGCACAGCCGGCGACGTCTGGGCGCGGCTTTTACCCTGGCGCCAGACACTGCTTTATCAGTGGATCGGTGTCCCCCAAGAACGGCAGTCTCATTAACAAACTGGTCGGCGACAGTCTGGTCACCCAGAGTAGCGCCCATCCCCGCGCAGCGCCGGCGGACAGCCGTTTCGCTCATTTCGAGGGCGTGCCGCACATTCCCCTGGCGCACTGCAATCGCGTGTACCGCCAGATTCAGCAATGGTGTGAAGAGGACGCCTCCCTGGAAGGCGCGCAGCCATTGCGACAAACCATATCACTGACGCCGGTTGCGGCGCCTGAGACAGCAGTGTGGCGAGATGGACGGCTGGCGGTGGGTATGGTGGATTTACTGGCGGATGGCTATCTGCAAACGGTAGGTGCGGTGGAATCCATGCACCGGTCCATCGCCCGCGACCCGCAGGAGGTGTTGACCAGAATTCCCCTGGTTCGACCGGTGGCGAGAGTGGTGGATGAAACCCACAAAGGCGTCGCCGGCGTTGTATACGGTTCGCTGAAACTGGGAGGAAAGCTGGTGCAGGGGGGAACCCGGTTTGTCGCCGGGCGCTGGGCTGGCAAGAGGTCGGATGGACGCCGCCAGGAAGACGACGATCCGACCGTGGACGAGTAAATCAAATGGGCGCCACGCACTTCACCATATGCGAGGTGACGGTTCCCCCGTAGTACGTTCTGAATTTACGGAACCACTTATGGAATTCCGCTTCCGGCACATGAAACTCACCATAGTTAGGATCGAACACGACGATGGTGGCGTCATTGGGAACGAGCTGTCCCTGGCGACCGGATACGGAGCGGAAGAATCCAATCGTATGCGCGCCGTCGGCGCCGACCACTTTCATCGGAAACCAGAAAGAATAGATGTAACCGGCGTATTGCGGCGTCATCAACGCGCTTTCCAGCCAGCGCTGGCTGAAGTGAGAGTAGTCTTTGAGGAGCGCGACCTCTTTCAGGCCGCGTATCTGTATCATTAGTTTGTCCGCCATCTTGTAGGAATTGCCGCCTTCTCCCCAGCGATCCCCAAAGGCCTTCTGCAGCACCGGGTTACCGGCGCCGGAACGCACTCCCAACTTCGCCATCCGCTGCTTGGCGCGCCTGATGTCGCCGTTGTCCTGAAACATCAGGCTCAGCCAGTTGATGGTGAAGTTATGGCAAGCGCCCTCCGAAGCGGCCTGAGATCGTCCCGTCAGTCCCGACATGGCCACCGTCTGGTCAAACTCCGCTATCCTTCTGATAATCATGACTACCTCTACTACTCAAAAAAGATGGTGCGGGCGGAGGCAGCCTGACGGCGTTACTCAGCGCGCAAAACTTCGACTTGAGGTTTCTGAGGAAGTTCCTAAGCAAATGAAAAATAAGCGTTAAATAAATTTAATTGTGATCAATTAACTTGGGTGTCTATGGGTGCTTTTAATTGGATAGAATTGCAAGAGCGCTGTCCCGCTTGCCAGAAGGTAACGAAAATTCATGCTCAAACCCACATGTGCTCCGACTTTGATGGGGACGAGTCAGGGCGCTTTTGCGATCGGACCTATCAAGTTGGGCAAAGAATGGCGTGGTGGTCCGCCTCCGACCCCAGGTTTAGCGAATGGAATGCTGGCCGCACCGCCATAGGGGATGACCATCGGGATCTCGAATGCTGTTACAGCACTTGCGCCTCCTGCACCGCAAGCTTGTATGTCCTGCTGGCTTTTAACGCTTGCACGCCGAGCAAAGTGATTGAGATAGGTCTGGAGGAACAATGGCCGAAGGAGCACTTGAGATAGCCCTCTAGGCTTTGGCCAGCTCATGCTCGTGGATGTATTGCAGAGAGATAAAGTGATGAACGATAAAGATGTTTTTTTAAAAACCGCAGCGGAAACAAGCGCTATGAACGCCTGTGATTTGGCGTCCGTCTCCAGCAATAAAGCGGCGCTACAGGAGAAGCTGGCGTTGATGAAGTCTGTTATGAGCGAGAAAGGCGTCAGGTTTTGGGATGATTTTCTCTATGAATGCGAGGAGGCGACGGAGGAGCTGGAGCTGGAAGAAGACTTTGAGGGCTGGGATCGTCAGCGGTTATCCAGGTATATCGCGGCCGCGATTCATGAAAGCGGCGTCTTTAACCTGCTTGGCTTTCCTCAGAACCAGACCGCGTCCTTGTTAAATCTGCAAGACATGGCGGAAACGGAAATAGCGGAAATTTATGAGCACATCGAGAAAGTGCAGTGGCGCATTATGGAGCTGTGCGTGGCGGAGCGTATGACGGCCTGACATCCATGATCAGTCAGGCCGATAGCAAGCGAGTTGCTTAACTCATCCCACAACACTTTTTGTATTTATAGCCGCTGCCGCATACGCAGGGATCATTGCGGCCGATTTTGCGATTAATGGGAAGCGGTGGCGGTTCGGGCTCTTCCTGTTGGCGTTGCGCGCCATATTCTTCCAGATCCAGCAGCTCCTCGATGCTGAGTCGGGGCGTGGAGCGTTCCTTGCGGAAGCCCAGGCTGATTTCCGCATCCTCCAGATCGCCGCCGCAGATCAGGTCCACGCAGTTGAGCGTATATAACCGGCGGATGCCGTCGATGGCTTGAGTGGCGTTCAGCTCCAGCAGGCGCGCGACCAATATGCCGTTGAGGACTTTGGCGGATCGGTTCGGAAATTCCATGTATTCGCGGAAAATCTCCACCACCTGATCTTTGTGGGCGGGGTGTGAGGCCACAATAGCCGCCAGCGCCTTAACCGCCAGTGCGGGAATCAGCTCGTCTTCGGCGGGCTCCTGCAGCTTTCTCGCCAGCGGCGCGATAGCCACCGGGCCGATCATGGCGAAGGCGCGATGAATTTCCGCCAGGGCCCAATCCTGAATATAGAGAAAGTCGAAACTGTTCAGCAAAGGCATAACGGCCCGTTCCGCCTGCAATTGCCCCAGCGTGCGGCAGGCGTGCAACGGCGCCCATGACAGGTTCTGGTTTTCATCTTCAAGACTAAGGCTCTCATCCGTCAAAATCTGGATAAGTTCGGGTATGTCATCCTGGTTAAAACCGTACTGCGCCACGTAGTCCGGCCAGTCGAAATCTTTGGGAGGGCCGATGTTCAGCAAGGCTTTGATTTTAGGATTATTCGTGATCATAAAATACGTTGGTTCCAACTTATCCTTCGGTCGGGAATAAAGGGGCGTTGCGCGCAATTGAGTCGCGCCCCGAAAAAGTGCTTAAATGCGCGGCGGAAGGATATCAGGTGAGATCGCGGCGCTTAAGTGGAAATTGCAAACTTCAATAACGCGGGTGCGGATGCATACCCCAATCGATCAGAAAATCGACGTCGCGGGCTACTGTGGGTCGCGTTGCTGGGATCTGTCGGCGCGCATTTGGGGCTATTAATGTCTCCATCCATGGAGTGGCCAGTCACATCGCGCCCAGTCTCGTCCACCATTACGATTCAGATCGGAACGCAGCAAGCGCCAGGTACGTCAGTGCCAGAAGCGGACATTGCTGAGCCCCCCGACCCTGATTCCACGCCTGCCACCACGGAGGAAAAGCCCGAGCCTCCGCAACCGACACAGGCCAAACCCGAACAACGAGTCGTCGAGACGCCGCCCAAGCCTCGTAAGCAGGAAGAGCCGGCTGAGCTGGAAAAGGCGCCGCCTGCAACGACGGTTAAACTACAAACGGAGCCGGCAAGCCAGCCGCGAAAAAAACTGTTGCTGGATAATGCCCTGGAATACGCCAGGGACAATGCGAGGACTGAGTCGGAAGACAAGCCCAGGCGTTTTGATCGACGTCTGGATCAGGCGCTGTCCGATGCAGAGATTTATAACCAGCCAGGCGAATATCCGGCGGATGCGGTGGAGAGTTTTCAGGACTCTACCGGTCGTCGCTTTGTTAAAGTGGCGGGAGGCGGTTGTTTCGAGCTGGTGAGAGAGGAAGCTAATCGCCGTGTCGGTGACGTTTGGTATTTTTCGTCGGAGTGCGGCGGCTCGGAAGATGATGAAATCAAGATTGATTTCAAAAACCTGAACTAGGGAAGTCGTCTGTCAGGGGCAGTATTGGCCTGGGGAAGCGTCCTCCCCCGCCAGGGCGGGGGGGGAAACCGACTTACTTGGCGTCAAACGTCAAGTTGAAGGTGACGGGAACGGAAATGCTGATGGAAGGCAGTTTAGCGAGATCCTTCAGCTTCATGACGCCGTCTTTCAGAGCGAAATCCGCGGCGTTGATAACCAGCGGCTGCAGCGTGGAAACCACGACCTGCTTGTCTGAGATGCGATTGATCACGACTTCCGCTTTCACTTCTTTCTTCACATCGTGCAGCTCCAGAGAACCGTCAAGGCTAGTCACGATGGATGCGCCGGGAGCGGCTTTTTTCAGCAGCTCAGGATCGAGTTTTACGCTGTAAGTCGCTTTTGGAAACTGTCCGGTCTGGAAAAGCTCTTTTTTCATCCGCTCGTTACGGATATCGATGTTGGTGGCGACGCTGTTCAGGTCGATTTCCAGTACGGCTTCGCCCGCATCGCTGATGCTGCCGCTCAATTGGCCAAAGTGGTGTACTTCAGCGACATCGGTGGCTTTGATGGAGATAAAGCTTAACTTGGATTCTTCGTTGTTCAGCTGCCAGTTCGCAAATACGGAGCTGCTGATGCAACACAAACCCGCCAATAACCACTTTGCTTTCACGTTTTCACCTCGCTGTGACTGTATAGTTTAATCCCTGGTTTCGGAACGTAACTGGGGATGGATACTGCAAAAGGCGGTTACTGTACCAGAAAATGACCTGGATTAAATAAAGTAAGAATATAAAGCTTTTGTTAAATTTTACTAATATTCAATGAGTTGCAAGACGGCTTGTTACTTTTTTGAAGGGATTAGGCAAGATGGGGCGACCTTCTGAAGAGGCCGGTTAGGCGGGGCGATGCTTTCTTAAGCCGGTCGGGAAAAGAAGTAGCTCGGAAAATGTAGGTTGGAAAAGCGAAGCGCCTTCCAACGCTGCTGAATAGCCAGTGATCGGCTCCCAAATCAGTATTAAGCGCCTTTGCCATTTTCAGCGATAGTCCAGCATGGGTCGTTGGATGGCGCGTTGCTTATCCAACCTACGGTTACGCTAAGTCCTTGTCATCTCTGCTCGCATTGAAACAAGAAAATGCTACGGGCACTGGAATGGATGTTTATCCAAATACTCTTCTAATCCGAACTGATTCTTTCCCTCCAGAGCGTCTGCTTTCAAACCGACATAGTAATACTGGTATGTCACATCGCAGGGAATGCTTGGATCTGAATAAACTCCAGCGCCGCCGCCAAAAATTGTAAGCTCAGGGTCGTTTCGATTTTCTGGCGTATCATCCAGGCTCGTTGTCCATCTGCCTTTAATTTCTACGCGCTGGCCGTCTTCCCTGACGTAGTAATATTTTACGTCTTCTGCGGCTATCCAACCTTCGTTAAGTTCCCCTTGGGTTAGCAAAACGCCTGATGGCGGAATGTCATAAATCCGACTCCCCCTCTTACGCCTGACAGGCTCTCCAGCAGGCGTGTTAAACAGGATATAAAACTTACCCACAAAATTATCAGGCAACAGATAGATTTCGGATTCAGGCGAAGCCGATTTTTCTCCGCAAGCGGCGACAAGCGATATGGAACTCAACAAGAGGCTGAGAGGCAATTTATTCATTAGCTTTGATTATCGAGACAGGGTGACGCGCAGTATTTCTGATAAGGCCGTCGCCTTCAATGGACTAAAAGGCATAGCGCATACGTAGGCGAAGAAGGGGCGAGGATAAAGGGTTGAGGAAGCGAAGTAGCTGGCGGGATGAGAAAACAAACCGACGCTTGAGCCATTGCTGGCGCCAAGCGTTAAAGGTTTGCCTGATGAAGCTATTTCATAGGGCACTGGAATGGGTGTTTATCCAAATACTCTTCTAATCCGAACTGATTCTTTCCCTCCAGAGCGTCTGCTTTCAAACCGACATAGTAATATTGGTATGTCACATCGCAGGGAATGCTTGGGTCTGAATAAACTCCAGCGCCGCCGCCAAAAATTGTAAGCTCAGGGTCGTTTCTGTTTTCTGGCGTATCATCCAGGCTCGTTGTCCATCTGCCTTTAATTTCTACGCGCTGGCCGTCTTCCCTGACGTAGTAATATTTTAGGTCTTCTGCGGCTATCCAACCTTCGTTAAGTTTCCCTTGGGTTAGCAAAACGCCTGATGGGGGAATTTCATAAACCCGGCTCTCTTTCTCATGTCTGACAGGCTTTCCTGCAGGCGTGTTAAACAGGATATAAAACATACCAATAAAATTATTTGGCAGAAGATAGGTTTCTGGTTCAGGCGACGCCGCATTCTCTCCGCAGGCGGCAATAGGCGACATGAAAATCAGCAAGAGACCGATATGTAACTTTTTCATTTAGAAAAACACTCTGTAATCTTTTTATAATCCTCTAAGCCCATACAATGGTTTCTATTCGGATTAGAAATTAAAAAGCGCTGGTTCCAGTGAGTAATACTCTCGTACACCAGCTTGTCAGCGTTGTTACGGCGTCGCAACAGTTCGTCTCCTATTGTTCCGACAAAATTACCTTGAGAATCTATGGGTAAACGAACAGCGCACGCTATCATGGGATAGTCTAAATTCAAAGCCAAGCTAACTGGAGCTGCGCCTTTACGTACATGTACGCCCAGAAATACCGCCTTACCTAGCTTATCGACAACAAAGGCTTCGCAATTCGGAAATCCGTCACCAGTTACATAAAGGACAATATCTATGTGACTATTTGTGCGGTCGATATCAACAGCGAGTTTATAGCGTACATCTAAGGTCGGGACATAGGTGACGCCTATGCTTTCCTTCAGTTCAGGAGAGGCGGGCATTGCGTGATTTTCACCTCCATAATGCCCCTCTATTTGGATACTGCATATACTCTGTTGGGTTCTTATTGGCCGGGTGTGTCGTATAACCCCTTTGGGTGCCAGAACTCCCGAATACTCTCGATAAACCTTGCTCCATGGAGCCTTGGATCGATCTGATACAGTCGCCTTATCACTTATTTCCCCTGTTTCAGTGTTTAACCGAAACTTTTGCCAGATACGTGACGTGACTAGTACTGTGCCGCTAGGGTTTAAGGAAAACCCTCTTTTATCACCTTCAAACATCAGGCCGCTCCAACCAAAGTCTTTTTCTGGGTGGAATGAGCGTATGTTGAATTCATATGTAGATAGTTTAGTAGGGGGCTGCATATCAATCCTTAGATTTAAAAGGGTTAGCTTGTTATTTATTTGCAGTGGTCTTGATCATCCAGGCACTGTAATTGAAAAAGTATTCAGGAGAGGTGCGCTGCTTTCAATTGGCTAAAAGACATAGTGCTGAGAGGAAGGAAACGAAACGGCGGACCAGGAAAACAAACCGACGCTTGAGCCGTTGCTGGCGCCAAGCGTCGGATGGAATGAATGACTTGTCTGAAGAGGTTACTTCATATCCGCCACAGTCGCGGTGGTCACGGTCAGTGTGGTCGCATCTTTGTCGGATGCGTTAAAGCGGAAGGTGACTTGGCTTTCTTCCGTCAGGGTCAGGCTGAGGTTATCGCCGTCGGCGGTAAGCGCGGCGGTTTCCCCCGGCGTCAGCGTCAGGCCTCCGCCGAAGTTGATGGCGGCCCAGTCCGCATCGGCGATTTTCAGGCCGTAGCTCCCCGCAGCCAGGGTCAGAGTGGCGACATAGTCGCCATTGCTGCTGAAGGTCAGGGGCGTATCAGTGCCCCAGCCGTTCATGTCGCCGCGTAGATACAGGGTGGTCGGGCCATACGGTGGAATCGCAGAGGGGTCTTTGTTGTCGTAATTCACCGGCAGGCCGGCGCCTTGCGACGCGCCCTGGGGTTTGACGAAGACGGCGCTGGTGAGGGCGGGGACGGTGAAGCTGTCGCCGCTGCTTGTAGCGCTCGCCGCCACAGGATCGGCGCCGGACGCCTGTGCATCGATCAACTGGAAACCGCTGGCGCTGGGAACAGTGATGGTCTGCTGCGCGCCAGTGGCGTTGATGATCGCCACGATAGCGTCATGAGTAGGTTCAAGGTCGGTCAGTCCGCTTCCATCGTCGATGGACATGGCGATCAGACCGGGAATCTGGCTTGAACCCACATTGTGGAAGTCCACGCGCGCTTTGATATCGGCGGCGCTTTCCAGGCGGAATAGCTTGCTGCCGCTGCGAATGCGCAGGAAGTCGCGGAATACGGCGGCGGCGTCGGTAATCTGAGCGGGTGACGTTTGCGCATTGGCGTTGGCGATAATGCTCTGGATCAACGGCCAGTTGGCGCCGTCTTTATCTTCTCTCGGCAGCCCGACATTCCAGTTGTTGTCGGCGTAGCTGAAGTCCACTTTATTGAACCAGTCGCCGGAGTCGTAACTATCGCGCTGCATGGACTTGGAGCGCAGGATTTCCGATCCCATGTGCAGGAAAGGCACGCCCTGGCTCAGCAGTGGAATGCTGAGGGCCAGCAATTGCATGCGCACGCGATCCTGGGCGCTGACGTCTGCGGCGATCTTGTACTGGTTGTTGTCCCACAAGGTCTGGTTGTCGTGCTTGGAAACGTAATTGATCGTGTCGGCCGGGTCTTTCGCATAGGCGGTGGGCTGGCCGTTGTAGTCCAGATTAGCGCCGACGTTGGTGGCGCCGGAGGCGTCCACCAGCACGAAGTCCGTCAGGTTGCCCGCCATGCCGACGCGAATATTATCGGTCAGGCCCAGTAGTGTGGCTTTTTCTGTATCAGAGCCGCTGTTGAACTCGTTGGGCAGGGTATACAGCCCGTTAGCGAAGCCCTGGTTGGCGCGCAGGCTGTCTGCGGAATCAAAGGGACCGCCGCCGCGAACCGCGTCGCGCAGGCGGTCGGTGAAGGTACCGATCTGGCTGCCGCTCATATTGAGCTGCGTGGCCTGGACGAAGCGAGCGTCGTTCTGCACTTCGCCGAAGTTCCAGCCTTCGCCGTAGAAGTAGACGTTGCTGCGCACCGCGCGCACTTTGACGAGGGCGGACTCGATGCCGGTTTTGGGATGGTGGCCCATCAGGTCGAAGCGGAACGAATCGATGTGATAGTCACGGGCCCACACCACCAGTGAATCCTCCATCAACTTTTGGAACATGGCGGCCTCGGTGGCGGTGTTGGAGCAACAGGTGGAGTTTTCCACCGCGCCGGATTCAGGATTCAGGCGCTGGTAATACCCGGGGACAATCTTGTCCAGCACGGATTTTTCAGCGGCGCCGGCGTCGTTGGTGTGGTTATACACCACATCCATGACCACATTCAGTCCCATATCATGCAGCGCCTTCACCATACGACGGAACTCCAGAATGCGCGAGGCGCCCTCCGGTTCATTGGCGTAACTGCCTTCCGGCGCGGTGTAGTGATAAGGGTCATAGCCCCAGTTGAAGCTGTCCAGCGCGCGCAGATCGTTCATCAGCGCCTGGGCGCAGCCGCTGGCGGGGTCGCAGCTTTCCAGCACGCTGCGCAAGGTGGCGGAATCCGTTACGGAGGCATCTCCGCACAGGGCGGCGGTGCTGCGGAGCGCGCAGAATTCGGCCTTGGTGCTGTCCAGATCAGCGCGGGCGCCCTGGCGTTCGTCAACCGTAGCGATATCGAACGCAGGCAGCAGGTGAAGATGGGTTAATCCCGCGTCTTTCAAGGCTTGCAGATGCGTCATGCTTTCCCGGCCAGGTTCGGTGTACGCCAGGAATTTACCGTTATAAGCGGCTGTGCCGTTGTTATCTGAGCCGCTGAAGTCGCGAATATGCGTTTCGTAGATGATGATGTCCTCCGGCGCTGCGACCGCATAGCCGGAGGCATTGGCGTCCGCATCCCAGCCCGCTGGCTGCAAAGCGGGATCGTTCAGGTCCGCTACTTGGCTGTAGACGCTGTTGGCGGACAGGCTGAGAGAATAGGGATCGGTGACGTCGAACGTTTCAACTCCGCGGGTCTGATGGTGATACACCTTCACTTCGTAGCGATAGTAACGGCCGTTGTCATTCTGGTCGCTGGCGAAAGTCCAGACGCCGCTGGCGCTGTCTTCCGCCATGACGTCGGCGGAAAGCAGGTTTTTATCTGCGTCATAACGTTTCAATTTCACGCTTTGCGCCGTCGGCGCCCAGAGTTTGTAGACGGTGGCTCCGGCAGTGACGGCCCCCAGTTGCGCGTCGGCGGCGGCTTCGGCATAGAGCGCATCCAACGCGCCTCGCGTTTGCACTTGCGTGGCGTTGCGTAACTCGCCGCCGGCGCTGAATTGCGCCACGACCAGCTGTTCTTTCAGCAGCGCTTTGACGTCGGCTGAGTCAGGCAAAGCCCAGGCGTTGTACGAGGCCAGATGCGGGAAACGGGCCTTGATCTCGTCAGAGAGAGCGGCCGAGGTCAGTTCAATGGCGTCGCCGCCGCTTAATTCGCCGGTGGTGGCGTTCACGGTGATCGCGGCGCTGGCGGAGTGATACAGACGCACGCTGCCGGAGCCGTTATAGGCGATGAGGTCGGCGTCCAGCCAGTGGGCTTTGGCCCCTTCCAACGATACGGGGGGACTGGTTAGCGGATCGGGATAAAGTACGCCTACGCCGCTGAAGGAGAAGGCGTCGCCGCCCAGAGTCGCTTTGGAGTAGGTATGATCCTGACCGCCGAGATCCTTGTCATCGCCTTTGTGCATAATCAGGTTGAATGACGACCAATTGGCGCTGTCGAAATCAATGACGTAATACGCGCCGTATTTGCTGCTGACGCCTGTGGCGGGGAGGGGTTTGGACCAGCTGGTTTCTCCGCCGCTGATGTATTCGCTGGAGCTGAAAGCAGCGCCGGAGGCGCTCCACAGATGCAGTCCCCAGCCATCGTAATTGTTGTCTTCGCGTTTGTAGTAAATAACGGCCTGAGAAGCGGTGGGCGTGTAGAGGCCGTCGTCGTCGCCAGTTCCATCGCCTTTATCGCCGCCCCCGTTGGAGCAGCCGAACAGGGCCAGTAGAGTCAACGCCAGCAAGACGCTGACGCCTTGCCTGCAGTTCCATGTAAAACAACGTTTCATAGAGGTACGCCTTTCTGATTATATTTGTTGTTGCTTTGAGTGCGTTCGGTGAGGCTATGCTAATGGCAACGCGCGCCCCTCACCAACCAGCCGCCCGAGCCGTAGATGTGCGATATTATATTTGTTAATCAATAGGTTACGTAGTTAATACGGACGGCGATCAAATCCAGAGCGCGAAATTCCCCCCTAAAATCCCCCCTGGAGGAGATGGCGCAGGCTTATCCTCCTTGCTGGCGGCGCAGGTCGGCGTAAAAAAGATGAAAATACGCCCCCGGGGTCATCCCCAGGAGCGCCGAGAGTCTAAGTTGGAGGGAGTGCGTCAGTTGATGGCGTAAGAGCCGTAGCGCATGCGCTTGGCCAGTGTGACAGTGGCTTTTTCCGGGCTCATGCCGGGATCGTGCAGAAACTCGTGCAGCACGGCGTAGAACTCTTCCTGCACCCGCGCAGTGGTGGCCATACCGTGGGCGATGCTGGGCAACAAACCGCCGTTTTTCTCCGCCGCCAGGAAGTCCGCGCGGCTCAGGCGGGCGCAATCGTCGAATTGATCGAGGCTGACGTCCCTGCGCGCAGGGATAGAGCCTTTTTTCAGGTTGAAAACATTTTGGAAAGTCTCGCTCATGACGGCGTCCGCCAGGTCCTGTTGCGCGGCTTGGGCGCTTTCAGATTTGAGTTGGAACATCACCAGCGTGTCGATGTTGTAGAGAAACTGGTTGGACGTGCCCGGCATGGGCGCGCAGACGAAATCTTTACCGGCTTTCTGGCCCGCTTTTTCAAACTCGCCCTTGGCCCAGTCGCCCATGAACTGGAATGCGGCCTGGCCATTGATGACCGCCTGGGTGGCGACGTTCCAATCTTGGCTCTTCAGGTCGGTCTTGAAATAAGGCTGCAAGCGGCGGAATTGCGCCAGCACTTTGGTCATGGTGTCGCTTTTGATGACGCCATAGTCGTTTTCTACAAAGGCCAGTCGGTAGAACTCTTCGCCGCCCACCGCCAGCGCGACGGACTCAAACACGGTGGCGTCCTGCCAGGATTGATCGCCATGAGCAATGACCGGATAGCCTTTGGCTTGAATCTTTTTCGCGGCGGTTTCGAATTCTTCCCAGGTAGTGGGAACGGGGACGCCAACGTCATCGAGAATGCGTTTGTTGATCCACATCCAGTTGACCCGGTGCACGTTCACTGGCGTGGAGACGTAATGGCCGCGAAACTTCGCGACGTCCGCTATCACGGGGGGAAGCTTTTCATCCCAGTTTTGCTTCTGCGCCAATTCATCCAGATTCTGTAGAAAACCCAATCTGGCCCAGCGTTCGATATCCGGGCCCTTGACCATGGCGGAGGCAGGCGGCTCGCCCTGAATCACGCGTTTTTTCAGTTCGGCGTTGGCGCTCTCGCCGCCGCCGCCCGGCACCACAAAGTCGCGCCAGGTATGTCCGCTTTTTTTCACCAGATCCTTCAGCACGTCGATGGCGGCGGCCTCTCCTCCGGAGGTCCAGTAATGCAGCACCTCGACTTCGCCGGCCGTTGCGGCCTGACTCTGCCAGCATAGCGCCAATGAGAGAAGGATCGTTTTCTTATTCATGGGTTTTCTCCTCGTGCGAACTTAAACTGCAGTTCAATTGAGCCACGCTGCGGGTTTCTTAATCGTTTAACGTGCAGCGCCCGCATTCAAGCGGGCCCTGGCGCTTTACCCCTCCCGCCTCCCTGCATTCCGGACAAACTGCAAGTCTGCAATTCGGGCCGGCGTCCTTACCCGCCGCCGACGCTCCAACAGGAAAAGAGTCGGTCCGGTCAGGTCTGCGCGCTTGCTGCGGCTACCTTCCCACGCTAAAGGGGAAATGGGTAAAAGACTTACGGCTTTTGGGGAATTTCATTCGGGAAAGTAATCTGCAGGCGGCCAGTGAACGGTCCATACTGTAAAACGCCGGCAATGGGCGGCGACTCTCTCCATTAAGGCGGCAAAGGTAATGAAAAGCGGCGGCAATGCAATCGGAAAATGCGAACGGGCCGCCTGAATGTGACAGACAGCCCGGGTTTCTGTTTTTTCTTACAGGATAGGAAGTTAGATCAGGTTGTGTTGTTGCAGGAAGCTATCCGCTGTCGTGACCTCGGCGAAGAAACCGATAACGCTGGCGAGCATGGCCTTTTGCACTTGCTCCGCCGGGACGCTTTCTCCGTCAAGAATAAGGTCGCGGGTGGCGGTGGCGTCGCCGATCAGGGTGACGCCGTAGCCATGCTCAGCCGCGGCGCGCACCGTGGTGTTGACGCACATGTGAGTCATCATGCCGACGATTACCAGATGCTTGACGCCCTGCTTCTCTAAGAGTTGATCCAGTTCAGTTCGAAGGAAGCTGCTGGGGTAGTTTTTCACGACGACGGTTTCATCCGCTTCTGGCGTGACGGAGGCGTGAATCTTTTGTCCTTCCGTGCCGGGAAGAAAAAAGCCGCGGTCGCCAACCATTTCGTGCTGGACGTGGATCACCGGCAAGCCGGCGCGGCGAAATCCGTGTAACACGCTGGCGGCTTTCGCTGCGGCCTGTTCGGATTGATGCAGCGCCATGGCGCCGCCAGGGAAGTAGTCGTTCTGGATGTCGATCAACAGCAATGCCGTATTGGGTAGGCTAGTCGCGGGTAGGTTGGTCGCAGTCATATTCGTTTCCTTTCATCTTCATTTAGGGTTCAGGTAGCCTGCGCCGCCGGATTACTGATGGGGATTCGGCTGGCTGATCAGGTTGAGGACTATCTTAGGGACTGGGCGCGGGGTATGCTGATGTCGTAAACGACAAATGCGGGGTGGATTACGACATGGCGCAAACCCAATCAGGCATCAAACGTTACGAGGTGGGCGTGCTGCTTTATCCCACCTCCATGCAGTCGGCGGTGTTTGGACTGAAAGACTTGTTATCCGTGGCGGAAGAATATCGACGTCAGGCGGCGTCGCCGCATTGGCCTGAGTTGCAGATCAGTTTCTGGCGCACGGGAGAGGACGCCAGCCAGCCGGGGTTGGCCTCCCGTCCTTTGCATGAAGCGTTGCAGGCGGCGCCGGATGTGCTGATTGTACCGCCCTGCTTTGACGCTCTGGCGGTGGACTGGCGCCAACCGGCGCTGACGACCGGATTGCAGGCGTTGCATGAGCAGGGAACCATCATGACCTCCGCCTGCGCAGGCAGCTTCGCGCTGGCGGGGGCTGGTTTACTGGATGGCCGCAAAGCGACCACCCATTGGCGGCTGGCGAAGGATTTTCAGGCGATGTTTCCATTGGTGGAACTGGTGGAGGACGAACTGCTGGTGGATCAGGGCGACATTGTCACCGCGGGCGGCGTCAGCGCCTGGATGGATTTGGGCCTGCGTATGATTCAACGGGTGACGTCCGCTTCCCTGACTATGAATCTGGGCAAGTTCTTTCTGGTGGATACCGGCCCTCGCCGCCAGCAGTATTATCAATTGTTCGCCCCGGATTTCTCGCACGGCGATGGCGCGGTGCGCAAATTACAGTTGTGGCTGCAGGAGCACATGGCGGAGGAGGTCGCCCTCGAAGACATGGCCGCCGTGGCCCGCGTCGGCGAGCGCACTCTGCAACGACGTTTTCGCAAAACCCTGGGGATGTCGCCGCTGCAGTACGTGCAGCAACTGCGCATCCAGCGCGCCAGAGAGCTGCTGGAAACCAGCGTAACCCCCGTGGAGCGCATCATCTGGGATGTCGGCTACGAAGACCCCAGTTCCTTTCGTAAACTATTTAAACTCGCCACCGGCCTGACCATGACGGAGTATCGCGCGCGCTTTCAGCCTGTCTGAATAAATCCAGTTGCTATAGTTGTATCTGGTAACAGTTGTATCTTGAGACATACAGACTACTGAAGGTGAGGCTATGCGAAAGAACCTTCCCGTCACGATGAAAGAGATCAAACTGGCGCCGGAGCAAAGCTGGTGTCCGCCACGGACCTGAAAGGCGTCATCACCCATTGTAATGATGTGTTTGCGTCGATCAGCGGATACACCAGAGAGGAGCTGATCGGCAAGCCCCACAATCTGATCCGTCACCCGGATATGCCGCCTGCGGCGTTCAAGGTGATCTGGGAGTGTCTGCAAGCGGGCAAACCCTGGATGGGGCTGGTGAAAAACCGGGCCAAGAGCGGCGATTATTACTGGGTGTACGCTTACGTTACTCCGGTGGCGGAGCAGTAGGCGCAGGCGGCGGAGGAAGTTAACCGGCAGGTGGTGAATATCTCCGACCTGGCGGAAGCGAGCTCCAGCGCGGCGGGGGATTCCACCGCCAGCATCGAACAACTGCGGGGCGTGGCCGCTAACCTGTATGAACTGGTGACCCGTTTTAAGAACTAGGGTTTTGCGCCTGCTCCGATAACTGCAACAAACCAAGCTGGGCCTGCTGGGTGAAGTGGCAGAAGGAGAAAAACTGCTCCGGGGACGGGCGGGTGCGACAGTCTGCGTTATCGGCGTAAATCAGTCCGACAATGCGCGGACCTACGCGCAACGGCGTGAACATGCTGGGCGTACGTCCGATCAGGCGGTCGAAGTCCGGCCCCCGCAGAATTCGCCAGGCGGGATCGTCCGCATTGGTGAAACAGCCGCTTTGCAACCCTTTCGCCATGGCCGCGAGCAGGCTGTCGGATTCCAGATTGACGCAGAAGTTTTCTTTCCAGTGGTCCGTATGCGGCCCCAGCACTTTCTTCGGAACCAGTTGCTTCTGGCTGCGGTCGGTCATCAGCAGCGCCACGCGGGTCAGGCCGACGGCGCGGTGCAGGCCTTCCACCACCGTCATCAGTATCAAGTTGATGTCGGGCTTTTCCGTCAGCATCACTGACAGGTCGCGCAAAATCTGCAACTGCAACGCCGGGTCTGCGGGTTGCGGCGGCGTTTGTTCGCCAGCGTAGCGGGCGTTATGGCCGGGGATATGATTGACGATCTGCTTCATGCCGATAGCGGCGGCGATTTTGGCCGCTTCCTGAGCATTGGTTTTCAGACGCTGTTCCAGGTTGTCCGGCTGCTCGTTCAACTGCGAGGCGACATGGTTGATGGACTGTCGTAGCGTGGGCGAATTCCAGCCCTGTTCGGCTTCTTCCACCAGCCCGACGATGCTGCGGATCAGCGTCACCATCTGGTTGTCCGCTTTGCCGCCGCTGACCACCGCCTGCAGCAGCGGACCCAGCTTCCAGCAGTCCACCAGGCCGCGAGTGATGGCGGGGAAGGTGGCGCCGAGAACCTGTTTCTGGGCGGTGACCGGCTCTTCACGCACCAATAGCTCGTCAAGGGCTTCCGCCTGAGGCGTGCGGCAGGACCAGAACGCCAGTTCGCCGATATTGCTAAGCAACGCGGCGATAAAAATCTCTTCACTGCGCGAGGGCGTAAACTTGCCCAGCAGACGCTTGGCCTGCACCGCTGCATGCAGCGCCCGGGCCAGACTTTTCTGTAAGTGAATGCGGGGAGATTTGCTCAGTAGCGCGTCGATCACCAGAGAGGAAACCGCGATGGAGCGAACGGTTTCGAATCCCAGCAGCATAATGGAGCGACTGATGGTGCTCACCGGCTGACAGGATGGATTGTAAAAGGCGGTGTTGGATTGCCGGATGACTTGCGAAGTCAGGTCGGCGTCTTTCAAAACGACGTCCGCCAGCTGCTGTACGGAACAGTCGCCGGTAGCGGTGAGCTCGTTGATTTCCCGCATCGTTTCAGAAAGTACGGGCAATTCGACTCGGCTCAGAAAGTCGACCCAGGCTTGGCAATTTTTGGCGATCATTAAAGGTCCCCCTGTCGCTCAGTATGACCGGCGCAACAGGGGAATTCCGTAACGGTTTTGCAATCAGACTTGTATGGAAGGTGTGAACTCTGTGCAGATTTGCGTTTATTAGTGACTAAATGTTGCGCAGATCCGCCAGCATTTCATCCATGAACGGGGTCTTATAGCCAAGCCCCCTGGCGCGGCGACTGTCTAGGCTGACATCGCGGGGACGCTTGGCGGGCATGATGACATCCCTTTGTTTTTGTTCCTGAACCAGGTCTTCATCAAGTTCAAACGTGCGCGCCAGCGCCTTGAGAAAGTGATGGCGGGAGACGGTTTCAATACCGCCCAGGTGCAGGGTCAGACCCTGCTGCATCTGGAAAAAACGCACGATGCCCTGAGCGGCGGTGGCGTAATCCACGGCGGAGCGATATTCGTCGACAAAGCCGGTCAGTGGCTCGCCCTGTCGCAGGCGCTCCAACCATTGGGTCACGCCGCTTGGCTTGAGCAGACCCAGACCGAACATCCAGGGCAGGCGCACGATAGTGGCGAGAGGGTGCAGTTCGCGGACGGATTCCTCCGCCAGCGCTTTGTGTTCGCCATAGCGGTTGATGGGGTTCACGGGATCGCTTTCCCGGTACACGCCCTGGCGGCCGTCGAACACCAGATCGGTGGAGGTGAACAACAGCGGTATATTCCTCTCAGCGCATAAGGCGGCCAGCAGACGCGTCGTTTCCACATTCACCTGCAGGGAGCGCTCCGGTTGCTGCTGGCAGGTATTGGGGTCGGACAAGGCGGCGGCGTGAATCACCGCATCTGGCGTCAGGTTTCGAAACATGGCTTGCGTCAGCTCTGTGTCGCAGAGATCCTGCCGCACTCGAAACGGCGCGAGATCTTCTGGCAGCGCCAGATGATGGCTTTGCGCCAGCACTTCGTAATCCTGGGCCAGCGCCCGGCAAATATGCGCGCCTAAAAAACCGCTGGCGCCGGTGACCAGTACTCTGGGCTTTTTGGTTTCGGTGGATAAAAATTGCATGGAAGTCCCTTACTGGTTTGGCCTGAGCCTGTTAACGGCAAGTCTGCCATTTAAGGCGGTTGTGATACAATCGGCGGTTTGTTTGCGGCCTTTGGATATTTTTATTTTCCCTTGGGATTACGGAGGTTATTGATGAAAGTCGGCGCGTATCGTTCGGAAGCGATGTTGATAGTCGCGGCGGCGATCTGGGGATTCGCCTTTGTCGCCCAGGTGGCGGGCATGGAGCATGTGGGGCCCTTTACTTTCAACGCCGCCCGTTTTGTGCTTGGCGGCCTGTCATTGATTCCTCTGCTTATCATTTTGCCGCGCTTGCAACGGGTGGCGCCGGTCAAACCCAAGGCCAGAGGTTTATTTTGGGGAAGCTGTCTGGCGGGCTTCTTTCTGTTCGCCGGCGCCTCGCTGCAACAGGTGGGGCTGCAGTACACCACCGCCGGTAAGGCGGGTTTCATCACCGGGCTGTATATCATCCTGGTGCCACTGATCGCGTTATGCTGGGGACAGCGCGCCGAAGCCAAAATATGGTTTGGCGCCGTGTTATGCGTCATGGGTCTGTTCTATCTCAGCGTGCGCGAAGACTTTACCGTCTCCTATGGCGACTCTCTGCAACTGATCGGCGCGGGGTTCTGGGCGGGACATGTGTTGATGATCGGCTGGCTGTCTCCCCGTTTTAATCCACTGCATATTTCCATCTTGCAGTTCCTGGTCTGCGGCGTGGTGAGCTGGATGGTGGCGTTCGCTATCGAAACGCCTACCTGGGATGGGTTGTGGGGCGCTTCCTGGTCAATCGCCTACGCGGGCTTCATGTCCGTGGGAATCGCCTATACTTTGCAAGTGATCGGCCAGCAGCATGCGCCGGCGACCCGGGTCGCCATCATCATCAGCCTGGAGACGGTTTTTGCGGTGCTGGGCGGATGGCTGATGCTGCAGGAAGTCCTGGACGAAAAAGCCATTTACGGCTGTGGTCTTATGCTGGCCGGCATGATAGTTTCGCAGCTGAATTTCAATCGTGGCCGCACCCGTGAGCGAGAGCTGCTGGATTCCGGCGCAGCCGGGTCCTGAGCGTGCTCTTCAGCCTGAACACAACGCTTTCAGCAGTCTGTTGGAGTATGTAAGACAGCTGTTGGACTACGAAGACGCCTGTTGGGCTATGCAAGTCCGTCAACTACTGTAAAATACGGGGCCCTTTTTGATGTACTCCTTAGTAAGGTGATTAAGCCGGGATGCTGGATACTTCCATCGCAATAGAAACGCCGGAAGGCGTGGACTTCGATCTCACCCCCGCCGGGCCGCTTTCTCGCGCGCTGGCGTACATGGCCGACTTCTTCATCCGGCTTGGGGTTGTCCTGGCCTGTATGATTGTCCTGTCTATCCTTGGCGAAGCCGGTTACGGCATAGGACTGATTATTTACTTTGTGCTGGAGTGGTTTTACCCGGTGCTGTTTGAGGTGTACCGGGGGGCGACGCCGGGCAAGAAGTGGATGAACCTTATCGTCGTACACGATGACGGCGCTCCTATTACCTTTTCTTCCTCATTGCTGCGCAACCTTCTGCGCGCGGCGGACATCCTGCCGGTGTTTTACGCGCTGGGGCTGGTGTCCATGATGTGCAACAAACAATTCAAGCGTTTGGGCGATATCGCCGCCGGCACGGTCGTGGTCAGAGCGCGTCGCGCGGAGGCGTTGACGGCGCTGGCGGAACCGGGCGTGCGGGCGCCGAGCGTCCCCCTCAAGCCGGATGAACAGAAGGCCATTGTGCAGTTTGCGCAACGCGCTGGCGTATTGTCCCAGGCGCGCCGCCAGGAACTGGCCAATATTCTGGAACCGTTGCATCACGAAAAAGATGAAGTGGCGGTCGTTAATCTCAACCAGATGGCGAATTATCTATTGGGCAAGACGCCTGGTCCGGAATCGGCGCAGGAGCCTTCCGAGCCGAAACCGTCATCATCGATCGCGCAACCACCTGAGGAGCGGCAGTGAAGCAGGACGTATTTGAGCGCCAACAGCAGCGTTTTTGGAGCGAGTACGCAGAGTTACTGCAGACGCTGGAGAAAGGCGACACTACCGGCTACCGTAATTTCGCCAGTTCCTACCGGCGCCTGTGTCAGCACTTGTCCGTCGCCCGTCATCGCAGTTACTCGCCGCATCTGATTTCTTATCTGAACGATATGATGCTGCGTGGGCATCAGATGCTGTATCGCCGTCCCAGTCACTTCTGGCTGAGTTTCCTGGGGTTCATCCGCTACGACTTTCCCCAGGCGGTGCGAGCCAATCAGCAGTACGTCTGGTTGGCCAGCGCCTTACTGTATCTGCCTTTCATCTTGCTGATCATCGCGATTAAGTTGCAGCCTGATCTGGTGAACCTGATTCTTGATCCCCACGATGTCGCTTCCTACGAGGCGATGTACGACCCCTCTTCGGAGCGCTTGGGACGTCAGCGGGAGGCCTCCACTGACGTGCAGATGTTCGGGTTTTACATCTACAACAATATCGGCATTGCTTTCCGCACTTTCGCCACGGGCGTTCTCTACACGCTGGGCAGTCTTTTCTTTCTGATATACAACGGCATACATATGGGCGCGGTGGCCGGGCACTTGACGGAAATCGGATACACCGAGCCGTTCTGGACCTTCGTTATCGCCCATGGCGCCTTTGAGTTGACGGCCATCGTATTCTCTGGCGCGGCGGGCATTAAGCTGGGCTTCTCGTTACTGTCCCCCGGCAACCTCTCCCGTATGGAGTCCCTGAAACGTTCGGCGAAGGCGTGTACGCCCATTCTGTTCGGCATGGTGGGAATGTTACTGATCGCCGCCTTTATAGAGGCCTTCTGGTCCTCGGATCACACCATGCCGGCGGTGGTGAAGTATTCCGTTGGCGCAGTAATGTGGGCGCTGGTGACCTGTTATTTTGTATTTAGCGGGAGGGTGCGTGAATCCCGCTAATATCAATTTCCGCTTGCGCCCCCGGGACCACTATGAAGCTGTGGATCTGGGTTGTCAGTTTGTGCGTCGCTGGTGGGTGCAGCTGTACGCCGTTTGGTTGTTGACGATGGCGCCAGTCGTGGCGCTATGTCTGCTGCTGATCGACGACATCAATTATGTCAGCGTCGCCGTGTGGTGGGTGAAGCCCTTGTTCGAACGCGGGCAACTGTATTTTCTGAGCCGCGCGGTATTCGGCGCGCCGCCCACAATAAAGGAAACCTTACGGCAAACGCCGAAACTGATGTTTCTGCAATGTTTCTCCACGCTGACCTGGCGGCGTTTCAGTCCGACCCGTTCCTTTGATTTGCCTGTCATCCAGTTGGAAGGCTTAAAAGGCAAGAGTCGGCAGCAGCGTATGACAGTGCTGCACCGTGATAATGCCGCGTCCGTCAGTTTCTGGGTCACCATCGTCGGCGTGCATCTGGAGAATTTTCTGATGCTTGCGGCGGTGGGGCTGGTTGTGATGTTTGTCCCTCAAGGCGTACAGCTTGAATGGGAGACCTTCTTTGATGCGGCGCCGCTGTTCATCGTTTGTTACTTTGTCGGCATGGCGCTGGTGGGACCTATATACGCCGCCAGCGGCTTCGCCCTGTACCTGAATCGTCGCATCATGTTGGAAGGCTGGGACCTGGAGCTGATCTTCCGTCAATTGGGGCAGCGCCTGGAAGAGCGTCAAGGGACGTTTCCTTCCGGAGAGGGCGGCGCTGCGCGTCGGGTGACTCAGGCGATGTGTCTGCTCCTGGCGTTAGGCGCCTTGGCCCTCCCGCCCTCTGGCTCCGTTCGCGCGGAGACGGCGACTGAGCAGGCTGAGGCGGAAGACAGTCAAAGCTGGGACGCCGGGAGGTCTGCTTTGACGCCGGACAAGGCGAAAGAGGATATCGAAAAGATCCTGAATGGACCGGACTTCCGCAATATCGTCAAGAAAAAAGCGCCCAGGTTCTTGAAAGAGTGGGAGGATCGCCAGGAAGAAAAGCGCGACAAGCAGCTGGATGATTTCAAAAACTCTGACTTTTCCTTTGGCGAATACTTCGCGGAGATCTTCACGCTGTTGATCTGGGCGACGCTGATTGGCCTGATTTTATACCTGCTGTATCGCTATCGGGACTCTATTCTGGCTTTATCCTGGATGCCGCGCATCGAGCGCAAGGAGAAAGCCAAACCGACGCATGTGTTTGATCTTGATATCCGTGAGGAATCCTTGCCGCCGCAGCTGTCCGACGAGGCCTGGGCGCTGTGGGAGCAAGGGCGACATCGGGACGCTTTGGGGCTGTTATATCGGGGCGGTCTGTCCCGTTTGGTGCATCGCCACGGATTACGTTTGAATCGCGGCGCCACTGAGGGAGACTGCGTAGCTATGGTGAAACGACGCCAGGGCGGTGCGCTCAGTGAATATTTCGCCAGCTTGACCGGGGTATGGCAGCACCTGGCTTACGCTCACGAACTGCCGACCCCCGAACGCTTTCAGGAGCTGTGCCGGGGCTGGAGCACGGTTTTTGATGTAGAGCGGGAGGGAGGCGAACATGCAGCGCAGTAATTCTTTCGTCGCTATCGCTGCCGCCGTCTCGGTTCTGGTGCTGGTGTTATTGGGCGTTTATTGGTACCAGGGATTGGAGTGGGTTGAGTACGAACGTGATCTGGGGCCGAAGGAGAAAGCCCGGCGGGAGCCGTTTATGGCGGCTCAGCTGTTCATTGAAAAACGCGGTTACAAGCTGGAGAGCAACCCCAGCTTTCGTGATTTCGACGCTCCTGATTTTGCGCTGAAAATGTCCACGGAAGACGCCATAGTGCTGGTGGATGCATACGGGTCGCTGTCACAAAAGCGGGCGCAAACCCTGCTGGAGTGGGTGGAGCGCGGCGGCCATCTGATGGTGACGGCGAAGAACCCCTATCTTAAGGGGATGGAGAAAATTCAGGACCCGATTTTCCAGGAATTTGGAGTGGAAGTGGAGCGCAATGGCAAGGGCGACTTCGACGAAGAGCTGTGGGGCGCTATCAGCACCATTGGCGGCTATGTCGGCATCACGCAAAAGGATCTGTGCCCCATGCTGTACCCCCAGGCGGAATTCTCGTTTGAGGGGGATGAAAACACCATTGGCGTGCATTTTCTCTCCAACGACACGCTCTATGGCGATGACGATTACCTTTATTCATCGGTAGGGCGGGACGGCGCTACGCGCATGTTGCAGTATGAATATGGCGACGGCATGGTGACTTACCTGGCCAGTCTGGATATGTGGAAGAACTTCGCTATCGGCTGCCAGGATCACGCTTACATGCTGTGGCAAATGGCGCCAGGGGAGAGCGGCGTTATGCATTTTTACTACAACCGGGACTTCCCCAGCCTGTGGTCCGTACTCTGGCGCCACTTCTATGCGGCGATCGCGGTAGGAGCGCTGACGCTGTTTTTATGGTTGTGGCGCCGGGGCATGCGTTTTGGTCCTTTGCGCGACGAGGAGCCGGGAACACAGCGCCAGATTCTTGAGCACATCGCCGCCAGCGCCCGCTTTCTGTGGCGTATGGATAAAGGGCAGGCTCTGGTGGAAAGCGTCAGAGCGGAAGTCTGGCAGGCGATATCAAAACGGTTGCAGCACATTACGCGACTGGAGCAATCCGTTCAGATCGCCCAGCTGGCCAAGCATTTTCAAATGAATGAACAAGCGGTGGAAGCGGCCCTGTTTGGCCCGATACACCATGATCCGGTAAGTTTTGTCAATATTATTCGAGCCTTGAAGCGAATAAAGGATAAGTTATGAGTGAAGCCCACATCGAAGAATCCCAACTGCAATCCATCAGCCAGCAACTGCAGACGCTGAAGTCTGAGCTGGAAAAGGCGATAGTGGGGCAATCCGACATTATCGAACATACCCTGATCGCTTTGGTGGCCGGCGGTCACGTACTGATCGAAGGCGTTCCCGGCCTGGGCAAGACGCTATTGGTGCGGGCGTTGGCGAAAACCTTCCAGGGCAAGTTCGGACGTATTCAGTTCACGCCTGACCTGATGCCCAGCGACGTGACCGGCCACTCCATGTATCACATGGAGACGCAGAGCTTCAAAATCCGCAAAGGACCCGCGTTCACCAACTTGCTGCTGGCCGACGAGATTAACCGCGCGCCAGCGAAAACCCAGGCGGCGTTGTTGGAAGTGATGCAGGAATATCAGGTCACTATCGATGGCGCGTCTTTCCCGGTGCCTACGCCTTTTATGGTGCTGGCGACCCAAAACCCGATCGAGCAGGAAGGCACCTATCCGCTGCCGGAAGCGGAGCTGGATCGGTTCATCATGAAGCTGCTGATCGAATTCCCCAGCGCGGAGAACGAAGCCTCTATCGTACGTCAGGTCAATGACAGCCGCGGCGCCAAAGTGGATTATCTGTCCCGGGTCAGCGCGCTGACCTCACCGGAAGAAGTCGGCGCCTGGCAGGCGGCGGCCTGGCGAATTCTGGCGGATGACGCGGTGGTGGACTACGCAGTGCGCATTACCCGAGCCACTCGTGAATGGCCGGGCGTCGCTCGCGGCGCCGGTCCGCGCGGCAGCATCAACCTGATCCGCGCAGCGAAGGCGCGGGCGCTGATGGAAGGGCGTCCCTATATCCTGCCTGATGACGTTAAACTTCTGGCTCCGGCAGTGCTGCGCCATCGATTGCTGCTGTCCGCGGACATGGAAATTGAAGGCGTCAGCGTCGATAAACTCCTCGCCGGCATGCTGGAAGAGATTGAGGCCCCTCGTAAATGAGACGTAGAGGGGTGCAACCCAGTTCGCAGTTGCTCTACTGCGGGCTCGCCGTCACGCTCGCTCTGCTGTGTTGGCAGGGCTATGAGCTGTGGACGGGCGACGGCGATTGGTTGCCGGCGCCTGGCAATGAGGTCGGCGAAGGCTTTTTCTATGTGCTGATGGGGCTCGCTACAGTGGCTGTGCTGCTGCTGGCGGCGGATCTGTTTGTGTCCTGGCGTTTGCCATCGGCGCAGATTCATCGCGAAGTGCGCCACAATCTGGCGTTGGACCAGTGGATTCCCGTTAAACTCACTATTACTCATGACTTTCCTTACGCGGCCACGCTGGAAGTGCACGACCATATTCCGGTAGATTGCGAGTCCGAGGGGCTGCCTTTGGTTGTGCCAATGGAGCCGGGTCTTCGCACGACTGTGGAGTATCGACTGCGGCCTCGCCGCCGCGGCCCCTTGGAGTTAACCCGGGCGGAAGTCCGTGTGCGCTCGGTGGCGGGTTTCTGGCTGTTGCGTCAGACCCATGCCGTGGAAACCTCCGCCAAGGTGTTTCCTGACTTCGCTTCTATCGAAGGCTATCAATTGTTGGCCACAGACAATCACACCAGCCAGATGGGTATCCGCCGCAAGCCGCGCCGCGGCGAGGGCATGGATTTCCATCAGCTGCGGGAGTACCGGCAGGGAGATTCGCAGCGGCAGGTAGACTGGAAGGCGACCTCACGCCGCCAGAAACTGATTTCCCGGGAGTATCAGGACGAGCGCGATCAGCAGGTCATCCTGTTGTTGGACGGCGGTCGTCGGATGCTGACGCAGGATGGCGTGAGTACGCACTTTGATCATTGCCTTAACTGTTTGCTGATGCTTTCTTACGTCGCCTTACGACAGGGAGACGCGGTGGGCATGATGAGTTTCGGCGCTTCCGTAAAGCATGCTTCTCCGATTAAGGGCGCTACTAACATCAACCGTCTGATCAACCACTTCTACGACTTTTATCCAGATAAATCCGCGCCGGATTATCTGGAAGCGGCCCGCGAGCTGATGCAACGGTATCGCAAGCGTTCCCTGGTGGTGCTCACCACCAACCTGAGGGAAGAGGACAGCGACGACATCATCAACGCCTGTCGCCTGCTGCAAAAGCGTCACTTGGTGCTGGTGGCGAATCTGCGTGAGGAAACCCTGGATCGGACGCTTGCGGAGGACGTGCGCAATTTCGATCAGGCGGTGGTTTACGCCGGTGTGGTGGACTATCTGCGCCAGCGGGACAAACTACAGGAAAAGCTGCGCGCACAAGGGCTGTTCTTTGTGGATTGCGCCCCCAGCAAGCTCACTGCCCAGGTTATCAACAGTTACTTCTCCATCAAGCGGGCGGGCTACCTCTAACCCCGCTACGCGCCTCAGGGCGGGCTCTGCTATGCTTGCATCTGTCCAGGCATTTATTAACGTGGTGATGATATTAGTATGTTAATGGCGTGTTAATAAATAGGTGCAAGGATGCGCCTGCGCGGCGGCTAGCCGCGGGAGGCAGGGCCTGACATGTACAGGCCCTGCCGTTGCAGACAAATAGAAGGAAGCTATTTGTCTGCCTGATTAATAATAGGAGCCTGTCCCGTGTCCAATCCCAATCCCTACCAATCGCCGTCCTCAGAAGTGATGGATGAATCCAATTCGCATGGCGCATTGGGTCCGCCGCAAAGTATGCCCGCCAGCTGTGGCTGGAGCTGGATTGCGGAGGGTTTCGCGATATTTCGCGCCGGCCCAGGGCCCTGGATGGGCATGATGATCGTGTATTTCCTGATCATGCTTGTGGTGGGGATTTTGCCTTTTATCTCCATCGTTCTGGTGAGCATTCTGGCCCCGTTGCTGATGGCGGGATTTATGATCGCCAGTCGCCGAGGCGCTACGACTGGACGTATTGAGTTCGCGGATATGTTCGCGGCGGTGCAGGAAAAGTCGACGCCGTTGATTCTGCTGGGCCTTATCATTCTGGGATTCAGCACAGTGATAATGATCATATGCGGCGTTTTGTTCTTCTCATCCGTAGCGGACTCCATGGACGCGGCGCAGTTCGGCGGCGCGCCGGACGCCAAGTTCCTGCTGGCGATTCTGATCTATCTGGGATTATTAATTCCGCTGATGATGGGCGCCTGGTTCGCACCGGCGCTGATCATATTTCACGACCTGGGCCCCTGGGATGCGTTCACTACGAGTTTCAAAGGCTGTCTGGTGAATATCATTCCGTTTCTGCTGTACGGAATCATCTCTTTCATACTCATGATTCCGGCGATGATTCCCTTAGGCCTGGGAATGCTGGTGCTGGGACCGACGCTGATCGGCTCGATCTACGCCGCCTACAAGGGTATTTTTCTGGTTACTGAGCCATAGCGAACGGGTTTTGCAGGCCTATGGCCTGATGCTGCGCAATAGCGCCAGCAGATCCGGCGCCAGTTGCGCATAGCTGGCCAACAGACCGGCGGCGTCCAGGGCGTCGGCTTTGCTGGCCAGCACATTCTCCTGTACCTGATCCACCAATCGATGCAGATAGCGCTCGCCACGCAGACGGTTTACTGCGATTTCCGATACCGGCGCCAGCAGCGGCGCGATGGCGATGGCGGCCACCACACCGGCGGCGGCTCCGCTCCAGGTCACCCAGGCGGGGGCGCCGGCCCATTGCACCCAGAGCGCGCCCCACCAGGATTGCTGCGCCAGATACAGGCTGCTCGCCATAGCGCTGCCGGTGGCTATGGCGCTGCCAAAAGTCGCCTGTCCCCCGAGACTTTTCCCCAGCGCGCCGATCAGCAGAAACACCAGTAGATCGCGTCCGCCTTCCCGGGGGCCGCTCAGAGACTGCATACGCTGACTTAAAAACGACTGAATCTCATGCTGGTGGTGCTGCATATGCGGCTGACGCATCAGCTCACCGCATTCCTGCAGCTCAGGAATATGGCGCTCCATCAAGCGTTGGATCTGGTTTTGCAAAGCGGGCAGTTGCAGCAGTTCTTCCGTGATGATGCGCAACATCGCCTGCTCCTTACCCGACAACTCCGTCTGCGCCGCCGCTTTATTGCGGCGAATCAACTTGCCGGCGACGCGGACCAGGCCCCGCGGCAGGCTCATTAAATCCGCCGGGATGTCGCGGCGATGGGTCCAGTGGCGTCGCAGGATGGCCTTGGTGGAAGACATATGCTCCGCGTATACCTGAGGAACGCGGGCGTGCGCTGCAGTGAAATGGCGCAGGAGCGTTTGTTCAATGTCCTGCTCAAGCTGGTCTGTGGCGATAGCGTCTGACACGGTGAGGGCGCTGCTCAAAGTAAATGGTTAATGCGCTCCCGATTTTACCCTATCGCGCCGCAATCCGGCATACCGCTTTGTTTTCCCCTACAGCCTCACGTTGGTCAGCCAGATGTACTGGTAGGGACGCAGGATAATCTGGCCTACCCGATCCTCGAACGCCTGCTCGGAAATCAAATCGAACCACTGATCGGTGGAGATCAGATTCAGCTCCGCCAAATTAATCGTCTGCGGCTGGTCTGAAACGTTATGAATGGCGAAGATGCTTTGCATGCGATCCTGGCTTTGACGCCAGAACGAGAACAGCGCGTCGCCGGTGTGCAGGGTGTATTGGGTGGCGTTGGGATGGAAGGCTTTTTGGCGTCGCCGGATGGCGATCAGCTTTTGCATGGCGGCGAATACTTTCGGATGGTGGCCCTCTCCCTGCAGCGCGGCGTACAAATCCTCCGCCCGCCAGATATGGCGGTTAATAGAGCGGAACTGACCGGTGTGCTCCACCCGCTCGTAGTCATTCTCCGTTCCGATCAGGCTGTGAATATAAAACGCGGGAACGCCCTCCAGCGCCAGCATGATGGCGTGGGCGCAGAGGTAACGGGCGAAGCCTAAATGATCGGGGCCATGCTGCACGGTGCCGCTGAGCGCATTCCACAAACTGATATTGATCTCATAAAACTTAGGCTGGCCATCGGGGCCGGTGCGGGCGCTGGCTTTGCCGCCGAATTTCTGCATGGTGGACACCAGCGCATCCAGCTCCCACTCGCTGAGCAAACCCTCGGTCGGGCGCAGCCCTACGCCGTCATGGGAAGCGATGAAGTTCAGGTAAGTGGTTCCCTGTTGCGCCGGCGGCATGCTCATCAGCCACTTCTTTAGGTACTCGCAACTGCCAGTGACCAGGCTGTTGATCAGTAATGGCGGCAAGGAGAAGTTGTAGATCAGGTGCGCTTCGTTGGCGTTGCCGAAATAGGTCAGGTTTTCGTGGTTGGGAATATTGGTCTCGGTAATGATGACTGCGTCATGGGCGCGGTGCTCGATCAGCAGGCGCAACAGGCGGATCATCTCATGGGTTTCCGGCAGGTTGATGCAGGAGGTCCCGGGAACTTTCCAGAGAAACGCCACCGCATCCAGCCGGAACCAGCGCACGCCTTTGTCCAGATACAGGCGCAGTATGCGCAAAAACTCCAGCAACACCTGCGGATTGCGGAAATTCAGGTCGATCTGATCATGACTGAAGGTGCACCAGACATGGCGAACGCCGTCAGCCGTGGCGACTTCCCGCAGTAGCGGCGAGGTGCGCGGCCGCACTACCTGGGTTAAATCCGTATCGGGGGCGGCCTCCACAAAGTAATTGGCGCCGGGCGTCTGTCCCGCTTTGTAGTTCTCGAACCAGAGAGAACGGCTGGAGCAATGGTTGATGACCAGATCTCCCATCACCTTGAATTCACGGGTGAAGGCGGCGATATCCTCCCAGTCGCCAAGGGCGGGATTCACGGTGGTGTAATCCATCACGCTGAAGCCGTCGTCGGAGCTATAGGGAAAGAAGGGGAGAATATGCACGGTGCTGATGCATTGCCGTAGCTGGCTGCGCAGGAACTCATGCAGGCTATGGAGCGGTGGTTCGCTTTCGCCGCGCAGACTGTCGCCGTAGGTGATGAGTACGGTGTCCTCTTGCGACCAGGGATTGCGGTGAGGCTGCGGAGGCGGCGCATCGGGCTGAACTCCGAATGTGTCGAGACAGTCTCTGGCGAAGTTGAGGGCATTGACGTCCGGATACAGCGTTTTGATGTGCTCCATCAGACGCTGCTCTAATTGAGTGAGCGAGGTGGGCTCCATTATTCTGCAGTACTCCTGGTCAGAAAGAGGTTCATCCGTATGGCGACACATACAGCATAGTCTGTGACTGGAGGGTTCGGGCGTCTCCGCGGCGACGCCGCGAAACCTCAGCGGACTTTACTGGGCGGCGTACTCCCGCATGTCGGCGTCCACGGCGTCATAAAGTTGAGTCATGACCCCGGGAAACGCGCTGATGACCCGATTCCAGGACGGAATAAAAGGCGCTTCCATCGGGTGTTCGAGGAAGTACTCGCCCGCTTTCATAATGTTCTTGGCGAACAGCTCCACGGCTTGCTCCTCATGATGGACGTCCAGCGCCAGACCGTTGATTTCCGCGTCATTGCGATAGGTTTCCACAAAATCCAGCGCAATGCGGAAATAGCAGGCCTTGATGGTGCGGAAGGTTTCCTGGTTGAAGACGATGCCCTGGGTGGCCAGTTTGCGGAACAGGGCTTTGGTGATGTCGATGGACATTTTCGACAGCCCGGTGTCGTCGTTGTCCGCGGACAGGTCCTGATGCTTGTGGTCATAAACGTCGGCGATATCCACCTGACACAAACGGTTGGTGGAGTAGTTACGCTTCATCTCGCTCAGGACGCCGATCTCCAGGCCCCAATCGCTGGGGATGCGAATGTCGTTGATCACGTCTTTGCGAAACGAGAATTCGCCGGCCAGAGGGTAGCGGTAACTGTCCAGATAGTCGAGGAAATCCAGGTGGCCGAGCACTTTTTTCAGCGCCCGCAACAGCGGCGTCACCAGCAGGCGGCTTACGCGGCCGTTGATTTTGCCATTGGCCACGCGGGCGTAATAGCCTTTGCAGAATTCATAGTTGAAATTGGGATTGGCCACGGGATAAATCAGGCGCGCCAGGAGTTCGCGGTCATAGGTGACAATGTCGCAGTCATGCAGGGCGACGGATTCGCAGGCCCCGGAGGCCAGCACGTAGCCGAGACAGAACCACACATTGCGGCCCTTGCCCGGTTCCCGCGGCGACAGCGACTCCTGTTTTAGCTCCGCGTCGATGGCGCGTAGACGGGGGCCGTCGTTCCATAGAACCCGATGGCGTTGCGGCAGTGCGGAGAAGAAATGCAGAGCTTCCCGGTACTGCCCCTCATCCGCCCGATCCAGACCAATGATGATTTCCTCCAGATAAGGCACTTTGCATAAGTGTTCCAGAATGCGCGGCATGGCTTCGCCCTGCAGCTCTGAATACAGGCAGGGTAGCACCAGCGCCAAAGGCCGGCGTTGAGAAAAGGCGACCAGCTCCTGCTCAATATCCTCCAGTGGACGACGGGACAGGTTGTGCAGGGTGGTTACGATGCCGTTTTGATAAAAATCGCCCATGCTTGATCCTCTTTATTGTCGGCGTGCGTCTCCTGAAAGTAGCCGGAACGCCGCAGCATTCCGGCGCAGGTTACGAACGCATGGATGGCGCGTTCAGCGACTGTTGCGACGCAAGCACCTGTTCTACGGCTTCGGCCCAGCCTTCGGGACCGAACTTTTTGGTCAGGATGCGCTCCTTGCGCTCCAGGGAGGGCGGCAGATGCGAGGGGGAACGCACTACCACCGCAATATCCGCGGCGTTGAGCATGGCGATGTCATTATGGCTGTCGCCCAGGGCCAGGCTGACCGGCGTTTCGCCGCAACGTTCGGCGTAAAGCTCCGTCAGCCATTGCATGGCGGTGGCTTTGTTGAATTGCCCCATCACATGCAAAAAGCGACCGCCGCGTAAAATTTGCAAACCGGTGTCATTAAGTTCGGCGGTGAATTGTTTTAACGCCGTTGGGCTGTCTTCCCACACCAGCGGCTCTGTGAATTCACGTTGCTTGGCGAGGGCCGCATCGACTTTGGATAAACCGGTGAGCGACGCCACCGTTTCGGCGTCCATTTCGGAAAAGCTTTTGAATCCATAGGAGCCTTTAAACTCCTGCAATACGTCCAGAATATGCTGACGGCTGGGTCCGAAGCTCTTGGCGTAAAACTCTTCACTGACATGCGCGCCGCTAAAGGGTTCCTGGAACTGGGATTTCGGCAGATACACGGCAGCGCCGTTTTCCACGATGAACGGGTCCTGGTGATGCAGTCTTTGGCGTAACGCGCGCAGTTCGGCGTAAGTTTTACTGGTGTTCCAGACGCAGGGAATACGCCATTGCTTTAACTTGGCCAACGTGGGTAATGCTGAATCCGCAGCGTAGGTGTGGTGATCGAGCAAAGTGCCGTCCAGGTCGGTGTAAATGATTAGCTGGCTCATATCGTTCCCACTGGGACTATCGTCCGGTTGATGTCGTTGTGATGGTGTTTCTGCAAATCCGATACCAGCTTCCCTGCGGCATGTCTGTTTCTCCCTTTCGCTCCCTGTTCGATCTAGTCATGCATGGATTGGTGACGCAGAGACGCCCGGTTAGTGTGTTGGATGCGCCCTAAAAGCGGGCGCCAAAGGGGCGTAAGCGTCATCATGCTTTATTTTGGTGCATGTGACGCAAGAAAATCTGTTCTTTTTCTCTTTGACGCTTCCGGGCGGGACGGCGCAACAGGATAACGGCCCCCGGCGTAGCACTGCCGCTGAGAGGAATACACACAATCGACTACAAATCTCTGCATGTCATCCATATATAAATTAAGCTATAAGAAACGGATTAATAAATCAGCCATACGGAAAAGGCGCCTGCGGCGCGCGCGACGAAAAGCTTATATAAATCGTTAATGGTAAACGCATAGCTGAATCTCACGAAACATCCCGCCGGCAAGCGCCTGGGGCGCACAAACCGAAACAGCGCCGATGGAAACGGCGAAAATCTCCATCAGCGTTTAACTGAATCGGGTACGCATGAAACACGAAATAAAGACGATTGAACTTCCCTGCGGCAAGCTTGAGGTGGGGATGTTCGTCAGCCAGTTGGATCGTCCCTGGCTGGATACGCCGTTTCCGTTACAGGGCTTTTTACTGCGCACCCGACGTGATATCGAATTACTGCAACAGTTTTGCGATTACGTTTATATCGATACCGTTAAAGGACGCAAACCCAAGGGCGGCGTCTCGCCTTTGGCGGTAAACATCAAAGACTCCCTGCAGCGTCGCCGCAAATTGTTGCCTGGCGTCAAGTTGCACAACTATGTGGACGTCGCGCCATTGGAAGAAGAGATGCCGGTGGCCAAAGCGCTGTACAAAGATTTCAGCGCCAACGTCGCCTATCTGATGGATGAAATGAGCCGGGGCGTCTCCTTCCAGCTCAAAAAATTTCAGGCCCTGGTGGCGCCCATGGTAGAGAGTGTTATCCGCAACCCGGACGCCTGCGCCTTGATGGCCCGCATGAAGAATCAGGACTCCTACGCTTACAAACACTCCATGAGCGTTTCTGTCTGGTGCGTCATCATGGGGCGCCAGTTGGGGCTGTCGCAGAAAGATCTGGAGGAACTGGCGGTCGGCGGGCTGTTATTGGATGTCGGCAAGCTGCAACTGCCGGCGGAATTGTTGATGCAGGCGCGCCGGCTTGAAGATCATGAGTTCGAACTCATGAAAAGCCATGTGGCGCGGGGCTTGGAGACAGTGCAGAACATCGAGGGCGTCAGCCGTACGATATTGGCTATGGTGGAGAACCACCATGAACGCCACAACGGTTCCGGTTATCCACGGGGTATGGCGGCGAATGCGATTCCCATCTACGCCCGCATTGCGTCTCTGGCGGATTGTTATGACGCCATCACCAGCCAGCGCCCTTACGCTCATCCTCTGCCGCCCTCTGAAGCCGTCCGCAAGTTGTATGAGTGGCGCGATGTGGAGTTCCAGGCGGAGCTGGTGGAGGAATTCATTCAGGCGGTGGGCATTTATCCCGCTGGCACGCTGGTCGAGTTGACGGATGGGCAAGTGGGAATCGTTATCGGAGAATATCGATCCAGGCGATTGCGGCCCCGTTTGCTGATGTTGCTGGATAGCGAGAAAAACCTGTACGACGTCCCCAAAGAGCTTGATTTGCTGGATTGTCTGGAAACCAGCGTAGGTCAGCCGCTGCATATCGAACGCAGCCTGGAGCCGGGCTCTTATGACATTGATCCTGAAACGCTCTATATCTAGATGGAGTCATCATGAGCGACGCCCTCGACACGACGACGCCGCAGCGCAGTGAATTTCTGCAGGAACTGCGGCGCGCTGCGACAGTGTTGCCGGAGGGACGTGCGCTGGGCGTCATCGTCTTCGACCTGCGGCGTTTGCTGAGGACCAACGAAGTATACGGCGACGCGGTCGGCGATCACTTGTTTCAGGCCGTCGGCGAGCGTTTGCATAAACTCAGAGAAGGAAAAGGTCCCGTCTTTTGCGTGGGCGACGGACGCTTCGCCATCACGGTGCAGGCGGTCAGCGCGGCGATATTGCAGTTGGCGGCGCAGCAAATGCTGAAGGTGCTGGAACAGCCCTTGGATATCGATAGTCACCGCCTCAGCGTGCATCTCACCTGTGGCGGCGCCAGTTACCCTGCTCATACCTCCAGACCTGAGACTTTGCTGACCTGCGCGGAGCAGGCTCTGTCCGGGGCCAAGTATCTGCGCGTGCGTTATATGGACTACAGCGACATGCCGGAAAGTCGTCGTTTGGGGGACTGGAACATTGAAAGAGAAGTCATTCAGGCGATTGAGCAGAACTCGCTGGAATTGTATTTCCAGCCTAAGATCCATATCCCTTCGCAAACCGTTGCCGGCGCGGAAGCGTTGCTGCGCTGGCGCAGTCCGACGCGGGGGTATGTGTCGCCGGAGCTGTTCATTCCCTATATCGAGAACGCCGGACTGACTTATGAGTTGCAGAAGTGGGTGCTCAACACCGCCTTGCGCCTGGGACGCGACTGGCTGGAGCGTTATCCTGACTTCGCCCTGGCGGTGAATATATCACCGGAATTTGTCTCCAATCCTGAATTGAGCAATCTGGTGCTCGGCGCGCTGGGTATTTGGGACACTAAGCCGGAAAACCTGGTGCTGGAATTAACGGAAACCGTGTTATTGTGGGAACGCAGTCGCAGCATCGACAATCTGGAGGCGCTGCGGGTGACCGGCGTATCAGTGGCGATCGACGACTTTGGGACCGGCTATTCTTCCCTTGAATATTTCAAGGACCTGCCTGCCAATCAATTGAAAATCGACAAGGCGTTCATCTTTCGTATGCTGGATCATCCCGCGGATGGCGACATGGTCGGCCTGATGATCCGGCTGGCGCATATCTTCGGCATGCAGGTAGTGGCCGAAGGCGTAGAAGACGCCGCTTCGTTGCATCGTCTGGCGGCCATGGGCTGTGAACAGGCGCAGGGGTTTTACTTTTGCAAACCTATTCCTCGCGACGCCTTCACTGAATGGATGCATGCGTTTGATTCGGCGCAGTATTTCCGGGATGGCGTCTGACTATCTTCAGTCCGACGCGTTTACCTGAATCAGGCGCTCATCATCGTCAACGCAGTGTCCAGCATACGATGAGAAAATCCCCATTCGTTGTCGTACCAGGCCAGCACCTTGACCATACCTTCGTGAGATTGGGTGTGATTGGCGTCGAAGATGGCGGAGGCGGTTGAATGAGTGAAGTCGATGGAGACCAGCGGCTGATCGTTGTACTCCAGAATCGGCGTTTCCCGGCTGGCCGCCAGCATCATGGCGTTAATCTCTTCGGCGCTGACATGGCGCGCCACTTTCAGAGACAAGTCCAGCAGCGAGACATTGGCCGTGGGGACCCGCACCGCCATACCAGTCAAACGCCCTTCCAGTCCCGGCAGGACCTTGCCGATGGCGCGTGCGGCGCCTGTGCGCGTGGGGATCATGGATAAGCCGGCGGCTCTGGCGCGGAACAGGTCCTTCTTGTGCGCCAGGTCCAGCAGATGCTGGTCGTTGGTATAGCTGTGAATGGTGGTCAGCACGCCTTGTTCGATGCCCAGATTTTCATGCAGCACCATCGCCACCGGCGCCAGACAGTTGGTGGTGCAAGAGGCGTTGGAGACAATCGCGTGGCGGGCTTCAAGGACATGCTCATTAACGCCGTATACTACGGTGGCGTCGGCGTCTTCAGAGGGCGCGGAAATCAGCACCTTTGACGCGCCGGCCATGATATGGGCTTCGGCCTGCTCCCGTTTGGTGAACCTGCCGGTGCATTCCAGCACCAGATCCACACTCGCCACCGCCCAGGGCAACTCCAGAGGATCGGCGTGCTGCAGCATGGCGATGTCGTCGCCGGCGACGCGCAACAGTTCGCCGCTTAGCCGGACTTCCTGATTGAACTTGCCGTGGATGGAGTCGTAGCGCAACAGATGCGCGCAGGTCTCCCGATCCGCCAGGTCGTTGATCGCCACCACTTGAATCATGTCCCGATAACCGGATTCATAGATGGCGCGCAATACATTACGTCCAATGCGACCGAAACCATTGATGCCGACCCGTATCATAGGTAACCCCTTTGCGTGGCTTTTTCGGGCGACCGCCTCTCGCGTCGTTCGTTAACGGCGTGACTGAGTTAAGTCTTTGATCCGTTGATGAATTGGCGCCAGGGGCAAGTTACCAAGTTTATTTGCATAAACTTAAGTATAGAGCCTGCGCGAAATTTCGTTATTCCGCGCCATTAGAGAAACATGGCTGGCGGTGGGTGTTTGGCGCGCAAACGCGCGTGGGCCTCTTGCAGACGGTCCAGATGCGTTTCCCTCAATTCTGGCTGTTGCTGCTGCTCCGACTGGCTGGCCAGCACCAGCAGGTGCTCTTTGATTTCCTCCGCGGCGGCTTTAGTTTCGGGGTGCATCTTGTGTCGCAGCGGCGCGGGCGCCCGCTGTAAACGTATTTGGCGTGCGCCATTGGGAGCAGGGGCGGCTTTGTGGGCGTCCAGCTCATATAAATGCACCACATTCAACGCGCAATCGGGCACGGCGATGATGTCGCCGGCTCCGTGCAACAGGAACGGCATCCAAAGCTGCCCTGTACCCGGCTCAGCGCCCAGGCCCGCATAGCTGCAGATAAACTGGCCGCTCGGGTTAAACACCTTAAGCGCACGATTGACCAGATCGTTCACCACCAGATGGCCGTTGACGTAATGCACGCCGGTGGGCAACAGGAAGTGGTCGCCTGTATCGCCGTATCCCGCCTGGCCAAAAGCGTCGACGTAGGTTCCGTCCGCCTCGAAAATCTGTATGCGGTTGTTGAACTGATCGCTGACGTAGACGCGTCCGTTTTCATCCAGGGTGACGTCGCTGGGGGAGTGGAACTCTCCCGGACCAGCGCCGAAGCGGCCGAAAGTCCGTACATGGCCGATAATGCCGTGGCTGTCGATGCGCCAATGGGAAATTCGGTGATTGCCGGAGTCCGCGATATAAATGTCCCCCCTGGGCGATACCGCCATGCCCATTGGCTTGGATAACTCCCAGGGATCGTCGCCGGGACCGCCGAAAAAAGTATAGAGCGTCAGGTCATTGATGAAGGGGTTATATTGCAGGACGGAGATGATGCCGCTCAGGTAGTTGCCAAGCAGCAGCAGAGGGGCGTCGGCGTCGATCTGCCCGGGCAGAGGGTGCGGCGGCTGATAGATGTCCACGCCCAGCATGCCGGCGAACATGGTGTAACTGATTTGCTCGGGGATCTCCACTTGGTCATTGAGATCGGAATGCAGCACCGTGCGCGGCACCGCATTCATCATCCATACCCCCACATCCGGGTCCTCGCGCACATTGAGCGCGGAACGCCACCACAACTGACAGGCGTCCCAATAGTGAAACCACCACTGCGCAGACATCTGCGCCGGCCAGAATGGGGAGGCCGGGTCTACTTGCGGCGGGCCCACCCGGGGTTTATCCACCATCGCCACAGAGGTCACGTAATAGAATTGCCCCGGATTACTGCGCGGGTTGCCGGCCTGTGCGATGAAAGTAGGCGTATCCAGACCGGGAATCAGATCCTTGGGATCGAGAAGATATACGGTCGCGAGAATGGGATCGGACACCAGCAGCCGATTGGTTTTGCCCGGAACGGCGGTGACCTGGATTGGCGCGAAAAAGCCGTGCATGGAATCCAGTGGCTGACCTTCGCGGTCAAAGACGCCAATCTGGTATTCGCCGCTGCCAGGTATATACAGGCGGTCGTGCGCCACCGTGACGTCCCGGGCGACGCCAAGTCCGGTCAGTTCGCTACGGCCTCCGGCGGCGAACGGAACGCCTTTACCCTGTAGATCGCAACGCAGCACGTTGGCGTGACCGGTGTTGGCGATATACAGGCGGCCTTCTTCATCAGCGCTAAGGCCTTGCGGCCAGAGCAGCGTGAGTGTCTCACCGCCGCTGTCTATATGCTGGATGTCATGACTAAATTCACCGGTATCGGTGAAAATAGCGATGCGGCTGTCGCCTTCGCTATTGGCGTAGAACTCATCGGCTACACAGAGATGGCCATCTATGAATGTCAGTCCATTCGGCCCCACCAAGGGTTCTTTCTGCTTATCCCCGAACACGTTGACTACCTCCAGCTGCAGATCTTTACGATAGGCGACGACCTGGATGCGGCGATTGGCCAAGTCCGACACGTACATGAGCGCTTTTGTGGGATGCGGACAAAGGCGGAAGGGCATGTTGAAACAGCCAGGCGCTTTACCCGGTCCGCCGAACACCGCCAGCACTTCGCTGAGATAAGGGTTCATGATCACCAGCCGGTTGTTGCCGGTGTCAGCTATCCAGACACGTCGGTAACGGTCCACGGCCAGGCCGACCGGCGAATTGAATGTAAACTCCGGATGTGTGGCGAGAACAAAAGGCGTGGCGGCGGATGGGGCGGTCTCAGTATGACCAAGCGAAGATCGATAACTCAGCAGCATGACGGGGCTCCCTTTCTAGCTGAGCGATACAGACAGTTCCTGACCAGGTTGCGTTACTTCTGAGTCAATGACATTACGGGGGCGGCAGAAACCATTTTTCCTCTGCGACCAGTTCATGCAGCGCGTCTTCCAGATCGTTGAGCAGTTTGGCGGCGTTTTCTCGCTTCTTGCTCACAACGAAACGCGCGTCCAGAGAGGACAGGCGTCTGCGGTGCAGGTCCTGAACAGGCTGTTTCTTCAGCTCCAGCCGCATAGGTCCATCATAGTTTAGTAGATAATCACAGCGTTTCACTTTGAGCATGCCGATGGCCTGGGCATGGTTGAAAGCAGAACAGTCGCGGATGCGGTTGACCGGGTCCCGAAGAAATCTGATGGCCCCGCCGTAACTGAATCCGTGTAAGAGAACCACGCTTTCGCCCACCAGATCCTCTATACGGCTGATGGTTTTTTTGTCGCCCTGCCAGTAAGCGTTAAGTTCAATCCGGGCTACAATGGAGTCGCCTACCAAGGTGGCCCCGGTGAATTCCGGCAGGGTGGCGAGGCCGATCCAGAGATCAATTTTGCCGTCCGCCAGCTCAATGGCCATGCGCCGGGTTGGGCGGGAGACTGCGCGCCAGGAATACTGTTTTTTCTCCATCAACATGCGTGCGAGGTCAATCAGGTAGCCTTCCGGCTGGCCTTCATCATTGGTAAAGAAGACAGGGGGGAACTCAATGTAGCCGATGACGACTTCTTTGTTCTCTGCGAGCAGATCATGAATATCGAAGTTGGCGGAGGCGGACGGTGAGCCCCATGCGAAGGCTCCACAGAGCAATAAGGTAAATAGACGGTGAAAGGTGTTCAAGGTGACTCACATTGAATGCATAAGCGTTCAGCCGGCGCTCGGCTTTTATTCCTTCAAAACACAGGGGGATATCCTGTAGCGAAAATCCTGTTCGCAGTCGTCAATGCGAGAATGTCTCAGCCGGACGGAATTCTGGTTCCGGCGGCTGAAGCGGGCGAGAGGTCCTTCTGACGGTCTGCCTGAACAATGCTATAAAGCATAGCATTGTTGCGGGCAAACAATAGCGGCGTATTAGCCTTCGGATTTCTCAGATTTGACTGACAGCAATTCAACTTCGAACAACAAGGTTTCGTTCGGGCCGATGCGGCCATTTCCGCCTGGGCCGTAAGCCAGTTTGGCGGGGATGAACAGCTGCCATTTGGCGCCGGGCTTCATCAACTGCAGCGCTTCGGTCCAGCCGGGAATAACGCCGTTTACCGGGAAGGAAACAGGCTCGCCGCGCTGTACGGAGCTATCGAATACCTCGCCATTGATCAGGCTGCCGGTGTAATGCACCTCAACAGTGTCTTTCGCTTTCGGGCTGTCGCCTTCGCCGGCTTTTAATACTTTGTACTGCAGTCCGCTGTCGGTGGTGACTATGCCGTCTTTCTTCGCGTTGTCCGCCAGGAATGTATCGCCTTTCTTGGCGTTTTCATCAGCCAGCTTCTCGAACTCCTCCATTTGCTTTTTCTGCATAGCCTGCTGGTATTGCTGGACCTGCGCAGAGATCTCTTCGTCGGTCATCATGGAAGGCTTGCCGGCGTAAGCATCAGCGACGCCTTTGGTGAAGCTTTCAATGTCCAACTCGGGCATGGAGTCCGCCAGACGACGACCAAACATCTGGCCGAAGCTGTAGCCGGTTTTTTGCGCGTCGTTAGTGAGCTTTTCCGTTTCTGCATGAACCGCGACAGGCAAAGATAACGCCACAGCGCATAGCAGACCGCTCATGCTGGCTAACGCTTTTTTCATAATTATTCCTCAAAAAAATTAGATGGATTGGCAGTAGAAAGCGCTTTAAGGTACAGCTTTTTGGCGGCCTGCGCTAGGGGGCTGCGGTCCCCCGGATTAGGCTGGTTTCCGGGTCTGGTTCACAATTCTAACCGCCGTTGACCTGTTGCAGCTGCTTGTTGCGTTCGTTCATGAGGTCGCGCACCGCCTTGGCTTCATCCATGAGGTTCAGCGCGCGTTCGAAACTGAGGGTGTCTTTGTTTTCCGCATCCTCCAGAGTCTTGCGTGTCTCGGGAGGCAGTCCGTCGCGAGGAGATCCAGTGGCGACTTGGCGCTCTTCCTTCTTTTCCGTGGGAACGGACTGAATAATATTGGTTTTGTTGCTGACGCTAATTACGTCCACATTGACGCCTTCGGGGGGCGGGGAGTCGCTGTACTGCAGCACGCCATCAGCGTCGCGCCATTTATAAACCTGGCGCACCACTTCCTGCTCCGGCAGCTTTTTGTCCATGGTCATCAGCGTTGGCGTCTCGGTTCCTTCCGGTAAGGGCAGTCGCCACATGGGCGAACCTGTCTTATCTTTAATAAAAAAAGGCAGGGCGAGGGCGACCCCAAGCGAGGCCAATGTCAGAAATCGAAAAATCCACTTCAAAGGTTTACATCTCCATGACCAGACTGACGGCCACTAAATTCAATTGCGCCTGATCCATTTCCTGCGCGCCGTTGAGACGGGAGAAATAATCAAGCAGATTGCTGCGGCAAAGAGCGACGGCCTCCATCGCCTCCTGCGGAGATGATAAGTCCTGTTTCTCCGTACCTGTTAGTAAAGCATAGATAAGCGATATTTCGTAGCGCTCCGCCTGTAATTCCAGCTGAAGAATGCGCTTTCTGAGTGCGTTTTGGCGGTCGTCTTGTTTGTCCAGCGAATTGCGCGCAGCGCGCAGGGGGAGAACAAAGTCAACGCGCCAGGAATGAATGGCGCTGAAGTCGCTGTCAGGCTCGAAACGGCGCTGTTGCTGCGCCAGCCAGCCGCAGGCGAGCAGCATATTAACATCGGCGCCAAACCTGTCTTGCCACTGCAGACAGGTATTTCTGATCTGAGGATTTTCATAACGCGCTAATGCGTAACGCCAGAGTGGGTTGTCCAGAGTGGTTGGGATGGTTCCGCCCGGGTTTCCGGAAACGTCTGGCTTTGGCGTGTCAGAGGCGTTGGCGCTCATAGAAAACTCTTTAAAGAATCGCAGGCAAGCGTGCTAAAATCCGCCGCCATGTTAAGTCTAAATCAGTTATCGATCCAACGTTCCGGCCAGTATCTGCTGGAAAACGCTACCGTCACTGTTACGGCGCGCAGCCGCGTCGCTATCGTCGGCCCTAACGGTTGCGGTAAATCCACTTTGTTCAGCCTTATTTTAGGAGAGATCGGCTCCGACTCGGGGGATATCGCCTTCCCGGGGGGAACTCGCATTTCGCACATGGCGCAGGAGACGCCGGCGCTGGACTGTTCTGCACTGGATTTTGTCCTCGACGGCGACAAGCGGCTGCGGCGTCTGCAAGCCGAGCTGGCGTTGGCGGAGCAGGCGGATGATGGCGTGGCCACCGCGCGCTTGCACCACGAGCTGGACCTGATAGACGGTTACGGCGCTGAAGTGCGCGCGCGCCAGTTATTAGAAGGTCTGGGCTTTCCCACACATTGGCATACGCGAAGCGTGGGCGAGTTTTCCGGTGGCTGGCGCATACGCCTCAACCTTGCGCAAGCGCTGATGTGCCCATCCGAATTGCTCCTGTTGGACGAGCCTACCAACCACTTGGATTTGGATGCGCTGGTCTGGCTTGAGAACTGGCTGTTGCGTTATCAGGGGACGCTGCTGTTCATCTCGCATGATCGTGATTTTATTGATCACTTGGCGACTCATGTGCTGCATTATGATCAGCGTTCGCTGTTTCTGTACGCTGGCGGCTACAGTCAGTTTGAAGAAGCGCGGGCGATGCGTCTGGCGCAACAGCAGGCGCTTTATGTGAAGCAACAGACGCGCATTGCTGAAATCCAGTCTTTTGTGCGACGTTTTGGAGCCAAAGCCACCAAAGCCAAGCAGGCGCAGAGCCGTCTGAAAGAACTGGAGCGTATGGAGTTGATAGCGGCGGCTCACGTAGATTCCCCGTTCAGCTTCTCTCTGCCATGCAGCGACAAGATTTCCAGTCCTTTGCTGGTGATTGATGACGCCGGGCTGGGGTATGACGCGAAGCCGGTTTTACAGCAGGTAAACCTGACGCTGCTGCCCGGCGCCCGTCTGGGCGTGCTCGGCGCCAACGGTGAAGGTAAATCCACCCTGATCAAAACGCTGGCGGGTCAGTTGCCGTTGATTTCCGGCCGTAGAACAGGCGGTGAACATTTAAGGGTCGGGTACTTCGCGCAACACCAATTGGAAGCGCTGGACCCGGGTGCGACGCCGATGCAGCATCTGCAAAAGGCCAAACCACAGGCGTCGGAGCAGGAAATTCGCAACTTCCTCGGCGGATTTGGCTTCCCGGGCGAGCAGGCGTCAGGTGATATCAAGAATTTCTCCGGCGGTGAGCGGGCGCGTTTGGCGCTGGCCTTGATCGCCTGGAATAAGCCCAATCTGTTATTGCTGGATGAGCCCACCAATCACCTTGATCTAGACATGCGTCATGCTTTGAACATGGCGCTGCAAGAGTATCCGGGCGCGGTCATTGTTGTTTCCCACGATCGTCATTTATTGAGGGCGATGGCGGACCAGTTCGTCTGGGTTCATGGCGGCCGTATGGAACCTTATGAGGGGTCCCTGGAAGATTATGAAAAGGCCTTGCTAAGTCGTTTGCGGGCGAGCCAGTCCGATGCCTCAAAAAATGACGTTTCCCTGGAAACTGACCCACAGGAAAGCGCGGAAGACCGCAAGCGTCGTAAACGTGAAGAAGCGGAAAAAAGACAGCGATTGAGTCCGCTGCGGAAAAAAATAGCTACACTGGAAGCTGAGATAGAAAAGTTGCAGGGCAAACTGCAGGAAATCGAAGCGCAATTAGGAGAAGGAGACCTTTACGAAGATAAAAATAAGGAACAACTGAAGGCGCTTCTGGAATCCCAGCGGGTGAGCCGCCAAAGTCTCTCCGAGGCGGAAGAGGCCTGGCTGGAGTTGAATGAGGAGTTGGAAGGACTGCTCTGATTGGCCTGTCTCTCTATGCGTATATATGCCTATAGACCGCTTCGCCGCTACGGAGTTTAGTTAGAGTCCTTGCAACCACGATAATCACAATATATTCGCAAGGAGTATTCCCATGAAACTGTGGAAACGCACTCTTACCGGGCTGGCAGTCGGCCTGTGTCTCTCCTCCGCTCTTCAAGCTGCTGAAACCATTAAAATCGCTATTGCAGGACCGCAATCCGGGTCTGTCGCGCAATATGGCGAAATGCAGTTTAACGGCGTACACGCAGCCATTGATCTGATCAACAAAGCTGGCGGCGTCAAAGGTAAAATGCTGGAAGCAGTTGAGTACGACGACGCTTGCGAGCCCAAGCAGGCAGTGGCGGTCGCCAACAAAGTCGTTAACGACGGCGTGCAGTATGTGGTCGGACATCTGTGTTCCGGCTCCACCCAGCCCGCTACTGACGTATACGAAGATGAAGGCATACTGGCGGTGACATGCTCCACCAACCCTTCCATTACTGAGCGCGGTTTCCGTTATATCTTTCGCACTATCGGTCTGGACTCCGCACAAGGGCCCACCGCTGGCAAATACATCGCAGAACAGCTCAAGCCCAAGCGCGTAGCCGTCATACATGATAAGCAACAATATGGCGAGGGCATCGCCAGCTCTGTAAAAAGCACGCTGGAAAGTATGGGCGTCAACGTGGTGGCGTTTGAAGGCGTGACTGCCGGCGACAAAGATTTCTCTTCACTGATCGCTAAACTGAAAAAAGAGAATGTGGATCTGGTGTACTACGGCGGTTATCACCCAGAGCTGGGTTTAATCTTGAGACAGAGCAGCGACGCAGGTTTCAAGCCGCAGTTCATGGGGCCTGAAGCGGTAGGCAACAAAGAAATTTCCTCTATCGCCGGCCCGGCTTCCGAGGGACTTATTGTGACCCTGCCCGCCAGATATGACCTGAACGCCGATAACGCGGATGTAGTGGCGTTGATGAAATCCAAAGGACAGGACCCCACAGGTCCGTTCGTTTGGACCAGCGTCGCAGCCGTACAGTCATTGGTGGCGGCCATGAACAAAGTGGGTGAGGGCGATACTGAGAAAGTCGCTGATTATCTGCGTGAAAACACCATCAACACAGCGATGGGTCCGTTGACCTGGGATGATAAAGGCGATCTTGAAGGCTTCGAGTTCGGTTTGTTCACCTGGCATCAGGACGGTACTTCCACACCACTGTAACAGGGTGTACGAGAGGAGCGGAAGAGCCGCTCCTCTTTGCCGCCTCAGGCAACGCCATCTGCGCTTTGTGCGACATATCGTTGACGCCATCGCCTAAATATCCAGGCGCTTAGTTATCCTCTTCCTTGAACTCCATATCAACGCCGAATTTAGTGAGGAGACCTTTTTCCGCCTCCAGGTCGGCGCAGGTAAGAGGGCGGGATTGCAGCCAGTCTTTTGGAAAAATAAGCGTTAACGACTTCTTGTTCGCCTTCACTTTGATGGCGTCCAGCACTTCACCGTTGCGTGAGTGCTGCAAGACTACCGCAAGCCTCAACGCCACGGCTAGTTGCTTCAATGGGTCCGCGTCTTCCAGTGCGTACTCGTCAAAGACTGTATCCAGGATTTTCCGGCGATGAACGCGGATCAGCATCGCCAGCGACTGTTGAGTCTGCCGGGAAAACCCCGCCAGGTCGGAATAGCGAATCAGGTAAGCGCCGTGTTTGTGGAATTGTGTATGGGAGATGGCCAGACCTACTTCGTGCAGGCGAGACGCCCAGCGCAATAGCTCGGTCAGTTCCTCGCTCGGCAGTTTCCACTGCTCTGCGAGCTGCTTCCATAGCGCTACGGCGGTTCCTTCAACGGCCGCCGCATGCTCGCGGTCGATGTGGTAACGCTCCTGCAGACTATTGATAGTACGCTCGCGTACATCTTCATGATGGATGCGACCAATCATGTCATACAGCAGACCTTCGCGCAGCGCTCCGTCGCAGAACTCCATTTCCTCGATCTGCAATACGTCAAATGCGGCCATCAATATCGCCAGTCCCGCGGGGAAAATCGACAGCCGGTCCTTACGTACGCCAAGCTTGGTGAGCTGGCTGATTTTACCCAGGCGCACCACTTCGTCTTTAAGTTTGACCAAGCCGTCCGGGGTGATCTTATGGGCGCCCCATTGATTGTGCGCCAGCACCTGCTCTATGGCCTTGATGGAGCCTGAAGAGCCGACGCAATGGTGCCAGCCTACGCTGCGATAACGGTTGCGTATGTTGAGCAACTCACGGGAGGCTTCGACAAAAGCGCGAGCGAATTGCAGTTGAGTGATCTTACCGTCGCCGAAAAATCGATCCCGGTAGGACACGCACCCCATGTGCAAACTTTCCAGCTCTTTGGTTTCAAAGCGCTGGCCGATGATGAATTCGGTGCTGCCGCCCCCGATATCAATGACCAGCCGGTTGTCGGCGTCGTCGGAAAGTGAGTGGGCGACGCCAAGGTAAATGAGTCGCGCTTCTTCCCGTCCGCTTATCACCGAAATGGGGTGGCCGATAAGTTTTTCCGCCCTGCGTATGAAGGCGCGGGCGTTTTTCGCTACCCGTAATGCATTAGTGCCTACAATCTGCACTGCGCCGCGGGGCATGCCGCTGATGCGCTGAGCGAAACGCTCCAGGCAGGCTAACGCCCGGTGCTGGGAGGCTTCGTCGAGGAAGTTGCGTGCGTCCAGACCTGCTGCGAGCTGGACTTTTTCGCCTAGTTTCTCCAGCGGCCGGATTTCATTGTGAACCAGCTGGGCGACGACCATATGGAAACTGTTCGAGCCCATATCGATAGCGGCGATCAGCTCTGGTGAAGCCGGCGCCGGAGAGGCGGCGTCCGCCGGGGTGGTGGATGATATTGTCATGAACTCTCTTGAAATCCTTGCGCTAAACCTTATATTTAGGAAATCTCGTTTTAGATTGTCAACTTGCTTGCTGAATTAGTCGACCTAAGCGGTCAATTTTCAGTAGTACTGATTACTCCAATATTAAGGTCAGCCGACCGAATTAAGCCGGCGGAGAATGGAACCACTTCTTTCACAAGACGTCAAAGTCATTTTCCTAACCGGATTGTAAGGTTATTTTTACCAGGCCCACCTTATATAGTAGTCGGTAATAGCATTCACCTCTTAGCCAGGATTAAATAATGAGCAGCCGAATTGTTAACGTAACTGATGACTCTTTTGATAGCGAAGTCTTGAAGGCCGACGGCCCTGTGCTGGTGGATTACTGGGCTGAGTGGTGCGGTCCCTGTAAAATGATTGCGCCTGTGCTGGAAGAGATCGCGGAAGAATATGGCGATCGTCTGAAGATCTGCAAACTGAATATCGACGAAAACGAAAAGACTCCGCCCAAGTTCAGCATTCGCGGCATTCCAACGCTGATGTTGTTCAAAAATGGCGCCGTAGATGCGACCAAAGTAGGCGCGTTATCCAAGTCCCAGTTGACGGCGTTCCTGGACAGCAACCTTTAATATACGCCTTCTGTGAGCGGGGGTTTGACCCCTGCTCAAAATGCGCGTAATTTTCTGGACGAAGGCTATAATTCAACCTATACTGATTTTGCTTTCAACTTTTTGGCGATAATCCTCCTTTCGCTGATTAATAAGTAAAACGATAAACTCTTCCATCTATAACCTAACCCTCTCCAATCAGGTCAACTGTTTTTCGATCCTATGAATCTTACTGAATTAAAAAAGAAACCCGTTCCTGAGCTATTAACCATCGCTGAAGAAATGGGCCTGGAAAATATGGCTCGCTCCCGCAAGCAGGATGTGATTTTCGGTATTCTGAAAAAACACGCCAAAAGCGGTGAAGACATCTATGGCGATGGCGTTCTGGAAATCCTGCAGGACGGCTTCGGCTTCTTGCGTTCCGCGGACAGTTCTTATCTGGCTGGTCCTGACGACATCTACGTCTCACCCAGTCAAATCCGCCGTTTCAACCTAAGAACAGGCGATACTATCGCCGGTAAGATTCGACCGCCGAAAGACGGCGAGCGTTATTTCGCACTGTTGAAAGTGAATGAAATCAACTTCGACAAACCTGAAAACGCCCGCAACAAAATCCTTTTTGAGAACCTGACGCCTTTGTTCCCACAGGAGCGTTTGCGTCTGGAAGCCGGCAATGGCAGTACGGAAGATTTATCAGCGCGTATTCTGGACTTGGTCGCGCCTATCGGTAAAGGTCAGCGCGGTTTGATCGTGTCCCCACCGAAAGCCGGTAAAACCCTCCTCATGCAGAACATCGCCCAGTCCATCACCCGCAACAATCCCGAAACGCATTTAATGGTTTTGCTGATCGACGAGCGCCCTGAAGAGGTGACCGAGATGCAGCGCACCGTACGCGGTGAGGTAGTGGCGAGCACCTTTGACGAGCCGCCGGCCCGTCACGTTCAGGTTGCTGAGATGGTTATTGAAAAAGCCAAGCGTCTGGTTGAGCACAAAAAAGACGTAGTGATTCTGCTGGATTCCATTACTCGTCTGGCGCGCGCTTACAACACCATAATCCCATCCTCCGGCAAAGTACTGACCGGTGGTGTGGACGCCCATGCGCTGGAGCGTCCCAAGCGCTTCTTCGGCGCGGCGCGGAATGTCGAGGAAGGCGGCAGCCTGACCATCGTCGCCACGGCGCTGATCGACACTGGCTCCAAAATGGACGAAGTGATATACGAAGAGTTCAAAGGCACCGGTAACCTGGAAGTGCACTTGGACCGCAGAATTTCTGAGAAGCGCGTCTTCCCTGCGATTAACATCCGTCGCTCCGGCACGCGCCGTGAAGAGCTGCTGATGTCTGAGGAAGAACTGCAAAGAGTGTGGATCTTGCGCAAGCTGCTGCATTCTATGGAAGACGATATCGCTGCGGTGGAATTCCTGCTTGATAAGTTGAAGGACACCAAGACCAACGACGAATTCTTCCAGGCCATGAAAAAGCGCTAAGTGCATGGCGGACCTGAGATGAGTTTAAGCCCCTGTCGCCAGCCGGCGCAGGGGTTTTCTTTTATCCGCTGCGCCTATATTGTGCGCCTATGAATCCATCGACCCAGCCTGTCTAAATCGAATCTTATGAGTCTGCAATACCGAGATCTGCGAGACTTCATCCGTATATTGGAGCAACGCGGCGAGCTGAAGCGCATCACCGCGGAAGTCGACCCTCACCTGGAAATGACCGAAATATGCGACCGTACGCTCCGGCGTGAAGGCCCTGCTTTGTTGTTTGAAAATCCCCGGGGTTACTCCATCCCTGTTCTCGGCAATCTGTTTGGTACGCCTGGCCGGGTAGCGTTGGGTATGGGCGCGGAAAGCGTCGATAGCTTGCGGGAAATCGGCAAGTTACTGGCATTTTTGAAAGAGCCGGAGCCGCCTAAAGGTCTACGGGACGCTTGGAGTAAATTGCCCATATTCAAGCAAGTGCTGAATATGGGGCCGAAAGAAGTCAGCTCCGCGCCGAGTCAGGAAGTGGTCATCGAAGGCGATGATGTCGACCTCTATCAATACCCGATTCAAACCTGCTGGCCGGGCGACGCCGGTCCATTGGTGACCTGGCCGCTGGTGATTACGCGTGGACCCAATAAGACCCGGCAAAATCTGGGCATCTATAGACAGCAGCTGATTGGCCGCAACAAGTTGATCATGCGCTGGTTGTCGCATCGGGGAGGCGCATTGGACTATCGGGAATGGAGAGAAGCTCACCCCATGGAGCCGTTCCCTGTCGCGGTGGCTTTGGGAGCGGACCCGGCCACCATTCTGGGGGCGGTGACGCCAGTGCCGGATACACTTTCCGAATATGCCTTCGCAGGTTTGTTGCGGGGCAATAAGACGGAAGTGGTGCGTTGCATTGGCAGTGATCTCCAGGCCCCCGCCAGTGCGGAGATCGTGCTGGAGGGAGTCATTCATCCGGGAGAAATGGCCCCGGAAGGCCCTTTTGGCGATCACACAGGTTACTACAACGAAGTCGACCGTTTCCCAGTGTTTACTGTTGAGCGTATCACGCAACGGAAGAAGCCGATTTATCACAGCACATACACTGGACGGCCTCCCGATGAGCCAGCAGTGTTGGGCGTGGCTCTGAATGAAGTTTTCGTGCCCATTTTGCAGAAGCAGTTTCCAGAAATTGTCGACTTTTATCTACCCCCGGAGGGGTGCTCATATCGTCTGGCGGTGGTGACTATGAAGAAACAGTACCCTGGCCACGCCAAGCGGGTGATGATGGGGGTCTGGTCGTTCCTGCGTCAATTCATGTACACCAAGTTCGTGATCGTCACCGACGACGACGTCAACGCCAGGGACTGGAAAGATGTGATCTGGGCCATCACCACGCGAATGGATCCGGCGCGTGACACCATCATGGTGGAGAATACGCCTATTGATTATCTGGACTTCGCTTCACCAGTATCAGGGCTGGGCTCCAAAATGGGGCTGGACGCCACCAATAAGTGGCCTGGAGAGACGCAGCGTGAATGGGGCCGCACCATCCAAATGGATGCAGACGTTAAAGCCCGCGTTGACGACCTTTGGTCGCAATTGGGCATTGACTAAGGCCGCGGCGATGTCCCACCGCCTGAGTTTTTATCCTTCCGGTCACGAATTTGACGTGCGGGAAGGCGAGACGGTTTTGGCGGCGGCGATCCGGCAGGGATACAAGATTCCCCATGCGTGTGATAATGGCGTGTGCCATGTCTGCGCCGCCAGGCTCCTGAAAGGGAACGTTGTGGGGGCGGCGGGGGATTCTGGGCGTCGGCGCTTGGGCGTGGACGATGTATTACTATGCAAAGCGACGCCTGCGGGCGATTGTGAGTTTGAATTAAGACGGATTTGGGGACCAAACGAATTGGAAACAAAAACACTGGCGTTTCAAATCAAGGCGGTCACCGCGCTGTCTGACGATGTGCACCAGGTGCAACTGCTTGCGCCTGCTGGCGGATTGCCGGAATTCTTCGCTGGCCAATATCTGGAGCTGTTGGCGCCTGGCGTTGAGGCCGCTTTCTTTTCCATCGCTAATGCGCCGGGAAGCCGCGAGGTGGAGCTGCATATCCAGGTTCATCAGGAAAGTCGCAACGCCCTGGCTATATATCAATATCTGACTTCAGAATCAGTGGTGCGCGCCCGCCTGCCTCTGGGTAAGTGTTTGGTCTCCGGCGCGCCCGATATGGACGTAACGCTGATCGCCGCCGGTACTGGGTTCGCGCAGATCAAGTCCATCGCTGAGTATTTGCTGGCGCAGGGGTTTGATCGCAAGCTTTCAGTTTATTGGGGGGTAAGGCAGGCGCAGGAAATGTATTTGCGTTCTCTTCCAGAAAGCTGGGCGGAACACCATGAAAATGTCTCTTTCATCCCTGTCACAGCGGACAACCGCGACAATGAATGGCAGGGCCACCATGCTGAGCTGGTGCGCGCCGTGCTGGCTGAAAGACGCCATTGGGATAACAGTCTGGTCTATGTCAGCGGCTCACCGACGATGGTGTATACGGCGATGGATGCATTGGCGCCGCTGGGGCTGCCTGCCGAACAGTTCTTTTCAGATGTGCTGGAGTATGCGCCCAGGGGCTAGCCCTGGGCTGCGTCGGTTCAAGCGCTGCGGCGTTGTGACTTTGGCGTAGGCAGGTCTGGGAGCTTGGCGCTGTCTTGTAGAGCGTGCATGAAATATTCATTGCTGGCCTGAGGCTGGCCCATCGCGGCTAACAGGCGCGCTAACTCATAGTAAGTCTCCCGGCGACGTTTCAGCTTCAAGCTCGCTTCAAAATACTCTTTCGCTTTACTCCAGCGCTCATTTCTCAGGCAAAGTCTCCCCAAAGCCAGCAGTAGGCCTGCGTCGTTGGGACGCTCTTTCAGCCAGTGCTCCGCAGACAGCAATTGCTCTGCTACATTTGCTCCAGCGATCTGCCCATACAGATCAATCAGAATGTCGCTCCAATGCTGTTTCAACGCTTTACGCAGGAGGGTTTCCGCCTGACCGCCAGCGCCAAGTCGCATCAGTTGCGACGCATACGCATAGATGACGTGGGGGTTCTTACGCAGGTTAGCGGGCATGCGGTCCCAGATTGCGTTCAGGGGCTCGCTGTTGAACTCGCCTTTACGCACCCGTAGCGCTTCGTCACAGGCCTGACGTAGTAGATTAAGCCAGGTTTCCAACTCCAGCTTTTCCACCTCGTCGTCTTTCAGCACCTTGTACTTACGCAACTCCGGCAAGATCTCGCTCATCTTCTGCCAGTCGTTCAAACGGGTGTAAACCTGCTGCAACAACTTCAGTACGAACGGGTGATGAGGCGTTTTTTTGCGCAGATTCAGCAGGGTGGATAAGCACTGTTCCAACTGCCCTCGCGCCAGCTGCAATTGCGCCTGAGTTACGCCGATGGCGACGTCGCCGCCAGGCGTGTTGTCGAACGCTTTCTTCAGAAATAAGTCGCTTTCTTTTTCATTGCCCAATTCGTTGGCGGCCTGCGCGGAGGCAAGATAGTTGATCAGAGGGGTGTCGGATTGTTCCGCGCTGCCGGATAAAAACTTCTGCGCCTGTTTCCAGTTGCCCTCTGCGTAATGTAACAAGCCGCGAATGGTATGCTGCTGCGCTCGGCTGTACTTGCGTTTCTTGCGCCATTGCCGCCAGCCGGCTCTGACAGCGAGAGTGGTCGACAGTGTCCTGAATAGATAGTGCAGAGCAAAATAAAACCCGACCAGAAGTGCGAGAGCGATCCATACGTTGGTCTCCACTAGCCAGTTGAGCCACGAAACACGCACGTAACCTGCGTCCAATTGCACTAAAAAGCCCAGCGCCACGCCGATGGCGAGGGATATCAGCAGCACCAGCGCATAGAAATTCATGAGGCCAGCTCCTTGTCATCCACGGAGAGCGCGCCAGTTGCAGGTTTACCGCCGCGCTTGTACAGGGACTCCATCAGGTTCTTCAGCATCCGCAAGGAAGTCGAGATATCCGGTAATTCCGGATCGATAGGCTCTTTCTTGAGCTGTTGCAGGTTGTCCAACAAGGCTTTGGCGGAGGCGTTGTTGGTGACGAAATAGTCCGCCACCCATTTTTCCGCTTTTTCCAGACTGTGAACGTAAACGTCCTGGTTTTTCTCCAGCAGTGAGAGTTCCGCCTGTTCCAGCATCATGCGCAGATTCTGGCGCAGGTAGTAAATTTGTTCTGGCGCCAGCAGTGGCTCCACGGGAGCATCCAAGCGGCGAATGGAAAAGTACTTTTCCAGTTTGCCCATGGACGCCAATACGCTGTCGTACCAGTGGCTTTCTCCACTAGGCGTCGGCGCTTCTTCGGGAACCGGGTTGTCGCTCAGCATCATAGTGTCTTTCAGGAACAGACGCTGATCCAGGTTTTCCACTTGATTGATCAATGCTTCCAGGCGCAGATAGATGCCTTGACGGTCAATATCCGCGATCGCCTGCAGGCTGACGATTTCCTCCGCTAAAGCCTTGCGTACAGGATAGGCGGCGACTTCTTTGGTTTCCGCCAGCACTTGGTCGGCGGCCTGTAAAATGGCGAGGGAGCCGACGTAGTCTTTTTCCATATGCAGACGCTGATTGGCGAGACGCAGCAGATATTCGGCTTCGGCGAACAGCCAGTCGACCCGGCCGGTCTCGCCTTTGCTCAGCAGATTTCTCGCGGTCTGGTCCATCATCTGCTGCAACTGGGCCTGACTCTCACGCTGTTTGGCGACGGCGGCGTCCAGTTTGTCCAGGCGATCCTGATAGCGTCGGCCCACTTCGTCTGCAAGACGCTCACCCGCCTGACTTTGGTCCATCGCGCGGTCCAGCTTGGCTTGCCAGGTTTGCATGTAAGTCCAAAACCAACCGGCGCCAACGCCTATGACTGCCAACAGAACTAGAATCGCCAGCCACAAAGGCCAGGTTTTGGGGGTTTTAGCCGCTACGGGTGGTGTTGCGGGCGGCGGTGGAAACTGTGGCGGCGGTACTGGTGTGGGAGGTGGTTCATTGACAGGAACTTCCGCTGTGGTTGATGGCGGTTCCTGTTCGGGAGCGGCGGACGCGGCTTGAGGCGCTTCCGCGTCCTCTTTCTCTGGATTGATTGCCGACCGAGACAAAGTAAATGAGGCGGATAAGCCTGCGTCAGGCGTGGTTTCTGCGGGGCTGTCCTTGGCGTTGGCGGGGTCCATTCCGGGTTCAGGAGACGTCGCGGGCTCCTGTTCCAGAGCGGCTTTATCCTGCTCCGGCTGTTCTGGTTTGTTTGGTTTTGCTTCTTCCGTCACACTCGTTCCTACCCAGTAATCTAAGTAATCAACGCGCCTGCAGACAACGGCGATCCTTCTTAACTAAAGAAGGGTTAACATGCCGTTTTGAGGAGGGCCAGTAAGGCCTCGTCGGATAACTCCGGCGCGATTTTGTAATTCAGACGGTTCTCTTGCGCCAGGGTGGCGACTCTGGCGCTGGGGATGACGAACAGCGTGTCGCCCCAGGCGTAACCGATATTCTGGCCCAACTGGCAAAGGTGCAGCAAAGTCTCGCCGGACAACGTGACGATGACCTCTGGACGCCATTGCTTGAGGGCTTCGTTTAACTCATTCGGATCATATTCCAGCGTTTTACGCTCATATAGATCCAGGGTGGCGACCTGTGCGCCGCGTTCCTGCATGGTTTCCGCCAACAGCTCGCGTCCGCCGCAACCTTTTACGATCAACACCCGCATGGGCGGCTCTTCATGGCTGCGCGCCTGCAGGTCTGCGTGTTGCAGCAGGTCTTCGCTGGCGGCGCCTTGCTCAGGCGTGCTCACCGTTAATCCGTAGTTACGCAGCGGCGCTGCGCTGCTGTCGCCGATAGCGAACCAGCGCACGCCCTGAGGCGTTTGCGGCCAGTAAGCGTCTATTAACTCCAGTAACAGACGCGATGCATGCTTACTTACGCAGATCACATGAGTATAGCGATCCAGGTCGAGGATGCAGTCTTTTATGGCTTGTGTTTCGGGTAATGGCTCAATGGCGATGGCCGGTAATTCCCGAACTTCCGCGCTGCTTTGCTCCAGCAGCGCGCGCAAAGAATCGTTTTCTCCCTGAGGGCGGGTCAACAGCACTCTGAGGCCGCTCAGCTCCTGACTAAGAGTGGTTTCCATACACGGCTTCCAGAATTTTTCCTGCTCCTTGTTGCAATAGACGCTCGGCCAACTCCCGGCCAAGGTTTTCCGCTGCCGCGACAGGCCCTTCTACTTCGTCCCGAAGCACTTGCGCGCCGTCCGGGCTGCCTACTAAGCCGCGTATTTTCATGTGGTCGCCAATCACTTCCGCATAACCGGCGATGGGGACTTGGCAGCCCCCTTGCAAACGATGATTCATGGCCCTTTCCGCGGACAGCCGTGAGGTGGTTTCCGCATGCTGCAACGGGGCGATAAGCGCCATGGCTTCGGGGTCGTCGAGGCGACACTCAATGCCAAGCGCGCCCTGTCCGACCGCAGGTAAACTGACTTCCGGCGCAAGCTCTTCGCGGATGCGATCGGAAAAGCCCAGGCGCTTGAGGCCGGATGAAGCGAGGATGATGGCGTCAAATTCACCGGCGTCGAGCTTGGCCAGACGCGTATTTACGTTGCCGCGCAAGGAAACGATTTTCAAGTCCGGTCGTCGCTCGGCAAGTTGACATTGGCGACGCAGGCTGGAAGTGCCTACGACAGCGCTTTCAGGAAGCTCGTCCAGGCTGGCGTACTGGTTGCTGACGAAGGCGTCGGTTGGGGTTTCCCGCTCCAGAATCGCCCCGAGGCCCAGTCCGGGGGGGAATTCCATGGGCACATCTTTCATGGAGTGCACGGCGATATCAGCGCGTCCCTCCAGCATGGCTGTCTCCAACTCCTTGACGAAGAGCCCTTTGCCACCGACTTTGGCGAGCGGCGTATCCAGTATGATATCGCCTTTGGTGGTCAATCCGAGTAGTTCAACGGTCAATCCGGGGTGCAACGCTTCAAGGCGTTGCTTGACGTGCTCCGCCTGCCATAGCGCGAGCGCGCTTTGACGAGTGGCGATCACAAGTTGCTGTTTCGGCATAGTTTAAAATTGCGCTATTTATGTCGTATCCGGCGAAAAAGTCAGTTGAAATTACACATAAATCCAACTGCAGGCGCTAGCATACTCATTTTCCAGTCGCTTGTCTTTGCCGGAGGGCGATCAGGTCGGCTGCGCCAAAAATTGTTTGACCTCGGTCACCAGACGCCGACTGACCTGTAGCGGCTCCGCCAACCCGCGCAGACGCACTTCGTAATGGCCGTCGTGACGTCGCTGCAGCATTTCTATGTAGTGGCGGTTGATCAGCGTATTGCGGTGGATACGCAAAAAGTGGGGATGCAGGGCGTGCTCCAGCTCTTTTAGCGGCTGATCGCTGAGCGTCTCCCCCTGTGTATGAAACACCGTCACATACTTGTGTTCGGCTTGCAAATAGAGAATGTCGCTGATTTTTATACGCTCCATGCCACGACTACTACGGCAGACCACCGCTGGCTCTTCGTCCTGTCCGTTGAGCTCCTGCTTCAGATTTTGCAGTTGGGCGCGATTTACTTGTGTCGCGTTTTGCAAGGCGCGCATCAGATCTTCCCGGCGAATGGGCTTGAGCAAATAGTCCTGCGCGCGCACCCGGAACGCTTGGATGGCGTACTCATCATAGGCAGTGGTGAATATCACTGCGGGAGGCTGGGGATGTTGCGCCAGCTCCGCCGCCACTTCCAGTCCGTCTTTTCCGGGCATGCGAATATCAAGCAGAACGATATCCGGGGTGTGGATGCGAATGCGCTCCAGCGCCTCATCGCCGCCAGCGGCCTCCGCACAGACGTTGTAGTGGGTGTCCAGCAATAGGCGCTTCAAGCGCTCTCGGGCGAGGGGTTCGTCGTCGACGATGATAACTTTCGTCATGTCTTGTTTGTGTATTTGAAGTATTGCATGTTTTAACCGCTCAGGCTTTTTTATGTAAAGGCGCGCGCATGGTGGCGGTAAAGCGGCCGTCCATTTGACTGGTTTTCAGCACGGCCTGATCGCCGAAAAACGCCTGCAGGCGGCTGCGTATATTTTGCATGGCGATGCGATTACCTTTGTGCTCCTGGCCTGGGTCTCCGTTATGGACAGGGTTGCTGATCAATACGTACAGCCAGGACCCTTGTTCGTAGGCGGTGATGGTGATGAGGCCGCCTTCTGCTGAAGGCTGCACGCCATGATAAACTGCGTTTTCCACTAAGGGCTGGATGCTCAGTGGCGGCACTCGGGCCGCGTCGGAGATATTGCGCATGTCCCACTTTACGGTCAGTCGCTCGCCGAGACGGAGTTGTTCAATGCGCAGATAGCGTTCGCACAGCGCCAGCTCCTCCTTTAGCGGAGCAAGAGACGAAGATTCTTTCAACGCCGCCCGAAACAACTCGGCCAGGTCCAGCACCGCCTCCTCCGCCTCGTTGGCGTTGATGGGGATCAGTCCGGCGATAGAGTTCATGCTGTTGAACAGGAAGTGCGGGCGGATACGCGCCTGTAGCGCCTGTACCCGAGACTCCAGCTCCGATTTCTGTTGCAGGTGCCAGAGATGCTGTAGATAGAAATAACGCAGGATGATGCCGGTTAAAATGGCGCTGATCGCCACTGCCTGCACCACGAACCAGAAGCCCGAGCCGGGCTCTTCCAGCGCGCCTTTGCGGAACAGGGCGTTAGCGAGTATGGCGTAGACCAGCGTAATCGACGGCGCTATCAGATAGGCGATCAGTGCTTGGCGGGACATACTCCAGCCTGCGCCGAGTATGCGCAGACGGCAAAGAATCAGCGCGCTGGTCAGCACTACCCAGAGCATGAATAGGGAGGTCAGGGCGAAATAGTCCCAATCGAAATGGCCGGGGCCCGCATAGATAAGCGTAAACAACAACGCGCATAGCCCCGTAGCGATCACCATCAAGAGGACCGCTTGAACATTGCAAAGCTCTGGTAAAAACACCCCTGGCGGGTGGGAAGACTTGGGGGACTGCTCCATTTTCATGTCGTCAAAGCTGGTTGGCGAATACAAACGCCCCGACCCGTCGCCTTGCATGTCTACAGAGCGCGGGAAACTGTTATAATCGCGGGCCTTTACCTATCATGCCACAGGTTGGGCATGGGTTCCGTGCGCTTCGAATCATTTCCAAGTATGAGGCAACTTGACCATCATGACAAAGCAGGACACTACCGATAAGCTCTGGGGCGGCCGCTTCACAGAAGCCACCGACGCCTTCGTAGAACGTTTCACGGCCTCCGTGGACTTCGACAGGCGCATGTATCATCACGACATCCGCGGCTCCATCGCTCACGCCACCATGCTGGCCAAAGTCGGGGTGCTGACTGAAGAAGAGCGCGACCAGATCATCAATGGCTTGCGTGAAATTGAAGCGGAAATCGAAGCCGGCGCATTTGAATGGTCGGTCAAACTGGAAGACGTGCACATGAACATCGAAGCGCGCCTGACCCAGAAAATCGGCGTTACCGGTAAAAAGCTGCATACCGGTCGCTCGCGTAATGATCAGGTGGCGACGGATATTCGTCTGTATTTGCGCGATGAGGTCGATGTCATCGCCGCTGACCTTTTGCGTTTGATCGCCGCCCTGGCTGATCTGGCGGAGCGCGAAGCGGACGCCATTATGCCCGGGTTCACTCACTTACAGACTGCGCAGCCGGTAACTTTTGGCCACCACATGCTGGCCTGGGCGGAGATGTTGAAGCGCGACTTCAGCCGTTTGTTGGACTGCCGAGAGCGTTTCAACGTCTCGCCGTTGGGCGCGGCCGCTCTGGCGGGCACGACTTATCCGATCGATCGTCAGTACACCAGCGAATTGCTGGGCTTCAATGGGCCGGCGGAGAACTCTCTTGATGCGGTCAGCGATCGTGATTTCGCCATTGAGTTCTGCAGCTTCGCCAGCTTGCTGATGATGCACCTGTCCCGTTTCTCTGAAGAGCTGGTATTGTGGACGTCCGCGCAGTTCAACTTCATCAACCTGCCGGATCGCTTTTGCACGGGCTCCTCCATCATGCCGCAGAAGAAAAATCCGGACGTGCCTGAACTGATTCGTGGCAAGAGCGGTCGTGTGAGCGGACACCTCATCAGCCTGTTGATGTTGATGAAAAGCCAGCCGCTGGCGTACAACAAAGACAATCAGGAAGATAAAGAGCCGCTGTTCGACGCCATCGATACGGTCAAAGGCTGCCTGAAAGCCTATGGCGACATGATGCCGGCGGTATCGGTCAATCGTGACGCCATGGCGGAATCGGCGCGCCGCGGTTTCTCCACCGCAACGGATCTGGCGGATTATCTTGTGCGCAAAGGTTTGCCGTTCCGCGACGCCCATGAAGTTGTCGGTAAAGCGGTGGCGCTGGGTGTGTCCAGCGGCAGAGACTTGAGCGAAATGAGCCTGGAGGAGCTGCGCCAGTTCAGCACGGATATTGATGCGGATGTGTTCGAGGTATTGACGCTGGAAGGCTCCGTTAACGCCCGTAACCACATTGGCGGTACGGCGCCGGCGCAGGTGCGCGCTGCGGTGGCCCGCACGCGGGAATGGCTCAAACGCAACACTGAGATGTAAAACTCCCGCGTTCGATTGCGGTTTCGCCCGGGTGCTTTAACCGACCCGGGCCTTAACATTCCTTTGCCTAATAAATACTGACTGTCGCAAACGCATTGCGCCGCCCCCGCTATACTCTATGCATGAGTTACCGGCGCAGCTTAAATCCCGACTACACCGAAGGCGTGGACCGCAAAGTCTTGAAAACGCTGTGTCAGCGTTTTGTCACGCTAGTTGAGCATCGTTTGCAGCGCACCCGTTTGGCGTTGACGCCAAGGCAGCAGGTTGTATTGGAGCTTTTGCCCCTTCTGTTCCATGTCAATCATCCCTTGTTGCCAGGTTATGTTTCTCGCACCACTCCACACCGTCTAGTTAACTATGAGCCGGACAAGAGCGTCGTTGCGCAGGCGCAACGTCTTAGCCGCTCCTTTAATTATCGGGAGCCGACGCGACATCATGGGGACATCACCAGCCTTTATTTAATGGGCAGCACGGGGACGATCGCGCACTCCGGCGGCAGCGACTTTGATGTCTGGCTGTGTCATCGATCGGATCTGGGGACTGCAGCTGTAACGGAATTGCAACGCAAAGCGGACCTGGTGTGTCGATGGGCCATGGACATGGGGTCCGAAATGCACATCTTTTTGATGGATGCGGAGGCGTTTCGCAATGGGCGTCAGGAGGCTTCCGCCGACTCTGAAGATTGCGGCACCGCTCAGCATTATCTGTTACTGGATGAGTTTTACCGCACCGGCATCTGGTTGGGGGGCGCTTATCCATTATGGTGGTTGATTCCACCAGACCAGGAGGCGAATTACGCTGAATTGGCGGGGCTTCTATTAGAGAAACGTTTTATCAAACCCAAGGACTATATCGACTTTGGCGGCTGCGCCCGGATACCACCCAACGAGTTTGTCGGCGCTGGTATGTGGCAGCTTTATAAAGGAATCGACTCCCCTTATAAGTCGGTGCTGAAACTGATGCTGGTGGAATCATACGCCAAGGACGAGGATACGCTGCCCAACCTGAGTCTGGCCTACAAGCAGGCGGTCTTCGCGGATACGCTCGACCCTGATGAACTAGATCCCTATGTCATGGTGTACCGCCGCCTTGAGCAGTCACTGCAGGCCCGGCGTGAGCAAGGGCGCCTGGAGCTGGTGCGGCGCAGCTTTTATTTGAAAATTGGCGAGCGCCTGTCTGCTTTCGTTCCGGAAAGGGAAAAGTCCTGGCGTCGCAAAGTTATGGAAAAGCTGACTCATGAATGGGAATGGTCTGAGCGGGAGTTCCGCTATCTTGACGGCCGCTCCGCTTGGAAAGTGGACCAGGTGATTCAGGAAAAGCGCGCAGTGGTTAATGAGCTGACCGGCTGTTACCGGTTTCTGTCCTCCTATGCGCGGGAAAAAGGGCTGGCGGCGGCGATCAGCGCCCGTGATATTAATCTGCTGGGGCGTAAGCTCTATGCGGCTTTCCAGCGCAAGGCCGGCAAGGTCGAGATGATTAACCCTGGCATTGCTCCAAACCTGTCGGAGGATAATCTGGCGTTCCATCATCTCAGCAGCCAGGCTGTTGGCGCGACGGGCAATGGCTGGCTGTTGTATCGAAACCTGTCCAATCCGATGGAGGCTGCATTCAATCCTGCGGTTAAACGCTCTAACAGCTTGATTGAACTGATTGTCTGGGCGTACTGCAACGGCTTGTTGGACACAGGCGGCAGCGTTAGTCTGGCGGCGGGAGATAGTCACGCCTCTCAATATGAACTGCAACAAATCATCGCCAGTGTGCGCTCACTGATAAGTTTGCCTTTACCGCCAGTGACGCAACAGGATTATCGCGCCAAAGCCAGACTCCGGGCTTCCCTGGTCTACGTGAATGTAGGCGTTGATCCCATGGCGGACCTGAGCCGCCGCGGTCTGCATAAGCTCAGCAACCGTAACGATGCGCTGGGTTACGCCTCTGAACGGGCCAATCTGGTGGTGACGCTGGATCAGGTCATCATCAATAGCTGGAATGAAGTGATGGTGCAGCGTTATGAGTCCGGCGACACCCTGGTGCAGTGCCTGAAAAACTACCTCGCCGCCCTGGCCGAGAGTGAGCAGTTCGGCGAGGGTTTGCCGCAGCTATCCGTGCTCTGTTATTGCCCCACTCGGGCGGGGGCGATCGCGCAACGGGTCAGCCAGTTGTTTCAGCAAGTGGTTTCCTGTTTCTTCAGCGTCAAAGCGCGCGCGCGGAGCCGTTATATTTTGCAAATGGAAGACCGCTACTTTGTACTTCAATTTGTCGACGATCAGCCAAGGTTCACCGCGCTGGAGGATTACGTCGGTCTGTGTGAGTTTCTGGCGCAGCCGCAAAAACACTACAGCTCGATTGTCGTGGATGATTACGCGTTGAGCGAAGATGTCTTGCGCGCTGTGTTCACTCGCATGCGCCCTCACGCAGTGCAGGTGTTCTACCTGAGTCAGGGGCGTATTACCGATATATATGTAGTGGATGAGAAAGGCTCACTGTTGGTATATCGGGAGTTCGGGGCTGACCTTAATGTGTTGTTGGGGTCATTGAAACAGTTTTTGCTGGGCGTGCAGGAGCGTAAGCAGATGCACGACTCCCTGACGGATGGCGGTGCTGGATTCCTGGAGGTGGAGTTCTATCAATTGCAGCCAGGCAAGCCGGAGTGCCGGACTGAAAAGCGGGATATCAGTATTCATAAGGGGTTTGGCGATTATGTTGAAATACAGGCGATCGGCGCCTACGAGAATGGCCGTGAACTGGATTTTAATCTCTATTGCGAACAAAAAGAGTTCACGGTGCTGGAGCACGGCGGTCGGGTGGCGGCGGCGCTGGCGCATTATTTGAACAGTCGCTTTCGTAACAGCGCCGCCTTACCTGGCTATATCATTGATCTCAGCCTTCCCCACGACCTGGAGCGTGAAGAGTATCAAAGCCATCTGCAAACCACTCAATATCTGCAATATAAGGTCGTGCTGGAGAGGGAAGTGCGTGCGGCCCGCTCCGAAGGAGGCGCGGCGATGCTGTCTGATATAAATCCCGCCGCAGCCAGATAGGGGAGCTGAGCCGGTCATTTTCGCGGCGGCATTTAATTCCGCCCTTACGCCATCGCCCGGCGGCGATTCTATTGTGTTCAGGACTGTTTCTATTGTGTTACTGCGCCGTTATACTGGCGGAATTTGATTAATTCCGGGATGGGCTATGCGCGCAATCGGCGTGATCTTGTTGGTATACGCTTCTACTTGGTTAATGTCCTGTGGTCAGAAAGGTCCTTTACAGATGCCTGATCAGCAGACATGGCGGAGCGGGGACGTCCGCATCGAGTTGAAAGCGCCGTCGGGGTTTTAACCCCGCCAGGATCAGGTCCGGCCCATGCGTCGTCAGAAGTCAGAGCGACGCCCGTTCCGCAGCTTGAGTTGACCTATGGACCACTTTGAATATCGCAATCATCAGCTCTTTGCTGAAGATCTTTCCGTACAGGAAATCGCCGAGCATTACGGCACGCCTTGTTACATCTATTCCCGGGCCACGCTGGAACGGCATTTGAAAGCCTATCAGACAGCGATGGACGGCTATCCTCACATGATTTGCTATGCCGTCAAAGCCAATTCCAACCTGGCGGTGCTGAATGTGCTGGCGCGCCTTGGAGCTGGCTTCGACATTGTTTCCATCGGGGAGCTGGAGCGGGTTCTTGCAGCCGGCGGCAAGGCGGAGCGAATAGTCTTCTCCGGCGTTGGTAAGCTGGGACATGAGATGCGCCGCGCGCTGGAAGTCGGCGTGCATTGCTTCAATGTGGAGTCCGCTCCTGAGCTGGAAAGGCTGCAACAGGTCGCCGCGGATATGGGCAAAAAAGCGCCAATCTCCATCCGCGTCAATCCGGATGTAGATCCTCAGACGCATCCTTACATTTCCACTGGGCTAAAAGAAAACAAGTTTGGCGTCAGCATTAACGAGGCGCTGGAGCTATACCGCACCGCTGCGGCGTCGCCTCACTTGGATGTCATTGGCATTGACTGCCATATCGGCTCGCAGCTCACTCAGATCAGCCCGTTTCTGGATGCGCTGGAGCGAGTGCTGAATATCATTGAAACATTGCGCAGCGAAGGCATTCGTCTTAAGCACTTGGATCTGGGCGGTGGTCTGGGCGTCACCTATAACCAGGAGACGCCTCCGCATCCCAACGAGTACGCACGCGCTGTCATGGAGCGCCTGAAGGGCAGCGGTCTGACCCTGGTGCTGGAGCCGGGCCGCTCTATCGCCGCTAACGCTGGCTTGATGGTCACCCGCGTGGAGTATCTGAAATATAACGGACATAAAGACTTCGCCATTGTCGATGCGGCCATGAACGATCTGATCCGCCCGTCCTTGTACGGCGCCTGGCAGAATATCGTGCCGGTACAGCAGCACAGCGAAGGCAAAGAAGCGCGTTATGATATTGTCGGACCGGTCTGTGAAACGGGGGACTTCATCGGCAAAGAGCGCCTTTTGAATCTGAAACCGGGCGACCTGCTGGCGGTGCGCTCCGCAGGGGCTTATGGTTTCGTTATGAGTTCCAACTACAATTCTCGCGGTCGCGCCGCTGAGGTGATGGTGGATGGCGACAAGCATTACCTCGTGCGTCGTCGCGAAACGATCGAGGAGTTGTTCGCGGGAGAGTGCGCGCTGCCGGAGAGCGCTTCGGTAAAACCTGCATAAAAGTGAGCTGAAATGTTAATAAAGTTCACCAAAATGCATGGTTTGGGCAACGATTTTATGGTTGTCGATCTCATTTCCCAGCATGCGCATTTTCGTCCAGAGCAAGTGCGTCGACTGGCTGATCGCAACTTTGGCGTGGGCTTCGATCAGTTGTTGATCGTTGAACCCCCAGGACGTCCCGATGTGGATTTCAGATATCGGATATTCAATGCCGATGGCTCTGAAGTGGAGCAATGCGGCAATGGCGCCCGCTGTTTTGCGCGCTTTGTGAAAGAAAACCGTTTGACTAACAAGAAAAATATCCGCGTAGAAACCAAGAAGGGCGTTATCGAGCTTATCGTCAACAAGGACGGCCTAGTGACGGTGGATATGGGCGCTCCAAGACTGTCGCCGGCGGAAATTCCTTTTACCGCCGAGGCGCAGCAGACGACCTACCCGATTGAAGTCAATGGCGTGATGTATGAGATCAGTGCGGTTTCCATGGGTAATCCGCATGGCGTTCTGGTCGTGGACGATGTCAATAAAGCGCCGGTGCACAAGCTGGGCAAAGCGCTGGAAAATCATCCTCGCTTTCCTGAACGCGCCAATATTGGTTTTTTGCAGGTGGTTCATCGCCGCTTTGCTAAGCTTAGAGTGTTCGAAAGAGGAGCGGGAGAGACGCTGGCCTGCGGCACTGGCGCCTGTGCGGCGGTAGTGGCGGGAAGGCTGCGCGGACTTTTGGACCGCAAGGTGGAAATCAAGTTGCCCGGCGGCAATCTCAAGATAAGCTGGGAGGGCGAAGGCCATCCGGTAATGATGACTGGACCGGCGGTGCGCGTATTTGATGGCCAGGTGAGGATTTAAACTCGGCAGGGACACTGACAGGAATAAAATAGACGGACTATTAATACAAACGTCAGGCATACAACCGGAACTCGCAAGCCCTGATGGGCGCTTAAGTAGAGTTCCGGCAGTGGAGTGGTGAATGAATAATCAGGCAAAGCGCAGTGACGAAAATGCGGCGCTGACAGCAGAAGCTGTGGCGGCTTACCTGCGTGAGCATCCCAACTTCTTCGTTGAGCATGAAGAACTGCTCAATGAAATACGGCTGCCGCACCGGTCCGGCGCGGCGATTTCCCTGGTTGAGAGACAAATCAGCCTGTTTCGGGAACAACGTGATCACTATGAGCGGCAACTCTACGATTTAATCGATACTGCGCGCCAGAACGACCGTTTTTTTGAAAAGAGCAAGCGTTTGCTGATGAACCTGCTTGAGGCGCGTTCCCTTGATGAAGTAGTGATAGTGCTTGAAGACAGTTTCACTGGGGACTTTCAGGTGGACTACTGTAGCCTGATTTTGTTTGCGGAACATAAAGACTTTCCGGTAAGTAATGTCTCCACAATCTCGCTGACAGAGTGTTCGGACGCTTTGGGCGAAGAGCTGCTTGAAAGCACTAAAGCGGTTTGCGGAAAGCTTGAGCCTGAGCAGTTGCAGGTTCTGTTCCCACACAACCATGCTGATATTGCTTCGTGCGCTGTTATTCCCCTCCGATACGGCGACTTACTGGGAATGCTCAGTATCGGCAGTCGTAATGACCGTTATTTCAATACTGGTATGGGTTCGCTTTTCTTGTCGTATATCAGTGAGTCTTTAAGCCGCATGTTGCCGCCAATGCTGGCGAAAGAAGGCTGGGGAGACGAGCATTTTCCGGATTAGCTTTTCGTTCCCGCCCGTTATTAATATGGCAATGATATCGGCATGCTAATTCTCAGGCGCATAGATGCGCCTGCGCGGCGGCCAGCCCTGTCGTTGCGGACAAATAGAAGAAAGCTGCTTGTCCGCCTGATCAATCGTACGGAGAGCGCTCAATGAGTTTGTCCGCGCAAGTAGAGGCCTTCATCGCTTATCTGCATAGTGAGCGCCGCTATTCCGTACATACTGTCAGTAATTACAATCGCGATTTGCGACGTGTCGTCGCCTACTGCGACGCCAACGGCGTCACCACATGGAAAGACCTGCACACGCCGCAATTGCGTCAGGCTCTCAGCGAGTTCCATCGACGTGGGCTTGGCAGTCGCTCGCTGCACCGCTTATTGTCTACAGTAAGACGCTTCTATGAGTATCTCTTGCGAGAGCGGCTTGTATACGAGAATCCCGCCAATGGCGTACGCGCTCCGAAAATGTCTAAACGTTTGCCTGCGACCATGGATGTTGATCAGGCCAAACAGTTGCTGGATACACCGGTGGAAGACGACGAGCTGGAAATACGCGATCAGGCGATTGCGGAGCTGTTCTATACCTCAGGCATGCGTTTAAGTGAGCTGGCTGGTTTGGATCTGGTTCATTTAGACCTGGGTGAAGGGATGGCGAGGGTCTTGGGAAAAGGCGGTAAGGAACGCTTGGTGCCCGTGGGCGGTCAAGCGCGCAACGCCTTGAGAGACTGGTTGCAGGCGAGGGCTTTACTAGCGGCGGCAGGAGAGCCTGCGGTGTTCGTCAGCCAGCGTGGCGCGCGCTTGTCCCGCCGCAGCATCCAGGAGCGCCTGCGCCAGTGGGCGCAAAAGAAAGGCTTCAGTGGTCGCTTGTACCCTCACTTATTTCGTCACTCTTGCGCCAGTCATCTATTGGAGTCCAGTGGCGACCTGCGAGCCGTACAGGAATTGCTCGGGCATGCCGATATCTCTACTACGCAGATCTATACCCATTTGAACTTCCAACATCTGGCGGAGGTTTACGACAAAGCGCACCCTCGCGCTCGCAAGCGCAAGTCTGATTAAAACGTCTGTCTGAGCTGACTTTATAAACCTGTCCCTGTCCCCAGTTTTTGTCGCCCTCTCTTTGTTTGCGTTCAATGTTTTAGAAACCGCCTATACTCATAGTGAATCGGGCATGCGTAGATGGCGCACACTCGATGCTGGCTTTACTTTACGTTCCGCTTCCGGTTGTTCTGGAAGCGCAGATGCATTGTTAACTTCCTAAAAAATAAAATCCTTTCTGCATGGCTTCTGAAAACGACCGTTGGAAAAAAAAGTATTTCGACAAGCTGGATGAATTCGAGCAGTTGGAGTCTGGCTTCAAAGAGCGCATACATGTTCTGGAGCGTATAGTTGTCCGCGTTAGTCTGGCGGCGGAAGGCGTGGATAAGGATTTGGATCGGGAGCTGGAAGCCCTGCGCAATATCCTGAGGAGGGAAAACGGCAGCTCTCGTGAGTTGAATCAGCAACTGGAAACCATAGAAAAACGTGTGCTGGCTCTGGATCAGCACAAACAGGCGATATCCAGCGGCGTGCTGGAAGCCTTGGGAGAACTGATAGAGCAACTGTTGCAGCAGAACCTGTCCCGAGAGGCGCGTAAGCAGCTAAAAAAATACGGCAAGCAGCTTAAGGACAGAGTTGATGATTTACGGCATTATCCACAGTTATTGAAGGAGTTTTCTCAGCTGCAATCCGCTGCGCTGCAGGAGCTGTTTCTGGAGACGGATGGGCGCAAGGAAAAGAAAGAAGGTTTCTTAAGTCGGCTATTCGCTAACCGTGAAGGCGGCGGCGAAGATGTCGCCCAGGAAGATCCGGATGAGGATACTGAGTCAACGCCCCCGCAGGCGTCACCGCAACCTCAGGACCCGGAAGAGAGTCGCTATGCATTGGAAGTGGGCCAAGACGCAGCGGCTGCAAACTTGGACGGCGAAAATTTTGAGCCAGGCTTTTCCGCTATCGCCGATCATGTCTGCACGTCTCTGAATCACCTGATTGATCAATTAGTGTTACCCCCGAACATGTTAGGGGACTCTGAGAAATTAAAGAACAAAATAAGTGCGGGTTTAAATTGGTATGAACTGGCCCCGACGCTGGATGATGTGGCGGCGCTGGCCATCGCAGCGGTGGGCCGTGGGCAACGGGAGTTCGAGAGCTTTCTTAAGGCGTTGGATGAACGCTTGGCCAGCATTCAGAATTTTCTCCAGGGCAGTCAGGCTAATGTTCAGGAGTCGCGGGATAACAATGCGGAATTGGAAAAAAGCGTGCGCGAGCAAGTGTCTTCCATGCAGGAGAATGTGCGGGGAGCGACGGATATCGACTCACTAAAATGCTCAGTTCAGCATAATCTTGATACTCTGATCTCCTCCATTGATCGCTTTATGCATAAAGAAGCCGACCGCGAGGCGCGCCTTAGTGAAGAAGTTGAGTTGCTGCACCATCGCCTGCGGGAATTGGAAAGCGAGTCCGGCGAAGTGCGCGAGCGCTTGGAAATAGAACGCGCCAGAGCACTCACTGATGCGCTAACGGCGCTCCCAAACAGAGAAGCCTATGAAAATCGAGTAAGAGATGAGTTCGAGCGTTGGCGGCGTTACGGCAACCCTTTGACGCTTGTGGTGGCGGATATCGACCGGTTTAAAGAGGTCAATGACAAGTTTGGGCACTTGGCGGGAGATAAAGTCATTCAATTGATTGGTAAGGAAGTGTCGCGCAGGATTCGTAAAACGGATTTTATCGCCCGATACGGCGGCGAAGAGTTTGTTGTTTTACTGCCGGAGACGCCAGCCAGTGTGGCGGTGGAAGTAATGGATAAAACCCGCGAGATGATTTCTCGTCTACCCTTTCATTTTCGTAATGAAAAAGTCCGCATCACTATGTCTTTTGGCGTCTGTGAGTTTTCAGGAGACGCAACTGTGCAGGGCGTGTTTGAAAAAGCGGATCAGGCGTTGTACAAAGCCAAGCGCAACGGCCGTAATCAGGTGCAAGTCGCGGGCGCCTGATGAAGAAGTGTTTCGCCATTTGCAATAGCCGGTTAGTAATAGGCGTTAGGTTTTTCTGTTTGCTGCATCACAGTTCTGCTAATGGTCTAGTCTTTTTGGGCTAGGTGAAACGGGGTGAATCATCCTTCGGGCTTATTGTTTGGGTCGTAAACTTATGTAACATTTTGTGATTAGCTAAGTGGATAATTAGCATCAATTAAATGCTACATATAGGGTTTCCCCATGTCACGCGAGTCCTCCAAACATCAAGACGCTGGTCTGTTTAAAAGACTCATGTCAAAGCTTGGATTAGCGAAAGGCCGCTTCGACGGTCGGGATGGAACCCAGATCAATTATGAGCTCAATTGGGAAATGAGTGCGATGGAGGCGTTGCGGGTGAGTACGCTCGGGTACGCCTCACCAGCAGCCACAAGTAAACTGGTTTCTTCACAGAGCGAGACATTGCAGCCGACGGCTCACTCCGAATTATCTGCGCCACACGCGGCCATGTCGCCGGCCAAACAAGCCGTGAGGCCAGATGCGCAGTCTGTAATGGTGGTGGATGGCTCCGACAACCTGCATGCTACGCTCGACAAATTATTTAAACACATGGGCGTACGTCTGGTGTCAGCGCGCAGCGGCGCCGAAGCGCAACGTCTCATCAATACGATCAAGCCTGCTTTGATTCTGGTGGACGCCGCACTTCAGGACATGGAATGGGCGCGCTTGGCGACCTGGATTCGCCGTAATGAGCAGCTTGCTGAAGCCCCCATTGTGTTGATGGCGGAAGACGACAGGGAGTTAGAACATGTTTCTCATCCCTGGTTGGAGATCAACGATTTTCTGCTTAAGCCGTTTAATTTATATGGCTTGCAGGACATGTTAGGCAAATACTGCCGGTTATCGGCTAATGTCGCCAAACCGGCAGTGCGCGGCGTACTGGGATTGGTGGTCGACGACGATGAGCAACGCTTGGTGCTAAGGCGTTTTCTCAGTCGTAAGGGCTATCACGTGCCGGTAAGTTGCTCACCGGACGCCAAGGAGTGTTGTCTGTTATTAAATGGCTCCAAGGAAGTAACCAGTTGGCTCGTGCAGATACAGGACGAGGATAAATGTATCGAGGTCGTTAGCGAATTTGACTCGCTCTATGATGCGCCAGTGCTAGTGGGGCTGGAAATGGCGCCCGACAGTTCTCAGACCGGCAAGGAGCGTGGGAACTGGGAGTCGAGATTACTGGACAAGTTGTCCAGAGTTGCGGCCAAGGATGAGTTAGATGCCGCTTAAGACATCGAACAGGTCAAAAAAACGATAGATTAATTATTAGTCACAAACGGGAGTTTGCTATAGTTTAGGTATGTGTCCGATACGCATAGGCAATACTCGCATAAGCAAGCATACTGCTGTTTGTCTGAACCCTTAATTCAACGCCAAGTAACCATGAATAACAGATTCGTAATTACTGATGACCACGGCATTTTTCGCAGTGGTTTAAAACTGATCATTAGTGGTCTGTATCCTGATGCAGAAATTTTGGAAGCCGCCTCGGGATCGGAAGTGTTTCGGTTGCTGAACGCCAACACTGACGTGGATTTGGTGCTGCTGGATCTCAGCATGCCGGATAGCCAGGGGCTTGAGTTACTACGCAAACTCAAGCAAGAGTTTGTCATGACCCCTTTCGCTGTTATTTCCGCCAGTGAGGAAGCGGCATTGATTCAGGGGGCGATTCAATTGGGCGCGTTGGGTTACGTTCCCAAGTCCTCTTCAAATGCGGTTATCGCCAGTGCGATTCAGCTGATGTTGTCCGGTGGCGTCTATATTCCGCATGAATTGCTGCGTACCGGGCACGATGAAGGCATGCCTACCGGCGACATTTGTCTGACGCCACGTCAACATGAAGTGCTGGGATTGTTAGCTGAAGGCATGTCTAACAAGCAAATCGGCACCAAGCTAAGTATCGCGCCAGGCACTATCAAGGCGCATATTGCCGCTATATTCCGTGAACTGAATGCCGCTAATCGCACCCAAGCGGTTCATCGCGCCAGAGAACTGAAGCTACTCTAGCTGTTTCTCTACGCCAAACGTTACCCGTAGTTTTTGTATCTTCGCAGGGCTGCGGGTAACTCCTGCTTATACTTTTCCGCTTAATATCTAATCTTTTCCACAGCCACAGAAAAACTTACCTGGAATGGGAATAGTAGGGATCAGGAAGCCCAGAAGAACTTCCTGATAGAGCGTGTACTCAAGAAGAGGTTTGAGGCGCGCCCATTTTTAGCACAGACATACATACCGAGCGTAATTGCGCAGGTTTGATTGGCTTGTGCAGCAGAGGGTATGGGGAGTCATACGCCAACTTAACTCTATCCGGCGCTGTATCCCCCGTTATCAACAGAGATGGGATATTGGAGCGGAAGTGCTGGTGCATGCGTTGAATAGCATCAAGGCCGGTAACGCCTGCCTGCAGGCGCAGGTCGCTGATAATCAGATCCGGCTTTTGCTTATAGGATTTACATAGATCCAGGGCTTCCTCGATGGATTTAGCCAGTATGGGCTGCAACTGCCAAGACTCTAATAGCGCTTTCATCCCCAGCAGAATAGAGGCGTCGTCGTCGATCACCAGCACTCTCTCATAGCGCAATGGAGCAACAGTGGCTCGGGGCGGCGCTGGACGCTGAGATTTGTTCAGGCCCAATGGCGCGATGATCTCAAAGCGGGTGCCTTGTTCCAATTGCGAGGAGAAGCGGATAGGGTGATTCAGCAGCTGACAGGTGCGTTTGACGATGGATAACCCAAGTCCCAATCCTTTACTGCGATCCCGCTCCGGATTGCTCAACTGTACGAACTCCTTAAACACGGAGCCTTGATCATCCGGTGGAATGCCGGGACCGCTATCCCAAACCAGCAGACGGGCGCGCTTTCCTTCCCGCTTGCAGCCAATAAAGATAAATCCGCTTTCTGTATATTTAATGGCGTTGGAAACCAGATTCACCAACACCTGCTCCAGTAGATGCGGATCGGAATAGATAAATGAGCGGCTGGGAACAATACGTAAGTCCAGACCTTTGTCCATCGCCTGCTGACGGAATACTACTTCCAGGCGGTCGTAAATACGCTGCAGCGGGAAGTGTTCTTTCTTTGGTTTGAGGACGCCCGCCTCCAGTTTGGAGATATCCAGCAGCGAGTTGAACAACTCTTTCATGGTTTCCAGAGAGCGCGCCAGATTACGGTGTATTTCCTGGGCTTGTCTGGTCGTCAGCTGCGGTTGCAATGCCTCGATAAACAAGCTCATTGCGTGTAGCGGCTGACGTAAGTCATGGCTGGCCGCCGCCAGGAAGCGGGTCTTATCCTGGTTGGCTTTTTCCGCTTCCCAGCGGGCCTGTTTCGCTGCGAGAGCGGACGCCTTGGCGTCGAACTGCTGTTGTACGAACTTTTTATTCAACTCCACCAGCTCGGAGGTGCGCTCGTGTACTAACTTTTCCAGGTGGCGGCGGTGTGTTTTTATCTCGTCTTCAATTTCTTTGCGGCGTCGCAACTGTGAATCGATACCCAGCAACATCTGGTTGATATGCGACGCCAGTACGTCCAGCTCATCCTGTATGCGCAGGGCTCCGCGTAAGGGCAGCAAATGTCTGGCGGGGCGGTTGTAGTTAATCTGCGCCAGACGTTGCAGGATGCCGTGCAGAGGCCGCTCAATGGCTTGGCTTAATTGGATGCTATGGAATAAGTACAAGATGATGAGGCAAGCCAGCCCTGTGCTCCAAAGAGGCAGTGTTTGCTGGGCGAGCTCTTCCATTAATACGGCGGGTTGCAGTTCTACCCATAACTCGCCTTTTGCAGGGCTCTGAGACGCCGACGTGGCGGTTGGCAACTCAAAGAGCTGAGCGCCTATGGTGGGTAAGAAGCCAAATATGGCGTGCCAGGGCCTGCCTTCTTTTCTCTCTATTTCATAGCGAAGCAACACCGCACCCTGCTTTTCCCGCAGAATGGCTTCCCGTAGAGGCAGGAGCTTGTTCAAGGTCTGCAAAGTGGCGATGGCTTGCGATTCGTTTTTAGCGGCCAACGCTGTCGCCAGATCTTCCTGAATGATTGAGACGCTGTTATTCATAGCGCTGCGCCATTTCTGTTCCAACGTCAGCCAGCTCAACGCGAGCATGACGCAGGCCAGTATCATGCCGAACAACAGATAGGCCAGCAGGGTTCTGCGCCTTAGTCGATGCGAAATGTATTGCTGATTATTGAGATTCATCCTGACGCCGCGCTGAGCTGTGAATTGGGAGTGGCATTGTGTAATCCGGTCAACTTCTGTCGCGCAAATCACTCATGGAGGCGCCGCCTCGAAACGCTCGCCATGGCAGTCGATCAAGGCATTGAAGATGTGTGCGGGGATACCGCGGCCGATTACAAACAAAGCCGGCGAATTGCGCATGATACTACGTCTGTCGGCAAGAATTAATCTCCCAACCCGTTTGGACTAGGCCCGTCTGGCGCGGCCTAGGCGACTGTTTTAAGGAAAAAACGTTCATCCAAACTGGCGCGGTTTAAACTAACAAAAAGTTCTTTCTTGGCAAGCCTTTATCTAGTGGCGAAGTAGAGCGTCGAGTTCGTCGATGGCTTCGCACCAATCTGAGTCTTGTTCCCAAGCCTGCATAATGAAATCGCGTTGCGCTTCGTTCCAGAAAGGCGCTTCAGCAAGGGAAACTGCGCTGTTTAGTGGGCTGTGCCTGCTAATCCATTGTTTTACATGAGCTGGATCGCTCTCCAGGCCAAGTTGTGCGAAGAGCGTGCTCATATTATGAGTTGAAGTATCCATCAGACGTTTCCTCTCAAAGATTGTGGTGAGCTTGTGATCGGCGTCTCAATCAGTCCGCAACAGCATACCAAGTATAGGCGAAGTTCAAGCGCTACGGCCAATTGCGGGCGGCTGTCAATAATGCGTAATCATGCCATAATGTTACCCGCTCCGGCCGCAGGGCTTCGCCGTCATTTTCTGAGCCGGGCGCCGATCACAAGGGGACAGGACGGGTGACGATCCGTTTTTATTCACATCTATTATTCTGCACAGGCTTGTTGGCATGAGGTCTAAGCTATACGCCGTGCGCCGATGGCCGGCGCGCTTGGGCGTGGCGCTTTTTTTTATTGCGTGTGGCTGCCTGGCTCCAGCAAGCGCGGATGAAAGCTCTGCGGATATACTGACCCCGTTTGAGCGTTCATGGCTGCAGGCCCACCCCAATATCCGCATCGCTGGCGATCCACATTGGCCCCCCTTTGAAATGATAGATGAAGAGGGCAATTATCAGGGCATTGTCGCAGACTATATTCAATTGCTTGAGCAACGCCTGAATTATCGCTTCGAACGCACCCGACGCGAGAACTGGACCGCTACCCTGGGCGCCATGCAGACACGTGAGCTGGATGTTATCGCCGCTGTCGCAGTGACGCCGCGCCGTGAGGGGCGCATGTTGTTCTCCGAGCACTACCTCTCTTATCCCATTGTGATGGCGGTTCGTGATGAAATGCGCTTCATCGGTTCTCTGGAAGAGTTGAATCAGGAGCGCGTCGCAGTGGTTAAAGATTACGCCAGTCAGGATTTTCTTCTGATCAATCATCCCAATCTAAATCTGGTGTTCGTGGATACTCTGGAAGAGGGGCTGCTGGGCGTGTCCAATGGAGATATCGACGTACTGATCAGCAATATTCCCAGCATCAGTTATCTGGTCAACCATCTTGGCGTCAGCAACATCAAGCTGACTGGCATTACGCCCTACACCTATGACATCGCCATCGGCGTACGCTCGGACTGGCCGATACTGACACGGATCCTGGATAAAGGGCTCAATACTATTACGACGGAAGAGCAGGAAGCGATTTACAAAAAGTGGATCACTTTCAGTTACGAGGAGAAAATCGACTACGCGCTGGTGTGGCGCATCACTACCGTGGCGGTAGTGGTGATCATTATTTTCCTTTACTGGAACCGTAAACTATCCCGGGAAGTGGCGGAGCGGATTCGTTCTGAAGAGGCGTTGCGCAAGAGTGAAGAACGCCTGCGGGCTGCGATGAAACATGCGGAGCATTTGGCGAAAGCGGCGGACTCCGCCAACAAGGCGAAAAGTGAGTTCCTCGCCAATATGTCTCATGAGATCCGCACGCCAATGAACGCAGTGATTGGTTACACGGAATTGTTGGAAGGGCTGATTCATGACGCCAAACAAAAGTCCTATTTGGACGCCATCAAGAAAGGCAGTCGCGCCCTGCTGACCATCATAAATGACATCCTCGACCTGTCCAAAGTAGAATCCGGCAAGCTTCGAATTGAGTATGCGCCCCTTGATCCGCACAGGTTACTGCAGGATGTGGCGCAGATTTTTTCCGCTCGCATTTCACAGAAAAAACTGGACCTGCGCATTGTGCTGGATGATCAATTGCCGCACTCGCTGGTGTTGGATGAAGTGCGCTTGCGGCAGGTGATATTCAATCTGGTGGGCAATGCCATCAAGTTCACCCACGACGGTTACATCTCTCTCAGCGCCAAGGCTTCTACTATTCCCGGTGATGACGATCACATTGAACTGGAGATCGCAGTAGAGGACAGTGGTATAGGTATTGCCCTGGATCAGCAGGCGAGAATATTCAATGCCTTCGAGCAGCACGAAGGGCAGAGTAACCGCCAGTACGGCGGTACAGGGCTGGGCCTGGCTATCAGCAAAAAGCTGGTGGAAATGATGAACGGCGAAATAGGCCTGAAAAGCGAGCTGGGGAAAGGCTCCCGATTCGAAATTCGCTTGCATCATGTTTCTGTCAGCCAGCGTAAAGAAGAGAACAAGTACGAGCTGCGTTCCGCTAAAGCGCCGCGTTTCCGGCCTGCGAAAATTCTGTTGGTGGACGACGTAGAAGCAAACCGCAAGCTTATCAAGGAGTTTTTCAGCGCTACGGAGTTGGTCATTACGGAAGCCTGTGATGGACGCGAGGCGTTGACGCTGGCGCGTCAGGAGAAACCGGATTTGATCCTGATGGATTTACGTATGCCGCGAATGGACGGGTATGAAGCGACTCGCTTGCTTAAGCAACATCCACTCACGGCTAAAATCCCTGTCATCGCTTTGACTGGCTCGACGCTGGCGGACGAGTTCGTACGCATAGACCAGCTTGGTTTCGCTGATGCGTTGCGCAAGCCTATCGAACGCGCCTTGCTGTTTAATGTACTGACGCACTATCTGGCGGTAGTGAAAGGCAAAAAGGCCAAGACCGAAAGCCCGCCACCGCGCGAACGGGCGAAGCTGGAAACCAAGCCTAAACAAGCCACCGAAGCGCATATGGATTCCAAAGTGCAGCAGCAGCTGGCGACAGAGCTGAAACAAGAGCTCTGGACCGACTGGGAAGACCTGAAGGACAGTGGCGACCTCCAACGCGTGCAGGAATTCGCCAGTCGTCTTAGCGCCATGGCGGAGACATACGCCCATGAAGGCCTGGAGGAGTACGCCCGCTCGTTGTCGACTTTAGCGTCTCAGTTCGATCTGCAGGGCCTGCAGGCGCAGTTGGCGGCTTATCCGCAGGAAGTGGAGAAGCTGGTGTCGGAAGCGGAGGATGGAGTCAAAAATACCGCATGAACCGTTGTATGCATTCTAACTGACGGGAGATTGACGAAGTTTTATCTTCTCTTGCAGTCAAGTTTGCGTCGCCTTTGTAAACCAATGAAAAACACTTTGGTTCAAGGCGATACATTGAACAGGTTTGGCTAATAATTATGCAGTGTTCATTTGAACGCTTCAGGGGAGAAGGTCAGTGGTACGTCAATGGTTTTTTATTTTGATGATTTCCATCGGTTGCGCCCCAGCCGCTTTCGCCGAGCCGCCCACTCGGCAGTTGCATCTGGCTCTTGCAGACATGGAGCGAATCAGCTCGGAAATGTATTTCATCGGTTATCAGAGCGTGGAGCTCAGTCAACCTGATCAATACGGCGTGAAAAAGTACATGGTGTTGGACTTCCGATTTGCGGAGCATTTGGCGCACAAAGATACCGACGCGCAAGTGCGGCGCATTTGTCGCAGGGTGCTTGCTAACTCCGTACTGCTAAAGGACCTCTCTTCAATGGGATACGAGATGGTGTCAGTGGCCTTCGATGAAGCTGACCAGTTCGATTGTCTCTGACTACGTCAGTCGGCGTAAGAACGCCGACTAAGCCTCGTCTTCACTTCTGACGCACAGGTCCAGCACTTCACCTTCAAAACTACAGGTCACGTGTACGGACATAGAGCGGCAACAAATACGGCAGTCTTCGTAGTAATCCTGAATTTCGGTGGAGCAGTCGACAGCAACAGTCTGGGTCTCCCCGCAATAGGGGCAGGAAACCTCGCAGTAACGCAACATTTCTACTTTCTCGGGCAATACAGATAGGTATTTAAGTGATAGATCAAAAACTGCGCTATGGCAAGCCTGTTCTGTGTGATCGCGCATCTGGCTGCGGTCGCTGGCGAATGAGTCTCAATAGCGCCAGGTAAGCAATGGCGACTGAGAAGCCGGTAAGCGTACCCAGGAAGACGCCCAGGCGATCATAAGTCAGCGCGACGGTGAGGGTGTAGGCGAGCAGAGAACCGAGTCCGACGGGATAGTACTTGATCAGGGTGCGGGCGGGATCTGGGCCGTAACTCAGGTGAACGATGAACAGAAGGGGAAGGAAGGTCACGGGAAATGCTGCAAAAAGTCCCGCAAGAAGGGTGTCGCCGAGATAGGCTAATGCGGTGATGGCGAGGACCAATACTGAGGACAGGAAACCGCGTAAAAGTAATACCGGGTAGGTTAAACGCACAGAGACGACGATATTCACCGAAGGAATATTTTTATAGGCGACGGCGATCAGTGTGACCCCTATCCCTGCGATCGCCAGATTGCGCCACAGACCGCCGCTGATCAGGCTGAGCGCGGCGTTCGCTGCAATGAACGCCAGAGCGCCGGACAGGGGCGCCCAAATGACGGAATAGGGCAGCTTAAGACAGAATAAATATGCGGAGGTCATCGCCAGCGCCGCCAGAAACCCAAGCAACGCGTGGGTGGCGCTGGCGGCGGCGAACGCCGAACCCTGTTCTATCGCAATGAACGCCAGGGCGATAGCAGTTCCCAAGGGAAAACCAGAAAGCAGCCCAGCAGTGCGAGTGCTTACTCTCTCTGCGACCCAGGCCAAACCCATGACCGTCGCCACAGTGATGACAATCTTGGTTGCCTGCAGAGTCAGGATGTCCATGGCTGGACTCTAATAATATAGACAGGTGAGAAGCCAGCTTTGGAATGTTGCGTTTCTATGGAGCCCAGACTTTAGTAACTCTTCTCGCTTGCGAGCCCGGCTTTGGCTTGCTTGGCCATTTCCACCAAGACTTGTCGCGCCTCATCCGTTGAATGAATCGAGCGAATCAGAGGGACGGACAGTTTGCAGGAGAGACTGTGGGCGATCACCTGCAAATAAAGCTCGTGGCTGGTGATTTCCGTCAGCTCCGCGGACACCACGTCATGGACGCCGCCATAGTATCGGACATAGTTACAGAGCGTCTCTGCATGGTCGTCGTTCATGTGCTGAATAATGCCGGTTACGTCTTGGGTGGAAAGGGTCATAGCTTCAAGTTCCGGTGGTTATTAACATGGCAACGATATTGGCATGTTGATAATCAGGCGCATTCATGCGCCTGCGCGGCGCTTAGCCGCGGGAGACAGGCTCTGTCATGCGCAGTACCTGTCGTTTCAGACAAATAGAGGGAAGCTATTTGTCTGCCTGGTTAATAGTATGCATTGGCGGCGCTATAACAGGTTGCCTGCAGCCTGTTTTCGGCGTCGCGAAGTCGCGCCGTCAGGAAACCCTCGAACCAGCCGCCGATCTGCGGCAGGCTGATCAATAGACGATGGTTGTCATCGACAAAATGTAGAGTGCAACGCTGCTGACTTCCCCATTGGAGCACATTTTGCGGCTCAATCAGGTGGTCTCTCCAGCCATGTACGACTTCAGTATGTGGGGCCGATGGCTTCAGCCAGGGTTCTGCATACCCAGGCAGACCGATCGCTGGGGCTAATAAAAACAAGCCTTCGACAGGATGATCCTGGGAAACTTTCAGCGAGACATAAGCGCCCATACTGGAGCCTGCCAATATCAGACGTTCGTTGCCGGGCAGTTGTCTTAATAAGTGTTCCGCTCGTTCGTCAGGGTCAGAGATGCCGCGGTAATCCACGCTGGTGATGGCGAATCCCATGCGGCCTGCGATATCTGACAAATACTGAATTTTTCCGCCCCAAGGGCCGCTGTCACGGCCGTGGGAAAAAATGACCCGCCACATCGTCTATCCTGTCGCCTCCTGCCAATTTGTCGAGAGTCAGGCGCTACAACCGTTAAGCGTCGCGCCACTTTATACTGCACCCCATACTTGGGCGTTGATCGGAGGCAATTTCTCCGCCGTTTAATAGCGCGTCCACCGCCTGGCGTAAATCTTTTCCAGTAATAGGCTTGTCGGAGCCAGGACGGCTGTCATCGAACTGACCTCGATAAACCAGTCGGCGCTGAGCGTCGAACAAGAAAAAATCCGGCGTACAGGCAGCTTGATAAGCTTTGGCGATGTCTTGCGTCTCATCGTAGACATAAGGAAACACGTATTTGTAGCGAGCGACTTCCAGCGCCATATTTTCTGGAGAGTCCGCGGGGTATGCGCTCGCGTCGTTCGCGTTGATGGCGATGACGCCTAGGCCTTTGGCGGCGTAATCGCGCGCCAATTCCGCCAGCGCAGACTTCAAATGGATGACGTAGGGACAGTGATTGCAGATGAACATCACCAGCAGCGCAGGATCATCGCTGAAATCCGCCAGCGACCAGTGACGTCCCTGCGTATCGCTAAGATTGAAGTTCGGCGCGCGGGAGCCCAGTGCGAGCATGGTGGAAGAGGTCAGGGCCATTGTAGTCTCCTTCTTTGTTTTCCTGGGGGAATTTAGCGTATTGACTGGCAAGGCTGACGGGTAGAGTTTACCATTAAAAAGAAACTGAAGGAGATATGAGTGGCGCAATACGAATTGGTGTTTACCGGCGGCGTGGTGGACGGTTTCTCGCTGGACCAAGTTAAAGATAATGTCGCAAAACTGTTTAAGGCGTCGCCCGCGCAGGTGGAGCAGATGTTCTCCGGCAAAGCAGTGGTGCTGCGCAATCGTCTGGACGATGCGACCGCTCAAAAATACAAAGCCGTGCTGCACAAGAATGGCGCTGTGTGCCTGATTCGTGAAATGGGCGCGCCGGAAATTAAGGAATCTGCGCCAGCGCCAACAGCGGCGTCCTCTGCTCCCGTTCAACCCGCTGTGCGTGAAGCTGCGCCGCAGCCCACTCCGACGGCGAAATCTATTAAGTCTGCTTCACCAGCAGGAGGCCTGCCTGTCGCCGGCGAGAAGGTAGATGAAATTCTGTCGGATGTGGACTGGGATATCGCGCCAGTTGGGTCGGCAATGTCTGAGCATCATGAAACTCTGCCTCTGCCTGAACCAGATTTGTCGCACCTGCAACTGGCGCCTACCGGCAGCGATCTCGGACAAAAGAAAAAAGACCCGCCGCCGCCGGCTCCAGATACCAGTCATATTAAGCTGGAAGAACCTCGCAAATAAGATTTCTCCCTCAGGCCTTTGTTTATCAACATGGCGATGATATTGGCCTGCTAAGAACCAGGCGCATGGATGCGCCTGCGAGCCTGTTTAGTAGTGCAAGGGCCCCATCAGCTCGTAGAACTCTTCGGGGCAGGGACCGCTGTATCTCTTATAGCGAATCGCCCGAAACTCCTCTCCTTGCGCTGGCTCCGGCGCCCCGGTCGGAGTGGGATAGACGAACTCCAAGTCTCCGGGATAAAAGCTCATTAGCCATTGCCGGGGGTAAATCTCCAAGACTTCCGCCACGCCCTTCAATGGCCGGAAAACACAGGTTTCTTTCTGCTTTGGTTTGGTCCGGCGAGTTGGCGGTTTGGGCTCCGGCGCTTCAGGTTCAGGAGTAGACTGCGCATCGTCGACCGTCGGCGCTTCCGGCTGCGGCTCGGATACGTCGGGTTGGGCGCTTTTTCCGGCGCAGCCAGCCAGCAGCGCGAAGCTGAACATGAGCGGCAAGACCTTTCCACAACGGGAAGTATGGGGCCGCAGCAAGCGACCAATTGTCTGTTCTGTTCTCACCGTTGCGTCTGCGCTCTCACACAATCGATGACTTGTTGACGCTGGCTTTCCGCGTAAGACGCCAGAATAGATAGCAGGACTTTTTCGTCGCGCTGTTGAATTGCGTCCAGAGAATTGCGCATGTAAGACAGGTTGTCTTCGATGATTTTGGGACCCTGACGCAAGGCCATAAAACTACAGCGTTTGGCGGAGGGCCAGAGGTCGTTGACCATATTGATGATGAAATAGTTATCCGCATAGGTCAGCGAGGCTTGTGTATACGCGACGCCGATTTGATGGAAGTTCAGCAGATCGCCTTTTTCAAAGCAGTTTTTCATCTGCGTATAAAGCGATTCCAGGCGCTCCATATCCTGAGGGCGCCAGTTACGCACCAATTTGACGCCAGTGTGACTCAAAATCAGCAGCAGGGTTTCGTACAGGCTAGCGACGAAATGTTCGTTCAATTCAGTGACGAAAGCGCCTTTGCGGGGCACGTTGGTCACAAGATAGCGCTTTTCCAGTAGCAAGAGGGCTTCTCGGATGGAGCCGTGGCTGACTTCCAGCTCTTTGGACATCGCGTTCTCGAAGATTCTTTGGCCGGACTGCAATTGGCCGAGTACGATCAGATCTTCCAGATGCTGGGCGACCTGCTCAGTCAGCGTCTCCTTGGGTTTGAAGGTCATTTTTACCCCGATGCGGGCGAACGAAAGATGGGAATGGGTTACAGGGCGCTAATGGTTGCATAGAAATTGCTTGAAGAAAACCGCAGAAGCCGCAACCTGCGGGAGGGTTACCGTTTGGACGGATAACAATGCGTTCTCAATAAATAACTTAAAGTTATATGAAAAGGCGCCGATAACTCTGAAGCAGGCCGCGCGCATATTAAACGCACCGGACAAAAAAAAGCGGAGCCGAATCCGGCTCCGCAAGCGCAGCAGATAAAGAACGTTCCCTTCCACGTCGACTACACACGAACGAGAGCAATCGCCAGTGTCTGACGCTCAATCGGGGGCGTCCTTATAATCCAGTGTAGACCTTTCCCGGTCATTTACCATCTGGGAAATCTCCCGTTCGCCCCGTCATTAGCGGGCGAACGGGGAATTGTGAGCGCATTTTTACTGTTTTTACCGGTTTTGTATTCGGTCCCAGCTTCAATCCGCCTCAAGCAGCGGCGGAAAGTCCTTGATAAAGCCGCATTTCCGCTAATTGATCGGCGATTTTACTGGTCGGTGCGCGCTGTTGTTCTGATTGAGTAAAGATTTCCGTCAAGGTGTTGGCGATTCGCGCTGTTTTGTCGTCAATGAGTAACTGTTTATTACCGCTATGGTGCAACGAGGCGTAAATTAACCCGCCAGCATTGATGACATAGTCCGGCGCGTACAGAACGCCGCGCTGGTGGAGTACGTCTCCATGGCGGTTTTCTCCCAGTTGGTTATTCGCAGAGCCTGCGATGATAAGGCAATTAAGCCGTTCCAGAGTTTGGTCATTAATGACTCCGCCAAGTCCGCAGGGAGCGAAGACCTCGCAGGGAGTGCGATAGATTTCAGCCGGGCTAACTGCTTCCGCATTGAACTCTTCCCGTACACGCTGGATTCTTGCGGAATCGATATCCGCTACGACAAGCTTAGCGCCAGCCTGGTATAGAAATTTGCAAAGCAGGTAGCCGACATTACCGACCCCCTGTATAGCGACCTTTACGCCGCTCAAATCGCGCTTTAGCTTATAAGCAACGGCGGCTTTGATGCCTTCGAATACGCCGCGAGCGGTGTACAGAGAGGGGTTGTCCTCGTCGCTGGTGCTAGTGACGTGGTTGGTCTCGCGGCGTATGTAATCCATTTCCCGTGCGCTGGTGCCGGAGTCGATTGCGGTGATGTAACGTCCGTTTAAAGACTCGATGAAGCGGCCGAATGTGCGGAAAAGCTTTTCCGAATCGTACGTTCCTTTGGGCTTCATGATGACGGATTTTCCGCCGCCCTGTTCCACGCCCGCCAAGACAGCCTTGTAGCTCATGCCTCTGGCCAGCCTAACGGCGTCCAGCAGGGCCGCTTCAGTGGAATCGTAAGAGATAAAACGGCAGCCGCCCAAGGCGGGACCGAGACGGGTATTGTGAATAGCGATAATTGCTTTGAGTCCACTGTCTGCATCGTCTCTGACATGCAATTCGTTGACTCGATATTTGTCGAGCAGATCAAACATGACTGCACTCCTCTTTAAAACTCACGTTACAGCTAAGGGGTAGGGTGACTTGTGGTCGCCGCGCCTGGCTGGGGCCGTGAAAGGTGATAACCTCGCGTTAACAGAGGAAACGCGCTTTTTTATTTTGGGCGGATGCTCTTTGCTGTTGGAGGCTAAGGGTCCGCGTTAGGGGGTATTCCCCGCAGTAAAGACGGGTCATAACCTCGTTTGAGTATAAAACGACCTGGCCGCTTAATAAACCCGCTGTCAGGTCCGGGAAAAATACTGGCGCAGTGACATAGGGGAGCGGCTTGGCTATGCTCTTAGTTAACGGAGAAACCTATTTAAAATAAATAATTAAGCTGGCGCTCCACAGCGTAAAGGAGATTCCGGCCGTGCGTACGATTGAAGAACTTGCGCTGGCGAATGAATTGATGAAATGGGCGTACGTCAAGAAACTCACGTTGCACCCTGATTCGGACGATTTGTCCGCCATTCTCGAACAGCACCCCAAGCTGGTGGTGGCAATGAATCATGGCCCGGCGCTGGGCGCTCTGGCTGCGGCGATTGCTCTAATGCACGCTTATTTGCGTAGCGGCGGCGAGGAGCGTGTGCCTTTTGCGTTGACGTGGCGGGGTTACTATCAGGCGCCGGTGCTGAAGCAGCTTTTTACGCTGTTGACCCAGGTTGATCGCGCCTTGTCGTTCAGTGATGTACTGCATCTTATGCGAGCCAGTCGCTACACGGACTGCCTTATCATGCCGGAGGGAGAGAATTGTAGTTTCGGCGATGGCGTGAATGTGCAGCCTTTTCTTAGTCCGCGTTTCATTGAATTATCCCTGCGCGCTCATGCGCCGTTGTTGTTATGCCTGCATCAGGGAGCGGAAGCCTGGGCCAGGCCGGTGCGTATATCCCCTTGGCTAGTGGGTGTGGGGAGGGTGTTGCCCAGAAACATGGAGCAACGACTACGGGACTCCCGTATGCTCAGTATTCCCCGTTTTCCTCGCAGACTCAGTAATCTGAATGTGATGTTTCGACTTTATCATCCTCGCCTGTTGGAAAAAGAACTCAGTGATGATGCATCTATCAGAACGCGTCAGCTCTGGCAGGAAGCCTGGCAGATTCACGCTGTCATGCAGTCCCATATTGGAAAAATGGCGCAGGCGACGGCGCCCAGCTTACATGGAAATGATTATGAGCTTCACTCAGGAGGTTAGCGCCTGGTTATCGGAAAATGGGTACGGCGAGCTTGAGTCCTCACAGTCTGTGGGCGGGGGGTGCATTAATCAAACCCTGGAAATTCATACCAGCCGCAAGGAACGGTTTTTCCTTAAGTATCATGGCTCACCGCCAGTAGGCATGTTTTCGGTGGAGGCGCGTTCACTGGATATACTGCGTGAAGCCAAAGGCGTGCGCGTGCCGGTGGTGATCGCCAATGCTGAAAACTATCTGCTGTTGGAGTGGCTGGAACCCAGCGAGAGAGCGCCGGATTACTGGGCTCGTTTTGGCGAAGGGCTGGCCAGGCAGCATTTGTCTACAGCGTCGGAGTTTGGTTTTGGATTCGCCACTTATTGCGGGACTACCTTACAGCCCAATGACAATTACACGGATGGGTATGTCTTCTTTGCTCAGCAGCGCCTGCTGTTCCAGGGACAGCTTGCCTATGACTGCGGCAAACTGGACAGTGGCTCCATGTGGCGCTTGGAGGCCGTGTGTCGCAAGCTTCCGGAACTGGTTCCACAGCAGCCGCCATCGTTGCTGCATGGCGATCTATGGTCTGGCAATGCGCATCAGGATGAGAATGGCGCTCCCGTGTTGATCGATCCCGCCTGCTACTACGGCTGGCGGGAGGCGGAAATGAGCATGACCATGTTGTTTGGGGGCTTCGTGGAAGAGTTTTACGCCGCCTATGAAGCGGCGTATCCGCTGGAAAAAGGTTGGCGTGATCGCGTCGACATCTACAACCTTTACCACTTGTTGAATCATCTCAACTTATTCGGAGGCGGATATTCCGGGCAGGTGCAGCGCATACTGAGCGTATACGCCTGACAGGCGAGCCTTAGTCCATCGTCAGGACGACTTTGCCGCGTACGTGGCCGCTCTCTAAAAGACGATGGGCCTCCGCCGCCTGTGCAAGTGGGAAGGTCGCTTGAACTTCCACGTGCAGCTTTTCCTTGGCGGCTGATGTCAATAATGACTGTAGGCGTCGGGGGTCGGGATGCACGGTATAGCCGCTGGCCTGTTTCCCCTGAACTTGGGCCGCGTCACAGATATAAGTCGCACTGATGGTCGGCAATGTCACCAAAGCCCCTTTTGGCGAGAGGAACTCCAACGCCGCCAAACCAGTTTCCCCGCCCACGGCGTCGAATACGAAGTCCATATTGCGCAATCTTTCCAGCTCATGGGGATTGTGGTAGTCCACAGGAGTGACGCCAATACTGCTCAGAAAATCGTGATGAGGTTTGGACGCTGTGCCCCAGACATGAGCGCTTTTACTCTTCGCCAGTTGTGCTGCGATATGCCCAACACCGCCAGCGGCGGCCAGAATAACGATTTTTTGCCCTGCGCACAGCGCGCCGACTTCGAATAGTCCCTGCCAAGCGGTCAAGCCGGCCAGTGGCAATGCGGCGGCTTGCACATAAGAAAGCTCGGAAGGGATTTTAACCAGGTTATCAGTGGACAATGCAATGTATTCACTATAACCGCCAGCGGGTAAAGGGAAGTTCACCAGTCCGCAAACCCGGTCGCCGGGTTCAAAGGGCAAGCCTGCGCCATTCACTTCGATGATGTCTCCCGCGATATCGTATCCGGGGGTCCAGGGCATGCGTGTCTTGACCTTCTCGGCCACGAACCCCAAGCCTCTGCGGGTTTTGAAATCAATGGGGTTGACGCCGCAGGCGCGCACTTTTATCAACGCTTGATTGGGGGAGGGGGCAGGCGTTTTGGCGTCGACCAGCCGTAAAACGGATGGGTCGCCAAATTCACTTATCTGGATGATCTTCATGGGAATTACCTCCTGTGAACAACCTCTAAAGACGGCCTCACTGCAGGTGAGTATTATTCTTTTGAGTTATTTAAACGTTATTTAATGTGGGCAAGTATACCTTTTCGGGAGTGCAGTTTCAGTGCGGCGGGGACCTTTATTTATTTGTGTTTTAACAGAAAAGGCTTGACGTAGCGCTGGAGCGCGGGTGGACTTTTAATTGTGAATGAATAGATTATTGTATATAGCGCATAAGTTATGCGGCGGATATGTAATGCACCAGGAAGGCCCTGTCGTTGCAGACAGTATAGAAGGAGACTATTTGTCTGCCTGACTAATAGGTACACCCCGCTCTGGGATTGTCGGGGGTTAGTGCTAAAATGCCGCTCAGAATACGACCTCATAAACGAACACGACTAGTATCGTTACAGGAATTAAAAAAAATGAAGCTGAAAGCAGCCCTGATTGGATTAGTTGGCGCAGTGAGCATCCAGGCGTTAAGCGGTTCTGCCGGGGCGCTGGAGCTGACTTGGAATCCCAAGCAGGATATCGTCGGTAGAGAACATCGGCTGGTAGCGAAAAGAGAATACACCTTCGTCGATCTCGGCGAGCAATACAATTTCGGGTTTAATGAGCTGGTGAGCGCCAACCCTGGCGTAGACGCCTGGTTGCCTGCCGAAGGCGACGAGATTGTCATTCCGGGACGTTTTATTCTGCCGCCTGGATTACGCAATGGCATTCTGATTAATCTGGCGGAGTATCGTCTTTACTATTTCCAGCCGGATAAAAAGCGTCTGTATACCGTACCTATTGGTATCGGCACCATCGACTTCCCCACTCCGATCATGGACACCAAGATTGTCACCCGTATGAAAAACCCGACCTGGTATCCGCCAGAGTCAATACGCCAGAGACAGATGGAAGAGTATGGCGAGCACTTGCCCCGAGCCATTCCTGCCGGACCGGATAACCCCCTGGGCGCCTATGCGTTTAAACTGGATGCGGACAGCTACCTGATACACGGCACCAACAAAGGCGTAGGCATTGGAATGCGCGTCAGCCACGGCTGCATTCGTCTGTATAACTGGGATATCAAGCAGATGATGACGATGGTGCCGGACAACACGCCGGTAAAGGTTATCAATCAGTCGGTCAAGCTGGCGGTGGACGACGGCAAACTGTGGATAGAAGTGCATGCGGAGGCCGATGTCACTGAGCAAAAGCTGCGGGAAGAGTTTTCCTATCAGTTGCTTAAACTACAGTCGACTGGCGTCAGCGTGATGGTGGACGAGGATAAGGTGACGAAAGCGTTGGCGGATCTGACTGGCCTTCCCTCGCCGGTAGGAGAGCTGCAGCCGTCCCTGGCCGCAAGCATGCAATCCGGTTCTTGAGGAACCGGATTACTTCATGCTGGCTCTTTCCAGCATGCGACGCGCACGTTCGTTTGCTTCGTTAGCCGCCTTTTGAGCAGCCAGAGCTGCAGCTAAAGCTTCTTCCGCTTTGGCGTAAGCCTGGTTAGCGCGTGACAGAGCTGTATCGGCAGTGTTTTGAGCGCCGGAAACAGCTTGCTCTGCGTTGTTCGCAGTCGTCGTGGCGGCGTCGAGGGCCTGACGGTCTTGCTCAGTCAAGCTGGCGCAACCACCGGCAAGCAACGAAGACATAACGATCCCTGAAACTAGAAGTTTTTTCATTGAGGTTTCCCCCTTTTTTATGGGTAGTGATAATCTGTTTTGACTTTGAACCGAAGATTCAAAGCGCCGGGTTAGTTTAATTAGACTGCTTCGGGTTTTAAAGCCATTAAGTATAAATGCTAATCGGAATAATTAATTAGTAAGTTCTGCTCAAGTATCAATTTATTTATGCCCTATAACAGGGCGTTTCAGTGGACGCTCCTATCTTCGCTGCATAATATTCCCCTGATCTCGTGAAACGAACGATAATTAAGGGTGTGTCGACTAAATATGCTTAATCAGATTTATTAATAAATGGTCATATTTAAAAGCGGGATTAAGCGATGGGAAACATCGCGTGTGACGGCCTCCGGCGCTGGGAAGGGAGGTTGGCGTTATCTGCGCAGCGGCATTTTCGTATTAGTTTTATGCTTACTTTTCAGCAGCATGATTTACGTCACTGAAGATTGGGCTAGAACGTCAGCCGTTAGAGATCTGGAACAGGACGCCGCCAATGAGTTGCAACGCTCAGTTTCCAGCCTGCAAGCGTTATTGAGTAAATATGAATCTCTGCCCCATATTCTCGCAGTGGACCCGCGTTTGCTGGGGCTGTTGCAGGACCCGACGAACGTTGAACTGATTAACCGCACCAATACATATCTGGAATCGATTAACTTCATTGGCGGCGCAGCCGATGTGTATCTGCTGAATGCGCGGGGGGACACCATCGCCGCCAGTAATTGGCGCTTGCCGCGAACTTTTATCGGGCACAACTTTTCTTATCGCCCTTATTATTCGGACGCCATGCAGGGACGATCCGGACAGTACTTCGCCCTTGGCACGACCTCCGGGGTGCGTGGTTTCTATTTCTCTTTTCCGGTGTCGGATGACGACGTCATTCTGGGCGTAATCGTGGTCAAGATCGACCTTTCCGCCGTCGAGCAGCGTTGGGGGAGTCCTTGGGGAAAAAACGCCTACGAAGTGCTGGTGACGGATAATTATGGCGTTGTATTTATCTCCACCCGTGCGGAATGGCGTTTCCGGCTCACTCGTGCGCTAGGCGCGGCGGAAGCCCAGGAGATAGCAAGAGAGCAACGCTATGATCCAGCGTTGTTGAAGCCGATGGTTCTGGCGCAAACGCCAGTATCGGAGCCGTTGCTGGACTCCTCCAGCCGATTTGTCCACGCAGGACTAGGTGACGATAGCATTCAGACGTATTTGAGCAAATCTGCGGATATGCCCCAAGCCGGGTGGAAAGTGCAGGTACTGTTGCCGATGGAGCGTGTGAAAAAAGAAATCAGCAATGTTCTGCTGCTCAGTCTGTCGATGATTTTTATCATTGTGCTGCTGGCGTTGCTGTTGGTGGAGCGTGCGCGGCGGGAACGGGCTCTGCGAGCCGCCCGCGATCTGCTGGAGGCGCGCGTGCAACACCGTACTCGTGATCTTTCCGAGGCCAATGCGCGTCTGCTTGAGGAGGTGGAAGAGCGGGAGCGGGCGGAGAAAGAGCTTAAACTGACCCAGGATGAGCTGATTCAAGCCGCTAAACTAGCATTGCTGGGGCAATTATCCGCAGGCATCAATCACGAGCTGAATCAACCGCTGACGGCGTTGCGCACTTATGCGCAGAATGCGCAGGCTTTCATTGAGCGCAATATGCCGGAAAAGGCGCAATTGAATTTGCGGGAAATTGTTGGTCTGACTGATCACATGGCATCCATTATTGGGCAATTGAAAATCTTCGCCCGCAAAGAGGCCAATGTGTCCGGGCCGGTGCACGTCAACAGTTGTATCGACGCGGCCTTGAAAATTACTGAGCCGGAGTTGCGACGGGCGCATGTGGACTGGCGCATAGACGCTGTCGCTGACGATATTTATGTACAGGGCGACATGGTGCGTTTGGAGCAGGTGTTGATCAATCTTGTCACTAACGCTTTGCACGCTATGTCTGGCGGTCCGCAAAAACAGCTGCGCATTCGGTGCGATTTGCAGGGAGACAGGGTTTGGATTCAGGTGCGCGATACGGGGTCCGGTATTCCTGAGCATGTAATGCAGCATATTTTCGAGCCGTTTTACACGACTAAAAACAGGGGGCAGGGCCTGGGGTTAGGCCTCTCTATTTCGTACAGAATCATCGAGTCGATGAAGGGGGAGCTGCGCGCCGTTAATAATGAAGAAGGGGGGGCGTTGTTTGTGGTCGAACTTCCGCTGGCCCAGGCGGAGGCTTCCAGTATTGTTGACTCTCAAGCCGCCCTGCAACCGGCAGGCGGAGATAGTGAGGAGTAAGATTTTGCAGTCAGAAAACACGGGTGCGTCCTGCGCTGAATTGATGGTGTATTTCATTGACGATGACCGGCATATTCTGCAGTCCGTTGGTCAGACCTTGGAGCTGGACGGGTTGCAAGTGGAGACCTTTCTCAGTGCGGAAGAGGCGCTACAAAATTTGCAAACCGATTGGCCTGGCGTGTTGGTCAGCGATATCAATATGCCGGGGATGGATGGATTGCAGTTGATGCAGGCGCTGCAGAAAGTGGATTCCGAGTTGCCGGTGATTCTGGTGACCGGACACGGCGATATCTCTACCGCCGTTTCGGCCATGCGTGAAGGAGCCTATGACTTCATTGAAAAGCCTTTCAGCAACGAACGCCTGCTCGACACGATTCGGCGGGCGATGGACAAGCGCCGTCTAACGCTGGAGAACCGGGATCTGCGGAGAGAGTTGCAGGAACAAAACGCACCCGGACCGCGAATTCTCGGGCGTACTCCAGCGATTCAACGATTACGGCGCGTACTGCAACAAATCATGAACACGCCGGCGGACATTCTGCTGTTTGGCGAAACCGGCGTCGGCAAAGAGCTGGTGGCGCGCTACCTGCACGAGCATAGCAACCGGCGCGAGCACAACTTCGTCGCCATCAACTGTGGCGCGGTGCCCGAGAATCTTATTGAAAGCGAACTGTTCGGCCATGAAGCCGGGGCTTTTACCGGTGCGGATAAACGCCGTATCGGTAAGTTTGAGCACGCCAATGGCGGCACCCTGTTTCTGGATGAAATAGAGAGTATGCCATTGTCCCTGCAGGTCAAAATTTTACGGGTGTTGGAGGAGCGCAAAGTGGAGCGTCTAGGGTCCAATACATTGATTCCGTTGGATCTGCGTGTGATCGCCGCCACTAAAATCAGTTTGAAGGAAATGGCGGATAGAGGTGAGTTTCGTAGCGATTTATATTATCGGCTGAATACAGTGGCGGTGGAAATTCCCTCCCTGCAGGACCGCCTTGAGGACGTCCCACTGCTGTTTGAACACTTTGCTTTGGTCGCCGCCGCTCGTTATCAGCAGGAAATAGTTCCGCTAAAAGCCGAACAAAGACATCGCCTGCTGACCCACAATTGGCCAGGCAATGTGCGCGAGCTTCGCAATTTGGCGGAACGCTATGTGATTATGGGAGAGGAGTGTTCTTTTGACATGGAACATATGCTTGGCGAACCTGAAATACAAAGCCGCCGAACGCTGACGGAAAAGGTGGAGCTATACGAACAGACGCTTATCCGCGAAGCCCTGGCCGCTCACCAGGGCAGCATCAAGGATACCCTTGTCGCCCTGGGGCTGCCGCGGAAAACCCTATACGACAAAATGAAAAAATACGGCATTAGCCGCCAGGATTTTCGCGACTCGGAGTAGGGCTCGCATTCTGGTGTTTTCTCTTCAAGGCATGAAGTTATTTCGTTTTATGAAACGTCTGTTGTGTTTCGTGTTGGCGCTGGTTGCTTCGCTGTTCGCGCTTTGGTATTTCATCACAGTACCCGTCTTCTTTATTGCGTCGTCCGAGAGTGATCCTGCCCAAACTGTGGGACTGACGATTGGGTTACCATCACGCGGTTTGGCGACGCTAAAAATTTGTAGCCACATAGTGCGATTTGCTTGCATGCACGCCAACCTGCCAATTAATGCATGTCATTGAATTTTAACTACACTTTTTATTGGTAAGAGTCGGGTATGCTATTTTTTATTTTTGACGTCTTTTTTAGCCAAATGACGCTTCTTACATTTTAACTAATATTTTTTTCAGGCTATTATGAGTTCTTTAAGAATACGAAGCTCCGTTGGTAAAAACGGAAAGAATGCTCAACAAGACGTTAAGCTAATTCAAGCCCTGATCAATGTGTACCTGCGAATTAACAAAGAAAAGTCGTTTGTAATCAATGGGAAAAGCGACTCAAATCTAGTTTCAGCTATAAACGACTTCCAAACTAGCTATATGAAGGTGTCTTCACCTGATGGAAGGGTTGACCCGAATGGTAAAACATTTAAGAGTTTAATCGATCTTAGTAACTCGGTTTTTAAATCTGTGGCGATTACCGCACCAGATTTTGGGATTGTGACGTGGGAGTCAGAAGGCAATGAAGGTGGAAAGTACCACTCGCGCAAACTTCATGTTCCTTCTGCTGTATCTGGCCTTACTCTGGGTCGCGGATATGACATGAGAAGGAAAGAGGCGTCTGCAATATATTTAGACTTAATTAATGCGGGAGTTAATACAAAAAATGCAGAAGTATTAAAGCTTGCTTCTGGACTTTATGGCAATAGTGCTGAACGCTTTATTATTGATAATGATCTGCTCGACTTCCAGATTTCTGCGAATACGCAGTTAAATATCTTCAAGAAAAGTTACGAATCAGAGAGCGGTGAAGTTGAAAGAATATGTGGAAAGAAGGATGTGGTATTGGCTTATGGTGAAACGAAATGGGACAGCTTGAACTCCGCCATTAAAGATATCGTTATAGATCTCAAGTTTCGAGGTGACTATACTGGATCAACGAGAAAAATTATACAGAAAAGTATTGTGGATAACGATGTCGAAGAATTTAAAAAACAACTGAGTAATAAAAGTAATTGGCCAAACGTACCTAAGGATCGCTTTGAACGACGTAATAAATTTTTAGATAAAGCTAAGTAGATGAATTATGAAAAGACTTTTATGTTTTCTTCTTTTAACGCCTATTGCCTGCTCAGCTCTGACTGAAAGTACAGGAGTGCCAGCTTCGGTAAGTCAAATTAAGACAGAAGTTGTTAATGGGCAGGTTATCAGGATAGTTCAGCACAATATGGAGCTTAACCCTATTATTCAATTTGAAATTCTTTCTCGTCCTAATTTTAACCCGATAGAAACTTTGACTGTAAAAGAACTCCCTTACAATAACCAAGAGCTGAGCTTAAGTAAGTCAAGTGGGGCTTTTGTGGAAGATGTTTCTTTGGACGGGAGTAGTATAGAATTTACAATTGAATATTTTTATATTGAAGGAGAGTCGATTGTATTAAGTTGTGAGCTTCCCGTTAGAAAAAACCATTTTGATCCGTTGCAGTGCCATAAAAAATAAGAATATATTTATTTTTAGACGGGATCCCATTGGGCGCATATTGGGGAGGGGAAGTCCTGTTTTTGAGGAGTTTTTTGCAAGGCGCGTGAAACTTTTGGTAGTAGTGAATAATATCAAGTGAACATTACCTATAAAAATTTCTGAGATTTAATCATAAAAATTATCCATTCAGTTTCAATTCAGCTTGCATGTACATAATGGCCTCCGTGTTGTTACTTCATCTGGTTTGACCGGGGTGAGTGGCGCATCTAACGGTAGCCTGCAGCTTTTGATGATAACGGGTGGTTTTCACCGCTGGCGTAGTCGGTTGTATGTCGGGCTATCAATTAGCATTGGTACATAAGTCGTCTCAGGAATATCTATGAAAAAGTTTGTGGCAGTGTCGGTTTTAGCTTCTTTTATTTTTTCCACGGGTTGCGCGAGTATTGTCAGTGAAAGCAGCTATCCAGTGGCGATAAGCAGCTCTCCGTCAAATGCGCAGTTTGTCATTGAAGATTTAAATGGTAATGAAATCCATGCAGGGCATACCCCTGCGACAGTGACGCTTAGTTCGGGTGGAAGCTACTTTCAAAAAGCGAAGTACCGAGTGACGTTCCACAAAGATGGCTATGTAGATAAAACCGTTATGCTTGAAAGCACGCTGGATGGCTGGTATTTCGGTAATATTTTGCTGGGTGGGTTGATTGGTATGTTGATAGTTGACCCCATTACTGGCGCAATGTGGAAGCTGCCCGATGGAAAGGCGACGGTTTTGGAAGACAGATATGCTTCAACCCAGAATAACGGCGACCTGACTATCGTATCCATCGACCAACTGTCAGAGGCGGAACGTAACTCTCTGGTGCGGATTAACTAAGAATTTCGCGCCTCGCAGCGGGCGAGAGGTCGCCCGCTGCTTTCTGCTTCCCCCACTAATTACCTTCTATGCATTGGGAGGCGTTACGCCGTCGGCGCCAACCGACGCGCGCGATAGCGCATCATCGCATCCCAGGACACCAGCGCCAAAGCGCACCAGATAATGATGAATGTCGTCCATTTACCTTGTGGCACAGGCTCTTGGTAGAGCGTTATCGCCAGGATGAACATGATGCTTGGGCCAAGGTACTGGAAGAAGCCAAGAATAGTCAGAGTCAGCCTGCGACTTGCGATGATGAATAATAATAACGGCAAAGTGGTGGCCGGACCTGCTGCGAGCAACAACAAGTTGTGATAGCTGTCGTTAGAGAACATATTGCTGGCGGGAGAAGCGGAGGTCCACATATAGATCAGGGCGGCCGGCGCCAGCAAGCAGGTTTCCACACACAACCCGCTTACGGCGTCCACGGCTACCTGTTTACGCAGCAGGCCATAAAATCCAAAAGAGAGCGCCAGTACGATAGCGATCCAGGGCAGGGAGCCGAAGGCGATGATTTCGAGCAAAACGCCGCCCACGGCAAGGGCGGCGGCGATGCGTTGCAGAAAGGTCAATCGCTCGCCCAGGAACAAATAGCCTAACAGCATATTTACCAGAGGGTTGATGTAGTAACCCAGGCTCGCCTCTGTCAGGTGGTTGTTGTTTACAGACCAGATGAACAGCAGCCAGTTGCCCCCCACCAATAACGCCGACAACGCCAGCCACCGTAATTTGCGCCATTCGAGCAGGCCCGCGCGCACCGCCATCAAGCGTCCGCTGACGGCGCACAAGAAGACTGTCAGCACGCTGGACCAGACGATGCGGTGCCCCAGGATTTCCAGAGCGGGCATATGGCTCAGCTGTTTGAAGTAAATGGGCATGAATCCCCAAATGAGGAATGCGCCCAAAGCGGCGAGAGCGCCGGTGGGTGAAGATGGCTGTGTGGACAATGCGCTCATGGGTTCCTGCAGAGGCAAAGAGTTAGGGGCCGATTACTATGCGGATGAAAACCCTGACTGACAAGCTCGCATTTACCCTGAACTGAAAGAGGGCGTGATTCGGTGGCGAGGGAAACCATAGCGCTGCATAATTTGCCTAATAACTGTAATCGGTTCCCACTTGCTGATACTTTCGGCGTCATTATGCTACCCGCCGAATATGGAGACTGCTGCGATGTCAGACGCAATCCGAAACCTGACTTTTACTTTGGTTGAAATCGCCACTTTTTTTGGTGCTGCGGTGATCGCCATACTGGTGGTTTGGGTGTTGATCGCCTATATCATCGATATTACCCAGAAGAAGCATGCGATCCGCCGCAACTTTCCGGTGATTGGACGATTCCGCTACTTCTTCGAGCACCTTGGCGAATTTTTTCGGCAATATTTTTTCGCCATGGATCGGGAAGAGTTGCCCTTCAATCGTGCGGAGCGCGCCTGGGTTTATCGCTCCGCCAAAAATGTGGATAACACGGTGGCGTTTGGCTCCACTCGCAATCTCACACATGCAGGCGAAGTGATATTTTTGAACTGCCCTTTCCCCACGCTGGAGGAAGACGCGGTGCCGCCAAAAGAGATCATCCTGGGAGAGGGCTTCGCGCGCACGCCATACAGCACCAGCTCCATTTTCAATATCTCCGGCATGAGTTACGGCGCTATCTCCCGTCCGGCGGTTATGGCGCTGTCCCGTGGCGCGAAAGAAGCGGGTGTGTGGATGAATACCGGGGAGGGCGGACTCACCAAGCACCACCTTGAAGGCGGCTGTGACCTGGTATTCCAGATCGGTACAGCCAAGTATGGCGCACGAACGGAAGAAGGAGCGTTGAGCGATGAGAAGCTATCGCAAATCGCCGCGCACGAACAAGTCAGAATGTTTGAAATCAAAATGAGTCAGGGCGCCAAGCCGGGCAAAGGCGGTATTCTTCCCGGCGGAAAGGTGACGGAGGAGATCGCGGCCATCCGCGGTATTCCCGAGGGCAAAGCGTCCATCAGTCCCAACGGTCATCCGGAGATCCGAAATGTGGATGATTTGATGGATATGATTCAGCACATACGCGAAGTCACCGGGAAGCCAGTGGGTTTCAAAGCGGTAATTGGCGCTTACGGTTTTCTCGACACCTTGTTCAAACGTATTCATGAACGCGGGCTTGAATACGCCCCGGACTTTATCACCATCGATAGTGCGGACGGGGGCACGGGCGCCGCGCCACAGAGCTTGATTGATTATGTCGGGCTCACTATCAAAGAAAGCCTGCCCCTGGTGGTGGATAAGCTGATGGAATACGGTTTGCGGCATCGCATCAAAGTCATTTGCTCCGGCAAGCTCATCACGCCTTCCGGCGTCGCCTGGGCGTTGTGCATGGGAGCGGATTTTATCGTCTCCGCCCGCGGCTATATGTTCGCCTTGGGATGTATTCAAGCGTTGCAATGCAATAAGAACACCTGTCCGACCGGGGTCACCACCCATGATCCAGAGCTGCAGAAAGGCCTTGACCCCGCCAACAAAGCCGTACGCGTCGCTAATTACGCTAAGAAAATGGCTTATGAAGTGGGGGTTATCGCCCACTCCTGTGGCGTGCGGGAACCCAGAGAGCTGCGTCGCTATCATGCGCATATCATCAACGACAGCAGCTTTTCCACGTCTCTGGAGACTTTGTTCCCGACCCGTCAGGTTCGGCCGGAATACGCTGAAGAAGTGGTCAAGCTAGTCCAGCCCGAGTAAGCGCTGTTTAAGGGCTTCATCAAAGGGCCGCCGGCCCAGCCAGATGCTGAAGTAAGCATGGGCCAGCGGCTCCTCCCGCAGGCGCGCCAGCTCCTGGTCATTGAGCAGCAGGCGCAGGCCGCTAGCGGGCTGGTATTCCAGACGATAGGCGTCGCCCTTGTCTACATCCCGATAGCGGCTGTGAAATTGGCGTAAAGCGCTGATGTTCTCCGGCAGGGCTTGGTTACGCCGTAGTAAGGATTCAGCGCTTTCGGCAAAGGCGCGGGCAGGTATATTTCGCTCGTAATGAAACACCATGATTCGGCTTTCCTGTGAGTCCTGACGCCATGCCGCGGCGCAGTCTTCCCGGTAAAAAGCGGCTGCGCCAACAGTGAAGAAGCGATAAGCCTTCAACTCAGAGACGCCGCAACGTTGCAATGTCGCTCCAGCGATTTGCTGCGTTGAGGGAAAGGCTTCCGAGTCAGACGCCCACAGCGTCGAGCTGGATAACGCCAGCCATATCGGCAGCCAGATTTTCACTGCTGTGCTCCCACGCCGCCGCGAATCTTTTGTAGCACGCCGCCAACCAGAGGCAGGTGGTAGTAAAACCCTTCCGCACTGTCCCAGTAATCCTGATGCAGAACGATTTTACCCTGGTCGTTGAAGCGTAAGTGCGAGATCCCGATAGAGGTCACGTCTACCTGCTTCCACCAGACCTTGAACTGCAAGGTCATAGCCCAACGCAGCAGAATGTCGTCGCCAGCGGCGGCGTAATCAAGAAATTGCACTTTAGTCTCGGCTTTTTCCGCCATGACAACAAAATATCGCGTGAGTCGATCTCGCTCCTGCACGCTGTGGAAGGTGTCATTGAAATAGAAAGTTTCCGCGTAGGCGCGTTCGACGGCAGCGGGAATGCTCTCCGGCGTGAAATCGCTCATCAGCGCCGTAAATGCGTGTAGCCGGGGTTCCTGCTCAATGGCGGAGAAGGCGCCAGGGCTAGCCGACTTTATGTATTCCTGATAGGGCGTCAAAGGACCCGAGCTGGAGCAGGCGCTCAAGAGACCTGCGAAGGCGGCGGTTAAGCTGTTGCGGAGAAGGGCCATGATGTCGTTTCCTGAATGGTTTTATACGCGTGATGCTAAGCTTTTACGACGCTGGATGAGAATTAGTTTTGCCATGGTTGGCGACAGTAATGTGCAAACTTAGCCAGACCCGACCAAGACAGTTATAAAATCCCGCCTGCAAACCAAACCGCCGCTTCGTTCGTAAGATACTGGCGATGATGGCGGCGAATCCTACAACTGAGGACTGTCTTAACTATGCAAGGCTTGGGCTGGTTATTGAGCTGGATTGATAATGACCGCAAAGGAATGTCAGTAGAGGTGGATCGGGACGCTGTGGACTGGCGCAGGGTGTGGCCATTCGTCGGTCTTCACGTCGCTTGTGTTGCGGTGCTCTGGGTGGGGTGGAGCTCTGTGGCGGTTCTGGTCGCAGTTGTGGCGTATCTGGTGAGAATGTTCGCTATCACGGCGTTTTACCATCGTTATTTCGCCCACAAGTCCTTTCGCACCAGCCGTCTCTTACAGTTCATCTTTGCAGTATTGGGCGCTTCAGCCACGCAACGAGGGCCGCTTTGGTGGGCGGCGCATCATCGTCATCATCACCGCACTTCGGATACGGAAGCAGACCCTCACTCGCCCCGACATGGCTTCTGGCGCAGTCACGCAGGCTGGTTTCTCGGAGGAAAACACTTCAAAGCGCCGCTGAATCTGGTGAAGGATTTCAGCCAGTTTCCGGAGCTGCGCTGGCTTGATCGCTTTGATATGTGCATCCCCCTGGCTTTCGGTTTTGGCATGTGGTGTCTGGGAGAGGCGCTTGCGTATCTGGCTCCGCAGCTGCAGACGAGTGGGTGGCAAATGCTGGTGTGGGGATATTTCATTTCCACGGTGGCTTTGATTCACGCCACGCTGGCCATTAATTCTCTCGCTCATCGCTGGGGGACGCGTCGCTATGAAACCGGAGACGACTCTCGCAATAATCTGGTTCTGGCCCTGTTGACCCTGGGGGAAGGCTGGCATAACAACCACCATCATTACTCCGGCAGCGCGAGGCAGGGGTTTTTCTGGTGGGAGTTTGATCTCAGTTATTACTTGTTGCGGTTGATGGCGGCATTGGGCCTGATCTGGGATCTCAGAGATGTGCCTGAGCATAAGAAATGGGCGCATAAGCCTGAAATTTCGGTTATGTCGCTAGACGGAGGCCGCAGATGAAAATCGCAATCATCGGCGCTGGCGTTTCCGGTCTCACCGCCGCTTATTATCTACATAAAAGTCATGATGTGGCGCTGTATGAGTCGAATGGGCGCCCAGGCGGGCATACTGATACCCACGCTCTGCGCCTGGACGGCCAGGAAGTGGCGGTCGATTCCGGCTTTATTGTGTTTAACGAGCGCAACTATCCCAGATTCTGCGACTTGTTGCGGGAATTAGGCGTGCAATGGCGCGACAGCGACATGAGTTTCAGCGCGGTGAATGAAGCGACGGGCATGGAATATGGCGCGGCAGGGTTGAGCCGGCTGCTGGCGCAGAAACGCAACCTGTTGCGTCCAGACTTTTATCTCATGCTCAAGGATTTGCGGCGCTTCTATAACGAAGCGCCGCAGCGCGCACTGGACGTTGGGGCGGATATGACGCTGGGCGAGTTTTTGCGCGAAGATGGCTATAGCCGATCATTTATCGACAATCACATCGTACCCATGGCTTGTGCGTTGTGGTCCGCATCCGCGCGGATGATCGAGGCTTTTCCATTTCAGTTCTTTGTCTCTTTTATGGATAACCATTGTATGTTGCAGCTGCGCGGTCGTCCGCAATGGAAGGTGGTGCAGGGAGGCTCGCATCAGTACGTGTCGCGTATTCAGGCCGTGCTGGGACCGCGCGTGCGTCTGTCCTGTCCGGTCGCTACGGTGACCCGCTGCGGTGACTCCGTCATGGTGCACTCTGAGCGATATGGCGCTGAAAAATATGATGCTGTCGTATTCGCCTGTCACAGCGATCAAGCGCTGGCTTTACTCAAGGACTCTGATCAGACGGAGCGTGATGTGCTGGGCGCCATTCCCTATCAGGAGAATCTGGCGCTGGTGCATTCCGACACCCGGGCCATGCCGTCGAAACGCGCCGCCTGGGCGAGCTGGAACGCCTTTATTCCCCAGCGCGAGACTGAGCATTGCTCCGTCAGCTATTGGATGAACTCTCTGCAAAGCCTCACATGTACGACGCCCGTAATAGTCACACTGAACCCCAGCTTTCCGATCGCTCCCGAAAAAGTGTACGCCCGGCGCACCTACGCGCACCCGGTCTACACAATTGAGACCCTGCAAGCCCAGGGGCGGCGCAGTGAAATCAATGGCCGCCGCAATACTTATTTCTGTGGCGCCTATTGGGGCTGGGGATTCCATGAAGATGGCGTGCGTAGCGCGCTGGATGTGGTGTCTTTGATCCAACGGAGGCGATATGGCGTTGCGGCATAGCGCGGTCTGCGAAGGCAAGGTGCGGCATCGCCGCTATGCGCCGACGTCGCATAGGTTTGAGTACCGCCTCAGCATGACCTGGCTGGATCTGGATGAGCTAGAGGAAATTAACACTCTGCCTTTCTGGTCCAGCCGCGGTTTTAATCTGGTGCAGTTTCGGCGCTCAGACTATCTGCGCCCTGAGGTTCCGGAGTTGCGACAGGCGGTGTATGAACGCCTGCATGAAGCCGGCGTAGCGCCGCAGACTGGGGCTGTTCGCCTGCTGACCCATTTACGCTCCTGGGGGTTTTGCTTTAACCCCGTGTCGTTCTATTTCTGCTTCAACCATCGGGAAGAGTTGTATGCAATCGTCGCGGAGATTAACAACACGCCCTGGAACGAGCGTCATTCTTACGTGTTGCCGCTGAGGCCGCAACGGTTGCAGGGGCAGGCGCTTACTTTCAGCTTTGACAAGGCGTTTCATGTGTCGCCGTTCATGCCAATGGCGTTGCGCTATGAGTGGCGGTTTCGCCTGGACGAGCAACGGGTGTGGACGCACATGCGCCTCCTGGACGATGGCGAGGCGGTGTTCGACGCCAGTCTCGGCCTGGTCAAGAAACCCCTGACCGCCGCCAGCGCCTGGCGCGCGCCGCTTAAATTCCCCTTTTTGTGCGTGACTGTGGCGGCGGCGATATATCGGCAGGCGTTCTCACTTTGGCGTAAGGGCGTTCCTTTTTACCCCCATCCTGATAGGAAGGCGCTCAGGGGGAGAAAGCGGATGGGTCAGGAATCGGTATAAAACGGCGCTAAGCCTTGATGGTTCAAATAGCTGGAGACATAACTATGTGGGCGAGTACGATCAGCAAACCTTTACTGTTGCCCGAACGCTTTTGGAAGCGCGCTTTGTATCAGCTATGCGCTGGCATACAAGGAGGGGAGCTCGAACTGTTCGATAATGGCGAATATCAGGTTTTTGGCGCGCCGGGGCATGATGCTCTGCGCGCCAGGATTGAAGTCTTAAACGCGGACTTTTACCGCATCGCTGTAACCGGAGGCGTCAACGGGGTGTCGGAGTCCTGGATGGCAGGCGCCTGGACATCGCCGGACCTTACTGCGCTCGTACGCCTGCTATTACGCAACCGGGCGCGTCTTGAGCAGCTGGAGTCCGGCATGGCGCGCATTCCCAGCGCTTTGAGTAAGTTGTGGCACAGCTTTAATCGCAACACGCTGCAAGGCTCTCGCAAGAATATTTCTGCGCACTACGACCTCGGTAATGATTTTTTTCGCCTGTTTCTGGATGAAAGCATGATGTATTCCTCTGCGTTGTACGCCACAGGCAAGGAGTCGTTGGAGCAGGCTTCGGTCGCCAAGCTGGATCGTATTTGTCGCAAGCTGGCGTTAACGCCGGATGATCATTTGCTTGAAATCGGCTCAGGATGGGGAGGCATGGCGTTGTACGCCGCCCGCCATTATGGCTGTAAGGTGACGACGGCGACCATTTCCGTCGAGCAGCACGCCGCGGTTGCGGAGCAAGTGCGGCAAGCGGGCCTGCAAGATCGGGTATCTGTGCTGTTGCAGGATTATCGTAAGTTGGAAGGCCGCTATGACAAGCTGGTTTCCATTGAAATGGTGGAGGCGGTGGGGCATCAGTTTCTGGACGGCTACTTCCGTCAGCTCAGCAGCCTGTTGAAAGAAGATGGTCTGGGGCTGATTCAAGCTATCACCATCGACGATAATCGTTACGATAAAGCGCTGCGACATGTGGACTTCATCAAGCGCTACATCTTCCCCGGCAGCTTTATCCCTTGCGTGTCCGTGCTCACGCAGAGCTCGGCCAAAGCGGGGTTGCGCCTGTTTAATCTGGAGGATATCGGCGAAAGCTACGCACTGACCCTGCAGGAGTGGCGTCGGCGCTTCCTGCACAATCTGCCGCAAGTGCGCGCGCAGGGATTTGACGAGCGCTTCATTCGCATGTGGGAGTTCTATCTTTGCTATTGCGAAGGCGGTTTCCGCGAACGGGCGATTTCCAACGTGCAGATGCTGTTCGCCAAACCGAATTGCCGCCGTGGGCAATGGCTGTGAGCCTGACCCTGTTGTGGTGGTCGCCGGTCTGTCTGGCGGCCGTCTTTCTGGTGGGATACGTGTTGCAGACTCGCAGTCGTAATGCGGGATGGGTGGATGTCTGGTGGGCGGCGGGAGTGGGCGTCACTGGGGCTTCCTTTGCATTGGCGGGAACCGGCGATCAGCTTTTGCGCCTGACCGTGGCGTTGATCTATTTGGTTTGGTTCGGACGCCTGGCCTGGCATCTGGCGCACAGAATCGCAGGCGCCGAGGAAGACGGCCGATACGCCGCTCTGCGTTTGTGGGCGGGCGATCGCTGGCGCAGCGTGTTTCTGGGGCTGTATCTGATGCAAGCCTCCTGGGTGTGGATCTTTGCTTTGCCCGCCTGGGTGGTTAGTCAGGCGCAAACGCCGTCAGCGCCCTTGTATGCATCTGCGCTGCTACTGGTGGTTGTCGCCTGGGTGGGAGAGGCGCTGGCGGATAGACAGCTGGCGGCGTTTAAAGCCAATCCGCAAAACAGTGGTAAGACCTGTCGGACAGGGCTGTGGCGCTATTCACGGCACCCCAATTACTTTTTTGAATGGCTGCATTGGTTCGCCTACCCGCTGCTGGGGGCTGCATCCCCCTGGAGTCAATGGTTATGGGGCGCGCCAGTGTTGATGTTCGTCTTCCTGTACTTTGTTACCGGCATCCCCTTTACCGAACGGCAGGCGTTGCGTTCACGAGGGGACGATTATCGGGATTATCAACGCCGTACCCCTATGTTTATTCCCTGGAGGCCCAAATCATGAGCATGATCGAACTGGCGGAGAAAGGTTGGGTGCCTGACGCCCTGATTCGTTTTGGCATTCGTCGTCTGTGTCGTGAGCGTCTGATGCAGGAACGCAAGCGGGGAGGCGGTGAGCTTGAGAGAATCGCCCGCTTTCTCAACGGCCCTATCGCAATTGAGACGCAGGCGGCGAACGAACAGCATTATGAAGTCCCCGCCGAGTTTTACCGGCTGGTTCTGGGGCCGCGTTTGAAGTACAGCGCCTGCTGGTGGGACAGTGAGGTCACAGATCTGGCTGCGGCGGAAGAGGCGATGCTGGCGATATATGCGGAGCGGGCTCAGTTGGCCGATGGGCAGCGTATTCTGGATCTGGGATGCGGCTGGGGGTCATTGAGTCTGTGGTTGGCGGAGACGTTTCCTAAGGCGGAGATAACCGGAGTGTCCAACTCCTCGTCACAGCGCAGTTTTATTGAGGCGCAAGCGGCGCAGCGCGGCTTGCGTAATCTAAAAGTTCTGACCTGCGATGTGAATGTGTTTCGCCCCGCGACGACGTTTGATCGCATTGTTTCGGTAGAGATGCTTGAGCATGTACGCAACTATCAGGCTTTGTTCGAGCGTATCAGCCAGTGGCTGACGCCAGCTGGTTTGTTTTTCGCCCACATATTCTGTCACCGTAACCTGCTCTATCCCTTTGAAACGGAAGGCGCCAATAATTGGATGGGCAGGTATTTCTTTACCGGAGGGCTGATGCCGGCGGCGGGCACTTTCGGCCACTTTCAGCAGAATCTGCACCTGATGCAGCAATGGTTGCTGGATGGTCGCCACTATGGCGCGACAGCCGAAGCCTGGCTAAATAATCTGGATAATCATGAAATCGCAGTCAGGCAAATCTTTGCTGACGCCTATGGAGAGAGCGATGCTGATATCTGGATACAACGCTGGCGCATGTTTTTTATGGCCTGTGCGGAGCTGTTTAACTATCGCTCCGGCGCAGAGTGGCAAGTTGGTCATTATCTTTTTATGAAACAATAAGACGCAGCAGAGTATCCGGGCGATAGCGAATCTGGCGCCAGTCGCTATCGCTCTCTGCGGCAGTTCGTATCTCTTCATCAATATCAATGTCCCCATCTTAATGGAATAAGTGCGTCCTGCACTGCAAATGTAATAACGAGATACATATAAATGAATATGTATCTGCAAATGCGTTACGACCTTTCAAAGTAACCATAAAACTTATGACTTTGCGGCGATTTAATAATGGGTCACTTTTATAACCTTATGATAATAAAGATCATTATTGGCGCTAATCCGGAGAGTGTAGGCGGTACGATCGTCCAAATAGTCCATATGGATGGTCGTAATTTCATCAATCATGGGGTTAAATACGCCGCTTGTTGGATGATTCGCGTGTAAGCAGGATAGGTTTCAGTATTGGTCGCCAGGGTCGCCGGCGCTTTTTCCGCCGCAAACGCGAATGTTTTGCAGAAAAGGTTAGATAGATTCTATGGAAGAACCCAGAAATCGGGCCGGTTTCGTTTCTCCGGAGTTTGAGCGGGGAGAATGACGATGTTGAAACTCGTGCTTAAATTTTTGTTCCTTGTGGGCGCGCTAAGCCTGTTCGGTTGCGGGCAGGACGAGAGCGCTGCGGACAAGGCTCCGTTTTCTCTCGAAATCACTGACGCGCCGGTAGATGGAGCGACCAAGGTGGTCATCGAATTTACCGGTGTCGAGATCCAGTCTCAATCAAACGGCCGTTCCGTTTACGAATATGCAGAACCGCGCAGTATAGACTTATTGTCAGAATCGCTGGCGGGTAATCGCATTTCCCTTTTGCAGGGCGAGCTGGGCATAGGCGCATACTCCTGGTTGCGTCTTATGGTGAATGCTCGGATGGACGGAATTTTTGACTCCTACATTGAGTTGGCGGACGGCTCCCGTTATGAGCTTTCCATTCCTGAAGACAACCTTGACGGGTTAAAGATTAACCGGGAGTTTCTGGTAAACGCCGGTCAGCCCAAAGGTTTTCTGATCGATTTGGATCTGAGGCGCTCCATCATTGAGAACAACCGTCAGTTCAAGCTGAAGCCGGTATTGAAAACGGTGGAGTTAAGCAGCGTGCGCTCCTTGACCGTCAATGTCGCGCCGGAATTACTGGCGGCCAACTGTGATGACTCCAGTCAGTACGCTGGCGCGATATATATGTTCGCTGGCGCCCATGCGGTTTTGGACGATATCGACGGCGATGACAAAGACCCGGTAGCGACCGCAGTGTTGTCCAGCGTGGTGAATCCGGAGAATGGCATGTACAGGGCGGTTATCTGGAACCCGGACAATGGAGCCTATCGCCTGGCGTATAGCTGTAACCCCAAGGATAACCCTGAGCTGAACGACCAGGGGTTCTCCTTCGCTGAGCAGACTGTGACTGTGGTCGTCGTCAATGACGACGGCGATAAAACCGCTGTTCTGGACGCCACTGCAACGCCGCTTTAAGCGGCGTATTGCTCCGCCTGCATTACCCTGTATCGCTGCGTATTTCTACTCCCTCTCCTTCCTGATGCTACGCCCCTTCCTTTGGCGTTATAGATGATGCGTCCTGACACGCTTTCACCGAGCATTTTGATTCTGACTGCGACACTTTCAATAACAACTTTGCAGGAGAACAAGAATGAAAAAGCCAATCATTATTGCTGCTTTGGCCGTCACTATACTGCTGACCGGATGCGCTTCCACTGGCGGTAAGCGAGATCTAAGCCAATCGTTATACCTGCGCGGGCAGTTTGCCTGGTGGGATGCGCTGGATGAATATAAAGTTAAAAAAGCCGGACCGGATCTCTATGTCGCCAGCGTTGAGCTGAAGGCGGACGGACAGCCTTATGAACTGAAGTTCGGGGACGCGGCGTGGAGTGCTGGAACCAACTGCGGATTTTTATCTCAGGAAGATCAAATGTTGGAGTTCGGTAAAAAAGCAAAAGCCAATTGCTCGTCCGTTTTTGAAAACTTTAAATTCAACCCGCCTGAGACTGGCGTGTACAGCTTTTACCTTGATAACAGTGGCGAACAGCCAGTGGTTTACGTAGAGCCGGCGAAGTAGCTTCATCATTACCCCTGATTACCCCTGTTGCAGGCTGGTCCCGTTTCTCAACGATGTGACCAGCTTGTATAACTGATCCGGGGGCAACGGCTTGGCGAACAGATATCCCTGGGCTTCATCGCAACCTTGCTTTTTCAGGTAGGTGGCTTGCGCCTCAGTTTCCACACCCTCCGCGACGACGCTCAGATTAAGGTTGTGAGCCATGGCGATCACCGCATTGATGATGACTCGGTCATCGGTGTTTGTTTCCAGCTGAGACACAAAACTGCGGTCGATCTTGATGCAGGAGATGGGGAAATGCTTGAGATAGGCGAGAGATGAGTATCCAACGCCAAAATCGTCGATAGACAAGCGAAAGCCCATTTTGATCAGTTCGTTGAGGTGAGCCATGTTAGACTCTATATTCTGGATGAAAACCTCCTCCGTCAACTCGAACTCCAATTGCCGCGGCGGGATATCGAACTCCCGCAGCAAGCCGTCGATTTTGTGGACCAGCGCCTTATCCTCAAGTTGTATCGCAGATAAGTTGATCGCCAGGCGGATGTGTCCCAGAGGAGTGCCGCGCCATTCCGATAACTGCTGACAGGCCTGGCGCACCACCCACATGCCCAGCTCTTTGATCAGCCCTGTTTCTTCCGCCAGGGGGATGAACTCCGCCGGTGATATAAAGCCCTGCTCCGGGCGATACCAGCGCAGCAGCACTTCGGCTCCGGTGTAGTCCCTTGTTTTCAGATTCACCTTGGGCTGAAACGCCAGGGTAAGTTCGTTGCGTGCGATCGCCTCACGCAGCCAGCGATCCAGCTCCAGCCGCTTAAGCGCTTCGGCATGCATGCCTGTGGTGTAAAAGTGATAGCCATTGCGTCCGGCGGCTTTAGCCCGATAGAGTGCGGCGTCGGCGTTGCGAATCAGGTCCTCGGCGCTGGAGCCGCCTTCCGGATAGACAGCGATGCCGATACTGCAGGTGATGAAGACTTCTTCATCGTTTAATGAAAAAGGTTGTTTCATACAAGCCATGACGCGATTGGCGATGGCGATGACCTCATCCACGGAATCAGGATTTTCCAGCAGCATCATGAATTCGTCGCCGCCGGCGCGGGCGATGCTGACTTCACTTTCAAGTAGTGCATTGAAACGCTTGGTCAAGGAAATCACTAACTGATCGCCGGCGCTGTGGGTCAGGGTATCGTTGATTTTCTTGAACTGATCCAGATCTACCAGCATGACGGCTAAATATCTGTTGGCGCGCTGGGCGCGAAGGATAGCTTGCGCCAGATCTTCCTGAAAAAAGGAACGGTTAGGCAATCCCGTCAAGGCATCGTGCGTAATGACGTGGGATAGCGTTTGCTCCACTTCCTGCCGGTTAGCCACTTCACTCTGCAACGCTTCGTTCGCGTTCAGCAGTGAGTGGCGCTGACGCCCGAGAGACATGGCGAGAAAGCAGACCCAGGCCAGCAGCGCCGACAATATGGTTCCCGCGCTTATGACGAAGACAGGGAGAGGGGATGAATAATTATGCAGCCAATCGGATTTGGGTTGCACGCTCAAACGCCAGGAGAACTGGAGAGGCTTCCAGTCCGCTTCAGCGCTGATGTCAGGACTGACGTCCTCGGCGCTGTTGCTGAATATCCGCTTATCTTCCTCATACACGCGCACATGAAAGTGGTCATCCTCCCGAGGGGAGATAAGGCTGCTGAGCAATTGCTCCACCAGAAAGACGCCGACGATAAATCCCTGAAAGTTCTCGCCTCTGCCAATAGGGGCGTACACGACCACGCCCTGGCCGCCCTGTTGTAAGGTGATTACTGGCGTGGAGTTAATGACGCCCTGCATCTGGGCGGCTTCCAGAGCCTGTCGCCGGCTCTCGTTAAATGCCACATTGAATCCCAGCGCCTGTTCGTTTCCCTCCATCGGCTCTATCCATTGAATTACGTAGTTATTATCCGTCCACTCAATGGCTTTGAAATTAGGAAAGTCCTTATGCAGTTCCTCGGCGATTTTAAGCCACGTTTCCTTGCTGAAGCCGCCGTTATGGTCCCAGTAAGCGGCCAAACGCTTGAGGGCGCTTACCTGCTCAAGAAATTGGCGGGTAATGCGCTTACTGAGAAATTCGGCCTGATAGTCCAAGGCGTGTTGTCGTCTTTCCCGGGTCTCGATATCAATTCGCGACCATAAGGACAGCGTCATGGTAAAACCCAGGCAAAAGACGAGCAGCGATAGTAGTAAGTGATAAGACGCTCTGGCAGACAAAATGCACCCTGCAGCATTGTGGACTTATCAATAAAAAATAGCAGGGGCAGCCGTGATCGACAAAGTCTTAGCCAGTCAAAGGGACGAAAAAAAGGGCCGGTTAACCGGCCCGAACACTTGGGTTGAGATAGGGGAAAGGAAAGTGGATTACCACCAGGCTTCCATTTGCACGCCGAAGTTCAGCACGCTATCTTCGCCGCCTTCAAACGGCGTACCTTCGCCATCGCTAATGTAGCTGGCGAAAACGCGGATCTCTGGACGCGCCCAGAAGCTGGGACCTGCGGACCAGGCTTGTGCGATGGTGATTTTGTCCAGCTGGGAGTCGACGCCATCGTCGTCTGCAGCGAAGTAGCCAACTTCCAGATAAGTGCGCATGTAATCGGACCACTTATACGCGGGACGTGCTGAAATACTATAGAACGAAGAATCGTCGTTCATGTCGTCATCTTCAAAGACGCCATACATCGCTGCGTAGCTGAGTTCTATATTGGAGCTTGGCTTTACCACACCCCAGTCGATCAGACGGAAACCTTTGCCGCCTTTATCCAGCGTTCCATTCCATTGCCCGCCGCCGAAGTTGCGCATTGGTGAGGCGTAGCCTTCAGTTCCATACTGGAATACGATTTTGTTGAAGCCATCCATGATCGGCGTGGATAGTTCCGCAGTGAACAGCGTGCTCAGATCGTCTGCTGCGCCAGCGTCTTTTTGGGCGTCAGTCAGTCTTGGTTTGGCCAAGTCCAAGCCCACTTCCAATGAGCTGGCGCCGACTTGAATGCCGGAATAACGGAAGTCGAGAATGTTTATGTTGCCGTAGCCTCTGGTCCAGGCGGCTGAGAATTTGCCTGCGCCCGCGTCGATACCTTCAATACCAGCGCCAGGACCGGATACGTCCCAGTAGAAAAGGTCCAGATGGTGAATATCGTGGCGCTGATAGTAGCGTTTACCCGCCCACAGCGTCGCTTCGGGGGCGAATCCCAGCACCCCTTTGGCCTGAACGTTCATTTGGCGAAGCGCAATTTCGTCATCTTCGCTGTTCAGGGCTTCATAATCTCCGTCCTGGTTGGATTTATAACTGAGCATGGTTTCAACTTTGAATGTTCTGCCGTCGCGGTTGAAAAGCTCTTGCTGAAGATCCAGCTCCGCATAGGTTTCGCATTCATTGCCCAAACGGCCAACCGCCTGCTTGTTGATACACTGCTGGTCGCCGTTGTCGCTCATGCCGATACCGGAGCGCGCATAGCCATGCCACTCAACGGCGCTGGCGTTTACGGTGAACAAAGAGGCCGCGATGGCGGTCGCCAGGGGGGCTACTTTGAAGAGGCGCTTGTTGTTCTTGTCTGTCATCGTTTTTTCCTGCTCTTGTTGTTAAAGGACTCGCCAGGCCGGACCTTTGAGTACGCCCGGATAACGGAGGCGCTTTGTCGATGGGACAAATTGTTATTTGCTGGGTCTCATACTCAGTGAACGCCTGATATGGCACATCCTCCGTTAGGAAAGTTTTGGGGGGGGAGGAGTCAGGGGGAGGGGGGAGGAGAAAGGTAGTAATGGCGAGCGTCAAGCTGATAGCGAGCGCTATTCTGGCGATGAAGGGAGCAAAACGCGCACACCCGGAGAGTTGCCGTCACTCTCCGGGTGTGAGTTATATAAAAGCAGAAAGAATCAGCGTGGACGTTTAGGCGCCGTTAGATCCATCATCGTGGGGATAACGGGTGTCGCGCAGACTGTCCTTGATGCGCTTCAGATGAGAATGAAAGTCCGCTCCACGTTTTAGCGTGACGCCGGTGGCGAGAATATCGATCACCGCCAGATGCACGATTCGGGAGGTCATCGGCATATAGACGTCGGTATCCTCTGGCGCAATGACATCCAGGGCCACGGTGCACTCCCGAGCCAGAGGAGAATCCGGCGCAGTGATGCCGATTACGACAGCGCCCTGCTCGCGAGCGATTTTGGCGACTTCCACCATTTCCCGCGTACGACCGGTATAGGAGATGGTGACGATGGCGTCGCCCGTGTGCGCGGCGGCGGCGACCATGCGCTGCATAAGAAAGTCGTCGTAGGCGGTGACCGGAATGTTGAAGCGAAAGAATTTATGCTGAGCGTCGATAGCTACGGCGGCGGACGCCCCCATGCCAAAAAATGAAATTTGTTTGGCTTGGATCAGGTAATCCACCGCCTTTGAGATAGCGGAGGTATTGAGAGATTGCCTGGCCTTGTCCAGGTCAGCAATGGTGCTGAGGAATATTTTGTCGCTGTATTCCTCGACGGTGTCGTCCGATTCAACACTCTGGCTGACGTACGGCGTCCCGCTGGCAAGGCTTTGCGCGAGCTGAATCTTGAAATCGGGAAAGCCGCTGGCTGCGAAATTGCGGCAAAAGCGATTGACTGTGGGTTCACTGACATCAGAGGCGCGCGCCAGTGCGGCTATACTGTAGCGAGTAGCGGCTTTTGGATCGCGCAGGATGACTTCGGCGACTTTGCGCTCGGATTTGTTCAAATCGTCGAGCCTCTGCCGGATCACCTCCAGCAGATTCTGGTGGGATATGGTTTCATTCATTATCTGTATGGATTCCGGGAGCGATTTATTTATTGTTGTAGTGAAATTACTACACATTTTGTTATCGCCTCTAATATAACTCCGCGCACCCTGGGTCGCCAGCCGCATGGCCTGTTCGCCCCTAGTCAATAAGTGGAAGGTAAGTCAGGTGAATACGGGAAATGTAGTAAAATTATCACAATATTTGCCGTTTCAGGTTGAAAATACCATTTTTTTGTCTCAAAATTACGAATAATTACTACCAAATATGAAAACTATGAATCGAGCAGCATCTACACAATGTGACTTGGCGCTCTTCGGCGCACTGGGGGATCTGGCGCAACGCAAGTTGTTTCCGGCGCTATTTCAACTAGAGCGGGCCAAACTGCTACATCCGCAGACTCGCATTCTCGCGCTGGCCAGACAGGAAGTGGACGAAGAGGCCTTTAAGGCGCAGACACTGGAGCGTTTTAAAGCGCTATTGTCCAAGAATGATCTGGACGAGGCTGCGCTGAATCGCTTCTTCGGCAAGGTACGCTTCCAGCAGCTCGATTTCGGCGACGCCGAAGGTTATCGCAGCATTAATCAATGGCGTGAGGATTCTGATGTTCCACTGATCGTCTACATGGCGACGCCGCCTGCGATCTACGGCATGATTGGGGAAAACCTGAAAGGCGCTGACTGCGTTCAGCCGTCCACCCGCGTAGTGGTGGAGAAGCCCATCGGTCATAATCTGGAGTCCTCCTTCGAGATCAACGACCGCCTGGCTGAGTTCTTTGATGAATCCCAGTTGTACCGCATTGACCATTATCTGGGTAAAGAAACCGTACAGAACCTGATTGCGCTGCGCTTCGCGAATAACCTTTTCGCTACGCAATGGAATCAGCGTTACATCTCCCACGTGGAAATCACCGTGGCGGAGAAAGTCGGCATTGAGGGGCGCTGGGGTTACTTCGACAAGGCCGGACAATTGCGCGATATGGTGCAAAACCACCTGCTGCAATTGTTGTGTCTGATCGCGATGGACCCGCCATCTGATCTGTCCGCAGGCAGTATCCGCGATGAAAAAGTGAAAGTGCTGAAAGCGCTGAAGCCGATTACGCCGGATCTGATGGAAACTCACATGGTGCGCGGACAGTACACCGCGGGCAACATCGACGGCAAACCGGTTCCAGGCTATCTGGATGAAGAGGGCTCCAACGAAGGCAGCTCCACGGAAAGTTTTGTCGCCATCAAGGCGGAAATCTGCAACTGGCGCTGGGCGGGCGTGCCCTTCTACATGCGCACCGGTAAGCGTATGCCGCAGAAGTTGTCTGAAATCATCATCCACTTCAAACCGGCGCCGCACTACATATTTGATCCTGACCAGAAACACCTGGCCAACAACAAACTGATTATCCGTCTGCAACCGGATGAAGGCATCTCCCTGCAAGTGCTGACAAAGGACCAGGGTCTGGATAAAGGCATGCGTCTGCGTCAGGGGCCGTTGCAATTGAGCTTCTCCGAAGCCTTTAACACTGGCCGGGTGCCCGACGCCTACGAGCGATTGCTGTGGGAGGTCATCAAGGGCAACCAGTACCTGTTCGTGCGTCGCGATGAGGTGGAATACGCATGGCGCTGGATTGATCAGGTTATCGAAGGCTGGGCCGAATTGGGACTGCCGCCGAAGAAATATCCCGCAGGAAGCTGGGGGCCGGTCGCCTCCATCGCCATGATCACCCGGGACGGAAGGAGCTGGTACGAAGATGCTTGAACTATCCTGGCCGCAGGGCGTCACCCTGCAAGTTGAAGAAGAACGAGCGGCGCTGGCGCATAAGCTGGCGTTGCAGACTGCTGAGTGGCTGCGCGCCGCACTGCAGGAGAAAGACCGCGCGCTGCTGGTGATTTCCGGCGGCCGCACGCCAGTGGCTTTTTTCAAGTCGCTGGCGCAGCAGGAGCTGCCTTGGAGCAAGGTGGACATCACGCTGGCGGATGAACGCTGGGTCGATGAAACTCACGACGACAGCAACGCCGCGCTGGTGAAAGAGTTTTTGATACAGGGCCCTGCGGCGGAAGCTAACTTCCAGCCGCTGAAAAACTCAGCCGCCACGCCTGAGGAAGGCTGTGAGCAGTTGGAAGTCAGTCTGGCTGCGCTGTCCTGGCCTATTGATGTATTGATTCTGGGAATGGGCGCGGATGGACATACTGCCTCTCTGTTCCCAGGGGCGAAAGAGCTGGCGCATGGTCTCAGTACAAAAGACAAATGCGCGCCGATGCATCCGGTCACGGCGCTGCATCCACGGATGACGCTTTCCTATCACGCTTTGGCGGCGGCCAGGCATCAGGCGCTGCATATCACCGGCGAAGATAAGCTGACCACTCTTAACAAGGTGCTGGGCAAGCTGGACGCGGTGGCGGAGATGCCCGTGCGCGGATTCATCCGCCCTGGGCTCAATGTATTTTGGAGTCCTTGAGAAGGAACTTGAGAGTAATAGAGAGAATAGAAACCTATGACATCCCAGACCTATCCTGAAGCGTTGCAAAATCAACTGGACGCTATCGTAAGCAGTTGCCCGTTGGTGCCGGTCATCACTATCGATCGTCCGGAAGATGCGTTACCGCTTGGGAAAGCCCTGGTGGAAGGCGGCATCCGTATCCTGGAAATCACGTTGCGCACGCCGCACGCCCTGCAGGCGATCACGGACTTGCGGGCTGCGCTGCCCGAAGTATGGGTTGGCGTAGGCACCGTGGCGACGGTCGAGCAGTTCAAAGCGGCGGAGGACGCCGGCGCTCAGTTCGTCATTACCCCGGGCTCCACCAAAGAGCTGTTGGAATACGGCCTGACGGCCAAAATTCCGATGTTGCCGGGCGTATCTTCATTGTCTGAAGTCATGGAAGGCTATCGCCTTGGTTATCGCGCATTCAAGTTTTTCCCGGCGGAAGTGGCTGGCGGCGTATCTGCGCTGAAGGCTTTCTCCGGTCCTTTCCCGAATGTGAAGTTCTGCCCGACTGGCGGCATCACCCGGGAAAAAGCGAAAGATTATCTTGCCCTGCCGAACGTACTGGCGGTAGGAGGCTCCTGGCTAACGCCTAAGGACGCCATCTCCGCAGGCGATTGGCGGCAGATCCGGACTATTGCTGAAGAGAGTCTGACCGCTATCTGACGGCGGAAAGGGGCTCTTTTTATCGATAGCAACGACCCTCCCTCATTGCATTAGCAATATATTTTTACCCGTCGCCTGGCGGGTTTTTTTATGTCTGAGCAGTCGTATTCAAATGGGCCCCACATGAGGTCAGGTGTTCGCGCAGTCTATAAAGTAAAACAGGCAATCGGTGGTGGCGATGATGGGATTGGTGGTCACCATGAACAATTTCAGCGGATGTTTGGGAGAAAGCCTGCCGTTGATATCGGCGAAGTGATCGTGCAGGCGCTCACGGCCTAGATGATCTTTGGCGGTCAGGGCGTCCAGACCCGCATCGCCCAGAATGGCCAGGCGCTCGCCGGCGGGTACTGAGCCGTAGTTGAAACGGGCGGCGTCCGGCGGCAGCGTCAGCGCCGCATCGGGATCGGCGGCATCGCCATAATGCACTCGCCGGCCGGGCTTCAATTCCATGCGAATAGGGTTGCGAAACCGATTGACGCCATAGTCGTGGCCAGCGGCGGCAAGCACCTGTTCGCTGCCGAAATAACGCTGCATGCCTTCCCGCGCAATCAACAGAGAAGTTTCATCCTGCGCGCCGCCGCACTCTATCGTCACCGTTGGCACGTCCAGCTCGCTGATTTCCATTAGCGCGCCCAGCCGTAGATCGGTAACGATCAAGTCGTTGGTCCAGAGTGACGTCAAGGCGCGGTGGTCGGCGTCGCACCGCACGGCTACGCCGAAGGCGGGACCGCTGCCTGAAGTATTATGCAGATCAATTAAACATTCAGGTTTGCTGTGGTGCAGGAAGTGCAGAATGGCCTCGGCCAGTTTACCCTGATCATCCTTGAACGGAGGCCGGAAGCAGCGGTTGAGATCACGCTGGCCAGGCAACATGCGCTGGCTGAACATTGGAGGGGCCAAGGCGGCGGGAATGGAAGCGATGATGATATCCATGTCCACTGCCGGCGTTTCGCCGGAGCGTAGATATGCGTATAAAGCGCGCGCCCCGGATGGCTCATTGCCATGCAACAGGGTGCAAAAAGCGCGGCGGCGCGAACTGTCGCGGCCTTGCAGTCGGATTAATGTAGGCCCCCCCAGCCGCTTTAGAAAGGCGGTGAAGTCCTCCTCGAAATCCAGGCTGCGGATTCCTTCAATAACCTTGAGCGGCATAGTGTTCAACCCCTTGGGTAATCATTTGAGGCGGCGAATGCCAGATGCTCAATACGTCCACCGGTGCACAGGTTCTCCACTACGGTAATTTTCCTGATAGCGAATCACCAGCTCCTTTAAAGCCTCTTCGTCACTTCGGTGAGGACGCAGCTTCTCCAGCATCCGTAACTGCCAGAGCGCGCCGTTGACCGGTTGCGCCAGGTTTTCTGCGCATACGTCCAGATAGTGGCGAATGTCCGCCGGGTCAATAGACGCCGCATTCAGTCCCTGCTCCGCCAAAGGCAGCAGTTCCTCCAGAATCTCCAGCGCCGGCCGTTCCTGCAAGCCTTCGCCGCCCCGGCCCGGCCAGAACAGTCTCGCGCGAAGGCCGTATTTGGCGGCGCGGTAAAAGTTATATTCGCAATAGCGGAAAGGAATGGCGGGAAGCATGTCGTGCATGGCTGGACGCAAACCTTCGATCAACCCCACCGTCAAAGCCGCGTTGGCGAGCATGTCCGTGGTGCTGGGACCCGCCGGTAGCGCACGGATTTCAATACGGATATGGCCGCCGTCCGCCGGGTCGTAAATAGGGCGATTCCAGGCCCAGATGCTGCCCTGGTGCAGGCGCAGCTCCTCCAGTAGCGGCGCTTGGCCGGGGCGGGGGGCGCCGCCATCGCCGCAAATAGGCAGCAGAGGTTCGAACAGGGAGACGCCCTCGCAGAATATCTCGTGGGCGTCCTTGCGCACCCAGCCGTTGCCGAATAACACACGGGCGGGAAGCCTTAGCCGCAATGGTGTTTCCATGCGATAGTCCGTGGCCTGTTTAAACAGGGCGACGCGGGTCTCGTGCCACAATCGTCGTCCCAGGAATAGTGGCGAGTTGGCCGCCAGCGCCACCGCCAGCGGTGTGACCAGTTGTGCGGCGTTAAACGCATCAGCGAAATCCGCCGGGTTCACGCGATAATGAAACTGGAACGAGGTGTTGGCGCCTTCCAGAGACACGTCTTGCCAATACAGATCCAGAGCATCGCGACCCTTGATGCTGATATGAAAGTCCTCGCCGCGCTTCTCTCTCAGTTGGCGCGCCAACGCTTGATAACGGGGGCTGTCGGTGATGGCGTCTGGGCCCATGTCCTCGGCGGTCAATGTTGGCAGAATGCCAATGGGCAACAGTGACGCCCCATGGGAGGCTGCATGGTTCTGCAGTGTTTTCAGTACGCTGTCGATCTGTCTCTGCAGAGCGCTGAAGGAGGCCCCGGATGCAGGGGTTGGCTCCAGGTTATACTCGAGGTTGAAGCGGTTCAGCTCCAGAGTGAGGTTGGGGTTGTTGACGGCGGCCAGGATTTCCTGATTTTTAGCGGTGGGACGTCCATGCCGGTCGATGATATAAAGTTCCAGTTCTGCGCCGAATGAAGTGGGGCCGACGCCGAAGTCGGGTTCGTCCAGCAGCTTGCGTAACGTCGCCAGGTTCTCCTGCAATCTTTGCTGGAAGTCCGCATACTCCTGGGCGCTGAACTGCGCCTTATCAACATGTCGCCCCATATCTGCGAGTTCTCCAGCAAGCGCGCTTGCAGCCAACATCGTTCTAATTATTAACATGGCAATGACATTGCCATGTTAATACTCAGGCGCATGGATGCGCCTGCGCGGCGGCTGGCCGCGGGAGACAAGGACTGATCTGTGCAGGCCCTGTCTTTGCAGACAACCCTGTCGTTGCAGACAAACAGCAGGAAGCTATTTGTCTGCCTGATTAATAAAGTAGGACAACTTTTCCGAGCGCGAAACTATAGCGCAAAAAAGCGGCTGTCGGCGGCGTACTATTTCGTCTGCTTGAAGGGCAGGTGAGCGTTGGCGTCGCATATGTATGCGTTGACGCCTTCGCGTTCTTCATCAAGAAAGTTGGCGATGGCCTGACGGAAAGCAGGGTGCTCGATTTTATGCAGGGAGTAGGTGGGCGTGGGCCGAAATCCTCGCAGTAATTTATGCTCCCCTTGGGCGCCTGCGTCAAAGCGCAGCAGTTTATGCGCAATGCAGTAATCGATGCCCTGATAATAGCAGGTCTCGAAGTGCAGGTGATCGAACTCTTCCGTACAGCCCCAATAACGGCCGAACAACGTTGAATTGTTCTTCAGAAACAGAGCGCCAGCGACGAAGCGCTGTTCCCGTTGCGCCAGGATGAGAAATACTTGCTCCGGCATAACCGCGATCAGGCGCTGGAAAAAAGCGTAGCTGAGATAAGGGCGCTGTCCTCGTTTCAGATAAGTTAGCTGGTAGAAGTCATAAAAAGCCTCCAGTTCAGGCTCGCCCACATCCGCTCCTTCGATCAGCTTGAATGCAATGCCCTGGCTGAGCACTGCCTGGCGTTCTTTACGGATGTTCTTGCGTTTACGTGAGGCCAGCGCCTGCAAAAAGTCGTCAAAGGACGCGTAGCCTTCATTGAGCCAGTGGAACTGGGTTCCGTGGCGTAACAACAGGGATTTGTTCTCACTCAGACTTTTCCGCGTGGCCTCGTCTGGAAACAGCAAGTGCCAGGACGAGGCGCCGGATTGACGCATGCGTTCGCCCATGGCGTGACTGATCGCCTGTGAGACGCGCTCCCGCTCAGCGTTGGCGGAGACCAACAGGCGCGGTCCGACGGAAGGCGTGAAAGGGACGGCAGTGAGCAGCTTCGGATAATACTCCAGACCATGACGATGGTAGGCGTCCGCCCAGGCCCAGTCGAACACGTATTCCCCGTAGGAGTGAGTTTTCAGATAACAGGGCGCAGCGCCAACTAAGGCGTCTTGGGCGTCGCGGATCAGAATATGTTGCGGCCGCCAGCCGGTTGTTTCGGCGACGCAGCCAGTCGTCTCCAGGGCGTGCAGAAACTCGTAACGGATAAAAGGGTTGTCCACGCCGCTCAACTGATTCCATTGAACGGGGGAGACGGCTTCAATGCTGTCGATAAACTCCGCGCGCAGCGCTGTCATACTCGGGCCCAATGTATGTTTCGATGAAACCAGGGAACCGGCCCATTATTGGACAGTTCGGCGCAAAGGAAAAGCCGGAGCGACGTCTGCGCCGTCCGGCGGAAGGAGATTACATGACGGATTCCAGGCCGCGCTGGGCGAGAATCTCCCGCGCCTCGCCGGATTCATAGGTTTTACGCAGCGCCTTGTTGAACTGGTTCACCAACTTGCGTCCGGTCTTTTTGCTGAACCCAATATGATAGTTGCGTTCCGTGTGGGTCCAGGCGAAACGGACTTTGTCCGCCAGCCCGCTTTGCCGCATCAGGTCGAGGCCCACGTCGCGATTGATATAAACAGAGTCGAGTTGTCCCTGAATCAGTTTTTTCAGGTTGCCCAGATCGTCTTTGGACAATTGTATGTCCATGTTCACCACAGGATTGATGCGATCCAGCGTCTTGGAGCTGCTGGATGGCCCAAAGACGCCTACCCGATGGCCGCTGAAGCTGGACAGGGTCAGGTAGTCCTTCTTATCCGTCGCCGGCACGAAGAATCCCCAGCTGGTGCGCAGCACTGGCAGGGTGTAGTACATCCATTCCGCGCGGCTTTCACTCCAGCTCACCAGGTAAACGCCATTGACTGCGCCGGCTTTCACCTGCTCTTCCGACTTGCTGAAAGATTCTTGTTTGATATTGCAGTCTACGTTGATTTTCTTGCAGGTGAGCAGGATGACGTCGGTGACGGGACCGCCCATCTTGCCGTTTTCCTCGTAAACGAAGGGACTGAATTCCGCAGAGTTGAAGATGAGCTGTTCGGATCTGGCGTAGCTCGCCAGGGTAAGGGAGATGAAAGTGATGACCGAGATGATTAAGCGCATTTTGACTCCTATATAGTTGGTCGTTTTATCGGAGCGAACTGCAAAAAGGGGGCGGAACCGAAGCTCCACCCCCTTGAACTACTTACATCGGGCGGCGGCGTGTGAGCCGCAGGGTCAGCAGAGCCAAGATGCTCAGCAGACCCAGGCCGCCGCCCCCGTCATCCTTGCCTTTGTTGGTGTCGCCTCCGCTGTTTCCTTCGTCGGAGCCGTTATTGCCGTCGCTATCGTCGATGGCTTCCAGATTCAACGTCACTACAACCGGATCGTGGTCGGAGCTGCGGTAGGGACCGACGCCGAAATAACCGGTGGAGTCTTTGTAGTATTCGAACAGGCCGTCGGCCTGCAGGGCGTAGGCTTCAATGGAGTTAACGTTCCAGTGATCGAGATCCACGATATCCTCCATGGCGGCGCTGCTGGCCAGGATATGGTCGAGACTGCCTTGCGCGCCGTCGTAGGTATATGAAAACCCTTCCGCGTCATGGGTTTCAGCTACCAAAGCATAGCCATAGTTTTTGCTTACTTCCACTGCGGCCCCTGCGTCCATGCCGGTGTTGGCGGCGGTCTTGATAGCGTAGCCGTGGGTGGCCGGATTGTAGTCGGTCAGCACGGAAATGGGGTCTTCCTTGGAGTAAGCATTCAGGTCGCCCAGGATCAAAATGCGCTCAGGCAATCCCAGCGTCGCCAGGGCTTCGCCCAGGGTGACGGCGGCGGAGACGCGCAATGGGTTGCAGTTGCCCTGCATCTGATCGATATCCGTTGGTCCGCTGTTATCGCAGGCGCTGCTGGAGCGTTTGGATTTGAAGTGGTTGATGGATACCGCAAAGCTTTGACCGGACGTCTTGTGAGTGAAAGCCTGCACCAAAGAAGGGCGCATGGCGGCGGTTTCTGAGGCGAGAGTCTGCTCAGGCATGTCGACTACAATGGCGTCGCCTTTGGGGGTGACGCTGGCGGCGCGATAAATCAGGCCGACGGTAATTTGATCCGTGCCCGGCTTGCCGCCGTCTTTTGTCGCCACATAGGTATAGGCGTCTTCGCCGATTTCATTGTTCAGCGCCGTCACCAGGGTGCTGATGGCGGAGTCATCGTCGAAACCGTCGTTCTCCAGCTCCATCAGGCCAACTACGTCCGCGTCGAGAGATTTCAGCGCTTTGACGATACGCGCCTGCTGCAGCAGAAATTCTTCTTCTGAGGTAGCGCCCCGCGGATTGGCGGAGTAATCGATGGTGTCGTCGTCTTTCTTCACGCCGTTGAAGTAGTTCAGGACGTTGAAGCTGGCCACCGCCAGATTGCCCAGCGCAGCTTCCGGCGCGGCGGTGCGGCCGGGGGAGGTGACGCCGATAGAGGCCATCGGGTTGATGCGGTACACATTGTAGGAGTAGTTCAGCGGACCGGTGGCGGACACCAGATCGCCCAGCAGAATGGGGTTGTCGTAACCAAAGTCAGGGTAAAAGCTGACGCTGGCGGTATTCTGGCTGGAGGAATTGTCTTCGATATAAAGCAGGTTGGCTTTGTTTTCCTCAATAACCGCGTTGTATTCCGCGCTGCCGGGTATAGCGACATCGGTGGGCGTCCATTTCAGCTTGTCGCTGATGGTGATTTCACCATAGCGGCCCAGGCCGTAAGTATTGGCGACCACCGCATTGGATACGCTGACGACCATGCCTTCCAGCGCTTCCAGATTAAGGTCCATCGCAAACGGCAGGGTAATTGGCGTCACGGTGGCGACGGCGTCAGTGGCGCCGCAATCCGCCAGTTCGGAGACGCTGATCTGGCTGTTGCCGTGATAGTCGGAAACGGCGCCTTTTATACGCACCAGATTGCCCAGGGTTAGAGAGCCGCCGCCGTTGCTGAATGCGAAGATGCCTTCAGAGGTTTGGGGATTACCGTCTTCGTCAGAAGGTTCTTCCTGGACGAAGAATCCGTTGTTGCGGAAACCGGTGATTATGCCTTCAACGATCACGGTCTGGTCTTTCATCGCCACTTCGTCAGTACTGCCTTGTACGGCGCTGATCAGCGTAGCCGCCTCGCCGCAGGCGCCTAAGGTTGGCGCAGGATCTCCGCCGTCGCCGCCATCTCCTCCGTCCGCGCCAGGGGCTTTGCCCAGCCCACTGAAGGTGTCTTTCGCCAGTGTTTGCCACTGATCCTGGTTAAAATCTGGGTTGGCGGTCGTATCTGTACGGGACAGAGTGACATCTTTCAGGTAAGCGCTTGCGCCTTCTTTAAGTGTTCCCACACGGTCGACAATATCGCCGCTAACCAAGCGCAACACGACGGAATCGCCGCCATTAAAGCCGATGGCGTCGTCAGTTGAGGTGCTGTTGGCCAGCGCTTTCAAGCCATCATTAGCGCCGCTGTTAGCGTGCACATATACCGCGCCGGCCGCCAGGGAAAACGAAGGCAGGGTCATGAAAGCGTTAGGAGTTTCTGCGCCGTCTTTAAAACGTGCGATCTCATAGGCGCTGAGTTCTACAGCGTCGCTGCCGGTATTGTAGAATTCCAGGGCTTTATTGTTGGAAGAACCTTCCACGTATTCCGAAATGATGAGGTCCGCCTGAGCGGAGAGTGGGAACGCGGTGATCATCGCCGCCATGAGGGCGCGGCGTCTGCTGCTTTCAGGATATTTCATTTTAATTATTTCCGAGTTACAACCAGGATTGTATAAAGTGCGTCCGGCCAATACTGCTCTGACTCCAGCCAGATATAACCGGACGAGAGCTTAGAGCAAGCGTTATGCCACGATCAAGGCGGGGTGAGAGCGTAATGTGACCTGGTTACAATAAATAAAAGTACCTATCCCTTGAGCGCTTTCATGAGAAGAAACTAAAACGAATATAATAAGTGGCTAATCAAATGCTTACGATTCGTATGCCAGAGCTTGACGAAGTTGGAGGGACTAATCCGGGATAGAGATAAATTATGTATATTATTTGACCATATGTTCAGCAAAGGTGCATTTTCTGACGTGGCGGTCAAAAAATGCGCATACCGAAAAAACTCCTTTTATGGCGAGATGTTCAGTCAACAAATCCCAGTGGCTTGGGGTAAAATCCACATATTGTCGCCCTTCGAACGAAGACGTCCTTAACCAGAAGTAAAACGAACAGGTGGTCCGAACGGTGTCGGAAAAAGAAGTCGCCGCCATGCGCTGGTGCGTCTATATGTTGCTGGCCAGCGATAATTCGCTTTACACCGGCATTACCAACAACCCTGCGAAACGTTTTCAGGATCATCTGCAGGGGAACGGCGCCAAGTTTTTTCGTGGGCGTAAACCGGTGCGCCTGTTGTATGCGGAGGCGGGCCATGATCGCGCCAGCGCGAGCCGCCGGGAAATTGAGATAAAAAAACTGAAGCGCAGCGGCAAACTGCGTCTGATAGAAGAACATGTATTGGATAACGCTTTTCGGGAGTTGAACCGTAGTTGCTTCGGCCTGTGAGTACAGGTCCCGCGTTCCTGATGCGACCTTCACCAAGTGAGATGGGAGAACAACAGGATGTCCACGGACGTAATCGTCAGTCACTTTCTGGCTATCTTTTTCACCATGATTGGCGTGCACTACACCTGCCGTAGCCTGGGGCTGCGCAAGCGCACCGGCGTCAGTCATATTCATTACGGCGCCGCCGCCAGCAAGAGCTGGTGGGTGCGCTGGGTATTCAACCTGTTTCGCCTGCTGATTCTGGCGGTGACGGTGGCGCGTGTGTTTTATCCCGATGTGGACGCCTATCTTGGCGTGTTTCCTGCGATGTTTGCGCCAGCCGTGTTGTGGAGCGGCGTCGGCCTGTTGCTGCTCTCCTTCGGGTTAATCGACTATGTGCACTCCTACATGCACACAGACTGGCGCTCCGGCATTGATGCTGACGGCAAAGCGCAACTGTTGACTCAGGGACCTTTTCGTTATTGTCGTAATCCGCTGTTCGCAGGCGTGTATATCGGGCAGATCGGTTTGTTTCTGGCGCTGCCGTCATTGTTTACCCTGGGGTGCCTGATCATCGGCGCAGGCATGATCGCAATTCAGGCCAGACTGGAGGAAACCGCCCTGCGACGCGCTTATGGCCAGGCTTATGAGCGCTATTGTGAGCGGGCGCCCCGCTGGATTCCCCGTTTTGGCAAAGCAATGGGGCCGGGTTGGCAGGATTAGTCGCTTAGTTCACGCCCAGTAAACGCATGAAGACCTGCGTCATTTCTGCGGTCTTCTCCGGCGCCTCGATCATCGGGGCGTGTCCTACGCCATCAATGATCATCTTGCGCGAATTGACGATTTGACGGGTGAATACCTCCGCATTGCGATAGTCGATCACCCGGTCTTCTCTTCCCCAGAGCACCAGAGTCGGGCATTTGACGTTCCGCAATACTTGCTTGAAATCATAATCGTGCTGTTCTCTCACCAGCTCTGCGAATATATGATCATATATGCCTGTATTGGCGATGGCTTTTTCCGTCAGCACGGAGGTAATCGGCCAGGGAATGAACGGCTTGTCCTCCATGGCGAAGTCTATAAGGACCTCAAAATCTTCCGGTTTTCTCACTATCAACGGGTTTTCACCTTGCTGCAGTCGCGCTTCCAGCTCGCTGGAAAATTCGTACACGCCTGCGGGGTTCATCAGCACTAATGAGTCGACGCTACTTGGATATTCAGCGGCGTACATAGAGGAGATCGCGCCGCCCATGGAATTGCCCATCAGATGAAAGCGGCCCAGGCCGGCGGCTTCCGTAAAGGCGCGTACGTAGCCCACCTGATCGTCGAGGTCGTAGGGGAGGCTGAGATCTTTACTGCTGTCGCCATGGCCCAGCAGATCGAGAGCGACGATGTGGTAGTGGGAAGGGAGGTGGCGCATAAAGCGCAGCCAGTTCTCTTTGCTGGCCCCGAAACCATGCAGCAGCAGGATGGTTTCGGCGCTCGGCGGCGCCTGGTTCTCCAGGTAGGCGAAACGGTGTCCCTGAGTCTCCAGGCTTTTGGCGGTCACGCCCGCCTGGGCGCGTTCAAAGTCCATGGCGAGATCATACAGGCCGTATTTAATCTCGGAACACGCTGACAGCAGGGTCAGCGCAGCGATGAGAAGCCCGGCCCGAAAAAACTGAGCGGAATGAGACAAACGCATGCTGTTTCCTGTAAATCCATACTGACAAACGGAGCCTTCTCCCATCGCGGGACAATGGATCTAAGGGCTGCCGTAAGCGGACATTTAATCAAATCCAGAGCCGCAGAAGCAACGGTCTAGCTTTGAGCCTGAGCGGCGGCGCGGCTGAAATTGTGACTCTGATCTACACTGAGTTTTATCTCAAGAGCAACGCGTCGGATGACACTGCTTTAACGCGACGCACAGGCTGATTGCAGTGGAGGAATAGGGTATGACCGCTGACTCCCAGGTCCCTGACGACAATTATTGGCGCGACCCTGATCGCGCAGAGTGCGATGAATTGAAATCTCAGCTTGAGGAACGCGCCCGCACTGACGAGCCCATGCGCGGATTCAAGCTGAGTCGGGCGGAGTTGGCCGGTATCGACCTGGTGCGGCGCAACTCCAAAAATGGTTACAAGTTGGTGGAGTCCGATCTCTATCGCGCCAATCTGGAAGGCGCTCATTGTTTCCGTCTGGACCTATCCGGCTCCTCTTTAATGAAAGCCAATCTGAGCAAGGCGAATCTGCATTGCGCTAACCTGCAGAACTGCAATCTGCTGGGCGCAGTGTTCGAGCAAACCAAAATCGAACATATTCAGTGGGGCGATAAGCTGTTGCAGGAAAGGCTGGCGGAAAAGGCCGCCAACCGGGAGCAGAAGCTGGACCTTTATCAACAGGCGGAGGAGATATACCGACATCTGCGTAAAGTCGCCGAGCAACAGGGGCTCTTTGAGACCGCCGGGCATTTCTTTCAGAAAGAGATGTTGATGCGTCGCTTTCAGTTACCGCCATTTTCCGGCGCACGTTTCGTCTCCAAACTGGTGGATTTATTCTGCGGATACGGGGAGCGTCCCGACCGCGTCATTCTTTTCTCCTGTCTTATTGTGCTCGCCTTCTCGTTTATCTACTTCACGCTGGGCATCCGCGAAGGAGAGCAGGCGCTGTACGCCGGCGGAGGGGCCAATTTGTGGTCTGAACTGGAGTATTTTCTGAGTTGCCTGTATTTCAGCGTTGTCACTTTCACCACACTGGGCTACGGAGATCTCGCCCCAGTGGGCCTCACCCGCGCATTCGCCGCGACGGAAGCTTTTTTCGGCAGCTTCACCCTGGCGCTCTTTGTTGTCGTTTTCGTGAAGAAAATGACGAGATAGGGAGTCCATTCTCAAAGGCCTCAACATCGCCGCTTCCAGACATGGGCTATAGTTATTGAATATGACAGAACTGAAATATTCGGGAGCCAATGTATGGGATTCTCATATTTCGTTGTTGCTGCTGTGCTTAACGCGTCTTGCCGCTTGGAGAACCAAGATCCGGCTCCGCCTATCTACCATGTGGCGGTGATAGATCGTTTTTACCCTGGCGATGAGTCTTTCGCGTCCGAAGAAGATAAAGACATGGACGGTTGGCTTAACGGCATGATCGATCTGGATCGAGACCGCAGGAGAGAGCCGCTCTATCATGGCGACATCGTCAGTCTTTTAGCCTCTGCCCCTCAGGTGGAGGTGACGCCTTATCCCCTGACTCCCGGCGAGGTTCCTCAGGAAGAAATACTTCGGCAACTGGCGGAAGTGCGCAAACACGTATTCTGGGGCGAGCCTATTGACGCTCTGGTGCTGTCCTGGGAATCCTCGACTTTGATTAGCGCCTTTGAAAAGCCCCTGCGCTCGGAAAATGTGGAAAGCTACAAGGCGGTCGTGCGCAGCTGGGCGGAGCATGATCCAGTATGGAGTCTCAGCTATCGCATCATTCGTCTGATGGAGGATCTGGCGGAAAGCGGGGTGCAGGTCTACACCATCGCCGGCAACGGCGGCCGCGGCATGGTCAACACATACTCATTTGCGGATGGCGTAGTGACAGTGGGCGCGGTGGAGGAGGAGCTGGGCGACTTCATTGCCGATAACGAATTAGTGGACACCCACGAGCAAGCCGCCTACTTCTTCCGACTGGTGCTGGACGCCACTGGCGCTCCGGTAGGCTATGATGTGGACGGAGATGATTGCGCGGATGTGCCGGTAACCTGTCTCACAGGCTATTCTCCTGAACGTATGGATTATCCGGCGAAACCCTGGCCGCCATTGAAAGGCTCTTCCTTCGCCGCGCCCATGGCGCTGCGCAGACATCTTTTGGGCGACCAAAGCCACAGGTGCTCTGGGACCTGAAACAAATTGAGGGGCGCTTCCGCCTGCTACGCCACCAGGTTGCGGAAGCCTTTTTTCAAATACTCCATCTGATCCGCCAGAATGCGTCGATTGGCCAGATACAGATACTCATAGCGATTCGGCGTATAAGGCACCGCCAGCAACTCCATGCTGCACTCACTCAATAAACGCGCGCCTTTGTGTCCGTTACAGCGTTTGCAGGCTGTCACCACGTTGGTCCACACATTACGGCCGCCACGGCTCAAAGGCACAATGTGGTCGCGACTCAGCAGACTGTGATGGAATTTTTCGCCGCAGTACATGCAGCGGAAGCTGTCCCGGGAAAAAAGGTAGCGGTTGAGGAGGGGAGGAATGCTGCGCAGTTCTTTGGGGTCCTTGCGGCCGACAATGATCTGCGGCACGTCAATGGTGGACTGCACTCCTTGCGAGTTATACCCGCCATGCAGGGTGGAGCATATTTCTCCAAATGTATATAACGCCCTATCGCACACGATCTCAGTCACGGCGGCGTAAACATCCAGCCAACACTGAGGAAGTCCTGACGGCGTTATCTTGAGCACCATGGGATACATGGACACCTCTGATCTTTCGTCAATTAGGCACGTTCCAGTGCTATATGAAATACATTTACTCTGACAGTTGTATTACAAGTGGGCGGTTTTTTCCATGTATTTCGGTAAATTAAGTGATCAATCAGGTGAAAATTCGTACACCCGGAACGAATTTTGAATTACTGGACGTCGCTTGAGGAATCCGCCGAAAACGAGCAGCCTCCTTCCCTCTGCTACACTTTGTTCATCAGCCTTTCAGAGCAGGGACACGGATATGAGCGGGAGCATTTCTGAGGCGCAGTTGAGAAAAGCAGGGGAAACGTCAATGACCGACAATACGCCCCCTTCCAGGTACAGTCCTTCCCAAATACTGGCGTCAGAGACTTGTAGCGATGAGGATCGCCTCAACCGATTTCCTCTGGCCGAGACGCTTGCGAACTTTCTGGCTGCACCTGAAAACAAAGATCATCAAACCATTGGCCTCATGGGCGATTGGGGTGTGGGTAAGTCCACGTTTATTCACCAACTGAAGAAAGTCCTGCGGGATAAACACGGCGCGACGCAGCCCTTTCTATTTGGCGAGTACAACGCCTGGAAATACGAGCATACGGAGAGTCCCCAGGCCGGGCTGGCGCAGGAGACAATCAAAGCATTGTCAGCGTTTGACGCAAAGACGGGGAGTGGGAGTACACCTTCGCTGAAGCACAACAAGGTAGGGAGAGGGCTGTTTTCCTTGGCGGCTGCGTTTGTCTTGCTTCTCGGGGCGCTGCATTTTCTTAAGTCCTATGCCGGATTAACCACCTGGGTGACGGATTTGTTCGGCGACGGCATGGTGTCCTGGCTGATGTCCGCCAGCATGGTATTGGCGGCGGCCTCCATTCTGTATTTGCTATATCTGGGATATCACAATGGGCAGAAACTACTGCTCACCTTCAGGTTCGGATGGAAGCTGAAATCGGAACGAATCTGTATATTCTTCGCCGTACTGGGGCTGCAGGTCGTGTTCTGGTGCGTGCAATACACCGACGACTCCTCCGTGTTTTCCTCTGGGGTCGGCAAGTTTGTCGCGCATATTCCGGCGCTGCTTCTGGCGGGCTCATACAAGTACTTTCAGACGGTATGGGCAAGCCCGATGGCGCCGGAGTTGAACACCTACTTGCGTCTGCCGGCGTATGGTCATTATCTGGGAACCGCTCCCGTCATGCACAGGCATCTGCAGTCGCTGTGCGAACTGCGGCTGCGACCGAAGAAAGGGCCGGAAAGTCGCTTTCTGCTGGTGGTGGAGGATCTGGACCGCTGCAGTTACGAGAATATCGTGAAAACCTTTGAGACCCTGCGTTTGGTGATGAATATTCCCCGCGTAACCGTAATTATCGCCATCAATCAGCAGATTGCCCTGACGGCGCTGGCGATGCATTACGAAAAACTCGCGCCGCAACATAAATGGCAGAACCCGCAGGCGATTGCGCGTGATTACCTGGCGAAAGTCATGCATTTGTCCATTACGCTAAGCGAGCCAGACGCCATCGCTCTGGCGCGTTATCTGGACGGGGTCTGCGGCGCACAATCCGGCCCGTCGCAGACAGCGTCCCCTATGGCGATCCATCAGTTGCTCCCTGACTCTTCGGCCCACGGGGCGAGAGAAGGTATGTCTCCTCAGCAGAAACAGGCTTTTCAATACTGGTTGGAACATTTTGGACTGAGCAATCCCAGGCAAGTAAAACGGCTTTACAACGGATATAACCTGCTACGCGCCTACCTGCGCGAAGACTGGCTGCAGACGGAAGATGAAGCGCCGGGGTTGAGCGATCAGCGCATGCCTTATGCCTATCCTGTTATGGTCACATTATTCGCCATGGAGTACGTCAACGATCATCCAGATCAGCTTGGAGAAAAAGGGCTCCACTATTGGAAAAAGCTCCTGCGCGGCGAACAGGTGAAACCGCTGCAGGATGGCGACAGTCTGGGACGCATCGACCACGACGTGCTGGCGATTATTAAAGAGCCGGCGCAGGAAGACAAATTAACGCCAGCGATTCGGGCGTTTGTGTTGCCCGCCATTGAGACAGAGGAAATCGAGCCGGTGCTGAAAGGCTGAAGCAAGGCGTTCCCCGCCCTTTACCCGATACCAATTCCCGCTGCATACCAGTAAAGTGAGTGTTTAAGGCAGGTTATTGATCTTACGTTATATGTTGAGTCGAGTTTTGGGCGGGAGTCTGCGGCCGCTTATATTAGCCGTGACAGTGTTTTTTACCGCATGCGCTGAAACCACATACACCCCGCAATTGCATCTTAATGATGCGGATTTGGAGTGGGTAGGGCGCAAAGTATTTCACAATGAATGCGCGAGTAAACGCGAGTGTCTGGTGTCCTGGAATCAGGGAGAGGCGTTTCCGTCTCTGGGAATTGGGCATTTCATCTGGTATCCCGCTGGCGTGGAGGAAAAATTCAAAGAGAGTTTTCCGTTATTGTTTCAGTCCATGCTGACGCAGGGTGTGGCGGCGCCGTCCTGGATGTTGGAGTTGGACCCTTTTGACGCCCCCTGGACGTCCCGGCAGGCGTTTTTGGCCGTTCAGAACAGTCCGCAAGTGGAGGAGCTGCGAGGATTCCTGGAGCGCACCAAAGCGCAGCAAATTGCTTTCATGTTCCAGCGAACGTCTACTTCTCTGGAGAAAATCATTGAGTCCTCCCCCGGAGGCAGCCATGAAACGATCCGGTTGCGGGTAATGCGGTTAAGCGAAACCCGGGGCGGCGCCTATGCGCTGATCGATTACGTTAATTTCAAAGGGGACGGTCTGCTGGAAACGGAGCGCTACAACGGGCAAGGTTGGGGATTAAAGCAGGCGCTGGAGGAAATGGATCGTTTTGAGCAGGGACGTACGCCATTACTGGCGTTTCGCATGGCGGCGATCTATGTGCTGGAAAGAAGAGCGAATAACGCCGTAAACCCTATCGAAAAGGAACGATGGCTGCCGGGCTGGAAAAACCGGCTGACCACTTACACGGACCCGGAGGCTTTGTAACCGTGCTGCAGATTTCCAATAAAGTCAGTATTCCCGATCACGAAATCGATATGCAGGCCATCCGCGCCCAAGGCGCCGGGGGGCAGAATGTCAACAAGGTGTCCTCCGCTGTGCACCTGCGTTTTGACATCAAAGCGTCGTCGTTGCCGGAAATATACAAGGAAAGGTTGCTTGAACTAAGCGACCAGCGCATCACTAAAGACGGCGTTATCGTCATCAAAGCGCAACAATATCGAACCCAGGAGCAAAACCGCGAGGACGCCCTGGCGCGGCTGCGGGAAGTGATTGTGGCGGCGATGGCGACGCGCAAAAAACGCATCGCCACCAAACCCACCAAAGGTTCGCAAACCCGACGCCTGGACGGCAAAACCAAGCGCGCTCAGGTCAAGTCCGCCCGCGGGCGGGTGAACCGTTATGACTGATTAATAGTTCTCGCAATCCGCCGACAGGCTGTGATTGCAGCCGTCGCGGCCGATGTACTGCTGAGTGCTGTACTCGTCGATCGGCAGTTTATCCACGGTCATGCCGTCTTCGGTGAGCGCATCCACATAGTCTACGAATCCCTGCGCGTACTCAGTAAAGGTATCCACGTACAGTCCGGCGTTATAAGGCGTGGCGAAAGTGATGTAGCCATCCTGGCCGGAGGCGATGAAATCGTTGGTGACCACCGTGTAGGTCGCGTTCAGGTCGATGGCGCTCCAGTCTCCAGCCACCCGTGAGTTCACCTCTACGTTGGACAGGCGCGCGCCCTTGGCCTGGGAGGCGTCCACGTTGAAGCGCAGGCCGGAGGCGTAGGGGTAGGAGCCGGAGGAGCCGTTGTTGTCCAGGGTATTGGACAGCGCGTCCTCCAGCACGTCGACGATCTGCTGTCCGGTCATTTGCAGCGTCACCAGGGTATTGGAGAAGGGCAGCAGGGTGTACGCGTCCGCCACGGTAAAATCGCCCAACGGAATGTCTGTCCGCACGCCGCCGCCGTTCTGGATGGCGATGTCCGCTGTGGGCGTCACCGTCAGGAACGCCTTGGCGACGATATTGGAGATATCGCTGCCGTTCACGTAATTATCCGCAACGTCGCACAGGCTGGAGCGTGATTCGCCGGGCCAGCGCACCAGACACAGATTTTCAGATACCGTGCCGATCACGGTCTGCTTTAAGGTATCCACTTCATCGTCATATATCGCCAGCAGGCGCTCTGAAACGGCGTCGGGTGTAGTGGAAACAACTTCCTTATAGCTGGTCAGTGCTTGCGTAACCCGGTCGGCGTCAATGGCCGGCAGGGTTTTAGTGACTTTGTCCGCAGCAGTATAGGTGAACGTCCTGGCGACCGGCATGTAAGGGGCGCCGCTGCAGGCGGTGACTTTACCGCTCTCGTCGAAGGTGACGTCCAATGCGCCGAGCAGGTGCGCATATTCCCAGGCGTGTACGATGCAAACCGGGTCTCCGGCTTTGTCAGTGGCTTTTTTCGGGTAGTCGCTGACGACGTTGAAGCCCAGTTGTGTGAACGTCTCTCCGCCCATCAAGGTGTGGGAGTCGCCGCCGACAATAAGGTCGACGCCGGTGAGATTGGCGGCCAGGGTCTGATCATTGGCGTAGGTGTAGTGCGTCATCAGTATGATTTTGTTGACGCCCTGGGCGCTGATCTCATCAATGTATTGCTGCGCTGTGGCGGTTTCGTCGAGCAGCGTGGTGCCAGAGTCGGGACGGCTTGACTCTTGCGTCTTCTGGGCGATATCTATGCCGATAAGGCCGACTTTCTGGCCGCCCACTTCTTTGATGACGTAAGGTTTGATGTAGCCCTGGGCGATAGGCGAAGCGTCGCCGGGAACGACATTGGCCGCCAGTATGTCGGTTCCGCAATCATCCGCCGCCAGATAATTCAGAAATGAAGCCAGGCCGGAGTCGCCGTTGTCGAACTCATGGTTGCCTAAGGCGAAGGCGTCAAAACAGATCCGGTTCATCATCTCCGCATCCGCTTCCCCGCCGAATAGGGTGAAATACAGCGTGCCAGTGACCGCATCGCCGGAGTGCAGTTTCAGGACATTGCGTTTCTCATCCGCCAGGTCGTCGGCCAGCCTGGTCAGCATGGGAAAGCCGCCGTAAGAGACGGTAACCGAGCTGATATCGGAGCCGTTATCAGTTTTAGTTTGCAGCTCCAACGCGCTGACGTCGTAACTGAAGGTGGATGCAGCAAGATGGGAGTGGTGATCGTTGATGTGCAGGATGCTCAGGCTGAACCCGGTGTTCTCTCCGTCGCTGTTATTGTCGCCGTCGCTGCAGGCGGCGAGCGCGATCAACGCGCACAATACTGCGCTTGTGCGCGTAAGATGAAAAGGCGCCATTAGTCATGCTCCACTGTGAATTTGAGTATGGATGCCGATTGTTATTAGAGCTGGGAGTGTCCCACTGAATTATTGCGGCAATGTTGCAACTAACGGAGGAGAAAAGAGGGGAAGCCGCCCTTTGGTTACTGAGTAAAACGGGCGGTCTATAAGGCGCGATGTAAAGGGCGAGATGGCGCGCCGGATCAGGAGGAGCTGGAAACGCCCAGATACTTTTGCCGGATGCGATCATACTCGCCGGACTCGCGAATCAAGCGCAGGCCTGTGTTGAACTTAAGCATCATATCCAGACTCAGAGGATGCTTCTTGCTGAAGCAGGCGTAGTAAGGCGCGCTGGACATGCGGATAAAGTTCAACCCGGGAGGATTCTGCATCTGTTGCGCCTCGTACTGAATGGTGTCAGCGAAAGAATAGATGGCGTCGACGCGATGGAAAGCCAGCATATTGAGCAACAGCTTATCTGTCCCAACGGTTTCAATATTCTCAAGCCCGGCTTTTTGCAGCTCCGTCTCAAGGTTATAGCCGCGCACCACGGCCAGTTTGTAGGGTTTCATATCGCCAAGGGCGGCGGCGTTCTGAATTTTGCGGCCGGTCAGAGTGTAAAAGCCTTTCTCCAGAGCGCCGAGCTCGTCAGAGAAATACAAAAAACTCTCTCGCTCCGGTAGATAGGAGCAGCTGCACAGACCGTCGTAAGCGCCCGTCCTGGCCAGCTCCAGAGCCCGATTCCAAGGAAAATAACGAAACCGGACGGAGACGCCGACCTGTTGAAAAGCGGCCTGTAGCAATTCAATGTCGTAACCCGGCCGGTCCGTGTTCTCGGGAGTGTCAATTTTTTGAGGAGGGAAGTAGTTGCACGCCAGATTGACGGAACTGTCGGCGAAGACGGCATTCGTCCATAGTCCTGCGGTAACTATCAACCAAGACGCCAATCTACGTATAAAAACGGTACTCAATAGGACCTACCCGTATGCTCGAAACCAAGTCAAAAAAGCCAGTGGCTTATCGTCAGGCCCGACACTTTGTTGCATGCGCCTGCTACAGGAGAAGCATTACGGCAAGCAATAGCGCTGGGCAATTTTTCATCAACTTAAAGTATGTCCGGCCATGGTCTATTTCAATTCAGGCGCGTTCCCAGCGTCCGTCTTTTTACACTCTTTTTAAAAGTGACGCTATTTGACTTTTTTACAGTGTAACACTGGATAAATGAGTCAAATTGTCACGAATTTGCCAGCGCTGAGGTGGGTCTGAGCGCGACTCTGTCGTTTCGATGCTTACAATTTGCGTCTGCGTGAGAAGGGAGAAGTAAGACGCTCCGGGTTAAGTTTTCATTCCCGTTATTCTCACGTTATGTTCATCCACTCGGCCGGCAGGAGGGCATTGATTTGTCATACGAACAGCGATTGCGGCGCACCCAGAAAGAGTACCCTTTCGATCTCTGGGCGGAGCGCTTCCAGGATGGATTGGAGCAATACACGGATGAGAACAACGAGGCCGCCAGGCGGATTATGGATAAACTGTTGCAATCCCTGCTGGAGTTGGGCGAAGGCGCGACGGAAAAGGTGAAGGTCAAGCAATTTAAAGTTGCTGTAGAGGCGTTGAATTATCTGAACGACACGATAGGCGGAGCCCTGATCGAAACGGCGGAAAGGGAAGAGCTGTGTGATCTGTTTGACGCCATCGCCGCAGCGGCGGGCGTCGATCCGGAAAATTATGGCGACGGGGAGGGTATCGCCAGCGAGTGGCGAGACTGGTAAGCTGCTGATGTGACAAGTCGTCCGCTCTGATGCAGGCGCGTTGGAGCGGGCGCGAAAGGAATAATAATCAGCGAGAAAGCAGGAATGACCGACTTCCACGATATTCAGAAGACTTTTCCCCATGAGCAGGACTGGACGGCGCTTCAGGAAAATACCCTGATAGAATTAGTCCAGGATTATCAATCCGAACCCTCCTGCGCAAACTCCGCTCTTGTCGAGCTCGCCATCCGCAATCATCCGAAAACCACCGAATTGAGCGAGCACATACTGGACGACGAACGGGCGGACAAATGGCTGAAAGCCTCCGCGCTGGGCTCCCTCCTGACCAAGGATTTCAAACGCGCTTTGGACAAGTCCCTCAGTTTCATCGATCACTGTGATAACCGGTTACTCTGTGAGCTGGTGGAAGCGATGAATTATGAGTTTCAGGGCGAACTCAAAGATTACGCGGCTAACCACGCCGCCACGCAAAAGCTAAAACAACGCCTGCGCGCCGGCGCGGACAAAGACGTGGATTACTGCGAATTGTTTTACGAGTACGTGGGGACTGAGTAAAAATAGCCGCTTTCGATTATTCGTAAGCTAAGGAGTCAAAACGTGCTCGTCAGCACTATTTATCCCGTCCAACCTATTGGAAGCGGCCGCCTTTCCGTCATGGCCAAGCCCGTCGCAGGGGAGTGGATGGAAGAGGAGTTCGCGGGCATCGCCAGCAGCGGCGTCACCAGGATGCTGTCTCTACTGGAGACCCAGGAGATTCGTGAGCTGGGGCTGGCGCAGGCGCCGGAGCTGTGTCGCCGCTTGGGTATGGCGTTTACTCATTTCCCCATTCCCGATTTCGGGCTGCCTCGGTCCGTGCGTGACGTCGCCACGCTGCTGGACACTATTTATCCCGCCGTGTTGGCGGGCGAGCATCTGGTTATTCACTGCCGCGCCGGCATCGGACGCACGGGTACGATCGCCGCCTCTTTGCTGGTGCGTCATGGCTGGACCCCAGAGCAGGCTTTTGCTGAAATCAGCTTGAAGCGCGGTGTGGAGGTGCCGGATACGGACGCCCAGCGGCGCTGGGTGATAGAACATGCGCGCGCCTTATCCCAATAAAACCAACCTTTCTTCTACGTATTAATACTTAGTCTGACTCCGTAGTTATGCGGGCGTATTCGCCCACCGCCTCACGGCGCTAATACGGATAGAATTTGATCTGCCAAAAAGAGAGCATTTTGTGAAGCGCCCGGGTACGAGTGCGACGCGAGCCCGTTGTGGTTTAACTGCGACGGCGGTTATTACGCGAAAATAAATATAAGAAAGGTACACAATATGACTCTTAAGCGATTCCTGAGAATCCTTCCTGTATCTGTTTTGTTGGCTTTCGGAATCTCCGGATGCAACGAATCCAATCCGGCCGCCAGCGCGCAGGCCGCCTCCCCAGAAGCCAAAGCGCCGGAACAGGTCTATACCCTGAGACTGGCGGAAACCTGGCAGCCCAACTTTCCAATATTCGGCGATGCGCCCCGTAACATGGCGGCGATGGCGGAGAAAATGTCCAATGGCCGGCTGAAAATCACCATTGATTCCGCCAATAAGCACAAAGCGCCCTTCGGCGTGTTCGATATGGTCAAGACCGGCCAGTATGACATGGGCCACTCCGCCTCCTATTACTGGAAAGGCAAAGTGCCTGAGACGCTGTACTTCACTACCATGCCCTTCGGCATGATCGCGCCGGAACAATACGCCTGGTTTTACTACGGCGGCGGTATGGAGCTGATGGAGAAAGTCTACGCCAAGCACAACCTGCTTTCTTTCCCCGGCGGCAATACCGGCAATCAGATGGGCGGCTGGTTTCAGAAAGAAATCAATTCGCTGCAGGATTTGCAGGGGCTGAAAATGCGCGTTCCCGGCTTTGCGGGCGAAGTGCTGGCCAAAATCGGCGTGAGCCCTACCAATATTCCTTCCGGCGAGCTGTATACCGCGCTTGAACGCGGCACTATCGACGCGCTGGAGTGGGTGGGTCCCTCCCTGGATTTGCGCATGGGCTTCCACAAAATCGCGCCTTATTACTACACCGGCTGGCATGAACCGGCGACAGAATTGCAGTTCATGATCAACAAAAAATCCTGGGAGGAACTGCCTGCGGACCTGCAGGAGATTCTGCGGGTGTCCATGCGCACAGCCGCCTACGATATGTATATCCAGTCTACTCATGAAAGCGCTGTGAACTGGGCGACTATTCAGACGGAGTTCCCGAACGTCAAATTGCGTACTTTTCCGAAGGAAGTCATCGCAGCCATGCGTAAGGCGAACGATGAGCTGCTCACAGAAAAAGCTTCCAGCGACCCTCTGGCTGCGGAAATTCTCAAGTCTCAACACGACTATATGCTGAAAGCGCGTCACTGGACCGAGATTTCCGATCTCGCCTACCTCAACAGCCAACCTCAAGACTAATTGTAGATAAACCCCGGGGCCGCTCGGACAGAGCGCGCCTCCGGCGGAACCTTTCCTGGCGTTTGCGCGAAGCCGGCCTGACCAAGGCTTGCTTGTTGCTGCGTTGCGCGCTGAGGAAATCCGCCTGAGGGGCTGTCCTGCGCCCGGACCGGAGTGAAATATGCAGTGGATTAAGTTCTTCGATCGTCTGTTCGAGCGGGCGTCTCATCTCTGCGGCCTTTTCGCCGCAGGCTGTTTCCTGCTGATGCTGGTCAACGTGTTTTACGACGTTGTGATGCGATACCTGTTCAATCAGGTCTCTATCGGCATGCAGGAATTGGAGTGGCACCTGTTCGCCGCCGTCTTTTTGTTGGGCGTCCCCTACGCGTTGCGTACAGACGGTCATGTGCGCGTGGATGTGCTGTATGAAGGCTGGTCTGATCGGGTGAAAGCCATCGTCAATATGGTGGGGGCGATAGCGTTCGTCACGCCATTTTCACTGCTGGTGATGTATTTCGGTTTTGGCTTCACCCTGGATGCATTCAATCTGATGGAAGGTAGCGGCGATCCAGGCGGCCTGCCCTATCGCTGGATCATCAAATCGTTGATTCCTCTGTCCTCACTGCTGATTCTCCTATCCGGCCTGGGCATGATCACGCAGGCGCTGAGAGTGCTGCTGTTGGGAGAGAAGTATAAAGAATCCCATGCGAAGGAGGGACTGGCGTGATTGGCATTATTATGTTCGCGGTGGCCTTGCTGATGTTGATGTTCGGCTTCCCCGTCGCATTCACTTTTGGCGGCGTGGCGCTGGTGTTCGGCTTGATCGCCCAGGGGCCTGAGCTATTCGCTTTCATGCCCTATCGTATTCAAAGCATCATGGAAAATACCGTGATGATGGCCATCCCCATGTTTATTTTCATGGGGTTGGTGCTGCAGAAGACCCGGCTGGCGGAGCAATTGCTCGAGTCCATGGGGCGTCTGTTTGGCGGCGTGCGCGGCGGTCTCGCCATTTCCACCGTGCTGGTCGGCGCTTTGCTGGCGGCTTCTACCGGGGTCGTCGGCGCAAGTGTGGTGGCCATGGGGCTGATCTCATTGCCGGTGATGCTGAAATACGGTTATCACAAGGGCCTGAGCACCGGAACGATCTGTGCTTCCGGCACCCTGGGGCAGATTATTCCCCCCTCTATTATTCTGATAATTCTTGGCGATGTGATGGGCATCCCCGTTGGCGACCTGTTTCAGGCGGCGGTGGTTCCGGGCGTGGTGCTGATCGGCGCCTACATTGCCTATATTCTGATCGTCGCCTGGCTGAACCCCAATATGGCGCCGGCATTGCCGGATAATGGAGAAAACCGGGCGCAGCAGGTGAAAATTGCATTGTTCTCCATCCTGCCGCCCTTGGCGTTGATTCTGGTGGTGCTGGGATCGATCTTCACTGGCGTGGCGACGCCCACGGAATCCTCCGCACTGGGTGGCGCCGGCGCCTTATTATTGGCGGTGTGCTATCGCCAGTTTTCCTGGAAAATGGTGTGGGAGTGCAGTCGCGAAACCGTCACCGTCACCGCTATGGTGTTCGCCATCCTGTTGGGCGCGACCGCGTTCTCAATGACCTTTACCTACACGGGGGGCGACACCCTGGTGGAGCATTGGATGACGCAACTCCCCGGGGAGAAGTGGGGCTTCCTGATTTTGACGATGCTCGTTATTCTGGTGCTGGGCTTTTTCATCGACTTCGTGGAAATCTCTTTTATCATTGTGCCGATCCTGGCGCCGGTAGCGGAGTCGCTGGGCATCAGTATGGTCTGGTTTGCGGTGCTGATCGCCATGAACCTGCAGACCAGCTTCCTGACGCCGCCGTTCGGATTCAGTTTGTTCTATCTTAAAGGGGTCGCTCCGAAAGAGGTGACCACGATGGACATCTACCGGGGCGTAACGCCATTCATCATTCTGCAGGCGCTGGTGCTGATATTGTTACTGGTGACGCCGGGGTGGTTTGGTTTTGACGTCTGATTGAGGCGCGCGCAGGGAAGCGGGCGCCACATCCTGTATACCTGCTGGAGGCTTGCGTCATGACGCTGCGCACTAAAGTTGTTCTGTTGGCGTTAGCGCCGTTGTTATTGATTTCCATCGCGTTTGCTTTGGCGATGGTGAATCTGGCGGATGAGTTGGCGCAGCGTGAGCTGGAAACCTTTGAGACCAACCTGGTGCGCTCCAAGGAAACGGCGCTGAAAAGCTATGTCAGCATCATGCGCATCACCGCCGGCTATCTGGTCGAGAAGGCGGACTCTGACGAGGAGGCGAAGCGCAGTATTCAGGAACTGATGCAGCGCATGCATTTCAGTGAGGATGGTTATTTCTTCGCCTATACCCCCAGCGGCGTGAATCTGGTGCACGCCACCCAGCCCGGCCTGGTGGGCATGGATCTGCTGAATATTCAGGACAACAACAGTAATTATGTAATTCGTAACTTGCTGGCGCGCGCCACGGAAGGCGGCGGTTTTCACAACTACCTCTGGCAGAAGCCCACATCCCGGGTGACGGTGGATAAAATCAGTTATGTAGAGTCGCTGCCTCCGTGGAACTGGATGTTCGGCACGGGACTGTATCTCGACGACATCCAGCAGGAAATGGAGCTGATCAAAAACGGTGTGGACGAAAACGTGGCGGATGCGCTGCTGACGTTCGTGATCATCGCTTTGCTGGCGGTGATGGGCGTGTTGGTCGCCTCGATCTGGTTTAACGTGCATGAGCATCGGCTGGCGGACCAAAGCCTGAAGGAACTCAGCCATAAAACCGTGCAATTACAGGAGGAAGAGCGGCGACGGGTGTCGCGGGAGTTGCACGATGGCATCAATCAGTTATTGGTGTCGGTGAAGTATCGTATTGAGACGGTGCTCGGCCTGCTGAAGGAAAACCAGCAAGCCTTGCGCGAGCCGCTGCTGAAAGGGCGGGAGACCTTAAAGCAGGCGATTCAGGAAGCCCGTCGCATCAGCCATGATTTACGTCCCAGTATCCTCGACGATTTGGGGCTGGTGGCGGCGTTGGAGCATCTGGGCGAAGATTTCGAAGAGCGCTCCGGCATTGATGTATCTGTGTATCTACAGGTCTCGGAGACCAAGTTGGATGAGGATATCGCCACAACTTTGTACCGCATCGCCCAGGAAGCGTTGTATAACGTGGAGAAACACGCCGCAGCCAAACAGGTGACGCTACGGCTGGAACAGGACGCTGAAGGGCTGTTTCTGGAGGTGAAGGACGATGGCGCCGGATTCTCATTGCGTCGCCTGGGTCATGGCAGAGGTATCGGCATTCGTAATATGCGCGAGCGAGTGGAGTTTCTCGGCGGAAATTTCAGTGTACATTCGGAAGAAGGCAAAGGGACCCGCATTCAGGTGACCTTCATGGGATAAAGAGACAAGAATGATAAGACTGGTATTGGTTGACGATCACATTCTGGTGCTGGAAGGCATCCGCGCCCGGTTGGAACAGGAGCCGGATATTGATGTAGTGGCGCAGGCCGCAGACGGACAGCAGGCGATTGAGGCGGTGGCGGAGCATCAACCGGATGTGGTGATGATGGACGTGAGTATGCCGCGCATGAACGGTATCGACGCCACTGAGTATATGGCGCAGCACTTTCCCGATACCCGCGTGCTGATCCTGAGCATGCACAACAATAAAGAGTATGTGTCGCAGATTCTGCACAAAGGCGCCAAGGGATATATTCTTAAAGATGTGTCTGTGGATGAAATGATTCGCGCCATTCGCACGGTCTATGAAGGCGGCACCTACATCAGCAGCGGCGCTTCGGCGGCGCTGTTCTCGCAACCGCAACTGCGCGGCGAGACTTCCGCCAGCCTGACTCACCGGGAGGCGTCGGTGCTGAAGAAAGTGGCGGAAGGCAAGAGTAACAAGGCCATTGCGGAAGAACTTGCCATCAGCGTGCGTACAGTGGAAACTCACAGGCAGAATATTAAGGCGAAACTGGGACTTAGCTCCACGGCGGAATTAACAAAGTACGCCATTAAGCATGGGTTAATGTAAGTCGGTTTAACGTTTCGCCTGTCAGCGCAAGTTTAGAGGATTGGCCGATGCGTGTATCCGGATTCATATTAATCACCATTTTAATGGCGTTCGCCTCGGGGTGTAGCTCGGTGAGGGTTAACCATCCGCCAGTGGCGACGCCGTCTCCCGATCAGATATCCAGCCCTGTCGCCGCCGCGCTTTATGACCAGTATGACGAGTGGCGCGGCGTGGACTACCGCTATGGGGGCCTTGATAAGTCCGGAGTCGACTGCTCAGGCCTGGTGTATCTCACATTTCAAGAGCGCTTCGACGCCAAGTTGCCCAGAACTACGAAAGGATTGTCGCAAAAAGGGCGTCAAGTCAGTCGCAAGGAACTGCAACCCGGCGATCTGGTGTTCTTCAAACCCGGCGGCTGGAAAGGGCTTCATGTCGGTATCTACGTGGAAAATAATCGTTTCTTGCATGCATCTACCAGTAACGGAGTGGAACTGGCCTATCTGCATAACGGCTACTGGGCCAACCATTTCTGGCAGGCGCGGCGAGTAAAGTAAGTAAAGGTAAGAGGCGTTGAGCGTGATTCCTAACTTGCGTGACGTCGGAGAGGCGGTGAATTGTCTCTCTGGGCGCGAGTTGATGCGTGAGGGAGCGTTATTCCGTGGCGGAACGGTTAATGAGCTATTCAGCGTGTCAGAACTTCCGCCGGTGGATTGCATCCTTAATTTGAGAAGCGGCCCAGACCAAGTCTTTGTGGGTAAAAGGCAGCTTCATATCCCCGCCGTGGACAGCGTTGAAAATTACGTCACCGCAAACGGCTCCGTGCGCAACTGGCTTAATCGAGTGCTTGCGGCATTATGTGGAGACGGCGCTTTCCCGGTATTGATTCATTGCACGGCGGGTAAAGACAGGACCGGCGTGGTTGTCGCGTTGATTCTTTTTCTCATTGATGCGCCTTACGACACAATTGTTGAAGAGTACCTTTTGTCAGACGGCGTGGCGGATAGCGCCAATATAGAAACGGCCTTACAGGGCATTAGCTGCGTATCCGACTATGTATACAGCCCTGAAATATCCCTTCTTCTCAAGCAAGCTTTATTGGTCTGATTTTAGGTGACGATCAGTAACGATTCTCACGACGGAATTAACCAATTATTAATCAATTAACGCCGGTATAAACAGGCTCCTTTCCTATATGATGGCTCGCTCAACTATTGAACCCTTGTGTGGGAATGACCATGAAAATGACGAATCTTCTTGAAAGGAAGTTGATCGGGGTGGATCCATTTTGGGTCGTCAGAATCGATTATTCTCCTTTGACCGCAAAATTGTGTCTGGATCTCACACCGGAGCCGGAATCCGGCATCGTTACCAGGAGAGCAGTTTTTTCCGGCGTCACCACCTGCAAAACAGATTATTTTGATGCTGTCGGCGACGCTGACTACATGCCCACCGTTATTGGCGTATTAAGTGCGCAGAAAGGCGCGCAGCAAAAGATTATCGTTACCACGGATGCCTTTGAAATGACCTTTGACTGCGCCGGAGAGCCCGAAATTGAGGTCTGATTTCACAAAAATTTTCCCGCCATGCACATTTGAGACTGTTTGTCAGCCCTTATAATTTTCGGTTATCTCTTTATAATGTTCAGCCCCCTCGGAGGTGTGTCTTCGAGTGGGGAAAAGAAGAGTGTGCGGCAACGAATTTGAGGTTTTTGGTGATAGTTTTTACTGCTACCGATCAAGTTACGGGGAAAGTTTTTGCGGGCAGCACCCGCAGGTCATTGGAGGATCATTGGGGGCACTTGTTAGTCCAGGAATCCGACGGCGCAATGGGAGAGTTTTTTGAAACTCTGCGGTCCAGCGGCGCGGACTCTTTCAAAATGGAAGAGTGGGGCTACTCTGACAACCCCAAAGAGCTTCGGGAAATGTTGGCTGAGGCGATGGAAGCGCTTGACGCCAGGGCAATTAAAGTCACACTGACTCGACCAGAAAACAAATCCAAGCCATCAATGGATCTGATGAAAGAGTTGGAAGCATTGAAACAGGAAATGTCGGACGACTCTGACGAATCCGACTACGCGCCGAAGAAGAAAGAGGTTGCGGTTAAGCCGGAAGCGCCTAAGGCGCCGAAAGCGGACCCTAAACCATTACGCCATACTGCTTCCACCCGTGAGGCGGAAGAGATGCGCGCATTGATCGCAGGTATCGAAGCCCGCCGTCGCGGTGGGACCAAAGCAGGGCAAAAGGCGGCGAAAAAAGCCGGCGCTGCAGGTCTGGCGAAAGCAGCCAAATCTGCGACTGGCGCAACCGCTCCCGCTCCAGTGAACCGTCCCAAGCTGTCTGAAGGCCGTACTGGCTCAGCAGCAAAGGAAAAACGCATTCGCGAAGCGATTGCGGCTGAGAAAGCGGAAATGGAAGCGCAGAAGCGTAACCAGGCTTCTGAAGAAGCGAAAGAAATGCGCGAGATTATGGCGCGTTTGGATCAGCGCACCAAAGAAGGCGCGCGTATCCATCGTCGTCTGTAGTACAGCGTGTTCTAAGCAGGGCTCTGTGATCAACAGGCCCTGCGACCTCTCCCGAGTATCCTCTCTTTCCTCATCTGTAGTTAAGTATAGTAAGCAACACTGTTATCTATTCCAGACTTGTCCCTGTTCATCCTCCTGATGATGTCGGCGCGACTTTGTCGAATGCGTTTCTAGTGCTATGATGCCGCCTCCCCGCCGTTAGGCGAGAGGAGCAACAATGACAGAAACATCAATGGAGGTGTGTCATGCGTACCAAATACGAAGAAATGCTGTGCTTTCGAGGTCACCAGTAAGCGCAGGAAAGGTTATCCCTCTGAAACGCAGGTGAAGCGCGGCTACAGAGTCGTTCATGGAGACAAAGATCTGCATGAAAAGCTGGGGAGAAATGATCCCTGTCCCTGTGGCTCACGGAGGTTGTTTCAAACAATGTTGTCTTAAGTCAGGTTGCTTTCGACGGCGTCAATCGAGACGACTATTTCCGCTAAATAGACGCTTGTGACCTTGATGTGGACAAGCGCGTAAAATCAGACTTACCTCAGCCATCGCCGCCGCACATACATGCGGGCGATGGCCTTCAGATACTTCCTATCTATACTCCCTTCTACTTCATTGACCCTTTGCGCGTGAGCGGGGTACATTGCTGGAATCGATATTTGATCTACAGCGTTATGGCGGTGGCGTATGAGTCTGGATACTTATTTGATGTTTGTGGTGGCGTCTCTGATTGTGGTGATGATCCCCGGGCCATCCGTCATGCTGGTGGTCAGCCAGGCGCTGTCGTCAGGAAAAAGCTCTGTCGCGCCCTTGGCGGCGGGCGTGGGATTGGGAGATCTGGTCGCCATGACCTTATCCTTTCTCGGCCTTGGCGCTATTCTGGCGGCTTCCGCCCTTACGTTTACTATTTTGAAGTGGGTCGGCGCGTTATATCTGGCCTATTTGGGCGTGAAAATGTTTCGCTCTTCCACGTCGCTGAGCGCTGAAGATGGGCAGGCGACTGGCGTCAGCGGGCGCAGTCAGTTCATCAGCGCGTTTATCACCACGGCGCTTAATCCTAAAAGCATCATCTTCTTTATCGCCTTCGTGCCGCAATTTGTCTCCACTGAGGCGGCGCTGGCTCCACAATTTGTCATACTCGGCGCTACTTTTTTGGTGTTAGGCGTTCTCAACGCCGCCATATATGCGGTTTTCGCCGGCAAACTGCGCTCCATGTTAGGTGACCCCAAAGCGCTAAAGCGTTTCAACCGCGTCGGCGGCTCCCTGCTTGTTGGCGCAGGCGTGCTAACCGCTGCGGCGAGGCATGGCTAGGCGGTTTGCGAGATGACTCCAGATATCATTCTGCAAACGGCCTTTGTGGAACGCCCGGATGCGCTGTTTCGTGAGCTGAAAGATAACGTGGCGTGGGATGAACGTCTCAAAGCCAGGAAAACGGCGAGCTTTGGCGTTTCATATGATTATTCTGGCATGAGCTATCCGCAAACGGAGCTACCGGAAAATCTGGCGCGAGTAGGGCGCGACATTGAAAAGACGCTGGGCTTTTGCCCGAATAATTGTCTTTTGAACTACTACCCTGATGGCGAATCGTCCATGGGATATCACTCCGACTCTTCGGAAGAGCTGGCGCCGGAAACGGGCGTGGCGATCATTTCTTTGGGCGCCGAGCGGCGTATTTCCTACCGTAGTAAAGCGGATAAGGCGCATGTTGTAACTTATATGCTCGAACATGGTGCGCTGCTGTACATGGATAAAGGCGTACAGGACCGCTGGATGCATGCGATTCCCAAAATGCCGGGCGTGGGGGAGCGCATCAGTCTTACATTCCGACTCATTCTCAAATAAGGAACCTTGGCATGCAGTCAATTGGAGCCGCGTCGTCCCTGTGGCGCTATCCGGTTAAATCACTTCTGGGAGAAGCGCTCGATGCTCTGACGTTTGACGGACGCGGTGTGGTGGGCGACCGGATATTCGCTGTCCGCAACGGAGTGGGTAAATTTGGCAGCGGTAAGAACACAAGACGCTTCGCCAGGATAGAAGGGCTTTTGACGATGAGCGCGAGCTCTGACGCCGACTCGGTATCGTTGCGATTGCCTGATGGGCGGGTCATGTCGAACGACCATCCCGACCTGAATCAAGCTCTTTCCTCCGTGTTGGGGCAGGAGGTAACGTTGGTGCGAGAAGAGGCTGTATCGCACCTTGATGCGGGGCCTGTACACCTGATTTCCACTTCAGCGCTGAATTGGTTGCGAGGGCTGCTGCCTGAGTCGCTTATCGACGAACGCCGCTTTCGGCCTAATATCCTGCTGTCGACCTCTGGTGTTGGTGTAGTGGAGCACGACTGGCTGGGTAAGACCCTTTCCTTTTCCGGCGGGCTGCGTCTGGAAATTTGCGGACTGACTGAACGGTGCGTCATGACGGGGATGCGGCAGTCTGATTTGCACGATGATCTTATGATCACCAGGACGATTGGCGAGCATATGCAGTTTAATTTCGGCGTATATGCGCAGGTGATAGGGCCCGGTGTATTGCGGCAAGGCGAACACGCATTTATAGAATGATTGCTCAGTGGCGCCATAACTGAAAGTCATTGCACAAGATAAAGCAGCTACGTCTAAACTTTTCCTGTAATCCATACTTTTTCTTTAATCCATTAATACTGGAAGGCGCGACGCAGGAGGCTTCGTTCTATCCTCAGCGCAAGAGGTAAGCGTTATGGCGTGGTTGGCGGCGGGAGCGGTTATTGCCTTTATACTCTATCGTGTGTTGCTTAAGCGGGCGCGACGGCAGGCGCTGAAGGCATTTCAATTTCCCGGTAGCATTAAGAGCAAAGTCCAGAACAAATACCAGCATCTGAACGACTCGCAACTAGAGATGGTCATGACTGGGCTGAAGGAGTATTTTGCGCTCTGCCAACTAGGCGGTCGACGCATGGTGGCCATGCCCTCGCAGGCGGTGGATGTGGCCTGGCACGAGTTCATATTGTTCACCCGCGCATACGAGCAGTTTTGCCAGAAGTGTTTCGGCCGCTTCCTGCATCATACGCCGGCGGAAGCCATGCGAAGCCCGACCCAGGCGCAGAGCGGCATCAAGACCGCATGGCGGCTGGCCTGTCACAAGGAAGGGATCGATCGTCGCAACCCAAATCGCCTGCCGTTGATTTTTTCGATGGATCACGATTTACAGATTCCTGATGGCTTTGTTTACAGCCTTAACTGCAAAGGTCCGGGAGGCGTTGGCTATTGCGCCAGTCATATTGGATGCGGTTCCGGCTGCGCTGGCGGAGGTGATAGCGATGGTGACGGAGGATGCGGAGGCGGCTGTGGAGGAGATTGAGATAATGAAAAGTAGTACGTCTGCGCCCTCATTTTTTCTTGAAGGCGTGGCGCAGGAGAGACACGGGGAAGTAGAGGACTGGTGGGCTGGATTGGGCCACGCCATACAAGGCGAAATTATCGCCTTCTGGCAGGGGGATACAGACTCGCCTTTGCAGGCAACTATCGCCAACGTTAAGGAATATTTGGTCGCCAGCAAATTACATGAGGAAAATGAACAAGTAGAGGAGCTGGAGCCCTATTACCCAAACCGGGAGTTCTATGAATACTTGGTGAATCACGAGATTTATCTGGATGTGTTCGATAAGCGCTTCCATATTTGCACGGCGCATAAAGCAATAAGGGAAAAGTTGCTGTTAGGGCGTGTTGACGTTTCGTCATAGGTGATAGATAGGCGCAAACTCGTCATATTGCGGTTCCCACACCAACAACAAAACGAGTTTGCGATGCCCCGATTGATGCTCAGTGACGAGCTTTGGTCGAAGCTGAAAGAGATCATGCTGCAAGAGCGAATCTATAACAAGCCCACACTACGAATGATGGTGGAAGGCATGTTGTACCGAATGCGGACGGGGTGTCCCTGGCGAGACTTGCCAGGGCAGTTTGGAGACTGGAATTCGGTGTTCAAAAAATTCAATTCCTGGTCTACCCAAGGCAAGTGGTTGAGGATCTTCCGGAGCTTGGTCCGCGAGCCGGATTTGGAATGGGGGTTCATTGATGGCAGCTATGTGAAGGCCCATCAGCACAGCGCAGGAGCCTGTACGGAAGAGCCTCAGGCGATTGGAAAGAGTCGGGCGGGCAATACCACGAAAGTGCATCTGGCCGTGGATGCCTATGGTCTTCCAGTGGAATTTGAGATCACTGGAGGCGAGGTCAATGACTGCACAGCAGCGGCGGAGTTGATTGAAAAGCTTCCCTCGTCAGAGGCGATTGTCGGAGACAAAGGCTACGACAGTGAACGAGTGCGGGCACAGATCGAAAGGAAGGGGGCCAGGGCCGTGATACCGAGAAAGCGAAACTCTGTCAAAGGTAATGACGATATGGATTGGGGTTTATACAAGTATCGCCATTTGGTGGAAAATGCCTTCGCCCGACTCAAACAGTACCGGGCCATCGCGACGAGATATGACAAGTTGAAGAGAAACTATGAAAGTATGGTAGCCATGGCTTGTGGGTATTTATGGCTGCCGATGTGAAACGTCAACAGGCCCTAGGGCGTTTACCTGCAGACTTCGCTTGCCCGTTTATGAGTTCGACATGTGTCGTCCGGCAGGCGCTCAAGCGGTTTGGCGGCCAGGATATACGTTTGCGTTTAGTGACAAGCAGGAAGGGGCGGGAGGAGTTTGGCGAGGCTGCGGAGCGTCAGCCCAAATAGCAGGCAAAAAAAGAGCAGGGTGGAATGGGGACTCCGGAACCCTGCTAAATCACTCAGATTGCGAGTGCGAGAGTGTGATCGAAAATGAGGAGACCGGGTTAGACGCGGTCTCCTGCTAAAGCGGATAAAAAGCGTTTGGGACCCTTCATCCTTACTGAATAGAACCTCCTACGCGTACGATCTTCATCGTATTGGTGCCGCCCTGTGCGTTCACGTAGTCGCCTTTGGTAAGGATTACCAGGTCGCCATCGGTCACGACATTGCGTTTCACCAGCTCATTCACCACCAATTGGTTGATCTCTTCGTTAGGATGCTGATCCGAATCGAAGGGAATAGTTTGCACGCCGCGGTATAAAACGACTTTGTGCTGAGTTTCATGGTGGCGCGAGAACGCGTAAATCGGCAGAGGCGATTTGATGCGCGACATCAACAACGGCGTAGCGCCGGTTTCCGTCATACAAATGATCGCCTTCACGCCTTGGAGATGGTTGGCCGCATACATCGCCGACAGAGCGATGGATTCGTCTATGCGGGACATCCCCTCATGAATACGGTGTTTGGATTGATGCGTGGACGGATGTTTCTCTGCGCCAACGCAAATCCGCGCCATGGCTTCCACCGCCTGCGCGGGATACTGGCCCACGGCTGATTCGGCGGACAGCATGACTGCGTCGGTGTAATCCAGCACCGCGTTGGCGATGTCGGATACTTCCGCGCGGGTTGGCATGGGGCTGCTGATCATGGACTCCATCATTTGAGTCGCAGTGATCACCACCCGGTTCAGGGTTCTGGCCCGGGCGATAATGTGTTTCTGTACGCCGACCAGTTCTGCGTCGCCGATTTCCACCGCCAGGTCGCCGCGAGCCACCATGACTGCGTCGGAGGCCAGGATAACGGCGTCCAGTTGTTCGGGGTTATGAACCAGGTCGGCGCGTTCGATCTTGGCCATCAGGCTGGCGTTGGAGCCTTCCGCCTTCAGCAGCGCGCGCGCTTCATGCATGTCTTCCGGAGTGCGTGCGAAAGAAACGGCGACATAGTCCGCGCCCAGCTTGGCGGCGGTCTTGATGTCTGCTTTGTCTTTATCCGTCAGCGCATTGGCGGAAAGTCCGCCGCCTTTCTTGTTCAGGCCTTTGTTGTTGGACAGCTTGCCGCCGATAATCACGCGGCAGATAATTTCCAGTCCGACAACTTGCTCGACTTCCAGCTCCAGACGTCCGTCGTCCAGCAGGAGGATGTCTCCGGCGGCGACGTCGTTCACCAGTTGTTCGTAGTCGATGCCGACCCGATCAATATCGCCGGCTTCTTTATCCAGGCGTGCGTCCAATACGAAGCGCTGGCCTGGCGTCAAAGTGACTTTGCCGTCGACAAAGCGCGCGATGCGCAGCTTGGGTCCTTGCAGGTCGGCAAGAATGGCGACAAAACGATTTTGCTTGCGCGCGAGTTCGCGCACCAGTTCCGCACGGGCGATGTGCTCAGCGGCTTCGCCATGGGAAAAGTTGAGCCGGACAACATCGACTCCCGCCTTGATAATGGATTCCAGCGCCTCAGACGAACTGGTGGCTGGACCCAGCGTGGCGATTATTTTGGTGCGACGTAACATATCTCTACCTCTCGTATGAACCGGATTATCTGGCGACCTTCATCAGAGCCAGCGTGTTATCCAGCATACGGTTGGAGAAGCCCCACTCGTTGTCGTACCAAGCCATGACTTTTACATGGCGGCCTTTAACTTTGGTTTGGCCCGCGTCAAAGATGCTGGAGAACGCCGAATGGTTGAAGTCGGCCGATACCAGTTTCTCTTCGTTATAGTCGAGAATTGCTGATTTCGCAGCAGCTTCCCGCATGATTTGGTTGATTTCTTCTTTGCTGGTGTCTTTGCCTGCGATGAAAGAAAAGTCCACCAGAGAAACATTGATGGTGGGAACCCTGACCGCCATGCCGTCCAGCTTGCCTTCCAGTTCTGGCAACACCAGGCCAATCGCCGCTGCGGCGCCGGTTTTGGTGGGGATCATGGACTGAGTGGCGGAACGCGCGCGGTACAGGTCCGAGTGGTATACGTCAGTGAGTTTTTGATCGTTAGTATAAGAATGAATCGTGGTCATCAAACCGCTTTCAATGCCTACCGCCGCCTGCAGAGCCTGAGCGACCGGCGCCAGACAGTTGGTGGTGCATGATGCGTTGGAGATAACCTGATGGTCCGCGCTGAGAACATTTTCGTTAACGCCGAAAACCACCGTGGCGTCTACTTCAGTTCCTGGAGCGGAAATAATCACTTTCTTGGCGCCGGCTTCAATATGAGCCATGGCCTTGGGTTTGCTGGTGAAGAAACCTGTGCACTCGTAGACTACGTCTACGTTCAGGGCTTTCCAGGGCAGCAGCTTGGGGTCTCTTTGCGCGCTGATGGAGATGCGGTCGCCATTGACGGTCATGGACTCTTCGTCATGGCTGACTTCACCGGAGAACCGCCCATGAACTGTGTCATACTTGAACAGGTGAGCGTTGATGGCGGAGTCGCCTAAATCGTTGATAGCGACTACCTGAATGTCTTTGCGATAGTTGTTTTCATAAAGGGCGCGGAGAACGTTGCGTCCAATGCGACCAAAACCATTAATAGCAACTCGAATCGTCATGCCAATCCTCCAGGTGGGGAATTTTTTGTTTTCACATGTAGTAAATATAACAAAATAAATTCCGGAATGGTACGGTCATGTCGTGATTTTGATCAATTAATCTTGTAATATTACCAAATAATTGGTTTTTTCCTCGTCGGGCAGAGAGTTATCCGCTTATCAGCGCAGCCGCCCGGCGTTCAATTGGGACAAACAGACGAACATATAAAAGAGCGATCAGCTATGCACCCGACTGTAGACAGAGTTACCCGACGCATTATCGAGCGCAGCAAAGCCTCCCGAGCATCCTACTTGCAGCGCATGGAGAACCTGAAAAACAACAAGCCGCAGCGTAAAACGCTGGCTTGCGGCAATCTGGCGCATGGTTTTGCGGCCTGTACACAGTCGGATAAAAATGTGCTGCGTTTGATGAATGAGGCCAACGTCGCAATTGTTTCCGCCTACAACGACATGCTCTCCGCGCATCAGCCCTACGAAACCTATCCAGAAGTGATTCGCAATGCGGTGCGGGATATGGGCTCCGTGGCGCAGTTCGCCGGCGGCGTGCCCGCCATGTGCGACGGCGTGACGCAAGGGCAACCAGGCATGGAGCTGAGTCTGTTCTCCCGCGACACCATCGCCATGAGCACGGCGATTGCGCTCAGCCACAATATGTTCGACTCCGTCCTTTTATTAGGGATTTGCGACAAAATCGTGCCCGGCCTGCTGATCGGCGCGCTGAGCTTCGGTTACCTTCCTTCTATATTGATTCCCGCCGGTCCGATGCCATCAGGTCTGCCTAATAAAGAGAAGCAGCGCATTCGTCAGCTTTACGCCGAAGGCAAAGTGGGCAAAGACGAACTGCTGGAATCGGAAAGCCAGTCTTACCACAGTCCGGGCACCTGTACTTTCTACGGCACCGCCAACAGCAACCAGTTGCTGGTTGAAGTGATGGGCCTGCACCTGCCCGGTGCGGCGTTCACGCATCCCAACACCCCGCTGCGGGAAGCGTTGACTAGAGAAGCGGCGCAGCAGGCGGTGCGTTTGTCCGCGCCCAATGGCGGGACTCTGGGTATGGCGGATATGGTGGACGAGAAAACCATCGTCAACGCGTTGGTGGCCTTGCTGGCTACTGGCGGCTCCACCAACCACACCATGCACTGGGTGGCGATCGCTCGGGCGGCGGGTGTGATTATCAACTGGGACGATTTCTCGGAACTTTCCGACGTCGTCCCTTCGTTGACCCGGATCTACCCGAACGGTCAGGCGGACGTGAATGCATTTCATGAGGCCGGCGGCACGCCCTTCCTTATTAAGGAACTGCTGGGCGCGGGTCTGTTGCATGACGATGTGGAAACGGTAGTGGGCAAAGGCCTGAGCCGCTATGCCCAAGGCCCTGTGTTGCAGAACAATGAACTGGTATGGAAAGACGCTCCAGCGGAAACACTCAACCCCGCCGTACTGAGTTCGGCGGCGGAGCCGTTCTCTCCCAATGGCGGTTTGAAAGTGCTGTCCGGCAATCTGGGACGCGGCGTTATCAAAGTGTCCGCCGTTGCGGAAGAGCACTGGGTGGTGGAAGCGCCGGCGGTGGTGTTTGACGACCAAAATGACCTGGGCGACGCTTTCAGCAGCGGCAAACTGAATAAGGACTGCATTGTGGTCGTGCGCTTCCAGGGCCCGAAAGCCAATGGTATGCCGGAGCTGCACAAGCTGACGCCCTACCTGGGGGTATTGCAGGACCGTGGCTTCAAAGTGGCGCTGGTGACGGACGGACGCATGTCTGGGGCTTCCGGCAAGGTGCCGGCGGCCATTCACGTATACCCGGAAGCGGCCAACGGCGGTCCGCTGGCGAAAGTGCGCGATGGCGATATGATCCGCCTGGACGCGCGCAACGGCGTGTTGGAAATATTGACCTCTGCGGAAGAGTTTGACGCCCGTCCGTTGGCGACGGCGAATCTGAGCGCGAATGAGCTTGACTATGGCCGCGAGTTGTTCGGTATGATGCGCCGTCAAGCCAGCCATGCGGAAGCTGGCGCGTCTAGTTTCTGGAGTAGCGTCGATGAGTAAAGCGCAATACGCCCTGGTGGGCGATATTGGCGGCACCAATGCGCGTTTCGCGCTGGTGGCCCGGGATAGTTTCGAACTGGAGCACATCCAGGTGCTTCCTTGTAATGATTACGCCAATCTGGATGAAGCGGTGCGGGATTACCTGGCCCATCATCCAGAAGCTGAAGTGCATGAAGCCTGTATGGCGTTCGCCTGCCCGGTGCATGGCGACACCATCAAAATGACCAACAATCACTGGACTTTCAACAAGGCGGACATGCAGGCCCGTTTGGGCTTTGATACGTTCAAGTACGTTAATGATTTCACCGCTATGGCGCTTGGCACTCTGCACGTGGCGGACGAGCGCTTGCAGAAAGTTGGCGGCGGTGAAGGCAAAGACGGCGCAGCCAGACTGGTGATTGGCCCTGGTACAGGATTAGGCGTGTCTGGTCTGGTGCGCACCATGACCGATTGGGCTCCATTGTCCACCGAAGGCGGCCATGTCGATTTCGCGCCGACGGATGAAGTGGAAATCAGCGTGCTGCGAATCCTGAAAGAACGTTTCGGGCGGGTGTCCGTTGAGCGGATTCTGTGCGGCGAAGGCTTGTTGAACCTGTATCGCAGCCTGTGCGAGATCGACGGCGTGGAGCCGGCGCACACGCAACCTTCACAGGTTACGGAAGCTGCGCTGGCGAACAGCGACCTGATCGCCCATAAAACCTTAAAACTGTTCTGCGCCATATTCGGACGCGTGGCGGGCAATGCGGCGCTGACGTTGGGCGCGCTTGGCGGCGTTTATGTGTGCGGCGGCATTATTCCCCGCTTTATTGATTTTTTCCGCGACAGCGATTTTCGCCAGTGTTTTGAAGACAAAGGGCGGATGCGCGACTATCTGGGCGGCATTCCGGTCTACGTGGTGACGGAGACCTACACGGGCTTGCTCGGCGCTGCGGAAGCATTGAAAAACCAAGAGGTGCATTAGTGGATCAAGTGAGGGCCAAGCTGCAAGAGGCGCCCTTGGCGCTGGGGATGATGCGCCTGTTGGATTACCCGGAACTCTGTCCTGCGCCAGCGTTGGCGGGGTGGATTGAGGCGCGTCTGGATCAGGGGCTGCAGGTATTCGATCACGCTAATATCTACGGCGGCGGCGAATGCGAGCGCCTGTTTGGTCTGGCGTTGCAGGCCGCTCCAGAATTGAAGGAGCATGTGCGCCTGATTTCCAAGTGCGATATCGTTCCTCCCGCTGAGGACGGCTCGTCTGATTTCGTGAAGCATTACAACACGGAAGCCGCCTATGTGATGGCGTGTGTGGATGACTCTTTGCGTCGTCTGCAAGTGGACAGCATCGACTGTTTCCTACTGCATCGACCAGACCCCTTGATGCCGATGGAGAATACGGCGCGGGTACTGGAAGACCTGCTGATGGCCGGCAAGATCAGGTCCATCGGGGTGTCTAACTTTCTGCCCGAACACTGGCGTCTGCTGGCGGATCACCTGAATGCGCCTTTGCTTTGCAACCAGATAGAGCTTTCCCTGTTGGCGAACCAATCCCTGTTTGATGGAACCATGGACGCTCTGCGGCGGGATCAGGTACAGACGATGGCGTGGTCTCCATTGGGCGGCGGCGGATTATCGCGGATACCTGCATTGAGTGAGGCCCTGGCCAAGATGTCGGCCCAAACTGGCGTTTCTGAAACGGGGTTGGCGTTATCCTGGCTGAAGCGTATTCCCGGAAGTCCTCTCCCGGTGCTGGGATCTTTGCGCGAATCCCGTATCAACGACGCTTTGGCCGGGGTTGGCCATGAGATGTCTCGAACTGATTGGTATGCGTTGCTGGAAGCCGCTCGCGGCCACTGTGTCGCCTGATTCAGCGCCTTATGTCAATCTGGCGTGAGGCTCACAGGCATCTTGATGCGGCCAGCGAGCCCGTCAAGGCGCCTAACAAGTTGACCGCCATATCCTTGTAACTCCAATACTTCCCTGCCTGGTTTTCATCGTAATACTCTTTTCCCGCGCCGAATGTCATGGCCACTCCTACGCTTAACGCCGCGCTTCCACAGTCGCTGCGAGAGCCGCTGTCCAGTTGATCGGCCGCCGCCGCGGCGATGGCGGCGGAGGCGGTGAAGTGCGCAATCTTGTCTTTCCCCAGCCAGTCGCTGGGATCATCGCGCAATGCTGCACAGCCGCTCAATGACAAGGCTAGCGTCAGAGCGATGGCGGGTTTTATGCAGTCGCCCATTTCACCGCCATGGCGCAATGCAGGTCCGTGGTGTCATAGAGCGGAACGGCGCAGTCTTCTGGGCTGACCAGCAAGCCGATTTCGGTGCAGCCCAGTATCACGCCTTCTGCGCCTTGGTTGGCGAGGCCTTCAATGACGCGATAATAGAAATCTCTGGATGAAGGAAGCAGTTCGCCTCGGCACAGTTCTTCATAGATGATGCGGTTGATTTCTTCCTGCTGCGCCGACTCCGGTGTGATCACTGCAATGCCGGTGGCGTCATAAATGCGCGTTTTATAGAAGTCTAACTGCATGGTGTAGCGGGTGCCCAGCAGCGCCACTTTTTTATGACCGTTGCGCTGTAGCTCGTCAGCCGCGGCATCGGCTATGTGCAACAGAGGAATAGTGAGACGTCTTTCTACTTCCGGCGCTACTTTATGCATGGTGTTGGTGGCGATCAACATGGCTTGGGCGCCGGCTCGCTCCAGGCCAGCGGCGGCTTCCGCCAGCATCTCGGCGAGGCTGTCCCAGTCCTGTTGCGCCTGCAGGCGCTCAATCTCTGCAAAATCAAAGCTGTGCATCAGGATCTTGGCGGAGTGCAGACCGCCCAGGGAGTTCTTGATGCCTTGATTGATGTGGCGGTAGTAGCTCTGGGTCGACTCCCAACTCATTCCGCCCAGAATGCCTAGGGTTTTCATGTATCGTTCCTTGTCGGCGTATGCTGATGATTTATATGAAAATGACTCATCAAACTAACGCGTGAAGCATTCCCTGGCAAGAGGCGGAGAGCCCGCCGACGCTGTGGCGAAAGGCGCGTTTCAGCGAGGGGCGGGCGCGTCAGTATCAGACTTCGCGGTATTCCACTTTGTTGTCGTAAACCACCATGCGTGATTTGCCCGCCAACCAGGCGCGATCATAAGGCGAAATAAAGTAGACGCCAGTAATGAACAGATAGAAGACGCCGAACATATAGGAATAAGCGAATGTGGCGATGCCGATGAACAGCACGGCGGCGCCCATCAGATATAGCTTGAGCTCGCTGAGGTCTGTCACGGTGGCCATCTGTAGCTGCTGAATAATGATGAACAACTTGGTGGAGATATAGACGGTTCCTGTGAAGATCAGGAACAACAGGATGTTCGACCAAGTCACGCCGCCAAACAGGAAATGGGCGGCGGAGAAAAATAATGAAACCTGGACCAATCGGGTAGGGGTTTTATCGCTTAATTGCATAACTGCGCTCCTTAGGCTCTGTTGATACTGCAAATACGCCCGATAAGTAAATTGGGAATCGGCGGGGGGTAATGGTCATTCTAGACCATAATCCCCCCCCTGGGGATTACGACTTGGTTATTAATCAGCGGTAATTTGTAAGGATATTTAGCCGCTCCGACGGAGGCCAGGTCTTCCGTCGGAGCTGGTAGAAGCGTGAAGCGCTAACGCCTCCTTTCTGCGGAGACGATGACGACGCGATCCTCGCCGTGAGTGCGGGCGAACGCATAGGGCGCGTCGCTGAGCTGCTGGTGCCGGCCCGCGCCAATGGCGGCGTGCCGGTGGCGGAACTGGCCAATCTTACGCCAATGGGAGAGCATTGCGTCCACGGCGCCGGCGTCGATATCCGTCCAGTTCATATCGGAACGGGTCCCCTGGCTGGGATCAGAGCCGGTGGGCCCGAAACGCCGCAGGCTTTCGTCGCCGTAGTAAATCTGCACGGCGCCTGGCGTCAACAACAACGCGGCGGCGACACGCTTTTGCAGCTCCGGCGATTGTTTGGCCAGGGTGCTGAACAATTTGGTGTCATGAGAGGAGATATAACTCATGACGTTGAAGTCAGAATCACTGTTCAGTTTCTCAGCGTAATCGCGGTAAACCGGCTCCAGGTTGGATAGACAGTCAGCGCCCTGGCGGGCGAATTTGCGTTGGAAGTCGAAGTTGATCACCGCGTCGAAACCGGCGTCGAAATAGGCGCTCTTGCTGACGTCATGAGGAAACACTTCGCCCACCATCCAGAAGGGGGCGTTAAATCCCTCGGGAGCGCCGCGCTGATTGCGGTATTCCGCCAAAGCGTCCGTCGCCTTCTGCTTTAACGCCAACCAGGACGCCGGCTCTACATGCTTGACGGTGTCTACCCGAAATCCATCAAGGCCGTAGTCGCGCACCCACTGCGTGAGCCAGCTGATCAGATAGTCCCGAACCCTGGCGTTGGGAAGGTCGCGGGCCCCAGTGTCGGGCTTATTGCGCAAAAAGGCCGGCAGGGCGACAGTCTGGTCTGACTCGGTTTTAAAGTCCGGCAGGAACGCCAGCGATCCTTTGATCGGATCGACGCCAGCGTTGGGTGGGCTGTCGTAGTTATAAATGCCCGCCCGCACCCAGTCGCGCCCCCACCAGTCCGCCCATTTGGCGTGGTCGTAATTGATGTTGGCGTGATAGCCGTGGAAGTTTTCATTGCCGCTGGGTTTCCAGTCGCTCCAGCGTGGCGGAAGGTACTGTTCAAAACCGTCGAACAGGCCGCCGAAGCCGAAATCCTGCATATCCTGCAGGGTGGCGTAGCCGGGGTGGTTCATCACGACGTCGAACAGCACTCGAATGCCCCGTTTGTGGGCCTGTTCAATCAATGTCTTCAGCTCCGCCTCTGTGCCCATGTTGGCGTCCAGGCGGGTGAAATCAAGGATGTAGTAGCCGTGATAGCCGTAGTGGGGGAAATCGCCGCGATCGCCGCCGCCGACCCAGCCGTGGATCTGTTCGAAGGGGGGCGACACCCAAAGCGCGTTCACGCCAAGTGCTTGCAGGTAGTCGAGTTTGCCGATAAGCCCGGCGAAGTCGCCGCCATGGAAGGTTCCGATTTCCTCAGCGCCGTCCGCCTGGCGTCCGTAACTGTGATCGTTATCCGTACGTCCGTTGGCGAAACGGTCAGTAAGAGCGAAGTAGACGGTGGCGTTATCCCAGGTGAAGGGTTGTGGCGTCGCAGTGTCCGCCTCCAGCAGCATCAGGCCCTCGCTGTCGGCGGCGGGCGTCAAACTGATCTTGCCGCCGATGACTTGGGCGCGCTGGCCGGAGTAGAAGTCCCGCACCCATTCTCCATCCTTGAAAACTGGCGCGACCTGAATAGTTTGCTCTTCAGTTGCGGGAGCGCAAACCCCGTCTGATGTGGCTTTGGCGGTCGTGCTTTTCGTTTCAGCCTGGTCGAGGGCGGCGCGTTTACTGACGCGAAAATGCGGCTCATCCCCCTGATTCAGCAAAATCTGGTAGACGCCGGCAGTTTCTATTTGCAGGATGTAGTCCCCATGCATATCCGGCTGCAGATCCATCTTGCGGTAAAGTTTGACGGGCTCCGCCGTGGTGTCGGCGGAGCCGAATCGTAAGCGGTATTCTCCGGGCTCGAATTCGCCGTAGGCCAGCTTTTGGTCAGGGCGGGGCGTCTCGAAATGCAACCGCACTGGCGCTGCGCCGTTAATTTTCACCCAACTTGTCGGAGCGGCGGTGTGCGGTTGGCCGGCGCAAGCGGTGAGGAGCGTCGATAGATACAGAGCGGGTAACAGCACAGGGGGTCTGGCCATGTTGGGAAACCTCTTGTTTTATTCTTGGATGGGCGGACCAGGTGACGATAAGGCGTCTTCAACAGACCCTAATGGAAGCAGAATAGGCGGCGGGAGAGTAGGTGGAATTAGGGGGATGAGTCTACTCCCCCCCTATACGCCTATGGGATTAAAAATAGGGATGATGCGGATCTTACTCATATGGCGGAGTATCCCTAGACACATAATGCCCCCACATGGCTTGTGGACAACAACAATAACCCACAGAGAGGTAATACAATGAAAGCTTGGCATAAGCTTGTCGGCTCAGTCGCAGCCTCATTGCTCGTGTCGGCCGGAGCGGTTTCGAGCGCGCAGGCCGGTATAGAAGAAGGGAAACTGGTTGTCTGGATAAATGGCGACAAAGGTTATAACGGATTACAGCAGGTCGGCGATTGGTTTGCGAAAGACACCGGCATTGAGGTGAGCGTCGCCCACCCTGATAATGTCACCGATAAATTTCAACAGGCCGCCGCGACCGGCAACGGGCCTGATATTTTCATCTGGGCCCACGACCGTTTCGGCGAATGGGCGAAGTCCGGTTTGATCTCTCCGCTGAATCCTTCCAAGAAAATCAAAGACGAAACCGTCGATTTCACTTGGGACGCGGTGAGCTGGAACGGCAAAGTCTATGGTTATCCTATCGCGCTGGAAGCGGTTGGCCTGATCTACAACAAAGATCTGGTTCCTGCGCCACCCGCGACATTTGAAGACGTCATGGCGCTGGACAAGAAACTGGCGGCGGACGGCAAGCGCGCCATTCTTTGGGATTACAACAACACCTACTTCTCCTGGCCTCTGTTCGCCTCCAATGGCGGCTATCCCTTTAAAAAGAACGGCGCAGGCTATGACGTCAAGGACACCGGCGTGAACAACGCAGGCTCCAAGTCCGCGGCGAACCTGATCAAGCAGTTGATCGATCAGGGCATGATGCCGAAAGGCGCTGACTACGGCGTTATGGAGTCCAAATTCAACAAGGGCGAAGTGGCCATGATGATTAATGGGCCCTGGGCCTGGGGCAACCTGAAGAAGAGCGGCATCAACTTTGGCGTGGCCACGATTCCTTCTGTCAACGGCGAGCCCGGCAAACCCTTCACCGGCGTTCTGGCTGCGGCGGTCAACTCCGCCAGCCCCAACAAAGAACTGGCGATAGAGTTCATCGAGAACTACATGCTGAACCTGAAAGGTCTGAAGATGGTGAACGACGACGTGCCCCTGGGCGCGGTGGCCAACAAGGCCTTCATGAAGGAACTGTCCGCTGACCCGAATATCGCCGCCACCTTCAAGAATGCGGAAATGGGCGAGCCCATGCCGAATGTTCCTGAAATGGGCGCCTTCTGGTCCTCCATGGGACCTGCTTTGCAGAACATCACGTCTGGCAGACAGACCGTGGATGAAGCGTTGGACATGGCGGCCAAGCGTATTATTCGCTAAGGCTGACAATCGGGTTCATGGATGAGCCCGCGTTCGACGCAAACGCATTTCGGCTACGCCGGAACAGGCGCCGCCATCATTGATCAGACGTAGCAATAGGGGCTATATACATGCTTACTCACGCCCTTTCGTCACCTGTTGTAGATAACAAGCGACCCATGACAAAAGCAGTTTTCAAGTGGGCGGCGGTCGGAGCCGTACTGTTATTGGCTCTTTATCTGACTGTCGCACTATACGCCCAGAACCAGACGGCCTTCGCGTTGCTGTTTCTGGTGGTAATCGGATCGGCCGCTTATATCTTCAGCAGCCCGAAAGCATATGCGCACCGCTATATTTATCCCGCCATCGCCGGCATGGTGGTGTTTATTATTTTCCCCCTGTTGTACACCGTCGGCATAGGCTTCACTAATTACAGCGCCAGTAACCTGTTGTCTCAGGAACGGGTGCTTGAGCAACTGCTCAGCCAGCGTTTCCAGACTGGCGAAGAAAGATACGATTTCAAGCTCTATCCCTCGGACGACAAATTTGTCATGCGCCTGGAGAGCCCTGCGGGACAAAGCTGGGCGTCCGCGCCATTCAGCTTCAGTGAACTGCAGAATAGCGCGTTGGCGGTGGCTCCGGTTGAACAGGCGGCCCCGGATACTCAACCGCTGGGGATTAAAGACGTCATCAAGCTGAAAGAAGACCTGAAAAGTCTGTCCGTCAATCTGGAAGGCGGCGCTTCGTTAAGCCTCGCCGGGCTGCGTAATTTCGCGCCTATGCAGTCGCTGTACGGCCTGCGTGATGACGGCGGTTTAGTGAATCAGCAGACTGGCGTGATTTATGCTCCGAACCAGGATATCGGATTTTACGAGGGCCCTCAGGGTGAAACCCTGTCGCCAGGCTGGACTGTCACTATTGGCTGGGACAATTACCTGCAGGTGGTTACTGACCCCAGCATTCGCGGCCCATTCATTGAGATCTTCGTGTGGACGCTGGCGTTCGCCACCATGACGGTGTTGTTTACGCTGGCGGTAGGTCTGGTGCTGGCGAATATCCTGCAATGGGATCAGCTCAAGGGCAAAGGCTTCTACCGCATGATGTTGATCCTGCCCTACGCGGTGCCCGCCTTTATTTCCATTCTGGTGTTCAAAGGGCTGTTTAATCAGAATTTCGGCGAGATTAACCTGGTGCTGGAGAATCTGTTCGGCGTGCGTCCGGACTGGTTCAGCGATCCCGCGCTGGCGCGCACCATGATTCTGATCGTCAACACCTGGTTGGGCTATCCCTACATGATGCTGCTGTGTATGGGACTGCTGCAGGCGATTCCCCGCGATCTGTACGAAGCTTCCGCCATGGATGGAGCCACGCCGCTGGATAATCTGTTCCGCATCACTCTGCCGCAGATCATCAAGCCGCTGATGCCTTTGCTGATCGCCAGCTTTGCATTCAATTTCAACAACTTTGTGTTGATCGCCCTGTTGACCGGCGGCGCGCCGGATATTATCGGCGCCACGACGCCGGCGGGCACCACCGACCTGCTGGTCAGCTATACCTACCGTATCGCTTTCCAGGATTCCGGGCAGAATTTCGGTCTGGCGGCGGCGATCGCCACAGTGATCTTCATCCTGGTGGGCTCGTTGTCGCTGATCAACCTCAAGTTGTCCAAGATTAAGGTATAGGAGACGTTATTATGGCGATGGTGCAGCCGCGTTCAGTGCGCTACCGGGTCTGGGCGACCCACTTCGGTCTGCTGTGCTTTATCGGGATCATCCTGTTCCCGTTGCTGATGGTGGTGTCGATTTCCTTCCGCACCGGCAACTTCGCAACCGGCAGCCTGCTGCCGGAGAATCCGTCTCTGGAACACTGGGCGCTGGCGCTGGGCATTCCCTATACCCAGGCGGACGGGACTGTATTGCAGCCGCCGTTTCCGGTGCTGCTGTGGCTGTGGAACTCCGTCAAGATCGCGGTGATCTCCTCCGCCTTGATCCTGCTACTGTCCACCACCAGCGCATATGCGTTCGCCCGTCTGCGTTTCAAGTTCAAGGGCGTGATTCTGAAGTCCATGCTGATCTTCCAGATGTTTCCGCCGGTGTTGTCGCTGGTCGCGCTGTACGCCTTGTTCGATCAGATCGGCAACCACGTCAGCTGGCTCGGGATCGATACCCATGGCGCGGTGATTCTGGCCTCGCTTGGCGGCATGGCGCTGCATATCTGGACCATCAAGGGGTATTTCGAATCCATTGATCGCTCGCTGGAGGAAGCCGCCATTGTCGATGGCGCCAGCACCTGGCAGGCGTTCCGCTACATTCTGCTGCCGCTGTCGGTGCCGATTCTGGCGGTGGTGTTCATCCTCGCTTTCGTGATGAACATCATGGAGTACCCGATCGCCTCAATCCTGCTGTTGGATGTGAACAACCTGACCTTGGCGGTGGGCGCTCAGCAATATCTCTATGAGCAGAACTATTTGTGGGGAGACTTTGCGGCGGCGGCAGTGTTGTCGGGCCTTCCCATTACGTTGATTTTTCTTTATTGCCAGAAATGGATTGTGGGTGGACTCACTGCAGGTGGGGTGAAAGGGTAATCGCGCAATCATCCTCTCGTCTTCCAAATTATTCCTTGCGCGTACCCGGCCTGATGGCCGGGTCTTTTTTTGTGCGCCAGTCGAGAATTTCGAACTGGGTCTGAGTATTCCTCTCTCGCTATGATAAATTGAATTTCCTGATAAGGAGATTCCCTCATGTTTCCGCGAATTTCGTTAATTATCGCAGCTTTATCCCTGACCGCCGGATTGGGCGGCTGCTCCGCGTTTTCCAAACTGCCGGACTATATGGCGAAGGAAGACGGTCGTCCCCATGGTTATTCCGAGGTTGCGTTGCCGGAAGGGGGCTATCAGGTCAGTTACGAAACTTATAAAAAGTATGAATTGCTCCACGTCGAGGAACTGGCGATCCGGCGCGCCGCTGAGCTGTCTGTGGAGCAGGGAGCCAAGGGGTTTGATGTCGAGAATACCCTGTGCTTCAAGGAGTTTCAGTTCGATCAGGTTCCAGAGCAGAGCGCATCCGGACGCACCGTCACTCTTACTTCGGCGGCGGGTCCGGTATCGGTGCCGGTGGATGAACCCAACTTCCCCGGTTATACCCGCACCTTTGAGGTCAGGAAGTGCTTACTCAAAATTAAGTTGCTGAAGGATCTGGAAGCCCCAGGAGATGGGCGCGACGCAAGCTGACGTTGATGCATGCGACATGAGTTGGCCAGGGGGCGGATGGCGGCGAATTGTCATCAATTGGAAATGGGAATGTTCCATAGTTAAATCATTTGACGTTTTGCCACTTTTGTTCCAGATTTGTATGCATTGTGCGCAGGCGCGAGAGCGGGCCTGCAACCGAATTAGCCAGCGGTTGGCTAGTCACTGACGATAATTGGAGCGTTTGGTTTTCGTCGGTGTGATTGCTACAGGCGCTCGTGACAAATAATGAGATGGTGAGATGAATATTTATGTTGGAAACCTGTCCTATCAGGTAACAGAAGACGATTTGCGGGAAGCGTTTGCGGCCTATGGCGATATCAGCAACGTCAATATCATCCGCGACAGAGATACCGGCCAATCCAAAGGATTCGGTTTCGTAGAAATGTCCGACAACGGGCAGGCGGAAGAGGCGATTCAGAAGCTTAATGAAAGCAACCTGAAAGGCCGTAACATGAAAGTTAACGAGGCCCGTCCCCGGGAAGAAAAGCCAAAGCGTAATTTCAGACCTCGCCACTAAATTTGTCATTGTAAGGAAAGAAAGCGTCCATCGGCCTGGCCGGGCGGACAGGTTCATTCCTTATTGAGCGACGCCTTGTAGCAGCCGCTCCTGCTTATATTGGTGGGAGGATGCGCCCCAAGCGCGCCTTTTAGCTTCCAAACCCGACTTTGCGTCGGGTTTTGGCGGTTAATTTCGTGCAGGCGTAGTTATGCGTCTGGGCGGTTGTAGATCGCCTGCTATTGATCGTCTTTTCAGAGGACTGACAGCGTCGACGGACAATGTTCAACGGGGCTTATAGTTGTACTACTGGAAGCGTGAAGCGGGTCAGCGCCAGAATGAGCGTATCTGCATACAGGCTTTCACGGCTGAGCAACTCCCGGGTCAGCAAGCCGATTGCGCCTGTCTGTTGCTTGCTGTTTTGCGTTCCGAATAAACGGTCATTGGCTTCTCCCAGCTCCATTCCCTGTTCCATCATTTTGACCACGGCTTGCGGTAATGGCAGCGCAGCGGAGCGCGCGTAGCTGACTTCTTCGCCATGTCCGACCGCGACCCAGGCGACGGCGAACAGTTGTGAGCGAATCCGGTCGACGCCGCCTTCGAAACTTACCCAGTAATCGGCGGAGGAAAACACTTCCCGCACCGCTTGCACTCGGTTTAGCGCTCCTTGCAGGGTTTCTTCGTCGGTGAGGGGCTGGGAGGCCACGCCGGATTCAGTTTCGGTCCCGATGCAGTGAATCCGGCCGTCGGGGAAGCATCGGTTGAAGGCGTTACGCGCGGCATTGACTTTGACGGGGTTGACGGAGGCGACGACGACTTCCATAGACAGCTCTCTGTTGAAACAAAATCGCAATTAAAACTTGTTGGTTTGCGGCGAATCAAGCCATATATTCTGTTTAATGACATTCTTGCCAGGGAGAGCAATACCAGCCTGGGATATTATCGTAAGCATCGCGAAGGAGAGATTATGCAGCAGTCCCATATCAAAAACCGATTGTCCGAACAGCTGTCCGAACTCATTACGCGTTTGGAGGACATCACCCGCGACCTCACGTCAGAGCATTCCGCAGACTCGGCGGAGCAGGCGCAGGAGCGGGAGAACGACGACGTGCTGAATGCGCTTAAAGTCGAGACGGAGATCGAGATCAATCAGGTGAAAAAGGCCCTGCAACGGTTACAGCAGGGAGAATATGGCGTTTGCGTCATGTGCGGCGAGGAGATTCCCGAGTCCCGCCTGCAGGTATTGCCTTTTGCAGAATTGTGCGTCAGTTGCGCCAGCAAGTCCGAATAAACATTCCCCCAGCTATCGTTTCCGCTTACTCAAGCTTCTGATTGCCCAAACATCTGATTATTCAGAACTGAACTGCTCCAAAGCGCGGTTCAGTTCTTCAGGAGGCAGCTTCATAATCTCGGATACCAGTTTAATCAGTTGGCGGTCGCCGGGATTAACCTTTAGCCCCTGATGAAATATGTCGTTGGTGGTAAAAATAGCGTTGTCGATGATCGACATGATGGAGTGTTCCTGATCTTCCGACAGCCCTAAGGTATTTAAGGCGAACACCATTTGCTCTGCGGCGTTTTCGGTGGCGCTGATGATATTGTCGGCTACGTCCGCATAGCGCTTGTCGATTTCCTCCAGCACGGTTTCCGCCTTCGATGTCAGTTGCTTGAGAATCTCCATTTGCAACTCATTGGTGCGGCGATCATCCAGCGCCTTCACCCTGCTGTCCATACCCTGCACGAGATAGAACAGGTTGTCCCGCAGGCGGCCGCAGCGCTTGTCGTCTCCCAGCGGCATGTTTTTCACCAGCAGGGATACCTGGTCGAAGTTGATGAACAGTCGGCGTCCGGCGGAGTGCAGACGTCCTGCATCCTGGAAATGTCGCAGCAGACGGCTTTCCAGGTCACGGGAAAGGCCGTTAGGCTCCATGTTTTTTTCTTCAAAGCGACCGCGGATCTGCAAACTGCATTTGACGTCATAGTTGTTCAAGGCTTGAAACAGTCGCTGGCCTAATTCATCAAAGTTGTTGCAGTTAGCGGAGTCCAGCAGAAAATTGATGTTGACCCCCATGTCGCCGCTGTCGGTCATGGCGGACATGGCGACGTCATGGGTGAACTGCAACTGGGTTTTAAGCTGCCGGTTGGCGATCAGGTTGATGATGGCCTTGTTGATGCGGGCGATGAATTCTTCCGACGGCGTATTGGTGGGAATGACGTCGTCCGCGCCAGCGTTGAACAGCGCGATAGTGTCCTCCACGCTATTGTCCGAAGTCAGGCATATCAGGGGCGTGTCGGCGATCTGCGTATCCTGGCGCAACATGCCGAGTGTGATTTGCGCTTCCTTCAGCGGTTGTTCAATGCAGAGAATGATGGCGTGCCACTGGCCACCGTTAATCTTTTCAATGGCGTCATGCAAGTCGCTGTATTGCAGTTCCAGTAGGTTCAGGCTGGCTGTTTGCAGAGGTTCGGGCAGCTCGCCTATGACCAGACCGGCGTATTTCAAACCCATATGAAACTCCTTGCCGATGATCCGTATTCCGCTTTTTCGCATGGTTCTCTCAGAAGCATAGCGCATTTTTCAGGGTTGGTTTCTCAGTGGCGGCGCTGACGGCGGTAACCCTGGTTTAATTTGATTAGAGTCTATTTTTTAAACGGCGGCGGCAGGTTGTTCTATAGTTATTAAGTCCACCTCTAACAGCTTTTCAGGAACTCTATGCTTGCAACGACTCAGAACCTTATGGCGAAAGACCCCATCGTATTGGCGGCGCTGGGAACAGGATTGGCGACGCTTTGCGCCGGCTGGCTGACATCGGGACTGCTCTCCGCCGGATTGTTCACCGTCTCCAGTTTGTCGTTTTTCGCATCCTGCCTGATTACTGACGGCAAGCAGAACGAAACGAATGGGGAGCAGGAGCGGCAGCGACAAAGCAGCGAGCGGGATTTTCAGAGTGCAGTAAAAGAGGTCGACAACTACGCCAATGGACAGTTGACCGCCATCAGCGCTGACAACCGCGATCTGGCCGACACCATTAGCAACAATATTGAATTGCTGGGACAGGCGTTTGTTTCTTTGAGCGAGTTGACCAATCATCAGAACGAGTTGGCCAAGGAAATTTTTGAACGGATGAAGGGGAAAAAGAACGGGGCCAAGACTCCGGTCAAAAAAGAGAAAGTAGAAGATAACATCAGCATAGAGTTCTTCGCCAAATCGCTGGACCAGGTAATTGGCACTTATGTTGAGCTGCTGGTGAGCGTGAGTGAGAAAAGCGTCAATGCGGTGCATCGCATTGAGGACATGGTCACTCATATTGACCAGATGTTCTCTTTGCTGGGCAATATTCAGGAGATTGCTGACCAGACAGACCTGTTGGCGCTTAACGCGGCCATCGAAGCCGCGCGGGCGGGAGAGGCCGGGCGCGGCTTTGCGGTGGTGGCGGATGAAGTGCGGCGTCTGTCGCGCACCTCCAGCGACCTCAACACTCAGATCAAAGGCAAGGCCAACGAAACCAAAGACGCCATCAGTAAAGTGCGGACGATTGTCGGGGACGTGGCTTCCCTGGATATGAAAGACGCGCTTAATGCGCGCAGCTACATCGATCAGATGCTGCATACCATGCGTGACGTCAATGAAGAAGTGAACGGCGCTGTGGGTCGTATGACTCAACTCACCAAGGAGATTAAGCAATCCGTGGACTCCAGCGTACGCGGCCTGCAGTTCGGCGATATCGCCATGCAGACTTGCGGTCGCATGATGAGCCGTCTGGAAACGCTGAACAACGCCTTGCAATTACAGAAGGAAGTCTGCGGCAAGAGCGACAAGTATACGGACATCGCCAGGGTCAGAGCGCGGCTGGACTCCCTGCATAACGACAACAGCAAACATGGCTCGAACAAAGCGGCGGAATCCGGCTCTGACATCGAGCTGTTTTAATACATAAAACCGGCAGCAGGCCCTTGGCGACCAGGCCTGAGCGTGGGGAAGCGCGTACAGGAGCGTCCGGCGGGCGCCTCGGTAATACGTCGCCAAGTTAATAAACAGTCAGATCAATCTCAGGGAACAGGGCGTTATGACTATAGAAACCAAAGTCAACTCAGACGGCGGCGCCGTCACCATCTACATCCGCGGACGCTTCGATTTCAGCGTGGTGAATCAGTTCCGGGAAGCCTATGAGGCTCACAAGCAAAAGAACCATTTCTACATCGACATGCGGCAGACCGAGCACATGGACAGCTCGGCGCTGGGCATGTTGCTGAATATGCGCAGCTATCTGGGCTCCGACGCGGTCAAAATTGAAATCGTCAACTGCTCCCCTGGCATTCGCAAAATTCTGGAGATTGCGAAATTTGACAAGAAGTTCGCCATCAGCTGAGCCGCTATGGCTTTGTGAAGGGGGATCGAGATGAATATTCTGGTCGTGGATGACGACATGTACAGCCGTCAGCTCATGGGGTTCGTGCTGGAGGAGGGCGGCCACAAATGCGAGTTTGCTGAATCTGGCGAACAGGCGCTGGAGATCTGGCGCAAGCAGGGCGCGGATGTGGTGCTGATGGATGTGCTGATGCCCGGTATGAACGGTTATGAAGCGGCGCGCATCATCAAAGAGGAAGCAGGTCAGGATCATATTCCCATTGTATTTTTGACCGCCCTGGATGACGACAGGGCTTTGGTGGAGTGCCTGTCCATTGGCGACGACTTTCTGGGCAAGCCTGTTAATTTCGTCACCTTGCAGGCGAAAATACGCGCCCATTCACGCACTCTGGCGCTGAACCGTAAGGTAGTGGAGCAGAATCGGGAGCTTGCCTATTTCCACACCAAGGTGCAGGCCGAACACGAGATGACCCAACACATCATGACCGCGGCGCTTAAACTCAGCGCCAAAGATGTGTATGGCGTCCGCTACCACTGCACCGCACGCTCCACCTTTAATGGCGATCTGGTGTTATTAAAAGAGAAACGGGATGGCGGGGCCTATGTGCTGGTGGGCGACTTCACTGGCCACGGGCTGGCGGCTTCCGTGGGCTCCATTCCTGTCGCGCAGGCTTTCAGTACGATGTGCGAACGCAACCTCTCGGTGAGTGAGATTTCTCTGGAACTGAACAAGATCCTCAAGCGTTTCTTGCCTCCCACCATGTTTTTCGCGGCTTGCCTGCTTGAGATCAACCCCACTCGCAGCAAGATTGAGGTGTGGGCCGGGGGCCTTCCAGATGCGTTCATCGTGGGGGGAAACAACAAGATTCGGCGCATTATTCATTCCGCCCATATGCCGCTGGGCGTTATGGATATGGATGAGTTCGAGTCCTGGACTGAAACCATCTCCGTCACCCCTGAGGACCGCCTGTATCTCTATACGGATGGCATTACCGAGTGCCCCAACGTCGCCAACGAGATGTTCGGAGAGGAACGTCTGCGAGAGGCGCTTGAATCCGGAGCGGACGATCTGTTCGACGGCCTGATCGCCGCGGTGCATGAGTTCAATGATGATCCGGATTTACAGGATGACCTGTCTCTGGTGGAGCTGAAGTGCGCGCCGCCGCCCATGGCTGAAAAGGAAGCAGAGCCGGTGCAGGAGGTGAAGAAAGAAGACGCTCCGCCCAAATCCAATCTGCCGGAGTTTCACCTGGAGCTGCACTGGGGACCGGATCAGTTGCGCGACTCCGACCCACTGATGATCTTGCGCCAATGGCTGGGGAGCCATGCCGTGGTGCGCAATAGCAAAGAAGTCGTGTTTATGGTGCTCGCGGAACTGTTTAATAACGCGCTGGAGCATGGCGTTTTGGGACTGTCTTCATCGCTGAAAGACGGCGACGAAGGTTTTGACCGCTATTATCAGGAGCGCGCCGTCCGCCTGGAGAAACTTGAGGACGGTTATGTCTGCCTGCAAGTGCACTTATCCAACACCCGCCCGGCGCGCATGATGATGATGGTCAGCGACAGCGGTCCCGGCTTCTGCATTAATGTGGAGGAACTGGATTACAACGATGAGTCCTTCGGCCGCGGCTTGCCTCTCATCAAGGCCTTGTGTTCCCAGTTTGAGCTGGACGGTGAAAACTCCACGGTGAAAGCGCAGATCGAACTGGAGTGAGCCAGCCGGGGCGACGGTTAGGTCGCCTCAGCGGCTGGCGGTGCGTAACGCCGAACCGACTTCCAACTGCTCGAACCAGTCCAGAAATCGCCCTACGTCATCGTCTTTGAAGATGCGTCCGTGCTGGGGCGCCATGTACTTGATATCCAGTCGGCGTACGCGGCTGATCCAGTCGTTCTTGGCGGTGTTGGAGGGCATCCAGCGCTTGTGGAACAGCTCCATAAACCGGGTATGCTCCTTGAAATTCTCTACATACAGCGGGGGCTGTCCCGGCTCCAGCGAGGCGCCGATGTCGCCGCTCATCAGAATCTTGAGTTCGGGATCATAGACGTTGAAGTTGCCGGATGAGTGTAGATAGTGGGCGGGAATAAGCTGCAGATTGACGCTGTCCAGCTCCATGACGCCGCCGTCATCCGGTAGCGAGACATATTCGATGTGACTCATGCCGAAATGGCGGATAAAACCTTCCCAGAGCCAGGGCGCGTGCAGTCGCGCTTTCGGCAGCGCCTGGTCCCAGAGCCCCAGAGAGGAAATGATGTCCGGGTCCTGGTGTGACGCGAACAAATCCGTGATTTCATGAATCGGAGCCCAGTCCAGCGCGCAGGCCAGCATGGCGGAAAACAGCTCGATGCCGCCGGGCTCCAGGATCAGTAAACGGCGGTCGGTGCGCACCATGTACTGGTTGGTGTCGATAATTTTCTGGGGTTTGCCTGTGTCTCGACCGCAAATAATCCATTTATGGCGTTTGCCCTGCCATAGTGCTTCGGAATGCATGGACGCTGTTCTCCACCTGTCTGCTGTAGGAAACCTAATACTGACTGTTTTTCAAGACCGACTAGTTTCAAGACGGACTAGTTTTAAGACGGACTGTGTTTCCGGATTGTTAGCGTTTAAGGTCTGCTGCGCGCCGGAGCGGACTGGCGTCAGGTCAGCAGGCCCATCAGACGCAGACCGATCGCAATGCGCTCACTGATGCGTTCGGCTGCGTTTTCAATATTTTCCGCGATCGTGAACAGGGACTCCTGAAACGGGCCTGCCCGGGACGCCTCGATACGGCAGTTGGCGACGATGGACTTGAGCGCGCGGGTGCAGTCCCGGATTTCGGTCAGCAGTTTGCGTACGCTGCGATAGTAGCCGTTGGTTTCTTCTTCCAGTTGCGCCTGTCCTTTCAGGTTGCGCTGCAGAATGTCCCGCAATTCCTCCGACTTCGCCTCGTTAGTGCGTATGGCTTTATTCAATGCGGAGGCGAATTTCTGCTGGTTCATTAGTTTGACGGCGCTGCGGGACAGCTCTTTGGAGGCGGCGCCGATGTCGGCGGCGCAGGCCATGCTGCGAGAGGCGATTTCCTCGATGAACTGGGTGATGCCGCTGAAGCCTTGTCCCCATTCGCCGGCGCGGGCGGTGATGGCCTGTGCGTTCTTGGATGAGATGGCGATGAGCTTGGCGTAGTGAATGGTGCTTTTAAGCTCGCTGGCCAGGGTCGCGGACGCGACGAACCGGGGAATGGAGCGGCCGTCGTACTTGCGCACGAGATCGTCAATGTCTTCCTGTCTCAGCACATTGAGTTCAGCCATTATCGCGGATCATCCGTTCCTGATCTTTTCTTCAATTAAAGCGGAAGTTTTGGCTTTTACAACTTGCAGAACCTGATAACGAAGCCTTTCGCGAGCATTTTGCGAAACCGTTGCTCGTCGCGTTCTTTGCCCCTGTGAATTTTAAATATGCTGCTATGCTTTTATTTCAGGTTCCGGTTAAGTTTTGAGCCGTCATTCTGTTTGAGCCGTATAAGACAGTAATCTGGGTTAGTTTGGGAAACCTGACCGGTTTATTGCGCACAATCAAAAAGTGTTGGGGACTATATGGCAAAGATACTCGCAGTGGATGATTCCGCTTCCATGCGCCAGATGGTGACGTTCACACTCAAGGGGGCCGGGCATCAGGTGGATGAGGCCGCCAATGGTCAGGAAGCGCTGAGCAAAGCGAAGTCCGGCAAATACGACCTGGTGATCACCGACGTCAATATGCCCGTCATGGACGGCATCTCCCTGATCAAAAACCTTCGTTCGGAAGGGGCCTATAAGTTTACCCCGTTGCTGATGCTGACTACCGAGTCCGGCGCAGACAAAAAAGCGGAAGGCAAGGCGGCGGGAGCGACCGGTTGGATCGTCAAGCCGTTCAACCCCGATCAACTGGTCGCCACGGTAAAAAAAGTCTTGGGATAACCGGCCCCGCCGGCTTAGGAGAGACGCATGAGCATGGACCTCTCTCGATTTCATGATGTTTTTTTTGAAGAAAGTTTCGAAGCCGTCAACACGATAGAGGCGAGCCTCCTGGAAGTGGATCTTGACGAGCCTGACCCTGAATCGATCAACAATATTTTTCGCGCCGCTCACTCCATAAAGGGCGGCAGCGCCACCTTCGGGTTTTCCCAGGTGGCGGCTTACACCCATGTGATGGAAAACCTGCTCGATGAAATCCGCGCCGGCAAACGCCGTCTGACCCAGCCTATTGTGGATGTGCTGTTGGAGTCTGTGGACGCGCTGCGTTTGTTGCTCTCCTCCGCCAAGGCCGGTGAAGACATTCCAGAAGAAGAATTCGCCCAGCATAAATCCAAGCTGGAAGCGATTTCCAAGGACCAGACCTCGCTGACGACATCCAGTGCGCCGACCGCGGACAACAAGCCTGCGTCGACAGGGGAAACGTCTGACCCGGGCGATGGCGTCGCCGGTTGGCGCGTCGTATTTACGCCTCACAAGGAAATGATGCAACGAGGCAACGACCCCCTGCGTCTGGCCAGAGAAGTCGCAACGCTGGCGGAAGGCGATGCGGAGATCGAATGTGATCTCAGCACATTGCCGGACTGGGAGCACTTCGAGCCGCTTAACAGCTATCTGGGCTGGACTGTCAGGCTGCGGCGCCCCGTGGAAAAAGGCCTGATCGACGACGCTTTCGCCTGGGTGGAAGATGAGTGCGACATGGCCATCGTGCCCATCCCCAAAGCGCAGTCAGAGCCATCGCAGACCGTGGTGGAAGCGTCCTCTGAGCCAGCCGCTACAGCGGTTGAGCCGGCGCAGGCGGCGGAGAAAAGCGCCAGCGCCGCCGTGAAGCAAAACAAACCGACCATGGGGACGGAGAGCCAGTCCATCCGCGTCGACCTGGACAAAGTGGATGCGCTGATCAATATGGTGGGCGAACTGGTGATCACTCAGTCCATGCTGAATATGCTGAGTGAGGACGAAGCCTTGCAGGGCATGGAAAAGCTGCTGCAGGGACTGACCCAGTTGAAGCGCCAGACCCGGGCGCTGCAGGAAGGCGTCATGCAGATCCGCATGTTGCCGATTTCTTTCTGTTTCAATCGCTTTCCGCGCATGGTGCGGGATCTGAGCCGGCAACTGGGCAAAGATATTGAACTGATGCTCAGTGGAGAAAATACCGAGGTCGACAAAACGGTTATAGAAAAGATCACCGATCCCCTGGTGCATCTGGTGCGCAACAGTGTCGATCATGGTATTGAGAAACCGGCGGACCGCGCCGCCAAAGGCAAGTCAGAGCATGGCTCTGTGTATCTGCGGGCCTACCACCAGGTTGGCAATATCGTGATTGAGGTGGAGGATGACGGCAAGGGACTGGACCCGCAAGTGCTGTTGTCCAAGGCCAAACGCAAAGGGTTGATCGCTGGCGACGCCATTCTCAGCGAAGCGCAGATTTTCGAGCTGATCTTTCTACCCGGATTTTCCACCAAGGAAGAAGCCAGCGACCTGTCTGGACGCGGCGTCGGTATGGACGTGGTGAAACGCAATGTACAAAGCCTCGGCGGCAGCATTCAGGTGGAGTCGGAGTTGAACCGGCGCACCCGCTTCACCATTCGCCTGCCCTTGACCCTCGCCATCATGGACGGCCAGCTTATCTCCCTGGGCGAGGAACTCTACGTGATTCCCCTGGTCACCATTATCGAGTCCCTGCAGCCTGATCCCACCATGATTAACCGGGTGGCGGGCACCCATGAGACCATCAAACTGCGCGGCGCCTATCTGCCAGTGCTACGGTTATCGGAGGCGTTGGATGCGACGCAGAACGAAGGCGAAAAGCCCAAGCCGCTTACTGAAGGAATTATTGTGATCGTCGAGCATGAAAGCCGGCGTTTTGGTCTATTTGTGGATGAGCTGCTCAGCCAGCAGCAAATCGTCATCAAATCTCTCGAAGAGAATTACCGCCTGATACCGGGCGTATCGGCGGCCACTATTCTCGGAGACGGCAGAGTCGCGCTGATTCTGGATGTCGGCGGCCTGTCGCAACTGCAAAAAGATTCGGAAATCAGCTATGCAGATGCAGGTTAAACAACCCCTTGAGGGAGAGCAGGATGCGGAGCATCAGACGGAAAAGGAAGATGAATATCTGACGTTTAGTCTGGCGGATGAAGAGTACGCCGCGCCGATCATGCTGGTGAAGGAAATTCGCGCCTGGGAGCCGGTGACGCGGGTGCCCTATGCGGAGCCCTGGGAATGCGGTCTCATCAACGTACGCGGCGCCATCGTGCCGATCATCGACCTGCGCAAACGCATCGGCTTGACCAAGCTGGAATACAACAAACACACCGTGGTGGTGATGTTCGCCTTCGACTCAGGCGGGCGGGAGCGGGTGCGGGGGGCCGTCATCGACGCGCTTAACGATGTGGTCCGCTTTCCCACTCGCAAAATCCAGCCCTCGCCGGAACTGCGTAAACGCAAAGCGACTCAGTTCGCCCAAGGCGTTGTCGAGTATGACGGCCGCATGATTGTCATGCTGGATTTGATGCGGGCGTTGGGCATGGATGTCGAGAAAAGCGCGTGAGTGCAATTCACACACAAGAATAACATTGGGATATCGGGGAAGGACATGACGTTAAAGCGTACTTTATGGCTCGCGGGGGCGGCCGTTGTTGTTATCTTCGCTGTGATAATGACGGTATTGGTGGTGCAAAACAGCTCCACCGTCAACAACCAGCAGCAAATGGAGCGCCTGACGGAAGTGGTCAGGGTGATGGGTAATCTGGACATGCGAAGGGAAGGCGTGCGCGGCGCCACTTATAACTATGCCTATGGCGTGGAGACCTTCAATCAATCCATACAGGAGGGGGCGCGCAAGGATTATGCGAATTTTGAGGCGGCGATACGCAGAAACGTGGAGACCCTGCTCAACACTCACGTTTCCGAAAAAGTCTCCGGCGCGATGAGGGACGCCGTCCCCGGCGTGGAGGCTTTCCTTGATGCCGCCAATCAGGTGATGCAAAGCAATAACGTCACCACGCTGCACGCCAATACGCCGACGTTCGCCCAGGAGTTTAGCGTGCTGGAGACTCGTACGCTGGCGATGAAGGATCTGCTGAAGGCGGAGCGCGACCGAATACTGCAGGGCAATCATCAGGAAATCAGAACTTCGTTCGCAACAGTATTGGGTATCGTCATCGTCGGTCTGGTCATCATCGGCGCCGGCCTTTGGCGATTCGGACATAATCTGCTGGCGACCCTGGGCGAAGAACCGGTCGTGCTGGAAAGCGCCGCCGCCGCCATTACCGCTGGGGATATGGACGCGCAGATGACTAAAGCGGGCGGGGTCTACGGCAAACTGCGGGAGATGCGTGATGAACTGAAAGAACGCATTGAGCGGGACCGTCTGCAATTGATCACCACCACCCGCCTTAAACAGGCCATAGAAACTACGTCCACTGCGCTGATGGTGGCGGATGAAGGTTTCAATATCGTCTACGCCAATCCCTCCGTGAAAAAAGTGCTGAAGAATGCGGAAGCGCAGATCAAGAAGAAGCTGCCTAACTTCAACGCCGACAAACTGGAAGGCGTTTGTATCGATACGTTTCACCGGGACCCGTCCCATCAACACCGCATACTCAGGGGGTTGCGTCAGCCCTATGACGCCAGTCTGCAGCTGGGCGACGCCTATTTTGACCTGACCGCAGGCGCAATCCGCAATGAAGCCGGAGAGATTCTGGGCTTTGTGGTGGAATGGCGCGACATGACCGTGCAGGTGAACACCGAGAGGGAAGTGCAGCGCCTTGTGGAGTCGGCGCGCAAAGGCGACCTGAGCATGAAAGTGGAGCTGGAAGGCAAGAAAGGCTTTTTTCTATCGCTGGGAGAAGGCCTGAACGCCCTGGTGGATGTGATGGATGATGTCCTCGGCGATATCGGTCAAGTCATGGAGGCGTTGTCGGAAGGCGAGCTGCAGAGACGTATGCGGGACGACCATGAAGGACGCTTCGCTGCCTTGGCGGAGGCTGTGAACGGCAGCATGGTGCGCCTGGATAATATCGTCACTCAACTGATTCAGAGCAGTGATTCCGTGAAGGCGTCCAATCAGGAAATTTCCACCGGTAATAACCAGCTCTCCGAAAGAACGGAAAAGCAAAGCTCCAGCCTGGAGGAGACCGCCTCCAGTATTGAGGAACTATCCAGTAACGTCAGCAATACGGCGGACAACGCACGGCAGGCGGATCAATTGTCCGGCCTTACCCGCAATACAGCCTCGGAAGGCGGAGAAGTCACGCAGCGGGCGGTGACGTCAATGCGGGAAATCAACGAAGCCAGCCGCAAGATCGCCGAAATTATCGGCGTCATCGACGATATCGCCTTTCAGACCAATCTGCTCGCTCTCAACGCTTCGGTGGAGGCGGCGCGGGCCGGCGAGCAGGGAAGAGGGTTCGCGGTGGTGGCGACGGAAGTGCGTAATCTGGCGCAGCGCAGCGCCACCTCGGCGAAAGAGATTAAAGACCTGATTGAAGACAGCGTCAAGAAGGTGCAGGCGGGTTCCAGTCTGGTGGACGAGTCCGGCAAGAAACTGGAAGAAATTATCGGCAACGTGAAAAAAGTGGCGGATTTGATTTCCGACATTGCTGCGGCGACGGAAGAACAGAGTTCCGGTCTGGATCAGGTTAACCGGGCGGTGATGGAACTGGATGAAATCACCCAGCAAAACGCCGCCCTGGCGGAAGAAACGGCGTCTTCTGCGGAGTCTTCCCTGGAAAGCGTGGAGCAGATGACGCAGCTCATGTCCTTTTTCAAGGTGCGTCAAGCGACCGGACGCCAGCCTGCCAAAGCGCCCAAACCCAAGCTGGCCTCGATTTCCGAGCCGGCGGCGAGACAGCCGTCTAAACCCGCCGGCAAGCCGAAAGCGGAAGGCGGGGAAGACGATTGGGAGGTGTTTTAACGGACCCGTTTCTCCATGAAGCACGGAAACGAGCCAGACAGCGCCAAATTAAACGATAACTCCAGAGTGACAGACGCTACTTGGAGGACAGAAACATGTCTTTAAAGCGTATTCTGTGGCTGGCTTTAGCTGTTCTTACTCTGATATTCGCTGTCATTGTCGCTGTCGTGGTGGCGCAAAGATCATCGACGAACGCGAATCAAGAACAAATGGAAGCGGTCGTCAGCGCTGTCCGCGCGGCGGGAGATCTGGATATGCGTCATGACGGCATTCAAGGGGTCGTTTATCGCTATGCCTATGGCGTGGCGGAAGACATCGAAAATCAGAGGCAAGTCGCCAGGAATGACTTCGCTGAACACGAAGCGGCCATGCGTAAGGATATGGATGTGATATTGGCGTTGGATGTCTCCAAAGAGGTGAATGACGCGATAACATCCGCAAAAGTCGATGTAGAGCGCTATTTCTCTACGGCGAAGGCGGTCTTGGCCAGCGCGACGATCGCCAATATTGAAGTAAACGCAGGGGAGTTTCAGAAAGCGTTTGATGTGCTGGAAGTGAAGTTCGGCGCTTTGAGCGAGTTGATTGAACGCAGCTCCGTCAATGCTGGCGATTTGAGCCATGCGGAAATCAACCGCACTTTTGCGGTCGTAGTAGCAGTAGTGGTGGCTGGCTTGTTTGGTTGCGCGTTTGGCGTCTGGCGTTTACACAAGTGGCTTTACAACGTGCTCGGCGGCGAGCCTCTGGAGTTACAAAACATCGCCACCGCCGTATCAGAAGGGCGTCTGGAGGAGCGGATGGAAGAGCGGCCAGGGGTCTATGGTCGCTTGCACGCGATGCGCAATATGTTGCGGGAGCAAAAGGAACGGGATCGGGTTCAGATGGTGCGCATGACGCGTTTGCAGCAGGCCATGGAGACCGCCAGCGTGGGACTGATGGTGGCCAACGAAGAATTCAAGATCTCATATATGAACCCCACTGTGACGAGAGTATTGAAGGACGCGGAGCCGGAAATTCGTAAGCGATTACCGCAATTCAACGCCGACAACCTGATCGGAGAATGCATTGATGTATTTCATAAAGATCCTGAGCATCAGCGGCGCTTGCTGACCCAGCTAAAAAAACCTCATGACGCCAGACTGCAACTCGGCGACGCCTTTTTTGACCTGACTGCGGGAACCATTCGTGACGAGCAGGGAGGCATTCTTGGTTTCGTGGTTCAGTGGAGCGATATCAGCGCGCAAATCGGCATCGAGCGCGAAGTGCAGGAAATGGTCGACAAAGCCAAGCTGGGCGACCTGAAGGGACGTATTGAACTGGAAGGCAAGGAGGGCTTCGTGCGCACTCTGGCGGAGGGCCTGAATGAGCTGATCGGCGTGATCGACCTGGTGCTGGAGGATGTCCGCAACCTGATGCAGAGCCTGGCGGAAGGCGAAGTGCAAGGGCGCATGCGCGACGATTACAAAGGCGGTTATGACGACCTGGCGCAAGCGGCCAACTCCAGCATGGAGAGGCTGGACAGCATCATGCGCCAACTGATCGACAGCAGCGACAGCGTGAGTTCGGCCAATCAGGAAATCTCCAGCGGCAACAATCAGCTGTCGGAACGCACCGAAAAACAAAGCTCCAGCCTGGAGGAAACCGCCTCCAGCATCGAAGAGCTGTCCAGCAATGTGCGCAACACGGCGGACAACGCCCGGCAGGCGGATCAGCTCGCTAATCTGGCGAGAAATGCGGCGGCGACCGGAGGCGACGTCACCAAACGCACTGTGGCGTCCATGGGTGAAATCAACGAAGCCAGCCGCAAGATTGCGGAAATCATAGGCGTCATTGACGACATCGCCTTCCAGACTAACTTGTTAGCCCTGAACGCCTCGGTGGAAGCCGCTCGCGCGGGAGAGCAAGGGCGCGGATTCGCCGTGGTGGCGACGGAAGTGCGTAATCTGGCGCAGCGCAGCGCTACCTCTGCGCGGGAAATCAAAGACCTGATCGAAGACAGCGTAAAAAAAGTGCAGGTTGGCTCGAAGCTGGTGGATGAATCCGGCAAGAACCTGGATGAAATCATCCAGCATGTGAAAAAAGTCAGCGACCTGATTTCTGATATCGCCGCAGCGACGGAGGAGCAAAGTTCTGGCTTGGCGCAGGTCAACAATGCGGTGATGGAGCTGGACGAAATCACTCAGCAAAACGCCGCGCTGGCGGAAGAAACCGCATCCTCTGCGGAGTCCTCCCTGGAAAGTGTGGAGCAAATGGCGCAGCTGATGTCGTTCTTTAAGGTCGAGGGCGGTCAGGAGGCGGCGGTGAGTGCGCCAAAGGCGGCTGCGCGATCGAAACCGGCGTCTGAACCCACAGCCAGAAAAGCGACTGAACCAACGGCTAGAAAAGCGGCTGAACCAACGGCTAGAAAAGCGCCTAAGCCCGCAGCAAAGCCTGCATCTAAAACGGGCTCGGGAGATCAAGAGGACTGGGAGGTATTCTGACTCTTACTTCCATCTGACTCTGACCTCGAGATTTGGAGGAAGACTTGTTCAAAACCAGCACAAGGATTAAAGGACGCTTTCTGAAATGGTGATGGCATGTTCAAAAAACTAAAAATCTGGCAGCAACTGTTAATATTCGCGCTGGTCTTCTCTCTCCCACTGGCTTTTTTGCTGGGAAAAAGTGTTGTAGACGCACAAAAAAGGCTGAATGAAGAGAAGCTGGGAGAGCAGGGGTTAGAGATCATACGTCTGGTGATACCGGTGCAAAAGCTGACGGCGGAGCATCGGGGAACCACCGCGTTGCTGAAAAATGGCGAGACCAGCGTCGCGGGCGCTTTGCGGGTCAACGAAGATAAGCTGGACGCCGCCTGGAAAACGCTGCTGGAGGCGACAGTCAGATTGGATGGGCAGGTAAGCGCCGCACAGGAAGTGCAATCCCTCGCCAATGACTGGGCGCGCCTGAAGGCGGGCTATGGCGCTTTGAGTGGGCCGGACAGCTTTGCGCGTCATACTGACATTATCCTGGGACTGATTGATCTGTTTAAGCATGTGGCGGAGAACTCCGCCCTGGCGATTAGTCATGATGTCGATATCCGGTTTCTGACCACTATCAACACTGCGAATCTCCCTGTGATGGTTGAGAATATGGGCAAACTCCGCGGTGGTTTCTCGGGACAGCTGGCGCGCTATGCCGCAACTGGTGATACGGACCTCTCAGTGCTCTCTCAAGCGGTAGGGTTGGGCAACGCCGTCATGCAGCGCCTGGCGGACATTGAACACAATGTGGGGCTGGTGGCGGAGCGATACGAACAGCTGCCCCCTTTGCTGGAAAAGGCGCTGAATAACTCCCGTAGCGTAGTGACGAAAGCCCGTGATCTGACTGCCGTCATTGACCGTCGAGAGACTATCTCAGAGGCCGCCGGAAAGCAGTTTTTTGCGGAGGCGACGGCTGCGCTGTCCCACTCCTTTGCGTTATGGGACAACTCTTTGGAGGCGTTGGCGCAGGCGATTGAGACGGATATCTCTGAAGCGACCATCGCCCGCAACCTCGCCATTATCTCGGGCGCACTGATTATTCTGGCGCTGCTGGCGTGTGGATATTTTATTGTGCGTACAATTACGGGCGGGCTCGGGGGCGAGCCGGCGGAGCTGGAATCTATTGCGCAGGATATCGCGGCGGGCCGGTTGGAGCAAAAGCTGGGAGAGCGCGCTGGCGTATATGGCCAGTTGCGCGTTATGCGCGATCAGCTAAAAGAGCAACTAGAACGGGATCGTGAGCAGCTTGTTGTTACTACTCGCCTGAAGCAGGCGGTGGACACGACTTCCACGGCCATCATGGTCGCTGACGAAAAGTTCAATATTGTCTACATGAACCCCGCCGTCAGAAAGGTGCTGAAGGACGCCGAAACTGAAATCAAAAAGCGCCTTCCACAATTCGACGCAGATAAACTGGACGGGCAATGCATTGATTTTTTCCACCAGAACCCGAGCCATCAACGCAATTTACTTTCCGGGCTGCGCCATCCCCACGATGCGAAGCTGCAATTAGGGGACGCCTATTTTGACCTGACGGCGGGGGCTATCCGCAATGAGAGGGACGGGATCATTGGCTTTGTTGTGGAATGGCGTGACGTCACCAACCAGGTCGTGACCGAAAGGGAAGTTCAACATATCGTAGAAAGCGCCAGAAAGGGGGAATTGAAAGTAAAAGTGTCGATGAAGGGCAAGGCCGGCTTCTTCCAGACCCTGGCGCAAGGGTTGAACGAACTGATCGCGGTGATGGACTCGGTACTGGAGGATATCAGTTCAGTGATGGAAGCGCTGTCGGATGGCGACTTGCAGGGGCGCATGCGGCAGGATTATGAGGGCCAGTACGCGGGCCTGGCGGAAGCGGTCAACAGCAGCATGGCGCGTCTGGACGATATCATTTCGCAATTGACGCAGAGCAGTGAAAACGTGCGCTCGTCCAATCAGGAGATCTCCACCGGCAACAACCAGCTCTCTGAACGAACGGAAAAACAAAGTTCCAGCCTGGAGGAAACCGCCTCCAGCATTGAAGAGCTATCCAGCAACGTGCGCAACACCGCGGATAACGCCCGGCAGGCGGACCAACTCGCCAACATGGCCCGTAGCGCCGCCGCCAAAGGCGGCGAGGTGACGCAGCGTACGGTTGCCTCCATGGGCGACATCAACGAAGCCAGCCGCAAGATTGTGGAGATTATCGGCGTCATCGACGACATCGCGTTTCAGACTAACCTGTTGGCCCTGAACGCCTCGGTCGAGGCGGCGCGCGCAGGCGATCAAGGGCGCGGTTTCGCGGTAGTGGCGACGGAAGTGCGTAATCTGGCGCAGCGCAGCGCCACCTCGGCGCGGGAAATTAAAGACCTGATCGAGGACAGCGTGAAGAAGGTGCAGACGGGCTCCCATCTGGTGGATGAGTCCGGCAAAAATCTGGATGAGATTATTCAGCATGTCAAAAAGGCGAGCGACCTGATTTCCGATATCGCCTCGGCGACGGAGGAACAGAGTTCCGGCATCGAGCAGGTCAATCGGGCGGTGATGGAACTGGACGAAATCACCCAGCAGAACGCGGCGTTGGCGGAAGAAACTGCGTCTTCCGCGGAGTCTTCTCTGGAAAGCGTCCAGCAAATGGTGCAGTTGATGTCCTTCTTTAAAATGGAAGGAACCACCGGAGGGGCGGTCGCCGCGAAGTCAACACCAGCAAAAACGCAGGCGCAGCAAGTCAAGAAAACCGCTAAGGCGGCGACGCGACCGCAATCGGATAAAACGCAAACAGACGAAGACTGGGAAGTGTTCTGATGGACAAGCGACAGAATGCGCAGCAGAGCGCGGACAATAACCTGCAATTTCTGACCTTCTGGCTGGGTGAGGAGTCCTATGGGCTCGATATCCTGCGGGTGAGGGAAATTCGAGGCTGGAACAAGCCTCGTGAAATCCCCAACGTGCCGAGGTACATCAAGGGCGTCATCGACTTTCGCGGCGGCATCGTGCCGATTGTCGACTTACGGGTGCGTTTTGCGCTGCCCAAGGCGGATTACGACCGTGAGACCGTGGTGATCATCGTCTCCGTGGAGTTGGACAAAGCCGATGGGGCGGAGCATCACACCATGGGCATGGTGGTGGACCGGGTGGCGGACGTCATGGATGTGGCGGAGAAGGACATCAAGGCGCGTCCGCAACTCGGCTCCAAGCTCGACACCCGTTATCTGACCGGCGTCGTCAATCGCAATGAAGGCATGGTGGTGCTGATCGATGTGGATAAACTGCTCGACCCGGAAACCTTTACGCAGATGGAAACCTGGAGCAAGGAATGAGCGATCAACATGAAGTGAATGAACCCGGGGTCATCAAATTGCCCGGGGCCTTTTCCATCAGTTCGGTGGAAAAAATCTATGAGCAAGTGAATGGCGCGCCTGCGACGCAACGCATCAAATTTTATTGCGGCGAAGTGGAGGTTATGGACGCGGCGGCGCTGCAGCTCCTGCTGGCGGCGCAAAAGCGGCAGGCCAGCCATGGCGGCGGCGTCGACTGGCTGGAGGCCTCGGACTACATGAAACAGATGGTGCGCACGCTGTCTCTGCAGTCACAGCTTCCCGGGCTTGCGGACTGAAGGAAGGCGGCTTATGAACGATAGGCTGCACACCGGCGAACGGGCGCGGGAGTTCAATTTTACGCAGGAGCATTTCGCCAAGCTCAGCGCCATGAGTTACGACCACACCGGAATTGTGGTGCAGGACAATAAGTATGAAATGTTCTACTCCCGTCTGGCCAAGCGGGTGCGTGCGCTGAAGCTGAGTAACTTCGACCAGTACGTGGCTTACCTGGAGCGCCACAAGGATGAAGAGTTCACCCATTTCATCAATGCATTGACCACTAACCTCACGTCCTTTTTCCGGGAAAACCACCATTTTGCGTTTCTGCGCGAAAAAGTGGTTCCGGAATACGCCAAGGCCGGCGTCAAGGAGCTCCGGGTGTGGTCGGCGGGCTGCTCCACCGGCGAGGAAACCTACTCTATCGCAATGACCCTGGCGGAGGCCACGGAAGCCACCAAGATGAATTGGCGGATCACCGCGTCCGATATCGACACCGAGGTGCTGGGCAAAGCCCAGCGCGGCGTTTATCCCCTGGAACGCGTCGACTCGATTCCCGCTCCGGTCAAGAAACGCTGGTTTTTGCGCGGCAAGGGCGCCAACTCAGGGATGGCGCGGGTGTCGTCGGAACTGCAAAAGAATATCGAGTTCATGCAGGTGAACCTGAACAAGCCATTTTCCTTCCAGCACAAATACCACGTGATTTTTTGCCGTAACGTGGTGATCTATTTCGATCGCGAAACTAAACAGAAGCTCATCGCGCGCTATGCGGACAGCCTGGTGGACAAAGGTTATCTCATCATGGGGCACTCTGAATCCTTGCATGGCGTATCCAGCCAGTTCGTATCACTGGGGCAAACCATTTATCAGAAGGTGACCTAGCGTGAACTCCGCACAGAAAAAACCGCAACCGCCGCCGCTGAGTCTGCCCTGGTTTCAAGGCGTGAACCGCTTTTGGGTGCAGAATCAGGGCCGCTTCATGGCCAAGATCATGCCTGGAGAATATTACGTCACCAATCAGCAGGAGCTGATCGGCACTGTGCTCGGCTCCTGTATTTCGGCCTGCGTGCGCGACCCGGCCTCCGGCGTCGGCGGCATGAATCACTTTATGCTGCCGCAAAACGCCGGCGGCGGCCGCATGGATATCCTCAGCGACGCCTTTCGTTACGGCAACTACGCCATGGAGCATCTGATCAATGACGTCATGAAGCTCACCGGTAAACGCAGCACGCTGGAGGTGAAAATATTCGGCGGCGCCAATGTGATCCGCGGCATGAGCAGCGTAGGGGAGAAGAATATCGACTTTGTGCGCCGCTACCTGGAAGTGGACGGTTTCAAGATTATGTCGGAGGACGTGGGCGGCGATTACCCCCGCAAGATTCTGTATGACCCCACCAACGGCAAAGTCATGATGAAGCGCCTGAAGTCTTTGCACAACGACACGGTGATTCAACGTGAAGAACATTATATGGACGAGCTGAGCCACACCAAGGTAGCGGGAGATGTGGACCTGTTCTGACCGGGATAGAGGTTCCCGGCGCATTTGAACGAATAATGACGAGGAACATTATGAGCAGCGGAGCGGGGAAGGTGTACAAAGTCCTGGTGGTGGACGATTCAGCGCTGATGCGCAAAATTCTGGTGGAAATCCTCAACCAGTCGCCACACCTGGAAGTGGTGGATACCGCTGGCGACCCTTATCAGGCGCGGGAGAAGATCAAGGCGCTCAACCCGGATGTCATCACCCTGGATGTGGAGATGCCGCGCATGGATGGACTCACGTTTCTGCGTAACCTCATGCGGCTGCGTCCCATGCCGGTAGTGATGATTTCCAGCCTGACGGAGCAGGGCGCGGCGGTGACGCTGGACGCCATGGAGTGCGGCGCGGTGGACTTCATCGCCAAACCCAAGATCGACCTGCGCGAAGGCATTGAGGAAAAGGCCCAGGAAATCATCGATAAGGTCATCACCGCTGCGCGCATCTCTCAGGAAAAACTGTTGCTCAAGCAGCAGCGACTGCAGGCGCAGCACCAGAAAGTCGCCGCCGGCGAGAAGCCGCAACCGGTTTTCGCCACCACGGATAAGCTGATCGCCGTCGGCGCCTCCACCGGCGGTCTGGACGCCATTCGCGACCTGCTGGATGGATTGACCATGGATCTGCCGGGCATCGTCATCACCCAGCATATTCCCGGCGCTTTCTCGCGCTCCTTTGCGGAGCGTCTGGACCGACGTTTGCCCATGAAAGTGGAGGAGGCTTACGACAACGCCCCCATCACCGTGGGACGCGTATACATCGCGCCTGGCGAGTATCACCTGGAAGTGGTGCGCACCGGGGCCAAGTACGTGTGTCGACTCAGTGAAACCCCGCCGGTGAATCGACATCGCCCCAGCGTGGATGTGTTATTTGATTCCGTGGTCAACGCCGCCGGCGCCAACGCCATGGCGGTGCTATTGACCGGCATGGGCAAAGACGGCGCCGCCGGACTGCTGCGCCTGCACGAAGCGGGCGCCTACACTATCGCCCAGGATGAAGCCTCCAGCGTGGTGTGGGGCATGCCCGGCGCGGCGGTGAAACTCAACGCCGCCGATGACGTGTTACCCCTGGAAAAAATCGCCGCCTCGGTGAAGCGCTGGTATGCGGAGAACCCTGGCTAGGCGCGCTAATCCCAGCCGCGCTCCAGCTCCACAAAATGCGCGTCTTCCCCGGTGGTCCGGTAGCCATGGCGATGGTAGAAGCGAATCGCCCCATGGTTGTCTTTGAAGCTGGAAAGGGTGATTCGGCGCTGCGTCTCTTGCGCCAGACGATGTAACTGCGCCATCACTTGCGACCCCAGTCCCTGACTTTGCGCCTCTCTAAAGATTAACGCCAAATGCAGATGCAGCGCGTCTTCATGCAAGCGATAGCAGAGCAGGCCGATCCGGCAGTCCGCCCTGACGATCCAATAAAGATCCTCCACGGCGTAGTGGCTGTAAAAGCGCTGAGTTTGATAGTCCTCATCCCACCCGAATGCGGTGTCGATGGACGTATAGAGCCCCGCTTTGTAAGCGGCGAACGCCTCGCTGAGCTGGTGTGTCTTGAGAGAGATAAATCTTACGTCGGTGTCTTCGCGCATGCCTCAGCTACCTTGTCCTTTCACTCGCATTTCAATGGCGTCGTGCAGCCAGAATTCTCGCTCCAGCGCGATAGGTTCGCCAGCGACTTTAACCTGACGCTCCAGTTTTAGAGAAGGGCTGCCCTCCCGCACCTGCAAATGTTGCGCATGGCTGTGGCTGAGAGGCGAGGAGGAGATGCTGACGTCCAGCTCTCTGGCCCGATAGCCGTATTGTTCCCGCACCAGTGCGGTGAGGGACCCGGCCAGATCATGGGAGAGCAGATCAGGGAAGGCGGATTCCCGAAAGTAGCAGACTTCCAGCAGTACCCAGCGTTGGTCCACCGCGCGGCGACGGGTGACGACAAAGGCGCTCTGCGTCGGCGCCTGTTTCAGCGCTTTGTTGACCTGAATCGGGGGCGTCTCCCGCCCGGCGCTGAGCAGTTCCGTGGTCAGCGCTCGATGCTGGTTGATCGCCTCTTCCTGAATACTGCTGCTGCGGGTGGGATCGTAAATAAACACCGGCGGCGCCACGAACCAGCCCATACGATTCAAACGATAGATCAATCCCTGTGACTCCAGCGCATGCAGAGCGTCGCGGGCGCTGACGCGGGAGACTTCGAATAGGGCGCATAAGGCGCGTTCCGAGGGAAGCTTGCTGCCGGCGGGCAATTCGCCGTTGAGAATGCGCTGCTGCAGTTTGGCGGCGAGAGACAGATAAGCGGCTGCCTGATTCACAATTCATTCCTTACGTCTTTTCCGGCGCGGACCCGCGTCCGGTGTTGGCTTTGGCGCATTACAGCGAATCGGCGTGACATAAATATGACAATCTGGTTCGCACCAGCGGTCATAAAACTGCCTTGTTTATGAAATTTTATGGAAATTCCAATGAAATATTCCAACCTTATCTTGGTCCGAACCAGATGATTCGCCAGTTATTAACACGACGCTGATATTGACGTGTTGGTAACCGGGCGCAGGGAAGCGCCTGCGGGGCGGCAAGCCGCGAAGGCAGGACCTGATACATGCAGGCCCTGTCGCTTCAGACAAACAGAGGGACGCTGTTTGGCTGCCGGATTCATAACCTACAAGGAATATCTCATGCTTCATAAACGACTTGCTTGGTTGGCCTGCGGTCTCGCCTTCGCTCTGGCCGGCTGTTCCGGCGACCAGGACCCCACCGACCCGCCTGGCTCTGATGTCGAGCCGCCGAGCAGCGCCACCGCGCCGGATTTTATCGTGCAACCCTATCTGCAGGCTCCCGCATCTGACCAAATGACGGTGATGTTCGAAACCGGAGAAAGCAATGCGGAAGTATGGGTGCGCCCCTTCGACGGCAAGGGCGAATTCACTCGCGTCAGCGCGGAGTCCCATTCCCTTGACGGCTTGGTGCGCAAAGCGCCGATACATCAGCTCAGCTCCAATACGTTGTATGAGTACTACGTGGTCACCAAGGTGTTGGGAGAACAGCGGGCGACGCCGCGTTACGCTTTCAAAACCTGGCCCCAGGCGGGGGATGGCGTGGAGCAGGCGCGCATCATCGCGTTGAGCGACACCCAGTTGGATCGGGATGAGTACGCCAAGGTGCTCACCAATGTGGTGAACCAGGGTTTTCTACAGCATGAATGTGACGCCGCGCAACCGCAGACCTGCGCGGAAAATATCGCCGCCATCACGATTTCCGGCGATGTGGTGCAAGTGGGCGGCAATCGCCAGCACTGGCGCGAGCAGTTGTTCGGCAGCCTCGCCGCCATTACGCCTTATGTGCCGCTGGTAACCGTACCCGGTAATCATGACTACTATAGCGATGCGGAATTACGTCTGTACCGCAGCTACATGGCGCCGCCGGAAAACGGCTCTATCGGCTACGAAGACAAGTGGTACTACCTCGACTATTTGGACCTGCGTCTGGTCGGGCTGGACAGCTACACGATCTCCGGCGCCCATGGCGCGTTCAACCGGGATACCCTGGCGGTGCAACGGCAGTGGCTGAAAGAAACCCTGAATGACGCGGAAGTACAGGGCAGGCAGTTTGTGTTGGGAATGTTCCATCATGGTTGTCTTTCGGAAATGTGGAACGTTGGCGAGAGCATCGGCAGTTGCGAAATGGTGGCGGAGCTGGAGCAGTATAGCGCCCGTACTGGCGCCGTGACCGGGCATCTTTTCGGGCACACTCACGCTTACTCCCGCGGACAGTCGCGGGATGTGAATCACCTGTGGCTCAACGCCGCCAGCGCTTCCGGCTACATCGAACCGCTGGACGATGCGGATCATCAGGCCAAGCAGGTCCGCGATTACGACACCTTCGAAATCAGCCGCAGCGAGTTCGGCTACAACCTGCTGACCTTCCATTTCGGCGACGCGCCGACGATGACGCTGGAGCGCAAGAAAGGCGGCTTTGACGGCGACACGGAATTCTCTGTGGTGGACAGCCTGACCTTCTCCGTCGAGGACAATATCAATCTTCCTCTGGTCACGGCGGGAACTGGCGAGCAGGACGCCAGCGCCGTGGAGCTGGGTGTGCAGGTGGCTATGCCGGATGTGGTGCGCGCGGTTCATTGGCAAGTGTCGGAAAGTCCCGAGTTTGACGGCGCGGTTTACGATATCTGGGGCAACCGCACGCGCCGTCAGAACCTGTACTACGGTCCCGCCGATGAGGTCGAGGGCGATCATGAAAGCGGCTATGTCGCTATCGATACGCAGGCGGATGCGGATATTTTTAATCTGCAGCTGAGCGACATGTTGAGCGTCGGTCCCGTGCGCGTCGGCGGCGATGACTACTATCGCTGGAACAAGCGCTACAGCGAGCAGAATACGCATACTTCCAGCTATGACGCCTACGCAGGCCAAAGTCGGCCGGAGCTGGCGTTGCGTCCGGGGACGACCTGGTATTGGCGCGCCCGAGTGCGGGATGAACATATGAACTGGTCCGCCTGGAGTGACGTCGCCAGTTTCGATATCGCCGGAACCCGCACCGATAACCTGATTCTCAATGGCGATGCGGAAGCCGGGGACATGAGCGGATGGAATCTGCAAAAAGGCATGATGAACGCCATCACCGCCAACGACAACGGTGGTTTTGGTCCCGCTGAAGGAACCTATTATTTCGCCGGACGCGGCTTCGGCAAAGGCGCGCCCTCCGACTGCTGCGAGGAACAGGTCATACAGGAAATTGACCTGTCCGCCTACGCCACGGAAATAGATACTGGCGACGCCTACGCGGAATTCAGCGCCATGCTCTCCACTTGGAGCGGAAACGATGAGCCGCGCCTGCAACTGATCGCCTTGGACGCTGGCGGCGCTGAATTGGCCTGGGCGGGAGATGACGTCCTAACCAGCAACAGGTCACAATCCTGGGAAGCCCGCCAAGTTTCCGGCCAACTTCCCAGCGGCGCCCGCACCCTGCGCGTGAGCATGGGAGGCTTACGCAAAGCCGGTAACGACAACGACGTGTACTTTGATGATTTGAAGCTGTTTTTGTATTACTGAGGGGAGTGCGGAAAGCCGCGCTTCTGCATTGCCTCTACATTCGAACGTTAACGGGGATCAGTCCGTTAACGTTCTTTCCCTTTTTAGCCTGGCTGCGCCGCCTTCCCACGTGAGTTCAATAACGTCGCCTTCCGACATCGCGCGCATGGCGCTACGAATGCCTTCGCAAGAGGCGTTGGCCGGCTCTCCGTTAATGGACGTGATGGGTTGACCGACCTGCAAGCCCGCAGCCTTGGCGGGTGAATCGTTCCAAACCAGGGAAACCCTTGGCGTCTCTTCGAAGCTCATGGCAAATCCATACGACGAGCGCGAGAAAGGCCCATCGCGATACGGGAGAAAGTAAGCAGAGGAAGACCGTGAATCCAGCGTGACGATGAAGTGCTCCAGCACGGATGCGCCAATCAGACTGGGCGGCGATTCCCGCAACAGCGCGCCGACCCGTCCCAGCTCAACATTGCCGATCGCCAGGTTTTTAAATTGCATCTGCAGTTGTTCTTTGTTTGGCGCTGCGCCGCCCAACGAACCGCCGAGAGAGCCTGCGCCCGAGAGGCTGGCTCCAACGCCGCCGTTGCGCTTTGCGCCCTCAAAATCAGGAGGAGAAACCGCCAGATACTCAGGCGAACCGGTATCAAACATTGCCTTGCTTTTGGCCTTGTCCGCGAACTGAATATCGAATATCGGCGCATGCGGATAACCAAAATCATACAGAGTCTGCTTTTTGGCTTTATCGAGGTGGTTGAGCTTCGATAACTCGGAATGACAACGCAGTACGGAGGAGGATAAATCAATCTGCCAGGCGCAAAGCGGCAGCACTTCAGAGCCGAGTACGCCATCAAACAAGCACTGCGCCGTCTTTGGAAAATCCGCTACGAAGAGCGGCGTTTTATGAAAAACCGTTCCCCCGACATTCAAATCCGCCTGCACTATCTCACTCTCCACGATCGCCCCGTGAGAATCTCGCCCTTGCCGTTTGTCGATGGCTTTAAGCCCCAACTCCTGCGCAAGCTTCGCACTCATCATCGACGGCGAACCGGTGTCAAAAACAAAACGCCGAGGCGCGCCGCCAACTTCCACTTCAACAAATAACTTGTTAGCCAGAACCTCCAGAGGGAGTTCAAAAGAGAACGCCTTCTCCGCGACGTAAGGACCCTCCGTCACCCAACCCGGCGCCTCATCGGACGCGAACGATAGGGAAGAGGCGGCGACCAGCGCGACGAAGGGAAGAAAGGCTTTTGGCAATTTCATATCGGTGTCCTGTAGGCAGTGAATGGAAGGCGAATACCCTAAGCTGCTAAGTGCTATCCGTATCACAGAATTATTGGCGCCAGAAACGCCACCACTTTTTCACAGGCCCATGGGGAATACAACTGACCTCACTACGCCATTCAAAGCCCTTTCTGTCCTGATTTCTCGCAGCGCAACTTCCATCCCGGCAGGATAACGACGCCTCGGAGCGCCAGTGCAGGAGTAAATCCTCTACAAACTGAGGAGGTAATTGATAGTCATGGGCGTTTATATAATGAAAAACCGCCAAAGGCAGAACATAGCGAATATCGCCTATCTCAACCCAGAACTCCCCGTGGAACCTCTCGTCAGCATCACACATCTCACACGCATGTTTGCCCAACTCACCATCATGGGCAAAATGACATTGCCAGAAATGCTGCAGAATCTCCAACACGAAATCAGGATTGGGTCCAATACTCGGAACAGAATCCCCCAACCAGCCAATCGTCCGAACGTTTGAGTCGCCGTGCATTTCGGGGCAGTAAGCGTAATGGTGGAAATCTGGGATTTTAATAGGCGGAGTAGTGCAGGGGCAGTTTTGGGATAGTTTATATGGAGTATTTCAGATCACTCTTAGTGACTGAATGATAATACTCGCTGCATCAGAGATGCCTTAGTCTCCAATTTCTATTTCTGTTATGGCTGACTTAATGACGTCAATATCCCCTGTTACAGGGTTTCTGGCCGAAGCCTGGTACTGTATCGAAATGCTTCCGGACTCAGGTAGATTGAAGTACTCATTTAGAACAAGGCTGCCCCTGTATGAACTATGAGGCTTGATTTCTATATAGTCATCAGGAAACGAAGACGGCTTTATTTTTATATTTATCCTTCTTTTTATCTCTTTTCCTTCTGCATTTAATGACAAGCATGAAATTGTGTATATGCCATTATGGAAGGTAAGCTTTTTGTCCAGGAAGTAGCTTGTTTCTCCTATGTTACTAAAAATGACAGTGATGCTTAGAATTCCATTGGTGCTGTTTGTGATTATACTGGCTTCTGCTTTTTGACTATTTGAGCTTTGCATTGTTTTTATTTGAATGCATTAAGATTTGTTTTTCTTTTTATCCAGCTTGCTAATTGAGATGATATTTCATATCTTTTGGAGAAAACATGTATTTCGAAATCATTTTTTTCTTTTATTTCTTTTTCAAGGTCTGAAGGCAGTAACGAGTCTGTGTAGCTTACATAATCAAGCCCATATAATGCATTAGGGGTGTCTTGAGGGGCTCCGTATAGGGCAACTCTAAAATTACTATCCTCTGCAATAAAGGAGATAACGTCATCTCTTTGAATCTCTTTGAATTCTATAAAGTTAAACGTATTTTTTATCTTTTCAAAAACTGTATGTATTTCGAACTCTGGTTCAATACATATCATTCCTATAAATCCAGGGTGTTTCACTTGTGGCTCCAGATAGTTATTGGCTGTCTATGAAAGAGGGAGTGTCTCCGTCTTTCATGTTTTTTGATATTTCTTCACTATTCCATATTCTAAAATCTATTTTTTCCTCCGTTCTAAATCCAGTTGGGTCATCGTGTTCATTTTTGTATGATCTATTTTTTATCGATTGACCTTTCGGATACTTGCTTTTTAATTGAAGGTTTAGATCGTCTATGTCACTTATTAAATCATCAGAAGCTAAAGACCTCAGTCCTTGCCATCTATTGCGATTACTTCTCATTGCGTCACTAACAACAAAAAAGTCGACATCCCAACCCTGCTCATCTGTATAGGGTTTATCATTTTTGAAAGCAACGCTTTCATCGAATTTTACTCTCTGCTTCGCCTGGCCCAGCTTGTGTGGTCCTTTCATACCTGTGGTCATACTTCCTCTAAAGCCAACTTTGGCGCTAGGGTCCATTTCTTTGACTTTTGCAATGATTGATTTTAGCGCAGGCATTTGCGCTATATCTTCCATGATCAGCTTAGCCCTTTGTTGAGCTGATAACATGGCGTTATTCTTTATATCCAACTCTCGCAGGTAGTTAAACTCAGCTGCACGCTGTGCGATATTTTCAGCACTGTAAACACTGTCCTTGAGTGCAGGAGAAGTCGGAGGACAATCTCCCGGCTTCGCCGTCAACCCCAACGGGTCAACCCATCCCACCGGATTTGGCGCATATTGGTAGGCATTGGCGCCGCCCAGGAGGCCGATGGGGTCTTGGTTGATGAAGCGGCCGCTTTGGGGATCATAGTACCGGTGGCGGTTGTAATGGAAGCCGGTTTCTTCGTCAAAGTATTGCCCCTGGAAGCGTAGCGGGTTGTGGACGCTTTCTACGTCTTGTAACGCCAGGGCGCCGTAGGCTTTGTAGCGGGCGGACCAGACCAGGGTTCCTTCGGCGTCAGTCATTTCCTGGGGCGTGCCCAGGTGATCCAGGTGGTAGTGATAGACTTTTTCGTCCTGGATGAACGCCAGCGGGCGGAATGAGTCGGGTTCGTAGATATATAGCTTGCGCAGGTGCTGTCGTTGTTCGGACAGCAGCACGTCGCCGTTCCACAGGAATTCCGTCTGCCCGAAGGCGTCCTGTTTTGAGATACGGCGGCCCAGGGCGTCGTAACGGTATTCGGTGCGCTGCCCGTCTTTCTCCACCGCGATCAGCTGGTTCTGCTTGTTGTAGAGGTAGCGGGTTTCCAGTTTGCCGCCTTTGCCGCGACGTTCGCGGATCAGGTTGCCGGCGTCGTCATAGTCAAAGTGGCGGTCGCCATGGAATTGCAGGCGGTTGCCTTTTTTCACCGCGCTATCGCTTTCTCCGCTCAGGATGTTGCCCGCCGGGTCGAAGTCGAACTGCTCGTTGCAGTAACTCTCCACCTGCTTGAGACGGTCCAGGGCGTCGTAATGGTAGCGTGTCGCGCCTTTTTGCAGATCGTCGATCAACGCCAGATTGCCATGGTGGTCGTACTGATAATGACGGTCGATCAGTTGCGTTTTGTTGGCTTCATGGCCGACGCGATGGCGGCTCAGGCGGCCCATCAGGTCGTATTCGTACTGGGATTGCAGTGCGCCCTGCTGGCGTGTGATTTCCCGCCCCTGCTCATCCCGGGTGATTTGCGTCAGCAGGTTGTCGTTGTAGCGGGCTTCGCTGAACAGGCCATGCTGATCGTAGGCGAAGTTAAGCCGGGTTCCGTCCGCTAACTGGGTTTGCGTGCGCAGGCCCAGGGGATCGTAATCATGGCGCAGCACATGCTGGTCCTGACGCTCTTCCGTTAACTGCCCCAGGGCGTTGTAGGCGAAGCGCAATTGTCGGTGAGGGTTGCTCGCCTCAGTGAGCCGTCCCGCCACATCGTAGTGGAACTGGCTGACCTCGCCGTCCGGGCTGTGTTTTTCCCGCAGCCGGCCCAACGGGTCGCGGCTGAAGCGGGTGGTGTTGGCCTGTTCCGACGGCAGGTCGATGTGGACGCCTTCCAGATGAGAGACCAAATGCCCGGCGCGGTTGTACTGGTATTCCTGAATCCGCCCATCGAAGCCGATTTCCCGAATGAGGCGTTCATTGCGGTCGTAGCCCAGTTTGTAGCGCTCGCCCTTTTCATTGATCAGACCGATCAGGTTGCGTTCTTTGTCGTACAGGTATTCAAACACCTGTCCGTTGGGGTCGATCTTTTTGCGCACCTGGGACAGGCCGTCGTATACGTATTCCGTACAGCGACCGGCGGCGTCGATAAAGTGGGTCAGTTGACTGTTGGCGTTGTAGCGCAACTGCACGGCGGAGCCGTCCGGATGCTGTACGCGAGTGACGTTGCCGAGCAGGTCGTATTCGTATTCGGTTGTGCGCTGGTCCGCGTCCACAACCGCGCTAATATCGCCGTCTTCGTTCAGCAGGTACTCGGTGCGGCGGCCGTTGACGCTCTCGCTGACTAATTGCGCCAGCGCATTCCAGACGAAGGTTTTTTCGTTGCCGGCGGCGTCGGTGATGGTCTGCGGCAGGCCGCGTTCGTTATAGGCGTAGTGGGCCTGGTTGCCCAGGGGATCGGTGACGCAGGTCAGCAGCCCTTGGCCGTTGTACTCGCGACGCCAGCTGTGGCCCAGGGGATTGATCATCTCCACGGGCTGGCCGCGGTGGTTGTAGCGGATTTTGTAAGACGCGCCAGTGGCGTCGGTCAGTTGCGTCAGTAATCCCTGCTCGTCGTAGACGTAACGGGTGACGCCGCCTTCCGGGTCAATGTGCTCGATCAACTGGCCCTGTTTGTTGTAGGCCATGCGCGTGACCCCGCCTTCGGGATCGATTTCCTTAATGATCTTGCCGCGGTGGTCGTAGTAGTAAGTGGTTTTGCCGCCGTTGCTGTCGAAGGCGTGGGAGACTTTATTGGCGATATCCCATTCAAAACGGTAATCGTAAATGCCGCGATCGCCCCACTGACGCAGACACTTGCCGCTCGGGCTGTACTGACTCCATTCGAAATAGAAGCTGAAGCCGGTCTTCAGAGTGCGGCGGGTGATGACGTGATGGCGGTAGGCGTAGGTTTCGCTGGCGCCGGCTCGATCTGCGGCGCGAATCAGGTCCTGCTGCTCGTCATAGTCGTAGGTGGCCAAGGTAACGACGGCGCCGTTGGACTGGATCGACTGGATTTCGCACATCAGCCCCTGGGCGTTATGCAGAATATGCAGGCGCGGTCCCCAACTGGCTTGCAGGATGGTGATGGGACGCGCATAACCTTCCACGTCCTGCCAGTAAGCAATGTCGATGCGATTGCCCAGGGCGTCCACCAGGGCTTCCAGGCGGTAGGCGCCGTTGCCGCCGACAAAGACTTTATCCGGTTGTCCCATCTGCTGCAGCGCGTAGGTGTTCTCGTCCAATCGGTGCAGGGTCATGCGCTCCGCCGCGTTGCGGCTGGACTGTTCGATCAGGGGACGCGGGAAGTCGATATAACGGCCTTCGTCGGTGGTGAAGGTGATGCGGCCGTTGTCCTCTTCCAGGGTCTGACACAACAGGTGCGTCCAGCCCACGCCCAGGCCGCGCTGATGGTTGTTGGACGACTTGTAGGTGCGCTTCCATGCTAAAGGCATGGGACCAGGTAAGGTGAAGTCCACCAGATCCAGCAGCTCCTCGCCGGTGATCATGCTCACAGGATCGCCGCTGACGCAGGCTTCGTCGTTGGCGGTTTGCGTGTCGCCATTGTCGTTGTGGCCGCTGGCGTCGCTGACGGACGTCTCTTCAGGACTGGGCGCTGACGAAGCAGGAGGCGGCGGCGCGCCGTAGCTGGTTTTTGGGCTCTTTTCACTGGCCCAGCCTACATTGCCGTTGAACGACGGATGGCTTTCCGCCATGGGATTGGAGGCGGCCGCGCCCCCTGCGGCGGTCCCCGCCGGACGTTTCGGCGACGGCGTTTTCACCGGCTTCAGGCGATTCAGCAACTGGGTGGCGACGTGGGTGTTGGACTGCCCCGGCGTCAGCGTTTTGTCTTTCTCAATAATCAGTGGATGGAAAGGTTTTTCCGCGCTATCCACCACCAGCAGCACATTGCCATGGCGCGCTTCGCGAATCAGGGTGTTGCGCCAGCTATTGAACGCCGCTGCGGTGCGGCCGGGAAACTTGTTGGAGGTGGACTGGAAATGACTTCCCTGCAGCGAGGCGATAAAGGCGTCGAAATCTTTACCGCGCCCGTCTCCGTCGTTCAGACACTTCTCGATATAGCCAATGGCGGTGGTGGGCGACTCAATGCGCGTCAGCTCATCGGCGACGATATCCAAGTGATGTTTGACTTGGAAGCGACGGGGGTAATGCATGCAGGAAACATCCCTTGTTAGAGGCCGCTTCTGGACGTACGAAGGCTCAGGTAAATCGGGGTCGGGGAACCTGAATTGCTATGAGAAGAGGCCGGGTTACAAACAGAAATAATATTGGCGTTATTGTATTTGTGTCTGTTTTTTGATCAATCGTCCTTTAGGACTAACACCCATCATGAAAAAGGAGAAAATAGCGCTGTAGAGTGCGGGGATTTAAATGTTTAAAACAGGTCGATCTCTCCATCGTCTTCGTTTTGCTGAGCCATTTCATCCAGATAGTTGGCTTTGAAGTGAGCCAGCGCGGTTTCAATGGCGACGCCGTTGAGAATCATATCGAACATCTCTCTCTCACAGGCCATGGTGTAGCGGCCTTTGAGATCCTGTTGCAGGTTTTTCCATTCTTCCGGCTTGTCCAGACGTTCGCGCGTCTGCAGGAGTCCGCCCAGTTCGCCGAGGCTTTCCTTTACGTGGCTAAGGCGTTGCGCCAGGCGGTCGAAAAACTGGAAGTCGACCACGGCGTTATGGACGTCTTTTCTCAGTCCGTCCAATTGCAGTTTCAGTTCATTGGCCTGTGTAGAGGGATCGGGGGCGGCGTTGACGGTTTCCACAATGGTAGTGAAGGACTGAGTCAGGCGGCTGAATGACTTCTCGCTTTCCAAAATGGAGGCTTCGATTTGCGCCACCGCCAGCGTGAGCATGGTGATGGTTTCGTTGATGTGCAGCCACTGTTCTTCGCTCAGTTCCATAGGTGTTTCTGCCTTGCTCATCCGTTTGCCTCTATTGTTTGTTCTGATCTTACGCCCTGTTTCGCCTGTCAGATTTCCACCACCGTCACCCGGTCGCCCTGAGCGCCGGCTTTGATCAGGCCCTGGCGGGCGCGGTTAAGGACACTTTCCGGGCGCTCATCCAATAATTGATTCTGTGTAATGCCAATACTGACTGTAAATGGCGGCCGAATGCTGGGGTGACGATCCACCAGCGCAGAGAGTTTACTGCGTAGTCTCTCTGCGGCGAGTCCGGCCTGGCGCAAGTCTGTCTCCGGCATCAGAACGGCGAATTCGTTTTCGCCGATACGACCAAGCGTGTCTTCGCGGCGGAATACGGCTTTGCAGGTCGCGCCGATCAGCGCCAGCATTTGCTGACTTTGCTCTGAGTCACGCGTGAGGGATGCGTTGAACTGGTCAACTTGAAAAGTGAGAAGCGAGAACAGTGAGTGATGCCGGTAAGCGCGCCGCCACTCTTTGTCCAGTCCATCAAGGAAATTATCTTTATTGGAGAGCAGCGTGGTTTCGTCCTTGCCGGCGGCTTTGGAGAAATGCTCTTCCAGTTTTACGTAGGCGCTGATATCCCGCTGTATGGCGGCGAAATGGCTGACCGAGCCGCTTTTGTCCAATAAGGGCATTATGCTGATTTCGATCCAATACTGACCGCCGTCTTTGCGATAGTTCAGCAGCCGGCAACGCACTTGTGATTTTTCCTGCAGGGCGCGACGAATGCGTCGGCAGGCGCTTGCATCCGTGAGTGGACCCTGCAGCATTCTAGGAGTGGAACCGATCAGTTCGTCTCTGCTGTATCCGGACAATTCCTCCATGGCGCTGTTGGCGTAAACGATTTCTGGGCCGGGATCGTCCAGGGGCGAGGCTTTGGTGACCAATACGCCATCAGCGGCGTTCTCTACGATATCTTGAAAACCGAACTCTTGTTCCAGTGCGTTCATTGCTGTCCCAATTGCAGGTGTTCCACTTTTAAGTCTAGTTAAATCTGTCTGTTATCACTCACTTTTAGGAAATATGTTTATAAATCAATTTGTTGATATATCTATAATAAATAACTGACTTAACCCAGGATGCATATAATTAATTAACTTCATTCAAGTGTAGTAGAAAGCTGAATAAAGCCATTATCTGTACAGACTCTATGGAAAGACGCGAAACCTATGCAAAGTATTGAGATTAAAGCGCCGCTTACGCTGATGACGGAGCGCTTAAGGTTGCGCCAGTTCACGGAAGCGGACTTGCCGGATTACGCCAGGATGCTGGCTGACGACGAAGTGATGCGGTACATGGCGAACGGCCAGGGATATGATTTGGATGCAGCCTGGAAAAGCCTCGCGCTGATGCTCGGGCATTGGCGTTTGCGGGGATACGGTTTGTGGGCGTTGGAGGAGATTGAGAGCGGGCGTTTGCTGGGCCGCGCGGGACTCTATTATCCGCAGGGATGGCCGGGCATGGAGATCGGCTGGTTATTGCGCCGCGCCTCTTGGGGGCAGGGGTATGCCTATGAAGCGGCGCAAGCGATCAGGGACGTGGCGTACTCCCATGTGGGCGCGTCCTCTCTGGTCAGCCTGATCCACCCAATGAACGCCCGCTCGCGGCGCGTGGCGGAGAAGTTGGGCGGGAAAGCCTGTAAAAAGCTGGAAATCCAGCAAAAGCAGGTGTTGCTTTATTCCATTCCAAGATCCTGATGGGCTGAGGAGAGGTAATGTCGAAGAAAACAGGGCGGAGCAAACCGGCTGAGTTAGTCAAGGCGGGGTGCGGCGTGCGCTTCGACCCGGAGCAACTGGATGAAGAGACGGGGTTTGATTTTTCCGGGGCCGCCGACTTGCTCAAGGAGCAGGTGGCGTTGGAGGCTGGCGACGACCCTCCGGAAACACATACCGCAGACGAAAAAAACCCGGCGAAGGCCGGGCAAAGCGCTGAGTAAACACTCAGGGTCGAGGTGCTTACATAGACGGAGTGGGCGACACAGGAATCGCTTAATCCGTCGCATCACTGCGGTCGCAGTAATTCTTTGGCGTTTGTTCCTGTGTGCGCCTACAGCTCTACGCCGGGCTCCACATAAAGACGTGGACAGGCGCTGCCGTCTTCTTTGAACAGATGACAGTTGTGCGCCTTAAGTCCCAAAGCAATCGGGTTGTTTTCCCGCACGGGATTGGCGCCTGGCGTGCGCAAGGTCAGGGTGCTGTCGAAGCCTTCTACGTCGGCGTGCACCAGAGTCTGATAGCCGAGGCGCTCAACCACATTGACCACGCCGTTGAGAATGACTTCGCCTTCTTCCGCGCTGACGAAATGCTCGGGGCGGATACCCAGGGTCGCTTTATCTCCGGTTTTCAGTCCCGCCCCATTGACCGGGACGACAACGTCGATGGCTCCGGGCAGGGAGACTTTGACGGACTGAGCGCCAGCTTCCAACACCGTGCAGGTGACGAAGTTCATTTTGGGCGAGCCGATAAACCCGGCGACAAATTTGTTGGAAGGGTAGTGGTACAGCTCCAGTGGTTTGCCGACCTGCGCAATGCGTCCGTGATCCAGCGCGACGATTTTGTCCGCCATGGTCATGGCTTCCACTTGGTCGTGGGTGACGTAGATCATGGTGCTCTGCAAACGTTTGTGCAGCTTGGATATCTCAATACGCATCTGTACGCGCAGAGCGGCGTCGAGGTTGGAGAGCGGCTCGTCGAACAGGAACACCTTGGGCTCGCGCACCATGGTCCGGCCAATGGCCACCCGCTGACGCTGTCCGCCAGACAGGTCTTTCGGCTTGCGTTGCAGCAGGTGCTCCAATTGCAGAATGCGCGCAGCGTTTTCCACACGCTTGTCGATCTCGGGCTTGGCGGTCTTCGCCAGTTTCAAACCGAACGCCATGTTTTCCGCCACGTTCATGTGGGGATAAAGGGCGTAGGATTGGAATACCATGCCCACTTCGCGTTGCATGGGCGCCTTTTCGTTCATGCGCTCTTCGCCGATGAACAGGTCGCCGGAGGTGATTTCCTCCAGACCCGCGATCATGCGCAGCAAGGTGGACTTACCGCAGCCGGACGGACCGACGAAGACGACGAATTCGCCGTCCTCGATATCCAGATTGATGTCTTTGGATATTTCTACCGTGTCATAACTTTTGCAGACATTTCTTAGCGTGACGCTGGCCATGGCTGGACCCTCTTAACTTGATTGCCGGCGTTGCTTACGCCAGCTGACAAATACCGATTCCGTAAGCGGGAAGGTGGACGCGGGCGTCGCTCCATTCCGCGTTAAGTACGCTGAGTTCGCTCACTACCGTTTTGGCGCCGGCGGGCAGCTCAATGTCCACGCTTTGCCCGGACAGATTCAACGCCACCATCATGCGTTCGCCGTTATGGCTGCGCTCGTAGAGAAGCGTGTCCGACGGGCTTGGCAGGAAGCGGACGTCGCCTTTATGCAGTACAGGTTGCGCTTTGCGCCAATGCAGGAATTCACGATAGATGTGCAGCAGCGAATCTTCCGCATCTTCTTGCTCAGCCACCGCCGCGGCGACATGTTCTGGATACACCGGCAGCCAGGGCTTTCCACTCGTGAAGCCTGCATGCTCTTGCTCCGCTCTCCAGGGCATGGGCGTGCGGCAGCCATCGCGACCTTTATATTCCGGCCAGAAGGCGATGCCGTAGGGATCGACCAGATCCTCATACTCCAGTTCCGCTTCCACCAGACCGAGTTCTTCACCCTGATAGAGGCAGACGCTGCCGCGCAGAGTCAGCAGCATCGTCATGAAGACTTTGTTCAACGCCAGCGGCGCTTCCTGTCCGCACCAGCGCGTGGCGACGCGGGCGACATCGTGGTTGCCGATCGCCCAGCAAGGCCAGCCATCCACCAGTTTTGACTCGATGGTTTCTACAGTCTTGCGCAGAAACTTGGCGTCGCACTGTTCGGTCAGGAAATCGAAGGAGTACGCCATGTGCAACTTGTCGCCGTCGGAGGTGTAAGCGGCCATGGTGTCCAGGGAGTTGTCGTCGCCGATTTCGCCCACGGTGGTTGTACCCGGGTATTTCTCTAACAGGGCGCGCACCCGTTGCAGGAACGGCAGGTTCTCAGGTTGTGTTTTGTCGTAAAGATGACGCTGATAGGCGTAGGGGTTTTCTTTACGCACGCCGATAGAGCCTTCCGCCACCTCGGTGTTGGCTGGGTTATCCCGCAGCAGCTTATCGTGATAGCAGAAGTTGATGGCGTCGAGACGGAAGCCGTCCACGCCTCTTTGCAGCCAGAACTCGACATCGCTGAGCACTTGTTCAACCACGTCAGGATTGTGGAAGTTCAGGTCAGGCTGGCTGGTCAGGAAGTTGTGCAAATAGTACTGACGACGACGGCTGTCCCACGCCCAGGCGGAACCGCCAAACACGGATACCCAGTTGTTCGGTGGCGTGCCATCGGGTTTCGCTTCCGCCCACACATACCAGTCCGCTTTTGCATTGTTGCGACTGCTGCGGCTTTCCTTGAACCAGGCGTGCTGGTCGGAAGTGTGGCTGAGCACCTGGTCAATGATGATTTTCAGGCCGCGCTTGTGTGCTTCCGCCACCATCGTCTCGAAATCTTCCAGGGTTCCGAAAATAGGATCGACGTTGCGATAGTCGGAAACGTCGTAACCAAAATCCTTCATGGGGGAAGTGAAGAAAGGAGACAACCAGATGGCGTCCACTCCCAGGCTGGCGACATAGTCCAGCTTTGCGGTGACGCCCGGCAGGTCGCCGATGCCGTCGCCGTTGGAATCAAAAAAACTACGGGGATAAATTTGGTAGATGACTGCGCCGCGCCACCAATCACGATCAACCTGCATGTCGCCTCTCTTAACAACTCCAAACCAGGTAACGCACTTGCACCCACAGAAAAGTGGAAGACGTTGTTATTTTTACAGTTATGGAGATGGTGCCTGCGGCGAACCGGCCGAACATCCTCCCTCCCTCTTTTTTCTTGGCGTAGTAGTGGGGATGAGGGGGGAGGAGGAGGCGGAGGGTGGGTATGAGGGGGAGCTGCGCTCACTCCCCCTGTATCTTACTCAACAGATCCCGCGCCAGATTGATGGCTTCGGAGCGGTGGGTGATGTTCTGCTTCTGGTAGAGGCTGCGGATGTGGGTTTTCACGGTGGTGGGAGCCACTTTCATGTGCTCGGCGATCTGGTCGTTGGACAGACCTGCATGGATAAGGCTGAGCACTTGCCACTCCCGGCGGGTGAGGGGAGAGGTGCGGATGAGTTCCGGCACGTCAGGGCGGTCGATAATATCCTGGATGATGGCTTCGTCCAGCGAAATGCGAATCGCGCGGCTGAAGTCCCGTTGTTGTTGCGCCAGTTGGATCAGGCGTTCCGCCCGCTGTTTTTCCATCTCATCCAACTGCTCTTCGCTGATCAAGGCTTTGAGAATGTTGATCAGCACCTTGCCGATGCGCAGGAAACTGCCCACCGCGCCGGTGGTGCTGGCGAGTTTGAGTGCAATGGCCATGTGGCGCAGGGCGTCTTCACGTTGCTCGTTGAGCCAGTAAAGCTGCGATAAATGGATATGGTTGCGGTTGATATCGGTTTTCAGGCCAAACTGCTCCGCCATGCTTTGGATGCCTTCCAACAGCGGCAGCGCCTTGTCGAAATCTCCCAGACTGACGTAGGCCCGCGCCCAGTTGCGGATATTGCATTGGGTAAAGTGGTTGGTGGCCTGTTCCGGCGTGGGCTCCGGCGCCGCGGTCAACCAGCGTTGAATGGATTCTTTATCGCGCACCGCGTCCCAATAAGAGAGCATGGCGGCGTGCGCGTTGGCGGTCCAGTCGATATGGTATTCGCCGGAGGCCAGCATCTTGTGAATCTTCTGCACGTAGTCAGCGCATAACGACTGACGCCCCCGCGCCTGGGCGATCTTCGCCAGCATCACGTAACTTTGGATGAACCAGCGCTCACCCTGGCTTTCCAGAATCTCGATGCCTTTTAGTGCGCATCGCTCCGCGCTTTCCAGGTGGTGCCACTCCCACATGATCTGACTGCGTATGCGGTACAGGAACTCCAGAATGGGCAGACGCTCCAGGCTGTGGTCTTCCGCATATTGCAGCGCCTTCTCCTGGATGTTGTAGGCTTTCTGCAGATAGCCCTGGGCGACGCTGATCTCTGATTGCTGACACAAGGCCCAAATCACGTTCTGGTGCGCATGTTCCGCCAACGCCAGTTGTTCTGTGTCCTGCATGCGGCTAATGGCTTCCTTGAGGTGGCCCTGCACAAACAAGGATTCGCCAATAACCGAAGACGCCGCGGTGCGAGAGGTGGGCAGATACACAGGATCATGGGCCAGCGCGGATTTTGCGAAGGTTTGCGCCCGCTCCGCGTCCCCAACGTTCATGGCCACCTGGGCGCGTACGGCGTTGAATTCTCCGGTAATGGCTTCCCATTCTTCTTCGCTGCAGTGGGTTTTCAAATGCTGCTCCGCCGCTTTCAGCCAGGATTCCACTTCAGACCATTGGTACTGGCCTTGCGCCACCCAGGCGCGCAGCAGGGTGAGAATAGGGTGATCGGCGATGACTTCTTTATTCAGCGCGTCGAAACAGCGTTGCAGCAGGTTGAACTGGCCTTCGGTGAAAAAGTCGCGTCCGCAGCTCAGTAGGATGTTCTTAATGCGCTGCTGGTCTTTGGCCAGTACTGCGTGACGGGCGGCGTCCTCGAAAAAGCCCATCTCACGCCAAGCGTCGCTGGCGCGCTGGTGGAGCTGGGCGGTTTCGTCTGGCAGCACGCAGACTTGCATATGCCTCAGGTAAGCGGAAAACAACGGATGATAACGAAACCACAGGCCGCTGCTGTCCAGCGGCACGATGAATAATCCCAGGTTCAATAGCGAGTTCAACAGGAACTGGCCATCCTGTTGTTGCGCCAGGCGCATGACCATCAGCGCGTTGAAACGCTCCAGCACGCTGGTGCGCAGCAGGAACAGGCGCTGCTCGTTGTCGATGCTGGTGCGGGTCAGTTCGTCAAAGTAGTCGAATATATAGTGGTTGCCGCTGTGTAATTGCTCCACATACTCGTTGAATTCCACCCCAGTGGAGGCGGTCGCCGCCAATAGCTGCAAGGCCGATACCCAGCCCTCGACGCGGCGGTTGGCGCGTTCGATGCTTTCCCGGGACACTTCAAATCGCAGGCGTTGCTCAAAATACGCCTGCGCCTCGTCGGCGCTGAAGGAAAGGTCCTTGGCGGTGATTTCCAGCATCCGCCCCTGCATGCGTAGCTGCGCTACGCCAATAGGCGGCGTGGTGCGGGACAATAACACCAGGGTGATATAAGGAGGCAGGTGACGCAGCAGGAACATCACTCCGCTGTGGATCTCTGGATTGCTGATCAGGTGGTAGTCATCTAGAACCAGATGTAAAGGATCCCCTTCCAAAGGCAGTTCAGACAGCAGGTCTGTGAGAAACGTCTGCAAGGTCGGATAGCCTTGTTGGTTCAGGGTGCGCAGGGTTTCCGGACAGGCGCCTCGGGTGGCCTCATTCAGTGAATGGGCGACATAGAAAGCGAATTGTTCGCTCAGATTATCCTGGGCGTCGAGGCGGAACCAGGCGGCGTTGGCGCCCAGCGCGCTCAAGCGGTCGTCGATCATTGTGGTTTTGCCGTAACCCGCAGGAGCCTGCACCAGAGTCAGGTTGACCGGGTCGATCTCGTGCAACAGATCGTCGAACTTTTCCCGCTCCAACAGATGCGCAGGCCTCGGCGGCGGCAGTATCTTGGCTTTTATCAAAGTTAAAGACTCGGGCTTTATTGTAGTTGTCATCGGCGACCCTAATTATGTTTCAGCGCTAATGTCGTCCATTATTGGCCGGTTCATACGCCGGTCATGAATTTTTGGTTATATGGAGTCTTGGCTCCCTGGACGCAGTTACATCAGACTTTAGCAAATATCGCTTCGGAAAGTCAGCGTCCGTTCACCGTATACGCCCCGGCGGCGGGCGCTTATGTGGTTATTGCGTATTGTCGGTATAAGGCCGGAAGACCACCATACGCGGATGTATACGACAGTGCGTTTTCATTATTTCACTTTGCCCGCAATGTCTTGCGCGTCCATTCTGCGATGTGCGCATGCGGCGGTGGTGAAATAGCGGGATCGTAACAGTTCTTGACGCCGCAGCGGTTCTTCCCCTGCGGCTTTTTTTTGCCCTCAGGGCCCGATCTAAATATCCCCGACTGCGATAGTTCTGTATTGGCGATGCGACTGTGTTTAAGGAAAGGCGCGGAGGTTGGCGGTGGTTATTCTTGCTTATGCGATGGTGATTTTGGTTTGGGCTACGACGCCTTTGGGAGTCGTATGGAGCAGTCAGTCTTTTCACCCGACGGTGGCGGTGGGCCTGCGCATGACGATCGCGGCGGTCGTCACCGGCGTCATCATTCGCTTGTATCGAATTCCTCTGCACTGGGACAGAGATTCGCTCTATAGCTACCTGTGCGGAACCATGGGGGTGTTTGGGGCGATGATGCTGACCTACTTCGCTTCGAAAACCGTGCCTTCCGGATTGATTTCCGTGATGTACGGGCTGTCGCCGATTATGTCCGGTTTGCTTGGCGTCTATCTGCTGGACGGCGCTCGCTTTCAGAAGAGCCAGTGGCTGGCGCTCGCCCTGGCCATAAGCGGCTTGGTGACGGTATTTGGCAAGGATCTGCACGCCACCGGCTCTATCGTGTTTGGCCTGATGCTGGTTTTGGGGGCTGTCATGCTGTTCAGCCTCAGCGGAGTGCTGCTGAAGAAGCAGAAAGCAACCCCGCATCCGCTGGCGCTGACCTTGGGTTCTATTCTGCTGGCGCTACCTGGCTACTTTATTCTTTGGGCGTTGATGGACGGAGAGACGCCTCACATTACACTGAATGATCGCGGCCTGTGGGCGGTAGTGTATCTAGCGTTGATTGGCTCGGTGTTGGGTTTCTTCTCCTATTATTACGTGCTGCAGAAGCTACAGCCTTCCACCGTCGCCATGGCGACGCTGGTGACGCCGGTATTGGCGCTGATGCTGGGGGTGACGCTGAATGATGAGACCATCCACCCCACGGTATTGCTGGGCGGCTGTCTTATTCTGGTTGGTCTGGCTTTGTATTTCGATCTGCCGCGCAAGGCGTTGCGCTGGTTGCGGCCTATTAGCGAACCAGCGGTGGTTTTGCCGTTAAGCAATGAAGAAAATAAATGTACTGATCAACAATGCGCAGGTGAGATTAAGATAAAAGCCCACTCTAACCATGGTTCTCTGGGGAACTAATCCGGTCCCGTGCACAATGGCGTTGGGGGGCGTCGCCACCGGAAGCATGAAGGCGCAGGAGGCGGCCACTCCGATGGTCAGGGCGGTCTGGCTGGGGCCTAACTGGCCCGTCGGCAACGCCAGAAAAATTGGAACCAGTAATGCGGCGGTGGCGGTGTTGCTGGACAGCTCGGTCAGAAAAATGACGAAGGCGGTAATCGCCAGCAGCAGTAAAAACGCAGGCCAGGCGGAGACCAGCGTCGCTAACGACTCTCCCAGCAACTGGCTGGCGCCTGAGCTTTTCAGCACGACGCTCAGGGTCAGCCCCCCTCCGAATAACAACAGCACGCCCCAGTCTGTTGTCGCGCTGATATCCTTCCAGTTGACGACCTTGGTGATGGTCAGTGCGGCCAGGGCGAGGATCGCAATCCAGCTATCCAAGTCCTTCTCTATGCCAATCAACTCCCCCAACGGCTTACTTAGTAGCCACATCGCGACTGTACCGATAAACACGCCAAGCAGCAGCATACGCTCGCGGGTCCAGGTGAAGTCGGCGGACATTGCGCTCTGGGCGCGCCCGCTGAGGTCCGGCTGCAAGGTTTTGCGGAGAATCAGCAACATGACCGGCCATAACATCAGTGTGATGGGCAGGCCCAGTTGAATCCAATCGCTGAACGTCATATTCAACTGGGCGGCGACAATGGCGTTGGGCGGACTGCCAACCAAGGTGGCGACGCCGCCAATACTGGCTGAGTATGCGACCGCCAGCAGTGCGAATACGCGCGGATTGTCCGGGCGGTCATCTTCCTGACTGAGCAGACCCAGCACCAGCGGCATCATGATCGCCGTGGTGGCGGTATTGCTGATCCACATAGACAGTAGAGCGCTGAGCGCGCACAGTAAAATCAATGCATGACTGATCTTCCCGCGAGTCAGACGCAGCACCTTGGCGGCGATGGCGCGATCTACTTGTTGCTTATGTAGCGCAGAAGCCAGCGCGAAACCGCCGAGGAACAGGAAAATAATCGGATTGGCGAATTCGCCGAATCCCTCTTTGACGGTTAATAATCCGAGCGTTACCGCCATGATGGGAATCAGCAGGGCGGTGACGGTGACGTGGAAGAGTTCAGTGATCCATAGCACTGCGGCGATCCAGAGTATGGAGAGCCCATGTCGGGCGTTGGCCGGCGCCTGTAGCAGCGTTTCCAGGCATAGCGGTCCCGCCGCCAGAATTATCCAGATCAGTTTTAGTCGCATGATTAATCAGCCGTTGCTTTCCTTGTACTGGCGTTTTGGTTGATGTAACGCCCAAAATGGGGTAATCATCGGTTTTTCATAGAGTAATTGACTTGATATAACGCAAAAGGACGCCAATGACACCCAATGCCTCTCAGTTTAGCCTACGACCTATCGCCCCTGCTGATAATGCGCAAATGGGGGAGGTTATTCGTCAGGTATCCGCCGAATATGGCCTCACTCCAGAGCGGGGATTCGCTGTCGGCGACGCCAGTGTAGACGCCATGTATGAAGCTTATACGATCCCTGGCGCCGCCTATTGGGTAGTGGAGCATGAAGGGCGCATCGTGGGTGGTGGTGGCGTGGCGCCGCTGGCCGGGGGCGACGGATCGATTGCGGAACTGCAGAAAATGTACTTCCTGCCGGCCTGTCGGGGACAAGGCCTGGGTTACAAAATCGTGTTAATGGCGCAGTCGTTCGCCAAAGATCATGGGTTCAACCAGTGTTATCTGGAAACCACCGCCGCGTTGAAAGAGGCCATCGCTTTATACGAACGCCTGGGCTTCAAATTGTTGACCGAGCCCATGGGAGATACCGGACATCAAGTCTGTGAAGTGCGTATGATCAAAGCGCTGGACTGACGCAGCGCGCCTTACATCCAGCCAATCGTGTTCAGCACCGTAATGCCGATCGCCAGGGTTATGAATGACGCCAAGGTAGACAAGGCGACAATGGCGGCGGCCAGCTCACTGTCGCCGCCCATGGCTTTCGCCATCACGAAACTAACGGTGGCGGTGGGGCTGGCGAGCATGAGAAAGAGCGAACCCAGGTAGATATCGCGTATGCCTATGGCGAACGCGATCACGATCTGCGCCACCGGCAGCCAGATCAGCTTCAGTTGCGTGGCGTGCAGCGCGAGTCGGGAGGTCGCCCGCAATACTTTGCCGTTGATGGAGCCGCCGACGCAGAGCAGCGCCAGAGGCAGGGTCAGGTCGGCGAAATATCCGGCGGCCTTTTTCGCCATCTCCGGCAATGGAATCTGTAATGCCGCAAATCCGAGCGCCAGTACGATGCTGATGATGAGGGGGTTGCGGACTATCTCTTTCAGTACGCCAGCCCAGGGCAGCTTGGCGTTTTGATGCTGCGAGGCGGTTAACGCCCAGACTGACAACAGGTTGTACAGCAAGGTGACGAAACCCAGCAGCACCGATCCTATCGCCACGCCCTGCGCGCCATAGGCGCCGGCGCATAACGCCAAACCGACGATGCCCAGATTGCCTCGAAACGCGCCCTGTACGAACACGCCCAGCTGTGTGGGTTCAGAAATATAGCGTTTAGCGATGATCCAGACTGCAATAAAGCCAACTATCGTGGAGACGATGGCGTAGCCCAATTGCGCCAGATTGACCACCTGCCCCAACTGTAGTTCGGCGACGTTGAGGAAGATGAGAGTAGGTAGCGCGATTTTGAATACCAGACGGGAGCCCGTCTCAATGAACGCGCCGTCAATCATGTTGCTGCGTCGCAAGAGAAAACCAAGGATGACGAGAAAGAATATCGGCAGCACCACACCGGCGGCGAAAACGGCGCTTTGCAGCAACAACTCAAACATGGGCGGACTCTGGAAATTAATGGGCTTGGTTGAGGAGTTTAAGCGAGATTGCCGCAGCGTATGAATGAGATGTCAGTATGACGAGAGGGAATTATTCAATCGCTGGCGGACAGGTTGGCCAGGCGGCTACGTTGGAAGACCGCCCGGCCGAGATCGATCGTTACGAATCAACGCGCTGACAGCTTGTCCAGGTCGCGCTCGATTTCTTTGATCTTGTTGTTCACGACGCGCTCCAGGTGGCGCAGATCCTTCAGGATCTTCTCTTTTACGTCGACCTGTTCGGTTTCTTTGCAGGTGATTTTGTCCAGCTCGTCCAGAACGTGCAGCAGGTTAGGTGCAATTTCAGAAGTGTTCTCATAACGCTTGGTGCCGCCTGAATCCACCAGCAACTGCTTTTGCAGACGGGGGAATTTTACTTTCAGGCTTCTGTGGAAAAGGTCGCCTTTTTCCTTTTTGTAGTAGATTTTGAGGATATCGTTCTCAGCTTCGGTGCGCAGCGTGTATTTTTCGATGCGTTGGGGATCGGCGACGCCGATATGCTTGAGATGGTCAGTCATGGGCACTCCAGATTAGTTTTAAAATTTAAACCTTAAAAGTCAGTTTAGTTAAGAAATCGGTAAGTTGTTAAAACAACGATGAAAAACAGTATTGGGGCATATCTTGAACTTTTGCTGAAAAATTGCTATAGGTACAACCCGACAAAAATGTTACCAACGGTAACCTTTTTGACTTATGTCTAGTTCTGTGAACGGCGGATGTTTTTTGTACAACTGTGTAAGTTGGTCTATAAATCAAAAGTAGGTCCATCGGTTGTAACTTGGACGGCTGTTCGCTCGTATGACTCGTATAAATATTCTGAAAGATATGATTCGTTTGGGGATGCATTTCATTCCCAATAATTTGATGGCATACCGTCTGTGCGCCTCTCAGACCTCGTGGTTCATTCACGCTCCGCCGGGATTCTCCAGCGAGCCTTGTGAAATCGACGGGTTGCAGGCGTTATGGTTGAGTCATCACACTGAATGCGAATCCCGCGTTGTTTTATATCTGCATGGCGGCGGTTACGTCATCGGCTCCAGCCGCACACATCTTGAACTGGCCTGCCGCATCAGCAAAGCCGCCAAAGCGCGCACGTTGATGCTGGAATACCGGCTGGCGCCGGAGCACCCTTTTCCAGCTGCGCTGCATGATGTGGTGGCGGCTTATAAGCATCTGCTGGATCGGGGCGTTAAGCCCAAGCATATTGTCATTGCGGGAGACTCCGCTGGCGGTGGTCTGGCTATGGCGGCGCTGCAATTTATTCGCGACATGGATCTGCCGGCGCCAGCGGCGGCGGTGTGTATTTCACCTTGGCTGGACCTGACTTGCCATCTGTCGAGCAAGTCTCACCGTTTGCCTCATGACCCCGTGATTTCGCCCGATCGCATACGCTTTTTTGCGCGTCACTACGCGGGAGATCATGACCCCAAACTGCCCGGCATCTCGCCTTTCTTTGGGGACCTGCATGACTTGCCGCCAGTGTTGATTCAGGTGGGTGGGGATGAAATTTTATTGTCTGAGTGCAAGCAGTTTCACCGGCGCGCCCGACTGCAGGGCGTGCCTCTGCAATTACAGGTGTGGCCGCATATGTTTCATGTCTGGCATTTCGCATCTCGTATGCTGCCGCAGGGCGGTCGCGCGATTCATGAAATCGGCGACTTCATTCGTTCTCACACGCCTTTGGGAGCCCCGGCGGCGGCCTGACCCAAACCTGTTGAAACATGCGCAGGCCCTGTTGTTATAGACAAATTAGAAGGGAGCTATTTGTCTGCCTGATTAATAGTTAAAAAACAGTTCGCGCTGGAGAATTTCAGTTCTATAATTCTTCGCCCGGTCAGCGCGGCAATCGCCCCTGACCTCTACGCTCCACTATTGTTTTCGCCGCCAGCGCGGAAGGAAATTCATCCTATGTCCTTGATGCAAGATATCGCCCAGCCGGGCGCTCTGGTTGGTGCGCAGCCTTTTAAGGAAGGACATGAGCGGATGGCTGACGCTCTGGCGCAACAGGGGTGGGGCGTATTTGACGATCTGATGCCGATGGAGCTGGCTGCACGATTGCGTCAGGAGGCGGAACTTATTTATGCCGAAGGAGGCTTTAGTCCCGCTCATATTGGCCGGGCGGAAGAGCGGCATTTTAATGACGCTGTGCGGCGCGACTGGTCATGTTGGCTGGATGGGCGCAGTGAGACTCAGCAACAGTTTCTGCTCTTTCTGGAAAATGTACGTCAGCTTCTGAATCGCACTTTGTTTTTAGGGCTGCAGGAAGTGGAGGCGCATTACTCCATTTATGAGCCGCAGGGCTACTACCGCCGCCATGTAGATAACTTTCGCGGACGCAGTCCTCGCAAGGTGACGCTGGTGCATTACTTGAATCAGGACTGGCTTCCGAGTGAGGGAGGGGAACTGGGTCTTTACGACGGCGGCAATGGCGGTCTTATCGCCGATATTTTGCCAGAGATGGGGCGAACGGTGATCTTCCTTAGTGAGGACTTTCCCCATGAGGTCAGACTGACCCACCGCGCCCGGTGGAGCATCGCTTGCTGGCTGCGCACTAACCCGGCGGCCTTCTAAAGCTTCAGCGCCTTGAACAGGCGCGTTTATTTAGACTATTTACCCAACAGAATTTTACTGAGATTGAGCTGCTCCTCGACTTTATCCAGTAATTCTTCGTCGTCTGGCGCAGTGCGTGGGTCGAAGCGTGCGACGCAGCGGCCTTCTCCATTGACCAGAAACTTCTCAAAGTTCCAACGGATGTCTTCGCCGTCGCCGATCAGCCACTGATAGAGTGGGTGTCGTCCCGGCCCGTTCACTTCTATCTTGGAGGTCATGGGAAAACTCACCTGAAAGCGCGTTGAGCAGAAGGTATGGATAGCCGCCTCTTCTCCCGGCTCCTGTCCACCAAACTGGTTGCAGGGCAGTCCCAGCACAACCAGACCTTCGTCCTTATGTTCTTCGTAGAGCGACTGCAGGTCTGCGTACTGCGGCGTCAGACCACACTCACTGGCGACGTTCACCAGCAATAACGTCTTACCCTTGAATTGCTCCAGAGGCAGATCGGCGCCATGAATATCCTTGATGCGGAAATCGTAAAACGTTGTCATCGTTGTGTGTCCTTTTGATGTTCCTGGTGTTGAGGGGCTGGACTGCCGTCAGCCGTAGCCTCGGCGGGGTCCGTTTTGATATTGGCGGGACCGGCTATGGCCAGCAATGCGGCGCTTCCAGCGCCACAGGAAATGATGGTGCGGATGGCGGTTTCCACTTTGATATCCGGTCTCAGGGTCACGGCCTCAGGGGGGACGTGAAAGACGAAGCCCGTGGTGGGGTTGGGACCTGTGGGAACAAAAACCGTGTAGCGGCCGTCGTCATGCTTGCTGGTGACGATGGCGGTGACTGATGTGGGTGTGCTGGGGCCGAAAATTCGGACTTCCGCCACAGCGCCGGATTTGAAAGGCGAGTTCTTTTTGTCGCCCAGCAACTGCGTGACGATTTCCTTCACCATTTGATAACCCGGCGCAATACGGCGCAAATGGACATCAAAGCGTGAATGCAGATAGCGACCGACACTGGTGGCGGTGAGGCTGCCTACCAAAATGCACGCGACGGCGATCACCAGGATGACAATCATGTCGCTGACCACTTCCGGCGCTGACACCATGCGGATGACGATATTGGTGATAGGTTGAATCAGGTCTGTCACAGCGCGGAAAAGCCAATTGAAAAACAGACCCAGGATCGCCAGAGGCAACAGTACGATAACGCCGCCGATAAAAGCGTTGCGCAATAACAACTTCAGTTTTGTCATAGAGGTTAGGAATTACAGTCCCAGTCGGGTTATTTCGATTTTCGGACAGCGGTCCATAATGACCTTGAGTCCTGCGTCCAAGGCTTTCTGAGCCGCTTGTTCGTGGATGACCTGCAACTGCATCCAGACTACTCCGGCGCCGATGGCGATCGCGTCGTCGACAATCTCGGGAACTGCTTCAGAACGCCGGAAAATATCCACCATGTCTACGGGGACAGGAATGTCGCGCAAGCTGGCGTAGACGGTTTCGCCAAGCAGAGTGGAACCCTCCAGCTTGGGGTTCACGGGAATGACCCGATACCCTTTGTTTTGCAGAAAAAGCATGACATGGTGGCTGTCGCGCCCTGGGTTGTCACTGGCGCCGACCATTGCGATGGTGTGGGCGCTTTTCAGTATACGGCTGATTTCGGCTGCTGAAGGCATGGCGTCGTTTGGCTCCGCTGATAAGCTGTCAGCATTATGCGGAGCGTCGTCGCCCCCTGCAACTACGCTCAGGCTACTTGGGGTTTTTTGGTTGTTGCTTCAACAGCTCGCCCATATCTGCGGCAGGCAGTGGTTTGCTGAACAGATAGCCCTGGTAATAATCACATTCGTTTTCCTTCAGGAACTCCAGGTGCTCGACGGTTTCCACTCCTTCCGCCACGACTTCCAGGTCCAGATGGGAGGCCATGGCCAGAATGGTGGATACGATGGCGGCGTCGTTCACGTCGCTATTGATGTCTGTGACGAATGATCGGTCGATCTTGAGGGAGTCCACGGGCAGTCTTTTCAGGTAGCTCAAGGATGAGTAGCCGGTGCCGAAGTCATCCAAAGAAAAGCGAACTCCCAGGCCCTTGAGGCTGAGCATCTTGTTGATGGTGTCTTTAACGTTCTGGATGACCACGGACTCGGTGACTTCCAGTTCGATGCAATGCGCAGGCAGTCGGGTGGCCTCCAGTATTTCGATGATCTGTTCGACAAACTCCGGTTGATAGAACTGTTTGGGACTGATGTTGATGGCGACGCGCATGTCTTCCTCCCACCACCCCTTATCCAGCCACTCTTTCACCTGCATGCAGGCCTGGGTGAACATATCCAGGCCTGCGGTGAGAATCAGGTTGGAATTCTCCAGCACCGGCACGAACTCATCTGGCTTGATCAAACCTCGCTGCGGGTGGTTCCAGCGGATCAGCGCTTCAGCGCCGATAATGCGACCGTCGCTAACGTTGACCTGGGGCTGATAATAGAACATCAGCGCTTTATCTTTTACCGCCGCGCGCAATTCATTTTCGATACTGAGCCGTTTGCTTACCGCGTCCGCCATCTCCGCCTTGAAGATGGTGACTTTGTTGCGGCCTTCATGTTTCGCCTGGAAAAGTGCGGTATCCGCGTAACGCAAGATGACCTCCGTGTTGGCGTCTTTGTCGGGATATAAGGCAACGCCCATGCTGGCGGTGACGGTGAACTCCTGGGCGTTGAAGAAGAATGGGGTGGATAGTTCAGAGAGCACCTTCGCTGCAATCAGGTTGGCGTTTTGCTCCGCTTCTTCTGGCGTGCGTCCCAATTCTGGCATGATGACTGTAAACTCATCGCCGCCCAGGCGGCCGACGGTGATTTCCTCATCCAGGCAGTTGCGCAGGCTTTTCGCCACATTGCGCAATAACTCATCGCCAACCGAGTGCCCGAGCGAGTCATTGATATTCTTGAAGTTGTCCAGGTCGATCAGTAGCAATGCGCCATAGGCGCCGTGGTTGCGGGAGCGGGCGATGTCCATGGTGAGCCGGTCATAGAACAGGTTGCGGTTAGGCAGTCCGGTGAGCGGGTCGTGAAAGGCCAGTTGCTCCACTCGGGATTGCGCCTCGACTCTGTCTGTAATATCCACGGAGACAATCAGCGCGCAAGGCTTGCCGAAGAAACGGAACGGAATCTTGTTGCTCTGAAGAATCCGGCGGCGGCCGTAAATATCCGTGAGGCCATGCTCAGGGATAAACATGACTTTCTGTCTGTCGATGACCTCTCTGTCTTCATTATCGAAACGTACGGACTCCAGGTTGGAAATCAAATGATGCATAGAATGATGGTCCGCGCCTTCAATTTCGGTGATATTGCGGTCGTAAAAACTCGCCAGCGCCTGATTGACGAATACAAAGGCGCCATTGCGATCTTTGGCGTAAATCAGGTGAGGAACGGTGTCGATGATTTGCCGGGTCTGGCGCTCGCTGTCTCGCAATGTGTCTTCCGCCTGGCGGCGCTCTTCCAGACGCTTCTGTAAGGTGTCGAGAAACTGATTACCGATCTGCGCTAAATAGCCCAGCTCGTCGCCATCATGACTCAGCGGCAAATGCAGGCGGCGACCTCCCGGGTCTTCAGGGTTTACCTCGGAGAAGCTGGCGGCAAGAGAAATTAAGGGGCGCGTGATCATGTAATAGAACGCGATAAATAACAGCAACACCAGCACCATGTTGCGCACGATGCCGATGATTAGCACGTAGTAAGCGCGGTTGAAGAAAGGCTCCAACGCTTTGTCCATATTCACGACCACTTCCATGCGGCCGGTCTGGAGTTGGTGGTAGGACTCCATTTGCAACGCGATAGGGTAGGTGCGATAGATGGCGCCGATGCTGGACGTGATCCAACCGGTATTGGAATCGGCGATGGGTTTGGCTCCTTCCGCCAGCGTTTGTCCGAGCTCGTCGACGATCAGCACCTGGTGGACATAATCATACTGCATGAGGCCGGTGACGACTTCTTCAGCCAGGCGAGCGTCCAAGGTATGAACGGCGCGGACGGCTGGCGGACGGGCGGCTTGCAGTACGCGCTCGATAAACTCCCGAAAGTCCTTTTCGTGACTCAAGTAGTCGAAATACACCTGTATGGAGCTGAGCAGGCCACCAAGAATAAAGGCCAGAATCACCCCTGCGCGCGCCAGTTTGAAGGATATACGTCGGTGAAACTTCAGTGTCATGTCTGAAACTGCGTCAGGCGCATCCCTCGACATGATCAGTGCGGCGGTGAGAAGGGATGCTGAGCCAATGTTATCTAATCAGTATAGTCGGAAAATCTACGGAGCCGGCTAACGGGAAACATTGGACTTCCTGGCAGTGTTTGTGGGCCCTATTCTTCCGCTGCACAGGCTGTCGCAATAGCGCTCAGAATTTCATCCGCACTGAGTTTTCGGTAGTCCTTTCCTTCTGCTTCCGCATGCTTGATAAGGTTCATAAGTGTCCGGTTAACCGGACAGGGCGCGCCAAGTTTGTCCGCCAAATGAGTCACCTCTCCGCTGATGTACTCCACTTCCGTTTTTTTACCAAGGCGGAGGTCGTCTTGCATGGAGGAGCTGGCGTCCGGATCAATGGCCAAGGCGGCGTTGGCGATCAGGCGGAACAAAGGCGTCGGCAGGTGCAGGAGGTAGGGAGAAAGCTCAGGCACGATGGCGCCCAGTCGTACGGTCTGAAAGCCTGCCTGGTCAATGACTCTGAGCGCTTCTCGTTGCGCCGCCGCCAGCGCTTTGCGGTAACCTGGATTGAGCAATGTCATGCGCAGGGGCAGTCCAGACAGGGCGTTAATCGGGTTATTGAGGTTCAGCAGCAGCTTGCTCCACAGCACAGGCTCCATGCGTTCGAAAATATCCAGGGGCAGCCCGCCCGCCTTGAAGTCTTTTTGAATCTGCTCTGAGTGGAGCGAGGCCTGTATCGCTAAATGACCGGAGGAAACCTGCCGCAGATCGCCAGGGTGAGGCTGGATGACATTGAATGGAACCATGCCTGAAAGAATCTTGTGCGGTAATCGGGCTTTGAGCTGTCCTGCATTACGGACACCGTTCTGGAAACTCACGATAATGGCGGATTCCGGGGCATGACGACGCAGCACCTCCGCTACGCTCACTGTATCCTGGCTCTTGACTGTGACTAATATGCAGTCGGCGTTGGCCAATGCGGAGGGAGCTTCGTCGAAGTTTAGCTGCTTGCCGTCAAAATAACGTCGCCCGCCTTTGAGGCTGCGTAGATGCATCCCTTCCTGCGCAATTGCCTTTACCTGTGCTGGACGTCCAATGAACCAGACGGGATTGCCTCCTGCCTGTAGCATTCCTCCCAGAAAACTACCGATTGTTCCTGCGCCGAGGACGGCGTACCTCATCGCGTAACTCCTTTTTGTTGTTCTTACAGAATGCCGGGCGGCAGATTTTGTCCGGATACTCGGACGCAGGCGGACACTATGGCGGCGCGCTTTGCCTTATTATCCCTGCCGCTATGCCATCGGGCGCTGCTCATGTAGCGCATACCCTCAATGAATGTAGCACCAAAAATAGGATAATTAAATTAACAGGAGACTCCATGAGGGCGCAAATTCAAAGAGTTACCAAACATATAAGTATTAACAGACGAAGAATGGAAATTCGAATGTTCGGTAAACAGGGAGGTGTAAAATTTCCAGACGTATATTTCCACTTTTGTTAAATACTTTACAAAACCCTTGTAAAGTTTGTTGAGCTATAAAAAGACATAAAAACAGATATATATAAATTAAATCAATATAAAGGTTTTCTGTGTAGGGCGGGACAACCGGATTCGGTTTGGGAGAATGAAGAAAGTCTAATAATTTCAGTAACTAATGGTCTTTAGCGGAGGCGCTCACTACTGCTCCGTGGTGGAGGTAGGGAGGACGGCGTTAAATAGAAAACTATTTAGCGCCGACAAATTGTTTAAGTTCCTGACAAATCGCGTCAGCTTCCGCCTGCAATACCAGACAACGAAATTTGTTGCCTGCGCTCATTGCACGATTAAGTTGTTCCATCTTGCTACTGTATAAACGCTCTAAGCGTTTGTTGTAATGTGAAATTTGGCTGGTCATCGCAGTTACCTCCAAAATTTCTGTCTGTAATACTTTGGCCATGATCCTTGCTCACTATATCGGCAGTTTGACTCTCATCTATAGATAAGCAATATGCTTGCCTATCTCCCTTTACTACAGCCTTTGGACTTTAACTACTCTGTCTCACTACAAAAGGCTCTCATACTTTAGAAAGCGCTGAACCTTAATAATTCCCTTGATCAAAAATTGTTGTGAATTATTGCCGTAAGAGAAGAATTTGCAACCTTACGACGTACTTTTTTACTGCACTCTATCAAGGGAGGAATGAGCAAAATCTTATATATTTAGTAGTTTAGACAATCTTTTTAATAAGTCAGTTAAAAATTGCACAATAATTTGAAAATTTCGGAAATTACTTAATCATCTATTTGCATCCGATAGAAAATGTATATAGCGAATATGTATTTATACGCACATGAGATGATTTTGAGAGGAAGTGCAGGAGGAGCGGAAATGCATGAAAATCAGAGCATTGACTGCATTTCCGCAAAGAGGTGGATTATTTGGCGATGAGATACTGGCGGAGTTCTTCGCTGAGATGAATGTTTTCATCCGCGCCTTCAGCTGATTTATGTGTGTCTTCCAATAGGTTCTGCGTGCGGTGGTTAAGAGAGTCAAGTTCCTGAGCGAGGTGATCGAAGTCTCGAGCGACGCCTTTGGCGGCTTCGGCGCTCTCTGTTGCGGAACTCATCAGCTGATTGAGATTGCGAACGGTCTCGCTGGCGATGGTAACGCTGCTGCCTATGACTTCCGACACTTCCTGCTGCTTTTGAATGACACGGCCTGAAATATCCGTGATTTTCTTTATTTCACTCTGTATCTCTTCCGCTGACTCATTGGCGGTTGTGGCCAATTGCCGTACTTCATCCGCGACGACGGCGAACCCCCGACCATGCTCACCAGCCCGGGCGGCCTCGATTGCCGCGTTGAGAGCGAGCAGATTGGTTTGGTCAGCGATGGCCTTGATGGACTCGACTAGTTGATTGATCGTTTTGTTACTTTCCTCCAGAGAGGAAAGCAGATCGGTAAATTCGTTGATATAGCGCGATGAGGCTTCGATGTTGGATGACAGCTGCTTGATGTCCGCCACGCTTTGTTGGGTTGTTTCGACGGTGCCCACTGCGACCTCTACGGATTGCTCGGTCACTCCTTTAATTTGTGCGGAGTGGTCCATAAAAGCCTCTAATTGATGACAACTGTCCTGAATTTCGGACAATCGCTTTTCAGTGGACTTTTTCACTTTGACGGCATTGTCGTGAATGGATTTCGCCATGGCCGCGGGGTTTTTCTCCATAAGCCTGTCTAGCAATTCCGCTTTGCGCTCCAACTCCCTTAAGCGGGAGTTGTCGATAATGGTCTGGTCGTCATTTGCGCGTGGTTTGCCGAATCCGAACATATTCATATCCGCCTGTGGTCATGTTTTTTGTCATCGCCCGGCTGATGCGGGCCGGCGCCTGTGGTGCGTCGTGGGCTACTCTTGAGTGTAGACTCAGGCTGTGATTTTCGCCTGCGTAAATCTAGTTAAAATTCATAAAGATGAAGGATTCAGCATTGTGGTCCTTTGTCTGCTTCAATAGGGGTTAGAACTCCCTCTAACGATGACCAGAATACGCAGTTGCGACCGTAGGATTTTGCTTGATAAAGCGCTTTGTCCGCTAGCTCCAATAGTTGTTTCGGCGTCATTGACTCTTTGGGAACGCCGCTAACGCCGCCAATGCTGATGGTGACGGAGATTGGGTCAGACAGGTTCCACACTGCGCACCCGGCGACCGCTTTGCGTAGCCCCTCCGCTAAGGCGGCGGCCTCAGCCGCATCGACGCCCGGGAGAATGATGCCGAACTCTTCTCCTCCGTAACGAGCGAGCACATCGCTGTTACGCTGTAATTGGCGCATCAGGGTCTGCGCGGTTTGCACCAGGCATTCATCGCCAACCAGATGCCCATAGCGATCATTGACCCGTTTGAAGTGATCGATATCGATAAGCAGGAGTGATAGGGGGTAGCCTAATCGGGAAGCGCGTCGCAGGTCTGCATTCAGAATCTGGTCGAAGTAGCGTCGATTATTGACGCCAGTCAGGCCATCCTGAATTGTCAACTCAGTGAGATACTTGGCCTGCTGAGACAGTTTTATGATGCTCAGCACGGCGACCTCATACTCATGGCGGGGCAGGGTGGATATCCAACTCATACCCAGACCGAAACTAAACAGAAGAAAACCGATTGCGCCGGGCTGCGTGGAATAAGCTGATAACAAAGCCAGCGTCATGGGCCCAAGCAGGCAAATGATAAACAAATTCACCATACGCCCTAGAATCGCCAGAGATGCGGCGCCACCAGCGCATAAACCAAGAGTGCATGTCAGAAACAGGGGAAAGTGCGAAGAAAATGGAGTAGGCAACACCGATAGTGCGGCAATACCTCCCCATAGGCCTGCGCTTAGGCCGGCTCCGAATAACAGCGGGACGTAGGACGCCTCACGCCCATCTTCGAGTTTGCGCATGAATTGGCGCATTGCATAATAACGATAACCCGATACGGCAAGGATCAGCAGCGCGACATAGGCGAGCCAAAGGGACTTCTCTGGCGTGGGTGAGGTAAACATGATCGCGGCGGAAATGAATACCCAGGCGGCGGGATAGAACAGTATCCCGGGACGCTGGCGGTTGGCCAGATCCCGTTTACGCTGTTGTTCCAGCTCGTCTCGCAATTCAGGCGGAAGATCCCGATTGTCGGGTGAATTGCGATGGAAGGCGAATCCTCGCATGGGATATTCCCAATAGGATTTAAACATCAGACTATAAGGGCATACTGCAACTTTTTCACGCCTTGCCAATGCGCACGCCTAATTCTCTGTCTCGGTCCACAGGAGGGTTGGCGTAAAATACGTTTAGCAGAATGCGGATAATATAAATTCTAGCCGTTTTCCCCGTTGTGTGTGGAACGACTAAGAAAAAGAGAATGATGACTATGACGACCTCTCCTGGAAAAGCCCTGAGACTTGGCGAGCAACTGTGTTTCGCTCTTTACTCCACATCACTGGCGATGAGTAAACTCTATAAGCCATTGTTGAACGAGTTGGGGCTGACCTATCCGCAGTATCTGATCATGCTGGTGCTATGGGAACAAGAGGGGTTGACCTCTTCCGAGCTGGCGAAACGATTGACGCAAGACCTTGGTGCGTTAAGCCCTGTAGTTAAACGACTCGACAAGGAAGGACTACTGCAACGCATACGCTCAACTGAAGACGAGAGAGTTGTGCGTTTATATCTGACTGAAGCGGGAAAGAAACTAAGAGACTCCGCGGAGTGTATCCCGCAACAGGTGCTGTGTGCTTCTGGATTAGAGGTTAATGAGGCGACTGCGTTGCGGAAACAACTGGAAGAATTACGACAGGTACTGTTAAAGCGTGAAAAGGGTGAATGAGGCCAAGGTTGAGATATAAAAAAAGCCGGCGTGGCCGGCTTTATTATCAGAAGAAAATTATGCCGCTTTGCGACGACGTGACAAGCCCAGACCAGCCAAGCCCAGGCCGATCAGTGCGACAGTCGCAGGCTCTGGAACGTCGACAGTTTCGATGGTGACTTTTCTCAGTTTGAAGTGGTCATTGTAAGAAGACCAGGATTCACCGAAGGCTGGGTTGTATGCCCCAATCAACCAGAATTTGGAAGCGATGTCCGTACCAGTAGCGGTTTCGTTTTTCTTGGTGTCGGCATAGTTGCCAGCCACGCTCCAGCCGTCGCCCAGCAGTTCGTTCCACTCTTTGTCGTTCAGGTCGTAAGCGGAAGCGCCGCCAGTGTAAGCCAGAATGGAAACGTCAGAGTCGTAGGAGTACCAGCCGTTTTTGAAAGAGCTCAGGTTAACGGCTTCAGAGAAAGACAGCATGATCATGTCGTAGTCCGCGCCATAACCGCTATCGTTGTCGGTAGAGTGTTCAGGGGAGGCGCAGCGGTCTTTGCTGTACTCGTCGTCATTACAGACGCCAAGGCCGTCCCAACGTCCCAGACGAGCGTCTTCGATTTTGTTGTCGGAAGAGCCTTTGGTGTCGCTCCAGGCAGTAACAGTCAGGCCCAGGCCGTCTTTAGAGTAAGAGAGAGAATTATTATAAGAACCGTAAGCAACGCCATCGTTCAGGTCCCAGGAAATGGTGCTTGCGTATGCTGAAGAAACCGCCAGGCCAGAGACCAGTACGCTTTTTGCGATAAATTTGAACATGTCGTTACTCCGTTAATTGAGTGTCTTTGAGGTTGTAATGAATTTCGGATCTGTTTAAGCAATACACGTGCCATACATTTTAAATCAAGCAGTTACGTTCGTTGTGAGGATTTGAGTGTAAAGAAACATGACACTCATTTTTAGTCGCCCCAAAGTGACTTTCAATAACTTCTAACGTTCTCGGCCATGTGGCGGCGGGCCTTGGGGAGTATTGCATTTCCAGTGCGGTAGACTATTTTTTAAACATGTGTAAAGGGAAATTGACGGCGTAATTTCCCTGATCGTTGATGCCTCTTCGATTCCGCTGGAGAACGCGCGATTGACCTTTCGCTTGCCTGCGCCGACAAGGATCGAAGACCGGCCCGCAATGCATAACGGGGGGGATGGATGTATGGGCAAGTCGATAGTTGTTTGCTGCGATGGTACTTGGAACAGACCAGAGTCAGAACAGGATGTGAACGGTCATCCTACTAATGTACTCAAACTTGTGCGTTCAATTACGCCTTGTCACCAGGGCGCCCATCAGGTCGTGTTTTACGACATGGGCGTTGGCGTGAACGGCGTATGGGATCGTTTGGTGGGTGGTGTGCTGGGTGTCGGTTTGTCCGCGAATGTTATGGACGCCTATCGTTTTCTGGCTAACAACTGGTCGGACGGCGATCGTATATATATGTTTGGGTTCAGCCGGGGCGCTTATACAGTCAGATCTTTGGCCGGCTTCGTTCATTTGTTCGGTCTGCTGCCGAAATACGAAATGAAGAATTTTCCTTTAGCCTACCGCTATTATCGCACCCGCCCGGAAGAGCGTGAGCAGTTAGCGCAAGCATACACCGCACGACGCTTGATTGACCTGGTGGAAAGCCAGAATCGTCGCGTGGAGATTGAGTTCATGGGGGTATGGGACACCGTGGGCGCTTTGGGCGCACCCATCGCCGGATTGCGGACTTTAACTCGACGCTGGGTGGGGTTTCATGACACCCAGTTATCCGACACAGTGAAGTTTGCTGTACAGGCTTTGGCGATTGATGAGCTGCGCAAACCCTTTTCTCCAGACTTGTGGACCCATCATCCAGACGCCTCCGAGTTGCGTCGCGACCGCGACAACCAGCGAATATTACAGGTTTGGTTGCCGGGTAATCATTCTGACGTGGGCGGTGGATACAGCGAAGCGGAATTATCTGATCTGACGCTGGCGTTCATGAGTGAGCAAGCCCGGGTTCATGGCCTCCACATAGACCCGTCTATGGTGATGTCGACAGAGGAAGAGCATCGTGAAATGGGCGCTCTGCATGATGAGTTTAAGGGCATTTACTCTGCTATGGGTGAGTTCTGTCGGCCTATTGGTCCGCAGCAGCGGGAAGAACTGGGCCTGGAGCTGGGAGTGAATGAGAAGATTCATCACTGCGCGAAAATTCGGGCGGATAACAAAGGTTCCGGGCTGAATAAGGGCAATTTGTACGCTGCGTTTAATGATCGCACTCCATTGTTCTATCCTCGCAGATGCGAACGTATTCTAGTGGACGACGCCGCAGAGAGCGCTACTCTTACGGGGACAGGCGAACGCTGTCGGGTGTTGGATTATTCTGGAGCAGGCGCGCGCCTGGAGGCGGTCGGCGCCATCAGCGCTCACAATCGCGTCACCGTTCGGCATCCTCTATGGGGAGAGCGATTTGCGGAAGTGAAATGGCGTAATGGGCAGGAAGCGGGGTTGGCGTTCGCTGCGTGACGGATTAAGCGGTTCCGTTCCTTTGGCGTCCGGGGAAGTGTAAAGCGTTTCCGGGGCGTTGATATCAACCGAAAGGAAAGGGGCGCGAAGGGAAAGTGAGCAGCAGTCTGGACGAGCGTATCAAAAGTCATCAATTCATTCGCAAACGGCGTACCTTGATGACGTTTGGGTCTTACCTCCTTACCTTCTCCGTCGCATTGGCGGGGTGGGCGTCGGATTTGCTTGAATTTCAGTATGCGCTGCATTTTCTAATTATGAGCGTTGCGGTCAATGGCGGATTCTATCTGTGTTTTCTAAGTAACTGGAATCTGCGCCGGAAAGACCCCAATCTCACAGAAGAACAAATGCTCGTTTCACTGTTTCCGCCTCTTTATCTCATGTATTTCATGGAAGACAATCAAGCCCGCAGCGCAGTGGCGATGGTGGCTATCATCCCCCTGCTGTACGGTATCCTGGGGATCGACACTAAGCGTTATATTCGCGTAGCGGCGTCATACTTCGGCGGCTACTTGGCGTTGCTTGGTTTACTGTTATGGCTAAAGCCGCGTTTAGTGACGCCGACTTCTGAATTTGTCTTGCTTACAGCGCTGTTTATGGTGATGGCGCAGGTGGCTCTGATTGGCGGCTTTATCAGTAAATTACGGTCGAGCCTGCGGGTTAAGAATCATCAGCTGAATGAAGCTTTGGAAAAAATCAGCGTCATGGCCAGCACCGATGAGCTGACGGGCCTCTGTACCCGCCGTGAACTGATGAAGCAGCTCTCCAATGAATACAGTCGCTGTCGGCGCAGCTCTGGAGCCTTATCTCTGTGCCTGCTTGATATTGACCACTTCAAACGCATCAACGATTCCTATGGTCATCAGGCGGGAGACGCCGTGTTGAAAAAAGTCGCGGAAACCATGCAGTCTCTGGTGCGCTCCATCGACTGCCTGGGCCGATATGGCGGTGAAGAGTTTTTATTGATTCTGCCGCAAACCCCCATTGACGGCGCCTTTATAACAGCGGAACGTTTGCGGCGAGCGGTGATGGATATTCCTTTCCCCGAGGTTGCGCCGGAGTTTCGGGTGACGATCTCCCTTGGGGCTGCGCAACTGGAGGAAGGTGAGGCAATGGAGGCGTTTATCGCCAGGGTGGATAAGGCGTTGTATGCCGCCAAAGGCGCGGGGCGTAATCGAGTGGTATCCGCGGAACAAACTGCGGATACCCTGATGTAGATGATGCAATATCAATCGCTGACGGCAATACCGCTAGGCACTCGACTGGGAATCAGCTTGTGCAGGTTAAGGCTTTCAGTATCCGTCAACGTATGCAGGAAAGCGATCAGCGCGCTGACTTCCGCATCCGATAACGGGACGGGTCGAAGCTCGTTGTTCTGGGCGATCTTATCCCGTAAGGAAATGTCCTCGTAACCCTGGAAGTCAATCTCATCCAGATCACTGCGAGAGGGCATCAACACTTGAGAGGTGTCGTAGTTGTCCAATGACTCCAGCGTATTCAGGTGATGCCTGACCACGCCTTCTAACGTCGCGAAAGCGCCACTGTGACCGTAGGGAGCAGTGTGAGCGACATTGCGCAGCGAGGGGGTCTTGAACTTGGCGAAGTCGCTTTGCTCACGACTGGCTTCCGTCCGGCCTCGATCCTCCAACGGCATGCGCGCCTCCGGTCCGGGGCCGATTTGCGGCATGGCGATGTTGTGGAAACTGTGATCGCTCTGGAATTTACCACTATGACAACTATCACAACCCGCAGCGCCATAGAACAGATTCATACCTTCGACCTCCCGAGGGCTGAGAGCCTCAACGTCGCCTCGCAGGTATTGGTCGAAGCGACTGTTGTCCGCGCGGAAAGCACTGGTCTCGAATGCGGCGATAGCGTTTGCATAATGCGCGATCTTGATATCGTCAGGCAGGCTGATATTGGGATATGCGGCCTGAAATAACTCGACATATTCGGGAATGGCGCGGATGCGCTTCAGATAACCCTCCCAGATGGGACGGAAGCGGCCATTGCCGGGGCGAACGGAGTCGGCGATTTCATTCTCGCCGCGTTGCCCGATCATCTCATTGATGTTGGCGATAGGGAACAGCGCCTGCCCAGCTAACACGTTATCCAATCCGCCCGGCTTTTCCGGGCCGGCCGGGATGCTGATTTCACTTGGTTTTTCCGCATTGCCCTTCATGATGCCTTGCCAGTTGAGATGAATGAACTCCCGCGCGCCCAGGTTATAAAGATGAGGGGCATGTCTCCCAATACGACCGGGGACGGCGTCGTCGCCTGACCCGGTGGTGCGATAAGGTCCGATAAACTGACCTCCTTCGCCGATGCCCAGAGACAGGCCGTCAGTGGTCGCCAGCAATGGGTTATGGCAAGTGGCGCAGGATATGTTGCGGTTACCGCTCATGATTTTGTCGAAAAAAAGCATGCGGCCCAGTTCATATTTAGCTGGGTCTGGGACGCCTTGATCATAATAATCCGAATCGACCACAGGCGCAGGCAGCGGCCCCGCCAGGGCTTGTGCGCTGGTTAAGATAGTAAGTGCGATAGAACGACGTAAGAGACTGTTTTTATTGGAATGAGTCACAGCATTCTCCCTGTAAAAATGTCGCAGTAATGCTCCCTCTGCTTTGTATTATTTATTGTTAGCTTGTATGAGGCGTGGCGGGTACAAGAAAGTACGGCGTATTCAAGACCCAAGGCCTCAGAAATCGACTTAATTTCGTTCGCCTGGGGGCTGCTCTCCTTTGCATTATCGGTAGGTGGGTGTGAGTGACTTTATAAAATTGAATTTTCTTTGTAAACAAAATGTTATGTTGCTTATGGCGATTCGGTCTGATCCGTCAGAAAATCAATAAACCTCTTCTTGTTGGCGCGCGAATTAACGTGGACACCGTTGCATTTAAGTTGTCTGAGAATACTAGTGATCCTGAATCGCAATAAGAGAATTGGCGGGGAATGCGCTATAAGTACTTGTTATAGTGATGGGTTCCCAGTCCGCGCTGAAAGCGCGTGACGCACTTATATTTAGCGATATCCGCCGGCGCGTCCTAATGCAGGCTGTAGCCCAACACTGACCCTGTTAACGACTGATATATCATTATGCGACGTTCCAGTTCCGCCATCGATGCGCCGGACAACGAAGCGGGGATCAAAACTCTCCGTTCTTTGTGGCCTTATCTGCTTGAGCATAAACGCCGGGTTTCATTGGCTTTGTTATGTCTGATGGGGGCGAAGGGCGCGAGCGTCGGCTTGCCGTTTATACTTAAGTACATTATCGATGGCCTCGATTCGGGGCGCGCCAACATCGTGGTGGGATTGCCGCTGGCGTTGCTGTTGGCCTATGGCGCGGCAAGGCTCGGCAATGTGCTGTTCGGCGAAGTGCGCGATGCGTTATTTGGAAGAGTGACGGAGCGGGCCATGCGGCGCATCGGCTTGCAGGCGTTTCAGCATTTGCACTCCCTGGATCTGGATTTTCACTTGAATCGCAATACCGGCGGCCTGTCTCGGGATATCGAGCGAGGGCTGTCCGGCATCAGCTTTCTGATGCGGTTTATGGTGTTCAATATCGCGCCCACGCTGCTGGAAATCCTCATGGTGATCGGTCTGCTGTTGATGAACTACTCCCTGTGGTTCGCGCTGATCACCTTTGTCGCCGTGGTGTTGTACGTCGCATACTCCGTGGTGGCGACGGATTGGCGTACGGAGCATGTGCGGGAAGCCAATCGCGCGGATTCTGAAAGCAATACCCGGGTGGTGGACAGTCTGCTCAACTACGAGACAGTGAAATATTTCACCAATGAAGAATACGAAGCGCAGCGCTATGACGCCGACCTGGCGCGCTGGGAGCGGGCGCGGCGCAAGAACCGCCTGTCGCTATTCGTACTGAACGGCGGGCAGGCGTTTATTGTGGCGCTGGCAATGACATCGATGATGATTCTCGCTGCGCAAAATGTCGTGGCGGGAGAGATGACCTTAGGTGACTTCGCCCTTATCAACGCTTTTATGATGCAGCTATTCATGCCGCTGAATTTCCTGGGTTTTATCTATCGCGAGATGAAAGGTTCGCTCGCCAACATTGAGCAACTGTTCGTACTGTTGCGCAGATCCTCGCAAGTGCCTGACAAAGTGGGCGCGCCGGAGTTGCAGGTCGGACAGGGGGCGCTTGAATTTTCTGACGTCCATTTCGGCTACTCGACCCAACGCCCCATATTGCAAGGCGTTAGCTTCCGCATTGAACCGCAGCGCAAAGTAGCGGTGGTGGGAGGCAGCGGGGCGGGGAAGTCGACGCTGGTCAAACTGCTGTTCCGTTTCTATGACGTTAATGGCGGCGCCATAAAAGTGGATGGGCAGGACATTCGGGAGGTGGCGTTGAAGTCACTGCGCTCCGCGATTGCGATTGTGCCTCAGGATACGGTGCTGTTTAACGACACCATATACGAAAACATCCGTTATGGTCGGATTGATGCGACCGAGGAAGACGTGTGGCGAGCTATCCGTATGGCGCATCTGGAAGAGTTTATCCAACGTTTGCCGGAGGGCGCGAGTACGCTGGTGGGCGAGCGTGGATTGAAGTTGAGTGGGGGTGAAAAACAAAGGGTCGCTATTGCTCGCGCGATTTTGAAGAACCCGCCCATACTGGTGTTTGACGAGGCGACCTCTTCGTTGGACAGCAAGTCCGAACAAAGCGTGTTGCAGGCGATCAGGGAGGTCTCTCAGGGGCAGACCAGTCTGGTGATCGCCCACCGGCTGTCTACGGTTATCGACGCTGACTTGATCGTGGTGCTGCAGGAAGGAAAAGTTGCTGAGCAGGGGACTCACTCTGAACTGCTGGCGCGCAACGGCGTATACGCCAATCTTTGGCGTATCCAGCAACGTGAGGATGCGGAAACTCCGGCCGCCGGGCCGGAGCAAGAAGATTCAGGCGAGAATTATTCAACGCCCAAGTAATCGGCTTTGCCAATTTCCACACCGTTATGACGCAGGATGGCGTAGGCGGTGGTGATGTGGAAATACAGATTGGGAAGCACGAAGTGCAGCAGGTAGCGCTGACCAGTGAAAGTTGGTGTGTAAGAACCCAGTTTCAGTTGAATGGTCTTTTCTTCCGTATTGTCGATCTGCTCTGACGTGAAGGTTTTTACGTAATCAATGGTCTTGGTGAGTCGGGCGGATAACTCCGCCAATGTGGTCTCGTTGTCCTCGAAGACCGGCGGCTGCTGGCCGGAGAGCCGCGCGACGCAGCCTTTCACCGTATCGGTGGCGATCTGAATCTGAGAAGAAAGCGGCAGCATATCTGGATACAGGCGGTAATTAACCAGATTTTGAGGGTCGAAGCCTTTTTTCTCCGCGTGAGCGGCGGCTTTCTCCAGGATCTGGTTGAGGTTGCCAAGCATGCGGATGAAGATGGGGACGGAAGTCTGGTACATGGATATAGACATAATATCGCCTCCAGCGATGATAAGAGTTGGTTATTTGCGGTCATAAAGCCGGTCATGGCCGGTAAATACAAGCTAACCAGACGGCGCCGACAGATCCTGGCGCCGGGCTCCCCATTCTAACTGGCTCCGAGTGGGAAGACGTAACTTAATGACATACTTTTTAGCGGTTACGGTTTTCCGACGTGCGATTGGTTAAAATTTGAGTATAATGTCGCCCGCAAATTTTTTGCTCTGGTTTTACGTTCCAGCACGCAATATAGGAAAAGTGAATGTCACAGTATGTTATCTGTGCGCTGTACAAGTTCGTCGCCCTCGACGACTTTGAGGCGCTGCGCGCTCCATTGCTTGAAGTCATGGAGAAAAATGAAATCAAAGGCACCCTGTTGCTGGCCCGCGAAGGCGTAAACGGCACGGTCTCCGGAACCCGCGAGGGGATGGATGCGCTGCTGGCCTGGCTGAAGTCCGATCCTCGTATGGCGGACTTGAGCTACAAAGAATCCTACGATGAGAACATTCCGTTCTATCGCACCAAAGTCAAACTGAAGAAAGAAATCGTCACCATGGGCGTGGAGGGCATTGATCCAAAACGTGTGGTGGGCACTTATGTCAAACCGCAGGATTGGAATGCGCTGATTACCGATCCTGAGGTGTTGCTGATCGACACCCGTAACGATTACGAAGTGCAAATCGGCAAGTTTAAGAATGCGATCAATCCGAATACGGAAACGTTTCGTGAGTTTCCAGATTACGTCAAAAGCAATCTTGATCCAGCCAAACATAAAAAAGTGGCGATGTATTGCACTGGCGGCATTCGCTGTGAGAAATCCACTGCTTACTTGAAAGAGCTGGGTTTTGAGGATGTTTATCATTTGGAAGGCGGCATTCTGAAGTATCTGGAGGAAGTGCCTCAGGAAGAATCAACCTGGGAGGGCGAGTGCTTCGTATTCGACAACCGGGTGGCGGTGGATCACGGCCTCAACAAAGGCAGCTATGACCAGTGTCACGCCTGTCGTATGCCGATCAGCGCGGAAGATATGCAGAGCGAGCATTACAAGAAGGGCGTCAGCTGTCCTCATTGTTATGATAAGGTCTCCGAAGACCAGCTTCGCCGTTTCGCAGCGCGTGAGCAGCAGATCGAACTGGCTAAGTCGCGCGGAGAAGAGCACATCGGCTCTGAAGCGGCCAAAGCCATCAAGAAGCGTCAGGCTGAGAAAAAGCTGAAGCGCAAAAACTATCATCAGCACCTGACTCAGGGCGCTGAATAGCAAAAAGGCCGGCTTAAACGCCGGCCTTTTTCGTTGTGGTTTCCCCTGCCTTAATCCGCAATCAGACGGCTGAGTTGTTGGTTCAGTCGCGTCACTTCGCGTCTGAGTTCGTTGACCTCATCCAACAAGTCCAGTGACATGGCGAGCCCGGGCAGGTTGAGTTGCAGGTCACGCTGCAGGCGCATCGCCCGACTTAATCGCGCCAATGCCAGCGTATCGAACTGCCATTGGTGGGCGGGCCGCTCCTCCACGGGCGCGATGACCCCATAACTGACCAGCTCGATAATGAACTCGGCGTTGACGCCGCCGCGCTCGCATAATTCGCGCAACGTGTAGGTGTCGCTTTGTCCAAGCACTTCCACCGTGCCGATGATCGTTTTACGCGTCATCTCTCACACCCCCAACTTGCTGCGCGGATTATAGGATTTTTCTTTTTCCGCAAGCTCCTTATAAAGCGCTTCCGCATCGGCGCTATGGGACTTGGGCAATGTTACCTGCAGTACGATTATCTGGTCTCCGGCGGGATTGCCGGGCAACCCTTTGCCTTTCAGTCTCAGCTTTTGTCCGCTGCTGGCGCCTTTGGGGACTTTCACGTTGACCTTACCGCTTAATGTTGGCGCTGTCACAGTGGCGCCCAGTGCAGCTTCCCATGGCGAGACGGGTAGAGTCAGGTAAATATCCTTGCCGTCGACGGAGTACACCGGGTGGGGCGCGAGCTCCACTTCCAGAAACAGGTCGCCGTTCTCAGCGCCGCCAAACCCCGCCGCGCCCTGACCGCGCAAACGGATGTGCTGTCCGGGTCCCATGCCGGCTGGAATTTTTACATTGAGAGATTTGCTGCGATGACCTACCAGTCCGTATTCGTCGATCTCCGGCACTTGCACCTGAACTTGTTTCTCACACCCGTGGAAGGCTTCTTCCAGGAACAAGGCGATTTTGGCGTGCACGTCCTCGCCGCGCATGCGGAAGCTCTGCTGATGACCCTGCTTATAGGTGCGATGGGCGGAGCCGCCGCGACCGAAGATGGACTCGAAAAAGTCGCTGAAGTGGCGCGCGTCCGCCTCGGTGAAGCCGCCGCCGTTGAAGTTTGAAGCGGACTCCCAATCTGGCGGCGGGCGAAAACGGCCATCTTCGCCATAGGCGCCCATACGCTTGAGTTGATCGTACTCCGCGCGTTTTTCCGGGTCTTTCAATACCTCATAAGCTTCGCCGACTTCTTTGAATCTGACCTCCGCATCCTTTTCTTTACTGACGTCCGGATGATACTTACGGGCGAGTTTGCGGTACGCTTTTTTGACGTCATCGGCGGACGCTGCTTCCGCGACGCCGAGAATCTTGTAATAGTCTTTGAATTCCATAGATTTTTACCAACCTTCACAGACCCTGCGTCTCATTGCCGTTAGAATATGCAGCCCAAGGTCGGGCGGGCATTGCCATAGGTCAGATATAATGCTGAAAAGGCGACATTCAACGTCGGACCACCTAAAATAGGCGGCTTTTTCAGGGGAAGGAGTCAGCGCCCTTTATGCTGAGCTATCAACATGTCTATCACGCAGGCAACTTCGCCGATGCGCACAAGCATTGGGTGCTGTCTTTATTGCTGCAGGCGCTGTGTAAAAAATCCACGCCCTGGCGCTATCTGGAAACCCATGCAGGTCGCGGCGACTATGACCTGACCTCTGAGGAAGCGCAAAAGACCTCAGAGTGGACAGCGGGCATTTTGCCGCTGATGCAGGCCAAGGGGACCTGTCCGCCGGAATTCGACGCCTATTTGGCGGCGGTGAGAGGGTTGAACCCCGACGCTGGAAAACTGACCCGCTATCCCGGCTCTCCGGCTATCGCCGCTGGTTTCCTGCGTGAGACGGACCAGTTGGCTTTGTGCGAGCTGCATCCTAAAGAATACGCGGAACTTAAGCGTCAATTCGGCCGGAGCAGGCAAATCCATATTCACCAAAGAGATGGCTTCGAGGGCGTTATGGCGATGTCGCCGCCACCGGAGAAGCGCGGACTGGTGATGATTGATCCCAGCTATGAGCTGAAGGACGACTATCAACGTATTCCCACCTATATAAGCAAACTGACCAAGAAGTGGTCTAACGCGGTCATCGCCATCTGGTATCCCATACTTGCGGAGAAGCGTCACGAACAAATGCTTGAGTTGATGCGCCAGCTTCCTTTGCAAAAGACGCTACACAGCGAGTTGATCTTAACGCCGGTGGCGCGCGGAATGTACGGAAGTGGTATGCTTGTGGTCAATCCGCCCTGGCGGCTCGATGAGCAACTGCAGGCGGGTTGGGCGCACCTCAGCGAAGCCCTTCGCGGCGATCCAAAAGCCTCCTGTAGCGCTGACTGGCTGATAGCGGAGTAACTCCGCGATTACAAGTTCGGCCTGGGAGCGCTGACGCTTGAGGATGACATAAAGGGTATGCGGCCGGCGCCGCAGCCTACTGGACATGAATTCATTGGATACAGGTTTGTGTGGTGAATTGGACTAGCCAAGGAACAATATTAATAACCGGAGCGGCCCAAAGGGTTGGGCTCCATTGTCTGCAGCGGCTGCTTGATAAAGGCGAGCGGGTCGCCATGACTTATCGCTCCGAGCGGTCGGAGATTGCTGATTTGCGGGAACGCGGCGCGATTTGTCTGCAGGTGGACTTTACGGAACAAAGCTCCGTCGAACGGCTGATACGACGGTTAAAGGAGGAAGTGGGTCCGCTGAGGGCGTTGATACATAACGCGTCCTCATGGGCTCCCGACCGGAGTGAGGATACGGACTACCGGGCGGTGATGCAGGATATGGTGGCGATACACATGACGGCGCCTTACCTGCTGAATATGCACTGTTACGACCTGCTGGAGCAGGGACGTAACCCATGGTCCGATATCATTCATATTTCCGATTACGTGGTTGAAAAAGGAAGTGACAACCATATTGCGTACGCCGCGGCGAAAGGGGGCATGGAAAGCATGACCCGATCTTTCGCCAAGCGCTACGCGCCGCATATCAAGGTAAACACTATCGCTCCGTCGTTATTGATGTTCAATGACGGCGACGATCCGGACTACCGAACTAAAACCTTAAGGAAGTCCGCCCTTGGGATCGAGCCCGGTCCCGACGTGGTCTGGCAGGCAATCGCCTTTATCCTGGACTGCTCGTATATGACCGGGCGGGAAATCAAGCTCGATGGCGGACGTCATATCCGTTGATCATACTGATCCATAGGTAATGTAGAGGAACCAACATGTTAGACAAACTGGTCGCGCAGTACAGCGCAATTATTGAATCCCTCGGAGAAGACGTTAATCGTGAGGGACTGCGCGATACGCCTAAGCGCGCCGCCAAAGCGATGCAGTTCCTGTGTCGCGGCTATAACCAGTCGTTAGAGGAAGTCACCAATGGGGCGGTGTTCGAGTCAGATACGGACGAAATGGTCCTGGTCAAGGACATCGAATTGTACTCCCTGTGCGAACACCACTTGCTGCCTTTTATCGGGCGCTGTCACATTGCCTACATACCAAATGGCAAAGTGTTGGGCTTATCGAAATTTGCGCGCATCGTGGATATGTTCGCCCGTCGGATGCAGATTCAGGAGAATCTCACTCGACAGATCGCGGAAGCGGTGTTGGAAGTCACCAATGCACATGGCGTTGGCGTCATTATTGAAGCGCGTCACATGTGTATGATGATGCGAGGGGTGGAGAAGCAGAACTCTGTAATGAGTTCGTCCGTCATGTTGGGCTCCATGCGCAACAATCCTTCTACTCGCAGTGAATTCCTCACGCTGGTGCATAGCCGTCGGGCGCTGTAACCAAGCTGCCGGATCGGGCGCCGCATATCGCGGCGACCGTCGCACAGGCGTTTGTCAGGTGATAGGCGCCTCGCTGCGAGAAATATGATCCTCCATGTCAGAGTGAAAGGTTTCCACGACCTGCTCCGCCAAATCCACCTGATTAAAGCGCGCAATGTGAAATATCGCCTCGCCTTCATGGGCCAGAGGCAGATTGCTGCGTCCTATGACAATGCCGGAGCAGGGCGATAAAATGGGTTCGCCCTGGCTGTCCAGGGGGCCATTCAGATAACCCAGCAAGTCTCCTTTGTTAACCCGACTTCCCAGGGGTTTCAAAGCACGCAGAAATCCGCCTACCGGCGCCCGCACCCACTGTGAGGAGCGCGCCACCACAGGCGTGGCTTTGGCTCTGCCTTTCACGCGCATCTTGATCATGCCCAGTTCTTCCATCACCCGGCGCACGCCACGAACGCCGGCGGCGATGCAGTTCTCATCAAAGCGCAGCGCTTCACCGGCTTCGTAGGTGATGATCGGTACGCCAAGGTCGTCTCCGGCGCCGCGAAAGGAGCCGTCACGGATTTCCGCGTCAATAATCACCGGCACGCCAAACATATGCGCCAGATCCGCCGCTTTCTGATTGTCCAGGTGCACCCTTATTTGCGGAAGATTGCTGCGATCGATAGCGCCTGTATGAAGGTCAATGGCGTAATCCGCCTGTTGCAATACGCAGGTGGTGAACAGGTGCGCCATACGCGCCGCCAGTGAGCCTTTCTCGCTACCGGGAAAGCATCGATTGAGATCGCGTCGGTCAGGTAAGTAACGGGATCGATGAATGGTGCCCAGCACGTTCACGATGGGAACGGCGATCAGGGTCCCTTTCAGATTTTTCAGCCAGGGGGCGTGTAATACTCGCCGTACGATTTCGACGCCATTGAGTTCGTCGCCATGGATAGCGGCGCAAATCAGCAGGCGCGGACCTTTGGACCTGCCGTGCACAACTTCGACAGGGATGGATACATCGGTTTGGGTGTAGAGCTGTCCGACAGGAAGCTCGAATTGTTGACGATGTCCCGGCGCGACCTGCGCGCCGAGAAATTCAAAAGGTTTGGACTTAACCGCCATTGTTGCACATCCTGACTGTCTTCAAGCTGCGGCGTCGTCCGAAGGACGCCAAGCGTTACCGCACCAGTTCGATTTCGCCATTGACGGTCATGGTGACCGTTTGCGTACCGGCTGCTACGGCAGGCGTCGCCATCTCGGCCATTTTGGCTGCGCCGAAGCTGCGCATTTCTTGGCGCGCGTAGTAGACGGGACCGCTGCTTGAAATATTCATGTTTACGATTTTGTAGCTCTGAGCTCCCAATTGGGAGGTAATCAACTTGGCGCGCTCGCCAAATGATTTCAGCGCCTCGCCGATAAGCTCATTTTCTTTGGCCGCTTTCAGGGCGTCAGAGGCGTCGAACTCCACATTTTGTACTTTCAAACGCTCCTGCAGTTCGCCAATAAGGCCGGACAGCGCTTCGATATCTTTACTTTCCAGCTTCAGGGACTGTTCCGCATTCCAGGCTACGATTTTTTGCTCTTTGTAGCGGGGATCAGTGCGGTAGTCCTGGGTCTGGTACTTCACACTCTTGGCGGATTTTACTTCATCCAGCGCCCAACGCATGGCTTTGTTTACGTCATCCGCCGCCTGTTGTGCGGTTTTTTGCTGTGATTGGGAGTGTAGTACGACGCGCATGATGTCGTTCTCCAGTTCGCCTTTGGCTTCGGTGGAGAGTTGAACGCGATCATAATTAGTTTGCTCCGCAGCGAACGCCGGCATGGCTAAAACGCTGAGTACAAGAAATCTGCTTATCGACATGATTTTCTCCCTAATCCTAAAAGTAGTTGCTGCTCAGCAACATAGCAAAATGATCCTGAGTGCTAAAGATAAATTTAGTTAAGGAGAAGTGGGCGGCGAACTAAGATGCGAGGGTCAAAGAAGGAGAAGAGAGGAAACTTCAGAGAAGCGCCTTATTCAAGGCAAAAAAAACCGCGAAATAAATTTCGCGGCAGGAATTGTGCACTTTCATCAGGCTGGAGTCCAAAGGGTGTCAACAGTAGTAGATGCTGTTGAGATACTCGTCCAACGCTGCAAAATTTGCTTGCTCTTGGTCAGTATTTGGAACACAGACTTTCCAATTTTCATCATACATCATACTTGTCTCTCCCTAAGTCAAGTGGCCTGAGTCGGTTCTCTAGGGCCTGAAAACACAGTTAAACGATGGCTACTGCTTCACGTTTACGGGATTCATATTACCAAGGCGAAAGAAAACCGGCTTGACTGCCTGTGTTAAGCTTTTGACATTCTGTTGCAACTTTGCGCGATTATGGTTTGCGTCTTCTGTAATTGCTACAGCGTCTGCATTGTTGCGGAAAAATCGCCGCCGACTCATACCGCCATGTGTGGATGATTGTTATATTGGCCGCTAATAATAATTAACAGTTCCATTTGAATGGTTGAGATTAGTCGATATGGATCAGCCTACTGTCGCCGGTTCCACCGTTAAAGCGCTTTGCTTTTGGCTTGCCGAGCGAGGGATGGATGTCAATGCGCTGGCGGATGAGGCTGAGCTGGATCTCTCCATGCTGGAGGATCAGGACTATCGCGTCTCTTTACCGGCGTACAATCTGCTGTGGTCGCGTGCGGAGAGTGGGCTAAAAGATCCTGCGGTTGGCCTGCATGTGGGGGAGTGGGTTGACTCACGACGGATGGGAGTGATTGGTCATATCATCTTCAACAACCGCACCCTGGAGCAAGGCTTGAAACAATATGTGCGTCTGTCCGCGCTGGTGAATGAGGGAGTGCGCACGGAGTTTCATTTACAGGGCGATGACGCCGTGATGGAGTACCACTGCGAACGCCCGGAGTATTACCACCGTGCGGGTATGGACCGGATGCTGGCGCTGTCCGTGACCCGGGCGAGGCGCTTTGTCAGTGAAAAGATCTTCTTGACCAAAGTGGGCTTTTCTCACTCAGAGCCTGAGTATGTGGCTGAATACGAACGTATTTTTCAGTGCCCAGTGAGCTTCAGTCAGCCATGTTGCTATCTCGCTTTCAACAAAGATTTCCTTAACTTTGAATTACCTCAACGCAATCCTTATCTGCACCAGGCGCTGACGCGTCAGGTGGAGGCGTTATTGCAGAAGCTGTCCCTGCGCCGCACGGTATCGCATAAAGTGAAGGCGATAGTCGCCAAGCGTTTATCGCGCGGCGATATTGAAGCGGAAAAAGTGGCGGAGAAAATGAACATGTCGCGCCACACCCTGTACAGAAAACTGAAGCAGGAAGGCGTTTCATTTCAGGAGCTGGTGGAGCAGGTGCGTAAGGACAAGGCGTTGGACTATCTGCAAAAAGGGAAGTATTCACTTAGTGAAATCGCCTTTTTGCTGGGTTTTTCCGAGCTAAGCGCTTTCAGTCGCGCTTTCAAACGCTGGACCGGAGAAAGTCCGGCCAGCTACCGCAATCAGCAGTAGCTGGCGCGGTTTTCCTATAACCCTTCCTGTTCGCTGTTATTGTCCTCATTCTTCCGTGTAGGACGGGCGAGCAGTAATGACAACAAAATGCTGATGATCGCGCCAGAAATAAACAGGGTGACGGTGTAACGATTGTTGGCCTGATCATGGAAAGCCTGGTTTGGCGTAATGCGCAACAGCCATTGCCGCTCAGGTAGATCCAGTGTGTCGCTGTGCAGCCAGGATTTGCGTTTCTTCACATTATCCTCGCCATCCGGCGGCAGCACCAGTTTCACCAAAGGGTCGCTGGCGTAGCGCAGTAAATCAAAGACAGAGAGGGTGAAACCCTCTGGGTTGTAATCAGCAATGGCGCTTTGCAAGCTATGTTCCAGGTCGAAACTGATGGCGATGAGCATATCGTTGACGCGACGTATATAGCGGACTTCGCCGCGATAAGCGGGGTTCTGAGAATTGATCCGGGTGACCGGCGTTGCGATAGTTTCGCCGCTGCGCCAAGCCTCGTCAAAGGCGGGTTGGAGTTCCGGTAATTCGGTGACGCGCTTGATGTCGTTAAGCGTCAGGGGCTGCAGGCTATTAATATCCGTGACGGTGAAACGGCGGCTATCATCGGCGGAGGTTGTGATGAGCAGATGCTCAATGCTGCTGATATTGGGAAACCCCTGCAGGAACACCCGTGTCGCGTCGGTGGCTGCGTCTTCTGATTCCGGGCGGGCGCTGCACATGCGGAACCATAGCTCCGCGGCGGCGCGATTCTGCTCAAATGTCCGACGCACGATTTGAGCGATGAACTGCGCTTCCTGAGCAAAGCGCGCATGAGCGTCTTTCTCCTGCTGCTTATTGGAAAAATAGGCCATGGCGGCCGTTAACGATAGCCCAACCAACAGCGCCAGGAGCGATGGCAGAGAGAGTAAAAACCCGTACATATTGCGGGACCGCATTGAATCCTCCGGATAATTGCCGCCCCCAGGCGGTTACCAACCTACTTCCGCTGGAAGCGTACTCCATTTTCGTGACAGTCGGTAACTATAGAGTTCCCTATTATTCGCATCAAGGGGAAGCCTGAAAGCCTTTATCTTTGATATACATAAGTGCCCGGTGCATCACAAAGTTGCGGATATTCGCAATCCGGCGCGCCAAGAGGGGGAGGCGGAGTTTGTTCGTTGTTGCTGTGATCCCGAAGCCACTGATTCCATGCGGGCCACCAGGAGCCCTCATGGCGGGGAGCTATTATAAGCCAGTCGTCGGGGCTGTAGTTGCGGTCCTGGCCATATCGGGTATTGATTTGGTAACTGCGTCGCGGATGCCCGGGTTCGCTGATGATGCCGGCGTTGTGGCCGCCACTGGTCAGTAAAAAAGTTATCTCTGTGGAGCTAGTGAGACGACGGATTTTATAGACGGATTTCCAGGGGGCGACATGATCTTTGGTGGCGCCAACGACGAAGATGGGAATGCGGATGTCCCTTAAGAATATCGGACTGTCGTCCACTTCAAATCGGCCTTCGGCGAGGTCGTTATTCAGAAACAGACTGCGCAGATATTGCGAGTGCATACGGTAAGGCATTCGGGTGGTGTCCGCATTCCAGGCCATCAGATCGTTCATCTTACTGCGTTCGCCCAGCATATATTCGCGCACGATGCGCGACCAAAGCAGGTCTTTCGAACGCAGCATCATGAAAGCGCCGGACATTTGCGTGGCGTCCAGGTAGCCCTGTTCCCACATCAGGTCTTCCAAGAAGGTGAGCTGACTTTCATTGATGAACAACATCAGTTCGCCAGCTTCTTTGAAGTCTGTTTGTGCGGCGAAAAGGCTGATGGTGGCTAGTCGTTTATCTTCATCTCTCGCCATCGCGGCGGCAGCGATGCTGAGCAAGGTGCCGCCGAGACAATAGCCGACGCCGTGTATCGGCGGCGCGTCGGGAACAATGGCGGAGATAGCGTCCAGCGCTTCCATTACGCCCAGACGCAGATAATCCTGCATGCCGAGATTGCGATCTTTGCCATCCGGATTCAGCCAGGAAATCATAAACACTGTATGACCTTGCTCCACCAGGTAGCGCGCCAGGGAGTTATGCGGCGACAGATCGAGAATGTAGTACTTCATGATCCACGCGGGAACGATAAGTACTGGCTCTGTGTACGTGCTCTGAGTCGTCGGTGCGTATTGAATCAGTTCAATCAGGCGATTGCGATAAATCACTTTGCCCGGAGTCACTGCGAGGTTCTCGCCAACCTTGTAGTTTTCTGAGCCGACAGGCGGGTCGCCATTGAGCAGGCGCTGCGCATCTTCACGCCAGTTCTCCAAACCATCGAGAAAGTTCTTGCCGCCGCTTTCCATGGTTTTCTTGATGACTTCAGGATTCAACCAGGGAACGTTGGAAGGCGACAACAAATCCAGTAACTGACGCGCGCAAAATGACACTATATTCTCGTTACGGGGCGACACGCCAGGAAAGTCGGTCGTTGCGTAATGCCACCATTGTTCATGAAGCAGGAACCACTGATAGGCAAGGTTATATGGAAAATGCCTCCACTCCTCGTTGCGAAAGCGAATATCCTGGGGAAGCGGCTCAATAATCGGCTCAGGGTTCTGATTGGCGACTGCGCGGGCGCAATAGACGCCATATCGCAGCAGGTTGCGGGAGATGTTTTTGGCCAGTTCAGCCTGTTTCCCGGGCGCCATCACAGCATGACTGACCCAATCTGTGTAGGCCTGGATGAACGCGGCGGGAGAATTGCCGCCAGTGCCGTACCCGATAAACGCGTGCAGGAGGCGGTCAATCGCCTTGGATTCCGCAAATAGAGAGCCGTCGTCCACGTTAGCCTCTTTGTTTTAGTAGAAGTAAAAACACGACGCGAAACGCAGGAGCGCGTCCTGGGTAGATCCGGGGACTGCTTGTGGAATGATCACAGTAAGGAGTTGAGGCTTTGAAAGCAACCGTGAAACACAGCCGGCGAAACGCAATGCTCGCCGGCTTTGCTTTGGGTCAGGCGCGGCGTAGACGATGCGCGCCCATGCTGCTTAAAAACAAAACAAATGCTGCGACAACAACGGACGGCCCGGCGGGAGTGTCCCACCACCAGGACATGCTCAAACCGGCGACAACCGCAAACACGCCGCTGGCGATAGCGAGAGCAGCCATTTTCTCTGGCGTGTCGCTGAAAGGGCGAGCCGCCGCTGCAGGGATAATCAGTAATGACGTCACCAGCAGCACGCCCACGACTTTCATGGCGAGGGCGATCACCAAAGACATCATTAGCATCAGCAATAACTGTGTGCGCAATATGTTGTAGCCCTCAACGGCTGCGAGATCCTCATTAAGAGTCATCATCAGCAGCGAGCGCCAAAGCATTCTGAGTATAACGATTGCGGCGATTGCGCCTGCGAAAATCCACATGACGTCCTGATAGTTGAGCGCCAGCAGGTCGCCGAACAGGTAGCTCATCAGATCCACTTGCTTATCCCGCATGAAACTGAGCGCCACCAGACCCAGAGATAAGGAACTATGGGCGAGAATACCCAGCAATGTATCCGTAGCGATGTGCTTCTGTCTTTGCATCAGAGCCAGCGTCAGGCCCATCAGCACGCAGCCGGCGGTGATAGCGAGGCTCACGTTCACCTCCAGCATCAGGCCCAATGCGACGCCCATCAAGGCGGAGTGGGACAAGGTGTCGCCGAAATAGGACATGCGCCGCCACACTACAAAGCAGCCCAAGGGGCCGGTAATAAAGGCCAGTCCTATGCCCCCCAGCAGGGCTGGAATGAGGATATCAAGCATGTTGGCCGCCGTGAGAGCACTCACTGCCGGCGGCGACGGTGCCGTCGGCGTGGTGGTGGTGATCATGGTGATGGTGGTAGACCGCCAGTGAGCGAGCCGCCTGAGCCCCGAACAGATTGATGAAGGCGGGTTCGTTGGAGACCTTCTCCGGGTGCCCGGCGCAGCATATATGTCGGTTCAGACAGAGCACCTGATCCGTAGAGGCCATTACCAAGTGAAGGTCGTGAGAGACTAACAGGGCGCCACAATGCAACTCGTCCCTTAGCGTACGGATGAGACGATACAGTTCCGCCTGTCCCGTGACGTCCACACCTTGCGCTGGTTCATCCAGCACCAATAAATCTGGCGCCCGCTGCAGCGCACGCGCCAGCAATACTCGTTGCAGTTCGCCACCGGACAAGGTGTGCATGGGTTGCTTGGCGAGGTGCTCCATGTCGACTCTTTGTAAGGCTTCGCGCCAGCGTTGCGGATTATGCGCAAGTTGCAGGAAGCGTTTGACGGTCAGGGGCAGAGAGGCGTCGATATGAAAGCGCTGCGGCATGTACCCGATTTTCAGGCCAGGGCGTCGCAGTACTTCTCCACGACTCAAAGGCTGTATGCCCAACAGGGCTTTGGCCAGTGTGGATTTGCCGGCGCCGTTGGGACCGATGACGGTAATGATTTCGCCGGGGTTGATATCGAAGGTGACTTTTTCCAGCAGCGTCTGGCCTTGAATTTCGACGGTGACGTCCTGCAGGCGAATCAATGGCGGCGCGTTCATTGGGCTGACCTGCATGTTGTGCATAGCCCGCTGATTTCCAGCGTCATGCTTTCCACTTGGAAGCCCTGTTCCTGCGCCAAGGATAACAGTTGTTTGCGCAATGCATTTTCTGTGATTTCCTGCGCGCGCTTGCACTGTTTGCAGATCAGAAAGCCGCCTTGATGGCCTTCCTGGGGACATACACAGCCCATGAAGGCGTTCAGGGAGGCGATGCGATGCACCAGACCGTTTTCCTGCAGAAACTCCAGGGCTCGATACACTGTTGGCGGTGCGGAGTTACGGCCTTCTTGTCCAAACTGAGAGAGAATGTCATAAGCGCCGATGGGCTTGTGAGATTGCCAAATCAGCTCCAGCACCCGTAGACGGGTGTCCGTCAGCCTCAGGCCGCGTTCTTTGCAGAGTTTCTTGGCGGTAATCAGTGCGTCATGAATACAGGATGCATGATTGTGTTGCTGGAACACGGCGTTGTCGGATTGACTGGTCATAATGATTCCGCAAGAGTTGCAATGCAGGCGTTAGCGCCGGATTCGGCGGAGGCGTAAGGAGTGTAATGTTATAACAATTGAGCTTGTGCTGAAACTGCCAGCGCCGTACTTCCCTTGATCTGGGGTGAAACAGGTCTTAAAAGTTGCTAATTCTCACGCTTTTTTGAAGGGGGTTGTATGCAAAATCACCGGTTAGGGTCCATAATCTTGTGCTGGGTGTTTGTCAGGCAGGCGCTTGTCGGACTCCGTAATATAAAAAGTATAATTCAGGGCTGAACGAAACCGGCGCATGCCGGATTGCCAGGAAGGTCGCGCTGAGTCCTCGGGTCGAGACTTCGAACCCCGTGAGACTTCAGAGGTAAAATAAGAATGTCAGCGCTAAAGAACCTTTTCACACTGGCGTTATGCTTGGTCAGCACTCTCGCCTGCGCGTTTGAAAAAGACTCTCTCATTGTCTGGATAGGAGCCGACAAAGGCTCAAAAGGCGTCGCCGAAGCCGGCGCTGCATTCACCGCCGTCACTGGTATGAAGGTGAAAGTGGAGACGCCAGACGACCTCACTGTTCAATTCGACCGCCTCGCGCCTACGGCGCAAGGTCCGGATATTGTCATATGGGCCCATGAACGTTTTGGCCCCTGGATCAATGACGGCTTTATGGAGCCTGTCACTCCTTCTCAAAAAATGCGCGACAGCGTCGCGCCGTTTACTTGGCGGGCGTTGACGGTGGGGGATGATATATACGGTTTTCCCATCGCCATAGAAGCGGTGAGCCTGATCTATAACAAGGCGCTGGTGAAAACGCCTCCTCGTACCCTGCAGGATGTAATTAGCCTTGATCGCGACCTGCGTAAACAAGGCAAAAAAGCCATTGAGTGGGACTATAAAAATACTTACTTCAGTTGGCCTTTTATCGCTGGCGCCGGCGGTTACAGCTTCGGCAAGTCAAACGGCGTCTACAATCTGGCGGATGTCGGCTTTGACAGTCGCGGCTCTGTTGATGCGGTGCAGGCGATTAAGCAGCTGCTGGAACAGGGCGTATTGGAAAAGGCGGCGGATTACGGGTCTATGATGAGTGGCTTCAAGAAAGGCGAAGTGGCGATGATCATTAACGGTCCCTGGTCGTGGCGTGAAATCAGGGACGCAGGCGTCAGTTTTGGCGTGGACTATATTCCAGGGTTGACGGCGGAGCGTCCCGGGCGTCCCTTTGTCGGCGTGCTGGCGGCGGGTATTAATTCTGCGGGAAGAAACAAAGAGGCGGCGCAGCGTTTTCTGGAAGATTATCTATTGACTTATGAAGGGCTGAAGAAAGTGAATCAAGACAAGCCCTTAGGCGCAGTGGCCAATGTCCGGCTAATGAAGGAGCTATCGGTCGATCCTTTGATTCGTCATACCTTCGTTTCCGCTGAAAAAGGCGAGTTGATGCCGGATGTGCCGGAAATGAAACGCTTCTGGGGATTATTTACTTATAAGTTGCCGGCGATGCTGAAGGGGGAGGCGGCGATCAGCGCGACACTCAACGATATGGCGGATCGGCTGCGAAAGTTGGACGAATTGAAGGGGTGGGGGCGGCGCCACTATCTCTCGGACAAGGAAAATTGAGCGCAGACAGTCAGGCAGAGTGGGGCGCATAAGCGCCCCACTGCCGATCAACGAGCGGATACCGCCTGCAGAGCGAGCAGCTCCATTTTCTCCAAAGAAGGGATGATGGCGTCCTCGCCGCTGACCTTCACCATCATTTTGTCCAGAGGGCCAAGGTCGGCCTTCTCCTGAGCGCTGACTTCCTCGCTCCGCACCTTCATCAAACGGGGGAGACCCTGGGTGACGAACGCCATGAACGGCAGTTGCTTGTGTTTGTCGCCAATTGTGTTGGTAACGGCGATCCGGGTATGAGTGGACTTTGCGCCGGAAGCGGACTTGTTGGCTTTGTCGTAAGACACCAGTGGCAGACGCAGACCGCGCCAGCGGATGTAGCCGAGGAACCACTCCTCTCCACCTTCAACGGGTTCAGGCGCCTGATAATCAACGATTTCAGCGATGCTGGCGTTGGGTAATAGCAGATTTTTTCCCTGTACGGGAATCAATAAACAGGAGATTTGTCCGGAGGTTTGCTCCACCATGAATCTATCCTCGAAATCGTTTGTCTTACCGGCGCCTGTCTCACGGCGGGCGCGAATATCATCTTTGGCCTGGTGCGGCCCAAACCGATAAAGCTTCAGTCTGAGTCTAGCTTAACAGACTGAAGTCCGGAAAATCAGGCCAGGCCACGTTTGCGTTTCGCCAGTTCCTCAAGCTCTACGGTCTTCAGTAATTTCTCCGCCAACTGATGCGGGGCGCCGCGAAACTCCACGCAACCTGTCGCGGCGATGGAGTCCGGCATGGAGCTGTTGGCGCAGGTATCGGTACTCTGCGACCAGATACGACTGCCGTATGCCCTCAGCAAGGGGCCCGCGAGCGAGCCGTCATTGCCCATGCCGCTGAAAATAATGGCGCTACAACGACCACTGTAGTAACCGCCGACATTCAGCATGGCTTGATCAATGGAGGGGCCGTATGGGCCCGGCCAGGCGTTCTCTCTGATTTCCATCGAGCCTTCCGCGTTGAACACCACTTCGTGGTCTACAGGCATGATCACGACTTCACCGTAATGCAGGCGGGCGCCATGCTGGGCTTCTTTCAAATTGAACGCAGAGTGGCGGCCTAACACCCGCACCAGCACATTAGCCGCGTTCTGATCGATATGCTGGGCGTAAACGAAGGCGACGGGCAAACCGGACGGCAAACAGTCGAGAAAACTTTTTACCGCAGCAGGGCCGCCCAAGGATGCGCCCAGAATCCATACTCTTTCTACTGGATCGTTAACGCCGCCGGGCCGAATATGGTGCGGCAACGGCAGGGCGGAGGGGCTGCTGGTCGACGCCTCCAGCGCAGTTAAAGACGCGCCGGCCTGGGTGAGCGTTGGCGGCTCGCCTAATAACTCCACCAGTTTAGTGAACAGGCGCCGCTCCCATTTGGCGTATTCGAGGCTGTGCTTGTTGGGCGCTTCCCCTAATCCAAACAAAACGGGGGCTTCGCTGTGATCGATCAGCGTATCAATGGCGTCCGCCCAACGGTCTTCGTCGGCCAGTGTGACGATCCACACCTCGGCAGCGGCGTGACGCTCCAGGAGCGCTGTGCTAAGCCTGGAAGGATCGCAGCTCGCGATCACCGCGAAACCGTATCCTTCCACCGCGCTTTGCATAATATGCCGCTGTAAAGGGCAGTCCGAAATAATGCCAACTTTTGCAGCCTGCACTGACATCCAGTTATTCCACTAGTCGTTCTATCGTCTCAAGCAGAATTTTTTCCTGGAAGGGTTTACCGAGATATTCATTAACGCCGATAGACAGCGCGCGCTCGCGGTGTTTTTGTCCGGTACGTGAGGTGATCATAATGATCGGTACATCTTTCAGGCGCTCGTCGTGACGCACCAGACTGGCCACCTCGAATCCGTCCATACGCGGCATTTCTATATCCAGCAGCATGACGTCCGGCTTGTGGTCCTGTAGCAGGGCGATTGCGTCCACACCGTCTTTGGCGGTGATGACTTCCATGCCGTTCCGCTCCAGCAGACGGGAGGTAACCTTCCGCACCGTAACCGAGTCGTCCACCACCATAACGGTAGTTGGACCGGCCGTTCCACGCGCAGGCTCCGCCGCCGGCTTGAGCGTCGGCGTGACGCTGGGAGCGAAGTGAGACATATCGCTACGAATCAGCGCCGGCAAGTCGAGAATCACGACCACGCTACCATCCCCCAGGATCGTGGCGCCGGAGACGCCGCGCACGGAAGAAAACTGCGAACCGAGGCCTTTTACTACGATCTCACGGGAGCCCATCAAGCTGTCCACCTGCAGGGCTAGAGGCTGATCGCCGCCGCCGCGCACAAGAATTACCGGTAGCGGCAGAGGCTGTCCCTGCAGTTTCGGATGGTGTTCGCTTTTCAGCAGGCTGCCGAGATACTGCAGACGGTATTTCTGGCCGGCGTATTCGTACAGCGGCGCGTTGGGCTTGTAGTACTCTTCCAGCTCATACGTGCTGACGCGAACGATACCTTCAATCGTGTTCAACGGAATCGCGTAATAGTCTTCACCAGTGTTCACCATCAACGCCCGGTTTACGGACACGGTGAATGGCAAGTGGACGATAAAGCGCGTGCCGTGACCGGGCTTGGAGTCGATGGTGACGCGTCCGCCCAGCTGTTTGATTTCGCTTGCTACAACGTCCATTCCGACGCCGCGTCCAGAAATCTGCGTTACTTTCTCCGCGGTGCTGAAACCGGCCTGGAAGATGAACTGCAGCATATCGTGGTCGCTAAGGTGCGTATCTTCGTCGATCAGGCCGCTCTTAATGGCCTTACGTCTGACCGCATCGACATTGATGCCGGCGCCGTCGTCAGAAAGAATCAGCACAACGTCGCCGCCTTCACGGCCAACCGATAGCTCAATGCGTCCGGTTTCCGATTTGCCTTTGGCGCGACGTTGCTCTGGTATTTCCACGCCGTGGTCGATCGCGTTACGCAGCATGTGCTCCAGGGGCGCCAGCATGCGCTCCAGTACGGTACGGTCCAGCTCCCCTTCCGGGTTATACACTTCAAAGTCGGCTTTTTTGCCAAGCTCTGAGCTGACCTGCCGGATAATACGGCGCAGCCTGGGTACGATGGAGGTGAACGGAACCATGCGGGTTTTCATCAAACCTTCCTGCAGCTCCGTATTGATACGGGATTGCTGCAGCAACAGAGTTTCCGCGTCACGGGCTTTATCCATCATGGTTTCGCGAAGGTCTGTCAAATCCGAGGAGGACTCGCCCAGCGCTCGCGATAACTGCTGAATGGAGGAGTAACGGTCCATCTCCAGCGGGTCGAAGTCTTCGTATTTGACGCCGCCTTCTTTTTCCATACGGAACAACACCTGGGCTTCCGTCTCCATGTCCATCCGGCGCAACTGCTCTCGCAGCCGGTCGATGGTGGATTGCATCTCTTCCAGAGTGTAGGTGAAGTCACTGATCTGTTGTTCTAACAGACCGCGGGTAATACTGGTTTCGCCTGCGAGGTTAACCAAGTTGTCGAGCAGGTTGGCGGAGACCCTTACCGTTTCTGCGGCCGCTTGACGCTGCGCCGCCGGTTGTATGGACTGCGCTTCAGGTTTGGCGGGATCGTCTTTCTTGATAGCGGGAACGGACTGTTCTCGCTGCATCTGCACCATGCGTTCCGCCAGGGCTTCCGGCTCGCTTTTCGGCGTTTCCGCCGCAGCGGATTCCGCCTCTGTTTCCTGCTGGCTGCTGTAGAAGTTTTTAACCTGACCGATTTCGCTCTTCAGGCGATTGAACAGAATTTCAATCTCGCTGCGCAGAGAGTCATCCAGCTCATGTTTGTGGTCATAGGCTTCTTTGACGATGGACTCGATTTCCTGCGCCAGGTCGCCGATGTTGGTCAATGTGGCCAGACGCGCTCCGCCTTTCAGAGTGTGCAGAGCGCGGGACATGGAGTCCGCATGCACGCTGTTGCGGGGTTCACGGGTCCAGTCGTTGAACTCGCGTTCCAGACTCGCCTGCAGTTCATTCGCTTCTTCTACGAAGACCTGCAGTATTTCCGGATCAACATCCAGTTCAAACTCTGATGTGGGCAGTTCCTCGCCGCTGCCGACTTCTTTCAGCTCGCGGATCAGCTCATTGGGAACTTCCGGTTGCTCCAGTTGTTCAATCTGATCCAGTAGACGGCCGATATAGCGGATGGAGCGGTCCACTAACGTGATCAGCTCGTCAGGCACCTGATGCTTACCGTCGACAACGCTTTCCATACGCTCGGTCAGCGCTTCAGTGAGAGCATGTACGCTGTCGATATTGGCCAGCTTGGCGCCGCCATTCAGGGTTTGCAGGTCCCGAACCAGCTCTTTCGCTGGAGTGATGTTATCCGGGTTGGCCTTCCAGCGGTCGAAACTGTCGATAACCGCGTCCATGATGTCCCGGGACTCGTCCAGGAAAATGCCGCGCAGATCTTCGTCGCTGGTTTCCTGAACCGATTCCTGCAGTGACAGCTGTTCGCGTTCGATGTCCGAAATAGTGTCTTCGCGATCATGAGGGCCTTTTGCGGCCAGATCATGTTGCGCGCAGTATTTGATGACTTGCTGGGCGAGATCGTTAGCCGCACGCACAGGAGTATTGTTGGTGACGCTGTCCACCATGTCCGCCAAGCGGTCATGACAGGCCAACATCAGGTCAGACAGGGACGGCTCAGCGAGAAAACGTCCTTCTACAATGCCTTCGAACAAGGTCTCCAGTTCGTGGGCCAGGTCGCCAATAGGCTTGATTTCCGCCATGCGCGCGCCGCCTTTCAGCGTATGCAGGGCGCGCTGCAGCTCTTTCACGTGCTCAATGTTGTCAAGCTCGCTTAACCAGCTCTGCAGGTTGCGGGCGGTGGAGTCCACCAGTTCGTTGGCTTCTTCCAGGAAGATGGAGACCAGTTCCTGATCCAGTCCACTGATGTCGTAGACCGGGTTTTCAATTGGCGCCTCTTCAACCGGCGCTGGCACCGCCGTGATCTCTTGTTCAGCTTCAGCAATGCTTTCCGGCGCTATTGTCTCCTCGTCCTCGACTGGGGCGGGAGTGGCTTCAGCGGCGGCGTCCGCGTCAGGATGCGCATCGACAATATAGTCGTCTTCGCCATCCGCATAGTGATGACCTGCGCCCTGCGCCATATCGTGTACGCGGCCGATCAGATCCCGCGCAGGGGAGGCCACTTGATTCTGGGCGACGGCGTCCACCATGCCCGCCAAGCGGTCGTGACACTCCATCACCAAACCAACCATTGCCGGTTCTGGCGCCAGACGGCCTTCCGTCATTCTTTCAAACAGCGTTTCCAGCTCATGAGCCAAGTCGCCGATGGACTTGATCTCCGCCATTCTGGCGCCGCCTTTCAGCGTATGCAGGTCACGTTGAAGCTCTTTCAGGTGCTCCAGGTTTTCCAACTCTTCAGACCAGTGGTGCATGGTCTCGCCAGTACGTTGGATAATGTCCTGAGCTTCCTCCAGGAAGATTTCGACCATTTCTGGATCAAGAGGAGCGACCTCTTCAAGGACAGGAATTTCTTCCTCTTCGCTCAAATCCATCGTCGGCAGGCTGGTTTCGTCAAAGGAAACCTCTTCGCCTTCATCCTCATCTTCCGTCGAGCGTTCACCGGACAGGTAAGCGTGCAGGGCGTCGATCAAATCCTGTGCGTCGTTACAGGTGCGCGTGGCGGTGACGGAGTCCACCATACCCGCCAGCGTGTCGTGCGCCAATAAAGACAGATTGCTGGCTTCTTCATCTGGGGTGATTCGCTGCTCTACGATGCCTTCAAACAGGCTTTCCAGCTCATGGGCGAGGTCGCCGATGGGGGGAATGCCCGCCAGTCTGGCGCCGCCTTTCAACGTATGAAGGTCGCGCTGCAGCTGTTGGACTAACGCAATGTTGTGCAAATCCTGCGACCATTGCTGCATGACGTCAGCGGAAGATTGAATAATGTCCTGGGCTTCCTGCAGGAATACATCCGCCAGCTCTGGGTCCAGTTCATACACCACTCCGCCGGAAGCAACCGGCGCGGGCGTTTCTTCGATATCTTCGACGAGTGGCGCAAGAGGCGCTATGTCCTCTGGCTCTTCGGGCAACCCGATGTCGAAGTTAATATCTTCGGCGAGATCGTCTTCGTCGGCCTCTTCGATAATCACATCGTCAAGCAGAGGAATGTCTTCTTCGACAGCGACTTCCGTCACCGTCGGTAGATCTTCGGAAGGCGCGGCCTGCTCAACAGGTTTTGATAGCGCGTAGAGTTCTTGAATCAGTGAGGGATCGGGCTGTGTGGCGAGGCCCGCCGCAACCTGATCCATCATGCTGATCAGCACATCATGCCCGCGTTTGGCGATAGAGAAGAAGCGATCGTCGGCGTTAGCGCCGCCAGCTTCAGCGAGTTCGTAGGCGGTTTCCAGCGCGCGGGATAGCTCAGCGACATCTTCCAGTCCAGCTACTTCTGCGCCGCGTGACAAAGTCGTTAACTCTGAGACCAGCTTGTGCAGATCGTCTTTGGAGTCAGGGTCCAGACTCCACTCGTTAAGAATACGCTCGGCGTCGAGCAGAATATCTACGCCTTCCGTCAGGAACAGGTTGATCAGCTGAGGATCGGGCTTACTGGTAGCCTGTAATACATCGCTCTGCGCGGCGTCGGTCAGGATGCGGTTACTGACTTTGGCCAGCTTCGCCAGGTACTCGTTGGCGCCGTCCAGTGGTTTTAGCGGACTGCTTTCGATCTGGTCCAGGCCGCGACGCACAAAGCCTGCGCCTTCCTGCAACAGCTCGCAAATATCTCTGTCTACGCTGATTCCGCGAGCGCGGGCTTCTTTCACAAACTTTTCAAGAGGCACGACCACGGCCGCGATAGGCTCAATGCCAGCCGTATTGGCGCTGCCCTTGAGCGTATGCATGGCGCGGGAAATTTCGTCTGTAATCGGCGTAGGCTCGCCACTTGTGGCGGCTTTGGCGGTGAACGTCGCCAGTGTTTCTAGGTGGCTTTCTGTTTCCGCCTTGAAAATATCCTTCAGCGCCGGATCAATATCCAGGGTCGGCTCGCCACTGGTTTCGGCGGATGCGTCTTGATCCAGCTTCAATGGTTTGGGGATTTCGCCTTTTGCGATAGCGTGAGCCTGATCCATATACGGCTGGGTATTATGGCTGGGCTTACGGCGCAATTTGAAATCGTCGACCAGATCAGGAAGGATCTTGGTCACGGCCTGCATCAACTCGCCAATATCCTGGCTCATGAAAATGGCGCCGTCGATGATTCGGTTCAGCAGATTTTCAATGGACCAGGCCAATTCGCCAACGAGGGTAGCGCCGACCAGGCGTCCGCTGCCTTTCAAGGTGTGGAAAGCGCGACGGACTTCGATCAAGGCTTCCTGATTGTCGTAGCTGGCCAGATACGAGGGCATGTACTGCCCGATGGTGTCGAGTACTTCCGCTGCTTCTTCAACGAAGATTTCGATGATTTCGTCATCGATCATGTCATCGTCGTCTTTCTCCTCCAGCTCGGGGACCTCAATGGTTTCAGCTACAGGCTCGGGAGTTGTCGGCGGTTCAACAGGCGCTGGTTGCGCTTCTTGGAGGAGAGGAGGTTCCGGCTCGGAAACAGACTGAGGTTCTTCAACAGGCGCAGGCTCTTCCTTGGGAACTGACAGATCGATATCCGACGCAGCGCTTTTATCGCGGGAGAGACGACGCGCTGCCGCCAAGGCCTCGGCTTTGGCGACGAACTGGTCTACATCATTGATTTCCTGACCCGTCTTGAAGCGCTCAATCAGTTCAGGCAGCTTGTTGATTACGCCTTCCAGCAGTTCGAACATTTCCAGCGTGGCGGTAATAGAGCCGTCGATCACGCGGTTGAGCATGTTCTCCACACTCCAGGCCAGCTCGCCCAGTGTCGTGGCTCCGACCAGGCGTCCGCTGCCTTTCAAGGTGTGGAAAGCGCGACGGATTTCAGCCAGCGCAGCCTGATCGTCAGGGTTGCTTTGGAAGTTGGGGAAATAGTTATGAATGGTCGCGAGCACTTCTTCCGCTTCTTCGACGAAGATTTCGACGATTTCATCGTCGATAAGCTCTTTGTCGGAGGCTTTGTCACGGGAAGATTCGGGCGGCGCAGACATTGTAGGTGCGGTTCCCGCCACAGTTTGCGGGGCTATGGCGACCGCGTCGCCCACCGGATAGCCCAGTTGCGCCAGACTTTCTTCCGCAACCTGCAGAATCAGTTCGTTATCCTGGCTGCCTTCGCTCAGGCGCTCCAGGTAGTATTCAATACTGGTGATAGCGTCAGCCAGTGTGTCCAGCTGATTCCAGTCAGGGGATTGTTCGCTATCGAGCAGACGGTCCTGGATGTAGCGCGCGGATGCGTCCAAAAGATCGGCGGCGCGCTCCAACGGAATAATACGCAGCCCGCCGCGAATGCTCTGCAGCAATTTGGGCACGCTTTCGATTTCGGAGCGGTCCCAGTGAGAGGCGATATATTCGACAATATCGGTCTTCGCCTGCTCAAGGCCATTGCGCGCTTCACGAATAACGGCCTCGTGGGCGTTATCAACCTGCTCCTTCGGAATCGCCGCCCCGCCAGCATTGTCGCCGCTGCTGGCGCGTTGTGACCCTGCGTCGTCGCTGAAGCCGCTTAGAGTGGCCTCGACATATAGCAGAGCGCCTGCGATATCCATCAACACGTTGTCGTCAGGCGTATCGGTTCCCGAAGACAGGCTTTCAATCAGGTCGATCTGCTCCTGCACCACCTTGCGGGGGATACCCAGGCCGAGAACCGCCATCGTATTGGCGACCTGATGCAGACCAGGCAGTAGCTCCGCCAGGTCGCTGCTGTCTTTGAACTCGCCCCGGACGAACAGGTCCAGTTGGTCTTTAACCCGGGCCAGCTCTTCGTTAAGGGCTTCCACCACGGATTCAATGGCGCCTTTGTCCGGACCGGACATTTTCTGGCGCTCGATATCCACTTCCTCATCGCTGGGCAGCGCCTGATCGAGACGATAGTCGTCACGCACGCTTTCAATGGCGGGCGTGCGCGCTTCGGAGCGTGCGACGTAGTAAAGCAAATGCTTTAACAAGTCCTCAGGCGGCGCCTGCACCAGAATATCTATGTTCTCGTCAATGACTTTCTTAATGCGGTAGTCCAGCGCGCGCAACAGGTTCTTTATTGCGGACGACAGCTCGATGCCGTTATTCACCAGGGCGTCGATGAAGGCGTGGGCGACCCGCCAGATTTGTCCCTGGGCAGTATCTCGGCAGAGGGACTCGAGGCGCTTGAACACCTTGCCCATATAACTGAAATTGGCAGGCAGTTCGCTTTCGCGGATCACTCCGGCGAGGGCGAACTGATACATTTGCCGCAGCTTACGCAGCTGCATGATGACTTTGTCGTCGTGCAGGCGTTGATTCACTCCTGATGGCGCGGTGATACGCGCCATGGAAAGGTCAGGGGTGAATAAAGAGGTGTCAGAAAGCAGCGACTCTCCGCGAGAGGCGCGCAGGTCGTTCAGAATCGGCAGCAGAATAACGGGCAGGTCGCGCCGGCTTGACTGCAGGCGGTTAAGATAGTTAGGCAGTTGCAGAATCGCCCGCATCAGCACTTCGATAGCCTCATCGGGGTGCGGAACGGTTTCCTGCAGGACAGCCTGCGCCAGCTTCTCCATTTCCTCCGCCAACAAGGCGGCGCCATAGAACTCTACCATCTGCAGAGTTCCATGAACCTGATGTATATAGTTCAGACAAAAGCGTAATTTGGCGCTGTCTTCAGTGTTGTTGACGTAGTCCTCAAGCGCTAACTGCGCTTGCTTAAGTGTACTGTCGATTTCGCCCTTAACCCAATCAAGAGCTACATAGTCATGGTTGCCCGCCATAACTTCTCCAATTAACTGTTGCGCTCGTTTCGCCTGATAAAAGCGAGAGTTTTGTCACTTCCCACCCTCTGTAACAGGGGGTGGTTCCAGTCAACGATTTCTCCCAGGCCCAATACCAGAATGCCACCTGGCACCAGGCGTTCAGCCAAGCGGTTGAGAATCTCTTTCCGCCGCCAGCGTCTGAAGTAAATCAATAAGTTCTGGCAGAAAATAATGTTCATGCCATACATTGGCGCGTCTTTAAGGTTAAGCACGTTAACCCTTGCAAAACACACTCTCTCTTTCAAGCGTGGGATAACTGCGTAGAGATTCCCATTACGCTTTTCAAAAAATTTCTCTTTGCGTTCTTCGTTCAGGGTGACCAGTTTGCGTGCCGGGTAAACAGCGGTTCGAGCCTTTTCCAGCACCGGCGAGGAAATGTCCGTGCCGGTAACGCCGTAGTACTTGGCCAGCCCCAGAGTTTCAAGGCACTCTTCAATGATCATGGCCAGCGTGTAAGGCTCTTCTCCGGTCGAGCAGCCAACGCTCCAGGCTTCGATGGTGGACTTGGCCAGTGTTTCCACGGGCCGGGTCAGCAGATAATCTTTGACCAGTCCAAACGCATCTTCGTCTCTGTAAAACCGGGTTTCCTGAACCGTCAGCCGATCTACCAGGATGGCCCATTCGACGACGCCGGATGGACTGTCAACGATTTTGTGAAAGTACTCCTGATAGGAGGGGCAGCCGATTTCCCGCATCCGAATGCCCAAGCTGGTTTGCAGGAATGTCTTGCGCTGTATTGGCAGGTTCATTCCCGTACGCTTTTCCAGCAACGCCTGCCACCGGAAGAACTCCTGATCTTCCATTGGCGGCAGGGTTTTTAAACTCCATGATCCCTCAACTTCAGTGCCATCATTGATCGCCATAGTGGCGCCTTAGTCGTGTCCTTGCTGTTGTCGGACGATAGGTCATTGGAACATCAACACAGAGTTAGGCGGCGTCGACGTCCAAGTCTTCCTCGTCGCTGTGACCTACTTGGTCAGGCAGCTTGAAACCTGCTACGGAATTACGCAGCTGGTTGGCCAGTTCCGCCAGTTTACCGATAGACTTCGCGGTCGCGTTGGTACCGGCGGAAGTCTGGGAGGTAATTTCCTGGATAACGTTCATCGTATTGGAAATGTGACCTGCTGAAGACGACTGCTGACGTGCGGCGTTCGAGATGTTCTGGATCAAGTCCGCAAGGTTTTTCGATACGTTCTCGATTTCTTCCAGGGCGACACCCGCGTCTTGTGCAAAGCGTGCTCCACGAACCACCTCTGCGGTGGTTTGTTCCATGGAGATTACCGCCTCGTTGGTGTCGGTCTGGATGGTTTTTACCAGTGCTTCAATCTGCTTGGTCGCTGCAGAGGAACGTTCCGCAAGGCGCTGTACCTCGTCCGCAACAACCGCGAAGCCTCGACCTGCGTCACCGGCCATAGATGCCTGGATCGCAGCGTTCAGAGACAGAATGTTGGTCTGGTCGGCAATGTCGTTAATCAAGGATACGATATCTCCGATCTCCTGGGATGATTCACCCAGACGCTTGATCCGCTTGGATGTTTCCTGGATCTGTTCACGGATGTTATCCATGCCGCGAATAGTAGACTGTACGATTTCTGCGCCTTTCTTCGCGATCGCAACCGACCGCTCCGCAACCGCTGCTGATTCAGCGGCGTTAGAAGATACCTGGTCGATAGAAACCGCCATTTCGTTGATCGCGGCGGAAGCTCCGGCGATTTCCTGAGCCTGGTGCTCGGAAGCGTCAGCCAGATGCATCGCAGTCGCCTGGGTTTCCTGGGCTGCGCCCGCTACCCGCACAGCAGTTTCGTTAATGGAGGTTACCAACTGACGCATCTGGTCGATCGCGAAGTTGATGGAGTCAGCGATGGCGCCCGTGAAGTCCTCGGTTACCGTCGCCTCTGTAGTCAGGTCGCCGTCTGCGAGGTCGGCCAGTTCGTCCAGAAGTCGCAGGATCGCGTTCTGGTTCTGCTCGTTCTGAGAAGCCTCTTTTTCGTAACGCTTTTTAGATTCCTGAGAACCAATGTAGAAGATAATTAAGATCGCAACGATGATGAGGAACAGCAGGGCGTAACCCAATTCGTCACTAACCAGACGACCTTCAGCCTGAGTCTGGAATACTTCGTTCAATTTAGAAGTCTCGGTCAACAGCGCCTGAGATTTTTCAAAGATGTTGTTCGCGGCTTCACGCACCCGGAACAGTTCAGGGGACGTTTCAAGAATGGTGTCTACGTTTTCGTTAACGAATTCGAACAGTTCCGCGATGGCTTCCAGACCGAAGGTGGCGTCTTCGTCAGCCACTTTGGTGATGCCCATAACCTGGTTGCCTTCAACCATCCCGTTCAGTACGCGACCGAACAAGTTTACGTCGCGGCCGAAACGGTCTGCTGCGGTCACCGCGTCCTCGCCACCGGCGAGTACTTTGTTAACGCTTCGTACAATACGCTCCGCCAGCAGTGACTGACGCTGGGCTACTGCGACCTGGTCGGCGGGGGCGTTGTTTTCCAAAAGAATCTGTACAACGTCGTCATACTCAACCTGTAGCTGGGGAATGGTGTCGTTGAGTGTGATGGCGACTTGGTGCAACTGCAGAACGGTGTCTTTGGAGCCGAGGATCTGGTCCGCCGCCTCACGTACGTCGTCCCACAGGCCGGTTACGCTGGACATCTGCACGTTTTCAACTGCAGGCAGGTTGCGCTCAGGGTTGCCCTTGGTCAGGTAATCCCACAAGCGTTGGAAGTCGTCCCGGGAGCGGCGCAATTCTTCGAAAGCTTCCGATTTACCGTCAGCGGCCTCCGAGGAGTTCTTTGCGATCTCCTGAGATAGTACCCGCAGTTCGGAAGCGTAACTGATGTACGTCTTATCCTGACTCGCGTTAAGGTTTACCGTAAATATAACGTAGAGAAGGGCGATTACCGCCACAATCACCACGCCATACATGGCTAGCTGAATAGGGTTCGCACCCTGTCCGGACGAAGTTTTTCCAGATATTGATATCATTGCTTTGGCTCCCCAGCCTTTTCAACTCTAACCATCTAACAGCGTAGCAGACGCTGTATTAGCTGCGCAGCGATTTCTCACTGCGCTACGTTTATGAAATTGGAATCTGCCACCAGACTGGTCGTATCGAATACAATCCAGCGTTCGTTACTACGGGCGTAAAAGCCGCTTACATATGGTTTCAGCACTTCCGGGATGCCAGGCGCTTCCTTTTGGAAGCCGTCCACCGGGAAGTACTGCATGCCAAGCACGCCGTCCACAATCAGGCCGCTGAAAACATCGCCCTGCTCAATGACCAATACGCGCCTGTTTCTCGTGCTGCTGCGAGTTTGTTGCGGCAGCTCGAAGAAAGAAGTCAGGTCCATAATAGGAAGAAGCCGCCCACGTACGTTGGCGACGCCCTGCATCCAGGTTTTAACGCCCGGGATCTGTGTGAAACGGGGGACCGGGAGGATTTCAACCACCTCTCCCATTGCTGCGACAAAGTTGAGTCCCGCCAGAGAGAAACCGATTCCGTTCCATAACTCAATGACGTCTTCCTGCGCAGGCAAACCCTCTGCTAAGGCCTTGCTTTTGGCTTCAATCTCGGCAAGTACGGCAAACGGGTCCGTAGTAATTGACATGATAAAAAGTGGCTCCGCCTATCTGATGAGCTCGTTGATCGTGTTGATCAGATCGCTTTCATTGACAGGTTTGACCAGATAGCCTTTGGCTCCCTGACGCGTACCCCATACGCGGTCGGTCTCCTGGTCTTTAGTAGTGACGATAACCACCGGAATGTTGGCGGTTTCTTCCGCGCGAGTCAGCTGACGAGTCGCTTGAAAGCCATTCAGTCCAGGCATAACGACGTCCATCAGGACAAGGTCGGGCTTTTCCGAACGGGCCAGCGCGACGCCGTCCGCGCCGTTGTCGGCGGTTAAGATTTCGTGTTGATGCTTTTCCAATATGCTTGAGATCTTGCGGACCTCAGTTGGCGAATCATCTACGATAAGTATGCGAGCCATAATTCCCCCGAAAACTCATGTGTAACCCTGTAAAAAAGTGTAGCTTAATAAACTGACATCATTTCTTCGGCAAATGATTTCGAATTGTACCCAGTAGTTCGTCCTTGCTGAAAGGCTTGGTCAAATACTGGTCCGACCCCACAATGCGTCCCTTGGCCTTGTCGAAGAGTCCGTCTTTGCTTGAGAGCATGATAACGGGAGTGCTCTTGAATGCGCTGTTGTTTTTGATAAGCGCGCAGGTTTGGTAGCCGTCGAGCCGGGGCATCATTATATCGACAAAAATGATGTCCGGGTGAGAATCGGCGATTTTTGCCAAGGCGTCGAAACCGTCTGTCGCGGTAATTACAGTGCAGCCGACTTTTTTCAGAAGCGTTTCGGCAGTACGACGAATTGTCTTACTATCGTCAATCACCATAATTTTGAGGTTTTCAAAGTTATCTTCCATCTCAATATGGCCCTGGTAATGAGGTCATGTTTTCGTTGTGTGAGTCACTAATTCGGCTGGCTGATTTACGTCGGAAAGCGGCGTCAGACATGTTAATGGCTTTTTTAACATAGAATTACAACGCAATCTATAAGTAAATACTATTTATAGTTCAGATGCCCAGTAAGGCAAAGAAAATCTTTGTGTATAAATGTCACAAAACCACTAACGACCTTAACAATTGGAACCTGACTACCTTTTAATTAGCAGATTAGTACAGAAAATAAGATAGTACAGAAGTGGGCTTTAGGCCCGGAAAGTGGCATCATTATGCCCGCCCGTTGACCGGGCGCCCAGTTAATTTTTGCAACCGTCTTTTAACGCATTTAAGTAGGTGCGGATATGACTATTAGGTTGGGTGTGGTGATGGACCCCATCGCCGACATCAACGTTAAAAAAGACAGCACGCTCGCGATGCTGTTGGCGGCCCAAAAACGCGGCTGGTCCGTGTACTACATGCAGCAGGACGACTTGTATCTGGAGCAGGGACGGGCCTATGCGCGGATGCGCACGTTGAAAGTGGCGGACGACCCCGCCACATGGTTTGAAATTCAGGATGAGTTCGTGGATGCGCTGGCGACGCTTGACCTGATACTAATGCGTAAAGACCCGCCTGTGGACAGCGAATTTGTGTTCGCGACCCATATACTGGAAGCTGCAGAGCGTGAGGGCGCGCTGGTTGTAAACCGGCCTCAGAGTCTGCGCGACTGCAACGAAAAGCTGTTCGCCACCCAGTTCCCCGATCTGTGTCCGCCTGTGCTGGTCAGTCGCGATGCGGCGCGTCTGCGTCGTTTCTTTGCAGAGCATGAAGATGTGGTGTTCAAACCCCTGGATGGCATGGGCGGCAAGTCCATCTTCCGGGTGAAAACCGGGGATTTTAACCTCGGCGTTATTCTTGAGACTCTCACTGACAATGGTCGTCGCCAGATCATGGCGCAACGCTATCTGCCGGAGATAAAGAGCGGCGACAAGCGCATTCTTATGATTAATGGCGAGCCGATTCCCTATGCGCTGGCGCGCATCCCCGCGCAAGGCGAAAATCGCGGCAATCTGGCGGTGGGCGGGAGCGGCGAAGGTCGTGAGCTGACTGAACGGGACAAAGAAATTTGTGCGCGGGTCGGACCCATCTTAAGAGAGAAAGGTTTGCACTTTGTCGGACTGGATGTAATTGGCGACTACCTCACAGAAATTAATGTCACTAGTCCAACCTGTATCAGAGAGTTGGATAAACTTTATCATTTGGATATAGCGGGACAATTAATGGATTACTTGTCGTCTTTATTAAAGTCACGTCGGGATATTGTTGTTTAATTAGATATGAGTGATAAGTCGCTTTCTTCTTCGGCTGCGGGAGTCACCGCTTTTGATCGCCTGGGTTTTTGCTTGTTTTTCGCTATCGCCGTGCATGCGGCGATTGTGTTGGGTATTACTTTCACTGTCGAACCGGAACGTCCTGTTCCTTTATCAGTAGAAATCACCCTGGCTCAATTTGACGATAAAGAAGAGCCAGAAGACGCGGATTTCCTCGCACAGTCGAATCAGAAGGGCAGCGGCTCTGAAGAAGATAAGAAGGAACTCACTACCACTGAGCAGGCTGACTTTCGCGATATAGAAACTCATGAAGTGGCGCAGTTGCAGCCTGAGGCGGTCAAACCTCGTGAGGCTTCCGCTGAGCGTCAGGTGGTTTCGAACAAAACCTCCGACCGTGTTATGAATATGTCGGAAAAGCCGAAGAAGGATGAATTGGAAGATGCGCCGCCGGAAGAGCGCAGTCAGTTATTGCAGCGCAGTTTGGAGATTGCGAGCCTGGAAGCGAAGCTGTCTGAACAGCAACAGGCGTACGCTAAGCGGCCCCGTGTGACGCGTCTGACCGCTGTGTCGGCGAGAAAGACCGCCAGCGCTTATTATATGGAAGAGTGGCGTCGGGAATTGGAACGCATTGGCAACATCAACTATCCGGAAGAGGCGCGCAAGCGCAAGTTGGAAGGCAAAGTTCGGGTCGCGGTGATCATCGAGCCTAATGGACAAGTGCAGGAAATCAATATTCTGGCTTCGTCCGGCGCCAAGATTCTGGATGACGCAGTAGTTCGCATTATTCGTTTGGCGGAGCCATTCCCTCCTTTTACCGAAGAGATGCGTAAAGAGTCGGACTTATTGGAAATCATCCGCACATTCTCCTTCGGAGAGCGCATGTACGCCACTGATTCATGAGAACTTTCCGGTTAATCCCATTGGATTTTTGCTGCATTGGGGTTAACTGGTTTATGCTTAGAACTATACAGGCAGTTAAAAAGGCCGCAACTGCATGAGTTCAAACATGTCTACATTACGCAATCAGTTTTTGATTGCCATGCCTCACCTGAAGGACCCTAATTTTGAAGGGACCATCAGCTATATTTGCGATCATAATGACGAGGGCGCCATGGGCATCGTCATCAATCGACCTCTTGATATCAAGCTCAGCGACATGCTGGCGCAATTGGAGCTGGGTGGAGAAGGCATCGCTATGCCTGTGTATTCCGGCGGCCCGGTGCAGATTGAGCGTGGTTTTGTCCTGCATTCACCTCTGGGCGACTGGCAATCCTCCATTGAGATTGCTCCTGACATCTGCATTACTACTTCCAAAGACATCCTGGAGGCCATGGCCCGAGGCGCTGGTCCCGACCGCACTTTGGTCGCGCTGGGTTATGCAGGCTGGGGAGCTGGCCAATTGGAGAAGGAGATCTCCAACAATTTCTGGATCACCTGTCCCGCTGACTCCGCGATCATTTTCCGTACGCCGGACAGTGAGAAAGTGGTCTCTGCGCTAGGACGGGTGGGTATCGATTATCACCGTCTCTCGTCAATTTCCGGGCATGCCTGAAGCTATGGCGCAGAGGTCGTCCGGGAGGCGCAACGCATAATTTATGGCGACAGTGTTAGGTTTTGACTTCGGGCTCAAGCGTTTTGGCGCGGCGGTCGGGCAGTCGGTGTCAATGACGGCGTCTCCTCTCAAGGAAATTCCCGCTCAAGATGGCATCCCACGATGGGAGGCGATTGAAGCTGTGTTGGAAGAGTGGAAGCCAGCATTGGTAGTGGTCGGCGAGCCTTTGAATATGGATGGCAGCGTCAGTGAGATGGCGTTGCGCGCCAGGAAGTTCGCCCGGCGTCTGCACGGGAGATATAATCTGCGCGTCGAAATGGCCGATGAAAGACTTACCAGCAGCGAAGCCAAATCCATGGTGAGAGAACGGTACGGGCAGCGTGACTTCGGGCGCTATGCCGTAGACTCAATTGCTGCGGTCTTTATTGTGGAAAGCTGGCTGGAAAGCCATGCTGACAATTTGGACGCATTCCTTCATCCTCCTCGTAAACAAGGAAAACCTGATGACATCATTGATTGATGTTGACGCGGCCATGAGAGACATGGCCGAGAAGCTCAAACTGCTCTGCGCGGAGCGGAATATAGACAAGCCGGCGCTGGTAGGCATCCATACCGGCGGCGTTTGGGTGGCGCGGCGGTTGCAAAGCCTGTTGGGCTGGGATGGACCTGTGGGCGAGCTGGATATCTCTTTTTATCGCGATGACTTTACCCGTATTGGTCTGAACCCCAAGGTCAAAGCGTCTTCTTTGTCTTTCGAAACGGAAGACCGGGATGTGGTTTTAGTCGACGATGTGATTATGAGTGGCAGAACGATTCGCGCCGCGATGAACGAACTTTTTGACTTTGGCCGGCCGGCAAGTATCCTTCTCGTCGCGCTCATGGATGTGGGCGGTCGCGACCTTCCCATACAGCCGGATGTGGTCGGCGCCAGCCGACGGCTACAGTCTAATCAACGTGTGAAACTGCTGGGGCCGGATCCTCTGGCGGTGGAGCTGCGGGAGAAAACAGGCTCTCATTGACAACCTTAGCGACAAGTTCACACATGGGCGAAATCCATCAACCTGAGAATTGATTTCCATGCCTAGCATAGACGACGAACTCAGTCCCCTGCAGTTGAACCGGTTTCAGCAACTTCGACATTTTCTGACCATCGAAGGGCTGAGCCGGAAGCATCTCACGGACATCCTGGACACGGCGGACACCTTTATTGAAGTCGGCTCCAGATCAATCAAGAAAGTTCCTTTACTCCGCGGCAAAACCGTCGCCAATTTATTCTTCGAAGCAAGCACCCGAACCCGCACTACCTTTGAATTGGCCGCCAAACGTTTGTCGGCGGACGTTCTGAATATCAACATCACCACCTCCGCCACCAGCAAAGGCGAATCTTTGTCCGACATGCTGCGCAATCTGGAAGCGATGGCGGTGGATATGTTCGTGGTGCGTCACGCCCAGAGCGGCGCGGCGCATTTCATCGCCAAATCAGTAACGCCGCGTGTGTCCGTCATTAATGCCGGCGATGGGCGCCATGCGCACCCCACTCAGGCGATGCTGGATATGCTGACGATTCGACAGCACAAGCATAAGTTTGAAGGGCTGACAGTCGCCATTGTGGGCGACATCCTGCACTCGCGTGTGGCGCGCTCACAGATTCAAGCCTTGAACCTGCTTGGCGCCGAGGAAGTTCGAGTGATCGCGCCGGATACGCTGTTGCCACCCTATGTCGACCAATTTGGCGTCAGAGTTTTCAGCTCCATGAAGGAAGGCCTTCGGGATGCGGATGTAGTGATTATGCTGCGTTTGCAGAGAGAGCGAATGGAAGGCGCTTTGTTGCCCAGCGAGCAGGAGTTTTTCCGTCTCTATGGTTTGTCGCAGGACAAACTGGCCTTGGCCAAGCCCGATGCGATTGTCATGCATCCCGGACCGATTAACCGTGGAGTGGAAATAGAGTCCGCTGTCGCTGATGGCCCGCAATCGGTCATTCTGAATCAGGTGACCAACGGAATAGCGGTGCGGATGGCGGTTATGTCCATGGCGATGAGCGGCCAGATAGCTGAATTGACGGCGGATGAGGAGGTTGCGTGAGCGGGCGGATACTCATAAAGGGCGGACGGATCATTGATCCATCCCAAAGTCTGGACGCAGTGTCAGACCTATATATTGCTGACGGCGAAGTCGTTGGCGTCGGCGCAACGTCGGACGATTTCAGTGCGGATATGGTTATAGAAGCCGCTGGTTCCTGGGTGACGCCTGGGCTGGTGGACTTGTGCGCTTATTTGCGCGAGCCCGGTTATGAACATAAAGCCAATATCGGCAGTGAGTCGTTGGCGGCGGTGAAAGGCGGTTTTACAACTCTATGTTGTCCACCGGCGACATCGCCAGTCAATGACACGGCGGCGGTGACCAATCTTATCTATGATCAGGCGCTGATCGCTGGCAAGGCGAAAATACTGCCTATTGGCGCGATGACCAAAGGACTGGCCGGCGAACAGCTAAGCGAAATGCACGCACTGCGCGAAGCGGGCTGCGTCGGCGTATCCAATTTACGTTATCCTTTCCGGGATAATCAGGTCATGAAACGCTGCCTGGAATACGCCTGTTCTCAGGATATTACGGTGTTCGCCTGCCCGGAAGATTATGCGCTGGCTAAAGACGGCTGTGTACATGAGGGCGCGACCGGCGGGTTGTTAGGCCTAAGCGGGATTCCCGCCATTGCTGAAACGATGGCGGTGGCGCAATGGCTGATTCTTGCTGAGGAGACGGAAGCGCGGATTCATCTCGGGCAGCTGTCTTGCGCCAAGTCGGTGGATTTAGTGGCGGACGCCAAACGCAGGGGCTTGAAAGTCACCTGTGACGTGGCGTTGGCGAATTTGATATATACCGACGCAGTGATCAAAGACTTTAATCCAGCCTTTCATGTGCGTCCTCCGCTACGGCGTGAGGAAGATCGCAAAGCGCTGCTGAATGGCGTGAATGAAGGCGTTATAGACGCCATCTGCTCTCACCATCAACCCCATGAGAGCGCGGCCAAGCTAGCCCCGTTTGCGGAAACCCGCTCTGGTATGTCGGCGATAGAATTGGTGTTGCCGCAGATTTTGGCGTTGACGGCTGCGGGCGAGCTGCGCTTGGAAGCGGCGGTGCGGGCGCTGACCTACGGGCCTGCGCAGGTTCTGGGATTATCGGTGGGAGCCTTACGGACTGGAAGCCCTGCGGATGTGGCGCTGATTGACCCCTCTGAGAAGTGGCAGGTCTCGGAAAGAACCCTGTTGTCGAGAGGCAAGAACTGTCCATGGATGGATACGGAAGTGGTCGGGTTGGCGTATAAAACGATGGTGGAAGGACGTGTGGTGTATGACCGCTCGCTGATGATGGAGTAGCATTCCACGTTCACTTATTGGAGACGGTTGTCAGTTTTGACGAGACAATGACGAGTTGATTGAAGGAGGTTGGGAAATGGGATCTTTCATCCTGTTTATAGCGGTATTGGTTATCATCTATCAGTTATCGAACATCTCCCGCAATACTGCGGACGCATTGGATAAACAGGTGGCGTTGCAGTATGAAATCGTCGCTGTCGAGAAGCGTCTGGATGAGTTGACCGAGTTGCTGAGCGCGCGGCAATCTGAGGGTGAGCTGGAGGGCGAAGCCATTGCCGATGAGCTGGTCAACATTAACCACGCGACGCTTAAGCAGCTGACGACTTTGCCTAAAATTGGCCGCGCTACGGCTCAGAAGATTGCTGAAGCGAGGCCGTTCTCTAAACCGGAAGACCTGAAGCTGGTGCAGGGGATCAATGAAGATATCTATGCGGACTTGGCGGAAAAAATAACGGTTTGAGTCCGTTGTTTAAAATCTTCTGATCCTTCAGGTCTTCTTGAACTTCTGCGGCGGAAGCGCCCTGTTCCTGCCTGTCCGGACGTAAAACATGCAGGGTGGGGCTTCCGCCGCCTGTATTATTTATTGACCGCGTCCTTCAAGAGCTTGCCAGCCTTGAATCCAACGGTTTTGCTGGCGGGAATTTTAATGGCCGCCCCAGTTTTAGGGTTCTTACCTGTACGTGCGCTCCTATTGCGCTGACTGAAAGTTCCGAATCCGATCAGTGAGACGGTTTCATTACGGGACACCGCGTCGGCTATTTCATCGGTTAACGCGTTCAGTACCTCCGCAGCTTTGCTTTTCGACAAATTCGTGCGTGCTGCAATCGCTGCGGCAAGTTCAGGTTTGCGCATACTCTTCTCCTATCGGGTTTGTATTGTTATTGGTGGCGAACGCTGTGAGCCGCAGTCCTACAAACCCTGCTTCAGGCCCAGCGCTCCTTTAGTTATAGCGGCTCCCGGGGCCCTGTCAAATGCGCGGCGGCGTAATTTCTGGCTTTTTTAAAAGAGGCTCTGGTAACGGTATTTATTGTTTTTTGTCTTTTTGTTCCAAATTTATTGCGCTTTGTGTCGTTCATCTCACAAAAAACCTCTCACTTTGTCCATAATCTGGCCGGTCCTAGGCATAAACCCCTATGCTCGCTTGGCTGCGGCGACATCGAAGAATAAAGACAAAAGGCAACTGGGAGGTTTTTGTGAGCCCACACTTCTTGAGGTTTTCACCCGCGCTTTCGTGCTGCGTACAAGCTGTCAGCGACGCCCGTCATCTGTTATTCGGAAAAGGCGCGCTGATTCTGGCGGCGACTATGATCCTCGCTGGATGTGGCGCAACGCGCAATGTGATGTACAAGACCACTGGCGACGTTATGGTGGGCTTTGCGCAGGAGCATCAGACGCCCTTTGTCCTCAGCACAGATGACGTTTCTATGAACTGCGGCATGTCAGAGGCTTTGGCGCCGATGTTGATGTCCTTTGGTCGCGTCCGCGATGAACCCCACTCTCTTGCTGTCATGATTTACGGCTCCGCTGGTATGTGTGCGGAGTCCCGCGCTCTTGATGAAGAGCTGCGTTATATGCGCGCGATCCGGGATCAGAATGCAGCGGAAGCTGAGGACGCGTTGATCGCGCAGAAGCGCTTCAACACGTTGGCGGCCAAGCGTAACTATGAAGCTTATCAGCACCTTGTCACCCAGTATGGCGAGCCCGGTGGGGCCTGTCCGGAGTTGGAGGAGGACTATGACGAGTTTATCTGGATGATGGGGATGATCGCAGGTTTGCAGGCGCTCAATAACGAAATAGCCTCTGGCGCGGGGCTTGGCGTTCCAAAAAATATTGCTGCGAAAGTCGAGCGGTCTGCGTCCTGTGTGGATGACGATAAGTGGTGGGGAGCGCCAATGGCGATTCGCGCCACAGTATGGTCCATGTTGCCCGGAGCTGAGCCCAAGGGGGAGAACGCGTCCCTGCGACTCGCGGCGGCAGCGAAGAAGGGGGAGCGCGCGGGCGTGCGTCTCGCCCATGTTTTTCAGGCCCTGGCTGCGTATGGCAAGGGAGATATGGACGGGGTAAAGCAGGTCATCCGCGCTCACGCCAGGTCTAAGGCCCACAAAGAGGCTCCGCCTGATGCGCGTTTGTTGGATGAACTGGCGACGACGATGCTGACAGGATTGTCTGACCGTATGTGGACTGAGCATACCGGCCACCGCACCCCGGTAGGCGCGTTGGGCAAGTTCTGGGACGACAAAAAACAAACCACGGCGGAGACTGTGGATCTCAGCGATATTCTGTAGCTGACGAGAGCTTACGGGACTGATCTGAACAAAGCGAATGACTGGGAAATTAAAATGAAAACAAGGGCGATAAGAAAACAACTGGTGGTTCTGACCTGCGCCGCCGCCATGTCTCTGGCGGGTCTCGCCAGCGCGGAAATGGTGGAGCGTTCGTTCTGCGTGTTTGATCCGATAGGGGCCAACGGTCCACTGTTCAACATCATGAAGACGGCGAAGCCATCTGCGCTGGGTTGGGGTGTGAACCTGGATTTACGCGCTTACACCGACGAGAAGGTCGCGGCGGAGGATTTCAAAGCCGGGCAGTGCGACGCCGTGCTGCTGACAGGCACTCGCGCCAGGGAGTTCAATCGCTTTACCGGCACCTTGGAAGCGATGGGGGCTATCCCGGGCGATGAGGAAATGAAATTGCTGTTGCAGACGCTTAATCAGCCGAAAGCGTCGGCGTTACTGACGCAAGGTGAGTTTGAAGTGGCGGGCATTCTACCTGCTGGCGCTGTCTACCTGTTCATTCGCGACCGCTCCCTGGATTCCGTCGAGGAGCTGCAGGGTAAAAAAATTGCGACGTTGGATTATGACAATGCGGCGTTAACGATGGTTCGCCGTGTAGGCGCCTCGGTAGTGAGCGCTAACTCCAGCAACTTCGCCGGTAAGTTCAACAATGGCAATGTGGATGTCGCTTATGCGCCGGCGGTGGCGTATACCCCGTTGGAGCTTTATAAGGGGCTGGAGCCGGATGGCGGCGTTTTCAATTACAAGCTGGCGCAGATGAATTTCCAGATCATTATTCGTCAGGAGCGTTTCCCGGAAGGCTACGGCCAACTGTCGAGGGAGTATGCTGCAGGTCGTTATGAGGAAGCGTATCAACTCATCCGTGATGCGGAAGCGGAGATAAAGGATGAGTATTGGATGCACCCGGCGGCGCAAAAGCTGGAAGGCTATGACAAATTGCTGCGCGAGGTGCGCATTGCTTTGCGAGATGAAGGCGCATACGACGGCCGCGCGCTGACGCTGATGCGTAAAGTCCGTTGTAAGACCCATCCCACCGCCGCGGAATGTGTGGAAAACCTCGAATAATTCGCACCTGACTGATCCGGCATTGGTGTAGAGCCCCGGAAGGTAGTGGGCGGTCATTGAACTTCATCTGGAATGCACTAAATCATGAGTGGTTCTCTAGCCTATGAGTCCGGCATAGCCATTGGCCGGACCAAGCGGGAGTGGTTTTTATCCTTTCCGGTTTGTCTGCTTTTGGCGGCGGTGGTGGCGTTCGGCGCCGCCAGCGATATCCACAATAAAATTCTGCAAATGGGGCAGGCGATCTGGCCGGGATATTACGAGCTGCGTACAGAGCCGTCGGCGCCGGAGTGTAATCCTGACCCAGATATTGAGTCCGAGCTGCAGAGGCTCATTGCGCAACAGCAAGCGCCCGCCGACGACCTAGGGTTGTTCGAGCCGGATCCTGTCGACCCGGGGGTATTGCGCGCGTCATTACTCAACGCCAAAGCGGCGTGCATCGAGAAGCATCAGCGCTATGAGTCCGCCAGGGATCGCATCACACCAAGCCTGAGGATGTTTCGGGCTGGAGAGTTGTTTGTGGCGGACGTTATTGCGTTCGGACTCACTTCTCAGCGCTTTATTCTGGTCATTCTGGTGCTGATCTGCGCCGCTACCGCGACGGCGGGGCGTCAACATATCGCCATGCGGCCTATGGCGACGGCGCTGGATCACCGTGTTTCCACCGCGCTGCAGCTGATCGCCAACGGCATGCTGTTTGTATCGTCCTGGTCTTTCCGTGAACTTGGAGTATCCCATGGCGGCGAATCGCCACAGCGGGATGCCTTGCATCTATTGTGGATGTCCGGATTTGGCGCTCTGACTCTGATGAGCCTCTGGCAATTGATCAAAACGCCGGATGACGCCAAGCCAGGGGGCCGCCTTTGCGGAGCGTTACTGAGCGTGCCGTTGTATACCACCATGTGCCTGATATCTGGAACCTACTTCATGTTGGAAGGCCATGTGGCGGGCGTCGGTATCTATCTGGATAAAATGATGGACTTATCCGACATGTTCCTGAATGTCGGATTGTATGTCTGGATTGGCATGATGCTGAAGCAGACGCGCCTCGCCAGTCTTGTGTTCAACCTGTTTCATCCTTGGAAGATGCCTCCAGAAATGCTCGCCTTTGTGGCGATCGCCGTCGCAGCCATACCCACAGCCTACACTGGCGCTTCAGGCATATTCGTGATCGCGGCGGGTTCGGTGATTTATCTTGAACTACGCAAAGCCGGAGCGCGTCGCCAACTGGCTTTAGCGGCTACCGCTATTTCCGGTAGTCTCGGCGTTGTGCTGCGTCCATGTCTGCTGGTGGTGATCATCGCTTATTTAAACAGGGAAGTTACTACTGACCAGCTATTTGGGTGGGGCGGTAAGGTGTTTGTGCTGACGCTGATGCTGTTCGCCGTCTTCAGCATGACGATAAACCGGAGCAGTTCGCTTTCTCTAGCGCCGTTTCGTGTGGCGGCGCCAGCGATGCTGGCGGCGGTAAAACCATTGATACCGTACATGCTGGCGATTAGCGCTGTGGCCATAGTCTATTCCTGGGGGCTGGGCGTTAGCCTCAATGAGTTCACCGCCCCACGCATACTGCCGGTGATGATGCTGGCTATCCTGGTTTATGAGCGCTATCGAAAGCCGAGCATGGCGGAAAGAAAAGAGTTCCCTGAAAAAGGGAAACAGGCTGGTTTCGAGTGGGCGCTACGCTCGGCGACAAATGAAACGACGACTCACATCGGCGCTTTGCTATTTTTGATGGGATTGTCCGTCAGCGTGGGCGGTGTGATAGAGCGCTCTGGACTGATGGAGCTATTTCCTCACAGTTTCGCCAGCGTTTGGATGGTGATGCTCATGCTGGTGGTGATTCTGGTGATCATCGGGATGGTGATGGACCCTTATGGGGCCGTTATTCTTGTCAGCGCGACCATCGCCAAAATCGCTTATGACAATGGCGTCGATCCCATCCATTTCTGGATGGTGACCCTGGTGGCTTTTGAATTAGGTTATCTAAGCCCGCCAGTGGCGCTTAATCACTTATTAACCCGACAAGTGGTGGGTGAAGAGGAAATTCGCTTGGCGCAACAGGAAGAAGGCAGCTTTTACCAACGCCACGAAAGGATTCTTATGCCTCTGCTGGTGTTGGGCGGCGCATTGATCATTGTGGCTTTCGGGCCTTTAGCTTATCAGGCATGGAGCTAGTCAGTTTCTGATGCGTTGACGGTAAAGCCCGGACATAAAAAAACCCGGCGAACCGGGTTTTTTTGACAGAGCCGTCGCTTAATCCAGAGAAGGACCCGCCGCACGGATAGCGTCGGAAACATCGAACTTTTTAAAGTTCTCCACAAACTGCTGGATCAGGTCTTGCGCCTTGGCGTCATAAGCTTCTTTATCCGCCCAGGTGTTGCGTGGGTTCAGCAGCACGCTGTCGACGCCTTCCAGTTCTTTGGGAACAGTCAGGTTCAGCTTTTCCAGGCGCTCAGTTTCGACGTCCGCCAGCTCACCGCTTTGGATAGCGCTGATGATGGCGCGAGTCACAGGAATGCTGAAGCGCTTGCCTACGCCGTGGGAGCCGCCGGTCCAGCCAGTGTTGACCAGATAAACCTTACTGCCGAACTCATCCATACGCTTCATCAATAACTCTGCGTAAACGCCTGCAGGGCGAGGGAAGAACGGTGCGCCGAAACAGGTGGAGAAAGTGGATTTCAGCTTGGAGCTGGAGCCCATCTCGGTAGAGCCTACCAGAGCGGTATAGCCGCTCAGGAAGTGATAAGCCGCTGCTTCTTTGCTCAGGATGGACACGGGAGGCAATACGCCAGTCATGTCGCAGGTCAAGAAGACGATCGCGGAGGGTTCGCCTGCGCGGTTTTCCAGTACGCGCTTTTCCACATGTTCAAGCGGATAGGCGCAACGGGTGTTTTCGGTCAGGGAGACGTCTGTATAGTCTGGCGTGCGATCTTTATCGTCAATGACGACGTTTTCGACGATAGCGCCAAAACGAATAGCGTTCCAGATAACCGGCTCGTTTTTCTGGCTCAGGTCGATACACTTCGCGTAACAGCCGCCTTCCACGTTGAAAACAGTGCCGCGGCCCCAGCCGTGCTCATCGTCGCCGATCAAAAAACGTGACTCGTCAGCGGAGAGCGTGGTTTTGCCGGTGCCTGACAAGCCGAAGAACAGGCATGTCTGACCGTCTTCACCGACATTGGCGGAGCAGTGCATGGGCAGCACGTCTTTTTCCGGCAGCAGGAAGTTCTGCACGGAGAACATCGCCTTCTTCATTTCACCTGCGTAACGCATGCCAGCCAGCAGCACTTTGCGGCGCGCAAAGTTGATGATGACTGCGCCATCGCTGTTGGTTCCGTCACGCTCAGGCTCGCACACGAAGTCTGGAATGTTCATCACTTGCCATTCCTGTTTGTCCGCCGGATTGTAACGCTCGGGGCGAATGAACAGGTTGCGGCCAAACAGGTTATGCCAGGCAGTTTCGGTGGTGACTTTGATGGGTAAGTAGTGCTCTGGATCAGCGCCTACGTGCAGGTGGGAAACGAATCTGTCGCGGGTTGAGATGTAATCTTCGACGCGGTCCCAAAGTGCGTCGAATTTCTCTGCATCGAAGGGACGGTTAATCGCGCCCCAGTCGATAGCATCCGCAGTGCTGGGCTCCTGCACGATGAAACGATCCATTGGGGAGCGTCCCGTTCGTTTTCCGGTGTTGACCACCAGGGAGCCGTTGGCGGCCATGCGGCCTTCTTTACGGCAAATAGACTGTTCAACCAATTCGGCTGAACTAAGATCTGTATATATATTGCTCACTTAACCTCGCCCTCATTATAACAATCATAGGCGCAGACGCCGCCGTTCTTTTAGATTTTGTTATGCTCGGGACGCGCTGCGTTATCGCAAACAGGGGCACTATTATGCCAAAAGCAGGTTGAAAAGACGACAGTTTCTGGGTGTGCGTAAGGCCTAGTCCTGCGGGCGTTTCCGGCCCGCCCCGTGGGGGCTGGCCGGGGTGCGCGAAACGGTTCGCGCGGGCGTCAGGCTTAATGCAGGGTGGGGGAGTCGAATAACTGCTCTATACGCTCGCGGCCAAAGCTGTAGCGCTGTAGGCAGAACTGGCAGTTCATTTCTATTTCGCCGTTCTCATCCAGAATGGAAAAGGCTTCTTCGCGACCCAGCGACTTCACCACTTCCAGGGTTCGCTCTTCTGAGCAGGAGCACCAGAAACTGGCGGGTTCTTCCTGCAGTACTCTGACGGACTCTTCATGAAACAGGCGTCGCAGTACTTCTTCCGCAGGCAGGCTGAATAATTCGTCAGCCGTCAATGTCGTCGCCAGAGCGACGACGCGCTCCCAGTTTTCACTGGAGTGTTCTCCTCCCTTGGCGACCGGCAATTGCTGCAGCAGGAGTCCACCCCAGCGCCCATTGGATTCATATAGCCAGATTTTGGTCGCCAGCTGCTCTGAGCGTTCAAAGTATTCTTCCAGGCAGGAGGATAGAGAGTCTGAAGATAGCGGTACAATACCCTGATAGCGCTGACCGTTTTGTGGTGTGATGGTGATAGCCAAGGCTGCGCGATTACCCAGCAATTGTTTCAGGGATGCGCTGTCTGGGCTCCCTTCCCAGCGGGCGATGCCGCGGGCGGTGCGGCGATGAGTCGCTTCCGCCATCAATAGGCGTAACTCGCCTTCGCCGGTGGCCTGCAGGGTGGTGTCGCCTTTGATTTTGAGCGTCGCGCTCAGCAGCAGACTGGCGCTTAAGGCCTGACCCAGTAATGCCTGGATCGCCTGAGGATAGTCATGGCGAGACAGCGCGTCTTGTACGGTTTTTTCCAAAACCAGCAACTCGCCGCGGATGTCCAGTTCGTCAAAAATAAAGCGTTGTAGTAAATCAGCTTTCATGAGTGAGGAAATATCCTGCTCTAATCAATATTAATCGTGTTCAGCTTGCTCTTTGAAGCGGTGGATCATACGCCGCTGCTTCTTGGTTGGCCTGCGCGCCGGCGGCAATTGCGCGGCTTGAATCTGTTTCTGCTGCCAGGCCAGTTGTTCGCGTTTTTTGACGCTGGCTTCTGTTTCCTGGTACAGCTTTTGCGCCACAGGCGCCGGACCGCGCTTTTCGGAGAGATCCAGCACCAGCACGGTTTTCTCCGACCACCCCTGTTTAAGGGTAATCTCGGCGCCGGCTTCCACGACCCGACCGGGTTTAACCCGCGCTCCGTTGTAGTGAACCCTGCCGCCTTCTATGGCTTCCTTGGCGAGCGTGCGGGTTTTGTAAAAGCGTGCGGCCCATAACCATTTGTCCAACCGCACTTTGTGTTCTGTCGCTGTAGCCTGCTCCTTCATTTATTACCTGTCTCTAAACTTTACTGTTGCCGTAGGCGTTGGTAGGCAAAATCTGATCGAAGTGCAGAATGCCTTTAAACTCAGTTTCTTCTTCCGCAGGGCGTTTGCTGTCCGGGTGCAATACCGCAAGCAAGTGCGCAACGCCATACTCTTTGGCGGAGCGCAATACAGACAGGCTGTCGTCTATCAATAGCGTCCTGTCCGCCTGGAATGGCTCAACTTCCTGCAAGCGGCTCCAGAACGCAATGTCTTCTTTGGGGACGCCAAAGTCATGGGAGCTGACGATCCTGTCAAAATAAGGCGTTAAGTCTATCTGGCGTAACTTTAGCTCGAGGCTCTTGCGATGTGCGTTGGTCACCATCACTACTCGGTGGTGGCTGTCCCGCATTACCCTTAGAAAATCTTCAACGAAGGGACGGTAACCAATGAGGTGTTGGATTTCCTCTTTCAACGTGGGAATGTCCACATCCAGCTCACGGCTCCAGTAATCAAGACAGTACCAATTCAACTGCCCCTGCAACTGACGGACTTTCTCAAGCAGGTTCCTGCTCACCACTTCTGGATGCTGCTCTTTCATTTCCGCCAAGCGTTTTGGCAAATGCTCCATCCAGAAAAAGTTGTCGAAATGTAAGTCCAGTAATGTGCCATCCATATCAAGCAATATAGTATCGATGGCGCTCCAATCCAGCATGCAATAACCTTCTTTACTTCATGAGTAAGTCTGTTAGATTGTAACTCTTTCAAAGAGTACAGGACAGGCGCGCGCAAAGATGGCGTCGTCCCCCTTCCCTTCAGGACAAGGTTACATGATAGATAAAAACACCATTGAGCGGATGCACGCCGAAATTCAAGGGATTATGAATGCGGCAGGCGCAGCGATTCTTGATGTATACGAAAAAGCGGAATCCATTGAAATCACCACCAAAGACGATGACTCCCCACTGACTCAGGCTGACCGTAGAGCGCATGCCATTATTGCCGAAGGCTTACGGAAGATGCCGGAAGGTTTTCCGGTGCTTTCGGAAGAATCCACTCTGCCGGAATATGACGTTCGTCGCCAATGGACTACATATTGGTTAGTTGACCCGCTTGACGGCACTAAAGAGTTTATCAACCGGAACGGCGAATTCACGGTCAATATTGCGTTGATTCATGAAGGCTTTCCGGTGGCGGGCTGGGTGTATGTGCCTGTGAGAAGCCAGCTATATTATGGCTGGAGTCTGGATGGCGATACTGCTGCGTTCCTGGCGGAAAACGGGACGTCTCACCCAATAGCCGCTCGCAAATTGAATCCAGAGGCGGAAGTCGTGGTAGTGGCCAGCCGTCGTCACGGTGGTGAGGCGCTGCAGCCCATGCTGGATAAAGCGGAAGCGCGCTTTGCAAAACTGGAGCGTAAGAGCATTGGCAGCTCTCTGAAAATCTGTCTGGTGGCGGAAGGCAAAGCCGATTGGTACCCCCGTTTGGCGCCGACCTCTGAGTGGGATACCGCTGCGGCGCATGCGGTGCTGCTGGGAGCTGGCGGAGTTATGGTGGACGCTGAATACAAGCCGCTACGCTACAACGCTAAAGAAAGCATCTTGAACCCGCATTTTCATGCTATCGCCGACGATGGCGAGGTGTGGAAAGAGCTGGTGCTTTAATTGCAAAAGGCCGGCCATACACTGGTCGGTAAAATGAAAAAGCTGGCGTATTGCCAGCTTTTTCATTTATGTGGGCGGTCAGCAATCGACTTAGTTTTGTGCGCCCTCGTCACCCAAAGTCACCACTTTCTCCTTACGGCCAACCTGGGTGCACCCCAGACAGCGTACAAATGTGGTTTTGGCCGGGCCGATAACTAAGGTTTCCGCCGCCTCCCCTGCGTTTCCACCCAAAGCGGAAAAGGGCAGTGAAGCGACGTAAACGACGGAGCCAATGACAGTGATGCCGAACAGCACCGGGCGGGCGAACAGAGCGTCACCGGTCATGGCCAACGCGGATGGCTTTTCCTCCACGATTTCGCTGTATCCTGCAGTAGGCATGATGAAGGCTGCAGTGGCGACAACAATACTAATCCAACGAATAAGCGTCTGGCGCATGGGTGAACTCTCCCAATTAACAAATCCAATAGTCTATCTATTAAGACAAATATAACAGGCTTTTGGAAACTTTCTAAAAAAGAATCAGCTGTTTTGCCATAATATTTTGTGTATTTTCTAACTTTGCCGAGCCCCTGTCGACGCCTTTTCTTGAGTTTGTGAGATTCTCCCATCAGGCGCCTGTAGCGATAGTAGGCATATCTTACCGTTGGCAAGAGGGACAGAATACGCTGGCCCGCTGGCCTAATTTGATTTCCTTGAGTTCCGTTTGACATACCGTGCAGGGCTGTCCACCCCGTCCATAGGCGCGCAACGTCTGCTGAAAGTAACCAGGCTTGCCGTCGCCGCCTACAAAATCCCGTAAAGTGGTGCCGCCCATGTTGATCGCGTCGCTTAGTACTTTTCTGACTGCCTCCGCCAGAGCCTGATAACGTTTGAGACTAACCTCTCCCGCTGGCCGTGTAGGTCTGATGCCCGCCAGGAACAGAGCCTCATTCGCGTAAATATTGCCAACGCCGACCACGATGGCCTGATCCATCAGGAATGTTTTTATCGGTGATTTACGCTGCCGGGATAACTTATAAAGAAGCTCTCCACTGAACTGGTCGCTCAAGGGTTCAGGACCAAGGTGTTTCAGCAGGGGGTGTTCTTGCGTTGGCTGATTTAGCAGCAACAGGCAGCCGAAACGTCGTGGGTCGTTGTAACGCAGGGCGATGTCGTCCTCAAGCAATATATCCACATGATCATGCTTCATTCGTGGAGTTTCCGGCGCCACGATGCGTAGGTTGCCGGACATTCCTAAGTGAAAGAGCAGCTCATCGTCCCCCAGGTTGATCAACAGATACTTGGCCCGACGGGTGACATTCAACACCGTTTTACCCTGCGCCGCGGCGGGCAAGTCCATTGGTACGGGCCAGCGCAAGCGTGGCTCATAGATATTTACTTGGAGTATTTTTCTACCAGTGATGTAGGGCGCAACGCCTCTACGGGTAGTTTCCACTTCAGGTAATTCTGGCACGGAGCAAACCTTTATTTCGAATTGAGTTGGGAGGAGAAGACCACCGACTGAGCGTGACCTCTGTAAAGTCAGGCATTCACCAAGTAAAAACAACAGTCTAACCATGAGGGTGTGAAAAACCTATAGAGAACTTCCCCGAGATGGCATGAGTTAGCCTTTGTAATCGCTGATTGCAGAGTGCGAACATTGTCCCGTTTCAGGCGGGTTTTTCAGCAATTTCTTACAAACTTTAATATGCGGGGGCGCAAAGTTTAGCGTACACTTGTACGCTCAAATTTCGGGATACAACAAGAGAGATTTCCACATGTGGTATGAAGGCCTGCTGGGGCTGACTGCTTGGCAAACCGTCCTGGCGACCCTGATCCTTACGCAAATCACCATTGTAAGCGTTACCCTCTACTTACATCGCCATTCGGCTCATAACTCCCTCGATCTGCATCCGGCGCTGGCGCACTTTTTTCGCTTCTGGCTGTGGCTGACGACAGGCATGATCACGAAAGAGTGGACTGCGGTGCACCGTAAACATCACGCCAAGTGTGAGACGGAAGAAGATCCGCACAGCCCGGTCAAAAAGGGGCTGAAAACTGTATTTTGGAGTGGCGCGGAGCTGTATAAAGCCGGCGCGACTGAAGAAACTCTCAAACGCTATGGGCAACGCACCCCGGAAGACTGGTTGGAGCGGAACCTTTACGCCCCCTATAACTGGATTGGCATCACCGTTATGGCTGTAATTGACCTGCTGTTATTCGGCGCCAAAGGGATTACCGTATGGGCGGTGCAGATGATGTGGATTCCGTTCTTCGCCGCTGGCGTCATTAATGGTATTGCGCACTTCTTTGGCTATCGCAATTTTGAATGCACCGACAACGCCAGAAATATTTCGCCCTGGGGCTTTTTCATCGGTGGTGAAGAGTTGCACAACAATCATCACACCTATCCGCACTCGCCCAAGCTTTCCGTTAAGCCTTGGGAGTTCGATATAGGCTGGATGTGGATCAAGATTTTTGAGTTTCTTCGTCTGGCGAAAGCCAAGCCTGTCGGACCTATTGCGCATCAGGTGCCTGGAAAGGCGCTGCTGGACGTTGATACGCTGATGGCCATCGCCAACAACCGCTTTCAAGTGATGGTGCAGTACCGCAAGAAAGTGCTGGCCCCGTTATTGAATGAGCGAAAACTGCAGCTGCCTCCGGAAGAACGCACATTGTTGCAGAAAGTGCGTAAGCTGATGTATCGGGAGGAGTCTTTGATTCATCCGCAAGAACATCACCGCTTGCAGGAAGTGCTGGCGAAGCATGAAACCCTGCAGATGATTTATCAAAAGAGCAAAGAACTACAGGCGATCTGGAAGCGTCAGCCTGGTATGCAATATCAGGATAAGGTTGCGGCTTTGCGTGAATGGTGTCATCAGGCAGAGCAAAGTGGGGTGCGTCACCTGGAGGAATTTGCCGCCTGGCTGAAGTCCTTCTCTTTGGTCCCTGCGCCTGCTGTGGCGCGATAGCGGTTTCCGCTGCCAGACATATCTCTAGAAAGACCGGCCGAAGCCGGTCTTTTTTCTCCTCTTTCCCTAATCTTTGACCATACTTTCTTCTGATTCAGGCGAGAATCAGTCCGCCGCACTTTGCGCTGTTCATCTATCAGGAGGAAACATGAAAAGCGAAAGAACAGTCGGGACTTTCTTATATATCTCTTTGCTCACCTTGCTCATCCTTGGCGGGTGTGATTCTGACAACAACTCATCAGATAGCGGTAGTAGCGGAAGCGTGTCCGCTACGGTTGATTTCCCCACAGGCGTGACTGTGGCCAGTCCTGTGGACGCCTCCAGTGGTCTGGGGGCTCTAAAAGTCGGCGACAAATCGCAACGGAAGGAACTTCCCAGCGTTGCCTTTTCCGCCTCAGCGGTGGCGTCTTCAAGCGCCTACACGGAAACGTCTGCGACCATCTCTCGGGTTTTGAGCCGAGACTTGGCGTTGACTGCGAGCTTTGATCCGACGGCGTTCTTTACCCGCGGTGGTAATGCCTCCTGTTACGGACCGACATTAAAGTGGCAAAACCACCCTGACGCGGGGATGGGCGATCCCGGTTCGGGCGAACTGCCGAGTGGGGATCTGGGTATTTGGAACGCCAGTACGTCAGACGGTGAAGCCTGTGCGGCGGCCCAGTTGAACGCGCGAATGCGGGATGTCCAGGCGCGTGTAGGCATGGGGATGCTGACGTTGGCGGGCATGGTGGCGGTGTACGAGTCCACTGGCGCGACCTGGCCGGACGATATCAGCCCGGGAACGAGTGTCGACCTGGCGGCTGAGCTGAATGCGTTGAGTCTGAGCAGTATGACCTTTAACAGTGCAGTCATGAGCCTGGATGCAGGCGGCTCTGTCTGGTCTTACAGTTTGTCCGTGAACTACGACGACGGATCTGGGGCGCGTAATATCTCCCTGAACTTGCAGCATGCCATTACTGATCGTGATGCGGGCTTGTTCGAAGGACTTTTTTCCTATCTTGTAGAAGATGTCTTCGCCGGCGGTAATTGCGGGGTGGGAGATAACAATGTCTCCCACAATGGCTCGGTGCATTACAAGAAAACGGGTTCCACCAACGTCACTTTGCAATCAAGAAGCGCCACAGCCTGTGGCTGGGCCAGTACGACGCCTGCAGCGGATATCCGGGATAATCTGGTTTCCTCTACGGTATTGAGCGAGGCCTTTGCTGTTGATCCGGGTGGGGCGTGGGCGGACAACTTCAATGTATTTACAGCTGAGTTTAATACCGACAGTCTGCTGGGCCTCTATTCTTATTCGTGGCAGGCGGGTTCAGGCGACTCCCATGCGCGGATTTTGGATATAGGTATAGAGACCACAGCCGGAGGCGAAGCCTACTTTGGTTTTGGCGACAGAGTTCAGGATAGCCTGAGCGGTCAAATTAACGGATTTATCTGCAACTGGGCCGGTCCGGGAAATGATCATAGCCCAACTGACTTTAGTCAGTATGCGCAGAGACAGTTTCTGACCTATGACTCGGGCAGCGACAAGTACATCGTCTCCAGCGACGGCTCGTCCGACATTACCTATGCGCCAACCAACATCTGTATGTATGCAGGCGGCGCTTTCTTATATGACCGGGACCTGGATGACGATCTAAGTGATGAAAACGCCAGCACCGTCAATGTTGTGGACGGCGGTTCGCCATTGGATTTTGACTTAATGACAGTATCTGACTCGGAAGCCAATATTTGGGAGCATATTATCACTCGCGGCTACAGTCTTCCCGTATATCCATGATAATCGCGTACTGAAGATGAAAGCCTGAATGCGGCGCTCTCCGGTAGTGGGCGCCGCTAAGAATTAGTCTGGCTGGCGGACCAGACATAGTGCATATTGCACTTGACCGGCTGTCTTATGACGGGAAATAGCCCAGCCGGGAGGTAGTGGAAGCGGATTGAGCTCTACCTCTGCTTCGATATACACATAGGCGTTTGCTGCCAGCAGTTTTCTTTCCGCCAGGATTTGCAGGGCGGGAGCAAGAAACTCTTTTCTGAAAGGCGGATCAAGAAATACAACCTCCCAGGGCTTGTCCGGCGACGCAGCTTTTAACCAACTCAGTGCGTCTGCGTTCGCTACGCTGGCGTTATCCGCGCGTAAAAGCTGTATTTGGCTTTTCAAATGAGATGCAATCACCGGGCTTTGATCAATAAAGGTCACATCCGCAGCGCCCCGGGAAAGCGCTTCCAATCCCAGTGCGCCGCTACCACAAAAAACGTCCAAGCAACGAGGGCCGGGAAAAATGGGCATTAGCCAGTTGAACAGCGTTTCCCGCACCCGATCTGGAGTGGGACGAACCCCATCCAAGGCGGGAAATGTCAGTTTTCGCCCTCGATGAGCGCCGCCAATAATGCGCAGTTGGCCCAACTCTGGGGTGGGCTTGCCTTTATGTCTCATGCTGTGTGTATGGTCCGAATGAAATAAAAATAATCAGGCGTCTTGGGCGTAACGGCCCTAATCCGACTGCGAATGTCAGGAAGAGGCGGAGCGGGTAGGGCCGTTAGCCTTGCGTACAAACATCGCAGGTTAATAGAATAGGGCCCCATTTGCATCTTCGCCTAAGTTTTGGACATCTCTGATATGCATTCAATGATCAACTATGTGTTTCTGGCCCTGATGGGGCTGTCGGTATTGTTATTGATCGCCGACATTCTGTCCCGTAGAAATAGCCTTCCGCGCCCGCGTCCATTTGAATTGAGTCCTCCCGAGACGCAGAAGAAAACAGAGGCGAAGGGCGTAACGCCTCCAAAGGCGCAACCTGCTGTTCCCCAAGAAGCGCCGTCGCAGGAGCCGGCCGGCGGTTGGCTGGCGAGAGTTCGCTCAGGCCTGAGCAAGACGCGGGGGCAGTTCAGTCAGAACCTGATGGCCCTGTTCGCCGGCTCCAAAGCGATAGATGGCGAATTGCTTGAAGAAATTGAAACGCTGCTGTTGTCCGCTGATGTCGGCATCGAAGCCACTACGCAGATTACTCAGTCGATTACTGAAAAGCTTGATCGTAACCAGCTAAAGGATTCGTCCGCACTGTATGACGCGCTGAAAGAAGAACTTCGCGGCTTGCTGGAACCGTGCTCAAGTCCTTTGCAAATAGAAAAGAAAACCCCGTATGTCATTCTGGTGGTCGGCGTTAACGGCGTTGGTAAGACTACGACTATCGGTAAGCTGGCCAACAAATTCCAACAGGAAGGTCGGTCTGTCATTTTGGCGGCAGGGGACACTTTCCGAGCCGCTGCGGTGGAGCAATTACAGGTCTGGGGCGAGCGCAATAATGTGCCGGTCGTCGCCCAGCACACTGGCGCTGATAGCGCCTCTGTTATCTTTGACGCCGTGCAGGCGGCCAAGTCTCGCGGGGTGGATGTCGTTATTGCAGATACGGCGGGACGTTTGCAGAACAAAGAGAACCTGATGTCCGAATTGGAAAAAGTCGTGCGCGTCATCAAGAAACATGATCCTGACGCCCCGCATGAAGTGATGCTGGTGCTGGACGCAGGCACTGGTCAGAATGCGCTGAGTCAGGCCCAGTTGTTCCGTCAGGCGGTGGGCGTTTCCGGCATTACTATCACTAAACTGGATGGCACGGCGAAGGGCGGCATATTGTTCGCCATCGCCAAGCAGCACGGGTTGCCGATTCGTTACATTGGCGTAGGTGAAGGCATTGACGATCTGCGTCCTTTTGACGCCAACGAATTTGTGGATGCGCTGTTTGACGCATAAAACCGAAGCCTGAAGGGCGATGAGGTAAAGAGGAAGCTTATGATCGGCGACAGCATGATCCACTTTGATCGGGTCTCAAAACGCTACAGCGGTGGGTTCGAAGCCATTTCCGATGTCAGTTTCTCATTGCGGCGCGGCGAGATGGCGTTCCTGACCGGACATTCCGGTGCGGGGAAAAGCACGCTGCTTAAGTTGATCATGCTAATGGAGCGTCCTAATCAAGGACGGATTTATGTTGGCGGACAAAACCTTGAGAAGTTTCCACGCCGGCAAATTCCTTATTTTCGTCGACATGTTGGCGTGGTGTTTCAGAACCACCACCTGTTATTTGATCGCACTGTATTTCAAAACGTGGCGTTGCCCTTGGAAATTGCCGGCGTTTCCTCCCGGGAAATTGGAAGACGGGTACGCGCGTCTCTGGATAAAGTAGGACTCCTGAAAAAAGAAAACTCATTGCCCATCACTTTATCTGGCGGGGAGCAGCAGCGAGTGGGCATAGCCCGTGCGGTGGTGAATAAGCCGCCATTGTTGCTTGCTGATGAGCCTACGGGAAACCTGGACCCGGAATTGTCCGCTGAGATCATGCGGTTGTTCCAACAGTTTAATCAGGTTGGGGTGACAGTGCTGATCGCCAGTCACGACTTGGCGTTGATTTCCCATATGAAGCATCGCGTTATCCGACTTGATCATGGCCAATTGGTGGCTGGTCGTGGCTGAGCGCAACCTCCCGAGCGAAGAGAATAAAAGAATATGAAAGAAAATATACCGCGCGGAGCCAGCCCCTCTAGATCGGGACGTAAACAGCCGCCTCCTCCGCCAGCGGAAGCGCCACCGCGACAAGGCGCCTCTGCTGGATTGGAGCAAAGCGGCCTGGAAGCCTACTTTTCACACCATCGTCTTGTCGCTCGCGACAGCCTGATGCGTCTGATACGGAGTCCTTTCTCCAGTTTGATGACATGGTTGGTTATTGCTGTGGCCCTGGCCTTACCCTCTGGGCTGTTTGTCATGTTGGGCAATCTCGGTGGATTGACGGAAGGGCTGGAAGGCGCATCGCGCATATCGCTTTATATGAAACTGGATGTTGACGATCAGGCCGCCTACCAATTGGCGCAGAAACTTAAAGAGCGGCCTGAAGTTCAGTCGATGCAGTTCATTAACCGCAGTCAGGCGTTGGAGGAGTTTAAATCCCTGTCTGGATGGGGGGATGTGCTGGCTTATCTAGATGACAACCCGTTGCCAGCGGTGATTGTATTGCAGCCTGCGCCTGAGTACGGCCAGGCGGAAAAGGTGCAGACGTTTACGGATTCGCTGTCCAAGTTACCTGAAGTGGACAATGTGCAACTGGACTTGCAATGGGTGAAACGTCTGAATGCGTTGTTTGAAGTACTGGGGCGCAGCACCCTGGCCATTGGAGCCTTATTGGGATTGGCGGTGATACTGATCATCGGCAACACCATTCGGCTGGCGATTGAGAATCGTAAAGATGAAATTCTGGTGGTCAAGCTGGTTGGCGGCACTGATCCCTTTGTACGCAGGCCGTTTTTGTATACTGGGTTCTGGTATGGCGTAGGCGGGGCTTTACTGGCTTGGCTGTTGGTGAATATGGCTCTGCTATGGCTAAGCGGTCCTGTAAACCAGCTGGCTGCATTGTATTACAGCAGCTTCAACCTGTCTGGGCTGTCAGTCGAGGCCTCTTCCCTTCTGTTGCTGACGGGTTCTTTCCTGGGGTGCGGCGGCGCTTGGTTGGCGGTTAGACGGCATTTGGACGATATTGAGCCTAAATGACCAATTTTTAATATCGGCCGGCTATTGAAATAACGGCAGCCGGCCTTAATTACAGTTAAGCCCTATTATCCAGAGCGGGCGGCGAGCTTGATGGGAGTAAGCTCGCAAAGGCTTTCAGGCGCGAACGGTAAAGTCGATAGTAGTGATACATTTCGTTACAATGGGAACTTTCGACTACGTTGGCAGTCTAATCGTCAAGTGCTATATTTTCACGTCGAGTTAGATAATTGGAGATTTTGAATGGGTACCAGTTTACGGCCGGTAGAAATGCTTGCTCCAGTAGGGAATCTGGAGGGATACGTTCACGCGGTAAACAGCATTCCTGTTCTCAGCGCTGAAGAAGAGCGCGAATTGGCGGAACGTTTCCACCAGAACGAGGACTTATACGCAGCCAGACAGTTAGTCATGGCTCACCTTCGCTTTGTGGTGCATATCGCCAAGAGTTATTCCGGATACGGTCTGTCTCAGGCTGATTTGGTCCAGGAAGGGAATATTGGATTGATGAAAGCGGTTAAGCGCTTCAACCCTGAGTTTGGCGTTCGTCTGGTTTCCTTCGCGGTGCACTGGATTAAAGCGGAAATTCACGAGTTCATATTGCGTAACTGGCGTATCGTCAAAGTGGCGACCACCAAAGCGCAACGTAAGCTGTTCTTTAACCTGCGCTCCGCCAAGAAGCGTCTGGCTTGGCTGACTAACGACGAAGCCAAAGCCGTTGCGGAGGATTTGGGCGTCGATACCCATGTTGTGCGGGAAATGGAAAGCCGATTGGCTGGCCAGGATACGTCTTTTGACGCAGGGGCGGATGAAGACGACGAAACGGCGTTCAGGGCTCCGGCGAATTATTTGGAAGATCGCCGCTACGATCCGGCGATGATGCTGGAAAATGAAAACTGGGAAGAGGATTCCAACAGTCGTCTCCATGACGCGCTGACCCAGTTGGATGAGCGTAGCAAAGACATCATTCAAAAGCGCTGGTTGGCTGAAAGTAAAGCCACGCTGCATGAGCTTGCCGATGAGTACGGCGTTTCCGCTGAGCGTATACGGCAGCTGGAAAAGAATGCGATGAAAAAAGTCAAATTGATGCTTGAAGCATAAGCGACGCCAGATATTGAAAAAACCGCCGCATGGCGGTTTTTTTTTGCGGAAAACCTGTGGTCAAGCTCTGGAGGAATAGACCCCATGCATATCGCTTTTCTTGGCGTCGGCTTGATGGGCGCGCCCATGGTGGAGAATCTGTTAGGCGCTGGTTATTCCTTGACGCTATGGAACCGCACTCGCGCAAAGGCCGAAGCGTTTGCTGAGCGAGCCCATATTGCTGACGAGCCTGCGCAGGCGGTTGCAAAGGCGGAAGTTGTTATTCTGATGCTGGAAAACGGCCCTGTGGTTGACGATATTCTGATGCGGCAGGGCGTTGCAGATGCTGTTCCGCCCGGGGCTTTAGTCATCGATATGGGCTCTATTCCGCCATCATTGGCGCGTAAACACGCTGGTTATCTGCAGGCAAGAGAGGTGGCTCACCTGGATGCGCCCGTCTCAGGCGGGACAGTGGGGGCAGCGCAGGCGACGTTATCGATAATGGTGGGAGGCGAGCGGAGTCAGTATGACAAAGCCCAGCCTGTCTTCGGCGCACTGGGCAAAGCTACCTACATCGGTCCTCATGGCGCTGGACAACTGGCGAAGCTCGCTAATCAGGCGATTGTGGGGATCACCATCGGCGCTGTGGGCGAAGCCTTAATGTTGGCGGCCAAAGGCGGCGCCGATCCGGTGGCTGTGCGAGAGGCGTTGCTGGGAGGGTTCGCATCAAGCCGTATTCTGGATTTACACGGCCGCCGCATGCTGGAGCGCGATTTCCAGCCAGGAGCGACAGCCAGAGTACAGCACAAAGATTTGACCATGATCCTTGATGAGGCCAAAGCGGAGGGGTTAACTCTGCCCCTCACCGAACAGGTTTTCGAGGAATATCAGGCTTTGTTGGAAGCCGGGCATGAGAATGTGGACCACAGCGGCCTATTGCTGCACATAGAGGCGCTTAATCAGATTCGTCTTGATGGAGAGCATAAGGATGCCTAAGTTCGCCGCCAACTTGTCCATGCTGTTTACGGACATTCCCATGGAGGCGCGTTTTACGGCGGCCGCCGAAGCTGGATTCAACGGAGTGGAAATGCAGTTTCCTTATGCCTGGGATAAAGCTTTATTGTCCGCCAGCCGAGAGAACGCCGGCGTCAGTGTAGTACTGCATAACATACCTGCTGGGGATTGGGATGCCGGTGAGCGCGGAATTGCGTGCATTCCGGGCCGGGAGAGAGAGTTTAGGGAAGGGGTGGAATTGGCTATCACATACGCCAAGGCTCTCGGCGCGTCCAGATTGAATTGCTTGGCGGGGATAAAGCCTGCTTCAGTAAGCGATGAGCAGGCATGGCTCACGCTGACCGAGAATTTGCGCTATGCGGCGAAAAAGCTGAATGACGAGGGCATTGTGCTGACACTGGAAGCGATCAATAGCCTGGATGTCCCTGGTTTTCTGGTCGACAGCACAGAAAAGGCGCTGCGTGCGATTCAACTCTCAGGCGTCAGTAATATTAAATATCAATACGATATCTATCATATGCAAGTGATGGAGGGCGATTTGGTGCGGACTATCAAGCGTCACCTCGCTCAGATCGGACATATTCAGTTCGCCGATAATCCAGGGCGTCATCAACCTGGAACTGGCGAAATCAACTTCGCATATATTTTCTCCCAGCTTGATGAAATGGGTTATCAAGGGTGGGTGAGCGCAGAGTATATTCCCCTCGGAAATACGTGGGAGACGCTGGGATGGTTGCAATAAGCGGCTTCGCCCCCAAATTACTAAATCTTAACTGGGCGTTTATTTACCCTGTACCTAGACTACGCAATGGGTAAATAATGAACTACCAGCTTAGTAAATTAACATCAGACGACGACTGGAGACTTGGAACTTAATGGGCTGGTGGGGAAAAGTTATCGGCGGCGCATTTGGATATGCATTAGGTGGTCCCTTAGGGGGATTGCTCGGCGCTGCAATCGGACATAGTTTTGACGTCGGCGTACAGCGGATCGAGTTAGAACCGCCGAACTGGGGGGCTGGCGATCAGGAGCGGGTGCAAACGGCCTTCTTCACCGCCGTGTTCAGTGTAATGGGACATGTCGCCAAAGCTGATGGCCGCGTCAGTGAGGTGGAAATTCAGGCTGCGCGCCACATCATGGCGGGTATGCAACTGAATCCGGAACAGGAAAAGTTGGCGATTGAATTATTCAATCGCGGTAAGCAGCCGGAGTTCGACCTGCAAGCGGTATTGCTCCAGTTCCGGGAAGAGTGCCATCGTCGCGCCAACTTACTGCAGATGTTCCTGGAGATATTGCTGGCGACTGCGCTGGCGGATCAGGATCTGCACGCCAATGAACAACGTATTCTGCGTGAAGTGGCTGAAACACTGGGATTCAGCCGTCATCAATTTGAAAGCTTGCTGGCGATGGCTATCGCCAGACAGCGTTACGCCCAGGAAGGTTTCCACGCTGGCGCGAAAGAGAAGACGCCGAGTCTATCGGACGCTTACGCCGCGCTGGGAGTGAATGAAAACTCTACTGATGATGAAATTAAGAAAGCCTACCGGCGTCTGATGAGTCAGCACCATCCGGATAAGCTGGTGTCGAAGGGCCTGCCGGAGGAAATGGTTAAGATAGCGACGGAGAAAACTCAGGAGATCCGCACCGCCTATGAGCAAATCAAGCGGGCGCGCGGCGGATGAGTTTGGACGCTGTTGGCAAGGAACTTCTGTTTCTGTAGTGGTATCAGGTAGTGAAGAGACGGGGATGAAAAATGCGAGTTTTAGTTATTGAAGACGATAAAGATGTAGCTGCCTATCTGAGTAAGGGACTCAAGGAAAGCGGATATGTGGTGGACGCCACAGACAACGGAAAAACCGGCCTGCATATGGCCACGACCGAAAGTTATGATCTGCTTTTAGTGGATCGTATGTTGCCGGAGCTGGACGGCTTGTCTGTAGTGCGCATGTTGCGTGCGGGCGGCTCCAAAACGCCAGTGCTGGTATTGAGCGCGCTTGGCGAAGTGGACGATCGCGTTCAGGGCTTGCGCGCCGGCGGCGACGATTATCTGGTTAAACCCTTCTCCTTCAGCGAGTTGTTGGCGCGTATCGAAGCCTTGCTGCGCCGTTCCCAGCAACAGCAGGACGTAGTCACTACGCTGAAAGTGGCGGATCTGGAAATGGACCTGTTGGCGCGTACAGTCAAGCGTAATGGCTTGTCCATTGATTTGCAGCCGCGAGAATTCCGTCTGTTGGAATACTTTATGCGCAATCCCGGCCAGGTTCTTACGCGCACTATGTTGCTGGAGAAAGTGTGGGATTATCACTTTGATCCGCAAACCAACGTTATCGATGTTCATATCAGCCGTTTGCGGGCCAAGATCGATAAGGATTTTGAGACACCCTTGTTGCACACCATTCGTGGAGCAGGGTACGTCCTACGTGAAGCTGCCTAAGCTATTACGCACCTCGGCATTTCAGTTCGCAATATTGTACATGCTGCTCTTCGCAGCCTCTGTACTTTTCCTTCTAGGCTTCATTTACTGGGCGACGGTGGGCTTCATGTCCGCCCAGTTCGACGAAACTATCCAGGCGGAGATTCAAGGATTGGCTGAGCAATACCGGCGGCAGGGCCTGCGCGGTATGGTCAGCGTCATGAATGAGCGAGTTCTGAACGATCCTCAAGGCGAATCATTGTATCTGTTGGTCAACTCCGATCTACAGCCTCTGGCGGGAAATCTGAATGAATGGCCGGCGCTGGTGGAGGATGAAGACGGCTGGATCGGCTTTTATTTGAATCGTTCCGGAGGCCGCTTCGCAGCTCCCCACATGGCGCGTGCGCGAGTGTTCACACTACGGGGCGGCTACCGCCTGTTGGTGGGGCGGGATATTTTTGATCTGTTCAGGGTGCGGGAGCTGATCGAGCGCTCTTTGACATGGGGGGTGGCTATTACCCTCGGCCTGGCGTTTCTGGGCGGCGTGGCGCTGGCGAAAAGTACGCGACGGCGAATCGAAGCCATCACTCACACCAGTCGGCAAATCATGCAGGGTAACCTGTCCTTACGGGTTCCTGTACGCGGTTCCGGGGACGACTTCGATGAGCTGGCGGACCACCTGAATCGCATGCTGGATCAAATAGAAGCTTTGATGGCGGGCGTTCGCCATGTCTCCGACAATATCGCTCACGATCTTCGGACGCCGCTGACCCGCGTGCGCAGCAGGCTGGAGCTGCTATGCCAGAAAGATCTCCCAGAAGACTCTCGCGCCGTAGTGCAGGAGATTATCGGAGAGGCGGATCAATTGCTGCAGACCTTCAATGCGTTGTTGCGCATTGCGCGTATTGAGTCCGGCGGCTACAGCGCCAACTTCTCGGAAGTGGACCTGCATAGCCTTGTGGCGGACGCTGTAGAGCTGTATGACGCCCTGGCGGCGGATAAGTCGCAAACGCTGTCGCTGGACCTTGCTCAGGACATTATTGTGAAAGGCGACCGGGATTTGCTGTTTCAGGCCATCGCTAACTTGCTGGATAACGCCATTAAATATACGCCCGTCAATGGTAATGTCGGCGTGAGATTGCGTGCTTTCGATCAGGCCGTTATCAGCATTTGGGATGAAGGCCCCGGAATTTCCGAAGAGGAACGAGACAAGGTAGTGCAGAGGTTTTATCGGGTCGATAAGACGCGTGGACTACCAGGCAATGGGCTGGGTCTGAGTATGGTGAAAGCCGTATGCGAGATGCACAAAGGCGCACTGGAGTTAAGGGACAATCAGCCTGGTTTGCGGGCGGAGATGAAGTTGCCTTTGCCCAAAGCGCTTCCCGCTGCGCCTGCGTTGGAACAGGACTCGACTGGGAAATCGCCAGCCCTGCCAAGCTAATTTTCAGAGGAGAGGTAAAGTCTTGCTTTTCCTCTCCAGAAGTTCTCTTCAAGCGTGTTTGGAAGAAAACTTAGTTCAAACGCGATCTTATCAAGCTCAGTGTCTGCTTGAGCGGATAGGCGGCCGTTTCCAAAGTTGTGTTCACAAGCCCCTCCACTTGTTTACGCGCTCGCTCAATACGGGCTTTTTGCACGCCTACGCGGGCGCTGATGCTGTCCAGCTCGCCTTCCAGATGTTTCTGCTCCGCCATGATGAACGCCAGAACGGCGTGTCGGTTTACTTTGTCGGTGACGCCATAGTGTTCCAACTGATAGCCGATGTAATCGAGCCCGTTCAATGCATTATTGAGAATATTTTGGGTCTTCATGATGAGTTTTTCCCTGGGCTGTCCGCTAGAGGATAAGTGGTGAAATTGTGCTGAACCTACCTACAAAAAATAGAGGGGACAACCTAATTTTTCCACTCCCGGCGAGGCCTTGTAGATTTGCCTGGGAGCAGAGGAATTACCCCTGCTGTGTTCGGTGGCGGTCTACGAAACGTTGTAACAACAAATCCAGAATGTGTTCGTAAGTTTCCAGAGGCGTGTCCGTCAGATAGGCGGTATTGCCTGTGAGATGCAGACTGACCATACCGTGAAGCAGGCTCCAGAGTTCAATCAGCATGGTGCGGCGCTGATCGCTGGAAGCATTCAGACCGACCCGATCGAGGACGGATCTCAGGCAAGTCTCGGCAAAGTTGGCGACTTCCATGGATAGAGCGTATTCCTGATTGGAAAGCGGCTCGATATCCGTTCCTTTATATTCTCTGAATTTAGGCGCGTGGGAAGAAAACATCAGTTCGTAGTGCTCAGGCTGGCTGAGGCCAAACTCGATGTAGCCGCGCATGATGGCGCGTCCCCGTGCGATGGCGTCCTGCTCCGCATCCGCCCTTTTCATCAGATAGGCGCGCAGTTTGCTGAAACCCTGAATCATCAGGGTGACGTAGATTTCGTCTTTGCTTTGGTAGTAGTTATAGAGGTTCGGCGCGGTCATGCCTAAGGCTTTGCCAAGCCTGCGCATGGTGAGGGCGGCGAATCCTTCCTGAACGATGAGGCGCAGGGCCACATCCAGAATATTCCTTTTAAGTTGCTCAACTTCTTCGGGGGGCCTGACTGGGCGCATTAGCTATATCTAACCTGGGGTATTCCAATTGCATCAGATTAGTTCGTGACAATAACAGTGGCGCAACCCTAAATTCAACTATTGAATGCAGGAAAACGGGAGTTTTTCATGATGAAAGTCAAGTATCCCTGAATGTTCTATGGAAACAGGAAGTTAAGTCATATTTGAAGCATTACCCCGCTCTTTAAAAAAGGTTAATAATTAATCCACCTTGGGGCAATAAGCCAACCCGTAGTCTTAGCTTCAAGGATGGTGAAAAGAAGGTTTCACCCAAACGCGCAAAGCACAGTGTTTAAAGTTGTTATTTTGTTTATGTGCTTATCGTCGTAGTTGTTGTCCTGCCCTTGAGTGTTGTTTTTTTTAAGAGCGTTAGCCACTGCCTAGATTATCCCCTGTTTTGCAGGGGATTTTTTTTGTCCGCCGCGATAGAATTTGACCCTGCACCAGCGCCTTCATCCCATGCTTTACTGTTGTATAAGGCGGGAACATATGCGGCGTCAGTCAACTCACTGGGTAAATACGGCAGTTAATTTTCTTATGACGTTGAATTTCCGAGCAGTCATTTTAGGAGCTGTTTTTGATATTGGCTGCTCTATAATCGCCATTCGCCTCATATTCGGCTTTTATCTTGCGATGATGTATCCGGGAGGCGCTTCCGAAGAGGAGCTTGAGGCATTGCTCAGCAATCCCGACACCCTCTTTGAGCTGATGGCGATTCTGATGGCGGTAGGCATTGCCTTTGATGGCCTGGCGGGATACCTGACCGCCAGGATGGCCGGATTTCTTGAGTATTGGCATGTATTGGCCATGTGGGGCTTATTGACCGTTATGCAGTTCGCCCTCAGCGCAGGCAACTCTGAGAGTGATGCCGTCGCTATTCCCTCTTATGTGGTCATTGTTGGCTATGTGGGAGGTTTGCTTGCAGCGTTCGCCGGCGCCTATCTCGTAAAGAAAGGCAGACGCGGGCGTTCCTGAGCGCACAGAATCTATCGTGAGAACTTAAGATGAGTCGTTATCGTCCTCCCAGCCCTCCCAAAGCCCGCTATATCACATCTGAAGGCGAACGGGCTTTACGGGAGGAACTGCAGTATTTGTGGAAAGTAAAACGCCCTGAAGTGACCAAGGCCGTATCCGAAGCCGCTGCTATGGGCGATCGCAGTGAAAACGCAGAGTATATTTATGGAAAAAAGCAATTACGGGAGATAGACCGGCGAGTCCGTTATCTGACCAAACGTCTGGATGAGGTCAAGGTGGTGGATCGGGCGCCGGAGGACCAGAGCCGCGCCTACTTTGGGGCATGGGTGACGCTGGAGGATGAAGAGGGCGACGAGCACCGTTATCGTATTGTTGGGTCCGATGAGCTAGGCGCTCAGAAGGGATATATCAGCGTTGACTCCCCCATGGCGAAAGCGCTGTTGAAGAAGCAAGTGGACGATGAAGTGATAGTGACGACGCCTGCCGGCAGGAAGTCCTATTTTGTTGTTGAAATTGAGTATTGCGGCGCTTAAGGCGTTTCGTTTCGCTGGGTGACTATGATGTATGCGACTGCGCCACGGGCGCCTGTTCAGAGAGGTAAGGTTCATTGGTTGTTTGGTCTGGCGTTTGTCGCCGGCCTGTATTTATTGTTTGCGGATGTGGGACCGCACAAAAGCTCTTCCATGCTGTATAACGCGCTTTGGGACTTTGGTCATGTTGTCTGGACCGCCGTTGTGGTGGCCTTGGCGCTGCGTCTACCGCAGGTACGCCGGTTTGGCGCTAACAGGCTTTGGTTAGCGACGCCTGTGGCGGCGTTCATATTCGCTGGCGTCGTGGAGTTGATTCAGGCGCAAATCGGTCGTTCGCCCTCTTGGGGAGATGTGTTCGCGGATGTCGCTGGAGCTCTGATAGGGTTGATGCTGGTGATGCCGGCGGAGGGCGTACGCAATCGCTACTTTGTCGTTCTGCGTTGTCTCTTGGCTATAGTTGCGTTTTTATACACATGCTTGCCGGTGGCGAAGGCGATTAATATCTCCTTACACCAGCGAGCGGAGTTTCCTGTACTGGCGGACTTTGAAAACCCCCGCGATCGCCAGCGCTGGACAGGGCGGGTGATCAAGCTTACCCGTGAGCAGGCCAGCCATGGCGAGCAGTCGCTTTATATTGAACTGCGCAAGCAGGACGTGTTCCCTGGAGCGTCTTTTATTGAATTTCCGAACGATTGGACAGGCTATTCCAAGTTGTCGCTCTCCGTATTTGCAGAGAAAGACATGCATGTGGCTGTTCGTTTAGACGATGGTTTCTATTTGGATATGCCGACAGATAAGTTTGAAGACAGGGTTAATATTCGCCTTCAGGCCAAGAAGGGATGGAATCATTACACTCTGGATTTTGATGAATGGACAATGACTAAATCCGGTCGCCGTCTGGATGTTAGCGATGTGCGCAACTTTTTCATCTTCACGACTCATGATTACGGCGCCAAGTGGATGATTGTCGATAATATCCGCCTGGAAAAATAAATCACCTTGTGAATCTGGTCACGAAAGACGGCGAAAGGCGGTGAACCCGCCTGCATCGTCAATAGAATAGGATGACATCCTGATCCGTGTTTACTGGGGATAGTCATGCTCACAACAAGAAAAACAGTTCTGTCTGTTCTCGCATCCTTTTGCGTCTGCGGTCAGGCCATAGCGGCGGAAGCCCCTGTCGCTGAGGTGGGGTATAAAGAAAAGTCGACGCTGGAAACCTTCCCTTTGCAGTCGCTGGACTCCTCCGCGTTATCCGCTGCGGTCATTGGCGGATCGCTGGATGCTCCGGCGGCGGGAGAAGAAACCGAAGCGCCATTTGAATTAAAAGAGCGCTCCACGCAAGCAGAAAGCCGGAAAACTCAGGATGAGCATCGGGCGTTGACCGTTCCCGAAAATACACCGCAGCCCCGCTTCACGCCAGTGACGCCAACGACCCATAATTATGATTACCTGATTACGACGGAACGTTAAGTTCCGACGCGATGTTTGTCGTTAGGCGGGCTGCATATCATCCAGACCCGGCAGCGGCTTTTTCAGCACATCCTGATACATGAAGCGCAATGCTTTCAGCGCCTGTTTGCAACGTGCAGGCGAAGCGCTCAACGTAGTGGCGACATATCGCAGAAAGCGGCGAACGTCTTTTTCGCCAAGCTCTTTTGGACTGCGATTTTGATTAAAGGAAATAAAACGATAAATCCAATGCAGGTAAGAGTGTTCGGTGCGGGGACTGAAGCCCTGCGACTCAATCGCCTGCTTCAATTGGCAAATAAATTCAGGTTCGTTCGGCAACATTAATTCAGCAGTTTCCATTACGATAACCTCGCTGGCTCTTCTTTTTATAATTATCCTTAAATTCTATTACAACGAAATGTTGCCTGCAAAGTTGGTTTGATGAAGCTTTTGCAAACTTTTGCCGGTCGATTATTTTGTTAGGTTTTTCGGGCTCTGAGATGAGCCTGCTTGGAGAGACAAAGGGAAACGAACGAGCGCCCGTTTCCCGGCAAGCGCTTAGCTGTAGCGCTTCTTCAAATCAGCAATTACGTCCACATATCGTTGCATCGCTTCATCCTTGGACACCCCTTTCAGCTTCGCCCAGGCGTCATATTTCGCACGCCCCACAAAATCCATCATGCCGGGGCGGGAACCGCTGACATCACCCTCGCTGGCTTGCTTGAACAGCGCATACATTTCCAGCTTCATTTCGTTGGAGGGAGAGAAGTCGCCCTCAGCGGTTTTGACGTAATTGAGCGCTTCTTCGAACGCTTTTTGTAATTCACTCATTGCATAGTCCTTAACTGTTTGGGTGTGAAAGGGCATTATAGCCCGGCGACAAAACTGACTGAAGGTCATTTAGGCTCGCTGTGATTGGTTTCGTCGCCTGGGGCCCAATAATAAACGCAGGTAAAGAACATGAATAAATTAATGTCCATTGTCAGCAAAATTAATTTGTTGCCGGAGATCGCCCGAAGTAGAGCACTGACTTTGTTTTTCGGGAAAATGGTCAAATATGCAGGAACCACAGGAATCGTGGTGGAAGAGCTTACTCAGCGTCGTTGCGTCATTACGCTGAAGAATCGTCGCGCAGTGCGAAATCATATTGGTTCTGTGCACGCTGTCGCCAATGCGTTGATTGCAGAGTCGGCAACCGGTTTTCTGGTTGGAATGAACGTACCGGATCATGCGGTGCCGGTCATCAAAACCATGAAGCTGGACTACGTGAAGCGGGCGAAGGGCGACATGCGCGCGGAAGCTCACCTGACGGAGGAGCAGATACACGCCATTCAAACGCTGGAAAAAGGCGAAGTGACGGTAGCGGTCGCAATTACCGACAGTGAAGACAAAGAGCCAGTTATGGCGGAAATGATCTGGGCCTGGACGCCTAAGCGGCGCTGAGCGCATACAGACGCTGAAGGCTGATAGTGCAGGTAAGATGCGGCTAGCGCCCGCCAAGCCGTCGCACTAGAATGGAGTCATCGCAACAGGCGTTTGCGCTGTCGCGCAGACGCTTGCCAATGCGTTTGATCGAAGTAAGTCGCGGAGGATATTTTGCCAGATCAACAACGCCATACTGACCGTGTTGAAACCGCCAACGAAAAATATGACTGGCGGCGAATAAGGAACATGGTGCTGGCGTACAAACCGCAGTTGGCGAGGGCGAACCTGATCGCTGTGCTGGCCACTTTGGCGGCGGTGCCCGTACCGTTGTTGTTGCCGCTGCTGGTGGATGAGGTGTTGCTGGAACAGCCTGGTCCGGTAATTGCGCTGATTGATCAATATGCTCCCGAATCTCTGCGCGGCGCAGCGTTTTACATCGGCGTCATGGTGTTCGCCGCGCTGGCCTTGCGGACATTTTCGCTGCTCATGAATGTCTGGCAGGGCAGGCAGTTCGCCAGTATCTCCAAAGATATTATTTGCCGTATCCGGCAGGATCTATTAAACCGCCTCAGCAGTATCTCCATGGCGGAGTATGAGGTTATGGGGAGTGGGGCGGTGGCGTCTCGTTATGTCACTGACCTCAATACCATTGATCAGTTTATCGGCAGTTCTGTCAGCCGTTTACTGGTGGCGTTGTTGACGATTGTCGGCACGGCGGTGGTGTTGTTGTGGGTGCATTGGCCACTGGCGCTGCTGATACTGTTTTTTAATCCCTTTGTGATTTATCTGACCACGCGCCTCGGAAAAAAAGTCAAAGAGCTCAAGCGCCGGGAAAACCAGGCGTTGGAATTATTCCAGGAGGCGCTGACGGAAACGTTGGACGGTATTCACCAGATTCGCGCCGCCAACCGTGAGCAGCACTATATCCGGCGTCTTTTGGATCATGCCTGGGGCGTTCGCAATCATGCGGTGCAGTATGAATGGAAGAGCGATGCGGCTAACAGAGTAAGCTTTATGCTGTTCCTGTTTGGTGTGGACTTGTTCCGCGCCGCCGCGATGCTGACAGTGTTTTACTCTGACCTGAGTATCGGCCATATGTTTGCGATATTTGGCTACCTCTGGTTCATGATGGCGCCAGTGCAGGATATTCTGAGCATGCAATACAGTTTCTATGCCGCCAACGCTGCTCTGGCGCGGATCAATCAACTACTGCAATTGCGGCGGGAGCCGGTTTATCCGCCGCAAACCAATCCATTTACCGGAAAAAGAACGGTCGCGCTGGATGTGGATAACGTACACTTTTCCTATGGCGATGGGCCCGAGGTGCTGCAGGGCGTGTCCCTGCACATTAATCCCGGAGAAAAAGCGGCGCTTGTTGGCGCCAGCGGGGGCGGCAAGTCCACGTTAGTACAGGTATTGCTGGGGATGTACTCCCCTTCGCAGGGTAGCGTCAGGTTCGATGGCGTTCCCATTCAACGGATTGGGCACCAGCGGGTGCGTGAGCACGTTGTCACGGTATTGCAGCACCCTACGTTGTTTAATGATAGTTTGCGCCAGAATCTTACTATGGGACGACCTCATACCGACGCCCAGCTCTGGCAGGCGCTGGAGGTGGCGCAGCTGAAGTCGGTTGTGGAGAGCCTGCCGGAAGGGTTGGATACGCTGGTCGGCCGGCAAGGCGTTCGCCTTTCCGGCGGGCAGCGGCAGCGGGTGGCGATCGCCCGGATGATTCTGGCTGATCCGCAAGTGGTGATTCTGGATGAGGCGACGTCGGCTTTGGATGCGGAAACAGAATTCAATCTGCACCGGGCGCTGGCGACCTTTCTGGATCAGCGCACTACACTCATCATCGCTCACCGCCTAAGCGCTGTTAAGCAAGCGGATCGCGTTTATGTATTTGAAGACGGCCGCATTGCTGAAGAAGGCAAACATGAAGAGTTGCTGCAGCAACGGGGACTGTATGCGCAGCTATATGGCGAGCGTCAGCATTGAGTTGGCTCACGGCGATATTTGCGATCAAAGGAGAAGCATGTGCGTCAGATCTATGAAGCCGCCAATGTTCTGGAAGCCCATATGATTAAAGGCGTGCTGGAGCAGTCTGGCGTCACTGGGTTTATCGACGGTGAGTTTCTGCAGGGAGGAATGGGGGAACTGCCAGCGGCGGGGTTGGTGAGGATATCCGTCAATGATGTGGACTATGAGCAGGCGCGCACTATCTTGCGGGACTGGGAGAACTCTCAAGTACAGGAGCCGCACACTCCCGTAAGCCAGTTCACCGGCTGGATCGGCATTTTTCTGTTTGGCTTTATTACCGGGCTGGTGACTGCGTTCTGGGTGATGTAACCCTGTCATCCGCCGAGTGAGCTGAAATACAGATGGGCGCTTTTCTTGCTGAAATTCATCTTGCGTCCGTCCTCAAACTCCACCTGAAAGGCGTCATCGAGATCGGCGATAACTTCTCCTTCGCCCAGAATGCTATGGCGGACCCGGTCTCCGGACCATATTTGCTCCGGCTCGCTGACTGTGTCTTGCGCGGGTTGTTCAAAGTCAACGTCATGCTGCTCCAGATAGCGAGTGGCGATGGGCGTCAATCGCTGCGCCGATTCGTAGTGGGTTGCGTCGATAGCGCCAGGTTGCTTGTGCTGATCCAGAAACGCGCCCACCGCCATGGAAACGTCAAGGCTGGCTTCTTTAATAAAGCGGCTGGGCTTGTCATCTTTACTAAGCGGAGCTTTGCTGTTCAGTGTCGGAGTAAACAGATACAGAGCCTCTTTGGCTCGAGTCATGGCGACATACAGCAGACGCCGTTCCGCTTGCAGGTGATCAACGATGTCTTCACCGCCACGCATGCTGTAGGGAAGGTATTGTTCATTCAGCCCAATTATCATCACCACCGGCCACTCCAGGCCTTTGGTGCGGTGCATCGTGGACAAGGTGACGCCGCCTTGCTGCTTCTGCGCGCTCGCCAGACGTCGCAGCTCATCGAAGTGCTGCAAGGTTTCTGGCGCAGGCAAGTTCAAGGTGGCGAGGTAATGCTCGATTCCCAGTACGTTATTGATACGTTCATCGGCGGTTTCGTGAGTCAGGGCAAGTTCTTCCAGAGTCTTGAACAATTCTGTATCGTCGATATAAAAACGCACGATATCCGCTGCGGAGCCTTTCATTTTTGGCAGGAGGCCCCAGGCTTGGGCGGTGCGTTTCAGCTTGCGCTTTTGCAAGGCATGGAGCGAGTCGGGAATCCACTCCAGTAATTGGTCGCCCCAGTGCGCGTCGTGTTGCGCCAGCGTATGCGCCAGCTCGCGTAGAGTGTCGTCCTTCAATCCCACATGGGGGAAGCGCAACAGGCCGGCGAGCACCTCCGCCCGTTTGTTTTCTTCCAATAGACCAAGTCGGCCGGACGCCATTTCCAGCACATACTGAATGTGCATGACTTCCCGGTTCGCCAGTGCGCCTTTGTCGCCGTCAATACGGTAGGGGATGCGATGGGCCAGAAGCGCCAGCTCAACAGGCACCGCCTGGGACCAGACTCTGAACAGGATCGCGACATCTTCCGGCTTGCAGCCGCCGTTAAGCAATCGTCCCAATTGTAGAACTAACTGGCGTGTTTCGTCGCCGCCTTGCAGGACGTTGACCTCCGTAGCGGGTGTCCCCATATGGGCGCGACACAGAACATCCTTGCGTCCGTGATTGTGAGTAATCAGGTGATTGGCCAACAAGGCGACTTTATGACCGTAGCGAAACGTATACGAAAGAGTGAACTCACGGGGGCTCTCAAACTCCTCCGCGAAACGATTGAGAATAAACTCCGGCTGTGCGCCGCGAAACTCATAAATGGTTTGATCGGGGTCTCCCACAACGGTGACCCGGGCGCGTTTACCGGCGATATAGCGTAGCAGCAAATGCTGAATCTCGTTGGTGTCCTGATATTCATCCACCAGGATCACATCCATTTTGTCCGCGACTAGCTTCACCAGATCAGGGGATTCCTGCAGACATTTGACCGGCTCGTAAAGCATGTCGGCGAAACTGATGCGCGCATGGGATTTGCGCCAGGCTTCAAAACTGTTGACGACCTCAAGCAGAAACGCGAGTTCTTTGCGGTACTCCAATTGTTCGAAGACGGTCTGTAATGGCAACAGCGATGTTTTGCTCATATCCAACAGGCGAGAAGCCAGTTCGATATATTCTTTCTTATTGCGTTTGACGCTGTCCTGTTGCGATTCGGGCGCATGTCGACGGAGCAATTGCCAGAGCTGGAAATGAATCTCCTGGTCCGACAGCACTTGTCCAACAAACGCCGGCAACACGTCTTCGCGGATGAAGCGTTGATACAGGCGTAAACCCATTGCGTGGTAAGTGCGGACTTCCGGTAGCTCATGGTAGTGCGCGCCCGCGACTTCGCGCAGCTTACGTTCGAAATCCTCTTTGGCGGCGCGGTTGAACATCAGTATCAAAATACGGCGCGGATCATGCCCTTGATCCATCAGATGATGGATTCGGTGGGCGAGGGTCGTCGTTTTGCCGCTGCCGGCGACTGCGGTGATAACGCTGTGCTCAAAGCCGGACTGTATGATCCGCTGCTGCTCTTCGGTTAACTGCATGCTCGCCTGATTAGTGGTGGTTTGGGTGAATGGGCGTTATTGGCCCCGGGTCGAGGGGCCTAAGTTTAACCACAGGAGAGGCTGTCCTCCAGCCCAATTTCTGGCGAGGGGCAGGTGGCGTTAACCGGTGTTGCGGGATTTGTCTATGTGACCCAGTGACTTATCCGGGCAGGCTGCGTCTCTGACAATCTGCTTAAGTGTGGCGACATCAGGGAATCCGCCGTTCACGCTGCGATCCCAGATGATTTCATCGTCACACAGTAGCTTGAACTCGCCTTTTCCGGCGGGAACCAGAGCGACTTCCAGTAATTCGTCAGTGAATGTCATAAGCAGCTCTTGCGCCATCCAGGCGGAACGCAGCAGCCAGCCGCACAGTGGACAGTAGCGTATGGAGATTTTGGGTTTCATGGTGTGGTCCGCATATTCCTCGTAATTTTTTTCCTATTATAAATTGCAGGCGAGACGATGATGAGAGTGCGGTAAGCATCGTTGCACGCCTGCATTTCCAACGCGAATAATAATTAAGACACAAGTAGCGGCATAGGAAACCAACATGCTTCGCACCGGATACCGTCAACTCTCCCTATATTATTGTCTATGCTCAAGTCGAAAGGGCGTCAGGCGCTTCTTGGCAGTATTTGAAAAAATGCTATTTACGCTGATGGCGGGCGCATTGCTGAGCGCCTGCAGTTCGCAACCGTCCCAGCAACAAACCGCGGTTCTCACAGCGGAACAGCCGACAGAACTGATTGTGGCGGCGCAACAAGGCGATAAGGGACGTTTACGTAGCTTGCTGGCCTCGGGCAGTCCAGTGAATGTTGTAACTCCAGCAGGTTCCGCCTTGGATGTCGCCGCGCAAAATGGACACACTGAAGCCGTGATCGCGCTGTTGCGGGCAGGCGCTGATCCTAATGTGGGACGCCGCGCGGGAGCGCCGTCGCCACTGCATTATTTGGCTGAACGGGGCGACGCTACGGGGGTGAAAGTGCTGGCGGCGGCCGGCGCCAAGCTCGACTATCCGACGGCGAACGGCGCGACTGCGTTGGCGCTGGCGGTGCAGAATGGACATCTGTCCACCGCCAAAGCGTTGATTAAAGCCGGAGCGGACGTCAACGTTGTATATGCGGGCAGATCGTTGTTGATGTACGTGGTGGAACAGAACTCTTTGTTGATGGCTCAGCTATTGGTTGACGCAGGCGTTGACGTTAATTATCGCAACGTTATGGGAGAAACGGCGCTTAGCACGGCGCAGCAGCAAGGACTGCAGGATCTGCAGATGCTATTGCTGCAGTCAGGCGCTCGATCCTAGTTGAAATTGGATAAAATTTGAACTGCGTCCTAGACTGATAAAGGGCGTAGAAAACAACAATCGGCGTGGCGTTCGCCCATTTCAACGCGCTGCGGTGTTGGTCGGAATCAGGTTTATGTGCGTATCTCCTGGGCGATGTCTGGGGGTGTTCTTCGCTGTCGGCGTCCTTTGGGGAACGTTGGCGTGTAACGGAGTGTTTGCGATAACCCCTGGTATTCATGATGCTACCCGTCGCGTGTTGTTCATCAGCTCGTATCACCCCCAGTTTCCCACATTTTCTGAGCAGGTCAGGGGGCTTAACAGCGCCTTTGACGGGCAGAATATTGAGCTTGATATCGAGTTTATGGATAGCAAGCGCCTCAATAGCCCAGAACACTATCAACGCTTCTACGAGCTATTGAAGGGGAAACTCGATTCCTTACCTCCCTACGAACTGGTGATTGTGGGCGATGATAATGCGCTTCACTTTGCCTTGGAGCGTCAGGCGGAGCTTTTCGCAGCAACGTCGATTGTGTTTTTCGGCGTTAACGATGCGCGACTCGCAGCGGGCCTGAGTGGTAGAAGCGGCGTAACAGGCGTTGTGGAAGCTATTTCGATGGACGACACAGTGCAGTTGATGCGGCGATTGTATGGCGAAAAAGTATCTATTACCGCCATTGCCGACGCCACCACCACTGGGCGTAACGATCTCCGTAGTTTCATTAATTACATGGACAGAAATCAGGATCGCAACTTTCGGGTGTTGTCTCTGGAGCAACTGAGCTTTGCCGAGCTTTATGCGGAGTTACGCGCGATACCTGCGAATGATCCGGTGTTGCTGATCTCTTTGTTTCGAGACAAAAATGGCGCAACCCTGGAGTTTCAGAAGAGCCTTTCCCTTATTCACGATCACCTGCAAGCGCCACTGTTTCACCTATGGATGCACGGTATCGGACAAGGCATTTTAGGCGGCAAGGTGGTCTCTCACTTCGAGCAGGCGCGCGTCGCAGCGAATATAGGGCTGCGAGCGTTAAGAGGAGAGGCCGTCGGAGACATACCTGTCGTGACCGACAGTCCAAACCGGTATGTGTTCGACTTCCGGGAAATGCGTCGATTTGACGTCGGAGAACATGAACTGCCGCCCGATAGTCTATTACTGTATCAGCCAGTGACGTTGTACCAGCAGCACAAAGCTTTGTTTTGGGGCGTCGTGCTGGTTGTTGGGTTTCTCGCACTATTGGTGATGCTTTTAATCGTCAGTTTACGTATGCGGGTGCGGGCGCAAAGGGAAGTCATGAAAATAAATGCGGACCTGGAATCAAAAGTAAAAGAGCGCACGGAACAATTGGAGGAAAAAAACACTCAGCTAAGTCTGGTGCAGGCGATCGCGCAGCTAGGCTCTTTTGAGTATTTGCCAGAGCAGTGGAGCGTATGTTGCAACGCGGAATTCTGCTCCATGGTAGGTCTGCCCTTTGAAGCGCGGAGCCTCAGTGTTGAAACCTTCATGAGTTTTATACATCCATCGGATCGGGAAGAACTGCGTAACGCAACGGAGCGCGCGCTTAAGGTAAATAAACCCTTCCACGGCTGTCTGCGTACGATCCGCAAAGACGGCTCGCTCTGCTATTTCAACTACACCAGTCGCCCTATCGCTCATCGGGATGGGCGCACATCCATTTTGGGGTCAGTCATAGACGTTACTCAATTAAAAGAGGCGGAGTCCCGTTTCAAAGAGATGGCGAACCATGATGATCTGACAGGCCTTGCGAATAGGCGTCTACTGGATGAACTGTTCACTAAGGCTGAACATATGGCCCGACGATGCGCGAATGAGATTGTGGTTCTCTATTGCGATCTGGACAAGTTCAAACCGATCAATGATCAATATGGGCATGATGTGGGCGATGCGGTATTGGTGGCGGTGGCGCAGCGCTTGCGGGAAAGCTTTCGCGAATCCGACACAGTGGCGCGAATTGGAGGCGATGAGTTTGTCATTCTGTTGAATGGCCACTGCTCGAAAGAGCAACTACACGGCATTATTCACAAGACCAAGCACAGTCTGCGTGGACCTATCCATATCAAAAGCATCAGTTGTAATGTGGACGTCAGCATCGGTTACGCAGCGTATCCTGGAGACGGTGTTTGTCTTGACACGCTGCTCAATGTCGCCGACACCAGAATGTATCAGGAAAAACAATATTCGTGATCATTTGCGATACATAGGGAACCATCGCTCCAACGCAAAGTCTAACTGTGCAATTCAATATATCTAGAGGAAATAATAATGCCGAACGCGTTAATCATGCCTTTCCAATGGGGAATCAAGGCAGTGGAGATGTTGCAGCCAGTGTATTTGCTGGCCATCCGAATCTATCTGGCGAAAATTTATTTCATGTCCGGGATGACCAAGATAAAGAGCTGGAGCACCACATTGGCGTTGTTCGAGTATGAATACTCTGTCCCGCTCGTCTCTCCCGCTTTCGCTGCCTACTCCTCTACTGCGGTTGAGTTGATCTGCTCTGTACTTCTGGTGGTGGGACTGGGAGCGCGTGTTGGCGCTGCAGGCTTGTTGGTGTTGAGTGTTGTCGGCATTTACTCAGCGGCTGAGTTGATTGGAGCAGTTGGAGTGAAAGAGTTGTTGTTCTGGGGTGGGTTGCTATCTGTGATTGTCGCCTATGGCCCTGGTTTACTGTCTGCCGACCATTGGCTGCGTAAGCGCTATCTGCCATCCGCCTGATTATTAGAATCGGACGCAACAAAGGGAGCAGTATTAGCTCCCTTCTTTATTGTTATTAACAGGGCGATGATATTGGCGTGTTAATAATCCGGCGTATGGATGCGCCTGCGCGGCGGCCAGTCGCGGGTGACTGGGCTCTGACATGTGCAGGCCCTGTCGTTGCAGACAAATATAAGGAAGCTATTTATCTGCCTGATTGATAAGGAATATACCCGGCGATAAATCCAGCTTGAATACATTGCTGTAGCAAAGCGCCCAAGTCGGTTTCAGGGAATTCCCCGGCAAATCGCTCACACACCACTTCAAAGTCAGGGTTCTCTGCAATGAGGTGCAGGAAGCGGAATACTGGAGCGTCCAGTTCATCTACTCTGGCGCTCCACTCTGGACGCCAGATAAACAGATAAAAGGCTCTCTTGGATAATTCCACTGATGCAAGATCTCCACCAGGCTGGTGAGCCGCCCATATCTCGTGAGCTGGGTGGCTGCACTGAAGCAAATGGGCGTTGGCCGGTAAGCGAAACTGCAGTGGAAGTCCTTGACTGCAGTAGTCATTGAATTGCGACCAGTCATCAGAGGTATGGTCCTCTGCTTCTTCCGCAACATGTATCAAGAGCTCGAGCCCTGCAATGTCTGCAAGAAACTCAATATGCTGCAGCGGTTTAAAGTTCGAAAGAAAGGACACAAATCCAGCGCCAAACTCAGTGAATGAGTTTTCCCGGGAGGGAGTATCCTTAAAATAGCGTCGACTCGTTGCACGGAAACACTCTTCCCCTAGCAGGTCCTCGCAAACTGGAAACATGGTTTGCAAGGCGCGGACATGAGTTTCCCGCAAACTGTCACGGTATATGTCCACACAGATGCGCGCGCTCAAGTTGGCTTTGTCCGTTACTTGGAGACACTCGCCTTGCTGGCGTATCTCTGCAAGCATGCTGAGTTGTAAGTCACGCAGCAACATCCGTTTCCTCCAACAAGCGCTGAGCGATTGCGGCTTCGGCGGCGACCTCATCAAAGCCGGGAATATTATTATCACGCTCGATGAGAGTAGGTCTTGCGCCGATAGTGCTCAGGGCGTATCCATATAAGTCCCAGACGCGTTGATCCACTGGCGCGCCGTGTGTGTCAAGAAGGTGGGTCTGTTTGTCTTCGAAGCCAGCCAGATGGTATTCCGCTACCCGTTGCGCAGGAATGGCGTCGATATAAGTACGCGGGTCAAATTGATGATTGATTGCGCTGACGAAAATGTTGTTGATATCGAGTAACAGCAGACAGTCCGCTTCTTCCGCAATCTGCCTCAGAAAATCCCATTCGCTCATATTGGAGCTGTCATAAGTGAGATAACTGGATACGTTTTCCAACAGAATACGGGTCTCAAAAATATCCTGGACGATTTTTATGCGTTCAGCGACGTGACCTATGGTTTCCTCTGTGTAGGGGAGCGGCATTAGCTCATGCAAATCGACGCCGTGGACGGAGGTCCAGCAGAGATGTTCTGAGATCCAGGCTGGACGTAGCTCACGAGACAAGGTTTGAAGCTTGCCTAAATACTCTTTGTCTAAAGGCTCTGTGCCGCCAAGAGACAGACCGACTCCATGTAACGCGACAGGGTAAATGGTTGCGATATCAAGCAAGCGTTTTCTGGCGACGCCGCCAGCAGTCAGGTAGTTGTCGGTGAGAGCTTCGAACCAAGGGAGAGAGGGGCGTTTATCGAGTATATGGCCGAAGTGGCAGGAACGAAGGCCGATTCCCGCTCCGGAAATCGGCCCAACCGTCTGCCGCCAAAGCGGCATTGGAATCATGACTTAACTTTACCGCCTGTCAGTTTGTCGCAAGTACCAGCGGGAACGTAGATCCACTCATCAGCTACATTATCTTCTGTGGACTGGCCCGCGCAACCATGGTTGCCTGCGGCGCAATCGTTCATGCCAGCTTTGACGACGCCAGCACATTTTTCGAAGCCTGGCTTAGCTGCGTTGGCGGAGCCTGCGACGCCCAGGGCAAGTACGGCTGCGATAGCGGTGGCTGCGGCGGTATTCTTAGCTTTCATTTACTTTATCCTTTAACAGATTTTGATTTGGTTGATTGCAATGCACTAAATGTTTGGTGCTGGCAATTTTGACTTGCTGCGAAGTAAAAAGTTCACACCACTTCTGCAACAAAGCCAATTCTTAGATTAACTTTCCTTAACCAGCAGTTTTCGACGGCGTATGACCTTAACTTCGGTCCTAGAAGGTTGCGACGAATTCTGAACTGGGTATCGAGAATTATAGGGCCTGGAATGCTGATGGGCTAGAATGGTTTCACGAGCGGATCGTATCAGCGCGCACAGCGTGGTTGGGTCCATACTGGCTGGTACGTTGAATGGCGTTATCTGGCTGAGTTCGCCGCCGGTAAGTTTGAATGCGACCTTTAAGCCTGAGCTGTGCTCAGCCTCCTGCATGACTGAGTCTATCTCCCAATCCATATTTCCCCTCCAACTTAAAGTCTGAGTCCTAACCGCCGGAATCTAAACGGTTAATAAAGCTTGAAATTGTAGGGAGATTTCCTGAATTTACATCAGGAACATGGACGAGTGCGCTCTGTCTGAACTGCCTATGACTTTGGCTTATGGAAAAGGCGTGACGATTTGGGAGCGTTAAGGTAGAGAAGGTATGGGGAAGAGAAAATAAAAATGCGGAGGGGCCGAAGCCCGTCCGCACTTTCTGCTGTTTAGCGAAAAAACTATTACAGTTTTTTGCCAGCTTCCAGGTCGTAACCAACACGCTCTGGAGTCTTGCCAGCGTGTTTCTTGTCAGAAGCAGTGTAAGACATAGTCACTTTAGAGAAGCTCAGAGATACAGACTCGCTAGGAGCGGACTCTGCGCCAGCGGAAACGCTGTAGCTGCTGATCATTACGTCTTCCATTTCGTAGGAAACGTATTTTTCGATTTTGTCAGCTTGGGTGCGAACGATGTCGACCACAACTTTAACGCCGGCAGTACCAGTCAGAGACTCTTTGAACAGACCGGAAGAAGCGCTGTCCATCAGCTTGGAAACGGAGATTTCGCTGATGCTAGGACGAGTAGCTTCGCGGTTGGACATATGGCCTGCTTCCATCGTGATGTGGCGACCAACGCCGAATTGGAAGCTGTCCAGACGAATCCAGTCTTTGTAGCCTTCAGCAGTTACGTTGCCTTTAACTTTCAGACCGTCGTAGTTCATGTAAATAGCCATGGTGTATTCCCTATTCTGTAGTTTACGAATGTTTTGTGATCGACATTATATAAAGCGTCTATCAATCGAAAATGCCGTCAAAATTTTTTAAGAAAAAGTAAATTTTTTTCAGAGATAAGCGGCATCCCGTTGAGTCAGCATAATAGAGAGAGAAGGTAGGGTTATCAATACGTAAAATCCTTATTTTTTAATAAGTTAAATCGACTCTGACACTAATTGTTAAACGAACGGGGAAAAGCTTTACATCACTCTGATGGGTTTATTTTGAGCCGTTGCAGCTCACTCTGACCCCAATTATTTATGTGAAAGTATATTGGCCGCCTTTAAGTACTTGTATCTCTCCAGGTTGACTCTGTCCCCATTTTATAAATCACTCTGACACCATTTAATCAGGAAGGATTAAATAATGATCGTTTCACTCTGGGTATTATTAATTGGGATCATTTCTAAATTCTTTTTCTGTAATACGGAAGCACCAATTGATCCGTACTAAAGGCATAATACTATTATTATATTTTGGATTTAATAATACTTAATTGAAGTTGTATTTACACTTGGTCGACAACGAATTGGTTGCTATTTGTCCGATTCGAGAAGTGCAAAAATAAAAAGGAAAGGCGCAAAGTGGGTAAAGGTTAATTATCAGGCGCATGGATGCGTTGGTCCTGTCGTTGCAGACAAACAGAAGGAAGCTATTTGTCTGTCTTATTAATAGTTATGGGGACGTCGTTCAGAGAATGCTGGCGGTCACCAGCTTCTCGATGACAGTGTGAGTGGTTCAAATGCGCCGAATTTATTGAGTTGCAGGGCCCATACACTTTCGCTGGCTTGATGGTCTATGGAGCTGAAGGAGATCAGCTCTCCGATGCCAAGGTCAATGTCTTTCAGATTTTCCAGAGTGGAGACCATGGTTTCTGTGCTGAAGTTGCGGCCAGCCCGCTGTAGCGCCTCTACAAAAAGTGATGCAGCGAGGTAACCTTCCAGTGATTGCGCATCCGGCTTATGCTCAGGGAAATAGAGGCTCATGGCTTGGCGGTGGCGAAGGACGCCTGTCGCGTATGAATGGACCGGAGGCGTTGCCTGGGTCGCGATTAGTCCAGTCGTATGCGGCGCCTCCAAACGTTTCAGTTCTTTTGCCAGCGCGTCGGTGCTGACGGAGGACACAACAGCAATGCGTCCCTCCCAACCGGCTTTACGTATGCGATTGATGGTTCTGGCCGTGGCGGAGTGATTTCCGATCACCACCAGGGCCTGGATCTCGCTTTGCTCTTTAAGAAAGAGACGGGCAGGGCCTTCGACCTGTTCTATGTAGGGCTGGTAAGTGAACTGAGGAATATTCCTTGCGTGCACATTATAAAAAGCGAGAACTCGCTCCATACCGGCCAGCCCGTCACGGCCAGAGACGGTGTCCTCATAAAGTACCGCGATACGGCTGGGTTCGATTTCCTGACTATCTACGAAGTGACGCACAATGGCGAAAGTTTCATCTGCGTATCCAACCCGAAAATTAAACACATAGCGGTCTGGAGGGGTACGGCGTAGTGCTGACGCCCCGGATTGTACGCCTATAACCAGAGTCTGTTGTTCCATTATTGCTGGAAGTTGAGTATCTGGCGCGCCGATATTTCCTATCAAGGCGAATGAGCCTTGTTGTGATAACAGGGTTTGCATATTGATACGTGATTGCAGGGGCTTATTGGCGTCATCGAAAGCCTGTAACGTCAACATGCGCCCATGCACGCCGCCGTTGGCGTTGATTTCATCAAAGTGAGCCTGCACTCCACGTCTTACCGAGCTACCCTGCGCCTGTCCGTCATCACTGATCGCGGCGCTCATACCAATGCGAATTTCTTTTTCACTGACTCCTCGTGGCGAAGACCATCCGTTAATTCCAGCATTGAAGTCAGACAGCTGATATCGCACTTGGGGCGACAACAGACTGGAAGACAGTAGTCCGAGGACAATGGCGGCGCCGGCGAAGAAGTATTTCACGCCAGTAGGGATGCGTAATGACGAACGTCTACGTTGGTCTTTGGAGGGAGGTATTTGTGTCTGGATGCCCGGGTGGGACAGGCTGGCTGCGCCGGAGGTTCCATTACGCGTGAGGTGTAGCGATTTTGTCAGTGTGGCGGAATCCACTTCGATTGGCTGACTGAAGGCGCGCTCTTCTCTTGAATGAGCGGGGTCAACCAAAGTTGCTGGATTCATGTCTTCTACATGGCCAACTGCACCTGCCGCTCTAAAGGCGGATTGAAATTTTTTCGCTTGGTTGAGGTTCAGGTTTTTGCGAACGACAATGCGTTTACCGCTGAACATTTTTTTCAGACCAGCGTCACTGATGGAAAACTTGGCTTTTAGTTTCTTCAGGACGATGGCGCGTTCTGCGCCCCCCGCCAGTTCACCTGCAAATACAAACGCGTAAGTCGTCAGGTTGACCAGTTTCAGGCCATGGTCATTGCTGGAGCGTACGGCATTGCGCGCACGTAGCTGCAGGTCGCGGACCATATCAAGGCAGCTGTCATAGCGTTCCGCTGGATCAATCGCCATGGCTTTGGTGATTACTGGCTCCAGGGTTCTATTACGGGCATCCGCCAGCTCTTTGTCGGTCAACGGCTGCGGCAGATATTTGCGCTGCTGCGCCATGATCTGATGGTGTGTTTCTCCGTTAAAGGGTCTTTCACCGGTGATGCAGTAGTAAAGAACTGCGCCTAACGCGTAGATATCGGCACGGCCGTCGATATCTTTTGAGCTATCAATCTGTTCAGGGGCGAGGTATCCCGGCGTGCCTACCACCAGGCCCATTTGCGTGTACTGCAGGTCCTGCTCTTCCAGAGGTTTGCTGATGCCGAAATCGAGCAGCTTGGCGACAGAATGATTGCCTGATACCTTGGCCACCATGATATTGCCGGGCTTCAGATCTCGATGCACGATATTGAGCTGGTGCGCCGCCTGCAAACCTGCAGCCATTTGCTCAATGAGCCAAACCACGTTTTCCAGAGGCAGGCCATTTGGCCGCTTCTCCATCAAGTCTGAAAGAGCTTCCCCCTGCAGAAATTCCGCTACCAGATACAACATATTGTCTTCGGTGGCGCCGAAGTCGAATACCTGCATGACATTAGGGTGGTTTAACTGACTGGCGATGCGGGCTTCACGGTAGAAGAGCTGGATATAGCCCACATTAGGGGCGCCTGAGCGCAGCACTTTAACGACGACCAGCCGATCCAGCGACAGCTGTCGGGCGACATAAACCCGGCTCATGCCGCCATCGGCCAAGAGATATTCCAGGCGATACATGCCTTTAAGCACACGGCCGATCATTGAGTCGGCGGCGTTATAGCCCGTAGCGTCCTCAAAGGACGTGGGCGCTGGAGTGTCTGTTGTGAACTTTGCAATAGCCGTCATCAACGTCCCTATTCAGATCTGGACAAATTATTCTGTCTCCCATCCGAACAAAGGCGGGGTGGGCGTGTTGACGCCGGAAGAAACCGCGGGTGCTGATGGATGGTTTTGAATTCCAACTGCCGGGCCACTAGTCTGGCCGGAACCTGCTCAAAGTCGATTCAACTTTGATCAGTTTTTATCTTGCCTGATATTCTCTCATATTTATTTAGTGAGTATGGTCTAGGCTGTTCGGGTGATGGCTGGAAGCCCATGGAATGCGGGTTGAACAAAAAATAAAGGCGACATTCAGGCCGCCTTTTTTGACGAGATTTTACAAAGTTGTCACGTTTTTTCGGCGAATAATTTTTGAATGCTTGAGAAGTCCAGCATGCCTGATCCTTGCTTGCTGTGCGCTTGATACAACGATTTGGCCAAACCGCCCATTGGCGTGCTTGAGCGGCTTTGAATAGCGGCCTCCAGGGCCAGACCCAGATCCTTGTTCATCAGATTAACGGCGAAGCCGCCCTCGTACTCGCGCCCGGCTGGTGCGTTCTCCATGACGCCAGGGTAAGGGTTGTACAGTTCCAGAGACCAGTTTCTGCCTGAGCTTTTCAGCATGATGTCGGAAAGCACTTTGGGATCGAGTCCCAGGTTGACTCCTAACTGCAATGCTTCAGCGGTTCCGATCATATGGACGGCGAGCAGCATGTTGTTGCAGATCTTGGCGGCTTGTCCGGCGCCGTGATCACCGGCGTGGAACAGGTTTTTTCCCATGGCGGACAGAATCGGCTGGGCTTTTTCCAGGTCCTGAGGCGAGCCTCCAATAATAAAGGTCAGTGTTCCTGCGGTCGCCCCGGCGGTGCCGCCGGAAACTGGCGCGTCCAACATTGCGAAGCCTTTTTTGTTGGCTTCCGTCGCGATGCGGCGAGACGTTTCCGGCGCGATGGTGGAGCAGTCTATCAACAAGGGCCGCTCACTGAGCTGACTCAGCAGTCCATTATCGCCGAGATAGACTGCTTCAGAGTGCTCGCTGGCTGGCAGCATAGTAACGACGGCGTCGACGCCCCGGGCTGCCTCAAGGGCGCTGCCGCAAGCGGTGGCGCCTGCACTCTCGGCAGCGGAGACAGCGTCTTTGACCAAGTCAAAAACACGTAGCTCAAATCCGGCTTTCAGCAGGTTGTGAGCCATGGGGCCACCCATGTGCCCAAGGCCGATAAATCCGATAGTTTTCATGGTTTCCCTCCAGATTGTTATTTTTGTCTGGGTGATTAATTGGAAGTCCGGGATGCCCCCTGCTTCTAGAGCACGGCCAAGTCATGTAGGGGGCTGGTTTCCCAGGGGGAGACGAAAAACTCGTCGACCCACTCTTTCGGAACGTCCGCGAAGGACGGATAACGCCATTGCGGTTTGAAGTCTTTATCAATGAGCAGGGCTCGCACGCCTTCGCGGAATTCGGGGTGCATCGTACACTGTAGCGCCATGATCAGTTCACGTTTGAAGACGTCAGGCAGACTCAAGCCGTCGCCCTCGTGAATTTGCCGCCATACAAGATGCGCGGTGGTGGGACAGCCATTACGCAGGGACTTTTGCGCTTTACCGACCCAGTCGTCTACCGTGGGGTAGTTCAAAATGGCGTCTACCACCTGCACCAGGGATTCACCTTGAGTGACTTGCTTTATCATGGCGCGATGCTGCGCGACCTGCCCGCCAGGACGCTGGGACTGATGTTGTTCGTTCCAGGAACGCAGCAATTGCGTGACGCGGGTATGGTTGCTCTCAGGGCTGCTCCAGGAGGTTCGGGTCAGCGCTTGTAGAAAGGCTTCCTTTTGCGCATGGGGTAAAAAGCCGTCGGCCCAACCCAGCTCAAGCGCATCAGCGGCGTTACAGGCGGCGCCGGTCAGTCCCAGATAAAGGCCTGCTCCGTCGGGCATGCGGTTGAGGAACCAGGTGCCGCCGACATCGGGAAAGAGCCCGATGGTCACTTCAGGCATGGCGATACGGGAAGACTCCGTGACAATGCGGTGACTGGCTCCTGCCATTAGACCCAAACCGCCGCCCATGACGATGCCGTTGCCCCAGCAGACGACAGGTTTAGGATAGACGTGAATGAGGTAGTCGAGACGATACTCCCGCGTGAAGAACTCTTCTGCGTAAGCCGGCGGACCCTCGCCTGCGTCGCACATGGATTCATACATCTGCACGATATCGCCGCCAGCGCAGAAGGCTTTATCGCCCGCCCCCTGCATAAATACCGCGACGATCTTGTCGTCCAGCCGCCATTCCTGCATGACGCTGTACATCGACTCGATCATGCTCAGCTTCAACGCGTTGAGCGATTTCTCCACGTTCAGGGTGATCACGCCGATGCGGTGACCATCGCTGCATTCGCGCTCTTCAAATAAAACAGGTTTTTCGCTCATTCCACTCTCTTCCATCTATTCAATATTGTCAGGCGTCGCCTTTTAGCGGTTTTTCCATTGCGGCGAGCGTTTTCCGAGGAAAGCGTTGACGCCTTCTTTCTGGTCTTCGGTATCAAACAGATCCACAAACAGTTCTCTTTCTACCGGCAGGCCCATACGTTGCGGCGCGCTGCGGGCGGACTGAATCAGTTCTTTACAGGCGCGCACGGCGGGCGGGCTCTGACGGGCGACTTTTTCCGCCCAGGTCAGTGCGGTCTCGCGGGCGGCGCCTTTTTCCACGACTGCTTCCACCAGTCCGATATTAAGCGCGGTTTCAGCGTTGACTCGCTCACCCATCAATATCATGCGTTTCGCCCAGCCTTCGCCGACCAGCCAGGGTAGATTCTGTGTGCCTCCCGCGCAGGGCAGCAGGCCGACGCTGGCTTCGGGCAGCGCCATTTGCGCATGAGTTTCGGCGATACGCAGGTCGCAGGCGAGCGCGCATTCCAAGCCGCCGCCCATGGCGTAGCCGTTGATGGCGGCGATGGATACGCCGCGGTAGTTGGATAGGGTTTCGAATGCTTCGCCAAAGATACGCGCCATGTGGCGCGCTCTGGCTTTGTCTCCATCGGAGAACAGGTTCAGGTCTGCGCCGGCGGAGAAGAATTTTTCGCCTTGCCCGGTGATCACCAGCGCATAAACGTCTTTGTTGTCATTGAGTTGTTGAATTAACGCCTTGAGCGCCGGCAGACTGGTTTCATCCCAGGTGTTGGCGGGCGGATTGGCGATAGTGAGCACGGCGGTGCGCTCAATGATTTCAAGTTGGAGTTTCTCGGTGCCTGTCATTAGCGAATAGTCTCCATGGCGTGTTCGAGGAGTAGGCGGCGTGCGATGATGACGCGCATGATTTCGTTGGTTCCTTCCAGAATCTGGTGCACCCGGCTGTCGCGAACGAAGCGCTCCAGCGGATATTCCTTGATGTAGCCATAGCCGCCGTGGATTTGCAATGCGTCATTGCAGACCTTGAAGCCGGCGTCTGTTGCGAAGCGTTTGGCCATGGCGCTATAGGTGGAGGCTTCCGGGTGTTTGGAATCCAGCTTGAACGCAGCGAGCCGCACCATCTGGCGGGCCGCCACTAAATCCGTGGCCATATCCGCCAGTTTGAACTGCAGCGCCTGAAAGTCGGACAACTTGCGCCCGAACTGCTCCCGCTCCTGCATATAACGCTGCGCGGTTTCCAACGCGGCCTGGGCGGTGCCGATGGAGCAGGTTGCGATATTAATGCGGCCGCCATCGAGCCCCATCATCGCAAACTTGAAGCCTTCACCTTCCGCTCCAAGGCGGTTGGTTTGGGGAATGCGCACATTATCGAAGGTAATCGCGCGCGTGGGCTGACTATTCCAGCCCATTTTGTCTTCCTTACGGCCGTAGGTGACGCCGGGGGCGTCAGCGGGCACGACCAGCGCGGACACGCCTTTGGCGCCGGGTTCTCCGGTGCGCGCCATCACCACCAGGACATCCGTGCTGCCGGCGCCGGAAATAAACATCTTGGTGCCGTTGATGACGTAATCGGAGCCGTCCTTCTTCGCAGAGGTGCGCAAAGAGGCGGCGTCAGAACCTGCGTTGGGCTCAGTGAGGCAATAGGACGCCAGCAGCTCGCCGGAGACCAGCTTGGGCAACCAGGCCTGACGCAACTCATCATGGCCAAAGCTGGCGATCATCCAGGTGGCCATGTTGTGAATGGTCAGGTAAGCCGTGGTGGAGGTGCAGCCGCGTGACAGCTCTTCGAAGATGATCGAGCTGTCCAGACGGGGCAGGCCCAGGCCGCCCCATTCCTCCGGAGTATACAGGGACAGAAAGCCCATTTCGCCCGCTTTGCGGATTGTCTCCACAGGGAAGTGGGCGGTGGCGTCCCACTCGGCGGCGAAGGGCGCCAGTTCTTTCTCGGCGAAGGCGCGGGCGCTGTCGCGGAAAGCAATTTGCTGTTCGGATAGTTCAAAGTTCACGATACATACACTCTTAACAGTTGCCTATCACCGCATCCTTACCGCATTTGAATGGTCAGGTTCGGACCTTGCACTTCTTCGCCATGATGGAACCAACGGCTGATCACGGTTTTGGTCTCGGTGTAGAAACGCACCGCCTGTTTGCCGTAGGCATGCTGATCTCCATAGAAAGAGTTACGCCAGCCGGTGAAGGAGAAGAAGGGGAGAGGCACGGGAATAGGGATGTTGATGCCGACTTGTCCCACTTGCACATTGCGCTGGAAGTGGCGCGCCGCTCCGCCGGAATTGGTGAACAGCGAGACGCCGTTGCCGAAGGGGTTGTCATTGATCAGCTTGAGGGCGTCGTCAATGGTGTCCACTTGCATGGCGAGCAGCACAGGACCGAAGATTTCCTCACGATAGATCGTCATGTCCGGGGTGACCTTGCTGAACAGCGTTGGACCAACCCAGTTGCCTTCCGGGAAATCCGGGTGGGTGAAGCTGGAGCCGTCCAGAAGACACTGTGCGCCTTCTTCTTTGCCCTTGGCGAGCAGACCCAACACGCGATCTCTGGAACCGCGGCTGATCAGCGGGCCATAGCCGGCGGCTTCGTCGTTCCAGGCGCCGGGCTTCACTTCCGCCATAGAAGCTTTGAGTTCGTCCAGCCACTGTGCGGATTCACCGACGAATACCGCGACGGAGATGGCCATGCAGCGTTGCCCTGCGGCGCCGACGGAGGCGCCGGTCAGATGCGAGATAACCTGCTTCTTGTCCGCATCCGGCATGATGACCATGTGGTTTTTAGCGCCGGTCATACATTGCACCCGTTTCAGGTGCTGTGTGCCGGTGCGATAGATATGCTGTCCGACAGGCGCAGAGCCGACGAAGGAAATGGCTTTGATATCTGGATGCGTCAGCAGCATGTCTACTTGCTCGCGATCGCCGTGCAGAACTTGCAGTACGCCTTTGGGAAAGCCCGCTTCGTCAAACAGTTGCGCGATGCGCATGGGAGTGAGCGGGTCCTGCTCTGAGGGTTTCAGCACGAAGGTGTTGCCGCAGGCCAGCGCCATGGGGAACATCCACAGGGGGATCATCGCCGGGAAATTGAACGGCGTGATGCCGGCGCAAACGCCAAGCGGATGCATGTAGGAGCTGGTATCAATATCCCGCGCTACGTTCTCAACGGTTTCCCCCATCATCATGGAAGGGATATTGCAGGCATGCTCTACGACTTCAATGCCGCGCCAGACATCGCCTTTGGCGTCAGCGAAGATCTTGCCGGTTTCCTGACTGAGAATTTCTGCGATTTCGTCCTGATTCTGCTTGAGAAGTTGCACGAACTTCATCATCAGGCGCGCCCTGTCAATGACGGGGACGTCCTTCCAGGTTTCGAAGGCCTGTTTGGCGCTGGCCACCGCCCGGTTGACTTCGTCCGGGGTGGCGCAGGGAGTGTCGGCCAGATTTAGCTGGGTGGCCGGATTCAGGTTCGGGATGTGGCGGGTGGCTGCGCTTTCCGTAAATGAGCCGTCTATATATAACGGGACCCTGGTTTGCATTTTGGGACTCCTTGTAATCTTATTTTTATGGATAGAATGAGCCTGCTCTGGAAGATGTCGCACGGTCTTCCTCTATGCTCTGAGCCTTGGCTCGCATAGGGCCATTCTAGACCTTATGGCGGCGCAACGGCATTGCAGAATCCACCACGGGAATTAGCCATAACCGCCAAGAGGTAACGTAAATGCGTTATTTAAAAAGAGAAAATCTTGTGGCTGTGGGCGCTAAACGGAATAGCCGGGAAACGTTTTAAGGAAGCGGCTGTGGCGCGAAGGGCCCGGAGTATGCGAGTAAACGCTGTTAAGTTTTTAGAGCTCCCAAGCGGTTGTATTTTGAGAGTGAAGGGGCGTTTGGGGAAGTAAGGGCAGCAACTGACATTGAGTCAGTTGCTTGAGTAATCTGGACGAGTGTCCGATCAGGCGTCAGCGGTGGAGGAGGCTCCTGTGTCTCCCGCTTCGACGGTGGCTGCGTCGCGCTTTTCCTGCGCGCGCTTGATCATGTGGTTAAGTACGGTGCGAACAGTATAGGTTATGCCGAACAACGTCAGGGCCGCAGCTAGAGTTGATTCGATAGGCGCTTCCAATAACATGGTTTCTCCCGAGATTTAAGATGAAAACTTTGGTTAGCGCACTGACTGCATCGAGCTAACCAAAGCTTTCCTCCTGTGTGTTAGTGAAAATTTAACGTTCTCAAGGAGTAAACGGCTATTCGAAAAAGCGGCCGCAGAATAACCAATTAGAGCGGGCGGTTCAAGGCGGAGCTTTGTTAAATTGTGCAAAGATTGGCCTTTTTGATGCTTTTGTATACAAGGATAAAATTGGCAGGTTTATGTTTTTTATAAAGAAATTCATTAGTTACTGGGCAATGCCGTTACCTCTTGCTTTGCTGATCTCATTTATTGCGCTAATGATGTTGATCAGGGGGCGCAGACGAAAATTGGCGCTGGGAATGCTCGGCGTGGTTTGGCTGGGATTGCTCACTATCAGCACCCCCTGGTTCTCTGACAAAGTGATGGAGCCGCTGGAGAGTCAGTATCCACCCTACGCCGGTCAAGAGGTGCGCTATGTGGTGGTGCTGGGCGGTTATCATGAGTCGGATTCGAGTCTTCCTATCACCAGTTATATAGAGGGCGATGCGATATATCGCATTATTGAGGGAATACGGGTGGCTCTGCTTAATCCCGAGGCGAGGCTGCTGGTGTCCGGCTATGCGCGTACGGACCCTCTCTCTAATGCTGAAGCCTACGCGAGACTGGCGGAGTCGCTGGGTTTTCCCCGTGAACGGATCGATCTGCAGGAAGATCCTCGGGATACCCATGAAGAGGCTCTGGCGGCGCAGGCGCGAATGGGGGATCAGCCTTTCGCGCTGGTGACCTCGGCTTATCATATGCCCCGGGCGATGCAGCTATTTGAAGGTGTGGGACTGCATCCTATTCCGGCGCCCACAGGACATACCATCAAACAGCATCGGGAACTGGACTGGCGACGCTTTCGGCCGGCTCTCGGCGGACTGGGCGCGACACAGAAGGCCTGGCACGAATATTTAGGCGCGTTATGGGCCAATCTGGTCGCAAGCATAAATTGAAATAGATCAAAAAACGGGCGTGTCGCCCGACGCTCCGTGGCGTCGATGCTATGCTTAAAACATTCTCGCTTCAAAGATGTTGACGCGCGCTTCCTACTAGTATTTCAAACTGAGCTGAAGACTGATGTTTAACAGGGAATACCGCAATGCACGCTTCCTGATAGTGGACGGCAATACCCAGTTGCGTCTGGCGCTGGAGAAGATGCTGAAATCATTCGGCGCCTGGTACATAGATATGGCGGCGGATGGCGATGAGGCTATCAATAAGTGCGAGCATGGCCTCTTCGACGCCGTCATTTGCGACTACCAGCTCTCAGGCAGAAACGGCCAGCATGTGCTTGAGGAGCTGCGGGAGCGCAAAATCCTGCGTTATACCTCTTTGTTTGTCATGATGTCAGCGGAAACCACCCGGGAGATGGTGCTGGCGGCCATTGATCATCAACCCGACGCTTATATCAACAAACCCATTACTTCCGATGTCTTGAAGCAGCGCCTGGATAACCTGCTGGTGGATAACGAGGTGTTATATGAGCTGAAACACGCTATCGACATGGAGCGCTGGAGCGAAGCTATTTCCCGTTGCGAAGAGAAAATCGCTCGCGGCAGCAAATACTTGCGCTGGTGCGAAAAAACCGTGGCGGAGCTGTATTTTCAGACCGGCGCCCTCAATGAGGCGTTGCGAGTCTATCAGCAGGTGCTGTCCGAGCGGGCGCTGATATGGGCGCAGGTTGGCGTGGCCAGAGTGTACATCGCTCAGGCGGATTATGATTTGGCGGAGGAGCTGCTGCGGAAAGTCGTTGAGGCGGCGCCGAATTGTCTGATCGCCTATGATTTGTTGGCGCGGGTGTTGACGGATACGCATCGAGGCAAGGAAGCCCAGGAGTGGTTGTCGGATGCGGTCAGCCTATCGCCGACGGCCATTTTGCGGCATGCGCGGCTGGGGGATATCGCCTGGGATAATCAAGATGTGGATTGCGCGGTGGAGGCGTTTCGCAATGCCGTTGAGTTGGGGCGGAAAAGTATTTTCGATCGACTCGATAATCACCTTGGATTTTCCCGCAGCCTGTGTGAGCGAGCTGGCGCGTTGCCAAAAGCGATGCGTGAGTCAGCGTTACAGGAGACTGTAGAGGTGCTGCGTACTATGGACGAGCGCTTTGTCATGAATGATACCGCCCGCTTTCAATATGAAGTGGTGGCGGCCAAGGCGTGCTGCATGTTGAAGCATGTAGAAGAACGGGACGAACGATTGGCGCGGGCGGAGACCTTGTATCAGTCGGTCGGACTGAGTCTGCCGAGTCCGAGAGTCATGGAGTATGCGCAAGTACTGCTGGCCAGCGGCAAAGATCTGGAAGCGGAGTTCATTTTATCGCAGTTATCGCTGATGCATGGCGATGAGCCGGAATTGCAAAAGCGGATAGAGGAAATGCGCGACGAGCCGGTCAGTCTGGCGGCGCGCCAGAAAGCATCGGAGCTGAACAAGCAGGGCATCAAGCTGGCCGAGCAGGAGGACTTTAAAGGCGCTGTTGCGGCCTTTAACGAGGCGCTGGAGTATTCCGCCCGACATCCTGCATTAAATCTCAATCTGGCTCAGGTATTGCTGAAACATTTGAGCTCATCACCAGGAGACGGCGCGGCGCGAAGAGCCTGCGCCGCCTGTTTTAGCCGGATCGTGCATATCAAGTCTACGCATAAGCAATACCCGCGCTTTCAGCACCTGCGGAGTAAGTTCGAGGGGATGGATGGCGGCGTCGAGGCGCAGAGCGCCGGTTAGCGGCCCGCCGTCAGATCCAGCCCCGCAAGTGTTGCTCACAGAGTTCCTGTAGCAATTCGATATGTTCAGGCTCTGCATTCAATGCTGGAATGTAGTGAAAGTCTTTGCCGCCTGCCTGCTCATACAGCCCTCGGTTTTCTTCCTCGATTTCCTCCAGCGTTTCCAGGCAGTCTGCGGAGAAGCCGGGGCAAATAACGTCCAAGGCTTCGCAACCGCTGGCTCCAAGCTCGGTAACAGTGGCGTCGGTATAAGGCTTCAACCACTCGGCGGCGCCGACCCGGGACTGAAAGCTCATCACCCATTGCGATGCATCCAGATTCAACGCCCGCGTCACGGCATGAGCGGTTTCCTCCGCATCGCGGCGATATGGATCGCCTTTGTCCACGTAGGCTTTGGGAAGGCCATGAAAGGAAAATAACAACTTGCCCTGCCGTCCTCTCACTCGCCAATGGGCGCGTATGCTGTCGACCAGGGCGGCGATATAGGCTGGGTGATTGTGGTAACGCTTCACGAAACGAAGTTCGGGAATGTCCCGCATTCCGCCAAGAGCCTGAGCCAGCGCATCGAAACTGGCGGCAGTGGTGGTGGCCGAATACTGTGGATACAGCGGCAGCACCAGAATTCTCTCGATGCCCTGATTTTGCAGCGTTCTGAGCTTATCCGGCAGGGAGGGCGCGCCATAGGTCATGGCGAAGTCCACGAGCACGCGAGCGCCGAGTTCTTGTCCCAATGCGTTCTGTAATCCGCAGGCTTGTTGCTGCGTGATGCTTTTGATCGGAGAGCCCTTTGGCGTCCAGATCTTGCGATAGTTTGGAATGAGCTTCCTGGGGCGCAGACGAAGAATGACCAGATTCAGAGCCGCCCACCAGATCAGGCGCGGCGCCTCGATGACTCTGGGGTCGCTGAGAAACTGCTTCAGGTAACGGCGTATGGAGGTGGCGTCGGGCGCATCCGGCGTGCCCAGGTTGACAAGCAATACGGCGCTCCGGGTGTTATCAGGGCTAATGATCATTCAGATAGGCATTCCAGCTAGGGGACATTAATTTTATATCAGGACAGCGCATGAAAAACTGCAGTGGATCAAGGCAAGCACGCAGTCTGACTTCCTACAATTGCGATCCCGAGCGTATGACGTTGAATTATAGCGTCTTCACAGGTCGAAATGTGTCTACGCTTCCCCTGCGTGGACGGATCATTTCTTCCGCCCATTCAACAGCCTGCGCGCAAGGCCGCGGCGGCTGGTGGGCGGCGAGCGACCTATGCTATAAAGGCCTGACAAAAATTCCAACACTCCAAGAAGGAGAATAACTGATGAGAGTAGCCAAGAAAGTTCCTGTAATCCTGGTCGGCGTAGCTTCCGTATTGCTTTCCGTCTCCGTACAGGCGGCGGATGCGGCGGCGGGCAAAGCCAAGTCGGCCGTTTGTGCGGCATGCCATGGCGCGGACGGCAAAGCCGTTATCCCCACCTATCCAAGCCTAGCCGGCCAGAATGAGCAGTATCTGGTGGAAGCCATGAAAGCATATCGCAGCAAGAATCGCAGCGGTGGTCAGGCGGTTATTATGCAAGGTCAGGCGGCGGCTTTGTCTGATGACGATATCGCCAATCTGGCGGCCTATTACGCTGAAATGAAATAACAACGCCTTAATACGCGCAGCTGCGGATCAACGGCTGCGCTGTTTCATCCCTTCCTGTTTTCTCCCTCCTTTCGCATTTTTCCGCACTGACTTTCCAACCGATTGACTGTATGGGGGATTTTCCTTTCTTGAGCTTGTCTTTACGCCATGGATAATTGGGCTACGTTACGCTGAATATTGCTGCCAAAGGAGTTAAAACAGGGCGTTATGACAGAGCAGACAGTCAGACCATATGTCGATTCGAAGGCAGCCGATTTAGATTCTGGGGAGTACATGCCGATCCGGGGCGAGCGACCAGTTGTCGCCAGGTCCAGGGAGTTCCCCAACGGTTATCGGGTTACGCCGCACAAACATGAATGCTGCCAGCTGATTTTTGCAATCACGGGGGTGATGGAGCTGACCACCTGTGAGGGAGTATGGCTGATCCCTCCACAAAGGGCGGTATGGATGCCGCCGAACGTTGAGCATGGGATGCGCGCGCGGGGCGATGTCTCTCTCAGGACCATGTATATCCAGCCGCATGCGTGCCCGGTCAGTTTTCCGCACAAACCGCGCACGCTGCAAATATCGCCCTTACTGAGGGAGTTGATTATCCGCGCTATGCGCGTGCCCAGCGATTATGACGAAGAGGGGCGGGACGGTCGCATCATGACTTTAATCTTGGAGGAGATTGAATGGTCCGATGAGCGCCCTTTACGATTGCCAGCCGCTCGAGACTCCCGTTTACAGAAAGTATGTCGGACCATCCTGGCCAATCCGGCCGACCCCCAGGATTTAAAAGACTGGTCGAGCGTGGTGGGCGCTTCTGAACGTACGCTTTCCCGCCTGTTCCGTAATGAGCTGGGCGTTTCCTATCAATATTGGCGTCAGCAGGTGGCGGCTCTTTCCGCCATCCCCCGGCTCGCAGCCGGAGATCCTGTCACACTGATTGCTTCGGAACTCGGCTATGATACGCCGGGCGCCTTTTCCGCTATGTTCCGGCGCATCATGGGAGTCGCTCCCAGTCTCTACTTTCAACGTCAGTCAGAAAGGTGAGTTTTTGTTAAGTTTGTCTGGTTTGGCGTAATCATTGGCTTCTCTCAGGAAGTTCGGCTCTTGGCGCCGGCGTAGGATGTCTTCCGTCGATCTGCGCAGCTCAGGTCCCCCGATAGTCACTCTGAGAGTTAGCCATGTCCGCCGTTGCATTCAGCGATCGCAAGCGTTATCTGACGCTCATCCTTATCTCAACCTTCTTGTTTGGGTCCTCCTTCCCCGCGACTAAGGCTGTTCTGACGGAGGTTTCTCCCTTATGGGCGGTGTGCCTGCGGTTTTTGACGGCGGCCTTGTCCATCGCCCCATTGCTGGTCTGGCGTGGCGACTTTGGAGGACATTTAAGGCTGAAACGGGTGGCGTGGGCGCAAATCATCGTTATCGGTTTGCTACAGACCACGGGTTCTATGGCGTTTCTCAATTTAGGTCTGCAATCCGTCGCCCCTCCCAAGGCGGCGATATTGATGGCGTGCGCCCCGCTGATGGTCGCTGTCATGGCCAGGCTCATACTGAGGGAAACCGTTTTTGCCCTGGCATACGCTGGAATGGGCGTTGCGCTGTTTGGAGTGGTCCTGTGTCTGGGAATTGATTCCGTAGTAAACGGCGTACTGGGCGTTGGCGAGCTGCTGGTCATATGCGGCGCGTTTTGTTGGGCCGCGGCGACAGTGGCGATCAAGAAATTCGCGCCGGAGCTTGACGCCTGGGCGCTGTCATTCTGGCAGATGCTGATAGGCGCGATGGCGCTGGCGCTGATCGCCCTGATCAATGGAGAACCTTTCGGCGCACCCGTCAGCCTGTCTGTCTGGGGCGCGTTTGCGTGGCTCGCTATTCCGGCGACCACTGGAGCGATGGGATTCTGGTTTCAGGCTTTACGACTGGGCAGTGCCGTGCACGCCAGCGGATTTCTATTCCTGTCACCGTTATTCGCCACGTTAATTACCTTCGCTCTTACAGGAAACCTGCTAACAATGCGGGAAATCGCAGGAGGCGTGTTAATTGGAGCCGGCATTTATCTGGCCTCACTGCCGCAACGCGGCGAGGCGTCGGCATCCTGTACCTGATTAATCATTGCTTTGTATGGAATCTGAAAAGTGAACAAGCTGATTATTACTGCTGCGGTTAACGGCGGCATCACCAGCCGCCAGAAAAACCCTGGAGTGCCTTACACTCCGGAAGAAATCGCTCAAGCGGTGTACGACTGCTGGAACGCAGGCGCTGCAATCGCTCACATTCATGCGCGTAACGATGACGGCAGTCCCAGTTACAGCGCGGAGGTCTATGGAGAAATCGTACAGCGCATTCGGGATCGCTGCGACATTCTTATAAACCTGAGCACCTCAGGGTTGAATCTGCCTGCCGATAAGGCGAAGAACGAAGCCTGGAATCACCTGCGTTACAGGCCGGAGATCGCGTCTTTCAATTGCGGTTCCGTCAACCATGGCGATAAACCCTTTATCAATCCCCCAGCTTTGGTTCGCGAGCTGGCGCTGGACATGCGTGAATACGACGTGAAGCCAGAGATTGAGGTATACCACAGCGGTGTGATCAACGAATCGCTGTTACTGCGCAATGAAGGCTTTTTGTCGGGCCCCCTTTATTTCACCTTCGCCCTGGGCATTCGCGGCGGAGCCGCCGCAACCTGCAAGAATCTGCTGCACTTTGCGGAAAGCGTCCCGGAAGACAGCGTCTGGAGCGCCCTGGGAATCGGCAAGGATCAGCTCGCAGTCAATCTGCACACCATTCTGCTGGGCGGGCATGTCCGCACCGGCATGGAGGATAACGTTTACTACCGGTATAAAGAGCTGGCCCGGAATAACGCTCAACTGGTGGAGCGCATAGCCCGCTTCTCTTTAGAGGTCGGCAGACAGATCGCCACCCCGGATGAGACAAGAATGATGCTGGGCCTTGAGGCGCCGCAAACCGTCGCGGCTTCTGTCGCCTAACGCAAGATTAAGGGAGTAAACAATGAACCCACATATGAAAAATCCAGTCAGTTTTTTGGGCGACGTATCCGGACAGGCGGAAGTCGCAGTGGTTTTGCTGCACGGGCGTCGGCAAACCGAAGAGGAAACGTTTCGCGTCGGTGAACGCATCGGCCTGGACAAAGTGCTGTACGCCTTGCCTTCCGCGCAGGAAAGAACCTGGTATCCACATGGCTTCATGGCGGCGCTGGAAGATAACCAGCCCTGGCTGAATTACGCATTGGAGACGGTGGCCGAGACGGTCTCCGCCTTGGAGGAACGGGGATTCGCTCGCCGTAACATCGGATTTATGGGGTTTTCGCAAGGCGCCTGTCTGGCGGCGGAGTTCGTGTATCGCAATCCTGATCGCTGGGGTGGACTGGCGGCGTTTACCGGCGGCCTGTTCGGACCTAAAGGCATGGGTTGGGAAGGCGCGGGAAGCTTTGACGGGATGCCCGTATTCCTGGGAACCAGCGATGTTGACAGCTGGGTGCCTTTGGATCGCGTGCGGGACTCTGCGGAGGTCTTCCTGAATATGAGAGCGAGTGTTGATATGCGCGTCTATCCAGGTATGGAGCACAAGGTCAATCGGGATGAACTGGAGGCTGCAAGGGCGATGCTGTCAAAGATGATCGTCGGGGAAGCGGCGGTGGAGTGCGCATAATGAGCGAAGCCTATATCTGTGACGCCGTACGTACGCCGATTGGAAGATACGCGGGCGCTTTATCCGGAGTCAGGGCGGATGACCTTGGCGCGATTCCCTTGCGCGCCATCCTGGAAAGAAATGCGGGCCTGGACGAAGGCGCTGTCGAAGAAATTGTATTCGGCTGCGCCAACCAGGCGGGGGAAGACAACCGCAATGTCGCCAGAATGAGCGCACTGCTGGCTGGATTCCCCGTTACGACGCCGGCCATGACGGTTAACCGCCTTTGTGGTTCGGGTATGGAGGCCGTGGCCAGCGTAGCGCGGGCGATCAAATGCGGAGAGTTAGGGCTGGGGATCGCCGGCGGCGTTGAGTCCATGTCGCGGGCGCCTTTTGTTGTGCCCAAGTCTGAGCAAGGGTTCGGCCGTCACATGGAGGTGTACGACACCACCATCGGCTGGCGTTTTGTGAACCCGTTGATGAAAGCGCAATACGGCGTCGACTCCATGCCTGAGACCGCGGAAAACGTCGCGGTGCAGTATGGCGTCGGCAGGGAGGATCAGGACGCGTTTGCGTTGCGCAGCCAGGAACGTTATGCCGACGCCAAGGCGCGCGGGGCTTTTGATCGTGAAATTGTCCCGGTGATGGTGGAGCGCCGTAAGCAGCCGACGTTAATTGTGGACAGCGACGAACATCCCCGTGCGACGTCGTTGGAAAAACTGGCGCAATTGAGGCCGCTGTTTGGCGAGGGCGGTGCGGTCACTGCTGGCAATGCGTCCGGCGTCAACGATGGCGCGGCGGCCATCCTGCTTGCTTCAGGCGCGATGGCGGATCGCCAGCACTTGCGGCCATTGGCCAGAGTCGTGGCGTTCGCCAGCGCGGGCGTGGAGCCCAAGGTAATGGGAATAGGTCCGGTTCCAGCGGTAAATAAAGCATTGGCGCTGGCTGGGCTGAGCATCGAAGACATGGACGTGATTGAGCTGAATGAAGCGTTCGCTTCCCAGGGCATTGCTGTGCTGAGGGAGCTGGGCGTGAAGGAAGACGCCGAACATGTGAACCCGAATGGCGGCGCTATCGCTCTTGGCCATCCATTGGGCATGAGCGGCGCGCGCATCGTGGGAACCGCCGCCCACTATTTGCAGGCGCATAACTTGCGCTATGCATTGTGCGCCATGTGTGTGGGTGTAGGGCAAGGCGTTGCAATGGTGCTGGAGCGGGTTTGACCCGCTCTGGTGTGAAATAACCGAATAGAGGAAAACGGAACATGGCGCAGGCTTCTTTTCCCGTGGCGCGTCCCCGACGTCTACGTCGCAATAACTCAATACGCGACCTGGTGCGGGAAACCGCGTTGCGGGTGGAGGATTTAGTGTATCCCCTGTTTGTCATCCCCGGTATTCAGCAGCGCGAGACGGTCGACTCCATGCCCGGGGTTGAGCGTTTGTCGCCGGATCTGGCGGTGGAGCTTTGCGTCGGCGCCAGGCGTAACGGCGTGAAAGCGGTGCTGTTGTTCGGGCTGCCTGAGCATAAAGACCCGCAGGGACGCAGTGCATGGGAAGACGGGCCGGTGCAGCAGGCGTTGCGTCTGATCCGGCAGGCGGCGCCAGGGCTGACGCTGATTACGGATGTGTGTCTATGCCAGTATGCGGAGCACGGCCATTGTGGCGTGCTTTGCGGCGATGCCGTGGATAACGATCGCACCCTGGCGCTGTTGGCCAAGGTGGCGTTGAGTCACGCGCGAGCAGGGGCGGACGTCGTCGCTCCCGCCGCCATGATGGACGGTCAGGTGGCGGCGATTCGGCGCGCGCTGGACGCTGACGGATTCCAGCACGTTTCCGTCATGTCCTACGCGGTAAAATTCGCGTCCGCTTTCTACGGACCCTTCCGGGATGCGGCGGATTCCGCGCCCGCGGGCGGCGACCGCAAGCAGTATCAGATGGACCCGGCCAACTTGCGGGAAGCAATGCGGGAGGCGGAGCTGGACGCAGCGGAAGGCGCGGACTTTCTGATGGTGAAGCCGGCGATGGTGTACTTGGATGTGCTGCGCAAGCTTCGCGATCGATTGGATCTGCCGATGGCGGCTTATAACGTCAGCGGCGAATACGCCATGGTGAAAGCCGCAGCCGCCAACGGCTGGATCGATGAACGCAGCGTGGTGTTGGAAACCTTACTGAGCATGAAGCGGGCAGGCGCGGATATGATTATCAGTTATCACGCTCTGGACGCGGCGCGCTGGCTGCAGGAAACCTGATTTCTGTCCTTGATCCCTGGCGGCTCACCGCCGCCAGTGCTTTCCTTTCTAGCAAGAACGTTTTCTTAATCCACAATGCGATAGCTGGGCACGTATTTGCTGCCCGGTAATTTCATCCGCTGCTGTTTCACGAAAGACTCCAGCAATGATCCAAAAGAGCCGACGATGGTTTTGTCGCCGCTGATTTCGAATGGCCCCAAACGCTCGACTAACTGCACGCCATCTTCTTTTACGTTGCCGGACACAATACCGGAGAACGCCCGCCGCAGGTTCGCCGCCAGATCGTGGATCGGCTGCTCCCGGTGTAATGCAAGCGCGCGCATGGTTTCATGAGTGGGCTGGAAGGGATGTTGGAACTCGGGCTGAACCTTCAATAGCCAGTTGTAATAGTAAGCGTCGCTGGAGCCTTTGCGGTGGTAAGTGACGTCCTGGATGCCTTTTTTCATTTCCAGCGCGACCAGCTCCGGGTCGTCAATGATAATGCGATAACGACGCTGAGCGGCTTTCCCCAGGGTCAGGCCAATAAATTCGTTGATCTGCCCAAAATACTCTTCGTTTTTCTTGGCCCCGGCGAAAATCACCGGGAAGGGCAGTGAATCGTTCTCCGGATTGAGCAGAATGCCCAGCAGGTAAAGAATCTCCTCCGCCGTGCCGGCTCCGCCGGGGAAGACCACAATGCCATGGCCCAGGCGCACGAAAGCTTCCAGGCGCTTTTCGATGTCCGGCAGGATCACCAGCTCATTGACGATAGGGTTCGGCGACTCCGCCGCGATGATGCCCGGTTCGGTCAGGCCGATATAACGTCCGCTTTGAATGCGCTGTTTGGCGTGAGCGATGGTGGCGCCTTTCATTGGGCCTTTCATGGCGCCGGGGCCGCAACCGGTGCAGATGTCGAGCCCGCGCAGTCCCAGAGAGTGTCCGACTTCTTTGGTGAAATCATACTCGTCGCGACTGATGGAATGGCCGCCCCAGCACACCACGATGTTGGGGTAGCGACGCGGAATCAGCACGCCTGCGTTACGCAGCATATGGAAAATAAAGTTGGTGATGTCCTCGCCGTTGTTCAGATTCAACTGTGTGTGGTGGGACAGCACATTGTTGGCGTAGATGATGTCGCGCAGCACGGCGTAGAGATGTTCTTGAATCCCTTTGATCATCTTGCCGTCGACGAAAGCATTGTGAGGCGCATTGATCACCTCCAGCTTGATGCCGCGGGCCTGCTGGATCAATTGAATATCGAAATCGGCGAATTCGGCCAGAATGGTGTTGGGGTCGTCGGACTCGTTGCCGCAATTCAATACGGCCAGGGCGCATTGCCGGAACAGGCGATAGACGCCGCGATTGCTGCGATCCCTCAACAGGTTGACTTCGTGTTGCGAGACCAGATCGAGGCTGCCCTCCGGGGCGATGCGTGCGGTTATTTTGTTACTCATATCTATATCTTTCCTTTTCAAATACTTCTACTTGCCGGCAAGGCCGGCGGTTCCGATTCCGGCGGACGGCTTTGGGGGCGAGCCAGAGCCTGATGGCGATTGCAGACATAATTGTGACGACGCTGAAACGCCAGTAGAGCCTAATCTGCTATTGTTATCATTTATAAGACCCCATCCGGGAGCAGGGTTATGTAAGGATGACCGAAGCGGCGCAGGTAAGCGGGTTTTCCGGATGGAATCTAAATAGTAAGTCGTATGGGCGAAGTTAGCCATTACTCCCAGGCGTTCTCCGCACAAGGGTATTTTTGGCGATCGGCCCATGCATGACCGGGGGAATGGTAGTAGAATACCGCCCCCGCTGAGATTTGGATCAGGCCAGATTATGAAGTTTCTCGTCAAATTATTTCCCGAAATCACAATTAAAAGTAAACCGGTGCGTAAGGATCTGGTCAAGCAGTTACGCATAAATATTCGCCGCGTATTGCGTCAGATCGACGAAAACGTGGTGGTGGAAGGATCTTGGGACAAAATTGAAGTCTGGTTGCCGGATGCGGATGAGCGCACCAGCAAACGGGCGATTGAAGCGCTGCAACGTGTGTCGGGGATCACCAACTTCCTGGTGGTGCATGAATATCCCCTGGCGGACTTTCATACCATCTATTTGAATGCGAAATCGCTATACGAGGAGCAACTGGAAGGCAAGCGTTTCCAGGTGCGAGTCAAGCGCGCCGGCAAACATGACTTCACTTCCATGGATCTGGAGCGTTACGTCGGCGGCGGACTGCGTCAGCACACCAAGGCGGCGGGGGTGGACCTGTCGAATCCGGAAGTGATTATTTCCATCGAAGTGCGCGACGATAAATATTATCTGGTGGAGAAGCGCTACGAAGGCCTGGGCGGGTACCCCGTCGGCGGCCTGGAGCCAGTGGTCTCTCTGATGTCCGGCGGCTACGACTCCGGCGTAGCGAGTTATCTGACCATGAAGCGGGGCATGCGCACGCACTTCTGCTTCTTCAATATGGGTGGAACCGCTCACGAAGTGGGAGTAAAGCAAGCGGCGCTGTATTTGTGGGAGAAGTACGGCGGCGGACAGCGGGTGAAGTTCATTACGGTGCCGTTTGAAGGCGTTGTAGCTGAGATCCTGGACAAGATCTATCACTCCAACATGGGCGTGGTGCTGAAACGCATGATGCTGCGGGCGGCGACCCAGGTTGCGCGGGACCTGTCCGCCACGGCGCTGGTTACCGGCGAATGTGTGGCGCAGGTGTCCAGTCAGACGCTGACCAATCTGAACGTGATCGACTCCGCCACTGACATGCTGGTGCTGCGTCCGCTGATCGTCACTGACAAGCAGGACATCATCCGCATGGCCGGCCAGATTGGCGTGGAAGAGTTCGCCCGCAATATGCCGGAATACTGTGGCGTTATTTCGGATCGCCCTACGACTAAAGCGCGGGACTATCGCATAGAGAACGATGAGAAGCGTTTCGATATGCAGGTGCTGGAACAGGCGCTGGCTAATCGCCGGGCGATTAATATTGACGAAATCATGCAGTCGGAACTGACCGTGGATGAAGTAGAAGTCGTGTCGACGCCTTCTCTGGATGACGTGATTATCGATATCCGCCACCCCAACGAGCAGGAAAAGGCGCCGCTGATGCTGACCAATAACAAAATTCTGCAGATTCCTTTCTACGAGCTGGAAAGCCGGATAGGAGAAATGGACGGCGAAGCCCGTTATCTGCTGTTCTGCGACAAAGGGGTGATGAGTCAGTTACACGCCAGCCACCTCAACGGAAACGGGCGTAAAGTGCTGGTGTATCGCCCGCTTTAACCGTATTCGTTTTCACGAAAGCGCTGCTGGATTTCTTCAATATGTTTGCGGCAATCCATCAGCGCGACGACGCACTCCCTGTCTAATTTGGTTCCCGCCATACGCTTGAGTTCGGCGAAGGCTTTGTCATTGTCCCAGGCGGGTTTGTAAGGGCGGGCGCTGGTGAGGGCGTCGAAGACGTCGGCGACGCTGACGATTCGGGATTCAATGGGGATCTCCTCGCCGCGCAGATGCTCGGGATAGCCCGCTCCATCCAGAGTTTCATGGTGATACAGCACAATGTTGCGCAGCATGTTCACATGACTGACGCCATTGAGGCCGTAGTTATCGATCAGGGCGTCCACCAGTTCATGTCCGTACATAGGGTGTCGGCGCATTTCATCCAGCTCTTTTTCCTCCAGGCGTCCGGGTTTTAGCAGAATGCTGTCCGGCACTTTGATTTTGCCGAGATCATGCAAGGGCGCGAACAGGCAAATGTGCTCCACGTACTCATCAGAGAAACCATGCTGGGGCGCCAGGCGCGCGGCGATCAGTCTGGAGTAGCGCGCCATACGCTCAAGATGGCCGCCGGTTTCGGGATCGCGGGAGTGGGTCAGCAGCATGGCCGATTTGACGGTGGCGATCAGTGTGCGGATGTTGCTGCGCTCGTTGTACACGATCAGAGTGATCATGTGTCCGATCATATCCATGTCCGCCGGCGTCCGCCCTTGGAAACAGTCTTTTTCCGCGCCATTGAAGAAAACAAAGCCGAGAAAACGCTCGTTATAGCGCATGGGAAACGTATAGGAGGCGTGAAATCCCGCTTTCAGCAGGGCGTTTGTGTGCTGGGTTGGACTGTCCCCGCCGCCAAGTTCACCGCCAATATCATTGATGACGCGGATGAACCTGTTGTCTTTCATATGCTGCAGGGAGGCCACTTCGTGCAGAGCGGTCTGGTAGTGCTCCAATAAAGGGTGACTGACGCCGGCGGAGGCGAAAGTCTTGAGCTGGTCCTGCAGGGCGTCGTAAATGGCGACGGCGATGCGGCAGATAAAAGGATAGGTCTGCTGGAGGTTATCCAGCAGATACTCCAGCTTTTGCTGCACGCTGCCTTGATGATTAAGAATATCCAGAGAATCCGGCTGATACTCGCTGGCCACAAACATTCTCCCGGTCTGTCGTTGCTACTTCCTTTAACGCGCCGTTGGAGCGCGGATATTTAAAGTGTAGTCGAGATCAGGAGTATGGCTCTGGATCTGCCTCGGGCCGCTTAGTTGTACTGATAAGGCTCGAAGGCGTCCGCCTGCATGCTGTAGCCGCTCTCAGCCAACTCACTGCTGACGGTTTCTACGCTGATGGCGCCGGATACCCAGAATGCGTCATAGAGATAATCCAACGGCAGAGGCTTCTTGTTGGCTTTCACGTAGACGATCTGGTTAGAGGGCGGCGGCGGCACGTGGATGCAGGCCCCCATGTACGGCACCAGCAAAAACTCGGTGACTCCGCTCTCATCGCCTTCCAAAGGCACCGCAAAGCCCGCGATGCGAACTTTCTGTTTGTTCAGCTCCGGCACGATAGGCGCATTGCCCTGAGGCGGCGGCTCCATCGCAATCTGGCCGTGCTCCACGGTTCCGCTGAGGGTTTGTTGCTGCGCAGTTTTAGGAATCAAGTCCTGCCATTGGACGGTTTTAAAATCCTCCGCAAGCGCCCCGCCGGAGACCAGGGACGAAAGTGCGATTGCGACCAGTGTCGAGAACAATCTGTTCATAAATATCCTATGGAATCAGTAGTGTCTTCATAACGGGGAAAGGCGATCCAGTCCGTCGATAGCCGCTCCCAAGCCAGGGCGGCGTAGCTCATTGTAAAGAGTCGCGTGTTCAAAGATTAACTCTTTTGATCTGAATTCGCCCTATAACAAATTTGATGCGTTATGTTATAACATAAAAAACCAGTTGGAAAAATCACTCTCAAAGTTCAGGAGCATGAAATTTATGAGTTATAGAAATCGTCTGTGGGCGGGTATGATGTTGCTGGCGGCGAGTCAGTTCGCGCAGGCTGAAGATTTCGAGCAGCACGGGGCGCATGTGCATGGCGCAGCAACTATGAATCTGGCGCTGGAAGGCGGCAGTCTGGTGGTGGAGCTGGAGAGCCCTGCGATGAATCTGGTGGGCTTTGAGCATGCGCCTGCAACCGACGAGGAGCGCCAGCAAGTGGAAAAGGCGGCGGCTTTGCTGCATCGCGGTGAAGAACTGTTCGCTCTGACTGCGGCTGCGGGCTGCAAGCTGGTGTCGGTGGAGGTGGACGGCGATGTTTTCGAGCACGACGAGAGTGACGCCAAGCATGAGGAGGCGGGTCACAAGGATCATGAACACGAAGAGCATGAACACGGTGATGAGGAAGACGAGCATGATCATCATGAGCAAGGTCACTCTGATGTCGACGTCTCGTACATTTTCGAATGTAGCGACGCGAGCAAGCTCACCGCAGTGGACGTATTGCTGTTCAAACATTTCCCTGGTCTGAAAGATCTTGATGTTCAGATGATTGGGCCTAAGGGGCAGAACGCCATGGAGCTGAGCCCGGAAAAACATCTGATTAATCTGTAAGTAGTGAGAATGGCGTCATGCAGAAACTAAGCGAACCCGCCACAGCCTCCGTAAGGGCGACGGCCGCCGCGTCGAATTCGGCGCTGGGGCGCGTATTAGTGCAGTTGGATGGGTTGAAATTTCGTTGGCCTGGAAGCGATGGCGATGTGTTGGATATTCCCGAGCTGCAGGTGAGGGAGGGCGAACGAATCTTTCTGCGCGGCGCCAGCGGCAGTGGTAAAACGACGCTGCTAAGCCTTCTTGGAGGGGTGATTCAGCCCAGGGAGGGAAGCGTCAAGGTCATGGACACGGCGCTAAGCGCGCTCAGCGCCTCACACAGGGATGGATTCAGGGCGGATAACATCGGCTTCATTTTCCAGATGTTTAACCTCATTCCCTACCTTTCGCTGGTGGATAATGTGACCTTGTCCTGTCGCTTTTCCAGGGCGCGACGGCAAAGAGTCAGCGTCCGAGGAGTGAGTCTGACCGAGGAAGCGGAGCGTTTGTTGTCTCATTTGCGCCTGGATGTCGGCAAGCTCGGGCGCAGACCCGTCACCGACCTCAGTGTGGGGCAGCAACAGCGGGTTGCTGTGGCGCGGGCGCTGATTGGTTCGCCTGGGCTCATAATCGCCGATGAGCCTACCTCAGCCTTGGATGCGGACGCCCGGGTGGCGTTTATCGAACTGTTGTTCCAGGAAGTGGCCGCCAGTGGCTCCACGCTGGTGTTTGTCAGCCATGACCCTGCGTTGCAAAGCCTGTTTGACCGCACTATCAGCCTGGCGGAAGTCAACCGCGCCTATCAGCCACCGGAATCTTGATCAGCGGGAGCCGCATTCGATGTCTATTTACAGTTTGACTTTGCGCAGCCTGCTGAACCGCAAGACGACGGCGCTGCTGACTATTTTCTCTATCGCCGTCAGCGTCATGCTGCTGTTGGGGGTAGACAATATTCGCAGAGAAGCCAAAGCGGGCTTCGCCAATACTGTTTCCGGCGCTGACCTGATCGTCGGCGCCCGCAGCGGGTCCGTGCAACTGTTGTTGTACTCGGTATTTCGCATTGGCAATGCGACCAACAATATCTCCTGGAACAACTATCAGGAAGTGGCTGGCATGAAGCGGGTGAAGTGGACCATCCCTCTGTCATTAGGCGATTCCCATCGCGGTTATCGCGTGCTGGGCACCAATACGGATTATTTTGAGCACTTCCGCTATGGCGCCAAACGCCAGTTGGCTTTTGACGAAGGCGCTCGCTTTGATGATGTCTACGACGCGGTCTTGGGAGCGGAAGTGGCGGAGAAGCTGGGCTATCAACTTGGGCAGTCCATCGTTATTTCCCACGGCGCCGGCGAAGTCAGCTTTGCTAATCACGATGACAAGCCTTTCAAAGTTGTTGGTATCTTGAAAAAGACCGGCACGCCGGTGGATCGCACAGTGCATGTTTCCCTGCAGGGAATAGAGGCCATTCATCTGGGATGGGACAGCGGCGCGCCCAGCGGTTCAATCAGTGCGGAGCAGGCGCGGCATGCGGATTTGCAACCCAAGCTGATAACAGCCTTTCTGGTTGGGCTGGATTCCAAAATCGCCACCTTCACCTTACAGCGCGCGATTAATAACTATCGCGGCGAGCCGTTGCTGGCGATTTTACCGGGCGTGGCGCTACAGGAGCTGTGGAGCATGATGGGCGTGGCGGAGGTGGCCTTGCTTGCAGTGTCGGCGTTTGTTGTCGTGACTGGCTTGATTGGCATGTTGACGGTAATCTGGTCTGGGTTGAACGAACGTCGCCGGGAAATGGCCATACTTCGCTCCGTGGGCGCCAAGCCGCGGCATATCTTCGTTCTGCTGATGATTGAGGCCGGATTGATGGCGGTCTGCGGGGTGATAGTCGGCGTCGGATTACTGTTTCTGACACTGTTAGCCGCCCAGCCGGCGCTGGAAAATTACTTCGGTCTGTTTATCGGCGTGGACCCGCTGACCCTGGATAATTTGGCCGTACTGGGCGGCATCATCCTGGCGGGCGTATTAATCGGCGCGGCGCCGGCCTATCGGGCCTATCGCTACTCCCTGGCGGACGGTATGACGATTCGAACATGAGACAATCCTGGGCAAAGGCGCGAACCTTTATGTGGGCTTTAGTCAGCACTCTGTTGCTCATCTGCTTCTCTGGCGCGGTGTTTTTCTGGTTATATCAGGACCGGATGATTTTTTTTCCCCAGCCCGTTGACGCCGCCAACCGCAGCAGACTGAAGTCCATTGAATATAAATTTGAGCATGAAGGCGTGACGTTGTCCGGATGGTTCCAGCACGGTGAAATTTCTGCGCGCAAGCCCTTGTTGATGTACTTTGGCGGCAATGGCGAAGAAGTCTCATGGAACGCCTGGGAGATGGACAAGCTGCCGGTGGACTCTTACTTGTTGATGAATTACCGGGGCTATGGCGACAGCGAGGGCTCTCCGGGCGAGGAAGCGTTGGTGGGAGACGCTGTTGCGCTATACGATCATCTCACCCGTAAGTTGAAAATCGATCCTCAGCATATTGTTCTGCTGGGTCGTAGCCTGGGCTCCGGCGTGGCGGTGCAGTTGGCCAGTCGGCGTCCGGTGCGAGCGTTGGTGCTGACGACGCCATTCGACAGCCTGGCCGCTGTCGGCAAACGGCATTATCCCTGGTTGCCGGTCGGTTTACTGGTGCGTCATCCCTTCAATTCACTGACTCATGCGGCGACGATCAAAACGCCTGCGCTGGCATTGTTGGCGGGGAGAGACAGGATTGTGCCAGTGGAGCATGGGCGGCGCTTGATGCAGGCTTGGGGCGGTCCGCAAAACACGGTTACCCTGGACGCGGCGGATCACAACGACATCAGTATGTATCCTGAATACTGGCGCGCAATCAGTCAGTTTATCGAGAGGCTTTAGTTGTGTCTGATCTAGCTATGTCAGCAGTCAGCTTTCCGCGCCGACCAGAGCTTCTTTCGATATGTCCGACTCCCTGCGCGGGGCGCAGGAACGATAATCGATAACCCGGTTGCGGCCTTGTTGTTTGGCGGTGTATAGCGCATAGTCCGCGCGTTCGAATAGCTTATTGGGGCAGTCGAACTCGTCGTGATCCATGCTCGCAACGCCTACGCTGATCGACAACTTGTAGCCGGACTCCGTTTCTTCTTCCACCTTGACTCTTAAACGATTCGCCAGACTCATTGCAGCATCGTGGTCGGTGTTGGGCAGGATGACAACGAATTCCTCGCCGCCATAACGGCATGGACAATTTGGTTTACGCACGCCTTTCGCCAGTATGCGGGCGACCTCCTTTAACGCATGGTCGCCGACATTATGGCCGTAAGTATCGTTGAACTGTTTGAAGCAATCGATATCGATCACCAGTAGCGTCAGCGGCTGCTTGCTTTGCTGCGCGCGATGAAACTCCGTCGCGAACTTGTCGTCAAAATGGCGACGGTTGAACAGGCCAGTCAGGGCGTCTGTGTAGGTTTTGCGTTGCAACTCATTTACCCGGCTGCTCAGTGCGAGAGACAGCAACACCATTTCCGTCAGTGAGCCGATCTGGAAACCGTTCTGAGTGAGCACATTGTGCGGCAGCAGGCCAAAGGTTTTCAGCATGTACGCCAGCACGCCGATCAATAACGCCGTCCAGGCGGTCATGTAATATCGCGCCGGTCGCGAACCCGCCATCAGCGCGAGCACGCCCATCAGCAGCAGTTGCGCCGCGATGACGAACGTCAGCAGGGAGATCGGCACGATCATGGTGTGATAACTGAAAAACGGCGTACAGGCGAGGCTGATGAGCATCAGCCATTCCAGCACGCGGGCGGCGAAGTCAGTCCGCGGCGCGATTTGCTGCGTCACCAGAATCGAACGGGCGAACTGCAGCGCTCCCAGCAGAGACAGAATCAGCAGGATCAGCAGACTGTGATTGGCGAACCAGGGGAAGTTCGGCCACAGGAACTGGAACGTCAGGCCGTTATGCACCGCCATATACAAGCCGTAACTGGTGACGTATAGCAGATAATGGGCGAAGGTGCGGTCGCGAACGGCGATAAACATGAAAAAGTTATAGATGACGAGAACCAGAAACCCGCCGTAGTAAGCGCCGTAAGCCAATTGTTCCTTGCCGATGCGCTCCAGCAGAGATTCCGGCGCATACAAGGACAGTCCGATGTTCATGGCGCCGTCGCTGCTGAAACGCATGTAGTAGGTTTGGGAGGTGTGGGCCGGCAGCTCCAAAGGGAACAAGTAGTCCCTGTGCTCTACATCCCGGGAGTAAAACGAGAGGCGATCGCCTGTGGCGTGACGTTTCCAGGAGCCGTCAGCAAGCGGTTCCCAGAGCGTCAGATGATCGATCAGGGGATAGTCCTGACGCAGCGTCACCGCCAGCTCTTCCGCTGTGGTGTTTTTCAGTGTGAACCTGACCCACCAGGCGGACTCTGAGAAGCCGAAGTTAGGGGATTGGCCTCCCGTGGGTTTGAACCGGCGAGCGAACTCATCGGAGCTGACCTCTTCAAAACGCAGGGTTTGCGTAGGGTCTTCCAATAACGCCAGATGCGGCGTCAGCCCCGCCATGTCGAGGCCTTTGTCCACGTTGAGTGGAGCGACGCCGTCGGCGGCCTCCAAACTTCGGGCAAAAAGCAACACAAACACTAAGCAAGCTAGCGTATAGCTATGGCGAGGCATTTGGCCATCTCCAAAAAGTTGACTAACTTATGTTCCTTTGGAAGAAATAGCTTCCATGCCCTCTCCTAGCTCACGCCGGAGGAAAGGCGCAATAGTCTGTTAGTATTACCAATAAAGGCCGCATTGTCGACTTAACAGGAGGCTGTTGCAAGCCCCCTTTGTCAGCCTCTTTCCTTTACCGTCAGACGTTTAAAACGCCCTTGCGGCCTCACTCCAACGACGCTGTCACGCAATGCGGAGGCCTATATTCCACCGGTGTTTCAGGCTCATCTCGGTGTATTTTCAGATACTCGATAATCGCCATGCGTTGTTTCTCTGTCAGCGTGGGACCGATGACGCCCTTAGGCAGTGGATTTGCTCCAGAGTCGCGCAGGAACGCACGCCAGTCACTCGTGGAAGCCGAGAAGGCGTGGCCGCTGTTACTGTTGCCGGATAAACGGGTATCGAACCAAGAAACGTTGCCTTCCATCCCTTGTGGCGGCTGGGTGATGAAGCCTATATGCAGGGGGTCGAAGTCTCTGTACCCGACCTGGAACTGGCTGTCGCGCTGCTCCGGCGGCGATAACAATTGATAGAGGTTCGGTACGGAGCCATTGTGCAGAAATGGCGGCGTCGCCCAGACGCCCTCCAGGGGGCGCGGCTTATATCCTGCGACTTCCTGAGGGAGGTCAAGGGTGCCGAAGCCCTCCAGGCACTGGCGTTGCGCGTAGTCGATGTTGTTATCTGCGTAGTAACGGTTTTTAACCAGGACGCCAATGAGGTTCAGGGCCAGTCCTTCAGACAGTTTATGAATGTCTTGTCGCGCCAGCAGGTTATCGATGTCTCTGACGCCAGTCCGGGTTAACCTGATCAACTCGTCACTGAGGCAGGCCAGATCGCAATGCTTCGTATAGTGAGGGCGATAGAGGCTTTCAGGCGAAGCGGAGTCAGACGGGGGGGGCAGGTTCTCCAGTGCGGCGGCGATGACGGCGAAATCGCCGATGGGCGCGACGACCGGGTTGACGTCCACCGCAGGGTAAGCGCTCAGCAGTTCAGGCAGGTCGCCCAACGCAAGCTCCTGCGTCTGACGCAGCTCGATAATCTGGCGTAGCCTGCCGCGCACCTCGCGGACAAGACGCTGTGTAAACAAAGGGCGCAGAGCGTCGTCAATGTCCTGGTTATTCAGTCCGGTCGCAGATAAATCATAATGTTTGTCGATAAAGGCCTCGGCGGCGCTTGGATCAGTGCCGATAACGCTGAGCGGCGCGATGGAGATCATCCACTCAGACCAGGGGGCGGGTTTCAAGGGCGCGTTGATCTCCAGCTCGACGGAAGAAGCTGGATGGGGGCCATGGCAGCCCTGACAGTAACGTTTGAATAAGCCTTCGCCTTCGGCGGCGAGCGCCTGATCAACCTGCCCGAATACATGCTCAGGCCAAGCTGGCGCTTTGAGCATCTGAAGCGCGCTCTCGATACGGGCGAGGTCTTCGATGCGCACGGCACTGTGAAAGCGGCGCCCAGGGGGGAGGGGGGAACCGTCGGCGTTGAGCAGGTCTATGCGAGCCCCCACGCCAAGCGCCTCTCCGATATTGCGCGCCAGAGGCTGGGCTACTGATCCGTTATACTGCACCCAGTTAAACTTCCAGATATCCCACAAGTACGGGTAACTCACTGGCGCCGCGCCGACCTGGTAGTTGGATGCGTCTAAATGGTCGCCGAACAGCGTGTTGCCGATTCGCCCCAGGGCGTCGGTGCGTCCGTAGCCCTCGTCCATAGGATAGAGTCTACGTAGTGGGTTATTCTGACCTGCGCCGACAAAACCGCCGACACTACGCCAGAGGGCGGCGCGTAGCTCATCCTTGCCCTCAGGATAGCGATCGCTCAGCACCTTTTGCGCAAAGCGGTCGAACTTCCAGGGATTGACTGCTGTGTAGAACAGAGAAGCGACCAGGGTCGGCGCAAAAGCTCCGCGCCCCATGCTGGTGAGAGCGTGCATGGCGGGGCCGCCGTCAACCCGCACAGCGTAACGTACGCCATCTCGTTGATAGTGGAGTTCGCCGCTGTGGCAGGCGGCGCAGGTTATGTCTAAAACCTCTTCGCCGATCGCAGGATCGAGATGCTTGCTGAAGCCTACCGGCAGCTGGTCGGGATTGGCGGAGCTGGGGGCAGGGTCGACGACAAAGCGGAGGCGACGCATCCGCTCCGGGTCCGCCAGACGTTGTTCGCTGAACGGTTCTTCCAAGTGTACGAACCAGTCATAACGCACTGCGCCAGCGGACGCGCCCTGCGGCATGGAAACGCCCTGAGGCGTGTAGTAGTAAAGCTCCCGCAGCGATGCATTATCTTTCTCCCAGCCCTGGTCCAGGTAAACATACTCATCGACAGGCTCCGCCGCTGGCTGGTGCTTATTGGGATACAGCACAAACCAGGCGAATCCGGCGCAGGCGGCGGCGATCAACGCCACAACGGCGAGGATCAGCCATTTAAAGAGTCGCAGCGGAACGCTGCGCTTTTGCTGGACAAACTTCATACTTCCCTTGGATGTCATATCCGTTCCTTTCGCACCTTTTCATTTCTTATTGCGTTGTTATAGAGATTTCAGATATTCGAGCAGCGCTTGCTTGTCGTTGGCGCTCAGGTCCACGCCAAATAAATGTCCCGCATTGCTATTGCCGGGAAGACGTGTGTCGAACAGCGTAGCGCCGGGTATCTGCTGAGTGCTGAGGCCGACATTCACAGGGTCGAATTCGCGGTCGCCGACATAGAATGTTTGCGGGCGCTGTTCGGGCGATAGCAGTAGGGATCGCAGATTGGGTACGGAGCCATTATGCAGATACGGAGCGGACGACCAGACGCCATCCAGCGGGCGCGCCTTGTAGTAGCGTGGAATCGCCGCGGCGGCGGGCTTTCCGCTGGGGTGAGACGCCTCCGCCACATCCAGAGTGGCGGCGATTGGATGTCTCAGTATGGCGCCGATTGCGGCGTGAATGACCAGCTTAATGCTGGGCTCCGTTGTCCCGATAGCTGCGCCGCCGAACACCATCAGCTTGCGCCCCTGATATGGGCCGCTTTGCGCAGTGGCGCGCAGAAAGTTCATGGCCATCCTGGGATCTGTGCCGATTTCGTCAAGCGGCGTTAGAGCGACGCTGATCTTTGCATTGGGTTTGCTATGGTCCGTCAGGGTGTGACAGGACTGACAACGCTCGGCATACAGATTGCGCCCCTGTGCAACGAGATCCGGGTTCAGTTCACCGAAAATAGGCGTCGGCCATACTGGCGCCTGCAAGGCTTCGTTACGCTTTTGGATATCGCCCAGATTGCTGAAGTTGACGCTGCTGGGGTAGCCGGGAACGTCACTATGACCATCAACAGACGCCGAGCCGTATACCGCCAACGCTGTCGTGACGTTCTGCGCCAGAGGCCCTGGAGCTGCATTGCTGGCGGAGCCGTTCCATTGCACCAGATCCATGCGCGGGGCGCCCCACAATACGGGGAAGCTGACAGGCGCGTCGGGGGAACGTCGATTTTCCGGCTGATGAGTGATTTCTGAGGTGATCACATTAAAGATTTGTCCGAACGCATCCAGCCGCCCGCGACCATAGGGAACCTCTGTGCTATTCATGGCGAAGCGCTCGGTGAAATAGGCTAGTCGTCGCTGCAGGGCCGCTTTCAATTTCGCTTCTGACTTAGTCGATAACGCTTTTGAGAAGCGGGAGAACTTGTCGGGCTGCGCCAAAGTCGCCTGTAGGCTGTCGCGTATGGCGAACTCAAGGCCACTGTAGTTGATCAACGCTGAACCGCCGTCAATACGGACGCTCTTTCCTCGATAGCGCACTTCCGCCGTATGGCATGCTGCGCATCCCAGCCCCGCCCAGGCGAGACCGTCAGCGTCTATATCCTTGGCGAATCCCACTGGCAAGGCGTCGGGGTTGTGCGGCGATCTGGGCGCGCTTAGAAAACCCAATTGGTTCATATACGCGTTGGCCAGAAAGGGCGCGTTACTATCCGTCTGCTCCAAATTCAGAAGCCAGTCGTAGGGAATGATGCGCGAACCGAAAGACGCGAATTGCGCCTGATCCCGCTCAGCGCTCGACCAGCCCTGCTCCAGATGGAGAATATCGCCCGCGCTGACGGGGGCGGTTTTAGGCGGAGCTGGTGTTTTATCTGTCCCTTCGTCGGTCTGGCGACAGGCTGAAACGCCGAGCAGCAGCGCCGGCGCGCATACCGCCAGGACCAGGCGCCGCGTACGGGGCGAGGGCGGATAGGAAAGTGGCGACATAGCGTCGCCGCGTAATGAGGAAAGTCTGGGCAAGGCGCGTAATAAGCCGCGGCCGGTTGAACAGCAAAGCATTGTGTACAGTCCTGGATGTCCCTGAAAAGCAGATGAGTGTCTTTAATTGTTATCGCCGCCAGTTAGCTATTAAGCAGGCAGGGCCTTCACATATCAGGCCCTGTCTCCCGCGGCTGGCCGCCGCGCAGGCGCATCCATGCGTCGTATTATTAACATGCCAATAGCGCCGCCATGCTAATAACGTGGCTCTGAACGGCCGCACGCAGAATGAATGACCTCTACGCGCGCATTAACTATAGTTCATGTTTTTGTGAAACCGTGAGAGTTTATTGCTTATTTTTCAGTGGCTTGTTCAAAAAATGATAAATATTCATGAATTTGTCATGGAAGCTTGATTTCAGAAGAGGGCTTAACGGCTTTCTTAAGGAATCACTATGCGGACAGTTCTCAGCAAGGGCGCATTCGCGTTCTGTTTGAGCGCAATCGTCGCCACGGCGTCTGCCCAGGAGGAAATCCCAGGCGCGCTCGCCTACTCGGTATTGAAAAAACTAGACAATGGCGTTGAGGTGCGTAGCGGTGGACTCGGCTCGGCAATGACAGCGCATCCGCTGAAGCCCAATCACTTTTACGTTATGACGGACCGTGGCCCCAATGTGGGCTTTGACGGGGCTGAAGGAAAAGGTAAGAAGTTTCCTGCGCCAGGTTACTCGCCCCGCATCGCTGAGGTGGGGTGTATTAACCCGTTTGGAGCGGGGAGAGACGGACGTTAGCGGAGACTTTGACTCGGAGTTTGGTATGCAGATGGATTACCCGCACGATAAGCTGGAGAGATTGTGGATTATGGACGTCGATAAGGTAGCGGTGATCAATGTTGACGATTTTGCAGTGGCGGAGCAGAACGGCGACGTGGCGCAAAAAATACTGCCGGCTACAGGGCGTGTAGACGCCAACACCCTGTATGTTATTGGCCTTGAGAAAACCTTGAAAAGCTATTAGCCCCCTACGCTGCGGGCGTACGGCGCAGCTTACGCCCGTCTGCCTAACAGGCCGGCAGGGTCCTGGGTCAAGGTTTCTTCTTCGCGTAGCGCGTACAGCACTTTGACGCCCAGCGGTTGCGCCGGCTGCGGCGTGGCCAGAATATTGGAGTAATGGAAAAACGCGGTGTTCTCGAAATCCAGCGCCATGAACGCGTTGTTCTGGTATGGGTCAGGAACGCCCAGCAACACCGGCCGCTGATAGCTGACGTAACGCAGACGCCAGCTGCTGTTGCTGAGGTCCAGGCCCCAGTACGTGCGTGGACGATGTTTGACGACAATTTCACCTAGAGCGATGGCGGTGTCCATCAACATGGAGAAGACAATATGATCGTCATCCCGTTTCGAGTTCAGCCATATGTCCTTGCGCGCCAGATGCGGCTCGTAGACTTCAGGCCAGTGCTTATAGGCCCAAGCGTGAAGATCGCGAAGGAACGGCTCGGGAGAGGCGTTATGCAGCCCCTCATCCAGATCCAGACCGAACTTGCGCAGCAGTTCGCCGTAGATAACGAGACGGTTGGCTTTTTCCGAGATCAGATAGTTGAGATTGGCGTAGGCTTGCTCAATCGTTAAGGAAAACGGTTCCTGTGAATGTGGGGCCTGATAGGGCGGGTAGTCCTTCAGCAGCCGTTTTAGTTTGGCTTGTCCCCTTCCGAATATTGCTTGCACCAGAGTCGGCATGTCCATCACCTTAAATCCATTTTATTTCCGAGTAGTTTGCTCTGCTTTCCCTTTATCGTAAATAGCCCATGTGGCTGTACTTATCAACTTTGGGCTAATTAATTTTACATGATTAAATTCATTTTCGCCTTGTCTTTGCATGGCGAAGGGATTCGGCGATTCAAGGGCCTTCCGAGCGTAATCATAACGCCGAAAATGCGGCGCGTCAGCGCTATTTCCGCATTCCTATGCTAATTAGCTGATATACTGGCGAATCTTCCAAACAAGAACCAAACTAGTTTGAGCAAAACTTTTTTCAAAAGGGGAGCATCTGTTCGAAATGCGGGTCTTTAAATATTTGATCGCACACTCTTTCCATACTCTATTGCTGGCGCTGCTTTTAGGCGCTGGCGCCGCCTCTGCGGCGGAAAAAGTAGAGACGTTTCTTCTGGTTACGGAAAACTACCCGCCCTACAACATGAGCATGAACAATAGCGAGTATGAACACTCTGGCGAGCAGATCTACGGAGTCTCCGCGGATATCGTCAAAATGTTGTTCAAGCGTGCGAAACTGCCCTACAACATGAAGCTGCGGGCCTGGCATTACGCCTTTGAACACGCGCAGCGCAAAGCTTATCGCGGCGTCTTCTCCACCACCCGTACCGAAGAACGCGAGAGTATGTTCCAGTGGGTGGGGCCTTTAGTGGAGGACTCTTGGGTTGCGTTCAGTCGTCCCAATGAATCCATGAGCATCACCAGCATTGACGATTTGAAGAAATACCGGGTAGGCGGATATAAAGGCGATATCGCCAGCGAGTATCTGATCGATAAAGGCGTGAATGTCAGTCTGATCGATGATGATACCCTGAACCTGAAGCGCCTGTATGGTAAATATATTGACCTGTGGATTTCTGGTCCTTATTCCGGTCCCTACTACGCGAAGCAGGCGGGCTATCCCTCGCCGCAGCCGGCTTATGTTTTTAACCAGGCGGAGATGTATCTGGCGTTGAATGTGGATACGCCGCAGCAGTACGTCGATCTGCTCAACGAAACGCTGGCGAAGATGCGCAGCGAAGGTAAAGTCGACGAGATTATCGCCCGTTATCGCTAACTACTTTTGCTAACTGCTTTGAAGCCAGGGAGGGCTTCCAGAAGACTGTCGTCCCACTCTCTTTATGAACTTTCTCGCGCACTTTCATCTGGCGGATGTCTCCGCAACTTCCTTGACAGGTAATTTTCTCGGCGACTTTGTGAAAGGCGCGGAACTAAGTCATCTGCCCGTCCCTGTGGCGACGGGGATACGTCTGCATCGCGCCGTAGACCTCTATACGGATAGCCATGCGTCAGTGAAAGAGGCGATAGCGCTTATTTCCCCTTCCAGGCGTCGTTTCGCCGGCATTATCGTGGATGTGGCGTTCGATCATTTTCTGGCTCGCCGCTGGCGTGATTGGCGGGTCCAACCTCTGCCGGACTTTGCTGACGGCGTCTATGGGGCGTTACAGGCGGAGTATGAACTGATGCCGCCGAGGGCGCAGCGCACCCTGCGGCATATGAGCGAACATGACTGGCTGAATGGGTATGAGCATCTGCCGAATATCTATCGTTCGCTCGACAATATCGCCGCCAGGCTGAGCCGGAAGACGACGCTGTACGGCGCCGGTGAAGAAGTGGAGCTGCGCTATCAAGCGCTGGAGGCCTGTTTCCTTGAGTTTTATCCTCAGTTGCTGACATACGTCGCACACATCGACCCAGACTCTTTGTAGCCACTGCAAGCTGTTATTTTTCCTGACCTGAGCAGATTCCGCCCCGGCTGGTTTTCATTGTCTATACTTAAACGGTACGGCTCGCAATGGAGAATGCCTATGACAATGAATATTGTTATTGCAGACGACTCGTCACTGTCACGGAAAATGGTGATGAACGCCCTGCCTCCGCAGCTCAGCGATGTGGAGATTACATTCGCCCGCAATGGCAAAGAGGCCCTTGACGCTTACTATGCCGGTAAAGCGGATGTTATGTTTCTGGATTTGACGATGCCGGAAATGGATGGTTATACCGTTCTGCAAAAGCTGAAGGAAGAAGAGGCCAACACGATTGTCTGCGTCATCAGCGCTGATATCCAGCCTGAGGCGCAGCAGAGAGTGCTGGCTCTGGGGGCGGCCTGCTTTATTGGTAAACCCGTCACCACAGAATTGTTGAGAAAGCGTATTCACGATATCGGTTTGCTTTAAAGATGTTTACACGAGATCAGTTAGACGCGCTGCAGGAAATATTCAATATCGCCATGGGGCAGGGCGCTAACAGACTTGCTCGTCTGATTGAAACCTTCGTTGTTTTGTCAGCCCCCAAGCTCTATTCCTTCAAGTCACAATCCGACCCGGAACTGGTTAAACGATTGGGTTCTACGCCCATCATCGCCACTCGGCAGTCGTATGTCGGCCCGTTGCGCGGCGAAGTGGTGATATTTTTCGGAATGAACGGCGCCAATGAGCTTGCGGAACTGATGGGCTATCAACAGGAAGACGACGCCCAGCGGGTCAAGGAAGAACTGATTCTCGACGTTACTAATATTCTGGTCGGCGCCTGTATTACCGGAATGACGCAGCAGTTGAATTTAAGTAAATCATCGTTCTCCACCCCAGGCCTGCTGGTGGAGGGGAAAACCGTCGCAGAAGCGCTCGATAATCAACGTTTTCCGCACGACTCTGAAGCGCTTCTGGTGGAGATCCAGTTCAAGATAGAAGCACACGCCTTTTTCTGCGAGCTGTTGATCTGTATTGCGAATGAATCTATCCCGGTCGTCATCACGGCGGTGGATAAGTTGCTTAAAGGCGTTTGACCCATGGCGGCGCGCTTGTGGCGAAAGGCGCGCAGAAGTGAAGGAATCGCTGGAAGGAGAGGGGATGTCGTTCGAACAAAAGCTGTTGGAGAGCGTGCTGCAGCAAATCAGCATGGGCATTGTGATTCTGGATCAGGACTGCCGGGTCTGTTTCTGGAATGAGTTCATGCAGATCAACAGCGGCGAAGCGAACGCCATGGATAAAAGCATCTTTGACGTATTTCCCGATCTTCCGCAAAGCTGGTTTAAGAAGAAAATCGATACCGTATACACCATTCAGAACATGGCGTTTACGGACTGGAAAAAACGCCCCTACGTATTTCGGTTCCCTACCAGCCGCCCGATGACGGGTGGTCTTGACGTGATGTATCAGAACGCTACTTTTTCCGCGCTAACGGATGAAAAGGGTGAAGTCACTGGCGTGTTGATCATGATCACCGATGTTACTGAAGTGGCGGAGCAAACGTTGCAGCTGGAGCAGCTCACCGCCCGTCTGGAGCATGAGAAACAGGAGCAGAAAAAACTGATCGCGAAACTGGAAGAGGCCCAGAATCAACTGTTGCAGTCAGAGAAGATGGCTGCGATCGGTCAGTTAGCGGCGGGCGTCGCCCATGAGATCAATAACCCTACTGGTTATGTCTATTCCAACATGGGCTCATTGGGACATATGGTGAATGACTTGCTGGCGGTCATCGAAGTTTACGAGCAGCAATTTGAAAAGGTCGGCGACGCTGCAATTCGTGAAACCGTCAACAAAGCCAAAGAAGAATATGACTTTGACTACCTGAAAGAAGATCTGGTCACTCTGGTCAATGAGTCCAAGGATGGCATCGAGCGCGTCAAGCGCATCGTGCAGGATCTCAAAGGGTTCTCCCACGTTGGCGAGTCCGACTGGCAACAGGCGGATCTGCATAACGGTATGGACAGCACCTTGAACGTTGTCTGGAATGAAGTGAAGTTCAAAGCGGAAGTGCAGAAAGAATATGGGGATATTCCCCGGGTGCAATGTATTCCGTCCCAGATCAATCAAGTGTTTATGAACTTGATCGTCAATGCGGCGCACGCTATTGAAAAGCAAGGGGTTATCAAAATCGCCACAGGTTGCGAGGGCGACATGGTGTTCATCCGGGTGTCTGACTCTGGCGCGGGAATCTCGACGGAAAATCTCAATCGCATTTTTGAACCTTTTTTTACCACCAAACCGGTTGGCAAAGGAACAGGTCTGGGGTTATCGGTGTCCTACAGTATCGTGCAGAAACATCATGGCCGTATGGAGGTCGTCAGCAAGCCCGGAGAAGGCACGACATTTACTATCTGGCTTCCGGTGACCCAGCCAGAAAAGGAAGCGGAGCAAGAATGAATAATATTTCATTGAGGTTTATTCCGATGGGTTGACGCTATGCCTTAATAAGAGAGGATTAGCCCATAATTCCTTTGCGTATAGTCTTTTTTGCCTAAGCTGAATATTGACGCTACACTCTATCCCTGTCTAAGGAATAAAAATATCGATTGAAATAACTTTCGATTTCCGCGGCTCACAGGCGCATCCATACGCTTTCTTATTAACATGCCAATTAATAAGAAAGCGGCAGGAAGCCGGTTTGGCGAAGACAGACCTAAACTCGTCTGGCTCGGAGGGCTCCCAGGCGAAGCAGAAACTGCTGCACGAAATGCACCGGGAAAACGGTGCGGATGTAGTGAATGTAGGCTTGGTTTTTGTGAGAGCGTATTAGTATGCACCTGATAATAATAATTGCATCCGTATTAGTCATCGTTATTGCTGGTCCACATCTTTGGGTCCGCCATGTGAAGAAAAAGTATGGCGCTGACATCGCCGATATGCCGGGCACCGGCGGCGAGTTGGCCTTGCATCTGGTTCAACGTTTTGGACTGGAGGGTGTCAGAGTTGTCATGGCGCAATCCGGCGGCGACCACTACTCGACAGAAGAGAAAACCATTCGTTTGAGTCCTGAGACATTCCGTGGCAAGTCTCTGACTGCCGTCGCTGTCGCCGCCCATGAAGTCGGGCACGCTATTCAGTACGCTCGCGGCGAGAACATCACCAAATTGAGGGCCAAATATTCTCCGGCAGCCCAATCTGCGGAAAAACTCGCCCTGACAATCTTTATGTTCTCTCCCGTCATCCTGGCCGTGCTGCACGTTCCACAGCTGGCCTTGCTGACCATCGCCACGGGCTTGATCGCCTTGCTGGCCTCCGTGGCGGCGCAGATGATTGTATTGCCGCTGGAATGGGACGCCAGCTTTAACAAGGCGCTGCCAATTCTTGTCGACGGCGAATACATCACGCCCCGGCAGGAGGCCGCCGTGCGTCGTATCCTGAGGGCGGAATCCTTCACCTATGTCGCCAATACCCTGGCGGACATGTTTCGCTTGTGGCGCTGGGTCGCCATATTGCGTGGGGCGACGCGCTAAACATCTTGGAGCTGTCTCCAGCAGAGGCAAAGGGATCGGGCGGAATAGTCTGAATGGATTATTTATCTCACTGCCCGATTCTTTAAACTTTTCTCCCTAATTTTCCTGCCCGCTCGAAGCGGACGGCATCCCATCCTCTGGATGACAAAGCGAAGTTAAGGGAGTACATGTCCACATCACCTGCACCGCAGTCGCCTCAAAACGCCATTGTCAGGCGCGATCTCGCGGAAACCCCTCGGCTTTTGTTTAACTTGTCCGGCATCTATCTGAGCGCTCCTGCGAGCTATAGCAATAACTGCAATGTTGTAGATTTATGCAGCACCCATGACCTATATCAGCCCCAGGCTTATTCGGAGTGGGGTGAGTTGAGGCGTCTTGGATTGGGAGGAAGCGTCTGGCCCTATAACTGGAAAGATTCCACGGATAATGAGACTTGTCTGGGAAAACTGAACGTAAGACTTGGCGTCTACCGTCGTGTTTGCAGGGGGGAATGCGCTGATTTGAGAGATATCGAATTGCTGTCGGAGTGGGTGCTGGACAATATCTGCGCAAGGTACGAGACATCCAACCAGAGCGTTTTGTCGGAATACCAAGCGCCGCCTTCACATGAAGAAGTCGTTTATCATGACGAAGTTGTTGATGATTGGCTTCTTTATGAGGAACAGCCACCTGGACCCCGTAAGGGAGACCCACTAAAAGACCCAAGACTGTGGCGCTTTCCTTCTACCAAATCCGATTTTACCACCTGCCTTATCAACGATATTCCATGGTTGGTGCTTGAGTCTTTTCAAGTTGATGGAGACGTTGAAGTAACTGCGTGTGCGGCGATTACTCCAGAGCACATATTAAGCATTGAGTTTAGTGTGAATGAGGCAAAAGAAAGCCTCTTCGATCATTCACTGGGCATGGATGAAATTGTGCAGACCGATATTCGCACTTACATGAGCAAGGTGTCTGTGACCTATTCAAGCTACGCCAAGCTGTCTGAGCGCCCGAAAATGGGAGAGACTGATGGGATGGGCTGAAAAGAGGCGTCTTCATCAGGAGCAGATGGCGTTCAAACAAAGAATTGAGCAGGCTGGACGCTTTAACTTGCTGGGGCCGTATATAGCCTCTGCGCCGAGTCACAAACTGATATTAGATGGAAGCGGCCTGACCTCCCCTCTGCCGGAGCCCAGCGCAGCCGAACTCTTTCTTTGGGGCGCCCATGAAATCCAGTTCGGCGTAAAAAGGCGTTTGGATATTCACGACACACTTGGGTTTTGTGACCTGGAAGCAGCGCCTGGCGACGCCAGGGATACGAATCTTTTCGCTCTGGAAAAAAGCGACATCAAGATGTTTTACGTCAGTCAGTGGCCAACGGCAATGACTGGCGTAAGAAGCAGGAGAGAATAATGTCTCGTTATTTTTTAACGGATGAGAACGAGCATGAAAATCTGGTGCATCCTTACTATATAGAGTCCATCGCCAATCCTCTTGTCCCTCTGATTGCCTTTGTCGTGCTGGGCTTGTGGATAAGCTGGCCGCTATTTCTTCTCAGTGGCATCGCGGCCGGAAGTCCTACCCTGAAACGGGAAGCCTTACTAATTCTCACTGGCTTTCTTGGGGTATACCTGTTTGTTGAGTATAACTTTGACGCTATTCAGGGCGGCGGAGCGGGGTATGTCGATAATGAATGGTTGCTGGCGCTGTTGGCTTGGAAAACGCTGATAGCGGTGGGCGTTTATCATTGGCAAAGCCGTTGGCGACAAGCCTCCTGTGATCGACAAAAGAGGAGACAATTTCCTCTTATCTTCTTTTCAATCGCTCTCATCTTTATCAAGCAAATTCAGGTAGACGCCTACCTGAATGACTTCTGGCGTTATGCGCTGGCGGGGGTATTGATATGAACAGCAAGGAAAAACTATGGGACGTGCAGTGCTATTACCGCTCTGGCGACATAACAATTGCGATTGATGAACTCAAAAAGTATGTGAGTCGTGGGGCGTTTCCAGAAGCTAACGCCTTTCTGGGGCTTATACTGTGGCGGGAAGGAAGAAAGGTCGCGGGTAAAATTGAGGCTCAAAAAGGGATTGCGGGTAATAGAAACAACCCCTACTGTCACTACGTAATGGCGGAGATCGCCGCGGAAGAGAGTCGATTTGAGGCGGCGAAAAAGCATTTGCAGACGGCGCTGAAGTTGGCGCCGAATAACGCGGAATATCATGTCGCCATGATGCGTTTGACGGCGCAGGGTGAGGAGGAATGCTTGACCCAACTGTCTCAGTTGGCAAGGACTGTGACAGACCCTTTTCCCATTTTTATGGAAATGGGACGTTTATATGAGCAAAGGGAAGATTGGGGGCAGGCCAATAAATACCTGTCCATGGCCATGAGATTGGAGCCCGTCAACGTCAATGCGCTGCTAGCTATGGCGAGAATTTGCATCCAACGGGAAGAGTACGCGGAAGCGGAAACGCATTTACTCTGGGCGTTAAGCTCGAACCAAAAAAATCGTGAAGCAATAGCCCTTTTAGCAGCGTTGGCATCCAGGAACTCGTTGAAGTCGAAACTGAAATGGCGCATCTACGAAAAGGTGAAGGGGTTAGGTCTGGATGCCGTGTATATGACCGCGGCGCTTTTGGTTCCTTTCAGCTTTTTGGTGGTCATGTTAATCAATCAGGGATGGCCAGAGATCTTTGAAGAAGATCCTCAGAATTCGGTATTCCCCGTGTTCATTGGAGCATTTTCAATATTTGCTGCAGCCTACGGGGTGCTCAGAGGCGCACAAATCAGCGATAAAGCAACCCTACTTAAACATTTACAACTAAGACAATGAGTATCTCTGAGGCAGGTTTTTACACAGCGGATTGGAAGGATGGGAAGTGGGTCGCTTCGGGTCCTAATCCATTCGTGACCAAGAAGAATATTGCTGTTATTGGGTTCCAGGTAAGCAGGGAGATGGAGGCGGAGTCCATTTTGCCGGAATTGGCGCGGAAGACGTTGCAGTGTGATCCAGAAGGCGCGGATTTAGCCGTCGTCGGCTTTGATTTTTTTTACTTTCCCGCTGAGGCGTGGACACAGGCAAGGAAGGGACGCAACAGCGTCTTAGCGGCTCTGTCGGCAGATCCGGCCCCTAAGATGCTGGCGGCGGCGTTGGAGGAGGCCCAGGGTAGAGATGTTGAGGTGGAGTGGACCGTTCATGGCGAGGGCTCCAGGTTGATATACGAGGCGCTGAGTAAAATCGAAGATAAGCGTTTGGATAAACACTACATGACATTCATCGGGCCAACTTATGATTTGACAAAGCTGTTGCCGAAAATGCGCAAGCACGACATAAACTTATTTGGCGATGTGTTTTGGTATAACCCTTTGGATTATCAGAGCCTGACCAATCGCGTCTTTAAGTACGGGCGGATTGTTAAGAAAGTAAGAGATTATGGTCCCGAGTATGAAGGCGCTGCATATAATCTGAAGGAACGAATGAGAAAAGAGCGCAAATGGCGCTTGGATACAGTGATTATGCTGGTCTGTCTGGGACTTTTGTTCTATGCGACAAGATTCGGCGACGAGACAATAAACTGGGGGATGATGGCTGTTTTTGGCATCGTGATTTTTTTCATGGGGGTGTTAAGTCTTGTCAATATGAATAATTCCCTTAAGGCGTTTTACGCAAGAAAGCTTCCCCAATCCGAGATGAATCCCCATTTTTGCTGGAAGGATGACTTTCGTTTTCCCTACACCGATGACTTCAGAGGCTTTTTTGGCAATTGGCGCGGCATTCGTCGCGAATACGCCAAACTGAAAACACGGCGTCAATAGATTAAGGTATTTCATGTCCACATTACAGCCAGCTCAGAGCGCCGTTGTCCGCTATGACTTCGCCGCGATGCCTCGTTATCTGATCAATCTTTCCGGCATCGTTCTTAGCGTTCCTTATCCGGCGCAGGTTCGTCATATCTCTCTGGGCTTGTGTGGTGTGTACGATATCTATCAGGAGTTGAGTTATGAGGTGTGGAACCGGCTCCCGTATATCGATCTTCTGAAGTTCGTCCTTCCCTATCATTTATCCGGCGCATCAAAGAAAGCGAATCCTGTGGCGGAATTACGTGTATTCGCCAAGTTGGTGTGGGCGCAAGACTGCGATGGATTGGACTTGCGCGACATCGAGCAGTTGGCGGAGTGGCTGTTAACCTCTGTGCAGAAGGAGTATGGGGCGAAAGATAAGCAGATCATTGCCGAACGCCTTGAGGAACTGAATCTAGGGGCGCGGAATAGTCACAAAAGCCCGGAAAAAGCGTTTGGCAAACTGGTTAAGGCTGTTTACGGAAGAGAGCTTGCGGGACAGAGTATTGTCGAAGACCTGAGGCTTTGGCGACGTCCCAGACGACCAGAGGAACTGCTTACTTGTCTAATCAATGGCGTTCCCTGGCTGATATATGAAGCCTATAAACCTCATGATCATGGCCACGTTGTCGCTCACGCGGCAATTACACCCAGTCATGTTGTCTCCTTTACTTTTTATCTCGACGACCAAACCCCTGACTATTTCAACCCCAACCTGAACTTTGAAGATATCATCCCTCTCGATATCCGAAATCTGATGCGCGAAATGCGGGTCATATATTCCCCATACGCCAGAACGGACGCCCATGTTGCGGACAGGAGGGCGGATGAAGTGGTTTAACCGCGCACGGCGAAAAGGCGCACCCCGGCAAAGCGAATCTGTTCTGCGTTTAGGATCCCGATCCAGTCTGTCGGGGCCTGATTTCAAGTCTGCGCCAGTGCATGAAATCCTGCTGTCTCGGAGCACAATGAGCTTTTCGCTGCCAGTAAGCTCGGCCTCTCAGACGAACCCGCGGGGCGAGCAGCGAAAATCGTACTTTATCTCCAGGCAAGCGGATATTTACAACGATACTTTACTGACGAGGCTGGACGATGTTCCGGTCAGAAGGCTGTCCATTGTTTATGCCGGGTGGGGCTATTGCGATCATGAAGGCGTTGTGGGAGAGGCGCTGCTGGAGATGAAGCTATGTCGGTTGCCCTGCAGGAATAGCGACACTGACTTTCGTAGCGCTGAGTCGCTGAAGCGGTGGTTACTAAGAAGGTGTGCGGATGATTGGCGGGAGCTGTATGCGACTGTCTATTTACCGAAAAAATCTATGCATAAGGTAATACGCTTTGAAGCGGGCAAGGTGTATTCGGGACAGCAGCTTCAGTACCCCATGACCATGGATGAACTGATGGAAAAAGAGGCTAACGGGCTGACGTGGTTTCACTATGAGGTGCGTATTCCAGGCGCCTATCGGCGACTTTTCTATCTGCTTCCGCTGACAAGTGAGCATCTGCTTCAGGTTTCGGTGGAGCTTTCTTCTCAAAAAGGTCCCAGTGATACCAAAGACACCAATTTTATGGAACTGGTCAAACAAAATATGGCGGAGTTTTTCGACAGCGTTTATTACCAACCCAGTGAGACAGAATCGGGAAGATTTCCGCTCCTGCGAAAGACTGATTGGCCGGCGACAATGACCGGAACAAAGGCAGGGGACGACAATGAGCGACTATAAACTTGCGGATGAAGGTCACGGGGCCCACAAGTACTATTTTGCGTATTTGATCGCTAACCCGATAACTCCCTTGATTGCTTTTCTTGTGAATGGCGTGTGGCTTGGCTGGCCCTTGTTTATTCTAGGGGGATGGATCGCAGGTAATCCGCGCTATATCAGGGAACTGGCTGCTGTGGTGATAGGCGTTATAGGTAGCTACCTGCTTGCAGGGTTGCTGTTGCCCCTGCTTGCTCCAGATTCTCGAGGGTATGAGGGATGTCTTTTAGCGTTGGTTACATGGAAGTTGTGCATTACTGTTTATCTCTTTGTGTCGCGAAATCAATGGTGCGATAGATCGAAGTACAAGGACAAAGACAATGAGTTTGATTTAGTCGCCGCTGGAGTTCTTGCTATGGTTGTGGGGGCTTTGGACGCGCCTGACCACTTCTCAGAAATAGGGCGCCTTGTTCTCATGGGGATAATATGAAGCTCGATAGAAGCCTCAGCAAAGCATGGCGCAGCTATTGCTATCTGGATTATGAAAAAGCTACTTGGCAGCTGAAAGATATACTGGATTCAGCGCTATCGGCTGAAGGACATGCACTTTTGGCGTTATGCCTTATTCCGCAAAACCGGATATTGGCGGCGCGAGTGGAAGCCCAGCGTGGCGTAGCGGAAGATCGTCGCAGCGCATTTTGCCATTACGCTGCTGCGGCCGCTTCTGAAGCTGGCAAACACTATGACGCCGCTCGCAGGCATATTGAGCTGGCTTTGGAATTAGAGCCTCAAACTACCGCCTATCAAATTGCTTCTCTTCGGCTGGATCGCCTGCAGCAGGGGGCAGATATTCTGGCGCCGTTGAAGGCGCTGTTGTCTGAGCGCCCAAATGATTTTGCTCTCATTTACGCCCTGGCGGAGTGTTATTGCGACAGCTCAGAATGGGAGCAGGCTTATTTCTATGGCGAGCGCGCATTACGTCTGGAAGGGACTAATCAGCGGGCGCTGATGTTGATGGCGCGAATTTGTATTCAGTTGAATAAGTATGAAGAAGCGCGAAGCCATATATTCTGGATGCTTGCGGCGAATAGAAAAAGTGCTGACGCTGTGGAATTGTTAAGTCAGATTGAGATCAGGAGTAAACCGTTTTTGAAGGGTGTGCGTCAACTTTACCTGAAGCTGCGTCAACTTGGTTTTGACGCACTGGTGTTGGCGTATAGCATACTGATTTTCTTAGGGGTCGCCTTTAGTCTGCCTCTCACCGAACTCTTTGACGACAGTATGGACCAATCAAATGATAAATGGTCTTTTTTCGCCATGGGGGTTGGTGGTTTTGTGGCTCCTCTCGTATTGTATGGTGTGTTGTATGGCGTTATTCGTCATTTGTCTAAACGGAAAGAGAGATGTTGGATAGAGAAGCTGACTCCTTTGATTTGATTAACGCCACGCCAGGCTTTTATCTCATCCATCAAGCGAAAGAGGGCCGCATTGCAGGAGAGCGTGTGGATAAAGTTCGCGGTTCCTCTGTGCTGATAAATGGCATGAACATGGGAATGGACATGGTTATCAGTCAACAGGCGCCAAGAACCTGCGCCCCTTTCAATTGGAGGGCCAAAGGCGAGGACGTCATAGGCCCTGACTATGAGTTGTTTTACCTGCCGCCTTTTTTGTATGCGAAGTCGGAGGGAAAGCTCAAAACATCTCAAGAGGCCTTTATTGAAAAGGCGTCAGCACTGCTTGCCGATGCGATTCTTGATGCGCAAGAAAAAGGACAAGAGATTGAATGGACCCTTCATGGCGATGGTTCCCGATTGTTTTTTGAAGCACTGCAAAGAATTGACGGGACTGAGTTGGATAAACAGTATGTGCGGTTTATAGCGCCGACTCAGGATCTCACGACACTGCTCCCTCTGATGCGTAGCCTGGGAATGAAGTTGTTTGGAGAGGTGCTCAGTTATCATAAATATGACGTATTCTCTGCCGACAATCGTTTCTTCAATCGGAACAAAATTCTAAGGGAGATTGAGGCTTTTGGCGCAGAATTCCAGGGGGCGGCATTTTGCTTGAGGCTCAAAGCTTTGCATGAGCGCAAAGTGATTGCGAACCTATTGCTGCTAATTGTATTTGTTTTGCTTTTCTCCACTGGGTACAAGCTGTATTCCGGTCACTATAGCGGATGGCTACTGGCGGGTTTGGTTCTTTTTTTCGTCCCTCATGGATTACGAGTTTCATCTGATCTTAATAAACTGGCGAAAGCCATTTTCGCAAGACATATCCCAAACCCGAACCTTAACCCACACTTTTCCTTGTGTGAGTATTTCAGCTTTTGTTGTCCTGATGATATCAACGGCCCTTTTAAAGAGTGGCGCTGGATTATTCGAGCCCGCGCCATATTGAAAAAACAGTTACGCGCAGCGGTTTGATACGGTTTTCTCCAGCTATCCGCCGCCACTTACCGTCTCGCCAGCTAAATACCCCCGCGCTATTTCCGCTATCTCATGGGCGCGGTCGCGTCCGTTGATGCAGCGGCGGGCGTTGAGGAAGTCTTTCTTGTTCTCGTTGATGTAGTCCGAGATTTTGTGGCCGGTGAAAGCGCCGGTCATGAAGCCATGAGTTAGTATAAACAGGGCGATTTCCGGCTGCATGGCGAGGTCGGGTTCCTGCACCAGCGGCGCGCCCAGGAGCTGCTGATATTTACGGTAGTTATTCTCCCAGGTGAGTTGAACATAGCCGCGGCCGTAATAGGGGTAATAGCGCAGGTTATGTTTGCGCCATTCCTCGCTTAACCAGAAGGCTTCCTTGACAGGCTCGAAGGTTTGCGCCGTTTCCCATTGCACCGTCGCCAGCACGTAGGCGATTTGTTGCGGCAGTCCTATGCCTTGTTTTTTACATTCGTCACAAATGGCATGTTTGACGTGCTGCGTACTGGAAAAGTCGTAGCGTGCGGACTCGTAGCACTCCGTGGCGCGTCGGATCAGCTCAGCCAGGGATTGGGGGCCGACCAGCGCTGGATTGCCGGGAAACACGTCAACTTTGAACTCCGCCCAGGCGCTGCGTGTTTTGGGGCCATAGAGGCCATCGATTTCTCCGACTGGATAGCCCAGTCTGTGCAAAGCGATCTGCAGCTCACGAAGCTGTTCGGAACTGAGCGTTTCCAATGGCCTGGCGAAGGCGATTTCCGTGAGCTCTTTAAATCTGGCGGGTTGTTCAGTGGCGGGAGCCTCCCGAACAATAGAAGAAATGCTGGTGTTGTCGTGGATAGTATCAACCATGATTTCACCCCCCCGATATGAATGCATGTGAAGGCAACCGGAAGTTTCCACTGCGCCCTCTTGGACGGGTCCAGAAAAGGCTCGGGAATACCCTAAGCTTGGTCGAAGAGCGGCGTAGTGGCAATAAACTTTCGCTCTAATACGACGTTATAGGCAATCGGCTTTGCAAAATATGCAATTTTACCGAACGGCTTTGCAAAAATTACCTTGTTCAGCGAGCTGGTTTGTTCATACCAGTGAGCTTATTGCAGCGATCCCCCGATGAAAGCGGTGTTTCAGCGGTCGGCATGATAATTGCCAACTCCCTGTTGCAGACAGGCGACCATCAAGGCGGCGCCTGCTAACCAACAAGGAGACCGAAAATGAGTGTCAGAGAAGAAGCATTTGCTCGCGATAGAACTGAAAATCCCGATTACGCCAACCTCAAACGTGACTTGGACGCGTTACGCAAAGACATCGCTAAACTGTCTGCGGGCGTATACAACGACACTAAGGCGCGCGCAGGCGAAGCAGTCAACGCTGTCAGTGAGAAGTCGAATAAAGCGGTGCACGCGGCGGAGGAAAAAATCGGCGAGCGTCCGTTTTTGAGCCTGCTGATGAGCTTTGTACTGGGATTGGTGATGGCGAAGGTGCTGGATTCAAGAAAGCACTCCTGAATACCAGGACCCCCTGCTCACATTGAGCGAGTGTAGTGAGGCCGCATTGGCGGCCTTGTTATTTTCGGCATGGAGGAACCTACCATGAAAGACGCTGTGCGATGGCTGCTGTTCTATGTGCTGACTGCTTTGGGAATATGGTTGCTGGTTTTAGCTCTGATTCTTGGCGGTCTGGCTTTTCAGTTTAAGGCGCTGGTCACGGTGTTGCAGCCGATGTTGGGATCGGCGGCGGCGTATTCCCTGACGGGTCTGGCCTGCTTTCTGACGTTGGCGGTTCCCTGTCTGTTGATTTGGGGCGGCTTGCGTAGAAATGCGCGACGTCAGACCGCGGCTGTAGCAAGTGAGGAGGACTCCCATGACCCTTATACCGGCGCAGCTAAGTTAGTAAAGAAATATCCATTGGAGTCGGTGACGATTGCATTCGCCGCCGGATTCTCCGCCAATGATCGAGAGCAATTGCAGGCCCTGTTGGCGTCCGTTGCGAAGGAACACTGATAAAAAATTGTCCTTACCTTGTGCAGACTATGCTTGAGAGAGTTACAGTTATTGTCAGAAGCGGCTGGGCCGCAGGCGTAGCTCGCTTTCTTGGTTTATCGGCATACAGTCTATCCATACACGAGGGGGATAAGCATGGAACTCCCGATCAAGAATCGCTCTACCGCCGGCCGGATGCTGGCGCAGTCCCTTAATTCCTATCGCTCCCGTAATAACCTGCTGATATTGGCTCTACCCAGAGGCGGAGCGCCTGTCGCCCGGGAAATCGCCGCTGCGTTGGCGGCGCCGCTGGATCTGTTACTGGTGCGGAAGCTTGGCGCCCCCAGGTATCCGGAGTTAGCGATGGGCGCTATCGCCAGCGGCGGGGCAATTGTCATGAACGAAGATGTCGTAAACGTCCATCAAATCAGTGAAGAAGAAATTACCAGTGTTCGGAAAAGAGAACAGAAGGAGTTGCACCGGCGAGAACAAGCCTATCGCGGCGACAGACCGATGCCGGAGATTAAAGGCCGCTGTGTGATTGTCGTGGATGATGGTATGGCCACCGGAGCCACTATGAAAGCCGGCGTCGCAGCGTTACGACTGATGCAGCCTGAATCTATCGTGGCGGTGATACCTGTTTCGCCCCGAGAAACAGTTGAGGAGTTAAAAACCATCGTCGATGAGGTCGTGTGTCTGGCGACGCCGGACCCGTTTTACGCTATTGGCGGTTGTTATACGGATTTTGGACAGACATCGGATAAGGAAGTCATCGAAATCTTAAAGGCTGCTTGGGCGCAGGAAGCGACAAGCCCAGACGGAGAGCCCCATCCCTTGGAGAAAACCAATTGGGCTGAATACTGTCGGCAATTCAGTCATGAGCATCATGGCTGGTTGGTGTCTTTTCGTGAGGAAGGGCTGGAGCAGGCGACGACGCGGGGACACAGGGAAATGAAGTTCCAGAATTTGCCTTTGCAGAGTCTGGACTATGATGAACGCGACGATGTTTTCCAGCTCAGCGTGCTGGATACCGGCAAACCTCATGACATCTCTATTTTTTGCCCAAAGCGCCTGGCCGAAGCGCCACATGGCCCAAGCAGCGCTTCTCTGCAGATTGATATAGGAGAGGGCGGCAGTATTCTGCTCGGTTTCAGTGAAACCTATGCAGTCGCCAAGGCGCGGGCATAGCGACGTCGCAGTGGCGTTTAAATGACGCCACTGCGCATATTGCTGTTCATCATATCCTCCTTGCGAACTGATCGCTCACGTCAGTGTCCTTTACCATTGTTGTTGTTCGTCAAACGATCGCTGAGACATCCCAGAGTCCGTAGGACAATCAGTACAATAATAGTCAGGCCAACGGCCAGCACGTATTGCTCCAGCGCCGCCGCTACCCCCAGCGCGCTGGCCATCAGTAACGTGGCTGCGGTGGTGAGGCCGGTGACGCCATCCTCACTGCGGAAGATAGTGCCGGCGCCGAGAAAGCTGATGCCCGTGGCGATAGCGACGATCACCCGGGTTGGGTCCGCATTGACCGTGGAGGTGAGACTGTCGTCTATGGATGACGTCAGCAGCGTCGCTAAGTCCGTAAACAGGGCCGCGGTGGCGGCCACCAGCATGTGGGTGCGAAACCCGGCGGGACGCTTTTTCATTTCCCGCTCAAAGCCAATGGCGCCGCCTAGGACAAGGGCGATGCAGACATGCATCAGCACCCACAACTGCCCTTGATATTCGGTGAGAAATACTTCCATAACGGTAATTAGAAGTTATAGCCCATACCGACGCCATAGACGAAAACGCCATCGCTAAAGCGGTTGTCCGCCTCATCTGCGTCCTCAAATAAGAACTGATACTCCACCTGTCCGACGATGAAAGTATTCTCCGCCACGTAGTACTTCAAGCCAGCTTCAGGGGCGGCGATAAAACTTTCATCCACAGATTCTCCGTAGATGTACCCGAGGTTGGCGCCGAGGTAAGGTCTCAGGTTGTCTTTGCCAAAGTGGTAGTCGTAGAAGAAACGGGTTGAGCCGTTCCAGACGCTTTCTTCTCCCTCTGTGTCAGAGACGCTGACCGACTGACGCACGCCTATTTCGGCCTCTGGGGACAGGTACTGTCCGTAGGAGCCGTCCATGGAGAAGATATTGCTGTCAAAGTCTTTGTCGCTGGACCCTGATCCGGAAATGGAGAACTCCTGGACGCCTACATCCGGCGCGGAGTAAGCGGCGGGAGCGATGGCGATTAGACTGATGGCGGTAATTAAGTGTTTCATGGCTACTTTTCCTTTTTAGTTCTATTAACTCACAGATTGCGTTCAACGCCGCGCTAACAATTTTGCGCGGCTGCCTGAAACTGGATTGCAGAACGCGTGCCGATTTGTCGAAGCCCTTGGCGCACTTCGAATCAGGGAAAGTTGACGGGGGAATAAGCAGTATTGATTGAGGGTGTATTGGGGTAATTATTCCAATGATTTGTAAGGCTTACATGGAAAAGCGGCGGGTTTCGGAGGAGTTTGTCGTAGTAAGAAAGCCATGAGCGAGCCGGGCTCACGGCTGTGTCGGATAAGGCCTGAATGGGGGGCTAACGTTTCATTAATCTGAGCAATAGCATGGTCAGAGCGCTGCAGGCAGTGCCGGCGAGGGCGCAGGAAAAACCGAAAAAAGCGATGACTGCAACCATGCTGTCGTATTTAGAGTCACTCAGACTCATTCATCGTTCAGCTCCGCCAAATACTCAGTTTTTAAGTAAACAATGTCTGCATAGCCATGCGCACTACGCCGGCGGCGAGCGTCAGAACGGCGACTCCCGCCAGATAGAGCAGTATGGCGTTGCGCGCCTGACGCCATTTTTTCATCAGTAGCCATCCTGTGTGTTGGTCTTCCCGCTGAACACCCGATAGTTGTAGATGTTGTAAGCGATGATAATAGGCAGGAACAGCATGATGCCTACCAGAGTGAAGCTGGTGGTGCGCTCAGGGGCGATGGCCTCCCAAATAGTGAGCTGGCCTGGAATGATGTAGGGGAACATGCCAGCGGCCAGACCGATGAAGGCTAGCCCGAACAGCGCCATGGCCAGTCCTAAAGGCTTCAGGTCGCTGCCTGCGCCGCTGCGCAGCATTTGCCATAGACGGAGCCCCACATAGGCGCTTAGCAAAGGCACCGGAGCCAGCAGGAGGCCAGTGGGCCAGGTCAACCAGCGCTGGAATACTTGCGGCTGGGCGAGCAGCATCCAGACGCTGACCAGCGCCAGAAAGAACATGACTGCAAGCAGGCTGAGGACGCCAATGCGCCTTGCGGAACTTTGCAAGCGCCCGGAGCTTTTACGCACCAGCCAACAACTGCCGAGCAGGGCGTAGCCGCAGACCAGCGCGACGGCGGTCATCAGTGAAAATGGCGTAAACCAGGCGATTTGCTCGGAGGGCTGAGGCGTGAGGGAGAAACCCTGCACCAAAGATCCGAGAATAATGCCCTGACTCAACGTCGCCAAGGTGGAGCCAAAGCTGAAACTGAAATCCCACCAACCGCGACTGGTATGGGACTTAAAGTAAAATTCAAACGCTACGCCGCGGAAGATCAGCGCGATCAGCATGAGAATGATGGGCAGGTATAACTGTGACAGCACTGTCGCATAGGCTTTCGGAAAACCTGCGAACAAAACGACGCCGCCGAACACCAGCCAGGTCTGGTTGCTGTCCCAGAGATGGGAGAGGCTTTTCATGGCGATAGCGCGGTCTTCCGCTTTGCTAAGCCAAGGGGAGAGGATGCCTACGCCCAGGGAGAAGCCGTCCAGCAATACATACATCAAAACGCCGATGGCGATAAGTAACAGGTAGATAAGCGCAAAGTCCATGGCGATCCTCCTTAATGTGCGGGGTTTAGCGTAGTGGGCAGATCTTCGTCCTGAGCTGCGCTGGTGACGTCAGGGGGCCCCTGGCGGATCAATTTGCGCATGAAGTACAGATAGACGCCGAACAGCAGAGAGTACACAACAACAAACAGAATCAGCGTAGACAAGACTTGCGAGGCAGGCAGCGGCGACGTCACATCCATGGTGCGCACCAGTCCCTGCACCAGCCAGGGCTGACGACCGACCTCGACCACGTACCAGCCCGCCAAGGTGGCGATGACGCCCGCGGGAATCATTAGACGAGAGAAGTTCAGCAGCAGGCGGTGATCGAACAGACGGCCCTTACGGCGGGCCCAAAAGCCCAATACGCCCAACAATAGCATGAGACCGCCCAGCGCCAGCATGATGCGGAAGGAAAAGAACACCACGGCGACGGGCGGCCGGTTTTCCGGCGCCACTTGATCCAGTCCGGCGATTTCGCCGTTGATGTCATGAGTCAGAATCAGGCTGGCGGCCTTGGGGATGACGATCTCGAAGTCATTCTTGGCTTCTTTTTGGTTTGGCAGGGCGAATAGCCTGAACCCCGCGCCCTGTTCGGTTTCCCATACTGCTTCCATCGCCGCGACTTTTACTGGCTGATGCTCATGTACGTTCAATCCGTGCATGTCGCCGGCCAGAATCTGCAGCGGCGCCAGAACCAGAATCGCCCACATGGCGACGGAAAAACCGCTTTTGGCGAATTCGGTGTGTTGTTTCCGTAGTAGATAAATAGCGTTGACGCCGGCGTACAGCAAGGAGGCGGACAGGAAGCTGGCCAGCAGCATATGGGTCAGACGATAGGGGAAAGAGGGGTTGAATATCACTGCCCACCAGTCGGTCGGATGGAACACGCCGTCAACGATTTCATAGCCAGCCGGGGTGTGCATCCAGGAGTTGGCCGCGAGTATCCAGAAGGCGGAAATCATGGTTCCGACGCAGACGACACAGGTCGCCATGAAGTGCACCCGAGGCGAGACCCTCTTCCAGCCGAACAGCATGATGCCGAGGAAGCCCGCTTCCAGAAAGAAGGCGGTGAGTACTTCATAGGTCAACAGGGGGCTCAATACCGGACCGACAATTTCTGAAAAACGGCTGAAGTTGGTTCCGAATTCATAAGAAAGCACGACGCCGGAAACGACGCCCATGCCGAAGGTGATGGCGAAGGGCTTCTGCCAAAAACGCGCCTGTTGCAGGTACACCTGACGGCGAGTCTTGAGCCAAAGCCCTTCCATCAAGGCCAAATACAATGAAAGCCCGATGGTGATAGTGGGAAATATGATGTGATAACTAATGGTGAATGCGAACTGGATGCGTGACAGTAACGCGGGATCAGGCATTTTGCTCTCCTCCCTCGAATTGTAGGCGTGAGGTTCTGAGCGCGGCTTTGCGGGAACGTCGATTGCGTTGCAGCACTGGGGCGAGGGTCATGCCACAAGCTAACAGAATGACGGCGGAAACGGAAAGCAGATCGATTAACCAGGCGCTCATACGAATACTCCTAACTCTTATTACTTCAAATGTTTTATGACTTCACAACTTTGATTTCGCCACGCTTTCTGACGCGGACTGCATTTGTTGCAGGGGCGTGGTTTGGGAATGAATTTCGCTATGCAGAAGTAAGAGCAACATACGCGCCAATCACAAAACGGCCCGGGACGCCTTGATATGCGGCAATTTTTTTCTAATTTATCGTTGTGGGTGTAAACTTCGTTTACTGTTTTTGGGGAGGCTGGCGTAAACGAAGTTTACGCTTGGGGAAATGAATACGATTCAACTGTTTTCCGTTTCCATGTGGACCACGGTGTTGTCCGCCGGAGGCGTTTCACTATGGTTATGGTCGCGGCGCCGGCAAGAACCCGCGCTAAAAGCATTGTCCGGGTTTTGCCTGTCGATGGCAATCTGGTGTTTTGGGCATATTCTGGTGCTGGAAGATCATCAGGCGGCAGGCGTTCTGATCCTGTTGGGCAACCCATTGATGCCGACCGCCTTCCTGCATTTCGTGCTGCTGTGGCTGGGCGATCCTTTGGGGTTGCCGCAACAGCTCAGAAAACTGGCCCCTTTATTTTATTTCACGGCGGTGGCGGTTGTGCTGGCCAGCTGGTTGACGGGCGGCGGCTATATCTCCCCCTGGATGCAGTTCGACAGCTTTTTTCATCTGGCTTTCACGGGATGGCTGAATCTGGCGTATACCGTGGCGATCGGCGTTGTCGGGCATTTGCTTCTGTTAATGGCGTTTCGTCGCAGCAAAGGTAATTTACGGCGCTCCATCACCGCCATGTTCATTACCGGCGGTTGGGGGTTTACGCTGTCCACCAGTTTTATTTTCCCCTCTTTGGATATCAACCTGTTCCCCTACGCCATGCTGGCGTTGCCCAGTTACGCTGTGTTGGTGGTGTATAGCGTGGTGCGCTATCGTCTGGTGGAGGTGAATCGCTGGGTGAATCAGGCGGTAATCTGGCTGGCGCTGCTCGCCACCAGCATGTTGGCCATGTCGCTGATTCTGGCGCTTCTGGCCCCTTTGGGGCTGGCGGAACTGGCGCAGGCGCCCTTGAGTCAGTTAGTGGTGTACTCCGGCATTTTGCTGGTATTCGCCTGGTTGGCGTACGGTCCCGCCAAAGAGTTTGCTGATCGCCTCGTATATCCGGGGGCGGTGCTGGATAAGTCCACGTTGGATCAATGGGTTACCCGGCTCAATGGGGTCAGGGGCTGGGGAGAGCTGCGTCAGACCGCGGAGCAGCTCTGGTTAAAAAAGAGCGGTGTGGCGGTCAGTGTAAACATTGACGACCGTATTGATTGCCCGCAGGGGCCTGTGTTTGTCTGTGAAAAACGCGATCAGTGGGATTGCCATTTGCAGGGGTGGGAGGATGTGGCTCCGTCTCATCAGCGCCTGGCGGAATTTATGGCGAAGCTGTTGCCGTCCGCCTGCGCCACGCTGGAACGTTCATTGCTGCTCGCTGAAGCGGAGCGCAAACGTTTGGAACAGCAGCACCTGGTGGAGTTGGGCGGGCTGACGGCGGCGATCGCCCACGAACTCCGCAACCCTCTTAACATCATCACCATGGCGGCGGCGCAGACCGACCCGCGTATCCGCGAACACATCTCTAAGCAGGTGGAGCGGGCGGAACTGCTGATCAAGGACGTGCTCACCTACGCCGGACAGATTCGCCTGGACCTGAAACCAACCAACCTGTGTGCATTGACTGCCGCCACCGTGGCGCAGATTCGGCAACTGCATGAGGTGGAAATAGCGCTGCAGGCCGCCGATGAAATCTGGCTGTCCGTTGATCCGCAACGTTTGCAGCAAGTGCTGATCAACCTGTTGGATAACGCCGCGGCCTTTGTCAGGCAGTCGCCGCAAGGCAAGATTTTGGTGGCGCTTGCACAGGATGAGCGCGGGGCGCTGATTGCGATTCATAATAATGGTCCAGCGGTGCCTGACGAGATGAAACCGCGCCTGTTTCAGGCCTTCGTCAGTAAACGAGCCGGTGGTAGCGGGCTGGGGTTGGCGATCGTCCGGCGTATTGTTGATGCTCACGGCGGCGATGTCTGGCATAGCGATGAGGAAGGGTGGCCGGTGAGCTTTATGATCCAGCTCCCTCTTGAACACAATGAAAAGGAAACAGCATGAGCGCAGCGAAAATTTTGATAGTGGATGACGAAAGCGCATTTTGCGAGCTGTGCGCATTATGGTTGGAGCAAGCAGGATATGAGGTCAGCAGTTGTGGCGATGCGGAGTCCGCGCGGCGAGTGTTCAGCGAGCAGGATTTTGATCTGGTGCTGCAGGACTTGGCGCTACCGCCGACATTCCTGCCGGAAGAGGGGCTGCAACTGATTGCTTTGTACGCGGATACGCCTGTGGTGGTGCTGACGGGGCATGACGAAAAGGAACTGGCGATTAAAGCGATGCAGGCGGGCGCCTGGGACTTTATAGGCAAACCCGTCGACCCGGATATGTTGCGGGTAGTGGTGCAACGGGCCATTGAGCGGCGGCGGCTGGCGAAAGAGGTCGAGCGCTTGCGACGGGCGGTGAGGCGTCCGACTGAATCCGATGACTTGGGGCTGATCGGCGCCAGCGCCAGCATGGACTCTTTGCGCGAGTTGGTCCGGCGTATCGCTCCCACCGACGTGCCGGTGCTGATTCAAGGCCCCAGCGGCACCGGTAAAGAAGTGATCGCTCAAGCGCTGCACCGACTCAGTCAACGTTCGGGAGAGGCGTTTATTTCCGTCCACTGTGGCGCGATTCCCGGCGAGCTGCTGGAAAGTGAGCTATTCGGTTATAAAAAAGGCGCTTTTACTGGCGCTGATAAAGATCGCAAAGGACTGCTGTTTCTGGCGGATAAAGGCACGCTATTTCTCGACGAGATAGGGGAAATGCCTCTGCCCATGCAGGTGAAGCTGTTGCGGGTGCTGCAGGAGGGGTGTTATTACCCGGTTGGCAGTCGGGAAGTGGAGCATATAGACGTGCGTCTGGTCAGCGCTACTAACCGAAACCTGCCCAGAGCGGTGGAGGAGGGCGGCTTCCGCGACGATCTGTACTATCGCATCAAGGGCCTCACCTTGATGACGCCGCCATTGCAGGAACGGCGCTCTGATATTCCTTTGCTGGTGCGACACTTTCTGCAGGGAGTGGCGCGCAAGAGTGGGCGCGAGTTACAAGTGGATGGAGAAACCATGCGCTGGTTCTGCGCGCAACCCTGGCCTGGCGCCGTTCGTGAACTGAAGAATACCCTGGAAAGCGCCGCCGCTATTTGTATGGGAGACGTACTGACCATGCAGGAAGTCAACCTGATCAGCGGAACCGCCTCCGCCCCTGCGGCCCCAATCAAAGGCGACACGCTGGATGAACAAGTCAGCTCACTGGAGATCCACCTGATCCAACAGGCCCTGAGCGAACAACAAGGCAACAAAACCCGGGCCGCCGCGCAATTAGGACTTACAAGACAGGGGTTATTAAAGAAAATGGCGCGGTATGGGGTGGGGGGATGAATTCTGTGCAGCTAAGGTGGCGGTTCTGAGTGGGACGCCTGAAAAAAAGAGCCGGCGGTCAAACTACGACGCCGGCGAGAGTGGAATAAACTTTTGTTGCAGGACTTGTTGGAAATCCCGCTTCTGCTTGGGGAAGTGGAAGCGGGGACCACAAGATTAGTCGGTGATTTCCTTCCATTTCAGGCACGAGACCTGATGGTCCGCGCCGGTATGTTCAAGCACCGGGATCTTTTCCGCGCAGCGGCTCTCGGCGTAGTTGCAACGGGTGCGGAAGACGCAGCCGCTGGGTGGGTTGATCGGCGAGGGCAGGTCGCCCTTCAAAACGACCTGTTCTTTCTGGCGTTCGATATCCGGGTCGGGAATGGGCACGGCGGAAATCAGGGCTTTGGTGTAGGGGTGTTTGGGGTCTCGATAGATCGAGTCCTTGTCCGCGAGCTCCATTACTTTGCCCAGATATAGCACCATCACCCGATGGCTCACGTGGCGCACGACCGACAGATCGTGGCTGATGAACAGCAGCGACATGCCGAATTCATTTTGCAGTTCTGTCAGCAGGTTGATGATCTGCGCCTGAATTGACACGTCCAGCGCCGAAACCGGTTCATCGCAAACAATCAACTTGGGTTGCAGAATCATCGCCCGCGCAATGCCGATGCGCTGACATTGTCCGCCGGAAAACTCGTGCGGATAGCGGTTGATCATCTGCGGCAGCAGGCCCACTTTGTCCATCATTGCTTTGACTTTGTCGCGACGCTCTTGCTTGCTGAGCTTCGGATAAAAAGTCATCAACGGCTCGGCGATGATATCGCCGATGGTGCGACGGGGGTTAAGGCTGGCCAGCGGGTCCTGAAAAATGATCTGCATGGACTTGCGGTGGGGACGCATGGTTTTGCTGTCCAGTCCCGCGATGTCCTGTCCCAGCCAGACGACCTTGCCGTCCGTGGGCGAGATTAACTGCAACACGGCCCGCCCCAGTGTGGACTTGCCGCAGCCGGATTCGCCCACAATGCCCAGTGTTTCCCCTTCGCGCACATCAAAGGATACGCCGTCGACCGCTTTGACAAAGCGGTCGTTTTTCTTGAAAAAACCGTCGCTGCCGAGAGGGAAATGCACTTTCAGGTTGTTAACGGTCAGGATCGTTTTGCCACTGGAGACTGCGTTAGCCTCGGAGTTTGTTTGAATAGAAGATACTTGTGTCATGAAAACGACTCCAGAAGGCAGGCGCTTAATCGATTATCCCCTACTTTACGTAGTGGTGGATGGTCAAGCTTGCAGCGGTCTTGAGCGTATGGACAGCGTGGGTGGAAAGAACATCCCCTAGGGAGATTCTGCAGGTTAGGCGGCTGTCCGGGTATGGCTTGTAAGGAGGTATGTCCTGCGCCATCCAGCCGTGGCATAGAAGCCAGCAGCCCCATGGTGTAAGGGTGTTTGGGGTTATAAAAGATTTCCCGAACGGTTCCAGACTCTACGATGCGGCCGCCATACATGACCAACACGCGATCACACAAACCCGCCACAACGCCCAGATCATGGGTAATCATAACGATGGCGGTGTTCATTTCTCGCTTTAGGTCATTCATTAATTTGAGAATTTGCGCCTGTATAGTGACGTCCAGCGCCGTTGTGGGCTCGTCCGCAATCAAAAGATCCGGCTGGCATAACAGCGCCATGGCGATCATCACCCGTTGACGCATCCCACCAGAGAACTCATGTGGGTACATATCGAATCGCTTGATAGGTTCAGGTATTCCCACTTTGCTCAGCATTTCGATGCAACGTTCCCGTGCTTCCTGCATGGAAATTCCGGTGTGCTCAATCAGTACTTCCGTAAGCTGCTTAGATACTTTTAAGAAAGGGTTCAGTGACGTCATTGGGTCTTGAAATATCAATGACATATCGCTCCCGCGAACCTCATTGAGCCTTTCTTTGGACATTAGGAGAAGTTCCTGTCCTTTAAAGCGGACGCTGCCGGAGGTTTTACCGTTTTCCGCCAACAGTCCCATGATGGACATGAAGACCTGGGTCTTGCCGGAACCGGACTCTCCCACTATTCCCAGACTTTCCCCGGGAAACAATTGAAAGCTGACCTCATTAACCGCGTTCACTTGCCCGTCGGGGGTGCTGAACTTGGTTGAGAGATAGCTTACGTCCAATAAGGGATGCATGTTTAAAGTCTCCGTCGTTATCTGTCTTTGGGATCGAGCGCGTCACGCAGCCCGTCGCCGATGAAGTTGAAGCAAAACAGGGTGGTGGCCAGGAAGATAGCCGGGTAAATCAGCATCCAGGGAGCCATTTCCATCAGCTTGGCGCCTTCGGAAATCAGCACGCCCCAGCTGGTCAACGGCTCCTGCACCCCTAAGCCCAGGAACGACAGGAAACTTTCGGTCAGAATGACCTGGGGAACCGTCAGAGTCACATAGACGATCACCGGGCCCAGAACATTCGGAATGATATGACGGAAGATAATCTTCAGGTTGCTGACGCCGCCGGCGTGCGCCGCTTCCACGTATTCCTTGCGTTTGATGGACAGCGTCTGGCCGCGCACGATACGCGCCATGGTCAGCCATTCCACCGCCCCCAGGGCGACGAAAATAAGGAATATGTTGCGGCCGAACACCACCATCAACAGGATGACGAAGAACATGAACGGGAGGGAATACATGATGTCGACGAAGCGCATCATCAGGTTATCCACCTTGCCGCCGAAATAACCGGATATGGCGCCATAGGTAACGCCGATAATCAGACTCACGCCGGTGGCGAGAATGCCCACCATCAAAGACACGCGGGCGCCGTAGAGAACGCGGATAAACAGGTCGCGTCCGCTGCTGTCGGTGCCGAACCAGTGCGCGTTGGCGTAATCCGGGGCGGCCTGAATGCTGTCCCAATAGATTTCATCGAGTGGGTGCGGACTCAGGTAAGGCGCGAAAATGGCCATGAATGCGATGATGGCGAGAATCACCATAGACACCACAGCCGCTTTGTTCTGAAACAAACGGCGTCTGGCGTCCTGCCACAAACTGCGGCCCTCAATGGCGTTTTCCGCATTGGGCATCATGGCGGCGAGTTTACTTTTCTGACTGTACATTGCTTGATCCTGGGATTGATTCATCTGCGCCTCCCATCAGTCGTGAAGACGGACTTTGGGGTCGAGCAGGCCATACAGCATGTCGACAATGAGGTTCAGAACGATAATGAGCACGCCGTAGAAAATGACGGTTCCCATTACCAGGGGGTAGTCCCGGTTAAGAGCGCCCTGGATGAAGTAGCGACCGATGCCGGGGATATCGAAGATTGTTTCGATGACGACTGAACCGGTGATGACGGCGGCGGTGGCGGGACCAAGGTAAGAAACCACGGGCAACATGGCGCCTTTCAGAGCATGGCGCAGCAGCACCAGACGCTCGCGCAGACCTTTGGCGCGGGCGGTGCGAATATAGTTGGAGTGCAGGACTTCAATCATACTGCCGCGGGTCAGTCGCGCAATGTAAGCGATTTGCGGCAACGCCAGGGCGAGCACCGGTAGAATTTTGTATTGGAATGAACCGTCGCCCCAGCCTGCGACGGGCAACCAGGACAGGTACACGCCAAAAATCAGGGTAAGCACCGGCGCCATGACGAAATTGGGAATGGCGATGCCGGTCATGGCCATGGTCATCACGGAGTAATCGGCTGCGCTGTTTTTGCGCAAGGCGGCCATCGCTCCGAATAAAGTGCCGAATATGACCGCGAGGATGATCGCCATACCGCCTATTTGCAGACTCGCCGGGAAGCCGCTCATTAGCAGGTCGGTGACGCTGAAGTCGCGAAACTTGTAGGAGGGGCCGAAATCGCCCACCAGGATCTTGCCGAGGTAGATGAAATATTGCTCCACCAGGGGCTTGTCCATGTCATAGGCTTTCATAATGTTCGCCTCGATCTCAGGAGGCAGCGAACGTTCTTTGTCCCAGGGACCGCCGGGTGCGATCCGCATCATGAAAAAAGCGATAGTAATAACGATAAGCAGGGTTGGAATAGACGCCAACACCCGCCGAATGAAATAGTTCAACATAACGGTTTCGCAGAATAGGCTGAGCGGAGGCCGCCCGCAGGGGCGCCTCCGCGAAAAGGTTTAGCGATTAATTCTCGATACTTAACCAGCGAGTGCGGTGGGTATCGTTGATAGCGTCTTTCCAGCCTTTGATCTTGGTGGAGACCAGGTTTTTGGACACGTAGTAGTAGATAGGAATGATAGGCGTGTCTTCCATGGCGATCGCTTCCGCTTGGCCCATGATCTGCGCGCGTTTCTTCAGGTCGGACTCAAGATAAGCTTCTTCCATCAGCTTATCGTATTCAGGTTTGTCGTAATTGCCGTAGTTGAGAGACTTGGAGGTGCTCTCCAGCAGGAACAGGAAGTTTTGCGGATCGTTGTAGTCGGCGACCCAGCCGGCGCGAGCCACTTCGAAGTTGCCCTGTTTCAGTTCTGCGTAGTGGACTTTGACTTCGCTGTTGAACAATTCCGTCTCAACGCCGATTTTTTTCCACATTTGCGCGACAGCGATAGCGATACGCTTGTGGTTGTCGTCGGTGTTATAGCGTAACTGTACTTTCAGGTTCTTGCCGTCGCCGTAACCCGCTTCCTTCATCAGTTCTTTAGCTTTGGTGATGCGGTCAGCCATTGGCATGCTCTTCCAACTGACGTAGGAAGGCTCTTTGTAGTTGCTGGTGCCGGGAGGAACCATGCTGTAGGCGGGCAGCTCGCCGGTTTTCAGCACCTTGTCCATGATGATTTCGCGGTCGATAGCCATGGATAGCGCCTGACGGATGCGTTTATCCGTGAACGGCGCGCGCTGGGTATTGATAGGGTAATAGTAAGTGCCGAGGTATGGCGCGATTTTGGTCTCTTCCGGCATGTTCTCACGCAGCCAGTCGATCTGACCGGAAGGGAACTTATAGATGCAGTCGATCTCGCCAGCGCGCATACGCTTGATCAGCGCCGCTGCGTCTTCCTGAGGGTAGAAAATGACGTTGTCGATTTTGACGTTCGCCGCATCCCAGAAGTTTTCGCTTTTGGTGACTTTGACGTGTGTGTTCGGCAACCATTCCACTAACTTGTAGGGGCCATTGGTGGCGATATGTTCTTTCTTAGTCCAGTCCTTGCCGTACTTCTCAACGATATGCATGGGCACAGGGAAGGCGGTGTAGTGGGTCAGCATGCTGATCAGGAAGGGCGCAGGCCCTTTCAGCGTGATTTCCAGCGTTTTGTCGTCCAGTGCGCGCACGCCCAGATCTTCCGGTTTGGCCTTGCCGGTGTTCAGCTCTTCGCCGTTCTTGATGATGTACAGCAGGGATGCGTATTCCGCGGCGGTTTCCGGCAGCAGAATGCGACGCATGGCGTACTCGAAATCCTGTGCGGTGACGGGTTGACCGTCGCTCCATTTGTGATCGCGAATTTTAAATGTGTAAACCAGTCCGTCGTCGCTGATGGTCCAGCTTTCTGCTGCGCCGGGGATGGCGTTGCCTTCAGGGTCTTCGGTCGTCAGGCCCATAAAAAGATCCCCAGCGATGCGGTTCTCCCAGTCACCGCTGAGGAAATGAGGGTCCAGTGACGCCGGCTCACCCTGGTTGCCGATTCGAAGTGTTGTGTCAGCTTGAGCGATGGGCGCTCCCAGCAGAGAAAGTGTCAGCGTTAAGGCGGAAAAAATTTTCCCTGTGCGAGATTTAAAACTCATAAAATCCTCTCGTCTTAATGTTGATGTCCTCAATGGTTTTATTCTTTTTTCCATAGCGGACTGGTTACGAGGCTGACCCGTTTTCAGAGCGCAGAAGGCCTCTGTGATGGTACAGCATCAGTTTTAAGTTGTTGTTTATTACGCATCATGCCAGTCATTGGACAACGAGTGTGGAGAGAGGCGCGAACTTGGTCAATCGAAATGCCGTATACCTATATGTACTTTTTGTATATCTACGTATTGATGTGGGGCGCCAGCCGTGCTGGGCGTATCAAAACGGGGCGAAAGGCGTTACAGGGAGATAACGCTACAGGTAATCTCCCGTTGGGCTGTGCTCGCGCAGGGCGCTGACTACTGTTTTTTGTCCCCGGCGCGCCTTACACTTTGCGCGATTTTTTAGATAGAAATAGCGCCAGGCAGGCTTTTATGGCGATTCCCGGTAAAGAAATATTCCGCACTCATGATGAATTCGGCTGCATCCAGGTTTTTGATGATGGCCAGAAGCGTTACCTCGGGTTTGGTTCGAATGACGAGCAGAGTTGCCTGTTGAAAGACAACCCCTCTTTGCTGGCGCACGGCTACACCCGCGCCATGCTGTTGTGCCTGCTGCTGCATGAACCAAGGCGAGCGGTCATGTTGGGGCTGGGGGGAGGAAGCTTGATCAACAGCCTGTATCACCGTCTTCCAGACCTGCATTTGCAGGCGGTGGAGCTAAGGGGGGAAGTGGTGCGGGTCGCACAACGTTTCTTCCAATTGCCGCGGGATGAACGGCTGCAGATCCTCATTGCTGATTTCGCTTCATACATGGAGACGGCGCCGGCGCATTCTGCGGACTTACTTCTATGCGACGTATTTACTGGGGATGGACTGGACGGCCGTCTGCTGCAGCCGGCCTTCCTTGAGCAGAGCGACCGCCTTCTGAGCGACGACGGCTGGCTGGTGATGAACTGCTGGGTGGACCATCGTCTGGAGAAAGTCATGCTGGCGGAGCTGGGGCGACGCTTTCGCAGTGTCTACTTATGCGCCACTCAGGAAGGTAACTGGATTATCCTGGCGGGCAAGCCCGCCGTGGCTTTTGCGGAAAAACAACTGACCTCCGCGGCGAAAAGGTTATCGCCGCAGCTGGGCTTTTCCCTGGCGCCCTTCGTCAAACGTATGACCCGCTATCAGGTTTAAGGGCCATAGGCGTCTAGGACTTCTATTACCGCTGGACGATCCTTTCCAGCAAGGCGCAGACACAATCGACGTCAGCCGACGTAGTGCGCCAGTTACTGAAAGCGGCGCGGATAGCGCTGCGTCCCCGCCACTGTCCCGGCGTCATGAAGACTTCGCCAGTGGCGTTTAAGTGCTGCAAAAAGTCTGGGACGTCGGCGTCATTCATTCCCCGTGGGCGAAATACGACTACATTGAGCTTGGCCGGCTTGAGTAATTCATAGTCGGGTGATTGCTGTAACCACTGCGCCAGTTGCTCCGCCTGCGAACAATTATCTTCCACAATGCGCCGGAAACCGGCCTTGCCGTAAGCCAGCAGGCTGATCCACAAGGGCAGAGCGCGGAAGCGTCGCGAATTCTCGATACCCAGATTCATGAACGATGGCGTGGTGCTGTCTACCGCTAGATAAGGCGCAGGCACTTCAAGACTGGCCTGTAAAAGTGAAAGGTGGCGACAGAAGAAAATACCGCAATCGTAAGGCGTATTCAGCCATTTATGCGCATCGGAGGTGATAGAGTCAGCGCGCTCCAGCCCTCTGGTCCAATCGCGACGGTCCTCCAGCCAGCGTGAGAATAATCCGAAAGCAGCATCCACATGCAGCCAGGCTCCATGCTGCTCACACAGGTCCGCGATGGCGTCGAGGTCGTCAAAATCCGTACCAGTTACGGTGCCCGCGCTGGCGAGCACGATTTTTCCCGCGCTGTCGCTGTTTTCCAGAGCGATACGCAGATTCCCCACATCCATGGCCTCGCTGTCAGCGAGCCGCGCTATCTGGATCAGGCTGTTGCGTCCCAGTCCGGCGATGGCCAGGCCTTTCAAGGCGCTGGCGTGGGGCGTGGCGGAAAACACGTCCACCGCGACGCCGGATAATCCCTCCGCCGCGATATCCACACCTTGTCTTTGACCCGCAAACTGGCGGCCACAGAGAATCCCCAACAGATTGGAAGCCGTGGCGCCGGTGGTCAGGCAACCGGAAAAGCTGTCCGGCAGATCGCAAAGGTCAAGCAGCCACTCAATGGTCTGTACTTCCAGCGCAGATGCAATGGAATCTCCTGGCGTGGAGAGGTTCTGGTCCACCGCTGCTGCGATCCAGTCTCCCAGCAGCGCGGCTGGAGTCACCCCGCCGGTGACGAAGCCCCAATACTTGGGCCCAATGGCGGCGGAGAGGTGAGGGCTGACCTCCTTGATAAAGCGCGCGACGGCCGCTTCCGCGCCCTCTCCAAACTCTGGCGCGTCCAGTGCAGGGGGAGTTATGTCAGTGATCATGGCCGCTGGGCGGTCATCGGCCGAACGGATGAAGTCCAGACACCATTGGCGAACGTCCGCGCTTAGTCTGTCCAGGTCGTGAAAGTCGTCATGTAGTTGCGGCATGGCGGCGCTCCTTGTATTCGTGCTTGATGCGGATTGCATTATCGGAGCGACCGTGGAAGCATAACAGTGACAATTAATTTCACCAAAAAGAGTACAATTTGGCGGCGCTATACCAAGCCCTGGCGGAAAGCCTGATGCAAGATATCCATAGCGGTCGCCTGCAGCCGGGAGAACGGCTGCCTTCGGTGCGACGTTTCAGCCGTCAGCGAGAAGTCAGTCTGACGACGGCGCTGCAATGTTATCGTTTGCTTGAGGCGGGAGGTTTTGTACAAGCCAGGCCGCAATCCGGTTTTTACGTGAGGCGCAAAGAAACGCCTCCGGTGGGGCCGGAACTGCCGGTTTTCACCGGGCGCGCTGCGCGGGTCGCTAACATTGGGGCGATCGAAGAAGTGCAGGCTGTGTCCGGCCGTCGGGATTCTACGCCTTTCGGGGTTTCCCTGTTAGCGCCTTCACTGGTTCCTTCCGACTTGCTGCAGCGCAGTCTGGTCCGGGCTTCCCGGCGCCTGGGCGAGCGTTTGTTCCATTATGGTCCCGCGCAAGGCGACGTGGGGTTGCGGGAGGCCTTGGCGGGGCATTTCAAAGAAGACGGCATGGTTTTCTCGCCGGACGACCTGATGATTTGCAATGGCGGCATGGATGCGGTGAGTTTGGGGTTACAGTTGTGTACGCAACCTGGAGAAACGGTGGCGGTTTTGACCCCTTGTTTCAGTGGACTGTTGCAAGTGATAGAAAGCCTGGGACGCAAGGTGCTGGAGATACCGTTGCATTACCGAGGCGTTTACCCTGAACGACTGCGGGCGGCGATGGCGCGACCGGATGTGAAAGCCTGTTTGCTAAGCGCTAATAACCATAATCCGCTCGGCTTTACCCTGTCGGCGCAGGATAAAAAGGACATTGCCGCCTGGGCGGCGGCGTACCAATGTCCCGTGATAGAAGATGATATTTTCGGCGAATGCGGCTTCGGCCGTCAGCGACCGCTGCCGGTTAAATCCTGGGATGAAAAGGGCTGGGTGTTTTGGTGCGGCTCCGTATCGAAAACGCTGACGCCAGCGTACCGGCTGGGTTGGTGCGCGCCTGGACGTTGGCGGGAGGCGGCGCTGCAACGACGCCGGGCGCTCACGATCAGTATTAATCTGCCATTGCAGGCGGCGTTGGCGGACTTCATATATTGCGGTGAGTATCGTAGCCATTTGCGTACGCTGCGGTTGAGTCTCGCGCGTCAGGTGGACGCCATGAGTCAGGCGGTGCTGCAGGCGTTTCCCGACGGCTCAACAGTGACGCAGCCGGAAGGCGGCTATGTGCTGTGGGTGGCGTTACCGCCGCAGTACGATGGTTGGCGAGTGTTTCAACAGGCGGCGCAGGAAGGCGTGAGTATTTCTCCGGGGACGGTTTTTTCTATTACAGAGCGTTATCGTAACTGCATCAGACTGAACGCAGGCTGGCCTTTTGATGAGCGAGCCCTGGCGGCGGTGCGCAGGCTGGGAGAGATCTGTAAGGAAACCGTGCAGTAAGACTATTTTTTCTGAATGAAGTCGCCCATGCGGGATTTCTCAAACAGAGACTCCAGACGTCCGCTTGAGCGCATCTTCTTTAGTCCGCGATTGAAGGCCTCAATGAGTTCATTGGCGTCAGGAATGCGCCGGGACATCAGGAGATAGTGCTTTTCCTCGGACAGCGGCTTCAAATGACTGGTGACCATACGGTCGACGCCAGGGGCGAATTCGCTGGACAAGATGAAGTAACCCACTTCGACATCTTCCGGCACCACATCCACCCGGTGTTTGAACATCATTTTGAAGCTGCTGACGATGTCGCTGGCGTAGTCATGGGGGATTTCCTCGTTGCGCACCATGTCCATGAATTGATCGTTATAGTTGTAGCCCAGCGTCAGACCGAACCGATATTTTTTCAGATCGTTGAAATCATTCCAGTCAAACTCTGCGTTACGCAGATGAAAAAACACATATTGAGTGCTGGAGATAGGGTCGCTGTATAGAAAATGCTGGGTGCGCTCTTCGCGATAGGCCCACAGGATGGTGCCGTCCCACTCGCCGTCCTGTGCGCTTTGCAGAGCGCGTTTCCAGGGAAGAAACGTGAATTTGACCTCATAGCCTTCACTGGCGAAGGCCTCTTTGACGATCAACGACACCACGCCGTCATACTTGAGTTCCTGAGATACATAGGGCGGCCATTCGCCATTGGTGAGGCGAACGATGCGCTTGGCGTCGGCGGCGTGAACGGAGGGCGGCAGGCTCAAGGCCCACCAGAGAATCAAGAAGCGCCAGAGAAAGGTATTCATGGTTAGACGGCCGTGCGAGTGAAAAACATATCCTGCAAGAGACTTTGAGCCTCTCCCGTTATGTCATCATGACAATCCGCTAATAGATTAAGTGTATGCGAATTGCCGCAGTTCGCAAACGGGAGTAAGAGACGCAGTGGAGGACGGCGACGGAGGCTATACTCAGTAAAGCGTAGCCCTGCGCGGCTTACATTCTATTTAAGGATTCCTGATGAGGCGTCTAATTGAACGATTACTTTTGGTGTTGGCTTTGGCCGCAATGATGGGCGTCGCGATGGCGAAAGAAAAGGTATTGCTGGTGACCCAGGAGTTTCCGCCCTTGCAGGTGATGACCGGCCACGGCGAGTACACCGGATTTGTCATCGACTTTATGAAAGAGGTGATGGCGGATGTCGCCAAAGACAATGACATAGAGAGCAGCATCATGTTCGCGCCTTGGAAACGGGCCATGTTATTGGCGGAGAGTGAACCGAACGTGGTGTTTTTTTCGCTGTCGCGCACCCCGGAGCGGGAAGCCAGATTCCACTGGCTGGGCTGGGTGGCCCCCTATGACGTATATCTCTATAAACTCAGCGCTCGGGAGGATATACAGGCGAAAAGCTGGGAGGATATCTACGGCAAGGGTTACAGCATCAGCGTGCAGAGCGGCAGTAATTTCGAGGAGCTGTTGAAGCGTAAGGGAATTGGCTTTCCGCCGGACAACACGGAGGTGGAGACCGTCGTGCATAACTCCCAGAACATTATGCGGGAGTATCGAGGGTTCACTGACTTGATGATGCAGGTTGAAGTCAGTTTCCCCATTCGTCTGAAAGAGGTGAACCTCAATCCTTCCAACTTTGAAAAGCTGTTCAGGATCGATGAGCTGTCAGGGCGTTTATGGGCGGTGATGAGTCTGAAAACGTCTGACGCCGTCAAGCAGGCGTTACAAAGAAGCTTTGATCGTCTGAAGGCGGCGGGGCGGGACAAAGCGCTGATGCGTCGCTATTTCGTGGAGCCGCCGGCGGACGCGCTGCTGGAAGTGGAGCCGCCGCTGGAGAACGCCGCATGGCCTGGATAAGTCTGCGGTAGGGTTGAGCAAATCAGGAAATATTGATACTGGCGACGACCCCTTCACAACGCAGGGCGCCGAGTGTTGAGGTGGAGGTATAAATGAAGAAGCTGCCGCCATCGACGTCAATCGCTGCAACCTCTAGGGAAAACTGTTCCGACATGCGACTCGCCTCCGTCAGCGCGTTATGGCCGGATTTGAGGAAAACGGTAGCGCCATTTTCGACGCCGGCAATGTCCCCGCTCAGCGGCGCCGGATTATCGCAACCTGCATTCACGCCAAGACGGAACTGAGCATCGTCGCATCCGCCCAGCCCCGGCGTTGCGCTTAGTACCGCGAGCATGGCCACCATAAGAAGCTTTTTCATACAGCCCCCTTTCCATCGACTTTGTTCGAGTATACGCCTTTGCTATTGGCTGCGTCAGGTTTGGGATGCGCGTCGGCGGTTTTCCCAAATGGCGAAGGTGTCGAGCAGGGTGCGGGCGCAGGCGACGGGGTTCGCCTGAAGCAGAAAATGGGGGCCTTGGATACGGACCAGACGGTTATTGGGGAAGTGCTGCTGTATCTCTTGCACTTTTCCTGGCGACACCAAATGGTCGTCACTGGCCTGTAAGTAGATCGAAGGGATGGGCGTCGGTTCGTGGCTCCAGTGCAGGCGCTGTATCGTTTTCAAACGCGCTTTGAGCGTACTCGCCGGTACGGAGCGCACCGCCGTGGTGAAACGCTGCAGAAAGTCATCCCCGACGTCGGCGCCGAGCAGTAGCCGACGCTGGGTCCAGCTGGAAAAAGGCAGGCGCATCATCTGTTGCAACGGCAGCCTGCGTCCGATGCACACCGCCCAAGGGCTGGGGATCGACAAAAAGGTAGCGACGAAGATGACTCCCCGCAGCCCCGGCGTCTCACCCGCCGCCAGCATAGCGCCGATGGGGCCGGAAAAGGATTCCGCCAACAGGTAAAAGTCATCTTCAGGAAGCCGTTCTCGGACATGTGAGGCCAGCGAATCGTAGTCCTGGGGGCCGGTTTGCGGCAGCGGAATAACCTGGGCTTCCACGTTAGGCAGGCACTCCAAAAACGGATCGAATAAGTCGCCGGTCCCATCCATCCCCGGCAACATCACCAATTTGGGCTTAGCTCTCATTGTTGGGGAGAATCCTTGGTTGCGGCTACGATTTCGTCTTGCAGCTTTTCCAGATCGTCCAGTATGCGGATGAACTTGCGCCCGAATGGAGTGATTTCATACTCCACGCGCGGCGGAATTTCCGGATAAGCGATGCGCTTGATAATGCCGAAGCTCTGGTTTTTGCGCAGGCAGTCGTTAAGCACTTTTGTGGTCAGTCCATCCACCCGACGCACCATTTCGCCAGGTCGATTAACGCCGTTCGCCAGCAGACTGAACACGGTCAGAGACCATTTGCAGCCATAAATGGTTTCCACCATGCGGGCGCTTTCGAACGGGGGCGATTTTAAGGAGACGGTATCTTCGGACATAGACTCGGAACCAATTACGGGCGACTGTTGCGTCTGGGCTGCAATGAATCCAGATAATAAACAAAAAGACCCGGAAACCTAAACAGGAATTCCGGGCCGGGCGCCATGTCACGCCAATTAATCAGCGACAATCTCCGGCTGCAGCGTTTCTCCCGATTCGCCGAACAGGCCTCGCATGACCTGTAAGCCAACGGCGAAAGCGCCGATGATAAAAATGACATCGCCGAATGTGCGCGCCCAGCGTAGGGTTTCCATGATGTCCTGTTGCATGAAAATTTCGCTGCGTGCGTACCAAAGCCCCTGACTGGCGCTGGCGTGGAATTGCAATAGTCCTATCGGCGCCAGACTGGCGACGACCATCAACGCCAGACCGGCGTTCAGCCACCAGAAGCCGGTTTTCATCAAGCGGTCGCTGAAGACCATTTGCGGACGGATATAACGCAACACCAATAAAGTGAAGCCCAGAGCCAGGAATCCGTAGACGCCAAACAGCGCCGAATGGGCGTGCACTGGCGTGGTGTTCAACCCCTGGGTGTAATACAGCGAGATCGGCGGATTGATCAGGAAGCCGAACACACCCGCTCCCAGCATGTTCCAGAAGGCGACGGCGACGAAACACAGCAGTGGCCATTTCAGGTTTTCCATCCAGGGCGCGCGGGCTTTCAGGCGCCAGTTCTCCCAGGCTTCGTAGCCCAGTACGATCAGAGGAACGACTTCCAGCGCGCTGAAGGTGGCGCCTACCGCCATCACCGGTGTCGTGGTGCCGGCGAAGTAAAGATGGTGAAACGTTCCGGGAACGCCCCCGAGCATAAACAGCGAGGCCGACGCCAGACTGGCGGTGGTCGCCATGGGGCGCGACACCAGTCCCATGGTGGAGAAAATAAACGCCAGCGCGGTTGTGGCGAATACTTCGAAGAAGCCTTCCACCCATAAGTGCACCACCCACCAGCGCCAGTATTCCATAATGGAAAGATGCGTACGTTCGCCGTAGAAGAAGGCGGAACCGTAAAACAGCCCGATGGCGATCACTGACGCGGTCAGCAACGCTAACAGGTTTTTGTCGCCAGGGCGTCGCAACCCGTTGATGATTCCTCGCAGCATCAATACGAGCCAGAACGCGACGCCGAGGAATTTTCCGATCTGCCAGAGCCGCCCCAGGTCCACATACTCATATCCTTGGTGGCCGAGCCAGAAATTCAGCTCTGGCGGCATAATCTGCGCGATGGCCAGCCAGTTGCCGACAAAAGAGCCGACGACGACCGCCACCAGCGCCCAGAACAGGATGTCGACGCCCAGCTTTTGATATTTAGGGTCTTTGCCGCCGTTAATAATGGGGGCTAGAAACAGGCCCGCGGCAAGGAAGCCGGTGGCGATCCAGAACAGCGCGCTCTGAATATGCCAGGTGCGCACCAGCGAATAGGGAAACCACTGGGAGACATCAAGACCGTAAAAATGCTGGCCTTCAACGGTGTAGTGGGCGGTAAAGCCGCCGAGAAGCACTTGGAAGGCGAACAGGGCGACAACCAGGAACAGGTATTTGCCCAGCGCCAGTTGCGAGGGCGTCAGCGCGAAGCGACGCAGTGGATCTGACTGCGGCGCCGCAGGCTCCGCCTCATTGTGTTTATGCAGGAACGCCCATCCCCAGATCAACAAACCGACGCCGGCGATCAGCAGCGCGACGCTGACAATGGACCACATGATGTTTTCCGCGGTAGGGCGGTTGTCTATCAAGGGCTCATGGGGCCAGTTATTGGTGTAGGTGACCTCGCTGTCAGGCCTTTGCGTGGCGGCGGCCCAGGCAGTCCAGAAGAAGAAAGCGGTCAGGTCTTCTCGGCGCTGGGCGTCGGGCAGAGTATTTTCTTTCATCGCATAGCTTTCACGGGTTCCTCGCAAGTCTGGCGCATCGCTGAACAGGCGGCTGTAGTATTTCGCGGTATCCGTTATCGCTTGCGCGCGGCGGTCGCTGATGGATGCGGAGTCGCTCGATGCGTCGTAGGCGTTGTGGCGGTATTCGTTTTTCAGACGATGACGCAGGATGCTCTGCTGCTCGTCATTCAGATCGACGTAAGATGCCCCATACACATCCAGCGCGGCTAATTGCAACCAACGCTCCAGTTCGCGATGCAGCCAGTCAGCGGTCCAATCCGGCGCCTGATAAGCGCCGTGCCCCCAGATTGAACCCAGCTGCATGCCGCCCACGGATTGCCAGGCGGTTTGTCCATCGAGAATATTTTCCTGGGTAAAAATGGTCTCGCCTGTCGTGGTGACATAGCGATCCGGAATCGGCGGCGCCTGCCGATAAACCTCGCGGCCAAAGAAGCCGAGCAAGCAGAAAGTGACGCCCAATACGGCGATGAGCAGCCACCAGAGTTTGCGGTATTCAGCCATGGGCGTCCTCCACAACGTCAGTGAACAGAATGTTGTTCTCCAGATGGATGTGCTGCATCAGGTCGTCGCGCAGTTGGGCGAGGCCGGCGTAAAGCGCACGCCAGGTATTGCAAGCGCCTTTCGGAGGCGTGATGTTGTTGGTCAACGCCTCCAGATGCGCCAGTGCGTCGCCGTGCTGATCATGCTCCATGCGCATGACGGAAATAGGGCCTTGCGCCTGCATGCCGCTCATTCCCGCCAGCAGTATCGGAAACAAAATGTTCTCCTCTTTCATCATGTGGCTTTCCAGCTCCTGGAACATTTCCGTCAGATGTTGAGCCAGTCCGTTTGGACATTCGTCGCGTTCCCCATGGACATGCTCCACGCGGCGGGCGAGATGTATCAGTTCCGGAAGCTGCTCGCGATGGCGGGCGTGGTAGCGGGTGAGAATATGGTTAATCAACTCAGGGCGGTCAGCGTGGCTCCAATTGTCCTCTGGCTCCTCTTGTAAGGCGTTGAGCCGTTCCAACACAACGTCTGGGTTCAGCGCCTTTTCAGCCAGGGCGTCCCGCAGCTTCTTCGCGCCTCCGCAACAAAAATCCAGTTGGTATTCACGAAAGAGGCGGGTGGAGCCGGGGAGGTTGCGAGCGATCCAGCCGACGGGACGATCAAGTAAGGTCATGGCGGGTTTCCTTCGAAGGTGATTAACACGCAACAGGTTTGGCAACCTTTATGCCATATATTAACTTTATGATTTTTAAGTGCTTAAAATTTTTATGGTGTTTTTTACCCTTATCTAATAGGGTTATAAAAACCCTTCTAAGGTGATTAATACCATGATTGAGGCCAGCCTGTTGGCGGATCTGGTGACGGAGCTGCCCCACGCGGTGCGTTACCAGCGCTTGATGAACGCCATGCGAGAGTATTTTCGGTGCGGCGCAGTCGCGCTGTTGCGGGCTGACGGGGACTGCCTGCGGCCGTTGGCGGCGGAAGGGCTGGTGCAGGAAACCCTGGGACGCCGCTTTATCATCGCCCAGCACCCCCGTCTTGCCGCCATATTGGCCAGCCGGCGACCGGTATGCTTCGCGAGCGACTCAGGCTTGCCCGATCCCTATGATGGTCTGTTGGAAAGCTGCGTCGGCGAACCTCTGCCTGTGCATGATTGTATGGGAGTAAGCCTGTATGTGGATGGCGTCCTGTGGGGGGCGGTGACCCTGGATGCCCTGCAGGAAGGGACCTTTGATGCGCAGGCGCAGCAGGATCTGGCGCGTTTCACGTTGATTATCGAAGCTTCAGTAAGAGTGACCCGGTTGGAGCAGGAACGCCGTAATCTGGCGCTCATGCGGCAGGATGGAGAGGGACGTGGCGTAACGCAGGAGGAAAGCGAGATCATCGGCTCCAGCAACATAATCCGAAATCTGCTGCGGGAGCTGGATGTGGTGGCGGACTCCGAGTTGCCGGTGCTGCTGATGGGTGAAACCGGAGTAGGGAAAGAATTATTTGCTCGAAGGCTCCATCGTCGCTCTCCACGCAGAGAGCGTCCGTTGATTCATGTGAACTGCGCCGCATTGCCGGAATCCCTGGTGGAAAGCGAGCTGTTCGGTCACCGCAAGGGCGCTTTTTCCGGTGCGTTGGCGGACCGCGCAGGGCGCTTTGAAGCGGCGCATGGCGGTGTGATTTTCCTGGATGAAGTGGGAGAGTTGCCGCTCAGCGTACAGGCGAAGTTGTTGCGGACGCTGCAGAACGGCGAGATTCAACGCTTGGGTGAAGATAAGCCGAGACAGGTGGATGTGCGGGTCATCGCCGCCACTAATCGGCAATTGAAAGACAGCGTTCGCGCTGGCGACTTTCGAGCGGATCTATATCACCGCCTGTCCGTTTACCCTGTTTGGATTCCGCCGCTGCGTGAGCGTGGCGCGGATTCGCTGGTGTTGGCGGGGCATTTTCTTGAGCTTAACCGCTCACGGCTGGGCGTGCGCAGTCTGCGGCTGTCGCGAGCGGCGGAGCAGGCCCTGTGCGCATACTCCTGGCCGGGCAATGTGCGGGAGCTGGAGCATGTCATCAGTCGTGCAGCGCTCAAAGCCATTAGCCGGGGCGCCAACAGAAATGACATTGTGACGCTGGATGCGGCGTTACTGGACCTGGATTATGGCGACACGGTGTCGGCGCCCAAAGAAAGCTCGCCGTCGGAAAGCGTGAGTTATCCGCGTGTCCGCTCCCTGCGCGCCGCCGTGGAGGACTGTCAGCGCGAAGTTATCCGTGAGTCGGTGAATCGCCACGATGGCTCCTGGGCCGCCGCCGCTCGTGAGCTGGAGGTGGATTCGAGCAATCTGCATAAAATGGCCAAGAAACTGGGGCTGAAATGAGTCTGTCGTCGGCGACGTTGATACACACTAAACTCTGGTCGCCAGCATTAAAAATAGTCAGCAAGATCAATCAGGCGAATCGGCGCTAGCGCAGCCACAATGCTCTTCGTTGAGGCGAATATGGCGAATGAGACGACGGTAAGCATTTATCAAAACAGACTGCGGCGCGTGCTGGCGTACATAGATCAGCATTTGTTTGATGACTTGAGCGTCGAAGCGCTGAGTCAGGTGGCCCACTTCTCCAAATTTCATTTCCACCGGCAGTTTTCCGCGAGCATGGGAATGGGCGTATATAAATATGTGCAGTTGCGACGACTGAAGAAAGCCGCTCATGAGCTGGCTTATCGCAGTCGTTATAGCGTGACGGATATTGCGTTAAATACCGGGTTTGATAGCCTGGAAGCCTTTTCCCGAGCCTTCAAGAAAGCATGCGGACAAACGCCCTCCCAATTTCGACGAGATCCGTGGTGGGCGCCTTGGCGAGATCATGATGAATTTCTTTTCAAAGCGAGGGCGGACATTATGCAGACGGATAACCCGAACTATTCAGTCAATATCCTGGCGCAGGAGGCCATTCCGGTCGCGGCGCTGGAACATCGCGGCGCTCCAGAGCGTCTCGGCGAGTCTATTCGACGCTTTATCGAATGGCGTAAAGCCAACAAACGGCCTCCCTCAGTCAGCGCCACGTATAACATCCTGTACAGCGACCCTGAGTCTACACCGGCGGAAGCGTTTCGTATGGACTTGTGCGCAGGCGTCAACTCAGCGGTTGAGGAAAATCCCTACGGCGTCATGGCTAAAACACTTCCGGCGGGGCGTTATGCCGTGCTGCGTCATACCGGTCCCGACGCTGGCATGCGGGCGGCTTTCCACTTCTTATATGGCGAGTGGCTTTCTGGGAGTGGGGAAACTTTATGCGACACGCCTTGTTTTCTCCAACGTGTGACCATGTACCCGGACGTTCCTGAACATGAAGCGATCATCGATATCTATTTGCCATTGGCTTGATCAGCGGCGCGTCGCCAAAAAGGTTCTTCTTCGACTCAGATCCGGCAATAATGCGAGCCAACGTTGAAAATCAGGAATGAGAGATAGAGATGCTGCGCGTTTTGGGGATTGTATTATTGCTGTCACTGACCAGTTGCGGTTTTGTAGAAGGCGTTGATGTCGATCAACCGGCTCGTCAAGCAAGGGATCGATGAAGCCGCTAGTAAACCGGAAGTGATTAAGCCTAGCGCTGTCAAAGGCGCAGACAAGTAGCTTATTGTGGCGCCTGAATGACATTTGCTGAGAAACTGGCCGCGTGGCGTCTGGGGTGGAAACTTTATTTCTTTGTGTACGCGCTGATTGCCGTTGTGTTTGCGGTGATTATCACGCAGGCGCTATTTGCCTGGCATGACTATGTGGATTTAGCGTTTTTCTTCATCAACCTGGGGGCGATTTATGGTTACGCCTTTAACAAAAGAGTCGGACGGGCCGGGTTCTGGAAATGCCTGCTCTGGGTTTATCCTGTCTGGTCGCTGATATATCAGTTTGCCTTGCCGTTTGGCTATGATTTCCCGCAGATGGGCATGCGAACATACGTAAACTGGACCATGATATTTCCGCTGGGCGTTACTGTCGTCAGTTCCCGGTGTATTTATAATTACGGATTTAAGTCGCAGCCTTTGTGGATGGGCAATGCAAGGCCTCTTTCACATCGTGAAGCGGAATCAGAATAGTTAGGAAATAAATATGAGTGACTTGTACGCGCCGCCCAAAAGTCAGGTTGCTGATGGCGCGATGTCGATTAAAGAACCCATCGTGATATGGAAAATATTCTTTGTGATCTGTGTGCTGTTGAATCTGATCGTGGCGCCATTTCTGATTATGTCTTTCATTGGCGCAGACTATGTGGATTTAGATTTTAACGCTGGCGTGCTGGACTACTTTGATTGGCTTATACAGAGCGTCATGTTGGTTGGGTTATTTGGGTATGCTTTTTCCAAGCGCATCGGCATGCAGAAGTTGTGGAAGGTCGCGCTGCCAGTATATGTCGTCTGGTTTGTCTCATACGCCTTTATCCTGCCGTTCGGGTTTGGAGTGTATCAATTTAATGAGCCGCCTGCGCTGGACTGGACACTGGTGATCGATCCCCTGTATACCCTGGCGGTGGCGCAGGCGCTATATCTTTACGGTTTCTCCTCGGACCATCTTTGGCGTGAGCAGCAAAAAGCGGATCGATAGCCGGTTAAGAGACGTTACTCAATGGGATACTCTCTGCCATATTTCTCATAAAGCGGCAGGAGCTGATGGGTTTTAATGAGATAAGCGACGCCTTCGTTATACTTCTCTCGTAGATATTCTCCGCGCTCACTCTTGGAAAAGGTCATATACAAGAAAACACGGGTCACCGGCTCAGTGCGAAACTGGGTTTTATCTACCAGAATATTGCTGAAAGTAATGTTGGTCTGACGCAGGTTGTCGAAGTAGTAATCCGCCCGTTTCAGATAGACTTTGGAGAGCGCGCTTTCTCTGGAGTTCAGATCTTCTCCCTGGAGATACTGCTTCACCTTATCGTCGATATAGTCCGTATAACCTCGAATCCATACGCCGTTTTTTTCAGCCAGCGACTCCAGCCCTTTCCACTCCCCGAAATGCTCAGGCAAAAAGGTGACAGCTTCGGTGATAACGGAAACAGGATAGAGCGCCTGCGGGTATTCATCGGTAGGATCAAGGCCGCCATACATGTCGGCGTGTCCGTCCTTCACCATGAGCTCGGCGCGTTTCCAGGGCACGATAATCTGGTTTACTTCAATGTTTACATGCTTGAATGCGGCGAAAATGACTTCGTTGTAAAGCCCCGTACCGTCTTTCTCCACGCTGCCTTCCCACTCCGGCGTAACCCAGATAATGCGATCGACATTCTCCGCATATGAGACGTGGCTTATGAAATTGGTGAGAATAAGTACTGTGAGTAGCTTGAGCATCTTGCTTCCAATCAGATAATGCCCGGGATATCCGGCGGAATAATAGTACAAGCCGGGTTCAATGCGAAGGTCAGGAGGCGATATCGATACGCATCTAGCCGAAGTCAGCGCGCAATAATATTTTTTCCTTTCTTAAATCAACAATGTAGACCAGTAAGTGCCTACCTGACCAATTTGTGCTTACTTTTTTGACTCCCTCTGGAAGCCTACTCTGAGCGCCTGTTTCAAATGACTTTAGAGAGGTGAGGCATCATGCAGTTGGTACAAGGTTCCTGGGCGTTGATCGTGGGCGGCTCCAGTGGAATGGGGTTGGAAATTGCACGCCGGATGGCGACGGCGGGCGTGAATATTATGCTGGTTGGCAAGCGTCGCGAAAAACTGCAGCAGGCTGGCGAGGCATTGCGTGGCGAGGCGGAAGTCAGGACGATTAGCGTGGACCTTTATGATGAAGGTCAAGTAACGGGTTTGATCGATCAACTGAATGCTCTGGAGGAGCCCATTCGCTACTTGGTGAACGCTGCGGGTTATTTCAATCCCAAGCCGTTTCTGGAGCATACGCCAGCGGATTACGACGCCTACCTGGGGTTGAATAAAGCCTTATTCTTTATCTCCCAGGCAGTCGCTGCGAACATGCGCAAACACGGCGGCGGCGCTGTGTTGAACATTGGTTCCATGTGGGCGAAGCAGGCGGTTAAAGCCACGCCGTCCTCCGCCTATTCCATGGCGAAGGCGGGCTTGCACGCGCTGACCCAACATATGGCGATGGAGCTGGCGGATGATGGCGTTCGCGTCAACGCTATCGCGCCGGCAGTGGTGAAAACGCCGATCTATGAAGCCTTTATGGCTCCAGAAGAGGTCGACGAGAGCTTGGCGACGCTAAACGGATTCCATCCTATCGGTCGCATTGGTGATGTTGGCGACGTGGCGAACGCGGCGATATTTCTGCTCTCAGATCAGGCGGACTGGGTGACCGGCGCGATCTGGGATGTTGACGGCGGCGTGATGGCGGGGCGTAATTAATCTGTCTTGCTCAGGGCTTGGTCGCTGCGTGGTCGGCGAGAGCCCTGTTATACTGCCGCGCCGTATCCTCTTAATGTGACATACAGGAGTGGTGGTGTAATGGAAGAGGCTCTGAGCAAGAAACTGCGCTGTGCGGTATTGGACGACTATCAGAACGTGGCGAAGACCTATGCGGACTGGAGTGCGCTGGATACGCGCATAGATCTCCAGGTATTCAACCGCCATCTTGGCGATGAAGATGAGGTCGCCGCACAACTGGCGGACTTCGATATTATTGTCATCATGCGAGAGAGAACGCCATTTGGCGCTTCTTTACTGGGCCGATTGCCGAGGCTGAAACTTCTGGTGACGTCCGGTCCCCGTAACGCCGCCATTGATCTTGCCGCCGCCAGCGCAAATGGCGTGACGGTTTGCGGCACTCAGGCCTCCAAAACACCACCGACAGAACTAACCTGGGCGTTGATACTGGGGTTGGCGCGCCACGTAGCGATAGAAGACGCTGCATTCAAAGCCAACGGTCCATGGCAAAACACGGTTGGCGTTGATCTCGCAGGGAAAACGCTCGGCTTGCTGGGGTTGGGTCACATTGGCCAGAAAGTGGCGGCGATTGGCCAGGCGTTTGGCATGAACGTCGTCGCCTGGAGCGCCAACCTCACTGCGGAATTGACCAGCTCAAAGGGCGTGAGGCTTGCAGATTCGAAAGACGCTCTGCTGGCGTGCAGCGATATTGTCTCCATTCATCTGGTGTTAGGTGAGCGCAGCCGGGGGCTGATTGATGCGGAGGCGTTGTCGCGGATGAAAAAGTCTGCGCTGTTGATAAATACTTCCCGGGCTCAAATCGTCGACCAAACGGCTTTGGTGGAAGCGCTGCTGCAGAATCGCATCACCGGGGCGGGATTGGATGTATTTGAGCAGGAGCCGCTGCCGGAAGGACATGTTCTGCGCACGCTGCCGAATGTGCTGGCGACTCCCCACCTGGGCTATGTCACTGAGAATAACTATCGCACTTACTACACTCAGATCGTCGAAGCGATTCAAGCGTACCTGGATGGCGCACCAGTTCGGGTGATGGGCTGAGTGAAGGAGCTCAGCGCCATTCACAGTTACTCTCAATGCTCGCTGCGCCCAGATGTACGTACCTGCGCTGCCGCGTCAGCTCGCAGGTGAAACGCAGGGGGCGTCCCGCCAGTTCGTCATTGGGGGCGGGGCCGACTTTGATTGTGCTCCAAATCAGATGCTCTTTGCCGTTAATTTCTACATATATGGTTTGCGCGGCGCGAAATGGTATCGGCAAGAGCGTCGTCAATAGAGAAGTTTTATATAGGGCAGGCAGACGGAAGCTTCCGTCTGGAGCAGTGTGTACGCTGTCGGAGGATTTTTGACGCCATTCGACCCAACGGGTCACTGTGGCGCCTGATACAGGTTCGCCAGCGTAGGTAATCACGCCGTAAACTTCTGAAAACAGGCATACTTTGCCGATCATATCCAAGACTCCCAGTCCTGCGCAGACATCATGGCTGGCGAAGAGAATGATAGCATGTTTCCCGGTAAAGATTATGTAAGGGGTTAATTTTAATATATATTTCATGCTGCACTCCTTTGCTGGCGATAGCGCTCAACGCAGGCCGGAGGAGATGCGCCCGCAACAGAATCTGGATAGAACGGAGAGTGAAGAATGATTTTCAGGAGAGACGGATATAGGGATATCAAAAAGATTCTCGCTTTGGGAGTGGCGTTGGCGCTAAGCGCATGCGCTCACCAGAATGCAAAGCCTCCCTTGCAGACAAATCTGAGTCAGGCGTACGCCAATGCGGTCAGGGATGCTGAAATTGTAGAGCCGAATGAAATTTCCAAGAACCTGATTGCAATTACGCCGCTAAACCCGGCGCTGGAATGGAGTGGCGATCGGCAAAAAGTGTTGGTGACGACCTGGACGTCCTGGGACGGTTACGACAACTCCGTAGGACAGTCTCAGACATTGTCCAGAGAAGTATGGGTGACGGTAGTCCCAGAAGTAAGAAACTTCTGTCGCGCTCGCTATAAGTTTCCAGAGCAGACGATTTTGCGGTTGGAGCAGTTACTGGGGTTGCCGCCTGGCGATAAGAAAACCAAGTTTGTGGAAATGTGGGTCAGCCCATCGGACTTATTCCGCCCCTCTCCAGATCCGGAGGTCAGCGATCATGAAGCAGAGTTGGATTTCCCTGTGTCGGACCGGTTCGTCTCCGTAAGTAAAGAGCACAAGGAATGGTTCAAAAATCTGCGTAAAACATCTTATGGAGAAAACGGCTACCCCTGGACCCGTTTGGGCTACACCTATGACTGGGGTAACCCGGAGTCGGAAGTAGGTTTGAGCGAGTTTGTGATTCGCGCCGGAGCTGACGTGAAAGTTCACAGCGTGACCAAGACCATCAAGTACTGCGAATAACCAACAGCGGCGGCTCCGGGGGCGCCCGGAGCTTAGCTCAGGTAAATCTCCACACGCTCTTTGCCCTTACCGACATTTTTGCGTTTCATGGAGATGCGTCCTACCTCGCCGGTGCGGGTCAGATGCGTGCCGCCGCAAGGAACCTCGGCAAATCCCTCCACCCGCCAATAGCGTCTTTCCGCATCTTCGTTACTGAAAGCGCTGATAATGTCACGGTTTTCGTTAATCAGGCGTTGGGCGTCAGCGTCGATATCCGGCAGCATGGGAGAGATACTCTGCGGCCAGGAAAAGTCGATACGCGCTTTTTCGGCGGCGATATGGGCGCCGACTTTATCAACCCCGTCCAGCCTGCGGTAGAACAACTCAAGCACTAGCTCTGCTGCAAAATGCAATCGCATCAAGCGGTAGCGCCGTTCCCAGTCAATGGCGATTTCCACTGGATCGCCAACCTGAAGGGCGTGATCCTCCGGCAACTCATAAAATATCTCCTGGTCTTCCTTGCGCGCGCTGATCACTTTGAACCCGCCAATCGTCCCGTGGTCACTCTCCTGTCCGCCGGATAAAGCGTAAAAGATAGTTTCCTCGACTGTTATTACTGCGCCATTGACGCTAGTGACATAGGTGCTCAAAGTCGTAAGATAGGGGTCTTCCCAGAATATTTTTCTTGTCATACTCCTGCCTGAAAAAGTCCTTTAACACAGATACGCGGAATCTTCGCCAACCCAAGGCGTGTTTGCAAGAGGGGCCGGTTAATGGCGCTCCTGAATACCGCCTTCGACCCGATCGAGAATATTGCGCCAGAGTCGAGCCTCAATGCGTGAGAGAAGCGGCGTGACCGCCGCTTTTTGTGCTGGCCCATGCAGGAGCGCCAGGTGAAGGCGGGTTGCAAGCTCTGCACTCAAGCTATTCGTAAGTGATAAGACTTGCAGTGGGTAAGTTGCGCATAGGCCTGTTCTGATAACAGGGGGCCGAATCCAGACTGTTTAACGCCGCCCCAGGCCAGGGTTGGATCAATACAATCACTTTGATTCATAAGCACGGAGCCAGTTTGTAATCTCTCCCCTATCGCTTGGGCGCGGGCGGCGTCCTGTGTCCATAGAGAAGCTCGCAGGCCATAGAGGCTGTCGTTCATATAATGAATGGCTTCCGCATCATCCTTTACTTTCATGACGCCAATGGCCGGGCCGAATGTTTCGCTTTTCATCAGGGTCATAGAGTGATCGACATTCGTTAACACCTGGGGGGCGAGGTAAGCCGGGCCTATGTGTGAATCAGGAAAATACATGTCGTCAATGCAAGGAGTTGCGCCTTGAGCAATGGCGGCTTTTATTTGCGTTTTCGCGGCTATGGCCTTTTGCGAGCTGGCCATAGGCCCCAATGTGGTGGAGGGGTCCATCGGGTTCGCCAGCCTGTAGGTTTTTACCTCAGCAATCAGGGCGTCTAAGAAATCGTCATAAATATCTTCATGAGCATAAATGCGTCTAATGGCGTGGTTGGATTGTCCACAATTGAAGAAAGCGCCTTTAGCAATCCCTGCGGCGGTTTTAGAGAGAGAGGCGTCAGCAATAACATAGGCGGGATTACTGCCTCCCAGCTCTAAAGACAGGCCTTTGAAAGCTCCAGCCGCTGCGTGTTCGATAGCCGCGCCTGTGACGCTTGAACCGGTGAAGGACACATGCTTTATCCGCTGGTCGCTGATCAAACGCAACGCGTCGGCGTGATCAAGGTGTAAATATTGAAATACGCCGTTTGGTAGACCCGCTTCAAAGAAAATATGAGAGAAGCGCTCCGCGCACAGTAGCGTTTGTATTGAGTGTTTCAGGATGACGCAGTTGCCCGCCATTAGAGCCGGAATGATTGCATTGGCGGCGGCTAAATAAGGATGGCTCCAAGGTGCGATACATAATGCAATGCCCAGCGGTTCGCGTTTTATATAGCGGCGATAGCCGGTTTTTGGCTGCGTTAAAACCTCTTCGAGACAGCTTTCCGCAACATCAATCATATGTCCGGCGCAGGCCTCCACGTCTTTGATCTCTTGAGGCGCGTCGCGCACTGGGCGGCCCATCAGGAGGGTTATCTCGGGAGCGATCTCCCGCGTATGCGCAGACAGAGCGTCAATGGCCAGTCGGCAGTAACGGGCGCGCTCCGCAACGGAGACCGTGCGCCAGATCTTTTGTGCAGTGATTGCGCGTTCAAGCGCCAGATTGATGTGTGCATTGGTGGCTGGGTCCCGCTCCGCCACCACTGATCCGTCAATGGGTGAAATGATTCTCATGATAGTTGCTTCCCTATACTTGTCGTCGCAATAAATTTCCCTCTGCTCAGCTCTAATTATTGCAAATTCCTGTGGGATGTCGCGGTGTTTTACGAATCTTGTGGAACGTTCCTAATTATTAATCAGCCAGACAAATAGATTCCTTCTATTTGTTTACTACGACAGGACCCGCGCGTGTTAGGCCCTGTCCTCCGCGGCTCGCCGCAGCGCAGGCGCATTTATACGCCTGGTTATTGACCCGCCAATAACACTGCCATGCTGAAAATCTTTGCTGAAAAAAGAATAGGTAGTGAGGGTTGAGGCAGTTCCGCTATTACTGTGCGTTAGAGTGTTAAACGTACCTGCACTTTTTTTAATGAATAGTCCATTATTTTTACATGTCTATTAAGACAAAAAAGCTTTGTCCTTATAAATCAAGGGTATAAAGATTGGCATGGTGGTTGCTATATAACGGGGACGATAAGGGCTCTGCTCTTCACAATAAAAACTAGCATTTACGCTAAACAATTTAACCGACATTTGTTCAGAGGACATCATGAAGAAACTAGCATTTCTCGCAAGCCTTCCACTTATGCTTGGCGCAGCCAGCGCCTATGCTATCCCTGCTTCCTATGGCACTACTACTCACGACACTACTGCGTGGCAGGAACTGGCTGACGCGCCTAATGGCGACTCCTACGGCGTTTCCTGGACCACTGACGGTGGCGCAAGCTGGGGCCGTGAAGATTTAACTGTTGGTCAAACCGTTCAATTCAAATTCAACGTACACAAGAAAAATGTGGGCACACACTACGCTGACCTGATGAAGGCTTGGATTGACTGGGATCAAAACGGCGTATTCGACGCTAGCGACGAAATCGCATACGGCGAACACAAACTCACTGACTTCGAACCAGTTCTGGGTTCTTGGCAGGCGCCTACCAACCCCGACTTCTCTTTCTTCTCCAGCGAATACACCCTGACCAATGCTGACGTAGGCGATTTCTGGTTGCGCGCTATCGTAACCTGCAGCCACTCCATCACCAACATGTACGGCGGCTCATGGAATGATCAGTGGAAAACTGCATACACTGGTAGCTATGAAGATCGTATGACTCCAACTGGTCACTATTACCAAGGTGAGACTGAAGAGTGGAAAATTTCCGTTCACTCTGTTCCAGAGCCTACTACTTTCGCCCTGTTGGGTCTGGGTCTGGTTGGTCTCGTAGCTAGAAAGCGCGCTAAATAATTTATAGCCGCTGCTAGTTTTGATGATTCTGGATCGGAGGGAGAGTCTTTTTCTCCGGTCCAGACATCGCTTCTCTCCACATCGTCCGTTGACGCTCTTACTCAAATGATTTCGAAGTAGCGTTCCAACTCCCACAGTGAAATGTATTTCCTGTACTCTCTCTCCTCCCACTCGCGTGTCGCTGCAAAGTGATCAACAAAACTGGAGCCGAAGAAATCTCTGGCCATTTGACTGGCTTTCAGGCGTTGCGCCGCATCCCACAAAGTCAGTGGAAGCTGAAGGTGTTTGGGAAATGTTTGTTCATAAGCGTTGCCTGTCACCATGCATTCTGGTTCAAGTTTGTTTTCTATTCCCCATAGCCCTGATGCAATGACCGCAGCTAGGATGACATAGGGATTGGCGTCGGCGGCGCCGATTCTATATTCCAGGCGTTGAGACTGCGCGCCTCCGGGAATGATGCGAATAGCGCAGGTTCTATTATCAATACCTATGCTGGCTGTGGTAGGAGCCCAGAACCCAGGAATCAATCGGCGATAAGAATTAATAGTGGGTGCAATCATCGCCATTAATTCTGGCATGAGCTTTTGTTGGCCCGCAATGAAGTGGCGCATCGTCGCGCTCATATTGGCCTCTTTTTCTTTGTCATAAAAGAGGTTTACCCCTTCATCGTCTTTTAACGATAAATGTATGTGGCCGCTTTGCCCGGGATAGTCTTTTGACCACTTGGCCATGAAGGTAGCCATTTTGCCCTGTTTTTGTAGGGCTACTTTAGTGAAGGTCTTAAACAGCGCCGCCTTATCTGCTGCATTCAATGCATCATCATGGGAAATTGCAGCCTCAAGCACGCCGGGTCCTGTTTCCTCATGGAGGCCTTCTAGAGGAAAGTCCATATCGTCAGCCAATTGCAACAGGCTTATATAGGTCTCCGACGCCACGCTGTTGCGAATGACGGAATAGCCAAACTCCGCAGGAGCCATGGGATCCAAGTTTCGAAATGCCTTTTCCCGGATGCTGTGAGGCGACTCTTCAAAAACAAAAAACTCGTATTCAAATCCGCAATCCGCCTCAAATCCCATGTCGCGGGCTTTCGCTATAACTCTTTTTAGAAGGCCTCGGGGGCAGATTGATTCAGCGTTATTGGCAAACTCTCCGAGAAAAAAGACGCCACCGTTTTCAAGAGGCAATGGACGGCAACTGGAGGGGATAATATGGACCTGGGCGTCAGGATAGCCGGTATGCCAACCGGTGTAGGCGACATTGTCATAGAGTTGATCCTTTACGTCCCAGCCCAAGACCACATCGCAGAAACCAAAACCTTTGCTTAACGAGGACAGGAACTTGTCTCGAGACATATATTTGCCGCGCATAACGCCATCCATATCAAATACGCCTACCTTAATGTGCTTGAACATGGAGTCTTCTATAAGCGTGCGTGCGTCGTCGACGGATTTCACTTCCCTTGGGTCCATAACATCACCTATGCAATTCACGGATGAAGAAAAGGCGCACTAATAAATATAACAGCTCTGAGGGAACCTGACGGGATAATGGAGGTCTGACTAGCTTGGGACTGACGCGCAGAGAAAGGTGGACTAAAGTCTATGAGCTTAAAGTGGGTCTGTGAGCGATTTCCCAGATACAAGGAACCTATCGATTTGAATTAATATTCCAACTCGCCGCTTCCGTTACTTTTTACTCTCAGAGTTAGCTCTTAGATAGGGGTAAAAAGAATTTTTACGAGATTTGTTGTTATCAGGAGTACGTAAAATGCCCGTTATGTTTGATTGGTTGGCGCATAATATTTTGTCTTTGCGTGTGGCGGGAGTCCAAAACTCCGCAGCGGCCGCGGGCGGCCATTGCACTTGGCGCTTTTCTCAGGTGAAGAACCCGGTGAGAAGCTTGATTCTTACCAATCCGGACACAAGTGGTGGAATTTGCGAAATGCTGGCTGCGAAGTGGTTGGAAGTTCACGCCAATGCGGAGAAATATGCTCGATCCGGTGAAGCTACCTCTTTGGCTGGCTGGATTAGTGGCTCCGGTGGGGAGATTAACCCCAGTAAAGTCCGCCAGATTATGCAGATGTTTATTATCGGAAGCACGATGAATTCCGGGGCTGTTGTGGGGCAGCCGGGTATTGGCAGAGAAGACCAAACCTATGCGACAGAGCGCTGGTTGCAATCCAAAGGAGTGACTAGACGTAAGCATATTTCGAGCGGTCCAACCTGGTTCAAAGGTATGTCGCGAGGGTCGACTGGCGAACGTGGAGGGCGCCGTAGAGACTTTTCGGCGGAAATCGGGCGGGCAATCACCACCAGCGCCAAATCATACAAAATGATTGGAATTGCTGGCCCGAACTTCGCTCATGCTGTCGCAGCATGGAGCGATACAGATGTAACCTTTTTTGACCCCAATTTCGGTGAGTTTTGGTTCCCAACGACTGCCGCCTTCCAGGCTTGGTTTCCTCGTTTTTGGCATTTAGCGGGATATGGTACGCCTGCGATTGGTCTCAGCGACTCCTATGAGATCATGGAGTATGACACGGCAGTATAGTTTTTCAGGTAAGATAACAGGCGGCTATATTTAACATAGTACGCTATCTTAAGGCCGCGTCTTGACGCGGCTTTTCAATTCCAGCCCAAAGTCGCTAAGGAGTCTATTTTGGCCAAAGCATACCTTCCTCTCGTTGGCGTTATTTTGCTGGTCGTCGTGCTTTGGCCATACCCAGTCCTGATTCCCTTGAAACTGCTCGTGGTCTTCTTTCATGAAGCGTCACACGCCATTATGACCGTGGCGACTGGAGGCGAAGTGGTGGAAATGGTCATCTCCATTGATCAAGGCGGGTATGTGCTGTCCCGTGGCGGTAGTCGTTTTCTGACACTATCCGCTGGTTACCTGGGGTCGTTGATTTGGGGTGTGTTGATATATCTAACGGCGCTGCTAAGCCGTATGGATCGAGTCCTTATGTTTATTCTGGGACTTTCTTTATTGGCTATTGCGGCCTGGTGGATCAGGGATGTCTTCGCATTGGGGTTTGCGCTCGCTACCGGCGGAGCGATGATCGCCAGTGCAATATGGCTGCCTGCTTCGTTTAATGACGGTGTGCTGCGAGTTATTGGCGTCACTAGCATGTTATATGCGCCGCTGGATATATACAGCGATACCATCGAGCGCTCTCACTTACGGTCCGACGCGGTTATGCTTGGGGAAGCTTATGGCGGTTCGGGCATGATGTGGGGGCTGGGTTGGTTCCTGCTCAGTCTGGCCGTCATTTATATAGCCTTTAAACTTGGACATCAGGGACAGTCTTCCCCACAAGATAATTGATACCTTTTCCGTGCGCCTTCGTATCTCTATACTGAGCTCGCGCATGACGTTCTGTCGGTAGTGAAACGCGGGATGCGAAAAGAATAACAACAATCGATAGACAATCAGGAGATAGACTATGAAAGCTATATGGAATGGCGCAGTCATTGCCGAAAGTCAGAACACAATCATATTGGAAGGCAATCATTACTTTCCTCCTTCAGCAATCCGATCTGAATATTTCAAGCCAAGCGATACCCGAACCGTTTGCGGCTGGAAAGGCACTGCTTGTTATTACGATATTGAAGTGGAAGGATCGACCAATCGAGATGCAGCCTGGTATTACCCCACAGCTTCAGAAACAGCCAGAAACATTCAGAACTACGTTGCTTTCTGGAGAGGGGTAAGAGTGGAAGAAGGTTAATCTGTAAAGACGGAGCGTGAGCGTTAATCCGAGCGCCATACCGCGAGGACGCTCACGCCGTTGTAATCGTAGCTCAGGCTTAAATAGTCATGGCGTATATCGACTTGCGCAGGAACCGAGAAGCCCTTTTCCCATGAGTGGTCATTACTCGATGTAATCTGCAAACGCCAATCGCCGTTCTCTTGGTAGAGTTTGCCGGTATAGTAGTAGATCACGGGCAAACCGTAGTCGGTGTAAGCTTCTATATCGGCGATCCATTCATATACGTTGTCGTTAGTCGGCCTTATGTCCATAGAGCCGTTCAGCTGCTGAGGCGTCCCATTGACACTGTATGACAGCAAATCGAATAGGCCTGCATGATCGTACTTACTCTTGGGCGAAACTTGCTTAGGAGTAGTTATAACAGAGTCTTTGAATAAATTCGGACTACCCTGTACTACGATGTCTGTGTCATAGACTGAGAAGCCTGCACTGGGTGGGGGAAAATGCTCGAACTCTTGGAGTTCCGGCTGAAGAGTGGGAATCAACGCGACGCCTGCGCCAGCGACAGTCAGCATGAGAGCAGGATACATAATATCCGGAGGAAGGCGACCTTGGCGGTTGTGGTGAATAATTTTTTCCGCAATAAACAACACTATCCCTGCGACGATTAATGCCGTACCGGATATTGCTAGCAGCGCATCGAAGTCTGACATGGCTTTCGCTCGATGTTTAGCCCCGCAGATTGGCTCTACTCCTGAGCCATAGTCCCTCAAGCGGCTTGTAGACTGAAAAATTTGTGTACTGTCTCGTCCTCCTTATCTAAAAGTAGAACAAATTAAGTAAAGTGCATCCTTCTGTGACTGCCGTTTATAAAAAGATGAGGCTGTTTGGCGCAAAGAGCCTTTACAGCTGGCCGGTTAGTGTGTCGGTTAAATTTACATCATTAAGCTGAAAACTTAACCGACATCGCACTCTTTCATAGTTTAGTTCTTTGGTATCAGGCGCTTATTAAAGTTGGCCCCGAAAATGCTTATATAGTGTCACTAATTTGTGCAGGCCTTAAGGCTTACAAATCAATAAACTAATAATCGAGTAGTAGTTGTCTATGAAAACTTTCAAAGTTCTGGCTGCAGTAGCGGCGTTGTGTTCTTCTGTCTCCGCCTATGCATACCAAATTAACGATGAATATGTGGGCAAAGACCATGGATATGGCGACGTAATCGGAGACGCCTCAAAGTTCGATGTAAAGGGAATTGATGTAAGCGTTTCTGGCACTATGCTGACAGTCGACGTGTACACTAATTTTGTAAATCATGTTGGTGTTTTCAATAACTATGTCACTGATACTGCATTGAGTCAGAAAAAAGGTATCGCATTTGGCGACTTGTTCCTGTCTTCTTCTTGGACGCCTAATGGCGATGCTGATACTGGCTACTTGGAAGATAGACATAGCACTGGAACCAAGTGGACTTACGGGTTCAATCTGGATGACCGTTGGAGTACTGTTGGCGGAGATGGCGCGCTATATGAGCTGAATGGCGCGGCAAACCGCGATAATGCATACTTGTCCAACAATTTCATCAATGGCAGATACGCAACCTACCGTCACGGTCAGGAAGTCGCTGTTAAAACTGACAGCTCTACCGTAACTTCCGTTGGCTCCGGCTCTTGGCTGGTTGACACTGTAAACGGCAAGGTTTCTTTCACCTTTGACATTGCTGGCACTGAGCTGCTGAAAGGCGATGAGCTTGCTTTCCATTGGGGCATGACCTGTGGTAACGATACTATCGAAGGCAAGATTCCTTTCTCTGTGCCTGAGCCCGGCGCACTGGCTCTGATGGGGCTTGGATTGGCGTTCGTTGGTCTGCGTCGTCGTAAGCAAGCTGCTTAATCAGCAATAGGAAGCACGGCGGGGGCGATTTGATTCTCCGCTCTCAAAATGAAAAACCGCGCTGGCGACGCCAGATGCGGTTTTTTTGTTCTTGGAGACGAAAAGGCTTTAACCCTCTTTGGCGATATAGAGTTTTCTTACCGCCATATTAAAGGCTTCAACACAATCTGGGTCGAACAACGAGCCGTTGTAACTGTTTACGTAACGCACCGCCTCAAACAGTGACTTCTTATATGAACGATCTGCCCGCTCACTGGTTATCTCAAAAAAAGCGTCACAAATTGCCAGGACTCTGGAGCCTAATGGTATATCTTTACCGCTGACGCCAAATGGGTAACCGCTACCGTCATAGTGTTCGTGATGATGCAGGACTATCTGGGAGGCGTCTTCCCAGCCACCAAATCGATGCAGAATTTGCGAGCTGGTGGCGACATGGGCCGCCATTATTTTCTGTTCTTCCCGGGACAGCTGTTCTTCGTGCTTATGGGCCAAACCAACAGGCACGAAAGCCATGCCTAAATCGTGTAGCAGTACGGCGGCGCTGAGCTGCTCTTCATTAAGCTGCCCGCCCAGTTCTTCGTTGATGGCCATGCATAGTTCCAGTTCCTTTTGTGTGCGATCCTTTCTGTAGATGCTGAGCTGGTCCAGCTGCCGTGCAAGGAAGCGGAATAATTGCTGGTCGGAGTCTTTGCCCGGGGCAAAGTAACTCGGCATCGCAGCCTCTGGGCGCGGTGCTTCTCCTGCATCTTTGGGGCCGGATAGCAACTCATCCAGACCTTCATTAATGACGGCAATTACGTTTCCAGGCGAGGCGTTGCGTACTTTGGAGATAACTCTTAACAGGGACTCCTGTAGATCGCCGTCAGCAGTATGGTCGCTCGCCAATTGTCCGACCAGTGTTTCCACATAACCGATAATGCTCATAAAGAAAACGCCGAACATGGGCTGGTAAGGAAGCTCGCCTTTACGCATGTCGGAAACGATTTCCTCCAGCTCATGGATAACGTCCACCATGGCGTCAAGAAAAACCATTCTGCAGTTGCCCTTGAGGGAGTGCATGCTGCGGAACAGCTCGTTGATCAAATCAGGATTGACTTGATGCTCCAAGGTTTGGATCGTGTGCTCGATTTCTTCTACGTTTTCCTGAAAGCAGGCGACAAATTCGTCAATCAGGTCTTTTTCCAACTCAACAAACTGCGGGCAGGTAATTGGCTTCATGACATATCGGGCTCCTGTTGAATACGGATATCCCCTTGTGCGACAACGCTGCGGAAGACAAATAGAAGGAAGCTATTTGTTTGCCTGATTAATAGTATAGACGCTGACCGAGCAAATCGAGCTGTTGCTCAATCAAACTCCAAGAGAGCCAGCTTTTCGCCAAATAGATAACGATGCCAGGGAGACCAGGCGAGAAAGCTTAGCGCTCCCCAGCGTTCCCAGTGGTAGTCGAGAATGCACCACTCTTCCCTGACCTTTATGTGGGGATTCCAGCTTTCCAGACGACGAATATTATGCAGAGACCACTGGAAAGCAGCGTTCATCCAGCCTACGGCTTCATGTAAGTGAGCTTGCCCAAGCGCTCCGTGGGGCAGCATCTCAAAAAGCATGCGAGCATGAGGGATGCGTTCTGCAAGATCATTGAAGAACTGTTTAATACGTTGCTCGGTGAAATACATGAGAACGCCTTCCGCCAATATCAGACAATTGTCCGCGTCACTGGCGGCGTGTTCCAGCCAGGAAACGTCGAACAGCGACTGTTCCAACATATGATAGCGATCAGAGTCGTTGAAAAAGAGGCGACGGGCGGCGATAACATTAGGCAAGTCCAGATCGAACCATTGAATCTGGCCATTGTCCACACGCAGGTAGCGACTATCGAATCCTGCGCCGAGATTGATGATCACAGCATGGGGATGAGCGTTGATAAACTCAGTCACCAGCTTGTCAATGAGGTCTGTGCGTATGGCGATGGCCAGTTGGGACAGCCAGGCGTTACTGAAGCGCTTGAAGTCGTAATTGAGGCGCTGGTACATTTCCAGGGCCTTATCGTCGTGAATAATGGCGTCCGGGCGCAGGGTTTCCATCGCCCTGGCCCACAAGGGCAGGAGTGCGGTTTCTGAAATATCTCGCAGCTGCAGCGTTTCCATCATCATGCTCCCTGGATTTCACCATGCGTATTTCAGCCGTTAACCGGCATCATCAAGTCTGGTTTATTTTGGTGAAATATCCAGCGATCCGCTTTGCTTTGCGGAAGACGCGCGTGCGTCCTGGAGGCGTCGGGCGCGCACGCGAAAAACGCTGCTAAGTGCGTTTATTTAGATAAATAGTAGTCTTCGGTAGCCTCACGCAACCGCTTGTTTTCCAAATAGTCTTCGATTGCCCGGCGGGCTTGAAGACGTCGCTTTGAGGCTTGCTTTTCTTTGCTCTTCCTCTCCTGAGTTTCGGTTTCGTAAAAAACGTCAAGAATGGTGCTGGCGACGGAATCGGAAGATTGATTCATGTTTTGCATGGCTTTCCCCTTAGCCTAGTGACGGTTCACTGTAGTTGTTATTTTTTACACTGGAATGACAACCGGCTTACTGCTTGATAACGCGCGTTATCAATCCGTTCCTGCGTGAATGCGATGCCTTGTCCAGCCGACTGAGGAGCGTCGGTCTTATGCTGTATATTATTTCACCGATAATACAATTAATTAGGCGAGAGTCGCAACGAGCTTAGATTCTTTTTCGCTTGGTTGAGCCTTTGCGCATGACGTTCATCAAGTTTTTGAAACAGGTTGGTGGCGATGGTGTCTAGAACCATCAAGTGCGCAAGGCGGGAAACCAGCGGCGTGAAGGCGTCAGTGTCTTCCTCCACTGAGACGCCGATGTTGAGGGTGGCGATATTGGCGAGCGCTGATTGCGGTGGACCTATAGCGACCACTCTGGCGCCTGAAGCGCGTGCGCGGATACAGGATTGAATCAGGTTGTTGGTGCGGCCGCTATGGGATATGGCGACAATAACATCATTGGCCTCCACGAGGCCGGCGATCATCATCTGCGTGTCTGGATCAGGGCAGGCCTGGGTTTCCAGCTTCAAGCGAAAGAATTTTTGCTGGGCGTCCGCCGCTACGGCCGCTGAGGCGCCATAGCCGAAAAAAAACAGGCGTCGGGATTCAGATATCCAAGCGCAAACTTGCTCAATCCGCTCCCAGGCCAGTTGGTTGAAGACTTGTAGCAATGACGACTGTACGTCATGGAAAATTCTTGCTCCGGTTTGTTGCAGGTTATCTCCCGTTTCTATTGGGAAGGGCGTCTGTTTTTGTATGCTTGCGAGTTGCTGGGCGAGGCTGACTTTAAAGCTTTGAAAGCTGTCGAAACTGATGGTGCGGCAGAATCGCACAATGGTTGGCTCGCTGACGCCGGCTTCAGTGGCCAGATCGACGATGCGCATATGAATAACGTCACTGGGGTTGCGCAGCACGCACTCCGCGACTTTCTGCTCGCTTTTGCGTAATGTGCCCCGGTTCTGACGGAGCCAGTTCAATAAATCGCGGGGGCGCTCCATTCAACTACCTTCAACTACGTTGGATTGTCGTATCGCCTTGGCGGCGGGTAACGCACGCATGTCCGCCCTTGAGAGCCAGGCATGGTAAAAACCTGCTCTAAGGATAGACAAAAGCGAAGCAGTATTGCACTGACTATTAATCAGGCAGACAAATAGCCTCCTTCTATTTTTCTGCTACGGCCAGCCGCCTCACAGGCGTAGGTGTTATTGAATGGCGGGCGTTGAACTTTGCGGCTGTGCGGGACCGGCGCATTGTGTTCTCAACAGATTGGCCATTTGTTCGGCCCCCAACGGCTCGGCTATCAGGTAGCCTTGTACTGTGTGGCAGCCGCTCTCCCGTAGAAACTCCATGTGACCTTCGTGCTCCACGCCTTCGGCGATCACTTCCAGGTTCAGGCTTTTGCCGAGCATAATGACAGCGCGAGTGATAGCGGCGTCGTCAGCGTTATGGTGGGCATCCTTGATGAACATCCTGTCTATTTTCAGGGCGTTTAGTGGAAATCGTTTGAGGTAGGACAAAGACGAGTATCCTGTACCGAAGTCGTCCACGGTAATACGTACGCCCATCTCTCGTAGCCGGGAGAGCATGAACTGGGTGCGACTCATATTTTCCATCAGCGTGCTTTCCGTCAACTCCAGGTCGAGCAGGTGAGGGGGCAGTTCTGTGTCTTGCAGCACTTTGCGCACCATTTGCGGCAAATTGCTCTGACGTAACTGGTGGGCGGAAAGGTTGACGGATACTTGAATATTATCCAGACCTTCGCGGCTCCAGGCGGCGGCTTGGGCGCAGGCGGCGCCAAGCATCTGCTCGCCTAGCTCAGTGATCAAACCGCTTTCCTCCGCCATGGGCACGAAGTCGCTGGGACCGATGAGCCCCCTCTGAGGATGCCGCCAGCGCGCCAGCGCCTCCACTCCGGTAATGCGACCGCTATCCAGCGAAAGTTTGGGTTGAAAGAAGACCTCCATTTGCTGGTTCTGTATCGCACGGCGTAGCTCGGTCTCCACTTCCAGTCGCATCCGCGACATGCTGCGCAACATGCGACTGTAAAACTCATAGGTGTTGCCGCCAAGGTACTTTGCCTGCCGCACCGCCATATTGGCTTGCTGCATCAGGGTTTGGATTTCCCATCCATTATCAGGCGCCTGGGTGACGCCTATTGACGTTGATACATAAAATTCATGTCCGTCGATCTTAAAAGGCGCTTTTAGCTCCTCCAGCAATTGCTCGCAGAAACGGCTCACCTGGGAACGGCTTTTCGCTGGGGTCAGTATGGCGAACTCATCGCTGCCAAGTCGGGCCAGAGTATGAACGTGGGCTGCGGACTGAGAGATGCGGGTAGCTACCTGCTTCAGCAGTTCGTCTCCGCGGTCCTGGCCCAGGCTTTCATTAACTTGCCGGAAACGGTCGACATTCAGGAGCAGCATATTGATGCTGAGGCCTTGCTCCCGCACTTTACGAAGAATTTTGTCCAAGCGCTCGCGAAACAGCATGCGATTCGCTAACCCTGTCAATTCGTCATAGTTGAGCAGGTAGTGGAGCTTTTCGTCCGTCTGTTTGCGTTCAGTGAGGTCGGAGAATAAGCCTGCGTAATGGGTGGTAGCGCCTTCTACATTGATAATCGCGGTAATTTGTAGCCATTGGCAGTAAAACTCACCAGATTTGCGTTTTTCATATAATTCTCCCTGCCAAAAGCCGCGTAACGACAGTTCATCCCGAATACGGCTGAATACCTGCCGCTTATTGGGGGCCTGGCTAAAGTCCTCCAGGCTGCTGCCAATCACTTCTTCCGTCTCATAGCCGGTAATTTGGCTGAACGCATTGTTGACGGTAAGGAATTGGAACTCCGTATCCAGTGCAAAGACGCCTTGGGGAGTATGGTCAAATACGGACTTGGCCAGAAGCAATTGCTCATCACGACTCTTCTCATTAGTGATGTTGCGGCGAGACCCAATCATGCGAGTAATGCGCCCCAGTTTGTCGAAGCTTACTGGTTTGCCGCAGTCTTCCACCCACATCCAGGTATCTTTGGCCGTGGTGACCCGATATTGCACGCGGTAGGTCTGAGTCGTTCCCTTCAGACAAAGCATCATTTCTTTTCTGATGCGGGCACGGTCATAGGGGTGTATCAGGCCATGCATGCGTTCTACGAATGACGTGGCGGTCATTTCTCTAGGGCCGAACGCGTCGTGAAAGAACGACTGGTAGAGAGAGTTTCTCGGAATATCCCAGTCCCACAGAGCCAAGCCTGTGGCTTCAATAGCTTGCGATAGGCGAGTCTGGCTCTTCATCAGCGCGTCACTGATATTTTTCCGCAGCTTGATTTGCTGGCTCAAAATGCGGTTGGCTTCGGACAGCTCATGAGTTCGCTCTGAGATGGCGTCTTCCAGTTGCCTTTGGGTTTTCCGCAGCTCATGCTCTATGGTTTCTCGGTGAGAGATCTCTTGACCAAGTTGTTGGTTAAACTGTTCTGAGGCGGCGCGGGCGTTTTCCAGATAGGCGATCAAACCCTGCATCTGCAGATTCTGGTTGAGATATCGACTAGAGGCTAAGTACCACAGCGCTGCTAGCGGGTATAAAAAGACACAGAGGATTGCCGCATTGGTCAATAACTCCGACGGTAGTGGCTGCTTTCCGTTTAACAGAACAGCGAGCCACAACAGAGGCATAGCGCTGAGAATTACGAAGGGAGTTCGCCAGACCCCAAGAAAAAAGGATAGAAGTCCTGCGCTGACAAATTGGGCGATGGTGGCGCTATTAAGCCAGGAGACAGGGAGAACGGAGATCACGTAAGCGGTTATTGGCCCCAGAGCTATGGCGATTGCGCTACTGAGTAAAATATAGAGTTGACTAAGTCTGGCGACATTACGAGGTAGGTTGGCGTTTTCATCTTGTAACTGGGGCGGAGCCCATGCGCCGAATGCGGTAAGGAGCAGTGCGCAGGTTGCTCCAAGCACTGCGAGCGCTGTCAGGGGCGCTAATTGCAGGTAGGGAAAGGCCGCGATGACAAATCCCATGGAGATTAAAAAAAGCAACACGGAGGCCTGGCGACTGCGTCGTCCCAGCTTTATGAGTTGCTCCCGGCGCACCATGAGGGGTTTGGGGCGCGCCATGGTCGACATCAGCTTTAAACTGCCTGCCTGAATATCGTTTGTCCCGGGGTGCATGTTAGTATAATTGTCCGATTTCACTGGAATTCCGCCGCACAAACAAACCCGTCATATCTGCTTTTGACGGTCGGCGGACCTGGAAAGCAGCGATGCAATGTTGTAATAGGCTGTAAAATTATCCAGTATTAATCGCCGCCAATACGCAGAGGGCGACGGCTCCGGTTGGTGGCTTAGTGTGCTTATTGTATGTAACATTTTGTTATTTTTTGTTCGTTGTCCCATTTAACCCGATAGTGAACTCGCGCACAAGCACTTCGAATAAAATCGGAGATGGGTCTGCGGTTTAATTTCCTGACATGTCTTTCGCGGAAAGCCGTTAACAACAAAGCCCTTCAAACAGAGAGAGGTAAGTCTAAGCAATGGATGTAACGGCGGTATTGGACCCGCTTAACGATGCTCAACGTGAGGCGGTTACCGCCAGCGCTCGCAACCTGCTCGTCCTGGCTGGCGCAGGTAGCGGTAAAACCCGCGTTCTTGTGCACCGCATGGCATGGTTGATTCAAGTCGAGCGCATTGGCGCTCACGCAATAATGGCGGTGACTTTCACCAACAAGGCTGCGCGAGAAATGCGGGAGCGGGTGGAGTCGCTGCTGCATATTCCTACGCGCGGTATGTGGTTGGGCACCTTTCACAGCCTGGCGCATCGACTGTTACGCGCGCACTGGCGGGAAGCCGGCTTGCCGGAAAACTTCCAGGTGATCGATTCCGATGACCAGCAGCGCATGCTGAAACGAGTGATTCGCGAGCTTGGACTGGATGAGTCCAAGTGGCCCGCACGCCAGGCGCAGTATTTCATCAACAGCCAGAAAGACGAAGGGCTGCGTCCGGAGAATATTGATCCGGGTAGCGACGCCTGGCGGCAGACCATGAACAAGATATACCAGCGCTACGACGAATATTGTCGGCAAAGCGGATTGGTGGACTTTGGCGAGTTATTGCTGCGTTCTCATGAACTCTGGCTGCAAAAGCCGGATCTGCTGCAGCACTATCAGCAACGCTTTCAGCATATTCTGGTTGACGAGTTTCAGGATACCAACACCATTCAATATGCTTGGTTGCGCGTGTTGGCGGGGGATCGAGTCCCTATGACGGTGGTTGGCGACGACGATCAGTCTATCTATGGCTGGCGCGGAGCCAAGATTGAAAACATCCAGCGCTTCCAGAATGACTTTGGCGAAGCTGCATTGGTGAGGCTGGAGCAGAACTATCGTTCAACGCAGACCATCTTACAGGCCGCCAACCATGTCATTTCCTATAATCCAAGCCGTCTGGGCAAACAACTCTGGACAGACCAGGGCGAAGGTGAGGCGATTGATGTCTATGCGGCCTTCAATGAACAGGATGAGGCCAATTATATCGTTGAGTCTGTGCAGTCCTGGGTGAACCAGGGCCGCACCCGCTCGGAAGTAGCGCTGTTGTACCGCTCCAACGTGCAGTCGCGGGTGTTGGAAGAGGCGCTGATCCGGCATGGGGTTCCCTATCGGATTTATGGCGGCCTGCGTTTCTATGATCGTCTGGAAGTCAAAAACGCCGTGGCGTACTTGCGTCTCGCTCACTTCGCACATGATGACGCCGCGTTTGAGCGGGTGGTCAACATTCCTCCCCGCGGTGTGGGCGCCAAATCGCTGGAAACCTTGCGCGAGGCTGCCCGCGAGCAGCGTAGCTCATTGTGGCGGACGACAGTGGCGATGGTCAGCGCGGGTCTGGTCAAGGGCAAGGCGGGAGCAGGCCTGAGGAGTTTCATAGAAATAGTCGAAACCCTGCGTGAGTATGCGAAAGATAACCGATTGCAGGATCTAACCAAGCATATGCTGGATGTCAGCGGACTGTTGGAGCATCACGCTAACGAAAAGGGCGATAAGGCGGAAGCGCGTAAGGAAAACTTGCTGGAGCTGGTGAACGCTGTTGCGGAATACGAGACTCTCGACAATGAATCGCCTCTGGCTGAATTTCTGACTCAGGCGGCGCTGGATGCTGGCGAACGTCAGGCCGACGCGGAGCAGGACGCTGTGCAATTGATGACGCTACACTCCGCCAAAGGTTTGGAGTTTCCCCTGGTGTTTCTGACGGGTATGGAGGAAGAATTGTTCCCTCATTCGATGGCGCTGGAAGAGGCGGGGCGTCTGGAGGAAGAGCGCCGGTTGTGTTACGTCGGGATCACTCGCGCCATGGAAAAGCTGGTGCTTACTTTCGCGGAAAGCCGCCGCTTGTACGGTCAGGATAAATACCACTCTATCTCTCGCTTTGTCCGTGAAATTCCCAATGAATTATTACGTGAAGTGCGTTTGCGCTCCGTCGTGAGCAAACCTATGTTTTGGGATCGTGGGCCGGCGCATGGGGCAATTGGCGAATCCGCGCAGCAGTCGGGTATTTCTCTTGGGCAGCGGGTGCGTCATGAAAAATTTGGCGAAGGCGTCGTATTAAATTATGAGGGCAGCGGACCGCATTCCCGCATTCAGGTGAATTTCGATGATCAGGGCAGTAAGTGGTTAGTGCTTTCGTACGCCAAACTGGAAGTGATTTAGATAGTTTGACTGTTAACTGATCCGTTAGATTTCAGAGCGCCTCCTCTAGTGTCATTTTGCCGGAAAATAGAGTTATACTGCGGAGCGCAGCCTCACTCGCCGGCTCATCTAAACAGGCTTTCCAAGCGGGTTTAGATAGCTTGGCGGCAGGCGCTGGATACTTGGCTGCGCAGGCGCCGAGATCACATAAGAATAAAGACAAAAAGGAGACGCAATCGAATGAAAAGACGCTATCTGTTTTCCCTGATGGGCGCAGGCATGTTGGGAATGCTTCTGGGCGGATGTTCCGCTGATAAGGAAGCGGCGGCGCCGGTTGCCCAACAGGCGCCCAAACAAACCATTCAGTGGAAGTTGGTGACTTCCTGGCCTAAAAACTTTCCTGGACTGGGCGAAGCCCCAGAGCGCTTCGCCAAAGAAGTCGAGCGAATGAGCGACGGACGTCTCAAAGTCAAAGTCTATGGCGCTGGGGAACTGGTTCCCGCTCTGGAAGTGTTTGACGCCGTCTCTCAAGGCACTGCGGAAGCAGGCCATGCAGCGGCTTATTACTGGAAAGGAAAAATTCCCGCAGCGCAGTTCTTCTCCACTGTTCCCTTCGGCCTGAATGCGCAGGAGATCAATTCCTGGATTACCTATGGCGGGGGCCTGGAACTATGGCGTGAACTGTATGAACCATTCGGCGTTATTCCTATGCTTGGAGGTAATACCGGTGTGCAGATGGGGGGCTGGTTCAACAAGGAGATCAACTCTCTGGATGACCTGAAAGGTCTCAAGATGCGCATCCCTGGTCTGGGGGGAGAAGTATTGCAGCGGGCTGGCGGCACGCCGGTGCAGCTTCCGGGCGGCGAGATTTTCACTGCCCTGCAAACTGGCGCCATTGACGCCACCGAGTGGGTAGGACCGTACAATGACCTGGCGTTTGGCCTGCATAAAGCCGCTAAACACTATTACTACCCAGGCTGGCACGAGCCCGGCACTTCGCTGGAGTTCACCTTCAACAAAAAAGCGTTTGAAGCATTGCCGAAAGACCTGCAAGCCATCGTGGAAGTTGCGGCGCGTATGACCAACCAGGATATGTTGGACGAATATACGGCGCGTAACAATGCAGCTTTGAATGAGCTGGTTAACAACCATGGCGTGGACGTCCGCCGCTTTCCTGACGACGTGCTGAAGGAGCTGCAGGACATCTCCCGTCAGACAATTCAGGAGATTGCAGAGAAAGATCCCGCAGTGAAGAAGGTTTATGAGTCTTATGAAAAATTCCGCAGCAATGTGTGGAAATACCATGAGATCTCAGAAAAGGCCTACATTAACTCCAGGTCCTAGATAGTCTCGCAGAGATAAAAACCGTAGCTCAGGCTGCGGTTTTTTTATGTCCGACGTCTTTGCTTCGGTTATTCCCCGGCAGGCACTGCGCGGATGCGTCCAGAGTCGTCAATCGCGACCAGCACAAATACGCCTTCTGTTACTTTGCGGGGGATATTCTGGTGGTTGTCCCGGGTCCATACTTCCACTTCGATATGCATGGAGCTGGTGCCGATATTAACCATGCGCGCATAGCAGCTCACCTCTGCACCGACTCTCACCGGAGACAGAAAATCCAATTGTTTGACGGATACGGTTGCCGTGCGGCCCTTGGCGATACGGCCGGCCATGCTGGCGGCGGCCAGATCCATCTGCGACATCAACCAGCCAGCGTAGATATCGCCGTTGGAGTTAGTATCCTTGTCTAGAGCGATGACGCGAAGCGCCAGGTCTCCATTTGGGGCTGAGCTACTAGAAGCTTTCATGACAATTCTCTTGTATTTATGGAAGTCCGATATCTGCAAGTTTAGGCGCTGACGCGACGATTGGTCATTGCGCCCAAATTGAGGAGGCGATTACGGCCCGTAAATCACCTCCGGCAGCCAAGTGGCCAGTGACGGCCACGCCGCCAACAGACAAAGCATTAACACCTGGATAGCAATAAAAGGGGCCACGCCAAGGTAGATGTCAGTCGTTTTGACATGGCTTGGGGCGACCCCGCGTAAATAAAACAACGAAAACCCAAAGGGCGGGGTCAGGAACGAAGTCTGTAAATTCAAACCGATCATGATGCCCAGCCAGATGGGGTCCACGCCCATCGCCAGCAATACTGGACCGACAATAGGCACGACTACGAAAGTAATCTCGATGAAGTCGAGAATAAAGCCCAGCAGGAAGATAACCAACATCACCACCAGCACCGCCATAAAAACGCCGCCGGGCATGGAAGTGAAAATCTCTTTGATCAGCTCATCGCCGCCATAGGCGCGGAACACCAGTGAGAAAACCGTGGCGCCAATCAGTATCATGAACACCATACAGGTGACGCGTGTGGTTTGCTGGCAAACGTCTTTAACGACATTGAAAGAAAGCTGACGCTTATAAAGCGCCAGGATAATGGCGCCAAACGCGCCAACCCCGGCAGCTTCTGTCGGCGTTGCGATACCTGACAGTATTGAGCCCAGTACAGCGATAATCAGCGCCAGAGGCGGGGCCAGATCCTGTAACAGCGAGAGTTCACGTGAGTGCATTTCCTGTTTGCTCAGCTTTTCGCCGGCGGGCAGCAGGTCGGGTTTAACCAGCGCCAATACAAACAGGTAAATGATGTATAGAAGAACCAATACGAGACCCGGAATCAGCGCTCCGACAAAAAGGTCGCCGACGGAGACGGTATCCGGGCTGAAAATACCCATATCCCGTTGCGCTTGCTGGTAGGAGCTGGATAACACATCACCCAGCAGAACCAGGGCGATCGATGGCGGAATGATCTGGCCCAGGGTGCCTGTGGCGCAGATGGTTCCAGTGGCCACCGCTTTGCTGTATTTGCTTTTCAGCATGGTCGGCAGGGAAATGAGGCCCATTGTCACCACCGTGGCGCCGACGATGCCAGTGCTGGCCGCCAGCAACATGCCGACGACGGCCACAGATATGCCCAGGCCGCCGGGAACATTGCGGAACAGCATGGCCATGCTTTCCAGCAGATTCTCAGCGATCTTTGACTTCTGCAACATGCAGCCCATAAACACGAACAAGGGCACCGCCAACAAGGTCTGGTTGTTCATCAACCCATACAGACGGCTGGGCGTGGCCAGTAAGAAGCTATGGTCAAAAACGCCGGCCATGGCCCCAATGCCTGCAAAGGCGAGGGCGGTGCCGGCGAGGGAGAAGGCCACGGGATAACCACAGAGTAATACCAGACAGACCACCGCGAACATGATCAGCGACATATATTCCATATTAGTCGTGCTCCTCTTGTCCGTTGGAATGGCTGGGGTTAATTATCAGACAGAGGTTACGCAGCACTTCCGCGATTCCTTGGGCGCCAAGGACAAATACCAACGCCAGAATCAGCGACTTGAGGATAAAGACGGCGGGTAGGCCGGCGGTTTCAGGTGAAACTTCGCGAATACGCCAGCTTTGCGCTATGTAAGGCCAGCTTTCTATGCCGATATAAATAAGCAGTGGGAATAAAAGAAGAAGCGTTCCCAATAAGTTCACAATGGCTTTGCCGCGCACGGAAAATCGTTGATAGAGAATATCCACCCTAACGTGCTCGTCGTGTTTCAGGGTATAGGCGGAAGCGATCATGAATACGAAGCCATGCATATAAAGCACGGATTCCTGAAGAGCGATGGAGCTATTATTAAAGACATATCGGAGCAGGACGACCGCAACGGTCCCGATCACCATTCCGATATTGAGCCAGGCGATGATCGCGCCGGTTTTCTCGGTGAACGCGTCAATGAGTCTCACAACAGCAGTGAGGCCGTTAGTCATTATGGATTTTCCTTCTTGTTGTTAGATAGGGCTATCGTTATGGCTGACCGAGTCAGCCGCCCTTCATGTCCACAGCTCTTACTTCTGACATATCTATGCATACGACGCCCGAAAAATCCCTAATGTGCAGCAGTCTCTCGTTTCCTTAACCGGGGCGGGAATTCAACCGCTAAGTTTAACCTGAGTGAAATGGGAATGCGATGAGCCTTGGGTGAAAACAGGTTGCAATCTGAATGTCACAAGGCGTCACTTTGTAACATCCCTGTCACATTCGAATCCTATAGTGGCGATCAATCCGACGAACCTATCGGATACGTCGCAATCGAAACCAGGAGTTCATCCCTATGCAATTAAAAAAATTTTTTGCGGCAGCCACAGTTGTTGCTGCTTCATTCTGGGCAGGCGCAGCTTCTGCGGATTTGGATCCGAAGCTGTCTGATTACAGTAAAGCAAGTGGTGTTTCCGGCAATCTATCCAGCGTAGGTTCCGATACTCTGGCCAACCTGATGACGCTGTGGGCCGAGGAGTTCAAGCGTAACTATCCAAACGTCAACATTCAGATTCAAGCAGCAGGTTCTTCTACTGCGCCTCCTGCACTGACTGAAGGCACTTCCAACATGGGCCCGATGAGCCGCAAGATGAAAGACAAAGAGTTGGAAGCGTTCGAAAAGAAATTCGGCTATAAGCCAACCGCTATCCCTGTGGCGATTGACGCACTGGCGGTATTTGTCCACAAAGACAACCCTATTAAAGGCATGACCATGGCGCAGGTTGACGCTGTGTTCTCCTCCACTCGCAAGTGCGGCTTCAGCAAAGACGTTACTACCTGGGGTGATCTGGGCCTGACTGGCTCCATGGCTAACCGCTCCGTCCAGTTGTTTGGTCGTAACTCTGTTTCCGGCACCTACGGTTACTTTAAAGAGCACGCACTGTGTAAAGGCGACTTCAAAAACAACGTTAACGAACAACCTGGCTCTGCGTCAGTGGTTCAGGGCGTATCTGAATCCGTAAATGGCATTGGTTATTCCGGTATCGGCTACAAGACAGCAAGCGTACGTTTGGTGCCTCTGGCCAAGAAAGAAGGCGACAAATTCGTTGAAGCCGCGCCTTCTACAGCCATCACTGGTGAATATCCACTGTCCCGCTTCCTGTACGTATACGTCAACAAGGCGCCCAACAAAGACCTGGAGCCAATTGTTGGCGAGTTCATTAAAATGATCATGTCCAAGCAGGGCCAGGAAGTGGTAGTGAAAGACGGCTATGTGCCTCTGCCTTCTTCCGTCACCAGCAAGTACCTGAAAGAGCTGGCGTTGTAAGAACGCCCAGCAGTCAGAACGAGCTGATTGAGAAAACCGCCTCTTGCAGGCGGTTTTTTCTTTGGTGGGGCGCACTTATCTGCTTTGGTTCTACGCATAATCCCCGCAATCCCGCCATACACATTTCACATCCTCCTTGCTATCTTATGCGGTTATTGGGGTAACTCTCTTGCCAAAGAAAAGCATAAGGAAAAGCCATGCGCGCACTTAAGTTTGTTGGCTATGTATTCGTTCTGTTGATCGTAATTGTCATAGCAGCTCTCTTTTTTATCGATATCATCGCCAAATTTGCGATTGAAGAAGAAGGCACCAAAGCGGTTAAGGCCAAAGTTGAAGTAGATTCTGTAGATGTCCGTTTCTTCCCGCTTGGGGCTTCAATTTATGGTTTGAAGGTGACCAACCCTCAGGCTCCCATGACCAATGCTTTTGAAGCGGAGCTGATTGACGCCAACCTGGACTGGGAGCCGTTGTTAAAGTCCAAAGTGATTGTGGAAACTGCTGCGCTGGAAGGCATGCGGTTTAATACAGCGCGGTCGGTCACTGGCGCGGTGCCTGGCCTGACGCCGCCACCTAGTCAAGAGCCGTCGCTGGTTGATCAGTTCAAAGAAGACATGAAGCTGCCGGCGATTGATATTCCTGATCCGAATGAGTTGCTGGCCAGAGTGGACCTCAAGACCGTAGCGATGGCCAAAGAAATGGAAGCCTCTTTGTCCGCACGCAAGAAAGCCTGGAAAGAACGCATCGACGCTCTGCCTAACAAAGAAACTCTGGAAAGCTATAAGCAGCGCATCAAAGCCCTCAAAGAAGCGAAGAATCCTCTCGAAAGACTGCAGGCTGTCGCCAAAGTGAAGGATTTGCAGAGCGACGCCAAGAAAGATTTACAAAAAATCCGCGACGCCAAGTCTGACCTGGAAAAAGAAGTTGCTCAATTGAAGGCGGATCTGGCTAAAGTCAAAGCCGCGCCGCAGGAAGATATGAAGCGAGTGATGGAGCTGGCTGGGTTGAATCCAGGGGCATGGGAAGGTTTGGCGAAAGCGTTATTCGGCGATGAAGTGGCCAAGTGGGCGAACAACGCCTACATGTGGTATGGCCGTTTGCAGCCTTACATCAATGGATCAGGCGAAGAAACGCAAAAGTCGGCTCCCGAGCCTGACACGACCGATTACAGCGATGGCTTGCCGCGCTTCCTGGTGAAGACGCTGAGCATCAGCGGTAAGCTGCCTATCCCACAGCAGGATGTGCCATTCTCCGGCAAGTTCAACAACCTGACAGATCGCGCGGATGTTTGGGGCAAACCTGCGCAATTGGCGCTGCAAAGTCAGGCGCAGGGCGTTGGCAAGCTGGACTTCAAGGGCGTCCTTGATCATGTCACCGCTATCGCCAAAGACTCATTTTCCTTTGATCTGAAGGATCTGCCTGTCACGGATATTGTGTTCTCTGACAAGGAAGACTTCCCTGTGACATTGAGCAAAGCGATTGCTGCGATTGCGGGTAAAGCTGAAATCACTGACGGTAAGCTGGCGATGAATGTCGACGCTAAATTCCTGGAGGTGCAACTGGCTAATCTTTTAGAGGGAGAGAGCGCTCCTCTTAAAAAGGCGCTGTTGAACGCCCTGAAAAATATCTCTCAGTTTGATGTGAATATGCTGGCCTCCGGCGCCCTGCAGGACCCTGAAGTGAAAATCACCTCCAGTCTGGACAAAATTCTGTCTCAGAGCGTGAAAGGACTGATCGACGAGGAGAAGAAGAAGCTGACCGGCAAGGTGCAGGCGAAATTGAATGAGATCGTCAGCGAAAAAGTCGGCGGACTGGATAGTGAGTTGAACGGGCTGGTGGACATCAACGCATTGTTACAAGAACGCATCGGCGACTTTTCCAACTTGCTGTAACCAGTCTTGCATCGTCATCAATACGCAGGGACGAATTGACTTCGTCCCTGCTAACGTCTCCTCTCTCTATTCCCTTAAATTGCGCGTTACGGGCAGGTTGCGCTGAGGTTCGGCGCCTGCTGGCTTTACGTCCTGATAAGCTGTCACAGAAGCTTAAAATCTCTTTGTTTTAATGAAGGCTCCGACAGCGACAAATGTGACAGGGTTGTAACATAACTGTCACATTTTGCCGCTATCGTTTGCGCATCTTTTAATATTGGGATTTCACTATGAATGAGGCGGTATCTGTCAAAGCCCCAGAGATAGACTTCAATACCCCCCAGCTCAAACGCCACCGCAGTATCCGAACCCTGAAAGACAAAATGGCGAAAGGGTTTATCGCTGCGGGCGGTGTGAGCGTCATTGTTGCAGTCACCCTCATCTTCTTTTACTTACTGTATGAAGTGGCGCCGATCTTTGAGTCTGCGTCAGTGTCTTCCGTCGCTACTTACGACGTCCCGGGAGAGAAAGGCGAGACGCTTATACTGGGAATGGAAGAGCAGGCTGAAAAAGGCGTTCGCCTCGACGCTCAAGGCAATGTCACGTTCTTTAACCTGAAGGACGGCTCACTTGATTCCGAAACCCGGCTTCCTATTCCTGACAGCGCTGTGTTGACGGGCGTCAATGAGGGCGCTCCAGGCTCCAATACAGTAGTGGCGGGCGTGAGTGATGGAAGCGTCGTTATTTTCAAGCATACCTATAAAATCACCTGGCCGGACAATGTCAGGGTGATCACGCCCTCACTGGAGTTTCCTTATGGCGAGTCACCGATGGCGTTGGACCCGTCAGGAGCTGCGCTGACTCATGTAGCGGTGCGTGACAACAACGACTATCTGCTGGTTGTCGGCTCGAATGTGTCAAATCAGTTGTTCGCCAGCTTTTTTGAGAAAGAAGAAAACTTCCTGACAGGCGATGTGACGCTTGAAGAATCCTCCGTCACCATGCCGTCTGTAAACGGTGAAATAGTTTCTATTCAGATTAGCCCGGACACACGCTGGCTTTATATCGCCACTAAAAGCGGCAAACTGGATATGTACGACATTTCCAATAAGCAGTCTCCAGATCTGATTGCGCGAGTTGATGCGGTGGCGTCAGGCTCTCAGATTACTGATATGAGGTTTTTGCTGGGCGGATATTCCTTGTTGATTGGCAATAACCGCGGCGAAATACGCCAATGGTTTCCCGTTCGCGATTCAGAAAATCAGTACCACTTACAGAATGTTCGCAGCTTCCAGGCGGGCGAGGCGGCAATCGCCAAGATCGCGGTGGAGCCAAGGCGTAAGGGCTTCCTGGTCGCCACGGCTCAAGGTCAGGCGGCGATTTTCAATACCACTGCGGAACGCAACCTGTTGCAAGAGCAGATCGTTGAAGGCGACGTCAAACACATGTCCGTCGCGCCCAGAGCCAACTTCATGTTGTTGCAGTCTCAAGATGACCGACTGCACTTCTGGAGTATCGACAACGAACACCCGGATGTATCCTGGTCAGCGCTTTGGAGCAAAGTCTGGTATGAAGGCTACGCTGAGCCTGATTACGTTTGGCAGTCTTCCGCCGCCAGTAACGACTTCGAGCCCAAATACAGCTTGACGCCATTGGTGTTCGGCACCATCAAAGCGGCGTTTTACGCCATGTTGATTGCGATTCCGCTGGCGATTTGCGGCGCCCTGTATACCGCTCATTTCATGTCTCCGACGCTGCGCCGTAAAGTGAAGCCGGCGATCGAGCTGATGGAGGCGCTGCCGACAGTAATCCTGGGCTTTCTGGCGGGCTTGTTCTTTGCTCCTTTTATGGAGTCCCATATGCCGGGCGTATTCACATTACTGGTGCTTATGCCCATATCGATTCTGTTGTTCAGTTTCGCCTGGGCGAATATGCCGCAGTCCGTACGCCTGATAGTGCCGGAAGGATGGGAGGCATTGCTGTTACTGCCGGTCATTTGTTTTATAGGCTGGCTCAGCTTCGCCATCAGTCCTGCGGTGGAGGTCGCTTTGTTCGCCGGCAATATGCCCCTTTGGCTGAAAGACAACCTGGGTCTGGATTATGACCAGCGTAATGCGCTTGTGGTTGGCGCGGCCATGGGCTTTGCGGTGATACCCACGATTTTCTCCATTACTGAAGACGCCGTGTTCAGTGTGCCCAAGCATCTGACCTACGGATCTTTGGCGCTGGGCGCGACACAATGGCAAACCATGATTCGCGTTGTACTGCCCACCGCCAGCCCAGGGATATTTTCCGCGCTGATGATAGGCCTGGGACGCGCTGTTGGTGAAACCATGATTGTGCTCATGGCGACAGGCAACACGCCGATTATGGATATGAATATTTTTGAGGGCATGCGCACATTGGCCGCCAATATTGCGGTGGAGATGCCGGAGTCCGAAGTTGGCAGCTCCCACTTCAGGATCTTGTTCCTGGCGGCGTTCGTGCTGTTCCTGTTCACCTTTGTTGTGAACACCGTTGCTGAATTCGTGCGCCAGCGTCTGCGGGCCAAGTACAGCGTGATCTAAGGTCGCGCTGAATCAATGCGAAAGTCCGATGGGCAGTAAAGAAATCTGAGAGAACCGAGAGAACAGAATGCGCGTTTCACTGAAAACCTGGTTTAACAAGGGCGATCCCTGGATCTGGATAAACGCCGGCGCCGTATCAATCTGTCTGGTGATGGTGTTCGGCCTGCTGCTGCTGATTGGCGTGCGCGGCCTGGCCCACTTCTGGCCTCATAGTCTGATGGAAGCGGACTATCTTGGCGACAATGACAAAACCATGTTGCTGATTGGCGAGATCGTTGAAACGGAAGAGGTCCCGGCGGAGCAGCTGATTGCTGCGGGCGTGCAAGTGCCGCCGGGTGTTGAGTATATGCGTCGCGATCTTATCAAGACCGGCAACCGTGACGTGCTGGGCTCCGACTTCCGTTGGGTGCTGGCCGACCGTATGCGCGACCTGCGCTATCCCAAGGAGTTGATAGCGCTGGAACGTCGCGAGTGGGGCAACTTTTACGGTTACCTCGTCTCCGTCCAGGAAAATGGCTCGGTAGTCGCTTCGGGGTCAGGCGCCTGGGATGAACTACAATCGCGAATTGATCGCGCTTTGGCGCTGCACGATCGTATCTACGATATCGAAAAGCAGCAAATCGGCAAGATTAACTACGCCTTGGAACGCCTGCGTCTGAAGGAACGCCGTCTTGAACTGGATGGCAGTAAGACGCCGGAAGCCATGGCTGAAATTGAAGCGGAACGCGCTGAGCAGAACGCGACCTATGAAACGTTGCAGAAGGACCTGAATGAGCTGTACCAGGACATTAAGCGCGACGCCCTGGTAGCGCGGGCGATGAACGGCAAAGAATTGGAAATCTCTCTGTCTAAGGTGGTTCGCGCCTTCCAGCCGAACCAGATGGGACTAGGGGAAAAGATTGGGTTCTATTTCGCTAAGATCTGGGAGTTCATCAGCGACGACCCCCGAGAGGCGAATACTGAGGGCGGTATTTTCCCTGCTATATACGGCACCGTGTTGATGGTGATCATCATGTCCGTGCTGGTGACGCCTTTAGGAGTTATCGCCGCTGTTTATCTTAGAGAGTATGCGCACCAGGGCGCGTTGACGCGCATCATCCGCATCGCGGTCAACAACCTGGCGGGCGTTCCCTCTATTGTGTACGGCGTGTTTGGTCTGGGCTTTTTTATCTACTTCATTGGTAGCGGCATTGATGATCACTTCTTCCCGGAAGCGCTGCCTTCGCCGACCTTTGGCGCTCCCGGACTGTTGTGGGCGTCCATCACACTGGCGATTTTGACGCTGCCCGTGGTGATTGTCGCTACGGAAGAAGGCTTGGCCCGTATCCCCCGCTCAATCCGCGAGGGCAGTCTGGCGCTGGGCGCCACCAAAGCGGAGACGCTGTGGCGGGTTGTTCTGCCGATGGCCAGTCCGGCCATGATGACCGGCGTGATTCTGGCGATTGCGCGCGCGGCCGGGGAAGTGGCGCCGTTGATGCTGGTGGGCGTGGTCAAGTTGGCCCCGTCGTTACCGCTGGATGGAAACTATCCCTATCTGCACCTGGACCAAAAATTTATGCACCTGGGCTTCCATATCTACGATGTCGGCTTCCAGAGTCCGAACGTCGAAGCGGCGCGGCCACTTGTCTATGCGACGGCCCTATTGCTGGTGGCGGTGATCGCACTGCTTAATTTGAGTGCGGTGGCGATTCGTAACCGCCTGCGTGAAAAGTACAAAGCCCTTGAGATGTAACCTGAACCGGATGACGCCCCAAAGCCGGTGGGGAGGACTATAATGAGTGAAACTATGACCAATCAGAACGTAGTGAACGAAGATCAGCCATTCAACGAATCCAAGCACCGTTCTCACGGTATCGACATTAGCGCGATTGAGCGCTCGATGGAGGATTTGTCGATCGACAATGAGACGATCGCCCTTGAGGTGAATAAGCTCAAGCTGTTCTACGGCGAGAAAGAAGCGTTGCACGGCATCGATATGCGCATTCCGCAAAAGCGGGTGACAGCGTTCATCGGGCCGTCAGGTTGTGGTAAGTCCACCCTGCTGCGTTGTTTCAACCGCATGAACGATCTGGTGGATGGGTGCCGTATTGACGGTCAGGTCCTGTTAGAGAAGGAAGACATCTATCGCAAGGGCGTGGATGTGGCGGAATTGCGTCGTCGGGTGGGCATGGTGTTCCAGAAGCCGAACCCTTTCCCCAAGAGCATTTACGAAAACGTGGCTTACGGTCTTCGCATTCAAGGCATTAACAAAAAGCGCGTACTGGACGAAACGGTTGAGTGGGCGCTCAAGTCGGCGGCGTTGTGGGATGAAGTCAAAGATCGCTTGAACGACAGCGCCTTGGGCTTGTCCGGCGGTCAGCAGCAGCGTCTGGTTATCGCCCGCACCGTTGCGGTGAAGCCAGAGGTTCTGTTGCTTGACGAACCGGCTTCAGCTTTGGACCCCTTGTCGACGCTGAAGATTGAAGAATTGATCCATGAGCTGAAAGACGATTACACCATCGTCATCGTCACCCATAATATGCAGCAGGCGGCGCGGGTATCGGACTATACTGCGTTCATGTATATGGGCGATCTGATTGAATTCGGCAGCACCAACCAGCTGTTCACCAACCCGTCCAGCAAGCAGACAGAAGATTATATAACCGGGCGTTACGGGTAATGGTTTTCCCCGGCGAAAATTAGTAATAGGAAGCATATATGGCGAACTCAGACGTTCATTTGCAGCATATTTCTCAACAGTTCAATGTGGATTTGCGGGAGCTTCGCAACCATGTACTGGTGATGGGCGGCCTGGTGGAAAAGCAGGTGGCGGACGCGGTTGAAGCATTGGTCCGCGGGGACTCGGAACTGGCCGAGATGGTGCGCCAGAATGACAATGACGTCGATAAACTGGAAATTACCATCGACGAGGAATGCACCCGGGTCATCGCCAAGCGCCAGCCCACGGCGAGCGATCTGCGTCTGGTGGTGGCGATTGCGAAGATGGTTAACGACCTGGAGCGTATTGGCGACGAGTCGGAGAAGATCGCCAAGAATGCGTTGCAGCTGCAGGAAGAAGGCGAAGCGCCCCGCGGCTACGTGGAAGTGCGTCATATCGGCAGCCATGTTGGAAAGATGGTGCACGACGCCCTGGACGCTTTCGCTCGTTTCGACTTAGACCTGGCTTTTGAAGTCATGAAAGAAGATAAGTCCGTGGACATCGAATATAAAACCGCGATGCGTTCATTGGTCACGTTCATGATGGAAGATCCCCGCAGTATTTCCCGTATTCTCAGCGTCATGTGGGTATTGCGGGCGTTGGAGCGCATCGGCGACCACGCCAGAAATATCTGTGAGCACGTCATCTTTATGGTGAAGGGCAAAGACGTGCGTCATGTTTCGCTGGAGAAGACTGAGAAGCTGATCGAGAAGTCCTGATCATTTTCCGGCGGATCTATTCATGGTAAAACGCAGCTTCGGTTGCGTTTTTTGCGTTTAGCGTTCCCGTTTCAACAACTGTTATCAGGAATTGTGAATTGTCTACGCCGTTTTTTTGTTATGGCACGCTGCGTCATCCCCACGTCATGCAGCGACTTTTAGGATGGGCGCCCGAAGCCTCCGCCGCCAGACTGCCTGGATACCGCTGTCTGCAAGTTGTCGGCAAGGCATACCCTGGCGTCTGGCGCGATCGCAGCGCCGTTTGCCCCGGACACCTCTATCACGGACTGACTCCTCATGACATAGCCAGCCTTGACCACTATGAAGGCGATGATTATGTTCGCCGTTACTGTGCAGTCAAAACGCCTGGAGGCGGTCGCCTGACTGCCTGGGTATATCTCTATCGTCGACCCGAAAAGCTGACCACCCGCGTCTGGCGTTACGAATCCTTTCTTCGCGACAGTCTGGTTAACTATCTTAGTGAATTGTAGGTTTTTGTAAGATAAGCCGGTTTTCCAAAGCGCCGAAAATTTAGGCAACTATACTGGAAGTCAGGCGAACGGATTCATGCCGCTCGCCGTGTCTTCCTGTTGTCGCTGTTTTGGGATGCTCTCATATGATGTTGTTCCGTGCTGTTATCTGTCTGTTGTCCACTCTTCTGCTTTCCGCCCCTGCTTTCGCCATCAAAACGGACGTATCGTTGTCCGCAAATTTGCTGGCTCAGACGGGGGTGGATGAATTGCTGGAGCGATACCCCGATATGATCAAAACCGGGATTCGCGCCAATATCCGTCGCACTGGCGCTTCTGAAGACCTGATGGGTCTGTTTGAGCGGGTGGTGGATGGCGCTTATAACGCCGACGATCTGCAGCGTCAGGTTGGCGTCCGCCTGGAGCAGCAACTGTCAGAAGCGGAAATGCGCAAGGTGCTACTTTGGTATCAATCGCCCATGGGCCAGAAAATCGTCTCAGCGGAGCTCAACTCCATGAGCACGGAAGAATATGCGGAGGCGCAGCGCAGGATGGATCGCCTGAGCGAACAAAGTAAAGGCAGCGAGCGGGAAGATCTTTTCTCCGCCTATGACCGCGCTACCCGCGCTACAGACTCCATGCTGGATAATACCGTCACCATTCAGCTTGCGATGGCGGCTGCGATTACGTCGGTTGTCAGAGGGCCTGAAATACCCTCGTATCAGGATCTAAAGCGTGTGATCGAAGAGCGCCGTTTTTCAATGCGTGGCATGGTTGGTCAGCAGGTGTATCTGAACTACCTCTATACCTATAAGGATGTGCCGTTGGATGATATGAAAGGCTATATCGCCTTCGCCCGGACGGATACCGGTTCACGTTTCGTAGAAGCGCTGAAAAGCGCCCTGTTCGATGTGCTGGAGGAGCGTTCCGAAATATTAGGCGTCAGGCTGAATCAGTTGGCGGGCGCGCAATAACGGACTGTCTGATCATTGCTGTTTTGATTGCGATCAAAGGCGTTGGGATAGAACGTTAAAAAGATAAGTTGCCCGCGGGTCGGGAGGAGGGAGAGATGACCCGCGGGCGACCACCCTGTCGAAACCGGATGGAGCGCCGGATGGCGTTGCGACATCGCCGGACCCCTTGAGTTCAGTCCTGCCGCTATTCCGCCAGCGCTGAGCGCAACTGTAACCAATTCGCTTTGTCCCGGGGTTGACGCATATCAACAACCTCGGCGTTTTATCCGGATTATGCTTAGGGGCTACAAGCCATCAGAGACTTAAGCTTAATTGCGCATTCCTTTCCCAGCCCATAAAATTTCAACGTTTTTCATTATGTTCTGCGCCTGCAGGCGGTGGTTTGTAGTAAATCGTTGACAGGGGCGCGCTCAATAACAATAACCGAGAACTAAAGTACGGATTAGCTGAATGAGAAAACTTCCACTTCTGCTGGGCGGTCTGCTGTGTACGGCCGGTCCTGTTTACGCCTCTGAAGGAGGCATGCTCGTCCTCGACGCCACTGACTCACCCAAGGCGATACTCGCCGTTATCATTTTCATCGTCGCTTATATCGCCGTCATGGCGGAAGAAGTATTGCACTTAAGGAAATCCAAGCCGGTTATTTTCGCCGCTGGATTAATCTGGGTCCTGGTAGCCAGCGTGGCGCAGGACATGGGCCGCAGTGATGACGAGATCCACAGCGCCGTCTCGCACAACTTGTTGGAATACGGCGCTTTATTCTTATTTCTGTTGGTGGCGATGACCTTTATCAACGCGATGGAGGAGCGCCATGTCTTCGAGTCCTTACGCTCGTATCTGGTTCACAAGGGCATGAGCTATCGTAAGCTGTTCTGGGTGACGGGATGGTTGGCGTTTTTCATTTCGCCAGTGGCGGATAACCTCACAACTGCGCTGTTGATGGGGGCCGTCATCATGGCGGTAGGGGGCAAAGATACTCAATTTGTCTCTTTGGCGATGATCAATGTGGTGGTCGCCGCCAACGCAGGCGGGGCGTTCAGTCCCTTTGGCGACATTACTACTCTGATGGTGTGGGCGTCCAAGAAGGTGCAGTTTGAAGAATTCTTCGCGCTGTTCATTCCTTCTGTACTGAACTTTGTGGCGCCTGCGCTGATCATGAACTTCTTTCTGCCCAATGGCGCGCCGTCCGGGCGGGGTGGGTTGACGCCGATAAAGCGGGGCGGCGTGCGTATCTGTTGTTTGTTTCTACTGACGATCGCCACCGCAGTGTGCTTCGAACGTTTTTTCCACCTTCCCCCGTTTCTTGGCATGATGACGGGCATGTCCGCTCTGATGTTCTTCGCCTATTTTCTACGTAGGACAGGAACTGTGGAGGACGACATTCAGTTTGATATTTTCCGACGGGTGGCGAGGGCTGAGTGGGACACCCTGTTGTTCTTCTTTGGCGTGATCTTCTGTGTCGGCGGCTTGGCGACACTGGGGTATCTGCAAATGATGTCCCATGGCATGTACGATAACTGGGGCCCCACTGTCGCCAATATTGTAGCCGGCACGATTTCCGCTGTGGTGGATAATATTCCAGTGATGTTTGCGATCATTTCAATGGAGCCGGATATGGATGTTAACCAGTGGCTGTTGATTACGCTCACCGCAGGCGTCGGCGGCAGCCTTCTGTCGATTGGTTCGGCGGCTGGAGTAGCGTTGATGGGCCAGTCAAAGGGCAGTTATACCTTTCTGTCCCACCTGAAATGGTCCTGGGCTATTTTCATCGGGTACGCCGTGTCAATCGCCGCGCATCTGGCGATTAACGGAACCTGATCAGCCATTTGGTCTGGACCCTGGCGCTGTTAAGCCGGGTCCTATCGTTCCTCGTAAATCGATGTTAGCGTATAAAACATTGGTCTCAGAGAGCCTTCTTCATGTCCCCTGAAAGTTTACCGATCAGCAGCCAGGATCAAGTGAGTTCCACATTATCTCTTTATCGTGCGAAGAGGTTGCAGGCGCCGGTCATTGTCTGTATGCCCGCCATGGGCGTGCGCGCCAGCTTCTATGCGCCTTTGGCTGAGGCGCTGGCCGCTCGTGGAGTACATTGTGCGACAGCGGATCTGCGTGGGCATGGCAGTAGCTCAGTGCGCGCCTCTCGACGCAATAATTTTGGCTTCTATGAAATGATCCAGTATGACTGGCCGGCAGTCGTTGACTGTGTGAGGCTACACCTGCCGGATTCGCCGGTCTGGTTGCTTGGCCACAGTCTGGGCGGACAATTGAGCTCCTTATACATGGCTGAGCGGCCAGGGTCGGTATCCGGTTTAATTCTGCTGGCGTCCTGCAATGTATATTACAAGGGTTATCCCAGGCCTCTGAGGACTCTCGCTGGCACACAATTGCTGCGCGGGGTCAGCGAGATACTGGGGTACTTGCCAGGGGATCGAATCGGCTTTGCTGGACGAGAGGCGCGCCGACTTATTCGAGATTGGGCGCGGAATGCGCGTACAGGCGATTATTACCCGGAGCGCAGCCCGATCAATTATGAGCGTCTGCTGGAAGCCGTCACCAAGCCTGTGCTGGCCATTTCATTCGCGTCGGATGAATTAGCGCCGGCGCAGGCCGTGGTGAATTTATATTCTAAAATGCCGGCGGCGGAGGTGACGCATTGGCGTTTGACGGACGCCGATTTCGGTGGCGTTAAAGTGGGGCACTTCAACTGGATCAAACACTCAGAGGATATGGCGGAACGCATTGGCGGCTGGCTGGAACGGGCCCCTGCGCAATTTGAGTCGCCGTTGGCCGTTTCGGAAGCGGCGGCGAAGGACTAAACCGGTCGCCAAGTCCCGCCGCCACTGCAAAAGACTGTCTAGACCTTGAGCTTGTCTGTGTAGGGCGGCCACCCCAGAGGTTTGCCCGCCAGAACATGGAGGTGGATATGGAAAACCGTTTGCCCTGCGTTTTCGTTGCAATTCATCACTACGCGATAGCCGTCGTCAGCGAAGCCTTTTTCTTTGGCGATTTTGGCGGCGGCGATATATAGATGCCCGACCAGTTCCCGGTCCTGCTCTTCAATATGGTTGATGGTGGCGATCGGCTTTTTGGGAATGACCAGAAAGTGCACTGGCGCTTGAGGGTTGATGTCGTTGAACGCCAGACATAACTCGTCCTCGTAGATAATATCGGCGGGTATTTCCCGCTTGATGATCTTGCTGAAAATGGTTTCAGACATGGTCTTGCATCCTTTGGCTGCGTTTACAATGTTGTCGTATTTGACGTTTCAATCAGCGCGTCAGCGGGCGGTCCGCCTGTGCGCCATCCAAACCCATGGCGTAGGCGATGACTTTGCGCTTCGCGGGTCCCAGTAGGCCCGCCAGCCCAAGCCCAAGGTTACGCGCTAACTTAACCGGGGCCAGATTGTTGCTGAAAGCGTAATAAAAACCGTCCATCAGCGTCATCATTTTCAGGTTCTGGCCACGGCGCAGTCGCTCGTATTCCCGCAGGGTCTGAAGGTCGCCAATGTTGTGGTCGTTCTCGCGGGCCTGCCGAATCACCTCGGCGAGGGCGGCGGCGTCCTGAAAGCCGAGATTGACGCCCTGTCCAGCCAGAGGGTTAATCGTATGAGCGGCGTCCCCCGCCAGCGCTACGCCTTGTGCGACATAGTGTTGTGCATGTCGTTTCACCAGGGGAAATGAGCCTTTGCCCAGAACTTGAAGCAGTTCCGGTAGCTGATGGGGAAATTCTTTGCGCAGCGCCTGTATAAATTCATCGTGAGAGAGTTGCTGCAACGCCTTTAACCTGGAGGGCTGGTCGTACCACACAAGAGAGGCGTAAGCGACGCCATCGATGGCGCATAGTGGCAGAAACGCCAATGGCCCATGTGGCCGGAACGCCTGCCACGTGATGTTCTGAGGCTCTCCTGCTATCGCCACGCTGATCACCAACGCATGCTGCTCATAGGCGTCGCTAAGCAACCCAAGTTGCGCCTGCTCCCGAACCAGGGAGGAGCCGCCGTCCGCCCCGATGACCAACCGGCTGCGCAGAGTGGTTTGATCATCCAGCGTGACTTCAGGAAGCGATTGGCGGAAGTTGATGGCGTTAATGCGCCGACCACTGATCAACGTTACCTTATTCGCTTGCTCGACAACCTGCAGCAGCGCTAACTGTATGACCCGGTTTTCAACAATATGGCCAAGATGAGCGTGGCCGACCTGGCGCGAGTCGAACTCTGTTTTGTTGATTACTGACGAAAGCCGCACACCCAGCGGATCGCCCAGTTTTTCCCATACCGCCAGGCGTTGGTAAGGGTGGGCCCGCATGCGCTGTGCATGCTCCCAGGCGCCAATTTCGGTCAGAAACTGCTCGCTGGCGTAGTTGATGGCGGATACTCGCAAGTCCGGCGCTTCTTTCGGATTGAAAGGGGCGGGTAGTTCCCTTTCAATCACCGCCGTGGTTAGCGAGCTGTTCTTCAATGCGGCGGCGATGGCTGCGCCAACCATACCTCCGCCGACGATAATAATGTCATAGTCAGGGGCGACGCCGGATTGGGAAGAAGGCTTGTCTGTCATAGTCGTATCAGTGCGTTCCAGGCGGCTGGAAAAGCCGGGCGTCTAATGATAGAGGAAGTAGGAAGGATACTGCAAAGCCTTGGCGCGGGTATGGACGGCCTTACTCGTCGGCCATGGAGGGCGGCGTGCGGGTAAGGATATCCAGGGGGCTTTCCGCAATGCCGTAACGCCGATAGATGGTCGCCACCCAGCCGCTCTGTAGAAGTTCCGCCAAGGCGGCGTTGAAATCAGCGGTGATCTCCTCCGCGTTCGCCAGATTGCGGCGTACGCCCATATGCAGGGGCCGGTATACGAGTGGCAGTGGCAGTATCTTCAGATTCTCGCTGAGCCTTTCATCATGATTGATGAGGTTCTGCAGAATTCTGACATCCTCAACTGTCAGATCCAGACGTCCGACAGCGGTCATATTGAGCGCGCTCTCTGTGGTATTGACGGTGATTTTATTCAGCGAAGTAGAGAAATCAAAAGGGCTCCAGAAACGACCTCCCTGACGTACGCCGATACGTGCGTTGGTGAGATCGCTGAGGCGCGATGGCTGAAACGTGCTGGCCGTTGGCGCAGCGAAGCCAATGACATTGACATAGTAGGGGGAGGAGAAGACAAAGGCTTCTTCTCTTTCGAGCGTCCACCAAAGGCCAATCATGACATCGACCTCCTTGAACTCCGCAGCGCGCAGCAGGCGCGGCCAAGGGAGTATTTTAATCTCCACTGGATACCCTGCTTTGTTAAAAGCGGATTCAACGATTTCGGTGGCCAGGCCGCGATGGGGCTGATCTTCGTTTAGATAAGGCGGCCATGGCGGGCCGCCCAGAACCAGCATGGGTTTTTCCGCCTTGGCGTAGCCCGCGCATAGACATAACGTCGCCAGCACAAACGTCAGATATTTGTATATCGGCGACACTGCCGGGCTTTGCTGGCGAATATTAAGGCTCCTGGGGTCAGGCGTGCCTGTGGGCGCGTTTGCGACCTTGCCGCACCCGCTGCACCGGTGGACTGTTCGGCTGTACGAAGCCCTCGTTCATAACCAGCGGCCGCGCCAAGTCTATATAGGAGTTCATGGGCATACGCAGAATTTCGCTGTGGGTGCCGGCGCTGAAAGCGATTTCTTCGTTATTGCGCAGATGCTCGTCCATGTAGACAGACATGCCGTATAGGTTGCCGAAGGGAGGCATGGCGCCGACTTCACACTCTGGGAAGTGGTCTTTGAAGTCTTCTTCGTCCGCCAGTTCAATAAAGTCCGTTCCCATCGCGCGTATAAAGCGGTCCCAACGAATACGCGATGTGGCGGGCATAACCGCCATGGCGAACTTGCCGTCCATCATGACAATGACGGTTTTTGCGAGCATCTTCCCGCAGATATGCGCGGATTGAGCGATTTCCTGCGCCGTATAGGCGGGAGAATGCTGAATCGACACATACCGGACTTGATGTCCATCGAGGAAGTTCTTCAACAATTGTACAGGCATAAGCCACCTCCAGCCTGGGTAAGAAACATTCGCTCTTACTAATTAAGATAGCCTATTAACTTGCGATTGCAGCAAATGGTGGGACGGAAAGTTGGGAACTGGGTAACGGATGGGAAAAATAAAAGGGGGACCGAGGGTCCCCCTTGACTGGATTATCCAGTGGACAAGCCGTTATTGATTGGTTTTAACGGTCGCTTCCACGACGCCCACAACCCGACGGTTGGCGCTACGGCCATCCGCGGTGTTGTTGTCGCCGATTGGACGAGTTTCACCGTAACCGACGCTGGAAATTCTCTCGCCAGCAATGCCGAAACGCTCTACTACCATCTGACGCACGGCGCTGGCGCGCTTCTCAGACAGCTTCTGATTGTAGGCGTCTTGTCCGCGATCATCGGTATGGCCTTCCACCACCGCTTTGGTGTCTGGGTACTGACGCATGAATTCCGCCAGTTTTTCCACTTCAGATACGAATTCGTCTGGAATCGCGGCTGAGTTGGTTGGGAAGGTAACGTTCAATGTAATGGTGACCGTCTCGCTCAGCTGAATACGGCAGCCGCGATTATCCACCTTGGCGCCGTAAGGCGTGTCTGGGCAAGCGTCCAGACCGTCAGTGATGCCGTCACGATCGGTATCCAGAGGGCAGCCTCTGCTGTCCACTTTAGCCGCCGCTGGAGAGTTCGGGCACTGGTCTTTTTCGTTAGGCACGCCATCTGCGTCATCGTCGCCGACAACCGGGCAGCCAGTGGCGTCTACGCGTGCGCCAGCTTTGGTGTTGGGGCACTGATCTTTGTCATCAGTAACGCCGTCGCCATCCGCATCGCCAATTATTTCACAACCGCGAGCGTCGACCGTCGCGCCGTAAGGCGTGCCCGGGCATGCGTCTTCATCGTCGTATACGCCGTCGCTGTCGCTGTCTTTAGGGACGGGCGCCGCCGAAGCGAACATGTAAGTGAAGCCCAGGTTCAGCATGGCGTCTTTTGTTTCATCTTCGTCGCCGTATACGCCACGGGCGTCAAAGCGTACGTCCATTGAGTCGCTGATGGCGTGTTTGATGCCTGCGCCCAGATTGTACTGAGTTTCCTCATCTTTGCCGCCGCCATCGTATTTGAATCTATAGTTGCCAGCGCCGCCGACTAGATATGGACGCCAGGCTTCGCCCTGGTTGAAGTGATAGAGCGCATCTACGCGATAGAACACGCTATCGAGATAGCCTGCGTTATGCTTGCGTTCCAGGTCTGCCGCTCCAATCAGGACTTCTGCGGAAATGGCGGGGGTGAAGTTATAGCCCAAACCTGCGGCCAAACTGGGATCGTCTTCAATTTGGCGCTCATGGTCGAAAAACGTATAGCCGAGCAGGCCAGTGAAATAAGCTCCTTTCTCGCGACCGTCGGCTAACGCCGGCTGCGCGGAAGCAATTGCGCTCATAAGTAAAATAGATGGGAGTAGTTTTGCTTTCATTGCCACCTCTTTGTGTAATCTATTCCCGGACCTGATCGGCCCGGGGGGAACTTTCCAAAATAAAACAGGGATTAAGGGAGTTATTGAGTTTCTTGATAGATGTGGACATCCCTTTGCGGGAAAGGAATGGTGACGCCTTCTTCGTCGAAGCGTTTCTTCACATTCTCATGCATGTCGAAATACAGCGGCCAATAGTCCGCAGTGGCGACCCAGGGACGCACCGCCAAATTGACGGAGCTGTCCGCCAGCGCCAATACGACGACGACTGGAGCGGGGTCTTTTAACACGCGAGAGTCGGCTTCAAGCATTGATTTAATTATATTCTTCGCCTTGTCGATGTCGTCGCCGTAGCTGATGCCGAAAACCATGTCCACACGTCTGGTTGCTTCCGCTGCGATATTTATCAGAGGGTTATTAGCCAGATTGGAGTTAGGAATAACGACTCGGCGATTGTCCGGCGTCATTACTACCGTAGTGAAAATCTGGATCTCTCTGACTGTGCCGATGTAGCCGGCTCCATCTATCACGTCACCGACTTTAAAGGGCTTGAACACCAGAATCATGATGCCGCTGGCGAAGTTCGACAGGTTGCCCTGTAGAGCCAGGCCGACAGCCAGACCAGCGGCGCCCAGTACGGCGATAAAGGAAGTCGTTTCAATGCCCACCATCTGCGCCACGCTGACCAGCAGCAACGCCTTGAGACCCACCGACGCAAGGCTGTGAACGAACTTGGTGAGTGTGGGGTCAAACTTCTTCTGCAGGCGGTCGTCAGTGAATTTGAGCGCCTTGTTGACCAGCCACATACCTACAATGAGAGTAATGATGGCGAGCAACAATTGTGGCGCGTACTCCATCACCAATTCGACAGCCTTATCAAAATACTGATCTAGGTTCTCCATTGAAGACTCCTTAGCGGTTTTAGTTCTTATGCGTCAGCGCTCGCCACCTGGGATGGGTGGGGTTAGGTATTGCGTTGCAAAGGATGACGGCGAGCGCGCGGGCATTGAAGCCAGACAGCGCTAGTCTAGCAGAAGCCGGCGCTCTGCCAAGCGCTTTTATGCGCGGAATCCTGGGCTTAGCCGCGCAATAAGTGCATTTCCGTAGGTGCGACAAAATTCTGACGCGATTTTGCAAAAGTAGGAATACGTAATTTTTTCTGGACTGGATTCTTACAAATTTGCTGAATATTCTGATTAAATGACCGCTGTTCCCCGAAATTTGCGTTTTTTCCTTAATTTACGTCAACAATTGATTTTCAGTCCTATGCCAGCTCACTTACTGTCATTACTGCAACGCACTTTACCTCGAGGCGCTTTACTGGCGGGCGCACCGCCGCTAATCCCTGAAATCCGCCTGCATTTGTTCGATCCGAGCGTCATGGAAGGACCGCTTTCCCATGACGAGGCGCAAGCTGTTGTCGCAGAGCCGGCGTACTGGAGTTTCTGTTGGGCCAGTGGCCAAGTTTTGGCCCGCTATATTCTTGATCATCCTGGTTTAGTGAAGAATAAAGCTGTATGGGATATTGGATCAGGGTCTGGCGTTGTGGCCATCGCCGCCGCGCTGGCGGGAGCGGCGACCATCTTGGCGTGTGATCTGGATCTGGCTGCAAGAGTGGCGGCGACGGAGAATGCTTTGCTGAACGGCGTGCAGGTAGAGGTGTGCGGAATGCTTCCAGTAATGGGCGAGCCGGATGTGATCACAGCAGCGGATGTTCTTTATGACCGGGAGAACTTGCAATGGCTTCCCGAATGGCGCACTAGAGCAAAGAAAGTGTTATTGGCGGACTCACGAGTACGAGACCTTGCTGCCCCGGGATACAGGCTGGCGACAAAGGCTACTGGCAGGACGTTTCCTGATCTGAATGAGTTTGAAGAGTTTAATGAAGTGAGAATCTATCAGGGCGCCGTCTTATGATAGACGAAAAAAAGGCGACTAATTAGGTCGCCTCATTTGGAATAGGTTTTGGATATCCCATCCGCCGTTCCCTGGTAAAGCGCCATCCTATGCGCCAACTTTATCCTGTTTTATTCCTGGATTAGATCCAAAAATTCCCTCAAGCATCATTCCTTATCCCTGCTTCCCTTCGCTTCCTGCGAAGAAACCATCCTGGCTGGATTCCATTTCCTTGTCTGCCCTGACGGTTATAAATATACCTCGGGCCGAATGGCGTTTTTGTGACAATCCCTCATCGCGAATACGCCGCTAAGCTAAGGTGTTTTTGTATTTGTCATATAAAACATAGTGTTATGAAATGTCTTAGTAAGTAAATCCGTAATGACTACAGTAAGTTTCGCCAATCTCCTACGGCTTTGTGAGATATTTCCTACAAAGTTTTGGGTCAAATTCTTACTACTAATACATTAGTGCATTTTCTTTATAAGCCTGCTTCTGGCGAAAGTTTGGCGTCCTTGTCTTAAGCTGAAGTCTTAATAGAACGAGCGGAGACAACCAGCCAGTTTGCGAGATATACGCCAATTGCAATGCCGATGGTGTTCGCCAGGATATCTCCCAGGCTGCCGTCGCGGTAGGGGATCAGGCTTTGTAAACCTTCAATCAGCAGCCCATAGCCTGTCATGGCGAGAAAAACATGAAGTACTTGGCTGCGGCGATGGCTCCACATGGCCATGCCGCTCATGACGGCGAAGGAGAAGGCGTGTCGAATTTTGTCGTTGACGGTTCCAAGCGGAGTGTATTCGTTGGGGGTGAGCGCAATGGCGAGTCCTATTACCATTAGCGCATAGAAGGCGACGCGGGCGGACCAATGGCCCCCAAGGTCGATCAGGCTTTTATATAATTGAGACAATCTGAACATGCGAAGGCGCTTCCTGGGCAGCAAAACATGAAATTATATCTGTACGCCGACAAGCTGAGCATTACCATCTTGAGAGAGGGCAAACTGCCTTTGCGAGGGCTGGCCAGTTTGCATGATCCGTTTTTATTTTCAGAGTTGCCTCTGGCGAAGGCTTCAGTCAGGGAAATCACTCAAGCGGAGTTCATGGCGGAAGTAAAGCGGCAATACGAGGCGTTACCCGAGGAGCTTAGCAGTCTGGTCACGTTTGATTACTATCTGCAGCAAGCCAGACGCAAGCGTAAAGAGATCGAAGCCATCCTGCTGCAGGGGGCGGGCGGCGAACCATTGTTTCTCAGTCCTCGCTTTTTGCAATCTCTGGGTGTGCTCAGTTTGTACGAGTCCTTTGAAAGCCTCGCCTTATGGCGATTTCAGGGGGATCGTCATCGTGGCGTGGCATTGGCGATCGACGTGGATAAGGCGGCTCTGACGGAAGGACATTATCTCGATAATCCGCAAACATTCAAAAAGCTTGAATACGTAGACGAAAGACCGCAAACCGGAGCGTTTGGGTTCAGCCCATTGTTTCAGCGGTCTCCTGAATTCGCTGGGGAAGGCGAGTGGCGTTTGTTGCGTCCGCTGGATACCGGGCAGAAGCAAATACAATGGGATGGTGAGCTGTTGTCCCTTTGCAAGTTTCCCTCCACGGCTATATCTGCGATCATGTTCGGCTGCGCCGTGGACCCTGAACTTCGAGATGCGTTGACGCAATTGATTCAGGTGGATATGCGCTACCGTCAGTTGCAGACATTTCAAATGAAGATGAGCGCGTCCCGGTTTCGCTTGAGCGCGGAGCCCATAAATTGAGTCCAGCGGCGACTCTCACTAATTATTTGTATGAGGCAGAAAGGAAAAGAGCGTGAAATTATTCGCTAAAGGTTTCAACGACCTGCTGGAAGGGTTTCGCCTGATTCAGCATCCCAAACTGCGGGTCTTCGTTGTTATTCCATTGATTATCAATATATTGGTGTTTGTTGGCTTCATCTGGGGCATGGGCGCCTATTTCTCCGGCTGGGTGGACGCCATGGTCAACTGGCTTCCAGACTGGCTGTCATTCTTGCGCTGGCTGGTATGGTTGGTGTTCGCGATACTGGTTGGCGTATTGGTGTTTTATACCTTTGTGTTTGTCGCCACTCTGGTGGGCGCTCCGTTCTACGGGCTGCTGGCGGAACAGACGCAGAAGTTGCTGACAGGCAAAGAGGTGGATGAGGATACTCCCTGGAAGCAAGTGATCAAGAATATTCCCGCCAGTGTTTGGCGTGAGGTCAAAAAGTTTCTTTATTACTTGCCTCGCGCTTTAGGTCTATTTGTAGTTACATTTGTGCTCAGTTTTATTCCCCTGGTAAACCTATTGTCGCCGGTGCTCTGGGCGGTATTCTCTTCCTGGATTATGGCGCTGGAGTTTGTGGACTATCCTGCGGACAACAATAAGCGCAAGATCGACGACGTTATTCGCTTCATGCGCGAGCGTCGTAGTCGGACGCTTGGATTCGGCCTGGGCGTTTGGGGCAGCACTCTGATTCCTATTGTGAATCTGGTGTCCATGCAGGCGGCGGTCGCTGGCGGCGTTAAATTCTGGCTGGAAGAACATGGCCAGTTGCCGAAGTCGAATCCTACCTCTGGCTCTGGTGTGACGGTCAGGTAATCCCGTTGCGGCGGCGCGAATGCCGCGCCGCCGCTTAAGTACTGAATAAAGTGGGAAATTTGTCAGACAGTGCTAGCCTTATAGTTATGTGATTAACGGAAAGTGTAGCTCTGACATGGCTTTAAAGGTGTTGGTGGTTGATGACGCGAGTTTCGTTCGCGATATGGTGAAGCGGGCGATGCGCACCTATTTTCCTCAAGTGACGGTAGAAGAAGCCATCAACGGGAAAAAAGCGCAGATCCTGATGAATAAGACGCACTATGACCTCATCCTGTGCGACTGGGAAATGCCTGAAATGTCGGGGCTGGAATTGCTACAGTGGGCGCGGGGTCAAGATGCCTACAAGAAGACGCCTTTTGTCATGGTTACCAGCCGTGGAGACAGGGGGCATGTCGTGGAAGCGGTGCAGAGCGGCGTTTCCGATTATCTGGGAAAACCCTTCAGTCCTGAAATGCTGGCGCAGAAGGTCAATAAACAGTTGGCCGCCAAGCTTAAACGCGCCGCCGGTGAAAAAACTTCTTCCGCCCGACCGGGCGCTGATTCCGCCTCCGTATTGATGCAGGCGTCCGACAGCGCCAAACAAACCTCAGCGCCAGCCGTGACGCCTGGTCCTTTTGCTGATAGCGCAGCCTTGTTGACTGGGGGAACCTCTTCTCCGAAAAAGTCTGCGCCAGCGGTCTCAGGCAAGAAGGCCCTGGCGCAGATTCGTTTTGCTGAGTTCAACCTGCCCTGCGTGATTAAAGCTATTACCCTGACGGAAGTGAAAGTGATCGCCAAGCGAGGACAACGTTTTCCGATGATTCTTGATCCGGCGGTGGTGGACATAGAGGTCGACGATGGCGAGACCCTTGAGCGGATCAACGGCTATGTGCACATGCTTCAGGCCGTGGAGAAACGGGTGGATACGGACTTTATCAGTATCGTTATCCGTTTTGTGGATGAAGACCCGGATAAGATGGCGTCCTTATCCAAGTTTATCGCTAAATTCTAAGCTTATTTAATCCCTCACTTCTTCGGCTTCCGCTAACGCTTCCGCAGACGCCATGCGGGCGCGTGGGAAGTGGCAGGTAAAAGTGCTTCCTGCGCCGATATGGCTGGTGATTTCCAGTTCCCCATCGTGATTGATCAAGACGTGTTTGACGATAGCAAGGCCCAGGCCGGTGCCCCCCGTGTCTGCGGCCCGTGAAGGGTCGGCCCGGTAAAAGCGCTCCGTCAGCCTGGGGATGTGCAGGGGATCGATGCCAATGCCGCTGTCTCTGACGGCGAAATGCACGCCTTTCTTATCTTCGAACCAGCGCACCCGGATTTCCCCATTGGCGGGGGTATATTTCACTGCATTCATGACGATGTTGGAGAAGGCGCTGTGCAACTGCGTTTCGTTACCGGTCAGTCCGGCGGCGCTTTCCAGGTTTAATTCTATCCGGTGGCCTTTTTCCTGGCTGAGCGCTCGGGCGTCGCTGCAGATGGCGCGCAGCATGCTGTCTATATCCACCAGTGTGGCTTTGAAATTTGAGCCGTCATTTTCTATACGGGACAGAAGCAATAAATCATTAACCAGCGCCTCCATTCGCTGCGCCTGTTGCTGCATTTGGTTCATGGCGCGATTCCAGCGCGGCGGTAAATCGTCAGCATTGTCGATGAGGGTTTCCAAATAACCGGAAATAACCGTTAATGGCGTACGCAGCTCATGAGAAACGTTAGAGACGAAGTCCCGCCGCATTTCTTCCAGGCGATACAGACGGGTGACATCCTGAACCAGCAATAAGCGATCATCTTCACCAAACAAAGTGATGTGAAACTGTAACTTCAGGTTGGGGTTATTCGGGGCGTTGAGGATCAGCGGTTCCTGATACTTTTTGGAGGCGAAATAGCGTTTAAAAATCGGTGTGCGGATCAGGTTATAGATGAGTTGGCCACGATCAGTGGGGTATTTGAACCCGAGCAGCTTTTCTGCGGACTGGTTCCACCAGTCCATTGCGCCTTCGCTGTTAGTCATGACGACGGCGTCTTTGAGTGCGTTGGTGGATTCCTGTATGCGGTCAATCATCGCTTGCAGCCGGTCACGGGAGCGGTAGTGCTGCACCTGTAGACGATGAATGCCGTCAAACAAGTCCCCCCAGAGACCGCGACTCTCGGGTGGGTCTTCCATTTTCGTCTGATACAGCCAGCGATGCATCCGAAACGCCTGTGTGAGTGTCCATCCCAGATACGCGGTAAGACCAAACACCAGCGCCCAGGCTACCGAGCCTATGACAAGTCCGACAACGATGCAGCCCAGCAAACTGTAAACCAGTAGCCGCGCATAATGACGCCAGTGATTGCGCATGCGTTTTGATGAATACTTCTTTTGGAATTATTTATTATTTAAGACAGGTCGCTGCGCTTATGGCGCTCGTGTCGAAAAGCGATACCCCGTCCCACGCACGGTTTGAACCAAATGATGATGGCTGGGCTCCAGCGCTTTGCGTAAGCGTCGAATATGCACGTCCACCGTGCGCTCTTCCACATAGACGTTGCCGCCCCATACCTGGTCCAAAAGCTGTCCGCGAGTATACACCCGTTCTTGATGCGTCATAAAGAACTGCAGGAGCTTGTACTCTGTGGGGCCCATGTTGAGCGCATCGCCTTTGGCGGTGACGCGGTGACATACTGGGTCCAGTCGCAGCCCCTCGACTTCAATGGGCGTTTCCATACCCTGTACGGCGGTGCGTCGCAGCACAGCTTTCAGGCGGGCGACCAGCTCTCTTGGAGAGAATGGCTTGGTGATGTAGTCGTCGGCGCCCACTTCCAAGCCCTGGACTTTGTTGTCCTCTTCGGTTTTAGCGGTGAGCATGATGAGTGGGATTTCCGAGGTGTTTTGGTCACGCTTGAGTCTGCGTGCGAATTCAATGCCGCTGACGCCGGGCAACATCCAGTCCAACAGTATGAGGTCCGGTTTCTGATCAATGATCAACGCATGCGCTTCCCGCGCGTCTCCTGCCTCCAGATAGTCATAGTCGGCCATTTCCAGAGCGACTGCGATCATTTCCCGGATGGCGGGCTCATCGTCCACAATGAGAACTTGTTTGCTTGCCATGCAAAACACCTTTTTGAATACTCGATTGCCGAATTATTACAACGGCGTTTTGTTACAAGTATATGACAGGCGCTTAATAAATGTGATGGAAATGGGGCCGGCCTGTGATGGCCGGACAAAAGGCATGACGTAGCCTAGTCAGGGGCGGAAGATGAATTCCAGCGCCAGACCAAGAAAAACGACGGCGCCGACCCAGTGATTGTTGAGAAAGGCTTTGAAGCAGTGTTGAGATTCGCGGTCGCGAATCAGGTGTTGTTGATACACGAACAAGACGGCGGCGACGATCAGCGAAACCTGATAATAGACGCCCAGTTCATACTGTGCGCCAACCATAAACAGCATGCCCAGGGTCAATACTTGCAGTCCCGCCACGGCGGCGCGGTCGGCTTCACCGAACAGGATCGCCGTGGATTTGACGCCAATCTTGAGGTCGTCTTCCCGGTCCGCCATGCCGTACATGGTGTCATAGGCGACGGTCCAAACCACTGTCGCAGTGTACAAAAGCCACGCCTGTTGCGGCACGGCGTCCAACTCTGCAGCGAATGCCATGGGGATGCCCCAAGCGAAAGCGGCGCCAAGTACGACCTGGGGCAGGTAAGTGTGTCGTTTCATGAAAGGGTACGTAGAAGCCAGCGCCAGTGCGCCAGCGGAAAGATAGATCGTCAGGGCGTTGGTGAAAAGCACCAGAATAAATGAAATGCCGACCAATACGCCGAACAGTGTAAGCGCTTCTTTTTCCGTCACCCTGTCTTGGGCGAATGGACGGCCCTTGGTGCGCTCTACGTGCATGTCTATGCGGCGATCAGCGTAATCGTTGATCACACAGCCGGCTGAACGCATCAACAAAACACCTAATATGAAAATGAACAGGTTCTTGATGGAGGGCGCGCCCTCTGAGGCCAGCCATAGCGCCCACAGGGTAGGCCAAAGCAGCAAATAGGTTCCGATAGGGCGGTTCAGTCGCGTGAGGTCAATGTAGACCGGCAATTTCGCCTTGAACTGCTCCGCCAGGGAAGGAGCTGGACGCCCTTGGGATTTCATAACCAGACAGAATCCTGTTTTAGTGTGTGGATTGATATCGCGTTCAAGCTCAGCCGCCCAGCAATCTGTTTTCCGCCTGTTCAACCTGATCCGCCGAGCCATGCAGAATCAGTGTGTCGCCGGGTTGCAGGATAAACTCGCCAGTGGGGTCGAAGAACTCCTCTTCGCCGCGACGGATGCTGTCGATATTGCAGGCCGCCAGCTTCATTTGCGCCAGTGAGCGATGGCAGCCGTAGGCGCCGTCAGGCAGCGTCAGTGCATGCAGTTTTTCCAGTGGCGTCCCGTCAGCGCCGACCAACTGGGAGTTAATGCCTGGGTAGTAGCCATGCAGCATTTTATAGCGGCTGCGGCGGACTTCTTCGATCTGGCGATGAATTTTCCTTGCCGGCGCGCCCATAAGGGTAAGCACTTGGGTGACCAACATCAAGCTGGCCTCCAGCGTCTCCGGCACGATCTCCGTGGCGCCGGCTTCTTGCAACAGCGTCATCTTGGAGTCGTCCGCCGTGCGCACCAGAATCGGCACTTGAGAACCGGTTGAGCGCACCTTGCGAATGACCGCCAGACTTTTGTCCACATCTGCGTAAGTGATGATAATCAGGCGAGCTCTTTCCAGGCCAAGGGCTTTGAGAATGTCCAGACGCTCGGAATCGCCAAAATGAACTGGCTCGCCTGCGGCGGCGGCTTCTTTTACCCGCACCGGATCTTTGTCCACGGCGGTCATGGGCATGGCGCTGCGGCGCATGAACCGGGCGACCGTCTGGCCAACGCGGCCGAATCCGCAAACGATGGCGTGACCTTCCAACTCCGAGCAGGCGACAGTCAGCGCTTCGACACGGGTCTGCGCCATGCCCTGGCCTTTATCGGAGGGAAAGCGGGTGCTGAGGTGACGTGCGAGGCTCATCAGCCCGGGAGTCAAGGTAATGCTGAGAATGACAGTGGTAATGACTACCGCGCCGGCTTGTTTGGAGATGAGTTGAAACTTTTCTCCCAACGCAAACAGGGCGAATCCGAACTCGCCGCCCTGAGCCAGGTAAAGTCCGGTTTTCAACGCTACCGCCCTGTCTTTCTGGTGACGATACGCCAGCACTCCGATCAGCGTGGCTTTCGCCGCCAGAAGCATCGCGGTGATGAGAAGTATCCAAGGCCAGTTCGCGACGACTTCTCCGAAGTCGACGATCATGCCGACGCTGATGAAAAACAGGCCGAGCAACAGGTCGCGAAAAGGACGGATATCCGCTTCAATCTGATGTTTATAGTGAGTTTCGGACAGCATCATGCCCGCGATGAACGCGCCCAGGGCCATAGACAGACCGAAGCTGTGCGTCAACGCCGCGGCCAATAACGACACCATCAACACGGTCAGTACAAACAGCTCTTCTGAATGAGATTTGGCGACTTCCGAAAAAATGAACGGCAACAGATACTTGCCGATCGCCAGCATCAGCGCGAACAAGAGCGCGCCTTTACCCAGGGTGATGGCCAGAGCGGCGGCCAGTGAACTATCCGACCCGCCGGCCAGAAACGGCACCAGAATCAAAAAGATAACTGCAGCCAGATCCTGAAACAGCAGCACTCCCATCGACATCACGCCGTGGGGCTGACCCAGTTCGTTACGCTGCACCAGCTCTTTGCTGACTACTGCTGTGGAGGATAACGCTAATGCGCCGGCGATAATGATGGCCTCCTCGGTGCTGGCCTGGAACAGCCGGGCGATGCCGAAAATCACCAAACTGCTTACCGCCACTTGCCAGCCGCCCAGGTTGAACACTACCTTGCGCAAAGCAATCATCTTGGCCAGAGAGAATTCCAGCCCGAGGGAGAACAGCAGAAACACCACGCCGAACTCCGCCAGCACTTGGATTGTCTCTACGTCGTCCACCCAGCCCAGGGCTGTGGGACCAACGCCGAGGCCTACCGCAAGGTAAGCCAGGACAGAGGGAACGTTCATACGCCGGAACAGCGACGATACGACGACCGCCGCTGTAATCAGCACCAGAAACTGACTCAGATTAGCTTCATGCATAATAGGTAAGGAACCAGCATCGCCTGTTAGTAAATTATTATTCAGGCAGACAAATAGCTTCCTTCTACATGTCTGCAACGACAGGGCTGCCCATGTCAGGTCCTGTCTCCCGCGGCTCGCCGTCGCCTCCATGCGCCTCTTTATTAATGTGCCAATACCATTGGCATATTAATCATTTGGAGCCCGAGCGGGCAGGGTTTAGAGGCCTTTTACAGCGTAGATTCCCGGAGCGTTGCGCCAGTAGCCTTTGTAATCCATGCCATAGCCGAAAATGTAGCGGTCCGCGACTTCCAGACCAGTGAAATCACACTTCTGGCCGGGGTAGACTTTACGCTCATGCTGTTTGTCCACCAGTACGGCGGTATAGACTTTTTCCGGCTGCTTGCCGTCGCAGTAATCGCAGATGGCGTGTAAAGTGGTTCCTTCATCAAGGATGTCGTCGAGAATCAGGATAGTGCGCCCTTCCAGGTTTTCCACGGGCTCTACTTTCCATTTCAGGCCGCCGCCGCTGGTCTGATTATTATAGCGAGTCGCGTGAATGTAACTGACTTCCAGAGGAAAGCGCAGCTTGGGCAGCAGTTTGCCAGCGAATACGACGCCGCCGGTCATCACGCAATACACCAGAGGGTTGCTGTCTTTCAGTTGCGCCGTGATTTCCTGCGCCAGACGATCAATCGCCTGATCTACCTGCGCTTCGTCAAATAAGCAGTCTGCTTCCTGAAATACCTGCTGCATGTTTTCCATACTATGGGACATTGGAATTACCTGAGAGTTACCGTTGTAATGATGAATTTTCTAATAATTTAATATGTTACAGGATTTATTGGCGACGTCAGCGTCTCAACAAAGCCCAGTATAACGATTTAGCCCCGGAATGACTTGATCAATGCCGGCCGGAACCTTATAAATGCACACACTGTGAATCAGGCGTTTTACCATAAATAAGAAGCTCTTTGCGGCTTTTTTGACAAAATTGAATAGGATACTGTGATGCGTAAATGGCAATGTGTAGTGTGCGGATACATTTATGATGAGGCGGAAGGCTGGCCCGAAGACGGTATCGCTCCCGGAACGCGCTGGGAAGATGTGCCGGAAGATTGGATTTGCCCAGACTGTGGCGTTGGCAAAGAAGACTTTGAAATGATTCAGGTTGGCTAATTCCCTCGCCAAGTCGCTCAATTTTCTACTGAAAACTTAAAAGGATACGTCATGCCGGATATTGCGCCCATCGTCATTATCGGAACCGGTCTCGCTGGCTACACGCTTGCTCGTGAGTTCCGCAAACTCAATAAGGACGCGCCGGTGCTGATGCTGACGGCGGACGACGGTCATTCTTACTCCAAACCCATGCTCTCCACCGGCTTCGCCAAGGCCAAAACCGCAGACCAGCTCTCCATGGCCGATCCCGGCAAGATGGCCGAGCAATTGAATATTGAAGTGCGTACTTTCGCCACAGTGACGGCCTTGGACCCGGAGGAACGCCGCCTGTTTATCGGCGAAGAGGCCTTGACGTACAGTAAGCTGGTGTTGGCCTGGGGCGCGGATCTCATTCAGCTGAACATTCCCGGCTCTGGCGCAGGCAAGGTGTTTGCGGTCAATGATCTAATGGACTACCGTCGTATCCGGGACGCGTTGCATGGCAAGAAGAGGGTGGCGATTCTCGGCGCAGGTCTGATTGGTTGTGAGTTTGCTAACGATCTGTTGCAAGGCGGCTATGAAGTCGAGTTGATTGCGCCTTCTGATACTGCCTTGCCAGGGATGCTGCCGAAAGCGGCAGGTGATGCCGTAGTGAAAGGCCTGCAAGGGCAAGGTGCGGTATTTCATCTGGGGCAGGTGGCGACAGCGGTTGAAGATGTTGGCGATGGCGTGGAGCTGACGCTGGATAACGGCGTCAAAGTACGGGTGGATATTGTACTCTCCGCCGTCGGGTTGCGGCCGCGGACGGCGCTTGCCAAGCACGCAGGCATTCAAGTTAAGCGCGGTGTCGTCGTGGATCGGGAAATGCGCACCAGCGCTGCGGATATTTACGCCTTGGGCGACTGTGCGGAAGTGGACGGCCATGTGCTTTTGTATGTGTTGCCGTTGATGGCCTGCGCCAAAGCGCTGGCGAAAAGTCTGGCCGGCGAGCCGACCCAAGTCAGTTACGGGGTGATGCCGGTAGTGGTGAAAACCCCCGCATGTCCGGTAGTCGTAGCCCCTCCGCCTGTAGGTGCGGATGGGGATTGGCAGGTAGAGCAGTCTGGAGATTGTGACGTGAAAGCCCTGTTTGTTAATGCTGACGGCGGGCTGGAAGGATTTGCCTTAACTGGGGCCTATGTGATGGAAAAACAAAAGCTGGCCCAGCAATTGGACCCCATTCATCGCGATTGAATGGGGCCTTGTTCGTCTCAGCCCTGTCCTTTGGTGCGGGTGCTGGATTTATTTTCCTGAATCTTCTTCTCGATAAAGGCGTAAATCAAACCGGCGATATCCTTGCCGGTTGCGTTCTCTATGCCTTCCAGACCCGGTGAAGAGTTAACCTCCATGACCAAGGGGCCGTGGTTGGAGCGCAGCAAGTCGACCCCAGCCACGTTCAAACCCATGACGCGGGCGGCTCTTACCGCAGTAGAGCGCTCTTCCGGAGTAATCTTGATCACGGACGCCTGGCCGCCCCGGTGCAGGTTGGAGCGAAATTCGCCCGGTTGCGCCTGTCTTTTCATGGCGGCGACGACTTTATCGCCAACCACGAAGCAACGAATATCGGCGCCGCCGGCTTCCTTAATGAACTCTTGCACCAGAATGTTGGCTTTCAGGCCCATGAAGGCTTCGATAACGCTCTCTGCGGCTTTGCGGGTTTCCGCCAGCACCACGCCAATGCCTTGCGTGCCTTCCAGCAACTTGATGACCAGCGGTGCGCCGCCGACCATGGAGATCAGGTCGCGAATGTCGTCAGGGGAGTGGGCGAATCCGGTGACCGGCATGCCCACGCCTTTGCGTGAGAGCAACTGCAATGAGCGCAATTTGTCGCGGGCGCGTGAGATGGCCACGGACTCATTCAGCGGAAATACTCCCATCATTTCGAACTGGCGCAATACCGCCGTGCCGTAGAAAGTGATGGATGCGCCGATCCGGGGAATGATGGCGTCAAACCCTTCCAGCACCTGACCCTGGTAATGGATGGTGGGTTTGTGGGTCGCCATGTTCATGTAACAACGCAGTGTGTCGATTACATGCACCTCATGCCCCCTTTTTTCACCTGCCTCCTTCAAACGGGAGGTGGAATAAAGAGAAGGATTGCGCGACAAAATGGCTATTTTCATAAGTTACCAAGGAAATATTGAACTAAGGTAGATTGGCGTCGTTGATAATCAGCACTTCAACTCTGCGATTAGCCGCGCGCCCTTCTTTGGTGTCATTGTTCGCCACCGGACGGGATGCTCCGAAGCCTTCTGCTTCTATCCGACTGGAATCTATGCTGCCGACATTGGCGAGGAACTTGGCGACGTTGCTGGCGCGCTTCTCAGAAAGAGACTGGTTCAGGGCCCGATCGCCGCGGTTGTCAGTATGACCGGAAATGCGAATTTTGCAATTGGGGAAGGCTTCAATTGCGTCGATGATTTTGTTCAGCAGGGTCACGTTGTCCCGCTGCACTTCGCTGGAGCCGGAGGCGAATTTGAAGCCATGCGCGCGGATCAGGACATTGGCGTTCTGCCGGTAAACGTCGGCTTCCGTCAGGGTAAACAGCTCTTGTACAAACTCAAAGCGGCGTTGAATCTCTTCGTTGGCGCGTTTGGCCGCATCGGTTTCCAACTGGACGGCTAACAGCTTCTGCTCCATTTCCTGCTTCATTGTTTCCAGACTGGCGGCGCTTTGGACCTCGCGGACTTCCGCCTCCGTCAAAGCATGACGCAGAGTCAGCTTTTCCTGCTGTAGTCGGTTCAGGGCTTCGTTGATGGACTCTTTGACCTGCGCCGGCCCTTTCTCGAAAGGAATTTCAGGAACGACAGGCTGCACGGCCTCGGCCAGTCTGGCTTCGTGCCATAGTAAAATATCTTCCAGGCTGGCGTCTTTGGTGTCGAAGTCTGCGGCCTGAGTGGCGATGGCGCGGGCGTGTTCCACTTGAGTCAGGGCGTTGTTGGCGTGGCGGCGGGCTTTTTCCTGCTGGGTGCGGTCATTTTCCAGGGTGGACAGGGCCAGCAGCATTTCCTCTTCCGCTACCCGCAGGGTTTTGGGGGCGCGGTCGTCGATATCCTCTTTACGCGCCTGCTCGATCGCCTTACGGGCTTTGCCTGTCACGTCCAGTTTCAGTGAGCGCAGTTCGATATCCCGGTATACGCCTGCGAGGGCGGTCTGGGCTTTGCTGTTGTCGGCGCCGGGTTGTTTCTCCAGTTGCGCGGCGATATCGCGCAGCTGCTTGTCGGCGGAAGCGAACTCGTCTCCGAGCAGCTCATCTCCGCTCACGGCTATCGCCGCCTGACGGGCGTTCTCTATGGCTTGCAGTTTGCCGCGGGCGGCGTCCGCCTGCTTTTCCGCCTGGGCGGCGTAAGTCAGGCCTGCCTGGGCTTTAGCGGCGGCGACGGTGGGTTTGCTGCGGGAAAGGTCCAGCGCTTCATTGTAGGCTTCCACGGCTTTTCCATAAGCGTCCGGCGCATACAGGTGCACATCGTTGTCACGCGCGGTTTCCATTTGGGCGTATAGCTGCTTCGCCTCATCCAGAGAAACGGCGGCGGGCTCCTGCTTTAACACGGGAGTGCTGCTGCAGGCTGCAATCGCCAGGGCCAGGGAGGAGGCGGTGAAGAGACGGTATAGCTTTTTGGAAATAAACATTATTCGGTAGTCCGTGTTTGATTTGAGGCGGCGACAAGGCCGGATGCAGAGTCTATCTGTCTTCCCCAGTTGAACTTTTCTTATCTCGTTCAGTTGTACGTTATTTGGCTGGCATACTAGCTCAAAATGGCGCCGGGCCAAAGTTTACCAAACCTGGATTATCATTATATTCAGAATCATTGATTGGTCACGGAGGGAGCAAGGCTCACAGCCATTGTGGAATGCGCAGCAAGCGCGATCCAATGGGGTCAGTCTGCGGCGTCCGCGTCGCGTTGTTTGGCTTGCAGGCGTTCGTTCAAACAGCTTCTGCAGTAACACTTGGCGCCTTCCGTGAACAGCTCGGAAGTCAGCCCCGAAGACGGGAGAGAGAAGCACCAGCAAGTGGATTTGCCTTTCTCCAGGTCGCATTGAGCCGGACGTCCGCAGCCCGGACATGCGTGCGAATAAGCGGGGTCGGGAAAGGCGATATTGACGGCGTTTTTCATTTTGCCGGTCTCCGGAAGCTGTAGTATTGATCGTTAGCCAGCCCGATAGCTGCGGGCTGCTTTTTATACTTAGACGTCTTCCAAGTCAATAACAGGGCGGGCGGCCCACGCTTAAGTCAGCAGCAGGGCGACCTGTTTTAGGTTAGGGTCATTTGAAGCCTGATGCAAGCCGTCTCGGAAAGCGGGTTGATTTACTGCTGGCCGGCGGTCAGTTAAAGTTTTATGACCTACTCAAACAGGAATGCGAGATGAACGATGTAGTCCAGAAATTGTTGGATTTGTTGCAGTTGCGCGCGCTTGACGATTACCTGTTTCAGGGCTCAAGCGAAGACCTGGGATTTAAGAATGTGTTTGGCGGTCAGGTGGTCGGTCAGGCGCTGATGGCGGCCTATCGTACTGTCGACGAGACGCGGATCGCTCATAGCCTGCACGCTTATTTTTTGCGCGCCGGCGATCCGGATCATGACATTATTTATGAGGTGACGCCGATACGTGACGGTCGCTCGTTCAGCGCCAGACGTGTCGCCGCGCGGCAGCACGGTAAGGAAATACTCACTCTCACCGCCTCGTTTCAGACGCCGGAACAGGGGTTTGAACATCAAGAGCCGATGGTCGATGTGGCGGCGCCGGAAGGCGTTGCTTCGGAACTGGAGATGCGTCGTCGTTTCAAGGATCTGATTCCGGAGAGTCGCCGTGAGCAGCTGACTCGTGAACGCCCGATAGAAATCCGTCCGTTGAATCCGGTCAATCCATTGAATCCAGAGAAGCAGGAGCCGAAAAAGTACAATTGGTTTCGGGCAGTGCGCGATATGCCTGAGGGCGCGCGCTGGCATCAATGCGTACTGGCTTATGCATCTGACTTCGGTTTGTTGGGAACCAGTCTGCATCCCCATGGCGTCTCTTTTTTCCAGCGAGGCATGCAGGTGGCGAGCCTGGATCATGCTGTCTGGTTCCATCGCGACTTTCGCGTGGATGACTGGTTGCTGTATGCGATGGACAGCCCCAGCGCCTCTCATGGTCGCGGCTTTAACCGTGGGCTGATCTATGACCGTTCAGGTCGACTGGTGGCGTCAACCGCGCAGGAAGCGCTGATTCGTCGACGCACGGATTGAGTCATTAAGCTACTAGTTTGAGCCATTAAGCTACTAAGTGTGCTTTATTCGTAACAATAAACGCCTCTGGAGAGCTCGGGGGCGGAAGATTTCCAATATCACTGAGAGACTGGCGCATGACCAAAATACTGGACCTGGATGTTCCCCACGCATACCGCAATCGTCCCCACCATGTAGGCGGTCGCTTCCGGTCGCCGCCAGGAGGGCATCACGATGGCCGACATTCTTCCGAAATGGCGAAAGTCCTTTGGGAGCTGTTCCGTCATGGCAATGACTCGGTGCGAGCCACCCACGATCACTGTCTGCGCCGTGATGCGGCGGTGGCGGAATTGGCGGCGGCGCAGGCGGAGCAAAGCCTGACCTGGCTGGGGCAGTCCTGTTTTTATCTGCGTTTGGGAGATCTGGCCATACTGACGGACCCGTTTCTGGGCGAGCGGGCCTCGCCTCTGCAGTTCAGCGGTCCCAAGCGTCTGGTGGCGTCGCCGCTGCAGATTGAAGACCTGCATATAGATGTCATCGTGATGTCTCATAACCATTATGATCACTTCGACGCACCGACTTTGGCGAAGGTGAAAAACAAAGAGAACGTGCAGGTGGTCACTACTTTGGGATTACGCCCGGATTTTATCCGGTTGGGATATCGCAAGATTATTGAGCTGGACTGGTACCAGAGCTGTCGTATCCAGGGCGTGTGTTATACCGCGTTGCCGGCATATCACTTTTCCGGGCGCTCCCTCTGGGATGCGGACCAGACATTGTGGGCCAGCTTCGCGATAGAAGGTGGGGGAGTTAAGTGTTTTTTCGCTGGCGATACCGGGTATGGCGATGAGTTTAAGCATATTGGCGAGCTGACCGGGCCCTATGATATCGCCCTTGTGCCGATCGGGGCCTATGCGCCGCGGGAGGTGTTCGCGGGGGTGCACGCCAGCCCGGAAGAAGCGATTTCAATGGGCAAGGACCTGAAGGCGGCGCGATTAGTGGGGATGCACTGGGGCACAGTGCGGCTGACCACGGAGCCGTTTTGGGAGCCGCGGGACCGCTTTCTGGCTCCTGGCTCAGGGCCGCAAAGGCAGGTCATGAAAATCGGTGAAACTCGTCTGGTGTCTGCGCTGTAATCCCCTCAGCCGGACTTGGCGCGTACGTCCCGTTCCGCCGCCCGCTCCTGAGCATGGGCGGCGTAGGTGCGCAACCATTCAATAGCGAATTCCCAGGGCATCGGTCGGGCCAGCCAATAGCCCTGGATATAGCGGCAATGCATGGAGCGCAGCAGGTTGAGCGACTCGACATCCTCCACACCTTCGGCGATGGCTTCGTAGCCGAGCCCGTGGGACATTTCGATGGCGGTGCGAGCGACGATGTCGGCGTCCGGGGCGCTGGCGAGATCGGTGACCAGCGAACGGTCAATTTTCACCTTATGCAAGGGCAGTTTCTTAATATAAGACAGGGATGAGTAACCCACGCCAAAGTCATCCAGCGCAATCAGCACGCCAAACGCTCTGAGGGCCTGCAGCGCACAGAGCGCCCCTTCGGGATCGCGCATTAACGCAGTTTCTGTGAGCTCCAGCGTCAACCGCGAGGAGGGAACGCTGGCGCTATCCAGTAATTGTTGCACTTTCTCGATAAAGCTGTCGCTTTCCAGATCCACCATGGAAATATTCACGGCAATGCCGATGTCATCGTAGCCAGCCTCGCTTAATTCGTGTAAACGGGCCAGAGCCTGTTTGATCACCCAAAGCGTGAGTTTGGTGATATGGCCGGCCTGCTCCGCTAACGGAATGAACTCATCGGGGAAGACCGGCCCGAAGTCGTCATGAGTCCAGCGGATCAAAGCCTCGAATCCCGTGATGACATCGGCGTTAATATCCAGTTGCGGCTGGAAGTGCAGACTGAGTCTGTTGGCGTCTATAGCCTTATCCAGTTCAGCCAGTAAGGTAAGGCGGCGCTCGCTGTAGGGGTTGTACTGGGACTGGTAAATCGCCGCACAGCCTTTGCTGTGGTGAGTAGCGTCCAAGGCGATGCGGGCCAGTCTCAGCAGACCTTCCGCGTTGTCGGTATGGGTGGGGTACGCGGCCAAACCGAAACGGGGATCAAGGTCCAGTGACAGGTAACCAAACTGAATGCGCCGCCCCAGGAAATTGGAAAGCGCCTGCACCTCGTGATCCGCCTCGCTGTCACGGCGCCGCTCCAGCAACATCGCCAATGTGATTTCATCCAGCGACGCCACATAGAGTGGCCCCTGTACGGACTGTTCTATGGCGATCACGCCATCCAGCGTTTCAATGAACTCGTTGAGCTGGTGGGCGATCTGATACATCAACTGGCGCGCGTTCTCATTGCCCAGGGTGCGGTCAATGTCGCGATAACGCTGCAGGCTGATCAAACAGGCCATAAAGGGGGACTCGGGCCGGGCGCTGATTCGGTCTGTGATGAAACGCTCCAGATAGGCGCGGCTGGGCAACTCCGTGACATGACTGTGCGTTGCTTCGTATAGGCGGCGCTGCTCCAGTAATTGCAGTTCCTGCTGCTCTTCGATGATTTGTTCCTGGGCCTTGAGGCGCTCGTTTCGCTCGACATAGATACGCTCCACAATGGCGACTGACAGCAGCACGGCTTCTGCCGCAGAACCAATTTCGAAGCCGTAGGCGGTCAGCAGGTTATGCGGAACAACACCGAGGACCAGCAACAGGGTTAAACTGGCGCCCAGCTCCAGCATCAGCCAGGCGCAGGTAAACAGGCGGGCGGAGCGCACGCCTTTCCACCAAAGGTAAGGGCCGATAATAACGAGGATCAGATCGGTGATTAGCACCAGCGCAGTGGAGACGCCCTTTGACAGGTGCGGCGGCGCTGCGAATACGCCGACGATAGAGGCGGCGCCTGCGATGCTGATGCCGATCAGCAGATAATTCAGGCGTGGGGCTTTGACAGGCAGTTTCAGAAAACGCCGGGAAAATTCCGCGGCTGACAGGGCGATCAACGGCACGGAGATCAAAATGGTGAAGTTCTGCAACTGTGGCGCGCCAGGCCAGAGAAACTGGAACGTACGGCCTTGCAGCGTCGCCTGCACTAACAGGATCATCAAGGTAAAGATGACGTAGAACAGGTACATAGGCTCTCGAAGTGCGAGAAAAATAAACAGGTTGAATGTCACGACGAAGAGTAGAAATCCGTAATACAGGCCGTGGGTGAGGGCTTCCCGGTCATTGCGCAGGTAGAACGCGTCCTCCTTCCAGATCTCCAGCGGCAGGCTCAGGGAGCCTTCGCTTTGGATGCGGAAGATAAACTCATGAGACTCGCCTGGTTCGAGTTCTACCGGGTAGATATAAAGAGGATGCAGGGTTTCCCGTTGAGGGAAGGGGTAGTATTCGCCCGTTTGACTGCTCCGGGCGACTTCCCCATTGATCAGTTCTACGAATAAAACATCATCCAGATGAGGCGCTCTTACAACTAACAAGCGACGTTTCGGCTTGTCGGATGCGTTGGCGAGCGTGAACCGGAACCAGAAGCTGTCGTTGGTGTAACCGAAGTTGGCGTGGTTAGCGGCGATAATCTCCCAGGGACGGTCGGGATCGCCAAGCAGCGTCTCCAGGTTTACTTCTCCGGAGTTATCCCGCCAATAGGCGAGAGTCGGGATGGACTTATCCTCAGCGCTGATGTTGTTGAGCGGCGTGTCCGTTTCCCCCGGACAATGGGCGCTGAGAATGAGCAGGCACAGGAACAGAAACGCTTTGATATTGGGCATTGTTCTTCTGAGTTCAACAATTAGCGTCGTCCCACAATGGCGATAATGGGGCGAAGCGAAGGCGGCGGTTACAGTTTAAGATTAGGAAGGGATGGGCGTTCGCGCCAACCTTGGGCGTTTATTGCAGCGATAAAAGGCAGACCACTGAGAAGCAGTGGCCTGCGAGAAGCGGTTGGTAAACCGTGCGACGGGGGGGACTTACGGCAATTGCTGCGCCCACTCCAGCGCCCAAGTAATGGCCTCCGCCGCTGGATCAGCGGTTTCCATCGCGTCGATCTTGAGTCCGTCTCCGACTCTTACCGCCGCAAGCTCAGTCATGGCGTACTCCATTTGATCCCCCGCGCCGCAATAACTGTCGAAATAAGAGCTGTCGCCCAGAGTGATGAGGCCGAAAGGCTTGCCGACGATATTGGGGAACTCTGTGGTAAGCGCGGCATATAGGGGCGCAATGTTGTCAGGCAAGTCGCCGCTGCCGGTGGTTGAGGTACAGATCAAAGCGGCGGAGTCCGCTTCTGTTATGTCTTCGAGAGTGGGGTTTTGCGCCACCCGAACTTCATACCCTTTATCCGTCAGCGCCTTTTGCACCGCCTCAGCGGTTTCCAGTGCGGCGCCGTATACCGTGCCGACGCAGATAACAATCTTTTTCATACTCTTTTCCGGTTACTGGGACGATGTAATGTCCGATTAATTCAGTCAGGTATTGTAAGCGCCCACGTCAGGAATTTTAAGGGAGGATGGGGTTAGAATTTTTTTGTCTTTGCATTTATTGTTTAGCCCCGCCACCTTTCGGCTCAACAGGAGGAACAACTCATGGCGTATTGGCTGATGAAAACCGAACCCGACGCTTTCAGCATTGATGATCTGGCGAACTCCCCGGATGGCGTGTCAGGCTGGGATGGCGTGCGTAACTATCAAGCGCGTAATTTTATGCGTGACGAGATGAAAGAGGGCGATCAGGTGTTCATCTATCACAGCAGCTGCCCGGAACCTGGTGTGGCGGGCATCGCGGAAGTGTGCCGGGAGGCCTGGCCGGACCCCTCTTCTTTTGATCCGGAGTCGCCGTACTACGACCCGAAATCGACACAGGACAATCCGCGCTGGTGGTGTGTATCGGTGAAGTTTGTGCGTAAATTGAACCGCGTCGTCCCATTGGCGGAGATCAAGCTTAACCCGGCGTTGCAGGACATGGCCCTGGTCAAACGCAGCCGTCTCTCCGTGATGCCGGTGCAGCACCATGAGTGGGAAGCCATTCTGGCGATGCTTTGACGCGTTTAGACAGGCTCATCTTCACTGGCCTTTTGCACTACTAACGGGATCACCATATTGCGGCCTTTGATTTTCGCCTGATACAGGTTGACGTCCGCCTGCTTCAGTAGAGAGGCCAGATCTTTCGCCTGACTGATAGAACAAACGCCGCAGCTGATGGTGTAGCTGATCTCCTGATTCTTGTACTGCAACGGACTGGCGGCGATGTTCTTGCGCAGCCTTTCCGCCAGCGTCAGGGCCTGCACCAATGACGTATCCGGCAATTGAATGAGAAACTCTTCTCCGCCCCAGCGCGCCGCCATGTCCATTTTGCGGCAGGCGCCGACAAGTAGTTCTGAAATTTTCATCAGCACAAAATCGCCGGCGTCGTGACCGTAAGTGTCGTTGATCATCTTGAAGTGATCGATGTCCAGCAAAATGACGGAAAAGTGGCTGCCGTGACGTTTGTAGCGGAAATACTCTTTCTCAAGCTGCTGCTGCATATCGCGCCGGTTCGGCAATTGGGTCAGTTCATCAGTGCGCGCGGCTCTCTCGTATAGTCGCGCCATGTTGATCAGCTCCTGACGCGCCTTGCGCCGGGAGTGGTCCATAACGAAGGCGAAGATTGAGACGAAAGAGACTGTTGCGGCGAAGCGGAGCTGAAAATCCAGGCTGTAGACGGTGCGCACCCAGGGAAGTTCCGGGAAACGGAAGATGATGGCGATCAGGGCCACCATGATGATCAACATCCAGCTGCCAGTGCGCAGTCCCGCCACATAAAAGACGAAGGGCGGAAACACGTAAAACCAGAGGATGCCGGTATTGCTCTCGCCGCCGCCGGCGATGAGATACAGAAATAACAGGCCCACCAGCCATAGAAACAGGGTCTTGAACAGTTGCTGATTGCGCGTGCGGTTGTAGGAAATGACGTTCATCAGCATCAGCACGCAGAATAGAAATAATGCGGAAGCGTGCGCGGTATGGGACCACAGCCAGGACTTTACGCCAATAACGAAAGAGGTGAAGGACGCCGCATAAGACAGCGCTTTAATGACGCTGACGACCTTGGCTTCTTCATCGAGGACTGCGCTTAACAGATGAAAGTTGGTTTTGCGGTTACGCTCTGTCATGTTTTATTGTTATGGCCGCCTCTGCAAGTGACTGTTTCTATTATAGTCCACATATATTCGATAAATTGCCGACACTATCAGGTATTTCCCGCGACAATTGTTAAAAATTATTTCGGGAAGCGATGGCGGCGGTCGGCGGAACTCCGGAAAATCAGGCGTCGCCCGTCGGATTAACCTAACGGGCGGCGAAGGGTTTGCTCTGAACTGATGCCCGGCAACGACACGGCGGCCAGCCTGAAGCGGACGAAATCCAGCGCCTGCTGCGAGGAGGAAAATCGAAAGCTGGCGTAACGGCTGGCGCCGCGGCGATCCCGGAATTCTGCGTAAACCCAATAGCTGGTGTGGTTTCCCTGAGTCTTGCAACAGTATGAACCTTGCGCCATCCATACATACAGGGGACAAAGATGGACATAATGGCTGATTACCGCACCGGAAGTCAGAAGCTGTTCCAGGTTGGGCGGCGGAAGCTCGGGCTGATCCTGAAGCTCATGGGCCTCAGCTTGATCTGCTATTGAAGCGGTTAATGACATGTTCTTGGTTCTCCACGTTAATACTATCGATTAAAACGTGCGAGAACTGACGTGGGGCTTGCCTGTGAGTTGCCAGGATGGCCACATCTCAGAACCCGGAAACAGTTTTTTGGTTAAGTCATTCCCGCACGTGGGAGTTTTTCTAATGTCCATTGCCTAAAGAGGCGCAAACGATCGGGGCTTATTTACCGGTTGGTAACATGCCCTTGGTAATTCGTTTGGTAATCGACATTAATGACTTAAACAAAATGTTTCCTGAATTGGTTCTGGCACCACCTTGCCCAGGTCGGCAGGTTGGTGAGGACGTCAGTCCTTCTCTTGATGCACGAACTCGCCTAATGTATACAAAATAATCGGTTGAATCAATAACCTGGCGAGACGCAGATCAATCTTCCAGGATTTTCCCCGTTAATAGCCGTTATTTCCGCGATTTTGGACTATGTCCATAAGATGACTGTTTTGTTAAAGTTGCGCCTTCAAATTTACTGAGGGGAATATCTGATGGAGTTTCGCAACCTGGGCCAGTTGGAAGAAGCCGCCTCCAGTGGGCAGCAGGAACTGGCCCGCATTGGTATTGCGCTACTTTTTATTCTGGGCATCCTGATATACACCAACCTTCGGATCGGCGATCTTGAGGGAGGATACCTGCTTGTAGTCGCCGCTATGATCGGCGGTTATATGGCGCTGAATATTGGCGCCAACGACGTAGCCAACAATATGGGCCCCGCTGTGGGGTCGAAAGCGATCACGCTGCTGGGCGCGCTGGCGCTGGCGGCAATATTTGAAGCGCTGGGGGCGTTGGTCGCTGGGGGCAACGTTGTCAGCACTATCAAGAATGGCATTATCAACCCGGACTTCATTCAAGACTCCACCACTTTTATATGGCTTATGATGGCGGCGCTGCTGGCCGGGGCACTGTGGTTGAACGTAGCGACTTATTTGGGCGCGCCAGTATCCACCACCCATTCCATTGTTGGCGGCGTATTGGGCGCAGGCGTCGCAGCTGGCGGCTTTGGCGTTGCGAACTGGGGGCAAATGGGCGCTATCGTGGCCAGCTGGGTGATTTCGCCGGCAATGGGGGGCGTTATCGCGGCGGGAACCCTGTACTTCGTCAAGCGCTCTATGTTGTATGAAGATGACAAGTTGGGCGCGGCGCGGCGTTACGTTCCTATTCTGATTTCAATCATGGCTTGGGCGTTCATAACTTATCTGTTGCTCAAAGGCGCCAAGAATATTATCAAGCTGGATTTCATGACCGCCTTGCTGATAGGCCTGGGAGTCTCGGCGGCGTTGTACTTTGCGTTACTGCCGATGGTGGGGCGCGCTGCGCGGAAAATGGAAAACACCCGTGAAAGCGTCAACAAGCTGTTTACGGTTCCGTTGATCTTTGCTGCGGCGCTGTTGAGTTTCGCCCATGGCGCCAATGACGTGGCCAACGCTATTGGTCCGCTGGCGGCCATTAATGACGCCATTGTTAATCAAGGTATCGTGCAAAAGGCCTCTATTCCTTTATGGGTGATGATGGTCGGCGCTTTGGGCATCGCGATAGGATTGCTGTTATACGGGCCTAAGCTGATCAAGACGGTCGGCAATGAAATTACCGAGCTGGATAAAACGCGGGCATTCTGTATCGCCCTGGCTGCAGCGATCACGGTGATCGTGGCTTCTCAGCTGGGCTTGCCGGTCAGCTCCACGCACATTGCCGTTGGCGCGGTCTTTGGCGTTGGCTTCCTGCGGGAGTATCTGAAAGTGAATTACGCCAGCCAGTTGCACCTCATTCTGGAAGAGCATGCGGGTCTGGAGCGTGAGAAGCTGCAGAAATTCCTGAATAACTTCGAAAAAGCGTCCGTGGAAGATATGAAACAGATGCTGAAGCAGGCCAAGAAACATAAGGACGACGTGCCTCTCACCAAAGAAGAGCGCAAGCGCCTGAAAAATGTGTACCGGGAAGAGCTGGTCAAGCGTGCGAGCATCAAGAAGATTGTCGCCGCATGGGTGATTACGGTCCCTGTGTCCGCATTGCTGGCGGCCCTGTTGTATTTCATGATTCGCGGTATGCTGCTGCCCTAGGCGGCAGGCTTATGAAAGCCCGGCCTTCCCGAAGGAGCGCCGGGCTTTTTTATTTTGGCATACCGGAAAGTGGCGTTGAGCCGTCCTCTGAACTTAGCGTATATATGGCAGTAATCAGGACTGTTAAGGTGAGCGATCGGTGACTCAGACTCTCGTAATTTATCATGGCAATTGCCTGGACGGCTTCGGCGCCGCTTATGCGGCGTATCGACGCCTGACGATGTTGGATAAACAGGACGCGGACTACTACGCCGCGACCCACGGCGAACCGCCGCCTGAATCCGCCGGCAAGCGTGTTTATCTGCTGGATTTCTGCTACAAGCGGGAAACTATGAAGCAACTGTGCGCCAGCGCCGACGCCGTGATTGTGTTGGATCATCATATCAGTGCTGCGGAAGACGTGGCGGGACTGGATCAGGAATGCCCGAATCTGAGTCTGACATTTGATATGAGCCGCTCCGGCGCGGTGATCGCCTGGGAGTATTTCCACGAAGAGCCGCCCCCTGCTTTGCTGGCCATGATTCAGGACCGGGACCTCTGGCAATGGCGCATCGCTGACAGCCGTGATGTCAACGCAGCGTTGATGTCTTACCCCAAGGACTTTGGGGTATGGGATGAGCTGGCCCAGTCCGGGGCCGCCCTGTCGCGCCTGGCCGACGAGGGACGCGCCATCAACCGTTTCCGCGAGCAGATGATCGAGTATTACAAAGGGCGGGCGGTGATGGGGGAAATCGCTGGCTACGCGGCGCCAATCGTTAATTGTCCTCTGGCGGTGACCAGCGAATTACTCAACGTGTTGGCGCAAGGTCATCCGTTCGCCGCTGGGTACAGTGATAAAGGCGGCAAGCGCGGCTGGTCGCTGCGATCTACGGAAGACGGCGTCAATGTGGCGGAAGTGGCGATGAAGTTTGGCGGTGGCGGGCATCCCCGCGCAGCAGGCTTTTCCACCCGTATTGATGAGCGCTGGCTGGTCCTGGAGCCATCGGAATCCAAAGCGGAATGAATACACCCCCGCCTCCCTTGTTCAGCATTGGTTACGCCACCAAGCCGATAGACGCCTTTATCGGGCAATTGCAGCGCCATCGTATCGACGTGGTGGCGGACGTACGCTCGGTTCCCTACAGTCGCGCCTTCCACGACTACAATCGGGAAACGCTGATCCAGCATCTCAAAAACCATGGTTTACGCTATGTCTACCTTGGCGAAGAACTGGGGCCGCGCTCCAAAGACCCGTCTCACTACGACGAAAGCCGACAGGTGCAGTTTGACCGTCTGATTCAATCTGATTTGTTTCAGAGTGGGGTGGGGAGACTCAAAGCCGGCCTGGACAAGGGCTTTCGCATCGTCCTGATGTGCGCGGAGAAAGACCCCGCCAGCTGCCACCGCAGCCTGCTGATCGCCTACGCCCTGCAAAGGGAAGGCATCTCCGTCAGACATATCTCCCATGATGGAGACATCGAGGCGCAGCCGGAACTGGAGAGTCGCCTGATGCAACTCACCGGCATTCAACCGGATATGCTGACTCCAGAGGAAGAGTGTCGCGACCTGGCCTATCGTAAATATTGTCAGGTCATGGCTTATCGTAAGCCGGAGTGAGGGCGTCTTATTTTGAATGCCTAATTCCCTGAGATGCGACACTGGCTTAAGGCTGGGGGTTATTCCATCCGCGTCGCAGATCGCCCTGGTCACTGGCCTGTCATCAGACAACGTGAGACTTAACACGAACCCGCGTAGTCCCGATTTTTCAGCTAATCTCTTATAGATGTAAACATGCGTTCGCCAGCGTATGGCGGCGCAGTGTCACCTTCTGGCTCGGGGAGGCGGCCGGCCATTGGCGCGGCGCTTGTCCGGGCTCGCCGGATTGGCGACAGGAGCTTGGATGTCAGGGAAATCCTCCTCAGCTCAATGGCGGTTCATTGCTGCGCTGATAGTGGTTGTCGGCGTCTGTCTGCTTGTGGTTTACGTCAGTATTGGCGTTGAGCGCCGCAGGATATACTCGGAAGTGGACGCCCTGATGCGGGGACAGGCTTCTTTCCGCGCGGAGAAAATTACTCAGCGCCTGGAAGGACTCTCCCACGATGTGCGTTTTCTGCTTTTCACTCCTCCTATTCAGGGCATCGTTCGCGCCACGGAAAACGATGGCTACGACGTTCGGGAAGACAGTTCTCTATCCCTTTGGCGACGACGGCTGAATACCATTTTCTCCGGTTATCTGGTCACTCATCCTGAAGTTACGCAGGTGCGATTTATTGGCGTGGCGAATGATGGCAAGGAAATTGTGCGCGTTGACCGCCTGGGCCAGCTCCCGGAGATCATCTCCGACGACGAGTTACAGACAAAGACTCATCGATACTACTTCCAGGAGGCTGTTCGAATACCGCCGGGTTCGATATATGTGTCTGATCTGAGCCTGAATCGTGAGTATGAAATGGTGCAGTGGCCCCATGTTCCGACATTGAGGGTGGCGACTCCTGTCGTCAATTCCGCTGGTTCCGTCTTTGGGGCTCTGGTGATCAATATCGATGCCGAGGCTATGTTCACTGACCTTACTGAGCAGACCCCGTCGGGATATCAAATTTATCTCACCAATCAGGAGGGCGACTTCTTGATTCATACCAATAGCAATAAAGTTTTCGGCTTTGACCTTGGGCAGCGTTTCCGGTGGGAGGACGAATTCAAGCTGATTCAGTTCGATTCAGAATTGTTCCGGAGCATGTCGCTGTATGAGGGGGAGGGCGGCGCGCAGCTTGCTGTCAGTCGTGAAGTCGCTTTGCAGGAAGGACAGCCGGATCGAAGTCTCAAACTGTACATCACATACCCTCAAGAGGCGGCGGAGAAGCGGGTGGGGCGGTCTGTCTCTAATATCATGCTGGCCATGTTGGGCGGCATGGCGGTAGTAGGAGGCTTTCTGTATCTCTATTGGTTGAACATGCGGCAAAAACAGCTGGTTAGCGTGGGACAGGCGCGGATGGCGGCGATTGTGGAAAGCGCGCAGGATGCGGTTTTAGGAATGGACCTGGACGGCGTGATCACCGATTGGAACCGTGGCGCAGAGCTGATGTTTGGTTATCGTCGTGACGAAGCGATCGGGCGCTTCGTGCAGAAACTTATCGTGCCTCCAGAGCGGGTGGCGGAAGAGACAAGTCTTTTGAGCATGATTGAAGACGGCGGCCCGGTTAAGCCCTTCAACACTCAGCGTAGATGCAAGGACGGGCGCACCGTGGAAGTATCGGTGTCGGTGTCGCCGATCAGGAATGCGGATGGAGAAATTGTCGGCGCCGCCAAGACGGTGCGAGATATCAGCCGGCAGATCTCCATAGAAAACCAGATTAGGGAGCTGAACGCGTCTTTAGAGCGTCAGGTAGAGGCGCGGACAGCGGAAATTCGACGCTATCTGGCGTTGCAGCAGGCTATTCTCAACAATGCGGGCAACGCGATCATTGCGACAGACCTGGAGGGCTTGATTACGCTATTTAACCCCGCTGCCGAGCGCATGCTGGGCTATCGCGCTGACGAAATGGTAGGCAAACGGACGCCGGCGGTTTTCCATTTACGTGAAGAAGTGGCGGCGAGGGCGCGGGAGTTCTCCGAAGAGTTAGGAGAAAAGCTGGCGCCGGGTTTTGACGTATTCATCGCCAAAACCAAGCGCGGACTCTCCAATGAGCATGAGTGGACCTACGTGCGCAAGGACGGGAGTCGTTTCCCTGTGCAGCTGTCAGTGACCGAACTGCAGGATGAAAACCATCGCGCCAGCGGCTATCTGGGCGTCGCGACGGATATTTCCCGGCAAGTGCAGGACCGGCGTAATCTGACCTCTATGCGTGATCAGCTGTTGAAAGCGGCGGAAGTCGCCGAGCTGGGGATCTGGACCTGGGACCTGGTGAGCGACTCGCTGACCTGGAACCGACAGATGTTCGAGATTTATCAGGTTCCCTACGAATTAAATAAAGCGGGTTTAAGTCACCGTCATTGGCGCAACGCGCTGCACCCCGAAGATGAAGCCGCCACGGCGGCCAAGCTCGATGCGGCGTTGGCGGGAGAAGGCGTTTATGACCCCATCTATCGCATAGTGCGCCCCAACGGCGAGGTGCGTTATGTGCAGGCCGCTGGGGTAGTGGAGTTCAACGACTTGGGCAAACCGATACTGGTGCTGGGAGTTAATCGAGACATTACAGAGCAGCGCGAATACGAGCAGCGTCTGCGTGAAGCCAAGGCCATGGCGGATAACGCCAGCAAGGCCAAGTCGGAGTTTCTGGCCAACATGAGCCACGAAATCCGCACCCCTATGAATGCAATACTGGGAATGGTCAATCTTCTCAAGCGTACGGACCTGGAAGAACGCCAGCGGGACTATGTGCACAAGGCGGAATCCTCCGCCCGCGCGTTGCTGGGCATTCTCAACGACATTCTGGATTTCTCCAAAATTGAAGCCGGCAAACTGACGCTGGACGTGGAGCCCTGCAGCCTGGATAAGTTGCTGCAGGATGTGGGCGTCATCATTACCGCCAACATCGGTGACAAACCCCTGGAAGTGTTGTTCGACATCGATCCGAAGATTCCTGACTGGCTGGAGCTGGATGGTCTGCGTTTACAGCAGATTCTGATTAATCTGGCGGGTAATGCCGTGAAGTTTACGGAGCAGGGGGAGGTAGAGATTTCCGTCCAACTGAAGTCCGCTGAAGAGGATCGACTGGGTTTGTCTTTCTCCGTGCGCGACACAGGTATTGGTATCTCTGCTGAGCAGCTGCAGCGTATCTTCGAAGGTTTTACCCAGGCGGAAGCCTCAACCGCCAGACGGTTTGGCGGTGCGGGTCTGGGGTTGGCGATCTGTCGGCGTTTGGTGAGGTTGATGGGCGGAGAGATTACGGCGGAAAGCAAAGAAGGCGAAGGCAGCGTGTTTCGCTTTTCCATTCTCTGCGCCAGGGCGCAAGCCAGGAGCGCGGCGAAGAAAACCTGCAGCCTGCCCAAAGAGCTATGTGTGCTGGTGGTGGATGATAACGCCAGTGCGAGAGAAGTGCTCAAAGGGATTATCGAATCCTTCGGCTGGAGCGCGGACATGGCGGTCAATGGTGAAGACGGCGTCGCCAGAGTATTGCAAGCGGCTGAACAGTCTTCACCCTACAACCTGGTGCTGATGGATTGGGTGATGCCCGGCCTGGATGGGTGGAGCGCCGCGGAGTTGATCAAAACGCAACATCCGGAAGGCCTGGCGCCGTTGATCATGATGGTGAGCGCGCAGACGCGGGACGAAATGGAGCGCCGCCGCCTCGTCTCGCCAAAGGTGATTGACGCATACCTCACCAAGCCGGTGACGGCGTCCATGATTCTCGATGCGGCGGCGGAGACCATTAACGCCGATCGCTCTCGACGCGCTGATGTCATATTGGTGGCCGGCAGGCGCCTGCATGGTATGTCGATACTTCTGGTGGAGGACAATCTGACTAATCAGCAGGTGGCGATGGAGCTGCTGCAAAGCGAAGGCGCCGGGGTGCAGATCGCGGCGGACGGTCTTGAGGCGGTTGCGGCGATTAAAAATGCCGAACCGATGTTTGACGTGGTGCTGATGGATATCCAGATGCCGGGTATGGACGGTTATACCGCCACGCGGGAGATTCGCGGCAAACTGAAAATGAACGCCCTTCCTATCATCGCGATGACCGCCAATGCGATGTCGTCGGACCGGGACGCCGCACTGTCTGCGGGAATGAACGATCACGTCGGCAAGCCTTTCGACTTTGACCATCTGCTCGAAGTGTTGATTAAACAGACGAATTGGGGGAGCGGAACCATGGCGGCTCCGTCGGAAGAGGCCGCCAGCGCCGACGATAGTAGCGGCGCTATCGATGCGGCGTCCGCCTTGGCGCGGATGAACGATAGCTGGGGGATATACTGCCGCGCCATTCAGTTATTTTTGCGCGACGCCCCCAAGTTGATGGAACTCTATCCGGCGCAGTGGCCGGAACAACCCGAAGAAACCCGGCGGCACTTTCACAGCCTCAAAGGCATGTCGTCCACCGTCGGGGCCAATGCTGTGTCAGCGATAGCGGCGGAACTGGAAACCCTGGTCAGGGGCGACCGCAATGACGCCCGCTATCAGGAACTGCTGGGGCTGCTGACGCTGAAGATGAAAGCGGTCTATGCGGAAGCGGAAGAACTGCTGCAGCGGCGAGAAGTCGGTTAAGGGTCTTTCGACTATGCTTAAGTCCTTTGAGTGGATAATGGAATCTAAAGCAATGAAAAGAATGGTCATAGGTATCGCGCTGACGGTGTTCGCGTTAGGCGTGCAAGCGGCGGAGCTGAGCAAGCAGGCTTTGCAGGGAAGCTGGTTGATTCTGTCCATGAACGGTGAGTCTGACGGCGAAAACGACAAGTGGGAGTTCGAGGGCGATAACTTCTATCAGAACCTGGGCGGACGACGTATTTCTCCCGACGCGTTCACGGTGAAAGAACAAACCATTGACCTGGGCTACGCCAAAATCAAAGTGTTGGATTTTGACGGCGACAGGATGACGGCGGATATGGCGGGCTTCACCTATGAACTTAAAAAGGAGTGAAGCCGTTTTATATAAGGAGGCCTGACAGCTAGCCTTCTCGGTTCGGCTCTGGCGGTCGTGGATCTATGTGCGCATAATGCCGCTCGGATTTAACCGAGCGGCTGTCGACGCACAGGACTAACCGCCGCCAGTAGCGCAGGGATCCTATGAACCTACGAGTATTGCTATTCACGCTTATCACCGGGCCGTTTTTTAGCGCGTTTTCCGTTGTTACGGTTTTCTTCGTAATCGGCGCGATTCAAGCTCCTGAGTCTTTCATAGATAAGGGCGTTGAAACACTGGGAATCTATTTAGGTTCTGTTTTCATATCCACCATTGTGGGTTATCTGGTGGCCTTTTGGGGCGTTGAAGAGCTGCCGCCAGGCATCTTCCCTCTTGTCGTCTATTCAGTCTTATTTTCAGCAGCAGTCTGTCGATATTTCCTGTGGGCCTACTTTAAGGAATATTCGAGAAAGACGGTGGTTTTGCATATTACGCTGATCAGCATGGTTGTCGCTTTGCTCGACTACGGCGTGTTTTTTCTGCTTTTTTCTCTGTCGCCTAAAATGGGTATCTTTATACCGTCTATGGTTCTGCCGACCAGCATTGTTCTGGGAGTTATCTGCGGTGTCTGGGAGAGCGCTAAAGAGAATCGTAAAGGGGCGAGAGAGGCGAGGAAGGAGAAAAAAGCACTGCGTCTGAGTATGGAAACAGGGGAAAAGCCTCAGGCGACGGATGTCATCTGAGGCTGTGTGATCGGTTATCGCCCCTTCGCCGGTGAACGTCCGGCCGGTTTACCGCGTTTAGGGCCTGCGCCCTGGCGGGGCGGCAGACCGGTGTGTTGCGTCAGAATCCGGCCTTTGCGCGGCTGTCCGCCTTGCGGGTTCAACTTGGAGCCGTACTTCTTGGCGCTGGGGTGATTCGCTGGCTGCGTTGGCGGCACCAGATGCTTTTTACCGTAGCCAATCAAGTGCGCTTTGCCCATACGCTGCAGGGCTTCTCTGAGCATGGGCCAGTTGTCTGGGTCGTGATAGCGCAGAAACGCCTTGTGCAGGCGGCGCTGCCGTTCGCCTTTCGGGATGTATACCTTGTCCGTCTTATAGTTGATGCGATGCAAGGGGTCGCGCTCTGAGTGATACATGGCGGTGGCGCTGGCCATGGGCGATGGATAGAACGCCTGCACCTGATCGGCGCGGAAGCCGTTTTCCTTCAGCCACATCGCCAGATTCAGCATGTCTTCATCCGTGGTGCCTGGGTGGGCGGCGATGAAGTAAGGAATCAGATACTGTTCTTTACCCGCTTCTTTGGAGAAGCGTTCGAACATCTCCTTGAACTTGTAGTAGGTGCCCATGCCTGGCTTCATCATTTTCGACAGGGGCGCTTCCTCAGAATGCTCCGGTGCGATTTTCAGATAGCCGCCGACATGGTGAGTCACCAGCTCGCGCACGTATTCAGGATCTTCCACCGCCAGGTCATAGCGTAAGCCTGAGGCGATCATCACCCGCTTCACGCCGGGAAGTGCACGTGCGCGGCGATATAGCTGAGTGGTCTCCGAGTGATCGGTTTTCAGGTTTTTACAGATCGTCGGATAGACGCAGGACAGACGACGACAGTTGGCGTGAATCTCCTCGCTCTTACAGTTGAGGTGATACATATTGGCGGTAGGACCGCCCAGGTCCGAGATAGTGCCAGTGAAGCCGGGGGTCTTGTCGCGAATATTCTCGATCTCGCGGATGACGGAATCCTGGGAACGGCTTTGAATCCAGCGCCCCTCATGTTCGGTGATGGAGCAGAACGAACAGCCGCCGAAACAGCCGCGCATGATGTTCACGGAGAAGCGGATCATGTCGTAAGCGGGAATACGCGCCTTGCCGTACGCCGGGTGAGGAATGCGCTGGAAAGGCAATTCGAATACGTCATCCAGTTCCTTGGTCTGTAGCGGAATCGCCGGCGGGTTCATCCACAGGTAACGGTCGCCATGCTTCTGCGCCAGCGTATGGGCGTTGGCCGGGTTGGTTTCCAGGTGCAGCACGCGGGACGTATGCGCGTACAGAACAGGGTCGTTGCGTACTTTCTCGTAGGAGGGCAGTTGAATAAAGCGCTTGTGGCCGCCGCTGGGAGGCAGAATATGCACGACTTGCTCTTCCGGTTCATTAGCGACGGCCTGCTTGGAGCCGCAGCCTTCTTCCGTTCCTTCCTCATTGGCGTACACATAGGGGTTGGGCAGCGGATCGACTCTACCGGGTTTGTCGATGCGGGTGGAGTCTTTCATTTCCCAGTCATGGGGCAACTCAGACAATACGCAGGCTGTGCCGCGAATATTGGTCATGTCTTTCATGTGCTCGCCGGCGGCGGCGCGATGAGCGATCTCCACTACTGCTCTTTCCGCGTTGCCGTAAACCAGCAGGTCGGCTTTGGAGTCGAACAGAACCGAACGGCGTACTTTGTCCGACCAGTAATCATAATGAGCGATGCGGCGCAGACTGGCCTCAATGCCGCCGACCAGCACCGGCACGTCACTGTAAGCTTCTTTACAGCGCTGGGTATACACCAGTACGGCGCGGTCTGGACGTTTGCCGCCTTCGTTATTGGGCGTGTAGGCGTCGTCGTGGCGCAGTTTACGGTCTGCAGTGTAGCGGTTGATCATGGAGTCCATATTGCCGGCGGACACCGCGTAGAACAGGTTGGGTTTGCCCAGCGCCATGAAGGCGTCTTTCGAGGACCAGTCCGGTTGTGCAATGATGCCAACGCGAAAGCCGTGGGACTCCCACAAACGCCCGATCACCGCCATGCCGAAGCTGGGATGATCGACGTAAGCGTCGCCGCTGATGATGATAATGTCGCAGCTGTCCCAGCCCTGCGCCTCCATTTCCTTGCGCGACATCGGCAGAAATTCCGCCGTGCCGAAGCATTCAGCCCAATAGCGTTGATAGGAAAACAGAGGACGCGCCGCGTGCATAGAAAGTTCACCGGGAGAATTGATTAAAAAATGGCCGAGTATTTTACTCGATTATTTCGGTGGACGCGATAGCGAAGACCCGGCGCGAAGAAGAATTCCCCTTCGGCCGGATATGATTGCGTCTTTAATGGGTCGTATTTCCGAGTTTCTTTTACTCAGGCGGCAGGCGTTTGCGAATTCTTTCCGTCAGTGCTTGATTATGCGTATTAGGCGCGGATTTCTGTCGCTGATGCAGGGCCACTTTCGCCAGCATATGGGCGGTGACCGGGGCGGTGATCATCACAAACAAGGTAATCAACAGCTCATGGGCGGAAAGGCTTTGCTCGCGCACGCTGAACGCGATAATGGAGGCGATCAGCAGTGATCCCATGCCAATCGTTGCGGCCAGCGTCGGCGCATGCAAGCGGGTGTAGAAATCGCGCAATTTCAGTACGCCAATGGAGCCTAGCAGGGCGAAGAGCCCTCCAAGGAGAACCAGGGCGCAAACAATCAGTTCTACTGTAAAACTCATATCAGTGCTCTCACTAGCCTTTCAGGCCTCATTCGATAATGTCGCCGCGCAAGAGAAACTTGCATAGCGCCGCCGTACTGGCGAAGCCCAGCATCGCCACCAGCAATGCGGCTTCGAAGAACAGGGCGGCGCCCTGCCAGAGCCCGAACAGGACGATCAAAGCCATACTGTTGAGGTACATGGTTTCCAGGGCCAGAATTCGGTCGGCGGATTCCGGGCCCAGCAGCAGGCGCCAGAGGTTCAGCAGCATAGCGACGGACACCATGCCGATCGCGATTTGCAGAGCCAGATTCAACATTTGAATATCTCCTTCAAGGCGGCTTCGTAGCGGCCTTTGATATGCGCGATAAGCTCCGCCTCGTCGTCCAGTTGCAGGGTATGGATGTAAAGCCAGAGTTTATCCTCGGACACTTCCACGCTGACTGTGCCGGGGGTCAGCGAAATGGTGCCGGCGAGAATGGAGACCGGCAATGGCTCATGCAACGCCAGAGGCACGGCCACGAAGGCGGGTTGTAAGCGTCGGTTCGGTCCCATGATCAGTACGGCGACGCGGAAATTATCGCGAATGATGTCGCCAAGCACGCGCAGAACGTAGCCCACCGCCAGCAGGGGCCGTTTTATCGTGGGCTGAGGATCGCCAAGTCTGGCGGTCAGTCGCGGAATGGCGATGGCTAAAAAGCCGCCCAGAACCAAGTGACCTGGGGCCGCGCTGTTATTGAGCATCAACCAGGAGACAAACAACAGCAGGCTGAGCCAGGGAGAAGGAAACCAGAACATGAGCAGTCTGTTAGCCATCAGGAACCTCCTTGCTGCATCAGCCCGCCCAGGGCGGCGGAGTTGTGCAACTGCATTGCGGCGGCGTTAGCAAATTCGGTTATGGGGCCGCCGAACACCACCAATAACGGCGAGGCCGCCAACAACAGGTAAACCGCGAGCATCCGCAACATCGGCGTTGGTTCTGCGACGGGAGAGTCGTCACTGTGGCGCCAGAATAGAGAGGAGCCTGCGCGCGACAGAGCGATGATCGCCGCCAGCCCGCTGACCAATACCGCAGGCCAGATGAAACTGGCCTCCAAAGGGCCTTCAGTGGCCTGCAGCAGCAGCACTTTGCCGACAAAGCCCGATAGTGGCGGGGCGCCGGCGACGGCCACGGCGGCGATCACAAAGGCGACGCCCAGAGCCAGCGGGCGCTGCATGCGCCGGGTGGCGACGAAACGATCTTCCGCTTTGCCGCGTTGACGGCCGATCATATCGGCCAACAGGAACAAGGCGCCGGTAACCAGCGTGGTGTGAATGGTGTAATACAGCGCCGCTGCGGTAGCGTCGGCGCGTTGCAGAGCAATGGCGGTTAGCAGAATACCCATGGAGACCAGCGTCAGATTAGCGGTCAATGCACGCAGGCTGGGGCTGGCGAGCGCGCCGATGGAACCGATGACCAGCGTCATTAAAGCCAGAGGCTGCAGCCAGGGGGTGGCGATTTCAGCCAGCGCCCCGGCGCCGACGCCAAAAATTGTCGTGTGAATGCGCAATATGCTGTACGCCCCCACTTTGGTCATGATGGCGAACAGAGCCGCCACGGGCGCCGATGCGGAAGAATAGGAGCGCGGCAACCAGAAATAGAACGGCAGCAACGCAGCCTTGAGTCCGAAAACAGCCAGTAATAACAGCCCGCCCGCTTTCGCCAGCGGCTGTTCTTCCGGCCCCAGCAGTGTGGCTTTGACCGCCATATCCGCGATATTGAGCGTACCCAGCACGCCGTAAAGCGTTCCCAATGCGAACAGAAACAGGCAGGAGCCGACCAGATTGAGAATTACGTAATGCACCGCCGCTCGGGTTTTCTGCTTGCCGCCGCCGTGGATCAGCAACGCATAGGAAGCGATGAGCAAGACTTCAAAGAACACAAACAGATTGAAGATGTCGCCAGTGAGAAATGCGCCGTTGACGCCCATCAGCTGCAACATGAACAGCGGATGGAAGTACATGCCTTTGTTGTCGTCGCCAGCGCAGGCGTACAGCAGGGCGCCTAATCCTAACAACGACGTGAGCAAGGTCAGCAGTGCGGAAATGCGGTCCGCCACTAACACAATGCCGAACGGCGACGGCCAGTCTCCCAGTGCGTAGGTCAACGCGCCGTCCAGATGGGTCCGCTGCAACAAGATAATGGCGACGGCGATCAACGCCAGATTCACCGCGACCGCGACGATTCTTTGTCTGGGAAGAGAGTGGCAGATCGGCGGCAGTAATAACAGTACGCCCGCCAGTAGGGGGATGACGACAGGAAGTATCGGCAAATGCTGCATCATCCTTTTCTCCCCGTACGCCTTTGCACCACAGACGGTTCGGAGGGAATGCGGCCGTCCACGTGATCATTGCCCAGATCCGCCCGTGAACGCATCGCCAGTATGACCAGAAAGGCGGTCATGGCGAAACCGATGACGATAGCGGTCAGCACCAATGCCTGAGGCAAAGGGTCGCCATACTTGTCTGTCGCCCCCAAAACCGCTGCGCCGTAAAGGGTAAGGCGTCCGCTGGCGAACAGGAACAGGTTGACGGCGTAGGACAACAGCGTCAGTCCCAGCACCACAGAAAAAGTGCGTCCGCGCAGGCATAAGAATACGCCGCAGGCCGTCAGCAGGCCGACACAGAATGCGTAAACGCCTTCCATTTATAACTCCTCTTTGTGATGCGTCGCCGGCGCGCGCGGGGCGTCGCCGTTTTCATAAGCCGGGCGTTCGCTGGTGGTGAGTTTGCCCAGGTTCGCCAGGATCAACATGGCGGCCCCCACTACCGTCAGATAGACGCCAAGATCAAACAGCATGGCGCTGGCGAGCTCGAAGTCGCCAATCCAGGGCAAGTGGAAATGATCGAACCAGCTGGTCAGGAAGGGGCGCTCAAATAACCATGCGCCGGCTCCGGTGAGGGCGGCCAGCAGTATGCCCCCGGCGATCAGGGCCTGATAGTTGATGCGCACGCGGTGCTTGATCCAGTCCACCCCATGAGCGATGTACTGCTGAATGATCGCCACCGCGGTAATCAGGCCGGCAATGAAGCCGCCGCCGGGGAGGTTATGCCCGCGCAGCAGAATATAAACGGACACCAGCAAAGCCAGAGGCAGCAGGTTTTGCGACACTAAGGCGAGGATCATCGGATGGCGGTCCTGACTCCAGGGGCGGCCGCTTTCATCGCTCGCAGGCATATATATGCGCATTCCTGCGATCAGCTTGTAGATGCCCAGAGCGGCGATGCCCAGCACGGTGATTTCTCCCAGGGTGTCGAAGCCGCGGAAGTCCACCAGAATGACGTTCACGACATTGTCGCCGCCGCCTCCGGTTTTGCTGTGGGTCAGGTAGTAATCTGAAATGCTCTGCAGCGGCCGGGTCATCAGCGCGTAACTGATGCTGCCCACTACGCCGCCAATCAGCGCCGCCAAACTGAGGTCGCGGGTCAGTCGATTGGGACTGGACTCTTTAAGCGAGGATTGCGGCAGGAAAAACAGGGCCAGCATCAACAGAATGACGGTAATGATCTCAACGGACAGCTGCGTCAACGCCAGATCAGGCGCCGAAAAGTAGGCGAAGGCGATGGAGACGATCAGCCCCGTCACTGACAGCGACAGCAGCGCGACAAACCGACGCCGCGCCCATATTACGGTCGCCACGGCGCTCAGGCTGAGGAGTATGGCGCCGACCAGCACTACGCCATTGAGTTCAATCTGCGGCCGGGAGCCGGCGCTGTGATGCAAGTCCAGCAATGGGCCCGCCATGAATAACAGCGCAAACAGCAGCAACAGGAATACATAGCGTTGCAGGGAGCCGTTTTCCAGTACGTCGATGCAGCGTTCGCACTGTCTGGATATGTATTGCACTACCCCCTCGAAAGTCTGCTTGGCGTCGCGCTGCGGGAATTGCGCGTGAAACTGGAACAACGTGCGGCGGTTGTAGTAGATGTAGAGACCGCCGCCCATAGCGGCGAAGCTCATCAACATGGGAATATTGAAGCCGTGCCAGATGGCGAGGCTATAATCCGGCAGGCGTCCGTTCAGCACCGCCGCTGAGGCGGCGTTGAGCAGATCGTTGACGACATAGTTGGGAAACACGCCCACCAACAGACAGAGCGCCACCAGAATCTCCACCGGCACTTTCATATAGCGAGGCGGCTCGTGGGGCGTTCTCGGGAGGTCGATGGGCTCGCCGTTGAAAAAGACGTCGTGAATGAAACGCAGCGAATAGGCCACGGAGAAAGCGCCGCCGACTGTCGCCAGCACAGGGATAACCCAGGACAGTCCGCCCAGAGTGCTTTGGTCCAGGGTTTCCGCAAAGAACATTTCTTTGGACAGGAATCCGTTCAGCAGCGGTACGCCCGCCATGGAAGACGCCGCCACCATCGCCAGCGCCGCCGTATGCGGCATGTATTTCCACAGGCCGTTGAGTTTGCGCATGTCGCGGGAGCCGGACTCATGGTCGATGATCCCCGCCGCCATAAACAGCGACGCCTTAAACGTGGCGTGATTGATAATATGAAACACCGCCGCCACCGCCGCCAGACGGGTGTTCATGCCCAGCAGCAAGGTGATCAATCCGAGGTGGCTGATGGTGGAGTACGCCAGCAGGCCTTTCAGGTCGTGTTGAAACAGGGCTGTGAAGGCGCCGTAGAGCAGTGTGATCAAGCCTGTCATGCTCACCGCGAGGAACCACATATCGGTGCCGGACATGGCCGGGTACATGCGCGCCAACAGGAAAATACCGGCTTTCACCATAGTCGCGGAGTGCAGATACGCGCTGACTGGCGTCGGCGCGGCCATGGCGTGAGGCAGCCAGAAATGGAAAGGAAACTGAGCGGATTTAGTAAATGCGCCCAGCAGCAGTAAAATCAGAGCCACGGGGTAGGCGGGATGCGTCTTGATCAGTGCGCCATTGGCTAACACGGTGTCCAGACTGTAGTCGCCGACGATATGCCCTATCAGCAAAAGCCCCGCCAGCAAAGCAAGCCCGCCCGCGCCCGTGATGGCCAGCGCCATGCGCGCGCCTTTGCGCGCTTCGCTTTTATGAGACCAGAAACTGATCAGCAGGAATGAGCTGATGCTGGTGAGTTCCCAAAAAATCCAGAGCTGCAGCAGGTTATTGGATAAAACGATGCCGAGCATCGCCGTCATGAACAGGAGCAGGTAGGAATAGAACCTTCCCATGTTTTCCTGTTCTGAAAGGTAGTAGCGCGCGTACAGTATCACCAACAGGCCGATAATCAGTATCAGCAGGCAGAACAACAGACCTAGCCCATCAAGCCGGAAAGACAGTTGCAGCCCGATGGCGGGTATCCAGTCCAGGGTGAAGCGCAACGTCTCACCGTCCAGCACGGCCTGCGCCTGGATCAGGACGTAAACCAGCGCCCAGGCGGGGAATAACGCGACGGAGAGCGCCAGGGCGCTACGGCCCGAGCGTCCGGAGAATAGAGGAACCAACGCCCCCAACAGGGGCGCGAGAGGGATTAAATACAAACTCATCCGCAGACGTACTCCTTTGTTTTTTCTACCCGTCGGCATGGCGAGGAGCTTCCTGACGGGGCTATACACTATAAAGGTCTGACTGCAAAAGGGAATCCTCAAGGCAGGATTATAGTATCTCCGGCGCTTTGGGACGGGGTCGCGGCGAAAAAATCGTCAATATGTTGGAAATCCAGGCGTCGCAGAGAACGTTTTTTATACTGTTTATCAGACAGACAAATACTCTTCAGGCAGACAAAACCTCACCAGGCACACAGATCCTGCGCATGTCAGGCCCTGTCTCCCACGACTAGCCGCCGCGCAGGCGCACCCCTGTGTCTGGTGAATAACATGACAATTCTGTCTCCATGATATTAATATTTCCCGCCAGCGCAGCATTGTCTCTCTGTGTCTTATAAAGCTGCCTGTAATCGTTAACCGCCATGAATCATTTCAAGGAGAAAAACATGAATGGATTGATCAGGATCTGCGTCTGTCTGATGTTGGGTCTGCTGTCTTTCACCACCGCCGCAGGCCCTTTGCCCTATGATGAAAACGCCGACGCCAAACGCGATATTCAGGCGGCGCGATCCGCCGCGAGCGAGGATCATAAACTGATTCTGCTGACCTTCGGGGCTAACTGGTGCCCCGATTGTCGCGTCTTCGACGAGGCCATGCAGGATGCTGAAATCGCCGCTTTGGTCAGCAAACACTTCAAGGTTGTAAAAGTCGATATCGGCGACTGGGACAAGAACCTGGATATTGTCGAGAACTATGGCAACCCCATAGAAAAAGGCATCCCCTCAATTGTGGTTACTGATAACGACGACAAAGTGCTGTTCGCCACCCGGGGCGGGCAACTGGCGACGGCGCGCAGCATGGGGAAAGACAAGTTTATTGAGTTCTTTGAGTTTTTGGCCACGTTGAAGCAGTGAGCGTTTCGTCTTGTGGGTTGTCAGCGGGCGTCGAAACGGGTAAATATGTTTTTAAAACAATAATGAGCCAGAAAACAACAAGTTAGATGGTGTCTGGTTGCATATTTTTGTCAACGAGGAGAAAGGCATATGATCAGACGTCTGATATGGGTATTGGCCGGCGTGACCGCGTGTGGGCAGGCATGGTCCAGTAGTGAAACGCATTGGGGTTATGACGCGCCTGAGCGCTGGGGAGAATTGAAGCCGGAATACGCCACTTGTTCCGCTGGGAAGAACCAGTCGCCAGTGGACATTACTGGTCTTATCAAAGGCGAGTTGCCCGCTGTGGATATGCGCTACAACAGTGGCGGTCATGAGGTCATTAACAATGGCCATACTATTCAGGTGAATTACAAGCCGGGCAGTAAAGCCCGCGTGGAAGGAGGGGAATTCGAACTCAAGCAGTTTCATTTTCATTCTCCCAGCGAGAATACGGTGAATGGCGAGAGCTTCCCGCTGGAGGCGCACTTTGTGCACGCCAATGACAAAGGCGAGCTGGCGGTGCTTTCCGTGCTGTACAAAGAGGGCGAACACAACGAGCATCTGGCGAAAGTCTGGGAACATATGCCGACTGAGGCTGGTAGCTCCAAGGCGTTGCCGACGGACGTCAACGCTGGCGATATGGTGTCGGCGAACGCCGGCTACTATCGTTTTAACGGTTCGCTGACGACGCCGCCCTGTTCCGAGGGCGTGCGCTGGTTGGTGATGAAGGAATCTCGCACGGCTTCCAAAGAGCAGATCAACCAGTTTGTGGAAACCATGGGGGGCCCCACCAATCGTCCCGTACAAGGCGTGAACGCGCGCATCATTCTGCATTAATCGTTATCTCCGCGCAGGCTCTATGATGGGGCCTGCTTTTCCGTCATGTTTTTCTGCGGCTGACGGCAGCCAAAAGCAAGCACTTATACGCGCCGTTCAACCTTTCTTCATAGCTCAACCCATTTTTCTAGGGCGTATGGGGGATTTACCCGTCCCGTGCGAACTCGGATTATGAAAACGTATTCATAAATTGAATGCTATGCTTTTTAATAGAGCGCGAGACACGCGCCCAATACCGCCAAGTAATGAGTTTATGGAAGGAACAGCAATGAACAGAACCTATCGATCCGTTTGCGCCGGCGCATTGCTGGCGTGTCTGGCCGGCGGCGTCAACGCCCATGGCCTTATCGAAGATCCTCCCTCCCGCAACTGGTATTGCGGGGCGGTGACCAAGCCTGATGAAATCGACAATGGAACGGCTGAATACGAAGAATGTCGCGGCGCTTTCGCCCAGGACCCTATAGGCGGCTATCAGTTCATGAGCGTGTTGACTCACGCACAGGGGCGCGCTGTGGTGGACCCGTTGCCCGAGCACGTCTGTGGTTTCGGCAGCGAGACCTGGCAGGGCGGCGCCACGCCTTGGGACAGCGCGATTGACTGGCCTGTCTCCCACTTGAGTCCAGGCCCGAAAACCTTTACCTGGAATATCTCCTGGGGCCCCCATTTTGATGACACGGAAGAATTCCGCTACTGGATCACCAAACCAGGGTTCCAGTTTCAAGCCGGACGTTCCTTAACCTGGGATGACTTTGAAGAAGAGGCGTTCTGCGTTCTGAACTATGACGACAAAAACCCGGACGCCAATCCCAATGTTGAGCCGGACAAAGGTAACGCGCGTTTCCGTACGACTTGCGACATTCCAGAGCGTAGCGGACGGCATGTGATATATGGCGAGTGGGGGCGTAATCAATACACTTTTGAGCGCTTCCATGGATGTGTTGATGTGATGTTTGATGGGAGCGACCCTGGTGATGGTGAAAACGTTTTCGCAAAAATCGATCTGACCCCTGATGTCAGCGAGTTCACCGGAGCAGGGGAGTTGCGTCTGGATGCTGGCGAATCTCAAGGCGAAGGCCTGTCTTATCAATGGAGCGTATCGTCACAGAATCCAGGGCTTTATGAGCTGGAGGGGGCCAGTCAGAAGGTCGCCACCTTGCGTCTGGCTAATCCGGAAACCGCAGGTCGCGTGACTATTTCTCTGCATGTGAGCAATACCGACGAAAGTGATGACGCCAATGTCGCCATCACCCACTTGCCGGCAGGCTCATCCCCCTGGCTGGACTTGGGCGCGCTCACTGCGCAGCCAGTGAATCTGGCCGCAGGCGATAAGGTCAGCGTGCGTGTGGTGCTGCAGGATGGACGCGACCTCTATTACCCGGCGCAACCACTGACTCTGGGGGAAGCGGACTCCGCAGCGACGGAATGGCCTTATGCGCTGGCGCAGGCGATCAACGCGACGGCGCAGGAGGTTAAGGTAGGCGTCGCGGATGCGGAGGGCGCGGTGACTCCAGTGCGCGATGCGGTGGCGAACAAGATGTATGCGAAAACGGATGCAGGGGTGGCGAACGCATACCTGCAGGTGAAGAAAGGCGGCGATGAGCCGGCGGCGGACTGCTCGGTCGATTACGATCTGGTGAATGAATGGGACGGTGGATTCCATACCGTGGTGACCATCACCAATAACAGCGATGAACCCGTGCGTGGATACGAGCTGGCCTGGACCCTTGGGTCAGGCGAAACCTTCGACTATGGCTGGAACGCTAACTTCAGCGCAGATGGCGCTGGGGTGACCGCAGCGGTTCCAGCGACGCAATGGAATGGAACCTTGGCCGCCAACGGCGGAACCTCCACCTTCGGCTTCATTGGTAAAAAAGGCTCCGCTCCCGCCAATATGCCTGCGAGCATCAAGCTTAACGGGACTGAATGCGGGCAGTAGCCTCTCAACCGCCAATGCCTCGCTGATATCAGAGGCATTGGCTTTACTCGAAAAGCAGACTTTCCGATAGGTCGCGAAGGCGCTTTTTTGCGTTACTCTTTGGTTCATAGTGTTGAATTAGAGAAACGTTTACCAAGGGGCTTTTGCTACATGAGCAGCGTATTAACCAGCAAAAAAGTCGTCATTATTACTGGCGCGGGAAGGGGTATTGGCGCGGCGATGGCGGCGCTGGCGGGAGAACGCGGTTTCGCCGTTTGCGTGAACTACTTGAGAAATCATGAGGCGGCGCAGCAGGTCGTGGACTTGATTCTGGCGCGAGGCGGCGAAGCGATCGCCGTACAGGCCGACGTTTCGCAAGAAGAGGGCGTGCAGACGCTGTTTGCCGCGGTGGATCGCGAACTCGGGAGCGTCACGGCGCTGGTCAACAACGTCGGCGTGCTGGAGCGCCAGATGCGGCTGGACAACATGGACGCCGAGCGTCTGGCGCGTATCTTCCGTAACAATGTCGTCAGCTACTTCCTATGCGCGCGGGAGGCGGTCAAGCGTATGTCCACCCGCTATGGCGGTCAGGGCGGCGCTATCGTCAATGTCTCTTCCACCGCAGCGAAACTGGGCTCTCCAGGCGAGTATATTGATTACGCCGCTTCCAAAGGCGCTGTTGATTCTATGACAGTGGGGCTGGCGAAAGAACTGGCGCTGGAAGGCGTCAGGGTGAACGGCGTCCGGCCCGGATCAGTGTACACAGAGATTCACGCCAGCGGCGGCGAGCCGGGAAGAGTGGAGCGGGTGAAAGCAAATATCCCCATGCGCCGGGGCGGCCAGCCGGAAGAACTGGCCAGGGCGATTTTGTGGTTATTGTCGAGCGAAGCTTCCTATGTCACGGGCTCTATTTTGGACGTTTCCGGCGGTCTGTAGCGTTACCGACGAAAGCCAGCGGAGCGTTAACTGACTGGACGAGTGTTGAGGTAGTGATCGAAATGCCGGGCCAGCTGCTCACAAGCGGTGATGAAATCCGGCAACAGGCGGTTGACCTCTTCTATGTCGTCCAGGCTGGCGGCGTTTTCCAACGCGCCGGCGGCCTGTTGCAACTGCTGTGCGTGCAGTTGGCCCGCTGCGCCTTTGATCGAGTGGGCGATGAATTCCACTTTGCCGGTATCGTTCTCACCGATGGCTTCATGCAGGGAACTCAAACGGTCCGAAAGACGACTGCAAAATCCGCTCAGTAGTCGGCTTAATAAGGCGTGTTTGCCCATCAGGCTTTCCAGCGCCGCTTTTTCATCCCATAGCAGTAGTGGCGTCTGCGCCGTGCTTTCGGTATCGCAACGTTCCTCTTCGACGCTGGCGTAGGACTGGGCGCCCGGTTTTGCGGTAGAGCGGCGAAACAACCATAGTTTGAGTTTTTCCTCCAGCCCGCTGGCGCTAATCGGTTTGCTGAGATAGTCGTCCATGCCCGCTGCGAGACATTTCTCGCGATCGCCTTTCATGGCGTTGGCGGTCATGGCGACGATGGGAATATGGCGGTTGTGCTCGCCGGCTTTGCCTGCGCGAATTTGGCGAGTGGCTTCATAGCCGTCCATTTCCGGCATCTGGCAATCCATCAGCACCAGGTTGTAAGGCGCTTCTTCCAGCGCGCTTTGCAACGCGGCCAGCGCTTCCAGGCCATTGCCAGCGACATCCGCCGGCAGCCCCATTTCTTCCAGCATCAGCTGCGCTACTTCCTGGTTGACCTGATTGTCCTCCACCAGTAGCAGGCGGCTCTGCGCCGGCCACTGCATGATCGGATGCGCTACCGCGCTTTCCGGCTCCGGGACATGATGGGCGGGCAAAGAGCGAGCGTAATGACGGGTGACCAAAGGTTTGGCCTGACGTAAGGCATCGCCGCCTTCCGCCACAACTGACAGGGCGGCGCTCAACTCTGATACGGTGACGGGTTTGGGCAGGTAAGCGCTGAAGCCCAGCTCTGCGAAATAGCGGGCGTCGCCCCGGTGACCGATGCTGGTCATCATCACCAGCGCCATGTTGCGATAGGCGGGATTGGCCTTGAGTTCGCGCCCCAGCATGGCCCCGTCCATTTGCGGCATATGCATGTCCAGTACGGCGATATCAAAGGGGCTGCCATAGGCGGCGGGAGAGCCATTGATCTTGGCTTCGCACATGGCGAGCGCCTCAGCGCCGCTTTCGGCTTCAAGCACATGGGCGCCCCACAGCCTGAGTTGCCCGCAGAGCACTTCCCGATTGGCGGCGTTATCGTCCACGACCAGTAGAGAGAGTGCGCGCATATCCACTTTGGGAAGAATCGGCTGCGTCAGTTCGCTGCGCCGTAAGCGGATGCAAAACTCGAAACAACTGCCTTTCCCCTGTTTGCTGTGTACGGTGATGCCGCCTTCCATCAACTCACAGAGTCGTTTGCAAATGGCCAGCCCAAGCCCGGTGCCGCCGAATTGGCGGGTGGTTGAGGCGTCCACTTGTGTGAAGGGCTCGAATAGCCCGCTGATCTTTTCTGAGGGAATGCCGATGCCAGTGTCGCTCACGGATATGGTTAACAGCAGGTGGCCGCCTTCCGGCTGTAACTGGCAACGAATGACGATTTCGCCTTCGGAGGTGAATTTGATGGCGTTGCTGACCAGGTTGGTGAGAATCTGACGCAAGCGTCCAGGATCGCCCTGCACCATGGATTGCTCGACGGCGCTTTGATCCAGAACCAACTCCAGCCCTTTCTCCTGCGCCCGCAAGGCCATAGTGCCGGCGAATTCATCCAGGTGATGGCGTAGATCGAAGTCGAGCAGCTCCAGCTCCAGCTTTCCTGCATCCACCTTGGAAAAATCAAGGATGTCATTGATGAGGCTCAGCAAGGATTCCGCACTGGATTTAGCGATGCTGACCTTACGTGACTGTTCCGAATCCAGGTTGGAGTGCAGCACCAGGTTCAGCATGCCGAGGACGCCGTTCATTGGCGTACGGATTTCGTGGCTCATGGTCGCCAGGAAATCACTCTTGGCGCGTGCGGCGGCTTCCGCGGCCTCTTTCGCCTGCGTTAACTCCAACTGAGCATTGCGTTGAACAGTAATATCCACGGCTGTTGCATAAAATTTACCTGAAACCGGGTCGCAGGCGGCATTCCACAACAACGTCACGACTTCCCCGCTATAGCAACGGTAACGATTGACGAAAGATATGGAGGGCTTGCCCTGCGCCAGCTTCTTCAACTCCAACTGTGTGCTTTCCACATCGTCAGGGTGTACGAAACTGATGATGGGCTCGGACAACAGTTCTTTTTCCGAGTACCCCAGCACTTTGCTGAAAGTGAAGTTGATTCTCTCAAAGTAGCCCTCGGTATTGGCGATGCAGAGGAAGTTGGTGGAGAGGTCGAAGAAGTTCTGCAACTCTTTCTGGGATTGCTCAATCTGCTGGCGTGCGATGCGGCCCGCCGCCTCCGCCTGTCTGCGATCGGAAATGTCCTCGATGATTGACCAGATATATTCGCGGCCTTGTGTGTCGGAAATCAGCACGCCATTCAGCAGTACAGGATAACGCTCGCCGTTCTTGCGGATGTATTCCTTTTCATAAGGGCCATAGCGCCCGCGAATACTGAGTTGCTGCAGTTGCTGCGACTCCATTTCCTCGTAATCTTTGGGGGTGATGTCCCAGTAACTCAGCATCATGAACTCTTTGCGAGTGTAGCCGGTAGGCCCCAGCAGCGCATTATTGACCTCCAGAAAGTCGCCGGTTTTATAGTCGTTGAGAGCGATGCCAAGGGGGGACATGTCGAACAGGCTGCGCAGCAGCCTTTCATTTTCATGGCGCTTACGCATTTGCCGGAACACCAATAAGGTCGGCGCCAGTATCAACAAACCGATAGTGAGCATGCTCAGGCGCAGCGCAATGGCTCCTTCCGCCAGCTGCGGCCAGCCGCCCAGGGGCGTGGCGCCGATACGCCAGGAACCGTTGGGCAATGTGACTTCCGCGATGACCGGATTGGCGCGAAAGACGTCCGGGTCGCCGAAAAATACATCGCTGTCCGTATCGTTGTCATAGGTGGAGCGAATGGCGATATCCAGCCTCTGAGCTGCGCTTGTCAGGCCACTGGCTTTGTACAGTTCATCGACGTCGATAACCGCGGACACCAGTCCCCAAAAGCGCTCTTTTTTACCGCTGTCGGAGTAGGTGAAGACCGGAATACGGCCGATAAAACCATATCCGCCTTGCACCAGGTTGACGGGGCCCGTCACCAGAGGTTGTCCGGAACTCCGCGCCTGCTCGGCGGCTTCCCGCTGGTTGGGCGTCGCGCTTAGGTCCAGTCCGATGGCGCCTTCATTGCCCTGCAGGGGATATATCAGCCGGATAACCATGTCCGGCGCTGCGCCAATATTGCGCAGTTGAGCGCGGCCGTCGAATAACGGGTAGGCGAACTCGGTAAAGCGGTCCTGATTCATGTCCGGCTCGACGCTGATCGCCGCCACCAGCCCGCGGACGGTTTGAATATTGCTGCTGATGGAGCCTTCCAGGCGCGCGCGCACCACGCTCAACTGACTGAGCACGTCATTGCGGATTTCCTGCTCATGGCGAATGTTATTGAGACGGTCAATATAGAAGCCAGCGGCGATCACGCCCACAGTGATGATTATCGCTGCGCTGCGATACAGCCATTTGGACCTCCCTGGGCCGCCGCTATCCGGCTGCTGCATGGGACGGTCAAGAGTGGCGCCTTCCTTTATGCCAGGCTGGCTGTTCATATGTCGCTTCGTCCAAGAGTTCCGCTGCGTTGGATTTTGGCGCCGGCGGCATCGCCGTCCAGCGTTGTTGCTGCATGAGGAACGCCGTCGCTCCCTTAAGGGAAACCTCTGTCTTTTCGGGTGGACATGACAATGGTTCCTGCATCGCCAGCAAGCCTTAGATTCTAGCTTAGCATGTATCCTCAAGCTCGCTTCCGGAATGATGGCGTCGCTTGATCTGTGGCGGTTAATGTTATTGGGGAAAACATAATAATTGGTTATAGTTTTGCCCAAATAAAAATAACCATCCCATGCAACTAACTGAAAATACTGAATATGCAAAGGCGACGGACCTGGGAGGGTTTATGAGTACGCACGTTGACAGAAAGCGCATCACTATTCCGCAGTTACGGTCGATGAAGGGCAAGGGAAGCATCGTTTCCCTGACGGCATACACCACGCCCATGGCGCAGCTGATGGATGAATTCGTAGACTTGATTATCGTCGGCGACTCCACCGGTATGGTGGCCTACGGTTTTAACTCCACCATGTCCGTCACGCTGGATATGATGATCAACCATGGCGCAGCAGTGACGCGGGGAGTCAGCAAAGCCTGCGTGATTGTCGATATGCCGTTCGGAACCTTTCAGGAATCGCCGCAGCAGGCCTATCGCAATGCAGCCAGAGTTCTGGTGGAGACGCAGGCGCAGGGCGTGAAAATGGAAGGTGGGTCTGAGTTGCTGGAAACCGTCGATTTTCTGGTGCGCCGAGGCATTCCGGTAATGCCGCATATTGGCCTCACGCCACAGCATGCAAATGTGCAGGGCGGATTCAAGGCGCAGGTCCGCACCGAGGAGGAGATTGACGCGTTCGTCAAACTAGGGCGGGCCTTTGAAGAAGCGGGCGCTTTCGCCTTGCTGGTGGAGGGCGCTTTTGAAGAGGCGGCGCGCAAAGTGACAGCGGCGGTGAATATCCCCACTGTCGGCATCGGCGCTTCCCCGGAGTGCGATGGTCAAGTACTGGTCACCGAGGATATACTTGGCCTGTTTTCGGGTTATACGCCCAAATTCGCCAAACGCTACGTGGATTTAAGCCAACCGATTAAAGAGGCTTTCTCCAGGTACGCTCATGAAGTGCGCTCCGGCGAGTTCCCGACTATGGAGCATTGCTTTGGCGTGCGCAAAAACAGCGAAGGAGGCTAACTCCTCGCGAAAATTCTAAGATAACGCCGTCGAGTTTGCGAAGGCGTTATCTCTGACATTAGAAGTTATTGAAGAAGGTTTAAAATGGATTTACCTGTAAAACCTGACTACTACCTGATTATTGATCTTGAGGCCACCTGTTGCGACCAGGGCTCCGTTCCCCGCAGGGAAATGGAAACCATTGAAATCGGCGCAGTGCTGGTGGACGCGACGTCTCTGGCGGTGGTCGATGAGTTCCAAACCTTTATTCGACCTGTGCGACACCCGCAGTTAACGGACTTCTGTCGCGAACTGACTACCATCAAGCAGAAACAAGTCGATAATGCGCCGACTTACCCGGAGGCGATCGAGTCTCTGCAAGATTGGATGCGCCAATATCCCAACTATCTGTTTTGCTCCTGGGGCGATTACGATAAAGCTCAATTCGAGCAGGACTGCCAATATCATCAGGTCGCCTATCCCTTCGCCAGCGGGCATCTGAATATCAAGAAGCAGTTCTCAGCGACGCAAGGGCTTAAGAAGAAGTATGGCATGGCGGGAGCCTTGCGAGTTGCCGGTTTGTCTCTGGAAGGCTCCCATCACCGTGGTATTGACGACGCCCGCAATATGGCGAAACTGATGCCTTACATCGTCCGTCCAGAGAAGGTGAAACATTGATTCTAGCTGTAGACGTACAATACGAAGACGGTGGCGGCGCGACCGTCGCAGGCGTTCTGTTCGAGGATTGGAATGATTCGGAGCCGGCGCGAGCGGTCCTGACGCAAGTCAGCGAGGTGCAGGATTATGAGCCCGGCCAGTTCTACAAGCGTGAGCTGCCGTGTATCCTGCAGTTGCTGGACACTATTCCCGAAACCCTGGATATCGTTGTCGTGGACGGCTATGTCACGCTGGGCGCGGAGGATCGTCCCGGTCTCGGCATGCATCTGCATAACGCTTTGCAGCAACGTATCCCGATTATTGGCGTGGCGAAAAAAGCCTTTCTGGACACGCCGCCGGACCGTGAAATCTTACGCGGCGACAGCCTTAAACCTCTGTATGTTTCCGCCGTCGGGGTTCCTTTGGCGCAAGCTCGGGACTGGATTCTCTCAATGAGCGGCAAGCACCGTATTCCCACTCTTCTCAAGCGAGTCGACCAACTGTGTCGGGGCTCCTGGCGTCCGTAACGAGAGTATTTCTCCCGCTGTTCTATACTGAAAAATAATGCCTGTGACTTGTTGAGACGATCTCTCGCGCAGGTCAATGGGCGGCAATTAATTCTGAGCGGGTGACAGAGTTCTGCGAGCGAGCCGCAGAGCGGGGAGCCACGTGCGTTATCTGTTATGTCTGTGTCTTAGCGGTTGTCTTGTCATATCCGCCGGCGCCAGCGCGGAACCGGTGGTGGTGCGCCATGTGGGGCCGGAAGACGTTGGCGATATTCGTAAAAATTATTTCATTGGCCTGTTGCATCTGACGCTGGAAGAGTCCACATCGGACGTGGGGCCATATGAAATGAAGCAGATTCAGGCGCCGATGTCGCAGGGACGGGCGTTTAAAAGTCTGCAGGAGGGACTCGTCGATGTCGTCTGGTCCATGACCTCGGAGGAGAGGGAAACCAATTATCACGCGATCAGAATACCTCTGATGCAGGGGCTGATTGGGTATCGCGTGTTGGTCATTCGCAAGGAGGATCGTTTCAAGTTTAACGCGATCACCGAGCCTGAGCAGCTTAAGACGCTGCTGGCTTATCAGGGACACGACTGGCCGGATACGCAAATCCTGCAAGCGAATGGCTATCGGCTTAACACCAGCTCCTGGTACAAGGGGCTTTTCAAATTGTTAGCGCAAGGGGGATTTGATTATTTCCCGCGCAGTGTGCTGGAGGCCTGGGATGAATTGGTGGCGCTCGACCAGGATAGCCTGATGGTTGAGGAGAGTATTCTGCTGCACTACCCAACGGCGGTGTACTTCTTCGTACGGCGCGAAGACGCGGATTTGGCGGAGCGGTTACGTCTGGGTCTGCGCAAAGCCATCGATAATGGCAAATTCGAACGCCTGCTATATGGGTTTGAGCCTCATCGCCGCGCGCTGCAGGCGGTGGACTTCAAACATCGACGCATCTTTTCGTTACACAACCCGCTGTTGACCAAACAAACGCCTTTGGATGACGAGTCACTCTGGTTTGACGTGGAAGCCTATGTGAAGAACCATTCTCAATAACCTGACATCGTATTGAGCGGCGGATGAGGTTTATGCCTTGTTGACGCAGGGACGCCGGCCCTGAATAGGACCGGCGTTGTGTTGACGGGACAAAATGATCCCGTTCCCTGTGTGTTTACAGGTCGCCATGGTCACTGATTCCTTGTGGAGAGAGAGTTTCGGCAAGCCTCGCCGAATGGGGGGATTATTGTGACGCCAATTGAATACTGGTGTGCACGAGCATCAGATTGTCGCTCAACGCATCGCTTTTCAGGTCCGCCGCCCAGACTTCGATATAGTTGAAGCCGGAATCCAGGGCGAACTGAATGGCTCCGAGCAACTCTTCTTCAGTAAGTTGGATATTCGCGCGGTCGGAAGATGCTGTGCCGACGATCTGCACCGCTGCAAAGCTGGTCGCCTGCGCTGACACCAGCAGGTTGTACATTTCTGGATAAGCGTTCATGGCGTTCTCCTCGCTGAACCATGCGGCGAACAGGCCGAATCGTGGGCCAATGCTGGCGTGGCCGTAAGCAGCGACTTCCTGAGCCACCACCGGGCTACGAAATACAGGATGTATCTCCACATCCAGTTTGGTGGTGGGGAAGGCTGCGCTGTAGGCGTCCATAATTTGCTTCCAGGAGGCGATCAGCACTTCGTTGGAGAAGCCCATGGCCCTGAATCGGTTTTCCGTGTCACGGTCGAAGAAGTACTGCATCTCGAAGCCGTTGGTGGTGGAGTTGGTCATATGCACCAGCTCAATGTTCGGATTGCCGTCGTAGCGCTGCCCCAGTGCGTCGATAAACTGCGTGTAGCGATTCAGGAATACGCTGTCCCAAGGCAGGGGCATGCTTTTGGGGTAAACGTTGCGGAACAGGTAATCCAGCGTTTCTGCACCTTGCGCTTTAAGCCATAACGGCGCCTCCGCTCCGTTAGTGATCGCCAGCGCGACTTTCACGCCTTCCTGTTGCGCTTTAGCCAATTGGCTGTCCAAACGGCTCCAGTCGTACACCCCGGGCGTCGGCTCCAGCAGCGCCCAGCTGATGCGCACCAGGACGCCATCCATATAATCAATTTCACCGGCGTTATGGAAAACCGAAGAGTTGCGTTCAGTGGTCGGGCTACAGCTACAGTAGATGCCTGACAGATTGGGGCTCGGCATGGCGCTGGCTGTTGTGGACAGTGCGCTGGCTGCGACAAGGGCTCCGCCGATGAGAAAAGAATTAAATGCCGTCTTCCAGCTGTTGCGAGTCGTGGAAACCGCTTGGGATTTGATAGTGAAAAACTCCTTGGACATGATGCTATACCTGCTTATGTTCTGCCCATGAATGGGACGGTGAATAGTCGGATCAATAACTCTCGAAAGTACCGCTCAGCTCATTCGTTGGGCGCAGAATAGGCATCATGAAGAGGGGGTTAAAGGCAGTTTCCGTAAAACTGTGAAGTGCCTGCCGGGGGGTTACCATAAGCCAACGCAAGTTAATGGTTTCTGGCGTGTATGTATCTGTATGTATGTGAAATTAAAGAATTTATGTCTGTAATGAAAACCCAGAAATGGGACTTGCCGCACACCGGAAATGTGATCGCTCCGCTTGTTGAGGTGTCTGCTATGACGTTAAGGGGATATACTCCGCCGCGTTAATCGCCGCCTAAGATGAGAGTGATGAGGAAATGGCATTCATGAAAGCAGAGCTGGAGAAGATTTTCAGTTTCATCGTCGAGCTGGAAAAGCTGAAAAGCGTCAATCGCATGACCAAAGTGATTGGAACTGATCGCCGGGAGAATTCCGCCGAGCACAGTTGGCAGATTGCGGTGCTGGCCATGTCTTTGGAGCGCTATGCGAAAGAAAAAGTAGATATCAACCGGGTCGTACGCATGCTGTTGTTGCATGACGTAGTGGAAATTGACGCGGGCGACAAGTTTGTTTTCTCCGCCTCCCATGCGGATACGGAAAATGAAATGAAGGCCGCCGAACGTATATTCGGGCTGTTGCCGTCGGAAGTGGGAGACGAGTTCAAGGCCTTGTGGCTGGAGTATGAAGAGAGGCTGACTCCAGAATCCCGTTATGCCTACGCGATGGATCGGCTGATGCCGGTGCTGATCAACCTGAATAATGGCTGTCAAAGCTGGGTGGAGAATGGCGTTCGACTGGAACAGGTGCTGTCGAAGACCGGCATCCTGGCTGACTTCAATGATGAACTCTGGGAGATGATCCGCAGCCGACTGCATGCATCTCAGCAGCAAGGGTTTTTAGGCTGAAAACGCCTTTGAAATCAGTTGGCGGCTCCTGTTGGGAAATGCAGGCAAAATAACAATATTCATAATCGGCTAGGCCAAATGGCATGAGGCTGGACACTGGACGTTATGCGGCATTCAAGGTAATTTATGCCCACCTATAGCGCCTACTGATAAACCCGGCGTTATATTACCGCCTGCTGGCGACGCATTGCGCGCCTCAGGCGGTTAACCCTTCTCCTGATTTCCCCTGTCGCCTCAAGACATTATTACAACTTGTTTAAGCCGGGTTTTGTAATTAGCAATAGCAGGTTGATTTCCCTAATATACCTTTACTTTTCTGCAGTCCAGACACTGCCTAAAAACAAACACGGAAAGAAGTCCAATGCGTCAAATAACCTGTATTTTTACTTGCTTAGCCTGTTTCTCCGCGCCTGTTCTGGCGGAAACCTGGTATGTGGGAGCGGACGGAGGCGTCGGAATGGTGACGGCCTCTTCAGAGAAATTCTACATCCCGGCGGCCAATGTTCGTCTGGGCGGACGGCTTGAAAATGGCGTTGGTCTGGAGGCTTTATTCGCGACGGGCGTCACAGATTCCGAAGAAGCCAACGTCAATATGGAGCTGAGCAGCATGGCGGGCGGTTATTTGACATATACCGGCGTACTCAGCGGCGATACCCTTGCGACATTGGGCGTAGGCTATGTTTCCACTGAGCTGCAAACTGAGGTCGGGGGCATAGCCTCTGATCTGTCGTTCGACGGGACCAGTCTGGCGATCAGATTGGAAGAGCCGCTCAGAGCCTACCCCAGCGTAAAACTGTCCGCCGGCTACTATCATGTATTTGAAGATGATGGTGTGAAGATCAGAAACTTTGGTCTGGGTTTGCAATATGATTTCTAAAATCAGCAACCACCGCAGCATTGCAGGGTTTGCCGCAATGACTGTGTTTTCCCTGTTCCTTTCCGCCTGCGGAGGGGGAAGTGGGGATACGGGTGAACTAAATGATTCTGTCGATGCAGGTAAGTTGGACGCCAAAAGCCTGACTCTGACCTCCACCTCCGACAAAACGCTGTTTGAGCCCAATGAAAACTGGCAACTGAAAGTAGTCGCGGAGCTCAACAACGGTTCTACACAAGATATCACCAGCAAAGTGAAATGGGCGACCAGCGACAGTTCACTGGCGACGGTCGACAATGCTGGCAAGATGAAGACCGGGACTCCGGTCGGCAATGAAGATGTAGTGATTACAGCGACACTGGTGAATCTTAGCGCAGATCTGACGGTCACCGTTTCCGACGCGACCTTGTCGAGTATTGAAGCGAGCGCGAGCGCTTCTGAAGTGGATGAGTGCCGCAGCCTGACCCTGAGCGCAACCGGAACCTATACTGATGGCTCACAACGTCCAATGGTGTCTGGGTTATCCTGGACCAGCAGCGATACGGCAGTGGCGACGATCAACAGCGACAGTAGTTCGCTGGTGACGCATAACAGCGGGAACGTAAGCGTGACAGTCCGTCGGGGCGAGGTGACGTCCACAGCAGTGCCCGTCACGGTTAATGATACGCTGGCCTCTATAAAGATTAACGAAGGTAGCGAGATTTCAGTCAGCAAGTCCGGCAGCACGACATTGACGGTCAGCGGCGACTACAGCGATGGAACCAACAACGTCGGCATCACCTCCAACTCTACCTGGACTCCCGGCAACACGGGCGTGGTCACGGTGGATGGCGGTAAAGTCACAGGCGTGTCCACAGGCGAAACAACGGTCACCGCAGCCTGCGGCGGCCATACTGCGGATACGACGGTGAAAGTATTGGAGATTTCCGGTTATGAGATAAAGGATGTTAAGGGCCAAGCTGCTCTAGAAGAAGGCGAAGTACGTCAGTTGGCCTTTTATGAAGTTTATACCGACAACTCCAGGAATAATATTTCCTCGAAAGCGGACTGGAAGATCTCAGAAGGTGACGCAATTGCGAACATTAACGGTGATGGCAAGCTTTCGATGAGTAACGACTTTAGTGCTTATACCGGCTCCACTATTACGGTCAGTGCCGAATATGAAGGCGCAACAGAATCACTATCGATCAAGATCGAGAAATAATTGGTGATTATTCTCTAACTATATGTGAAAGGGGCGATTTATCGCCCCTTTCACTTTTCGGGTAGGGCGAGGGTGTAGATGATGGGTGTCGGTTGCCTTGAACTATCTGATTATTGTCCTGGTGCTTGCTGTTCTGGCGGGTATTTCCTATTAGGGGTATCTGCAGTATCGCAAAGCGGTGCGCAAAAGTCGCACCCGGTTTATCGAAAACTATCAATTACCTCCAACCATTAATCGCCGCTTCACCAAGAAATACTCTCATTTGGCCCCAGTTCAAATCGAGAGGGCGCTTACCGGTCTACGCGCCTATTTTCATATCTGCCGCATGGCGGATGGACGAATGGTATCCATGCCCTCACAGGTGGTGGAGGCTGCGGCGGCGACTGATAGAACGCCGCATCCCTGCTAATATTTCCCTAGATTGGCGAAACCTCATACTCAATACGGGATCAGGGGATGAAGCTGTTATGTGGCCTGTGGCTGGCGTTGATGGCGGTTTCCGCCTGCGCGGATCAACGTCCGCTCCGTTATTATCAAAAAGACAGCCGCTACGAATACCGAATTCAATTGCTGCAATTGGCGCTGTTGAAGGCGGGAGTGGGCAACGAGTTCAGGCTGCGTCCGTTGCAGGACAATGTCACCGCTGCGAGAGGACTGGCTTTATTGGAGCGGGGGCAGCTGGATGTGGCGTTTCTCCCCACGACTGTCGACCTGGAGCGGCGCTTTCGGGCGGTGAAAATTCCCATACTGCGGGGGATTCTGGGTTATCGTGTATTTTTGGCGCATAAACACAGTCTTCCTGCATTGGGTCTGGTGAAAAGCCTGGACGACCTGCGCGAGCGTTTTGTCGCGGGCTTTGGCGCACAGTGGAGCGACATTGATATCTTGCGCGGCAATCGGCTTAAAGTGGAGGACTCCCCTCAATACGGGCTCTTGTTTGATATGCTGATGCAGATGCGTTTCGATTATTTTCCCAGAGGGTTGAACGAGGCATGGAAGGAGCTGGAGGAGCGTCAAGCGCAATACCCTGATCTTACGGTGGAGCCCTCGTTGGCTCTCTATTATCCCTATCCGGTTTATTACTTCGTGCGTAAAGATGACGAAACGCTGGCCCGCCTGATTGAGAAAGGGCTTGACGCAGCGCTGACGGATGGCTCGTTCAAGCAGCTGTTTCTTGCGCATCACCAGTCATTTTTAGATCGTGCGCAGCTGCCGCAGCGACGCGTATTTTTGTTGCAGAACCCCTCGCTTCCTGCTGGGACGGAAGCCCCGGATACTCAATGGTGGCTGCCGGTGTCGCCACTGGATGAAAGCTCACCGCTAATCGAATAATTACAGCCCCTTCATAGGGTGTTTCGCGCTGAGAACGTAACCTGGACTGTAGAGAGCCGACATGGATCTTGAGTTTATGGCCATTGGGGTCGAGAACATATAGCGAGTAATCTCCGCCAGGCTGGCTGGCGTCTAATGATAGGCGAAGCCATAGCTCGCCTGAGGATAGATAGGCTCCGCGTTTCCATTAGCCGCGTGGACTCATGCCCAGCAAAGAAACATAGAATTCGAACGCGGCTTCCAGATCGCTGACCGCAAGAGTGATATGGTTAAGCCCATTCAACAGCGCTTGTGAGGCCCTTTCATTTTTCAACACGGTTATCTATCTGGCGTCAGATTTTGCTGTGGTCAATGAAAAGGGCTTCCAGCCCAGGCGTTTTGCTACTCTTGTCCGTCTGGTACAGGTGACAGCTGATGCGGGCGTAATTATCGAGATCGCTTTGCACCAGACAAGTGCTCTCATAGGCGACATTGTTTTCCTTAAAACGCATACGCAGCACCGTGGCTTCGCCATGGACGGCCTCTTCAATTGCAGCCTCTCCGTATACCTCCACGCCAGCGACTTCCCGTTTTATCTTTAACTGATGATTTTCCGAATAGATTTGCAGCGCCCCCTGGTAAGTGGCGGTGGAGTCGGGCGCTTTCCCGATCAATTGATAGGCTCCGATGATGAAATCTCCGAGGAAATCTTTAGCGGTTTCGCCAGCCAATGTGGAGGAGGGGATCAGGCAGCACAACAGCGCTGCAGATTTAAGGTTCATCCAGTAAATCTCCTTAGGATACGGTATAAGTCGCTGTGCCCAGCGCAATCGTTTGCTCACGGTCATTGACCAGCTCCATGCGCGTCACCGCAATGGACTGGCCGTGACGGATGACGCTGGCGGAAGCGACGAAAAAGGCGCCGCGGCCGGGGCGCAAATAGTCCACCCGCATATCAATGGTGCCGAGCCGGCGCAGTTTACGCTGCACTTCTTTGGGGTCAATTTCCGTTAGACGCTCAATGATGCTGATGGTCGCCACCAGCCCTCCGGCGACGTCAAGCAGCGTGGCGGTAACGCCGCCGTGAAGGATATTCTGGAACGTATTGCCAACCAGTTCTGGCTTCATCTCAAGCCCCAGCACCACTTTCTCCTTACTGACTTCCCGCACTTTGATGCCGACCAGTCGATTAAAAGGGATGTGCTCATTGAAATACGCGGTGATCGTTTCTATCAGCTGTGCTTTGTCCATGCAATGCGCCTTTAACCTTGATGGGCGGAGTGTCTCATAAAAGCAAAACTGATGGTGCGTGTCTGATGAGACATAAAGGTTTGTTGACATTACGCTTTTATAGCGCGTTTCAGTCTCCAGGCGTAGCCCTGTTTTTCTTCCAGAAACTGAATGAAATCAGCGCCGAAGTCTTTATAACCCTGGGCGGACAGGTGTATTTCATCCGCCCAGAACTCTTTACCGGCCAGATTCAGGCTGCGCGCCTGTGCGTCATAGAATAATGTATTTTCGTATTGAGCGAGCGCGCCTGCTATGACGTTGGATAGACGCCCGTGGATGAATCGGATGATGTCATGGCGTAGCGGAGACTCTTCGATGGGCGGATACCCGCGCAACTCGAATACGGAAGAAATCCAGGGACCTGAGCGCAGGTACAGAAACAACTCCCAGCCCCGCTCGCGGCTTAGCGGCGCACTATAACTATGGCTGACAACGGTGGCGTCGGGATGATAGTGGTCGCGCATATCCAGACTGCTTTTATAAAAGTCCGCGATATCCGCCAGAACTATGTCGAGTATCTCTTCCTGTAGACATTGCTGTGCGCTCAAACTCGGCTCGTAGGGGACCAGGATGGGCGCCAGATTGGCGAAGATATCATTGCCGCCAGCGCTGATGAAGACGTAATCGAGCCGAACATGTGCGTGCTTCAGTCTGCGGTAGAGTTGTAAATGGGGGCGCATCTGCAGCGTGGTGGCGCCGGAGATGGCGTAGTCCAGCCAATTCGCGCCAAGCGGGTCCAACAAGGCGAACGCCTCAAAAATATTATTGGGCGCGTTCAGGACGCCCCAACCGCGCCCTGGGTAGTCAAACCAGGAGTCTCCTTCTAGCAGAATATTTGGATGCTGACGCCGAACGCCTTGTTTGACGCCGTCAATAAACTCATTCAAATGACTGCTGATGTAATGCTGTCCTAATTGTCTCGCCATGACTTGTCTTTGTCTGTCCTTAAGTTCCTGTTGAGTCAGCGTCAATGCTGAAAGCGCCCTTCCTTCAGGAAATGCAGGGTTTGTTCCAACGCTGTCGGGTTGCGCATGATAAACGGATGCGAGGCAGGGAGCACCAGAAAGTCTTTCATGCCTTCCAACTTTGCGCGCTCAACCGACACTTTGCCGTCGTTGGGGCCATTGATCATGAGAGAGAGCAGGGGATTCACGGATCGATCGCCGGTAATGACGCCAAGCTCAAAATCGGGCGAGCCAAGAGTTTGCAATAACTTGTTGTCGAGGACGCCAAGCTGGCCGCCCGCAGGACCGTTGATCAACTTAAACAGCCACAGTCGGCCTATTTTATCGACTACTTCGCTGCCCTGATTGGGCGGGCTGAGCATAACGACCCGGCCTATGGGAAAGTCAGGCTTCAAAACGCTTAAAACTCTAACCAGAATCCCTCCCATGGAATGGGTGACGAAGTTGAGTGGCGGGCTGTTGGCGCCGAAGCGGTCGCGTAAGGCGGGATAGATATGCTGCGTCGTCAGCGACTCCAGAGAGAGCCGCGTGGAAGGATAGTTGAGGTTGACGGTGTCGAAACCGTGAGCGGCGAGATAGTCCTGCATGGGATTCAGGCTGCGCGACGTACGCGCCAATCCGTGCAATAGCGCGACCGGCTGTCTCGGTATTGCGCGCTGTTGATGGTGCATGGTCTGGCTCCACTAGTAGATGGGTCCGAAGAGTCTAGTATCGCGGATTTGTATCCAGGCGCCAGGGCGGGAGAGGTAGCGCTAAATAAATCTTTGAGTTGTGCTTTTTAATACCCGAAAAGTCGCTGGCGTTGGGCGTTATGAATCAGGCAGGCCCTGTTTTCCGCGGCTGGCCGCCGCGCAGACGCATCCGTGCGCCTGATTATTAACAGGTCAATATCATTGCCGTGTTAATAATTGATAAGGGGCAAGCTAAAACAATTGAAAACACACTCAGTGCGGGCAATCATCTATACTAGACCAACAGCTAAGGTTAGCTAACGCGTTGGATGCTATCCACAGGGAATTTTCGCTTGATAATTAAACAAATAAAGCGAATTTATGAATGAACTATCTCGTATGCAAGGGGCTATAAGCAGGGGGCTGAGATGGATATGCGATTTTATGGTGTGGACTGGATCGCCATGCTGCTGACGTTTGTCGCAGTCTGGCAGATCGGCAATAAGAACAAAACCGGGTTCTGGTTGATGATGCTGGCCAATGTGGGATGGATGATGGTTGGAATCATGGGCCAGAGCACCGCCATTTTTCTGGCGAATGCGGTTTTTCTCTCAATGAACTGGCGCGCCGCCAGTAAATGGGCGAAGCAGGAAACAGCTGCCCATGCGGACACTGCCTGAAGCAGCGCCGTCCACTAGTCGACTATAGTAACGGAGACTCCTGCAGGCTTTGCCGGTATGTCTCCGGAGAGCAGGAAAACCAGCGCTTAAAAGCGCGGCTGAAATTACCTGCGTCGTTGAATCCCAGACTGTACGCAATCTGGGAGATGCTCATGGAGGAGGACTTAAGATAGCGCTCTGCAATTTCCTGTCGCACTTCATCAACCAGCTCACGAAAGTTGGTTCCCTCCTGACTGAGGTGGCGTTGCAGAGATCGTTCACTCAAATGCAGCGTCTGCGCTACTTTCTGTAAAGATGTTTCCTCTGTCGCCATCGTCCGGCGAAGCAGAGAGCGCACCCGTTGCGTCAGTTTCCTGTTGAACAGGCGCCCAAAATAAATTTCGCAAAGGCGCTCGTTTTCATTCGCCAATAACACATCGGCGTTAGGCAGTCGGCAATGAAAGTAGTTGCGGCTGAAGATTAATCGGTAACGGCTGTCGCCCCAGCTGACCGGACTTCGGAAATAGCGCTCGTAGTTCTCGTAGTCCGCAGGTTTGTCACGCCCCATGGAGACTCGCAGCAGATCTGTTCCCTGTGGCGTCAGGAAACGACAGATACGCACCATCATGCAGGCGGCGGCCTCCAGAATAGCGTTGTGCAACGGCGCATCGCCTTCTCTCACCACGCCCAGCTCCACCTCATCGCCGTTAGTCTGCAGATACAAACGAGTGACGTTGGAGATGCCGTAGTTATAACGAATCACCCGTGAAAACCCCTCCCACAAAGACTGACTGGCGATGACCGCGTAGCCCAGGGCGTGGAAGGTGGTCAGGCTGATGTTCTTGCCCGCGTCGATGCCAATACTTTCGCATTGGGTTTCTGCGATGACGGCGTCGAATAAGGCATTGATTTTATCTGTATGCACAGGGGCGAGGGGAGACTGCAATTCGGAGGCGCAGAGTTGCGCTGTCTGCATTAGATCATAGGCGTCCAGCCCCCGTTTCTCAAAGGCGTCCAGACACATTTTCACCCAGTTGGCGATGATGAAGGGTTCGTCCAGTTGTGGCGTCATAAGAGTAGTTTCTCTTCCATAGACTTGGCGAAATAACTAGCCTGCCGCAGGGTCGCCGCCCATGCGCATTCGAATATAGCAAATCAAGGGCCAAGGAAAACTCGGCCAAATAACCTAACGAAATAGGCGTACTTCACAGTGTTAAAAAAATGGCAGCAAGTGACAGATAAATAGCGCGCAATGACATGTCGAGTGGATTCTCAATAGCTACGATGTTTGGCTCGAAAAAATCAAAATGATAGAAACAAGAGAGGGGAACTACTCGTGAAATTAAAGCTATTAGTAGCTGTCATGGCCGCCATGACAGGCAGCTACGCCTTATACCACCAGTTAGGCGATGGATCGTCGGACGTCGTGTCGGCGTCGGTGGAGAACGCTCAACAGTCCGGTTTGGACATCGCTTCTGCGAGTGATATGAGTCCCGTTGCTGCGCCAGCCGGCGCTTCCGCCGCGGCGAAAACGGCTGGCGATGCGCCTGATCTGTCGGATGTTGAGGACTTTGTCGCCAATCTTAACGATCAGGCGGATACGGGTTATCAATCCCCTGATGCACAGTTTTCGCCCCCTGCGGCTGGCGCTGACCTATTTGAGGGCGAGCGCACGGCCGGGGTAGGCGCGCCTTTCCATCTCAAACCGGCTGGAGGTCAGTCGCTGGTGGCCAGTGACGCGAACATGGCCAAGCAGGCGATCATGATGGGCGGCAAGCAGTTGTTGAGCATGGGCGAAAACGACGACCTGGAGTTGAAAACCTCCAAGCGCGATGACGAAGGCAACGTTTATTACAAATTCACCCAAGAGTATAACGGCGTGCCAGTGCACGGTCGTGAAACGGTGGTGCAGGCGTCTAATAAAGATGAAATCAGTCTGGTGACCGGCGAGTTTGAGCCTGGCATCCAGTTAGACGTTAACCCTGGACTTAACGGCAAGGTGGCGTTCAACAAAGCGGTCGACAGTATGCGCGACACCCTGAGGGGCGAGCCCAGGTTCCGCGATGACCCCAGCCTGCAGATTTATGTGTCTGAAACGGAAGGTCCCGTTCTAACTTGGCGTTCCGTCGTGGAATACTCCACCACAGACGAAGGCTATCGCGTAGATGAAATCTTCGTCGACGCCAACAGCGGTAAAATCGTAGACAAGCTGCCGCGCTTCTACTCCGCGTTGTCCCGCAGCGTACACTCCATTGACCGTCAGTGTTTCGATCCCAACTGGGGCAGCAACATTCTGCCGGGCAGGGAAGTTTCTCCCAATGCCGACGAGCATGCTAAATCCGCCTACGATAACTCCGGCTATACCTACTGGTTCTATGACAACATGTTCAACCGCGACTCCTATGACGGACGCGGCAAGAAGATGGTCAGCACCGTACACGCCATGTTCTCAACTCCGAACGGCGGATGCTCCGGCGATAACGCCTACTTCAACGGCGAGCAGATGATCTACGGCGAAGGCGGCAGCATGTTGCAGAATCCCGCTGGCGCTTTGGATATCGTGGCGCACGAGTTGACCCACGGTGTGACCTATTCTGAGAGTAATCTCACCTACCGCAACGAGTCGGGCGCGATTAACGAAGCATTGTCCGATATCTTCGGCGCGGGGGCGGAGACTTACGTGATGTCTGGCGGCACCGCCAGCAGCAAGCCTTCCGGCGGCCTGAAACCACAACGCAGTAACTGGACTCTGGGTGAAAAGGCTTCTCCGAACGGCAGCATGATGCGCGATATGTCCGACCCTGTGGCGGATGGCCAGAGCCGGGACAGCTACGACACCCGTTATACTGGCTCACAAGATAATGGCGGCGTTCACCTTAACAGCGGCATCATGAACCTGGCGTTCTACCTGCTGTCCGAAGGCGGCGTGCATCCTCGTGGAAAAACCACCAACCGGGTGACCGGCATTGGCATGGAGAAGGCGTTGGAAATCTACTACCACGCCAACACCAACCTGTTCACCGCATCCACCAACTTTGCCTCTGCGCGGACGCGTTTGGCGCAGTCTGCGGAAACGCTGTACGGCGAATGCTCACAGGCTTGGAACTCCATTCATGAGTCTTTCGACGCCGTAAAAGTACAGGGCAGCTGGACGCCTTGTGACGATGGCGGCGATGACGGTGGAGACGACGGCGGCGACAATGGCGGAGATGACGGTGGCGATAACGGAGGGGACGACGGCGGAGATAACGGCGGCGATACTGGTTCCGTCTCAGTTTCCAGCGCAAAAGCCTCCAGCACCTACAGCAACAGATATCTGCCTTCCAACCTGCATGATGGTTCTCTGTCCACGCCTTGGGTGTCTTCAACCATCTACAACAGCTATCAGCAGCAGTGGGTGATGCTGGATCTGGGCGGCGCCAGAAGCATGTCCGGTATGACCATCAACTGGGATGGCGGCAACTTCGCCGGTTCTTATGACATCTATGTCTGGCAGAACGGCCAGTGGGTGCGCGCGCAGCGCGTCAGACAATACCGCTCCGGCGCTGCGGATATCCCGCTGCAAGCCAACTCGCAGTATGTGCTGGTCACTATGCGCTACGGTAACTACGGTCGTTGGTACGCGATTGACGAAATCACGCTGAGATAATCTGCGTTGGGGGCGCTTGTCGCCCCTTTTATTTCCGGCGCCGATGGGACTTCTAACTCGGCGTCGGGCCTTCAGCCCGGAGGAGACTGCCTCCCCAAAAATAACAACGCGGCAGTATAGAGACAAAATCAAAATGAATATCAGAAATGAACTTGCTCCCATTCTTCTGCAAGCCGTATCGGATGCGATTCAGTTCAATCGCGCGATTATGGACGGCGGCTTCTTAAACGATTCGGAAAGTCACTTCGAGTATTTGGTGAGTTTGAATCACCTTCTTCATTATTTGGAGGAGGAGTACAAGAAAATAGAAGCGGAGGTAGGCATGCCTCTGAATCTATTAGCGTTGGAGAGCGCCTGAGGCAGGCGCGTATGCAGTCAGCGGTCGCCCGGATTGCGTTATGGCCGCTGGCTCAGTAAATGGACCAGTTCTCTCATGTCACTAAAGCATAAGGCCGCACCCGCGGCCTTTTGTTTTTCCGCATCCATATCTGCGCTGTAGGCGTAGACTGTCATGCCGGCGGCGACGGCGGCGGTAATGCCCGCCGTGGAATCCTCCACCACCACACAGCGCTCAGGCGCGGCGCCCAGTGCAGAGGCAGCACGCAGATAGATATCCGGCGCTGGCTTAGGATGCTTAACATCTTCGACGCAAAAACAGTGATCGAAATAAGCGTGCAGGCCGGTCTGGCTCAGTTTGAAGTCCATGTCTTCGCGCAGAGCATTGGTGGCCATCGCTTTAGGCAGACTGATCGCCCGTAAAGCTTCTTCCGCATAGGGGACGGTTTTCAGACCGGTGCGCATGGCTTCCCAGAAGCCGGTGCGCAGGCGGTGGTGGGTGTCTTCCGGCAGCGCCCGACCGAGCAGTTCGGCGGCGGTGAGCAGATTGACCTCGGTGGTTTGGCCGGTGAAGTGGGTGTGCATCTCCATATGGGTCAGATGTAATCCCTGCTCCGCCAGCAGGCTCATGAATACTTCGTTGGTCAGGCGCTCGGTATCAACCAGTACGCCGTCGCAATCAAAAATAATAGCGTCGTACATATACTTCTGCATGCATAAATCCAGGGTGATTATGAGGGAAAAGCGTTCGGACAGTATACCGGGCGGATGGCCCTAACGGCATTTATACGTGCGTATAGGCGAGATCAAAAAAGTTTCCCTGTGCGGGGAAACCTTTTGATCAAGGGATGAAGAAATCAGTAACTGGAAACGTCTGCGTGGTCCACTATACAGTTGGCGGTGTTCCAGGCTTCGCCTTTCTTCTCGGATTTGCCTTCTCCTTTTTTGACGCCTTTGTATTCGACGCAAATTTTGGGTTTGCCGGCTTTGTAGTTTTTGACCTTCAGGTTGCGAATGGTGGCGGTGTCATTGTAGTTGCTGTTGACGCCGGCGAGTCCACTGGAAAGCGCGCCTTCAATAAAGACATCTTCCACAATCAGATGTCGGGGGCCGCCATTGTTTCTGCAATCCCCGCATGAGCGCCATAACTTGCCGTTGTCGCCTTTGACGGTGAAGCCGCCTTTGACGATTGTCGTGCTGTTCTTGGAGTTATGCTGGAAGATCTTGTCCGGTTTGCCGCCGGGGCCGTTATGACTGTTGTAAGCCCAGCCTCCAATGATGGTCATGGTCCCGCCTTCCGAAGAATGAGTGGCGGCGTCTTCACAGACGTCCTCCCAGATTACGTTTTCCATCGTGCAGTTACCGCTGGTGCAATGAATGCCGTCAGAGCCGCCGTTGGCGGAGATGCGCAGGTTCTTCACACTGGCGTTGATCAGAGTAAGCACGGGCGGTTGATGTTCGCTGTCACTGTCGCAGGACAGTCCGATGGTCTTGCCGCCGCAATCCACACTCTTGTTTTTAATGGTGGCTCCGGCGAAGCATTCGTCTGCATTGCCTGAGCCGCCGAACGGGCTGGCGGATTGTACTGCGGAGCTGGCGACTTTACCGCTAGCGTCGGTGTATTTGATCCAATACCAGTAGGTGGTTCCATTATTAACCTTTGCATCGCTGAAAGTGCGGGCGTCCCCTGCGAGTCTGGCGATACGTTGACGACCTATAGGGTTGGCGTCCGTGTCGCGCATCACCTGCACATTGCGCAGGGGGCCGCTGGCGCTCCAGGACAGCTCAACCCTGCCGTCGCCAGAGCTGGTTTTCAATTTAACGGAGACGTCGGCGCTGGAGCCGCCGTCATGTTCAGGCCCCGTGAAATCCCCCGCGACGGAGCATTCCTTCACGGACTTGGCGGGATTGGGGTCGGACCCAAATGTGGCGATATCACAGGAAAAGCCGCCGCTTAGCGTTTTGTAGATGAATTTACCGGCAGCGCCAAAAGCCACCTGAGTGGGGCGGCTGACCATACATGTTTGGCTGCCCTTGCAAATAGTGGTGAATCCGTCAGGTCTATTGGCGGCGGCTTGAATGCTGGTTGCTGAAGCAAGCAGGGCCAAGCCTAAGGTTAATTTACGAAACATCGTGTTCTCCGAATTTATGTTTTTTGGTTACCCTGGAAACGAATGTGTTTTTATTGTTCTGTTTGATCAGTATTCCTTTGTGTGGACGCTGGTCTTAACCGGCATCACTTTTTCTGGCGCGCATGTCCTCCTTTGCATGTTTGTCTTCTCAGGACGACCCGCTCATTGCGCTTGCAAAGAGGCGAGCAGGCTGTCTTCCATTTCTTCAAAGCTCAGCGCTTCATAATCCGTTAACGCCGCCATTTGCTCGGCGTCCAGATAGGCGGCGGCTTCCTGCAAGTAGTCATCTCGATAGCGGGTCAGAGCCTTGATGGCCTCATCCGCCATGGCGTGCTTGTTGGTCTGTGCGGCGACGTAGTCGCGCAGTGCAGTATCGAATGCTTCTTTGTGGCGGAGCTTGGCGAGGAGCAATGTGCGCTCCTGGTCGGGGCTAAGTGGTTTGTCGGCGCTCAGTCTGTCAGTGACTTCCTGCAATTGATGCTGTTCAAATTCTGAGTTGCGGGTGAGTTCAAACAGTCGGGCGCTATCCTCATCCAGCAGATTGACGATACGTTGGTCCATCTCGTTCAGGGCGTGAGTGCGCAGTTCGACCTGCTCTGCGAGACTTTCGGGTGAGGTGAAGTAATTCACCGTGGGTAGAGCGGAGAGGCGCTCACGCTCCAGCAGTAGACGATGCAGTTGCTTTTCAGCCGAAGCGTCGAGAGACAGTTCAGAAAACAGAAAGCGATATTTTTCGTTAACGGCTTGTCGCCGACTTAATTCTTCTGCTTCCCATAGAGGTTGAGCTGCGGCGTACGTTTGCGTCTCCAGCTCGCTCATAGCCGGGACGGAAGTAGTGAGCAACCTCCGCTTGTTTGGCGCCCTTTGTCTTTCCAGTTCTACTGGTTGCTCCAAGTAGGCGTTGAAAGCGGCTATGGCGTCCTGGTAGCGTGCGTTTTGTTGTTGTGCATGCTCTTGAAAACGTTTTCTTTCTTGCTCGAATTTAAATTCCAAATCCTTGTTTTCAACCCACAGGTAAATGGCTGCGGTAGCGCAGATAAGCGCACACGCCGATATGCCTGCTGAGAACCTGGTCATATCCATGACTCCTGTATTGACTGAGGGTGTATGGTTATTTATTCATCAGTGTGTTTAGCGCATTGAATGTTAGTTAATCTACGTAGGCTGTGGAACCGGTTAAACGGCATAGACTGGTTAAGTAATCATATGTCTAGCCATGTTGATGGCGGCGTGCTCTTGCGGGTGTTTGGCGTTGCGTGTACTGGTTTTATAAAAACGATGCCAAGTGTAGGCGTACTATTTACCAGGCAGTCAACGCATCAAAGACGTGCGAAGAAACATGCTTACCTGCTCCTCATATGCTTTGGGTGAGAATTCATGGAAGTCCTGATGGTGCGCTCCAGTCACCTGCCATAGTGATTTGGGCTCGGGAGCATTAGCGAAAAGACGCTTTGATTCCGACAATGTCGTGTGTTTATCTTCTGCGCCAGCAATAATCAGGACCGGCGCCTGTAAACGTTTGATGGCTTCTTCCGGCTTCAGATCATCGAGGCTGACGCCCAAACGTAAAGGAATCTGTGCGGTCAACAGCGGCGTCAGCCATTTTCCCGGCGCGCCGAGCCGCATGGATAATCGATTACTGACGGCCTGTTCAATGTTTGGATAAACGGCTTCCAGAACATAGGCGTCCGCATGAGCAGGCGCTCGACCCAGCAAACTCGCAGCTCCGCCGAGCGAAACGCCAATAATCGCTACCTTCTCGCATTGACGCTGCTTGCGTAAATAGGCGATGGCGGACTTGACGTTATCTGACTCCCGGTAGCCAAAAGTAATCTGTTCCCCCGGCGCTTCTCCATGAGCCTGAAGATCTATTAACAGGGAGGAGTAACCTGACTTTTGCAAAAACAAGGCGCGTTTGATCATGCTGGTGCGATCGGAGCGAACGCCATGTAGAAGCAGCACGCATTGCTGGCCGGCGGCAGGCGCATACCAGCCGCTTACATTCTCGAACTGCACCGTTTGTGTATTGAGCGTTGGCGGGGGAGGGGCGATGGCGTGGTTGACTGGCGCTGATAGTGCGCCTCCCGCTATCCACACGGCGGTTAGGCTTAAGGTTAGTGCGGCGGTGGCGAGGGCGATGCGATTTTTTAGCTTTTTCATAGGGTAGGATTACTTCACAGAAGCGATAGATATCTTCAGCTTTGCCACGTTTATAACGGACCAACTCTCAGAAGAGACGGCGCAACGTTGAGCTGCGCCGTGAATGTAAGAATATTTAGCTTTGCAGGTTTTCGTAAAGGCCGGTGATGGTCTCCATATTCTTAAGCATGCTTTCCGTGGTGGTGGCGATGATGAATGGCACATAGCTCTGGCCTTGCATCAACTGGAAACCGGAGCGGGAGAACCCCCACTGAGAAATCACTTTGTCCAAGGCGGCATTGATGTCCCGGTTGTTGATTTTCGCCTGACGCAGCTCATGTAGCGCCTGGTCGTACTCCTGCACGGCCAGCGTGAAGCTTTGCTGTAAGTCCGCCTGATTCAGGTTCCAGCTTAATGCGGAATAATAAAGCGCTATGCGCTGTGACAGCATACGCTGCCGACCGGCGAGATTGATCATTTTATTTTTGGGATTGCCAGACTGCTGCTCCAGCGACTGCACGACCTTATTGCTGAGGGCGAGGATTCGCTCTCCTGCGCTGATCAGCTCAATGGCCTTGTCCTGCGAGGGCTTCTCGGTCGCCATCTTGAGGAATCCGCTCCATTCTTTGCGCACGGACTTGAGTTGTCCTGAGAGCTGTGGCGTCTTTGCGTAGTCTTCCAGCTCCGCCAACTGCCGCTCAAATACGTCGATGCTCTCTGTCAGTTGGCCTGAAGATTTATCTGGCTGAATATCCTGTCCGATGAGCAGGTAGGATTTTACAATCCGTTGACTCAGCATGCGCTGGCGCCCGGCCTTGTTGATGGCTTCATCCAGGTTGGTGATGTCTGCGGTGACAATGTGGCTCCAGGATAGTGCAAAAAAAGAGAAAAGAAGCAGACTAAAGTCCCTTATATAGCGCATATACATTTACCTCATGTGATTCATGCTGGTGCAGTGTAAGCGAAAGACTTTTAATATCAGTCGGTTACAAGTATTAAAACGGATAGGTAGTTGACGCATTGCTGATCCAGCGCAAGTTAGGCGCCAAATGGGTCGGAAATTAGTGGGTATGGACAAAGCGCGTTTTTTGATAATCGTAAAAAGTTTTTTATAAACAATAGGAAAGAGAGTGATGGTCGCGTTTTGGGGTGGAGCTGAAAACTTCTACGCGATGAGCTGCGCCTGCTGAATGCGAGAGGGAAAAGAGGCTGAATAAGCGGAAAAAAAGAGTGCGGCTTGCGCCGCACTAAACGAAGAAGACGAATAAATCGGGAACTCGGTTTAGGAGTTCAATCCTTGCGGATCAGCTTTTCAGGCCTGCATACATGTCTGAAATCTTACGCATGCTTTTCAACATGCTTTCTGTGGTCATGGCGATAACAAAAGGCACGAAGTCTTGCCCGTCCATTTTCTCGAAACCAGAGTGAGAGAAGGACCACTGTGAAATCACTTTATCCAGCGCTTTGTTGATTTCTTCGCTGTTGGCGTCCGCTTTGCGCAGCTCGCTCAAGCCGGAGTCGTATTTATTGACGGCGGCTTTAAAATCGTTTTCCAGGTCGGCCACGCCCAGATTCCAGCTCATCGCGGAGTAGTACATGGCGATTTTCTGGGACAGCATGCCCTGCTCGTTGGAAATGTTGATCAAACGGCCTTTGGTGCTGGCGACTTGTTTTTCCAGATCTTTAGTGATGTCCTGGGTCAGACTCAACAGTTGTTCACTTTGCTCAATCAGCTTCGCAGCATTTTCCTGGTTGGGAGCGGCGGTCGCCAATTGGCGGAAGGCGGTCCATTCTTTACGCACGGATTTTAATTCGCGGGCCATTTCTCCCGCTTTTAAATATCCTTCCAAGTCGGACAGCTGAGACTCAAATTGCGCCACACTGTCATGTAATTGAATCGCGGACTTATCAGGAAGAATATCCTGACCAATCAATAAATATGCTTTAACGATTCTTTGGCTCAACATTCTTTGTTGGCCGGCGATGTCCAGAGCCTGATCCATGCTCGATATTTCCGCACGAGCCAGCCCGGCGCCGAATGCGGTAAGTGTGACAAGTAAGAAACAAATCTTTCTGAACGACTGCATTAATGTTTACCTAGTGCTAAAAATGGCGTGCATATTGAAGGAATTAGATCAAAAATCAAGCGCCAAATGGCCTTTGACATATAAGTAATTTACGAAGTCAATAGATGCTTTTCGTTTCTTATCGATTATATGTGTCAATATGTTTTGTAATAGTGAGAATAATGCACTTTTATGTAACTAAAAGTTGCTTTTTAAGGGGGTAAATGAGGCGGGTATATAATTCGTTATACTGTATTATTTTTAATAAATTTTACATTGTTTTTCTTTTGCGAATTGTACGTCACGTTTTTATCGCCATGCGTACTGGTAGTTATGTTTGAAAAAGCGTCAATGGATGACTCTTCTTTGATTAACAAAAGTGGTCAGATTTTCGCTGATTTATCCAGCGTATCGCTCTATAGATGAATAAAATTAGTTCTGATAACAAAACATTATAAAAAATATGAAGGGCGTCAGAGTCGGATTGACGCTAGCTTCAGTATCCGGTCACTCGCGCGATGGGGAGTCCTGTCTCAAAACGAGTAAGAACCAAGGCGAGGCTGCGGTGACTGTCAGCAATAACGAGTTTAAGGAGACGACAAGATGGCCCTGGCGGATATTTTTAAACAGAATGCGAACAAGTCAATTACCGTGACCGGCGCGGAGTCCTCAAATATTTCCCACGCTACCTACAGCGTCAAATGCAATAACATCCAACGAAACTGCTATCTGGTGAACCAGCTTGAGCGAGCCAACCTGCAAGAAGGCGCACATGTGGCTGGCGGAAATACGGTCACTGTCGCCACTGCTCACAATGGTAACTGCTACTGGTTGCCATGGCGCGGATGGCGGGCTGTAGCCGGACAGCTTCAGGGGGCGTGTAACTTCTTCGTCACCGCCAATCTGACCGGGTGCTGCTTTGTTGTATCCGGTAATCAGGTATCTCCCTTTGTCGTCCATATGAACTGCCAGCCAGCTAATGAAGGCTTGGTGAGCTTCCCTAACAGTGGAGATATCAAGGAATATAACTTTGATCTGCAAGCGGCGCAGGATCAGTTCTATGGGCAAGTCACCGAGCAATTGATCACCAACAATGTGATTTCACACGCTGGTCTGCAGATGTTGAAACCAAGTGATTACGGGGCCAAAGCGAGAGAAGGTTACGGGACGCCCACGAGCGTCTTTGGCGTCCGCACAGGGGGATTGTGGACCCTCTATTACAACGTAGGCAAAGGCGGCGGACCTGGAATTACCCGAGAATTATTTCCTAACTTTCAGCCTCTCTGACAGACCGTCCTGGTTGCGCTTATATGAGGCCGGTGAGTTAACGCCGGCCGATTTTCACGTTTTTCTTTCTCATGATAATCGCTTTACATTACGGTAAACCGCGGCCCGTTTATAAACCAATGGGTTAGTGGCATAATCCCCGCGGCAATCGACAGGTTGCCGCCATGCAGGCATGGGAGCGCCATCCGCGCTTATCGCGACAGGATGGAAAATGGAAAACACGGAAAGCTTTTGTTATGAAGAATTTGCTTATTGTCGGTAATGGAGAGGCCTTCTCGGAAGAGTGTAATACCTCTTTCCTGTTGCAGTCCGCCGATGGCTCCATTCTTATCGACTGCGGTTATCAGGTCCCGCCTCGCCTTTGGGCGGGCGATTATCATCAGAATATTGATCTGGTGCTGCTGACCCACCACCATGCGGATCACTCCTTTGGCGTTGTGCCTCTGCTGGTCCGCTATCTGGAAGAAAAAAGAACCCGCCCCCTTAAGATCTGGGGGCCAGCGGGCACGGAAACGTTCGTAAAAAGTCTTCTGGAACACGGCTACCCTGGCGTGTCCAAATATTTCAAATACACGATTGAGTTCGCCGAATTCGACACCCTCGACAGTAAAAAATACGGGGAGGTTTCCATTCGTAGCGCGCCCACCGTACACTCTATCCCGAACTTATTGTATCGACTGGACTTTGACGGCCGCTCTTTCTCCATTTCAGGGGACGGCAAACTGACGCCGGCAGCGGTTGAGCTGATTCAAGGCGTCGACCTGCATCTGCAGGAAGTCTATGAGCTTAACGACAACATCCCCAGTCACTATTCATTCAGCGAAGTGCTGCAATTTGCTCAATCCGGCGTGGCCGCGAGCGTGGGCGTGACCCATATGTGCAGGAATGAAATCAGCGTAATTACTGAAACCTACGATAAGTTAGTAAGGGAGAATGAGATTGAAAAGGACAGACTGTTTATCACCCGTGCGGGGCAAACTTTCGAGTTTTAAAAGCCGCGCGCTGCTGACTGCCGGCGTCTGCGCATTGTCGTTCAACGCCGTCGCTAAGGAAATCTTCGTCATCAATAAAAACGCCGCAGATTACCGTGTGGTGGAGACGGACAACAGCGACAAGCGCATCGACGTATATTCCAACACGCCGCACCGATATCTGAACAGCGAGAAAAAAGAGCACGTTTTCACTGGTGTGCCAGTGAGCGAGCTGTCTCCGAAGGAGTGGCGTTACGATAACGTTTACTTTATCGGTGATGATGACTACATCACCTACATGCCGGCCCAGATCGCCAACAACCCGCAAACCATTCTGGCCAGCGCCAAGGATACAGCGCCCCTTAGCAAGAGGGACGGCGAAGTACAGGTCATTCTCCCCACTCGCGAAGAAGCGAAGGTGGAGGATAAGTATCTGAAAAAGGCCGCTTTCTGGGCCTGGTACGTCAAAGCGGTCGTGTATGGCGAGCTGAATAACTCTCTGCAATATGGCGACGCCTCCATCGATATGACCAACGTTATGGGCGAGCCTACACCAGGGTACAAAGCGCCCTCGGTATTTTCCTATGATCCCATCGTTTGCCCGGAAACCTATCAGGTCTCGGTAAAAGATCTGGACCCCGGCTTTGACAAAGGGAAAGTCCAGTTTCAGCAGCTGAACGGCAATCAACGGGACTATGGCGCGGGAGAAGTCATGCTGATTTTCTCCAAGGACGATACGGCGCTGCCTATTGAATGCGGCGGCCCTTACGCAGTGAGGAAGGGAGAAGAGTATATCTACAGCGTATATTCTTTTAAGGGAATTTAATCAGCTAACAAAGTGCGTCTAACAATATGGATAGTTTTAGAAAGTACTCGTTTCAGCGTTGCATCAAGTTTACGGTTCTGGTCGCTTTGTTTGGGTTCGCGGTTTCCTTCTTTGTGCATCAGTATCAGGTGTTGGGAAACTCAATCAAGGTTTCCGACCAGACTGCCGGGTTGATTAACCGACAGCATATTTCCGTGCTGCTTGGACGGGGCAATTTTGTCCATATTGAAGACGCCTTGGCGCAGTTGGTTAAGGAGAGCCCGTTACTGTTCGCCTACGTGCTGGACACTGACGGCAAGGTGGCGGCGACCAGTCACAAATCAGCCGAGGTTGACGTTCCCTGCTGCTACGACTGGGAGAACAGTGAAGATAGCGCGTTCAAGTTTGAGGGGGCGCCAGCGGCGCCCTTTGAGGCGGTAGCGGATGGCGTCGATTTTGTTCGCAAAGTGACGCCGGTGCTGGAGCACTCATCCGGTGAAAAAATCGGTTCCTTGGTGACCTTTCTTGTTCCCAAACTGATTAAGCGCGAGCACCTTGTGGATACGCTGATTATCAGCTCCATGGCGCTGATTTTTATCCTGGCGACCGGTGTCGCGCTTTCGTTGTTATTGTCGCGGGCGCTAACCGCCCCGGTGAGAGAACTTACTCGGTTTGTGGACTCTGTGGATGACACTGAAGCTAAAGAGGAGTTGAGTCGACTGGGCGCGCATGAGTTTGCGGGCAGCAACATTGTGGAAATACGGCAGTTGCTGCAGTCGTTTCTGGCCTATCGCGAAAAAATTCTCGATCACAAGAACATCCTGGAAGCGCAGGTGCGAGAGAGGACGCATGCTCTGGAAGTGGCGGTGGAGGAAAACCGCATGCTGGGCAAGACGTTACGTACGGCGTTGGAAGATGAGCGCAAGCTGATCGCGCAGGAAATTCATGACAACTTCAATGCGACGCTGGTCGCCATCAAAATGTACTCCCAAAAAATTGAGCAACTGGCTCAAGAAGGCGGCGAAGACGCGCAAATCGCCAGCATGGGAAGAAAAATCACCTCCATCGTCACGGACGCATACAGCTCCGCCCGCAGCCTGGTTTCCCGTCTGCGTCCAGAGATTATCGATACGCTTGGGTTGAGCGGCGCCTTGGAGGAACTGGTCAACAATTACAATCAGTCTTCAAATGGGTGTTCGTTTATGCTGTCGATTGGCGATCACTGCGATAACCTGGATGAAGAGCGCAACATAGGCATTTATCGCATCGTACAGGAGGCGGTCACCAATGCGGTCAAGCATGCCGCGGCGAAAGAAGTGGCCATTTCACTGCATCGTCCCAAGGACTATGAGCTGGTGATTCAGGACGACGGCGTGGGCTTCAAGCCCTCACAGGAAAAGGACGCCGGCATTGGTCTGATCTCCATGCGCGAACGCGCTATGAGTCTGGGCGGCCGTTTCGAATCGGAAAACACCCAGGCGGGGGCCTGCATCAAAGTATCTATTCCTGCCTAAATGCGTCCTTCCAGCGCGGGTATGCCGACTCGCGGGGGCGTCACATAACTGAAGCGTTTGCGGTATTGCTCCATTGTGCATCCGGTGGCTCGTTTAAAGAGTCGCCGGAACGAACTGATGTCCTCGTAACCGACCTCCCAAATGATTTCATTCGACGACTTGAGCGTCGTCTCCAATTGGTGTTTCACCGCTTCCACTCGTAACTGTTGCAGGTAATTGATCGGATTCTCGCCGGTGGCTTCCTTGAAGCGGCGTTTGAATGTACGTCCTCCCAATCCGGCCAGCGCCGCCACATCGTCCACGGAAAAGTGCTCGGCGTAATGAGACTCCATCCACTCCTGCGCTTTTTTTACAGCGTCGTCTTTATGAGACTTGTAGCCATAGAACGTGATGTAAGGCGTTTGTTGCTGGCGCTTACTGTCAAACAGATGCAGTTTGGAGACCGCCGACGCCAGTTCCTGACCCGCGAAGCGTTCGATCAGGTGAAAGCTTAGGTCGATATAGGCGGTAGCGCCGCCGGCGCAGATGATGTCGCCGCTATCAATGAGCAGTCGGTCTATGTCCAGTCTGATTTTCGGGTAACGCTGGCGGAAAGGCTCTGCGGCTCGCCAGTGGGTGGTGACGGTTTTGTCTTCCAGCAGTCCGGCTTCCGCCAGAACGAAACTGCCGGTGCAGGCGCTGGCGATAACAGCGCCGCGCTGGGCGTGATCTTGCAGCCATGCATAAGCCTGACGAAACTGCGCCAGGTGCTTCGGCAGGTCAGCGCCTGCCGTGATCGCCTCAATCGCGGAAGCGACAATGATCAAGTCTGGCTCGACGTCCTGGAATGCAGCATTCGGCGCAATCGCCATGCCGTTGTAGGCGATAACGGGCTGGTCATTCTGCGTGACGACATTGATGCTGAAGTACGGCTCCATTGGACGCTTGCCAGCGGCGCGGGAGAGTCGGGCGTGGCAGTAATTGGCGGTGGTGAATATATCCAGAATGCCGTGTACGGAGGCGGCGGCGCAGTGGGGCAGGGCGAGCAAGACAATTTTCATGGGCGACTCCTTCATCCGTTTCGTGGCTAAAAAGGAAAAGGCGAAATGTCATAAAAGGCAATTTAAGTGTCAAATATGACACTCCCGCTAATGCATTGCAAACCTTATCTTGTAGACATAGCCACTGCGACAAAGCCCCGAAAATCGGCGTGGCGCTGGTGATTTTATCTAGTAAGTTAAGAGGATACGTCACATGTCCGCGAACATTCCCCTGTCCGTAGCCCCGTCCAAACCACTGAGAGAGCCGCAGGTTCCCTTCGCCTTGAAAGCCATGCGCTGGGCGATTCGCGCCTATGCTCGCATCTCCTCCCAAGGCGCAGGCCGGATGCTTAACCGACTTTGGTTCACGCCGCAGCGTTATGGATTGAACTCACGCTTTGACGCCCTGTTGGACAAGGCGGACGCCTTTATGAACCTGAAAGTGGGAGCATTGACGATCCCTGTCTACAGCTGGGGAGCCGGCCCTGTGGTGTTGTGCGCCCATGGCTGGTCCGGCTCCGGCGTGCAGTTTGGCGCGATGGTGAAACCCCTGGTGGACAATGGGTATCGGGTTGTGGCGTTTGATGCGCCCGGTCATGGACGGGCTCAAGGCGTGCGCACTAATGTTCTGCAGATGCGGGATGCGATCCTGCAAGTGGCGGCGCAGACTCTGGGCGTGCACGCAGTGGTGGCTCATTCCCTGGGCTCTATCGCCGCCGCTATGGCAGTGCGGGAAGGGTTATTGACCAATAAAGTCATTATGTTGGCCCCGCCGGCGGACATGCAGGTGGTGCTGGATGTGTTTCAGCAGCGTTTGCAGGTTCCGGACGCCGTCATGCTCGCTCATTGCAAACTGATGGAGCAGGAGTTTGGCGACGATATTTGGGATCGTTTATCTCTAATGAAAAACGTTCCACTCATCCAGGCGCAAGGAATGATCGTATCAGATATCAATGATGCGGAAGTTCCTGCTGCGTACGGTGAAGCGCTTGCCCTTAAGTGGCATGGCAGTCGTTTCCTGCAGACCGCGGGGCTGGGGCATTATCGAGTATTGCGGGATGAACGCGTCATTGAGGAAGTAGTGAAGTTCGTAAACCGACTCCCTGATTGACGCCGGTGAGGGACATTGCGGTTAAGGGACGGTCTCCTCGGTCAGACCGGCGCAGCGACGATACGACGTAATGATGTTTTAGGTGAGTGCGTATCGTCGCCTTTTTTGCGGCGGCTGGGAATGCTGGTTAGACGTCAACGGCTTCCAGCGCAACCGGGACGCATTTGTGATAAGGCGTCTTGGCGATGGGGTCGCAGTGTTGTGCGTCCGTCAGCATGTTGATCGCCGGACCATTGCGCAGCTGTCTTCCCTGCTCATCCTGATAGAGCATGCCGAAGCCGTGAGGCAGCGTCAGTACTCCTGGCAGAACGCTCTCATCCGCGGAGGCGATGGCCTCCACCGCGCCTCGTCGGGAACGGCAGCGCACTTTATCCCCGGAAACCAGTCCCAGCTTGGCCAGATCGGAGGGGTGAACGCGCAGTAAGCCTTCCTTGTCCGTCTTGCGCCACTCCGGTCCACGATAGATCTGGTTGGCGTTATAGGCGCGGCGCTCGCCAGCGGCCAGGATGAACGGATAATCCCTGTCTTCACTAAAACCCTCTGTTTTCAAACGATCCAGCCACTCAGTCAGTTCGGGTATATACAGGTTTACTCTGCGGTCCCTGGTTTTTATCAAATTCCAGGTTTCCTCCACCTTGAAGGTGGCGATGGGCGCAGGTCTGGGACTCTCCAGAAAACGATTGAACAGCGCCAGCCCCAGTGTGTAGCCCTTGCCTGGCAGTCCGGTGCGCTGGACTTGCGAACCGAACTTGGCGGCGTACATCTGGCAGACGCCCCAGATCGCCGCTGCGGATTGCATGCCTTCCGGCAACGCCTTGCCAAGGGTGGCGTATAAAATGACTGGGACGTACTTGCGCCATTGTGGATGGCGCTTCAACGCCGCCGCCAGCGCTAATGGAAAGGCGCGGCTGACCGGCAGGCGACGGTCCAGTTTGGCTGCTTTTTCCAGTAGTGGAAAGCGGTCGGGAATCGCCCCCAGGCCGACCAGCATACGCCGGTAGATTTCCGGTTCGGGAAGCGTGTCGCCGCTGCGAGGCAGTATGGGGCGACGCAGATGGTAATAGTTGGTAGGGAAACCGAATGTGAAATAGGTGGACTCCACTTTTTCAAACTGACTGTCCGCCGGCAATATGTAGTGCGCGTGGCGGGCGGTTTCCGTCATCGCTACATCAATCACCACCATCAGCTCCAGTTTCTCAAATGCTTTCCGATAGGCTTCCGTATCAGCGGCGGATAAGGCGGGATTGGCGCTGTCCACCACTAAGGCGCGGATACGGTCAGGATGATCGCTATCGATTTCCTGGGGCAAAATGTTGGGCGGAAACAGTTTGGCGATGCCGTGCATCCCGGTGACGGCAGTATTCTTGTCATCGGCTTTGGAATGACCGATCAACGGGGCGAATTGCGCCATCAAGTGATTGCCGCCCTGCTTATTGAAATTGCCTGTCACCAGAAACAATAGCTTTTCCAGATAGGAATTCAGCGTGCTGTGTAAACTGTGTTGGATGCCAAGGTCGGCTCTGACCGTCGCGGATTTGGCGGTGGCGAAACCTCGGGCGACCTGCCGCGCTGTCTCGGGATCGACGCCGGCGATGGTCGCGTACTGCTCCACTGGCAGGTCGATGAAATGGCGGCGCAATTCATCATAACCGTTGGTGTGTTGACGCAGGAATTCCCTGTCTTCCAGCGCTTCCTGAAAAATGACGGCGATGATGGCGGCGAGCAGGTAAGCGTCCATTCCGGGGCGCACCCGCAAATGAATATCTGCGTCTTTGGCGGTTTCGCTGACTCGTGGGTCAACGACGACCAGGGTGCGGTTGGGATCTTTCTTGTAGGCTTTCAGCAGGTCTCGGGTTTTACGCACGCCGTGGGCCATATAAGGATTGGCGCCCAGCACGATGCAGTAATCGGCGTGTTCCATGCCTTCCAGCACGAAACAGCTTTCGCGACCGAACAGTTTCCCGTTTACCCAGAAATCCCCCGTCTTTTCCTGCGCCAGCGCGGTGTATAAATAGGGCGTTTCCAACGCCGCCCGCAAAGCCCCGGAATAACTGCCGCCCAAGTGGTTGCCCTGGCCTCCGCCTCCATAGTAGGCGAATGCGCCGCCCCCATGCTGGGACTTGATGTCGCGCATGCGCGCAGTGATCTCGGCGATGGCGGCGTCCCAGGAGATAGGCGCGTATTCGCCGTTTGGCTGGCGTTTTAGCGGTTGTCGCAGGCGAGCGGAATGATTTTGGTAGTGATCCAGTTTGGCGGCTTTCTGGCAGATATAGCCTTCAGAGTTCGGCGCCAGCTTATCGCCCCTGACCTTGACGATGCGTCCCTGGTCCACCTGCATTTCCAGGCCGCAATTGATGCTGCACAGGATGCACGCGGTGGGTTTCCACACAGAGGGGTCGATGCGCTCTTCAACTGTCTCTGCATCAGGCATGATCACTCTCCTTTGTTATTAGTTCTATTTTGGAACTTGTAAAATAGTAAATTCCAAACTGGAACCTGTAAAGCTATACTTCCTGGCGTTTTCCATCTCGCTTCCGTTAACCCAGAGAGGACGCCGTACTCGTTTATGCGCTGGAGTGAAATTCAAGATATTCCCTGTTCAATCGCCCGCACCCTCTCTGTCATCGGCGACCGCTGGACGCTGCTGGTTATTCGTGAAGCATTCCTGGGCGTACGCCGCTTTGAACAGTTCCAGAAGCACTTGCAGATTACCCGTCACCGCTTATCGGACCGTCTGAACAAACTGGTCGAAAGCGGCGTGATGCGCAAAGCGCTGTATCAGGAGAGTCCGGCCCGTTATGAGTATAGGCTTACCCGCAAGGGGATGGATTTATATCCCGTGATCCTGGCTATGGCGGGTTGGGGGGATAAATACATGGCTGAAGAAGCTGGGCCGCCGGTTGAGTATGTTCATCTGGGGTGCGGCAAGAAGATGGCGGCGACATTGGTCTGCCCTGAGTGTAAGGAACCCATTGACGCCAAGTCTGTAAAACCCATGGTGGGTCCCGGACTCAGCGCGTTAGCGAAGAACTCAGGGACTTTAAACGAAGATGGTGACCCCTGACGGCTTTGCAGGTGTGTTGCTGGCGCTAACATGCTCCCTGTTCCCCTGTTTATACCTTTGTTTGAAAGCGACCCTCTGTAAAAAGGTTGCTGCTCAAAGGAAATTTAGGTTTCGCCTTTCTTTCCTATTTAGAACGCTAAATATTTGCCAATTACAAAAAGTTACATTTGTTGCTGCGAGTGCAGATTATGCTGCTTAAATGTTTGTAATTAAAGTAATTTAATCTCTATTTCGTTAGGTGTCTCCCTCTTCGTCTCTCCTTTTTCAAAATTGAAATATTGAACTCAAACTATTAGGGTGTGTTTTTAATTGAACATTCAATCAATAAAAAATGCCCAAGATCGTCGTCGAAGCAGAGAAAAAAGAGCAGCTGATAGAAGCCACCCTTAAGTCGGTGGAAGCCTATGGCATTCAGGGCACGACCATTAATTCCATTAGCCGTTACGCGGGTGTTTCCACTGGAATTATCAGCCACTACTTCGGAGGCAAGCAGGCGCTGATGGAGGCGACTGTCCGCTACCTGCTGGAAGCCCTGAAAAGCTCTCTGTTGAAAGAGTTGGCCAAGTCTTCGGACGGTTCGCCATACAGCCGCCTTCTTTCCATTGTCGAAGCCAACTTCAGCAAACTGCAGGTCAGTGAAAGGGCGGCGAAGACCTGGATGGCTTTCTGGGCCCAGGCCATGCATGACCCGCGTTTAGCCCGGCTGCAGAGAGTTAATGAGCGACGGTTGTTCTCCAACTTAAAGGTGAGCCTGCGCGAAATTCTTCCTCCGTCTCAAGTGGAGGATCAGGCTCACGCCATCGCCGCCCTGATCGACGGTTTGTGGCTGCGCAGCGCGCTCAGCTCTGGTGGTTTGTCCGTCGTACAGGCGGAACGCATTTGTAAGAACTACGTAAGTGAGTTGTTTGAAGGAAAACATAAAGCATGAGCATTCCTGTTTATCAGTCTTTTGTTGACGGCGCTTATCGGGCGTCCACATCGAACGAGACCTTTGATGTGGTGAATCCCGCTACAGGCGAACTGATTTACCGCGTTGAACAGGCTTGTGAAAGTCTGGTGCAAGCGGCGGTGGAATCCGCGAATCGCGGATTCGCAGAATGGTCCGCGATGACCGGCATGCAACGGGGACGCGTGTTGCAGAAGGCCGTGGCCCTGTTACGGGAAAGGAACGATGAGCTGGCGCGTATTGAAGTCCTGGATACTGGTAAGCCCTGGCAGGAAGCGAGTGTCGTGGACGTAGTGACTGGCGCTGACAGTATTGAGTTTTTCGCTGGCCTGGCGGCGTCGATCGAAGGCAATCAGCAATCCCTGGGCGAAGACTTTTACTACACCCGCCGAGAGCCTTTAGGCGTCTGCGCCGGCATTGGGGCCTGGAATTATCCTCTGCAGATCGCTTGCTGGAAATCCGCGCCAGCCTTGGCGGCGGGCAATGCGATGGTGTTCAAGCCTTCCGAAGAAACCCCGTTAGGCGCCTTGAAGTTGGCGGAAATTTTCGTTGAAGCGGGCGTTCCCGCCGGCGTCTTCAATGTGGTGCAAGGCGATCATCGCGTCGGCCGCATGCTGACCGCCCATCCTGGCATCGCCAAAGTCTCCTTCACGGGGGAAGTGGGGACCGGCAAGAAAGTAATGGCGGACTCCGCCTCCACTCTGAAAGACGTGACCATGGAGCTGGGCGGCAAATCGCCGCTGGTGATATTCAATGATTGCGATCTGGAAAACGCCGTCTCCGCTGCATTGCTTGGAAACTTCTACACCCAGGGCGAAGTCTGTACTCATGGTACGCGTGTGCTTGTGCATAAAGAGATTTACGACCGTTTTCTGGCGCGAGTGAAAGAGCGCGTCGAGAGCAATGTGGTCATCGGCGACCCCATGCATCCCGATACCAACCTGGGGGCGTTGATCTCCGCGCCGCATATGGAAAAAGTCATGGGATACATCGAGCAGGGCAGGCAGCAAGGAGCGAGGCTGGTTTGCGGCGGCGAGCGGGTGCGCCCGCAAGGCGTGGAGAATGGCTACTTCGTCGCCCCCACTGTGTTCGCGGACTGTCGCGATGACATGAGCATCGTGCGGGAAGAGATATTCGGGCCCGTCATGAGCGTGCTCAGCTTTGAGGACGAAGAAGAGGTCATTGCGCGCGCCAATGATACGGAATATGGCTTGGCCGCGGCGGTGTTCACCAATGACATCCGTCGCGCCCATCGTGTGATCGGCAGGCTGCAGGCGGGCATTTGCTGGATCAACAGCTTCGGCTATTCGCCGGCGGAAATGCCGGTAGGCGGCTACAAGCAATCCGGCATCGGCCGCGAAAACGGCATGGCCACCCTGAATCATTACACCCAAATCAAGGCCGTCTACGTCGGCATGACGGACCTGGAATCACCTTTTTGAGCGAGCGTTATGGCTGACAAGCAGTTTACCAATAGTTTTGATTACATCATCGTCGGGACCGGCTCAGCAGGCTGCGTCCTGGCCAACCGTCTTTCCGAAAGCGGCAAGTTCAATGTGCTGGCGCTGGAAGCGGGCCGTAAAGATGATACCTGGAAAATCCATATGCCCGCCGCGTTGACGTTCAATCTGGCGGATGAGAAGTACAACTGGTTCTACCACACCGAGCCCCAGGCGTTCATGAACAAGCGTCGTTTGTACTGGCCGCGTGGGCGTGTCTGGGGCGGTGGTTCCGCTCTCAACGCCATGGTTTATATCCGTGGTCACGCCCTGGATTATGACCGCTGGGAAGAGGAAGGAGCCAAGGGCTGGGCGTATAAAGACGTGTTGCCGTACTTCCGCAAGGCGGAAACCCGTGAACGCGGGGGCGACGCCTATCGCGGCAATGCGGGCCCATTGAACGTGCATACCGGGGACGAAAAGAACCCCTTGTTCGACGCCTTCATCAAAGCGGGAATGGAAGCGGGTTATCCTTATACCGAGGACATGAACGGCTATCAGCAGGAAGGCGTGGGCGTGATGGACATGACCATCAAGCAGGGCAAACGCTGGAGCGCGGCTCAGGCGTATTTGCGTCCGGCTTTGTCGCGTCCCAACCTGACGGCTGAGACGGGCGCCATGGTGACTCGCCTGTTGTTCGACAAAGGTCGCTGCATTGGCGTTGAGTACGAGCAAAACGGCGTGCTGGTCAAGGTTAAGGCGGAGCGGGAAGTCATTTTGTCCGGCGGCGCCATCAACTCGCCGCAGACATTGATGCTGTCGGGCATCGGCGACGAAGCGCAACTGCAGTCTTTAGGAATACCGGTAGTCGCACATGTTCCTGGCGTAGGCCAGAACCTGCAGGATCACCTGGAGTTTTATATTCAGCAAGCCTGCACGCAACCGCTGACGTTATACACCTACACCAAACAGCCGCGTAAGACTCTGGAAGGCGTGAAGTGGTTCCTGAACCATGATAGCGGCGCCTGCCGCACCGCGCATTTGGAAGCGGGCGGCTTTATCCGTACCGAAGCAGGCGTGAAGCACCCGGATATCCAGTATCACTTCCTGCCGTCTCAGGTCATCGACCACGGTCGCGTCGACCCGCAATTGCACGCTTACCAGGCGCACGTTGGGCCGATGCGCCCGACCTCTACAGGCTACTTGAAGGTTGTGTCCCGAGACCCGCGCCAGCATCCGCTGCTGGAGCCTAACTATCTGGCGACGGAGCGCGACCGCTGGGAAATGCGCCAGTGCGTGAAACTGACTCGGGAAATCTTTGCGCAGAAGGCGCTTGATCCTTTCCGTGGCGAGGAGATTCGTCCTGGCCCGGCTGTAAAAAGCGATGCGGAAATAGACGAGTTCATCCGCATGAGAGCAGACAGCGCTTACCACCCCTCCTGCACCTGCAAAATGGGGGCGGACGACGATCCGATGGCGGTGGTGAATTCCGAGGCGAAAGTCAGGGGCGTTGAAGGGCTGAGAGTGGTGGACGCCTCCATCATGCCCAGCATCGTCAGCGGCAACCTGAACGCGCCGACCATTATGATGGCCGAGAAGTGCGCAGATCACATTCTCGGTGTTTCGACGCTGCCGCCCAGCGATGCGCCAGTCTGGATCCATCCCGACTACGCGAACAAGCAGCGGTAGCCATGGCCGTCCTCTTGCGAGGGCGGACCCCAACCATTTCTGGAACGATTGAAGAGAGGAAAAATAATGAACCACTTCAAGCGACTGTTGATCAGCGGTCTGATGTTATTGACGAGTGTTAACGCCTATAGCGCGCAAAGCTGCAAAGAAGTCACTTTTGCGGATGTCGGTTGGACCGACATCACCGCCACGACTGCGTTGACCTCCGTCATTCTGCAGGGACTGGGCTATTCCACGGAATCCCAGCTGCTGTCTGTGCCGGTGACCTACAAGTCGCTGGAAAATGGGGATGTGGACGTATTCCTGGGCAACTGGATGCCGACCATGGAAGCGGATATTCGCCCCTATGTGGAAAACAAGTCTGTGGAAGTCGTTGGCAAGAACCTGGAAGGAGCCAAGTATACGTTGGCGGTGCCTTCCTATGTGGCGGAAGCGGGCGTGAAAACATTCGCGGATATCGCCAAGCATGCGGATAAGTTCAAAGACCGTATTTACGGTATTGAGCCTGGCAATGACGGCAACCGTCTGATTCAGGATATGATCGATAAAAACGCCTTCGCCCTGAAGGATTTTAAAGTCGTGGAGTCCAGCGAAGCAGGCATGCTGTCGCAGCTGAAAAGAGCCGTCAAACGTAAAGAGTGGATGGTGTTTCTGGCCTGGGAGCCGCATCCGATGAACGCCAACTTTGAGCTGACTTACCTCAGCGGCGGCGACGACTACTTCGGCCCCAACTTCGGCGGCGCGTCTGTATTCACCAATGTGCGTAAAGGCCTGATGAGCGAGTGCGGCAATCTGGCGCAACTGCTGAACAACCTGGAGTTTTCCCTGCAGATGGAAAACGAAGTCATGGGCGCGATTCTGGATGACAAGAAAAAGCCTGAAGCAGCGGCCAAAGCCTGGCTGAAGGAAAACTTCGATAGCGTCGAAGGCTGGTTGCAGGGGGTGAAAACCATTGACGGCAAGCCCGCAGCGCCGGCAGTGAAAAAACACCTGGACCTGATGTAAGCAGGCGCAGGTATGGACTGGAGTAGTAATTTGAGCGCTCTTAGCAGCTACAAACTGCCAGTCGGCGATTGGATGGAAAGCCTGGTCGATGTGCTCATCGACCATGGCGGCGCCTTCTTCGACGGCGTCGCCGTTTGTCTGGAATACCTGATCCAGGGGCTCACCGAAGCGTTGTTGTTTGCGCCGCCCTGGTTATTTATCGCCGTCATCGTGGCGTTTGCCGCCTGGCGTCATCGCAACTGGTCATCGCCGTTGTTCGCATTGGTCGCCCTGGGCCTAATCTGGAATATGGGGTATTGGGAGGAAACCATCGAAACGCTGGCGCTGGTCCTGTTTGCGACTGGATTCTGCGTGCTGTTTGGCGTTCCTATTGGCATCGCCGCCGCACATCGACCCTGGCTATATCGCGGTATGCGTCCGCTGCTGGATTTGATGCAGACGATCCCGACCTTTGTTTATCTGATACCGACCCTGACCCTGTTTGGTCTCGGCGTCGTGCCCGGTTTGATTTCAACCGTGATTTTCGCTATCGCTGCGCCGATTCGGTTGACGCACTTGGGCATCACTCAGGTGCCGGAAGAGTTATTGGAAGCCGGCAAAGCGTTCGGCTGTAAACCCAGCGTGCTGTTGCTGAAAGTCGAGATTCCCGCAGCGATGTCCAGCATTATGGCGGGCGTCACCCAGTGCATCATGTTGTCTTTGTCCATGGTGGTCATCGCCGCCCTGGTCGGCGCCGACGGGCTGGGCAAGCCGGTGGTGCGCGCCTTGAATACGGTGGATATCGCAACCGGTTTTGAAGCCGGCCTGGCTATCGTACTGATCGCCATTTTATTGGACAGACTGTTTAAAAGAGCCTGAGCGCAAAGCGCTTGGTCTCTGCTGAAAAAGTAGTGGGCAATTGCCATGATTGAGTTTAAAAACGTAGACGTGGTGTTCGGCGACCAGCCGCAGCAGGCTTTGGACCTGCTGGATGAAGGGCAGGACAGGGAAGCGATCCTTGACCGCACCGGACACACTGTCGCTGTCAACAACGCCAGCCTGAGAGTCGAAAAGGGCGAAATCTGCGTGCTGATGGGGCTATCCGGTTCCGGCAAATCCAGCCTGTTGCGCACAGCGAATGGCTTGAATGAAGTGAGCCGGGGGCAGGTGCTGATCACCACGGAAGAGGGAGAACAAGACTTCTTCGCGCTGCCAATGGAGCAACAACGCAAGCTGCGCCTGGAGCGCATCACCATGGTGTTTCAGAAGTTTGCGCTGATGCCTTGGCTGACCGTGGGCGAGAATGTCGCGTTTGGCCTGGAAATGAAGGGAATGAGCCGCTCCCAAGTGAAAAAGCGCGTGGACGAGCAGCTGGAGCTGGTAGGATTGGCGCAATGGCGCGACACCAAACCCGGCGAACTGTCTGGTGGGATGCAACAGCGCGTTGGTCTGGCGCGGGCGCTGGCGATGGAATCGGACATTATTCTGATGGATGAGCCGTTTTCCGCGTTGGACCCGCTGATTCGAAATCAGTTGCAGGATGAGCTGTTGCGCCTGCAGGAAAAGCTGAATAAGACGGTGGTTTTTGTCAGTCACGATCTGGACGAGGCGCTGAAGCTCGGCAGCCATATCGCCATTATGAAAGATGGTTGCATCGTGCAGCACGATACGCCGGAGAACATTGTGCTGAACCCCGCCAATGAGTATGTGCGCAGCTTTGTTTCGCACACCAATCCGGTCAATGTATTGCTGGCGCAATCACTGATGCGTCCGCTGACCAAAGAGGAAAAGGCGGCGGACGAAATCTGCGTCAGCAAGCGCTACGATTACTGGCTGAAAACGGCGGACAACCTGGAGGAAAGCCAGGTCCGATACGCGGACGCAGTGTTTCCTGTGCAGCGCTGGAGCGAGGGCCAGGAAGTGGAAAGCCTGCAAAAACTACCAACGATTATTCCGGCGGAAACGCTCATGCGGGACGTGGTGGCGATACGCCATTACACCGGCCATGCCATATTGGTGGGTGGTGAAAAAGAAATATCCGGCGTCATCAACGACCAGAACATCTACCACGCCCTCCTGGGCCGTCACCTCGACGACAACTGATCTCAACGGCTCGCAGAATGCGAGCCATTTTCTTTTCCATTACCTACTTTAATCCGTCCTTCTAAGCATGACGTCATACGTCTGGCGTGTGATGTTGCTTTGTGATTTGATGGATAATCCAGCTGTTAACTCAAGGTCTCTGTTGCGCTTTACTATGCTGAACATCTCTACGCCTGCACTACTGTTTCCCGCCATATCCTTGCTATTGTTGGCCTACACCAATCGATTCTTGGTGATCGCTCAGTTGATACGTTCTTTGTACAAGCAATTAAATGAGACGAAGGAGCGTCATATGAAGCAGCAGATTCTGCATTTACGAAAGCGGATTCATCTGATTCGCTGGATGCAGTCCCTGGGAGTCATGGCTTTTATTTCCTGTACGCTCTCCATGGGCAGTTTGATTCTGGAGCTGGAGTACGTTGGGGAAGGGTTGCTGGGAGTAAGCTTGTTTCTGTTATTGGGTTCTCTTGTGATCTGTCTGGTGGAGATACATATCTCTGGCGCCGCGCTAAGTATTCAGTTGAATAATCTGGAAGACCTTTGACCTACATCAGGCCGTAAAAAAGCCAGCGTTGCGCTGGCTTTTTCGTATAGAGAGTTATGCGGCGTTTAGCTCGCCATAGTGTGTTCTTCAATGCCGAAGATATTCCGGTACAGGGCGCCGTAGCAGATCATGGTCATGGGGATTGTCCAGATCAGGCCGATGCCCAGCGGGATCATCGCCACGAAGTTGATCAGGCCCAGCAGCAGGAACAAACCAAAAACAGCAAACCAGCGTTTGGTGATAGCTTTGCGTGAGGCTTCCAGAGCCTGCCAGGGCGACAGATCCTTTTCCGCGATTAATGGCAGCGCCAGATAATAGCTGACAGCCAAATAGAGGCCAGGAATGATCAACAGCACAAACCCAAGTGCGATCAGCAGATACATCAAAATCATACCAATAAGAAGCGGGACGACTTTGCTGAAGTAGTTGAAGATTTCTCCTACATTTATAGGCGCGTCAACTGAACGCTTTAAGCCCAGCATAAACATGCCCATCGCTAGAGGGAGCGTGATCGCAGAAATGACCACCTGATTTACTAATCCCAGAATGATGGCGATTACTGCGTTGTCAGGGGTGACAATGCCGAAGATGATGCTGGTGACGATGGAAACGCCGAACATGACAGCGATGTAGACTATCCCCGCGAGGATGAGGGTCATTTTCGCCCCACTGGTGCGCTCCCACGCCTCGCTGATCAGATCGCCCACCCTAAAGTGGTAGTTGCCGTTAACGCCGTCTTCCAGCGAGCCCCACCTGCGGTCTCCACTACGCTCCGGAGTGAGGTTGGATTGCGGAGTAGAATAAACGTCGCTCATAGTTAATCCTTAATGCCCGTTGCTTTATTAAAAATAATTAACAGACAAAATATAGCATATTATTCCTAACAGGTAGTCAGACTGGAAAATTTATTTTTTACAAAGAGTTACGCAGTTCGCGATAGAGAGCGGAAAGTTGCTCAAAAAGAGAACTATTTGTAGTGTTGCTGGGCAGGGCGAAAGTATCGGGGCCATCAATCAGGCCCCAATATGCAGAGCTTATTTTTTAAACGCCATCACCGCTTGGGCCAGTCGATCAATGTCATCCCGTGAAATATCGAGATGAGTAACGAACCTGATTGTCGATGAAGGTGAAATTAGAATGTTTTGTGACTTCAGATGCTGCGTCAGAGCGTTGAGGTCATCTCCTCGATAAGTCGCGAACGCCATATTGGTCTGAACCAGACTCATATCTACATCGAACAAATTGGTATCCGCCAGACATTGCGCCAGATAGGCGGCGTTATCATGATCCTCCTGCAGGCGTTCAACTCCTGACTGCAACGCTATGACGCCCGCGGCGGCCAGCACACCGGCTTGGCGCATGCCGCCGCCACAGACTTTTCGCCAGCGCCGTGCGGTGTCGATAAAGGCTTTGTCGCCGCATAGCAGGGAGCCGACAGGCGCGCCGAGACCTTTTGACAGGCAAATTGAGATCGAGTCGAAGTATTGCGTGACCTCTTTAGGGTCAATGCCCTGCTTGACGGTTGCGTTAAACAGGCGGGCCCCATCCAAGTGCGTGGCGAGTCCTCGGCGATGGGCAAGCTCTGTTGCGTTTCTGATGTAATCCTGGGGGATCACCTTGCCGCCCAGTGTGTTCTCCAGACTAAGCAGGCGGGTGCGGGCGAAATGAAAGTCGTCAGGCTTGATAGCGGCCTCAATTTTCGCCAGGGAAATCGTCCCATCCGCCTCATGTTCAATAGGTTGAGGCTGTATGCCGCCCAGCACCGCTGCGCCGCCGCCTTCATATTTGTAAGTGTGCGCTTGCTGTCCCACAAGATATTCATCGCCACGCTGGCAGTGGCTGAGTAACGCCAGCAGGTTGGTCTGGGTGCCGCTGCAGGCGAACAAGGCGGCTTCATAGCCTAGCATCTCGGCCGCTATGTCCTGCAGGCGGTTGACTGTTGGATCATCGCCGTAGACATCGTCGCCGACTTCTGCGGCAGCCATGGCGGCCCTCATTGGCTGACTGGGACGAGTTACTGTGTCGCTGCGAAAATCAATCATAATTGGATCCCAATGCGATAGAATGTTCTGTTTTCGTCGGGCCGCCCCAAAAATTGACGCCGGCTATCCTGTCCGAGAGGACAGGAACAAGTTGTCAAGCCAATGCTAATTTGGTAATTCTGAGCGCCCCTGACCTTTTTTAAAGGACTAGACCAGAGCGAATATTACGGATTAATCGCGAAATTGCGGAGCCTGGCCCTCCCAATTGTGTTAAAGTTACGTGTTACTACGTATGCCTCTGCAGTCGACAGTTTATATGGCTACATAAACTGTATTGAGGGTAGTAAGGATTAACACGCCCAGATTCGGACGACAATGTGTTTCGAACTAAAAGACGTAGAGCCAAGCACTCGATCCAGTTTCATTTGGCGATGGCCTTTATCGCGCTGTTACTGACATTCGGCGCGGTATTAGGGTGGTTCCACCACCAGAAGATGTCGGACATATTCATTACGTCTACACATCACCTGTTTGATAGAGTGGCCACGGACGTCAGCGGCGCCTTTTACGCCGGCTATTCCCCCGTCTCCGCCACCGTCAAACTGCTTTCTCTGTCTCCTCTGGTGCAGGAAACCGATCTTGACGGGCGTTTGCAGCACCTGCCCAGCCTGGTGGCCGTTTTACGGGCGCAACCGCAAGTCGCCGCGCTGTCTGTGGGATATGCGGACTCAGAATATTTCATCATCCGCAACCTCAACTCTGAATATCTTCTGAAACGTTTTGATGCGCCTCTCGGCGCGCATTATGTGGTGGATAATATTGAACGCAGCGATGGCGCGAACGCCTTTATGCGTTTCTACTACGATGAAGCGCTGAACCAAGTTGGCGAGAAAGATCTCGGCTACACCAATTATGACCCGACTGTACGCCCCTGGTATCGGTTGGCGGCCTATACGCGCGACGTCACTACTACGCAACCTTATCTGTATTACTTCATTGGCAAGGTTGGCGTTACTGCCGTAAAGCAGGACTCCGCCAGCGGGGCGGTGTTCGCGGCGGACATTACGTTGGAGTCGCTGTCGCAGACACTGCAGGAAAACCGAGTAAGCCCTTCTTCGCAAATGCTGATCTATACCCATGACGGCAGCGTAATCGGTAGTTTGGACCCCGCCACGATTGTGGTGGACAACGATCCGGAGAAACTTCGCATCTTGCAACTGGCGGACCTGAAAAGCCCGGAGATTCGCGACTTCATCATGCGGCGGAAGGAATCCGCCAGCTCTGACTTTTTCTTTGACTCCCATGGCGAGCGCTGGCTGGGAGTTACCCGCCCCGTTAACCTGGTGGGCTTTACCGCTAACCTGATGATCCTGGCGCCCGAATCCGAGTTGTTGGCGGAAGCTTATGAAATCACCAACCAGTCTGGCGTTATCACTCTGGTTATCGTGATTCTGGCCTTACCATTCGCCCTGTTTTTCGCCAATCAGATTGCGCGCCCTTTGAAAAACCTGGCGGAAGAGACCCGCCGTATTCAGCGGCTGGACTTTGTCTCGCCATTGACGGTGAAGTCCTCAATCAGCGATATCGACTCTTTGGCGTCCGCCATTGAGTTGATGAAAAACACCATCAGCCGCTTCACTGGTTTGACCAGAACCTTGGCGGAAGAGCGGGACTTTGAGCGCTTGCTGCACGAAGTATCCCTGAACGCGATGCATATGAGCCAGGCGGAGGGTTCTTTGGTCTATCTCATCGACCCGGAAGAAGAGCATCTGTGGCCTGCGTGCTTTCAGACCAGGCATGGCGCCAAGACCCATCACGCAATGCCGTCGTTGTGTATGTCTGATCAAAACATCGCCTTTGTGCAGGCGACGTATCAGGATGATCTGAGCGTTATCGCCGTCACCTACGATTCCGCCGCCCGTTGCGGCACTCATGAGAGTCTCCTGAATCACGTCGGCAGCGAGCGGCTTAGTGCGGTAGCGATGCCCCTTAAAAATCGCCAGGGACGACGCATTGGTCTCTTATGTTTGCTGTTTCAGCCGGATGAAGAAAGTGGCATGACCGCCCCGGAAGAGCGGCTGGCTTTCGTGCGGGCGTTGGCTGGCCTGTGCGCTCTTTCCATCGACAGCGGATACCGCGCTAGTCCCCGCAAGCAGGCGGTCTGAAGCCGGGCGGCCCGTACTGTGGGCTATGCCATCTCTCAACTTGATTTATAATTCGATTCGTGGAAAGGTTGTGCCCACTCATGCGGATCAAATTAGCGAACAAATAATGCCGAAACGTCAACAGCCTCTTGGCGTCCGAACTGGCGACGAAGTCATCGCGCGAATGCGTCGCCGCAAGACCGGTTCAGGGTTCGATAACCCTTTATGCTGATTCACTCTCTTTCTGATTCGCATAATTTCAAGCGACTTCTATTCTTGTTTCTGGTGCTTGTCAGCTGCGGCTGGTGGGAAACGGCGCACGCGGACAACATGGAAGAGCGCCGTATCCGCGCCGGCCTGAAATTATTCCGGGCCTTATTGGCGGCGGATCAGGATATTGAAACCAAGAAGACCCACGACGATTATTTGAAAATAGTGCTTGTTTACGCCAATAACAGCGCCAAGGCGGAGTTTTACGGCCGCGAGCTGCTGGAATTGGGCGAAGGCGAGCAGCAGGCGCGGGTGAGAGGGTTTCCTATTCGGGTTGAGATTTCTAACGACTTTGCGTTGAGCAAATATCAGACAGCGCCTCCGGCAGGCGTTTTCGTCATCGAAAAGCTTTTTGACGACGAATTGAAACCGTTGATCGACTTTGGCGTCGACAAGCAGGTGGTGCTCTATTCTCCGTTTGCAGGCGATGTGGCTAAAGGCGTGTTGGGCGGTCTCGCGGTAGAGGCGCACATCAAACCTTACATCAATCTGCAGACGCTGGCGGACTCGCAGATTCGCATTAAAGCGTTTTTTCTGAAGGTGGCGAAAACTTATGGCCCGTGACATCCGTGCAGAGCGATCCCGTGTGCCTATCGCCGCCACGCTTGCATTTTCACTACTCGCGCTGGCGCTGGAAGGCGTTCTCGCGGTTTATTGGTTTCTCGGGCTGGAGCCCCGTCTAAGCGAAGAAGCGCAGGCGAACGCCCAGATACTGGCCTACTCGCAGGGGGTGGCGCTGGCGGATGTGTTGACGGAGCATCCCGGGCAACCCGTGGACCGGGAGCGGGTGGAACGCGTCATTGATCAGGTGTTGTTGTTGACTGACCCGGTGTCGGAGACCCCTTTTTTTCAAAGCGTGACACTGGAGCTGGATTACACGGTGTTGAACGCGCCTTCGGGGATTCTCAATCGCACCTGGGGCGTGCGCAACTGTATGGGGTGTTACGCCGCGCAGATTGAACTGTATTCCCGGGTGACCGATGAACTTCTGGGAATCGCCCGGTTTGAGGTCAGTCATCTGTTTTTCAGCAAACTCAAGCGCAACATGCAGCATGCGTTTTTGATGGACGCGCTGCTGACGCTATGTCTCTTGCTGATCGCCTGGGTGGCGATCAATATCCTGATACGAAAACTGCGTGGTGAAATCGATGCGCGCAAGCAGACGGAAAAAGAGCTGATCCTGGCCAAGGAACAGGCTGAAACCGCCAGTGAAGCCAAGAGCTTCTTCGTCGCCAACGTCAGCCATGAGATTCGCACGCCCATGAATGCGATATTGGGCATGTGTTACCTGATGCAGCGTACTGACCTGGACGCCAGGCAAACGGATTTTCTCAACCGTATCAACGTCGCCGCCAAGTCCCTGCTGGCGCTGATTAACGACATTCTCGATTTCTCCAAGATTGAAGCGGGCAAACTCAAGATAGAAAACCGGCCTTTTAGTCTCGACGGCGTATTGCAACAGTTGGCGCAAATGGAGGCGGCGAAGGCGGCGGAGAAACAGTTGGAGCTGATCTTCTCCGTATCCCAGGATGTGCCGCAACGTTTGAAAGGCGACCCGGACCGACTGGGGCAGATCCTGCTCAATCTGGTGAATAACGCTATTAAATTTACGGAGCGCGGTAAGATTGTCGTGACGGTGCGGCTGTATAAGAAAGAAGCTGGCGATGACGGCCCCGTGATGCTGCGTTTTTCTATCCGTGACACTGGCGTAGGCATTGCGCCGAAAAACCTGTCGCGTCTGTTCGCGGCATTTAGCCAGGTGGATAGCCGTCTGAGCCGACGTTATGAAGGCACTGGACTGGGGCTTGCTATCTGTAAGCAACTGGTGCAATTGATGGGGGGGAAGATCTGGGCCAAGAGCACTCCTGGCAAAGGCAGCACCTTTGTGTTCACCGCAGGCTTTCAGGTGGATACTGACGAGGCGCCGCCTGCGCAGGAAGTGAAAGAAGTCGGCCCAGTGGCGCGTCCGCGGGTGTCGGGCAAAGTGTTGGTGGTGGAGGATAACCCTGGTAACCAGGAGGTAGCCCGCCATCTGCTGGGAGATCTGGGCTTGCGCGTGGACATCTGCAACAACGGTCTGCAGGCTATTAACCGTATCAAAGACGCCCTGTACCGGAAAGAAGGGCTCTGGGATCTGATATTCATGGATATTCAGATGCCGGAAATGGATGGCTTGCAGGCGACGCAATTGTTGCGCAAACTGCCGGGTCTGGATAAAACGCCGGTCATTGCGATGACGGCGATGGCGATCGCCGGTGATAAAGAGCGTTGCCTTAAGGCGGGTATGAATGATTATATTACCAAGCCTATCGACGTGAACCAGTTGTATCGGACGTTAAAGGAGTGGATGCAGGAAGCGCCTCCGGCGAAACGCATCGAGCCGTCAGAGTCATCCGTGGACAAGCCGGCCCGCAAGATTACGGAGAACTCCATCGAACTGGACCTGCCGGGGATCGACTGGCAGCAGGCGCAAGCGCGCTTCCTGGGTAATATATCGCTGCTGTTGCATCTGGTCGTGGATTTTATTGAAAACAATTCTCACGCCTGCGCCCGTTTGCAGGACATGCTGGACCAAGGCGATGAGCAGGGGGCGGAACATTTGGCCCATAGCCTGAAAGGCGAAGCCGGTAATCTCGGCGCCGAGGGTGTGTATCAAGCCGCTATGACTCTGGAAAAGGAGATACGCCTGGGGCAGGTGAGAAACGAGTCCCTGGTGGTGCTGGCGGACGCATTGGACGAAATGTCCGGCTCGGCGCGTCAGGCGGAGCTGCTGTTGCTGGAACTGGAAAGCAACGGCGAACCCGAGCCGCAGCCTCAGAACGAGGATGGGCCCTTAGCTCGGGGGGCATTGCTGGAAATACTGGATGAGCTGGAAAAACTTATTTCCAGCAATAACTTACGCGCCAGGGACGTCGCTAAAGAAGTCAACGCATACGTATTAAGTGACGCCGCAAAGAGAGAAAATCAGGATTTGCTATTAAACTTACAGAAGTTGAACTTTAAAGAGGCGCTGGAAGCGTTAAGACGTTTGCGAACCCTGATACGAACAGACGATTAGAGCGACGACCTATGGCTAAGCAACAACCGGCCGGGCGTATTTTGGTGGTGGATGATCAGGCCACCAATATTGAGCTTCTGCATAACATCTTCAAAGAAGTGCACGAAGTGGAGTTCGCCATGACTGGCGAAGAGGCGCTGGAAATGGCGATCCGGGACTTACCGGACATTATTTTGCTAGATATCCAGTTGCCCGGCATGGATGGCTTTGAAGTATGCCGCAGGCTTAAGAGCAACGCGAATACCCGGCATATTCCCGTCATTTTTCTAACTGCGAAAAATGATGTGGACGACATGGTCAACGGCTACAAACAAGGCGCCGTGGACTATGTCATTAAACCGTTCAATTGGTTCGAACTCATCGCCAAGGTCAACACTCAGTTGGTGTTGCGGGAAATGAAGTCGGAACTGCGCAACGCCCAGGAGCGGGAAGAGTTATTCCTGCGCCAGATTCAGTTGTCGTTGGAAGAAACCGAGCTGACCCTGGGAGGCGGTAGACCGCAAACCAAGCAACGCGTATTGATCGTGGACGACTCCGTCAGCAATATCGAAACCCTGGCGAGCATGCTGGGGGACGAGTATGAGCTGTTCTTTGCGGTTAATGGCGAACAGGCCAAGCAGATCGCCCGTGAGGCGCATCCGCACTTGATCATGCTGGATGTAGTGTTGCCGGACACGGACGGCTATCAGGTCTGCAAACAGCTAAAGCGTGAGCCGGAAACCCGCGATATTCCCATTGTCTTCGTCACTTCACGGGACTCAGCAGAGGACGAGACGCGGGGCCTGGAGGCCGGCGCTATTGATTACATTATCAAACCCTACAGCCACTCTATCGTCAAAGCGCGAACGCGTAACTTGCTGGAGCTGGTGCGCAATCGGGACTTGCTGAAGAAACTGACATTGACCGACGCCCTCACCGGCGTGCCAAACCGGCGTAATTTCCAGGAAGTCTATCGACGTGAATGGTTCCGCGCCTGCCGGGCTCGAGAGCCGTTATCACTGATTATGATCGATATTGATAACTTCAAGCGATTCAATGACTTCTATGGTCACCCTGCCGGCGACGCCTGTTTGCAGAAAGTGGCCAAAATGATTTATCAAGTGCGCAAGCGCAATACGGATTTTGTCGCTCGCCTGGGGGGAGAGGAGTTCGTTGTCATTCTGCCGGACACGGACGCAGAAGGCGGGCAGCGCTTCGCTGACGCCATGTTGAACGCCGTGCGCAAACTGGCGATCGCTCATGAGCATAACGATGGCAAGAAGATCGTCACCATCAGCGCGGGGCTGGTGACTTGCTATCCTGGTCCTCACATCAGTCGTGAAAACCTGCTGTCCACCGCCGATGAATGCCTGTATCAGGCCAAGAAGGAAGGCCGTAACCGGGTTTGCAGCCGTATGGAGCCGTCGGACGACCCGGCGTAAGCTCCACGGCTTGCACAGCCAGCCAACTCACTATCCATTGGGTTTGCGCCCCGATCACTGGATGCGGATATTGCCCAGCTTGGACTGCTTGTAAATGGTGTAGGGCAGGGACAAGGTATCAAGCACGCCCGATACGACGATATCCACTACCAGCATGTGCGCCTCTCCATCCGTGGTCTGCCAGGTGTGGATGGGAGCGGGCGCGCCATGCAGGCGACAGAAGTCATAAGCAACGCCGCTATAAACTCGGGGAATGGACTCGCAATGGGCGCCGATTTCGTTGAGGCCGCGCGCGGCGATGTCGATTAGGGAAAACTCTAGCCAAAAGATCAGCCTTTTGGCGTGAACTTCATCAACATTGTCAACCGGACTTGATTATAGAAAAGTATTCTAATAAGCGAGTCTGGGATAGACTACCGGCTAATGACCCTATGAAAATCCGCCTATGCAGACGAACCAGAATTTACCCCCTTCAACGGCAAAAGAAGCAGCCGAACTGCCTATCTCCCGCGCCTTGATCTTCTCTCTCGCCAAGGAACTGCTGTGGGATCAGGCGACGCTTGAGCGAGCGCTGAGTCATGCCGGCTATCAGCCCTCGCGTCAGGATTGGCTGGTCAGATGCCGCCTGTTTTTTATGCTGTGCGGCGCGGCGTTGATATTGGCCGGAGTCGCGGCGTTTTTTGCCTTCAATTGGCAGGACCTGCATAAGTTCGCTAAATTCGCTTTAATCCAGGCGGGTGTCGCGGTGGGGACTTTGGGCGCTTGGCGTAAAGGACTGGATAGCCTCGTCGGGCGTTGCTGCCTGTTCGCCGCTGCGTTTTTAGCCGGTGTCCATTTGGCGGTGTACGGACAGATATATCAGACCGGCGCAGACCCCTATGGACTGTTTATCGCCTGGGGCGTTCTGGCGGCGGCCTGGGTTGTCATTGGTCGGCAGCCAGGTTTATGGATGCTGGCGGCAGTGTTGGCCAACTTGTCCCTGATACTGTATTGGACGCAGATGCTCTATCCCCACGCAAGCTGGAGCGAAGACATCGGCGGCCCACTGCTGATGCTCGGGCAGATGGTGTGGGACCAGGGCCTGGCGTTATCGCTGTTATGTCTAAATGGCCTGATTTTGGTTGCATGGGAACACTGCGCCGAGCGGGGCGTAACCTGGATGCGGGGGCGCTGGTTTCCCCGCGTTATCGCTACCGGCGTATTAGCGTTAATGGCTTGCGCCAGCTTGTCTGTCATATTTGACGGCTGGGAGCGTGGACAACGCTTAGTTCAACTGACGCCTGTCGGGTTTATCCTGGTGGTCGGCGCCTGCCTCTGGTTTTATCAACGACGCAGGCCTGACTTACTGATTCTTGCGGAGTGCGCTCTTGCTATCATCTTGGTATTGAACTCCCTGATTGCAAGGCTTTGGGCGGATTCTTTCGAGTTTGCGTTGTTTATGGCGTTGCTGGTGATCGGGCAAACCGCCTTCGCTGCGCTTTGGTTGCGTGAACTGGCGCGTAAGATTCGCAGGGGGGCTCCAAATGCGTAGTGATACATTGACGCTGGCGCAGCTGTTGGAGCGCATGCGGGCGGATAACTCCGCTATTACGGCGGCGTCTGAATTACCCGCGCCGCTGCAGCAACGGCTGTTACAGTTTGAAGAGCAACCCTGGTTCATCAAGGCGCTGGTGGGCTTCGGCGCATGGCTGGGCAGCTGGTTGTTTATCGCCTTCGCGTTAGGGGTTAGCCTGATGGCGTCCGACGGGGGATATATTGTCCTGGGAATACTGTTCATTGGCGGCGCAGCTGTTTTGAGCCGTGTAGTGGATCATTTGTTCGTTAACCAGGTCGCGCTGGCGACCAGCATGGCTGGCCAATTGATGCTGGGCTTTGGCCTGGAAGAAATGGATCTGGTTAACGACGTGGATGGCGTACTGGCGACGTTAGCCTTGCTTAATCTGGTTTTGATTCCTGTGTTCGCCGATCGCGCCCATCGCTTTCTGTCCGTTCTCTTTATCTGCATCGCAGCAGCCATATTGTTATATATCCACAAGCAACAGGCTCTGATACCCCTCGCACCCCCCCTGTTGGCGGCGGGTTTCGCCTGGTTGACTCTGAATGACTCTCAAAACGGGTTACGCCGATACGAGTCCCTGACGTCGCCTCTTGCGGCGGGGATGATTGTCGCGGCGTTGGGATGGTCGTTGTTGTCGACGGTCTATGTACTGCCTGACTTAATGGACGACTTTGTGTTCTATCCCAATCCCTGGATTTCCACCCTGGGAATAGCGGCGGTTTTAGTCTGGTCGCTTTGGCGGGCGCTGTTTCCTGTCTTCGGCGAGGACAAACGCGCGCCGGCGATCCTTGTCGCGACTGCGCTGATTGCTGCAGTAACGGCGCATAATGCGCCAGGGTTAATGGTTGCGGCTTTGGCGCTGGTAGTGGGCGTAGCGCAACGCAGGACTTTTTATATCGGGGCAGGCGTGGTGTTCTTGTCTGTGTTCCTGGCGGCCTACTTCTACGGAATCGAAATCAGCCTGCTGGCGAAGTCTGTCAGCCTTGTCGCCACTGGCGCTGTATTGATTGGCGTATGCATGCTGCTTGATCGTATTGGCGTCGACGGGGAGGCCACGTCATGACCGAGGCTTTTCGCAAACGTATTCTATGGGGCGGTCTGGTGCTGGTTTTACTGGTATGCAACGGGCTGATCATCGCCAAGGAGAGGCTGCTCGCAAGCGGCGAAACGGTGCTGTTGGAATTGGCGCCTCGCGATCCCCGCTCAATTATGCAGGGAGACTATATGCGCCTGCGCTATTCGCTGGCGGGGGATATCCACAATGCGTTGGGGGCTAAGGAAGCCGTGGAGACGGCGGACGGATACCTGATCGCAACGCTGGATGAAGATAAGGTCGCCCGTTTCCAACGCCTGGCGCAATCGGGGGACGAGGCGGGGGCATCTGAAGTGGCGATGCTGTATCGGATCAGAGGAGGGCGGATCAAAATTGCCTCGGACGCATTTTTCTTTCAGGAAGGGTTGGGCGAATTTTACGAAGCCGCCCGCTATGGGGAAGTTAAAGTGAGCGCTGGCGGAAACGTATTGCTGGTTGGGCTGCGGGATCGCGAGAAGCGCCCCATGCAGCCTGCTTCAATAGAAGCGGAGTAAGTTACGCCGCTTTCTCTTCGCCGTCGGATTCCTCGTTCAGTTCATCTTCGTGATCCGAACGCGGGTCGAACTCCGCCATAACAGGCGTGTTCGGGGTGGTCAGGGCATAAGCCTGATGCTCTTCCAGCGGTACAGGAGTTCTGACTCTCCGGCGCCACAATAGGAATCCAACCAGGGCGAGAGACACCACGGCGAAGTAAGTGAATATGCCTTTGGGTCCCATGATGGCGACAAACGCCGGCTCCACCAGCGGCCCGGTCATGGCGCCGATACTGTAGGCGATCAGCAGGCCCTGATTGGCGCTGATAACCTGTTCCGGCCGCAGTTCATCGCAGGCATGGCTGAGGCTGATGGGATAAATCGAGAAAGCAACCCCGCCCAGCAGAAAAATCATCAGCGCCATCATCGCGTTGCTGCCGCCAGCGCCATAGCTCATCAGGCTCATGATGCTGCTGAGAATCGCCAAGGCCGCCGCCAACGCCGTCAGCGTCAGACGTCGGTCGTAGCGGTCTGAAGCGCGGCCAACCGGATATTGCAGCGCCATACCCCCTATGATCACCACCGCCATCAGGTTGGCGACCCAATCCAGGTCGTAGCCGGACTGGGTGAAGAACAGCGGCAACAGACCGTACACCACGCCCAATACCATTCCCGACATGAAGCTGCTCAACACGCCCGCCGGCGTGAGTCGAACCAGCTCGATCATGCTGAGTGGGTGCGGTTCGCCCATTTCCGGCATGGGTACGCGGGTCAGGGAAAGCGGCACCACAGACAGGGAGGCGGCGATAGCGGCCAGCGCGAAGGGAATCAGCGACAGAGGGTCGATGTATTTCAGCAACAACTGCCCACCCGCCAGCGAGGCGTAGAAAAGAATCATGTATACCGCCATGACCTTGCCGCGGTTCTCGGATGAGCTGGATACCAGCATCCAGGACTCGATCACTACTAACAGGCCGCCAGTGGCGAATCCGCCCAGCAGGCGCAGAAAGGCCCAGGTATAGGGTTCAACCACCAGCCCATACATGATGGCGACACTGGCCAGCATAGAGGCGTAGGCAGCGTAGGCGCGAATGTGTCCCACTCGAATGATGAGCTTGGCGTTTACGAAAGAACCGATCACCAGCCCGGCGAAGTAGGCGGTGGAAATCATACCGATGGCGAAGGTGGAAACATTTTCCGCAGACATGCGCACGGTCAGTAACGTGGTTAACAGGCCATGGCCGATAACAAAGATCAGCATGCTGAAGAGGGGAGGTATGACGCCAAGGGCGCCTGAACGGTGGGCTGACGTGGTCAGGCTCATACTGGATACGAACTCGCTTTGGTAAAACGGGTGACATGCGCATTTTTCTGGGGACTATAGTGTATGCAGTTAATTATTCAAGTGAGCGAAGGTACGTGAAGATACCTGTAACGGTTGTCATGTTCGGCTGAGGGGGGATGGTGGTGCAAATTATCTTGCTGTTTTATATGGAAATAATGCTTTTTTGAGTTTTGTGTAGAAATTGTAATCGGCGAATGCGCCGCCGATTAGACTGCTCGATATGAGTGGCGATGCGCCATGACAGAATGGATAAAAAAAGGGCGCCGAAAGGCGCCCAAGGCAGGGACTATAAACCGTTGAGGAACGGCTTATGGCTCTTCAGATATTCGTTGTTGTTGACGCGATCCCAGTTGATAGACCAGGTCATCAGACCTTTGAAGCCTGGGTAACCGTCAGGGTTCTGTAACTGATAAGATCCGCCGAAAGATTGCCCTTTCACCAGATAGTTCACGGCCTGATGCACGACAGAAGGCGAGGTGTAGCCGCTGCCGGCGGCGGAGGTGGAGGCGGGTAGGCCAATGGCCACTTTTTCCGCTGGCAGAGGTGGGAAACGGTTGCTTGCGTTGCCGCCCACGGGGAAGCCGGCCAGCAGCATTTCCGCCATGGCGACGTGGAAGTCAGCGGTGCTGACGCTGTAGCACTTGCCGTCCAGTCCCAGCATGCAGCCAGAGTTGTAGTGCTGCACATGAATGAAACTGAGTTCATTGCGCAAGGCGTGAATGACCGGTAAGTAAGCGCCCGAGCCGCCGCCATAGGCGCTGAAGCCGCCCTGAACATAGTAGGTTTCCGGCGCCATGGTCAGCATCAGGTTGCCGCCGAAGTTACTGATAATGCGTTTGCTGGCGGAAATCAGATGTGTGAGTACAGGAGACTTAGGGTTTTTGAAGTCGGTGTCGCCAGCGTCCAGAGACAAGGAACTGCCTTCCAGGTCGATATCGAAACCGTCGAAGCCGTACTCACGGATCAGCGCGGTCATACTGGCGACGAATTCTTCCTCTGCATTGGCGTCAGTTAACCTCACAATCGCTTCCGCGCCGCCGATAGAGATAATGACCTTCTGGCCGCGAGCCTGCACGGCGGCGATATCCGCTTTCATTTGCGCCGGGGTGATCTGGAACGGAGAGAACTCCATATCCGAGTGGCTGCCCAGCTTGGGCGTGGCGAAGGCGACATCAATGACATCCCAGTCCGCTGAGACATCCGGCAGTCTGACGAAGCCGGAGCCATTGTCGAAGTTGTGCCAGTAACCGACGATAACGCGATCAGACGTCTTGCCGCCGAGCACAGTCACCAGGATGGGCGTGGATGTGGCTTCGTATCCGTCTTTGTCCGTCGCAGTGACGGTAAGCTGGTATTGGCCTTCCGCCGCAGGCGTCCAGTTACTTTGATAGGGGGCGCTGGCGTCTGTGGAAATGGACGCGCCATTAACGAAGAACTCGACCTGGGCGATCGCCCCGTTGATGGAGCTGGCGCTGGCGTTAATGTTGACGCTGGCGCCAAGCGTGACTCGCGTATTGTTTTGCGGTGAAGTGATGGCGGTGGCGACGGCTTCGTCGCTGACAGTGATGGTGACGCTGTCGGAGGTGGTGGATTTGCCTCCGTCGTCTTTGGCGACGGCTGTCAGCGTGTGTTGACCGACAGGCGCGTTCAGCCAATCGTAGGCGTAAGGCGCGTTTACCGTGCTGCCCAGCAGGTTTGAACCGTCGTAGAAAGAGACTTCCGTAATCACGCCGTCGCTATCGGAGGCGCTCGCCTGCAGATTGATCGCCGTACCGGAGAGAATGATAGCGCCATCCGCGGGGTTGCTGAGGGAGATGGTTGGAGCCGCATTGCCGTCGCTGCATACGCCAAGGTCGCCCCAGGCTTGTTCCCAGTAGAGCCCTTTACCAGGTTCGTACGCCCAGGCGGCGCTGGAGGAGCACCATCCGCCCACCTTGCATTCGTAAACCCGTCCCAGGTTTTGTACCTGGTCGCCATTGACGTATGCGGTTCCTGCGCTGTATTGCGGGGCGTCGCAGTCCGAGGAGGGCGGTTGGGTATCATCATCGGAGACGTTAATGGAAATCGTTGCGGACTCCCCTTGGGCGGAACGGTCATCGGTAGCGACAACTTTCAGGGTATGCGCGCCAGCGGTGGCGGTCCAGGTGGCCGCATATGGCGCGGTAGCGTCTTGGGAGATTTGTGCGCCGTCTACGAAGAAGGCGACGTTGGATACGGAGCCGTCTGCATCGGCGGCTTCTGCGTTAATCGCGACCGTCGCTCCCACTTTGAATGACTGTCCTGCGCCAGGAGAAGTGAGTTTGGCGGTGGGGCGTTGATTGCCGCCGGCGCCGTCACAGGCGCCTTCCGCTTTCCACTCCTGCCATTGTCCGGAATGGGCTTCTGGATCTGCGCCCTGATTCCACCAGTTGGCGGTGTAGGCGTTTTGCTTATGCTGGATTGTTTTGCCGCCGACATAGACGGCGGCGGCGTCCCAGCTGCTCAGTCCTGCGCAGTCATAGGCCATTGCCGGCCCGGCTGCGATAAGCGCGGCGATAGCCGTCGCTTTAAGTCCCTGCTTAATCATTGGCGATACCTTATGTAATTGTCAGGTTTAAAAGGCCGACGCGCTCACTGCGCGCGTCGGAATCTCCCGAGGAAGCTTTACGCCGGAGGGGCTGGAGCCGAGTTCACAACTTCGACATAGCCAATGCGGTATTAGCGCGCCAGCAGCCATGACGGACGGAAGACGGCGCCTGTCATGTCGCCCCCGGTAATTCGTCGCGACGAGAGTGTTTGCTGGTGCTTGCTAAGTAACGCCTTTGTCCGTGGTCATTCAGACGGGACAAGGCGTTGAAGTGGAATCGTTTTCATTATGTGTGCGAAATACTCTAGCTTTCCTTCGAAATATTGCAAACCCCCATTTGGACTACATCTGTTGATTTGGGAGATAACTGAAACGCCTGATAACGATGCTTTGGCGGGGCTTATTCTTAAGAGGCCATTGCTTTCTCTGGAAAGCGTTTTCAACGCTAACCGTCGGGTCTGGATGTCGGGAAGAGGCTTTAAATGGAGTTAGCGCATTGGGGTGTCCAGGGAACTGATTGTCTTAAGCGGACTCTAAAACGTCAGACTTTTGTTTTATTCAATGACCAGAGGCTGTCGTCTTGATGTCTACAGCCCCTGAAGCGCGAGGAGTGAAAAGTGAAAGCTAACCTGTTTGCATGCATATTATTGGCGTGGCCATTACTGGCTCCTGCGCAGGAGTTTGTCAGCGCGAAACACGCCACGGATGTGGTTGAACTCTTTACTTCAGAAGGCTGCAGCAGTTGTCCTCGTGCGGATGAGTGGTTGTCGGAAATGAAAGGGGACAAGGGGCTGTTTAAAGATTTCATCCCTATGGCGTTTCATGTGGACTATTGGAATCAGCTGGGCTGGACCGATCGCTTTTCGCGGGAGGAATACAGTGAAAGACAGCGGGATTACGTACGCTCAGGTCTGGTCGCCCATGTTTACACGCCGGGCATTGTGGTGAACAGCAAGGAGTGGCGTCGCTGGTTTTCCGGGGCGAGACGGTGGCATGGCGGCGACGCCGAGCCTGGCGTACTGTCGGCGCAGTTGCAGGACGGCCGTTTACATGCTTCATTTGCTGCTTCCAGCAAAGCCGTTTTGAACGTCGCATACCTGGGCGTGGGATTGACGTCCGAAATCAAGGCGGGGGAAAACCGCGGACGTATGCTGATGCATGACTTTGTGGTGCTGGACAGGGTGGAGGCGGCGGGCGCAGGGGAGTGGAACATCGAACTTCCCCCGCCGCCGCAGATAGGTCAGGAGAAAACGGCGTTGGCGATATGGGTGTCGCCGCCGGATTCTCCCCGTATTATCCAGGCTGTCGGCGGATACCTTCAGCCCTAGTGCGCCCTGTATTGACCTCAGAGGGCTTGATGACGAGCGTGCAGGACGCCTGCGCCTAAGTGCGGGCTGCACGGCTTGGGCGTGCTCTGAGGCGTCTCCAGCTCCTGCCTGAGCGACTGCCGCAGATCCATCATGTTCAGCAGGATGGCGGCCATTTCGCTGTCGTCCAGGCTGAGCGCCTCGCGACTCATGCATAGCTCCACCGCTCCCGAGTGTTCCGATAGCGCAAGCCATGCCCCCAACGTGGCTTCTGGTTGTGAGTTGATATTCAACAGCTTTGCGTAAAACGCCTCCCGGTTGATATTGGGAGGCTGCGTCAGAGGCATTCTGAATACCACCGTTTCTGAATCCCGGCCGACCTGCACATGCAAACGGGACTCCTGATCAAAGGAGAGCGTGCAATAGCCGTTTTTCAGCGTCAAATCCACGCCGCAACGGTTTCCTATCACCTGCAGCAATTGATGAATATGCGTTTGATATAGAGTCATATTGGAACTCGCTATACTCCTGTGGTTGATACTACCCGGTATAAATGCAGCGCCGACTCATCCTGCTGGTCATAGCGCCTCAACTTGTAAGTAACGGGGAAAACGGAGAAGTTCCTAGTCCAAAAAGATTATGTCCACTATGGCGTATTGAAATGGCGGCGGGATTTGATTTCTTCGGGCAATAAAAAAAGCCGGCGTGAAAGCCGGCTTTTGGATAGCGAGAGAGGTGATCAGGATTTCTTGATCTTCGCCATGGGGTTGGGCAGGTCGGTAATGGTTCCCGCCGCCAGTTCGCCAGCCAAACCAACGGTTTCGTGCAGCGTTGGGTGAGCGTGGATAGTCAGCGCCAGATCTTCCACATCCGCGCCGAACTCAATGGCCAGACTCAATTCGCCCAGCAGTTCGCCGGCGTTGATGCCCACGATGCCGCCGCCAATCAGCGTGCCGTCTTCTTTGTAAATCAGCTTGGTTTTACCTTCGCTGCGCGCGGCGCCTAAAGCGCGTCCGCTGGCTACCCAGGGGAATACAGCGGTTTTGTACGGGATGCCGTCCGCTTTGGCTTCTTTCTCGGTCAGACCTGTCCAGGCGATTTCCGGGTTGGTGTAGGCGATGGAGGGGATTACTTTAGGGTCGAACACGCACTTGTGGCCCGCGATCACTTCCGCCGCCACATGGCCCTGATGGGTGGCTTTATGCGCCAGCATCGGGTTGCCGGCGATATCGCCGATGGCGTAGATGTGCGGCACATTGGTGCGCTGCTGGTTGTCAGTGTTGATGAAACCGCGCTCATCCACTTGGATGCCCGCTTTTTCTGCGCCGATCTTCTTACCATTGGGTGAGCGGCCTACCGCCACCAGAATGGCGTCATAAGACTGCTTGCCGTCTGGCGCATTCTTGCCCTCGAAAGTCACGTACAGACCGTCTTTTTTCGCTTCCACGGCGGTTACCTTGGTGGACAGCATGACGTTGAACTGGTCTTTGACGAATTTGCTGTAGACGGCGATCAGGTCTTTGTCCGCAGCCGGGACCAATTGATCGGCGAACTCGACGATGCTGACTTCGCTGCCCAGGGCTTCATATACAGTGCCCATTTCCAGACCAATGATGCCGCCGCCAACGATCAGCAGGCGCTTGGGAATTTCTTTCAGCTCCAGTGCGGAGGTGGAGTCCAGGACGCGAGGATCGTCGTGGGGAATGAAAGGCAGCTTAACGCTCTGTGAACCCGCTGCGATGATACAGTGGTCAAAGGTAATTTCGGTTTTGGAGCCTTCGTTGTCCACGGTAATCTGGTTGGGACCGGCGAATTCGCCATAGCCGTGAACCACTTTTACTTTGCGGCCCTTAGCCATGCCCTGGATGCCCTGGGTCAGCTTCTTGACCGTGTTGTCTTTGAACGCGCGCACTTTATCCAGGTCCACTTCCGGCTTGGCGTAAGTGACGCCCACGGCGGAGGCGGAATGCGCTTCTTCCATTACGTAAGCGACGTGCAGGAGCGCTTTGGACGGAATACAGCCTACATTAAGACAAACGCCGCCCAAGGATGAATAGCGTTCAATCAAGGTTACTTCCAAGCCCATATCCGCGGCTCTGAACGCTGCGGAGTAGCCCCCCGGTCCGCTGCCCAACACTACAACCTGGGAATGAGTCGTTTGCCCGGCCATATAGTCTCCTTAGTTGTCTTCTAGGTTAGATTTTTTGCCAGCTAGGCAAACTAAAGGCTTATTCTCACCGGGTCAATAAGATGTTTGTCGACGGGATCTGGCGGTAGATTTAGGGCGCTTAAACAATATGTGGCAAAGCCTGGGGGAAACCCGAGGTTATGGTGAATTGCCAGGCGTTAGCGTAAATGATTCGTTACAATGGGCGCAGCGTCTAACTATAAAGCTATTGATTAGTAAGGAGAAAATGATGTTGAAATCTATGGTTGCCTGCGTCATGGCGGCAGTTTTACTTAGCCCTTCCGTATTCGCTGCGGATGAGGGCGCCAAGAAGGCCGCCGCCAAGTTGCTGGATGTCATGAATATGGAAGTCATGATGGAAAACTCCATCGAGCAAATGATGACTATTCAGCTGCAACAAAACCCAAACATGGTCCCCTTCAAGGATGTCATGATGAAATATTTCAAGAAGCAGATGAGCTATGACACATTGAAAGGGGAATTCGTAAACATATATGCAGATGCGTTCACCGAAAAAGAGCTTAATGAAATTATTGCTTTCTATCAGACCGACACCGGCCAGAAGGCTATCCAGAAGATGCCGGAGCTGATGAGCAAAGGCGCGCAATTGGGCGCAACTCGCGTGCAGGCGAATATTCAGGAGCTGCAACAGATGATCAAAGCGGAAGCCGAGCGTCTGAAAACGGAAGGCGGTCCGACTCCTCAATAAAGGTTACCGGCACAAGGACGTGTCGCGGCTTTCAACTATTTCTTCAAATCACCTCGTCACTATACTGCTCAATTCTCGCTCTGTTTAATCGATCTGGCGGCTTGCCAGAGAACCTGCTCCCTTTCAGAACCTTCCTGCACCTGTTTTGGGCGTCGGAATTCTGGAAAAATTTTGAACGATGTTCACTTATCGGGAGCCCAGGCCTGGTCTGGACTAGGACAAATATAGATCCTTTGGGTGATCGTCTGAAAAAGGTTCCCGTCCTATACTCGGCGGTTTCGAGAAAAAGATAGTTACTCATGTTTGGGTGTGACTTGCGGAGGCGGATTTGGTTAGTGTTCCAGCAAGTTTATGGCGCGGTCCATGGGCGCGCAGTTCGTTTCGAAACGCTACAGCAGGCGTAGCGAAAATGCCCCAAGCGAATCAGAATTTCTTAAACGATACAGGTAGTAATGCATATGGATAAGCAAAAGCAGCCCACGCCTCAGCAAATGGTTGAGGAGGCGATCAAACGCTACGCTCCGATATATGTTCCTGATGCACCGCAATGGGCTGAGGAACAGGTCTGGCTGACAACGGATGAGCAACGGGACTGCCGATATCGCAGAAATATGGGGCTGCGCCAGATCGCAGAAGTCATGAACGGCGGAGTCGCCGCTTCTCAAGTTAAGAGAAAGAAGAGCTGATCTTCAAGACGAATGGCTGCAGGCGCTGATTTCAGCGACCTGGCTGTCAGCCGCTTAGCTTCTATCTCAAGAGTAACGCTCTTGGTCCCCCGCCACTTCTGAACTCAAATTAATTAACCTTCCCCTTCGCGCCCATCGCCTCTTGTTGAACCTTGAAGGCGCGCTATCCGCAGCGTAAAGAGCAAAAACGTACAATACAGCCGTTAATGAAGTCGCTAGACTGACTCTATATTGGACCTTCCCATTTATCGTTAAATGGCGTTTATCATGAGTGACGGTTTGTGACTGAGCATGCTAAATATTGGCAGGACAAAGCGCTCGGTGGGGTCGAAATTCTGAAAGCTACTTTCGTAAAACAACACTTTCCCCGACATGTTCACGAGGGATATTGTGTGGCGGTGATAGAGAAAGGGGCTCAGCATTTCCTCCGCGATGGCGCAGAGCATACCGCACCGGTCGGAAGCATCGTGCTGGTGAATTCCGATCAAGTGCATACAGGCCGTACAGCGACAGAGGACGGCTGGTCCTATCGGGCTATCTACCCCACTCCGGCGGAGTTGGCGCCGGTCATCGCAGACATTTTCGGGCCTGGCGTGGAGCCCTGGTTTCCTGAGCCAGTGGTGCGCGATCCGCAATTGGCCAGAGGCTTACAGGTATTGCACTGTCTTTTGGAGCAGGGCGACGAGCCGCTGCATTGTGAAACCCTTTATTACCAGATAATGGGACAACTCATGCAACGGCATGCACGCATGCGTCCCCGTCAGCTCCTGGAGAAAGGCGGCTCGCACTGGGCGGTGGCCAAGGTGAAGGAATATCTGCAGGCGCACTATGCTGACGCCGTTTCATTAAAAGATCTGACGGATTGCACGGGGCTGAGCCCCAGCTATCTGACGCGGCTGTTTACGCGGATGACCGGCATGCCGCCGCATGCTTATTTGAACCAAGTAAGAGTGAGCCGCGCGCAGCAGCTGTTGCGGATGGGGTTAAGTCTGACTGATGTGGCTGCGGCGACCGGCTTCTCTGACCAGAGCCACCTGAGCCGCCACTTTCAGCGCATTATGGGCGTTTCACCGGGACGTTTCGCCAAGGTCTGCTAGCTGCGCACGCGACGGCCTTTTCTTCGACAAGCTGACACCACACTGTTAAACACGGATATAGCATTGAGAGCCGTTCCTCTATGAGCACACATACATTTGAAACGCCAGGACAAGCGTTTAAGTCCGGAGCCCAGAACACGATACCCTTGATCGTGGGCGCTATTCCCTTTGACATCGTATTCGGCACGCTGGGGCCGGTGAACGGGCTGTCATTTGAAGCGACGCTGGCGATGTCTTTGATGGTGTTCGCCGGTTCCGCGCAGTTTATTTCATTGGGTTTGCTGGCGGCGGGAGCATCTCCCTGGTTAATTGTTCTGACTACCTTCGTGGTTAATCTGCGGCATCTGCTTTACGCCGTCACCCTGATTCCCATGGTGCGCACCTTGCCGCAGCGCTGGCGGGCTCCGATGGCGTTCTGGCTGACGGACGAAACCTTCGCCGTTGTCGCCAGCCGCATAGGCGGCGAGCATACGGGGCAGTTTCACTGGTATTACCTGGGTTCTGCGCTATCCATGTACCTTAATTGGCAGCTATGCACCCTATTGGGATTGACCTTAGGCGAGTGGGTCCCTGATATCGAAAACTGGGGCCTGGATGTCGCCATGGCGGTGACTTTTATCGGTATTGTGGCGCCGCAGGTCGTTAATCGTCCTCGTCTGGCGGCGGTGTTGGCGGCTGGCGTTTGTTCAGTATGGTGGCATGACTGGCCGCATCAGTTGGGTCTGTTTGCGGCGGCGCTGACGGGCATACTCTGCGGGTTGGGAGCGGAAATGGCGTTGCAAGACCGCAAGTCTGAACTGGCCGAAGGAGGTTGCTGATGGAGTGGGCCATGTTGTTGGGCATGATGGCGGTAACCTTCGGTATTCGCTATCTGCCGTTCGCGCTCGCGGACCGGCTGCGTCTGAATCCTTGGGTGGAGAGGGCTTTGAGCTACGCGCCTATGGCGGTGCTGTCGGCGATTATTGCGCCGGCGGTGTTGGTTCCTAAAGGCGAGCTTTGGCTTGACTGGCGCAATCCTTATCTGGTCGCTGCGGCGGCGGCGATTGTTGTCGCCGCGCTCACCCGCAACTTATTGGCGACCATCGCCGCGGGAATGGGCCTTTTCGCATTATGGCGGTTTTGGCTGTAGCTCAGCCTACTGGCGGCTGGGGAAGGGCGCTCTCAAGAGCGCCGTTAGCCTGCCTCCCGAGCCGTCATTACTATCCCTGCTTCTTGTAGATGGCGGTATTGTTGTTTTCGTCGCACTCGTCCACTTTGTGAGAATAATCCACCATGAAATGCAACTCGGCGTCAGGGTCGAACACCCAATAGCTCAGCCGGAACTTAACGCCGGCGGAAGCTCCCGGCGCCAGAGCGGCGACAGGTTGTATGTCTGACGCGCCTGTGCCGGGGTCGAAAACTCGCGCGTCTGTTGCGGCTGACATGCCGACGCCCACATTAGTGACCACGATTTTTATGACGGATTCGCCGGTCGTGGCGTCCCATACCGGGTCGTATACCGTACGAATCACCAAATCCGGGCCGCTGCACTCGCTGACGCAGAGACAGTAATAACGCTCGCTGACGACGGTTTTTTCATAGGGCGTTCCCATAAAACAGGCCGTCTTTTCATCGAACTGATTACCGTAGAGCCATACGTCTCTGTCAGTCGGCGAGGGGAAGGTGTCAAGGTTGTTGGATTTGCATACATAGGTGCGCTTTATGCCGTCATAGGGCGCCAACTCGCCTTCCGCCCGCCACCCCGTCCAGGCGCGACAGGTTTTCGGGCAGGTTAAGGGCCCCTCGTTTTCATAGGCATTCGGGTACCAGCCGGCTTTGTAATGGTTGGACACGCTGTCCTGGATGGGATCAGCGAAAGCGTTGGAGATCGTAAGCAAAAGAGCGATAGCAATACAACGAAGAAGTGTCATGGCTTCCCTCCATCATAGTCCTGAAGTGATAAAGGCATCCTGCCCGGGCGTTGAGAGTCCATGCCCGGTATGGGTAGTTTAGATTCGGCGGGATTTTATTGGAAACAGAGGAAAGGAACTTATTGATTTAAGGTTGGGCGTTATTACATCGTTGAGCAATATGCGCTGTTTTTTCGGTCTTTTATTCTTTGCAGCATATGCCAGACCAGGTATGCATGCATTGATTCCTCGTTATGGAAGTCGGCCAGTGATTGTTTACTAAAGGCATTTATGGATGCTTTGCTGGCGTTGTTGGTCAGCCACTTGGAGAAGGAATTAATTAATATCTTTTCTTGATCGGAGTCTTGCTTAACTCTTTGAGCGCTTCCCTCAATTCGGCTCACGATAAAGGTACAGGGGCGTTCTGATTCAAGCGCCTTGTCGAAAGTCACCCACAATTTTTCACGGCCGGTATCAATGCAATAGGCCATACTTCCGCCATCCGATGGCAGCGCGAGTTCACAAATGTCAAAATCGCCATTGCTATCCTGGATATGACTTATAGCCGTCCCTGACGTGTCACAAGCTGAGAAAAAAGGAGTTGAGATAAGCGCTAAGACAAAGTGCAAGTAAAGGGATACTTTTCTCATGCCGGAAGTATCTTTCCTAAATTTTGGCTCATGAATGTATACATCTGAGCATAGGAGCTCAAGCTTCAATGCTTGAGATCAAATATAAAGGCGCCGCATCTGAAGTTCCTGAACGATCTTAGCCCTGCCCGGGTGGCGACGCGGCATTATCCTTATTTTGTTGAGAAGTTGTTATTTTTTTCTGGCGGACTGCCTATCTTTGCCTACACTTAGGATGACACAGCGAATGCGCAGTCTGCCTCATCAGACCAGCGGTTCGAACCTCTCGAATGATGTTTTCTTGAACGCTACTCGGCCCCTGCTCGGGGCCTTTTTTTATTCCCGTATCTGCAGCGTCGCATCGCCGCTCAATTATCATCAGCGTCCGGATCTTGCGACCAGAACTGGGCGAGGCCGGCTTGCAGGCTCTGACTGGTTCTGGCGAGTTGCGGACGCCAATGTTGAGGGGCTAGAGCGGGGTAAGGCGGTTTGCTGAAGCGGTCGTCAACCAGTATGACCACGCCTTTGTCTAATTCCGTGCGGATCACTCGACCAGCGGCTTGCACCACTTTTTGCCAGCCTGGCAGTTGGTAGGCGTAGGCGAAGCCATCCATGCCCTGGCGTTCAAAGTAGGCGGAAATCTGCTCGTTAACCGGACTGATCTGAGGGAGGCCGGGCCCAAGAATAATGCAGCCCACCAGACTGTCCCCGACCATATCGATACTTTCCCCGTAGACGCCGCCAATGACGGTAAAGCCCAGCAGACTTCGGGCCTTGCGGAAGCGGGTGAGAAAACGCTGCTGATCTTCCTGACTGGCCTGTCGGGTCTGCTGCACGAATTCCACTTCGGGATACAGCGACGCGAAGCGCTCGGTAAGCTGTTCCATGTAACTGAAAGCCGGAGTGAATACCCAATAGTTGCCCGGCCTGAAGGATATGGTCTGCTGGATCAACGCGCACACTGCGTCCAACTGAGTGTCTCTACTGCGCAAGCGGAAATTTAAGTAGGGCGCAACGAAAACCCCCAGATGCTCTGGCGGAAAGGGCGACAGGCTGCGTAAAAGCTGAAGATTCTCGTCTAAGCCTAATACGCTTTGGTAGTAGTACGGCGGCGTCAGGGTGGCGGAAAACAGGGTGACGCCATGACAGGCTTGCAGCATTGGTCGTAGCAAGCGGGCGGGAGACAGGCAACGTAAACTGAGGACGCGTTGTTGCTCCCAATGGCGTTCGAAGCAGGCGAAGTCGTCGCCAATGCTGGGGGCCAGGCGTATCCAGGCTTGCGCGTTGAAAATTGCTTCCTGAACCTGACGATTCAGTTCCGTGTCCGCCGAGGCGAGCAGGTCCTGGGGCGACATCAGCCAGTTCTCCGCGGCGGCGCAGAAGTCCTGCAAACGCCCTTCCAGCGCCTGCTGGCCTTTGCCTGGCGCCTGTTCTGGCGTAATTTGCATTTGATTGATCGCTTTGGCGACGGCGACGGCGTCTTTTCTCAGCGCTTTGCACTGGCGGCTGATGCGAGAGAAAGGAGCCTCGGACAGCTCTGCGGAAAACAGGTCCCGGGCCCGGTCAGGCAGATTATGCGCTTCATCCGCCAGCAGGCCTATACGGTTGCGGGTAAATAGGCTGTCTGACCTGACCTGTGGTGAAAATGCGTAGTTGTAGTCTCCGATTAAGACGTCCACCCAGGGCGCCAGCTCGCCCTGTAATCCGTGAGGGCAGAGGTCGAATTTCAGTGCAACTTCCCGCAAGCGCTCACCATCCAGCCATGCCGTGGCCAGCGCTTCTTCCCGCGCCTCCGGCAGGCGCTGATAAAATTCTCTGCGCCGTGGGCAGTCCAGAGGATCGCAGATGGAGTCGCCGCCGCAAATACGCTCGCGCGCATGCAGATGCAGGGTGCGCAAAGAAGTCGTATGCAGGCGCATATCCCGCAGCGCTTTTAGAGCGGCTTCCTGGGACGAGGTCTTGGCGGTTATTAACATCACCTGATCCAGATGGCCTTCGCCCATGGCTTTCAATGCCGGGAAGAGCGTCGCCAGGGACTTGCCGCTGCCGGTGGGCGCTTCTATCAGCGCCTGTCCCGCGTCGCGAAGGCTCAGGTACGTCTGGCGCGCCAGCTTCCGCTGACCCGGGCGAAACCCGCAGTAGGGAAAGTCCAGGTCACGCAGCAGAGCGTTTCGTTCAAGGCGGTGCTGCGTCAGGCTGCGATACCAGTCCTGCAGACGTTGAAACAGCGTGTCGCTCTCTTGCTGCGCTTCCTCACAGGATATTTCGCTATCAAATTGCGTCTGCTCCATGTCCGGTACGCGCACATAGTTCAGGCGCAACCAGGTGGACGCTTGTGGGGGAGGGTTCTGCTCCCTTCGCCACATCAGGGCGTAAAGCAAGACTTGCAGGCGGTGTCTTTCCGCCAGTCCGAGAGGAATATGCTGCGGGTCCTGACGCAGGGTTTTGATTTCTTCGAACAGCACATGGTCGTCCGCAACGCGGAGGCCGTCTATGCGGCCCTGTAGCTGCAGTTGGAAGTCAGCCTCGGATAGGGTGATCTTGACTGGCGCCTCACTGACGTAGTCCGCCGGCCAGCTTTCCTGAACCTGCTTGTGCGCGAGCTGTCCTTCACGGGCGCTGGCGGTGTCCCGATCCTGGTGGTCCAGGTCGCCCAATTGCGCGAGGAAATGCGCCGCTTCCCTTACGCTGAGCTTATAGGTGAGTTTGTCGGACGCAGACGTCTTTATAGCCAAGTGACCTGAACCAGTTGATAAGGGATATCGTTTTGCTCGAACGTCGCCATCCAGCGCTTTTGATTGGGTTGCAGGCTGTCGGTGGGGCTTTTCACTTCCAGCAATTCATAGCCGCCTTGCTCTGGGAAATGAATCAGGTCAGGGAAGCCGCTGCCATTTTCCCGCAAGTCTCGCAGCATACGCCTGAAAACCGCCTCCCAATGCCTGCGAGGGATGCGCGCCAGCGCCAGACGTAAGCAGTCTTCTCCGGCTTCCGGCCAGCCGACAAAAGGATTGCTCAGTCCATACTTTTCACGCCATCTCGCGACAACGACTTCCGACCACTCCGCTGAGCCGACTAAAGCGAATGAAGCGTGAACCAGCGCACTGCGTTTTTGGGTGAAACTGGCGTCGTAAAGGTCGTGGGGGCGATGCTGATACGGATGGCTGAAAGCGCCTGCGACGGGTGCGAAAACCGCGGGCCAGAAGGTCAGACCAAATACCGCATTGAATAACCAGTTTTCCACATAAACACAGACGCCGCCTTCTGCCGCGACTTCCTGGCGCACCAGCTCCTCCACTCGTAATTCAGGGTGCGCGGCGATGGTGAGTGAGCGCTGCACGGGCCGAAAAGGCTTGCTGTGGGGCTTAGCGTGGCCGAGGGCCTTAACGCACTTATCACCAAACTGCTCGGCGAAAATCAACTCGGCTTCGACATGCGGCGCGTCAATGATGGCGGCGCACAGGTCGCGCGCTTCGGCGTATTTTTCCTGTTTGAACAGGATGCGGGCGCGGCGCTCCCGCGAGGGCGGCGCCTCCGTACGCTGGTAAACCTGATAAGCCAGGTCCAGATCCTGTAAGCGTTCCAGGTCGCGAGCGATTTTATTGCAGAAGCGGTCATGACGACGGCGTAGCGAGGCGTTTTCACCTGGCGCAGGCGTTCTGGCGATGATATCGGCGCAAATCCGCGAGTTCAGGGAATCCTGTGACGCATACTCGTCCGCCAGCGCCACCAGTTGCTTGATGCGGTCAATGTCCTCACGAGTGGCGAACAGTCTGTGCTCTGGGTCAAGCTGGTAGTTTTCATAGCGAATCACGCCCAGCTCGGAAGTGACGAAAGTGGTGAGATCCTGATAAAGGTTGCCGAAAAACAGCAGGCGGAAAAGCAGCACCAGATCAGTATGGTTGAGTTGTAGAAAGCGATAGGCTCTATGCTGGTAAATATCCGTACAGGTCAGTTCAAGGCCGTCCAGCAGGTTGTCGCGCCTGCTGCTGCGAGGGGCGTCCGCCCGCCAGTTCTGACGGATTTCCTCTTTGGTCAGCAGGGCCAGCAGCGACGAGGGTTCTGTTTCTGGGTTGAGTTCTATCCAGCCTGCGCTCGCAAGGATATCCAGATCGTCGTTCAGTCGGGGGATCTCCGCATACGCCAGCTTGTCGCTGCGGAACAGGGGGCCTTTGCGTCCGTACAGGCGCACCAGCAATGCCTGTTGCGTACGCGTCAGCTTGCGAAAATCGTGTATATATGCGCCTTCTTCTGCGCTCAGGAGATTGGCGTATTGCGCTTCCACGCAGTCCAATAAGGCGTGGAAGTTGTCTAGATAGTAGAACGGCTGCAGCGGCGGCGCAGTTTGGGGTGCGTCCAGAGCAGCGGCGGTATCGATCGCGTTTTCATCAGACATAAGTGAGCTTTAGGTAATGCTGCGACGTTGGAACTTGTTGCGATATTCTTTCGGCGTCAGCCCGGTTTTCTGTCGGAACAGTTTGGTGAAAGAACTGACGTCTTCATAGCCTACCGCCAGGGTGATCTGACTGACATTGTCGGAGGTCTCTTCCAGCAGCTTTTTGGCTTGCTCCAAGCGTAGTGTTTGCAAATATCCCAATGGCGTATCGCCGGTGGCGGCCTTGAAACGCCGGGCCAGCGTGCGTGGGCTCATGTTGAAACGAACCGCCAGATCGTCGATGCGCACGTCTTGGTCGCAATGGCTTTCCAGCCAGTTTTGCACCCGCAGCACGTCTTCATCGCGGTGATACTTGCGCGCCCGCATGGAGGAATAGCTGGACTGATAGGTGCGCCCCATATCGATGACAAAGGTCTTGGCGGTCTGCACCGCCACTTCATGTCCGCAAAAGTGTTCGATCAGGTACAGACACAGGTCCAGCCAAGCGATGCCGCCGCCGGAGCAGAATACGTTTTCGGAGGCGGTGAGCATTTGCTCTGGTCGCAGGTCCACTTTGGGATAACGTTGACGGAACGTGTCCACAAAGGCCCAGTGGGTGGTGGCGGTGCGATTGTCGAGGATGCCCGCCTCAGCCATGAAAAAGGCGCCGGTGCAGTTGCCGGCGATAATAGTCCCTTGCGCGTTCATCTCTTTCAGGACGTGGATCAATTCCGGGTTCTGGGTCAGTGTTTTTTCGATGTCGCCGGCGATTGAGGGGATAACCAGGATATCGCTCGGCTTGATGTCGTCGAAGCAGGCGTCCGCCTGAATCAACAGCCGGTTATGGCAACGCACGGGGCGTCCTTCGCGGGTAGCTACGCGGATATTGAACTTGGGATGAGGCTGGCTGCGTTGAATATGGTTCCACGTAACTCCAGCCATCGCCAAGAGGTCCACGACGCCGGTGATGGCGGAAGACACCGCGTAATCGAATCCGAGAATTGTGACTTGTTGCATGCTTTTATCCGTCAACGCCTGGATTGGCTATATTAGCCTAATAAATGTCGAAACAGACAGTGTTGGCGACGAACAAGGCATGAGATTCTGCAACCGCCAACCAGATAGCGGCTTAACAGCTATCCTTTCTGGTTTGATTTGTCTCATACGCACCGCGTCAGCGGTACTTATCAGCCCATGTCCGACAGCTTCCACGAAGGCGTCGGGCGTGGGTTTTTTTATGGATAAACCCTCACTATACTCACTATGAGAACTCAGATACGTTGTCTCTTGGTTTTTTGCGTAATAACTTATTAGAACAAGCTGTTATAGGAGATCGCCAATGAGTATGGCGGAAGAGAGCCGGCAGGCAAAAATGATTTCGGAAATGCGAGGCTTTATCAAGAAAGTGTTGATGGACCCTACTATTCCGGTCAAGTGCATGGAAATCGCACGCAGATTGCATCAGGAAAAAAACGCAGAGCGCAAGATCGCGGACGAGATCAGCGCCAGCACGACCATTCGCATCCCAGAGAATATGAGTGATGCGGACAAGTTGTTCCTGGATGTGGTCACCGAGGTATTGGAGGACGAGTCGGCGCTGTACTGATTCGCGCAGGCCGGACTTAGCGGCCGTCACCGATTGGCGCGCCTGACGATCAGTAGCAATGTCGGGCGCAACACTCTCTCACTTCTTGATGATCAGTTTGTAGGCGTACATTGCCGCGTCTTTATCGCTGACGACGTAGAGAATCTGGTTCCTGGGGTCATAAGCGACGCCTTCGGCTTTTTTCACTGGTTTGAACTTTCCTGGCTCCTTTCCGGGGCGTGTTAATTCGGCGCTTCCCTTCACTGTGCCGCTTTGCAAGTCGTAAAAAAATATCCGCGCGGCTTTGTCGCTGACAATTGCCAGCAGGTTGCGTTCTGGGATGATGGCCAGCCCGGAATAATCGATATCATCCCGTTCTGTATCATCGTCGCTGACGCCCGTATCGGTCAGTTGCACGACGCTGATAACTCGCTTCAGATCTCCGCTAAGGTGTAATAGCACGCCGGGTTCGCCTTCTTTTATGGCGAAAAAGGAGTCGTCCGCAGGGTTCCAGACGACGCCCTCCAGTCCTTTGTTTTCGCCGCCGAGGCTGAAGTAGGGCGCAGCCAGGGAGAAGCCTGCTATCGCGGACAACATACGACGCTGAAGCAGCAGCTTACTGTTGGGGTCAATGATGAAAAACTCGTTGCTCTCTTCCTTCACGGCAATCAGGCGATTGCGTTTAGCGTCGTAGGCGACGCCTTCCAGGCCCGCATCCGCCACACTCAGGTTATCCACAATTGCGCCCTTGGCGTCCAGTAGAAAAAGACTGGCGGTATCGTCACTGACTGTCCACAAACCACTGCCGGCGGCCATGCTAAGACCGGATGGTTCGGTTAATCCCAGTGCTTTGTTCTCGATGGAGTGCGACTCAATGAACTGCAATGAAATTTCCGCGGGGTCTCCGTATGCAGCCAGGCTGAAGCCGAGCATCGTCAACGCAGAATGCCGCAGACTTTGCTTGATGCGATGAATATGGCGCTTGGAAATTGTGGATAAGCGTGGAATTGGAAAACGGCGCATAGGGCTGATGAAGAAGAGTGACTGAAGTACATGGCGGTCTATTGTAGTGGAAATTTCGTTGAAGCACTCCGTGACGTCGCCTCACGTCGTTATTGGTGGGCCTTTTCGGCAGATCGAAGACGAGAATGGGTAGCGTATTTTTATTAGAATTCAAAATAATTATTGAGAATTAATTTTCACCTACTTATGATTTTTAAGGATTCTAATAAGCATTTTTGTTTAGTGATATAAGGAATTCGAGGGAAGTCATGAAAAGCATATTCGCGTTTATTCTGCTCACGTTCTCCAGTCTCACCATGGCGGACACTTGGGATGAGATCAGTAAAGAAGGGAAGATCACGCTTGGTGTCGCTAATGAGCGTCCTTATGGTTATCTCACACCCATGGGGGAGCCCGCCGGTGAGGCCCCGTCTATCGCCATGTATGTTCTGGACAAGCTCGGCGTGGAGGATGTTGAAGTTGTGGTGACGGAATTCGGCTCTTTGATTCCTGGACTGAAAGCCGGTCGTTTTGACGTGATCGCCGCGGGTATGTACGTCAATCCCAAAAGATGCAAGCAGGTATTGTTCTCCAATCCCACTTACACCATTGGCGAAGGCTTTCTGGTGCTGGATGGCAATCCCAAAGGGTTGCATGGCTACGGTGATGTGAAAGATGCGGATGAAGTAAAAATGGGCGTTATGGCTGGCGCAGTGGAATTCGGCTACGCAAAAAAATTCGGCGTACCGCTGGATCGTATTGTGACATTGCCGGACTACCCAGCTGGCGTGGCGGCGCTTAAAGCGGGACGTATTGATGCGTTAGCGGGCACCAGCCTCACCATGGCGCAGTTGGCGCAGAAAGACGAGCGGGTGGAGCTGGCGCAGCCGTTTGATGAGCTGAAAATTGACGGCGAGTCTGTGAAAGGCTATGGCGCATTCGGTTTCCGCAAAGGAGATGAGTCTCTGCGCGATAACTTCAACCGGGTGCTGGACGGATTCCTGGGCACGGAGCAGCACGTCAGCATGGTGCAGGAGTATGGCTTCGGTAAGCATACTCTGCCGGGAGACGTCACTACTCAGGAGCTGTGTAACTAAGACCTCATCTCATGGAACTGAGCGAACTGACGCCCATTTTGCTACAGGGCGCCTGGATCACCCTGAAAATTCTTTGTTTATCGTTGCCTGTCGCCGCTGCACTGGCGTTTATGGCTGGGCTGGCGCGACTCTTCGCGCCATCGCCTTTGCGACAGATTGCGCGCGTCTACATTGAGTTTTTTCGCGGCACCTCCGCATTGATTCAGCTGTATTGGATATATTTTGTGCTGCCGTTTTTCGGCTTGAGTCTCGATGCTATGACAGCGAGTGTGATTGCGCTGGGTCTGAATATCGGCGCGTACGGAGCGGAAGTGGTGAGAGGCTCCGTGCTGGCTGTGCCCAAAGGGCAGTACGAAGCGGCGGTGGCGTTGAATTTTACCGCCTGGACCAGGCTTTGGCGCATCATTCTGCCGCAATCCCTGGTCAATATGATTCCGCCTTTTGGCAATCTCGCCATTGAGTTGATGAAGGCGACGTCGCTGGTCTCTCTGATCACCATCGGCGACCTCACCTACAAAGCCAAAACGCTGGCGGACGCGACCCTTCAGGTCGGTGAAATATTCGGTTTGGTGCTGCTGATCTATTTTGTCATTGCACAAGTGATGGCGTACCTGTTCCGCTTGTTGGAGGCGCGCTTGGGCCGTGGCATGGATAGAGGAGGGCTGCGTTCGTGATTGAGCTGAATTGGGACTGGGACTTTACCTGGGAAGTTCTGCCGGATCTATTGAACGCGGCTCAAATCACGCTGTCCGCGACGCTGTTGGGCAGTCTGCTGGCGATTGCTGTCGGTCTGATACTGTCTTTGCTGCGCCGTAGCGCTTTGCGCTGGGTCAGCTGGCCGACCTATTGGGTGGTGGAGTTCATCCGCAGCACCCCACTGCTGGTGCAGATCTTTTTTCTTTACTACGTCATGCCCGAGTTCGGCGTCAGTATGTCGCCAATGACCACCGGCGTGCTGGCGCTTGGCGCGCATTACGGGGCCTATCTTTCCGAGGTGTTTCGCAGCGGCATCGATGGTGTGGAGAAAGGGCAGTGGGAGGCTGCGAGGGCGCTTAATCTGTCTCAACTCGCCACCTATCGTGACGTTATTTTGCCGCAGGCGTTGCGCGCCATGATTCCGGCGACGGGCAATTACATCATCGCGATGTTTAAGGAAACGCCGCAGCTATCCGCCATAACCCTGTTGGAAATGCTGCAGACGGCGAAGATTCTGGGCTCTGAAAACTTTCGTTATCTGGAGCCGTTCACACTGGTCGGCCTGCTCTATCTGGCGTTCAGTATTGTCGCAGCCCTTGGCGTGCATCAGGTTGAGCGCCGCTTTCCGAAAGAAGGATTCAGTCTGAGATGACTTCCCCCATCATTGAGTTTAAGAACGTAAAAAAACAGTTCGGCGAACTGGCGCTGTTTGATAACTTCAATTTCTCCGTCGCTGAAGGGGAGATCGTTTCCATAATCGGTTCCAGCGGCTCCGGGAAAAGCACCTTATTGCGCATCCTGATGACGCTTGAGGGTATCGACGGCGGCGTGGTCAATGTGAAAGGCGAGCCGCTATGGCATATGCCTAAAGGCGATCGACTCGTACCGGCGGATAAAAAGCACCTGCGCAAGATGCGTAATCATATGGGAATGGTGTTTCAGCACTTTAATCTGTTCCCCCACATGACGGTGCGCCGCAATATCACTGAAGCCCCCATGCGGGTGAAAGGCAAGTCGCGGCAGGAAGCTGAACGGGAAGCCATGGACTTGCTGGCGCTGGTTGGGTTGCAAGATAAGGCGGATAGTTATCCCGCCCAGTTATCCGGTGGGCAGAAACAGAGGGTCGGCATCGCCCGCGCTCTGGCTATGCGACCGGAAATTCTGTTGCTGGACGAAATAACGTCAGCGCTTGATCCAGAGTTAGTGGATGAGGTCTTGGACGTCATTCGTAGCCTCGCCAAAGAACACAGTTTCACCATGCTGCTGGTGACTCATGAAATGTATTTCGCCCGGGAGATCAGCGACCGCGTCTGCTTTTTCGATCAGGGCCGGATTCTGGAGGAAGGTCCTCCTGACAAGATTTTCGTAGCGCCGGAAAAGGAGCGCACCCAGGCGTTTCTGAACGCTTTCATCAGCGCCTGATATCCTTCAGAATGTGGCCCAGACAAGGTCGAGAATGTTTCTGAAGGGACCTTCTCGAAAATAGCGCTTTGTGTTTCTTTTGCCTGAGTTTCTGGAAGTAAGCGAGGAGTAGGTATGTCTGACACATTGATTCCGGATGTGGTTTTTAACGATAACAACAGCCAGCGCACCCCCTGCGTATTGGTGCTGGACGGCTCCAGCTCCATGTTTGGCGAGCCGATCAGACAGCTCAATGAAGGACTGAAGCTGTTGGAGCAGGCTTTGAAAGAAGACGCCAGCACCGCGATGCGCGTGCAGCTTTTGGTGATCCGCGCAGGCAACCATGATCAGGCGGAAATATTGACGGACTGGGTGGATGCGATGGACTTTAACGCCCCCGAAGTTTTCGCCAACGGCACGACGCCGCTGGGCGCCGCCATGAATCTGGCGCTGGATAAAATCGAAGATCAGAAAGCCGCGTATGACGCCAACGGAATTTCCTCCACTCGTCCCTGGATTATCCTCATCAGCGATGGCGCTCCCACAGACTTCGACTGGGAATCGGTCGCTGACCGCTGCCGCCATGCAGAGCAGAATCGTAAAGTCGTGATTTTCCCCATTGGTGTGGAAGGCGCAACCTTCGAGACGCTCAATCAGTTTTCCAACAAAGGCGCTAAGAAACTGAAGGGGCTGCAGTTCCGTGAACTCTTTGTCTGGCTGAGCCGTAGCATGGCCAGCGTGTCGGTGTCGTCCCCAGGCGAGAAAGTACAGCTGCCTGCGACAGACTGGTCTGAAGTCGAAGTTTAATCCTCTATGACAAGCAGTTATCCCGAGTCCGCCTGGAAAGTGGTCGCCGCCAGCGTTACTGGTCCGCATCATATCCGGGACGGGCTTCCCTGTCAGGATGCGTTCAGTTGGCGCGTCGCCGGCCGTCTACTTGTCGCGGCGGTCAGTGACGGCGCCGGCTCCGCCGCGTTATCGGAGCACGGTAGCCGGATGCTGAGCCAGTATGTCGTGGACGCTTTCGCAAACCAGCTTGCGCCGAAATGGGATGAACCCAGCGTTCGACGAATTGCGGAGCAGGCCATTGACGCCTGTCGCAACGCCTTGCTGCAAAACTACCCTGACGCCCGGATGGCGGACTTTCACGCTACCCTGGCCGCCGCCGTTATCGGCGACAATGGCGGTTTTGTTCTGCAAATTGGGGATGGCATGGCGGCGGCTGTAAAGCAACGGCAATGGGCGCCTTGCCTGCTTTGCCTGCCGGAAAATGGCGACTATGCGGAAGAAACCTTCTTTTTCACTCAGGATGGCTGGCGCCGGCATCTGCGTATAACCCCTGTACCTGCTGATTACGATGAGTTGGTGCTGGTGACTGACGGCGCATACAGCTTTACCGCCAAACCCGCTGCGAACGGACTGGACCAGGGCTTTATCGCTCCAGTCTGCGCTTTTCTGGAGCAAAACGACGAAGAGCGGGGTGTCGCTGCGCTCAGGCAGATTCTCGATCACGCCAACGCCCGTCGTATTTCCGGTGACGATAAGACGCTGTTATGGGCCAGACGCAAACGCTGATTGAGGTGGGCGGCGGAGCCGTCCGCCTGTTGGATAAACCTCTGGGGCAGGGTGCGGACGCGGCGATATACCGTGTTGACGGACGTTCTGATCTGGTCGCCAAAATCTATCACAAACCAGAGCAGGACCCAGGGCGGCGCGCTAAACTGGAGGCCATGCTGGCGAACTCGCCGGAGCTGTCTCATATCGAGCACGACGGCCATCGCTTTGTGCAAATCGCCTGGCCGCTGTCCATTCTGACGGATGGGCGAGGAAACCTGAAAGGCTATCTGATGCCTTTCGTCGATCTGTCACGAGCCGTTTCGCTGGAGATGCTGCTGAACCGTAAGACGCGACAGTTCAGCAAGTTGCCTGAGCATTACGGTTATCGCTTGTCCGCCGCCAAGAATATGGCGGCGCTGATCGCAGCGCTGCATCGCAAGCGCCACCATGTTATCGACATGAAGCCGGTAAACATCAATGTTTATCGGGAGACTTTCTTTACCGCTTTGCTGGATTGCGACGGCTTCAGTATTCAAGGCGCCGGCAAGCGTTTCACGGCGCACCAGTACACGCCTGACTACATCGCCCCGGAAGCCATTAAGGGGCGCCAGGGGCCGGACCAACTCGGCGAAGAGCAGGACCGTTTTGCGCTGGCGGTCATTCTGTTTCAACTGCTCAATCAAGGCGTGCACCCATTTCAGGGGACCCCCAAAGGCGGCGCCAATTTACCCACGACCAATCACGAACGTATTGGTGCGGGTTTGTATGCTTATGGCATACAGGAGCATCCCCGGATTGCGCCTTCCCCCTGGAGTATTCACCAGGCTTTGGACACACGCACGCAACAGTTGTTTGAAAACGCCTTCACCAAACCTCCCTACGCCAGACCCTCCGCACAGGAGTGGAGCGACCACCTGCATTGGCTACTGGCGGCGGATGACTCCCCTTTGCAGCCCTGTCCGAATAACAAGGAGCACTTGAGCTTCGGCAATGGCTGTCCGTTCTGTACCGTTGAACAAAAGGCCGCGAATACTGTAAAGCGTAACACCAAGAGGGCCACTGCGTCTCAGCAGTCCGGAAAGGGGTGGGGGCGCCGCGCAACGACGCACACGCAACCTCAGCACGGGCCACTGCTTCAACCCGCCGCGCAGCCTATTGTCATGCCGCGCAAGGTTAAGTGGGGACTGATCACGGCCTTGTCAGTGGTGGTTATCCCGCTTCTGTTATCAGCGATTTTGAATCCGGTCATTGCTTCCTGGCGATGGCCTGGCTTTACGGAGGCGGCGCTTGATATGGGCTGGCCCGTCTGTGACAGTGACCGGGACTACAATTTGTTATCCCAGGCGCTACTCTCGAAAGAAAAGGAGCATATCCAACTGGCTTTGCAACATATCAAGGGCGCTAGTTGTTTAGGCGATGTCGCCGTCAATTACGCCTCTGGGTGGCTTGGTTCAGACGTGGATGATGACAGGCTATGGATGCTGCTGGAGAAACTGTCTTCTGCATCGCAGTCATATGAAAGATGGATGTCATTGGATACAGCTGCCCGGCAGAACTATAGTGGCGCTTATACCTCTTACTACCACGATCCGCTGGGATATATCGAGACGGCCGCCAGGGAACGTCTATCAAACCTGCCTTATAGTCCTGAAGTGAGGGATAGTTGGCGACAGCGCCTGAGAAGCGTGAGCGAAGACCATGGTCGGCGAGCATTAGGCGATGACTCGCCAGGGGATGAGTTAGCGCCGACCTATGCGCACGGCAGAGCTGTTGTGAATGGGATAGAAGAATCGGTTTTAGAACCTCTGTGGAAGTGGACGGCTGAGCATGACCTTGAGGGCTTGATGGAGATATTGCCCGAGCGGGCTCTCGTTGACTTGAAGAAAGTAGAGTGGATTATCGCTGCGGTAGCGGAAAAAAACGTAGATAAGCTGGCGGACCTTCTTCAGCGTCCGGCCATCGCCTTTAATGATAGTGACTATGCCGGTGAGGACAAGTTGGCGCGTGACCAGAGCATCGCCGCCAGCACGCTGCGAGTGTCAGACCTGTCTACGCTTCCCGAGGCGGTTAAAACTTTGTCTTTGAACTGCGCCCAGTTGTATCACGCCTTCAGTGTTTTGGGAGAGGGCGACATGAACTTTATGTCTCCCCGCAGAGTGCCTACGCCCTACTACAATCCCTTGATTGCAAGGAATGCTTCATCGTCGGAAGTTCCTTTGAAAAGTGGAGGAATGGCGTATCTGGTGCGGCAACCTGAGCTGGCTTGTGCGTTGTCGGCGGTAGCCGACGGGGATAGAGGGGACGGGGTGAGTCTGAAGGCGGTGGCGGTCTTTTTGACCAGGGCTGAAGCCGCAGAGCCAGGGATAAAGCAAAAAGTGCTTTGGGATATGGCGCGAAACATGCCCCGCTGGGAGGACGATAACGGGCTAAGGCTTTACAAATCCCGTGACAATACCGAAAGACTAGTGGCTTGGCTGGTGGAAGAGCAAACTGCCGCTGAGTGGGTGGATAAAGATGGCGAGACACTGGCGCATTACCTGGTGAACTGGGTGTCGCCGGAGTTGGTGCAACGCCTGCCGAGTCTGGGGGCGTCGACTTCACTGCGTAATAGTCGCAATTTAACTTTGAAAGAAGCTTATCAGCGCCGCCTGACCGCAAAAGGGGGGGCGTCGAACCATGAGAAAGCTGCGCTGGAGGCGTTGGGTCGCCGCAGTCCTGCGGAGAAGCTTGATGACTACTTTTTTGGAAGCGAGAGCGATACATGATGGCGTTTTCCAGGGGAAGCCCGCCCATCGCTAAAAAGCCTGTCGCGTGGATACTGATCGCGGGAGTGACGATTTCCATTCTGTTGCTTTCCCGCCAGGCCAAAGCAGAGACCGAGAGGTCGAAGGCGGAAGCGCTATATGCGGCGGACAAGTTGCAGTGGGATCAGGTAGTGGACACAGCATGGCCGGAGATGATGAAAAACGCCAAGCACACTCGCTATCCGGCGCAAGGTGTTAATCCTGATCAATACACGGATGAAAATACGCAGGCGTACGGGGGCTTCTCCTATCTCAATTTTCTGGCCCGGGACGGCATGTATGACGCGCTTTTGGATGCGCTTCGCGCTGGCGTGAAGTTTCCCCGTGGCGATAACTATGACGCCATGTACACGGCAGTGATTGAATCCAAAAAGCACGAAAACCCCTATCTCACTATGGCGTTGGTGTCCTCCATCGATCAGTGGAATATCGCCCATCGACTGGCGGCTCGCAACAAAGACAAAGAGCTGCGCGCACTGGATAAGAACCTGTTGATGGCGCGGACGGAGTTTGGCCGCAACGCACTGATGCTGGCGATTCTTTATCAGAATAAAGAGGCGGTGGAGTATCTGAGCTCCTTTAAAGCATTGCTGAACCAGAAGGACGACTTTGGGTGGAGCCCGATGATGTATGCGGTTTACACGGAGAACATGCCGATACTGGAGCTGTTGTTGGGTTTGCCTGAGCCCCCGAATGTTAACTTGGAGTCCTATACCTGTGTAGGCCCACTCAAACTACGCATCGCCATAATTGGTAGCCGGATGATCAGACGAGCCATGTCTGGCGACGGAAGTCATGAAGACCGGAAGAATATGCTACAGGAGGATGCTATCTACTCGCGGCTGAAGGCGCTCTCTGATAAACAACGGGAGGACCGCTGCAAGTACTATTTAATGGACAGGCCCTACCACAACTGGCTGTTATAGATAGTCTGCAAGTAGGCCGTACCTATGTATTGGACTCACACTGCCGTTGCAGAGAAATAGAAGGAAGCTATTTGTCCGCCTGATTAATAACGGCATATCTGGGATGGGCGCCAGGTAACCGATTGAAAATCATTGACTAAATGTATTGTTGATATGCGTTGGAGTGTAGGGGAATTGTCTTGTTTTTATAAGACGAAAACCTGGAGCCGCCGACTTCATCTATAGCCTTTACCCGCCAAGCTTCGTAAACTTTGCCGAAATTTGGATTCGGCTGACTTTTTCTAATGACCTTTCGTATTCTTCATACCTCGGACTGGCACCTTGGCCAGCATTTTTTCGGTAAAACGCGGGCGGACGAGCATGCCATGTTTTTCAACTGGCTGTTGGAGCAAGTCCAGGTGCATGAGGTGGATGCTTTAATCGTCGCGGGCGATATTTTCGACACGGGAGCGCCGCCCAGTTACGCGAGGGAGTTGTACAACCGCTTTGTCGTGGAATTGCAGCGGACTGACTGCCAATTGGTGCTGCTGGCGGGTAATCACGATTCTGTCGCCACGTTGAATGAGTCCAAAGATCTGCTGGCCTGCCTGAATGTGCATGTCGTGGCGGGGATGCCGGATACACCGGAAAACAATGTGCTGCTTTTGAATGACCGCAATGAAGAGCCGGGAGCCATTCTTTGTGCGGTTCCCTTTCTGCGGCAGCGTGACCTTACCACCAGCAAGGCGGGGCAGGACGGTGTTGAGAAACAGCAGGCGCTGCAGCAGGCGATTGCCGATTACTATGCGCGCCTGTTTCAGTTGGCGCAGGCGCGTCGCGAGGAATTCGGCGAGGCGCTGCCTATTATCGCTACTGGACATTTGACGACGGTTGGCGCGGAGGTCTCTGAGTCAGTACGGGATATCTACATTGGCGCGTTGGACGCGTTTCCCTCCGGCGGATTCCCTCCTGTGGATTACATTGCTTTGGGTCATATTCACCGCTCGCAAAAAGTGGGCGGCCAGGAGCATATTCGTTATAGCGGCTCGCCGATTCCTTTGAGCTTTGATGAAGCAGAGCAAACCAAGTCGGTGTTAATGGTGGAGTTTGAAGATGGGCGTTTGCAACAGGTGACTCCGCTGGAGACCCCTTGCTTTCAGCCTATGCAGGTGATTCGCGGCGATTTGAAATCGATAGAGGAACAATTGGGCTCCATTGTCGCTCCCAACTCGCAACTCTCGCTGTTCAGTAATGCGGATAAAGTCTGGGTCGACATCGAGGTGGCGGCGACTCAGGACTATCTCGATGATTTACAGCGTCGTATTCAGGAAATGGTGGGCGCTTTACCGGTGGAAGTGCTTTTGGTGCGGCGTGAGCGCAAGAATAAAGGGCTTAGGCTGGAGCGGCTGGAGAAAGAAACCTTGGCGGAGTTGACGGTGGAAGAAGTGTTCGAGCGTCGGCTCGCGCAGGAAGTCTGGGATGGCGACGAGGCGGAACAGCGCCGATCACGTCTAATGGGGATGTTCCGGCAGGTAGAGAATGATGTGCTTGCCGGCGGCGTGGACACAGAATCCGAGCTTGAAGCCAGAGTAGAAGCATCTGCGGCAGGAGACGAAGCATGAGAATTCTGAGTCTTCGCCTCAAGAACCTGAACTCTCTCAAAGGCGAGTGGAAAATAGATTTCAGAGCGGACCCCTTCCATAGTAACGGGTTGTTCGCCATTACCGGTCCTACCGGCGCTGGCAAGACGACATTGCTCGACGCCATTTGTCTGGCGCTGTACCACCAGACGCCACGTCTCAACGTCTCGCCGACGAACAATGAGATCATGACCCGGCATACGGCGGAATGCCTGGCGGAAGTGGAGTTTGAAGTCAAAGGCGAGGCCTATCGCGCCTTTTGGAGCCAGCGACGAGCGCGAAATCTGGCGGAAGGCCGGTTTCAGCCCCCTCAAGTGGAGTTGGCCACGGCGGACGGTAAGATCCTGGCGGATAAAGTGAAGGATAAGCTTACGCTGACTGCTGAGCTGACAGGCCTGGATTTCGCCAGATTCACCAAGTCCATGTTGCTGGCCCAGGGCGGCTTTGCGGCGTTTCTTAACGCCCCTGCGAATGAGCGGGCTGAATTGCTGGAAGAACTGACCGGTACTGAGATCTACGGCAAGATTTCCGCGCGCGTATTTGAGCGCCAGCGTGATGCGAAGGGGGAACTGGAGCGGCTGCGCGCTAAGGCTGAAGGTCAGGATCTGCTCAGCGACGAAGAGCTGACGGCTTATTATGAAGAGGCGGCGGGGCTCGAAACCAGGGAAAAGACTGAAGTCGAGCGCTTAGAGTCTTTGCGGGCGCAGAAACAGTGGCTGGATCGGTTAACCCAGGCGCAGCAGTCTTTTAAGGAGGCTGAGCGGCGATTGACCGAGGCGACGGCGCGGCTGGAGCAGGAGAAGTCCGACCTGGGGCGTTTGGCGCTGAGCGAACCGGCTGAGAAACTGCGGCCCTTCTATAAAGACTTCCAGCAGGCGCATGACGCATACGCGCAAACGGAGAGGCATATCAAGTCGTTGACGGAAAGCCTTCAGTTGGCCAGAGAAGAACTGGAGAACAAATCCGAGGGGCTCGCCCAAGCGAAAAAAGCATTGATGCAGCTGCAGACGCAGCGGGAGGAGCTGGAAAGTCTGGTTGCAGACAAAATCGTGCCGTTGGATCAAGCTCTGGAGCAGCTGAATACCCTGATGCGACAACAGCAGGAAGCGGTCGCCGAGGCGGTGCGCCGTCGGAATGAGTCGGGGGAGCAGGAAAAAGCGCTGTCTGATCAGCTGAAAGCGTTGCGGAATACCATTCAGGAAGCAAACGAATACCTTGAGAATCGACGCTCACATAAGCTCTTGCCAGAGAATCTCCCGCTATGGCGAGAACGTTTGGCGCAGCGGAAGAAAGCCAGAAGCGACCTGACAAAACTGGACGAATCCATTGGCGCGCGCCAGGCTGAACAGAGAAGACAGGAAGCGGAGTCCGGGCGTTTGCAAGAGGCTCAGACGGCGGCGCTTCATGTGCTGGAAGAGCACCGAAAGGCGGTCGCCGTCACCCAACAGACGATTCTCAGCGTCTTGTCTGGGGAAACCGACGTGGACTTGCGAGAACGCTTGGCGTCGATGCAGGAAAGCCGTACAGATCGCTTCCGACTGGGGCGTCTGGCGGACGATTATGGCAAACGGCGACAGGAACAGACTGAACTTAATGCGCAACTCAGTCAGCGCGAGAGCGAGTTGGCGCAAGGGAAGCAGTCACTGGCGCTGATGCGTAAGCAATATAAAGCGGAGAAGGCGCACCTGGATGACCTGGATCAACTGTTACAGAAAGAACGTCAGATCGCCTCACTCAGCGAGCATCGCGCCCGCCTGAGTCCCGGTGAGCCCTGTCCCCTGTGCGGCTCTCATGAGCACCCCGGTATCGCCGCCTATGAGGCGCAGCGGGAGTCCGACACGGAAAAACGTCTGCAAGAGAAACGCAAGCAGCTACAGGAATTGGAAGAGAAAGGCAAAAAGCTGAACGAAGCAGCAGCCCGGTTATCCAGTGAGTTGGAAATAGGTGTAACGACGCGCGGCAAGCTGGACCAGGATATGGCGGCGCTAAAGGACGAGTGGGCGCAATTGTGTAAGGCGTTCGGCGTTACTCTGGCGATCGATGCGCCTGCGGGGGCGCAAAACGCCGTTGATGTTTATCTGCAGAAAGAAGAAGCCAAAGAAAATGCCCTCATGGAGCGTGTGAGGTCGTTGGAGCAAACGGAGAAACAACTGCAGCAAACTAAAGAGTCCGCTACCGCTGCTGAACAGGAACTTGCAGAGATCCGCACAAAGCTGGAGCTGCAACAGCGTGACCTGCAGAATCTCAGCAACGAGATAGAGATGCGTCAAGGGCAGCAGGCGGAGCAGGCAGCAGCCCTGACGGCTTTGGAGCAAGGGCTAACCGAGGCGTTCGCCAACATGGGGTACGCTATGCCGTTGGATGATCAGCAGGACGAATGGCTGCAGGCCCGTAGTACTGAAGCGCAGGAATACCAAGCCTGTCAGGAACGGTTGGAACAAGGTGTGAAGCAAGCCGGGGATCTGGAGCGTCAGCTTGAACATGCGGCGGAGAAAACTGCGGACATCGCCCAGACCTTAAACAACTTGCAGGAAAATATGACGCAGACGGAAGCGACGTTGGCGGAGAAAAAAGCGCAGCGTCAGGCGCTCTTCGGCGACAAGTCGCCGCTGGACGAGCGCAAGCGCATGCAAGAGCAATTGGCGGCGGCGGAAAAGCGTTGGGCGACATTGCAGGAAGATAAAGAAAGGGCGGATACGGCGTTACAGCAACACTTGGGGCGCGAGGAGGTATTGAAGACGCAATTGGGCTCCCAGCGCGCACTGTTATCCGATGCGGAGCGTTTATGGAGCGAGGCGCTCGCCGCCAGCCGATTTGCGGATCAAGCCGCCTTTGAACAGGCGTTGATCAATGAAGAAGAGCGCCAGGCGCTGGCGGTATTGAAGCAGGAGCTGGATCAACAGAAGGATCGGGCTGCGACTCTCAAGCAGCGCGCGGAAGCTGAAGTGAATGAGCTGATGGCGGCGCCGGCGACTGCGCTAAAAGAGCCTGAATTGCTGGAGCAGCTGCAAACAGTCGCCGACGGCCTGAAAGGCGTCAGTCAGAAACAGGGGGAAATCAGGCAGCTATTGCAAAGCGATCAGACCAGACGTATGAGTCGTCAAAAGTTGTTGGTTGATATTGAGGCGCAGCAGCAGCGTTATGACGATTGGGCCTACCTGAGCAGCCTGATTGGCGCGGCGGACGGCGCCAAGTTCCGTCGTTATGCGCAAGGCCTGACTCTGGACCACCTGGTGTATCTCGCCAATCAACACTTAAGTCGCTTACACGGCCGTTATGAGCTGGAGCGTCGAGAAGGCGAAGCACTTGAACTGCAAGTGGTGGACACCTGGCAGGCGGATACTGTCAGGGACACCAAAACTCTGTCTGGCGGGGAAAGCTTTCTGGTGAGCCTGGCGTTAGCGTTGGCCTTGTCTGATTTAGTCAGTCACAAGACCAGCATTGACTCTCTGTTTCTGGACGAGGGCTTTGGTACGCTGGACAGCGAAACCTTGGAAGTGGCGCTGGATGCATTGGACTGCTTGAACGCCAGCGGCAAGATGATCGGCGTTATCAGCCATGTGGAGGCGATGAAGGAGCGTATTTCCGTGCAAATCAAAGTGAAGAAAATGAGCGGGCTAGGCGTCAGCCGGCTGGATAGCCGATATTGCCTGGAAAGCGCTATGTAGAGCGCGAATTGGAAAAGTGAAGGCAATAAAAAAACCGAGGCGTTCGCCTCGGTTTTTTTGTCCGCTTAGAGCAGGATATGCACTTTGCGGGGGTCGCTCTCGAGTCCGAAGAAGTTGGTGATTTTCTTCTCACCATCTTGCACTAATTCACGGACTTCAGAGGCTGATAATTCTTCCGGGATATTACGAGGCATCAACTCCCGTAACTCTCCGCCGAATGCGTAAAAAAACAGCTCAAGTCCGCTTGGGTGAATGGCGTTTCTTTGGCTGCTATTGATTATCCAGTCCACAATACTAACCGTATATATTTCTATGTATTCGAGAGTAGTCTAAAGAATCAGTCGGTTAGCGGTCTGTAGTGGATTCTCTGTAAGCATTATTGCTTAAGGCTGAAAGTGTGGGGGGAAGCCTGGGCGAACTCGCGGCCCGCCCTTGAAAACAAGGCGTTTCAGCTGTTGCAGCGCTTGAGTGCGGGAATCGCTTTACGCATATCCTGTAAGCTGAATTCCTGGTGGGAAAGCGATGACTTTTGTTCCCCTAACACCAAATACACATGCAACATTTTGCTTTTCTCAAGCTGGCCTGAGATATCTGACAAGACGAGGCTGCGGGTGGGGTAGTCTTGCTGAGAAAAAGACATCAATCTGGATTGATCCAGACGCAAACCCACCCCCCGCTTTTTCAGGAAAATATCCGATGAGGCGTAAACGACAAAGCGGCCGGGCTCCAGGGATAACCAGATTTGAGACGTATGGTCGCCGATCTCTACTTGACGGGTTGGAGTGCTGAGACGGCAGCTGTCCGGGTGCTCGCCATCCCAGTTGCGCTCTAGGGTCCAGATGCCGAATGTGCCGACGTTCTGACTCAATGCGGCTGTTGTGGAGGAACGTTCGATAGAAGCGGGCTGAGCTTTGACTTCCACTACTTTTAATGTGCCGGCTTCTTCAGCTGTAATTGCTTCACTTGGCTCGACTCCCTTCACTTCCATGCTCACAGGCCGAGGTTTCGGGTCTTCCGCTATCGCAAGCGTTGCATGTGGAGGCGTCTGCTGCATGCTGGACGCTTCTGTAGAGGGGCGCGAGAGCGCAGGGGCGGTTGTTGTCTCAGTAACGACAGCGTGCGTCTCTTCTTCTTGTGATGCGGCTTGTGTAACCCCCTCATGTGCGGATTTGGGCGTCAGTGGCGCCGCTTCATCTCCAGCTACAGATGGATCGTCAATGATGACCTTCGGTGGAGCGCCAGACGTTTCAAGCCTGTCAACTTGGGCAGCGCCTTCCGGTGCGGAGACCGTTTCAATCTGGATCTGAGAGGTAGTCTCGCGTGAGGCGATATGCGTTTCTGTTTGACTGATTTCCTCCTGTTGAGCGGGAGGCTCTGCGTCTCGCCACCAAGGAGTCGCGCACCCTTGCAGGCTAATGACCAGGCTGGCGAAAAAGCTGAAACGAAGCGTACGGTGAAAACGACGGGAGAACTGCGACTTTATTATTGTTAGTGGCATGGCTGTTACCCTGACATAGGCGTTGCTGAATCGACATGACAGCTGTTGACTTGGCAGGCTAGCACTTAATATCAGGGCAAACTGATAAACAGTCCTCGAAAACAACGGGCTACTCTCATAGCGCCGACAAGCCGCGCCATCAAAAAGCGCCGATGAGGGCTGAAGCGTAGATGCTTCCAGGCGCAGGTCTGATTCTTTGCAAACTGGCGGTAATGGTCCACTCTTAATGAAAGCGCCTTATCTATAGTTAATTATGAATCTCGCAACTGTAATGAAGTTCTTACGCGGCTTCATTGTCGTCTGGCTATTGGTCTTATCCTGGCTATGTCATGCTGGCGTCCAGCCTGTTGGGCGTTGGGCCGACACTGACTACTTTCTGTTTATCTCTCCCTCTCCTGCGACAAATATTTTCTGGGGCAAGACCGGGGCTTTCGCGAAAGAAGTCGCGAAAGACTTAGATGTCGAGCTGGAGGTCATGTATGGGGATGATCAACGCTTTTCTGTACTGAAAATGGGAATGGAAGCGCTGCAGCGTCCCAAACCGCCAAGGGCTATTATTGTCGGATATTTTGTTTCCATTACGGAAAGGCTTCTGCAGGAAGCCAATGCACGAGGCGTCAGCATATTTTTGGTCAACACCAGTGTGCCTGAGCGTGATCGCGTTTTAGTGGGGCAGCCGCGTTCTGAGAAATTTCCCAATTGGCTGGGACATATGTACCCCGATGATGAAGAAGTGGGCTATCTGGTGGCGAAGGAGTTGTTGCGTCAGGCGAGGATGAAATGGCCGCGTAAGAACAGCTTTGATTTGCTTGCCTTCAGCGGCGGCATGGATTCCACTGCGGCTTTGGACCGCAACGCCGGTCTGCAACGGTTTCTGGCGGAATATGAGAACAAGGTAAGCCTGAAACAACTGGTTTACGCCAACTGGTTTTGGGACGAGGTCACCGCCCGTGCTCCGAAAATGCTGGAGCGTTACCCTTCGGTGGACCTGATCTGGGCCGCCAGTGATTTGATGGCGCTGGCGGCCCGCTCTGTGGCGCCTGAGCCGGAGCGCCTGATTGGCGGTGTGGACTGGTCAAATGAAGGGTTACAGGGGGTAAAGGACGGGCGTTTGTCCCACAGTGTCGGCGGACACTTTGTCGAAGCAGGCTGGGCGGTCGTCCTTCTCTATGATTATTTCAACGGCGTTGATTTCGCGGATCATCTGGGCGTTAACATTCGCACGCATCTGGCTCTGGCGACGGGGGCCAACGTCGATAAGGCCATCGATGTCGTCACGGAAGCCCATTGGGCGAAAGAAGACTTTCGTCGTTTTTCTCTATCTCTGCGTCCAGAGAATAAGGGGTATCACTTTCATGACTTCTTTACTGACTAGTCAGTCGCCAATTAACTCCACTTTGATTAAGACGCTTTGATCGTCTGAGCTGTGGCTGCGGGTGGAGTAAGTTAGGCCGCTATCAGTTCGGTGGCTGGTTTGGGAGGCTCCACCCAGCTCCACCCACTCTCCGAGTTGCACGACCCGAAGAGTATCCAGCGAGGAGGTGTTGATGCGGCGCTGTTGGATATCATCCCGTTCATTGCTCTTTGAGCTGACTTTTAACTCAACCCGGCTCTGTCCGGTCAGGCGGGGTTCTACATAGACGCCGCTGCTCAGGTCCATATACTCCACGCTCTCAACCAGGCGGCCATTAATGCGCTGGGTCGTTCTGACCGGCTGCTTTTGCCCGGTATTGATAAAAGCGGAAGAGCCTTCCACGACGGTAAGCGTTTGTTGTCCCCCTCCTCGTGTGGAGTACACTTTCTTGCCCGCTTCGAGTCGCGCTGAACCCCCGTTGTTACTGACGGAGCCGGATACGCCCCAGCCGCTGTTTTCCCCTAACCGGTTACGGTCGTGGCTGACGGTAATTAGAAATTGCCGCTGCGGCGTATCTAACTGCATCACCAAGTCTTGGATTTCCGCAATTACCGAGTCGTCGGCCCGAATCAGCAACTGGTTGCGGTGACCACTGATATGGGCCTGATCCTCGGGGTACAGTTCCCGAACCTGACGCGCCATGTCCTCCGCTGTTCGGTGTTGCAGTGTGATCGTTTCCAGGCGCTGGGCCTGTGTCATGAAACTCAGGCCCAGAGCTAACAGCAATGTTATGGCGCGTAGCATGTCCATACTCCCTCAATCGATTCTGGCCTGACCACGAAAAGTGGGAGGCGTTCTAGCTGAGGATAATGGACGTCGCCGAGGAGTTAAAGAGTGGGCGCTGCACTCGCGCCGGATTCTTGCTTGAGTCGCTCGCCAAAGTTTTTCAATGCTTTCAGGCGAGCCTGGCGTCTGGTTTCGCTCCTTTCGGAGTACATCAACGGTTTGGCTTGAGACGCCTTGCCGAAAGCGCGGGCGAAAGCGTAGAGATAGCCGTTGCGAACATCCACCAGTGAGCCTTCCAGACGTACGTCTGAGGTGGTGTGATGCGCCGGGACCACCCACATGCCGACCAGCGTGATGTTGAGAATACTTAGTGGGTTGGCGTACTCCTCCTCACTGCTGTTGATGTCGAAAGCGAGCCAGGCGTCCGCCTGAAAGCGCGCAGCCTCCATGCGCTGCTCTTCAAGCTGGCAGTTGTCATACTGATAGCAATGTTTGCGCGTCGATTCCGGCGCGACAAACAATTCGGACACCAAACCATTTTGTTTTAAAAATGGCTTCCATGACTCGATTTCCTCAATTTCCTCCTGGCTCCATGGATTTTCATTGGCGGGCTGCGGTACGTACAGCCGCAATGGAAGCTCGGCTTGTGGCTTCAGGGCGTCGATTTCTTTAACCGAGTCCGCCCGTGCGTACTCTTTAGGCTGTCCAGATTCGGCGGACATCCCTTCCATCGCCGCGCGATTGAAGTGGGGAGAGGTGGCGCAGCCACTGAGGTAAAGAAGGGTGATCGTGGCTATAACAAATTTTTTCATTATCGGTTCCTCGTGCTGATTGCGGCAGTGGCGGCGCTTGACGCAGCCTTTGATTCCCGGTCAGCATAGCGACTTGAAAAGAGACCTAAAAAACCAGTTTTACATCCAAAACTGGTCTTGACATTTTTGGAAGTGGGTGTGCCTACAACTTTTAATAAAATTCATCGCCTGAAGCGTCTTTGGACATGGGAAGCTTTTGTGGCCCAGTATGAGGCTGGTCCGGATATCAAAACGCTGAAGGCGAACTATCTTCATCCCCACCATAAACCCAATAAAAATACAGTGGACATAATCAACGCTTTGCATGAAAGGGAGTTTCCCAACCCTTTTCCAGCGGCGTTGGAAGGCATGTTCGATCTGTACGAGGACTTGCATCGTCGTAATGGCGACCTGTCGCAGGCGGAGAACATCGGACGGCTGGAGCTTTTCCTGCGTCATGAACTGAGTATTACAGGACGCGAACCAGTGGGACGCGCGCGTTTGTTATGGTTGCTGGGAGATATGTTGTTTGACCGTTGCCTTGGCGCGCGTAAACGTAATCAAGATCAGCGTATGCTGGCGTATCGAGAAGAGGCGATTCAGGCATACCAGTCCGCCCTGGATATTCTTGAGCAGGCGCAACTCGCCAATTTAGTCATTCGTTATAAGTTGTGGCAGAACATTCTCGCCTGCTATCTCAATGCGTCGAAACGTCGGGGCGTGTGGACGCAAGACCCAGAAACCTTGAGTTATTTCCATGAATCCTGTTTTCTGTCGCGCACAAAGGAGTTGTTGGCTGAAGAGCCCTTTCAGTGGAGTATCGCCAGAAACGGGCTGCGTTTTGCGTCGCTGTTGCAAAATAAGGAAGAGGCCATTTATTTTTTCGCTTGCCTGCTCAAGGTCAGCGTCAAATTCGCCGACTTTGATTATCAACCCTATCAGGCTCCTGCGATAGGACGCAGTAAGGACTTCATATGGGTGCGGGAAAACGTATTGACGGATGAGCGGGTTCGTAGCCTGATTGATGAGTGCAAGTTAAAAGGAAAAACCAAGTGAAAAAGCTGTTAAGACTGAGAGTGCGTTGGCTGCGACCTGTATTGGTCGCACTGTTGGCGTTGGTGTTGTCATCCTGTGCGTCGCATCATCAGACTGATCCGCAGACTCAGTATCCGGCTTGTGACGGGACGCAAACGGACAAAGAATGCCGCAAAGCGGAAGAACTGTCTGAAGACGACGATATGGGGCGTTTGCGTTGAGCGTCTTTAATCGCTCGATAGGCCGTCCGCTTCTATGAACCCGTCGCTGAAGCGCGCGGAAGCCATTACCGTCCGTATAGCTTGCGCCAGCGCTGCGAGCCGTTTGCGGATGGGCGCTGACGGCGGATAGCTCAGGTAAAACTCCGTCAGTAACGGTGCGCTAAATGACGGAAACAGCTCGATGACTTTTCCTTCTGCGATATCTCGTTCCATAGCGAAGCTGGGCAATATCGCCACCCCCAGATTATTACGTACGCCTTCCGCCAGCGCGAAGGTATTGCCAAGGCGCATGCGCTCCGGCATCGCATCCAGATTGAGATCATTCTGCCTTAATAACTGCCCCCAACTGGCGGCTTTGCCGTTGGCGCGGGTTAGCAGACGGTGATGTTTTAGCTCTGCGAGGGCTGCCGGAAAGCCCCGTCGTTGCAGATACTCTTTACCGGCCACCACCTGTTTTTTGGAAGTTGTCAGCAAGTGATGCGTCAACCCGGCGCCCGTCGCAGGAGAGCGGATTGCGACGTCAAACTGTTGCGCGACAAGATCGATAAGGTCGTCGCTGACGTGCAACTCTATTTTCAGCGCGGGCGCCAGACGTTCCAATTCCGCAATGGCGGCAGGCATAACCAGACTGCCGAAGTCGACGGGGGCAGTGACCTTTAACCTGCCGCTGAGGCTTTCTCCACTCAGACTGTCGAGAGTCGCCTGCAGGCGTTGCTCGCTGACCAGGTACTCATCCACCAGATTCTGCCCGGCATGGGTCAGATGGATGCGACTGCCGGATTGGCGCACGACCAGACAAACCCCGATCTTTTGCTCCAACTGCCGAATCTGGTAGCTCACCGCAGCCTGGGATACGTGCATTTCCTCCGCCGCGCGGGTAAAGCTGCGTGCTCGATAGACCGCCGCGAGAAAGGGAAGATGGGTGATGATGTGATGAGATAAATTCATAAAATGATTTTATTAATTAATAAAAATAAACTCGTTTCACAAATGTTAGACGCTGCCGCAAGCTATCCCAAGTGAAATTTTTCCAACACGCACTGCTGATCCCGTGGTGCGGCGCGTGCGATGTGTTGCGGGACTGATTTGAGTTGAGGGGGGCAATTATGAGAGCGGCGCTGATGGCTCTGTGCGGCTTTTTCTTTTTTACCTGGATGGATTTGAGCATCAAACATTTGTTGGCGATATACCCGCTGCCGCAGGTGATTTTCTTCAACTGCCTGTTTGCTTTGCTGGCGTTATCGGTATGGGTGGCTCCACGCTGGACGTTGTTGAAGACATCGCGGCCGGGCCTGCATTTAGCCCGGGCCGTTATGCTGTTGCTGGTCGACGCCCTGGCGTTTTACAGCTATGGCGCTGCGCCGTTAACGGAGGCGTACAGCCTGATTCTGACTATGCCTGTGTTTGTTGCGGTATTCGCGATGGCGATGAATATGGAGCGCTTCGATACGGGACGTTTCCTGTTGGCGCTGATGGGCTTTGTGGGCGCGTTAGTTGTGCTTTCGCCAAGCTTTGGCGTGGTGAATATGGCTTTATTGCCCGCCTTGGCGAGCGCCATGATTGAAGCGGCGGCGTTCATAATGGTCGCAAAATATAAAAACCAGGAGCACCCTCTGGCGTTCGCCGTCTATGGGTTGAGCCTGATTGTCGTTGTGACCGCATGTTGGCCTGGATGGTCTCTGTTCTCCTTTGATATGACCTCGCTGGCGATCAGTGCGGCGGGCGGAGTGTGCTACGCCTTGGCGACTTTGTTGGTGCTGTCAGCATTTCAGAGCGGATCGCCCAGTACGGTCAGTGCGATGCAGTACTCTCAGTTGGTGTGGGGAATGGCGTTGGCCTACGCGTTCTGGGAGGAAACGCCTGCTGCTTTGGCGTTAATCGGCGCCCTATTGGTTGTGGCGAGCGGTTTGTTGCTGATGCGGCGGGAAATGAGCGCACGGCGCGCCAGGAAGCGCGCGCCGCTCGCGGCGTAAGCGAAGCCTTATGCGGGAAACAGGCTGACGGGCTCGATGGCGACGCTGTTGGTGGCGTCGCTCAGCCAGACCTGTCCATCCTGAATGGTGCATTGCAGATCCATGGCGCGCTGCGCCAAATCCGCCAGTTGTTTGGTCGTCTCTGCGCTGACTTCCATAATTCGCAGGTTATCGAAGCGGGCGAGTTCGTCCTGGTATTTCCGCCACCATAACGGAACGGCTCGACCACCATAGGCGTAGATGATGACTTGCCTGGCGCGACCGCAGGCTTTGCGAATGCGGCTTTCTTCCGGTAGCCCGAGGTCTATCCACAGATCAATTTCGTCGCTCAGGCTTTTTTCCCAGATATCCGGCTCGTCCTGTGTGCTGATGCCTTTGGTGAACTGCAGGCGATCTGATGCGTGCAGCGCGAAAGCGACCAGACGCAGCATCATGCGTTCGTCGGTTTCTGAAGGGTGTCTGGCGACGGTGAGCGTCAGATCCTCGTAATAGTTCCGGTCCATATCTGCAACATGCAGTACGGCTTTATAGATGGTTGCTTTTAACGCCATGGGGTTGCTCCGCTGATTACGGCGGGGATTATACATCTGCGGCGATCACAGTGAGAGACTCGATTACTCCGGGTTGAGGTATTTCTGATGGATCGCCTGGATTTCTCCCTTATCCCACAGCGTTTGCAGCGCGCGCCTGAGACTGTCTACGGTTGCTTCCGGCGTCTCCAGGCTGCAGGCCATGTAAAGGTTGTAGGAAATATCGTCCAGCGTCAGCACTTTCTCTACATCTGCTGGAGTGAAGCCTTCTTGCTTCAACATAACGGGAAGACTGAATTCGCTGAAAGGAATCAGGTCAATGCGCTTGGCGAACAGCATGCGAAGGTTGAGCTCGTCTTCCGGCATCAGCACAATATTCTTGCCGACCTCGAAGCCCTGCTTAACCAGATAATCCTGCTTGATATCCTGATACTCACCGCCAACGACATAGCGTTTGGCGTCTTCCAGGCTGCCAACATTGATATCCGACCGACTTTTCAGCTTGTAGAGATTGACCCGAAACGGCGCAATCTCTCCCACCCACTTAAACAGCGGCTCTCGTTCGGTGGAGCGGGCGATGGAGTAGATCAGCGTGTTGGGCTCAGTCTGAGCGAGTTTATAAGCCCGCGCCCAGGGATAAACGCGAAACGAAGACACACCGACGCCAGACTTCGCCAACACGGCTTTCACCACTTCCGTCGCCATACCTCCGATTTCGCCATTGTCTTCAAAGGAATAGGGGGGGAAGTCGGTGGTCACGACCTTGATGTCTGCAGCAGGCAGAATAGTGGGGCCTATGACAAGCATAAATACCAACATTTTTGTTTTGAATCGGGAAAAAATATATTTCTTAACGCTCATTTTAACCGTCCAAAGTAGACGTATGTAATCCTTTGTTATTGCAAGTTTAGTGCATATGTACGGTTTGTTTGTAGGTATTGCAATAAAAGCGATGTCTTGCGGCCTATTCGTTATTTTTTTCGTAAAAACTTCGTTTGTGTGCGAAGGGATTTTATTTGAAAAGACGCTTACTTTTGAATTATTGGTTGCGCTAAGGAGAGAACTAAAAATGGCTTCGAATGAGATTGATGATTTATCAAAGAATAATGCAATCGTTGGAACCAACGAATTTGGTGAAGTTTTGCACATAGCTGCTTGGCTTACTGCTAAACAGCTTAGTGAATCCTTCCCGAGTCTAGTGGTTAAGATAATTCAAGCGCCAACAACGGAAAGTAAGGTGACCGATGCTCAAATTAGAAGTTTCCTTTCCAACTTTATTGGTTTTGGCAAGATAAATAGTGGTGGCGAGAAGGGAAGTGAACTAAAGCCTGGTGCTACGACGGAAACCGTTTATAACGCGTTAGAGTGTATGGGGGCGCCATTTATTCGTTCTGAAATTTCAAAAAAGTTTACAAATGTATGCAATAAAGGGGCATTTGATGGGCTTGAAAGTAAGCTCATTAATGAACTTGGAAATAAAAATATAAAAAAAGTACTAGTATGGGTTAGAAATAATCATGAGGGTGGAAGGGGCTTGTCACAGGCGGCATTAGATCAGATAGTTGCTGCAATAAAGGGAATAGGCTTACAACCTGTACTCATTGGAGACAAGCCAACAAAGATGCCTAAATCTGCCTCGAGCTTAATAGAGCTACAGAGACAGGCATACTCACAAGATAACTCATATCTAATGCAAGGGGCTGTATTAAGCGCCTGCAAGCAAGTGGGTGTGATTGCCTCGGTTGGAATGATGAGTGGTGGTATGGACTTTGGCGCTTTTCTGGGCTTGCCGACAGTGAATATAACGAAGTATACAGATAAGTTTTCTAAGGTTTCTGCAAGAATGCAAGCTCTCGCAAATGTTACATATACGAAAAACGTAGGTTTTAATCCTGAGTCTTATAACTCGGGTCACGCAACTAGTACGTTACCTGGTGATGTTATTTCCCAAGTTGTGAAACACTTAAGTTTATGGAAGACAAAAAAGGGTGATCCAAGCTTGTGGTGGGCCTGAAGTCTTGATAGAAAAAGGTGGTAGATAGGCTTTATATTGCCTCATAGTTAAAAGCGCCTTACTCAAGGTGGCGCCTCAACTAAACAAAGCCCCCACACTCTCCCCGGAATGGATTCGGCTGATCGCCTCCGCCATTAAGGAGGCGACGGAGAGTTGGGTGATTTTCTCCAGTTGTTTCTGTTCCGGCAGATAAACCGTATTGGTGACGACCAAAGATGAAATATTCGCTTCACGCAGATTGGTGATGGCGGGACCGCAAAGCACTGGGTGTACGGCGCCGACATGAATGCTGCGTACGCCTGCCTGCTGCAGGGTTTTGACGGTGGACATCAGGGTGCCGCCGGTGGAAATTTCATCTTCGAAGATCACGGCGTCCATGTCCTTTACGTCGCCGACGACGTGCCCTTGTTTGACCTGAGTATCGCTGACGCGTCGCTTATCGATGATCGCCAGAGGAATATTCAGGCGTTCGGAAAAACGTCCCGCCCGTTTTGCTCCACCTGCGTCCGTCGCTACCGCCACCATACGGCTCAGGTCGTAGTTCGCTTTGAAGTAGTCGGCGATCAGCGGGACGGCTGTCAGGTGATCGACGGGAATATTAAAAAAGCCATGCACTTGGTCTGCGTGTAAATCCATGGTCAGCACCCGATTGGCGCCGGCGGTTTGCAGCAAGTCGGCCATCAGCTTCCCGGCGATGGAAATGCGGGGGGCGTCTTTCTTGTCGGAACGAGCGTAAGAGTAATAGGGAATGACTGCGGTGATACGGCGGGCGGAAGCGCTGCGTAAGGCGTCCAGCGTAATCAGCAGTTCCATGATGTGTTCGCTGACCGGCTCCGTGAACGGCTGCACTACAAACACATCCCGCTCGCGCACGTTTTCCTGGATCTGCACAAACAGGTTGTCGTTGGAGAAACGTGAGATTTGCAGTGGGCTAAGCTCTATTCCCAAATGCCCGCATATTTCGTGGGCCAGGGCTGGGTTGGAGTTGCCGGTGAACACTTTCAGGGGATGTTTCATTGCGCCTCTCTCGTTGGGTTCCGCGCTGCATTGATAACCCGTATTACACATCAATTCAAGGGATTGCGCTATTTTATTGGCGCTAACATCCCCCTGCTTATTTGAGGGGGAGGTCTTTATTCCTTATGGACGTCGCGGTACATCAGCATATCCCATAGGCGCTGTTCTTTGGCGTCGTCGAAACCGCAGGTTTTATTCCAGGTTTTGGGGTTCTCATAAGTGCCAAAGAGCATGTCCCACCAGGTAATATCGCCATAGTTATTCTTGTGGCGACCATATTCGTGGTGGATGCGATGCATTTCAGGGCGCTGGAAAAAGTAACCCACCCAGTGCGGCGTTTTGATATTGGTGTGATAAAAAAACTCACCGATCGCAGTGCAGAAGGTATATACCGCGCCTGCGGCGGGGTCCAGACCGAGTAGCGCATAGACCAGCAGACCGCCCAGGATGGAGTTGAAGACCATTTCACCCGGGTGTTTATAAAAGGACGTGATGACTTCAAGGCGCTGGGGACTGTGGTGTATTTGATGGAAGATACGCCATAAAAAGTCGCTTTCATGGCGCCAGCGATGCCACCAATAAAAAATGAAGGTGGCGATGAAGTACGCAAAAAAGCCGCCGGCGATAGGGTTCAGGTGACTCGAAAGATTGAAAACGGAGTAAGCGGACAACCAGATTTCCCAGGTGACGCCCGCCAGCAACACCACCCCCAGTTGAAATGCATTCACTAGTAAGACTCGGAACCACCAAGACTTTACCTGTGGCAGACGCCAACCGGTGTGCACACGTTCCAGAATAAAACAACCGATAAAGATCAAGAAGAGACAAAGCAACATGATGCGATCCTGGCAAGAGTGGTTGGAGTCGTTGGAAGAGTGGCAACCATGCCTGATTGGTCCGCGTTGGCGCTAACCTGAAGGCGCAGGTCGCGCTTTGTAATACGTTGGGTTCTGGCATAAGCTACGGGCAGGATTAGCTGTGCTGGATCGATTATTCTATGTTCGCCCGCAATATTGTTATGTCGTTGTTGCTGCTAGGCCCGGCGTTATGCGCCGGAGAGGAACTTAAACCTTTCGCCAGCGACGGCTGCAGCTTGTTTCCCGATGGCTCATTCATGGAAGAAAATCTTTGGCTTGATTGCTGCTATCGGCATGACTTGGCTTATTGGAGAGGCGGAACCTACGAGGAGCGCGTGCAAGCTGATAAAGCGCTGCAGTTATGTGTCGCTGGCGTTGGAGAGGAAAGCTTGTCTTTCGTGATGGAAGCCGGTGTGCGCGTCGGTGGATCGCCTTACTGGCCGACCGGTTTTCGCTGGGGATATGGCTGGTCTTATCTGAGAGGATACAAGGCGCTTACCGACGAAGAATTGCGCCAGGTCGAAAAGGCGTTGGAGAGGTTGGCTGAGCAATATTAACATGGCAAGGTTCTTGGCATGTTGATAACCCAGCGCATGGATGCGCTTGCGCAGCGGCGGTCCTGATTGATAGTGCTGTGGCGCCAACATAGACCCGTCTTGCCGTCGCGGATAAGCGGGCGGAGAATATCCGCCACTTGGGGTTCGGTATGCGCCGAGCTTTCTTATCGTTAAGATAAATGTCAATAAAACAAGTGTAGTTGACTATGTTTCCGGCTGACTCGTTTCGTCCATCCCATCGTAAGGCGCGTCAGATCGCGCTGGTTTTTTTGTTGCTTGCGACGGTGTCGTCGAGTTTTTTCCTCTCCCGTAATCTGCTTATCAAGCACAACGGCCTGGAGTCGGAGCAACTGTTGCAGGCGTTTGAAAGCGCTTTGCTTACCGCCATTGATAAATATGTCTATTTCCCCGCTATCCTGACGGCGGACCCGCGCTTTCAGCGGATGCTGCGTCGTAATGAGCGTGATGATGAAATTTCCGAGCTGCTGAACCGCTTCAATCAAGCGGCGGGTTCCGATGAGATATTCATCATGAACGCCGAGGGGCTGACCCTGGCTTCCAGTAACTATCGCGACGTCACCAGCTTTGTCGGTCACTCCTACGCGTTTCGCCCTTATTACGCTGACGCCGTGGCGGGGCGCACCGGGTTCTATTATGCGGTTGGCGTCACCACTGGCAAGGCGGGGCTGTTTATCTCTGCGCCGATACGAGACAACACTGGACGAATACTCGGCGTCACTGTCGTCAAACTGGACCTGACGCCGCAACAGGAGAGCTGGGCTGCAACCGGCAACCGGATATTCCTGAGCGGACCCAATGACATTATCTTTCTTGCATCCGATCCTGCTGTGTTATATCGCTCACTGAAACCGTTAGAAGAGCCTGTGATGGCGGAGCTTAAGGCCACCAAGCAATACGGCTCTGCTGAATCGAAACCCTTGCTGGCGGAGGTGGATGCCTGGTCTGAAGCCCCGATTGTCGAAGTCGACAGCGTTCGCCTGTTGCTGTTTTCCCGTCAGGTGGTCGGACAGCCCTGGCGGATGCATCGGGCTTTGCCGGTAGTGGATGTGAACACCATGGCGGCTCTGATCTCCGCTACGTGCGGCGGCGCCGTGTTGCTGCTGATTGTCCTCGCCCTGTATTACCGCGAAGCGCGACAAAAACGCCGTACGGAGCACCGGCTCTTGAAAGTCATCGAAGAGAGCGATGCGCATCAACGGGCCATTATTCAAAACACGGACGCGGGGTTAATGACGCTGAATGAACGCTTTGAAATACGTGAGGTTAACCAGAAAGCCGCTGAACTTTTCGGCGTGGAAACGCATGGGCAAGGCGTGTCCCTGGACCCATTGCGTCTGGTCACGCCCTGGATCAGCACGCCTGACGGGGTGGTCAGGGAAGCGGAAGGCGGTCGCCCTGACGGCGCCTCGTTCCCGATTCTATATTGCGTCAGTCTGATTCGCACAGGACCCGACCGGGAGTATTTGTTGACCGTACATGACGTTAGCGAGCTGAAGGCGGCGCAGGCGTCTTTGCTGCAAGCTAATGAAGAGCTTGAGGCTAGGGTGGAAGAGCGTACTTTGGCGTTGCGGGAGACCCAGGAAGCCTTGATGCAGGAGCGCAAACTGGCTGCGATGGGGCGTATGTCCGCAGCCATTGCTCATGAGCTGAATCAGCCGCTGACGGCGCTGGTCAGTTATGTCGCCATGGGGCGCCTGTATCTGGCGCAGGAACAAAAAGATAAAAGCGCCGCAACCTTGGATAAAATGGATGCGTTGGTGCAACGTATCGCCAGGATCTCCTCCCAGCTTAAGTCGTTTGCTGGGATACGCTCCGTCGATTTGCGGCCGACTGTTTTGCAGGCGGTCATGCGGTATGTAGGAGAGGTGCTGGAGCATAAGCTCAACCAGCAACGGTCTATCCTTCGTACGCAGATTCCTGAGGGGCTTCAGGCCATTGCGGATCAGCATATGCTGGAGCAAGTGATGATCAACCTGCTCGACAACGCCATTGCTGCGGTGAAGTCCGCCGTACAGCCCGATATTTTTGTTAAGGCGGAGCGCCGCGGCGATAAAGTTATGATATCCGTTTGCGACAACGGCGAAGGGATGGACGAAGAACGTTTGCAACACCTGTTCGATCCGTTCTTCACCACCAAGACAGGGAGTGAGGGGTTGGGCCTGGGATTGGCGATCAGTTATAACCTGCTGCAGGACATGCGCGGAGAGATAACCGTTACCAGTACACCGGGTGAAGGCAGCGAATTCACCCTTAGCTTACCGGCTGTAATTCATTATGACTAAATTGGTTTATATCATCGACGACGATAGCTCTGTCAGGGAGGCGCTGGAAGAGTGGCTGGCGCTGGCGGGCCTGGAAACCAAGGCATGGGCGTCTGCGGAAGCAGCCTTGCAGACCATTGATGAGAACTTCGCCGGCGTGGTGGTGTCAGACGTCAAGATGCCCGGCCTGGATGGCATGGCGCTGCTGCAGAAAATGCCGAAAAATATTCCTGTGCTGCTGATCACGGGCCATGGCGACATCGCCATGGCGGTGGAGGCAATGAAACAGGGCGCCTATGACTTTATCGAGAAGCCGTTTCAGCCTACGCATCTGGTGGACGCAATCAAGCGCGCCTGCCGGCAGCGTTCTTTGCTATTGGAAAATCAGCGCCTACGCAAGGCGTTGGAGTCGCAGCAGGGGCTGGAATCAATTCTTATCGGGGACTCGCCGGGTATCAAACGACTGCGTCGGCATGTCCATGAGCTGGCGCAATTGGACGTGGACGTGCTGATCCATGGTGAAACCGGCGTAGGCAAAGAGCTGGTGGCTCGATGCCTACATGACTTCGGTAAGCGCGCGAAACATCCTTTTGTCGCTCTGAATGTGGCGGCGATTCCGGAAAATCTGTTTGAAAGTGAACTGTTTGGGCATACCGCCGGGGCCTTCACTGGGGCGCAGAAAGCTCAGGCGGGTAAGTTCGAATACGCCAACAAGGGCACGCTGTTCCTGGATGAAGTGGAAAGTATGCCGCTGCATTTTCAGGTGAAGGTGCTGCGCGCCTTGCAGGAGCGGGAAGTCGTTCGACTCGGCTCGCATCAGGCGGTAGCGCTGGATGTGCGTGTGGTGGCGGCGACAAAAGAGGATCTGAAAAAAGCCGGGGATGAAGGCCGCTTTCGCAGCGACCTTTATTACCGCTTGATGGTGGCGGAGTTGCGCATTCCTCCGCTACGGGAGCGACGCGAAGACATTGCGCTGCTGTTCGCTCACTTTTTGAAACTGGCGGCGCAAAAACATGATAAAGAAGCCCCCGAGCTGCGCGGCGATGACTGGGTCGCCCTCGAAGGCCATAACTGGCCGGGCAACGTGCGGGAACTCAAGAATCTGGCGGAGCGCTATCTTTTACGCAGCCAGTTTAGCGACGAATCCATCCGGGAGGTGCTCTCCGGCGAAAAGCTGGACACGTCCAGCCCGTCGGATCAATCCCTGGCGTCTCGTGTCGCGGAATATGAAAAAGCGGTTATCAGCGCGGAACTGACCGCTAAAAAAGGCAATATCAATCAGGTGATGGAAGAACTGGACCTGCCCCGCCGCACGCTGAATCAGAAGATGCAGCGCTATGGATTGCGGCGGGAGGATTTTTTGGGTGGTTAATTGTGGGCGGCTAAATCAGTCGACGATCTCCACCCACGCTTTACGCCACTCCTGTGGCGCAAAGTCGTCTGGCCAGTACTCAATCTGTTTGACGATCAAGCCCTCACTAACAGTACTGAAGGTGAGGGCGCGTCCTTTAGTCACTCCATCCGTGACGGTCACATCCGTCACCACCTGCTCGCCTTCGCACAGGATGTGGTTAAGCGTAAAACGCCACTCGGCCTGCGCGGGATAATTGGCGTTGATCAGAACAAAGTTCTCACGCCCTCGAATGACTTCACCAGACTGCGGCCAATGGCAGACATAATCCTCCGACAGCATCTCGCTGGCCTTATGGAAGTCATTGGTTTGCATGAGTTCCCAGTATTTTCTAACTACGGATTTTGTGTTCATGGTAAATAATTAGGCTCTGCTTCCTTATCTAAATACGTCGGAATAATCCATGATAGGGGAATGAAGGTAGAAGCTCTGCAACAAGCACTTATTAGCCGATAATCCAAAAGCGCGTTATCAACATGGCGTTACTTGCAGGGCGGCGCCTAACGCCTCGCTAACGGCATTCAGAATAAGCGTCGTTATCTGCGCCCTGTTGAGGGTAATGTCCATAAGGAACCCAAATACCATGCTGATGTAAGCGATATATCCGGTTCCCATATAGTCGTTGTAGAGGATAGTGTAAAACCAGTCCTGCCCTACAAGGTAAATAGTGGAGCTGATGATCGTTGAGATGATTATCAATATTCCCGGGACGGCGAGCTGTATATTCGCTTGGGGCTTGACCAGAGAAATGAGCAGTACGGCAAGGAAGGCGACTAAGTTTGTGCCGAGAAATATTCGTAAGTCCGCTTTGAGCGCCTCCGTAATATCTATGTACTTCTCTTTTATGATGCTCTCCAGCCTTCCTTGTGCGCTTTCTAACGAGGATATTCGGCTAAGAAAGTCGTTTGTGATGGACTGGGATAACCTCTTTTTCTTTTCGCAGTCATACCCGCACATGGAGGCTATGACACTGGCGATTTTGTCTGGCAGGTTGTTTTTGAGATCTTCAAGCATCTGCCGTTCTTCCATACTTAGCGACTTGGCGAGAGTTTCGGCTTTTTCTCTCAGCGATGACGTTTTGCTGTGCTGAAACTTTTCACGGATTTCCTTTTCAATCTGCCCTTGGACAAAGCTCTTTGCTGAACGTTCCAATGTGTCTGTGGCAACGAATGTAATGGCGAATAAAAAGCCAAATAATATGGCCCCAGTAACGCCAACTGATCTTAGGAATAACGTCATATCAGTTCTCCTGGGGAAACGGGATCGATGGTGGGCTCTTTTTCTGAGCAAGTATAATTAGGAAACAAGCCGTGGCCACTAACAGTCCGAGGGTTAGGTTAAACAAGATAAACACACCGGCCCCAAAAACCAGGGAGGCGCCGGCATATACTGGACTTTCTTTTCTCCGTCTCGCTAGGAACGCACAGAATATGGCGGCGAGGGCGCATGAAAATGCTATGCCGTGATTGATCTGCACGGCTAACTCTTCGGTAAGCGAAAAGCCGCCAGTGATAAAAGCAGGCTCTGCGACAGGGGGCGCGATAGAGATTGCCGACAATATATGGGCGTAGAACTGTGCAAAGAAAGTCACATACTGATCGTTGGTAGACCAATAGTATTGGGTGACTCCCAGCAGAAGTAGGCCTAGCGCGGCGAGAATAACGCCTGTTCCCGCTATCCTGCTGTGTCTCTTTGACGGCATAAATTATCAATTCTCAATCATTCATCGTGGCCACAGCGGATTGTGTGGAGCTGTCTTCCCTGACTGTCGTTGGGGAGTAATGAAAACTGCGATCAGTGTACCTTAAGGGGCGGTGTTTTTGCAGCGGCTAAAATAGAGTCTATCTGCGCATAGATTTGCGCACTAGCTTTTCCTGCAGGGAATTGAAATGGTCGCAAGCGCGGGGTAAGCGTCCATTGCGCACAGCTTTCCAGAACATCCCAAGAATACTGAACTACCGCAATAGGTGCATGTCCTCCACCACCAGGGCGACCACTTCCAGGCACATTTGGAGGATCTCCGCTGTCTGATCTTCGAGCCAAGTCTCTTTTTGTTCCATAAAGAATTGATAGCAAATGCTCTCGTCATACATGACGTGAAACAGGGAGCTGATCACTACCAATTAACTAGTTGGATTATGTAACGAAGTAGTTATGACTTCGCTTTAAGCTCACGAATAAGGGCTATAGCAATTTGTTATTGATGGTGATGAAATCTTGTTGGCGGAACGGATATAGTGACTGCTTTGATACTTCTAAGTCTCTTATCAGGGGGCTGGCACGGTGAACCCAGTCGATTTAATCGTTCAGCACAAAAAGGCCATCGCGCAGATGTTATTTCTGACAACGAGGGCGGCCTGAAACGCCCAAGGGGTAACCCAAAGGCGTTTTCAGTAATGGTCGCTGGAATAAATTTAGCTCTTTTTGCCTTGGCTGGAGTGCTTAGTCTCCATCTCCGCAGCCTGCTCCATTAACTTAAACATTTCCTCTTCTGTTGTGGCTTCGTTCATTTTCTTGTAGAGCTTATCCATCTCCGATTTAGGAGCCGTCTGGTCTGAATAACTAAGTCGGCGCATATCAGCCAGTTCTTTACTATATTCCTCCCACTCAGCGTCTTGCTCTGGAGTTGTCCATTTCAACGGTTTCACAGAGTGTGCTAGCTTCGCCTCTGGATGGCGTGACTTTATTTCGTTTAGTGCTTGGTTCGCGGACGACGATAACTCAATTTTTGCACTTGAAATGACGTTGCTCACCAGCTCATAAAGCGGTTTTGGAGAGACCATTGCATCTTTTTTTGATAGCTCTCCCGGTTCATACTGCAAAAGATGGAAGCAAAAATAGACTGCAATCTCATGATCCACAGGAAAGGCGAACATGACTTTCCGGTTACCGCCATCAATTACGGGAGTTATTTCAAAGGTTGCGGCAGGAACAGGAAGGTTTTTGACTACCCGCCATCCAACAGGCGCATCAAACCGACTACGGCCGTGAGTAATCAATGCCCCATAGTCAACAGTCAACTTATCTAAAAGGAATTGCTGAAAATTATCAGGATTGAATAACGAGAGCTCACTTTGGACAGGGACAACTTTTAAGATAGAAATAGTTGTATCTATTTGTGCGGCATAGCCAGTGAATATTGGTCCGCGAAAGGACCAACATCGCCTTAATGGTATTATACTGTACAGCCCCTTATAGCAGGCTGTTTCATCAATATTCTTAGGGACCTCTTCATATAGTCCGCTATCGAATATATTATATTCCCTTGCTGGATAGATAACCTCCTCGTGAGGACCATCAGGAAGATGGTCATTCATCGACACGCTAATTTTTGTTCCAGATAGCACAAGCTCTATGCGTTCAGCCTTGGAGAAATCAGGGCCAATTGGAGCGCATGGCCGTCTTTTTCTGAGTTTCAATGTCAATAAACTCATGATTTAAAACCTTTTAATGATAAGCCTCACTGTTGTCTCTTGAAAAAGGATGTCATTTTTTCAAGTAAAGGCTTACTAATCTCTTCCACTGCTGACTCTGTGTCCGGCCACTCGGAAACAGAGTTCATGTTAGCAATTAGGGTGGGTATTGTCACTCCAGCGCCAGCCCCTACCGCCGCGACAACAACGGAAACTCCAGCAAAACAAGCTGCCGCTGCTCCGCCAAAAGCTGCCCCAATTTTAATAAGGTTCTTCCAGCCCCCGATAGTATTCCAACAATCTGAGCCAAAGTTAAATAATCCGTAAACATCTTCATTCTTCAGACGATTCAAGCTCGTTCCTATCCCTAAGGTGAGATCAGCGGCAGCTAGCTCCATCAATACATCATGTTTACTACTTACATATTTCTGATTAAGTGTCATCCCAAGATCTTGACTTAAAGTATATGCGCTGCCTGGGTTTGTCGTAGGGCGACTTAAAAAAATTGTCTGTGATTTAAGAGAGTGTCCTTTGTCTCTCACAATGCGCATTGCTTGTGTCAAATAACCGGAACCCCCGCCATGGGATATCCAGGCAACTTGCATATTTGCCTTCTCAGCATTAATCATGGCCTCGGCCAGAAGATATGAGGTTTCCAGCAAATTCTCCGAGGTTTCAGCATTCCGCGCTTCTTTTAGGTTATAACAACCACCTATGGTCATTGCGCCTGGTGTGTAAAGCATGTTGAAACCAAGAGAGTCTATTTTTGACTCCTTATATGGACTTGCTTTGATATGAGCGGCAGCAAGCTTAGCAGCTTTTTCCGGAGTTCTGCATGGAGCTGCAACATTGGCGATGACATAATCAACAGCATTCTCAGACTGAGGGTTAACCAGCCCGGGTTTTGTGTTAATACTTCGCTTGTTAATCTCTATTTTTTCATCTTTAAGTAATCTTACAACCCACTCTTTATTTTCCTTATGTACAAAATGGAGCCCTGGCTTTTCATACTGGTCTTGCAGTAAGAAATAATCGAGACTGACATCCATTTGCATAATAAAGTATGCACTGTGAAGCTCTTTTACTGTGGCGTTAAAGCCTGGGAGCTTTAGATAAAAGGTTTCAACCCCTCCCGGAAAAACTTGCTTCTTTACATAGACATGATCGTGCCCGAGTTTACCTGAGGTCAGGCGCTGCAGTTCTTTCATCACTGTAGTTGCCCAATAGTTCCCTTTTTGGGATGCACTTTCCAGCGCCTTATATTTTATGGCTACAGGACCGCAGGCATACACTTGCTTCCCGGTTTCAGGCAGACCAATTCGAATAAAATTAGAGGAGGCTTGACTCATGATTAATCCCTAAAAATTCCTTGTGTCACATTGAATGCAAACTTTCAGCCCAATAGATTCCCATTCCAAGTAACAGGTGGGATATCCAACGGTGGCAAACCGGGGCGGCTTAGTGTGGCGGCGAATGATATTGAGTTGTGCGCAATGAAAATTGCTTATAGTTGAAACAAAAGTTAACAAAGCCGACTCCCCTACACAAAGCTCCAGAGGGGTTATGCCATGTGGTCTACGGGGGAGTCCTTGGGTAATTATTACTGTTGAATCATCAGTCCTGATAAATCTGGCGGTGGAAGCGCGCCATCTCTCCCAGAGGCATTCCTTCCCATTGAATTGGCGTGCCCTCCCAATGAAAGGCTGCTTCCGCCATTTCCCTGATTAAGGAAACGCTTGTTAGGGGTTTACCGGCGGCGATACCGGCTGCGGCTTGCCTTAACAATTCGATTTTTTTCGGACTTTTCGACTGCTGTTGAAGGAAATACGCGGACAATAGGAAACGCTCCCGCCACATTTCCCGCTGAGCCTCAAAGCGCTCCTCAATCAACGCCTCGCTGGTGGAGTGTTCTCTGGTCCACTCGGGCCTTATCCATGAATGAGCCAGCTGGCGTATATCCTTGGCGAAGCCCGACTGATCAGCGGGCAGTTATCCAGGGGCTTCCAGAGCATCCACTATCTCCTCACAGTTCATTGAGTCCGGCGACGACCACTTCCCTCCACGTGATTGATCATCCAAAGCAGCTCTGGAGCGGGAGGACTGTATGCGCCGCGGTTGTATAGGAGAAAGTGTCGGACCAACGCCTTGAGCTCTGCGCTTGGGAGCATTCCGAAATTCAGATAGCGCTTACCGTTTTCAATATGCCTATCCAGAATATTTCTGTCAGGGAATATCAAAAGACCGCCCTTGGAGAGTCTCATATCTTGCCTTAGACGAGCGCTCCAGACTTTCTATTTCCCCTCATGAAATAACACCAGTGAAATGTAAAACGCGCCAAGTGAATCGAACGGAGATACATAGCATTCGCGCGCTTCCACTTTCTCGGCATCCTTTGCTGCTCCGCCTACGCGGCGGCGCTGCAAAGCCTTAATGATTGCATCAAGATGCAATCTGTCAGGTTCTGGAAGCCACTTTCTCGCCGCCACGAAATGAGCAAGATCGGCCTCGTTGGCGTACGCTTGATTGTCCGGCTGCAGCCAAGCCTGTATAGCTCACTCACGTACTTTGAGAACGGGGTCTATGGTTAACAAAGCGGCGCAATCCCGCCATGGCGCCTCAAGCCGAAGGAGGGCGTCGACATGAAGGGCGCAAGCGCCTTCGGGCATTTGAGCGCTAAGGTGGGAGAGGACGTGAAACAGGTCCCATTTGGACTTACATTGATTGTCGTGAATGATGGCGCGCATGGCCTGCGCTAGTGACTCCACCGTTTACAGGCCAATTAACGGGAGCAGCTCGCTACTGTCGATTTCATTTATTTGAACCAGAACCGGTAGAGGTTGGATCTATTTTGACAAGATTAATGTGTCAAGAAAAAACACGAACACCAATGCGACGCTGCGCAACGCTTTAATTACGCGGCGTCTAGGGGATTTAAAAGGTGACGGAGCGCTCGTTCATGGGATACAGCTTGCCTTTATCGATAATGGCGATGCGTGTAGTAGTAACGGAGAAAGCGCCTTGATAGCCGGTAACCTGAACCTTGGGAAAGCTCTGCTTCATGGCGTCTTTCAGACGGCTGGCCCATGGCGCCATTTTTCCTTCGTAACCGCCGCCGCAGGCGCAAACGTGCAGGTTGACAAAGGTGCTAGGCAACCCTTCTTTGGTCAGCGTGGAGGTGAGCTGTTCCGGCGTGTAACTTTTCCACTCACCGCCCTCCCAGGTGTCATTGCTGTTAACGTTAACTCTTTTCTGTTTGTTATTGCCCATGTTGCGCTCCGCGCCAATGGTCTTGGCGTCGGCGGCTCCCGTACCGTGAGTAACGACGTAGAGCGTGTCGTCCTTGGTGAGTTTGCTGAGACATTTGTCGATCCAGCGATACATCGCTTTGCCTTTTCCTGAAACGCACTTGTTAGCCAGTATCTGGTTGACTGGAATGCCCAGCGCTTTCGCGAATCTCTCCGCGAATTCGCTCATTTCGTCACTGTTTACAGGAATATAGATGTATTCACTTGCCATGGTGTTAGCCTTCTTGTTGATGATCGTGTCGCCGATCAGAGTTGCTGATAGATTTTCATGACTCTGAAAGCGCCTACTCATGAGGAAGGCCGTCGGTTGAAATAAGGAAAGATTGTGCAAATTCTAAAGGCGCTTACTGCTTCTGTTTCGTCAGCTCCTTTCTGCGTCTTTCGTAGTCGTCATAACTCTCATTCGCCTGCTTCATACAGGCTTCGTATTGCGATTGCTCAATGTATTTTTCGCACTGTTGCCTTTGGTTTTCCCGTACGGCGTAATAAGCCTGCTCAGTCGTGCAGGCCTGGGTAAGCAGTGCGGCGCCCGCGATGAGAAGCAGTTGCGGTGTTCTATACATTTTTTTCTCCCTGTATTTATCCATCACCTGATCAAGTCTGTCGTTGGTGATCTCCGGGTTGGCCTGTTGCAGGCAGGGTAAGAGTACGGACTTATTCATGCGTTCTCTGGCTTTTGTGGGCGTTTGGGATCGTTTTTAAGCATGGGCGCTTCCGCAGCCAGGGTCGGTAATGTGAAAAGGCAAAGTGTGAACGCCAGGATGTGTTGGTTCGACATAGGAAAGCTACTCTCGTTCAACGTTTTATTACAACCTTTAGGCGCTGATGATGTTCAGGGCTTTCAAAGCATAAAGCCACATTCATTGGTCGATAAGCAAAATTTTGCCTATAAAGTTTTAGTGATAAGCCAAAATTAGCTTATGGCGCTTTTTGTATTTTGGTTGGCTTCTTTATAAATCAGTAAGTTGTGTGAAGGTGGTAAGCGGCATGACCTTTGCGAAGTATTTGAACGCCTGTGACTTAAAAAATAAAACTTTGAGGTATTCAGTATGAATCGGTATATCCGACTAATCTCTCTCACCCTTTCCGTTCTATCCTTTTCTGTGTTCTCTTCCGGCCTGCGCGCCGCCGAAGAGAAAAATTACATCATGGCGACCGCCAGCACAGGAGGCACGTACTATCCTGTTGGCGTCGCAATCGCCACACTGACGAAAGTAAAGCTGCAGCCAACCCACAAAATCGGCATCTCCGCCATCAGCTCCGCAGGGTCTGCGGAAAACATCAAGTTGATGCGTGATAACGAAGCGCAGTTCTCCATTCTGCAGGGGCTTTTCGGCAAATACGCGTGGGAAGGCTCCGGCGTGTTCGCCAATGAAGGCAAGCAACGCAACATCCGCTCCATCACCATGTTGTGGCAGAACGTCGAGCATTTCGTATTGGACAACAAATACGTCAAAACCGGCACCATCAGCGATCTGGTCAACGCCAAGGGGGAACGTCTGGCTCTGGGCTCCAAGAACTCGGGAACTATTGAGTCCAACCGCACCATTCTCGCCAACTTCGGCCTGGATCTGGATAAAGACTTTGATCTCTTGTACGCCGGTTATGGCCCCAGCAGTCAGGCGCTGCAAGACGGTAAAGTGGTGGGCGTTGGGACGCCGGCAGGCGTTCCAGTAGGCGCTGTGATAAACGCTTTCGCGCAACGTTCCGATATCACCTTGCTGTCCTTCACGCCAGAGCAAATCCAACAGGCGGATAATGGCTTCGATTTGTGGACGCCTTTCACCGTGAAAGCTGGCGTCTACCCCGGCGTGAATAAAGATATCGTCACTATCGCTCAGCCTAACTTCCTGTCAGTGCGTGACGACATCGATGAGGAAACCGTTTATCTCCTGACCAAGGCGATTTATGAAAACCTCCCTTTCCTCAACAGCATCCATAAAGCCACCAGCGATATGGCGCTGGAAAAGGCGATCGCCGGCCTGCCGATTCCATTGCATCCTGGCGCGATTCGCTACTACAAAGAGCAGGGACTGAATATTCCCGACCGGCTGATGAAATAACAGCCTCCATACCTGAGTCACAACGGGGGATGCGTCCCCCGCTTACTTTGGAGATTTGTAATGAGTCAGTCTGCGACGGAGTGGAGTCAGCTCCGTGACAGCCGCGTATTTTTTTATGCGGCCGTCGTTGTATCCCTTATCCATATCGTTATCAACATGACCGGCTGGATCAGCGGTTTTTGGCCTAATGTCATTCACTTCATCGGTTTCGCCTGGCTATGCGTGGGCTGGTATGTCAGCAAAGACGCATCAAGGAAGCTAAAGATATTCAATTATGTTCTGGCTGCGGCGACCACTGCAGCGACACTGTGGCTGTTTTTCAGCGAGGACATGATTTATGAGCGAGGCCTCCATTTGACTTGGGCGGACTGGGTGGCCGGTTGTATGGTGGTGTTGGCGTCTCTGGAGTTGACCCGGCGTATGGCGGGCTGGCTGATTCCCACGTTGATTATTATCGCTCTGGGTTATGTCGCATGGTGGGGGCAGTACCTTCCCGGCGTATTTCGCTTTAGTGGGCTGAGTCTCGAAACCATCATGTTTCGCAGTCTTTTCGGCGATGACGGCATGTTTGGAAGCATCGCCACGATTTCTTCCAGTTTTGTGATGATGTTTATCTTGTTCGGGGCCTTCCTGGTGCGGTCCGGGGCGGGGGATTTCATTATTGATCTGGCCAAACGCTCTGCAGGAAAAATGCACGGCGGCCCCGGGCTTATCGCTGTCATTTCCTCTGGATTAACTGGCACGATTTCCGGTTCTGCAGTGGCTAACACCGCTTCTACTGGCGTCATCACGATTCCTTTGATGAAGAAGGCGGGCTATTCGCCGCGTTTTTCCGCCGGGGTTGAAGCCGCCGCTTCTACCGGAGGGCAACTTATGCCTCCGATTATGGGCGCTGGCGCGTTTGTCATGGCCAACTACACCCAGATTCCCTATACAGACATTGTTGTCGTGTCGTTTCTGCCGGCGTTGCTGTATTTCCTGACGATTGCCGCATTTGTGCGGCTCCAGGCGAAGAAAGAAGGGTTGAAGCCTATTGAGGAAGGCAGCCCGGAACCGCTGTCAGTGTTGATGAAACGGGGAGGATACTCATTTCTTGCGCCAATTATCCTGTTGATCGGTCTACTGATATGGGGACTGAGTCCTACCTATGCGGCGGGGTTCGCGATCCTGGCGGTGATTGCGTCGTCCTGGCTGACGTCCAACCGCATGGGCTTCACGGCGGTTTGCGACGCGCTGGCTTTAGGCGCCAAGAATATGGTGATGACGGCGTTGCTGCTGATCAGCGTGGGACTGCTTGTAAACGTGGTGGCCACGACCGGAATCGGCAACACTTTTTCGTTCATGATTGTGCAATGGGCGGGCGGACAGCTGTGGATTGCTATCTTGTTGATCGCTCTGGCCTCGCTGGTATTGGGGATGGGTCTGCCAGTGACGGCGGCCTATATCATGGTGGCGACCATCGCCGCCCCGGCGTTGCAACAACTGATTCTGCAAAACCAGTTAGTGGATTTGCTGGTAGCCGGACAATTGCCGGAGACTGCGCGAGTGACGTTGCAGTTCATGGCGGGGGTGACGGACGTCGATCTCAGTCAGCCGATTCCTTACGATCAGGCCGCCGCGCTGGTGGGAGGCATCAGCCGGGATATCCTGCCGACGCTGCTGGATGTTGCGATTGCGCCGGAAATGATTACCCTGGCGCTGTTATCCGCGCACATGATCATCTTCTGGTTGTCTCAGGACAGTAACGTCACGCCGCCAGTCTGCCTGACCGCTTTCACGGCGGCGGCCATCGCCAAAACATCTCCGATGTCAGCCGGGCTGTCCGCCTGGAGCCTGGCGAAAGCCTTGTATATCGTTCCGTTCCTGTTCGCCTACACGCCGTTTCTTAGCGGCGACTGGGGCGAGGCGTTGCAGATATTCGTGTTCTCCGCATTTGGCTTGTATGCGTTCGCCGCCGTGTTTGTAGGGTGGCTGGGGCAGGCGTTGAACCCCGTCATGCGTCTACTGGTCTGTGTAGCCGCTCTGTTGTTGCTCTGGCCGCTACCGTTGTGGTGGCATCTTGGCGGTCTGGGCATGTTGATCGCGTTACGTTTACTGAACCGTTCGCGCACCTCACCTGGAGATGCGTCGGGTCTTCAGACGCAATAGTCCCTAAGCCTTCTAAGTCGCAAGGAAAGGCATCCGCCACTTTCACACCAAGCCATGGACGGCTTCAGTTCTCCGGCGCCGGAGTGTCTTCCGTTTCAACGCTTTTACTCTTTTTCACGACGCTGTATTCTCGACCGATTCAATTTGTATGAGAGCGGCCGCCTGACACGGCTGCTTTGCATAAAATATGGCGTCTACACTCTCCTCCAATGTGAGGCGCGACAACCTCAAGGGAAGCTCATATGTCCAGAACAACCATCAGCACGGGCGAAATTCAGTTTAAATCCAAAGATGCCGGCGACAAGAAGGCGACGCCAGCCAATCAACCCTGTCACATCGTGGTGTTGGGGGACTTCAGCGGCCGCGGACATCGTGGCGCGCATGAACCGGAGACGCTGGCGAAACGCAAAGTGATTGAGGTGGATCGGGATAATTATGATGACGTCTTCGAGCAGTTGAAGGTGGAGTTGGATATTCCGGTTATTGATGACGTCATTCGTTTTCGTGAGCTGGATGATATGCACCCGGATTACATCTATGACCGCACCGCGCTGTTTGAGAAGTTCAAAAGTCTGAAGCGTCGCCTCAAAAGTAACGATACCTTCCAGGCGGCGGCGGATGAAATCCGTGGTTGGAGCGGCTCCGCTCCGCAAGCGGAAAGGCCTGTTAAGGAGTCCAAGCCATCTAGTGAAGGCCTGTCCAGCGACAGCGGTTCTTTGCTGGAAAGCCTGCTGGATAGCGCATCCGGCGTTCAGCGCTCCAGTAATGCGTTTGATGTGCGCACTCTGGTGCAGGAGATCATTGCGCCCTACGTGAGCCAGGGGCCGGACCCGCGCCAACAGGAAATGCTGGAGGCTGTGGACCAGGCCGCCAGCGACTTGATGCGCAAAATCATGCATCACAGCGCTTTTCATGCCTTGGAAGCGAGCTGGCGTGGGCTGTATCTGTTGGTGCGCAGGCTGGAGACGGACGCAAACCTGCGCGTTTTCATCGTTGATGCAACGCGTCAAGAGCTGATAGCCGACGCGAACGCAGCGGAATCCATCGACGAAACCGGACTGTACAAGTTGCTGGTGGAGAAGCGCAGCGCCAGCGGCGCCACGCCATTCAGCATGATCCTTGCTGATTACGCCTTCGGGCCGGAAACGGAAACACTGAACTTTCTGTCCACTCTGGCGGGGTCCGCTCATGTTGTCGGAGCGGCGGCGTTGACTGGTGGGTCCGCAACCTTGGCGGGGTGCGGCGATCTGGCGGTGACGCCTGATCCGGATGACTGGGAGGGCGTCGTTGACGCGGAATTCTCCGAACAATGGAAATCGATGAGGGAGCAGGTTAGCGCCGGCAGCCTGGCGATGGTGGCCCCGCGTGTATTGCTGCGCATGCCATACGGCAAGCGCACGTCCCGCACAGAGCGCTTTGATTTTGAAGAGCTGCCGGAGCGCAATCGGCACTCCTTCTACCTATGGGGCAACGGCGCTTGGTTAGCGGTGATGCTTTTGGCGCAACACTATACGGATTTCGGCTGGAAATTTGCGCCGGGTAGGAAGCAGCAGGTAGATCGCCTGCCTTTGCATGTTTATAGCGAAGATGGCGAATCCGTTGTGACGCCTTGCGCGGAGATCAACATCACTGATTCGGCAGTGAGAGCATTGAGCCAGGCCGGACTCATGGCGGTGCGCTCCATTGTGGGTAAGGATAGCGTATTGATTCCGAACTTCCGCTCGATCTCAGCGGTAAATCCCGACCTGAACGGTCCCTGGAACGAGTGAGTAGATAATAGCCCGACGGCAGGAAGGGAACTCATATTCCCTTCGTGCCGTGTCGACAAATTTTGGGGTGAGTAGTAGGCAGTGGTATGAAAATAAGGGTATTGAGCGATCTTCATCTGGAGTTTGAGGATTTTGCGCTCGATGTCGACGACGCGGACGTGCTGGTCCTGGCTGGGGATATCCATGTCGGCGACAAAGGTGTGCGTTGGGCCTTGGAGCAGACTCCGGCGAAGCCGATAATTTATGTACTGGGAAATCATGAATACTACCGGCATATCTACCCGAAACTGGCGCGAAAGTTACGAGAGATGACACAGGGAACGCATGTCTATGTGCTGGAGAATGAGTCCGTGGCGCTGGGCGACGTCGTCTTTTTCGGATGTACACTGTGGACGGACTTTGAGTTGCTTGGCGATCCCCGTGTGGCGGGATTTGAATGTCAGCAGGTGATGAGCGATTTTCGTAAGATCCGCAGAGAGCCTGGTTACTCCAAAATGCGCTCACTGGATCTGGCGGTGATTCATTCTCGCTCGTTGCACTGGCTAAAAGGCGCGTTCGCTCTTTGCGACGAGACGCATCCAGGCTGCCGGCGCGTTGTCGTCACTCATCATGCGCCCAGTGGCCACTCCCTGCCGCTGCATAGGAAAAACCATATTATCAGCTCAGCGTATGCTTCCAATCTGGAGCCGGTGGTGGAATCCTTGCAGCCAAATCTGTGGATACACGGCCATTTGCACAACAGCAGTGATTATCAGGTAGGGGCAACCCGGGTTGTCTGCAATCCCCGAGGCTATCCCGGGGAACGCAATCTGGACTTTGATCCGGCTTTCACTGTCAGCATTTAATAGTAATTTTTTTAGCAAATTGACGAGCGCCATATACCTGCTTGATTAATAGTGAGGACGATTTTGTTGTGAATATTGATGTAGTTAATTACGACTCTCAGTATGCCGTGGCGGTGGCTGATTTGTTTCATGGGGCGGTGCATGGCGTCGATTCGCAGATGTACACGGCTGCGCAAAAGGAAGCATGGGCGCCGACGCCCCCTGATTATGATAAATGGAAAGCCAGGCTGGATATCAAAAAGCCGTTTTTGGCGATAAGCGATGGGCGCTTGCTTGGTTTTATCGAATTGGAGGCTGATGGCCATATTGACTGCCTGTATACCCATGCTGAGTTTCAGCGGCGTGGGGTGGCTGCACAGCTCTATCAGCGACTGGAGAAGGAGGCGGTTGACGCAGGGATAACGCGCCTTTATGTAGAAGCATCAAGGGCTGCGCGCTCCTTTTTTGAGTCAAAAGGCTTTGTAACGACGCAACTTAATGAAATACAACGCAACGGTCAGATACTGGTTAATTTCACAATGGAAAAGAAGTTAACAAAACGCTAGCACATTTGGTTTTTTTATATCCATTTGATCTTATCGTCGTTATTTACAGAGTAAATCCTTTACTAAACTGTAAATAATGGCGCCGCATAAATAATGCTACTTGGATTTTGCGCCCAAACGGACGAGAACAGCCCGCATATTTATTCACGCCAGAACAACATATCCGTCGCAGCCCGAAGTCATGCGCAGTGAAGCGCCAAGTGGCGAGTCGGCGGGAAGTATCCTCAGAGGGGGGAGTGGACATGGCGGAAGCACCCGTATCATCGTCAGATAAGACCCGTTTAGGGGACCTGTTGCTTGAACGGAATATCATCACCCAGGAGCAACTGGAAAAGGCGATGTCTTTGCAGAAGACATCCCACAAAAAGCTGGGTGAGATCCTTGTCGAACAACATTTGGTGTCAGACCGGCAAATACGGCGCACTCTTAAGATTCAACGTAACTTACGACGCACCGTACTGACATCTGTTTTAACTTTGTCGCCGTTATTCCTGGCGGGGTGCGGGGGCGCGACGCCGGCTAACGCCGCGCCAAAGTCTCAGGCTTCAGCGGAAAGCTCCATCACCGTTTCAGAAACGGAACTGAGCGGCGATACGGTGCTGGATTCATCTTACACCTCCACCAAAGGCGGTAAAGGCGGGACCAAAGGAGGAGGCGGAAGGTGGGGGGATGGCTCCAACAACAGCACTACTGACACCTCCACGGACACTTCCGGGACCACGACAACCACTCAAGATCCCTTTAGTCCCACCACTAATAACTCTGACTCTACTCAATCGTCAGATCCGTTTAGTCCTTCTGACACGACTGACACCAGCCAGTCTAGCGACACCAGTCAGACTACGGACCCCTTTAGTCCTACAACGGATACGACTGCATCGAGTAGCGATCAGACGACTGACTCCGGCCAGACGGATACGGGCGACACGACGTTGGCCCCAGATACGTCCACACAGGACCCGACGACTGACCAGACCCAGTCAGATGACGTGAACATCATTATTTCCTTACCGCCAGCCTCGCAATCCGCCGCGGTAGGCTCCTCTGTCACCTTGAACGTCAGCGCCAGCGGCAGTAATACGCTCTATTATCAATGGCGTAAAAATGGCCAGAACATTCCTGATGCGGTCACCTCCAGCTATACCATTACCAATGTGAGCGAAGCGGACGCCGGTAATTATGACGTCATGATTGGCAATGAGAGCGGCGTAGTGATTAGTGATGCGGCGACGCTGGATGTCGTGATCGATCGCACTGCCTTGTTGAGTTGGACGCCGCCGGCGACCCGCGAAGACGGCAGCGTGCTCGCGGCATCGGAAATTCAACTTTATCGTATTTATCATCTGTCTGAAGACGGTTCCGTGGAAACGGTATATGAAGCGGCGCCGGATGAAATCAGCTTCTCCTTCGACAACTTGCCTGTCGGCACCCATTACTTTGCCGTTTCGGCAGTGGATGTGAATGGGCTGGAAAGTGACACGTCCGATATTGTGACGAAAAAAGTGTTATAAAAAACAAGGGCGGAGACTCCGCCCTTGTTTGCTTCCTTCCGATAACTCAGTAAGCTGGCGCGCTTTCGTAGAGAATGCCTTTTTCGGCGGCCTGGGTTTTAACCGTTGAGTAGATTTTATAGTCCAGGGTTTCTTCTTCCGCGCCGCTGTCCTTTAAGCGCTGCTCGATAAACGCCTGACGCTGACGTGACAGTTCCGCAATTTGGGTGCGCAGGGCTTCGCGTTTTTCCGCTGCTTCCTTGATGACTTTCACCTGCTCCTCTTTTTCCATGGCTTGTAAAGGCTCGGGAAGGGCTGCTGGCGCGACAGTCTCCAGATCGACGCGGCCGCTGCTGATGTCATCGACCAACTCGCTTTCCGCCAGGAAGTTACCTTCACCGGCGGCTGAAGCGTTAAATGCGGCGCGTTTAGCCAAAGCGGCGTCGGAGCTGACAGCGTTCAACTTGTCTGTCGCTGCGCTTTTGGCGGCGAGCGCTTTACGCTTTTCTTCCGTACCGTAGAACATCCGGGTGTTGTCCATTTCTTTGGACAAGGACGCTAACTGTTCATCAAATGGAGTGGCGACTGCAACGGCCTGGCCGGATTGTTCCACCTGGAAGAAAGAGCCCTGGTTCAACTGCGCAATGCGACGCCACTCCGTTTGTGTGAAAGGATCGCCTCCGGCCTGGATTGTATTGACGACAATGCCTTTACTCAGTGCGTCTTTTAATGTTTGTGGATATTGCTGTTCGTCCTGATAGTCCATATGCGGGGGCGCGTCGCCGACCAGAAAAATGACTCGGTAACTGTCTTTGTCCTGGCTCCAGGAAATTTTATGTACGGCGTCGAACAACGCCTGGTTGACGCTCTCAGGACCATCGCCGCCGCCTTCAGCCTGGTAATCCATCAATGTCGCGTACATAGAGTCCAGATCAGGGGAAAGGTCGGTGACGCGGGTGATATAGCTGTCTCCGCGATCTCTGAACGCCACCAGTCCCATTTTGATTTCCGGAGCGGGTTGCGCTGAGGCCATGGTGTTGGCGATGGACCAGATATTTTCTTTCGCCGCCTGAATCAAACCACTCATGCTGCTGGTGGTGTCCAGGGCGAATACTACTTCTATCTTGGCGCGCTTCTCACTGATCGTGGCGATCGAGTTTGCCGTCGTGAGCGGGTGGGTAACCTGGTTGACGGCAGGCTTCGCAATAGCGAGGTTCTGCAGCGTAGGATAAAAGGCGACCACGCCGGCGGTGGCTGCAAACAGAGTGAAGGCGAGCAGTTTCGATTTCATGGTTTAGGTCCTCCAATAAGTGAATGAGCCGAGGTCAGGAATGTCTGGACAGCCGACGCAGGGCGGCGTCCGCGTTGCGATAGGCGCGCTCGAAATCCTCGTTGCTGATGGGCGTTTCACCGCGTGTTGACGCAGACAGCTTGCGAGGGATGTAAACAAACGCCGCTTGTACGAGAAAAAAGGTCCACAAAGCCAGGAACAGGCTGTGGGAATGTAGCGCGGCGGCCAGGGACGCGAGCAGGGCGGCGCCATTGAGGAGCGCGTCCATCGCGGCGGCGACCAGGCTGTCATGGATATACAAACAGCGCGTCAGCCAGATGGCGGCGGTTTGCGTCGTCAGCCAGACCCAAATACCAGGATTAAGTAAGAACAGAGCGGCGGTCGCTGCCATCCAGGCGGCGAAAACGACGAGACGTCCGGTGCGGGCGCGGCTATCGCGCAACAGGATCACCACATAGGTCAGACCCAGCGCGGAAATGAGCAGCTTGAGTCCGAAGCCTTCGCCAACCAGCGGCGCGAAAAGTACCAGCGCCAGGGCGCCGAATATACTGAGCGCCAGCGCAATGGCTGCGCCGCGCCAAAAAGTGGTCTTGCTCATGACGCCCTCCGTTTTTGCTGCTCGCGCAGCATCGCCAGGTCAATGTCTTCCTCGGTAATGCTGACGTCTTTGTTGTCCCAGGCCTTGGGCTCGACGCTGTGATCCGTCTCAAACAAAGCGGCTTTCTGTCGCATACTTTCAAGCCGGCGGCGCTGATCGCAAAGCGTAGAGGTTTGAGCGGTGATCGCGTCAGTCAGTTGACTGGCCTGCTGTCGGAATTGGGTTAGCAGCAACTCGCCTTCCAGTTTGCGACGAAGCAGGTTGCGGGCGAGTTTTTCGTTCTGCGCCTCAAAACAAAGGTCCAATTGCCCTTCAAGTCCGCCCAGAGATTTCTCCACTTCTTTAACGCGACCATTAACCTGTTGTATCTCAAACTCTTTCGTTTGCAGTCGACGCGCGTTTTGCGATACTTCTTCTTCCATTTCCCGAATCGCCTGACGCAGCAGGGCGTCGGGCTCTTCCAGGCGGTCCAGCACGGCGTGCATATCCGCTTTGAATAAACGAGTCAGTCTGGTGATCAGCGCCATGTTCGTCTCCTTTCAGGGTGTTCGTTGATGTGGTTACAGTCTAAAAAGGAGTGTGCAGGCGTCGTAGACAGGCTTTTGTAAAACCTGCGCCGTTCTGTTTACAAAGAATTTACATGGTGCGCTGGCGCTTGTTGTTAGACTCGTTTGTAACTACATTCCTATCGCGAGAATGTTCTTTTCGGTACTTGTTGAGGTGGAGATGCAACGCAAAGCGCGCATTCTGATAGTGGAGGACGAAACGGCGATTCGCACCGGTCTGGTGGATGTCTTCGTTTACCATGGCTATGAAGTGGATTTCGCCGTGGATGGCGACGAGGGGCTGAATAAGTCGCTGAATGGCGCCTATGATCTGATCCTGCTAGATGTGATGCTGCCGGGAACAAACGGCTACGAGATCTGCGAAGCCGTGCGCCTCAAGGACCGTGACCAACCGATTATCATGCTGACCGCCAAGTCTTCCGACGAAGATGTCATCCATGGCTTGTCGCTGGGAGCTGATGACTACGTCGCCAAACCTTTTTCCGTGGCGCAACTGGTGTTGCGCGTGCAGGCGGTGCTGCGGCGCTCTCGCTCCACGACGCTTGATGACGCTCATATGCGTCTGATGGGCGGCCTGGAGGTCGACACGTTGAACCTGAGCTGTCAGCACAAAGGGGAAGATGTTGCGTTTACGCGCAGGGAGATGGATGTCCTGCAATACCTGCATGAACACAATGAGCGTCCGGTATCGCGTGAGGAGCTACTGAATAAAGTCTGGGGCTACGCGCGGGACTTGGACATAGAAACCCGCACTGTGGATATCCATATCGCCAAGCTGCGCCGTAAGATTGAAGACGATCCCAAGCAACCGCAACGCTTGGTGACTGTTCGCGGCGGCGGCTATCGCCTGATGACGGAATCCTGATGGCCGCCTCGCTGCGACATGGTCTGACGCCCGGACGTCTGCGTCTGTTTCTGGCGGTTCTGTTTCTTGCCTTGCTTATCCCTTTCACTGTATTGGTGTGGCAGACCCAGCAGCAGATCAAATGGGAGGCGTTTCACCAGTACCGCTTGCTGGCGGAAGAGTTATCCCAGCGTATCGATTCAGAGTTGCAACGCTGGATCGCCGTGGAAGAAGCGCATTCATACGCCGACTATCAGTTTCTGGTTTTAACCGGCGACCCCAATACGTCCAGCTACGTGCAGCGCTCGCCTTTGGCGGCTTTCCCTGTTGAATCCTCTATTCCTGGCTTGCTTGGCTATTTTCAGGTGGATGCGGCAGGCGTGTTCTCTACGCCGGCGACGCCAGAGACGCTGGATAACCCCGAGCGTTGGGGACTGAGCGTCGATGAGCTGACGCAGAGGACGTCTCTACGCGATTCTTTACTGGATATTCTCAGTCAGAATCAACTGGTGCAACGCCGCAGGACGGATGACAAGCCGCTCAATCTGATGGATGAAGGCGCAGGCTTGGCGGATGCGTCGGGAGCATCTTCAAGCAGGTTCAGTTCGTCATACGAATCGGGTCTGGGAAGAATCAACGAGAGCGCCGACAGTACTGTCGATAGCGCTGACGTTACTGGCTATGGCGCACCAAACAGTAGCGATAACGCTGACAGCGACGCAGAGATGGACAGTCTGGCTATGGCTGAGCCCAAACCAACGCTGACGGCGCCCGTCCCCCAGGAGAGAAAAGCCGTATCGGCGCCGGGGCAGGAAGAATACAAATCCAAAGCCCCGCCCTTATATGCGCAGCAGGCGTTTGATAATTTAAACTCGCCAGTATTCGAGCAACGGCAGCGCAGTCAGAGTGATAAGCGCCTGGAAGACCTCAAGCTGCAGAACAGCTTCAAGAAAGAAAGCATCGCAAGCAAGTCGCTCTCGAAATCCGCACCAGCGACGACGCAGACAGCCAACCGCGTGTCACGGATAGAGCAGACTGCGCTGTTGGAAGACGTGGAGTCCGAGGCGGCCCCAGGAGAGCCTGCCGTCGCGGCGCCAAAAGTCAAAATATTCGAAAGTGAAGTCGACCCCTTGGAACTGGCCTTGTTGGACAGTGGTCAGTTTGTGTTGTTCAGGAAAGTCTGGCGTGATGGTCAGCGGATTATTCAAGGAGCGATCATCGAGCAGAACGCCTTTATCGAAGGCGCGATGGCGCAGGCTTTTCAGGGAACGGCGCTGGCGCAGATGAGCAATATGGTGGTGGCGTTTCAGGGGGATATCCTGCAAACGATGTCCGGCGCCGCGGGTCGCGCTTACATGGACCGGAGCGGTGAGTTGAACGGCGAACTATTGCATCAGGTGCGTTTGTCGGCGCCGCTGGGCGACTTTCAATTGTTGTGGACGATTAACCGGCTTCCAGCCGGTCCAGGGGCCAGGGTCGTCATTTGGGCCAGCGTGATTCTTGGCGGCGTGTTGTTGCTGGGCTTTATCATGTTGTACCGGCTTGGCCTGCGGCAGATCAAACTGGCGCGACAGCAGCAGGACTTTGTTTCCGCCGTCAGCCATGAACTGAAAACGCCTCTAACCTCCATCCGCATGTACGGCGAAATGCTGCGGGAAGGCTGGGTTGGCGAAGAGAAAAAGCGGGAGTACTACGACTTCATTCATGACGAGAGTGAACGCCTTTCCCGGCTCATCGCCAACGTGCTGCAACTGGCGAGAATGGAGCGCAACGACCTGAAACTCGAACTCAAACCCGTCGGCGCTCAGGCCCTGATGGATATGGTGCGCTCTAAAATCAGCAGCCAGGTCGAGCGGGCCGGATTTGAATGCAGCTACGAGCTCGATCCTTCCTGCGTGGAAAGAGAGCTGCATGTAGACGCTGACGCCTTCGTACAAGTGATCATCAATCTGGTGGACAACGCCATCAAATTCTCCGCCAAGTCTGAGCGCAAACGTATCGAGATCCACGCGCGGCCGCGGGGAGCGAAGTCAGTCGCCTGGAGCGTGCGGGACTATGGCCCCGGCGTTCAGAAAAGCCAGATGAAAAAAATCTTTCAACTGTTCTACCGTTCCGGCAATGAGCTGACCCGTGAAACCGTCGGCACCGGAATTGGGTTGGCGTTAGTGCGACAGCTGACTCGTGCTATGGGGGGCGAGGTGGATGTGCTGAACCGCACTCCAGGAGCGGAGTTTGAGGTGGTGTTGAGCTAAATCAAAAGGCTGAAGTAAAAAGAAAATAGAATACGCTGCTGAACCAATAAAGCTGTGCAGGAAGCAAACAGTGAATTACCTGAATTATTTAAATCCCGTTGAGTTCGCCACTCTCATGGAGGGTTGTTCTCATTCAACTGATGCGCGTTTTTGTCGTAACGCTGTTAAGCCTCCAAGTTTTTAAAAGCTGTCGTTTCAGTTCTTACACTTGCGTTTAAAACAATCCTTTGTTTTAGGCTATGCAGTGCTTTCAGGATGAGTGAATATTTACTTATGTTGAATCCTTGTTATCTAAAGGGGAGATATGACTACTTAAAAGTTTAGTTGTTATACATATGTGTTTTATTTGTGTTTTTATCAGGCAGGTCTAAAACTGATCAATATATAGACCTGAACATATCAGACAGGTGTTTTTATCGCTGTGAAGGAATGCAATCAAAAAGCAATTGCAATTCATGATGCACAGTATTATTTTTGATTTCCCGCTGCTTGATAGTCCCAAACTGGATTTTTTGTACTTTATGGAGAGAGGTAGTAATAATGGTGGCAGGCGTTGTAGAACCGAAAAGTCAATCCCAGCATGACTTTATTAGTATTAGTGGCGACAGTGTTGATGAGCTTGTTAAAAATGGCATATATCACATCTTAACCACGGGTTCTAAAATCACTTCCAGAGCTGGTGAAGCTATACAGTCGTATGGCGTCAATTACATTCTGACTAATCCCAGAAACAGAGTTCATAACCTGCGGCATGGCGCTCGCAGATATCTTTGCCGTGAGCTGGTCGCGTATTTCAGCGGTAGCCTGAAAGCCGAGGACGGTTTGGCGAAAGCGTCCCGATTCTGGATGACGTTAGTTGACGAGAACGGAAATGTAAATTCTAACTACGGGTACTACGTTTTCTATGAAGACGTGGAAGGGTATGGTAATCAGTATAATTGGGTGATAGATGTCCTTGTAAAAAACAGAGACTCTCGACGCGCGATTATTAATATTAATCAGAGTTACCATAAGTCAGACACCAAGGACTTCCCTTGCACGGTCGGGATGCAGTTCTTTATAAAGAATAAAACACTCTACTGTGAAACTATTTCCCGTAGTACGGATGTTATTACCGGCTTGCCATATGACATGGGATTCTTCTCTTTTATTCATGAACTTGTCTGGCGGGATTTACGAGAAAGGGGAATGGATGACCTGGAGCTAGGGTCTACCATAATGAAAACCACCTTTACGCAAATTTATGATAAAACGCTGAGCAAGGCGAATGAAGCGGTTGAGAGCGCCGGTGAGAATGAGGTAATGCCGGCGATTATATCAGCCAGCGCAACGTTGAATGATATATATGGCAGGAAGTCTGATACGGAAGTAATGAAGTGGGTTTATGAAAATGCGGAATGATAATGTCGTTGTATTGGTGGCTTCCAAAAATCCGGCCAAAGTAATGGCCGCCAATAACATATGTTCTCATTTATTCTCTGACTTTCAGTTGATATCCGAGGATGTTCCCTCTGGCGTGAGTGAAACGCCTGATACGGATAATGAAGCATTGCAGGGGTGTCGCGCGCGTATTGAGTGGCTCGAATCCAGGTATCCTCAGGATGTTGATTATATTCTTGCTCTGGAAGGGCTGATAGAAAAGTCAGAAGCGGGCAACTTCGTGTATGGCTGGGCCGCTGTTAAAGAGACGGCGTTTAATGAGGTGTATTATGGCTGCAGCGGTAAAGTCATGGTGCCCGATTCAATTATCAACCAGGTCAGTCCTGCAGATAAGCTTTCTGATGTGGTGAAAGCGACGTTTACTGAGTATACCGAAGAGCAAATCGATACGCTTGGAACCAACGGCGTTCTGACTAAGGGGTTATATACCCGCGTCGATGAATTTGAGACCGCGATTCGCTGCGCCTTCGGCGCTGTGCTCAGCAAGAAAAGGCCTGATTCATGATTAAAGCAGTGCTATTCGACATCGACGAAACGCTGCTTGATCACACCCATGGCCACAACTCTGCAATGGCGGCTCTTGGCGCGACATTAGTGGAGCGAGGACGCGTCGCTTCTGACTACAACTTTTCTGAGTTTCACAGTGGTTATGGTGAGTTGAATCATGGCTTATGGAGCCGCTTTGAAGACGGAGAGATAAGTGTTGAAGAGATACTTAAAAGGCGGTTCGAGTATATCGGCGACTGGTTTGCTATAGACTGCCGGGAGGAGCGCTTGTTTATCGAGCGCGCTTTCATTGAGGCTTATATCAACAATTGTCATATAGTCGGTGAATGGGACCGAGTACTGAAAGCGTTGGGCGCACTTGACCTTAAACTGATCATTTGCAGCAACGGACATGAGTCTGTGCAAGGCCGCAAGCTGGCGCGTCATGACTTGGAGAGGTACTTCCATACTTTTTTCTATGGCTCCGCCAGCCCTTGGTGTAAACCAAATGTGGGCTTCTTCGAGCGCATCAGGAACGAAGTGAACCTCGACTACAGAGAAATGCTGATCGTGGGCGATAGTTACGCCAATGATATCGCCCCATGTGAAGCGCTTGGAATGAAGACGCTTCATTTCAACAAAAATGAAGACTTTAAGGAAACCGAAAAGCAGTTACATGGAGTATTGGGAAGTGAAGAACGAGTTTGTTCTTAAGGGAGTAAGATATCTTGATAGCGACTCCATGGAGCTGGTCTCTGGAGATATTCACGTAAAAGAGGGAGTCATACAGGCTGTTACGCCAGAGCTGCTTTCCTCTCAGCTCTCATGCGACGTTATTCATTGCGATAATGCAATTGTTCTTCCCGGGCTGGTTAATGCTCACCTACACCCCAGCAAAGAGATTTACGGCGCCATTAGCGATCATTCGCCCATCGAAGATGTACTGGACGCCGTACACAGAAATAACGCGCTGGAAACATCCGAAGGGCAGTACGTAGCGGCGCTAAAGTCTTTGACCTCTGGTGTGAAAAAAGGGGTGACCACATATGGCGTGTTCACGAGCAGAATAGACAGTGACATTCGCGCTTGTGAGCAGGTCGGAGTCCGGGCTGTCGTCAATTACTGTCAAAGCACGCAATGGATCGGCGCCGGGCAGAGTCCGGAGAGTCATCAGCTACAGGCTGCTCTGGACAAATATAGAAGCGCGGAAGCCGCCCTCCAGTCCGGGTTGATTACGCTGACGCCGGCGACAGCGTCAGAACTGTCTGCGGATGATGAATTGCTGCGCTCCTTGCACGCTATTGCGGCTGAGCGTGGCGGCAAGTTCTTCATGCACATTCACGAAGGGCGACATCAGGTAGAAAAGTTCAAAACTCATTACGGACATAGCGCTATTGAGCGCCTGGCGAGTTTGGGAGTGTTGGATCGGCATACTACCCTGGTTCATTGTTGCCACCTGAGTGAAAAGGATGTGGAGCTTTTGACCCGCTCCACGGTGGATATAGTGCATTGCCCTGTCAGCAATAGCTTTGTGGGGGCGGGTAAAATGCCTGTTAGAGCGTTATACGAAGATGGGCGCATTGGGTTGGGAACGGATGCGGCGATGGTAAACCCTAATAACGACCTGACGTTTGACGCTCTGTTTGCGCTGTATCACCATGGACCGGATTCGCTATCCAGCAAGTTGGCGGCAAGAGAAGTCCTGCGAATGTTAACCTGTGACGGCGCACGTGTTTTAGGACTCCCACAGACAGGACGCATAGCCGCAGGTTGCAACGCGGATATTATTTTCTACGACTCGTCTCGCATTGACTCCTCTTACATCAATACGCCGGTGTCGATACTTACGATGTTGAATCAGGAGCGTCCATACAGAGTGATGGTGAATGGCGAGACAGTGGTTGATGATTATCACGCCCTGTACTCCGATGCTGAAACAATAGAGCGCGAATTCAAAAGGATGAGAAATGAGGTAATGGTGTGAAAAACATAGCATTTATTTTTTCAGGACGAGGAAGCTTACTGTCTTCAGTATTGTCCGGTATAGAGGCGGCGGCTAACCCCGCCTCGCTGAAGTTCGTCATGACGAATAATCGGGAATTCGATTCTTCTCTTTACGGCCACTTTAACGGCGTTGACGTGACGACAATCGATCATCGTGATTACCGCGAAAAAAGGGAGTTCGAAAAGGCGATATCTGAGCGCCTTGAGAGTAACAAAATTGACTTGGTCGTATTAGGCGGCTTCCGTAGAATTTTTTCCCCGGAGTTTGTGACCCAGTATGGGCATAAGACGATTAATACTCACCCGTCGCTGCTGCCCGCTTTCCCTGGGGATAAGGCGCAGCTGCGCGCAATAGAAGCTGGAGTGAGAATTACTGGCGCAACCGTGCATTTCATTAATGATGAAGTCGACGCCGGCCCCATTATTGACCAGGGAAGCGTTCGCATTACTTATGGTATGACTGAAAGTGATTTGCGGGAGGCGATTATCCAGGTTGAGAAAGGGATCATTCATCGCGTGGTCAAAGACTTTATTGATGAAAAAATCATATACGAGGGTAATAAAGTCACATTGAAGGATGATGTTGATGTACCGGGTTAAAAATGACCTTGTGGCGGCCAGTATGGTCGCCAGTATTCTGTTTCTGGCTCTTGTCAGTCTGGGGCTTTCCCTGGCTGTCCTGCCGTTGTATGTAAATAAAACGCTGGGCTACTCTGCGTTTTATGTCGGATTGGTGGTAGCGATTGAGTCCATTTCTACGTTGCTTTCCCGCGCCTACGCCGGCAGGTTTTCGGACAATCATGGTCCCAGAAAAGGGATGGTGCTGGGGCTTACGCTGACCTTCAGCGCGGGGATGTTGTGCTATCTGTCATTCGCTTTATTGCCAGCGACTATTCTTACTTACGTGATTATCTGTTTCTCCAGGATCTTGATGGGGGTTGGCGAGAGCCTGATTTTTACCTGTAGCGGAACCTGGCCTATCGGGCTGGTTGGCCGGGAGCATGCTGGAAAGATCATGTCCTGGGTGGGCATCGCCATGTTTTTAGGGCTCGCCGCCGGGAATTATGTTGGCGCCTGGTCCTACTATTCCGTTGGCATTGTCTATGCCGCGCTTTTCATGAGCCTGCTGCCAGTCATTGGCTTTGTATTTGTGGCGGTTGTCCGTCCCGTGGACGTGCATCCGGAAAGAAGCGAAATCAAGCTCGCTTATGCGATCAGTCGGATCTGGAAGTCGGGATCAGGTTTCTCTCTCGCGAATATCGGCTATGCGGCCATTACCGCTTTCCTGGTGCTGTACTTTGTAGAAAGCGGCTGGCGGGAAGAGGCGGCTTTCTCTTTATCGCTCTTTGGCGTGGGTTACGTTTGCGCGCGTTTGACGCTGGGCTGGACGGCGGATTCATCAGGCTTGAAAATGACGCTGTTCTCTCTCGTTATTGAGGCGGTGGGGCTGCTATTGATTGGGTTGGCGACATCGCCTCAGCAAGCCATGATCGGGGCTTTCCTGACTGGTTTTGGTCTATCCATGGTGTATCCGTTGCTGGCTTTGCCCGCCCTGAAAAGCCTGCCGGATAAGAACATTGGGCTGGCGTTGAGCACTTACGAATCCTGCTTCGACATTGGAATTCTGATTGCCGGAATAATCGGCGGCTCGATCGTTGCCTGGCTTGGGTATGAAGCCATATTTATTTTCTCATTCTTGTGCTGCCTGTTGGCGATGGTGTCCACTGTGTTGGCGTTCAGGCAGCTGGAGGAGGAGCCATTGGAGCCAGCCGTCGCGGTATAGCTCTGCGCTGGGTATACTGGATCACCCGGAGCGGTCGTGGCGACGCTCCGGTTCTTCTGGAAATTTCTTATGCTGCGCCGTGGAAGCGTCGCGCAGAAACAAATGGTTTACCGCCTCATTCCCTTTGTGCCGATCCTGTCGATACGGATGTAGCGTCTGTGAATCTTGTATAAAACTGAAAATGAGGTTTGAGCGATAACCTATGAATTCAAGTGATTATGTTTATGCTCTGCAAGGCCTGCGTTTCTGGTTGGATGATATGACGCGGCGCCAGCATTCACGGGCCAACCTTGACTCTGACGAAGAGGAATTGATGTTGCAGGTGGAGCTGTGCTATCAGGGAATATGGGAGGCTTATGCGTCCATGTATGACCCTGAGAGCAATATGGTTCCTCCAGACTTACTGAAGAGGTCCGCCTGGAGCAGCTTCCCTGTGTGGCCTGAGTCATTGCTGCCGTTACGGCCGCAAAATAAGTGCGATACGGATAAAGCGAAAGCGTTGCTTAAGGCGCCGTTTGAACGCATAGAGCCTTGTCTGCCGGAGATGCTGACATGGCTACAGGACCCCAACTGGCCTGTCGCCGGCGTCATTATTGAACCTTTAGCCGCACTGGGAGAAAAGCTCACTCCTGCGTTATTGCAAGCGCTAAAAGCGGCGCGTCAGGAAAATGATCCCTGGTGGGCGTATAATCTGGTCGTTAATCTTATCGACCGCCTGCCTGCAGAATCCGTTGAGTCCTTGAGAGAGGAGTTAGGGCACTGGATCTTGAGCGAAGACCAGGAGCTAGGCGTTTGTGTGATCAGTCTCCTGTTGCGTCATAACCTGGGGGATCGTAAGAGCCTGAGCCGTTGGGCGCGCATCAAAATAGAAGCGTACGCAGAATATATCCAAGAACTGAAAGACGCTTTAGCTGTATCGGAAGAAGGGACGCAGAATGATTAACATGGCAATGATACTGGCATGTTAGTCACCACACGCATGGATGCGGTGGCGAGCCGCGGGAGTCAGGGCCTGACCTGCGCAGGCCCTGACTAACAAACTAATAGTCTGCGTCCCTTTTGATTTGAGCCGCCGCTAGGAGGCGTCAGCCTGCCGCTCAGGCGCCGCTTTTGCGAAAGCCTCCAGCTTGAGGCAATTGCTGCTGATTTCCTGCAGTCGGGGGAAAGCGGTCATCGGGCAGTTGAAGCGGTTGGCGTTGTAGACCTGCGGCGCCAGGCAGACGTCCGCCATAGTCACCTGTTCGCCAAAGCAGTAAGGTCCAGCGCTGGCATAGCTCGCCGCCATTTGTTCAAGGGCTTTGAATCCTTCCAGAATCCAATGCTGATACCACACCAGCTTCCTTTCTTCGGTAACTTCCATTGGCCCGGTCAGGTACTGTAATACCCGCAGGTTGTCCAGTGGATGAATGTCGCAAGCAATGACCTGACTGAAAGCCCGCACTTTCGCTTTGCTTTGTGGATCAGCAGGGAGCAGAGCTGGCGATGGATGCGTCTCTTCCAGATACTCAATGATCGCAAGAGACTGGTTCAGGTGGAATGAGCCATCCGTCAATAGAGGTACAAGGCCCTGAGGATTCAGGGCCTTGTAGTCTGACTGATTTTGTTGGCCGCCGTCTTTCACCAGGTGAACGCTGTGGGCTTCGTAAGGAAGCCCTTTCAGGTTCAACGCGATGCGCACCCGGTAAGCTGCGCTGGAGCGCCAGTAGTCGTATAGCCGCATCATGAGTAGCGCGTCACTTTCTGGTCGATGGCACCGAAAATCGAGCGCCCTTGTTTGTCCAGCATCTCAATACGTACGCGGTCTCCGAAACGCATAAAAGGCGTTTTGGGCGATCCGCCTTCAATAATTTCCAGCATGCGTACTTCCGCCAGACAGCTTGAGCCGGTGGAACGATCTTTGTTGGAGACTGTCCCTGAGCCAATGATTGCGCCGGCGGATAGCGGACGGGTTTTCGCCGCATGGGCGATCAATGTGGGAAAGTCGAAAGTCATGTCGATGCCAGCGTTGGGCTGTCCCAGCAAACTGTCATTGAGATGAGTGATCAAAGGTAAATGCGCTTTGCCGCCATCCCATGCGTCGCCCAGTTCATCCGGCGTGACCGCCACGGGTGAAAAGGCGCTGGAGGGCTTGCTTTGGAAAAAGCCAAAGCCTTTCGCCAGCTCGCCGGGAATGAGGTTGCGCAGAGACACATCGTTGACGAGCATCAGCAGGCGAATATGTTTTCCGGCGTCTGCCGGGTCGACGCCCATACGGACATCGTCAGTGATTACCGCCACTTCCGCTTCCATATCGATGCCCCAGTCCTCCGAGGCCATGCTGATGTCGTCGCGAGGCCCTAGAAATGCGTCGCTGCCGCCCTGATACATCAATGGATCGGTCCAGAAGCTGTCCGGCATCTCCGCGCCGCGCGCCTTGCGCACCAGCTCCACATGGTTGACGTAAGCGCTGCCGTCAGCCCACTGGTAAGCACGCGGCAGGGGGGAGGCGCATTGGCTCGGATCAAACGCAAAGGCGTCTTTGGCGGAGCCTTCATTCAGGGCGCTGTACATCTCCTCCAGCGCGGAAGACAGGTCGCTCCACTGGTCCAAAGCGGCTTGCAGCGTGGGGGCGATCTGTGGAACGGCGACGGCCTGTTGCAGGTCGCGGCTGACGACAACCAAAACGCCGTCCCGCGAATTGCTTTTTAATGTTGCGAATTTCATGGATATTGCTCCTTAACCGTCGCTATTTCATTTTCCAACTGTCTGCATATTCGATGGTCTCCACCTGACAGGCGGCCGGCCCGACTTCCAGCGCATCGCGGGTGTCGAGCATAACGGCGACTTCATCGGTCTCTTTGCGGGTATATTCCAGTCCCGCGGCGAACGCTTTGGGGTGAGGCCCGTGAGTGAAACCGGAAGGATGGAAGGTCACCATGGCCGGGCCGATATTGTCGCGGCTGAAGAAGTTGCCTTGATGGTAGAAAATGACCTCATCGAAGTCGTCATTGTTGTGGTAGAAGGGCACTTTCAATGCGCCCGGATCGGACTCGATCGGACGGGGCACGAAGGTGCACACCACAAAACGGCTGGCGACGAAGGTGGAGTGCGCCGATGGCGGCAAATGGTAGCGGTGAGACGCCAACGGGCGAATGTCGCGCCAGTTGATGCGCACTACGGACAGGTCGCCATGCCAGCCGAGAGCGTCCAATGGGCTGTAAGGATAGGTCACTTTGGAAATCGCATTGCGACGCTTGATCTCCACGATCCACTGGGTGTCGTCCTGCTGGGCGAGGAAGGCGTCGTCAATGCGGGGAACATCCAGCATGGCGGGATCAAAGATCGCCTGCGGTCCCACCAGTCCTTTTTCAGGCAGCTGATAGCTGTCGTTAGTCGCTTCGATCATCAACATAGTGATGGGAGACTTGGGCTCCAGTCGCCACATGGTGCTGCGCGGCAGCACGATATAGTCGCCTTCGCGCACGCTCAGACGGCCGTAGTCGCAGAAGAAGTCGCCTTCTCCTTCGTGTATGAAGAACAGGTCGTCGCCGTCCGCATTGCGGGCGAGGGTGTCCATCTTCTGCGTGCAGCGCCAGTAGCGATACTGACAGTGCGTATTGTGCAGCAATACTGGGGCGTCGAACGGAGACTTCGTCTCGATGTTCAGCCTGTTGAGATCAAAAGCCCGAGGGCGCAGAGGCCCTTCCCAGCTATCCCAATCGGTAGGCGGACGCTTGTGGTGGAAGTGGGCGGTAGGCCCGAAGAAACCGCTGCGTCCGGCTTCCCTTTCATAGATGGCTTCGCTGGGCAGATCTGCGTGGGCTTGTCTGGAAACAAGCCCTTCTTTATGCGGAAAAGAGATCCACTTACGCATGTTCCTTTTCTCCGGCGTTAGGAGACAGCAGACCACGACGGATCTGGTCTTCTTCGATGGATTCAAACAATGCCTGGAAGTTGCCTTCGCCGAAACCTTCATTGCCTTTGCGCTGAATGATTTCGAAGAAAATCGGGCCGATCACAGTGCTGGTGAAAATTTGCAGCAGCAGGCCGTCGTTATCGTGAGGCGCGCCGTCAATCAGAATGCGCAGTTCTTTCAGGTTATCGATATTTTCATCATGGCCGGGGACGCGAGTGTCGATTTTTTCGTAGTAAGTATCAGGGGTGTCCATGAACACCACGCCGGCTTCGCGCATATCGCGTACTGTCTTGTAGATATCTTCGGTAGACAGTGCGATGTGCTGGATGCCTTCGCCTTTGTACTCCTGCAGATACTCTTCGATCTGAGACTTGTCGTCAGCGGACTCGTTAATCGGAATGCGGATTTTGCAGCAGGGGGAGGTCATGGCGCGGCTGTGCAGGCCGGTCAGCTTGCCTTCGATGTCGAAATAACGAATCTCGCGGAAGTTGCCGATGCGCTCGTAAAAGCTGGCCCAGGTGTCCATGTTGCCGCGGAAGACGTTGTGAGTCAGGTGGTCCAGGGTAGTCAGTCCCAGTCCCTTCGGGTGTTTGTCCACGCCGGGGAAGTACTCGAAATCAATATCGTAAATACTGTCTTCGCCATATTTATCAACGAAATAAAGCACGCTGTCGCCGATGCCATACACCGCAGGGATGCGAACTTCTTCGCCTTGAACGTCGCCTTTGTCAAAGGGCTTGGCGCCTTGAGATACGGCGTATTCGAACGCCTTTTGTGCGTCTTTGACGCGGAACGCCATAGCGCAGGCGCAGGGGCCATGGTCCATGCTGAATTTGTGGAAATAGCTGGGGACGTTTTCGTTGACCAGGAAGTTGATGTCGCCCTGACGATACAGGGTGATGGCTTTACGCTTGTGTCTGGCGATGGCGGTGAAGCCCAGGGTTTCGAAAAGAGGTTTCAGGCTTTCTGCGCCTGCTTTGTCCGGAGCTCCAAATTCAACGAACTCGAAACCATCAGTGCCAAGTGGGTTTGTATATACATTACTCATGATACAGTCCTCTGTATTATCAATTAAAAAACGCGTAATGGAATTGTCGTCAGCCGGGGCAAAGCCCCGCTTAGCTCCATTGGGCGCGTATTTCTGCGGCTATCAATAGCTTCAATGCGAGTAATGCAAAATCGTTCATAACCTTAGTGGACTTAACCTGCTTCGTCTGTACGTCGTCGCCGTTCCCGCGCTTCAGGCGCCGGCGGCTAACTTCTCCGTATTGGATTGTTGTTTGGGTGGAAAAGTCGGGGCGAACAGCCCAAGTTCTTTGGCTTGGCGCACTTTATCCATGATGTCGCAGTGGGCGACTTCATAAAGCTGTTTAAGGCCATCCAGCACATAATAAATAGGTTGCATGATATCGATGCGGTAAGGTGTTCTCAGTACGTCTACGATATCAAAGGGACGGCGTTCCGGCGTGTCGGAGAAGCAATATTGCGTCTCGCCGATAGAGGACAGAATGCCGCCGCCGTAAATTCGTTGCCCTTGAGCGGAGTCCATCAGACCGAATTCGACGGTGAACCAGTACAGCCGCGCCAGGAAGATACGGTCTTCCTTGGAGGCCGAGTAACCCAGTTTGCCGTACATCTGCGTGAATTCCGCGAAGTAGGGGTTGGTCAGCATGGCGCAGTGACCGAATATTTCATGAAAGATGTCCGGCTCTTGCAAATAGTCCATTTCGTCTGGCGTACGAATAAAGGTGGCGCAGGGAAATTTCTTATTTGAGAGCAGGTCGAAGAAGGTATCGAAGGGAATCAATGCGGGCACTTGCGCCACTTCCCAGCCAGTTTCACGGCGTAATACGGAGGAGACATCCTCCAGCTGAGGGATACGGTCTTCGGGTAAGTCCAACAACTTCAGTCCATGAAGATATTCGTCGCAGGCCACATTGCGTATGACCTTGTATTGTCGTGTGATCAGCTCACGCCAGACGGCGTGCTCCGAATCGGGGTAGGCGATAAAGCCGGATGCGTCAGGCTCTCTCGCAACATACTTTGTACCTTTGCCCATTTTCTCACCTCGTGACGTGTCAGGAAGGGTGTATTCCATGGCACTCTTATTATTCTACCGGCTTGTGGCCGGCTTAATCTGGCGGCCGTCAGTTGGGTTGGACGGCGCGAGGTCGGAATATTTTCCGGCCGGGCCTTCCTCTGATTAAATGACAATCCGCAGAATTTGTCTATACATTGCTAATAACGGCTGGCGATTAGCGAGGGAGATTTAATGACAATTCTTTATCGTACAGGTCTTACTCCGCGAAGGTGCGCCATAGTTTGGCGAACTCTCCGGAGAACTCTCTGACGAGGCCGGGGTGGTCGGTTACTACGATGTTTTCCTGGTTATAAGTGCTGGCGCTGCGAGTCCAGTTAAAACTGCCGTGAATCAGGACGCTGTCGTCGACAAGAGCGAATTTATGATGCATGTGGTGGGGTTCATCGTCCATCTTCACCAAAATGCCGGCATCTTTGAAACGATTGATGTCGCTGCCCAGATCAAAGGTCTTGTCATTGTCCGTGATGATGCGAATTTTTAGCCCCCTTTCATGGGCGTTAATAATTTCGTCCGCGATTTTGTCATCGGAAATGGTGAATACGCAGATTTTCAAACTGCTTCGAGCATTGCGTATGCGTTCTATGATTGCGCGACGGCATTGCTCCCCTGGGCTGAAATAGGCCCGCGTTAAATTGCTCTCCTCCTCGCCAGAGTCCAAAGCCTTGATCACCCGCTCCAGCCATTTCAGCGCCCTGAGCGCACCATCGCCGCCATTGACGATCAACGGACGGGTCAACTCAAAGGCGCGATTACGCATAAAACGCACCTGATCCGGCTGTAAAGTCTCAAGCATCGCCAGCAACGCCTGTTTCTCAGCATTATCGAACTTTTCATCCGTGAGGGTTTGTTGGAGGAAAAAAGTCAGTTGATCCAGTTTCACTTGCTGATAACCTCATCAGGTTTGTAAATATGAGCTTGGCTCGTTCTAGCCGGCGCTTTTGGGCGTTAAAATCGCAAAGATTGCATAAATCTAACTAATATATCCAGCATGTTAAGGGCTGGCTCCATAGTAATGAGTATTCTTTATAGAACTTAAGAAAAAGGAGGATGAGTTAAATGCCCTCAAAGTCTCAGAGCTCGGATGACTAATTTCTATCTCTCTCCTGTATACTTGCTCGCTAAATATGAATTGATGACTTGTTATTCAGGATTTCCTATGGCGATTAAACGCGTATCTTCTTGGCTATTGGTGGTGGGGTTGAGCTTGGGCGCTTTGGCCGGTTGTTCTCCAGAGGTGGGGAGCAAGGATTGGTGTGAGGATATGGCGACCAAGCCGAAGGGCGACTGGACGGCCAATGAGGCGACGGATTACGCCAAACACTGTCTGTTCCGCTCAGACAGCTAAGCGAACAGCCCCACGCCTAAACTTTGGGATAAGTGGACCAGTTTTACATTTTGATAGTTATCAACAGGTTGTCGTCACCTTGGAGCCTGTTGTTTTCGTGAGGCGCTTTGTGCGCCTTGACTTTGCCGGGGCGGCCATTTAGCTTACGCCCCCATTGCATCAGGTGTCCTGAGAACATTCGTTCAAGGGATGAAACGGGAAGTCGGTTTAAGCCCGACGCTGCCCCCGCAACGGTAAATGAGTCAAACGACAACCCCCTGTCACTGCGGATTCGCGGGAAGACGTTGTCGCCGGTTACGCCACTCATGAGCCCGGAGACCGGCCTGACGCCTGCTTATCGCGTGGCATAGCGGAGGGCTTTGCCGGGACTCGTCTGACTCGACTCCTTTCCCTCTTTGCTTGTATCCGCTGCGCAACAATTGCATTCACTGGCGCTATTCTTTCGGAACATTATGAGGCTTGTAACCCTTTTGCTTTTAGTTGGCTCACAACTGACCGGCGTTCGCGCGGAAGAGTTGGAGCCTGTTGTCGTCGAAGCCAAGGCTCCATCTGCGGATGAGATTGACGCCGAGTATCAAACTGGCTTCGTGAAGGTGATCAAGCGCGAGCAATTTGACTCGAAAGTTGCGACCGTCGCAGACGTGCTGAAGAATGAAACCGGCGTTCAAGTGCGCCAGAGCGGCGGACTGGGGTCATACTCCGCCGTTTATCTGCGTGGCTCCACCAGTAAGCAGGTGAACGTTTATCTTGATGGCGTATTGTTAAACGACGCGACTGGCGGTTCGGTGGACTTGAGCCAGATATTGCTTAACGGCATTGAGCAGATTGAAATTTATAAGGGCGCGACGCCGATTCAGCTGGGCTACTCAGGCGTCGGCGGCGCCATTAATATCAAGTCCCTTCGCTTCAGCAAACCCCTCAGACAATTGAGCCTTGGGTATGGTTCATTCAACAGTCGCAAAGGGGCGCTCACATTCGCCGACGGCGTTGGCGAAACCAACTACCTCGCGTCCCTTGATTACCTCGGCAGTGATAACGACTTCGAGATGCTGAACAACAATCAGACCGAATTTAATCCCTACGATGACCGCGTAGAACGTCGTCGCAATGCGGAATTCAGTCATTTCAACGGCATGCTGACGGCGGAGCGCAGCCTGTCGGATCGCACGGATCTGCAACTGATGGCGCAACACTTCAATAAAGATCAGCATCTGCCTGACATCGCCAATCTGGAGAGCACGCGAACCAGCCTGGATACTGACTTCACACGTCTGCAGAGCAAACTCAGCTTCGCCAGGAATACGCAGGAGAATTATTCGGGACGCGTTTTCTGGTCCACCCAGGAAGAGCGTTATGATGACAGTCAAAGCCGGGTCGGCCTGGGCGTACAGAGAACAGAAGCTACCACAGAGGTTGTCGGCGCTGAGCTGTATGGCTCCTACTCAATAGGGTTGCATTTATTGTCCGCAATGGTGGAAGCGCGCCGGGAAACATACCAAGAAGAGGACCTGACCGGACGTAGCCAAAAGCAGGATTTTGAGCGCATGACCTACTTGTTAGGTATTCAGGACGAGTGGGCGGATGAAGATGATATCTGGCTGGTGCGTCTGAGCGCGCGCCAGTATTTCCTGGACGATGAAACCCCGGCCGCATCCATGAGCGGTCGCGCGGAGGTGGCCTCCGATACAGCTCAGTACCATTCTTTGCAGGCGGGCGTTCGTTATCGTCTGACAGATTGGCTGTCACTTAAGACTAATGCATCCCGAGACGTACGATTTCCCCAGTTAGCGGAAAAGTTCGGCGACAGAGGTTTCTTCATTGGCAATAGTGACTTAAAACCGGAAACCGCGTTGAACGGCGACGTTGGCTTCGAAGTGGGTCTGGATAGCGTCACCGTCTCTGCCGCCTATTTCTATCGGGATTTAAAAGATGCTATCGTCCCCTCTTACGACTCAAGGGGAGTCGGCCGCTTTGAGAATGTTGGCAAAGCAAGGGTTAGCGGAGTGGAAGTGGACGCCATGTATCAACCTGTTCCCGCCTGGACGTTTATCGCCAGAAGCACCGCCCAGGATACGGAAAACCTGTCAAACGCACGTGACCTGCACGGCAAGCAACTGGCGGGCGCCTACACCTATTCCCATTTTTTATCCACTGCTTGGAGTATCGGCCGTATCACCACATCTGTTGAATATCATCACGAATCAGGCGCGTATTACGACAGCGCTCAGGAAACGGAAGTGGAAGATCAGAACATTGTCAATGTGGTGGGGCGCTGGTCAGATGGCGAGACCACTGTCGAAGTCAGCGCACATAATGTGACCGATGAGGTTGTTGAAGCCTTTAATGGTTTTCCCTCTCCAGGACGTCATTTCTTTGTGTCTTTACAACATTTATTTTAGTTTTTGTTTAATAGCTAAGAGGACGTGGGCATGCAACAGAGTATTGGAACAGTATTGAGATGGACGGGGTTAACCCTGACGCTTGCGACAATAGTTGGTTGCGGCGGTGGTGAAGGCGGTAATGGTGGAACGACACCGAATTCGGATTGGGTCGCGGTTATCGCCGGTGTGGCGAATGACTATTCATCAAGTGAAGTTTCGATTGCATCTGCTGAAGCGCCATACGATGTTGTAGAAGGGTATGCTGGCTCCAACAAGTCAGATATGTCTGTGGCGGCCTATGGAGACAGTTTTTACCGTATCGGAAGATTTAACCAGGATAATATTTCTAAATACAGCTATGACAGTCCAGGCGTGTCTGACTGGCAGTTCACCACCAATGACGATGGCGAGTCGCTGAGCAACCCTTATGACATAATCTTTGTCAGCGATACAAAGGCGTACGTTTTGAGGTACGGCGATTCGTCAATTTGGGTAGTGAACCCCTCTGTAGCATTAAGCGATGAAGATCTTTTCAAAACAGGTGAGATAGACCTGAGCAGCTACGATGATGATGGCGTTCCAGAGATGTCAGCGGGGTTGATATACGATGGCAAGCTGTATGTCGTCATGCAGAACATGGACGCTGACTTCGCGCCGGGAACGGCTTATCTGGCGGTAATTAATGTCGCCACTAATGAAGAAATAAATATCTCCGGCGGCGCCCAGAAAGGCTTGGCTCTGAACATCAAAAACCCTCATACCATCATAGAGCAGGACGGCTCGCTGTTTATCGCAGGCCTTGGACGGTACGACGACACTTTTTCAAGTCCTGCCCGACCTGCTGAGTACACGGGAGGCATCGAGGTCGTAAATCCAAGCACCTATGACCACTATGTGTTCATCGACGATGGCAATGATGTCAGTCATCCGTACGGCTTGATCACGGATATGACTATTGTTTCTGATACGGTGGGCTACTTCAGCGGCTATGAAGAGTTCCAAAAAACATCTCTTTACCGGTTTAACCCAAGTTCGGGAGACGTTGTTGCTTCGGCGATCCCTGGTACGGCCAGTGTGAATTTACGTTCTATCGCCGCCAGTCCAACGGGAGAACTTTGGTTTGGCATAGGTGGGGCAAATCCTGACTTGGTTATTGCTAACACATCCAGTGAAACCATCATCAAAACGATAGGCGTTAATAAAGATCCAGCAAAAATAGTTTTCGCTGAAAAAGACTGACGTGGTCGTGCGTGCGCCTGTTTCAGCGAGTCGTTTTATTAACATGGCATCGATATAGATATGATACACTGCCCATATGATTATAGAAGACGCTCGCTCATTACCTGCCGCAGCGCAGGAAGAAAAAAGAAAACAGGCCGTGCGACTGCGCAAGCAGGGGTATAGCTATCAGGAAATAGCCGATAAGGTCGGTGTCCATAACCTGACGGTGGGAAAGTGGATTAGAGCTTATGAAGCGCAAGGGGTTAGCGGGATTAAATCCAAGCCCCGGGGACGAGAGCCCGGTTCGGGACAGCGATTGACGCCAAGCCAGGAGAACCGAATCAGATGTTTGATTGTCGATAAAAGCCCGGACCAGCTCAAGCTGGAGTATGCGCTCTGGACCCGTAAGACGGTGCAACAGCTTATTGCGCAGGAGACGGGAGAGCACTTGGCGATCCGAACGGTTGGCAGTTATCTGACCGCCTGGGGTTTCACGCCGCAGAAGCCGGTGAAGAAAGCGTATGAGCAAAACCCGTCTCAAGTCGAGAAGTGGCTGAAGGAGGAATACCCGGTCATCAGTGGACGAGCGAAGGCGGAAGGGGCGGAGATCTATTGGGGGGATGAGACAGGGCTGCGAAGCGACGCTCAACATGGGCGGGGCTATGCGCCGAAAGGGAAAACGCCGGTGATTCGCCTGAACGCCAAACGTGAGTCGGTCAATATGATCTCAGCGATCAGCAACCAGGGCAAAGTGCGGTTTCAAATCTATGACGGCTCAATGGACGCAGACCGGTTGATAGGGTTCATGAAGCGGCTGATCCAAGACGCCCAACGGAAGGTCTTCCTGATACTGGACAATTTGAGAGTCCATCACGCCAAGGTTGTGAAGGCCTGGCTTGAGGAGAATGAGGATCGTATAGAAGTGTTCTATTTACCCGCCTATTCCCCGGAATTGAACCCGGACGAATACTTGAATTGTGACTTAAAAGCGGGAGTTCACAGTGGTAAGCCGGCGCGAAAGAAAGGGGATCTCAAAAAGAAAGTTCGATCACATATGTGTATGTTGCAAAAGAAGCCTTCGAGGGTGAAAAAATACTTTAACCATCCAAGCATCAAATATGCGGCATAGAATGCCTATATCGATGCCGGATTAATAATATAGAGGGACGCGTATCTGGATGACCAAGTCTGTACTTATGATCCAGGGAACCACTTCCGACGCGGGCAAAAGCACGCTGGTCACCGCCCTCTGCCGCAGTTTGCTGCGGCGCGGACTGAAAGTAGCGCCGTTCAAGCCCCAGAATATGGCGCTGAACAGCGCTGTGACAGTGGATGGCGGTGAGATTGGGCGGGCGCAGGCGGTGCAGGCGCAGGCCTGTGGCCTGCAGCCGCATACGGATATGAACCCGGTGTTGTTGAAGCCCAATACGGATATTGGCGCGCAAGTCATCATTCATGGAAAAGCCTGCGCCAACATGGACGCAGTGGCCTATCACGACTACAAACGCACCGCCATGCAGGCGGTGCTGGAGTCATATCAGCGCTTATCCGCCGCCTATGATATGGTGATGGTGGAGGGCGCAGGCTCTCCGGCGGAGATTAACCTGCGCGATCGCGATATCGCCAATATGGGGTTTGCGGAAGCGGTAGACTGCCCGGTCATCCTGGTCGCCGATATTGATCGGGGGGGTGTGTTCGCTCACTTGGTCGGTACGTTGGCTTTATTGAGCGAAAGCGAACAGCGGCGCGTGCGTGGTTTTGTCATCAACCGTTTTCGCGGCGATATCGCCTTGCTTGAGCCCGGTCTGCAGTGGCTGGAAGAGTATACGGGCAAACCCGTGTTGGGCGTGCTGCCTTATCTGAACGGCCTGCATCTGGAAGCGGAAGACGCCTTGCCGCGAGAGGCTGTCGTTAAACCTGACGCGGCGCTTACAATCATTGCGCCGGCCTTGCCCCGAATCAGTAATCACACTGACTTTGATCCTCTGCGCTTACACCCGCAAGTAGACTTCCAGTTTATCGGGCCAGGGCAATCGCCGCCCTCCGCTGACCTCATTATTCTCCCTGGCTCCAAATCCGTACGTAACGACCTGCAGTGGCTACGCGAAAATGGTTGGGAAGAGGCTATTCGCAAGCATCTGCGTTATGGCGGTCGAGTCATCGGTATTTGCGGCGGCTACCAAATGTTGGGACGTACTATCGCAGATCCTCATGGTCTGGAAGGCGTTGCTGGAGAGAGCGTCGGGCTGGGATGGCTGGATATCGCAACTACCCTGGAGCCGGAAAAGCAATTACGGCGAGTGGAGGGTCGTCTTTGGCTGGATGACGCTCGGATTACCGGCTATGAGATTCATGCCGGAGTGACTCGCTGCGCAGCGTCGCAAACGTCGGCGGTGCGTCTTGAGGACGGACGCCAGGACGGCGTCGTCAGCGATGATAATCAGGTGCTGGGACTGTATCTGCATGGCCTGTTTGAAAGCCCTCAGGCGTTGGCGGCGCTATTGCGCTGGGCAGGACTGAACGAAGCGCAACATCTGGATTACGATGCTTTACGGGAAGCGGACATAAATCGCCTGGCGGATGTCGTGGACCAGTACTTAAACTGGGACGAAATCGCAGGGTTTCTACAGATTGAGCCAAACAGCGGCGACAGGGAGAGCAGGGCGTGAGGACGTTGATTCTGGGGGGCGTGAAGTCAGGAAAGAGTGCGCTGGCTGAGCAATTGGCGAGTTCTCAGGACAACCCCGTCGTCTATATCGCCACAGCTACCGCCGGCGATGGCGAAATGGCCGCAAGGATCGCGCACCATCGCGCCCGCCGCCCATCCGCCTGGGGGCTGATCGAAGCGCCAATTTATCTCGCCGACGCCATTCGCGACGCCATGCAGGAGGGAGGTATCGTACTGGTGGACTGTCTGACGCTTTGGCTTACCAACCTTTTGATCTCAGACACCAAAGAACTTTTTGAACAGCAACGGCAGGCGCTGTTGGAGATGCTGCCTCAACTTGAGGGCGACATCATATTTGTCAGTAACGAAACCAATATGGGCGTTACGCCGCTGGGTGAGCTATCGCGTCGCTATTGCGATGAGGCTGGCCTGTTGCATCAGGCGCTTGCGGCCGCCTGCGATCGGGTGGTATTAACAGTTGCGGGGCTGCCGCATTGTCTGAAGGGTCGTTTGGAGCTTGCCTAAGTATACTGATTACCATTAAAAATAAGGTCTGAACCTTAGTTAGGCCGATTGACGTTTTAGCGCATGGGTTTGGAAAACAACAATGACTGATTATTTGACGAGATGAGGATGAAAATGGAATTTATCAGACGCTTGCGCGTTCCCCCCATAGACGACACGCTGGATGCGGCGTTGCACCAAAAAATTGATCAGAAAACCAAACCTCTGGGCGCATTGGGGCAACTGGAAAGGCTGGCGTTTCAGGTCGCCCGCATTCAAGGCACGATGACCCCCACATTGAAGAATCCTCACATTTTAGTATTCGCCGGCGATCATGGCGTCGCGAAATCCGGCGTCAGCGCTTACCCACAGGATGTCACCTGGCAGATGGTGCATAACTTCCTGCAAGGCGGCGCCGCGATCAATGTGTTTGCGCGCCAGCACCAAATCAGCATGCGTGTTATCGATGCTGGCGTGAATCATGATTTTGAGGATCATCCCCAATTGGTGAAAGGGAAAATCGGCCCGGGAACGGAGAACTTTCTGGAGCAGCCGGCGATGTCCGCGGAACAATGTGAAAAGGCATTGCGTCTGGGGGCGGCGCAGGTCGATGCGATAGCCGAAGAAGGTTGTAATGTATTGGGCTTTGGTGAGATGGGGATCGGCAATACTTCCTCCGCCTCTATGCTGATGAGCTACCTGCTTGACGTCCCCTTGGAGCGTTGCATTGGTCGCGGCACAGGGTTGAGCGATGAGCAATATGAGCGCAAAGTCAAACTGCTGCGACAGGCGGCGGAGAAATACACTGACCTGAAAACTCCAATTGAGATTCTGCAGACTTTTGCTGGCTTTGAAATTGTCGCCATGGTGGGAGGCATCTTACGAGCCGCGCAAAATCGGATGCTGGTGCTGGTCGACGGCTTTATTGCCACTGCAGCCTATCTGGCGGCTTACAAGCTGGCGCCGGCTATCGGTGAATACGCTATTTTCTGCCACCGCTCACTGGAGCAGGGGCATCAACATATGCTGGAAGCATTGAACGCGGACCCAATTCTCAAGATGGACTTGCGACTGGGTGAAGGGACTGGCTGTGCGTTGGCGTACCCTCTGCTGCAATCCTCTCTGAACTTCTTCAATGAAATGGCCAGTTTCGCGGATGCTGGCGTCAGTGAAAAGAGCTAGTGGACTCGATTCGTGAGCGACTACGAGCGCGTTGACCAAAGATCCCGAACAATCATGGACGGCGGCGAAACCGTGAATGGAGCCGAGGAGTCCGCGGCGCAGCGCTGGGCGGAAATTCTGCGTCAGCAATGGCACCTGCTGATGCTGTCCCTGCAGTTCTATACCCGTGTCCCGGTACGCTTGCTGTATGACTTCAATGAAGCGGACCTGAATCAGGCCAGTCGCTATATCTCCCTGACAGGGTGGCTGGTCGCCCTTGCGGCCGCCTGCGCTTATTTGCTGGGCCTCTACTTCTATGGACCCTGGGGCGGAGCGGTGCTGGCTATTGCGGCAGGCGTTCTTATCACGGGCGCGTTTCATGAAGACGGGTTGGCGGACGCCGCTGATGGATTCGGCGGCGGACACACCCCGGAGCGCATCCTTGACATCATGAAGGACAGCCGGGTGGGGACCTATGGCGCGCTGGCGCTGGCCTTAAGTCTTGCCCTAAAAATCGTCATTCTGGCGCAGCTTGCCCCGGACGCCGCCCTGTTATTGCTTTGGATATCCCATGCCTGCAGTCGCGCCCTGGCGATCAGCCTGATCGCGAGTCTGGACTACGTGCGCGCGGACCAGCTCAGCAAGGTCAAGCCGGTCGCTAAAGGCATCGGAAGGAGAGATATCGCCATTGCCGCAGTCATAGCGCTCATGCCGCTGCTGTTGGCGGGCGTCAAAGCACTGGCGCTGGCGGTCATGGGCTTGTGGCTCCTGCGTCGCGCCAGCATTGTTTACCTGTCCCGTCGTTTGGGCGGCTACACCGGAGACTGTCTGGGCGCCGTGCAACAACTGGCGGAAATTGTTCTATTCCTGTTGCTGGGGGCGCTATGGAGCTCTATCTGATCCGCCATACTCGGGTTGCGGTCCCGAAAGGAACGCTGTACGGCCAATCCGATGTCGCGCTGGCCGATACATTTGCGGAAGAAGCCGCCACCATTCGCGAGCAATTACCGGCGGCCTGGGATCTGTTATACAGCAGTCCGCTGACCCGTTGTAAAACACTGGCGGACTGGTTGGGCCCTGCGCCGGATTTTGACGACCTACTGATGGAAATGAGCTTTGGCGATTGGGATGGCAAGCTGCTAACCGACTTGCCGCAAAAAGAAGCGCGGGACTGGGGAGACAATTGGCTGACTCAGCGCACTCCGGGAGGCGAAGGTTTTCCAGATCTGTATCGGAGAAGTGAACAATTTATTGAGCGTCTGGCGCGGGAAGCGAAGGGGAAAGTGGCGTTGGTGGTGGCGCATTCGGGCTTATTGCGTTGCCTGTGTCTGCAGCTGCATCCCGAATACTGCCACTGGGACAAGTCAAAAACGTTCAGCATCCCTCTCGATTATGGCGGCGTGATTCACATTCCCGCCCCTAATCTGCCTGAACGGTAAACTACTCTTTGCCAGCCTCGCGGCGCTTCAGCCAGGCCTCAAAATCCTCTGGCGCCATCGGTTGGGCGATAAAGAAGCCCTGAGCGATATCACAGCCCAGTTTGGCGGCGTAATCCCAGTCATCCTGATTTTCTACTCCCTCCGCTACGATACTCATGCCCAGTTGTTTGCCCAGGGCGGCGCTGGAGTCAAAAATGGCGCGCGCCGCCTGATCGCGATTGGAGCCGTGTACGAAGCTGCCATCGATTTTCAGTTCATCGAAGGGAATGCGCTGCAGCCGTTCCAATGAGGAGTAGCCGGTGCCGAAATCGTCAATGGACAGACCCAGCCCTTTCAGTTTTATGCGGGTGAGCACTTCCAGCATGGTCACCATATCCTGTCCTACTTGGGTTTCCGTAATCTCAAGCGTGATTCTGGACGCCTCGACTTTATGGTGCTGGCAGTAGTGCTCCAGTAAGTGGGGCAGGTCCAGGATGGAGATAGAGGAAGAGGAAATGTTGATGGCGACCTGCAGGTTGAGCTGCTTTTGCTTCCACTTCTGCATCTGATCTATGGCCTGGGCGATCACGGCGGTAGTGAAATCGCCAACCAGATTGCTTTCTTCCGCCAGGGGGACGAAAGCGCCGGGTCCCAGCAAACCATGTTGTGGGTGCTTCCAGCGCGCCAACGCCTCAACGCCCACGACGGCTTCGGTTTTCATATCCACCTGAGGTTGGTAGTAGAGCGTGAGGTGACCGTCATTCAGGCCTTGGCGCAGCTCGCTGGTATTGAGCAGGGAGCCGCCGGAGACGGTATGGCGGGAGCGGAAGTAAGACTGGTAATGAGTGAGGTAATAGGTGAGAGCGTCGACGGTGACGGGCTTCTGCAGGGAGCCCAGCACATTCAGGTAGCGCGCCCGCGCCACGTTGACCGCCGCCTTCAACACTTTGCTGTCAGCGCCGCTGAACAGCAGTACGCCCCCTTGGTATTCATGTTCAGCCAGATGGCGCAGCAGTTCGATACCGTCCATACCGGGCATCAGAAGATCCACCAGCAGGATATCGAAATGAGAGTCAGCGTCTTCCAGCAACGTCAGCGCTTCTTCTCCGCTTGCAACGCTTTCCACTCTCCCCAGATTAAGCCGCTGCAGCGTTTTGGTGATGATGCTGCGCATGAAAGCGTCGTCATCGATAATCAGGGCGTTCAGGTGACAAAACTGCTTTTCGCTCATAACAATCAATTCTTAACTCTTTTGAGCCCTGTCGCCTGTGGGGACGGAACTGTCAGGGCGCGCTGGCCGAGGGGCTGCGTGACGGTTATCGCCGCAGTCGGCTTAATCTCCGTTATGGGCCAGCCAGTTTTGTAAATAATAGTCTACTTTTTCGAATTCTTGCTCAATAGCGCTGATTGCGAAGCGGATATCACGCCAGTTGGCTCCGCGCCCCGCCATTTCCGCTTTCTCACTCCACTCGCCCAGGGCCTCTGCGCCAATCGCGCGGGAAGAGGACTTCAGGCGGTGGGCTTCAAAGGTCACTGCTTCCGGGTTGTCCTGCTGGGCGGCGAGTTGCAGCGCCTGCAGGTTGGCGGCGGCGTCCTCCCGGTACTTAGTGAGAATTTCATACTGGACGTCAGTATCCGGGCCAACTGAGTCGCTAAGTACATTCAGGTCTACAGCGCCTTCCACCATTTCCGGATGGTCGGCGGGATTGAGTTTTCGGCGTTGATGCGGCAGCCACCTGGCCAGGGTTTCATACAGTTTGCGAATTTCCACAGGCTTGGAAAGGTAATCGTCCATGCCCGCGTGCAGGCAGCGCTCCGCTTCTCCGCGCAGGGCGTTGGCGGTGATGGCGATAATGGGGGTGCGCAGGCCGGCGCCTTCTTTTTCTCTGATTGCAGTAGTTAACTGGAAGCCGTCCATTTCCGGCATATGACAGTCGGTGAGCACCAGGTCCACCTGACGTTGTTGCCAGACCGCCAGCGCCTGGCACCCGTTTTCCACAATGATGCAGTCAAGGCCGAGCCGCTTCAGTTGCAGGCGGATGACTTCCTGGTTGGTAAGGTTGTCCTCCGCCACCAGAATGCTCACTGGGTACAATCCTGGGCGGTTTGGCTCCTCGAAACGGGGGATCTTGTCCGGATCCTGAAAATGTCTGACCGGCGGACTGCAACGTCCAGCCGCGGCCGCGGCGGCCATGACCAGATCGTTCCGACACAGCGGATAGACGTATACTTTGACGGAATCGGGAGGCGGGTTCAGCGATCGATATCGTCGCGGCGTCAGGATGATGAAGCGCACGTCCTGTCCCCAGGGCTGCCCGCGTAACTTCAGCAAAGGAGACAGATCGCTGTCCTGTTCCGCGTAAGTCAGTAATACGGACGGTGTATTGTCCTGTTGCTGAGTCCTGGAAAGGTGGGCGGAGGCTTCTTTTATATCCAGGCAACGCTGCACTTGGGCGCCGAACTTCAGCAGGTAACTGGAGACGGTCGCCTGGGTGAGTTCGTCGCTCAGCACTACTAATGTCTCAATGCCGTCTAGCGTAGGAGGAGGCTGCATGCGCGATCCCGGCGCGGCGGCCAGTGTCAGATTAAGCTTGAACTCCGTGCCTTGTCCCGGCTCGCTGGCGACCTCTATCGCTCCCCCCATTATTTCCGTTAGCCGTTTGCAGATGGACAACCCCAACCCGGTGCCGCCATAGCGCCGGGTCGTGGAGCTTTCTCCTTGGGTGAAGGGGCTGAACAGTTTGTCGAGCGTGACCCGGTCAATACCGATGCCATTGTCCTTGACGCTGATACGGATGGAATAAAGCTGCCCGGCGCTATGTAACAAGTCGGCGCGCAGTGTGACGCAACCCTGTAGTCCATTAGCCGTATCGGTAAACTTGATGGCGTTGCTGCATAAGTTGAACAGAATCTGACGCAGCCGCACTTCGTCGCCTATGAGGGCGTCAGGTATGTCCGGGTCCACGTAACAATGCAGGTGTAAATTGCGCTTGTTGGCGCTGGCCGCCACAGTCTCGGCGACCCCTTCGATGATTTCCTCCACGGAAAGGGAGATACTTTCCAGTTCCATGCGGCCGGCTTCAATTTTAGAGAAGTCGAGAATGTCATTGAGGATGTTCAGCAGTGAGAACGCGGAATCCCTTACAGTGCTGATCATTTTGGTTTGTTCTGCGCTGAGCTGCGAATGCGATAGTAATTCCAACATGCCCAGTATGCCGTTCATGGGCGTTCGGATTTCATGACTCATTGTCGCCAAAAACAAGCTTTTCGCTTCATTGGCGCTTTCCGCCGCTTCCTTGGCGTCAAGCAACTTGCGATTGGTTTCCGCCAGCTCGGCGGTACGTTCATCTACACGCTTTTCCAAGGCGGTGTTCAGCGCCAGTATCTCGCTTTGGGCATTGGTGACGGCTTCCACCTTGTTTTGCAGGCGTGCGTTGACGCGCTGGTAATCATCGTGGGTTGTGGACAGGTCGCGACTGGCGCGCTCCAACTTGAGTTTTAGCTCCTGAGACTCATCCAGCAGCGGAATTGTATCGTCCAACACCTGTAGCATTGGCGTGAAGATTTGCGCGAGGTCGTTGAACCAGTGGCGAGGGGCCTGCAGCAACCAGCAGCGAGGCCCCAGAGGCTTCATATCAAAGGCTTCGCCGAAGCTGACTATCGCTCCCTGTAAGCGGTCGCTGCGATGATCGACGACCGCGAGCACCTGCTCGGCGTCATCCGTCAGCACCACCACGGGCCCTGTCACCAGGTCGCGTTTTTGCGGGAGGCGAAAAGTAAAGCCTGGCGGTGCGGGGTCGAGCGTGCTGAGTAACCTGGCTTTCATTTATTATCAATGCCCTACGGAAGCGCTAACGGGTTATTCCGATATTAACAGAAGTACATAGGTCATGTTGTGGAACAAGTTTCTAGAATAGCCCTTTGCTGTCATGAGCGGCCCTATTTCTCCAAATGACGGAAAGCCTGCGATAGGCAGGGTGGCGCCAAAGTGGTCGGCCAGAGCCCGTATTTCATGTTCGATCTCCTGTCCCAGCAGCCATTTGCGTCCAACGCAACTGACAATGAGCGCTGCGACGGGCTTGATTCCCCGGTTGCGGGCTTTCTCCGCAATCTTATATACCTCGCTAATGATAGTTTCCGGTTGCGCCAGACAAACCTGTACAGTTTTGCCTTGTTCTATGCCGCCGTACAACCCTAGAAACCGTTCAGAGACTGAGAAATCCGGTACGATGGAGCGCAGTCGAGTGATGTCCGGTTCGTCGGAGTCAATGATTGAAAGTGAGGTGATGCCGCGGTCCGATTGCAACACGGGTTTGCCGGTTTCCCGCTCGATAAAGTCCATGGCGTCGGTGCCGTCGATAGAGTAAATCGTGGCGCCTTCCGCTTTGTCGATAATTCCGGGCTGTCCCACCGGGGTCAGGGTGTTACCGATGGATATGTCGAAATTAAGTTCGCCGGAGGCTGTCATGACTACGACGGCGTCGGCAAGCGCGCGGCGGTTGGCGTACAGAGTGCAATGCGCCATCTTGTTATCGTCGGCGGCGAAGCCTCCAACGATGGGGATGTCGGTCTCGAACTCCAGCACTTTCTCAATCTGGGACGCGTCCGCGCGAAAGTCAGACATCATGAACATGCAGGTCGGTTTATCGTCGCCGCAGGCTTGCAGGGCGGCGGAAAGGGCTGAGCGGGCTGTTTGCGAAGGCTGGTCTCCGACGCCGGTAGCATGGGCGGCGCGCCATCTGACCTTGCCTTCCGAGTTCAATCCCAACGCGCAGGCGCCGATATCCCGTGGACCCTCGCTTTCAAAAAAGCCATCTCCAGTGCTGCCGATAATCACAAGGTTATCGTTGCCGATGCTGTCATACAGGCCCTCGACAAGCTCTTGCGGATTCTCATAGTGCACGGTAGAGAACAGGAAAATGACTTCAGGACGTATCGCGACGAGTGCGTCGCCCATCATGGTCCCCGCCCGATAGGGATCGGCGGCGTTTGTGGAAGTGGAAGAGGCTTTCATGGGACACCTTCACGGTAGCGACTGTTATTAATATGACGGCTCATTGCCAGTGAAATGTATCGGTTCAGGCGTTATCTAAAGTCTAGTTGCTCAATGGCGATAATTCACCCTGCCCAACGAAGTTCTCCTCGCCATAATTCGCCTTAATTTTCCCACTGATTCGCCTGATTTGTTTGTTTTGATAACCCTATTACACATAAAGGAGTGGGCAAGGGTGAGCGTGAAAGAAGTAAGTTGGCGGCGGTTAGTGTTGCATTCTCCACTGGGCAAGGCCTTGATGATCGGGGCTCTGATCTTGATATTGCAGATACCCATCATGGAGATTAACGGCCTGATTGGGGAGCGTAGCGCCAGATATCACAACGTCGTGACGGAGATTACCGAGAAGTGGGGCGGAGAGCAGACTGTGAACGGTCCCTTTCTGATTGTACCGGTGGATACTATGTCTAAAGGCTTTGGTCTGGAATCCGCCGATAAACCGGTCGTCAGGACTCACTATTTAATGGTGACGCCGACCTTTCTACATGCGAAGTTCAAAATCGCCAGCGATATCCGCTACAGGGGGATTTATGAAGCGCCACTTTACCGAACGGATGCGGAACTGAAGGGCGCATTCGACTTGCGTCCGCAATTGGCGGAGCTGATGGAGAACCAGTCGCTGCGCTTAAAGGACGCTTATCTTTCAGTCGAGATTGGCGATGTCAAAGCGATTCAAAGTCCAATCAAGTTTCTTTGGAATGAGCATGAAGCCACGCCCTCTCCGGGAAGCGCTATCGCGGACATCAGCGGTGTGCATGTGCGGTTGCCGGTTGGGGCGATCCAGACCGATGCGGCTAACGAATTCAACCTGGCGATAAAGTTAAAAGGCGCGCAGGCGTTGTATGTTTCGCCGGTAGGGCAAGAAAGCAATATTGAAATCAGCGGCGACTGGACGGCTCCGAGCTTTCAGGGAGACTGGCTGCCGGTAGAGCGTAAACTTGAGCAGAGAGATTTTTACGCCAAATGGGACATCCCATTCCTTGCCAAAGGCGTCCCCGCCTCATGGACAGGTTCGGCGCCGGCGCTGCTAAACCCGGTTGCGCCTCTCGTCGGCGTCTCCCGTCCCGCTGCCGGGGCGGGCTATCAGGAGATCAGCCGCTCAGTGAAGTACGCATTGCTGTTTTTAACCTGCACTTTTGCATGCCTGTGGCTATTTGAGGTCATCAGCGGCGTGCGCATTCACGTTATGCAGTATCTGTTTACGGGTTTGACCCTTTGTTTGTTCTATCTGCTGTTTCTTTCCCTGTCGGAGCATTTGGGAACCTGGGCGGCCTATCTGATTGCCTGCGGTGCGGTAATTGGGCAGGTGGGATGGTACGCCGGCCAGTTTATCCGGCGCAGGAAGCTGACTATCGCATTCATTTCTCTCTTGGTTGTGTTGTACGGCTATCTGTTGTCGTTGCTGAACGAGCAGGATCTGGCGCTGCTCTACGGCTCCCTGGGACTGTTTGTGATTCTTGGCGCGGCGATGTTCGCAACTCGCAAGATCGACTGGTATAACCTCAAGGGCGGCGATATGGACGCGGCGGAAGCTTAACGGGTCCGGCTGGCGAGAAGATCAGGCGTCTTCGCGCCAGCCGTCCAGTTTCAGTTCCTGGCCTTCTTTCACGGTTTCCATCACCACGTAACTGCGTGACTCCCGCACGCCGGGCAACACCAGAATCTTTTCACCCAGTAGAGCCCGGTATTGGTCCATATTCGCCACCCTGGCTTTGATGAGGTAATCGAAATTGCCGGAGACAAGGTGACATTCCTGCACCTCGGGCACCTTGATGACGGAATCCTTGAAGTCGGCGAAAACGTCCCTGGAGGTTCGGTTCAAACCGATTTCAATAAACACCACCAAACCCACACCCAGTTTCTTGGCGTTCAGAACGGCGGTGTAGCGACGGATGTAGCCGTCTCTTTCCAGCCGCTTAACTCGCTCCAGACAGGGGGTGGGGCTCAGGTTGACCCGCCGTGACAGCTCGCTGTTACTGAGGCGCCCTTCACTTTGTAGTTCGCGCAAAATGGCGTGGTCTATGCGGTCCAGCTGCTTTTTCATTTTTTGCCAGTCAAATATGCTGAAAGTTTTAAAACAAAAGAATAAAACACTAAGTTTTATTTTAACAACAGAGATAAATTCTGCATACAAAGCGTAGACTGGAATTATTACTAACCTTGAGAGGGCTTATTAATGATTGTCGGTGTACCAAAAGAAGTAAAAAACCACGAATACCGTGTCGGATTGACTCCCGCCGCTGTCCAGGAGCTGATTCGCAATGGACACAAAGTGGTGGTGCAAAAGGATGCCGGCGCAGCTATCGACTTCACTGACGAACAGTATGTCGCGGCTGGCGCGGAAATCGCCGCTACCGCTGAGCAAGTCTTCGAAGTCGCTGATATGATCGTCAAGGTGAAAGAACCTCAAGCTCAAGAGCGCGCTATGCTGCGTCCTGGGCAAACCCTGTTTACTTATTTGCACTTGGCCCCAGACGTTCCTCAGACTCAGGATCTGTTGAACAGCGGCGCTACCTGTATCGCATACGAAACTGTTACTGACGCGCAAGGCCGTTTGCCGTTGTTGTCCCCCATGTCTGAAGTTGCTGGACGCATGAGCATCCAGGCGGCTGCGCGCTGTCTGGAAAAATCCCAGGCGGGTCGTGGTCTGCTGCTGGGCGGCGTTCCTGGTGTGGAAGCGGCGCTGGTTGTTGTTCTCGGCGGCGGCGTAGTTGGTTTCAACGCCACCCAGATGGCTGTTGGCATGGGCGCTCGCGTTGTTGTGATGGATAAGTCTGTTGACGTATTGAGACGCTTCGACGCGACTTTCGGCAATAGCGTACAAACCGTATTCTCCACTGCGCAAGCAGTTGAAGAGTGGGTAACTCAGGCTGACGTGGTAATCGGCGGCGTTCTGATTCCTGGCGCGGCGGCTCCAAAACTGGTTTCCCGCGAAATGGTGAGAAAGATGAAGCGCGGCGCGGCGGTTGTCGACGTGGCGATCGACCAGGGCGGATGCTTCGAGACTTCACACGCGACCACTCACGCGGAACCCACCTTTATCGTTGACGACGTTGTTCACTACTGCGTAGCCAATATGCCTGGCGCTGTGGCGCGTACTTCTACTCTGGCGCTGACCAACGCAACACTGCCATTTGTACTGCAACTGGCCAATAAAGGCGCGAAGCAGGCTCTGGAAGATAACGCCTTCCTGCTGCAAGGTCTGAACGTAGTGAAAGGCAAACTGACCTGCCCATCCGTTGGCGTAGCTCAGGATATCGAGTCCCTGACGCCGGAAGAAGGTCTGGCGTTGCTGTAACAGGCGACATTGTTCTAACGGGTAAAACCGTTAAACCTCCGCACAAGCGCTTCGGCGCTTATGCTCTCTAGTGCATTGGAGAATGGATTCTCGTCTTCCTTGCGGTCCTGAGTGGCCGCTTTTGTTTTATGCGGAAACCGCAAAGAAAACGCAGGGGGCGGGAAACGTCCTTGTCTGTGCGTTTCCTGCTCGGCGAGACGCCCTAGTTGGCGTAATACATCCACTCAAAATACTCTCTCATTTCCTGCATGACCGTCACTTCGTAAGGATGGGTCAAGGCGAACAGCAGGCTTTCATTGGTTTCGGGTTTCATCGTTTAAATCCTTCTTCTCAGTGGTTAAGTCGAGTTAATCCGTGTCGTTGGGTTGTGGGTCTATCGTTTGGTTTGGAACACCTCTTTCACTTCATATTCAGCATAAGCCGTGCCAGCGGTTTTCAGCTTCCGGGCAATTCACTGAAAGCTAATGAAAAAGCCTTAATATTGTTCTGGATCATGTCTTTACAGGCGCATTCTTCCTGTCCCAGGCATTTCCTGGAGCAGCCATAAGGCCCTAATTTGGGGCGCTTCCGTCGCGTTCTGTTCAATTAATGTGCGTGTGTGCGCACAAGCGTATTGAGTTCTACTCAATCTTTGTCGCCGGCTCCATCAACATCTGTAGTCGTTCCGCCCGCATGATTAATGCGGGGCTTTTTTCATCAAGACCGAGGCGTTTCAAGTGCGTCACCATCGAGTGGTCAGCGTCGCCTGCGCTCAGTTGCACCGTCCCCGCCGGGTAGAGCTTGCCAAACCCCTTCAAACGAACCTTGGTTTTGGTTAACTGCTCTTCTACCCGGGTATAAATGAGCAGGTTAATGGGAATGACCGGAATGCCGGGTAAGGTTTCCCCGCTAAGCGTCAGTAACACTTCTTTATCTGCGCGAATCTGGGCATGTATCTGTCGGCGCTGGCTGGCGAAAGTAATATCAGCAGGAAATCGTGGCAATCCCCACAGCTCTTTGCCTGTCGCAATGGCGCTTTCAGAGGTGACGGGCAGGTCCAGCGGATAGAATCCGATGCGTCGCTGGTTGATGGGTAAATACAGGTCCAGCACATTGCTTAGCGGCAGGCTTTCGCCCTCGGGCAACACCGGAATAACCAACCCTGCTTCCTTGTGAGCGCCAATAGAGCAGCGCTTGTGATCATAGATACTGACGACAATGAGTGTATGAGAGCCAAGGGCGAAGGCGGGTTTGAGGCCGCTTCCTTGCAGTAAAGACGTCACTGCCTCCACTGAGACATGAAAGAATGCATTGATGCACGCGCTGTCGAGATAATTGATCGAGGCGGAGAGTACGTCTTTGTCGGCGCTCGGTGTGGGGGTTGGAGTAGTTAATCCTATTTTGACTCCGGTCATCGGGATGTCTCCGCAGATGGCGTGGGTTGAGGCGGCGGCTCCTGGCCGGGTGATCGACACAGATTAACACGAACTCGCCCACTGGGCTTGATGTGAATCAGTTCGCGCAGCCGGCGCAGATCAAAGGTCGCCGGCGTCCATCCTGCTCCGCGTAAAAGCGCGCAATTCAGGCGGGTGATGAGTTGCTTTCACGCCGGTTGCGCTTGCATATGAATATTAACAAAGAAATTATTGCAAGCATGCGTCGCCGAGTACATTATGCAGCCGATTCCCTGTTGTTTATTGAGAGAACGGTCGTGACATACTGTTTGGCGATATCCGTTGATGCCGGGTTGGTGTTTGCATCTGATTCCCGTACCAATGCAGGGGTTGATAACGTCAACACCTATCCCAAGATGTATTCGTTCAATGTGCCGGAAAAGGCCTTTGTCACGGTGCTGACCTCCGGCAATCTGGCGACGACGCAGGCTGTGGTGCGACGCATCGCCCGGGATCTGGAAGATCCCTCTGGAGACGGCGGTCTCGCCAGTTGCAATGACATGAGCGATGCGGCTCGCTATATCGGCGCCTTGAGCGTCGCTCTGAAAAACTATTATGAAAAGGATTTGAAACAGGGCGCCAATTTCGACTGTACTTTGATTGTCGGCGGGCAATACAAAGACGGCCCCCATGAGATATTCATGGTCTATCCTGAAGGAAACTACATTCAAAGTTCGCCCTATGCGCCGTACCTGCAGATAGGGGAAACCAAATACGGCAAGCCCATTCTGGATCGGGTGATCCGCAGTAATTCCAGTCTGGAGGCGGCGGCCAGATGCGCGCTGGTGTCGATGGACTCCACGATGCGCAGCAATTTATCCGTGGCGCCGCCGTTTGATCTTCTGGTGTATGAAACAGGCAAGCTTGAGCCAGCCCATGTCATGCATTTGAAGCTGAACTCGCCTTATTATGCGTCCTTGCGCAAGCAGTGGAGCGAAGGGCTTAAGGCGTTGTTTAATGAGTTACCGCTTTTCGAGTGGGAGAAAAACAAATAAGCGCCAAGGCGCGGTAGTTGCACAAAAACGCTGCGACAAGATGGATTAACGCGTTTCCGCAGCAGACGCCTATTCCGGCCTAATCTCAGCGCAGGGGCGGAGTCGGCGTTGTTGAAGGACGCGTCATAATAAGACAGGCGTTTACCGACGATGACTAAGCAAGGGGGTTGCTATGAGTATTCTGGTAGGGATCAGACATCGAACGACATACACCTATGATCGACTGGTCAATTTGTCTCCACACACCGTCCGACTACGTCCCGCTCCGCACTGCCGCACGCCGATTATCAGTTACAGTCTGAATATTCACCCCAAGCCTCACTTCATTAACTGGCTGCAGGACCCATTCTCCAACTACGTCGCGAGACTGGTGTTTCCCGAGAAGACCTCAAAACTGGAAGTGGATGTGGACTTGGTCGCGGACTTGACCGCCTATAACCCTTTCGATTTTTTCGTTGAAAGCTTCGCTGAAAGTTATCCTTTCCAATACCCCGACAAACTGAAAGCCCAGCTGGAGCCGTTTCTGGTGACGGAGAAGTGGGGCGCCCGCTTTGAGGCTTATCTGCAGGCGCTGCCCCGGCAAAAGAAGCCGATCAATGACTTTCTTGTCGAGGTGAATCAGAAACTGTGCAAGGACATCCAATACAACATTCGCATGGAGCCGGGCGTCCAGACTCCGGAGCTGACGCTGGAGATTGGCCGGGGCTCCTGTCGGGATACAGCCTGGCTGATGATCCAGTTGCTGCGGCGCATGGGGCTGGCGGCGCGGTTTGTATCCGGCTATCTGGTGCAGTTGACGTCGGATCAGAAGTCCCTGGATGGCCCTAGCGGCCCAGAAAATGACTTTACCGACTTGCATGCCTGGTGCGAAATCTTTGTTCCCGGCGCCGGATGGCTGGGACTGGACCCGACATCCGGCCTGTTCGCCGCGGAAGGACATATTCCCCTTACCTGCACGCCTAATCCTGAAGAGGCGGCGCCGATTCTCGGTTCTGTAGACGAAGCGGAAGTCGAATTCAGTTTCTTCAACCAGGTCACGCGCATAAAAGAAGACCCCCGCGTCACTCGCCCCTTCACCGAATGCGAATGGGAAGACATTGACGCTTTGGGACAATATATCGACGAGACGCTGATCCGTAATGACGTGCGCCTGACCATGGGCGGCGAGCCGACATTTGTGTCAATTGATGATATGCAGTCGGCGCAGTGGAATACCGAGGCGGATGGCGTCGAGAAGCGCCGTTTGGCGTTTGATCTGTCGTTGCGTTTGAAAAAGCACTACGCGGAAAACGGCTTTATGCATTACGGCCAGGGTAAATGGTACCCAGGAGAGGCATTGCCGCGTTGGCAGTACGCTTTGTATTGGCGTAAAGACGGCGAGCCTTTGTGGCGGGGGCCGGAAGATGTGTTGGCGCATGACGCCAAGCCGGATGACGCCCGCGCCTTGATGGCCGCTTTTTGCCAGGAAATGGGGTTATCCGACAGTGCGGCGCAACCTTGCTATGAGGACCCTTTTTATTATATGTGGCGTCATGGCCAATTGCCGGCGGGAGACGAGCTGGACGGCGATCACGAAGAGCTGGCGCGCCGCACGTTGGTTCAGGTCATGCAGAAGGGGTTGAATCAGCCAGCGGGGTATTGTCTCCCTATCGGTCTTAATCAAGTGACCGGCGTGTGGCGCACCTGCTTATGGCGTTTTTTGCAGGGAGCCTTGTATCTCAGTCCCGGTAATTCACCGGCTGGATTTCGGTTACCCCTGGCGAGCCTGACCTCTCATGAAGTCAGCGACGCATTTGAAATACATGAGCGCGATCCATTCGCCCCACTGCCGCAGGAACTGACGCCCCCGTCCAAGGCGGAAAGTCGTCCGCTGGCGGATATGGCGATACATACTGCGATATGTACGGAAGTCCGCGATGGATACCTGCATGCCTTTATGCCGCCTGTGAGTACTTTGGAAGAGTACGTTGCGCTGCTGGACGCCCTGTCCCGGGCGGCGACCCGGATCAAGCGTCCAGTGCGCATTGAAGGCTACCCTCCGCCTCATGACGTCAGGCTGGTGAAAATGGTGGTGGCGCCGGACCCTGGGGTCATTGAGGTAAACATCCAGCCCGCCGCCAGTTGGAATGAACTGAAGCAGATTACGGAAACGCTATATCATGAAGCGCGCCTGAGCCGTCTCGGAACGGAGAAGTTCATGCTGGACGGGCGGCACAGCGGTACGGGCGGCGGCAATCACGTGACCCTGGGCGGGCCCACGGCGGCGGACAGTCCTTTATTACGACGTCCTGACTTACTGCGCAGCCTGATTACGTTCTGGCAGCATCATCCCAGTCTGTCCTATCTGTTCAGCGGCATGTTTATTGGACCTACCAGTCAGGCTCCGCGTTTGGACGAAGGCAGAGTGGAGCGGATTTATGAGATGGAAATCGCCTTCTCTCATATGCCGGCGGGAGATGTGCCCCAGCCCTGGCTGGTGGACAGGTTGTTACGGCACCTGCTGACGGACTTAACGGGCAACACCCATCGTAGCGAGTTCTGTATCGATAAACTGTATTCACCGGACAGTAGCACAGGTCGCCTTGGCATTCTTGAGTTTCGTTCCTTTGAAATGCCGCCTCATGCGCGCATGAGTCTGGCGCAAATGCTGTTGCTGCGGGCCTGTGTGGCTCTGTTTTGGGAGCGCCCCTACAAGCATAAGTTGATTGAATGGGGACACAGCTTGCATGACCGTTTTATGTTGCCGCACTTCCTGTGGCGGGATCTGACGGATGTGCTGCAGTTTCTGGCGGACAATGGCTACCCCTTTAAATCCCAATGGTATGAGTCTTTTCTGGAGTTTCGTTGTCCGCGTGTCGGAACCATGGAGCTTGAGGGCGTTGAACTGGAGCTGCGGCATGCGCTGGAGCCTTGGTTTGTGCTCGGTGAAGAAGCGGCGGCAGGCGGAACGGCGCGCTATGTGGACTCCAGTATGGAGCGACTGCAGGTCAAGCTGAGACTGGCGACGCCGGAGCGCCATGTGCTGACCTGCAATGGGCGTGTTGTTCCCATGTCTCCTAGCGGCGAAGAGGGCTGTTTTGTCGCGGGCGTGCGTTATCGCGCCTGGCAGCCATGGTCAGCTTTGCACCCGACGATAGGCGTTCACTCGCCGCTGGTGTTTGATGTCTTCGATACCTGGAACGGGCGCAGTCTGGGTGGTTGCACCTATCATGTCATGCATCCGGGCGGCAGAAGTTATGAGCACTTTCCAGTGAACGCATTGGAAGCAGAGGCGCGTCGCATCAGTCGTTTTGAAGACATTGGTCATACGCATGGCCCGTTGATTGCGCCTCCGGTCATCGGCGGCGGCGGTCGTTTCTATCCGCGTCGCGAACCGCGTACGGGGGCGGCTCCATTGCCAGCGACGCCCAACGGCAGCTACCCCTTAACCCTGGATTTACGCTACGATTAAGCTATGTCAGAAAACATAGCGCCGTCTTTACAGCCCAGTCTTGACTTGACTGGGTTGCCTTATTCCCCCCTCGCCACCGCATTCGATGAAATGCTGGGTTCCGGCGGTGAGGTGCGGCCGCATTGGCGCGCCTTCGCGGAATATTTTTCTCGGGTATCCCGGGACGATCTCGGGCAATTGCGTCGCGACACGCTGCGCCGTTTGAAAGAGCAGGGCGTCAACTACCACGTATACGACGACCCGCAGGGTATGCGTCGAACCTGGCAGTTGGACCCACTGCCGATGGTGATGTCCGAAGCGGACTGGAACCCGATTGAAGCGGGATTACAGCAGCGGGCGCATTTGTACTCGCGGGTGCTGGCGGATTTATTGGGACCGCAAACCTGTTTGAAGCAAGGGGTGTTGCCGCCGGAGCTGGTGTTGCAGCATCCGGGTTTTTTGCGTTCGATGATGGGCTCCGCGGCATTACCGCTGAGTCTGTTCGCCGCGGACCTGGCCAGAGGCCCTGACGGTTCCTGGTGGGTGCTGGCGGATCGTACTCAGGGACCTTCCGGCGCCGGCTATGTTCTGGAAGCCAGAATGGTGACCAAGCGCGTTTTGAGTCAAAACGCCGTGGATTACGCCATTGCGCCCCTGGCGCAGTTTTTCTATCACTTCAAACGGCATGTAGCGGCGCTGGCGCCGGATCAGCAGAAAGAACCCACGATTGTGCTGTTGTCGCCGGGCATCGGTAACGAAGTGTACTTCGAACACGCTTACCTGGCGGCGCAACTGGGCATCACTCTGGTGCAGGGCGATGACCTGACGGTGCGGCAAGGCAAGGTATATCTCAAGACGGTGGACGACCTTCAGCAGGTGGATGTGATCATTCGGCGGGTGGACGACGCTTTTTGCGACCCTCTGAACTTTCGCGCAGACTCCATGCTGGGAGTTCCGGGTTTGGCGCAGGCCCAGGCGCTGGGACGTGTGGGTATGGCCAATCCGTTGGGAGGCGGCTTTCTGGAGTCGCCTGCGATGTTGCCGTTTCTCCCTGCGCTGTCCAAACACTTTCTGGGTGAGGAGCTGAAGCTGCCCAATGTGGCGACCTGGTGGTGCGGTCAGGAAAAAGAACTCAAGCACGTGCTGCAGAATCTGGACGATCTGGTGATCAAAACAGTGGATCGCCACGCAACGGTGAGTTTTGGACCCAAAATGAGCGCACGTGAACGTGATGCGCTAAAACGGCGCATTCAGGCGGAGCCCTGGCGTTATGTGGGACAAGAGCTGCTGAGTTTTTCGACGACGCCAACCCTGGTGGGGTCTGAAATTCAGCCGCGTCACCTGGTGCTGCGGGGATTCGCCGCCGGCGATGGCGAACAGTATGACGTCATGCCGGGCGGTCTTACCCGAGTATCCCCGGATGCGCATACTTTTTTGGTGTCCAGCCAGTCCGGTGGGTGGAGTAAAGACACCTGGCTGCTGAAAAGCTCTGGCTCCATGCGCGATGTGCTGCGGCTGAGCCCGACCAAGCAGCGGCGTCTCGCTTCAGCGGTGCTCACCAGTCGGGCGGCGGAAAGCCTGTTCTGGTTGGCGCGATATCTGGAGCGTACGGAGTCGTTGCTGCGTCATATCCGCGCTTATGTGCGACGCCTGGAAGCCTATATCGACTATGGTTTCGATAGCGACAAGGCGGTGCTGGCGGGCATGTTCCCGGCGGTTGAAGCGTTCTGTCCACTTGGCCATGAAGGACTGCCTACCGTTGAGGATTTGAAGCAGTATGTGCTGGACTCCACCCGCATCGGCGGCGTCGCTTTCAACCTGCGCGGCGCCATCAACTCCGCTTACACAGTGAGGGACCTGTGGTCCGGCGACTGCTGGCGGGCGGTTGAGGAACTGGAGGAGTTACTGGAGTACAGCGAAAAGAATCGCAGCGTTTTGGCGCTGGATCAGTTTATTCAACCTTTTTTGACTGCTTTACTGGCGTTTCTCGGCGCCAGTCAGGAAAGTCTGGCGTTGAACCAGGGCGGCCTATGGTTACAGCTGGGGCGCCGTTTGGAACGGTCGCAAAATACGCTGTCCAGCGCCCATAAAATCTGTGCGGAGCTGGACGAAGACAATGAGGCGGGGTTGCGGGAAATGCTGCTCGAAGCACATGATTGCCTGAGCAGCCACCGCCGTCGTTATGGCACTGAGTTGCCTTTTTACACGCTATGGAAACATTTACTGCTGGAGCCTACCAACCCGCGTTCGTTGGTCTATGCTGTCAGTGAGTTGGAACCCTTGTTGAGCTACCTGAATCCAACTCCGCAACACGGGCTGATCGGGCTGGAAAAGAATGTTCTGGCCATTCTTACGCCACTACGACTGGCGGATGCCGTGGAATGGCGCGACCTCGAACTGACTCAGACTGAGTTGGCTCCCTTTTTGCAGAACCTGACACAACAACTATACCAGTTTGGTCTGAATATTGAGCACCAATACTTCAAGCACGCCCAACCCCTCACCCGATTCATGCGCTGAAGGCGTCTTGCTGAGGGTGAAGCACGAGACGGTCTACCGGTATCCGGGACCGGCCTCGCTCGCTTACAACGCCGCCTGGCTGGAGCCGCTGTCCGGCGATGGCCAGAAGCGCATTGAACATCGCTTGAAGGTGGAGCCCAAGCCGCAGTTTCAGAACCTGAGAACCGACGCTTTTGGCAATCAGATGCACTACTTTGAGGTGCATAAGCCTCATTCCGCTCTAAAGGTGGTAAGTGAGGCGATTGTTGAGCGTCGCCCCAGACCGCATAACGAGGCTTGCGCAGCGCCATGGGAAGATGCGCGCTACGCTGCGGAGGCCGACCCGGCGGAACGCGCCGCGCTGTGCTCTTTCGCTTATCCGGATGCGTCCATTTCGATTCTGGAGGAGGTGATTGACTACACGCTGGTGAGTTTTCAGAAAGGGCGCGCTCTGAATGAAGCGGTGAAAGATTTCGCCGCCCGCATCTTTCGCGACTTCAAGTACACCTCTGGCGCGACGCAAGTGGACACCCGCGTCACGGAGTTCTGGGAGTTGCGTAAAGGCGTCTGCCAGGACTTCGCCAATTTGGCGGTGTTGGGGTTGCGAGCCATCGGGCTGTCGGCTGCTTACGTCAGCGGCTATGTGTTGACTTATCCTCCGAAGGGGGAGAAAAAGCGTCAGGGCGCCGACGCCTCACACGCCTGGTTCGCTGTGCATGCGCCAGGATATGGTTGGATTCATGTGGACCCGACCAACAACATGTGGGTGGCGAAGGAGCATATCATCGTGGCGATAGGGCGGGATTACACCGACGTACCGCCGCTCAAGGGCGTTTGTTACGGAGGGGGCCAGCAGCAGCCTGAAGTTGCGGTAACCGTAGACATAATAAAACGAGAGGATCTCTTCCATGGGCATTCAATGGAAAGACTATAAATACCCGGAACTCTATGACGAATTGATTGATGGCAAAGGGAAGCCAAGGAAAGTGGCGGAAACACTGGCCAGGCATATGGCGGAAATGGAGGACGAGGAGCTGGAGCGGCTGAAAAGCACTTCCGAACTGGCGATCAAGGAAATGGGCATTACCTTTACCGTCTACGACCAGGAAGGCGGCTCCATCGACCGGCAGTGGCCGTTTGACATTATCCCCAGAGTGATGAGCAAAAAAGAGTGGGATGTGGTCGACGCCGGACTCAAGCAGCGCGTCAAAGCGCTCAACATGTTTATCGATGACATCTATCACGACCAGAAGATCGTCAAAGATAAAGTCTTCCCCAAGGAGCTGCTCAGCAAATCCAAGAATTTTCGGAAACAATGCATTGGCGTGAGCCCGGCTCATGGCGTGTGGGCGCATATCTGCGGCTCGGACCTGGTGCGACACTCCGATGGCCAGATATACGTGCTGGAGGACAACCTGCGGGTGCCTTCCGGCGTGTCCTACCTGCTGGAAAACAGACAGGTTATGAAGCGTGTGTTCGCAGACTTGTTCGGCGACTTCAGCATTCTGCCAGTAGACGATTATCCTTCCCAACTCTTCGATACCCTGGCGGCGCTATCGCCGCGTCCGGCGGATTATCCCCAGGTCGTGGTGCTGACGCCGGGCATTTATAATTCCGCCTATTTTGAACACGCCTATCTCGCCCAGCAGATGGGATGTGAACTGGTGGAAGGCACGGACTTGGTGGTGACCGACGACGACTGCGTTTATATGAAAACCATTTACGGTCTGGAGCGGGTCGACGTGATCTACCGTCGCGTAGACGATCTGTTTCTGGACCCGGAAGCCTTCAACCCCGACTCAGTGCTGGGCGTGCGCGGCCTGATGCGGGCCTGGCTGAAGGGTAATGTGGCGCTGGCCAACGCGCCGGGCGCAGGCGTGGCGGACGACAAAGTGGTGTATGCCTTTGTGCCGGACATGATCAAGTACTACCTGAGTGAGGAAATGATCCTGCCCAATGTGCCAACTTATTTGTGTATGAAGGACGAAGACCGCAAATACGTGCTCTCTCACCTGGAGGAACTGGTGGTGAAACCCGCCAATGAGTCCGGCGGCTATGGCATGCTGGTCGGTCCCAAATCCACCAAAAAAGAGCGGGAAAAATTCGCGGAATTGATCGAGGCGGACCCACGTAACTATATCGCACAGCCGACGCTGAATCTCAGCACCGCGCCCACCTTGGTGGAGGGTAAAGTAGAGCCGCGACATCTGGACATGCGTCCTTTCATTCTTTCCAGCGACCAGATTTACGTGACCACCGGCGGACTGACCCGGGTGGCGCTGAGAAAAGGGTCGCTGGTGGTGAATTCCTCCCAGGGCGGGGGGAGCAAAGATACTTGGATCATAGACGAGGAGGCCTGAAATGCTCTCACGAGTAGCCGGAAACATATACTGGATGGCCCGGTATCTTGAGCGTGCGGAGGACATGGCGCGCCTGATCAACGTCAACGCCAACCTGACACTGGACTTGCCGAAAGGCTTGTCGCCCATTTGGGGGCAGCTTATCGCCATCACGGGCGTCGGCGAGCTTTATGAAGGCGAATTCGATGAACGATCGGTCCTGAAATACCTGATTGCTGAAAACAACAATCCGGTTTCCATCCTGTCCTGTATGGCTTATGCCCGGGAAAACGCCCGCACTATTCGCGATGTCATCCCCCGTGAAGTGTGGGAAGCGATCAACCGGGTTTATCTCTACGCCAAAGACCATGCGCAGCAGGCGTTGACTAAACGTGGACGTTATCCTTTTCTCTTCGAAATCATCAGTGAATGCCAGCATATAACCGGCATTCTGGCGGGCACGATGAACCACGATGCAGGATATACCTTCCTGAAAGTGGGGCGTAACTTGGAGCGGGCGGATATGACCAGCCGCATAATCGACACCCGTTCCGCCAATCTGGTGCCGGACGCCATCGTGACCAAAGCCACTAACGATAACCTGCAATGGATGAGCGTGCTCAAGTCGCTGACCGGCTATCAGATGTACCGACGCGAGATGCAGGTGCGCATCCAACGTCAGGAAGTATTGAAATTCCTGATTCAGTCCAAGGTGTTTCCGAGGGCGATTGCCCATGCTATGTCGGAAGTTGAGAAATCATTGGAGTCGCTGCCGAACCACGAAAAGGCGCAACTGGTGATTCATCGCATCAACCGGCAGATCGACAATGTGGAGATCGCCAAGCTGAAACAGACGGAACTGCAGAACTTTATGGATCAATTGCAGGTAGGGTTTGCGCAGACGCATGAAGAGTTGAGCGTCGCCTATTTTGGCGGCCAGGTCAGCGCACAGTCGCAAAGTCAGGACGCAGCCTGAAGACTGCGTCCTGTACGGAATCACTCTAACAGTGACTGGGCGAAGGCGATCAGTTCTTCCGCCGCCTTCTCCCGGATGGCGAGAGTGTCTTCTGGATCAATGTCGTATTTTTGCGCCAGCAGGGTGAAGTCCTCCGAGCGCAGAGAGACGGTCAGTCGTGGGCGGATTGGGGTTTTGTTGTAGGAAAGCCCCAGTATCTTGCGGATCATGTCCGGCGGGTTCAGGTCCTGGTCCAGGGCCGCCCGTTTCAGTACTTGCTGCACTTCTTTGGATACGTCAAAAGCAAGTTGGGTGGCTTTTACTGCTTTTTGTTCTTCAAGCCAACGATCTTTACCTTTGTTCAACGTTATCTCCCGGCGCCGCTTTGGCTGGCGGGTCGCCTGTATTCTGGTTTTTCATTGATACTAAAAAGCAGCCTGCACAGGGCCGCATGTGACGGCAGCCAAAGCGTCGCGCCGGTATCGCTAACTTTTTTTCGCCTTCAGGCGCTCAAGAATATCTCGTGCGTTGTGCTGGTCGCCCGTCAGGCCGGCGGCTTCGAGCCGTTTGGCCAAAGGGTCTCCATTGCGCTCAGCCTGTAACTCTTCGCCCGCTTCAATCTGATACTCGGTCATTTGCTGACTGCGCTTGATCCGCTCCAGCGTTTCTCGCGCCGAACCGAGGTTGGCGTTATGCGCGGCGGCGCTGTCGGTTATCTGCAGTGTGGCTTTTTGTACTTTGTCCGTTGTTTGGACGACGGCGAGATCCCGCTCATGGTCGGCGATCAGTTTTTCCGCTTTGTGAATGTTGTTTTTGAGGCGTTGGATCTGCTCATTGTATTGGCGGCTGATCGCCAGTTTCTCGTTCACGCCGGTTTCCAGACTGGCGATCTGTTCCGCCGCCTGTAAGGCGAGGGCTTCATTATTCTGTTCCAGAGCGGCCAGGGCTTCCGCTTCACGTTTTGCGATATCGAGACGTAAGGACTTAACGGTGGCGTCCGCCTCCAGTTTATGGGCCATGACATCCGTCAGGCTGCGCTTGGCGTCTTCTATATGCGCTTTGGCGATGTCGATCTCCCGTTCTATGGCGCGTACGCCATCCGCATCCATTACCGCCTCTCCCATTTCCCTCACGCCCCCGCGTAATGCGGTCAGTAGCTTTTCGATGATGCTGCTCATGGAACACCTCCGGTGATCTATTTCAAATACTCTTCAAAGGCCTGGAAACAATCGTTGGCGTTGCGGGCCAGCGTCACCAGTTCTTTCAGGATGTTTTCGAGAATGGACTGAGGCGACAACGCGCCGTAAATGACATAGAAGTCATCGACAATGGCGAAAGCGCTGAGGGGCATCGGCAGACTCATCTCCAATAACGATTCATTTAGTTCCGCGAGGCGAGATGCAAGTAGTTCCCCCTTGCGAAACAGATAACTGATGCATAGGATTTGGGTCTCTGTGGCGGTCACGTAAATCGGCAATGCATCCAACTCTGAAACCTGCACTTGCAACACCTCCACTTCTCCTCGAATTGGGAGGCAATCGAACGTGTGGCCTTCATAGGCGGCGTCGGATAACTTGAGGGCTAAATCGTTAATCAAACTCACCGTTGTCTCCTCGCGACATAATATGTCCCGCGTCGATCGTAATGGTCGCGCCATATCATGTCAATCTAAAAAAGCGTTGAATTTACAGCTAAGCTTAAACGCTAAACGATTTGTTTGAAGGACGAATTTTTCTGTTGACATAATATGGCCGTCCTGAGTATTAATGACATAGTATGTCGTAAGAGGTGAGATATGGAAGCATACTTGGCAACAATTTTTTCGTTTCCGACTGTGGTTTTCACAGTGCTATTAGGGATTGTCGTTTGCTATTGGATTCTCGCCATTATCGGCTTGCTTGATCTGGACCCTTTCGATTTGGATCTTGATCTGGATGTGGCCGACGCGCAGGGACTGGCGGGACTGATGGTTACCCTGGGCTTAACTGGCGTTCCGCTACCTTTGGTGTTGAGTTTCCTGGCCATGTACGGCTGGCTTCTCACGTACTTCGTTTCACTATATATCCTTATCCCTATGTTTGGGGGCGTCATCCTGTATATCGCTGGCGCAGGCGTTATCGCTATCGCCTTTGGGATTTCCATCCTGTTGACGGCCAAGTCCATACGTCCTTTGCGTCCCTTGTTTCGCAAAGCTTATGGGACGGCAAGCGCTAAAGTCATTGTCATCGGAAGAACAGGGACTGTGCGGTCAGGGAGCATCAGTGAAACGTTTGGAGAGGCGGAAATAACCATCGATGGCGCCCATCTCATCCTGAAGGCCAGGGGAGAGGCGGGCTTGGATCTGAAACGTGGGGACAAAGTCATCTTCGTTAAATACCTGGAAGCGGAAAACGCATATCAGGTGATGCCCGAGAAAGACTTTTTGGCGGACTCTTGATAGCCGCTGTTTCAATATTTCTAACTAAATAAATTCATAAATCAACTAGGTATAGAGCTAGGAGAAAGTGGCTTATGGAAGCTTTGCTTGGTGTATTAACTATTATAGGGGGCGCTCTCCTAATATTGCTGGGCATCCTTGCCCTGTTTAAAGCTTTCTACAAGAAAGTAGAGCAAGGGCAGGCGTTGATTGTTAACGATATGTCGACCCAGCCGAAAGTGTATTTTACCGGCGCTATGGTGCTGCCGGTTATTCACAAAGCCGAAACCATGAAAATTTCGGTTATTACGCTGGAGATTGATCGCCGCGGTAAAGACGGCCTGATCTGTCAGGATAACCTGCGGGCTGACATCACTGTCGCGTTCTATCTACGAGTGAATGAAACAGCGGAAGACGTGCTGAAGGTGGCGAAAGCGGTGGGCGTGTCCCGCGCGTCAGATCGCGTCGCCGTCAACGAGCTGTTTAACGCCAAATTCTCCGAGGCGCTGAAGACTGTCGGTAAGCAGATGGAGTTTTTGGGTCTGTTTGAAGATCGTATCGGCTTCCGTGACCGTATCGTACAGACCATCGGTAATGACCTGAACGGTTATGTGCTCGAAGACGTCGCTATCGACTATCTGGAGCAAACGCCGAAATCCAGCCTGGATTCCAGCAATATCCTGGATTCCGAAGGCATCAAGAAGATCACCGAGATCACGGCCCAACACAATATCCACACCAACCGTTTGGAGCGTGATGAAGAGCTGGAGATTAAACGGAAGAACGTCGCCACCCGTGAAGCCATGCTGGAGCTTGAGCGCCAGCAGGCTGACGCCGAAGCGAAGCAGAAGCGCGAAGTTGAATCCCTTCAGGCTCGTGAAACCGCTGAAACCCAGAAAGTACGCGAGGAAGAGCGCAAGAAAGCGGAAGAAGCGCGCATTCTGACGGAAGAGCAATTGTCTATTGCGGAAGAAAATAAACAGCGTCAGGTTGAAATCGCGGTTAAAAACCGTGAACGCACAGTAGCGATCGAGCACGAGAAAGTCGAGAAAGCCCGCCAGTTGGAAATGGTTAATCGCGAGCGTGAAGTGGAACTACAGCGCATCGCGAAAGAGAAGGAACTGGAAGAACAGCGCAAAGTCATCACGCTGACGATCAGCGAGCGTATTTCCGTCGAGAAGAAAGTGGCGGAAGAAGAAGAGCGCATAAAAGAAGTTCGCGAAGTGTCTCAGGCGGACCGTGAGAAACAAGTCCGCATTCTGGCGGCTCAGGCGGAAGCGGATGAGCAGCTGGTCAAACAAGTGAAAGCGGCGGAAGCGGAGAAAGAAAAAGCGGTGTTCCGCGCCCAGGAGATCAATACGATCGCCCAGGCGGAGCTGGAAGCGTCATCCAAGAAAGCCGAAGCCAACAAGAAGGAAGCCGAGGGCATTCAGGCGATGGAAGCGGCGTCCGGGCTGGCGCAGGCCCGTGTGGCGGAAGCCAAAGCGGCCGCTTACGAGCGGGAAGGTCAGGCGAAGGCGAATGCTCAGAAAGCGGAAGGCCTGGCGAAAGCCGAGGTCATCGAAGCCCAGGCGGCGGCCAACGAGAAGAGCGGTCTGGCGGACGCCAAGGTGCTGGAAGAGAAGCTGACCGCCAAAGCGCGCGGGGACGAGAGCATCGGTATGGCGAAAGCGCGGGCGGAAAGAGAGCTGGGCGCGACCGAAGCGGAAATCATCCGTCAGAAGGCCAAAGCGGAAGCAGATGGCCTGGTGGAGAAATTCAACGCGATGGGCAATATGTCTCCAGAAGCGCGCGAATTCGAAGAGTTCCGTATGCGTATGGACGCCGCCATCAAAGAAGTTATGGCGAGCATCGAAGCCAACAAATCCATTGCGACGGATCAGGCGCAGGTGCTGGCGCAAGCGCTGCAGAAGTCCAATATCGAAATTGTCGGCGGCGGCGGAGAGTACTTCGAAAGCTTCTCCAAAGCTCTGGCGGTTGGTAAAGCCATCGATGGCGTTGCAGGCAAGAGCCAGGCGGTGCAGGCTGCGCTGGACAAACTGCTTTCCATCACTGGCAAGCCGTCCGGCGAGAAGCCCCACTAACCCTTCGATCCTTTCTTTACAGCTTGGCGGGCGGCTTCGGTCGCCTGTCGAGCTGACCTGATAGAACCGCAGTTTGGATGGAGTCTTTATGACATCGCAAACCAATGATCTGGTTGAAAACGCCGTTGCTGAAGGAGGCGCCTATGAAGTATTGCGCAAACGCCTTCAGGAACAGGGGCTTCGACTGCGCGAACTGGTGGAGGCGCTCAACAAGGAGCGTCTGCAGGAGTTCGGCAGCTCTGATATGGACATCCTCAGTCGTATCCGGGTGCGTACCGAGAATAATTGCGTCGCCCGCGACATCGTGCGGGTCGGGGAGTTTTTGTTATTCGGATACAACGTTTTTATCGGCCTGAAGAAAGAAACCAAAGTCTCCGATGTTTTCGCCCTGTATCAACTGACTGAAACAGAACAAGGGTTGGAGCTTAGCGAACACGCTTCGGAAGGAACCTTCCTGGCGGACGCCAAATTTCTATCCGATTTCAATGAGTTATACACCTACTATAAAAACGCCAAGCTGTTGCAGGTAGTGGTGCGACAAGGGCGCCTGTTGGCTGCATTTCAGATTGGCGAACGGCTGGAAGATTTGCGCGTCTTCCAGTGGGCGGTTAACGCCGCTGGCGAGGTGGAGAGTTATATCGACAATCGCGGCGAGCGCTATATTCAACTGCCGCCGAGCCATGATTTCGAGTGGATTGAAATCAAACGGGAGCAAGTAGTCGAAGGCCAGCATCCGCATATCAATATCCTCGACACTTTATTCGTCGATAACTCTCGCGGCGACCTGACGTTCAAAATTGAGAATAACACCCGTACTGGCGAAGGTATTTTTTCCGATCCGGTCGAGGACGAGAACCAGTCACTGGACGACGGTCAGTTTTTCTATGCGGAAGTAGGCGAGCTGATCCTGATTAAAATCCTGCCATATCGGGAGGAGAGCTGGCGTTACTACGTGTTCAACAAACGCCTCAGCAAAGTAACGCGCATCGACGCTATTGGTCAGTCCTGCGTTCAGTTGCCGGAAGACCATGGTCTTATGTTTCCTGGCGGTTATTATCTGGAAACCGGCGAACTCAAGCACTTTGAAGAGGAGATCGACGGCTTTCGCTTCAAGCGCATGATTCGCTCGCCCAATGGCGAGGACGTGCTGTTTGTCTTCTACGAAATACCACAGGGCATCAGCGGCCTATACAGCTACAACCTGATAACCAAGTCCCTGCAGAATCCCATTGTCGGCCATGGTTACGCTTTGCTTAACGACGGGCGTATGGTGGTGTTCACGGCGGATGACGAGCCGACGCGCATTCATCCCATGCAGGTATGGAAGACGCCGTACTTCAGTGAGACCTTTGCGGCGCAGGAAACCGCCAGTCAAACGTTTCTGGGGCGCATCGGCAACAAGGAGCTGGTGCGCGGCATTTCTGATTTGCTCAGCATTTGCCGTCTTGTGGAGCAGAATGTCGCCTCATTCGAGCATTACAACTCATTGATCAAATCCGCGATGCGTTTGTTCGACCAGTATTACTGGCTGGATTCCAAGGAGCTTGCGGAAGTCCACGGGCTGTTGAAAGAGCTCGTCGCCAGCGGTGAGTTGGTGCTGGACGAGTACGAGAAAGTCGCATCGATACAGGAAAGCTCCCGCACTGCTCTGGAACAAGCGGCTGCAGATAAGAAAAAGCTGATCCAAAGCTTGTCGCCGGAGTCCTGGAGCCAGCCGGGAGATTTCGTCAACGCCCTGGATAGCGCGCGCAAGCTGCGCGGCCGGTTGATGACATTGCGGGATTATCGCTATATCGATCTGGCGGCGATCGACGCAATGGAAGCAGAGCTGGTGGAGACTGAGCAGGATCTGGCTCAGGAGACCGTCAGATTTCTCGCCACACCCAAAGCCCTTGATGGCTATTACAATCGCCTGGATGAGCTGACGGAGAAAGCGGAAAAGCTGGAAACGCGGGTAGAGCTGAAACCTCTGCTGGAAGAGTTCGCCTCCATCAGTGCGGGACTGGACTTGCTGTCGGAGCTGGTGGCTACGCTGGAGGTGGAAGACGCCGTACAGCGCACGCATATTATCGACGGAATCTCCGAGATTTACGCCAAGATCAACCAGCAGAAGGCGAAGGTTCAGAACAAGGCCAAGTCGCTGGGTTCAAAAGAGGCCACGGCGCAATTCGCCGCCCAGTTTCGCCTCTTTGAACAGAGTTTGAGCAATGCGCTCGGGCTGGCGGACACCCCGGATAAATGCGATGAGCTGCTGTCCCGCCTGTTGAACCAGTTGCAGGAGCTGGAAGGACAATTCGGCGAGTTCGACGAATTTCTGGGAGACATCCTCGCCAAGCGCGACGAAGTGTATGACGCCTTCGACAAGCATAAACAGCGCCTGATCGAAGAGCGTCAACGCAAGACGCATACTCTGGCGGACGCCGCCGGACGCATTCTGGAAAGTATCGGCAAGCGCTGTCAGCGCTTCCAGCAAATGGATGAAGTGAATACTTTCTTCGCTTCGGATGCGTTGGCGCAGAAAGTCCGGCAGATAGTAAAGCAGCTGCGTGAACTGGGCGATCAAATTGCTGCGGATGACCTGGAAAGTCGTCTCAAGTCCGCGAAAGAGCAGGCGGTTAGAGGCCTGCGGGATAAGACGGATATCTTTGAAGAGGGCGGCAAGGTCATCAAGTTAGGGCCGCGTCACCGTTTCAGCGTTAATACCCAGGAGCTGGATCTGTCTATCCTGCCCCGGGATGACAAGCTGTATATCCATGTCACTGGCAGTGATTATTACCAGCTTATCGACGATCCTGAGCTGGACGCTTGCCGTCGCTATTGGGATATGACGCTGATATCCGAAACTCCGGATGTGTATCGCGCCGAGTTCCTCGCGCATCGTTTTCTGGAGCATATCAACCAGCCTAAGCAAGTGGCGCTTAAGGATAGTGTGATGCAGGCGCTGGCGGCTGGCGATGGCGTGCAGTCATTTGTCACGGAGTTTGCCGGACCCCGCTATAAAGAAGGATATGAAAAGGGTATTCATGACCATGATGCGGCGTTGATTCTGGCGAAGGTGTTGCCGGTTATTAATCAGGCGCAGTTGCTGCGCTATACCGGGCGCATTCGCGCCTTGGCCTGCTTGTTCTGGTCTGCGCGACAGCGCGATGAGGAAAGCGCTGCGTGGCGCGCGCAGGCGCGAGCGGCGCAAATCATGGTGGATGTGCTGAACAGTCCGCAGGCGATGACGCAACTGCAAGACGCCCTAGGTCAGCTGCTGTTGGAGTTTGTCGCCCTGCAACGTCTCGACTTCAGCGAGGTGGATGTGGCGCAGGCGGCGGCTTATCTGGCTGCGGAACTGGGTGAAGATACGCTGGCGTTTGAGTCCGGCAAGTACGCCATGGACAGCTATGAACGTATGAAACTCAACCTGCAAACTTCCACTGCCTGGAATATGTTGCAGGAGAGCATGAAGTCTCTGGATGGCGACTTGGGCGCGCGCTGGCGTTTGGCGCAAAGCTGGCTACAGGCGTTTCTGCTGAAGGCGGATCAGACCTTTGAGGACTATCACTACGAGGCGGTCGCCATTCTGGCGGCGGAGCATCAGATTCCGCGAGATAAGCGGGAGGTCGACCTACGCTTTACTGTGTCGGGACTGCTGGGTTCACATCCGCGGATCAAAGAACAGGCATTGCAACTGGCGCTGGATGATTTCATTGCGCGAATGACGCGGCATATGGAAGAGGATATCGCCGGCTATGAACGCTATCTCAAGCTGCGTCAGCAGGCCTTGGAGAAAGCGCGTAAGAAGCTGCGCCTGAGTGAACTGAAGCCAAGGCCGTTGACGTCGTTCGTACGCAACAAGCTGATTAATGATCACTATCTCAAGTTCATTGGCGACAACCTCGCGAAACAGATGGGGACCGTCGGCGAAAGCAAGCGCACTGATAATATGGGCTTGTTGATGATTATCTCGCCGCCCGGTTACGGTAAAACGACGTTGATGGAATATACGGCCAGTCGTCTTGGGTTGACGTTTGTGAAAGTGAACTGTCCGTCCCTGGGCCATGACGTCGTATCCCTTGATCCTGAAAAGGCGCCCCATTCAACCGCCAAACAGGAGCTGATAAAGCTTAACTTCGGCTTTGAGCTGGCCAACAACGTCATGCTGTATCTGGACGATATCCAGCATACCCATCCAGAGTTCCTGCAGAAGTTCATTTCCCTCTGTGACGGCACCCGCCGGGTGGAAGGCGTATGGAATGGAGAAACCCGCACCTATGACCTGCGCGGTAAAAAGTTCTGTATTGTCATGGCGGGCAACCCTTATACAGAGAGCGGCGAAACCTTCAAGGTGCCGGACATGCTCGCCAACCGAGCGGATATCTATAACTTGGGGGACGTTCTAGGGGGGATGGAGGACGCGTTCGCGATGAGCTACATCGAGAACTCGATGACATCCAACCCTGTGCTTGCTCCGCTGGCGACTCGGGATATGGAGGACTTCTACAAATTCATTAACGCCGCGAAAGGCCGTGAAGTGGCTGCGACGGATATGAAGCACACTTACAGCGGCGCAGAATTTAAAGAAGTGGTCGATGTTCTCGGCAAGTTGATGGACGTTCAGAAAGTCGTATTGCGGGTAAACCAGGAATATATTCGCAGCAGCGCTCAGGCTGACGCTTACCGTACTGAACCGACGTTCAAGCTGCAGGGAAGCTATCGCAACATGAACAAGTTGGCGGAAAAGATTACGTCGGTAATGACGGCTGAGGAATTACAGCAGCTGCTGGAAGATCATTATCAGGGCGAGTCGCAGCTGTTGACTCAAGGCGCGGAGGAAAACCTGCTGAAGCTTGCGGAACTGCGTGGAACACTGACGGCTGATCAGCAGAAACGCTGGACTGCCATCAAAGAAGAGTTCGGCAAAAACCGCGGCTTGAAAGATATGGACGCTTCACAGCAGGCGGTGCGTCAACTGAGGGAGATGACGGATGGGCTGAGCCGGTTGACGGAGGTCGTCGGCCTGGCGAGTAAACCCGCTTCGCCAGCGGAAGCGCCAAAGGACCATTCCGCAGATGTAGTCAAGCAACTTGCCCGGATGGTGAAGGCCATGGCTGAGTTGAAAGACGCCGCGCCAAGAGTGGACGTGGCGCCCAAAGTGGAGGTGATCAACCAACCCATGCCTGGGTTGGATAAGATCTTGGCGACGCTGGCTGACACTATTCAGCACAGCATTTATCCCCTGGTAAAAACTATGGATGGTAAGCTGCAGCTGGACTTGGAGACGCATAAGCGCATGGCGGACCTGAACGCCAAAATAGACAGTCTGCGTGTTGAGCTGAAGAAACCGGAGGACTGAAGAAGCGGAGCCAATTTCCACTGTGGATATGTACAAGCGGGCGCAAAACCCGCTTTTTTTGTGCTATGAATCAGGCAGACAAATCGTTCCCTTCTATTTGTCTGCAACGACAGGGCTTGCGCATCTCAGGCCTTGTCTCCCGCGATTGGCCGCCGCGCAGACGTCTGATTATTAACAGGTCAATATCATTGCCAAGTTAATAACTAACGATTGGCGGAATAGGGATCTTTCGCCAGCAAGTAAGCGATCATTGATTTCTCCTTGGGCTGCTTGTTCAGCCACTCACGAACTTCTTGTAGTTTGGCGTACTCTTCTTTGCCGAACTCTTCTTCGTACAAAGCTTCGAATACATCCCGGGCTTTGCTTTCGCGAATCTTGCGCTGCCAGGGGTCGGTGAAAATCGCATTCAATTTGGTGGCGAGTCCTTCCCGCTTCAGCAATTCCCATTCGCCTTTATCCAACCACATGGCGAGAATTTCCGGACTGAGGTCGAGTCGGTGATCAGTATTTTTTGAAATACGATATTTCAGCATCAGGCGGCCGGTTTTGGGGCAGAGCAGCGCTTTTTTGGAGTCTTCCGCATTGACGGCGAGATCAAAATCCACCTCGCTTAAAGAGTGCTCTGAATTCAGCCAGCGCAGATAATCCTGCAGGTAGATCAAGGTTCCGCCACAGTTGTCACAGATATGGCAGGCTAGTAGATCTTCGAGGAAACCGGGCTTCAGTGCGCCTGAGTTACAGCTTGTGCATTTCATGGAATCGTCTTCCTTTAGTAGAGGCTGTCGTGAGGAAAAGCGTCGATAGACGGCTTTTCTCTCCGCGCCGCGGCTGGATAAGCGCGGACGCCCTTAAATCGAAGCGTCGCCAACAGAAAGTATGCTGGATGCCTTTCGTCAGTCACATTGTTTAACCGGGCAACGTTCAAATACGAGCAGGTATTGTATTAAGTCAGGGAAGGAAACGACAGGCCCAAATGACAGGATGAATCAGTGAGGATACGGAGCGTTCTATGGGGAGGCGCGCCTGTTATTCTGGAGAAGGAAGGGAAAGCCGCCATTGAAGCGGAATATTACGTTGGCCCTGACTTCGCCTGCAACTGGCGGATACTGCTGCCAGTTTATGAGCAGGCGTAAAGGGGGCGCTGATCACGGAAACCTAGTTGGTTTCGTTATTCAGCACTAACGTTCTTTTCCTTTTCACAACAACCTTCGGCGTGTGGGCCGGGGCTGACCTGCCACCATAGTAGTGGCCTCGGTCTTCTGTCCTTGCAGTACTTTCAATGGCGGATTTAGACTCGCGTATAAGCTGGCATACTTGAACCGGCGACAGGTGCTTGGGTACCTGGATAGGTCTCAGCTCCACAATTTCCCCGTTCCGTAGTTCAAATGCCATTTCGAAACCACTTATATGACGAGCTATATTGAGTTTTGAATCAATGTTCCATTCCATGTGATTCACGCTCCGTAGTTTTTCTGGTTATCTAGGGTGTTGCCGGTAGACGAGGTCGCCTCCATACGATTTAAGTGGGCCTTACCAAACCTGGAAGGCGTCCTTTGCTGGAAAATTGAAGAGGGCGTGAGAGCCTTCCACAATCCTCCAAACAAGACCTGGATGATCCCGCAAGGGGGGGCGTCCACGAACTGGCCGGAACGGCTAGTATAGACACTTACGCGGCGAATAATAACAACGACTGTGTAACAGGATGTATCCCGGCAAAAGCGGCGCCAGGTTAGTAAGGTGAGCGGCGCTCAGTTTTCATTAGTGCGCCGATGATAGCTACGGCGAAAATGCGCCGGTATGTTGGTTATATTAGCAGGGTATTCTCCACTTTGTGTGGGTCTAATGTAAAAAGATGTCAAAGGACGCACTGCTGAGCACAGGCGCTAAGCAACTTCGACAAGCCTCCGCCGCGTTAAGGCCAAGTTAAAAATATACGTCGTCGGGATTGAAGCGGAAGTCGCCCATGTTCTGCTTGCGTTCCTGCCGGAGTTTGCGTGCTTGCGCTTGCGCCTGCAGGCCCCATATGCTGATGGTGTTTTCGAGCAGCGCAAAGTTAATATTCAGTAGCGATCCAGCTATGGCGTTCATTGCGGCGCGGGCTTGCATAATACTGTGATAGGGACCTTGCAGTTTCACCTTTACGGCAGGCTTACTCTCCGGCCCGGCCAATGCGATCAGTGTGTAAGTGGCGTTGCCTGTATCTTTGATAAATAACTCTACACGTTGCCGGTCGTTGCCGGAGAGGGCGCAGAAATTGGCGTCGTCAGCAAGAGGGGAACGGTAATCCAGACGCATAAGCTTCTCCCATAGTGGTACTGCCGGGAAGCCTTTAATGTGCACTGAATTATTGGCGGGTGCAATGATGTTGATCGAATTTTGCGCTGTTTTACCGTTTTGCAGGAGTGCGGCGTCTTAAGACGCCGCTGCTTTCGCCGCCCTTGTGGCGCAGAGGCTACGTAGTTCAGTCATGCGCTCAGAGAGAATGTCTTCTGCGGCTATGGCGCGCTGCTCCCCAAGAATATCCTGCAGAATCTCCACCGTCGTCAGCGGGTTGGCCAGAACTACTCTGAAGACCACACAGGCTTGTCCGTCATAAGCGGCGGGATTGAGGCGCGTACGGGACACAAAAGCCTTACCCCGCGCCCGTTGGGTTTTCTGGATACTTTTAGTGATCCGGCTGAGGCAATCGTTGATGGCCTGGCGACGCTCTTCATCGGCGTAATCGAAGGCCTGCCTGACCCAGGCGGGACAATAACGGTAAGTGAGAATATTCAGCTCAGGTTCGCTGACCAGTTCGAAATCATCCGCCTGATTAATCATTGACGCAAAGGTCTTGGCCTTCTCAATGCCGAGGTCGATCAGAATCTCGTAACCTGTGCGGCCAATGATTTTCAAGCCGGACTGGATGAGCATGGCCATACCTGGACGAGAGCCTTCAAGGGTTTTACTGCCAAGGTCGCGAGAGCCCTGGCGAATAATGTATTGGGCATGATGCTCAATGGCGTTGCTGGTGGAAGGCGTTTTGAATACCACCAGTCCTGCGCCCATGGGCACATATAGCTGCTTATGAGCGTCCATGGTGACAGAGTCAGCCAGCTCGATGCCTTGCAGCAAGTGCTTGTAGTTATTAGAGAATAAAGTGGGGCCGCCCCAGGCTGCGTCTACATGGAAGTAGGTATTGAACTCTTTGGCGATAGCCGCCATGTCTTCCAGCGGATCAATGTTACCGGTTTCCGTCGTGCCGGCGATGCCCACCAGGCTGATAATGCGGACTTTGGCTGCTTGTAATTCTTCGCAGGTGGCGCGCAGAGCCTGCAAGTCTATTTTGTTATTTGCCCCGGTAGGAATAGCGATAATGTTGTCGCTGCCAAGGCCCAGCAGGTCGGCGGACTTACTGAGCGAGTAGTGGCCCCGCTTGGAGACTAGTACGGCTGCGCCTTCATAACCGTAATGCTTGAGCGCTTTGAACATGCCTTCCCGGCGAACGCCTTTGAAGACGGAGTCTGCGGGGAAGCACAGATTTCTTGCTACCCAAAGCGCTGTAATGTTGGCCACAGTGCCGCCTGAGCACATGCTGCCTAGCGCCACGCTGCTGCTGTGCATCCACTCACGGTAGTAAGCGTCGTCCCGGTCGTAGACGAGTCGATGCATCATACCGATAACTTGGCGCTCCAGCGGCGTAAACGCTTTGGAGGTTTCTGTTTTCACCAGATTCTGGTTCAGCGCGATCATGATTTTCGACAGCGGCAGCATGAAATAGGGCAGCGCTGACGTCATATGGCCGATAAAACTGGGGGAGGCTGTATGTACAGACTGTGATACGAGCTTATCCAGCAAAAACTGGGTTTGCTCGGAGACAAATACGGGATCTTCTGGAATGCGGGACTCGGCGAAGTCTTTCTCCATTTCGCTGAGATCTTTTTCCACCGCCACAATGTGATCCTGTAGGAATCCGGCCAGATTTTGTGAGATTTTCTGGTCGATTCGGCCGAGTGTGGAATTAGGCGCCTCGGGAATGGTGAATACCCGATACATGGTTTCCAAACTGGCTTTGGCGATTTTTTTGGTCTTCGACATAGGACCCCGCTACCGCTTAATGGCGCTTTCGGAACGCGCGGAGTCGTCCCCCGCGTGTCCTGCAACAATATTCCCGAGACTCTGAACCTGCCGCAGGGGGCGGAACGAGTCGACGCGCAAGTATAGAGATTGTCAAATACAAGCGCCAGTCGCCCGATATTACACCAGTCGGCGGCTGTTTTGCATCAATCCGGCGTCGTCGCCGAGCCCATTGTGATGGGGCTCGGACATCCTATAGCGACTCCTGCTCGAAGAGCGTTATGCGTGCGTCCAGGCTCTGCGCCAGTGTTTGCTCCAGCTGGGCGAGATGCCTGTCCGCCGCAGCGCGGCTGGAAGCAAGAAGGATGAGGGTCCATTCGCCGGTTTGCAGAGAGTCCGCGCTCCCGGACTCGACAATGGCGAGATGCGGCTGCCGTCCCAGTTTCTCGCGAACGCCGCTGGTGCGTTGACGCTTTTCTTTTAGGGAGAGGCAACCCTGCAACTGGAATTCTATTCTCACCACGAAGCCATGCATGATGAAGCCCTCGTTGATGTGCCGTGTTAACCCGCGTGAGAGCGGGCTACTGCCGCCGTGACGGCCTCTTCCAGCGCAGCTTCCAGATTATCTCCATGGAAGGGCAGGCCATTAATAAATATCGCTGGCGTACCGCGCAGGCCAAGCGCCATGGCCTGACTTTGTTCTTTTTCGACAAACTGCACAGCTTCTGGGCTGGAGGCGCATTCTTCGATTTTTGTTTTGTCGAGCCCCAGACTTTCCGCGACTCCAGCGACAGAGGCTTCGTTTAACTTTCCGTCGTAGTCGAAGAGTGCGTCATGGAATTCCCAGTATTTGTTTTGTTTGCCGGCGCAATAGGCGGCTTGCGCCAGATATACAGAGGTTTTTCCAGTCACGGGAAAGTCGACCATGGTCCAGCGTACGTTATCGCTTTGAGCTTCCACTATTTTACGCAGGGTATGCGACGCATGTTTGCAGTGAGGGCAGCGGAAATCCGCAAACTCGACGATACTGACTGACGCCTGTGCATTTCCCCGAACAGGATAGCCCGCCAATTGCAGGTCGGCGACAGGCGCGTTGGGCTCGCGCAGATTAATGCTGAGTTGACCCTGCTTTTTCAGGCTTTCGATAAGGTCGTGTTCAGCACGCTGGATTCGGTCTTTTTGCAAAGCGTCCTTAATGGCGTCCTTGATCTCGTAAAAAGGACGTTGAATCTGTTGCTTATTGGCCTCAAAAAACTGCGACACATCCTCGTCGGTTACTGGTTTGGCCTCAATCAGCTCATCACGAATGCGCTCTTTGGAGACATTGCGCGTCTTCGCCAAATTCTGGAAATGCACCTGAAGCGCGGCGTTTTCCAGAATTTGTGACTTGCGTTCAAAAATCTGTTGCTCAAGCTCGAACAGCGCAGCGGCTTCAGCGTATGGCAGCTGCTCTGGATTATATTCCTGCCCTTGCAGAGTGAATAGCGAGTCGCCAGCAACGGGGGCTGAATGGGCGCCTTGAGTAAAACGGGTCGAGTGCAAGAGTGTGGCGATCAAGAGGCCAAGCGCAAACATAATTACGCCAATATAAAGAGCCGGAACCGGTTTTTTCTGAGTAGCCATGAGCGTTTTTGGTGGGGTCTAGTCTAATTGGTTGATATTAATGTGCTATCGATTGCGATAAATAATTGTTGATCCGCGTCAGGAACTTGCCTGAGGGCCATGGCATTCTGACAGACCCGTCAGGCTTGCGCCAGTAGCGTTACGGCTTGTTTTCGGCGATCATTACGCCCCTCGGCGAACTTTGTTGAAGGCATGAAGGGGGCTTTTCGTCATCAGCGCTTTGGAATAGGCCCGAGCGCATTAATGCAGAATTCTGCAATATCCATGACGATAGGGTGGTCTGCCGTAATAGGTGGTTGCATATCACTGCTCAGGCCGGGGACGTAGGACTTGATCTGTTTGGCCAGTGGACCAATAAGAGATTCCGCCAATGCGCCGACCAGGGCTGCGCCGCTGACTTCCGGATTTTGCGGACGTAGCGCAGTGGACTTGACGCCTTCCGCTATCGTTTGACTGAACAACTCAGCGTAGGCCTGGCGGTAGTTCAGGCGCTCCTGATCCAGCACCGGGTCTACCGGCTCTGCGATCAGCGCATAGGCGAGACGTCGCCCGCGCAGAGCGCGGCGAGCGAAAGTGGCGATTGCAAGGCGCAGGCGGTCATCGATATCGCCCGGGGCGTTAAGCGAGGCGGCGACATGATCCACTTCGCGCTGGGTGACATGGCGGAATACCTCGGCGCAGAGTGTGGACTTGTCTGGAAAGTAGCGGTAAACGGTTCCGGTGGCTACCCCGGCGCGAGCAGCGATAGCCGCCACGGAGGCTCCTTTGAAGCCGGCTTCGGAAATAAGCTCTTCCGCGGCTTTGAACAGGCGCAATTTGATGCTTTCTTTGCGCGCCCGCACTTTCTCAGTTTCTCGGTAGGCCATGGGGCGAATGTTGCAGTAAGGAAAAGTAAGTGCGTGAAAGTATTACGAAGTTTCAATAAATATAAAAGAGGTTTCCTTTCCTGATGAGTTGTTCCCTGCAGTAATCCGCGGCGGGCTTTCCCATGCGGCGCTGAGTTTGCGCTTCATCGGAAAATCCGTCGCCCAGGAATGTCTGGTGATACACGACTTTTGTAATTTCGGTAGCCCAAGGGGCTGGCGGTTGCCGAATCGTGGGCGATGACTAAACTGATTTAAGGGAACCTTCATATGACGCCTGTATTGTTTTGATGCAAAACAACAAACGCCAACACCCCCGTTATTCGCTGCAACATGAAGCGCTTATCGTGGCCAAAGGGTTCACCCCTGCCTCATGCGGGGTCGCCAACATTTGCGCAGGCGGCATGTTGTTGGCTGATATAGACTCGGAAAAGCTGGCGCAGCATTTGAGGGAAAAACCGGACTGCCGGGTGGAAGTGCATATCTTCTGCCAGTACAACGGTAGCGAACACCATCTCAGACTGCTGGCTGACACTCGCAGAGTGGAAGGGCGCAAGGTCGGAATAGAGTTTCTCCAGTCCCAGCCCCAGCTACTGGAAATGATGCTCAAGATTCGGCAAAGCGCATCCAATTTGCCGTCCTACACCACCCGCAGTAAGCGACAGAAGCTGAAGGAGTGGTTTGAGAATGCGGCGGAGCGTCTTATCGGCAATTTGCTGGAGACATTCTTCGCCAATATCGAAACCGAGTTGAATACCCGTATCGGCTCCAGCGCGGTGCTGCGCGATATTAATGCGTTCCGAGACGCCAAGGTTCTGTTTACCCAAGGGCGCAAAAAATTCAAAAAAGACTTCATTGAGCACTGGCATCAAGAGCTGGATCTATTATTTGGCGCCCGACCTATGGGCGAGTGGTCATCCAGTGAACTGGAGTTAGTGGATAAGACGCAATTTGAAGACTGGCTGGAAGTGCAAATGGTGGCGACCGCTGTGGCGAATCGGCAGCGCTCCAGGCTGTTTGAACTCAATCAGATGCTCAGCCAGGTGTCAGGCAAAGATATCGACGACCGCTGGAATCCAATGGGCCCGGCGGTGTTATGTCAATGTCTGCACTACGCCGTAAACTCCTTACAGACTCCCGACCCCGCCAAGCCAGTTCTGTACTTGGCCTTTGAGCGGCTGTTGACGCGAGAGCTGGCGGATTCCTCCGACGAGTTTATCGATATGTTCAAGTCGCATGGCCTTAAAGCTGTGCCATTGGACCAAATGCGCACCAATTGGTCGGAAGGGCGCGCCAAGGCGCGCTCGCCTGCGCCTAAGATTACAGATGGCGCCGCTCCAGACTTGGAAGGACTGGATTTTTCTCAGGATGCTCCTGCCGCAGCGACGCCATTGTCCCCCAGGATGCGTGCTCCCCGGGGCAGTATACTCAGTCTGGTCAGGATGCAGCGGGGCGGTTATGCGCCTACCCGCGGCGTTTCCGAGCCAGGAGCCGACTATGAATACGGCGCAACCCAGCTGTTGCAGGACCTGCAGCAAAACCAGCGAGAGCTGTTAGGTTCTCTTGCGCAGCAAGACGGGACTATCCGGGAAGTAGTCGAAATTATGGCGGAAGGCGGGCGAGTGAATATGCCTTCCGATTCGCAAGAGGTGTGGGATCGCGTCGACTTGGTGGACCGCATCTTCGCGCCGCTGTCTTCCCGCAACATGCCAACGGAGTTGAAAGGGCTGATCAACCAGTTGCGTATGCCTCTGTTGTTTTTGCTGCTGAAAGACAGCACCTTCCTGGATGATAGCCGGCATCCAGCCCGTAGCGTGTTGAATCACTTTATGGCCCTGGCCTCCGCTGATCGGGTTTCCAGCAAGAGTCTGGAAAAAGTGCTTAACGAAGTGATTGATGAGCTTTCAGCAGGCCGGTTGGATGCGGCGTTGCTGGAATCCGTATCCAGCCGTTTGGAACAATTGGTGGAGCGGCAGGAGCGCGCCTTTGTTCGCAACGCAGAGCGCATTGCTAAAACCTGTGAAGGTCGCGATAGGCTGAAGCGGGCGCGGAAAGCGGTGTCGCGACGCATCAGTACGCTTTTGGCGGGCGCTCAGGTGGCGGACGTAATCCTGGAGCTGCTGGCGGCGGGATGGGAAAATTTCATGGTGCTGGCGCTGCTTAAAGAAGGTGGCGATAGCGACAGCGTAGCGGACTATTTCGCCGTTATCGAGCAGTTGCATGACTGGCTGGGAAGGGAGAATGATAGCGAAGACCTGGCGTTCGAGCGTGAGCTTGAAGGCCCGGCCATGCTGGACCTGATTGAAAAAGAGTTGTTCAGCAGCCCCGACCCGCAGAAGGCTTCCGCCGTTTGCAAAAAGTTACGCGCCATATTTGCAGATGATTTGGCGGTTACTTACACTTTGGTCGCCGCTTACCCCACTACCGAGGAAGCCGATGAAATCGGCGCTGAGAGCGATTCTGAGCTGGCGGAACGCTGGCAGGAAAGAGCGCATCAGTTGCAGGTGGGGGATTGGGTGGAAATGTGCGAGGCGGATACTACTCAACGCATGCGTCTGGTGTGGGTTGGGGAGGATGCTTATAAATTTGTCTTTCTAACCCCCCAGGGTTTACATGAGGTGCACTTGGACTATAGCGATTTGGTGACAAAGATGGATCGGGGGCAGCTTGCGCGTGTGCAAGAGGGAGAAGTACCTTTTGTCGACCAAAGCCTTTATTCAATCGTCCAGGACCTCTATCACAAGATGGCCATTCAGGCCGTGCACGACCCTCTTACCGGCTGTATGCACCGGCACGAATTTGAGAAGCAGTTGCAGTATCTCGCCACCTGGGTGAAAAACAACGATGAAACCGCAGCGCTGATTGTTTTCGATATTGATCAATTCGGCGCTATTAACAGTAATTACGGCAACGCCATTGGCGACCGGCTATTACGCGATTTCAGCCTGCTGGTGGATAGCTGGCTGGACGAATTACACATTGAACTCAAGTTGGGGCGTATTGGCGGTAACGAATTCGCCTTGCTGGTTTCTCCAGCGAGCCAGGACGTGGCGCTGGATGCAGCAGAGCGGGTATGCAAGCAGTTTTCCAAGCACCGGTTTGAAGCTGGCGAAGGCCACTTCTCCGCTGCGCTCAGCGTGGGCGTCGTCATGATCAACGGTGGCAGTACTGACGCCAGCGCACTCCTGAACCACGCCAGTCTGGCCTGTCGCTCAGCCAAACGCGCAGGTGGAAGCCGTGTGAAACTGTTCTTGGAAGAGGATCGTGATCAAGTCTTCCAGCAGGAAGTGTTGCACTGGGTTTCCCGGATCGATCAGGCGATAGACGATTGCGACTTATGGCTGCGCGCGCAGCGTATCCAGTCTATGGATAAGACCAGCGACGAGCATTTCTATGAAATACTGTTGGGTCTGAACGACCAGAACGGTAAGCCTATTTCTCCAGCGGCTTTTATCGAAGCGGGTGAGCGTTATAAACGCTCCATATATATTGACCGCTGGGTGGTGGATAACGTGTTGTCCTGGATGCGCGCCAATCCCGCCAAGCTCGAGAATATGGGCGGTTTCACTATTAATCTTTCCGGACACTCCCTCAGTGACGATGGCTTTTTGGAGTTCCTCGAAGGCCATTTCAGAAAGGGCGGCTTTCCTGCTCAAAAAGTCTGCTTTGAAATCACTGAAACCGCGGCGGTCGCCAGCTTGCACTACACCGCGGACTTCATTCGTGAGCTAAAACGCACTGGCTGTCGCTTTGCGTTGGATGATTTTGGTACGGGGTTCTCTTCCTACGCCTACCTACAAAGCCTCCCTGTCGACTTTCTCAAAATAGACGGCGTATTTGTGCGTGACATTCATGAAAACATGACCAACTACGCCATGGTGCGCTCTATAAATGAACTGGGGCGCTTCATGGGAATGGCGACGATCGCCGAGTGCGTGGAAAGTGTGGAGGTCCTGGAAGCGCTGAGTGAAATCGGTGTGGACTGGGTGCAAGGCTATATCGTGGGCAAGCCCGTTCCTTTGCTGGATCTTTAAGCCCCTCTTACTATATTTTCCTCTCAATTTCTCTCGCCGCCCCCATATTTTGTGTTTAGAGGGTTTGTTATGGGATGTGAGTCTCCGCGTTATGATGGCGCGCCTCAACGCCTTGCTGGCCGCTGCTTACAGAAAATCACAGTTTGATACAAAATTCTTCTCTTAGAATATTTGCAGAGCTTCATGGCTCAACTATAAATAGGTTGAAAATTCCCAGAGGACATAACAACAAAGGATAGCGACCATATACTCTGTCTTTTGGAGGCAACCCCATGAGCGACATTGATAACGACGACTTTGAGGATCTGGAGCCTGCTTATGACTCCGGCGCGACTGATTCTGACGATGATGGTGTGGCGGTCAAGCAGACTGCGCAATCTGAGTCTCAGTCGCTTGCCCTGAAGAACAAAATTCGTGAGCAATTGCAGAGCGATATTGAGTCCTTCCTGCAGCGTGGAGGTCAGGTGCAAACTATCGCTAACGACGTGCGTGCTGATCCCCCCCGAAAACCGGATATGCAATACGGAAGCAGTCCGATATAACGAATTAGTTGTGCGGCGTAACGGGGCCCGTTTCGATGCATGATAAACGTCGAACGGGTGGCTCGGCGCTGGCCAATGTTTTTATTAAGTCTTTGTTCTAATTGTCAATATTATTCCCCCTCCTTGCTTTTCTTTAATTCCTTGCCTGAGACCTGCGTCACGCTATTGCTGTGAGATTTTTCCTTCTTTATACTCTCCCTTCGCAGCGTGCACTCATCAAATAATAAATTGCGTTGAAAACAAGATAATAATAAGGAAAACACAATGGACGTCCTGATTCTGCTTATGGGCCTTACGCTCATCACTGCAGGGTGGGTCCTGATATGGGAGTTCACCCGGTTTCTCCACTGCGCTTACGCCGTTCAAGGGCGCGTCGTGTCGCTTGAGCCCGGTTATGGCATGCGCAAAAAACAGGCGCAACCAGGCAAAGCGTCATACAGTTTTTTTCCTGTTATCGAATACCATTGGCAAGGCGATAGAATTCGCTTCACCTCTCTTGATGACAAGTGTATCGCTGGTCTGCAGATTGGCGATCAGGTTCAACTTTCGTTCTCCCGCTCCCGTCGCAAACACACTCGTATTGGCCGTTTAGTAGCGTTGATGATCGCCTCCATGACCATGCTGGTCGCCGGCATTCTCGGTGGAGCCATGCTGTTAGGGCAGCAGGTGGATGTTATTCACATCCTGCTGGGTTCGGTAGTGCTGGCTATTTGCCTCTTTATTATTGTGCTCTACCTGCGACAGCAGGACGAAACCGCCGCCGACAGTGTTCATCATGTACGCCGTCGCGTGCTTAATTGCGTGTTTTTGCAGGAGCCTACTAATGTATGTCATTGGCGCGCTTTATTTACCAATCGCAGGCAGCGCCGTCGCATTTGGGCGTCCCGGGTATTGGGCGGAGGCTGTCTGGCGACAGGAGCTTTTCTGTTCGCTGCGGCGTTTTTCCTTGGGGGCGCTGGATTAGCCCCGCAATTATCGGGTGGCGAGTTCACAGCGGATGCTGAGTTTGCTCAACCCGCTACAAGCCGTGTCGTGCAGCATACGGTGATTCGAAACTAGCCTTTCTTGGCGCGCAAACTGAGCAGGAGCTCCTTCTCAGTTTGTTGAGCGCGCCCACACTGTATCTACACTAAATTTCGTTGTTGCTTTGTCCTAACGCAGAGTTCGTATCGGTATCGCTCTTGCGTCGCCAGCGATGCCATTTCTCCAGCCATTGCAGCGCTTTTTGCGGTGCGTGCGCGCGTTTCCACTCGCCAGCGGCGTATTTATTGGTTTCTGACAAAGTCGGGTAGATGTGGATAACCCCCAGGATTTTGTTTAGACCAATGCCGTGCTTCATCGCGGTGATGTACTCTGTTATCAACTCACCCGCATGATGGCCGACAATAGTGGCGCCGAGAATTTTGTCTTTCCCGGGGACGGTCAATACCTTTATAAATCCATGCGCTTCACTGTCGGCGATGGCGCGGTCCAGGTCGTCAATGCCATAACGGGTGACTTCGTAGGGAATATTGCGAGCGATAGCATCCTGCTCATTTAATCCAACGCGCGCGACTTCAGGATCAGTGAAAGTCGCCCAGGGGATTACCCGGTAGTCCGCTCTGAATTTTCGAAATACGCCAAACAGGCTGTTTACCGCTGCGTACCAGGCTTGGTGGGCGGCTGTGTGCGTAAATTGGTAGGGGCCTGCCACATCGCCTGCTGCGTAGACAGTCGGTATCCCTGTCTGTAAGTACTCATTTACCTGCAGTGTGCCGTCTTTGTTCACGCTTAGTTGCAGATTCTCCAGCCCCAGATTGCTGGTGTTGGCTTTGCGCCCGACCGCCAGAAGCACTTTATCGAAGGCGAGTTCTATTTCTTCCCCGTCCTTTTCGCAGATCAACAGGCTGCTTCCAGAGGCGTCTCTTTTGAACGCTTTTGCACTATAACCTAAGCGCAAGTCAACGCCTTCGCTACGAAAACGCTCCTCCACCACTGCGGAGACATCTACATCTTCTCTTGGCATCAACCGGGGGGACATGTCCAGCTGCGTGACCTTGACGCCGAGGCGCTGAAACGCCTGGGTAAGCTCGCAGCCAATAGGGCCGCCCCCAATGATCAGTAGACGCTCTGGCTTGTCGCGCAGACTCCAGATTGTATCGGAGGTGTAATACTCCACTGAATCCAGGCCAGGAATTGGCGGAACAAAAGGGCGGGCGCCGGTGGCGATGACGATATTGCGTGTTGTCAAAACCTGCCCATTCACCTTTACCCGGTAAGGGTCGAGAATGGTCGCCTCACCTTCGAGACACTCAACGCCCAGGTCGGTGTAACGCTGCACGGAGTCGTGAGGCTCAACCTGTCTGATCACGGACTGCACGCGCTCCATGACGGCGGCGAAATCTACCTGGGGATTACTGGTCTGGACGCCAAACTCGCCAGCGCGTTCGACATAATTGGCGATCTTTGCTGACCGGATTAACGCTTTGCTGGGCACACACCCCGTGTTCAGACAGTCTCCGCCCATCTTGTGCTTTTCAATAAGGGTGACTTTGGCCTTCACCGCCGCAGCGATGTAGGACGTCACCAGGCCCGCCGCGCCGGCGCCAATAACCACCAGATTGCGATCAAAATGAGTTGGCTTATCGACCCCCGCCAAGGCTTTGCGTGCTTTCAGCGCGTCCAGGATGCGTCGGGCGATAAAGGGAAATATCCCGAGTAGAACAAAAGAAGCTATCAATCCGGGAGTCAGGATGCCAGAGGCGGACTGAACTTGTCCGAGCTGAGTGCCTGCATTGACGTACACAATAGTGCCGGGAAGCATGCCCAGTTGACTGACCCAGAAGAAAGTGCGGGTTTTTATAGGCGTCAGCCCCATGACCAGATTGATGACGAAAAACGGAAATAGCGGCACTAACCGAAGCCCAAACAAGTACATTGCCCCCTCTCGTTCGACGCCTGCGTTAATAGCTTGCAGCGAGTCGCCGAAATTATCCTGCACCCAGTCGCGCAAAGAGAGTCGTGAAACTAAGAAGGCGATAGTGGAGCCAATCACGCTGGCGAAAGATACCAGCAAGGTTCCTTCGAACAAGCCGAAAACTGCGCCTCCGACAAGTGTCAAAACGGCCGCCGCTGGCAAAGACAGGCCCGTAACCACCACATAGACGACAAAATAAATGGCGGCGGCGGTGAGAGGGTTGGCTGTGGTGTAGGCGGATATCGCTTCCCGTTGCTCTGCAAAATACTCAAGGCTGAAGTAGCGGTTAAAATCGAACAGAAAAAAAGCGCCGATCAGCAACGCCAACAGCAATAACAGGCTAAGTCTTTTCGCTTTCATGTCTTATTTCCGAAACCCAAAGGCGTTAAAAAGTCAGTGATGAAATAGACCTCGTACTGAGGAGAATAGTTCAATTTATCTTGCCTGAAATCCCTTCTCTAAGGTGAGGAAATGGCGTGGCGCTCATTAAAACAAAGGCTTATCATGATGCGATAAATTTTCTGACAGCATAGAGGGCGATTACGTGGCATTTACCCCCCGTCAATATCCGGCTGTGCGCATGAGGCGCATGCGTTACGATAACTTTTCCCGTCGATTGATGCGCGAAACCACGCTTACCGTTGATGATTTGATCTACCCGGTGTTTGTTCTCCCCGGCAGGGAGAAGGCGCAGAAGATCGACTCCATGCCTGGGATTGAGCGGGTCAATGTCGAGGATTTGTTGCGTGAGGCGGAAGAGCTGGTGGGGCTGGGTATTCCCGCTATCGCCTTGTTTCCTGTGATTCCTGCGGCGGGCAAAAGCGAGAATGCTGCGGAAGCCTATAACCCCGAAGGGCTGGTCCCGACCGCTGTGCGGGCGCTGAAAAGCCGCTTTCCCGAGTTGGGGGTTATCACCGACGTAGCCCTGGACCCTTATACCACCCATGGGCAGGACGGCCTGATTAACGATAAAGGTTATGTGCTCAACGACGAAACGGTGGATGTGCTGGTCAAGCAGGGCCTGACTCACGCTGAAGCCGGCGCGGACGTCGTAGCGCCCTCGGATATGATGGACGGCCGTATCGGCGAGTTGCGCGGCGCCTTGGAAAAACAAAGCTATATTAATACTAGGATACTCGCTTATTCGGCGAAGTATGCGTCCGCCTATTATGGACCATTCCGTGACGCGGTCGGCTCAGCCGCCAATCTGGGGAAAAGCGATAAATACAGCTATCAGATGGACCCCGCCAACAGCGATGAGGCCATGCAGGAAATCGCGTTGGATTTGGCCGAAGGCGCTGACATGATCATGGTCAAGCCCGGTATGCCCTACCTCGATATAGTGCGTCGGGCCAAATCAGAATTTCAGGTTCCGACATTTGTATATCAGGTCAGCGGTGAATACGCCATGCATATGGCGGCGGCTCAGCAGGGCTGGTTGAATGAAACTGCGGTAATGATGGAGTCGCTGACGTGTATCAAACGTGCTGGCTCCGATGGGATATTGACCTATTTCGCCAAGAAGGCGGCGCAACACTTAAAACAGACATAACCAACAAACGCTTAAGGATTACAGTTTCATGAGTAGCGATTCGACAACGGTTGCCGTTAACGATGTGTTAGAAGGGGAGGTGGACGCCTCTCAGGTCCCAGCAATAGACCTGAACAGTTCCGAGTATTTCTTCAACCGTGAGCTGAGCCATCTGCAGTTTAACGCCCGAGTGTTGAATCAGGTCATGGACACTTCCCACCCTCTGCTGATGAGGCTGATGTTTTCATGCATCTTCAGCAGCAATATGGACGAATTTTTCGAGATTCGGGTGGCGGGCCTTAAGCAACAGATCAAATATGGGCGTGAGACAGTCGGCGCTGATGGCATGTCGCCGGCGCAGACGTTGCAGCATATCGCTGAGCAGGCGCACAAGCTGGTCGAGCAGCAATACACTGAGCTGAACGATTTAATGATCCCCGCCTTGGAGCAGGAAAACATCTTCTTTCTGCGCCGTGCGGACTGGACGCCTACTCAGAGGGATTGGGTGGCCCAGTATTTCGAGCGTGAATTGCTGCCGGTGATCAACCCTATTGGTTTGGACCCCAGTCATCCCTTTCCTCGTTTGGTCAATAAAAGCCTGAACTTTATCGTCGAACTGGACGGTAAGGACGCATTCGGTCGCGAGACCGGCATGGCGATCGTACCTGCGCCGCGATCACTGCCGAGACTGGTGCGTCTGCCGGACGAAGTTTGTGAAGGGGGCGACAACCTGATCTTTCTCTCTTCTGTCATTCACGCCCATGCCGACGACCTGTTCCCTGGTATGACGGTGAAAGGCATGTATCAGTTCCGCATTACTCGTAACGCGGACTTGGTGTTGGAAGAGGATGATATGGAAGACTTGGCGCAGGCTCTGCGTGGCGAGCTTCTGAGCCGTCGATTTGGCGATGCGGTGCGACTGGAAGTGGCGGATAACTGCCCGGAAGAGCTGGTGCAGTTTCTTTTGCAGGAGTTTGGCCTGACGGAGACAGAGTGCTACCGAGTCGCCGGTCCCGTCAACCTGACGCGATTGCTGGCTGTAAACGATTTTGTTAACCGTCCCGACCTGCAGTATCTCGGATTCACGCCCGGGTTGCCCAAGGAGATGCGACATAAAGAAAACCTGTTTGAGGTTGTCGCCAAGCAGGATATTTTGCTGTTACATCCGTTTCAGAGCTTTACGCCGGTCATCGATCTCCTGCGTCAGGCTGCGAAAGACCCCAATGTGCTGGCCATTCGCCAGACGCTGTATCGTTCCGGCAGTCAGTCTGAAATAGTCGCCGCCCTGGTGGACGCCGCCCGTCGTGGCAAGGAAGTAACGGCGGTTATCGAGCTGCGCGCCCGGTTCGATGAGGCGGAAAACCTGGAGTTGGCGAGCCGCTTGCAAGAAGCGGGGGTTATCGTTGTGTATGGCGTGGTCGGCTTCAAGACCCACGCCAAGATGATTTTGATCGTACGTCGAGAAGAAGGGCAGTTACGGCGGTACGTACACTTGGGCACAGGTAACTATCATGCCAGCAACGCGAGGTTATACACGGACTACAGCCTGCTCACCTCTGAAAATGCGCTTTGCGAAGATGTGCACAGAATTTTTCTTCAGCTCACTGGAATGGGGAAAGCTTTGAAAATCCGTAAGCTTTTTCATGCTCCATTTACCTTGCATGACAAATTGCTGGGCTTGATCAGCCGCGAAGCTGAAAATGCAAAAGCGGGAAAAGAAGCCTACATTCTGGCAAAGTTTAATGCGCTGACGGAACCCAAAGTCATTACGGCGCTCTATGAGGCCTCGCAAGCCGGCGTGCGTATTGATTTGTTGATTCGCGGAATTTGCTGTCTTCGTCCCGGTCTGCCCGGCGTCTCGGAGAACATCCAGGTGCGGTCAGTTGTAGGGCGGTTTCTGGAACATACGCGGGTCTTTTATTTCCACAATAACGGCAAACATGAAGTGTACGCTTCCAGCGCGGATTGGATGGTGCGCAATCTGTTGAATCGGGTGGAAACCTGCTTTCCCATTGAGCGTAAAGAGCTGGCGGAGCGCATCAAGAGCGAGTTGGATGCGTATTTGCGGGATAACTCCAACGCATGGCTTCTGCAGCCGGACGGCTCCTATGAGCGTAAGGCGATGGAAGAAGGCGAGGAGCGCTTCAACGCCCAGAACTTTTTGCTTACTCAGCTGGCTTCCGTTTAGGTCGTCGACTCTCCGCAACTTTCAGGAGCATTTTTTATGTCTCAGCAGGCAGGCTTTTCTGCTGGCGCGCGTTTTTTGATTACTCTGGCGGCGTTTATCGTTGTCGTCGCTGGCGTCAAGCAAGCGGAATCCATCGTTTCCGTTTTTCTTCTCTCCGCGTTTTTCGCAATTTTGTGTACGCCGCCCTTTCTTTTCCTTCAATCCAAAGGGGCGCCAGCCTGGCTGTCACTGATCTTGGTGCTGGTGGGAATTACCTGCGCGCAGCTTATAGTGGCGAGCGTCATCGCGTCATCAATGGCGGACTTTAAGGAAAACCTCGATTTTTACCAGGAGCGTCTGCAAGGTGTAAGCGGGGAGTTCATAAGTTGGCTGAACTCAATGGGGATACATATCTCCCAGGAGGTCGTGAAGAATTACTTCAATCCTGGCTCTCTGCTGAAGACCGCAACGAATATGTTGGGGGGATTGGGCGGCGTGTTATCCAACGCCTTCCTTATTGTGCTGACGGTAATATTTATGGTGTTTGAGGCCACAGTGCTGCCTAACAAGCTGCATCGCGCCTTTAAGGGACGCATGGCCTTTGAGCGGTTGGATTTGTTTCTCGACAATGTAAAACGTTACATGTCGATAAAAACCATCATCAGCCTGGTAACAGGGCTGATTGTTTGGATTATGCTGCTGGCGCTGGGCGTCGATTATGCGCTGTTATGGGCCTTGCTCGCTTTGCTATTCAATTTTATCCCGAATATAGGGTCGATCATTGCTGCGATTCCAGCGGTGTTGCTGGCGCTGATTCAGCTTGGGCCTGGTCATGCTGCGATAGCCGGCGCAGGGTATGTGGTGATTAACGTCGTGATGGGAAATATTGTTGAGCCCAAGTTCATGGGGCGCGGGCTGGGCTTGTCTACGCTGGTAGTGTTTCTTTCTTTGGTATTCTGGGGATGGGTGCTGGGACCGGTTGGCATGTTGCTGTCCGTTCCGCTGACTATGATGCTGAAAATCGCATTGGACTCCAGCGAAGAGACGCGCTGGATGTCCGTATTGATGGGATCTGAAAGCGAAGGGGGCTGAACCTGAATTCAGCCGCCTGGTTCTATCAGTACGCCGCCAGTATTCAAGCGCTGTAGTTCCCGCTGGCGCTCCTGGCTGAGCTGGAGTGCGCGATCCATCTTTTCGTTGTAAAGCTCCAGCCATGTGCGGGACCCTGGCACCATGCGCGCCAAGTCGTACATCCCTTCTTTAACGCCACGTATAAACTCCTGATAACTGGCTTCCTGCTTCAGCAGCAGGCGTTGAAAAGCCGGGGCGCTGCCGTTAGCGATAGCGGTTTTCATGGCGGGGATCTGTGCGTTCAGAGCTGCAACCTGCTCGCGGGTAGTTTGAAGCTCTTGTCGCAACTCCTGCACTTTGTTTTGCAGGTCGACGATCTCTGCTGTTTTGGCGGTATCTCCCCCATCCATGGCGCTGATGATGGAAACGGTGATGGTGACGGATAGGGTCACCACGATCAGCATGGCGAGCAGCAGCAAGAAAAAGCGGTTCAGCGACATGCTTTTTTCAAGCAGCGTCAGCCGTTGCGCTTCGGTCATCTGTTCGTCTTCAGTGTCTTTTTCTCGCTCACGGGTAGCCATGATCTATCTCCAGCAAACAATACAATGATGAGACGGCCTCGCCGTTTGGAAATACATTTCCAGTATATAAGTTTAGCTTACATTGCTTAAAAATGTCGTGAACTAATGGAGCTAACTCCTTTATATCAGGTAAAAACAAGTAAAAGAGAGTGAGGTTTTTTTGCTGTATTTATACGTGGGAAGCTGGAAAAGGTTGGGACGGAAAGGTTGAAGGTCCGTCCCGGGAGGCGGGTCAGGCGGGCGTGTTGCCTGTCAGTTTGTAATATTTCGACATTAATTCCTCTTCCGTTTCCACTTTATTCGGGTCCAGAGGAATACAATCGACAGGGCATACCTGTTGGCACTGAGGTTCGTCATAGTGGCCGACGCACTCGGTGCATTTGTTAGGATCAATAATATATATTTCTTCGCCCGGAGAAATTGCTTCATTCGGGCATTCCGGCTCGCATACATCGCAATTGATGCAGTCGTCCGTAATCATTAGCGCCATAGGGTACCTCATGCTTGTCGGACAGAGTGGCCGACGCCGCTCTTTTATCGCCCCATCCGACTATACAGTGCTCTAGAAACACGCTGATTGTATCAAAAACACAACCCTGGAATCACTTGCGCAATGCGAATTGTTGTTCGAGCGCCTTAGATACGATTGGATCTACAAACTCTGTCACATCGCCGCCCAGCGCAGCGATTTCTCGGATCAGCGTGGAAGAAATGTAGGAGAGGTGGTTGGCCGGGGTAAGAAACAGGCTTTCTACATTCGGCGCCAATTTGCGGTTCATGTCGGCGAGTTGAAACTCATATTCAAAGTCGGAAACGGCGCGAAGACCGCGAAGAATAATATTGGCTTGGTTCTGTTGCACGAAATCCGCCAGCAAATTGCTGAACCCTTTGACGTCCACGTTCGAGAATGGCTTGACGACCTTACGCACCAGGTCCACCCGTTCCTCCAATGAGAATAGAGGGTTCTTTTTCGGGCTGGCTGCGACGGCCACTACGACTTTATCGAAGATGCGCGAAGCGCGGGCGATCAAGTCTTTGTGGCCATTGGTAATGGGGTCAAAGGTGCCTGGGTAAATAACGGTATTCATAGACGGAATATTCCGGCGTCAGCTAAAGGTTGTTATGGGAGTCAGGTGAGCGCGCGTCTGACGGCGCGCAATTCGCGTATAGGCTACGCGCCATGACGGCGCTGCGCAAGCCGAGCGTCAGTCGCGTATGGCGGCGGACGCTCGGTGAGTAGCTAGTCTGAGTAAGGCCAATAAAGTTGTTCCGGTCAGCGCAGGAACAGCTTATATACCAATTGGTGCAGAAGGGTGCCGTGTGGGGGAAAGATAATTTTCCCGCTATGGAAACGCTGCTTTGTATGCACGGCTTTGTGGTTGGAGAAGTTAAGAAACCCTTCCTTTCCATGATAGTGTCCCATGCCGGACTCCCCGATGCCGCCAAAGGGGAGATCGTCCTGAGCGAAGTGCACCAGAGTATCGTTTATGCAGACGCCGCCCGCATGGGTACGCTCCAGTAAATGTTTCTGCTCACTTTTCTTGTAGCCGAAATAGTAGAGCGCCAAAGGACGAGGGCGGTTGTTAATGTAGCGAATAGCATCGTCAATCGAGTGATAGGGGACAACCGGTAGCAAAGGGCCGAAAATTTCCTCCTGCAACACTTTCATTTCCGGTGTGGCGTTGATAATGAGCGTCAATGGTAGCTTGCGAGTTCCCCGGCTGAAGTCCTCATTCGCGGGATTCATCTCGATCAGGGTGGCGCCTTTCTCTTCAGCATCCTTCAGATAGCCGTTCAGGCGCTTGAGTTGGCGATCATTGATTATTGCGGTGTAGTCCGGGTTGTCCTTCAGTGACGCGTACAGTTTGCGAAACTTTTCTCTAAAGGCGTCGATAAAGGGCTCTACCTTATCTTCAGGGCACAGAATGTAATCCGGCGCAATACAGGTTTGGCCGGCGTTAAACGCCTTGCCGAAGGCGATACGCTCAGCCGCGTCGCTAATAGGAATATTTTTCGAAATAACCGCTGGGGATTTGCCGCCCAGCTCTAATGTTACTGGCGTAAGGTTTTCCGCCGCTGCGCGCATCACCATGCGTCCAACCGCAGTGGAGCCGGTGAAAATCAGGTGATCAAAAGGTTGTCGGGAGAACTCCGCAGCGACATCAGCTTCTCCGATGATCACGGAGACCAGATCTTCGCTAAAGGTGTTAGCCATCAAGTCCTGAAACACCTGGGAAGTGCGTGGCGTATATTCAGACATCTTTATCATCGCCCTGTTACCTGCCGCCAAGGCGGTAATCAGTGGTCCAATCGCTAAATTGAGCGGATAGTTCCAGGGGACAATCACGCCAACAACTCCGAGCGCCTGGTAATGAACGGCATTTTCGGAACCGAAAAACAATAATCCGACTTGTCTGCGTGACGGTTTCATCCAAGATTTGAGGTGCTTCAGCGTATAGTTGATACCTTGAATAGCGGGCATAAACTCAGCCAAAAGCGTCTCATCGCGGGAGCGAGAGGAAAAGTCTTCATTGATGGCGTCAAGCAACGCCTCCTGATTGTTCAGCAACGCTTTTTTTAAGCGAATCAAGGTGTCGCGCCGCACCTCGTAACTGGGGTTCGGATCATGTTCAAACGCGCGCTTTTGTGCTTGAAACGCCCGGTGCAGATGCTGAATTTCTTTCTTGCTGGTTGTAATCGTGAGTACGTCCGCCGCCATTATCGCCTCCTGGGCGTCTTGCCCCATCGTGCTGATTTTTGTTTTTCTACGCTTGCATCAGTGGATATATTTTTAGAGTATATACTCTAGGTGTCAAGGCCTCGATGTTTAGAAGGAGCTATTCATAATGAAAGTCGCCGGTTTGGATTAGAGCAGTCGTAATGAATACTAGAGAAAAGATTATTTTAGCCAGTCTGGATTTATTTAATGAGCGCGGAGAGCGCAATATCACCACTAATCACATCGCCTCTCATTTAGGGATCTCGCCCGGCAATCTTTATTACCACTTTCGCAATAAAACAGACATCATTTACGAAATATTTTTACAGTACCAGCTGCTGGTCGACCATTACTTGCAGGCGCCGGAGGGGCGGCCGCTGACGGTGGAAGATCAGTTCGATTACCTGGAGTCTGTGTTTGATGGGCTGTGGAGTTATCGATTCTTTCACCGTGACCTGGAGCATTATCTGGAGTCGGATGAACGCTTGAAGGCTGACTACCGGAAGTTTACTCAGCGCTGTATCGGAAGTGTGGTGAATATCATTCAGGGAATGGAGCTGTCTGGAATTTTAAGGCCGGTGTCTGATCACTTGCGACGATCTTTGGCGTTAAACGTCTGGCTGGTGGTGACGAACTGGATGTCGTTTCTTAAAACCGCCGCAGATGAAGAGAGCGCTTTGATCCGTAAAGACACTCTCAAACACGGTATATATCAAGTGATTTGCCTGGAGGCTCCATATCTGCAACCGGCGTTTTATGACCAAGTGACAGGTATACAGCAGAATTATTCCCCTAGCGTCCTGAATGATTTGGGGCTATAGGCGGCAAATCAGACGAAGCGTTATGCTTCTGGCCCTTCAAATGTCTCCAAATCCGCACCATCGTCGGAAGGAATAAAAAAGCGATCCATAAACGCGTGGGCTTCCTCTACGCCCACTTTGCTGACGGAGGAGAACAGCTGAGCTTCAACAGGAAAGCGCCACTTTTGCTTAAGCTCTTTCTTTACTTCCTGCAGTGTGGTCTTGGCCGGACCGTACTTCAACTTGTCGGCCTTGGTCAACAATATCAAGGTTGGCAGCTCGCGCGCTTCGCACCAATCCAGCATGTTGCAGTCGAAGGGGCTGAGGGGATGACGGATATCCATGACCAGGATCAAAGCGTTAAGCGTCAATCTGTGTTCTAAATAGCGCTGCAAATTGCTCCGCCATTTTTCGAGCATAGCTTTCGGTACTTTGGCGTAGCCATAGCCGGGAAGATCGACGAGACGGCAGCCTTCACTATTTAGGGTGAAGAAATTGATCAGCTGAGTGCGGCCTGGCGTCTTGGACGTTTTCGCTAGTTTTCCGTTTTGAGTGATCGCGTTCAAAGCGCTGGATTTTCCTGCGTTGGAGCGTCCGGCGAAGGCGACCTCTACGCCCACGTCGGGAGGGCACTGCTGCAGCTGTTCTGCGCTCATAAGGAAGCGGGCGCTTTGATATGAGACGGGGCGTTTGGTGGTTTGGGTCATACCTTAAATGCTTTCAATTATCGAAATGTGAATGGATGCAGCGCTCTGCTAAAGCTGCGTTTTCGAGTGGCGATGTCGCGTTGTTTATTCGTTCATGTTTTGAGTGTTTTATGTATAATACCAGACCGTTTTAAGGGCGTGGGAAGATAATCCTGTTCTTTTCACGTAATTGCAGCATGCGCGAATTGGTAAAATAAGATACTGATTGTGCTTGGGGTATCTTGGATCAAAGCGCCTCAAACAATGTAATTGCAAATTAATAGGTAGCTGATGGGGTCAATAATGAGAATTTTCGTAACTGGTTTGGTGCTGGCGATGGGTATGATTGGCCTGGCGCACGCTAAGGGAGACCCCAAGGAGGGACAGACCAAATCTGCAGTTTGCGCGGCCTGTCATGGGGCGGACGGTAACAGCGCCGTTCCTACCTTTCCCAAACTGGCGGGGCAGGGCGAAAGGTATTTGATCAAGCAGATTCTTGATATTAAATCCGGAGATCGCCCAGTACCGGAAATGGCGGGGATGACTGACGGCCTTACGGAACAGGATATCGCCGATATCGCTGCGTACTTCGCCAGCCAGCCAGCGACTGTAGGCTCCGCCAGTGAAGCAACCTTGGAGCAGGGAGAGTCGCTTTATCGCGCAGGTAATGCAGCTAAAGGCATCCCCGCCTGTTCAGGCTGCCACTCTCCTGATGGCGCAGGAAACTTTCCGGCCGGATTTCCACGTTTGAGTGGTCAGCATTCCGACTATGTCGCTAAGCAGTTGCAGAACTTCCGCTCCGGCGATCGCTCCAATGATGGTGAAAGTCGTATTATGCGCGACATTGCTGCAAATATGAGCGATGCCGAGATTAAGGCGCTGGCCAACTACATTTTAGGTCTGCATTAAGTACAGCTTTTTAATATTCCTGTTCAAAAAAGGCGGCATTGACCGCCTTTTTTGTTATGTACAGCTTTGCCGCCAAATTAATTGTTTGTCATAAGCGTGGCCCTGGAGTTGCATAATGCATGGTAAGAGGTAAAACTTTTTTCCTTACTGCATGCCTGCAATATTTTCTAATCAACGGAGCTCGGAGATCGTAAATGCGGATGTTCGCCAGGATTCTATTAATAATGACTTTGGGTCTGGTTGCTTTGGCGGCCAGAGCTGAGACTTATGTTGAAGGACAGCACTACAAGACACTACCGGCGCAGATTCCGGTGCGAGATGCTTCCAAAATCGAAGTGGTGGAGCTGTTCTGGTACGGCTGTCCACACTGTTACAAGTTCGACCCACTTGTTAGCGCATGGGAAAAAAGCTTGCCGGAAGACGTAAGCTTTTTCCGTTCGCCAGCCGTTTTCAATAAGGTCTGGAAAGCTCATGCTCAAGCCTTTTATACAGCTGAAGCGCTGGATGTCTCGGATAAAATGCATCAGCCCCTGTTTGACGCTTTGGCGAGAGACCACCAATCTCTTACCTCAGAGGGTGACTTGGCTAAATTCTTCGCACAGTACGATGTTGACGAAGCTCAGTTTAAAAAGGCCTATAATTCATTCAGTGTGAAGTCTAAAGTTGAGCAGGCCGCCTCCCGTGCGCTTTCCGCCCGGGCGACTGGAGTTCCTGCATTGGTGATTAACGGCAAGTATCGTATAGACGCCATTCGTGGCGGTACATACGAGGACATGCTTAAGGTTGCGGACTTCCTGATAGAAAAAGAGCGCCAGGCCAAGGGGTCCTGAGAGGGCGCTATCTAAACTAACGTAGTAGGGGTGGCGGGACGTGTATCAAAAGTTCAGAGATAAGTTTGGCGTCCTGCTTCCTCGTCGCTCTCCGATCATGGAGGGCGACATGAACGCCGCTGAAGAGTTTCCCCACCATCGGCATATTCGGCTTCTCAGCTTCAATATCCAGGTCGGTATTTCGACGGCTTCATACAGACATTACGTAACCCGCAGTTGGCAGCACGTGTTGCCTAGCCAATCCCGCAATAAGAACCTCGATCGCATAGCCGCCTTATTAAGCCAGTATGACGTTGTAGCGTTGCAAGAGTGCGATGGAGGCAGTATCCGCAGCGGTTTTGTCAATCAAGTTGAATACCTGGCGGAGAAGAGTGGACATCCCTACTGGTTTCAACAGTTAAACCGCAATTTAGGGCGCATTGCTCAGCATAGTAATGGGTTGTTGAGTCGCTACCGGCCGAACTCCGTTACACAGCATAAACTTCCGGGCGTCATTCCCGGTCGGGGCGCTATTATTGCAACCTATGGCGACCCCTCTAACCCTCTTGTTGTGGTGATGTTGCACCTCTCACTTGGCGAAAAGGCTCAATGTCAGCAATTAGAGCACGTTTGCGAATTAATTGAGGGGTATGAGCATGTTGTCTTGATGGGGGATTTGAACAACCATGCAGAACAGTTGCTAAGCTCAACGGCGCTTGGGCGTACAAAGCTGGTGTCTTTACCTGAGCGAGTGAACACCTTTCCCAGTTGGCGTCCTGAGCGGTCTCTTGATCATATTATGGTTAGTCCAGGGCTGCAGATACGAAACGCGGGTGTGGTTTGTTTTCCGGTGTCTGACCATCTCCCTGTTGCGGTAGATGTGGCGTTGCCCGCAGGGTATGGAAAAGGGTGAGCATAAAAAAACCCGACAGGGCCGGGCTTTCATCAGCCAAGCTGGAAGGCTTGGCCGTTATCTTGAAGAAGTAAGAACTTACTTGATCTTGGCTTCTTTATAAGCAACGTGCTTGCGAACGACTGGATCAAACTTCTTGATCTCCATCTTCTCAGGCATAGTGCGCTTATTTTTAGTGGTAGTGTAGAAATGGCCGGTTCCAGCTGAAGAAACCAATCTGATCTTCTCGCGCATAATTAAGCTCCTTAAACCTTGCCGCCACGTGCGCGAATATCGTTCAGCACTTGATCAATGCCGACTTTATCGATGATTCGCATACCTTTGGTAGAAACACGCAATTTAACGAAGCGCTTTTCATTCTCGACCCAGAAACGATGAGTTTGCAGATTCGGAAGAAAACGGCGCTTGGTTTTGTTGTTTGCGTGAGAAACATTGTTACCAGTAATTGGGCCTTTGCCCGTAACCTGACAAACTCTAGACATTTGACTCGCCTCCAACCAAACGTTGGTACTGAAAAATTCCTGCTTCTGGGTGGAGAATTTCCCGCTTTACCCAGACCCGTAAAAATGAGCACGACTTTATAGCAGAAAGAGGGTTTCAAAGCAAAATATTTTGCATTTTTTGCACAATTTCCATAGGGCCAATCGCGTCTCTTATTGCTTTTCGCTCCAAGCGCTTCTTTATAAGGGGTTGTGTGCTCAAATCCAACCCCGTTCCGCCAGAGAAACAACTTCTCCGTCGCCGACAATCATATGGTCCAATACTCGCACGTCAACCAGTCGTAGCGCTTTGCGCAAGGTTTCGGTGATTTCTTTGTCGCTAAGGCTGGGCTCGGCGACGCCGGACGGGTGATTGTGGGCGAATATTATAGCGGCGGCGTTGTGTTTTAGCACTCTGCGAACTACTTCCCGCGGATGTACGCTGGCGGAGTCGATAGTGCCGCGAAATAACTCTTCATAGGCAATGACCCGATGTTGATTGTCGAGAAACAAGGCGGCGAACACTTCATAAGGGTAATGGCGCAGGTGAGCGCTCAGGTATTCTCGTGTCAGTTCAGGGCTGGTGAGGTTATGGCTGCGCTGCATTTTCTCTTGCAGATAACGTTTGGCGAGTTCCGTCGCTGCTTGCAACTGGGTGAATTTGGCCTCTCCGAGACCGGGGATTTGCCGGAACTCCTCGAAAGTGGCGTCCAGCAGAGGGCGGAGTCCCCCGAAATGATTGATCGTATCGCGAGCCAGGTCCACCGCGCTGCGTCCGCGAGTGCCGGTGCGAAAGAATATGGCCAGCAGTTCTGTTTCACTTAACTTGCCGGAGCCGTGGGCAATGAGTTTTTCGCGAGGACGGTCGGCCTTTGGCCAATCGGAGATAGGCATAAAATTCCCTTTTAAGTTGGTTCATCCATTTATACATCTTTGTATGATATGCAACGGCAATCAAGACGGCCGCTATTATATACAAATGCAATGAAAAAAAAACGGACTGGTGCTATCGTAGCCCCAGTCAAAACGGGGACAGAGTGAAGTAACGCGATGCTTACCGGCAGAAAAGTTTTATTGGCGATTACTGGCGGAATCGCCGCTTATAAATGCGCTGAACTGACTCGGCTACTGGTAAAAAGTGGCGCAGAAACACAAGTGCTAATGACCTCGGGTGCGAAAGCGTTCATCACTCCACTCACGTTCCAGGCCCTATCCGGCAGACCTGTCCGAGACAGCCTCTTGGACCCTGAAGCTGAGATGGGGATGGGGCATATCGAATTGGCGCGCTGGGCGGATCTCATCATTGTGGCTCCCGCGACGGCGGACGCCATTGCCCGAATCTCAGGTGGATTGGCGGATGACTTGCTTACCACTGTGCTGTTGGCCAGTGAGGCCCCATTGGCGATTGCTCCTGCAATGAACCAAGCCATGTGGCGCAATCCAATGACTCAGGCGAATGTGCAAAAAATAACCGCTCTTCGTCCTCATACTTTTATTTGGGGGCCTGAGGCGGGTGAACAGGCGTGTGGCGATCTGGGGCCCGGGCGTATGTTGGAGCCGGCTGCTATGCTTGCTTTGACAGAAGATTACTTTGCGAGGGGGCGGCAGCTAACGGACGCCAGGGTTGTGATCACTGCAGGCCCGACTCGTGAGCGCATAGATCCCGTACGTTACATCAGTAACGACAGCTCAGGAAAAATGGGGTACGCCTTGGCGGAGGCGGCGGCGTTAATGGGCGCCCAAGTCACGTTAATTTCCGGCCCGGTGGCTCTGGCAAGGCCCAGTGGCGTGAAGATCGTAAATGTGGAAGGCGCATTGGATATGCATGCGGAGGCGCTGGCTGAGGTGCAAGCAGGGGCTGACATATTTATTGCTGCGGCCGCAGTGGCTGACTACCGTCCGGTGACCGCCGCAGATCAGAAAATGAAAAAATCTGCTGAACATTTACAGATAGCCCTGATGCGCAATCCCGATATTCTCGCGGACATCGCCGCCTTGAAGGACGCTCCGTTTACCGTTGGCTTTGCCGCTGAGACCCAGAATGTGGAGGCATATGCCCGCGGCAAGCTTGAACGAAAGAACATTAACCTGATCATTGCGAACGATGTGTCCCGCAAAGATATCGGCTTTAACAGCGATGATAACGAAGTTTCCCTCATCAGCCGAGATGAGGTGATCCCAATCGCCAAACAATCCAAACAGGCGCTTGCTGGGCAGTTAATGAGTCATATCGTTCAGCAATATCGAAAATCACTATCTACCGACAACTGAAATTGGACTGAGGTTCATGAAACAAGCATTACTCGTGAAAGTTCTGGATAAACGTCTGGGCAAGGAGATCCCGTTACCTGCATACGCCACAGACGGCTCCGCTGGTCTTGACCTGCGCGCTTGCCTGGAAGAGCCCCTTACTCTATACCCAGGAGAAACCAAACTTATTCCAACGGGGATGGCTATTCATCTCGCAAATGCTGGATTGGCGGCGATGTTGTTGCCGCGATCTGGTTTGGGACATAAGCACGGTATCGTCCTGGGGAATCTGGTTGGTCTGATTGACTCGGACTATCAAGGAGAAGTCATGGTTTCGTGTTGGAACAGAGGAGCTGAGGCGTTCACTATTAATGTGGGAGAGCGGATTGCACAGATGGTTGTCGTCCCTGTGGTGCAGGTCGACTTTGAAATTGTTGAAGACTTTGACGACAGCTCACGCGGTGAAGGCGGCTTTGGTTCGACGGGAACAAAGTAGTTTTGTTCGTTTTTGATAACCGCCGCAATTAAGCGGCGTAGGCCGTGTTGCAGTAAATGTGTATTCTTTACATGGCGTTAGCCTCGGTGCGCAGTGCGTACGGAGGCCATGTGGCGAAATGCGAATTAAAGGTAAATTGGCTTATCAATGAAACCGATGAAAAAGAAGCAGGCGGAGACTAACGGCAAAGCGAACGGCAACGGCGCGAAGAAAACCAAACCCACCCCAGCCAAGTCCAAACCAGCTGAAACCAAAGGGCTTGCTGGCCCAGGAGTTTTCGCTGGGCTGAGCGCTGCGTTGGCGGCGATCTGTGTAGTAATTACCGCTTTTGTGTTGAAAGCCACGGTGTTGCAACCTTTGGTTGATGAAGTAAATGCCGCCACCCAGAAGAGTAATCTGGATGCGGCTGTATCAGTAATTAATAACCGTCTGAAGTTTATCGAGGATCAGGTCTCAGTCTTGGCGGGCAGTGTTGACGCCGCCAGATTTGTGGATGACCAGGTGCGCGCTCAGGTAACCAGCATCGCGGTAAAAACCTTGCCTGCGGCTGTGCGTGCGGTGGCGTTTCAGAAAGGGCGGGGCGTGCGCGATACTGAGACGCCAGTGCCAGTAAGCTTCGCCAGCCTGGATATGGTGCGCAACGTTGAGCAGGGCAAGCCAGTGCGTCTGGAGGCTTTCGTATCTAATGATAAGTGGTTCATTCAGGTCGTAAAGCCAGTGCAAACGGACTCCAACGTGATTGTCGGCACTGTATTGGTGATGTTCAGTACAGATATTCTTGCGCCCACTTGGCGTCAGACTGGCGGTGGCAAATACCAGTTATTGCAATCTGTTGGCGGTCAGCAGAGGGTGGTGATTGAACACGGTCAGGGCTCTGGAGATAAACTGGTTGGCGATACTGCGCTGCCGCAATGGCAGGTAGCTTACCACCCTAATGACGCCGCCCAGTTCTCGTATAGCGATGAGATGTTGTGGATTGTCGCTCTGGCGCTAGCCTTATTAGCAGGGGGACTGGCTGCGGCGCCAGTGTTAATGTTGAGCAAGAAAGTGCGTAAGGATATCTCGGCGGTTACTGCATTTGGCCAAGCCTGCATCATGGGAGAAAAGCCAAGCACCCCCAATATTTCCCTGCTTTCTTTTCACTCTATGGTCGTGCTGCTTGATCAGGCGCGGCAGACCGTCGTGAAACGCTCAATCCCTGCAAAATCCAAAGCCAATGATACCGCCGCGGAAGCAGGAGAGGCGGCGCCGACCAAGAAAGCGCAGCAACCGGCAAAAGAGGAATCCGCTCCGCTGTTTCAAAATGATGATGCGCTGGATATCAGCATGTTGGGGGAAGACGACGATCTATTGGGGTTACATGATGACGAGCCTGCTTCCGACTTTGGCGAGAGCGCCTCGATGCAGGTGAATGAATCCCAGGTAGTGAACGTATCAGAGACTATCTTTCGGGCCTATGATATTCGCGGCGTGATGGGAGATACCCTGGACGCCAAAGTGATGTATGAGATTGGCCGGGCGCTTGGTTCTGAGGCGCGGCAGAAGAACGTGACGGACATGTGCCTGGGTTATGACGGTCGTGAATCCAGTCCAGCTCTGGCCAAGGCGTTGGCGCAAGGGATCATGGCGACTGGCGTTAATGTCATCAATGTAGGTCTTGTGCCCACGCCTGTGCTTTATTTCGCTGCGCACCATACGCAAACGCTATCCGGCGCGATGGTGACCGGCAGCCACAATCCCGCGGAATATAATGGCGTCAAGATGATGCTGGCGGGAGATACGCTGGCGCAAGCGGAAATCCAAAAGCTTCTGCAACGGATACGCACGCAGAACTACATCAAAGGGCAGGGCGAACTGAGAAATCAGGATACTCGCCAGAACTATATTGACGCCATCGTCAATGACATTGCTGTCGCTGCGCCTCTTAAAGTCGTGCTGGATGCGGGTAATGGCGTCGCTGGGGATATTGCGCCCAAACTGATCGAAGAATTGGGCTGTGAAGTGACGCCGCTGTTTTGTGAAGTGGACGGGAATTTCCCGAATCACCACCCAGATCCAGGCAAGCCGGAAAATCTGCAGGCGTTGATCGCTAAGGTGAAGGAAGTGGGCGCAGATATCGGTGTGGCATTTGACGGCGACGGAGATCGAATAGGGGTTGTAACTGCGAAAGGCAAGATCATCTGGCCGGATCGTTTACTGATGCTGTTCGCCAAGGATGTCGTTTCCCGTAATCCTGGCGCCGATGTTATTTTCGACGTGAAGTGCAGCCGCCGTCTGAACTCTCTTATTTCCAGTTATGGCGGCCGTCCAATCATGTGGCGTACAGGACATTCGCTGATAAAGGCGAAAATGAAAGAGACTGGCGCTTTATTAGCGGGTGAGATGAGCGGCCATATCTTTTTCAAAGAGCGTTGGTTTGGTTTTGACGACGGTATCTACAGCGCTGCCCGTCTGTTGGAAATTCTTGGCATAGACGAGCGTGACGCAGATGCTGTGTTTGACGAATTCCCTGAGGATGTCTCCACCCCGGAAATTAATGTGGCGGTCAGCGACAGCAGCAAGTTTGGGGTTATGGAGAAGCTGTCTCAAAACGCTTCCTGGGGTGACGGCAATGTGTCCAGCATCGATGGCGTGAGAGTTGAGTACGTCGACGGTTGGGGTTTGTGTCGTGCGTCTAATACCACTCCCGTCCTGGTGTTGCGTTTTGAGGCGGAGAACCAGGACGCCTTGGCCCGAATTCAAAAGGTATTCCGCGACCAGCTGCTGGCGGTGGACCCTTCATTGTCGATTCCTTTTTAAATCACAGCGGGCCCGGGATTGGGTTCGCTGAAACTGTGCATTGAGATTCGCAGGAGACTAACGGAATTATGCTTGATCGAGATAACGCCCTCCAGGTTGCGGCGGTGTTGAGTAAAGCGCTGCCCTATATTCAGCGTTTTGCAGGTAAAACCATCGTGATCAAATATGGCGGCAACGCCATGACGGACGAAGAGTTGAAAAACAGCTTCGCCCGGGATGTGGTTATGATGAAACTGGTGGGAATCAACCCCATCGTTGTGCATGGCGGTGGCCCGCAAATTGGCGACTTGCTGCAGCGACTTAATATCAAATCCAGTTTTATTAACGGGCTGCGTGTAACAGACAGTGAAACCATGGATGTGGTGGAGATGGTGCTGGGCGGTTCTGTTAACAAAGATATCGTCGCCCTGATTAACCGTAATGGCGGTAAAGCAATCGGGTTGACCGGCAAAGACGCCAACTTCATTACCGCACGTAAGCTGGAGGTAACCCGCGCCACGCCAGACATGCAAAAACCGGAGATTATAGACATCGGTCATGTTGGGGAAGTAACGGGGGTGCGCAAGGACATCATCACCATGCTCACCGATAGTGACTGTATTCCTGTCATCGCGCCTATAGGCGTCGGCCAGGATGGCGCGTCCTACAATATCAACGCCGATCTGGTCGCAGGTAAAGTCGCTGAAGTCCTACAGGCGGAAAAGCTGATGCTGCTTACCAACATTGCCGGCCTGATGAATAAAGAAGGCAAAGTATTGACTGGCCTGAGCACAAAGCAAGTCGATGAACTGATCGCTGATGGCACCATTCACGGTGGAATGCTGCCCAAGATCGAATGCGCCCTGTCGGCGGTGAAAAACGGCGTACATAGCGCGCATATCATCGACGGCCGGGTCCCTCACGCCACGCTTCTGGAAATTTTTACTGATGAAGGCGTAGGCACATTGATAACCCGCAAAGGCTGCGACGACGCCTGATTTAGCGCCATACCGCAGAAAAGCCTTTAGGCTGAGGCCCGGTTCACACCGGGCCTGTTTGTTTTTGCGGACTAGGCTGCTTTAATTAAGTCGCGCATTGATTAGTAAGCAAATACTTGGATGCTGACCTCATGAAGAAATTTATAGTCACTACTTTTTTAGTTGTATTAGGGGCCTATGGGGCGTTCAAAGGACTGGTCTGGTATCAAACGGATCAGGCTATCGCCAGGTTTAAAGAAGCGACAGCGCTTCATATGGCGGTGGATTACGGCTGGATCAGCTCTAATCTGGAGGGAGAAATTGTCATTAAGGACGTCAGGCTTACTCCTTTCCAGTTACGGGAGACTATTCCCATTCAGGAAATCAGTCTGAAGTTTCCATCTGTATTCGCCATGCTTGACTACTACTCTCCGTTGAATCGTCGCTCGCCGCAAAGCTCAAATGCGGGGATGCCTGAGTCGCTGGAGATTTCTATTGTCCACGCTAATCTGCCGATGGTGGATTCTTGGGAGAACTATAAGTCTGAGCCGGACGGCTCTCATAATGTTGGGGAGTTCCTGGCGATAGACTGCGGCGATGTAGATGGCGTCGATGTTAAAGAGATGCGTGAGATGGGGTACGACCGCCTGCAGGTCGATGCGTCCTGGGGATATAACTACAACTCAATGTCTTCTATGTTGAGCCTGTTTTTTAATACGGATATCCAGGGCGTAAGCAATATCCAGGGGCGCCTGGACATTGATGTGGATCGTAATTTCTCTTGGCCGCCATCTGAAGGGACTAAGCTGCCGCGACTCAAATATCTGACGTATTTGTATGAAGATGCTTCGTTTATCAAGCGGCTGACCTTGTTTTGCACCAAGAAGACGGGCGACACTCCTGCACAATTTGTTGAAGGTAGCGTGGAGAAGAGTCAGCAAATTCTGGCTGAAGCGGGGGTCGCTCCAAGCGCTGATATGATCAATGCTTACGCAGACTACTTAAAAGGCGATGGCTCTTTCGAATTTATTCTGAACCCCGTTGAAGATCTCGACTACAGCCTGCTCGCCTTTATGGACATGAGTTCCATTGTGGACGCGCTGGGGCTGCAGCTGCGAATGAATCAAGTCATGATTCCCGATTTAAGCGCCACTATCGATCAAGCCAGATTGAAGGCGTTTTTGTCTCCGCCTCCTGTCGTCGTGGAAGCGCCACCGCCACCGCCTCCCAAGATCGAAAAAGCTTATCGCCAAGTGGCGGTGGAAGAACTTGATGCATACGTCGGTTATCCCGTCAGGCTGAAGGAAAACTCAGGTAAGTTAATCGAAGGCAGCATCGAAAAAGTATTGGAATATCAAATCGATGTCGCTGTGCCATTGCAGACAGGTTCCGTGAGCTTTCACATCAAGAAGCGCGATATTGCGGAGATTAAGGTATATAAGTAGCTATAACTTGGCCGTCTGAAGCGGCCTGGTATTAACGTTCAAGTCAGAGGAGTACGCATGCCTGAGCTGCCTAAGCTGGAAACCATGATGCGCGAGTTAGTCGCCATTCCGTCCGTGAGCAGCACTTTGCCACGATGGAACCAAAGTAACCGCTCTGTGGTGGAACGATTGGCGCAATGGTGCGAAACCCTGGGGATGGATGTCGCGTTACTGCCAGTGAACGAAGCTGGCGATAAATGGAATCTGGTCGCCAAGGCCGGGCAGGGCGAAGGTGGTTTGGTGCTGGCGGGACACACGGATACGGTGCCCTATGACGAAGGCGCCTGGAGTAGCGATCCATTCAAGCTGAGTGAAAGGAATGGCAAGTGGTACGGCTTGGGCGTTTGCGATATGAAAGGCTTTTTCGCTCTGGCGCTGGCGGCGTTGGCTCCAGCCCTGCCGTATTTACGCAAGCCGGTGACATTGATCGCTACAGCGGATGAAGAAAGCTCGATGGATGGCGCGCGGAGGTTAATGCAGGCGGCCAAAAGCTACGGTGACTATGTTGTCATCGGAGAGCCGACAGGCATGCGGCCTATTCGGCAGCATAAAGGCATTTTGATGGACGCCATCAAAGTGGAAGGCCGCTCAGGCCATTCGTCCCAACCTGCATTAGGGCGCAATGCTCTGGAGGCAATGACGGATGTAATGGTCAGTTTGAGGGAATTACGCGCCTCCTGGATGGAGCAATACAGCAACCCAGGCTTTGCCGTACCTTATCCAACCCTAAACCTGGGGTGCATTCACGGCGGTGATAACCCCAATCGCATTTGCAAAAGTTGTGAGCTGCAATATGACGTGCGCTTAATGCCAGGCATGCCAATGGAGACTGTGCGTGACAATATACGTAGTCGATTACGTAGCGTGGCGGATAAGCATGAAGTGGACATCCGTTTGCAGCCTTTGTTTGACGGCGTAGACAGTTTCCAGGAGCGTGAAGACAGTCGCCTGGTTCGTATTTGCGAAGAGCTGACGGGCAAGTCTTCAGGAAGTGTCGCGTTTGCGACGGAAGCGCCTTTTTTCAAGCAGTTGGGAGCGGAAACAGTTGTGTTGGGGCCTGGAGACATTGATCAGGCGCACCAGCCCGACGAATACGTCGCACTGGATCGCCTTCCTCCCATGATGAAGCTGCTGGAAGAGCTGATACGACGCCTGTGTATGTAGCGCTCGAAGTAAGTTATTTCCCCGGACTTTTCAAATCTGCAAATTGCCTTATGCTAAGCGGCAGTCGCTCATGCTTAAAAGAGAGTTGTGCTTCAGTGTGAGCGTTTGGCTGGATTAACCGCCTGGGATACGCCCAGGAAAGAATTGAGATTGGCGACTATGAATGAATTAAATCAGGAAAAACCTCCCTCCTTCGGCGCGCAATCCGGCGCCGCTGCGCCACGCGACCCAGCGCAGCAGGTTTACTGGTTCCGACATTCATCGCCCTATATCAATGCCTATCGCGGTCGAACCGTCGTTATTCTTCTCACCGGCGAAGCGCTGGCGCACGCTGGAATAAACACGATCGTACAGGACATTTCTCTACTTAACAGTCTGGGGCTGCGTTTGGTCGTGGCCTTCGGCGCCCGGCCGCAGATCGAGTCCAGATTACAAGGGGCAGACTTGCGCTCCCAGCATCATCATGGCGTGCGCATTACAGATGGGGACGCGCTGCCTTGCGTATGTGAGGCCGTCGGGCGGTTGCGTACGGAGTTGGAGGCCAAGCTGTCCATGGGGCTGGTGAACTCACCTATGCACGGCGCTGCGCTGCAGGTGATCAGCGGCAACTTTGTCATCGCCAAACCTGTAGGGGTAGTGGATGGGGTTGACCACTGTCATACGGGGTTTGTGCGAAAAGTGCAGGCGGAACCCATTCATAAGCTATTGGCGATGGGGCAGATCGTCCTGTTGCCTGCCTTAGGATATTCGCCGACGGGTGAGGTTTTTAATCTCTCTTGTGAAGATGTGGCGGCATCCGCTGCAGTGGCTTTGAAGGCGGATAAGCTGATTGTCTTTGGCCCTAAACGGGGATTAACCGGACCAGATGGCGGCGTTCTGCGTGATTTGTCAGTGAATGATGCACTACAGCACTTGCAGAACCTTTCCTCCGACACGGAAGAGTTTCGGCAGCTTTCATCAGTTTGTCGAGCGCTACAAAGTGGCGTGCGGCGGGCCCATCTGATCAGTTATGCGGAAGACGGCGCCTTGCTGCAAGAGATGTTTACGCGTGATGGCGTAGGCAGCTTAATCACGGATGATTCCTATGATGAAATTCGCCCCGCCACCATTGATGACGTCGGCGGCATATTGGCGTTGATCAGGCCGTTGGAGGAGCAGGGCGTTCTGGTAAGGCGTTCTCGTGAGCTGCTTGAGCAGGAAATTGGCAACTTTATCGTTGATGACCGAGACGGAGCCATTATCGGTTGCGCGGCCTTGTATCCATTCGAAGACGAGCGCTGCGTGGAGCTGGCCTGCGTGGCGGTGAGAAACAGCTACCGCAAGCAAGGCCGAGGCGATCAGCTGTTGGCCTACGCCGAGCGTCGCGCCAGGTCCGCCAATATGAGCAAGCTCTTTGTTCTGACTACACAAACCGCTCACTGGTTTATTGAGCGAGGCTTCCAGTTGGGACAGGTTGCGGATTTGCCGGTGAAAAAGCAAAGCATGTATAACCTGCAACGTAACTCGAAAGTGTTTGTGAAGAATCTGGACTAACTGTCCGTGTTCTCTTCTATTCCATATCTTGCTCTAAAGTGAACTGGCGGCGCTGGGTTGCGCCAGTTCATTTAACGTTTGCAACACTTCCATACGTTCTTCCTTGCTCAGGTCCATTAAGGACTCCGACCATTGATAGAATGCATTGAGATCCCCTAGCTCGCGGATCTTGTAACGCAGCCCTGGCGTCCATTGGTGGTAATTGGCCACCGTCAGTAACTTGGCGTTGTTAATCGGCGCCTTGAACCAGCGTTCGTAGCCGGTGGATATTTTGTACTGTTGTGATAGTTCCGCGTACCGAGTGCGCAATGTATCAATTATCTCCGTTTTACGGGCGCGCTTTTCTTCAGGAGTTATCTCTTCCTTATAAAGCGCTTCCAGCTCTCCAATGGTTTGCTTCACCAAAGCGACGAATTGCTCCCGGCTCTGAGCGCGCTCGGCGTAGCGGGCGTTAATGGCGTCTGCGGAGTAGGCGCGGAGTAGCGCAGGCGTGTTCTGGGAGGCCGCGCGTGAGCTGTGTTGAAGATATCTTTGCACGCCTTCCTGTTCTACGGCGGTGGCCCAGCTTTCATTAAAAGCTGTGTCGCCTTTTATATAGAGTTTGCGATGCGCCAGTTCGTGAAAAAGCAAACCGGCCAAGTCTACCGGGTCATACCATATGAATGTATTCAGGACCGGGTCATCAAACCAGCCTAAGGTCGAGTAAGCGGGGACGCCGCCAACATGGGTATCAAAAGCTTCGCTCGCCAATGCTTCCGCAGCTTCATGGGCGGGCTGCTCGGCGAAGTATCCCTGATAGGCGACGCAACCTGCGACGGGGTAGCACCAAGTCTTACTTCGCATGGAAAATTCCGGCGCTGCAAAGACGTTCCAGACTACGTAGGGGCGCTCAAGGTCAGCGTATTCGCTATACGCCTCTTCCACGGGAAGGGATAAGGCGCTGGCGGCGAACTCTCTGATCTGTATGACATATTCAAGCCGCTCACGGAGCTGCGCGGGAGTCGCATCTTCCTGCACGATCTCTTCAATGGGCCGCTTTTTCTGCAGAATCTCCCACTGGCCTTGAATCGCCTGCAACATAAAACCAGTGGATTGGCAGCCGCCAAGAACGAGTAAGCCCATCAGTAACAGAGGTAAAAGTTTTATAACTGGAGATAAAGGAAAGGTTTTTTTTAGTAATGCCATGGGCGAACTCTTTCTCCAAAAATTTATTGGCTGTCTATACTGGTAATAGCGCTCTAATGCGGGCGGAGCGATAGCGGCGACCGGCGCCTTCCTAGTTAATTAACTTAACCTACAGAAACCCATGTCGGAAATCAGTGGCAGAGAACAGGAGCGACGTGCGAGCCAGCGGCGCCCCATTCAGTTGAGCGCCTCTCTCGACTTCAAGGGATTGAACGGCCTGTCATGCACTATTGCGGATTTCTGCCCGGAAGGCGTGTTTGTCACCTATTCCGCTGAGACTGCCCAACGCCTCAAGCATAGCGGTTTTACCGCGGGTCAGCGCATACAAGTGAGTTTTATCGATCCTTTCGTGAATCGCAACCATACGCTGAAAGTGAATGTAGTGAGAGCCATCGATAGCGCGATGGGAGGGAGCTTTGCGGAAGGCAATATGGCGGCGGTGACCGCACTGTTGCGTATTTGCGGGGCGGAGAATCTTGGCTCTGGCGCTTCGAGAAGCTCCACTGATTCTGCTTCTCTGCTGATGAGGCAGTGTGAGCGCGCTATTCATCAGCATTTGACGCCGTTGTTCGATACTTATCTACACGCCCTGCCGAAGAGCTTCGATGAAGCTATTAATACTGCCCCTACGGATAATCAGCGCTCCCAGCTTGCGGATTCTGCTATTGCTTTGGCGAAACAGAACGAAATTTTCTCCAGCCAGTTTTTCAAACATATCGGCCAGGCGCTGACGCCCAAAGCCGACAGCGCAATAAAAAAAGAAGAAGAGCGCACCGACCTGTCGCTGATAGATAAGTCCGAGTTTGAAGACTGGCTTACGTTGAAGGTTATGGTTACGAAAGCGGAAACCACCTATCGGGCCGTTTTGGTGCAACTGAAAATGCGCTTGGATGCAGCCGGAGTGGTTTGTCAAAAAGGCTATAACAACGCAGTAGGGCCGCCGCTTTTGTGTTACGCCTTGCGTGACACTTTGATGCAGCTGCATCTGCCTCTGCCTGCGGAACGGCTATGCCTGCGGGTATTCGAGCGAACAGTGCTGTCCGAACTCGGGCCTTTGTATGCGGAACTGAATGATTTGCTGATTCGGCGCGGTGTATTGCCCAATCTCGACTTATCGAAATACTTGACCTCCCCGGAGGCGGAAAAGAAGGCGCAGGAGGAGGCGTCCGAGAAAGGACAGGAGGAACGAAAGCCAGAACCTTTTAGCGATGAAGACAAAGAGCGCGCTGAGCAATTACGCCGCAAACTATTGGGTCCCGAACAGGAGGCGTCGGCGCCCTCCGCCAGTCCTGGTGCACCCACTCCTCCGGCCGCCCAAGGCGACGACAGGGATATGCGGGGCTATCTGGCTGATGCGGAAACCAGCTTCGCAGCGGTGAATAAGCTGTTTGAAATCCTGGAAAGCAATCGCGCCCTGTTGAAGCAAAAAGAGCAGCAAGCGCCCCCATTTCCAAAAGCATCTGAAGCGCCCCAGTTTCGTAATGAAGAAATTCTTTTCAACTTGCAGTCTGTGCAGCAGCCCCCGCCCGGGGAGGGCGTTAGTCTTGAAGAATCAGGGCTGCGTGAACGTTTGTTCAGTGTGTTGCAGAACAATGAGGCAGGCCTTAAATCCTTCGGAACGGAGCAGGACAAAGCCCTGGATGTAGTGGACCGCTTTTTCGCAAGCCTTCTTAAAAACCAGAAGTTGAGTGGTCTCGCCAAGATGCAGATCAAAGGGTTGGAGTTGCCGGTATTGCGTTTGCTTATGCGCAATCCTGATTTCCTGGAACAGACTGAAAACACGGCGCATAAGGTCATCAACCGAATAGCCCAGATTGGCGTCAAAGGAGGGAGGAATAGTCAGTCCGCCCTGGAACGCATCAACACGCTTATTCATCGTATTCAGGTGGACCATGAGCGGGACCCTGGCGTCTTTGACGAAGCCCTGGCGGAGTTAGATGAACTGCTGGAACGGCAGAACCTGCTTTATCGCAGGAATGTGGAAAGAGTCACTGCCGCAGCGGAGGGGCAGCAAAAAGTCGAAGAAGCCAAACAGGCTGTGATTGACGAAATAGAGCAGCGCATTGCCGGCAAGCAGGTGCCGCGGGCGGTGGCGACGTTGTTGAATGGCGGCTGGAGAGACCTGTTATCGCTGACGTATATCCGGCAGGGCGCTTCCAGCCAAGCCTGGTATGACTATTTGAGCGTTTTGGACACGCTGATTCATGTCGGAGAAGACCCGAATTTCGAATTCAATTTGCCGGAGCTGTTACGCATTATTCAAGATGGACTCTCCGCCATTTCATCCAACCATATGCCATCCGGCCATATTCGTGATGAACTTAAACGGCTGCTGGTGCGTGGCGCGGGAGCTGAGCCTGAAATGGTGGCCATGCCGGATAATCGGGAAGAAACTCAAGACCCAGGCGTACAACTGCTCGGCGAGGCCAGGCAAAGAGGGCTGCAACGTTGGTTGATGCGGGCGCAAAAGCTGAAAGTGGGTGACTGGCTGCGGCTGGAGCGGGATGAAAAGGAGGCCGAGTTTATACGGCTGGTCTGGGTTGGTCGTGGCTTCTCCCGTTATGTATTCGTGAATCACCAGGGCATGAAGGTGATAGACCTGGATGCGCTGACGTTGGCGGCGTATTTGCAAAAAGGTATCGCAACGCCGGATGAATCAGTGGATATGCCGGTAGTTGACCAGGGGCTGGATACTATGGTCCAGGATTTGTACGAACAGTTGAGCCACGCCTCTTCTCACGATGAGTTGACCGGGTTGATTCAGCGTAAGGAATTTGAGCGTCAGGCGCTGGTGAAGCTATCCCAGTCCAATGATGGCGATCAGTTCGCTGGGCTGCTGGTCAGTCTTGGGCAGTTTCGCCTGATCAACGAGTCCGCCGGGATTGAGGCGGGAGACCAGGTGTTGAAGGATGTTGCGAGTCTGCTGAAGTCGCTTTTCACGTCTAAAACGGTGGTGTGCCGCTTCGGCGGAGATGAATTCATGCTATTGGTGGAGGGTGACGCTGTGGCGGCGGTGGAGAAAATCACGGCGGCGTTGCGTCAGTATCAGTTGCACTGGGAGAGCAATGTCTTCTCCGTTTCAGCGAGTATTGGCTACGTTGAGGTCAGCGGCGGCGTACTGGATGTACCGCACATGATGCAAGCCGTTGAAGAGGCGGCGCGTCGGGCCAAGAGCAAAGGCGGCAATCGGGTTGAAGAGTTTGATGTCGATCAGGCGCTGATCGCCAGGCGGGATGCGATCGCCTCTAAGGTTGCGAGTTTGGGGAAAGAGCTGGAAAACGAGCGGGTATTGCTGCGTTGCCAAAAAATTATCCCTCTACATCCCGCCGCTAAAATGGGGGCTCAGTATGAGATATTGCTCAGCATATACGACGATAACGGCAATCTGATTCCCGCTGGCGACTTTGTGCGTGCGGCGGAGACCTACAGGCGGATGCAGGTGGTGGATCGCTGGGTGGTCGGCCATATGCTGGACTGGATGTCGAAGAACCGGCAGCAAATTGAAAGTATGGGGGGCGTCAGCATCAACTTATCCGGTCATTCTCTGAATGATGAGGCGTTACTGGAGTTTATTTTTGAGAGACTCACTAAATACGACTGCCCAATGGACAAAATGTGTTTTGAAATTACGGAAGCTGCGGCCATCTCCAATCTTTGCGATGTCTCTGAGTTTATCGTGGAGCTGCAGGAATATGGCTGTAGATTTTGCCTGGGTAATTTTGGTACGGCTATGGCGTCATACCAGTACCTCAAACAGCTGCCTGTAGATTTGATCAAAGTGGACGGGACTTTCATCAAGGATGTTGCGACGGATCAGAATGACCAAACGATGATCCGTTCAATGACAGAGATGGCGCATTATTTAGGACGGGAGATTATCGCCCCGCAAGTAGAGACCAAGGAGTCGCTGGAGATGTTACAAAAGTTGGGCGTCGATTACGTACAAGGCTTTTATATAGAGCGTCCAAAATCGTTGGCGAACTTCTAAAAACAATGGATCAGGGGCGTGAACGCCCCTTTTCTTCAGCCAGTGTAGATGGAGCGACTTAATCATCGTCTTCGCTTTCGTCGTGGCCCGCCACCCCAAGTTCTTTGATTTTTCTGGTTAAGGTGTTGCGGCCCCAACCAAGCAACAGCGCAGCGTCGCGCTTTCTTCCTGCGGTCTGTTTGAGCGCGCTTTCTATCATGATGCGCTCAAATGTTGGCACCGCCGTATCCAAGAGCCCGCTTTTGCCCTTTTTCAACTCCTGTTCCGCCCAAGTGCGCAATGACTCCTGCCAATCCTGGGTCGGGCTGCGGTGGTTGGATTGCTCCTGCAGTTCCGGGGGAAGGTCGGAAACGTGAATTTCTCGGCCAGACGCCATTACTGTGAGCCAGCGACAAGTATTTTCCAACTGCCTCACGTTACCAGGCCACGCCAGCGAACACATGTACTCTTCCGCCTCGGTTTTCAGCACTTTGGGTTCGACATTCAGCTCTTCGGCCGCTTTTTTCAGGAAATGCCCGGCGAGCTTTGGGATGTCTTCACGACGCTCACTAAGCTTCGGAAGGTGTACCCGTATAACGTTTAAACGGTGGAACAGGTCCTCCCGGAAGCGTCCTTCCTGCACCAGTTTTTCGAGATTCTGGTGGGTAGCGGCGATGATGCGTACGTCCACTTTTATTGGCGTGGCGCCGCCGACGCGGTAAAACTCGCTATCCGCCAGCACCCGCAGCAAGCGAGTCTGGGTGTCCGGCGGCATATCTCCTATCTCATCCAGAAAGAGCGCGCCGCCGTTGGCTTGTTCGAAGCGGCCTTGACGTTGTCCGCCGGCGCCGGTAAATGAGCCTTTTTCGTGGCCAAACAACTCAGATTCAATCAGATCCTTAGGAATGGCCGCCATGTTTAGAGCAATAAAGGGCTTGCCGGCTCTGGGGCTGTGTTGATGCAAGGCCCGGGCGACCAGTTCCTTACCGGTGCCGGATTCTCCATTGATCAACACAGTGATATTGCTGTGGGAGAGCCTCCCAATAGCCCTGAACACTTCCTGCATCGCCGGCGCTTCGCCGATGATCTCCGTATCCTGGCTCAAGGAGCCACCTTCTGGCGCGCGACTGGTGGCCATCTGTTCCTGCGCATGAGCTACGGCGCGTTTTACCAGAGAGACGGCGTCGTCCACGTCGAAAGGCTTGGGGAGATATTCGAAAGCGCCGCTTTGATAGGAGGAAACGGCGCTGTCCAGGTCCGAGTGCGCAGTCATGATGATGACAGGCAGGTGTGGGTAGCTGGTATGTATCTGTCCCAGCAAGCTTAAACCGTCAATGCCGGGCATGCGGATGTCACTGATGATTGCATCCGGCAGTTCTCGTTCCAGGCGGTGAAGAATACCGTCGCCGGACTCGAATGAACGAGTGTTCAGATGCGCTTGTTCCAGGGCTTTTTCTAAGACCCATCGGATAGAACGATCATCATCTATGATCCATACGTTGGGTGATGCGCTCATGATAGTGGCTCCAGTGGGATGAATATGATGAAGTTCGTACTGCCGGGCTGGCTTTCACATTCCACCAGTCCTTTATGTTGTCCGATTATGCTTTGTGTGATGGAGAGACCCAGTCCGGTCCCCTGTGCGCGGCCGCTGACCATCGGGTAAAAAATATTATTCAGGAACTCAGAAGGAATGCCGGGACCGTTGTCGATCACGTCAACCCGTACAACCAGTCGGTGCCGTGTATGGCCTATCGTGAACTGCCTAAGCGGGCGCGTACGTAATAATATCTGCGGCCCGCCTGACTCTCGCGGCGTGTAATCTTCGAAAGCCTGCATGGCGTTGCGGCAAATGTTAAGGAACGCCTGGATGAGCTGTTCCTTGTCGCCAGCGAACTCGGGGATGCTGGGGTCGTAATCGCGGATCAGCTTTATACTCCCAGCGCTTTCCACCTCTATAAGGCTGTATACCCGCTCAAGCACTTCATGAATGTTGGTGGGTTCCTGTTTGAAACTTCGATTAGGACCAAGCATGCGATCCACCAGGTTACGTAACCTGTCAGCCTCGTCGATAATGATCCGGGTGTAATCGTGCAGCCCTTCTTCTCTTAGTTCTTTGTCCAACAGTTGCGCCGCGCCGCGAATGCCGCCCAGAGGATTTTTGATCTCATGAGCCAGTCCTCGAATCAGAATGCGGGATGTCTCCTGCTTGGAAAGCAGCTCTTCCTCACGACTAATACGCAGCAATCGGTCACGTGGCTGTATCTCCATGATGACGTAGACATCGCTGGAAATATGCACAGGAGAGACAGTGTAGTCGACGAGAAGACGGCTCCCGGAGGGGAGAAGAAACTCGGCTTCACGCTGTGTATAAGTCTGTCCGGTGCGCAGGCATTCTTCCAGACCCGTCAGGGTGGAGCTGCCTTCTATCAGTAACTCTTTAATAGCGGCCCCATGGGCTCTTTGCTCGCTGGTTTCCAGCAATACTTCGGCGGAAGAGTTGCTAAAAACAATCCGCTGCTGGTGATTCATAACCAGCACAGATGTTGTCAGGTTTTCGAATAAGCGAGTTTGAAAAACGATGGGTAGCATAAGGTTGACCTATTTTTGCATTGAGAATGCAATATCCAAACCAGAACTGCGGTAAAGCGGTGCGAATTACCGGGTTCCCTGCACAGGCGTGGGGCGGGCGGCTCAATTACGAGCTACCTCATTAGAAAGCGCTCCAGAAGCGGGCTTTGGGGCAGTGAAAGTCAGCGACGATATGCATGAAGGTGATGCATCATGCACAAAGTGGATGCGCTACACTTTAATTATGCTCTATTTTGGTGCGCTGTGTTGGCTAGTTTTTAACGCTAGGGCGATGAATGGTGAATTGCACTGGCGCGGCGCTTTGAACAACCCCTGAATTATCAACGACGTCGAGAGAAACTGAATGTGTTCCCCGGTTGACGCCTGTCAACTCCAGGAAATTATCCTTGGTCGTTCCTACAGGGCTACCATCAAGGGAGACGCGAAAGCTGTGATTAGGATACAGAGTGGGGTCTGAGGTGAACAAGACGGTCAGGTCGCCATTGCCTGAGTGAAAAGCGCTGTCGTTGCTGGGAAACGTGATGTTCAGGGTTGCATAATAGTTTGATGGCGCCGACGCCGGCTCTTCACTGCTGGTAGAGGGTAAATTCGTCATTTTGGGCATAGTGATTGTGGCGGTAGGACCTACTTCCACCTTCTCTGCCCCCTCTCTTTCTTGGTCTGAATACTCCACATTGCCCTGTGCGTCCACCCAGCGGTAAATTTCGGCGTAGACTAAGCCCGAGTAAGAAGAAAAAAGCGCAGAAGAAAGAAGAATATAAGCGAACCGAGATTTCATAACTTCAACCCAATTGACCGATTACCTGAACTGTAGCAGAAGCAGGCCCAAAAAAAACCCCGCAGAATGCGGGGTTTGCGAGTCTGTCGTAGTTATTAACATGGCCATGATATTGGGATGTCAATAAAGAGGCGCATGGATGCGCCTGTGCGGCGGTTAGTCGCGGGAGACAGGCAGGTCCTGTCGTTGCAGACAAATAGAAGGAAGCTATTTGTCTGCCTGATTAATAACTACGCAGCGGATTATACAGAGTAGTACATCTCGAATTCGACCGGGTGAGTGGTCATGTCCAGACGTTCTACTTCTTTACGCTTCAACTCAATATAAGCTTCGATCATGTCTTTGGTGAATACGTCGCCTTTGGTCAGGAACTCGAAGTCCTTCTCGGCATAGTCCAGAGCTTGAGACAGAGAGCTACAAACAGTTGGGATGTTCATTGCTTCTTCTTTCGGCAGATCGTACAGGTCCTTATCCATGGCGTCGCCAGGGTGGATCTTGTTCTGGATGCCGTCCAGGCCGGCCATCAACATGGCTGCGAACGCTAAGTAAGGGTTGGCGGATGGGTCAGGGAAGCGAACTTCGATCCGGCGGGCTTTCGGGTTAGTCACGAAAGGAATACGGATGGAAGCGGAACGGTTGCGAGCGGAGTACGCCAGCATAACTGGGGCTTCAAAGCCTGGAACCAGACGTTTGTAAGCGTTGGTGGACGGGTTGGTGAAGGCGTTCAGTACACGAGCGTGCTTGATAATGCCGCCGATATAGTAGAGAGCCGTGTCACTCAGGCCTGCATAGCCGTCGCCAGAGAAAATATTCTTACCGTCTTTAGACAGAGACTGGTGGCAGTGCATGCCGGAGCCGTTATCGCCAACCAGAGGCTTGGGCATAAAGGTTGCGGTTTTGCCGTAAGCATGCGCTACGTTATGAACGCAGTACTTCAGGATTTGCACTTCGTCAGCTTTACGGGTCAGCGTGTTAGCGCCTACGCCGATTTCGCACTGACCGGCGGTGCCTACTTCGTGGTGATGAACTTCGATGGTCAAGCCCATTGACTCCATCGCTGCACACATCGCGCCACGCAAGTCATGCAGAGAGTCTACTGGAGGTACAGGGAAGTAGCCGCCTTTTACGCCAGGACGGTGACCCACGTTATTCTTCTCGAAGTCGTCGCCAGATACCCAGGCGGCTTCTTCAGAGTAGATTTCGTACATGGCTCCGTTGATGTCGGACTTCCATTTTACGCTGTCGAAGATGAAAAACTCAGGCTCTGGTCCGAACAGAACAGTGTCCGCAATGCCCGTGGACTTCAGGTACTCTTCCGCGCGCTGGGCGATAGAGCGTGGGTCGCGGTTGTAACCCTGCATGGTGGTGGGTTCGATGATGTTACAAGTCAGGTTCAGAGTGGTTTCTTCTGTGAACGGATCAATAACTGCAGTTTCATCGTCCGCTAGCAGGATCATGTCTGATTCGTTGATGCCTTTCCAACCAGCGATGGAGGAACCGTCAAACATTTTGCCTTCTTGAAAGAATTCCGGAGAGATTTCGCTAGCAGGGATAGTCACGTGCTGCTCTTTGCCTTTGGTGTCGGTAAAGCGCATGTCAACCCATTTAACTTCGTGCTCTTTAATAAGATTCAGAGTTTTCTCTGACATTCCAGTTACTCCGTAAGATTTTATTTATGTTGAGGTGAAACCGAAACACTGCAGTAGTGTATCCTCGCCACCATGAAACAGACCCGTGGAGGGGAGAGCGTTCCGGGAAGTCTAACGAGCGCAAAAATACTATCACGCCTCGTGGTCAGTTGCTTCTGGTTTTCCTAATTAGCAATTTATTTGCCAAGAGATTTTTGCTGTATAACATTTTGTTTTTTAACGATGTTTTAAAATTGGTGTGAAAAGCTCAACCTGCGCTTCTTACATGTTTGCACAGTATTGGTGCATGAAAATGGGTGTCTGTGCGCTTTTGGGGCGTCGTGCACCATTTTGGTATCAGGCTAAGGATAGATAATTTTTCGAGAGGGTGTATGCAGATGTAGAAAAAGGCTCTGAGGCCAGATGTAACGCCGCGTCTTTAGTCTTAATTCTGTCCTGGGCTGAAAGCGGAGACGCTGAAATAGCTGATTACATTCTTTCCCTCCTTCAATCGCTTCGGTATTAGCATGCCTCAAGAGGATGGCCTACTCGCAGTTACGCCATATATGAGCTACCTCACTTCATTAGGCGACTTGGCAATAGGAGATCTGATTGGCAGTGTCATAATGACGCGATACTGTTTTTCGCCATCTTCCGCTTTTAGCGCGCCGTTATGTGCGATCAGTACTTCTTTTACTATCTCCAGGCCGAAGCCCACAGATTTGTAAATTGAGCTTTCATTTATCTTTTTAAGCCGTGATGCCGCTACTTTAAGGTTGCATATTGTAATGACGCAGTCGCCTTTTATTTTTTCTGCCTCGACAAGGATTTTTCCATTGCTAGGTGAGTATTTGATGGCGTTGATTAATAAGTTGTTCAGACTCTGAATAAGGCGGTTTTGATCACACTCAAGGCGTATGCCTGGATGCGCTTTGACTTCTATGCTTATCTGCGAATCTTCTGCAAAATCGATAACGGACTCCAAAGACATGTCCAGGATCTCTTTGAAGCCATGCTCACTGATGTTAAGTGTGATCTTGCCAGTACTCAATGCGGCGCTCTCAAGGATAGTTGAGACAAGTTCCAGGGCGCGTTCGGTAGGAGCTATAATCCTGCTGGTCAAACTTCTTATTTGCTCTTTCTCAAGGCCCTCTCGAATGGCAAGCTTTGCGAATCCAAGGATGGCTCCGAGGGGGTTCCGTAGGTCGTGAGCGACATACCCCACGAATCGCTTCATTTTGTCGTTGAGCGCTATCAGGCGATCCTCCTTGTTGCGCAGCTGAATATAAGCTCCGATTGAATTGGCGAGTATCAGAATCAGGTTGTGCTCATGCTGAGAAAAGCCGCGAGCGCGAGGAGTTGTCGATGTGAAATTAAAGGTCCCGAAAAGCTTGTCGCCAACATAGATGGGGGCGGACAGGTAAGCCTCTAACTTGAGGTTTTTGTAAACCGGGTGACAGTTCATATAGTTGAGAATGCCGACTTCAGGAAAGCCAATCACTCTCTCGCTCTTATAAACTTCACGACAATAGGTGTCTTCAAGAGGGAATTCCTGTCCCTTTTCGAGTACCTCAAGCGGGCTGACGACATCGCAAACTTTATAGACTCCCTCTGCTGTAATTTCACTTACGATGCCCGTCTCAAGATTAAAAACTTCAATGCCTGCGTTAATGTATTCGCGTATTAGCTCGTCAAAGCTCTCATACTTATTGGCGCAGAGAAGGTGGACTCGTGTCAGGTTGCTGACCATCGCCCGCAGCTGCTCAATTTCTGGAACGCTGTCATCCATTCCGATATAAACACTGTCTTCCACAAATGATGGGTATTCCATGGAGCTATCCTTAAGCTTTGAGTCAGGCGCTTAACTAAGTATAGATGAGGGCGTGATTGGCGCCTGAGTTGTCAATTCTGGTGTGGTGCTCTCTAGATCTACTGACTACTTTTAATGATGTGAGTAACGACCGGGAAATCTATTGATGTGCGCACTATTTTGGTGCAAATGATAGCTTTTGAGGTAGATGAGTAATATAAAGCGGTGCGCTGCTGGAAGGTGAAATTTTCGCCGTAAGCGTAAAATCTACTTATTATTAAGAAATAGTCTTAGGAACTTAACAAAGATAGCTCTATAATTGACCGCTTTTTTATGCCGGACTGACTAAAATTTGCTCAGTCGGTAGTTTTGAGAATGCGTACATTATTGTGTACAAATTCTGAATCCAATCAAGGTTGAGTACGCTTAATGTCATCTAGTATCAACAACTTACGTAACATCGCAATTATTGCCCACGTTGACCACGGTAAAACCACTCTGGTTGACAAACTCCTTCAGCAGTCGGGCACCCTGGGCCGTAAAGACATGGATGCTGAACGCGTCATGGACTCCAATGATCAGGAGCGTGAGCGTGGTATTACTATATTGGCGAAAAATACCGCCATCAAGTGGAATGACTACCGAATTAATATCGTTGACACACCTGGGCACGCTGACTTTGGCGGTGAAGTTGAACGTGTTTTGTCTATGGTTGACTCTGTTCTCCTGCTCGTCGATGCCGTCGATGGTCCTATGCCGCAAACTCGCTTCGTGACCCAAAAGGCGTTTGCACGTGGCCTGAAGCCAATAGTAGTGGTTAATAAAGTTGACCGTCCCGGTGCGCGCCCTGACTGGGTAGTTGGAGAAGTGATGGATTTGTTTGATCGTCTTGGCGCTACGGAAGAGCAGTTGGACTTCCCTGTTATTTACGCATCAGCATTAAACGGTATCGCAGGGTTTGATCCAGACGCATTACAGCAGGATATGACTCCTTTGTTTGAAATGGTGGTTGATAAAGTTCCTGCGCCTTCCGTAGACGTCAGTGGTCCCTTCCAAATGCAGATCAGCGCCCTCGATTACAACAGCTACGTTGGCGTTATCGGAATTGGACGCGTTTCGCGCGGTAAAGTAAAAACCAATACGCCCGTTGTCGTAGTTGATCGCGATGGCGGCAAGCGTAATGGTCGCGTATTGACGGTAATGGGCTATCACGGCCTGCAGCGAGTAGATGTGCCTGAAGCGGAAGCAGGGGACATTATCTGTATTACTGGTCTGGATGAGCTGAATATATCCGATACACTATGCAGCCCAGAGCGTCCAGAGGCTCTCCCTGCGTTGATCGTTGACGAGCCAACCGTGAGCATGACATTCCAGGTCAACGACTCCCCGTTCGCAGGTAAAGAAGGGAAGTTCGTCACCAGTAGAAATATCAAGGAACGCCTGGAGAAAGAGTTGCTGTACAACGTAGCTTTGCGTGTAGAGCAAGGTGACTCTCCTGATAAATTCGTCGTATCTGGTCGCGGCGAATTGCATTTGTCCGTATTGATCGAAACCATGCGTCGCGAAGGATTTGAGTTAGGCGTTTCTCGTCCAGAAGTTATCGTGAGAGAAATTGACGGGCAGAAAGTTGAGCCTTACGAGCAGGTTATCATCGACGTGGAAGATGAGCACCAGGGATCGATCATGGAGGTAATGGGCCTGCGCCGCGGTGAACTGGTTAACATGATTCCAGATGGCAAAGGACGCACGCGTCTAGAATTTGTTGTACCTTCTCGCGGTCTGATCGGTTTCCGTTCTCAGTTCCTCACCATGACTTCAGGCACAGGCATTCTGACCCACATTTTCGATCATTACGGTCCTGTGAAAGAAGGCGTGAACGTTGAGCGTAACAATGGCGTTCTTATCTCCAACGTAGCGGGTAAAGTATTGGCGTACGCACTATTTAATCTGCAGGACCGCGGTCGTCTGTTTGTAGATCCAAACATCGAAGTCTACGAAGGTATGATTATCGGTTTGCATAGCCGAGATAACGATTTGGTTGTTAATCCAACCAAAGCCAAGCAGTTGACCAATATTCGCGCAGCAGGTACGGACGAAAATATTCTTCTGACTCCGCCGATTCGTTTCTCTTTGGAGCAGGCGTTAGAGTTTGTTGAAGATGATGAATTGGTTGAAGTGACGCCCAGCAACATCAGGATTCGCAAGAAATTGCTGAAAGAGCATGAGCGTAAGCGCGCAGACCGTAACAAAGACTAAAATCCAAAACTAATTGGATAAAGTGATCTAGAAAGTTTTCGGCTTTTCCACAGAGTGCTATAGTTCTTTCGAGTTAAAGGACAATGCTGGAAAAGCCGAATGCTCACCTTATACCCAGATCTAAAGCCCCATAAAGAACACTTCCTTTCTGTAGATAATCTTCACACAATTTATATTGAGGAGTCCGGTAATAAAGACGGGCTGCCAGTGTTGTTTGTGCATGACGGGCCAGGGTACGGCTCGGACCCCTTCTGCCGTCGCCTTCTTGATTCTGAAAGATTTCGTATCATCATGATGGACCAGCGTGGCTGCGGTAAATCCACTCCACTGGCTGAAACTGCTCACAATAGCCTTGATTCTCTCGTTCAGGATATAGAGAGAGCAAGGCAGCATCTAGGTATAGAAAAGTGGATGCTAATTGGGATGGGGTGGGGCGGTTTCTTGTCGCAACAGTACGCCAGTGCTCACCCTGAAACGATATTAGGGATGGTGATTGCTGGTTACTTTGTTGCCGATGAAGCGGGTGTTTCATGGATGTTGGCGGATGGCGCCCCGAAAATGTTTCCTGATACGTGGCATGAGGTTATGAAGGATTGTCCGAGAGGGAATGTGGAAAAAATATTGAGCTACTTCTCAAAGTATTTAAGCGGTGCGAATGAGTTGCTTCAGATTCAGGCTGCAAAGCAATGGGCGGCATGGATGGCCAAGATCTCCACTTTGCACCCATGTCAGGATCTTGTGGATAGACTGACCCACCCCCATCAGGCTATTTCTTTAGCGAAGCTAGGCTGCAAGTTCTATCAAGAGATGAGGTCTGTCTCTGTGAGTTTTGACCTCCAGCTCAAGGAAATTCCTGGCATTATTGTCCACGGTCGCTACGATGCTATTTCGCCCATGGCTAGAGCATTTGATTTGCACCAAAACTGGGCGGGTAGTGACTTCTACATTATTCGAGACGCAGGCCACTCTGCAAGAGACCCAGCAATGGTGGATGCTCTGATCAAAGCTATTGGCTCTATGGCGGATAGAATTGGCGGCATATCGAAACTAAATGGCTAGTCCTATTGACAGTTAAGTAGTAGGCAGTTTTAATGCCGCAAATGTTTAAAAAGGCTGTAACAGTTCTTTAAGAATTAAGCGCGAGCGTACTAAATGATTGGACTAGTGCAACGTGTTGCGCATGCCGCCGTAAAAGCGGATGGTCAGTTCATTAGCTCTATAGGAGAAGGTGTTCTTTTGCTTTTGGCGGTTGAGCCAAATGATACTGAGCGTCAGGCGGAAAGGTTGCTAGAAAGAGTTCTCGGGTATCGTATCTTTATTGATGCGGATAACAAAATGAACTTGAGTCTCAAAGATGTGGGGGGAGAGTTGTTGGTTGTATCTCAGTTCACACTGGCTGCTGATACAAAGAAAGGGATGCGCCCCAGCTTTTCTTCTGCTGCTTCGCCTGAGATAGGAGAGAGGCTTTATAACTACTTTATTGAAAAGGCCTCTGTAGTGCTTGGTTGTGTGAAAACGGGGAAGTTTGGTGGAGATATGGAGATAACGTCAAACAATATTGGCCCGACAACTTTTATGCTGCGTGTAGAATAGGATGCTGTTGAAGTTAAAGCCTTTTTTGTTGAGGTGCTGTTTCGAAATATGCTGGGTTTCAAGTGCGCCCGGGTTTCGGAAATCCACTATGGGGTAGGTGGCCCAATAATTTATTTCCTTTGGTATAGTACTGGTGCGCTTCTATGTATACCTCATAGTAGGGTGGCGGCTTGTGGAAATGTGATGTTTAGTCGGCTGCCGATATAAGCGCTTGATTATTTAGGTTTTTTAAAAGTTTTTGGAGCTTTGCCCGCTGCCATTTAAAGGTCAAAGAAGCTGGCTTCTGTTACAAAAAAGAATGTCTAGTCGGCACTTTTTGGTTGCAAAAACGACAACATTGTATTACATATGGTTATTAATTTTCTTGTTTAGGAAAGTTGCATAACCCGTTGTTTGTAAGGATTTTTTGCCTCTCTGCAAAAAAACTGTCAGAACCTTGATGGTAAGTTGTTGATAGGGTGGGAATTTAAGCCTTTTTGGCTGACCTTCAGTGAAGAAATGTAGACCTCTGTGAAGAGGCCTGATCTACGAAAGTCTATCAACATTTGAAAACTGATGGGGTACGGCGAAAAAGGAGGCTTTGATATAGACAAAACATCGGATTGAAAAATGTCATTAAGTTGACATAATCACGAACTATAAATTGGCGAAAATTTTCGCCTACATAAAGAAAAATGTGGCTTTTAACCATCAACCTTCGAAAGAAGTTGATTTAACACACAAAAGGAAGACGAAATGAAAAAGACTTTGATCGCTTCAGCTGTTGCCGCTGCAACGATTTCTTCTACCACTTTTGCGATGGATCCAGCTTCTGAGCTGGCTGCTCGTTTAGATTCCATGCCTACCGTTTACGGTAACATTCAGTTGGTTCAATCATATCAAAACGTTGATGATGGCTCCTCTGAGTCAAGTAATACGGATTTTGCCGACAATGGTTCTACTATCGGTTTCAAGCATAAGCATGAAATTATGCCAGGCGTTGAAGGCTTCCTGAAAGCGGAATTTGATTTCAATGCTGACGACAAGAATAATCCACAAACTAACGAAGGTGGCAATACAAACTCTTTCGAACTAGATGAAGCGTATATCGGCGCTAAGGGCGACTTCGGTACTGTTTTGATTGGTTCCGAAGACACTGTATATGAGTGGGTTGACCAAATCGACTTCTTCGAGTCCGTTGGTGTAGCTGGTGATGTTGCAGGTATGGATGAAGGCGATACTCTGCACTACTACTCTCCTAGCTTTAGTGGTTTCACCGTTGGTGTAACTAAGTCTTTGGAAGGTGGTTCTGATTACACAGCTTCTATCGCTGCTAAATACGAAATGGATGCATTGCAAGTTGTATTAGGCTACGCCATTAATGATTTGGATGGTGGTGAAGATGTAATTGGTTTGTCTGGTTCGTACAAGTTTGGTGACTTTAAAGTAATTGGCCAGTTCGAAACTCAAGACGAGAACAGGGATTTTTGGGCGCTGGGTGGTGTATACACCATGGGTGCGACTCAGTTTGCTGTTGCATATGGTATGAACGATTACGAGAGCGATGCTGAAGATAGCGAAATCACTCTGCAAGCTCTGCACAACCTGTCTGACAACATGTATGTATATGTTGAATATGACATGTTGACAAGAGAGCCAGCAGGTGGTGGTGACGACACTGACATCGAAACTTTCAATGTTGGCGCAACCTACGCGTTCTAATATTGTCTGAAAGCTTTTTCAGAAAGAAAACCGGCTCGTCGAGCCGGTTTTTTTTTGCCCAAAACAAAGTTGAGAATATAAAAGTCCTAGGGTGTGTTGACGTCTCGTCATAGGTGATAGATAGGTGCAAACTCGTCATATTGCGGTTCCCACACCAACAACAAGACGAGTTTGCGATGCCCCGATTGATGCTCAGCGACGAGCTTTGGTCGAGGCTGAAGAGAGGTCATGCTGCAAGAGCGAATCTATAACAAGCCCACACTACGAATGATGGTGGAAGGCATGTTGTACCGAATGCGGACGGGGTGTTCCTGACGAGGCTTGCCTGGGCAGTTTGGCGACTGGAATTCGGTGTTCAAAAAATTCAATTCCTGGTCTGCCCAGGGCAAGTGGTTGAGGATCTTCCGAGGCTTGATCCGCGAGCCGGATCTGGAATGGGAGTTTATTGATGGTAGCTATGTGAAGGCCCATCAGCATAGCGCTGGAGCTTGTACGGAAGAGCCTCAGGCGATTGTAAGAGTCGGGCGGGCAGGTCTACGCCTTGGCGTAGAATACCGCGAAAGTGCATCTGGCCGTGGATGCCTATGGTCTTCCTGTGGAATTTGAGATCACAGGAGGCGAAGTACAATGACTGTACGGCAGCGGCGGAGTTAATTGAAAGGCTCCCCTCGTCAGAAGCGGTTGTCGGAGACAAAGGCTACGACAGTGAACGAGTGCGGGCACAGATCGAAAGGAAGGGAGCCAGGGCTGTGATACCGAGAAAGCGAAACTCTGTCAAAGGCAATGACGATATGGATTAGGGCTTATACAAGTGTCGCCATTTAGTGGAGAACGCCTTCGCCCGACTCAAACAGTACCGGGCCATCGCGACGAGGTATGACAAGTTGAAGAGGAACTATGAAAGTATGGTAACCATGGCTTGTGGGTATTTATGGTTGCCGATGTGAAACGTCAACACACCCTAGGTGAAATTAAGGATATGTGCCATGAAAGAGATCGAGCTTAAGTTTTCCTTTCCTCATCAGGCGTTAGCAAAAGTGCTCTCTGACCTCACTGTTCTTTGGGGGGCCCCTAGCTCAAGCTCCGTGCTCCACAACGTGTATTACGATACTTCTGACTTTGCCATGCAGCGTGCAAGGATTGCTTTGAGGCTACGAAATCTCGGTGAGGTATGGGAGCAAACGCTGAAGGGGGGCGGCAAAAATGTAGCTGGTTTACATGTCCGGGATGAGTGGAACTGGCAGTTGTCAGAAAATAAGTTAGATATACCGAAACTTTCGGAGATAGGTGTTGTCAAAAATATCGAGTTGGATAGCTTGACGCCTGTGTTTGAAACCAACTTTGAACGTAAAAGATGGTTGGTAGAGGTAGGAGGGAGTTTATTCGAGCTGGCTTTGGATGCTGGTGAGATTTGCTGTCCTGATGCTGTTAAGCCGATAGCAGAAGTTGAAATTGAGCTTAAAGAAGGCGATCTATTTCCGGTACTGATGATTGCGGAGTCTTTCGCTAAGCAAGTCCCTTGTTGGTTGAGTAAGAAAAGTAAGGCGGCCCGTGGATACAGTCTTGCGGGAATAGTTGCGCCGGAGCGAGAGTATGATCTTGAGCGCACGATAAGTATGCTGCTCGATGAATTAATTGATGAATTGGCATGCTATATGGACGCTATAGCCGAAGGCGAGGCTAAGGATTGGTGCAAGTACGTTGAATGTATGGCGGGGATAAGTTCATTGCTGACTTTAAGTGGTCTCAAGGGAAATAATGTGGGACGGTTAGTTAAAGCGGAAGTTGAGTCTTTGTTTGAGTGGTTGAGTAGAGAGCAAGAGGTTGGTTTTTCAGAATATGTACTTAACTCTACAGCACCTGGCTTGATAGGTTTAGAAGTGCTGAGGAGGGAGCTAGCAGGCTGATTCTGTTTTCAGAGGGGAAGAGTATGCGTCTCAATTTGAGGTCTATTTGTTTCTTATGTGTTGGATTAGCTGTTTTAGGTGCATTTACAGCAAACGCCAAAGAGCCAGATTGGGCGGCATACTCAGAACTACTTCAGCAGTATGTCAAACCTGGTCACAAAGAGTATATGGATGCGAACTTTGTAGACTACGTGGCATTGAAGGGGAATGAGAAATTTGCCAAATTAGTTGAGCAAATCGCTACCTTTCCTTTGTCTGAGCTTGAGACTCATGAAGAGCGCATGGCCTTTTATCTGAATGGCTATAATATCCTCGCAATTAAGATGGTGGTCGATAATTGGCCAGTCATAAAGCTTAAATCGTTAGGCTCTTTCTTTAAGCCGGTCTGGACATTTGATGCGGGAGTGTTGTGTGGAGAGACGGTGACCCTGCGTTATTTGGAGCATGAGGTTTTGCGTAAGATGGGGGACCCAAGGATCCATATGGCCCTTAATTGTGCATCTATGAGTTGCCCAGACTTGCGACTTGAACCTTACACCGCAAATAAACTCGATTTGCAACTAGAGCAACAATCCCAAAAATACTTAATGCAGGATAACAAAGGGATAGTCATTGAAAATGGTGTTGTCCATTTGTCCAGTATATTTGGTTGGTTTGAGGACGACTTTGCAGTAGTGGGTGGGGTTGAAGCATTTGTCCGTAAGTATCGCCAAGACCTGCCCGTAGGCATTAAGTTTTCCGCGGATTTGCCGTATAACTGGAATGTTAACGCCACTTTGAGTCGTTCAGAATTGAAACGAGCGTTAGCCAAGAACGATTGGTAAGTGATAGCGCTGGGTTATGTCGCGTATAGAAGCGGTAGCTACGATTCTTATCGTGCTATCCTGAACAAAAGAAATTTTGGTCAGGGGAGCACAGACTAATGGCTGCGCCAAGCGAGCTTAATTCATATCCGTTGGCAATCCACCCAACAATTCAGAAGTATTGGGAAGAGTTTGCTGATTTGCCTGCCGAGATATTCGGCGCGTTTTCTTCTTTCTATCCCGATATTCTCCGCGCGTTTGCAGTCAGTGATTTCCTCGCTTTAACTATTCTTAGAGAGCCTGAGCTGGTTCTTAACTTCTTGCAGACTTTGCCGCCCCAAAAAGATTACCAGCTTGTCGATTATCGAACGCTATTAGCTGAAGAGTTGTCAGAGGTTCAGAAAGAGGAAGATCTGCTTCAGGTGTTGAGGCGATATCGCCGCCGTATGATGTTTCGAATTATATGGCGAGACATAGTGCAAATGTCGGATTACGAGATTACCGCCCGCGAGATGTCATGGCTTGCAGAGGTTTGCATTGATGAGGCATTGCGCTGGGTATATCTTGATCTGTGTCGGCAATTTGGCGAGCCGTTTTCTGTTGATGGCGATAAGCAGCAACTGGTTGTTATTGCAATGGGAAAACTGGGGGCGGCTGAACTCAACGTTTCTTCAGATATTGATTTGATTTTTACCTTTCCAGAGAAGGGAGAGACGCAAGGTGGGCCCCGCTCCATAGATAACCAGACGTTTTTCACTCGGCTAGGGCAAAGGTTAATACAAGCGTTAGATAAAACAACGGCTGATGGGTTTGTGTTCAGGGTTGACATGAGATTGCGACCTTATGGACAGAGCGGCGCTTTAGCTCTCAGCTTTGCGGCGATGGAGGCGTACTACCAGGAGCAGGGCAGGGATTGGGAGCGTTATGCGATGATCAAGGCTCGAGCGGTCGCAGGGGATATTGATGCCGGTGAAGAGTTGCTAATCTCACTTAAGCCCTTCGTTTACCGTAAATATATCGACTTCGGCGCTGTTCAGGCTCTAAGAGCTATGAAAGAAATGATTGAAAGGGAGGTTCAGCGTAAGGGGTTGGATGGAAATATTAAAGTAGGCCGGGGAGGCATTAGGGAAGTCGAGTTTATTGTTCAAGTGTTCCAGCTGATGCGTGGCGGTCGTGATGTCAGATTGCAGCAGCGCAACTTGTTGTCAACTTTGAAATGTCTTGAGGATGAGGAGTTATTGCCTGTCTCCGCGGCTGCCGAATTACGTGAGGCTTATATTTTTCTGCGCAATCTGGAGCATGCAATTCAGGGATTGGATGACAAGCAGACTCAGGAGATACCTGAGGATGAAGAAGGACGGGAGCGAGTTGCTGTTGCAATGGGCTTTACTGGGTGGGGAGAGTGTAGGATACAGCTTGATAAACACCGCGACACTGTATCAGAGCACTTTGCTGACATCATTGCTGAGCGTCGAGAGACGCCGCTCGAGAAGCCGGAGGCGGTTGAGTGGCGTGCGCTGTGGGCGGGTAGATTGGCTGGCGAGGAAGCGCAGGAGTTGTTGTTGCGATTCGGGTGTGAGCAGGCGAGTGAGATATATGAAGCGGTGAAGCAGCTGCGCCTAAGCTCCAGGGTGCAGCATATGCAGTTGCAGGGAAGAGAGCGTTTAGATGAATTCATGCCGAATCTACTGCAGTCTTTGGCGCAAAGCAGAGCCTCACACGAAACGTGCAGAAGACTATTGGCTTTGGTAGAAGCCGTTCTGCGCAGGAGCGCTTACTTGGCGTTACTGAATGAGAATCCAAACGCGCTGACGGAGCTTATTCGATTATTTGCAGAAAGCGCCTGGATTGCGACGCAAATTGTAACTACGCCTTTATTGTTGGATGAGTTGTTACACTCCACTGGACTCTATACGCCGCCTGATACTACTGCGTTGCGTGATGAGCTGCGACAGCAAATGCTGCGTATTCCCAACGATGATCTAGAGCAACAGATGGAGGCGTTGAGGTACTTTAAAAAGGCGCACGTGCTCAGAGTCGCCGCCTCAGACTTGCGGGAAACTCTGCCGCTGATGAAGGTCAGCGATTACCTGACATTTATCGCAGAAACCATTCTTGAACAGGTAGTGGACGAAGCATGGGAAACCATGGTGAAAAAGCACGGTGAGCCCGGGCATGAGGATAACGAAGCCAATGACATGCGATTTGCCGTAATTGGATATGGCAAGCTTGGCGGGATTGAGATGAGTTATGGCTCTGATCTGGATCTTGTTTTTCTTCACGGCGCCTCTGGTGATTTAAACACCGATGGAGAAACAAGTATCGCCAACCAAGTATTTTTTACTCGCCTGGGTCAGAGGATTATTCACCTGCTGACGACAAAAACTGCTTCAGGCGATATTTACGAAGTGGATATGAGGTTGCGACCATCGGGTAATTCGGGGCTATTGGTCAGTTCATTAAATGCATTTCGACTTTATCAGGAGAAGAGCGCCTGGACGTGGGAGCATCAGGCTTTAGTTCGGTCGCGGGCGGTGGCGGGGTGCCCGGCTATTCGAGCTGAGTTTGAAGCGGTGAGAAAAGGCTTGCTCACGCAGCCGAGGGACCCGGTTAAGTTGCGCGAAGACGTCATGGAAATGAGAGAGAAAATGCGTGCGTCTCTGGGGGCCAAGCCCGATTCCTCTGGAAGCCCGCCTTATTTCGACCTCAAGCACGATAGGGGCGGTATCGTTGATATCGAATTTATGGTTCAATATGCGGCTTTGCGTTGGGCTAATGAGTATCCTCAGATCGTTGTCTGGAGCGACAATATCAGGATATTGGAAGCCTTGGGCGAAGCTGGCGTTTTTGCTGTCGCAGATGCGGATAAACTGTGCGATATATACCGTTTGTTACGCGCCCGTGGGCACCGGCTGGCGCTTCAGAACCTCCCTGCGCGTTTACACGCCGACGAGCTGCAAGAAGAGCGGCGTTGGGTTGAAGCATTCTGGGATAAAGTTTTCGCGGAGTGACCTGGTTCCTCCCTTATTCATTTATATTCTTCCGACGTTAACGTTGGGTTACTGTTTTAGAATTTGTGGCTTTGGGCCCGAAGGAGTTGACTGCTATGTCCATGGCTGATCGTGACGGTTTGATCTGGTTCGACGGCAAAATGACGCCTTGGCGTGACGCCAATGTGCATGTGTTAACGCATACGCTGCATTACGGGATGGGCGTTTTTGAAGGGGTTCGCGCCTATCAGACTCCCAACGGCGCTGCGATCTTCCGCTTGCAGGAGCATACTGACAGGTTGTTCGACTCTGCGCATATCATGAATATGAAGCTGCCCTTTACCAAGGACGAGCTTAATGAAGCACAGCGTCAAGCCGTGCGTGAGAACAACCTGAGTTCCGCTTATATGCGTCCAATGGCTTTCTATGGATCTGAAGGCATGGGGCTGCGCGCTAATAATCTGAGCGTGCATGTAATTGTCGCCGCTTGGGAATGGGGGGCGTATTTGGGCGAAGAGTCGCTGCAAAAAGGCATTAAGGTTCGCACGAGCTCTTATACTCGGCACCATGTGAACATTTCCATGACGCGCGCCAAAGCGAATGGTCATTACATCAACTCTATGCTGGCCCTTAATGAAGCATTGGCGTGTGGATGTGACGAAGCGCTGCTGCTTGATCCGGAAGGCTATGTGGCGGAAGGCTCCGGCGAGAATATCTTTGTTATCCGTGATGGCGTAATTTACACACCGGAGCTGACCTCTTGCCTCAACGGAATCACCCGCAATACGATCTTTCATCTGGCCGAGCACATGGGCTTTGAACTGGTGGAAAAGCGTATCACTCGTGACGAAGTTTATATCGCTGATGAAGCATTCTTTACCGGCACGGCAGCCGAAGTGACGCCTATAAGGGAGTTGGACGGTCGCCCTATCGGGTCTGGACAACGTGGACCGATCACTGAAAAACTTCAGTCTTTGTATTTTGACGTGGTTAAAGGGCGTAACGAAGAATTCAAACACTGGCTGACGCCCGTCGCCTAAGTTTCAGTTCATTTCCTTGTGAGAGGCGCCAGCCCTTGAATATTCTGATTATCGGGCCGTCGTGGGTTGGCGATATGGTGATGGCGCAAAGCCTTTTTAAAGTGCTTGTGCGCCTTTATCCCGATGCCCAAATAGACGTTCTTGCTCCAGGTTGGAGTCGTCCCATTCTCGAAGCCATGCCTGAAGTTAGAGACGCCATTGATATGCCGGTTGGTCATGGCAAGCTGATGTGGAAGGCGCGACGTGAGCTGGCCAGCTCATTGAAGGCAAGAGACTACGCTTGGTCTATCGTTCTCCCTAACTCCCTGAAATCCGCCTTAATTCCTTGGTTTGCGAGCATACCAAGGCGCACGGGCTGGCGGGGGGAAATGCGCTATGGCTTGTTGAATGATATTCGCAAACTGGATAAAGCACAGTACCCACTGATGGTCGAGCGCTTCGTGGCGCTCGCCTACGATAAAGGTCGTGCAGATCTAACTGAAATTCCAAACCCCGAGCTGAAGCCTGATGCGACGCTGATTGCTAAGGTATGCGCCAAGTACTCTGTAAATGGAGACGAGGCCCCGGTTTTGGGGTTGTGCCCGGGCGCGGAGTTTGGCGCAGCCAAACAATGGCCGGCGGAATACTATGCCGCGGTTGCGTGCCACTATCTCAACAAAGGGTGGCGTGTTTGGCTGTTTGGCTCCGCCAATGACAAACCTGTTTGCGAGGAGATTACGGCAGCCTGCGGCTCAGTTGGCATAGTGAACTTTGCCGGCTTGACGACTTTGCAGGAGGCTGTTGCATTGTTGTCATTGACTTCTCGCGTTGTCAGTAATGACTCCGGCCTTATGCATGTCGCCGCAGCGCTAGGAAGTCCCTTGGTCGCTGTTTACGGCTCTACTTCTCCGGACTTTACGCCCCCCCTTTCAGAGCATAAGCAAATCGTTCGCTTAGGCTTGGACTGCAGCCCTTGTTTTGAGCGCACTTGCCCTTTGGGACATTACAACTGCCTCAAGCAGTTACCGGCGCAGCAGGTAATTTCTGCGTTGGATAAGTTGCCTTGCGGCTCTGATAACCAGGGAGCCGCTCCCGTTGCCTAAAGTTCTGCTGGTGAAAATGTCCTCTTTGGGAGATGTCGTGCATACGCTGCCTGCGGTTACCGAGGCTGCCCTGAATGTGCCCGGTTTGCAGTTGGATTGGGTGGTCGAGGAGGCGTTTGCAGAAATTCCTGCGTGGCACCCGTCCGTAAACAAAGTCATTCCCGTCGCATTGCGCCGTTGGCGAAAAAGTCCTCTGAAAGCGTTTAGGTCGGATGAGTGGGCGGCCTTTAATGAAAAACTGAAAGCTGACTATGACGTTGTAATTGACGCTCAAGGATTGCTTAAGAGCGCATTCGTCGCTAAAAAAGCCAGCGCGGAAATTATTGGATATGATGGCGCCTCCGCTAGAGAGCCGTTCGCCAGCTTGTTTTACCACCGTAGATATTCGGTAACCAAGCAAATGCACGCGGTCGAACGCTCTCGTGAGTTATTCGCGCAGGGGCTCGGTTATGCGAAGGCAGGAGAGCCGGATTACGGACTCAAGGTGAAACCTGCTATCCATGACGATTCCAGGCCGACGGTTATGTTCTTGCATGGAACCACATGGAGCACCAAACACTGGCCTGAGTCTTTTTGGGGCGAACTTGCGCAAAAGTGTAGAGAGGCGGGGTTTCGCGTATGGGCTGCCTGGGGGAGTGCGGAGGAGAGAGCGAGAGCTGAGCGCTTGGGAACTTCAGCGGGTGTGGAGGTACTGCCAAAAATGCCTCTGCAAGGGGTCGCAGAGCATATCGCCGGGGCTCAAGTCATTGTCACCGTGGATACCGGGCTGGGTCATTTGGCGGCTGCGTTGGCCAAACCTACAATTGCTTTGTATGGACCAACAAATCCTGCACTCACAGGAATATACGGAGCGCAACAGACTTCTCTTCGCTCAAGTTATCATTGTGCGCCCTGTATGCGAAAGCATTGCCGTTATGAAGTTTTGGGTGAGGGCTTTAATTACCCTCCATGCTGGAATGAGCTTTCGCCCGACTCGATTTGGGAAAGGATTATCAAGCTTGTTGATAGGGAGTGAGTATCGTGAGCCCTGATTCAAAATTATTGAGCGTAACCATTATTACGTTTAATGAATCTGCGAGAATAAAATCCTGTATAGAAAGTGTGGCCTTCGCGGATGAAGTGGTGGTCATTGATTCAGGTAGTGTTGATGATACTCGCGAAATTGCACAGTCGCTTGGCGCCAAGGTGATAGAGAAATCATGGCTGGGTTATGGCAGGCAAAAACAGTTTGCTGTTGAGCAAGCAGAAAATGATTGGGTGTTGTGTCTGGATGCGGATGAACGCGTGACGCCGGAGTTGGCGAAAGAAATTCTCGAAGTAATGCAAAATCCTGCTCATTCGGGCTACACAATGCCGAGATGCAATAGATTTATGGGGCGCTGGCTCAGGTATGGAGAGGGCTATCCCGATTTGAGTCTACGTTTGTTTGATCGGTCTAAGGGGCGTTGGAGCGATGATCCCATCCATGAAAAAGTGATTTTGGGGTCAGAAGCTGGACGATTAAGCGGAGACTTGCTGCACTTCTCGGAGGATGGCGTTGCAGCATATTTGGAAAAGCAAAACCGGTATACGACGTTGCAAGCACATGAGTTGATGCGCAGAGGAAAAAAGTTCTCTTTTGCCCAATTAATCTTTAGCCCTTTATTTCGCTTTATAAAGTTTTATTTTCTTAAACGGGGTTTTCTAGATGGTGCGCCGGGGTTTGTTCACATAGTAGTGGGTTGTATGAATAGTTTCTTTAAGTACGCCAAGTTGCGAGAACTGGACGTAAATGAAGACCGCTAGACCGGATGCGCAAGGCGGGCCCAGAATGCTTTTTATACAGGTGTTTTTCTCTCGTTAGGCGCATGCAGGTAGTGCTTCACCACTTGTCGACCGGGCTCACTGGGCGGGAAGTTCAGATTGTGGTTTTGACATTGCGCTTCTGAGGTGGGCGGCAAACGCGAAATCATTGACTATAGCTCGACGGGGCTGGCGTATTCGGTCGAAAGTGTCGATCAGCTGGCATGTGCAGTAGCGCGTTTATGGCATGACGGAGAATTAAGGAAAAGTCTTTGCAATAGGGCTTATTCTGTCGTGCATCCATCAAGATGGCGTAATATCGCTGCATAGTATGAAAAGGTTTATCCGTCGTTGATTCACTAGATTGAATGCTTTAGCGCTATCACCCTGTTTACGGTTTTATAGTGACAGGCCTGGGTTTTTCTTGGGATGAACGAGTGGCTAAAGTGATTATTGGAAGCATATAAGATTATCATGTCCAACCTTTGTATCTGCTTTTACACAGATGTGTTTTTACCTTCGATTGGCGGCGCTCAGACAGTGCTCCACCATTTGGCCACAGAATGTAGCAAATTAGGCGTCAAGGTGGTTGTCCTGGCGCCTGCGCCGAAAAGAAGGGAGTATGACGACAGCCAATATGCATATGATGTCGTTCGTTTTAAAGCGCCCAGGTCGAAAAAGATTGGCAATCGACTGAGGCTTATTGATTTATATAAAGTTTATCGAAAATACCGTTTCAATGTGCTGCATTGCCATGCCGCATACCCGCAGACATTTGTTGCGCGTGAGTTACGGCGGTGGACGAGCTTTTCTATCATCTGTCGCCCCCATGGCAGCGATATTGTGCCTGAAGGGGGGATTCGCAAAAGTGATTATGCGACGAAACGAATGCGCAAGGGGCTGGCTGTTGTTGATCGCTTTGTCGCCCAGTGCCGCTATATGGCGGATGTTATGGAAGACTTTGGAATAGCTTCAGATCGTATCGACATTATTAATAATGGAGTCAGCCTTGAAGACTTCTCTAACGTTGCTCCATACGCCGCGGATAGACCGTACGCCATTAGCGTGGCGAATCTGATACCCAGAAAAGGCTTCGATATCATGCTGAAAGCTTTTGCAAAGCTGCAGCGTAAGGATATTGACTTCAGGATTTTGGGGCGTGGCGACAACATGGATAAATATAAATCTTTGGCGGAAGAGTTGGGGGTCGCAGATAGGGTGATCTTCCACGGTCCTACGATCGGCGATGAAAAAATTGCTCTACTGAAAGGCGGGACGGTGTTTCTGTCTGCATCCCGTAAAGAACCATATTCCAACTCTTTATTAGAGGCAATGGCTGCAGGGCTGCCGGTCATCGCAAGCGCAGTGGATGGGTGCTTGGAAATGGTGACGCCAGGCGTGAATGGCTGGTTATTTCCCAGTGAAGATATAGATGCTATGGCTCATCTGATAGATCAAGCTTTTGCAGATCGGCAGCTGATGCAAAAGACCGCTGCTTCTACAACTGAGTATATTGCGAAGCATGACTGGCCAATTGTCGCTCAACAGTATATTGACCTTTATCGTGAGACTCTTAGCTCACGAACAAATTCACGCAAGTGATGTGAACCTGCTCAGTTATGACACGGCACTGCTGCGAGCGCTCTTTAAGCAAAACCGATTTGATATGGCGGTATGTTGAGTTTACATTACTGTTGGCGGGTGTCGTTGGTACGCCATTGCTTGAGGGGGTGCGGAATAGCGGATTAGTGGGTTTCATGGCGATCTGGCTTGTTAATCGTCTCCGCCTTAAAGACTTCAAGCTGGTGTGGGATAGATGGGATCTGGCGACAGTATTGCTTGCCTTAAGCATGGTTGTTACCCAGCTTGCGGTTGCGCTGCAGGATGACTTGGCGACAAAAGTTTCTCACGTCCTTCGTTATTTGATTGTGTTTTTCATACTGAGGCATTCGCAGTTTTCAATGCGGCAGTACTGGTTGCTATTGGCTGCTCTTACCCTGTCTACCTTTGCGGGTATGTCGTGGAGCTGGCCTGACTATCTAAGCACCCACAATTTTACAGCTCTGCGCTTGCCAAATATTCAGCATGTCAATCACGCGTCCTTATATGTGTTGATCGTCTTTCAGTTTCTTCTGTCCAGCCTGCTGTATGTCTTATTTTGCAAGCGCTGGCTGCTATTTACCATGTTGGCGGCATCTGTAGTCGTATCCGGTGCTTGGCTACTGGCGGCAAGCAGTCGTGCAGCAATTGGCGTTGCGGCTTTATCCGTTGTTGTTGCTTTAATTCCCGTGGTTATGCGGAGCAGAAAAGTTGCTGTTATCGCCCTTGTTGTATTACTGGGTGGCTCTGGTGCACTGATTACGGTTTTCCCTGGCGCTGTCGCTAAACAGAGTCAGTGGTCCACTATGTTTGAGGGTAAGATGACCCCCAGGGAGAGAATATGGAATACCGCACTGGAGGCGTATCCTGAAACGCCTTGGTTGGGCAGAGGATACAACGAGTATAAGCAGTTAACAGAAGATTATATAAAAGAGGTCGCTAAGAGCCGGGGAGAAACATACAATCCCGACCGCTTTTGGTTTGTGGAGCATGCCCATAATGTCTATCTGACTTGGCTGGTTGAGCACGGTGGGATAGGTTTGTTCTGTCTTTTGTTTTTTTTCTTGGCATGGCTGATTACGCTATTACAGGACTTCTCCAAACTTAGGGAAGATCCCATGTTTGCATGCTTGTGGACTATTGCAATGAATACCCTTCTGACTTTAATAGTGGCGGGGTTAGTAACCACGACTATGCGTAGAGATACCGCGTTTATAGCTCTGGTGGCGTTGGGTTTGTATTTGAGCTACTCCAGATGGGGGGCGAGGCGGGATGACAGTTGAGAACAAGAGGGTGCCTGGGGTGAATAGAATATCGGTTGTCATTCCAACTTATAACCGACCGCAGTATATCAATACAACCATAGATATGGTGTTGCGGCAGACGCTTCCTCCATATGAAATCATTGTTGTCGATAACGGTACCGAACCTTGTCAGTTGGAGCCACACTTCCCGGACTCGGTCCGTCTATATCGTATTATGAATCGGGCGGGGGCGGCTCAAGCCAGAAACTTTGGCGCCTGTATGGCTGACGGGGAGTTTATCGCCTTCCTTGACGATGACGATATTTGGGAAGACCGGTATCTGGAGAAAATTCAGAAAGCCATTGATGAGGATCATCCAGATTTGGTCGTCGCGAAGTTGGATAAGCTTCTAAATGGGAAAATTCTACCGTTTAAGGACCCTGTAAATACACCAAAACTATCAGGCTTTATCTACCAAAACCCTGGTTATACCGGCTCCTCGGTAACGATCAGGAAAAGCGCATTTATTGAGCGCGGCGGTTATGACCCCCGTTTTCGGAATGGGCAGGATAAAGAGATCGCCATTAACTTTCTGATGAGCGGAAAGAAGATCGTTCATGCGCCTGAAGCGCAAGCCATCATCCGGCTTCACGATGACGAGCGGCTGACATATAGCAATAGCTTTATAACCACCGCCCGCTTGCTGCGAGAGAAATATCCTGAGATGTATAACTCCTACATTTATTTAAAGTCTCTTAGGCAAGCGCTTGCTAAGCCAAAGAAAACGCCGTTGAAGGACAAATGCGCGGTGGCGCTTCTTAAGCTGTGCCTGGGGGTGATGAAACCTTTCTACAAACGAAAGTAGTTTCTGGGCAGGATTAGAGACTTGGAGCCAGTGAGGCCTGAAATTGAAAAAGCAAACAGGGCGAAGCATACGTAGATTTGAACGCAAGCAATGGCGTTTTGAGTTGTACTTGAGAATGAAGTCCCTACTTACCCGTCGACTTGGAGTGGATAGAAGCTCCAGTGCGCCTATCGTTAGTCTGACCAGCTATCCGCCAAGATTCGACCAGCTGTATCTCTGTCTGGAATCTATCTTAAGTCAGAGCATTAAACCTGCCCGGCTTATGCTTTGGATTGCGAAGTCTGACATGGATAAGCTGCCTGCGAAGGTCGTCAAGTTGCGGGAGCGGGGCTTGGAAATCAACGAGTGTGAGGATATTAGATCTTACAAGAAGCTTATTTTCACGCTGAAAGAGTGCCCCCATTCACCTATAGTAACGGCCGACGACGATGTTCTATATCCGCATGACTGGCTGGCGACTTTGTTTGACGCCCATAAGGCCAACCCGGCTCAGATAATATGTCACCGCGCCCGCTACATTACTTTCAACGCAGCGGGCGAGCTTAACAGCTATCGCTACTGGCCGAATATTCATGGACCGGATGCAGGCGTCTCCGTTATGCCAGTTGGCACTGGCGGCGTTCTATATCCGCCTGGAAGTCTTGCTGACGCAGTATTTGACTCGGCGTGTTTTATGGAACTCTGCGCCTATGGAGATGATATCTGGTTTAAAGCCATGTCCGCGCTGACTTCGACCTCTTGTCTGAAACTGGGTTGCTTCAAACGCAACTTTTTTGAGACAAGGGGCGCGCGCTTTAGCGCTTTGCAGACAGCCAACCTAAGTGGGCGAAACGATACACAAATCGCAGCCGTTTTTTCCAGGTTCGATGTGGCCGCCAAATTAAAAAGTAATGACAGTATCCACTGATTTATTGGAGTAAAGCTTGAAACTCAATATCCTTCATACCGAGTCTTCCTGTGGATGGGGCGGTCAAGAGCTAAGAATTCTAGGGGAAAGCGAAGGGTTTATCTCTGAAGGTCATAAGGTGACAATCGTTTGCCCTGAGCATGCCCCGATATATTCGGCTGCCCAAAAGCGGGGTATTCCAGTTTTTCCTTTGCCCATTGAGCGCAAGAACGTAAAAGGGTTGATGGCCGCCTACCGTTGGCTAAAAAGCAATCCAACCATGATTATCAATACACATAGCTCCACCGACAGTTGGTTATTTACTCTGGCCAGTCGCTGGCTCTCCAAACGTCCTGCTGTCGTTCGCTCAAGACATGTTTCCGCTCCAGTTCACGATAACTGGCCCACTACTTGGCTATACGCAAAGGGCGCCGACTACATCGTGACTACAGGAGACGCATTGAGAGACTATTTAACCTGTCAGGAGCGTTTCTCGAAACAGAAAGTTGTGTCAATTCCTACAGGCTTGGAAATTAATAAATATCCGCTGGCGGAAGATAAAGATAAGTCTAAGTCGGCATTAGGGCTGCCTGTAGATCGCCCAATTATAGGGAAAGTCGCGATTATGCGGGACTGGAAAGGGCACCGCTATCTTGTTGAGGCATTCGCTGACTTACTAAAGAAAGGAAAAGAAGCGCACTTATTGTTGGTGGGCGGCGGCGAAGAGTTCGAAAATGTGCAAAAGCAAATCTCGGATTTGGGAATTGCTGATTACGTCACGTTAACCGGCACAGTGGATAATGTGTTGGATTACTTGCATGCAATGGATTTATTTGTGCTGGCTTCCTATGACAATGAAGGGGTTCCCCAGAGCATCATGCAAGCGATGTTAACTGGATTGCCTGTTGTTGCGACGGATGTTGGCAGTGTTCGGGAAATTATTGTGGAAAACTCAACGGGAATGATGATTCCGCCAAAGAATGTGGCGGCGATGGCGGATGCGATTACGCAAATGATCTCCGATAGAGAACACTTGCGTGCGATGGGGTGGAACGCTCGCACATTTGGAGAGGAGCGATTTTCCCGCGAACTGATGGTTCAGCGAATGGAAAAAGTATTCTCCGAAGCATACGCTTCACTATCTGGAAGATAGCGCTGAACGGTTTGAAAAACAGTTCTGGCTTCAATGCTGGCGAGGCACTCGCTGAGTTTGCCTCCGCCGCAACCATCCAGCTCACATGAGCGACAACTGAAGCCGCTGTGAGTAATGACCTCGGATTGTTCTCCCCAGGGAGCCCATTTCTTCTCGTCTGAGGGACCAAAAAGCGCCACAACAGGTTTGTCCAGCGCAGCGGCCATGTGCATCGGCGCAGTGTCGACACCGATGAAACCGCTGCTTTTTGCAATGAGGGCAGTTAATTGATCAAGCGACAATTCACCTGCAAGGGTGATGGGCGGCGCATCCAGTCCTGCGTTGATCTGCTTTATCATTTCGAGCTCCTTTGCGTCCGGTGCGGCTGTCATAATCAATGGAACGCCCGCATCCTGCAGCATCTTTATCAGCTCTATATTCTTCTCAACTGGCCAGCTTTTGAACATCCAGCGTGAAGTCGGGTGGATAATCCAAAACTGGTTCATCTGTAGCTGCTGCAGAAGTTCCACTACTGACGCCTCAGCCTGACTACTGGCTTGCAGCACCAACTTTTTATGTTCGGGGCGAGGGTATAGACCTACTCTTCTGAGTGCATCCAGATTGGTCTCCACGGTATGTCGTGGCGTCTCAGGAATAGGAAATAAATGGGTAAAGCTTTTCTTCCACCAGAATGACTTAGCTCGCTTAGGATAGTTTGCCGCCACGGAGTACGACGTTTTTAAGGCTCTAGCCAATCGCGCGCCACGCCAGTGATCAGTCAAATGCACCAACAGATCATAGTTCCGCTCTCGCAGCTGCTTGCGCAATGCTCTTTCCGCCAGCAAATGTCGAAGCAGAGGCAGTTTGCGCCACTTTTTATCGATGCAAAATATTTGGCTCAGTTCGGGGTTGTGCTCGACCAATGCTTTGGTGTCAGCGTAAATCAGCAGGTCGACTTCAATATGAGGATGTTGTTGCTTTATTGCGTGAATGACGGGGCTCGTCAATAACACATCGCCATGGTGGCGCAGTTTGGTGACCAGAATCCGTTTGATCTGGCCAAAATCAATCGCATCAGGCAGGTAGCTCATTTGGCGCCTTTCAGTGATAGGGCTTTCTCGTAAGCGTCTAGCATCCCGCCCATCATACCTTCCATTGTCAGCTTGTCGAGAGCGTATTGGGTGGCGTTTTTGCGGAGCTTTTCCGCCAGAGCTTTATTTTCGTACAGCCGAAGGATTTGCTCAGCGATTCCTTTGGGGGCGGCGGCAGGAGCGATCAGCCCGGTTTTCTCGTGTGCAACCATTTCTGGAAGGCCGCCTATATTTGACGCTACGACATTTGCGCCGCATAAATATGCTTGTGAGACCAATCGGGTCCTGGCTTCGGTTTCCACGGAAGATACGACTACGATATCGCTGATGGCAAGATAGTTTTCGACATCTGCGTGATAGCCTATGAACTTGAACCTGTCTTTGTGCGGAGAGCGTGAAATTTCCGCCAGTACTTCTTCTTTATAGCTGCGCGTGGAGTCCGTCGCCTCTCCGACTTGAATAAACGTAGCATTTGGGATGCGCTCGGCGACTTCCGCGCAGGCCTGTACAAAATACAGCTGGCCTTTATCACGGCGAATCATTCCCACATTGGCGATAACCAAGTGGTTTGCAGGGATTCCCAGCGCGTGTTTCAGAGCTTGGTTAGAATGACGCAATTCCGAGTTGAACCGGACCGCATCCACGCCAGCTTCCGCCACATAGATGCGGTCTGCTGTGGAGAGCCTGAGGCGGATAATTTGCTGTCTGATGTGTTCCGCCGTCGTGATGATGAAATCATTGCCAATTCGCCAAACAAGCCGGTGTAAAAAGTCATTTTTGATAGGGTCTATGACATGACGTGAACGCACCACAGTCTGACCTGTAATCAATTTGGCGAGCGCAGAGTAGCTAGCGTCTCGACTGCTATGGCAATCCAGTATGTCATAGTGCTCACGCTTTATTAGCTGACATAAGCGGCGGATGACGCCAGGATTTGCGGAGCCACGCAGATCCAGAGCATGAACAGGCAGATTGCGCTTCTGGGCTTCCTGGTAAATTTTTGAGTCCGCCCGAGCAATTAATTGAGCTTCATGGTTGTGAGCCAATAGCCACTCAATTTGCTCGATGACTCGGAGTTCTTGTCCGCCCCAGTTGATGCTGCTTTCGATATGCGCAATTTTCATATATCGCTTATTTTCCAGAATATTTACGGTGACTTTTCCCTTGCGGCTCAGTTTTGAACCGTCGATGCATCCACAGATACTGGGCGGGATAGCGGCGGATAGCGTTCTCTATCGCCAGGTTGGTTGTTGTAGCGTCTGCGACATCGTCGCCGGTGGGGTAATTGGATAGCGCAGGTTCAAAGTAAACATCGTAGCCGCCATCTTTATTACGAAAGTGGCTGAATGGGACGACTAGTGAGCCGGTTTTTTGTGCGATGCGAGAGGTCGTGGTAATGGTGGCGGCTGGAACCTTGAAGAAGGGCGCGAACACGCTACCAAGGCGGCCGTAATCCTGATCTGTAGCGTACCAGATGGTTTTGCCGCTTTTCAGCAGACGGATAAGGCCACGCAAGTCATCCTTGCCTAATAGCGGATGGCAGAACTTACTACGGGCGCGGGTCATCACCAGATTGAACAGGGGGTTATCGTGGTCTCGTTGCATGCTGGCTGCGCTGGAGTAAATATCAAATAACGCGCCGCCGAGATCCAGCGTTGTGAAATGGCCGCCTAATAGGATAACGCCTTTGCCTTTCGCTTGCGCTGCTTGCAGGTTTTCCAGTCCGTGCGCCCTGGTGATGGAGCGAAAGCGCTCTTTTCCTGTAAACCAGGCGGATGCGGCCTCAAAATAGCCAATAGCGTTGTTGTCGAAAGCGGATTTGACCAGCGCCTCCTTCTGCATCGCAGATAGTTCGGGAAAACATAGACTGATGTTCACCTCCGCGATGTGGCGTCGCTTGGGGAGTAAATAGTAAGCCGCGCGCCCTATTAGAACACCCAGCGCGCGTTGCCAGGATAAAGGGAGGTGGGCGATCAGCCATAATGCGGCGATTCCCATCCAGGTGGCCCAGTAACGGGGGTGAATAAAGTCTGAATAGGTCAGATCTCGTTTCTCTTCGGACACTTAATGGCGTTCCCAAAATAAAAGAAGCGCATTTTAGCCCGATCCTGTCCCGCTCTCCAGTTTGTCCGGTCAGTTGACGTGGCGGTAAGGTGCTGTGAGGGGGGAGGCGTGCTAATATTGCGACGCGATCCTTCCATCGCAAACAGTTAAATGAAGGCTTCAGGTTTGAGGGCGGGCATGCAGATACAGCTTCCAATGTTTCAAAATTCACGGGTCGTAGTGGTTGGCGACGTTATGTTGGATCGCTACTGGTATGGAGCGACATCAAGGATTTCACCTGAAGCGCCGGTGCCCGTCGTTAAAGTTGAACAGTTGGAAGACCGACCCGGCGGCGCAGCTAACGTGGCTCTGAATATCGCAGCGCTGGGCAGTGCGGCGGTGATTTTGGGAGTGACCGGTAAAGACGAAGCCGCCCAGTCACTGGCGGCGCGAATGGAGTCCGCAGGCATATTGGCGGATTTTCAGGAACATGCAACCCTGCCCACTATCACAAAACTGAGAGTTGTCAGCCGTCATCAGCAATTGATCAGGATGGACTTCGAGGAGAGTTTCGCTGGCGTTCCTCAGGAGCCCCTGGAAAAGAAGGTTGCTGGGCGGCTGGCTGGCGCAGGCGCTTTGATTCTATCCGATTACGGCAAAGGGGCATTACGCAATCCGCAAGCTTTTATTCAATTGGCGCGAAGCAAGCAAATCCCTGTGCTTGTCGACCCCAAGGGCAGCGACTTCGAAAAATATCGCGGCGCGACCCTGATCACCCCAAACTTATCTGAATTTGAAGCGGTAGTGGGGCATTGCGCAAGCGAAGCGGAGCTGGTTCAGCGTGGTTTAAAACTGGTGGAGGAACTGGAGCTTGAAGCGTTGCTGGTGACTCGCAGCGAACAGGGAATGACTTTGCTGAGAGCGGGGCGACCTGAGTTGCATTTGCCCGCGCAGGCGAAAGAAGTCTTCGATGTTACGGGCGCCGGCGATACGGTTATTTCTGTTCTCGCCGCGGCTTTGGCGGCAGGTAGTGAAATGGGGCAGGCGGTGGCGTTGGCCAATATTGCCGCCGGTATTGTGGTCGGCAAACTCGGTACGGCGTCAGTCAGCGCGCCAGAGTTGCGTCGTGCGGTGCAACAAGAGCAAGGCGCAGGGCGTGGCGCTATGACGGTGGATCAACTGAAAGTGGCGTTGGACGACGCTCGCGCTCATGGGGAGAAAATTGTTTTCACTAATGGCTGTTTCGACATTATCCACGCTGGCCATGTGGGTTATTTGGATCAGGCGCGGAAACTGGGAGATCGCTTGGTCGTCGCGATTAACAGCGATGCCTCAGTGAGCCGTTTGAAAGGACCGGCGCGTCCGATTAACCCTCTTGAACGCAGAATGGCGGTGCTTGCTGGTCTGGAAGCGGTGGACTGGGTTACTTGGTATGAAGATGACACGCCAGAGCGTTTATTAGAGATTCTGAAGCCGGATATCCTGGTCAAAGGCGGCGATTACAGCAAAGAACAAGTCGTCGGTTGGGAAATCGTCGAAGGCTATGGGGGAGAAGTTCGGGCGTTGGACTTTCTGGATAATTGTTCAACCACCGCTATCGTTGAAAAGATTCGCAAGGATCAGGAGAAGTAGCCGCCCCGCATTGCGAAGACTTATTTTGAGGGGAAATAGCCGGCGACGCAGAGGCGTCGCCGGAGTCCGCAACATTAACCTTTGTAGGCCGCCGCTGCGTCTTGAATAGCCTTACGGGCCGCTTCGCGGTTCGCCCAGCCAGCAATCTTCACCCACTTGCCTTCTTCAAGATCCTTATAGTTCTCAAAGAAATGCTCGATCTGCTTGATCAGTAGCTCAGGCAGGTCAGTCGGCTCGTTGACGTTTTTGTACAGCGGGGTCAGCTTGGAGTGGGGTACGGCCAGAAGCTTGGCGTCTTCGCCGGCTTCGTCAGTCATGTTCAACACACCGATTGGACGGCAACGGATCACTGCGCCTGGCTGGATCGGGTAGGGCGCAACTACTAGTACGTCTAGCGGGTCGCCGTCGTCAGACAGCGTGTGAGGGATAAAGCCGTAGTTGCAGGGGTAGAACATGGGCGTGGCCATGAAACGGTCGACAACTACCGCACCGGAGTCTTTGTCGATTTCGTATTTAATCGGGCTGCTTTGCGCAGGAATTTCGATTACGACGTTAATGTCGTCTGGCAGTTCTTTACCTGCGGAAATATTGTCAAAGTTCATAATCTGTACTTTCCATTCTATTAAAAAGCTGGGCAGCAAATTATAGGAGCTTTGCCCCGCTAAAACCAATAAGGCGTCTGTCCGAGCTTAGAGACCGAGTTGCTTGGCGATAATCTCGTTCATGATTTCGGTGGAGCCGCCGCCAATGCTGAGTATGCGAGCGTCCCGGTATAAGCGTCCCACTACGGATTCGCGCATGTAACCCATGCCGCCGTGAATCTGGACGGCGGCGTCCGTCACCTCTTGAGCGGCTTGAGAACAAAAGTTCTTCGCCATGGCGACTTCCTTGATCGGGTTCTCACCGTTTTGTATGCGTTGAGCAATATTTAATGTGTAGTTGCGGGCAACTTCCACCTGTGTCGCCATCTCAACGAGACGATGCTTGATGACCTGAAACTTGGCGATTTTTCTACCAAACGCGTCGCGCTGGCGAGCGTAGCTCAATGCCTGTTCATAAGCGATTTGCGCGGTCATATAGCCCATAATGGAAAGCGCCAGGCGCTCCATCAAGAAGTTGCTCATAATGGCGATGAAGCCGCTGTTCTCCGGACCGATGAGATTTTCAGCCGGAACAAGGCAGTCATTAAAAAACAGCTCTGCTGTATCGCTCGCCCACCAGCCCATCTTTTTCAGGGGTTGGCCAGAGCTAAATCCCTCTCGCTCCCGCTCCACCAAAATCAGGCTGATACCTGCATGGCCTTCGCCGCCGGTGCGTACGGCCACCGTGTAGAAGTCCGCCCGATGGCCGCTGGTAATGAATGTTTTGGAGCCATTTATACGATAAGCGTCACCCTCTCGTACGGCGCGAGTTTGCAGATTGGCGACATCGGAACCACCGCCAGGTTCTGTAATGGCGAGTGCGGCGATTTTTTCGCCCTGGAGCACAGGTGGAATCACTTTATCCTGCAGTATAGAGCTGCCCCAACGGGCAATGGGCGGCAAGGCGATATCCAATGAACCCAGGCTGGCGACAAACCCGCCGGAAGTACTGCGCATGAGCTCTTCGCTGACAGCGATCTTCATCAATATATCGTTTTCGCCGGAGCCTCCCCACTTTTCATTGAAGCCAACGCCCAGTATGCCTACCTCTCCAGCCAGACGATAGATCTCCCGAGGAAACGAGCCAGCTTCTTCCCATTCCTGAATATAAGGCGCGACATGTTGTTTGATGAATGCGGCGGTTGTGCGCCGCGCCATTTGATGAGTCTCGTTGAACATGCGCCAATCCCTTATCTAGTTGTTATCAGGGCTCAGATTATCGATCAATTAAAAGCCAAGCAAGCGCTTGTTTTTTAATTGAGGGAGAGAGGAGAGAATAGGGGGATTCTGAAAAATGGGTAAATACCGAATCCTGAGAGGATTTTGAAAGACGCTTTGGTCGACTGGAGGCGGGAGAGATAAATGGCGCGATCCTGGGAGCGCGCCAGATTCTCAATCAGTCGTTGGCTTTGATGGTCTTTACGCCTTCCTGCGATCCCAGCAGGAGTACGTCAGCAGGGCGCATGGCGAACAGGCCGTTGGTGACCACGCCAGTGATTTGATTGATCTGTTGCTCCAGTTTGACGGGCTCCAGAATACGCAGATTGAACACGTCGAGGATAATATTGCCATTGTCCGTCACACAGCCTTCTCGATAGACCGGGTCGCCGCCCAGTTTAACCAACTCCCTTGCGACATAGCTACGCGCCATGGGAATGACTTCTATTGGTAATGGGAAATCGCCAAGTACGTCCACCCATTTGGACTCGTCGGCGATACAGATAAAGGTTTTGGCGTTGGCGGCGACGATTTTTTCTCGCGTCAACGCCGCTCCGCCGCCTTTGATCAGCTCCAGACGTGGATTGGTTTCGTCCGCGCCATCAATATAAAACTCCAGGCCGGAAACGGAATTAAGCTCGTATACGGGAATATTATGCTTCTTCAAGCGTTCTGCGGAGGCTTCTGAACTGGCCACTGCGCCCTCGAACTGGGTTCTTACTTCCGCAAGCGCGTCGATGAAGTAATTGGCGGTAGAGCCTGTGCCGATGCCGAGGATGGTGTCCGACTGCAGGTGGGGTTTGATGTAGTCCAGCGCCGCTTTAGCGACTGCCTGTTTTAATTCGTCCTGGTTCATAAGCCCGCCCTCAAAAAATTGGCAATTATAGACTCCGCGCCCTTTCAATAGTAGACGTTGGGTCCGTAATGCCGATATTATTTGGCGCTTAATTCCGCTAGCGATTTAGTAAGTTCCCATCATGCCCCACCGATATATAAAAAAGATCCTGGACGCCAAAGTCTATGATGTTGCGATAGAGTCTCCTTTGGAGTCGGCCCACCTGCTGAGCCACAGGTTCAATAATCATATTTTATTGAAGCGTGAGGACCTGCAGCCTGTTTTCTCTTTCAAGTTGCGTGGGGCGTACAACAAACTCGCGCAGTTGGCTGGAATTGCAAAAGAAAAGGGCGTGATTGCGGCCTCGGCGGGCAACCATGCGCAGGGCCTGGCGTTGGCGGCGCAGAAGCTGGGCGTCAAGGCGACTATTGTGATGCCGCAGACTACGCCGGAAATCAAAGTGAACTCAGTGCGTGCTAAAGGCGCAAAAGTCGTGTTGAAAGGCGACGCTTTTGATGAGGCGGCGGCGTACGCACAGACGTTGGTGAAAGAAAAAGGGTACATTTATATTCCTCCTTACGATGACGAGGAGGTTATTGCCGGTCAAGGAACTGTGGCGATGGAGATTATGTGGCAACACACGTCTCCCATCCATGCGGTGTTCGTACCTGTTGGCGGTGGCGGGCTGATTGCAGGTGTTGCTGCGTACATCAAGTATCTGCGGCCTGACGTCAAAGTTATCGGCGTAGAGCCGGAAGATTCTAACTGTCTTTATGCTGCATTGAAGGCGGGGAAACGGGTGACCTTGCCGGAGGTGGGCATCTTTGCTGACGGCGTAGCCGTCAAACAGATTGGCAAGGCCCCATGGGAGGTTTGTCGTCAGTATGTGGACGAAGTTGTTCTTGTTTCCACAGATGAAATCTGCGCAGGCATCAAAGATGTTTTCGAAGATACCCGCTCTATTGCTGAACCCGCTGGCGCTCTGGCTATAGCTGGCTTGAAGAAGTATGTGGCGCGGGAAAAAGTTCAGGATCAAAACCTGATTGCGATAGTAAGCGGCGCGAACATGAATTTTGACCGCTTGGGTTACATTACCGAACGCACCGAAGTGGGCGAGGAGCGTGAAGCGATTCTGGCGGTAAGAATCCCGGAGCGTCCGGGAAGCTACAAGCGTTTTATACAAGCATTAAGCCGCCGCAATATCACTGAGTTTAATTACCGTTATTGTGATGCGACAGAAGCGCAAATTTTTGTGGGCGTCCAGATCAGTACCGGACAGGAAGAGCGCAAAGAGCTGGTTGGTGTATTGGAAGAGAAAGGCTATTCGGTGCTTGATCTTACCGATAACGAAGTCGCCAAGATGCACATCCGTCACATGGTGGGCGGCCATTCTCCTGCGTTAACCAATGAGAAAGTTTTCCGCTTTGAATTTCCTGAGCGTCCGGGGGCGCTGATGAAGTTTCTCATGGCGTTTGGCGCACGCTGGAATATCACTATGTTTCATTATCGTAATCATGGCGCTGCGTATAGTCGTGTATTAATGGGCGCACAGGTGAACGATGACGAAATGGCGGAGTTCCGGAAAATGCTGGATACCGTGGGGTTCCGGTATTGGGAGGAAACCAATAACCCTGCCTACAAACTGTTTCTAGGTGCTTGATAATTAAGTGGTTTTAATATAAAGGCAGAAACGGTCACACTATTGTGTTTTAAAGCTTTGATTTAAATCAGGCAGGAGTTACAATACTTTTCTATAATTTCAAGTTAAGACAATTACCTATTTGTCTGATTTATAAAATTAAAAAAACGCCAATGAAAATTAGGGGGATGCATGAAGCGCAAGCCTGACGTCATGCTTACGCTTGTGATCGTATTTTGCCTTGGGTTGGTCGTCAGCGGCTTCACAACCTTTGGCCACAAGGAAGCACGCACGTCGCCCACATATGTTTCCGTCGCAGGCGAGGACGTTAGTTAGTTCCCGCCTTCCAGACGATTCGAAAAAAGCCCTGTTAACGCAGGGCTTTTTTGTTTCTGAAATGATGTAACTGCTGATCCGTGGCGACGGCGGTCAGGGGGATATCCCAGGGCTCGTGAGGTAACTCTGGGAGCTGCTGGAAGTGATGAGCCAGCCCTATCAACTTTGGCCTTTTGACTATCACGCGACGATCCGCAAACGTGCGATCGTAATAGCCGCCACCCATTCCCAGTCTGTTGCCTTTCTTATCAAAGGCGACTAGAGGAAAGCACACCACACCTAATGACCAGGGTGGAACTCTTTTTGCCCCCCGAAGCACAGGTTCAGGAATACCGTACTTGTTGGGTTTGAGTCTGGCGTCGGGCTGATACCGAACGAACCACAGACGGTTGTGGTACAGGGGGTGTAGTACGGGTAGATAACAGGCTTTTTTTCTACGCCACAGGCGCTGAATAGTAGGGAACGGATTGATCTCCCCATCGTTGGCGAGATATAGACCCCAACGGGCGCTACGACTGAGATGGATAGATGAGTTAAGTGATTTTCGCAAGCCGGAGGCGGCTGTGCGTTGCTGAGCGGGTGTCAGCGCTCTGCGTTTCTTGCGCATGGCGCGACGAATAGACGCTTTATTCATAGCAGAAAAAGTAAACTCCCCGAGACAGCCGCTGTCTGACGTGGCCCTTGAACCCTTTGGTTCAAGGAGGTAACCGCTGGAATGAATTAGGCTTTCCCTTCAAGAGGGACTTGCACACATCACTCGCAGGAGGTAACCAATAATAAAATTCATCGGCTCGAGGACGTATCTGACTGGCGAGCAGTTCAGGGAGCTTGGGTCCTATTATAACGAAAAATGTAAAAAAAGCAGTGGGGTGAACTGGGAAAATTCAATATTTTTTTCTTTTATGATTACGTAATTGTATGTTTTGTAAAGTTATTTGTTTTTCAGTGCGGCGTCCAGCTTTTCATGTAGCGAACTTAGGGTGGAAGAGACCTGTTCGGTTTTCTGTCCTTGTTGCATCAAATCATATGTCAAGTTCAAAGCAGCCATGACGGCGATTCTCTCGGTTCCGTATACCTTCCCCGATGCACGGATTTCTTTCATTTTCTGATCCAGCGCTCGCGCTGCATCTTCCAGTTGGCGTTGCGCTTCCGGTGGGCACGCGACCAAATATTCTTTGTCTAGAATAGTGACGGTGGCGGTATGGTTGGTGCGACTCATTAACGTTGCTCCAATGCTTTCAAACGACTGATCATAGCCTCGATTTTGGAGCGGGCCAGATCGTTCTTCTGTAATAGTTGCATGCGTTCCTTTTGCCAGTCTTCCTGCAGCTGGCGTAGCGCCTGATTATCTGCTTCGAGCTGTTTGCACTTCTGTATCAGGCGGTCAATTTTATCGCTTAACTGCTGCAACTGAGAAACATCCATAAGTTTTTCCAGTGGTATTGCTAGGGTTCTTCAGGAAGAGTTTTCTAACATGACTCGACTTATGACGGACGCAAATCAAAGCGGAAAAATGTTAGAAAACCAAACTGTAGGCGCATGGGCGTCCAATTAAATATAAGTCGCCGATGTAAGGGGGTCAACGTGCGCACCCGCGTGGCGATATAAGTGGGCGTCATGTTAGCATACGCAGCATTATTCTGGCGTGAGTCGATCCTGATAAAATTGGCGTCAGAACCGTAAAAAACATGATGGCGAAAGCCTGAGCCGTCGCATATATATTCAATTACGCCTGAAGCGCCTTATTAAAGCAGAGCGGGCGTTTTTGCCAAATGAATTCTATTTAATAAGGTTACGCCATTCGCTGTTGCGAACGATGATGGCTAAACCTGTGGAAGCGGGCGGATTCAGCCCGACTGGAGAATTAAACGAATGTCCCAACCCTATCATGCCCTGCAACAACTATTAAACCGCATCGACGCAGACGCGACTCCAGCGGGGGTTCACGGTCTCTGGTGTGGAAGAATGGCGGCGGGAGACCGGGCGCAGGATAACGACTGGTGGAGCTACACGCAGCGCTTCGCCGGCAGCGTCAATGAGATAGAAGACAACCTGCAGGCGGCGTTCAAAGCCGTATACGGCTACGCGGAAGCTGCTTTAACGCAGGATAATATGAGTTTTCAGCCCTGGCTGCCGGAAGATGCGGTGGAGTGCACGCTGCGCGTTGCGGCGCTGGCGGACTGGTGCAGGGGCTTTGTGGAAGGACTGACTTCGGTTTTGGGCGGCAGACTGTCGTCCTGCTCAGAGGATGTTCAGGAAATTCTTCAGGACCTGGTGGACATCGGCGAAGTGGACCCGGAAGTGGACGGCGATGAGCAGGATGAAAGAGAGCTGCTGGAGCTAACAGAATTTGTGAAAGTGGCGGCGTTGAATGTGCTGCAGGAGCTCACTGCCGGTAAAAAAAACGCCGCCTCTGAAAAGAAGACGCTACATTAACGGTTTAAGGATCAGGCCGCCGGCGGAATGTACGGATGTGCGCCGTATTACGGATAACCAAAAGTTTAAGAGAGATAGACGTGCAAGCATTATCGATTCGTGAATATCAGAAACGTCGGCGCCACCTGCTTGATGTGATGACGCCCAACAGCATCGCCATACTTCCCGCAGCGCCGGTTCGCGTGCGCAACCGTGATTCAGAGTACCCATACCGTCAGAGCAGCGACTTTCACTACCTTAGTGGATTTGCAGAGCCGGACGCGGTGATGGTGCTTATCCCGGAGCGAGAGCACGGGGAATCTATTTTGTTCTGCAAAGAAAAGAATCCTGATTACGAACGTTGGAATGGAAAGCTGGCGGGGCAGGAAGGGGCGATTGAACGCTATCTCTTCGACGACGCTTTTCCTATTGATGATATTGATGAAATCTTGCCGGGACTGCTGGAGGGGAAGCAGCGGGTCTATTATTCCATGGGGCTGGATGAGAAGTTTGATCGCAGGGTTATGGAATGGATCAATGTGATCCGCAGTAAGATCAAGCATGGCGCCCACCCACCTGGCGAGTTCGTGGCGTTGGAGCATACGCTGCATGATATGCGTCTGTTCAAGTCTTCCGCTGAAGTCAAAATCATGAAGCAGGCGGCGCGTATCAGCGCTGAGGCGCATAATGAAGCCATGCGTATCTGCAAGCCGGGCATGTACGAGTATCAGCTTGAGGCGGCCATACAGCACGTATTTCTTCGGGAAGGCTCGCGGGCGCAGGCGTATAACTGCATTGTCGGCGGTGGTGAAAATGCCTGTATTCTTCACTACGTCACCAACAACGACAAGCTGAAAAGCGGCGACCTGGTATTGATCGACGCTGGCTGCGAGTTGGATTGCTATGCGTCCGACATCACTCGAACTTTCCCGGTTTCAGGCCAGTTCAGCGCAGAGCAGCGCGCCATTTATGAAATTGTGCTGGCGGCGCAGGAAGCCGCTATTAGAGAGGTTCGTCCCGGACGGCACTGGAACCAGCCTCATGAGGCGGCGATGAACGTGATCACAGAAGGGCTGCGTGAAGTTGGCTTATTGAAAGGCGAGCTGAATGAGTTGATTGAAACGGAAGCATATAAAAAGTTTTTCATGCACCGTACAGGTCACTGGCTGGGCCTGGATGTCCATGACGTTGGCGACTATAAGGTTGGCGGTGAGTGGCGCGTGTTGGAGCCTGGAATGGCGCTTACGGTTGAGCCGGGCATTTACATCGCGCCGGAACTGGAAGACGTAGACCCTCGTTGGAAGGGGATCGGCGTACGTATTGAAGACGATGTGATCGTAACCAGGCAAGGCGGCGAGGTCATCACCTCGGGAACGCCGAAGACGGTCGATGACATTGAGGCTTTGATGCGGGGTAAATGATGACCCGTCACTACGACCTCATTATCGTCGGTGGTGGGTTGGTTGGAGCGACCCTGGCTTTGGCGTTGCAGCAGTCTTCCCGGCGTCGCTTTCAGGTGGCGCTGGTGGAAACTCATCCTCTGCAGGTTTCGTCTGAGGGCCCTTTCACCCCTAGTTTTGACATGCGCTCCACCGCATTATCCTTTGGCTCGCGTGTGCTGTATGAACAGATGGGCGTGTGGGCCAGTATGGCGCCTCATGCCGGGGCGATTCATAGCATCCATGTCTCCGAGCAGGGAAAATGGGGCGCGACCCGCCTGCTTGCTCACGAACAGGGGCTGGACGCCTTTGGCTATGTGGTTCCCAATGCGGCTATTGGGCGTAGCCTTATCTCTTCTCTTGAGGGATGGCCTGACTTAACAGTATTGGCGCCTGCGGAAGCGGTGTCCGCGCTGAGCAGTCCTGAGGGAATGAGGGTGCGTCTGCGGGAAGGTGGGCGTGAGCGGGACATAGTCGGAAAACTGCTGGTGCTTGCTGACGGTGGGCGTTCCAGTCTGGCGGACGGACTTGGTATTGCCAGTCATCGTGTGGACTATGGTCAACATGCGCTGGCTGTCAACGTGGGCCTCTCCCGTTCACACGATAATATCGCGTATGAGCGCTTCATCGATGGCGGCGCCGTCGCCTTTTTACCGTTGGCGTCTGCGCGTCATGATCACATGGCGGTGGTCTGGACTGTGCCGAGTAATCGCTTGCAGGGGCTGCTATCTCTGGACAAGGTCAGTTTTGCTGAGGCGCTGCAGTCTCAGATCGGCTACCGCATAGGACGTATTGTCCAGGTCGGCGATATCAATCATTACCCGCTTACGCTGCAAACCGCTCAGGAACAGGTTCGAGAAGGGCTGGTGCTGCTGGGTAACTCGGCGCACACGCTGCATCCCGTGGCGGGGCAGGGGTATAACCTGTCATTGAGGGATACGCTGCATTTGGCGGAAGCGCTGAATGAGGCCGTCACTAGTGAAGAATTAGGTGGGCTGCCGATACTGAATAAGTATCTGGCGCGCCAACAGGCGGACCAAAAACGCACTGTAACGGCCAGCGACGGGCTGATTCGATTATTTGGCGAAAAGTCCGCCTGGTTGGAAAGTATCAGGCAGTTTGGCTTGATTAGCCTGAATCTGGCGCCCGCAGCGAAACGCCGTTTTGCTGAATATGCTATGGGCGTCGCGGAGCGCGCTCCGCAATGGCGCTGAATATTGATTTTCCGGGGTCTGCAAAGTAGAGGCTTCTATTGTGAAGACACAGTTTCCTGTCGCCATCGTTGGCGGCGGTATGGTTGGCGCGGCAATGGCGCTGGGTTTATCTGCGCTGGATATTGAGGTAGCCCTGATTGACCCCGGCGGGCTGGGCGCGGCGACGCCGCCCAAGTGCAATGACGCCCACAGTTTTGATCCCCGCGTTAGCGCTCTGACGCTGGCGAGTGAAAGGCTGCTGCGCGAGTTGAACGTATGGGGAGAGATAGAACCATATAGCTTGCGCTACACCGATATGGACGTATGGGACAGTGCGGGAAGCGGACGGATACTGTTCTCCTCGGCGGAAGTGTATGAAAGCAGCTTGGGTTTGATTGTTGAAAACCGGGTGGTGACATCCTCTTTGCATCGACGCATTGCCGAGCAGTCCAACATCTATGTTTTTAAAGACCCGGTGCAGGCGCTGAAGTTTGACTCCTCGGGCTACTCCCTTGAAACCGGGAGCGGCGAGACTGTTTCCTGCAGAATGCTGATAGGCGCGGATGGCGCCATGTCGCGTATTCGCCAGTGGTTGAACATCCCAACGCGGGAATGGGATTATGGGCAACAGGCGATTGTTGCAACGATTGCTACAGCCCGCCCTCATCAATTCACTGCTCGACAACGCTTTTTGTCTACAGGGCCGTTGGCGTTGTTGCCTCTACTGGATGCGGATAGGAATTATCGGTGTACTTCGATCGTATGGTCGGCGGATACCGAAGAGGCCCGCAGGCTGATGGAGCTCGATGACGTCTGTTTCAAAGCTGCGCTATGTGAAGCCTCCGAGCAGGCATTGGGCGAGGTCGTGGAGCTTAGTCGGCGTTTTGCTTTCCCGCTCCGGCAGCGACACGCTAAACGCTATTTTGATGGCGGCGCAGTGCTTATCGGCGACGCGGCGCATACTATTCACCCCTTGGCGGGGCAGGGCGTCAATCTAGGTTTTGAAGATGTCACTGCATTGTTGGATGAGGTGCGGCGCGCGATTGCGCGTGGCGTTCCATTGGGCCATGAAGAAATGTTGCGCCGCTATCAACGGCGGCGTCAGGCTGCAAACCTTTCCATGATGACGCTGATGGAGGCGTTCAAACGGGGTTTTGGGCATCCATCAACCATGATTGCAGGCGTAAGGAACGCGGGATTGTCGTTGGTAAACAGAACGCCGCTTATCAAGAAAGAGCTGATTCGTCAGGCGATGGGCGTTTAACTGGCCCCGCTAAACACGCTGCAGGGCCAGGAACTTATAGGTATAACTTTCCTATCAGTGCCGGAATCGCGGTCTCAACGCGAAGTATGCGCTTACCCAGGGTGAAGCCCTTAAAGCCGATTTCCTCCAGCTTTTTCACTTCATAAGGCGTAAAACCGCCTTCGGGACCTACCGCCAGCGTCAGTGGCCCACTGACCTGTGGCGATTGCGCCTCGGAGGTGGGGTGCGCCACCCAGGCGTCGCTGCCAGCGATGATTTGCGGCAGCTCGTCTTCCACAAAGGGTTTGAACAGTTTGCGCAGATGGATTTCAGGGAGCGCAGTGTCTACCGCCTGCTCGAGACCGAGAAGGCTGTTCTCTCTCAGCGAGGCGGCCTCCAACCAAGGCGTTTGCCAATAGCTTTTTTCCACCTTGTAGGAGTTGATCAGGTAGATGTGCTTTATTCCCAGAGACACGGTGCTCTGAATGACTCTGCGCATCATCTTGGGACGGGGCAGGGCCAGAATCAGGGTCAGGTCCAATGGCGGCGGCGCTTCGGCGTTCAGAGTCACTTCCAGACGCGCGCGTTCCTCGTTGATATCAAGTAAGCGAGCGGTTCCCATCTTGCCATTGATCCGGCCGACGCGGATATCGTCGCCAGCCTGGGCTTTTAATACTTTGCGCAAATGCTCTGCGCGTCTGTCAGTGAGCGAGAGCTGGCCGAATGCGGAAAGCTCTTCCGCAGAGAACAACAGAATATTCATAAAGTCAGAGCAAAGCTGGAAGTCAGGTGTTAACGGATTCTGAGCTGGACTCCGCCGCCGGCTCTACCCAGCGACTACAGAAAACGCCGACCTCAAACAGCAGCCACATGGGCACTGCCAACAAGGTTTGGGATATCACGTCAGGAGGCGTCAACAGCATGCCAATGATAAAGCAGATAACCACAATATAGGGGCGTTTTTCCCGCAGGCTGGCCACGTTTGTAATACCGACCTTAACCATCAACACGGTGGCGATAGGGATTTCGAAGGCGAAGCCGAACGCGAAGAACAGTTTGAGAATGAAGTCCAGATATTTATTGATGTCCGTCATGACCGTGACGCCTTCAGGGCTGGCGCTGGCGAAAAAGTTGAACGCCAGTGGAAACACGACGTAATAGGCAAAGGCGACTCCCAAATAAAACAGGAGTACGCTGCTCACCAGAAGAGGGATCGCCAGCTTCTTCTCATGTTTATAGAGTGCGGGAGCGATGAATGACCAGATCTGGTAGAGGATGAATGGGATCATAAGAAAGATCGCCAGAACCATGGTCAATTTGAAGGGCGCCAGGAACGGCGACGCCACTTCGGTTGCTATCATGGTTGCCCCTTCAGGCATCGCTGCTCGCAGTGGTTCGGCCATATAGGCGTAGATTTCATTGCGAAACATATAGAGGGGCAAAAAGGCGAGCAGCACCGCCAAGACGGAGTGCAGCAGACGGTTACGCAATTCGACCAGATGATCAAATAAAGGCAGTTCTTTATCTATGTTGTTGTCGCGCGGAGTCATTTCAGGAGCGGTCATGCTGCTTGGAGGCGTCGTCGGAATGGGAGTGGGATTCTACAGCTTGTGAGCCGTGCTCGGAAGCTGGCGGTTGTGATGGCGGGGCTTTGGAAGACATCGGCGTGACCGGATTCTTCTCGACCATATCCTCATATTTCTTCGCTTCAGCCAGGGCGTCGTTGACGGTTTGCTGGATTTTCTCCAGGCCAAGCGTATCGCCCTCTTTGCGCAATCGCTCCCGCATCTCCTCAGCTTTCAGCTGTCTATCTATTTCTGAAGACATCTGGCTGACCATCCGACGAATGCGGCCGACCCATAGGCCGGTCTTGCGCGCAGCGTAGGGCAGGCGCTCCGGGCCGAGCACAAGCAGGCCTATGACAGCAACCAGCGCTAGCTCTGGGAATCCAATATCGAACATAAGCTATTGATCGTCCGGTGTGGATCAGCTGTGCTTGGATTCAGTCTTCGCGTCGTTGCGCTCTACGGAGCCTTCGATGGTGCGGCTCTCATTTTGCGACAGTTTTTTGGGCTCTTTGTCTTCTTCAGATTCGCCGTCGCTCATGGCTTTCTTAAAGCCTTTCACTGCTCCGCCCAGATCGCCGCCAATGTTTTTCAGCTTTTTCGTACCGAACAGCAGCACGATAATTACCAGAACGATGAGTAGTTGCCACATGGATATGCCCATGATTGTGCTCCTTTGAAGTATTACTGCCTGATTACCAAATCCTACAAATCCGACGTTAGCGCCGGTGCGGGCTGTCCGCTATTATTTCTTGCCCCGAGAAGCTTTCTCTTCAAGCCCCGAAATGTCGAAGCGTCGCGCCAGTTCCTGCATGATTTCCTGCGGGGTGATGTTTAAGTGACTCAACATCACCAAGCTGTGAAACCACAGATCCGCCGTTTCATAAATCACATTATGCGTTGAACCGTCCTGTTCTGCATCTTTAGCGGCAAGGAGGGTTTCAGTGCACTCTTCACCGACTTTCTCCAGAATTTTATTTAATCCTTTCGCGTGCAAACTGGCGACGTAGGAAGAATCGGGGTCGGCCAGCTTGCGCTCTTCGAGCACTTTGCCGAGCTGGGTCAATATGTCGTTCATATCGCGCCTTTCCAAGTCTCTGAAAAAGTTGTCAAAACTCACTCTGCCTGTCAGGCTGTCGCTCCGCAGGTAAACGCAGGCGATTAGCCATAGATGTCTCTCGGGTTTTTCTTTACCGGTGCGTTGACCTTCCACTCGTGTGCGTCAAGAGTTCGGAAAAAACAGTTTTCACGTCCGGTATGACAAGCGATTCCGCCAATTTGTTCAACTTTTAACAGTAAGGTGTCTCCGTCGCAGTCCAGTTGAATCTCTTTCACTTTCTGCACATGTCCGGAGGTTTCGCCTTTATGCCAGAGCTTTCCTCGTGAGCGGGACCAATATACCGCTTCCTGTTTGGCTATTGTTTCAGCCAGCGCGTCTTCGTTCATCCACGCCATCATCAGCACGGTTCCGGTGTCGCTGTCCTGAGCGATGACGGGGATAAGGCCGTCGTTATTCCACTTTATCGCGAGGCGCCAATTCTGCTCTGTCATTGTTACCGTTTTATTTCTTAAGTCGGAAGTTGTCACAAATTTGTAAGGTGCATTCTTACTATCGCGCTATTTGGGGCGTATAAGCAAGTAGAGGCCGATGCTGGCGAGCATAACGGAAGGCCAGGGTAACTCCGTTAAGCGCAACGGCTGATCACCGATGGCCATCGCCGCAGCGGAAGCGAGCACCAGACCTGCGAGCCAGAAGTCTCGTCGTTGCTGCTTGTCTTTTTCAAACGCCTGACTCAGGCTCGCCAGGCTGTCCTGATTAGCCTGATTGTAGCGGTCCAGGTGACGCAGCTGGTCAAAGGCCTCGTACAAAATTTGCGGTAATTCGGGCGTTTGCTCGATCCAGTCGGGCGCGTGTTGTTTGATGGCTTTCAGAAGCCCTGGCGGCGCGATGCGCTGCTTCATCCAGTTTTCCAGATACGGTTGCGCGGTGGACCACAGGTCAAGATCTGGATAGAGCTGGCGGCCCAGTCCTTCTATGTTCAGTAGAGTTTTCTGCAGCAATACCAGTTGCGGCTGCACCTCCATGTCGAAACGGCGGGCTGTCTGAAACAGGCGCACCAGGAACTGTCCGAAAGAAATGTCTTTCAGTGGGCGCTCGAAGATCGGCTCACAGACTGTGCGAATGGCGGCTTCAAATTCATTGACGCGAGTATGGCCCGGAACCCAGCCGGAAGAAATATGCAGCACCGCCACCTGACGATAATCGCGGCGGAAAAAGGCCAGCAGGTTTCTGGCCAGATAAGATTGGTCTTCCGGGGTCAAGGTTCCTACGATGCCGCAATCGATCGCGATATAACGTGGATTCGCCGGATTGCTGACGTCCACAAAAATGTTGCCAGGGTGCATGTCTGCGTGGAAAAAACTGTCGCGGAACACCTGGGTGAAGAATATCTCCACGCCGCGCTCTGCTAATAACTTCATGTTGACGTTGGCTTTGCGCAATTGCTCCACATCCGCGATGGGAACGCCGTAGATACGCTCCATCACCAGAACGCGGGAGTGGGTCATCTCCCAATAGACCTCGGGAATATAGATCAGCTCGGAGCCGGCGAAATTACGCTTGAGCTGGGACGTATTGGCGGCTTCCCGCTGCAAGTCGAGTTCATCTATGATGGTGTGCTCATAATCCTTTACGACCTCCACCGGGTGCAGGCGTTTACCGTCTTCCCAGTAGTTTTCGACCAGTCGCGCCACCAATAACATCAGTGCGATATCCAGACGGATGGTCTTTTCGATATTGGGTCGGATGACTTTCACCACCACTTCTTTGCCGTTTTTCAAGGTGGCGGCATGCACCTGGGCGATGGAAGCGGACGCCATCGGGTAAGTTTGAAAGTCGGCGAACAGCTCTGAAATTGGGGATTTCAGCGACTCCTCAATAATCCGTACAGCCATGTCGCTGGCGAATGGCGGGACTTTATCTTGCAGGCGCTTGAGCTCGTCTGCGAGATCTTCGGGCAGCAGGTCCTTGCGGGTGGAGAGTATCTGGCCGAATTTGACGAATATTGGCCCCAATTCCTCAAGTGCGCGCCGCAGGCGCTCACCGCGAGGAATCTGCGGTTTGGGGAACAGGCGCCAGGGCGCGAGCAAAAACAACAGACGTAGAGGAAGCGGTAATAAGGTCAGAGGGGCGAACTCATCAAGCCGGTAACGGCAGATCACCCAGACGATTTGTATAAGGCGGCTTATTCTTCTCACTTATCGGTGTCTTTTACTGCGGGATTAAAGGCTTGTTGCAGGCGCTGCAGGCGGGCTTCCAGACGATCGTAGTCCATGCGGACGCGATCAACCTCATCCGTCCAGTGGCTCATTTCATCTTTGCTCGGCGTTGCGCGCGCCTCATGGTGTACGTACTCTTCCGCGTCACGACGAAAGCTGTCGCCGACATGCTTCACCCAGCGGCCGAAACCGCGCAATCGCGTTCCCAGAAAGTGGGCGGGCATATCGCCAAGGTGCTCGGCCAGTTTGGCTTCCCAGTCCACTTCCAGATTGTTGGCGACGGCGGCGAGACGTTGCGCCAGCCCCATATCGCCCTGGATGTGGATGTTCTGCGCGCCCCCTTTGTTTTGCAAGTAACTCAGGAAGTCGCCAGGGGAGCCTTGAATGACGAGGTCTACGTCGCCGCCAGCTTCATCTGCAAAGCGGGGACGCTCGCCCAGCCTGACGTACAATGACACATCGAAGGGCGTTAGCGTCAGCTGAGCCCACTTGCCGTCCAGCTCCGCCAGGCGTGCGGAGGACCCCGCGTCGTAGCGGAGTATCTCCGCCGCGATGCGTTCCGCCGACGCATTGAGGGCGGTGAGGAGAAGCGGGTCAAAGGGGCTCATATCAGGCTTTGACGCCGGTATGCAGCGCGACTACGCCGCTGGTGAGGTTGTAGTACTTGCACAGGCAGAGTCCGGCCTGCTCCATCATTGACTTGAGAGTCTCCTGATCCGGGTGCATGCGGATGGATTCGGCGAGGTAGCGATAACTTTCGCTGTCCTGGGCCACCAGACTGCCCATCAATGGCAATGCAGAGAAGGAGTACGCGTCATAAGCCTTGGAGACGATGGGGTTGGTGGGCTTGGAGAATTCCAGCACCAGTAGTCGTCCGCCAGGACGCAGCACTCGCTGCATTTCCCGCAGCGCTTGATCTTTGTCGGTCACGTTGCGCAGACCGAATGCAATGCTGACGCAATCAAAATTATTATCGGGGAAAGGCAGCGCTTCGGCGTTGGCTTGCACAAATTCGATGTTGTCGCCGTAACCGTGATCCAGCAATTGGTTACGGCCAACCTGCAGCATGGAAGCGTTGATATCTGCGAGAACCACTTTGCCGGACGGGCCGACCAGACGTGAGAACTTTTTGGTCAGGTCGCCGGTGCCGCCGGCGATATCCAGCACTGATGCGCCAGTGCGGACGCCGCTTTTATCGATAGTGAAGCGTTTCCAGAGGCGGTGAATGCCCATCGACATGAGGTCATTCATCAAGTCGTACTTGGCGGCGACCGAGTCGAACACTTTGGCCACGTGGCTTTCTTTATCTGTGACCGGCACCTGTTTGTAACCGAAGTGGGTGGTGTCCCGCTCTGTCATTAGGTTGCTCCCGTAAAAATAATTGTGCGGTATTCTACCTGTGTCCCGGGGAAAGTCCTACCCGCGATTCGCAGCCTGCTGCGGGATTTTTTTGCTTGATTTACAGGACGAAAACCCATAAACAGTAGCCTCCGCAATTAACCAAAGAGTTTTATAGATGTCAGTGATCGAACTCACCCGTGAGCATAATCTTGATATGGATCACGCCGTGCAGGCGGCGGACGAACTGGCGCAGAGCCTGTCCGAGCGGTTCAGCGTCGACTACGAGTGGGAAGATAAAGTTCTGCGTTTTCATCGCAGCGGGGTTAAGGGGCAGTTGGAAGTCGCTGAGAGCCAGATTCATCTGCACATGGAATTGGGCTTTTTATTCCGCCCCTTCAAAGACCGCATTGAACAGGAAATTCACAGCCACTTGGATGGTCTGTTGAAAAAAGCCTGATATCTCCAGTCTGTGCGCCAACCACTTCAGGCGTAAGCGCGCAGATTTTCCGGCAAGGTGAAGGGGGAGTCCGCATTAATCTGGATCTGCTCCAGGATGTGGCTTTCCCTCTGCATGATCACGCGCAATAACTGACTGACTCCACCCATCTCTTTGAACGCCTTGAAGCCTCTGGCCAGGAAGTTGTGTAACTGTCCCAAGCCAGCCATTTCCGCTGGTCCTTCTGTTATTTTCAGGCTGAAGCTGATGAAGCGGCTCTTCACGTATTTTTCCAGCTCATGGCCGGTTTTATCGATCAGCGTGATCTGTCTGCGTCGGGAGGCGAAGTTGTCGCAGCGTCGAAAAGCCTCTGCATAGTTATCTTCAGTAATGCGCTCAATATTCATTTCCCGCAGTACTGAAGCGATATGCTCATCCAACTGTTGCGTAAGCAGGTTTAACTCAACTAAGTCTGCGATCGTGTGCAGGGCGGAATCGGGGAGCAGTTTCACTATCACCGGAAAGACCCGCTCCAGATCCGCATCGCGGCGGGTGAATTCTTTCGGGGAATAGAGATCTTTCAGCAGGAAGTCTAACGCGTCATGGTAGCGATGGTTGCTGTACAGATCGTTATGGGTCCTTTTGAGGCGATCCGCCTGCCAGTCGCATAACCGGTCAATGTCCTGAGCCAGAGGATGTTCGTCTCTCTGCAGTCGGTAGTTATGGTAGTCCAGCAGTAACTGTTGCAGGCGTCGGGCGTTAACGGTTCTTGCGTTGACGCTTAACAGTTTCTCTCTGGACATGAGCGATCCCCGCCATTTTGGCTTCAGAAAACAGTCTTTCGGCGTTAATGCGATGACTCATCGCTACCTATGAATGAATGGCGGCAAGTTTACTAAAGATAGATTAGAAAAGCCTACCTAACTTTTTGTCGCGTTCCTGTAGTTTGTGATTGGTTGCTCAGTTGTGATGACTTGGGGGCGGTCAAACCGGCGCGTCCCTGGCCGGAAGAATAGTTGCGGGATGTCAGGCGCCGGCAGCGGCTGCGTTGGGGAGCAGCGATAGCGGCGGCACCCATTCCAGGCTGTCCAGGGTGATGAAGTGGCTGGTGGCGCCGGTTTCAATGATGCGTATGGCGTTGGGGGAGCGTTCGGCGCTTTGCAGCATGGCTTCCCGGTCAAGAATACGGTCGATCTTGGGGATCAGGATAGTGCCGTGGCGCATGTGCTCGTAAGGCGTCATGTCGCCTTTTTCCATCCAGGCCAGACTGTTCTCGATATTGCGCACGATAGTGAGATGGTCGCGGGTGGATGAGAACAGTCGATCCAGTAATACGCGTTTGCGTGGATTCATCTTGCCGAAGAACGTTTGCCCATAAGCGGTGGAAGGCGCGCTGTTGACCAGACGTATCACCCAGGGCCACATGCCGTGACTGACTGGGTCGAGCAGGGCGCGGGCCAGCGCATGCAGCTTGCCTTGCGGCAGCACGGGGGCTTCCAGCACCACGTCTACGTTGGCGTAAAGCTCGGGCCACTGTTTGATGGCTTCCAGTATCACTGCGCCGCCTCGGGAGTGGCCATGCACTCGCACCCGGTTGGTGCTGGGCATATTTTGCAGAACCTGGTTCAGAATCGCCGCGTCGTACTCAATCGTCGCTTCCAGATACTTGATTTGCGTTTGCCAGGGAGCGGTTTCCAGCGTGGGGCCACTTACAGGTATGTGGTAATTGCTGCAGGTGAGCAGGATGAGCTCAGTATCAGGAGCCTGATAGGTCTGGGTGAAATAACAGTGATTTTCGAGGAACCCATGGACGCCGATGACGGTGTTTTCCGCCGGAGCGCTATGGTTGCGGAGTGACACCGCGCCTTTTCCCACGGAGTAGACCTTACCGGAAAACATCTCGGTGTAGGCCGGATCAATTGGTCGTAACAACTTACGGGCATGGACTGCTTTCATGGTAGTAACTCCCACCGTCGCGCCGCCCCGTTTTCCGCACGCTTGGAGACGTTCGCCTCCCGTGGCTGAAACTACAACGGGTTTTTTATATTTATGTGTGCTCGCAACTGGACGACACTTCGGTTGATTGCGCCTATAGGTTAATTATGGCGCCTATTTCGTAAGCGTGGAGGCTAATCTTAAGTCTTATATATAAAGTGTCGCCTGATGCTCTATGGTTTCACTATGGATACATCAGCTAAACTGCCGGGGCGCATTCCGTAAACTCGCCGGTTTTTGCTCAAAATTTCCGGCAAAATCCAACCAGGCAGTCAGGTTGTCGCACATTGATTATAGGATTGCCGCTTTTGAGCCAGTGTTAAAATTTGTAATCGCTCTGTAAAGAAGTTTGCGATTTTCAGCCAGTATGGCTAATGACTGAACTGTAGGAGGAGGTGCGGCGAAAGCTCATGTCAGATAACCACTTTGAGCCGGTAAGCGGCGTCGATTCAGCCTGGTTACGGTTGGATCGTCCGACAAACCTGATGGTGATCACCGCCATGGCGGTGGTGGAGCCAATCCCCTTCAACAAGCTGAAAGAATTGATCAACTCCCGTTTTCTGGCTTTTCCCCGCTTTCGCCAGAAACCTGTCAATCACTCAGGATTCTATTTCTGGGAAGAAGATCCTTATTTTTCTTTGGATTATCACGTTCGCAAAGTCGCATTGCCGCAGCCAGCGGATAAAAACGCCCTGGAAAAGTTCATCGGCGAACTGATGAGCACGCCTCTGGATCCGGGAAAACCGTTGTGGCAGGTCTATCTTATTGAAAATTATGGCGACCATCATGTCTGCGTGATGCGGGTGCATCATTGCTATGCGGACGGCCTGGCGCTGGTGGCGGTGTTTGGTTCGCTCTCCGATCAGTCTCCCAACATTAATCCATTTCCTCTGGACCCCGGCAAACAGCGAGACGATGGCGTTCGCGCACGGCAGTCTTTTGTTATGGGCATGGAGACACTGTCCCGCGCGGTGGAAAAGTGCACCAAGCTGCGCTATCGCATTGCGGAAGAGGGTAAAAGTATCCTGCGCGAACCCGGTTATGCCGTGGAAGGCGTCAGGCAGGGCCTGAATGGCGCGGCGGAAATTGCGCGTCTGGCGGCGCTGGAGGCGGATGATCCCACGCCTTTGCGTGGCGAGTTGGGCGTCATGAAATGCTGTACCTGGTCGGAATTGATTCCCCTGCATAAGTTCAAAGAAGTCGCTCAGGCGTTTGGCTGCAGCATCAACGACGTGTTGCTCAGCTGTGTCAGCGGCGGCTTAAGACGCTTGTTGCAGGAGCGTATGGATCAGGTGGACGGGGTGCGTTTGCACGCCACTTTACCCGTCAATCTGCGGCCACTGGAGACACGGTTGGGCAGAGAGCAGTTGCAGGAGTTGGGCAATCAGTTCGGCACAGTCTTTGTGCCCTTGGCGGCGGGCATCGGCAATCCCATAGAACGCCTGTACAAGATCAAGCACGATATGACGGCGCTGAAAGAGTCGATGCAGCCCAGCCTTTCTCATGCGTTGCTCACTGCGATGGGGCTGTTTCCGCAAGGCGTGCAGCAGCCGCTGTTGGAGCTGTTCAGCAACAAAACGTCCATGGTGCTTTCCAATGTGCCCGGCGCGCGGAGAGCCCGTTATCTGGCGGGCAGTAAAGTGAAAGAGCTGATGTTCTGGGTGCCGCAGACCGGCGATATAGGACTTGGCGTCAGCCTGCTGAGCTATAACCAGTCGGTGCAGATCGGGATCAATGCGGATCGGGCGCTACTGCCGGAACCCGCTGAACTGACCCGTGCGATGATCGACGCATTAGAAGAGTACCGCTCTCTCACTGGCATGTCCTGGCAGGCGGCGGAAGCCCGCTCCCATCGCAAAGCTTAAGCGCAGGCGGCGCGATGCGTCGCTTTTCCGAGCTTTTGCCAATTGCATCAATGAATTTATCTTTGTGTAACCTAAGATTGCAGTTGGTAACTCCCCACTGAGCTTATTGATTGCGATGAATAACAATAAATACAACCTGGGGCCTGTGCACTGGTCCCGAAGCGCGCTTATCGTCGCGGCGGTTGCGGTAACGCTGCAGGGCTGCGAAAAGCTGGAAACCAAACCTAAAGATCCTACGGTACCAAGCCCCGACTTTGTTCTCAGCGGCTTGCAATATGCGTCGGAAATCTCGCTACAGCGGGATCAGGGGCGCGTAATGCGTTCAATCATCAGCGGCAACTCCCGCGCAGGGCTGGGCGATCTGCTGGATAAAAGCGGCAATGGCGGTTACGCCAAAATCAATACGCCCAAATACAAATTTGACGACGCGGGCTTCATGAATGCCTCCGGCTCACGATATGGCGGCATCAGTTCAGCGGGAGACATTTTCTTCCTGACCGATGTGGCGGCCATCAGTACGACTTTCTACGCTGGCGTCAAAGTGGATGAAACCGCAACTGCCGAAAACCCGGATGGCGATATCGTCTATCAGAAACCAGACCTCACCCAAGGCGCCTATCTCTGCATTGAGGAAACCTACTTTCCCAGTGGCGGCGACAATAAACTCACCGTGCAGATTCATAAAGCGACCCTGAATGCAGTTGGCGATGGCGTTCTGCAGCGTATCGGCAGCACCGCGACAGGGGCGGGTTCTGAAAGCCGCGCTATTTCTTACTCCTTTGATGACGAGGCGATCCTCAACTGGTCTGACCCGGAGTTGGACGCGGCTTTCGACGACTACATCGAAAATGCAGGGTATACGTTGGATTGTCCTGTCGATAATGACGGCAATCCGGTTTATGACCCCTGTCGATTGAGCGTGCGCACCCTGGGCGGCGCGTCAGCGGATGGGCGGGTTATTCATTTTGCGCGGGTGGGCTGGAAAGAACAAACGCCTGTGAACCCGTCTGACGATGAAAGTCCTGGCAATGCGGAGGCCGGCGGCTGGAGGCCTGTCGCGAGTTCCTCTATTTGCCTGCGCACTGGCGAGGAGCTGGATAACAGCGCACTGCAGGGCGAATATTGGCTCGGCGTGGCGATCGAAGATCAGGATATTCCCCAGGCGACCTTCAGTCGTTTGACGCTGGATGGCGCGGGCGCTGGCGTCGATAGCCAGATCCGGGCTTCGTCCGGGATTGCGACGCGGGATCTGAATGTCTCTTATAACGTGGAGTCAAATGGCGAGTTGAGCTACAGCGGGCGCATGGGAATTGTATCCGGCGATGGCGAGCTGCTGGTATTTGACGCCAGCGACCCCGCAAACGGAAAAATAGGGTTTGGCGTCGCCATGAAAAACCAGAAACCGGCGGGGCAGGACGAGTAACTGGAACGATAAGGTCGGGACAGGTAAAAAGAATAAAAGGCTTCTTGCTGATATATCTGCAATTTTCACGCAAGATTTCCGTCTGCAGGGATGTGTGGACGCGCAAAATACGCTAGGATTTTGCGCGTTTATATTCAGATTACCTGATGCCCGGAGAGCGCTCCTGCTTTTCGGATCTTGCCGGAGATATCCTATGCCTACCCATGAAATCCGCCATCCCCTGGTCCGTCATAAAATCGGCCTGATGCGGCGGGCTGAAATCAGCACCAAAAGCTTTCGCGAACTCGCTCAGGAAGTGGGAGCGTTGCTGACTTATGAAGCGAGTAAAGATTTCAACCTGGGCGCGGAGGTTGTGCAAGGCTGGGCCGGGCCGGTGGAAGTGGAAAAGCTGAAAGGCAAGAAAGTGACCGTCGTGCCTATTCTGCGCGCAGGCCTGGGTATGCTGGACGGAGTTTTGTCCCTGATTCCTGCAGCCAAAGTCAGCGTGGTGGGGCAGGTTCGCAACGAAGAAACCCTGGAAGCGAAAACCTATCTGGAAAAGCTGGTGGGTGAACTGGATCAGCGTCTGGCGTTGATCATCGACCCCATGCTGGCGACCGGCGGCTCCATGATTTCCACCATCGATCTGCTCAAGAAAGCAGGCTGCCCCGAAATTCGCGCATTAGTGCTGGTGGCTGCGCCGGAGGGCATCGCCGCAGTAGAGAAAGCTCATCCCGACGTGCACATCTACACCGCCGCCATTGATGAACGACTCAATGAAAAAGGCTATATCCTGCCTGGTCTGGGTGACGCCGGCGACCGCATTTTCGGCACCAAGCAGAAGAGCTAACGTCCGCGCTTTCTGCTTGCAAAGACCGGCTCTTAGAGCCGGTCCACCAGCGGCGTTGAGTAGTTCAGCTCCATGTCCCAGGGAAAGCGCATCCAGGTTTCCTGAGAGACTTCTTTGATGCACAGGTCCACAAAAGGCCGACCCAGTGGTTTTGCGTAAAGCGTGGCGAAGAAGGCATTAGGAATCAGATTGCGCACCACCTTCGCGGTCTTGCCCGTATCCACCAGGTCATCCACCAGCAGATAACCCTCGCCATCGCCGATGACGGAAGCGTCAAAGCTCTTGATGACATTGACGTCATCCGACTGCTTTTGCTCTTCATAACTGACGGCGCAGACGGTGTCGATGTAACGGATGCCCAATTCGCGGGCGATGATGCCGGCGGGAATCAGTCCTCCGCGGGTAATGGCGATAATGCCTTTCCAACGTCCCATATCAATCAGTTTGCGGCATAACATCCGCGTGTCCCGATGAAGTTCTTCCCACGAAATAAAGATCGTCTGATGGTATCTATTGTCGCTCATAGTCTGCTTAGGTCACTTTCAGGCTGGCCTGCGACCCCGCCCGGGATCGCTGAGGCAAATAAAAGGTTGCATATGCTAGCCGTGTTTTTTACCCAGGAACATTCTCCTTTGGATAAAAACGCCGCCAGACTTATTCAGTCCCGCCGCCCTGTTTGATCCAGGCCCCCAACTGCCGGCGTTCCTCATCCGTCATGCTGGTCAGGTTGCCCAGCGGCATGTAGTTCGAATCCACCGACACTTGCTGAATCTGCTGCAGATGTTTCATGACGCTGTCCGTGGAGTCCAGCAGGACGCCTGCAGGCGCTTCAGCAAAACCAGCCTGGGTGGGGTTGGCCGCGTGGCAACTGGCGCAGCGGTTGTGAATAATCGCCGCCGCCTGTATGAAGCTGACTTTGTCCGTCGTCGCCTCTGTAGTTTGCTGCGACCCAGCGCTGTCTGCCTCACGCGTGTTTTTCACGGTCACCGCCAAGCCGATGAACATCAGCATGGCTATCACCAGAATAGCAGGCTGCTTCACGCCTCTGTGCTTGAGATTGAAATAATGGCGGGCGAAGGCGGTGATCACCACCAGAGCCGACAGAATGGCCCAGTTCCATTCATGCCCGTAAGTCATGGGGTAGTGGTTGCTGATCATGATGAAGATCAGCGGCAGCGTCATGTAGTTATTGTGGGTGGAGCGCAACTTGGCGTTCTCTCCCAGCCTGGGATCTGGCGCAGCGCCGGCTTTGACTGCATTCACCAGCGCTTTTTGGGAAGGAATGATGGTCATCAGCACGTTGCCCGCCATCAATGTGCCCAGCAGGGCGCCGACATGGATATAAGCGCCGCGGGCGCTGAAGACCTGGGTCAGGCCCCAGCTCGCCAGGATGGCGAGGGCCAGCAACAGACCGCCAAAGACGTAGCCATTGCGGGACAGCGGAGAGCGGCACAAGCCGTCGTACAGCGCCCAGCCCGCCACTAAAAGGCCGATGCCGAGGCCGATAGCCTGCCATTGGTTAAGCTCCATCACGGACTTATCGATCAGGTAGGTCTCCGCCCCGAAGTAGTACATCAGGGACAGCAGCATGAAACCGGTCAACCAGGTGGTGTACGCCTCCCATTTGAACCAGTGCAGCGTGGCCGGTATTTGCTCCGGCGCCAGCCGGTACTTGGCGACTTCATAAAAACCACCCCCATGAATGGCCCATAAATCGCCTTTGATTCCCTTTTCTTTTTTCCAGTCCGGCGGGTCCTGCAGGGAATTGTCCAGCCAGACGAAGTAGAAGGAAGCGCCGATCCAGGCCACGCCTGCGATAACGTGAAACCAGCGGATGAAAAGATTAATCCAGTCGATGTAATACGGGTCCATTCTGACCTCAAAGCAGCGTCTAATTGTTATTGGTCAACGAAGCCGCGTCTGCAGCTTCCAGTGTTTTTGTTCTTTATCAGGCAGACAAAGCCTGCACAGGTCAGGCCGTGTTATTGCTTCTTGTGAACGCAGCGTCCAGCCGCGTAAGTCGCGCGTATGGCGCGGTCGTCTCCCAGTATGCTGAAGGCGAAAAGCTGCTCCGCCAGACTGCGGCAGTTTTCCATGCGCAGTTGCAGCAGCGGCGTGGCGCGTTTGTCCAGCACCACGAAGTCCGCTTCCTTGCCGGCAGTGAAGCCGCCCAGGACGTGATCCAGCTCCAGCGCTTTGGCGCCGCCCAGCGTGGCGAGATAGAAGCTCTTGAACGGCGTCAGCGCATGACCGCGCAACTGCATGACTTTGTAGGCCTCGTTCAAGGTTTGCAGCAGGGAGAAACTGGTGCCGCCGCCTACATCTGTGCCCAGGCCCACTTTGACTTTATGTCTTTCGGCTTCTTCCAATGCGAATAGACCGCTGCCGAGGAACAGGTTGGAGGTTGGACAGAACGCCAGCGCGGAGTCCGAGCTGTGCAGTCGTTTCCATTCGTCTTCACACAAATGAACGCCATGGGCCAGGACGGCGCGTTTGCCGAGCAGACCGTAATGGTCATAAACATCCAGATAGTTGGCGCATTGCGGGAACAATTCTTTCACCCAGCCGCACTCAGCGGGGTTTTCCGACAAGTGTGTGTGCATGTAGGCGTCAGGATATTCCTCACGCAAACGGCCCGCCGCCGCCAACTGCTCCGGCGTGCTGGTGGGGGCGAAGCGCGGCGTCACGGCGTAGAGCAGGCGACCTTTGCCGTGCCACTTTTCCAGCAGAGCCTTACTGTCCTGATAGCTGCTTTCCGCAGTATCGCAAAGATAATCCGGCGCATTGCGGTCCATCATGACCTTGCCGCAGATCATGCGCAGATTACGTTCCAGCGCTTCTTCGAAAAACATATCCACCGATTCCGGGTGCACGGTGCCGAACACCAGTGCGGTGGTGGTGCCGTTCTTCAGAAGCTCATCCAGAAACACCCGCGCCACTCTGCGCGCATGTTGTGGGTCCTGAAAGTCGCGCTCGGTGGGGAAGGTGTAGGTGTTCAGCCACTCCAGCAACTGTTTGCCGAAAGCGCCGATCATCTCGGTTTGCGGATAGTGAATATGGGTGTCGATGAATCCCGGAACGATCAGGCTGTCGGGGTGCTCTTCGACCGCCGCGCCCTCTGGAAGCGTCGGAGCCACATCGCTATAGGCCCCTGCGGAGGTTATCTTGCCGTCTGCGATAACAAGCAGGCCGTCTTCCCAGTACTGATAACTGGCTTCTTCGCCCACTTCCGCCGGATCGGCGATCATGTGGAAAAGTGGGCCGCGATGGGCGCTGATGGAGCTGGTCATGGCGTGTCAGGGTTCCTCATTTTGTATCAAAATCAACGGATTATAAATCAATTGTCCAAGGCGCGTTGGGCAGTTCGACTTCGTCGCAGTTATTGCCCGGTCCTTTGCGGTCCACAACTAGAAAGTCGCTAACGTCTTCCAGCGCAAGACAATAGTGATGCCAGACGCCCTTGTGGTAGTTCACGCCTTGTCCCGGTTGCGCCAGGAAGGCTTCCACGTTGTCTGCGTCGAAGTCTCCAGGCGGCGCCACCACTACCAGATAGGGACGGGGACTCAATGGGTAGAACGCCTGGCTGCCCAGCGGGTGCCGCTCCATGATGCGGATGGCGACCGGCTGCGCTAAGGGCGTGGAACGAAACAGGCTGATAATGGGCGCGCCATCGGACTCCGCCACATCCACCGTCGCCAGACTGTGATAACGTTCCGTCTGCCCGTAGTTGATGGTGAAATGTTCACTGCCGGCGTCGGCGACAATGACGTCGCCGTAGGGCGCGAAGGCTTCACGAGTCAACGGTTGCGGACGTAAGCGACGCGCGGGCATCTCAGCTGCCCCGGTAGGTGGAGTAGCCATAGGGTGAGAGCAGCAGAGGAATATGGTAGTGCTCGCCATCGCCGCTGATTTCAAACACGACGTCCACATAGGGGTAGAAGCAGGTTTCAGGACCACGATAACCGGGTGTGTGCGTAAGTTTTTTGAAATACGCCGTCGTATCGAAGGCCATCAGATAACGACCCGCCGGCAGCACCACGCTTTCTTCCAATAGATTGGGCAGGCGGCCGTCGGCGTTGGTTTCGCCGCCGCCGATCTGTTCCCAGTCGTCGTCGACAAAAGCAAAGAAGCGAATAGGAACGCCGGCGGCGGGCTTGCCCTGGGCGGTGTCCAGAACATGAGTGGTGATTTGGCTCATAGCAGTTTCTCCAGGCGGATGCGGGTGATTTTACGTTGCTCTTCCGCAGCGTTTATGACTTCCTCGCTACGCGCGTTGGGCAGTCTCGCCTCCAGCAGCGATAGCATTTCCGCCGCACTTTTACCGGTGGCGCAGACAATGAAAATAAAGCCGAATTTCTCTTCGTAAGCCTGATTTCCAGCGGCCAGGCGCTGCAAGGTATCCTCGTCGGCGCTGTTGACGCCGGACTGCTCGCCGGCGGCCAGGGTTTTAGTATGAGCGTACTTGGCGCGCAGTGAATTAACGTCGCCGATCTTGGGATGGCCGGCGAAGGCTTCCAGGTAATCCTGTTCCGTCAATCCCGCCCAGATGCGGTCGGCGGTGTCGTATACAGCCGTTGGCTCGGCGAATGGACGCGCCGCCGTCATGCCCCGCGCCCAGGCTTCGCTGCTGCAACAGGTCAGGAAAGTCGCCTGCGCCGTCTGCTCCGGTATAGCGTTGAGTTGTTCTAGGGTGACCTGGCTCATTTGGGATACCCCAGCACGCGCAGGCGGCTGACGCCGCCGTCAGGATAAATATTCAAGCGCAGATGGGTGAACGCGGTGGCTTTGTCCTGGATTTCGTCCATGAACAGATGTTCGCGATGCGCATGCAGCTTGGTTTCTGGAATGATGGCTCGCCAGTCCAGGGCTTTCAGGCTGTCTGCGTCCGTCGTGTTTGAGTCCGCCGCCACGGCGCCTTCCAGAGAAAAGCGATCAGGATAGTTGCCTTTGAAGTGGCAGGTGTCGACGATGACTTTCTGCAAAGCGCCGGGAGCGGCCAGACGCATGATCAGCCAGTCGTAGCCTGGGCCGCGACGCCGTTTGGTCTCCCAGCCGTCGCCCATATTGACGCCGCGTCCGGGCATCAGCAGGTTTTGCATGTCGCTGAAGAACATATCGCTGCACAACAGCGCGCGACCGCCGTTGGCGATAGCGGCCAGATCCACCAGCTCGCCGGGCAGGGTGCGTGACCAGTCCACCTGGGGAGAGCCGTAAACTCGCAGTCGCGCGACGCCGCCGTCGGGATAAATGTTCAAGCGCACGTGGGTCCAGTTGTCGGCGCTGTCCACCTTGATCAGGTTTTGGCTGTGAGCGTTAACGCTGGTTTTTGGCAGGATCTCCGTCCACTGTGTGTTGGCGTCTGGTTCGCCCAGACAGTAACAGGCGTCCAGAGACACTGACGCCGGCGCATTGCCGCGAAAGTGATTAGTATCGGCGTCGATAAAATCAATGCGTCCGGGCGCGCCGAGGCGCAGGGTGCACCAGTCGTAACCGCCGTCGCGGCGACGTCGTGATTCCCAGCCATCCATCCATTTGCCGTTATCCGTGTACTTATCGGCGATGAAAATGCCGCGTCCGGACTTGATCAGGTTGTCCTTGGAGGCGAAGAAGTCGTCGCTGCAAGACAACACCTGGGTTCCCAGGCGTTCGGCCGCCAGGTTAAGGGCGCCAGGATAGGGCAGTTCAAAATCGATGGCGTGACTCATACAGAGAATTCCAAAATAAGTGTAGAGGTTAATCGTTGTTGTATGTCGTTCATTGCGTCCGCGCTCAGCCTGCTTTGCTTTCTCTCAGCAGCGGCTGGCCTTTGGCGGCGCCGATAAACTGATCGTCCTTGTAAATACATTGTCCGCGTAACCAGGTCTGGCGAATGGCGCCGGTGGCCTGCATGCCTTCATAAGGCGTAATCTTGTGGCGGTGCTTGATCATGTCCTTGCTGATGGTGACCGCTTGATGGTCGTCAAATACCAAGACGTCCGCGTCATATCCCGGGGCCAGACGACCTTTGCGATGGGACAGCCCGGCGAAGCGGGCGGTTTCCCAGCTCATCAGGCGGGAAATAAAAGGCAGCGACAAGCCCCGTTGGTGAGCTTCATGCCATACCAGCGGCAGACTGAACTGGAGGGCGGAAATACCGCCCCAGGCTTTTTCGATATCGCCGCTGTCGATCTCTTTCAGTTGCGGCGTGCAGGGAGAGTGGTCGGACACGACAAAGTCGATCAGTCGCTGCTCCAGGGCTTGCCATAAGTGCTCGCGGTTGTCGTTTTCACGAATGGGCGGGCAGCACTTGAACAGTGTTTTGCCATCTGGGATGGCTTCGGCGAACAGGGTCAGGTAGTGGGGACAGGTTTCCACGGTGAAAGACAGTCCCGACTCCTTGGCGTCGCCGATGGCGGCCAGCGCCTCGGCGGATGACAGGTGTACGATATGCACTTTGCAGTCCACGCCTTGCGCTTTGAAATCGCGGGCGGCGTTGATCATCAGGTCGATAGCGTCGTTTTCCCAGGCTTTGGGGCGCGAAGCGAGGAAACTCTGATAACTATTGCCGATTGCCGGCGGCGGACTGTGCTCTTTATCCAGCTCTGCGTGAATCAGATAGGGAACGCCGTAGCGCGCCAATATTGGCATGGCCCGTTTGACGTCGCTGTCCGTCACTGGCGGAAATTCATCGATTCCGGAGTCGATCAGAAACGATTTTACGCCCAGCACGCCTGCGTCCAGCAGCGCAGGCAGCTCATCGATATTTTCCGGCACGACCCCGCCCCAGAAGCCGCAGTCGACCCAGAGCTTGTCGGACACCGCATCGAGTTTGATGCGAAAGGCGTCGGCGGTGGTGGTGACCGGGATGCAGTTCAGCGGCATGTCCACCAGGGTAGTAATGCCTCCAGCGGCGGCGGCCTGGGTGGCGGTATTGAAGCCTTCCCATTCCGTGCGGCCGGGTTCGTTAATATGCACGTGAGTGTCCACCAGGCCGGGCATCACCACGTCATTGCCGACATCCACCAGCTCGTAGTCGGCGTCTATCGACATATCATAAGGCTGCACTTCCACGATTTTGCCGCCAGCGATCAGCACCGTTGCGGGCTGCATGCCCTGATCGGTGATCACTCTGCGGCTGCGAATGGCGACGCCACTCATAAAGTCTCTCCTGAGGATGTTTGCGTTGACGTTGAAGAGTCCGTGTCGCTGGCGTCCCGCGGCTCTGCCTGATCGGCGGCCCAGCTTTTGATGTCTTTCCAGGCCACGCCCTGTTGTGTGGGCTGCGTGGAGGTGTGATACAAGCCGATCAGCTCAGCGGCGATAGACACCGCGACTTCCATCGGCTGCTTGCCGGGGACGGCGGACAGGCCCACGGGACAGCTCACGCGTTCGACCTGACTGGCGTCCACGCCGCGATAGTCAAAGCGCTGGCGGAAGCGCGCCCACTTGGTGGCTGAGCCGATCAGCCCCAGATACGCGAAGCGGTCCTGGCGCAGGATCTTCTCCGCCAGATCGTAATCCAGTTGATGATTATGGGTCAGAATCAGGTAATAGAGGTTATCTGGGAGATCGTCAATGACATCGCAGGGATAGGCGTCCACCCGTTTATGGGTGTTGGCGGGAAGCGTTTCAGGAAACAGCTCTTCCCGGGAGTCGATCCAGGTGACTTGCACCGGCAGTTCCGCCAGGACTGTCACCAGCGCTTTGGCGACATGGCCGGCGCCGAATAGTGCGATCTGCGTGGGGCAGGGCGCAAAGGCTTCAAACAGAACGGTGGCGCTGCCGCCGCAACACTGGCCCAGACTGGCGCCCAGAGGGAAATGCTCCATGCGCTGACTGTAATCCTGTCTGGCCAGCATCTCCCGCGCGATGGCGGTGGCCTTGAACTCCAGGTGGCCGCCGCCGATGGTGTCAAAGGTGGCGTCGGCGGACACCACCATTTTGGTTCCACTGTCCCGGGGCGTAGAGCCGCGAGCGCCGATCAGCGTGATCAGCACGAAAGGCCGCCCAGCGCGACTGAGCCGCTGGGTGACTTCGAACCATTGTTCCTTATACATGGCTTACTCTCCCTTGGAGGCGCTCAAGGTCGCCTCTACCGCCGCCAATACCCGTTCAGGCGTCGCTGGGGTATGCAGCGGCGCGTCAATGCGGTAGTCGGTCAGGCTGGAAATTGCATCCTTAAGCGCGCACCAGACCGACATCGCGAGCATGAACGGCGGTTCGCCTACCGCTTTGGAATGATAAATGGTTTCCTCGCGATTGGGCTCATTCGGCAATAATTCCACATTCAGCACTTCCGGCAGATCTCCCAGGGTGGGGATCTTGTAGTTCGCCGGGCTGTTGCTGAGCAGACGACCATTGGCGTCCCAGCACACTTCTTCAGTGGTGAGCCAGCCCATGCCCTGAATAAAGCCGCCCTCAATCTGGCCAATGTCGATGGCGGGATTCAGCGATTTGCCCACGTCATGCAGAATGTCCGCCCGCAGCACTTTATATTCCCCGGTCAAGGTGTCGACGACCACTTCCGAAGCGGCGACGCCATTGGCGAAGTAAAAGAAAGGACGGCCCGACGCGGTGTCACGGTCATAATGGATCTTCGGCGTTTTGTAGAAACCGGTGGCGGACAGAGACACACGGCCCATGTAAGCCTGCTGGATGAACTCGGCGAACGGAAACGCCTTTTCACCCACATGGACATTATTGTCCGCGAAGTAAACCTGCTCTGGCGTCACCTGATATTGCTCACAGGCGAACTCGATCAGTCTGCCCTTGAGTTTCTGCGCGGCGTTTTGCGCCGCCTTGCCGTTCAAGTCGGTGCCCGAGGACGCGGCCGTTGGCGAAGTATTGGGCACTTTGTCCGTGCGTGCGGCGGAGACGACGATATGGTCCATATCGACCTGGAATTCCTGCGCCACGATCTGAGCCACCTTGGTGTACAGGCCCTGGCCCATTTCCGTACCGCCGTGGTTCAGGTGAATGCTGCCGTCGGTGTAAATATGAATCAGCGCGCCAGCCTGATTCAGGTGCTGTACGGTGAAGGAAATGCCGAATTTCACTGGGGTCAGCGCCAGACCCTTTTTCAAGATCGGGCTGGACGCATTGAAAGCGCGAATGGCCGTTTTACGGGCGTGGTAGTTCGCATCCGCCATCAGCTTGCGAGTCATTGGCGGAATGAGGTTCTGCTCTACTTTCTGATGGTAGGGCGTGATGTCATAACCGCATTGCTTGAAGTCATAGCGCTCATGATCTTCCCGGTAGTAGTTCAACAGACGCACTTCCACCGGATCTTTGCCGACGCGGCGGGCGATTGCCTCAATCATGGCTTCCGCCGCCATCATCCCCTGAGGCCCGCCAAAGCCGCGAAACGCCGTGTTGGACACCGTATGGGTCTTGCAGCGGTTGCCGAGAATATTGGCGTTAGCCAAGTAGTAAGCGTTGTCGGCATGAAACATGGCGCGGTCGACGATAGCGTCGGACAGGTCCGGTGAGTAGCCGCACAGGCCGTTGACGGTAATGTCGGCGCCCAATATACGGCCTTCGTCGTCAAAACCTACGTCAAAGTGGTTATGGAAGTGATGACGCTTGCCAGTCATTTCCATATCGTCGCTGCGACTGAGGCGGAATTTAACCGGTCGGCCACTTTTGCGCGCCAGTACCGCAGCAAGACAGGCCCAGGGCGCAGCCTGAGTCTCTTTGCCGCCGAAACCGCCGCCCATGCGACGCACGTCAACAGTAATGCGGTTGAAGGGAACATCGAGTACTTCCGCCACCAGTTTCTGCACTTCCGAAGGGTGCTGGCTGGAAGAAAAAATCTGCATGCCGCCGTCTTCATCTGGAATCGCCAGGGAAATCTGGCCTTCCAGATAAAAATGCTCCTGTCCGCCGACCTCGATATCGCCGCTTAACCGGTTGGGCGCGCTGGCGAGCGCCGCTTCCGGCTCGCCTAGGCGCATCTGATGAGGCGGACGCACAAACAGTTGTTGTTGCAGGGCGTCTTCAATACTGAGGGTTGCGGGCAATACTTCATACTCAACCTCCGCCAGTTTCACGGCGCGGCGGGCGGCGCTATGGCTTTCCGCGGCGACAGCGAACAGGGGCTGACCGACGAATTCCACTTTATCCTTAACCAGCAACATATCGCCGGGGAATACCGGGCCGATATCTAGGTGGCCGGGTATGTCGTCGGCGGTAATCACGCACAGCACGCCCGGCGCAGCGCGGACTTTGTCCAGATTCATGGAAATGACGCGGGCGTGAGCGTGTGGGCTTTTGCCTACGCAGCCATACAGTTGTCCCGCGTGAGGAAAACGGTCGTCGATATATTGAGCGGCGCCGGCCACATGTTTGTGGGCGCTGTCATGTTTGGCGTCGCGGCTGGTTTTGGGAGAGCCTTGGGTCGTCGGAGCCTGGGATTGCGCTGAGGCGGCGCTATCCAGCTTGACCTCAAGTGGTTTGCCGAGTTTGTTCAACAGATCACGCATAGTGAAATACCCTCGTCGCCACCGCCCCATCGGCGCTTTCAATATACAACCGCTGCAACAGGTTCGCAGCCACTTTGCTGCGATAGTCGGCGCTGGCGCGGACATCGCTCAAAGGAGAGAACTCCTGTGTTATGGCAGCCTGAGCGGCGCTGATAGTGTCCGGCGTCCAGGGTTGGCCAAGCATGGCCTGCTCGGCGAGCGTGGCGCGCTTGGGGATGGCGGCCATCCCCCCGACGCCCAGGCGAATATTCGCCACCTTCTTGTTCTCGATTTGGACATAACACGCCAGGCACACGGCGGAAATATCGTCCTCCAGTCGTTTGCTGACTTTATACAGATGCAGTTTGGCGTTTGCTTGAGCGCGGGGAATGCTGATCGATGCAATGAACTCGCCGGGCTGTAACGCTGTTTTCTTGTAGTCCAGGAAAAACTGATCGATGGGAAGCCGACGACTCTGGTCGCCTTTTCGCAGCGTCAATTCCGCATTTAAAGCCAGTAGTACGGGCGGCATGTCGCCAATAGGGGAGGCGTTGCCAATATTGCCGCCCAAGGTGCCCTGGTTGCGCACCTGCATTGAGCCCAGGCGTTCCAGGAAGGGCTCCATATCGGGATATTCCTGCGTCAGCGCGGACATGGCGCGCTCGTAAGTGACGGCTGCGCCGATTTCCAGCGTGTCGTCGCCGACGCTCAGAGTATTCATCTCTGCGACAGCGCCGACATAGATAATGTTGTCGATTTGCTTCAGCTGCTGAGTGACTTCCAGGGCCAGGTCGGTGCCGCCGGCCAGCAAACGCGCATTGGGCGCGGCGTCGTAAAATTGGGCGAGCTGGTCGAGCGACTCAGGCAGGTGGAAATGTTTGGCGCCGCCCGGTTCATCACGAGTGACGGAGCCGGGGCCTTGCGTCTTGATCGCGGCCAGTCTGGCGCAGATGGCGGCTTCATTTTCTCTTATCTGCGCCAGTTGTTCAGGAGACGTTGCCTGGCTGGCGGCGTCCAGAATAGGGCGATAGCCAGTGCAGCGACACAGGTTGCCGGCAAGATAAGCCTCTCCCTCCTGGCGTGAGCAAGCCCGTGTATCCGCCTTTTGCTGTTTGTGCTGATAAAGCGCGTACAGAGACATCACAAAGCCGGGGGTGCAAAAGCCGCACTGGGATGCATGTTGATCGACCATCGCCTGTTGTACGGGGTGCAGGCTTCCGCGCCGGTTAAGATATTCAACGGTGATGAGTTGTTTGCCGTGCAAGCCGCCCAGGAAGGTAATGCATGTGTTGATGGAGCGGTAGGTTAATGCGCCGTTCTCTTCTGTGGCGATCACTGCGGTGCAGGCGCCGCAGTCGCCGGATGCGCAGCCCTCTTTGGTTCCGGTTAGCCCCTTATTGGTGCGCAAGAACTCTAAAATGGTCAAATCCGGGTCAAAGTTGTCGAGCTCTAAGGCGTCGTCGTTGAGTAAAAATCGAATCACCGTGGCGTACCTTGATCTTTTTATATACAGCTTACTAAAAATTTTTTGTTATAACGTCCACATGACGCCGCTTAATTTTATACGCAGACAGTCGCTGGTTTCTCACGCCTGTCCTTATAGCTTACGCCCTTTAAAAAACTTGTCTACATGGTCAGGTTATTATTTACATACAAATTCGGTCAACCTATAGTTCAAGTCAGATCTGATCGAACATTAGGCGGATTTTGGCGTCGATGTAAGGTTAGCAAATGTTTTGCCAAAGTTGATCAATTGGTCAAATAATAAAAAACTGACCAATTGGCCAAAAATTTGCATTCGGAATGAACGCAAACCGGCATAAGCAGTCTGAGCCCGCGTCATTCGCGGTGTTTGGGCGGTTGAAATTGCCGGGGTTTATGTTGATGATGCGGCCCCTGTTTGACCTGGGCCGGCGTCAGACCCCGGAGCCGGACAGAATAAAAACAGCAGAAATATTCCAAAGAGGCTTGGCAGCGCATGACAATCGATATTGATCTTCCTCCGCCGAGTAAGGATTACCGGCTGCAGCTACAGGGAATCACCAAGCAGTATCCAGGCTGCCTGGCCAATGATCGCGCTCATCTAAACATCCGTCCTGGCGAAGTGCACGCCCTTCTTGGCGAGAATGGGGCGGGCAAAAGCACCTTGATGAAAATTATCTACGGGGTCACCCGGCCAGACGCCGGCGTTATTTATTGGGAAGGCGAGCCAGTGGAGATCGCCGATCCTGCGGCGGCGCGTCGCTTGGGCGTCGGGATGGTGTTCCAGCACTTTTCGTTATTTGAAACGCTCACTGTCGCGGAGAACATCTCTCTCAGCCTGCCGAAAGAGCAGGTGCGCGATCGCGCCGCCTTGTCCCGCCGCATCAGCGAGGTGTCCAGCAAGTACGGCATGGCGCTGAATCCGGATCGTCTGGTGCATACCTTATCTATAGGCGAACGTCAGCGAGTGGAAATCGTGCGTTGCCTGCTGCAGGACATCAAGTTGTTGATTCTGGACGAGCCGACCTCGGTGTTGACGCCCCACGAGGTCGACCAGCTATTCGCTACGCTGCGGCAGTTATCTCAGGAAGGCTGCAGCATTCTGTTTATCAGCCACAAGTTAAATGAAGTACGTGCGCTGTGCGACAACGCCACGATTTTGCGGGCGGGACGCGTTAGCGGCCACTGTGTTCCCGCGGAAGAAACCAATCACAGCATCGCCCGCCTGATGGTGGGCGACGATACGCCGGTGCATGCGGAGCACGAGAAAACCGAAGGCGGCGAGGACTACCTGATTGTGGATAACCTGTCCGTGAAGACGGACGACCCTTTCGGCGTCAATCTGGAGTCCCTCAGCTTTACCGTGAAAGCCGGTGAAATTCTCGGCGTGGCGGGAGTGGCCGGCAATGGCCAGGAAGAGTTGCTGGCGGCGCTCAGCGGCGAAACGGTCGTTCTGGACACCCCGGCGGCGATCCGCCTGTTGACGCAACCCGTGGCGGCGATGACGTCTGGGCAACGCCGCAAACTGGGCGTGGGCTTTGTGCCGGAAGAGCGGTTGGGCCGCGGCGCCGTGCCGGATATGAGCCTGAAAGAGAACGGACTGTTGACCGGCTATTTCCAGGGACTGACCAGGGCGGGGCTGATCAGCATGCCGGCGGTGCGCAAATTTGCGGAAACTGTGCGCACCCGCTTCAACGTCAAAGCTCCCAACACGGAAACCCACGCCAAATGCCTCTCAGGCGGCAATCTGCAAAAGTTCATCATTGGCCGTGAAATTCTTCAAAACCCGAAGCTCCTGATCGCTGCGCACCCGACCTGGGGGGTGGATGTGGGCGCCGCCCTGGCGATTCACAAAGCATTGATCGAGCTGCGTGACCGTGGCGCGGCTATTCTGGTGGTGTCGGAGGATCTGGACGAACTCTTCGCCATCAGTGATCGGCTGTGCGCTCTGTATGTGGGCAAGATCTCGCCGATTAAAGCGACCAGGGATACCACTATTGCTGAAGTGGGCGGCTGGATGGGCGGCGACTTTCTGGAGTCGTCGCAGCCTGCGCCTCAGCAGGCGGTGGGAGCCTGAAGGATGAGAGAGCATAACGAAGCAGACTTGTTATCGAAGGGGGCCGGGCAATGATATTTAAATTGGAGCGTCGTGTGGACGACTCCCGCTGGATGGCGTATCTCTCTCCCATACTGGCGGGGGCGCTGACGCTGATTACCGGCTCCATTCTGTTCTGGGCGTTGGACAAAGATCCATTACAAACCCTTTACACCTTTTTTATCGCGCCGGTGTCGGACCTGTACGGCTGGACTGAACTGGGCGTGAAAGCCGCGCCGATTATGCTGTGCGCCCTGGGACTGGCGGTGTGTTTTCGGGGCAAGGTCTGGAATATCGGGGCGGAAGGGCAGCTCCTGTTCGGCGCGTTGGTCGGCGGGGCTATGGCGTTGCAGTTTCTGGAAAGCGATTCCGCATTCGCCTTGCCGCTTGTGTTGCTGGTGGGGGCGCTGGCGGGTATGGCCTGGGCGGCGATTCCCGCCTTGTTGAAAACCCACTTCAACACCAACGAAATTCTCACCACCATCATGCTCAACTACATTGCGCTGAACCTGTTGCTGTTCAGCGTGCATGGGCCTCTCAAAGATCCCGGCGGGTTCAATTTCCCCGAGTCCGCCCTGTTCACGGAAGCCGTGACGTTGCCGTTGTTGCTGGAAGACAGCCGCATGCATATCGGCATCCTTTTCGCTTTGTTCGCCCTGGTGGCGGTATGGGTGCTGTTGAGCAAAACCTTTGTCGGCTTTCAGATCAAGGTGTTGGGGCTGGATACCCGCGCCGCCCATTTCGCCGGCTTCAAAGAACGCCGCCTGGTGTGGCTGGCGCTGCTTTTGAGCGGCGCTCTAGCTGGCTTGGCCGGCGTGTGTGAGGTGACTGGGCCGATTGGTCAGGTAGTCCCGCAGGTCTCACCGGGTTACGGCTATGCGGCGATCATCGTCGCCTTTCTGGGGCGTCTGCACCCTGTGGGCATTCTCCTGTCGAGCATGTTGATGGCGTTGATTTATATCGGCGGCGAGCTGGTGCAGATTGAACTGAATCTACCCTTGGCGCTGACGGGGCTGTTTCAAGGCATGCTGCTGTTTTTCCTGCTGGCCTGCGATGTGCTGATCGTATACCGCATCCGCCTGAATCCGCGTTTCAGCACGATGCGCAAGCCTTCTTCTGCGGCGCTGGTGAACGGCGCAGACGCAAAATTATCCACTCACTCGCAATAACGGGGCGCCGCCATGGATTACGATTTGATAGTCAATATTCTGTACGCCACCGTGCGCACGGGCACGCCGCTGATTCTTGTCGCGCTGGGCGAGCTGGTGTGTGAAAAGTCGGGCGTGCTTAATCTGGGTCAGGAAGGCATGATGCTGATGGGCGCGGTGATCGGTTTTATCGCAGCGCTGGAAACCGGCAACTTGTGGCTGGGCGTCACCTTCGCCATGACGGCGGGACTGCTCATGTCGCTGTTATTCGGATTCATCTCGCTTAATCTGAGCGCCAATCAGGTCGCCACAGGTCTGGCTCTGACCATATTCGGGGCCGGTCTTAGCGCCTTCGTCGGCAGCGATTATGTGGGGACGCCGCTGGAAGGCATTCAGCCCTGGCATATTCCTTTGCTCTCGGACATTCCTTTTATTGGCCGCATTCTGTTCAGTCATGACCCTCTGGTCTATCTTTCATTCGGACTCTTTCTCGGCGTCTACCTGTTTCTGAACCGCTCCCACGCCGGACTGGCGCTGAAAGCGGTGGGCGAGTCGCCGCAGTCCGCCAAAGCCACTGGACTGCCAGTGTTCAAGATTCGCTATCTGGCGGTAATGTTCGGCGGCGCCATGGCGGGCCTGGCGGGCGCCTATTTATCATTGGCCTATACGCCGCTGTGGGCGGAAAACATGACCGCCGGGCGCGGCTGGATTGCGCTGGCGCTGGTGGTGTTCGCCAGTTGGAAGGCCGAGAGGGTGTTGCTGGGGGCGTATCTGTTCGGCGCGTTCAGCATCATGCATCTGGTGGCGCAGGGGCTGGGCTTTTCAGTGTCGCCGAATCTGCTGGCGATTATGCCCTACCTGGCGACCATCGTGGTGCTGGTGATGCTGTCTTCGGATAAAGCCAGAGTGAAGCTCTATGCGCCGGTATCGCTGGGCAAACCGTTTCACCCGGCGGATTAAATACCGTTTGTTTACGCGTCAGGCCCGGACGGCCTGCGTCAGGCGACGCGCAGGGAGCTGCGGATAACTCAAAAACTATCCTGCTGAAGGGGTTACATTGTATGAAGCAAGAAAAGAAATCGTTGGCGCAGCGCTTCGCCAAGGCCGCGGGCGTCGCTCTGGCGCTGTTTATGTCGGCGCAGTCCGTGACAGCGGCGGAACCGGTGAAAGTCGGTTTTGTCTATGTCGGACCCACCGGCGACGCGGGCTGGACATACTCTCACGACAAGGCGCGCAAGTATGTCGAAGAGCAGCTCGGCGATAAAGTGAAAACCACCTATGTTGAGAGCGTAGCGGAAGGCGCGGATGCGGAGCGTGTAATCCGTCAGTTGGCCAAATCCGGCAACGATCTGATTTTCACTACCTCTTTCGGTTATATGAACCCTACCCTAAAGGTGGCCAAGCAGTTTCCCAAAGTGAAATTCGAGCACGCCAGCGGCTATAAGCGCGCCAAGAATGTGGGCACTTACTTCGATCGTATCTATGAAGGCCGTTACCTGACCGGCGTCATCGCTGGCAAGATGACCAAGTCCAACGTTATCGGGTATGTCGGCTCCTTCCCGATTCCTGAAGTGGTGCGCGGCATTGACGCCTTCACACAGGGCCTGCGCAGCGTCAATCCCGAGGCGGTGGTGAAAGTTGTGTGGGTCAGCTCCTGGTATGATCCGGCGAAAGAGCGGGAAGCGGCGGAAACTCTTATTCTGCAAGGCGCCGACATTATTAACCAACACACGGATTCCCCTGGGCCTATCCAGGCGGCGCAAGCCAAAGGCGTGTATGCGTTCGGCTATCACTCCGACATGTCTCTGTACGGCAAAGACGCGCATCTGACCGCAGCCACCCACAACTGGGGACCGGTCTATCTGGATAAAGTGAAGTCTGTGATAGACGGCAACTGGACTTCTACGGATTTCTGGGGTGGCCTGGCGACCGGCGCCACAGCCTTGGCTCCCCTCAATTCGGCGATCCCGGAAGACGTCGTCAAACTGGTGGAAGAACGCAAGCAGGCGATCATTGACGGTAAGCTGCATCCCTTCCAGGGGCCGGTCAAAGATCAGACTGGCGCGATCAAAGTGCCTGCTGGCCAAGTGATGAGCGATGAAGACATGCTCTCCCTGAACTGGTATGTGGAAGGGGTGGAAGGAGAGCTTCCCAAGTAGGCGCCCGTCCTGCTTTAACTTATGATGGCCCCGGCGCCGGTTTATCCGGCGCCAGGTAATCTGGGCGATCAAAATACGGGTGATCAGATGACGACTCTCTGGATAAAGAATCCGCTGGCGATATACGGTCAGGAAACAGACTGCGACGCCGGCGGCGGCGTCGTGACGCGCGGCTCGGAAATCGTTGAACTGGTGGCGAGGGGCGGCGCCCCTGCAACGGCCTATGACGAGACCTTCGACGCCTCGCAGCATGTATTGCTGCCGGGCTTGATCAACACCCATCATCATTTCTATCAGACCTTGACGCGGGCGTTGCCCGACGCCTTGAACAAGCCCTTGTTCCCCTGGCTGCAGAGCCTGTACAAAGTGTGGGCGCATCTGGATGCGGACATGGTGCGTTTGGCCACGGAAATGGCGTCAGCGGAACTCCTGTTGTCAGGTTGCACCACGGCGGCGGATCATCATTATCTGTTTCCTATGCAGATCGACAACGCCATCGACATCCAGGCGGAAGCGGTGCGCAAGATGGGCATTCGCGCTTTATTGACGCGGGGCTCCATGAGCCTGGGGGAAAAAGACGGCGGTCTGCCGCCGCAGTCGGTTGTACAGAACGAGCAGTCGATCCTGGATGACAGTCTGAGACTTATCCGCGCTTATCATGACGCCAACGACGGCTCTATGCTGCAGATCGCGCTGGCGCCTTGCTCGCCATTCTCCGTTACCCGTGAACTGATGCAGGAAACCAATCATCTGGCTTCCCGGGAAGGTGTTTTGCTGCACACCCACCTGGCGGAAACCGAGGACGAAAACGACTTCTGCCTGCGGGTCTACGGCGTGCGGCCGGTGGAATACCTGGCGGAAGTGGGATGGATGCACGAAGGCGTCTGGCTGGCCCACGGTATTCACTTCACCGATGACGAGATGGACGAGCTGGGACGGCGCGGCGTCGGCGTAGCGCACTGCCCCAGCTCCAATATGCTGTTGGGCTCCGGCGTGTGTCAGACGCTGGATCTGCAGAAGCGGGGCGCTCCCGTCGGACTGGCGGTGGACGGCTCCGCCTCCAATGATTGCTCCAACATGATTCAGGAAGTGCGACAGGCGTTGCTGATACAGCGTTTGCGTTATGCGCCGGGTGAGATTACCCATCAATGGGCGCTGGACCTGGCCACCAAAGGCTCGGCGAAGCTGCTCAAGCGCCCGGAGCTGGGCGTGCTTGCGGCAGGGAAGCAGGCGGATCTGGCGTTGTTCAAGCTGGATGAGAATCGCTTCTCCGGCTCCGGCGATCCGCTGGCGGCGCTGGTGCTGTGCGGCGCCCATCAGGCGGATGCGGTGATGGTGGCCGGCCGTTGGCGCGTCAAAAACAGTGTTCTTATGGATGTGGATATGGCTCGATTGCGCGCGGAACATACTGCCGCGGCGCTGCGTTTGCGCCAAGCTGCTTGCAGTTGACGCCATAACATGAACAATACGTTAATTCAGTGAGTTAACCGTGGGCGTCGTCGCCGTTGTCGCGGCGGCCCGCGAACTGTTCACCCATTAAGCAGCAGGGGATGGTTAGGGCGACTATGGTATTGAAAACAAACCGTGTGGAGAATCCGGGCCGTATCAGGCAAAAGAATGAAATGCTTATCCTGCGGGCGGCGGAAATTGAATTCGCCCGCCACGGTTTCAAGGGCGCGACAGTTCAGCAGATCGCAGACACGGCGGGGCTGCCTAAAGCCAACGTTCATTATTACTTCAAAAGCAAACACGACCTTTATCTGGCGGTGCTGAGCGACATCGTCGAACTCTGGAACTCCGCCTTTGACGCTATCCGTCCTGAAGACAGCCCGGCGGACGCCCTGGGACGTTATATCCGCTCCAAGGTGATGTTGGCGAAAACCCATCCATTGGCTTCCAAGATCTTCGCAACGGAGATCATCAGCGGGGCGCCCACACTGGGTAAATACCTGAAATCCAATAACCGCCAATGGGTCAGAGAAAAATCAGCGGTGATTCAGTCCTGGATCGATCAAGGTAAAATTGATCCGATCTCCCCGGAACACCTGATTTTCCTGATTTGGAGCGCGACTCAGCATTACGCGGACTTCAGCACTCAGATTGAAGCGGTGCTGGGGCGTAAAAAACTGACCTCCAAGGATTTCGATTTTGCGGCGGATAACCTGATTCGCATTATTCTGAAAGGCTGCGGCGTCAAAATTCCCTGACAGGACGTCAACGCAACAAACTGTTTGCTTTCAAGAAACTTTCTTCTTTCACCGGAGTCTAACCACGGCAGACGTGGTTAAGGCTCTGGGCCTTGCGTCCGAGCCGGTTTCCTCAGTTGATCATCGTAATCCCCGGGGAGAACCTGTATGAAGATACTGCTGTCCTTAATGCTGGCGCTGTTTCCTGCGCTGGCTTCTGCGCAATTGGGTCCCCAGTCGGACTGGGGCGATATCTATCGGAATCGTTTCTATTCACCGGATATGCCGGTGGTGACCTTCCACGCCAAGTCTTCAAATGGCGTGGGCTCAAAGTTGATCTTCGCCAAAGTGAATGAAGTCAGCCGTTTTATTGGCGCGGATGGCTTGGAATACCTGTATGGCGGGACCACTGAAATCTGCAGTAAATATGCAGTGACAGGCGGTTTGAGCGACAGTGACCGGGTTTGTTTAGCGAAAGAAACGGTAGAGCTGGTGCGGCCGCGAGCCTACCGGTTTGAGTTCTGTGTATTGCGCAGCGACGGCGATTGCGCGGGCTATGCATCTTCCGAGCGGCAATATCCATTGACCTACGATGTGGCTGTCTACAAGAGGCTGAGTGAAAGCGACGCCTTCCACAGCGGCGCGGCGCCGGCATTCACCAAGCGCGTGCAGGTGCCGGAGTGCCTGGATTGCGCCAGTCGGTTGCGTTAAGCCCTTGTTCTCAAACGAAGAGCGGGCGCCTGTGTCAGGCGGCCCGCCAGTCGGGAAAGTCCAAAGGCAAGCCGTGCTTCGCCCTGGCTTTCAGGCAGCCCTCTGAACCGGCTTCGAACTCTCTGCAGGGAGTGGGCCTCTGTTCGTAAATGGAGCAGGTCGTATAACCGCCGATATCGCCGCATAACGCGCGACAGCGTGGCTGCGGCTGATTGGTGCCAGCCATGACGCTACGCCAAGGGTTCAGCTTCTCCGTAAACTCCAGCGGCACAGCGCCGCCGGACTCGGCGTCCGCCTCCGCCCAATAAAAAGACACGCGAAAACTGGCGCAACAGGCGCCACAGGACAAACAGGGGTTGTCCACACTCATTGCCACACACTCCGTGCACAACAACCAGCGCTAACTCTGGATGGTTTGATATATGAATCTGCTTGGGCGACGACCGGGAAATCGGCGTGGAAACCGTTTGGTCGCCGTAAATCGGAGGGCATTATCTGTTCAATTCCGCATTTTGGCAATATAGTCATTAAGTGGATGTATAAACTGAGGGAGGGAGTAGTTGACTCCAGCTCGGGCATTCGGCCTAAGTGCAAGGCGGGATTACTATTTTTTTAGGGATATGCACAATCACACACCGGCTGGAGCCCACCGTTAAGAGATCGCTGTTCGCTTGACGGTCAGGGGAAGACCGAGCAAATGGAAGTAAAGTGTAAATCAGGTCATCAACAGGAATGGCAATGAGAGTTCATCATGGTTGGCGCTTTGAATAATCATTGGTGGTCAGCGCTTATCCTACTTATATTCACCGCGCCTCTGGCGGCCGCGCCTTCCGTTTCCCCCTTCGGCCATAAAGGCGAGATCTCCGGGGAGCATCAAGATCAGGGCGGTCTGCGTCCGATATCGTACTCCCTGCGTTGGGAGCTGTATCCATTGCTGAGCGGCCCCGCTGTGAGCGGCTCGATTAAATGGAGGATGCAGGCCGGTCTGGTGGACGCCGAGCTGGGCGCCGGCGTGCAAGGCGACAGTATTCCGCCTGAGGTCGCCGACACCATCTTGCCTTATGACATCAGCATGTACCTTTGTGGTCCAAATAACGCATTCAAAAAACCGGTTTGTCTGGATGTGGACCCAGGTATGGCGAAAGCGGGAGGTGGGGAGTGGTCGCTTTCGCTGCCGCGTCAGCTCGACTGGAGCAATCTGTTTTGGCTGCCGGGAGAAGAAGGCCGACTGTGGTTGACCGAAGATCAGGCCAAGGGCGTCGTGCGCAAGGGCTTTACCCCGACCCGGGTGCGTATCGCCAAGGTGAATTGGGACTTGTCAGGTTTGCGCCGCTGGGCCGCCGAATTCTATCCGTTCGAAGAAATCCGTAATCTGGAAGTACGTGTGTTCAGCCAGCTCGATGTCATCGCCAGAGCGCATCACCTGTCGTTAACTCCCATTCGTGAAAAGCTGAGCGCCTATAAAAGCGCGCATACGCCCATGGTTTATCGGGACAAACTAAAAGCAATTCTCGCCAAGTTTGACGCCGGCATGCTGGACCCCATGCTTGAGCCCGAGCGTCGGGACGCCCTGACGCAGCAGGCATTGCGCGTGCGTTCCGACATGGCGCGCGAAGACGTCGCCCGCAGCCGAAGGGTGGCTGAGCTGGATAAACAGGCGCGCGCCCAGAAGCTGGAGTGGGAGCAGAGTTTGTATCGGCGCGTGTGGCGGGATGAGACCAATGAGGCGCTGCGCCTGCAGGCGCAATATGACTACTTGTTACAGCAAACGGAGCGGTTTGGCGTCAAATCGGTGGAGGCTTTCGGGTGTGAGGAATACCTGCTGGCGTTCACTGAGTCCGGCGTGGAAGAGCTGGGCGAACGGCTGGAGTGTCTGCAGGAGTACGACGGTTACCTGCTTGGCAAGCTTGCGCAAACGGAGGCGCTGCTGGATTTGCATGACGCCACCGCCGCCAAGGGTAAGTTACGTGGCAAGATCGAGGAGACCCATGAGCAGGTGGAAAAAGAGATTGCCGACAATTTGTTGGCGATGCAGCAGTTTTATGATCGGCTGAGCCGGGATAAGTCTATAAAAGACGCATTCTCCGCAAAGCGAAAAGCGGAGCAGGAGCGTTTGTTCCGCCATTGGCTGGAGAAATATGCGAAAGGGGCGCTGGCGCAGGCGGAGAAATCATTGAATAACCTGCGCAGGGTGCTGATGGCTGGGGGGATGACTCCGGACGCCGCCCCGGAGGATTCCGCCAATAGCGTGGATAAAAAGCTTCCCTCCCGGGAAATGTCTGGCGGAACCCTTTGAACTCATGCGTCCCCAAGTGGGCGCGACTAATATCAACGATAGCCTTTGCCGAATAAACTCTAGGTGACGGCGGATTACGACGGAATGGAAAAAGCGCAGATCGAAGAATTTATAAAATCCCGGGGGACGGTGGACGACATTCTGTCGCCATCGGCCTGGCGGGCGTTTTGGACGCGCTTGCAGAATGAACTGGTCGGCAGGGCGATGAGCAACAACCGGGCGGCGGACTCGGAAGAGTTGCAGACGGCGATGGCGCAGGTGGAAACCGTCTGGCGCAAGTTGGGCGAACAGCTGCAGGAGCGTTTGGGCGTGGTGTTGCTTGATGCGCCCAGCGGGTCAGATAAAGACAGCGGGATTCAGGACGCTATTAATCAAGGCATCGTCGATAGCCTGTGCAGGCAGGGGCTGGAGCATAAGTTCTGGAACCTGCAGCTGAAAAAGTCCTCCCCCAAACCAAAACCGCAACCCCAGCCGGCGACTTTTAAAACCGGCAATGGCGTCGCCGCCGAACCCAAAGCGATGAACCGGGCGGTGCGGGTGGTGCGCCCGGACGTTAAAAAAACGCTCGCTTCTCACCTTCGCTCCCGGCGTTTTGTTTTCGCCGGCGTCGCTATTCTCGCGGCGATTGGCGTGCTGGCGCTGCCATTCGGCTGGGTGACGCCGACAGCCATATTATGGTGGCTGGCGTTCGCTGTATTTTGCGCCGCTGGCGTAGCCTTTCCTAACCTATACGGTCGTCGCACCACCCAGTTTTTTATCGTATTTGCGGTGACGCTGGGTCTGATTGGTTTGCTGGGCAAGGCGGCGGAAGCCCCGCGTTGGGGTGGCCTCAAAACCGGTATCGTCGCCGCCACCTATCCAGTGTATAACCTGCTGTCCCTGCATAAGGTCGTCGATATCGGTTCCGTGCGGCGGCTGATAGTGGACGGGCGTACGCACATCAGCGTGGATAAGCGTCTTTATGACGAGGTTGTCGGACAGGGCGAGTTGTTGGTGCAAGTGGACAATCAAAGCCCCTGGCGTTTAACGCCGGGGGGGCTGCGCGTATTTGCGCCGGAGCAGGGCTGGCTGCGTTTGCGAGCGTTTGGTCTGGACGCGCCGGGTTTGTGGCGAGGAGAACCAATAGCGCCATACAGCCGCGGCGAGTGGCGTTTGCTCGTCCCTTCGTCAGGAGAGAGCGTCGCTGCGCTGACGCAAGCGGGTTTACCGGATAACGACTCGCTTGCGGAGGCGCAGAACGCTCTGGAGTCTCTACGCGGCCTGGCGCGTTATGGCGAGGATCTGTCGAGCGCCCTGGAGCCTCAATATCAGATCTCCCATTATGACCGGCAGGCGGAACTGGAAAAAATGTTCGACCGCCTGCTCGCCAATTGACGGGCTGCAGCGCCTGATCAGAGCAAGTCCGTCAGCAACACGCCGATGCCAATACGTTCTACTGACGCGTTATAGTCCATCAGGTTTTCGCCGTAGCCATTGAAGTACTGCACGTAACCGCGCAGCCGCTTCCATAATGGGAAGGTGAACCCCAACTCCACCGCGCCTTTGTTATCCTCGCGCAGGTTGTTGCGCAGCATGAGACTGGCTTCGTAGTTATCCCAACGATAGGCGGTGGTGAACTCGAAGTGTCCCATGTAGTCGTCTATATCGGGATTGTCGTCGCCTTTGGGATCGAGCTTGTCCTTTTTCTGATCTTCCGGAATCCTCCACCAGGGCTTCAGACTGAAAACGAAGCGGCTATGCTCCCAGATGAAGTTGGCGTAGATACGGTTCCAGCTCCGCGACAGCGGCTGTGAACGGCCGTTGGACTGATGGCTGAAGCCCACCGCCAGCAGACTGAAATCCGCGGTGGAAAAGGTCCAGTCTACCGGCGCAATCCAGAACACTTCCGGTTCATAGTTGGTCTCCCTAAATGGCGCGGAGTAATCGTGGTTATACACCTGCCAGAAGGACTTGAGGGTTACGCCGAAAAATATGGCGTCCGAGTCGATGAAGGTTTCCTGCGCCAGCGGTACTTTCAGGCTGATCTGAAACTTGGCCTCCAGGTTATCCAGTTCCGCCTCCTCCCCAAGGTCGTAGGCCTCGCGTAACGGTTCGCTGTTGGGGTTTTTCAGGTAAGACACTGGCATCAGGTAGTTGCGCAGGTGTGGCGTGATTACGCTGCGGCTGTCGCCGGACAGCTGCTCACGAATGATGCGTTTGACGATAACGCTGTCACCGTTTTTCACTGCCGGACTGGCGTTTTCAGGAATCTTCGGGATTTCTAGGCCGCAACGGTTTTTCAGCTCGTCGATGGTCATATCGCCAGGCCCCTGAGTCAGCGCTTTGAACACGCAGGTTTCGGTTTCATCCTGATCATTGGTTTGCAACTGAGCATGGGCGGGAAGGGCGTTGACGCCCAGCGCCAAGGCGCAGCAAAAAGTAATAGCATTCAGTCCATTAGGCGCTGATTTAGAAAAATTCATACTCTGGTAATATCCGCGTTGGGCAGGTTATGGAAGCATACGTGACAGAGAGCCGCGATTGTAAATCTAACCTGGATTTATGACAAAACCGCTCCCATCTCATAGGACGTTATAACTAAGGAAATTTTCAAACGCGCTGTCAGGCCGTGTGGCGTGCGTTCGCCGTCGGCCCGTCTGCGTCAGCGGAGGAATGATACATGTTGATGGGTAAAACCCTGACTGGATTGAGATTATGTGTACTGGCCGCTTGCGTCGGCTGGGCGGCCTCCAGCGCCGCCGCACTGCCGCTGGCCGACTCCCAGGGCCAGCCACTGCCTACCTTGGCGCCCATGCTCAAGGAAGTGAACCCCGCTGTCGTCAACATCGCGACCTACGCCAGGCAGGAAAGCTACAGTCCTTTGATGCAAGACCCCTTCTTTCGTCACTTCTTTAATATTCCAGACAACCGGCGGCCTCGTGAACAACGTCGCCAGCAAAGCGCGGGCTCTGGGGTCATCGTTGATAAAGATAAGGGTACGGTGGTCACCAATTACCATGTCATCAAAGGCGCGGATGAGGTGCATGTGTCGTTGACGGATGGTCGTACTTTGAAAGCGGAAGTACTGGGAGGCGATCCTGACGCGGATATCGCTGTGCTGAAAATTGAGGCGGAGGATCTCAGCGAAGTGAAGATGGCGGACTCAGACGGACTGGAAGTCGGCGATTTTGTGGTCGCAATCGGCAACCCTTTTGGACTCGGGCAGACCGTCACCACGGGCGTGGTGAGCGCACTGGGACGCACAGGCTTGGGCATCGAAGGCTATGAAGACTTTATTCAGACCGACGCCTCCATCAACCCCGGCAACTCCGGTGGCGCGCTGGTCAATCTCCGCGGAGAGCTGATAGGCATCAACACCGCTATTCTGGCCCCGTCTGGAGGCAATGTCGGCATTGGGTTCGCCATTCCTGTCAATATGGCCAAAGCCAGCATTGACCAGATCATTGAGCACGGTGAGGTAAAACGCGGGCAACTGGGGGTGGGGATTCAGGACATCACCCCGGATCTGCGCCAGGCTTTCAAGCTGCGCAATGGTCAGCGCGGCGTTTTGATCACTAGCGTCGCCAAGGGCTCGGAGGCGGAAAAGGGCGGCCTGAAGACGGGAGATATTATTGTCGCCGTAGACGATAAAGCCACTCGTAGCGCAGGCCATCTGCGCAGCCAGATCGGACAACGCAAAATTGGCGATAAACTGCGCGTGACTATTTTGCGTGAAGGCGATGAGAGAATCGTGAAAGTGACTTTGCAGGAGCCGCCTAACAGCATTGCAGGCGCCACCCGTATCCACAAGCTGCTTGAAGGCGCATCGTTTGAAGATAACCCAGACGGCTCTGGCGTCGTGGTGACCGGGTTGGCGCCGAATTCAAACGCCGCCTACAGCGGACTGCGCCCAGGCGACGTTATTATCGGCGCCAATAATCGCCGGGTAAATGCCGTAAGGGATCTGCAAAAAGTGGTGGATGCAGGTGAGAGCAAGCTGCTCCTGCTGGTGCAGCGAGGCGGCGGCGCCTTTTATCTGGTGATTCGCTGATTTGATCTGCATAAACCGGGATACTGAGCTGAGTCCAACTTCATTGCGCTTGTATATAAAGCCATTCGGAGAACGAGATGGAAGCATTAATATGGCAATGCTATAGCCATGTTAATGCTCAGGCGCATGGATGTCCTGTTGTTGCAGACAAGTAGAAGGAAGCTATTTGTCTGCCTGATTAATATAAGGGGGCTGGATAAGCGACAGACCTATTGCGTCGTTTTAGTGCACATAATGAACTTTCCATGTGATTGATTAGTATGAAAAATATTTAATAACAGGTATGATTCGCCTTCACCTGGACAGGTGAGGAGTATGTATTAAAAAAGGAAAAGTCAGTATGACCAAAACACTAGCAGGGCTACTTTTAGCAATTTCCACTACCGCATCCGCACAGTTTCAAGTCGAAAATAATGTTGAGTATGGCTTTATACATCTGGATAGGGTTTCTCTGTTTCCTGAATTGAAACTTGGCGAGTCTGTCTACGTTAAAGATATTGATTTTTGTATGGATGAAAATGGCGCACTATATGCTGGCGCTAACGGCTATCACTTCTATCCCACTCTAGATGCGCCCTATGTGATAACGTCGGTAGGAGAGGGTAAAGTGGCGATAACTCATATATCCGAAAAAAACGGTTTTCTGCTAAATGGTCCGGCCGTCCAGATACTGCATAAATTGAAGCAAGAGGACTTGAGCAACCCTTGGAAGTGCGGCTTGGAAGGCGCGGAAAATACTCCTGTAGAATCTCGTTCGCCGTATAAAGTTGAATCGTTGTTTGGCCATATCAGCTATGAAGGTTTAGCGGAAGCAGTTAATAAAGAGTTTGAATCACGTTATGGCTCTGACGTTACTTACTCGACCGTCATTCGCATATACGAACCGGAATAAGCCATTGTCTTAATTTCTTTATTACGCCTGGCGCACCGCCGCACTGGGCGTTCCCTTCAATTCACGACATTCTGTCTTACCCGGATAACTGCGGATTTTTCCTTGACCGGATACTGCGGTATCATGGCCGCCATTTCCATCAGTTTCAGCGGCGGACTCCCGTTGCTGTGAGTAACGAAGATCTTCCTATGAATCTGCAACAATTGCTTGAACAGAAAATCAGCGCGGCGCTGCATGCGGCGGGCGCTCCAGAAGGCTCTCCGGCGATCGTGAAGCCGTCCGGCAAGCCTCAATTCGGCGACTATCAGGCCAATGGCGTGATGGGCGTCGCCAAAGCGCTGAAAATGAATCCGCGCGAATTGGCCACCAAAGTCCTGGACGTTCTGGATCTGGGCGACATGGCCGAGAAAGTTGAAATCGCCGGCCCAGGCTTTATCAATATTTTCCTGAGTAAAGACTGGATGAGTCAGAGCCTGCGCCAGGTGCTGGCCGATCCGCGCCTGACCATTCCTCTGGACAGCCCCAAACAGACCGTCGTGGTGGATTACTCCGCGCCTAATCTCGCGAAAGAAATGCACGTAGGCCATCTGCGTTCCACCATCATCGGCGACGCTGTCGTCAGAACCCTGGAGTTCCTGGGCCACCGGGTGATTCGTCAGAACCACGTGGGGGACTGGGGCACCCAGTTCGGCATGTTGCTGGCCTACATGAACAAGTTGAAGGCGGAGAACCAGCAGACTCTGTCTATGGAGCTGGCTGACCTGGAAAACTTCTACCGTCAGGCCAAGACGTGTTTTGATGAAGATCCTGAATTCAAGGATAGCGCGCGCCAGTACGTCGTGAAGCTGCAATCTGGCGATCAAGAGTGTGTGTCGCTGTGGAAAACGTTCATTGATATTTCCCTGCAGCATTGTGAAGACGTATATGAACGCTTGAATGTCAGCCTGACGCGGGCGGACGTAATGCCTGAAAGCGCCTATAACGAAGACCTGCCGAATGTTATCGATGATCTGCGCGAGAAAGGCCTGCTGACTAACAGCGACGGCGCTGAGTGCGTCTTTATGGATGAGTTCAAAGGCAAAGACGATGAGACGTTGCCGCTGATCGTGAAGAAGTCTGACGGCGGTTACCTGTACGCCACCACTGACCTGGCGGCATTGCGCTACAGAGAGCGGGTTCTGAAGGCGAATCGGGTGCTTTATTTCGTCGATGCGCGGCAGTCATTGCACTTGAATCAGGTCTATGCGGCTGGCCGCAAGGCAGGCTTCGTCAGCCCGGATATGTCCCTGGAGCATATGGCGTTCGGCATGGTTCTGGGTACGGACGGCAAGCCTTTCAAGACTCGGGATGGCGGCACGGTCAAATTGGCGGATCTGCTCACCGAAGCGCAAGGCCGGGCTTATGCGGTCGTGAAAGAAAAGAATCCGGAAATGCCGGAAGAAGAGCTTAATCGCATCGCTCACGTCGTCGGCATGGCGGCGGTGAAGTATGCGGATCTGTCCAAGAACCGCTCCAGCGATTACATTTTCAGCTTCGACGCTATGCTTAGCCTGGAAGGCAACACCGCGCCATACGTGCAGTACGCATACAGCCGGGTAGTGAATGTCTTCAAGAGAGGCGAAGTTGGTAATCTGACCTTTGAGGGCGATCTGCAACTGGTGGAGCCCATCGAACGCGCGTTGGCGGTCAGATTGCTGCAGTTCAATGAAATTCTGCATTCTGTGGCGTCAGAAGGCTGTCCCCACATTCTGTGTGGTTATCTCTATGATTTGTCTAAAGAGTTCGCCAGCTTCTACGAAGGCTGTCCGGTTCTGAAAGCGGAAGAACCGGTACGTAGCTCGCGTCTGATGCTGTCATTGCTCATCGCCAAGACCCTCAAACAAGGCTTGGATTTGCTGGGCATCGAAACCCTGGAGCGGATGTAATTCTCATCCTGCTTCTCATAAACCCGGCGGGGCTCTCCGCTCCGCCGGCTTAATCTTTTTCTCCTTTCCCTTGCTGTGATTTCCCTGGCTTGCTTTTCAAGCGGCCTTCACTGTGTCGCTTACGCGCCGCCGATCTGATTAACGTTTGAAAGCGGGGACATTCAAGCTGATTGGGCTCAGGGCAATTAGCGACATGGATGATGCTGTCCCGCATCGTCTCCATTCGCTGAATGAGCTGGTCCAGCTCGCTGGCTTTTTCGATGAGTTGCGCCCGGTCTATTTTGGGCTTCCCATCGTGGGAGAACATGGCCCCAATCTCTTCCAGGCTAAAGCCCGCATATTGGCCCAGGGAAATCAAACCTAACTGGTCAATGACCGTGGAGCGGAAAATCCTCTTTAACCCTTCTCGCCCAATGGACTTTATCAGCCCCTTCTCTTCGTAGTACCGAAGGGTGGAAGCTGGCAAGCCGGACAGCTTAGCCACTTCGGCGATATCCAGCTCATTACAGTTTTTCATAAAGGTGTTGACCTAAAGCTGACTTTAACTTGCATAGTAGCTTCCTCAATACGGTAGTTAAAGAGGAAGTGGAGTCGTTATGGCCAACAGTGTGGAGCCTCTCTCTGAATATCGTGGCGCGCTGGTCGCATTGCTGCTGTCAACTTTTCTCACCGCCCTGGCGATCAGTAGCGTCAACATTCTATTGCCCGAACTGGTGTCTAGCCTTGACGCCAACTACGCCCAGGTCCAGTGGGTGGTTATCGCCTACATGATCGCGCTGTCTTCTTTCCTGGTGATTGCCGGAAGTCTGGGGGATACCTACGGCCGTCGCCCATTGTTTATCGCTGGCCTGGGTATTTTTATGGTGGGCTCCGCCTTGTGCGGAATGACGGAAAACATAGGGATGCTCTCGGCGTACCGTGGAGTCCAGGGCATCGGCGCCGCGCTTGTGATATCTCTGAATCTGGCTTTGGTGAGAGATGTTGCGCCGACGGATCACACCGGGCGGGTAATGGGTTGGGTTGGGGGCGTGTCCGCCGTGGGCACCGCTGCGGGTCCTGTTCTAGGCGGCCTGATAACTGGCTTCGCAGACTGGCGATGGGTGTTCTGGCTCAACCTCCCTTTGGGAGCGCTTACTCTGTTCCTCGCTATGCGTTATCTTCCTCGCGCCAGCCAAGGGGCGGATAAGGCGTTGAAACCGTTTGACCTGATGGGCTCCGCCCTGCTGGCGATGATTGTGCTCATCTATTCGTTCGGGATTAAGCTCAAACTTGAGGAGGCGTTGCTGCGCTTTTTTATGGCGGGGCTTGCGCTTGTTCTGTTGGTCGCTTTTGTCTTGGTTGAACGGGCGAAGCCCTCTCCTTTACTTCACCTTTCATTGTTGCGCGATTATCGCTATGGCCTGAGTTATCTGATTCAGTTCATTGTGGCTTCGGCGGTAATGACCGCCTTGGTGATTGGGCCGTTTTATCTCATTTCCCTCGGCTTGAATCTGTCCATGATCGGACTGGTAATGGGCTGCAGCCCTGTGTGCGTCATGATTGCCTCAAGCCTTATCGGTCGCCGCGTAAAACAGGAAACTTGCAGCAACATGGCGTCAATCGGCGTGCTGCTTCTATTTTTCGGCTCCCTGGGCCTCGCTCATCTGAGCGCCGCGACGGGCGTCATCGGCTATATCGCCTGTCTTATGGTGACCGCCATCGGCTATGCGTCCTTCACCGTCGCGAACAACACCCAACTAATGGCTCGGGCCGCTCCGGAACAACGAGGACAGGTATCCGGCCTGCTGAATCTCTCGCGCAATCTGGGAATGCTGACCGGCGCGGCCCTGATGAGCGCTTTGTTCGATAGCGTCACCAACGCGTCGGCGCTCGGCGCGCTGACCCCGCAACTGGCTGAAACCGGATTACATCGTGTGTACGCCTGCGTCTCCTTAGTGCTGTGCGTTGGTCTTGCTGTGCGCGGGTACTGGCATTTCAGGGAATACAGAGAAAGGGACGGAATAAGAACTCTAACCTAAAGTTAGCTTTAACTATTAAGACGCATCAATAAGACTTGTTTAACCCATTGGAGGACTTATGCAACCTACCGCACTTGATCACTTTATCGAATTGGCTCGCGAGGGCTGGGATGGCTTGACTACAAGTAATGTAATAAGGCTCCGCCGCTTGCTGCAGAATCTGGCGAAAGCTTCCACTGAAGAGCCTTGGCTGGCGCGGATTCACGCGGATCGGCCCGATATGGTCGAGTTGTATACCGACCCAGAGCACGGATACAGACTGCTGGCCCATACCGAACCTCGGGGGCTGTATCGGGCGCCTCATGACCATGGCGCCGGCTGGGTGTTGTACGCCTTACAGCATGGCGCCCTGGAAATGTCCACCTATCAGTCTATTACGGATAAGCGCGGCGGAACCCGGCTGGTGAGTAGAGGTTGCGATACCCTGATCCCCGGTGATTGCAGGGTATTTTTACCTGGCGATATACACGACACCCAGTGTGTCTCTGACTATATCGTGCAGTTTCGTCTTACCAGCAGCGACTTCAAACTGGAGAAGAAAGAAGGACGGATGATTCAGTACCTGGATCAGGGGAACATGGCGTGAAGGGCTTGGTCTGGTAGGGGCTTTTGCGTCAGATCGCCGCATGTGTCAGATGGCGGGTTTTATTGACTCCGTTTTTTGCCCCTGAAATAATCGCGCGATGATTTATATCGATATTCATATTGTGTCGCGAATTGAGGGCGTTCCTGGTGGGGCGTCCGTAATTCGTGAGCAAATCTAAGTTCGCGTAATTGCGAAATCAGCCCCGCCGTATCAACGGACGGGGCTTTGTCACGCCTGTAGGAAGTTGTATCCCGTTCGTTGCCGGCTTCTTTTCAAACGGAGTACATACTGATGACACAAAATATTTACGACACCGACTCTTTTTTTGAAGGCTACAGCGAGCTGCCGCGGTCTCTGAACGGGCTGGACGGAGCGCCGGAGTGGGCCTCCATCCGTGCGCTGATGCCGCCCTTGGCTAACGCCAGCGTGGCGGACTTAGGCTGCGGTTTTGGCTGGTTCTGCCGTTGGGCGCGTGAACAGTCTGCGGCTAGCGTATTGGGCGTCGATGTCTCTCAGAATATGCTGACCAAGGCGAAAGAGATGACGTCGGACGCTCATATTGAGTACGCCCGAGAGGACCTGGAGACGCTGGCTCTACCCGAGAACTGCTACGACCTGGTATATAGCTCGCTGACGTTGCACTACATCGCCAACCTGCAAGGTCTTTTTGAACAGGCGTATCGCAGTCTGAAACCTGGCGGTTGGATGATCTTCTCGGCGGAACATCCGATTTATACGGCCCCCATGAACCCTGGTTGGGCGGAGGACCAGAATAAAAATACCCTTTGGCCTATCAATCAGTATCTGGTGGAAGGGCCAAGGACCACTGATTGGCTGGCCGATGGCGTAGTGAAACAACACCGCACTCTGGGAACCTATCTGACGATGTTGATTAATGCCGGCTTCACCCTGAAGCATCTGGAGGAATGGCGTCCCAGCGCGGAGCAAATCGAGGAGTGCCCGGAACTGAAAGTCGAGTTGGAGCGACCGATGTTCTTTATCGCCGCAGCGCAACGCGTTGAGTAACGACTGACTAAAGCGCGACTCGACTAGATGAAAACCAAGGCGGCGATCTCTGTCTATGAGGCGCCGCCTTTTCTTTGTTTTTTTGCTCCGGCGCATGGCGTTAGCCCGGCGGGTTGACATCCTTCTGTTCGGACGCATAATGTCCGGCATGATTACTTTCAACTTTCATCCAAAGCATCTGCATTCACTGTCGCATCGTCGGCTGGGAGAGCTATTGCTTGGTTGAAAGTTAAGCCCGTTCACTGAGAAAGCCCTCCCAGCGTTGCTGCGAGGGCTTTTTTATTGTTTTTAAATCAGTGAATGGGAATTCGTTATGGAATATAAAATTGAAGGTATGGCCAAAGGCGTCCGCATTATCAGCGGCGATACGGCGAAGCAGCGCAGAGTCTTGCTGAATCAGATGATTGCGCTGGCGGAAGCGAGTGGTTTTGAAGAGGTGATACTGCCTTCCATCGAACCCTCTCAAGTCTATGTGGACAAAGCGGGCGAGGAAGTACTGGGGCAGATGTATGTGTTTCCGGATAAGAAAGGTCGCTCTTTATGTCTGCGTCCGGAAGGGACGGCGACGGTGCAGTTGGTGGCGGATAAACACTTCAAACGCAGAAAGAACGTGCGGCTCTGGTATTTCGAGCGCTGCTGGCGCTATGAACGGCCCCAGGAAGGTCGCTACCGGGAGTTTTTTCAATTTGGCGTCGAGGTCATTAATCCTACTACGCCAACCGTTCGGCAAGAGCTGATCGATCTGGCGGAGAAGATGGTGTCGCTGCAAACCTCAGAATATGAAGTGTTCAGCGCCGTGAAGCGTGGGCTGAGTTACTACATGGAGGATGGCTTCGAAATCTCCGTACCCAAGTTGGGAGCGCAGAAACAGGTCGTGGGCGGCGGCGCTTACAAGCAAGGAGTTGGTTTTGCGGTTGGCTTTGATCGTCTGATGCTTAGTTAGGTAACCCTTGATCGATTATCCGCCATGCACTATGGACGGGGAAATTCTCCTGATTTATCAGGCATTCTGAATTTCCCTGTCCTCATCTCCCCATGTGGGCTGAGCCTGTCAGAGCCTATCCTCATCTCCCCCGTTCGCCCTGAGCCTGTCGAAGGGCTCTCCAGGGCGACTCAGGAAAAGTAGCCGATTTCCCGGATATTGATTAAAGGTCATTGCCTATGGATTAGCCCTCTGAAACTCCCTTCGACAGGCTCAGGGCGAACGGAGTAGAAAGAAAAGGTCGTGTCTGGCGATGCGAAAGTCCGCTATTGAGGACTGCCAGGACGACCGGTTCAGACTACCTTTTCACCAATTCAACCCGGCGGTTCCTGGCTTTGCCCGCTTCGTTTTTGTTGCAGGCGACAGGGGCCGCCATACTAACGCCTAAGGCAGTCATGCGTTCAGCGCCGATCTGGAGCTGGCTCACCAGCGCAACCAAACCTTTGGCCATGGTCTCTGCGTGCACTTTTGCCATACCTGACTGCATGGGCGTCTCAAGATTGCTGCGTATTTTGGGTTGCTGGCCAGCTATTATTCAGGGATAACGGAAGTGATGATTCATTGACGCGCGGATGGACTATTGTGACGGCTGAACAATCAGACTCTCTGACCCTGCTGCTCCTTGGCGGCGGCCATACCCATGCCTTGCTGTTGCTGGCGTTGATGCGCGACCCCCTGCCGAATGTGCATGTGACGCTGGTGTCCGAGCGGTCGTTGAGCCCTTATTCCGGCATGCTGCCGGGTTTGGTGGCGGGGCATTATCAGTATGAAGAGGCGCATATCGATGTGCGGGCCCTGTGTCGTCACGCGGGAGCGGAGTTCATCGAAGGACGGGTGAAAGGACTGGACTGCGCCCGGCGCATGGCGTTTCTGGAAAGCGGAGAGGCGTTGCGCTACGACTATCTCTCCATCAATATCGGCGCTGTTCCGGACTTGGATACGCCGGGAGCGTCTGAGCATGCGATTCCCGTCAAACCCATCGCCGACTTTTGGCCTCGCTGGCGTGAGGTCTATGAAAGCCTGTGCGTTGATCCAGTAGGGCGGAATATTGTGGTAGTGGGCGGCGGCGCTGGCGGCGTGGAATTGGCGTTCGCCATTGCGCATGCGCTACAGTCTGCGCCGGCCGCTCATCGTGTGACCCTGGCGGCGCGCAGTACGCCTGTGGCGGATTATCCGAAGCGGATGCAGCGCTGGCTGCATCGCCGGCTGGACCGCTATGGCGTGATGACGCAGGTAGACTTCGATGTTGCGGAAGTAACCTCTGAACGCCTGATTGATAAAGAAGGACGGACGTTACTTGCGGACTATGTGTTCTGGTGTACGCAAGGTAAAGCGGCGTCCTGGTTGATACAGACGGAGTTACCCTTGACTGCAGAGGGCTTTATCCGCGTCGCCCCCAGCTTGCAAAGCATTGCGTTTCCTGAGGTATTCGCCGTTGGAGACTGCGCCTGGATTGACGCCTCTCCCACACCCCGGGCGGGGGTGTACGCAGTGCGTCAGGCGCCGTTTTTACTTGATAATTTGCACCGTTTGCTGCGAGGCCTGCCGATGCGGACATATCGTCCTCAGCGGCGATTTTTAAGTTTGCTCGCCTGTGGCGGTTGTGACGCTGTGGGCGCGCGCGGGGGCGTCAGTGTGGCGGGCCGCTGGGTGTGGCGCTGGAAAGACGTGATTGACCGGCGCTTTATGAAGCGGTTTCCCTGAACCGGGATCGTTCAGTCGCCACTGGTCAACGCTTTTGAATTGGGGGCGTCGTAGGCGCCGCGATAATAATCGGCTTCCATTTCCTGATAACGTCCGCTGGCGCGTAATTGGCGCAGCCCTTCATTGAATTGCAATATGAGTCTGGCGCTCAACGGGCGCTTGCGGGACAACATGAGCCGGTACTCATGTTGGTCGAAAACAGTGGATGAATGGGTGATGCGTGCCTGCTCCTTTTGTGGGAAGTGCATGCGCAAAGCGGCGTAACCGACGGCTCTGGCCAGAGGGAAGGCGTCTACCCGTCGCCGCAACAACATATTCATTCCCACTTCAATGTCCCGCACTCCGACCAGCATGACCTGCCCAGACTCCACCACCTCTTTCCAAACGCCGAGCTTGGACCCCAGGGGCACGGCGATGGACTCACCGCGCAAGTCGGCTGGCGATTTCGGTTCTAAGGGATGGCTGCGCAGGTGGAACAGCACCTCATCCTGAGTGGCCACAACATCGCTGAAAAAAGCGAACTCATTCCGCTGCGACGTTTGCGTCCATAGCAGTGAACCGTCGATCTGCCCGCTTTCCACCATAGCTTCCGCGCGGGCCCAGGGGAAAAACTGATACTCCACCTGCACGTCCACGATGGCGAAAGCCTCTGTCACCAAGTGCGAAGCGAACCCGTAATGAGGCAGGCGTTCGGAAAGGAAAGGCTCCCACTCCCCGTTGGCCAGAATCACCTGCTGACGCTCTTCCGCCATGACGGTGGCGGCGCAAACCAGCAATAAAAACAGTCGAAGCCAATAGAGCATGGGGTGTAAGTGAGATAGTGCGTCGTACTTTATTAATCTGGCAGACCAATCGCTTCCTTCTATTTGTCTGCAATGACAGGGCCTGCGCATGTTGTCTGCAATGACAGGGCCTGCGCATGGCAGTCCCTGTCTCCCGCGGCTGATCATTAACATGCCAATACCATTGCCATATTAATAACTATAGCTGAATCGTGGATGGGGCTTGTTGCAGCCATATGACGGCATGGCAGTACGAGGGCAGGCGAGGCGTTAGCAAAAAGGCCCGAAGAGAATTCGGGCCGTTGCATTGAAGATGGGCTGAGCGGGCTATTCCTGGGTAGGAACGCCGACCTCTCTCACCAGTTTGGAGCTCCAGGGGCACCAGATATTGCCGGGTAAAAAGGCGCCGCCGACTTCGTTGAGGTGTTCTTGAACGTATTGCATGGAGGCGTCGCAGACCTCTATGGCGAACTCGAAGAAGCTGATGGTGTCCGTGTCCATATGATATTGCCATCTTGGGTTGTAAGGCGCTGGAGAAGGGGTGACATAGCCCATGACGTGATAAAAGTCCTCCTGGCCGTTAGCCAGAATGTCCCGCGCCTGCTGAATTTTCGCTTTGTCCGTTAACTGAATGACAAATGTCTGTTCCGGCTCGACGTCGGTAAACTCGAAATAGGCGACCTCGGCGGAGGAGGCGGTAGCGGCGCAGAACGCCAGAGGGGCGGCCAGAGTCTTGATCAGGTGTTTCTTAATAGTCATAAGATTACTTCCTTTTAAGTTCTTAACACTTTCCAGTAATAACGCTCGTGATTGGTTCACGAAGCGGATTCTACTGCGTTTAATGCGCCTCCAATACCGTGCTTTTCCCAATATTCATCCCAGTTTCTAGCCGATAAAAAGAATCGTTATTGGCTGGGCGATACGAGCATAAGGAATATGAGCCGGTGTCAAGGCGCTGTTGCTTGCATAACCGGATAAAAAGCAGTATTGGATGCAGTTGTCCGGCGAGTCTGTGCAACCTTGAATAGGGCGCCGTGGCGAGTAGCCGTTTTCAAAATGGCGAGACTTGCGCAAGCTGGCCGGCTTCGGGACGATAAGAGCAACGAGCGCCCTGTCCCTGCGGTTAAGGGGTGGGGAATGTATGAGAACATGGAAACCAACGGATGTATAAAGCGAAGATAAAATTGTATTCCTGCGTGCTGCTATCCACCTTGAGTCTGGGGGGAGGCGTCGCCACCAATGCGGCGTGGGCCGGGGAAACAGGGAGCACAACTGCGATGTCGCAGACAGAAACGGCGGACCAACAGGCGCAAGCCTTGTTCGATCGAATTTTTAAAGGCTGGGTGTCGCGCAGCCCCACCTTTCAGTCCTACTTGGGCATTAAAACCGACTATGACCAATGGGACGACATGAGCGAAGCCTTTTCTGAAGAGTCGCTGCGCATCGCCAAGTCGAATTTGCAGGATCTTCTGGCGCTGGATTTCTCCCGCCTGAACGCATCGAATCAATTGAGTTATCAATTGATGCAGCAGCAACTGGAAGCTGAGATTGAAGATTACCGCTGGCGTCACTACAACTACCCGGTCAATCAGATGTTTGGAACCCATTCCGGCGCGCCTTCTCTATTGATCAACCAGCACAGCATTGATGACGTCAAAGATGCGGAGGCTTATATCAGTCGTCTTAATGGCGTTCCCGCGCTGTTCGATCAACTGATTGAGCAGCTGGCGCTGCGGGCGGAGAAAGGCGTGATTCCGCCGCGCTTTGTGTTTCCCAAAGTGATTCAGTCCAGCCGCAATATTATTACCGGCAAGCCGTTCGCCGGCGAGAAAGACAGCGCGCTGCTGGCGGACTTCGCTGAAAAGGTCGGCGCTGCGGATATTCCCGAGGCGCGCAAGGCGGCACTGATGGCGGATGCGAACAAAGCGTTGCTGACTTCAGTAAAGCCGGCCTACGAAAAGTTGATCGCTTATCTGACGGACCTGGAAAAGCGCGCGGACGACAAAGCCGGAGTCTGGAAATTCCCGGACGGCGAGGCGTTTTACGCCAACGCTCTGCGTCGCATCACCACCACGGATATGAGCGCGGAGGAGATTCATCAACTGGGCCTCAAAGAAGTCGCCCGTATCCACGATGACATGCGCGCGATCATGCGGCAGGTGAAATTCCAAGGCGATCTGCAGGCGTTTTTCACCTTCATGCGTGAGGACAAACGCTTCTACTACCCGGAAACGGAAGAGGGCAAGCAGGCGTATCTGCAGAAAGCCACGGCGCTGATCGACGACATGAAAGCCAGCCTGCCCAAACTGTTTCTGACGCTGCCCAAAGCGGATCTGAAGGTCAAAGCGGTGGAGCCGTTCCGGGAGCAGGAAGCGGGCAAGGCGTTTTATGAAGCGCCGGCGCTGGAAGGGGATCGTCCGGGCCTGTATTACGCCAACCTCTACAAAATGAGCGAAATGCCCATTTATGAACTGGACGCGCTGGCCTACCACGAAGGTATTCCCGGTCACCACATGCAGATTTCCATCTCCCAGGAACTGGACAATCTGCCCACCTTCCGCAAGTTCGGCGATTACACCGCTTACATCGAAGGTTGGGGGCTGTATTCAGAACTGTTACCCAAAGAAATGGGCTTCTACAAAGACCCTTATGCGGACTTTGGTCGTCTCTCGATGGAACTGTGGCGAGCCTGTCGTCTGGTGGTCGATACCGGCATACACGCCAAGCGCTGGTCCCGGGAGCAGGCGATTGACTATCTGGCGGAGAACACGCCTAACGCCCACGGCGACGTGGTCAGGTCCATTGAGCGTTACATCGTCATGCCCGGGCAGGCCACTGCGTACAAGATCGGCATGCTTAAGTTCCAGTCTCTAAGACAAAAAGCCAAGCAGGAATTAGGTGAGAAATTCGACATTCGCGAGTACCATGATATTGTATTGCGTGACGGAGCCGTTCCGTTAAATGTATTGGATGGACTGGTGACCGATTGGATCGATCACAAAAAAAGGGATGTTCTCGTCAAAGAAAAAGAGGCGCTTCAGGACGGGAAGTCATGAAGTCTCTGGCTCTGCTTTTCTTCTTGTTGAAAACATTCACCCGACATATCTGAGTCATCGTCCGTTCAGGAGCGGTTTTACTTACGTCGTCAGGCGCCCCTGCGTGAGCAGGGGGCCAATGGCGGGTTGCGTGGCGATGCGCAATGCACGTAACCGTACAGGAATAAAATAACCAGCTAAGGAGTTTGCGAGTATCTATGAAAACATTACACCTGTTTGCCGGCGCGACCATGTTGGCCGCCGCCTTTACCCTGTCAGGCTGTGGCGGTTCTGGTGATGAGCCGGTTTCCGTCGCGCCAAAAGCGGAAGCCGCCCAAGTCAGTCAGATGGAGACCAGGTCGGGGGCGAAGCAACCTGGGAGCAAATCGACGCGAATGCACCCGGTCACGGGAGAGCCGTTGTCCGCGGAGCAGGTTTTGATAAGGGGTAATGGTTCGGAGCCCGGCTCCATAGATCCTCAGCTGGTGGACGACAGTGTCGGCGGCGCTATCGTCAACGATCTGTTTGAAGGCTTGACCAGCAGTGGTCCCGATGGTCAGTTGACGCCCGGGGTGGCGGAGAGCTGGAGCGCCAGCGAAGACTTTAAGACCTGGACCTTCAAGTTGCGTCAGAACGCCAAGTGGAGCGATGGCGAACCCGTCACCGCCAATGATTTCGTTTATTCCTGGAGACGCGCGGTGAATCCGGAAGTCGGCTCCAACTATGCGTACTACATGGAAGTCGCCGGCGTCGCCAACAGCACCGCCATCGTCAACGGCGAAAAACCGATTACCGATCTGGGCGTGAAAGCGCTGGACGATTACACCCTGCAGGTGTCTCTGGAAGTGCCAGTGACCTATCTGCCCATCATGGTGTCCCACTACACCACCTTTCCCTCTCCGCAGAGAACTGTGGAAAAATACAAAGGCGACTGGACCAAGCCCGGCAACATAGTCTCCAACGGCGCCTACAAGCTGAAAGAGTGGAGCGTCGGCGAGAAAATGGTCGCCGTGCGTAATGAAAATTACTGGGGCAATGCAGACACCATCGTCAACGAAGTGGTGTACCTGCCCATCGACGATACGGTCGCCGAAATGCAGCGCTTCGAAGCCGGCGAAATGCACCACACTAACACGGTGCCGGTGTCCCAGATGGAGCGTATCAAGAAAGACATGAACGACGAGCTGATCTCCGTGCCCAAGCTGGCCACCTACATGTATCAGTTCAATTTGCAGGAAAAACCCTTCGACGACGTACGCGTGCGTAAAGCGTTGAGCTACGCCATTGATCGCGACATCATCGTTAAGTACATCACCAAAGGCGGGCAAACTCCCGCATACAGCATCACGCCTCCAGAAGTGAACGGCTTCCATTACGTCGCGCCTGAAATCAGCAAATTGACCCAGGCGGAAAGAGACGCCGAAGCGATTCGTCTGCTGAACGAAGCCGGCTACAACAAAGACAACCCACTGGTATTCGACCTGGTGTACAACACCAGCGAAGGCCATAAATCCATCGCTGTAGCCATCAGCCAGATGTGGAAAGAAAAACTGGGCGCTATCGTGACGCCCACCAACATGGAATGGAAAACCTTCCTGACGGAAAAAGCCGCCGGCAACTTCAAAGTGGCCCGTTACGGCTGGAACGGCGACTATAACGAAGCCTCCACCTTCCTGACCCTGATGTTGTCCAACAGCGGCAACAATGACGGCAAGTGGAATAACGCAGAATTCGACAAACTGCTCGCGGACGCGCGCAACTCTACTGATCCAGCGCCTTTCTACGAGAAAGCGGAGCAGATCCTCACCGCAGAAATGCCCGTCGCCCCCATCTATTTTTACCGCGGCCTGCGTATGGTCAGCCCTCAGCTCGGCGGATACGCCACTAATAATCCTCTGGACATTGCTTACGCCAAAGATATGTACATCAAGGCGCAATAAGTCAGTTTTAGCCGCCTGCGCACACAGGCGGCTCTACTCTAGTGGGAAAATAAAAACATGCTGAGCTTCATCATCAGAAGATTGTTGGTGGCGATTCCTACGCTGCTGATACTCGTCACTATCTCATTTACGTTGATGCACGCCGCGCCGGGCGGACCTTTCACCAATGAGCGCAAGGTCCCGGAAGCGGTGATGAAAAACATCGAAGCCAAATACCATTTAGACCAGCCATTATGGAAACAGTATTTCTATTATCTTGGCGATCTGGTTCAAGGGGACTTGGGGCCTTCTTTCAAATACAAAGACCATACGGTCAATGAACTGATTTCAGCGAGCTTCCCCAGGTCCGCCTATATCGGGGTGCTCTCTTTCGTGATTGTCGTGGTTCTTGGTATCGGGATTGGCGTGGTGGCGGCGCTCAATCAGAACCGATGGCCCGATTACGCGGGAATGACCTTCGCCATGTCCGGGGTCATGCTGCCCAATTTTGTGCTGGCGCCGCTATGCGTCATGGTCTTTGCGGTGTATCTGAAATGGCTGCCCGCCGGCGGCTGGGAAGGGGGGCGCATCGAGTACCTGATTCTGCCCATCGTCGCCATGGCCACGTCTTATGTGGCGCAGGTCGCCCGCATCACCCGCGGCAGCATGATCGAAACCATCAACAGCACCTTTATCCAGCGCGCCCGCGCCAAGGGACTGCCGCGCAGTCATATTATTCTGCGTCACGCCCTTAAGCCCGCCATGATTCCGGTCATTTCCTATTTAGGGCCGGCGTTCGTTGGGATCGTGACCGGTTCCGTGGTGGTGGATAAAGTGTTCTCCACCGGCGGCATCGGCCAGCACTTCGTCAACGGCGCGATCAATCGCGACTATTCCCTGATTCTCGGCGTCACCATTCTGGTGGGCGCGTTGACTATTTTCTTCAACGCGTTAGTGGACATCCTCTACACCGTGCTCGACCCGCGCATCCGCTACTGATAGCGGCGAACTTAGCGAACCGGATAACAAGGAATACGAATCATGCTGTTGATGGGCAAAGACAAAGGCGTGGCGGCGATGGCCGCCAACATGGGCAAATACAAAGGCCGCAGCCTGTGGGCGGACGCGGCCAGGCGCTTCGCGCGCAACAAAGCGGCGTTGATCAGCCTGGGCGTGCTGGCGCTGCTGCTGGCGTTCTCACTTTTAGGGCACTATGCCTCAGATTGGAGCAACGAAACCATTGATTGGGGACGCTTGAGCAATATCTACGAACAGGGCCAGCCCAGCCTCGAAAATGGACACTACTTCGGCCTTGATCATGTGGGTCGCGACCTATACCAGAGAGCGGTGCAGGGCAGCCGGATCTCGTTGATGATCGGCGTGCTAGGCGCGTTTGTGGCGGTGGTTATCGGGGCCTTATACGGCGCTATATCCGGGTTTGTCGGCGGTAAAGTCGACAGCCTGATGATGCGCTTGGTGGACGTGCTCAGCGCGTTTCCGTTTATGTTTCTGGTCATCGTATTGATGGCGATTTTCGGACGCAACGTGCTGTTGATGTTCGTCGCCATCGGTGCGGTGAGCTGGTTGAACATGGCGCGTATCGTGCGGGGGCAGACTCTGAGCCTGAAGCGCAAGGAATTTATTGAGGCCGCCTTCACCGTTGGCGTGCATCCCATGGTGATTATCCTGCGTCACGTCATTCCCAACCTGCTGGGCGTTGTTATCGTTTACGCCGCACTGCTGGTGCCGGAAATGATCATGTTCGAGTCATTCATCTCTTTTCTCGGCCTGGGCGTTTCTGAACCGCAAACCTCCTGGGGCGCGCTGATTTCGGAAGGCGCTGACAACATGCGCAGCACCCCCTGGATGCTGGCGTTTCCCATGACGCTGCTGATCGCCACGCTGTTCTGCTTTAACTTCATCGGCGATGGGTTACGCGACGCATTAGATCCCAAGGGTAATTGAGGCGAAGGTTATGTCATTGTTGCAAGTAGAAAATCTAAGCGTGTCCTTCAGCACTCCCGAAGGATCGGTCAAGGCGGTCAGCGGCCTGAGCTACACCGTAGAAAAGGGCGCCACTCTGGGCATTGTCGGCGAATCCGGCTCCGGCAAGAGCCAGAGCGTGTTCGCCATCCTCGGCCTGCTGGCCAACAACGCCCAGGTGTCCGGCAGCATCAAGTTCAACGGACGCGAGCTGATTGGCCTCAGCGAGCAGGAGCTGAATCGCATCCGCTCGAAAGAAATCGGCATTATCTTTCAGGACCCAATGACCTCATTGAATCCCTTTATGCGGGTCAGCGATCAGTTGTCGGAAGTATTGATGCACCATAAAGGGATGACGAAAAAGGACGCGCTCAACGAAGCCATCCGTATGCTCGACGCGGTGCGCATTCCGCAGGCGCGGGAGCGGGTGAACATGTACCCCCATGAATTTTCGGGGGGCATGCGACAACGGGTGATGATCGCCATGTCGCTGCTTTGCAATCCACAGATGCTGATCGCGGACGAACCGACCACTGCCTTGGACGTAACGGTTCAGGCCCAGATTATGCACTTGTTGAAAGAACTGCAGCGGGAACTCAGCATATCGATCATTCTGATCACCCATGATCTGGGTATTGTCGCCGGCGCCTGCGATCACACGATGATCATGTATGGCGGGCGCATGATGGAGTACGGCTCCACTCTGGATATTTTCAAAACGCCGTCCCATCCCTATACCCAGGGACTGTTGAAAGCGATTCCCAGGCCGGATGACGAAGGCGATGAGCTTTACTCTATTCCCGGCAATCCACCGAATCTGTTGAATCCGCCAGCGGGATGCCCGTTTGCGGAGCGATGCTGTGAGGCGGGTGAACAGTGCGAGGCGCGAGTCCCTGCGCTGGAGACGTTTCCAGCATCTCGTTTGCGGGCGTGCCATAAGCCCTGGACGCCCCCGCCCAGAAAAGAGCCGCCCGCCGCCGGCGCGCGCATGGAGTTGGAGGCCGGAGTACGCGGAGATGTCGTATGAAGACGTTGCAATATAAGAACAAAGGTAATGCCGACATGATGAGAGGAGCCGCCCAATGAGCAGCGCCAACCCCATATTAAGAGTTCAGGATCTCTGCGTCCGCTTCGACTTGCCGCGTAGCGGCGTCTGGCCGTGGCGGGGAGAGGCGTTGCAACTGAAGGCGGTGAACCACATCAGCTTCGATCTGTATCCAGGGGAAATTCTCGGCATCGTAGGCGAGTCCGGATGCGGGAAGTCCACTCTGGCTCGCGCGATTCTCGGCATGCTGCAGAACGTGCAGGGCAAAGTCGTGTGGCAGGGAGAGGACATGCTCGGACTCTCGCCCTCACAGTTGCGCAAGCGACGCCAGAAGCTGCAAATGGTGTTTCAGGACCCCATCGCCTCGCTGTCCCCACGCATGACCGTGGGAGAGATCATCGCCGAGCCGTTGAAGACCCACTATCCGTCTATGTCTTCTGCGGAGCGGGAGGCGAAAGTGGTCAGCATCATGGAAACGGTCGGCCTGCACGCCAACCAGGTTAATCGTTACCCTCACGAATTCTCCGGTGGTCAATGCCAGCGCGTGGGCATCGCCCGCGCCCTGGTGCTGGAGCCGGATTTGATTATCTGCGACGAGCCGGTGTCCGCCCTGGACGTTTCCATTCAGGCGCAGATCGTCAACCTGCTGAAAAAGCTGCAGCGGGAACTGGGACTGTCGCTGATCTTCATCGCCCATGATCTTAACCTGGTGAAGTACATCAGCGATCGGGTCATGGTGTTGTATCTGGGGCATGTCATGGAAGTGGCTAACAGTCGCGATCTGTATCGGGAGCCGCTGCATCCTTATAGCAAAGCGTTGATTTCTGCGGTGCCGATTCCTGACCCGGAACTGGAACGCGGCAAGGACGTGCTGTTGCTGGAAGGGGATTTGCCGTCGCCCATCAATCCCCCGGCGGGTTGTCCTTTCGTCACCCGTTGTCCCATGGCGACGCAGGTTTGTGAAGAGACCAAACCAGAACTGCGCTCGGTAGCGGACGGCCAACGCCGTGTCGCCTGCCATCACGCGTGATCATAAGGACGTAATCAAGTTTTAGTTGTTGTAAGGAAGTGTCTATGTCGTTCGTAAAACAGGGTGTTGAGCCATCTATCCACTGTAGCTTCGTGTTTTCATATCTTGCTTATCTACGAGAGAGCCGGCTCGACGAGCAGGCGTTGGTGGGGGCGGTGAAGGGGCTGAGGGAGTTGTTGGACGAACGTTGCTGGGTTCCTGCGCGCATGCTCAACGAGCTCACCGCCCGGGCGCTGGCGGATACCCGCGATCCCTACATGGGGTTAAAGTTCGGGGCGGAAATCGACGCCTCGACTTATTCCATTCTAGGCTATATCGTCAGCTCTGCGCCTTCCGTGGAGCAAGCGCTGTCCGTGCTGCGCAAAGCGCAGCGGGCGGTCAGCTCCATTGGAGAGTTACAGTTGATAGTGGAAGAAGACGCCGTCACCTGTGTTTTCAAGGATAACTGGCCGCGCAAGCTCATGCTGGACCATCTGGTGGAGGCGTTCATCAGTTGCTGGAAGGCCCTGGGCAGCCGTATCTCCGGCATCAAGGCGCGGGCGACGTTGGTCACCTTCAGGCATGCGCCAGTGGGCGACCCGGTGCAGTATGAGAAAGAACTGGGCTGTCGGGTAAGCTTTCACAGCCCGGTGGATTCCGTGCGCTTTTCCCTGGAAGGCGTTAACCGCGACACGCTTTGCGTGGGCGACAGTCTGGTTTTCGAAGCCTTGAAAGAGCGCCTGCTGAAAATGCTCGGGCCGGGCTCGCACAATGTCTCCGCCCAGGTCAATCGGGTATTGGCGGAACTGCCGGGGGAGCTGTTTCCCAGTATGGAAATGGTGGCGTCCCGACTGGGCATGGAGCCCATTGAGCTGGGCAAACAGCTGAAAAGCGAGCACGCCAGCTTCCGCACATTACTGGACCGTCGTAAATTCATGCAGACCCTGACGCTGATGCAGACCACCAAACTCGACCTCGCCGCCATTGCAGCGCAGGTCGGTTTCTCTGAACAAAGCGCCTTAAGCCGCGCCTTCCAACGCTGGACCGGCATGCCCCCGGCGCAATACCGGGAGATACTGCAGCGGCAGGAACACTGGCTGCGGCGTCAGCGAACGAATGGTCTGGCAGGCGCGCCGCTCGCTGACGTGCCTTTAAACCCCCTCCGCAATGACAAAACAAAGTTTATGGCGTCAGCGTTGGGATGATGTGAGTGAACCTATTCCATCCAGTTATACCCCAAACGCAGCCCAGAGATGTTGTCGTTAGTGACTTTTAGGCCAATATAGGAGATTGCAGCCCTAGAGGATTGTACGAAATAGTTAGGAGTCTGGAGATTGTGTGGGATGATCGTCTTCTCTGAATGATAGATTCGACCAAATGGGGCCTCCCCGCTGTAGTTGAGAATTCTGCTTTCAGAGTTCCATCGAGACTGGTACAACTTGATGGAGGTAAGATTATCTCTATGCGCTCCTACTCCTAAACCTGTCAATACATCGCCGTCAGGAACTTCTGCGAACAGCTCTACCCCTGAGCCACATTGTTTGTAGTGCGTCTTGCCGAGAGTATTGTCAGCATTTATGGTTCGGTAGGCTATTTTTATTCCTCTTACGTTATCGTTTCTAACTCTGGCGCCAAACCCTGTGATCACAGAGCCTGCGGGGGCCTGGCAGCTCAGCTCCATTGGATGAGTGTCGCCAATGTAAACTGTGCCTGGGTAGACGGAAGCAGGCTTTAACGGCAAGGATACTGGTATAAGGTTAGCGATAGTATTGATGGATGAAGCGTAGCAAGCTTCCTGCGCTGCCTTACATATCGAGATAGCTTCACTCAACATGTTTATATTATGGTCGACGTCACTTAGCGCCTGATCATAGTCCTGAAAATAGCTTTCCCAGTGCTCGTTGACTATCCCGTCAATATTTTGATAAAGCAAAGCGCTAAGGGCCATCTTATATTCAAATTGCTTTTTCCAGTTAGTTGCTAGTTTACTACGGGCTGTATATAAGTCGTACTCTGGAAGACTGCCTCCGATATTAATATCGACTGGAAATCTATAATAATGGTCAGAGTCAATTTCTGTAACAATTGGCTTCATTTGAAAGGTGTCCAGTGCGCCGGCTTTAACATACTCCTCTGCGGTATTCATCAGCGCATGACACTTATTAGTATTGCCGCCATTAACCAGACAGTCCTTTGGCTCTTTTAATAAGTTCTCTACCTCCGAAAGCAGCTCTTTGTCTCCGCCTCGTTGCAGGACGCTTGTGGTTATATTTATATTAGGACTGAGTTTCGCTGTCTGTTGGTCTATCCAGCCTTTTAAAGTATCGGAATCAACATGGCTATAATTCCCTGGCGCACTTGCTTCGGCATGAGCCGCCATTTTTTGATTGGGAAAGTCCAAACGCACTGCAAAGTAGAAGCGACCGCCAATCTTGGCATAGTTTATCAGGTTATCGCCGCAGCGCTTCACAAACTCGTCACTGGACTGCAACCGCGCCTGTTCGCCAACTTCATTAATCTTGGGCGATGAACTATTAACCTCTAGTTTTATCCAGCTAGAGTTATATTCTGCGCTCGCCAGGAATGTCAGACTGGTGGGGGTTGGATGTATAAATTCCAGGAATTGCTTGATTTCTTCTTGTGATTCACCAGCGCCAAGAAGTTCGCCTGTCGATGCTTGAAATAATTCTTCAGGCGCTTTTTCCAGTAACGTGAAGCCCAACTTGCGGATAGGACGTTGTTTGATTCCGTTAATATCATGTACGACCAACTCTCCGCTAAAGCAAACCTCTTTTAGCTCTCCGGTCCGTAATACTTTTCCTCGACCCAAAACGCCGCTCAGAGTATTCATCGTTTCATTATTTAAAAGATCTTTGGCTGGGGTGGGATCAGCAAAAGAATAGCTGGATAGCGCTATCATCGAGATTGCCAATAAGGCTTTACGGGTTGTTGGTATTAATGGTTCAGACATATTTTCTTCCTGCTGAAAATCAAGAGCGGTTATATAAGCCTACTTGCGGATGTGTTCACGGTCGCCACTGAGGAAAGGAGTATTCCTGCCCGCAAGGAGGGGGGACTGTAGTCGCCACTGCCTTAACAAAAGCTGAATAGGAGTATTGATTGCCTGCGTTCATGGCTGAATAAGCGCATGAGCGTAGCGGATAGTCTATTGTTAAAGACGTTGCGGCCGCTTTGAGCGTCCGCGCGTCAGATTATCGGCCTTGATGGATATTCCCCAGCGGACGGAGTTGCCCATGAAACTCAATTTCTTTCAAAAGCTTATATTACTGGTGGCTCCTGCTGTCGCCTGCCTGTTGATACTGGCCTATATGATTATCTCTGACTCGTTGCGGGAATATCGGCATGCGGATGATCTCACCTATATGGTGGCGCTGGCGGGGAAAAGCAGTTTTCTGACCCACGAATTGCAAAAAGAACGCGGGGCCAGCGCGGGCTATCTGGGGTCGGGAGGCAAGGCGTTCAGCGATACGCTAAAAGAACAGCGCGCTCTGACGGACCAGCGTCGTTCTGAATTATCCGCCTTTCTGGAAAAACATCGCGCTATGATCGTCAGGCCGCAACTGCTGGCGCTGATGAAAACCGTCGATGACTTGATGGCGCAAATGCCGCAGATCCGGCAACGGGTAGACAGCCTGAATATTCCCGCCGCAGAAGCCATCGGCTACTACACCAGGATTAACGCTCTGCTGCTTTCCTCCGCGGCCACTGTCGCCGATGACGCGGTGACGCCTCAGATCAGCTCGGCGCTGATGGCTTATTACAATTTTCTGCAGGGCAAGGAACGGGCGGGAATCGAGCGCGCCGTGCTCAGCAATACCTTCGCGGCGGGAAGTTTTGCGCCTGGGAACTATGAAAGGTTTATACGGCTGGTGAGCGAACAAAATGTTTACCTGGAAACCTTCGATCAATTCGCCCAGCCTGAACAGGTTGAGTATCGCAAGCGCACGCTGCAAAGCGATGCGGCGGAGCAGGTGGAGCGGTACCGCAGCCTTGCGTTGAATGGTGAGTTGCAGCAGGACGCGGCGGACTGGTTCAAACAGGCCACTGGGCGCATCAATTTGCTGAAAAACATAGAAGACCGGCTCACGGATGATGTTCTGGCGCTGGCCGAGCAGGTTAAGAGCGATGATCTGAGTTTGCTATGGTGGAACTGTGTGTTCACCCTTGTCTCCCTGAGTGTGGTGGCGGGCATGGCGGCTTTTCTGACAAATGGAGTGCGCAAGCAGGTGAGTAGTTTGATGGAGACCATGCGCGCCGTATCCATTCGCAAGGATTTGCGCAGCCGTGCGAAAGTTCTGGCGGGAGATGAACTGGGGGAAATCGCCGGTCTGTTGAACGACATGTTGGATAATTTCCGCAACGCGGTGCACCGGATCTCCTCGTGCAGCGGACAGCTGGCCTCAGTGGCGGAGGAAAGCGCCGTGACGGTGGCCACCACAGCGGATAGTCTGGGAACGCAGAAGCAGGATACGCTCATGGTCGCCTCCGCTGTTGAGGAGATGAGCGCATCCATCAAAGAGGTCGCAGAGAACACGTCCAGCGCCTCAAGCGCAGCCAGCTCCGCTGATACTCAGGTGAATAAAGCCAATCGCCTGATTTCGGATGCGGCGGCGACCATCGATACCGTCGCGGCGCAGGTAGACGAGGCGTCCGCCTCCATTCGCAGTTTACGCGACAGCAGCGAACGCATTTTCCAGGTGGTGGATGTGATCAAGAGCATCGCTGAACAGACTAATCTATTGGCCCTGAACGCCGCCATTGAAGCCGCTCGCGCCGGTGAGCAAGGACGGGGGTTCGCCGTGGTGGCGGACGAAGTGCGTTCGCTGGCGCAACGCACCCAGAGTTCAACCACGGAAATTGAAGACATGATCCGGGCTTTCCAGGACGAAAGCGGCCGTGCGGTGTTGAAAGTGGAGGCGAGCAAAGATTCCGTCAACAAAAGCGTGGTAGGCGCAGGCGAAGTGCGCAAGGTGCTGGATGACGTGTTGACGGCGATCCACGATATCAATCAACGCGCCTTGCAGATTGCGGCGGCGGTAGAGCAGCAGGCGCAGGCCAGCGGCGATATCGCCTCCAAGATGCAATCGATTGGCGAAAAGTCTCAGGTTGCTGCGGATGCGGGGGATCAAATCTCCGCCGCCGCCGGCGAGCAAAGTCGTCTGGCGGACGAACTCAAAACTCTTTCCACTGCATTTCAGGTGTAATCTTTCAGAATAAAAAAGCATAAGAGGCAGGGCCTCTTATGCCCGTCGCTTTGTTTTCCCTACTAACTCGCCTCAAATAAATAACGATTCCCCTAAGTTAAAACCAAATAAAACAAACTGTTGCGTATTGACTTTCGGCCTTGGCGGCCACTCACTTCATCCGCCAAATTGCATAGAAAAAATACCTTTCTGGATGATACCAATTCGTGTACTAATATATACCATTGAGATACCAATAATAAGTAATCTCATGTGGTAGGTAGGTCCATTGATATAAGTGGTACGGTATAGGCGGTCCAATATAGCCCTAACGAGGCGTGCAAGGCGCAGCCCAGTAAACCGGCCTGGGCCGCTTATTACAAAAATCCAATAAGGAGTCCCGTAAACGCCGGGACGTTTTGCCTCAAGGAAATAACTATGCGTACTCAATTTAGATTCGGAATGGGGATATTAGCCTCTGTTTTCTGTCTATCCAGCGCAGTGGTCATGGCTGCTGTGCCGGAGTGGAAAAGCAACGCCGTTTATCAGGGCGGCGATCAGGCGCACACCGCCAATACGATTTATCAGGCCAGATATTGGACCCAGGGAGATGATCCCGCCGCCTCGGGAGAGTGGGGCCCCTGGAAGCAAGTGGGACCTTGCGACGCCTCCTGCAGCGGTGGCGACAGCCCCGGCGATGGAGGCGATAATCCGGGAGATGGCGACGACAGCGCCAGCGATCTGCCGCAACCTCTACCGGGCGGCGGCTACAGCATGAAAGCCTCTGCGCTGGACGCAGCGGAAGCCAGCCTCACTGATACGCCTCTCTTCAACAAAGTCAAAGATTCCGTCAAAACCCAGGACAACAGCGTCGTAGAGGCGGTTGTTCCCGGCGCGGCTTCCAACCCGGCCAACGTCAAGCGGGTGGAGAGCATCATCTCCGACGCCCAGTTTGAAGATACCTTCCCGCAACGCCATGAGTCCTACACCTATACCCGCTTCCTAAGGGCGGTCGCAAAGTTCGAAGGCTTCTGCTCAACTTATGACGATGGCCGCGACAGCGACGCCATCTGCCGTAAATCCCTGGCGACCATGTTCGCTCACTTCACGCAGGAAACCGGCGGTCATGACGGCAATTCCTCCATACCTGAATGGCGTCAAGGCCTGGTGTTCGTTAGAGAAGCCGGGTGCGACGCCAATAACTCAGGATGCGGTTACAACGCGGAATGTAGTCCAGACACCTGGCAGGGCAAAACCTGGCCCTGCGGTAAAGACGCCAGCGGCGACTATCTGAAGTACTTTGGCCGTGGCGCCAAACAGCTCAGTTACAACTATAACTATGGTCCCTTCTCGCAGGCCATGTTCGGTGACGTGAGAGTGCTGTTGAACGATCCGGAAAAAGTCGCTGATACCTGGCTGAATCTGGCTTCCGCCGTATTTTTCTTTGTTTATCCCGCGTCTCCCAAGCCCAGCATGTTGCATGTGGTGGATGGAACCTGGGCCCCTAACGCCCATGATGCGCAGTCGGGTATCAAACCGGGGTTCGGCGCCACGACCAATATCATCAACGGCGGCATTGAGTGCGGCCACGGGTATGAGAAGCCGCAGTCGGTCAATCGTATTGACTACTACCGCAACCACGCAGAGGCGCTCAGCGTCCCCATTGGCGCTGGCGAAGAGCTGGGCTGTAAAGATCAGAAAAGCTTCGACACTCAGGGCTCCGGCGCATTGCAGGTGTACTGGGATCAGGATTGGGGTTACTACCCGGACATGCCCGAAGGCAAATCTTTCGCCTGCAAGCTGGTCGGCTATCAGACCCCGTACTTCGCGCTGGCGCAAGGCGACTATCGCCGCTGCGTGGAGAACTTTTTCGACGTCACCGTGGTGACTGATGAAAAACAACAAACAGCGGGACAATGAAGCCCGCGACCGTAAAAGGACTGTAAATTATGAAAATGAAATTGCTGACCGCCACCTTGATTGCTGCGGGAGCCCTCAGTCAATCGGCGTTCGCCTATGATTGTGCGGGTCTTTCCGACTGGGACAGCGGCGCCGTATACACCGGCGGCGCGAAAGTGAAGCACAAAAACAGCGCTTATGAGGCGGCCTACTGGTCGCAGGGCGCTGATCCTGAAACTCATTCCGGCGACTGGCAGGAATGGAAGCCCCTGGGGCAGTGCGACGACGGCGGCCCTGTTGATAACAAACCGCCCAGCGTGACGTTGACAGCGCCTAAGTCCGGCTCTGAATACGCCGTCGGCGACATTGTCATGTTATCCGCAGACGCGTCCGATGAGGACGGCTCCGTCGCCAAAGTGACCTTTATGGTGAATGACGAAGTGGTCGGTGAGGACGACAGCGCGCCTTATTCCGTAGAGTGGAAAGCGGAGCTGGGCGAGCACACTGTCAGCGCTACTGCAGTGGACGACGACGATGCGGACGCGACGTCCGGCAAGGCCAGCATTAAAGTCTCCGACGATGATACGCCGCCGGACAACAAGGCGCCGACCGCCAGCGTCACTTCCCCGAAAGCAGGGGAAGAGTTCAATGTGGACGACCGCGTTAATATCAGCGTCGACGCGACCGATGAAGACGGCTCTGTAAGCAAGGTGGAGTTCTATGTAGACAACGCCTTGATCGGCGAAGACGACGCGGCGCCCTATGAAATGGACTGGAAAGCCGAGTCCGGCGCGCACCGTATTTCGGCCAAGGCGATTGATGACAAAGGCCTGGGCGGCATGGCTCCGGCAGTCGCTATCAAAGTGAATGGCGGAACCGACCCTGGCGGTGAAGACTGTCGTCCGGAAGGTCTGTATCAGACGCCAGGCGTTGATGTGCCGTACTGCAGTATCTACGACGAAAACGGCCGTGAAAAAATGGGCGCAGATCATCCTCGCCGCATCATCGGTTACTTCACGTCCTGGCGCACTGGCAAGAATGGCGCACCCTCTTATCTCGCCAGCGATATTCCCTGGGAGAAGCTGACCCACATTAACTACGCTTTTGCTCATGTAGACGGAAACAACAAGATTTCCGTGGGCAATGTGAACAACCCGGAAAACGCCGCCACCGGCCTGACCTGGGATGGCGTGGAAGGCGCGGAAATGGACCCAAGTTATTCTTACAAGGGCCACTTCAACCTGTTGAACAAGTTCAAGAAACAGCATCCGAATGTGAAGACCCTGATCTCTGTCGGCGGCTGGGCGGAAACCGGCGGTTATTTCGATGAAGACGGCAAGCGCGTCGACAGCGGCGGTTTCTACACCATGACCACCAACGCGGATAACAGCATCAACCAGCAGGGCATCAACACCTTCGCCGATTCAGTGGTGGCGTTCCTGCGCTCCTATGGCTTTGACGGGGTGGATATCGACTACGAATATCCCACCAGCATGAATGACGCCGGCAACCCGGATGATTTCTCCATCGCCAACGCCCGACGCGCCGGTTTGATGGCTTCCTACGTGGAACTGATGAAAACCCTGCGTGAGAAGCTGGACGCCGCTTCGGCGGAAGACGGCAAGCACTACATGCTGACCATCGCCTCACCCTCTTCAGGTTACCTGTTGCGGGGCATGGAAGTGATGCAGATCACGCCGTATCTGGACTACGTCAACATCATGACTTACGACCTGCACGGCGCCTGGAACCAGTTCGTCGGCCCCAACGCGGCATTGTATGACACCGGCGAAGACGTAGAGCTAAAGGCGTGGAACTACTACAGCACCTCACAGTATCAGCGTATTGGTTATCTCAATACCGACTGGGCTTACAAGTATTTCCGCGGAACCATGCAGGCGGGCCGGATTAATATCGGCGTGCCGTACTACAGCCGTGGCTGGCAGGGTGTGAACGGCGGCGACAACGGGATGTGGGGCACTGCGTCTGCGCCAGACCAGAATAACTGTCCTCCTGGTACCGGAACCGGCGATAAGAACGACTGCGGCCATGGCGCTGTGGGTATCGACAACATCTGGCATGACCTGGACAAACAGGGCAATGAGATGGGCGCCGGCTCCAACCCGCTGTGGCACGCCAAGAACCTGGCGGAAGGCGTAGCGGGCAGCTATATCGCGGATTATGGCCTTGACCCGGCCAACGATCCTACTGATGTGCTGACCGGCTCCTACAGCCGTCACTATGACGCGACTGCAGTGGCGCCCTGGTTGTGGAATGCGGAAAAACGGGTGTTCCTGTCTATCGAAGACGAGGAGTCCATTGGCGTTAAGGCTGATTACGTGGTTGATAACGGCATCGGCGGCGTCATGTTCTGGGAGCTGGCCGGCGACTACGACTGGAACGAGGACAAGGGCGAGTACTTCATGGGCGACACCCTGACCACCCAGTTCTACGACGCATTCAAAAACGCGGCTCCTTACGGTGATCAGGTCGGCTCCGATGTGCCGGCGACCAGTCTGGACATCAAGTACAGCATCAGCGGCTTCAAGTTGGGCGATCAGAACTACCCGATCAACCCCAAACTGAAGATCACCAACAACTCGGGGCAGACCATCCCTGGCGGAACCACCTTTGAGTTCAATGTGCCCACGGCGATTCCCGACACCATCAGCGATCAGAGCGGCGTAGGCCTGAAAGTTATCGCCAGCGGCGCTAACAGCTCCGGCAACAACATTGGCGGCCTGGAGAACGATCACCATAAGGTGGCGTTCACCCTGAAAAACTATCAGGCCCTGGCGGACGGTGAGAGCATGGACATCACGCTCAACTACCACCTGCCGATGTCGACGCCTTCCAGCTGGAGAGTGAAAATCGGCGGCGCCACCTTCGCCCTGAAACAAGAGCATCCGGAACTGCCCGCAGGCTCTTTGGACGGCGGCGATAATGGCGATGGCAGAGACGACGGTGGTGATGATGGCGGTAACGACGGCGGCTCCTGCGCCGACGCCAACGTCGATCCCAGCAAAGTGAACGTCTATCCCAACTGGACCCAGAGCGACTGGCAGGGCAATCCCAACCACGCGGGCACAGGCGACCTGATGTCCCACAACAAGGTCGTCTACCGCGCAGGCTGGTGGACCCAATCCACCCCAGGCAGCGACGGCAGCTGGACCCTGGTGTGCCGCTTCTAAACTAAACCCACCCAGTCCGCCCCTTTAATCGGGGGCGGACTCAGTACCATCCCGCCTTGTAGCTTAACGGCCTTTCCTTTTGAACCAGTTATTGGCGCTAATGGCTGGCGCGATTCCAATTCAGTATTCTGAGACTTATGGTTATCTTTTTCTGAGAATTTGGTAGCTTTAGTGGTCAAAAATCTTCTTTGCTATATCCTTTTGTGGTTCCTATAATTATCAAATTACCACCTTTTGATAACTGTAGTGATCACTCGATATGCTTGGTGAGAAAAGAAGCGCTATTGTTTTTCCCAAGAACCAAAAGGTTCTCTCCCAGTTAGGTGAGAACATAAAGTTGGCCAGAAAGCGCAGAAACTATACTCAGACTCTGATTTCCGAGCGGACTGGGCTCAGCCGGTTAACCATTCGCAGAATCGAGCAAGGAGACGCCAAAGTGTCTATGGGGCATTATGTGGCTGTATTAGGCGTACTGGGATTAGTAGAGGACTTGGTGAAAGTGGCCAGTGACGATGAATTGGGGCGCAAGCTACAGGATATTAAGCTTCTGAGTAAGCAAAAATGAACACTGAAGTCTTTGTATTTGCTGACTGGGAGGAATTCGATGAACCGGTTTTGGTTGGGAGACTCCGCTCTACTGTCACCAAGAATAGAGAGCATTTCAGCTTTCATTATGATGAGGGGTGGCTGAAGCTTCCCAGCGCACAGCAAATAGACCCTGACCTCCATTTGTTCTCTGGCGAGCAACATAGCTCAAACTCAAATAACTTTCGCGCATTTCTGGACTCTTGTCCTGATCGTTGGGGACGCTTGCTGATTTAACATTGCGATTTCCAATGCGGATGATCACTTGCGTAACCATGGGTTTATCTATCAAAAGGGGGGATGGGTTTTATCTCCGGCTTACGATATTAATCCTGTTACACCCTCTAATGGACTGCATTTGAATATTACTGATAATGACAATAGCCTGGACTACGACTTAGCGGTGGATGTGATCGACTTTTTTCGACTAAGCGTCAGTGAAGCGAATGCGATAAAAGATGAAGTGCTGCACAGCGTTAGTCAGTGGGAATCGGTGGCTAAAAACATCGGTATCAGCCGAGCTGATCGACAAATAATGGCTTCAGCGTTCAATGTTGGATAAAAGAGTCGCGGTTCTCTAACCAGATTCAAGCCCGCCTGAGCAGGCTTTTTCTGCGTCTCTCTTACAAGAGCTTCCAAACGCTCACATCACCCACAAGTACACGCATAACGCCATCACTGGCCAACCTACGTAAGGGGCCAGCGTCCAGCGCCAGATCGTCAGGTAGGGTACGTAGCCGACGCCCCACAGGAAGAGCGTCAGCAGGTCGTGTTTGAGTTGGCGGCGATGAGCTCGATCCGCCCCGGCATCTGCTCGATAGTCTCAACAAACAACGTATTCTTCACTTTGCAGAAAATGCGGAGTATTGGCTGCGGAGACAGTCCTTTCCCGGTAACATCCGTGAATTGCGCAACCGGGCTGAACAGGCGATGAGGCTGAGCGTCGTTATCTGCAAAGCGTCTTCGACCGACGCAGGGGCGACAATGCATCTCTGGCCAGACTGCTCGGCGTTAGTGAAAGAACGTTATATCGAAAAATCAGGATGTTGAAATAGGGACTGTGAATGCCCCTCCGATGGCTGGCGAGGACATCAGGCATCGGAAGTAAAGCGAGTAAAAAGGGAGTATAAGAATGGGCGCCTTTCTTCGAAGGCTGTTTGCAATATCGATGATTGTTCTGGGTGGAATACTTTTCCTGTGGGGAGCGTCCGACTTGTTCACGGTGAAGAGCATCATGGGCGATAAATTTGTCGCAAGCGGGAAAGATAGCGCGGAGGCGCTTGTCATTCTTCTTTTGGGAATGGCTTCTATCGTGTATGGCGTCTTCGATATCAAGCTAACGAGAAGCCAGGTGTAATAATTTGAGTGCGATCTGTGGAATCGCTATGGCGTTTCACTTAGCCGCTTATATAGGGCGTTCTAAAACCTGCTCTATTATTTCCCTGATTTTACTGAACTCCATTTTCCCGCAAACCGCGTCAGCGCCCGCCTTCTGAATTTTCGCGTTACCCTGCGCATGAGATGACGCCGCGATGATTTTCAGTTGGGGAAAGCGCTCACGAATCACTCGCGTGACTTCATCGCCTTTGCAGTCATCCAGGTCGAAATCAACCAGCGCCAGATCAAAGCGTTGTGATTCCAGTGCGGCCAACACGGACGCCATATCCGGCGCCACGGTGATCTCACAGTCCGATAAAAAGACATCCTGCGCTGAGGCGGCGAAGACGGGGTGATTTTCGATATATAGTATGCGGGTTTTCATTAAGTATATTGCGTCGATGATGGTTCGGACGAAGCGCTGTCAGGCACGCTGTTCAGTCTCTTTCTCAATTCTTCCAATAATAAGTTTCTTTTGCTCAACACGGATATCAACAGAAGCGACAGGAAGCTCAATAGAAGCATGCTGATGATTGCGCTGACGTGATTGCTTACCGGGAAAAATAGATTGATCAGCAGCCACATAAACGCTGCGCCAAGTATAAAACCTTTTATCCCTCCCGATGGAGAGCCAGCAATCTTCCGTATGAGTTCGTCATTGCTCAGTGTATCGAGCGGCTTGCTGAGGCGCTCTATCCAGCGGTCAATGAGCGTGTGGGGGAGAAGTCTGGCTGGCTTGTTTGGCTCATTTGCGTGCTTGGATACGCGGGCGCAGAAAATAATAGTGACCAGATATATCAGATAGGCCGCTAGCCCGTACGCGATCAGCCGTTCGGCGTTCAATGTTTGGTCTGACGCCTGAAAGATAAAATAAGCGCAGGCTTCCAATAACAGGCAATAGCCTGCGCCCAACACCGCGAAGGCGCCGAGCTCCGCCTTGGCGAGAGGCTTTCCACTGACTTTACAGTAATAGTGCGCGCTCAATACCGCGCTAACCATCGCGCAGGAAAACAAGCCCAACTCCACAAAGGCGTAAAAGAGCAGAACAATGATCGGAGCTAACGCCAAAATAGAGAGTGCGAATAAAGCCAATGCAAGAAGTAAGGGATGAGATTTCATTCTGATCGCGCCTCAAAACAGAGCCTATGAAGAAACAGGGTAGTCATAGTTTCCTATGGCGCCCACTTCTTCGCGTCTAGCTATCCTGGCGACATCGCATGCCGCCTGACTAACCCTTTCAGATTCTGCATGACGACCTTGCAGTCATGCGATCTTAACTGCGCAAATGCTCAGCCAAGTAATCAATGACGGCTTTGACGCGTTTAATCTTCGCTTTGTCTTTTGAGTAAACCAGATACATGCCATTTTCAAACCGGTTGGGTGTGATGGCGTAGTTTGGCATCAGGCGTATCAATTCGCCGCGTTTCACTGAGTTCAATACGCCATGATCCGCCAGCAGGCCGATGCCGCCGTGGTTCAACGCGCAGTGCAGGATGCTTTCGGTATTGTTAGTGAGCAGATAAGGGCTTTGCATGGCGATGCGTTGTTGCGACGCGCCATCATCAAAGATCCAACTGCTGTGCGGCGATGAAAACCGGTAGGCGAGCAGACGATGCTCATGCAGATCTTTGGGATGTATGGGCTCACCGTATTTCTCAATATATTGGGGTGAGGCTATCAGCCAGAATTCGTAGACGCCGAACTTTTTCGCCAACAGGCGGGAGTCGTTCAGTCTGCCGAAGCGAATGTAGATATCATGCAGTCCTTCGTTGGGATCAATGACGCGGTCATCGCAATCCAGAATCACCGTCAGATCGGGGTAATGGTCCCTCAAGCCCGCCAGAGCCGGGGCGATAAAATAAGAGGCGAACCACCAGGGAGCGGACAGACTCACTCTGCCGCCCACTTCCTCTTTTTGCTGGCGCAGACAATCACTGACTTCATCCAGAGAGATGACCAGCGGCGCCGCCTCTTCATACAAACGCTGGCCCTGCTGGGTCAAGGCCACCATGCGGGTGCTGCGGGTGAACAGCGCCACATTCAGCTCTTTCTCCAGCTCTGTTATCTGTCGGGACACGGACGATGCGGACAAATGCAACTCGGCGGAAGCCTGGGCGAAGTTCAAATGTTTGGCGACGGACAGAAAAACGCGGAGGGCATGCAGGGATCGGATCATTGTTGCGAATATTCAAAGTATGAAAAAGATAATTCGAGATTAAACAATAATGCCCGCCTCGCTAATCTACAACCTGTTTATATAGCCAAGGCGCCATGAGCTATGAATGGCGGCGCCGAATAACAGGAGCATGACGGATGAATAAGGTATTGATTGTAAATGGAGCGGAACCTAAAGCCGGTGTGGCGGGTGGAAGCTATAACGATGGTCTGGTCAAGGTCGCGGAAAAGACGCTGCAACCCTTTGCAGAAGTGCGAACCTCGCAAGTCATCAGCGGCTATGACATCGCTGAAGAACAGCAAAAGTACCAATGGGCGGATTTGATTATTCTTCAGTTTCCCGTGTACTGGTTTTCCGCCCCCGCGGCGTTAAAGCGCTACATCGACGATGTGTATGGGCATGGCGTTTTCTTCGCCGGCGCAGAGCGGTATGGCGAGGGTGGTTTACTCAAAGGACGACGCTACCTGCTTTCCACCACCTGGAACGCTCCGGAAAGAGCCTTTCACCCCGAGGGAGGCGTGTTGGCCGGGCTGGCGGCGGATCAAGTGTTGACGGCGATGCATATCACGCAGAGGTATGTGGGCCTTACCCCGTTGGAAAGTTTCGCCGCGTTTAATGTCATCAACGAACCCCGCTTCGAATACTGGGCGGAGCGCTGGCGGCGTCATATCAACTCACTCTATTCGTCACCTTCCTTTGCGGCGTTGAATGGCCCCTCGCCGCAAAAAATTAGGCTGAATCAAGTTGATATAAGCACATCAGCTTGACAGAAATGATGTCGCGCCTCATTATCTTAACTGACTGGGTGGTCAGTTAAGATGATTAATGGGAGGTTTGGTGAGACCGCAGACGGGAAGAATAAAGCTACTGCAGGCGGCAATGACGCTGTTTGAAGCAAACGGCTACTTCGCCACAACGATTGAGCAAATCTCGCAGCAGGCTGGAGTTTCCAAAGGACTGACATACAACTATTTCAAGAGCAAGGAAGAGCTGCTCATCGCCTTGGTGGAAGACGCTACCAGTAGAATGGCGTCGGTATCCTCTGAGTTGTCGGAAGAACGCAGTGCTTCTGAGTCTGTCGCTAGTTTCCTGAAGGTGTTTTTTACGTTTCTAAAAACGGAAAAGACTTATCTAAAGCTCCAGCTAACCATTCTGCACACACCCGAGTTGCGCAAAATTGTGGACGCCGCCGCGAAGCAGCGAGCGGAAATGCTGCTGAAACAGGTGAGCCGTTGGATGAAGGATTTGGGGGTTGAGAAAAGTCGCGATAACGCCCGAATCATCCTGGCCATGCTGGATGGCGTCGCCCTGCATTATTTATCGATCTACGACAAATATCCGCTCGACGCCGTGCAGAAGCAGCTCACGCGAAACATATTGGATCTCTGTCGCCAACATAAGGATGAGTGACATGCTGAAAATTACGTCTATTGAAAACAATGACTCCCTGACGCCGCTAAAAATCGCCTATCTGAAGGGGTGCGCCGCCCCTCTCGATGGCATGTGGTTGAACGGGTTCCTGCCTTTTTCGCAGCATCTTGGCTTGTTCGACGGCGGTGCGCTGACGGGATACGCCTGCGTCAACAGTGAGGGGTATGTATTGCAGCTTTTTCTGCCATCCAGCCACCAAAACCAGTACGCGCCAACATTGCGCCGCATTCTCGAACAGGGTGGAAAAGGCTATTCAAAAATTGCAGGAGCTTTTGTCAGCACTGCTGAGCCTGCATATCTATCGGCGTGCCTGGATGTGTTCAACAGTTTTCAAGTGAATGCATTGATGTACGAATACGACGTTAACGTCACAGCGACGCAGAGTGTGTCAGACCTACTGCCGATGGCGTTCGCCAGCAACGAACAGCTCTCAGAGTTTGTGGCTTTTACCGCGCATAATATTCAAGCGCCGGAGGAGTGGCTGAATTATTATCTAGGGGGCTTGATCGAGCGCAGGCAACTTTTGGGCTACTGGCGGGAAGGCGAATTAGTCGCCAGTGGGGAAATGAGGCATGATCCGATCTTTCAATCCGATTGTGTGGATATTGGCGTGATTGTGGCGCGGGAGCACAGAAAACAAGGCATCGCTGAAAAAGTGATCCGGACCTTGGCCTCCCGAATCAGAGAAACCCAGCGACGTCCCATTTGCTCTACAGAAAGAGAAAATATCGCAGCACAGACAGCCATCGCCCGGGCGGGATTTGTCTCCAGGAACAGAATTGTGCGGTTTGACGTCTGACTTCATCAGTAGAAGTTCAGATCTGATCTGTCCACAGAGGCTTCGCTTTCGTTATGGTGTCGCGTCGCTGGATGAGTTTGCCAAACCTGGTCCTTCTGTTGATCGCCGAGTGCTGCTTTTGTTTTTGATTGAGAAGGATTGATTCGAATGGCGCATGAACGGCTTGGAAATATTGATGCAATGAGAGGTATTGCTGCTTGTTTGGTGGTTTGGCAGCATAGCTCGGAAGTTTTCACTCAAATTCCTGATATCGCCGCTCATGGCGTCTTTCTCGCTGATCTGGCCTGGTCTATTGATCTGGGGCGCGTTGGCGTGGTTTGTTTTTTTCTCATTTCAGGGTTTGTGATTCCCTATAGCTTCTCCGCGGGCCATGGGGCTTTGAAACAGTTTGGCGTGCGTCGCTTTTTTCGACTCTATCCGGCCTATTGGGTTTCTATCCTAAGTGCTTTGGCTCTGGCTTATTTGCTTTCAGGAAAAATATACCCGTCTGAAAATATCGCCGCCAACTTGACCATGTTGCAGACCTTTTTTGCGGAGCCTCATATTCTGGGCGTGTATTGGACTCTGCAAGTTGAGGTGGTGTTTTATGGGCTCTGCGGACTTCTCTTTTTCTCGGGTGTGCTCCATGATCGTTTCTATCAGCTTAGCTTTTGTTTTCTCGCGCTAAGTACGTTTTGCGTGCTCTCGATAGCGACAAAAGTTAGTCCTGCGTTTGCTGAGGTGAATAAGGAGCTGATTTATATTCCTTACGCCCTGTCCCTCATGATGACCGGGACTATCTTTAGGACGCTGCTAACCAAGACTTTATCGCCTCGCGACATGACGATGCTGCTAACCGGGCCGGTATGCGTACTTGCGGTTCCAGTACTGACAGGGGGACTTCATCTTTTAGGGATGGATGTTAACGGCCAGCCTGTACGATTCGCTGCGGGACATATATTGGGCGTAGCGTTATTTTTGGTGGGGTATAAACTGTTCAACACAGCTCCTCCTGTCGCTATCTGGTTAGGGATGATCAGTTACTCAGTGTATCTCTTTCATCCCTTGGCGATAAAACTGGTCGCCACGCTAAGGACGCAGAGCTGGGCTTCAGATGTCGCATCTCTGCATATGGGGGTCTATATGTCAGCGTGCATTATCATCACTGTTCTGATGGCGTATTTCTCATACCAATTAGTGGAGCGTCCAAGTATTCGGCTTGGTCATATACTGTCGCACAAGTACAGACGGCAGCAGCCTGAGCAGTGCGCTGAAAGTGTGGTGAATTGAGACTGAATTGAACGTGTTACCGAACAATAGAACAAGATAAGGCGAAAAAATGTCCCTGACCGGCGCTACCCGCAGCAAACTATCCCGTAATTATTCCCTGATGTGTCCCGACTCTCACGTGCCGTTGAACTTGCCGCAGTGGAAAAACTGTCAGGTGATTTATACGGCGTCTCCGGAGATGGGGGCGAAGTTCTGTCAGTTTCTGGTGAATATGAAAGCTGGCGGCAGTTTTTGTTCGGAGAGCCCATCGGATGAATTTCTGTTGCTGGTGTTGGAAGGCGCAATAGAACTGACTTTTGGCGGCGCCACACACCGCCTGCAGCAGGACGGCTTCGCGCACTTGCAGGCGGGCGAGCGCTTTGAGTTAAAGAATTCTGACGACACAGGACGGATCTTGGCTTTCCAGAAAAAGTACGCGCCTGTGCCTGGGTCGACCGGGACTGTCTCATCTTTTGTCAGCTCCCTGACGCAAACTGCGGCGAAGCCGTTTCTCGGCGATGACGGCGCCTTACTGCAAACCTTGTTACCCGAGGATTCGGCATGGGATTGGGGCGTCAATGTATTTGAGTTTCAACCCGGCGCCACGTTGCCCATCGTGGAAATGCATTTCATGGAGCATGGTCTGTATTTTCTGCAGGGGCAGGGCGTTTACCGTCTGGGAAGCGACTGGCATCTGGTGGAGCAGGGCGATGCGATCTGGATGGGGCCTTATCTGGAGCAATGGTTCGCCGCGACGGGCAAAGTCTCCAGCAAGTATATTTACTACAAGGAAATGAATCGGGCGCCGGGGTTGTAATATGCGGCGTTCGCTGGAGATTTTGTATTTAAATCTCCGCTCGCATCAGCCATTATGGCGCAAGACTTTCTACTGTTTTCGAGAACCTTTGATGTTAAAAAAACTGCTGTTTCTTGTCGGGTGCGTGTTAGCCATTGTTGTCGCCTGGTGGGCGTTCAAACTGATCGGCAAGCTGGTGTTCTTTGCGGTGCTGGCCATTGGCGCTTACTTCCTGTGGACCAAGGTTATCAAGCCCAGTTCAGGTGGGTGAAAGTCACTACGGCTGTCGGTATTTTTCTCGGGAAGCGGTTCGAAGAACGCTTCCCGAATGTGCTATTTGTCTGCCTGATTAGTGATTCGCTTTGTGTTCACTCTCAGAGTCGCTGCTGTTGTGCTCTGAGTCTGTATCGGTCGACCCATTTATAACCTGGTGAGATTGCGCGTTAATCTGGCCGTTCAGCAGGTTATTTACTGTGGTGTCGACGTTACTTTTGCTTCCCAGTGCGCCTTCGGAAATGCCTTGAATACCTGGAAACACGACGCCCGGTCGGTTGCTGGCGCGGTGCAGGTAAAGCTCTCCGCTTTCCCCGAAAGGCGAATCCTGCAATGAGGCGGCGGAGCGTTCAACATGATCGCACACGGCGCAGGGGCGTTTTACCCCCGCTACGGGGATCAACAGCGGCCCTTCACTTTTATCTGAAGGCAAATTCTTGGCGAGATAGTCGTAAAGAGATTGCTCTGCGTGCATACAGGCTTTGCCTTCATCGTTCTTTTTAGTGCCGCCGTCAACCAGAGACTTGTTTTTATCTGGATGCACTTGGCTATCGACCACTTTCACATATTGCTTGATCTGGCTATCATCGCCGCTTTGTAGCGCCTTGGCTGCATTTTGAATGGTATCGAGAATGGGTCCTACCTGCTGCTTAACTCGCCCTGCCTCCGCGTCCGACATTTGACGTCCCAAGTCATTGGCGGACACCTTTTCAGTCTGCGTGGCGGCTGCGCTCTTAAATTTGGCGAAGCCACTGTCATCAAGTAATTGGTTTGAGATGTTTTGTCGGTGACGGTCGTTGCGTTCATTGCCCGTTATCTTGTCAAGGTCTTGAAAAGACGCTTTCAACCCTTCAAGCAACCCGGCTGTATTTTTATTGCAACTGATAAGCAGCTTGCCTTCATGAACCGTCGCCTGGACTTCCACTGCGCCTTTGGTATTTTCCAGCGCCAGGGTGGAGATCCACCTTAACGCCTGGTTTGTGGTATTGAGCCCTTCATATTTCTTGCTCCCGGCGCTCTCCTGCAAACCATGCGCTTCTGCTCTTGCATTATTATGTGCGTTGGCGTCGTCCATATTGATGCGGACTAGAGGAACGTCACTGGGTGTGCTTCCGGTAAGGCGGCTGCTGTTGGTAAGCGGTGTGGAGGAGGTGGAGGCCATGGAGGTTCCAGTCTGCTGGGTCGTTTCCTGGCCAAGACTCATGGTTCGCGGATGGTTTTGCGAAGTTGATGACGACTGTTGGGTTGCAGCGGTATCGATGTGATGAACGCCGCTCTGTTGGTTAACGCCGCTGGTTTGCATGGTTCTCTAGCCTCTGATCATGTGCATGGGGTTAGGAGATGGCGCTTTGGGCCTAGGGGCTGGAGCCTGCCCGGTTGGCGCTTCATGTTGATAGTCGGCTATCACGGCGCGGAAGTGCACGGCGGTTTCAATGAAGTTTTTGAGTATGTTGGAAAACAGTATGGCGGTCAGCCCCTCTATTTCCTGTACAAAGCTCAACGCCAATGAGCGCTCCTCCGGGTTGACGCTGATCGCCGCGCCTTTGGTTCGTAGGCCAGGGAAGCTGTACTCAAGGACTTTAATTAACGCATTAGAGCTAAGCTCATCCAGGGAAACTAAGTCGCTTAGAAATACCAGTTGATTCTGATCGTCGGGAAGGAACAGCGTTATGACTGTGTCGCTGACATACTGAAATCCACAGACATTTTCTTCGTTAAGTTGAAACTCTGGGAGATCATTTATTTGAGAAAACTCTTTTAAAAGTGCATTGATTCTCTGCTTGGGATTCATATTCCAAACCTTCGTTAAGGGGTTTGAGGGCGTGAAATGAGCTAATGCTAACTACACCTGATATATCGTTTGGTAACGACGGCGGTGATGAAGTTGCATTAACAAGCAGAGAGGTAGCGGAAGAGGGTAAGCAGAATGGAGGCGGACGGCTCAGTCATTAGCGTCCGTTTTATTTCCTTGTTTCTCGGCTGTGTTCGCATCAAATGTATAAAACAACTGCCAATAGCAGTAAAGCGCTGCGCCGCTGGCGATCATGCCCCACAGAGGCTCGCCGGTAGCCCATTCCAGCGTCGCCCAGAACAAGCAGAACACTGTAATTGCTACGCGTCTCCATACGGGGCGGAAGAATTCCAAATCTCGTTGCTGCATGGGCGTTGTCTCTGTATTCCGGGTGGTGAGTTGACGCGACGTTTCGGGTAAACGTCGACGGGACGGATAGTTTGCAGTATCCCGGAATGGTTGGCCAGTCCGGGATACTTAAAACTTATACCCGCCAGGAAGCGTCTACTTCATCGTCGGCATGGAAAACTCGGCGCCGGCGCGGAGGCCTGTTGGCCAGCGGCTGGTGATGGTTTTCATGCGTGTGTAGAAGCGTACGCCGTCCGGGCCGTGCATGTGTAGGGGGCCGAACAGGGAGCGTTTCCAACCGCCGAAGCTGTGGAAGGCCATGGGGACGGGGATGGGGACGTTGACGCCGACCATGCCGACCTGGATTTCTTCGCAGAACTGACGGGCGGTGTCGCCGTCGCGGGTGAAGATCGCGGTGCCGTTGCCGTATTCGTGTTCATTGATCAGGCGAATGGCCTCCGCGTAGCTGTCGACGCGCACTACACACAATACCGGTCCGAAGATTTCCTCTTTGTAGATGCGCATGTTCGGCTTCACATGATCGAACAGCGTGGGGCCGACGAAATATCCTTTCTCATTGCTGGCGCAGACGAAGTCGCGGCCATCGCGAATCAGCGCGGCGCCCTCTTCGATGCCCGAACCAATATAACTGCGCACCTTGGCGGCGTGTTCTTTCGACACCAGCGGTCCCATGTGGGCTTCTTCCGGCAGGCCCAGACCGGGACCGACGCGCATGCTATCGATTTCGCTTTGCAGGCGGCTGACCAGAGTGTCCGCCACCTCATCGCCCACACAGACCGCGACGGAGATCGCCATGCAGCGCTCCCCTGCGGAACCGTAGGCGGCGCCTACTAATGAGCCGACGACCTGTTCAGGATCGGCGTCCGGCATGACCACCATGTGGTTTTTAGCGCCGCCGAGAGCCTGCACCCGCTTGCCATGCGCGGACGCGGTGGCGTAGATGTATTCGGCGATAGGCGTGGAGCCGACGAAGCTGACCGCCTGCACGCGCTCGTCGGTCAGCAGCACGTCGACGGCTTCTTTGTCGCCGTTCACCACGTTAAAAACGCCGTCGGGCAGGCCGGCTTCTTTCAGCAGTTCAGCCAGACGCAATGGAACTGACGGGTCTTTTTCCGATGGCTTCATCACAAAGGTATTGCCGCAGGCGATCGCCACCGGGAACATCCACATGGGCACCATGGCCGGAAAGTTGAATGGAGAGATGCCGGCGCAAACCCCTAAAGGCTGCATCAGGCTGTAGCTGTCGACGCCACGGCCCACATTGAGACTGTGCTCGCCTTTTTGCAGGTGCGGAATACCGCAGGCGAATTCGACGACTTCCAGGCCCCGCACCAGTTCGCCCTGGGCGTCGGAGAATACTTTACCGTGCTCCAGCGTGATTAACTCCGCCAGTTCGTCAGCGTGCTTCTCCATCAGCTCCTTGAATTTGAACATGACGCGAGCGCGGCGCAGCGGCGTGACTTCCTTCCAGCTGGCGAACGCGGTTTCCGCCGCCGCGATGGCAGCGCGGGTTTCGTCAGCGCTGGACAGGGCGACGTTCAGGCGTTGCTCGCCGGTGGCGGGGTTAAAAACCGGACCGACGCGGCCCGAGGCGCTGTCGCAACGAACGCCGTTGATGAAGTTACCAAGAGTTTGCATGTCGAATACCTTTTTCATTTGCTGCGGCGCGCCTGCGCAGAGGCGCGCGTCATCGGAGATGCAGGGCCCATGCCGGGCCGGATTTTGCTATTTGTCTGCCTGATTAATAGGGGATAGTGGCGGTTATTCCGATAGCGTAATGCCCGCCTCGGCGCATAGCCGCTTCAGGTTGTTGGCGCCCAGCGTGGCGTAGGTCAGCGGATGGGCGACGGCGGGGTCCTGTTCCGCTTCCACCACCAGCCAGCCTTTATAGCCGCTGGCTTGCAGGCCTTTGAACAGGGTCGCATAGTCAACGCCGCCATCGCCGGGAACCGTGAACACGCCGTTGAGCACCGCATCCAGAAAACTCAGATCCCGGTTTTTGGCGTCCGCCAGCACTTGCATGCGAATGTCTTTGCAGTGCACATGGTTGATGCGATCCGCGTGGCGTTGCTGCACCGCAATGGGATCGCCGCCTGCGTAGGTAAGATGCCCGGTGTCGAGCAGCAGGCCCACGGAGTCGCCGGTGTTGGCCATCAGCGCGTCGATCTCTTCTTCGGTTTCCACCACGGTGCCCATGTGATGGTGATAGGCGATTTTAACGCCTTGCTCCAGACAGTAATCCGCCACTTGCGTCAGCTTGGCGCCGAAGGTTTCCCACTGGTCTTCCGCCAGACGTGGACGGTGAGACACTGGCGTGCTTTGATCGCCATGCACGCAGCCTGTGACCTCGCAATACACCATCGCCGTAGCGCCAAGGGATTTCAGCAGATGCAGGTGATCCTGAATGGCGGCGATTTCCGCTTCCACGCTGCGCTCCAGCAGTTGGCCGCTGAACCAGCCGGACACCAGACGCAGTCCGTGATGGTCCAGAATCGGTCCCAGCGCTTCCGGCGTGCGCGGGAACTTGTGGCCCAGCTCAAAGCCGGCGAAGCCCGCCTGTTTGCCTTCGCTGAGGCACACTTCCAGCGGCGTGTCGCCGCCCAGGGAGGGCAGGTCGTCGTTAGTCCAGGTCAGAGGGTTGATGCCGATACGTACGCTCATGAGAAGTCTCCAGATATTCCGCCAAAAGTGATTACAGATTTTTGAACTGACGAGCTTTGAAGCTCTCGTAACGGCGGCGGGCCTCTTCGACCTGCGGACGTTCGGATACTTCCGCGACCGCCACGTCCCACCAGGCCCCGCCGTCTTCAGTGACTTTCAGGGGATCGGTGTCGATAGCGATCAGATAACTGATGTCGGACGCCTTGGCGCGCTCCAGGGCGGCCTCCAGCTCCTTGATATTGCGCACGCTTTCCGATTTGGCGCCCAGCGCGGCGCCGTGGGCGGCGAAGTCGATTTTGGGTGCGCCGCCGTCAGTGGTAAGGCAATCGTCCAGCAGGTTATTGAAACCGGGACCGCCGCAGGCTTGTTGCAGACGATGAATACATCCAAAGCCACGGTTATCCAGCACCACAATGATGATTTTCTGCCCCAACATGACTGAGGTGGCGATTTCGGAATTGAGCATCAGATAAGAGCCGTCGCCGACCATGACGAACACTTCCGAATCCGGCTTCGCCATTTTGGCTCCGACCCCTCCCGCCAGCTCATAACCCATGCAGGAATAGCCGTACTCCAGGTGATAGCCTCTGTCATAGCGGGTGCGCCAGAGCTTTTGCAGATCCCCCGGCAGACCGCCAGCGGCGCAAACCACAATGTCTTTTTCTCCCGCAGCGCGATTGACCGCGCCGACCACTTCTGCGTCCGTAGGCAGGGCCTCCTGATGATCGGCGGTGGCGTTGTCCACGGACTTATGCCACTGCGCGCGTAAGCGTTCTGCCTTTTCAATCCACTCTCCGTCGGGGCGCCAGTCGCCCAGAGCATCCTGCAATTGCGCCAGCGTCAGTCTGGCGTCGCCCACCAGGGGCTGCCCCTTGTGTTTGACGGCGTCAAAAGAGGCGACATTGATGCTTAGCAATCTGGCGTCGGGGTCAATGATCGCGCGGGAACCGGAGGCGAAATCGCCCAGACGCGTGCCGACGGCGATGATCAGATCCGCCTCCGCAGCGAGCGCATTGGTGGAGGCGGCGCCGGTGACGCCCAGCGAACCGATGTTTTGACGATGATCCCAGGGCAGGGCGCCTTTGCCCGCCTGGGTCTCCCCTACAGGCAATGCATAAGTGCAGGCCAGGCTGTCCAGCTCCGCCAGCGCGCCGGAGTAATGCACGCCGCCGCCGGCGACCAGCAACGGCTTTTTCGAGGCTTTGATCATGGCGATGGCGTCAGCCAGCTCTGTGGCGTCCGGCGCCTGACGACGCAGGCGGTGGATTTTCTCCGCAAAGAAACTTTCCGGGTAATCAAACGCCATGGTCTGCACATCCTGCGGCAGCGCCAGCGTCACCGGTCCGCACTCGACAGGGTCGGTTAAGACACGCAAGGCCTGCGGCAACGACGCCAGTAATTGTTCAGGGCGAGTGATGCGATCGAAGAAACGGCTCACCGGTTTGAAGCAATCGTTGGAAGTCAGGGTGTAGTCGTGGAAGTTCTCCACCTGTTGCAGCACCGGGTCGGGAATGCGGGTGGCGAAGGTGTCGCCGGGCAGGAACAGCACAGGAATGCGATTGACATGCGCCACGGCGGCGGCGGTCACCATATTCACCGAGCCGGGTCCGGCGGATGCAGTGCAGGCCATCATCTGACGACGATTCTGCGTCTTGGCGTAGGCGATCGCAGCGTGGGCCATGCCCTGTTCATTGTGGGCGCGATAGGTGGGAAGCGCGTCGCGCACATGATGCAGCGCTTCCCCCAGACCGGCGACGTTGCCATGGCCGAAGATCGCCCACATCCCTGCGAATAAAGGTTTGATTTCGCCATCCACGTCGACCTTTTGCGCGATCATATATTTTATCACCGCCTGCGCCATGGTCAGTCTTATTGTTTTCATTCGGCTTAGCCTCTCGTCTTTGCTGATCCGGATCTTGGTCCGTTCGCCATCTCTGTCTGTTTCACGGGAGACAGGACCTGACCTGTGCAGTTCCTGTCGTTGCAGACAAATAGAAGGAAGCTATTTGTCTGCCTGATTAATAAGGTAATCGTCTAGGGCTGCAGGCTGTTGCGTTGCTTCCAGCAGGCGACCAGCTCCAGGTAATTGACGGCGACTGCGTCGATCAGCTCCTGGTCGTTGAATTCGCCGCGCAGCCACTTGCGGCTGGGGACGCTGAAAATTGTGCGACCTACGGCGAAACCTTTGCAGATATCGAAGCCGGCGCTGTCCATAAAGCCTTTTTTCAGTTCTTCCGCCGGCGCGTCCAGACCCAGCATCACCACGCCGCGGCAATGGGGAGAGCGTTGTGCGATCAGGTCGCTGATGCGGCGCCAGTTGGCGGGCGATTGCGGCGGCAGTTTCCACCAGTCCGGTTTGACGCCCAGGTTGTAGAAGCGGGCCATGGCGTCGATATAAACATTGTCGGTAACGTCCTGGTCACGAGGCGGAATCAGCTCCAGCAGCATTTCATGACCGGAGTCGCAGCAGGCTTTGTACAGTTCGCGCACCTGACGCTCCTGCGCCATGCGCAGGTCGATGCAGTCTTCCGGGTGGTAGAACACCAGGCATTTGACGATATGCTCTTTGGGCCAGGTTTTCAGGCGCGCGCTCACGCTGCGGCCGCCTTCCAATTCCAAGGGGCGTGAGCTGGGAAACTCCACCGGGCGACCAATCCACCAGCCGCGTCCACTGACGTCATTGAGCGCGTCCTGTCCATAGGTGTCGTCAACCAGGACGCCGACCTGACTGTCGCCAATGCCTTTGGCCCCCAACTCCGTCGCTTTTACCAGCAAGCGTTTTAGCTGCTTGATGCGGGACAGGTCTGCGCCTTCTTCCCGGGCCATGTCGAACAGTTGCTTGCGATGATCAAAAGCCAGAATGCACAGGTCGCTCCACTGGGCGCTGTTGCGCTGGGTGGTGACCCGATGCAGATAGTTCAGCCGTTCGTCCAGATCCGGACGGGGAATGGATTGCGCCCGCGCCATATAGTCATCCAGCTCTTCCTCGCTGGGAATAGCCGGGGCGCAGCCGTGCCGGGACACCACCAGAGCGCCGCAGGCGTTGGCGTAGGCGCAGCAGCGCTCATAGGATTCGCCGCGCAGCCAGCCGCGCAGAAAACCGCTCATGAAGGCGTCGCCGGCGCCGAGCACATTGAGCACGTCCACGCGCACGCCGGAATGCACCTCGAAGGCCTCCGCGCTGGCGGGAATTTCGCCGTCAAGCACGGTGCAGCCCTGGGCGCCCAGTTTCAGGACGATGGTGGCGCCGGTCAGCGCGCGAATCGCCTGCAGGGCGGTGATAGTGTCCGTGCTGCCGCCGGCGATGTGCACTTCTTCCTCGGTGCCCACAATCAAGTCGAAGTGGGGCAGGATGCTTTGCAAATGCCGGGTGACGCCTTCGCTGGAAATAAAGCGGGTTTCGCCATCGCCGAGGCTGGTCAGGCCCCACAGCACCGGGCGGTAATCGATATCGAGAATCCGCCTGGCGCCGGCGGCTTTTGCATATTCCAGCGCCGTCATGCTGGCGAAGTAAGTCTGATCCGTGGAGAAGTGGGTGCCGGTGATCAACAGAGCCTTGGAGGAAGCGATAAATTCGGGGGTGAAGTCACCGCTGTCCACCGCCATGTCGGCGCAGTCGTTGCGATAGAAAATCAGTGGAAAGGTGTCTTTATCTTTGATGCCGAGAAGCACCAGACCGGTCAGACGTTCTTTGTCGGTGACCACATGGCTGACATCGACGCCGGCCCGCGCCAGTTCTTCACGCACGAAACGACCCATGTGTTCGTCGCCGACGCGGGTCAGCATGGCGGATTTCAGGCCCAGGCGGGCGGTTCCATATGCGATGTTGCCGGAGGAGCCGCCGAGGTATTTGGCGAAGCTGCTCATGTCTTCCAGTCGGCTGCCGATTTGTTCGCCGTAAATGTCGACGGCGGCTCTGCCGAGGCAGATCAGGTCCAGAGTTTTGTCTGTACTCATATTATTGTTTATCTCCCGTGGCCGGGAACTGCGGCTCCCATAACCATACATCGAATTCCCCCGGCCTGTCTCCGTACTGACGCAGACATCGCCGACATTTCATTTTCTCAAAAGAATAGAATAAAAATTCCATAATGACAATAGATGGAAAATACTTTCTTTTTTACGAGGAGAATGGGCCGTAAGCCCTGGCGCAAGCGGCGCAAAACTTAAGTAAGGCGATCTCCCTCAGCATCGTGGAGATGAACTTTTATCGGTGAAGTAGGTGGAACAGGGAGGATTTCTAACGCTCTGTGGAATAAATATTCCAATAGGGCGAGGCCTTGAGCCCAACCGGGCCCAAGGCGCTATGCCGGGTAAGAGTGACGTCAGGCGTAGAAAGCGGGACGAGTAGGCATTTCAATGGTTTCAATACGCCCGCTGTCTTGAGCCGTGATGCAGGCGTCTGCGGCGACGGCGGCGGCGAATCCATCCCAGGCGGAAGGGCCGCTGAGCGCGCCGTTCTGGATATCCTTGATAAAGACTTGCAGCTCGCTGTCGTAGGCGTCGATAAAGAGCTGTTTCCAGTCTGTCAGCACCTGGGTGTAATGCATGGCGTCTTTACGCATCAGCAGGCTCTGCGGCTCCGGCAGATTGGCGATGCCTTCCTCACCGACCACCGCGCATTGAATGTCATAGCCATAACGGCAATTTACGAAAATCTCCACATCAATGCGCACGCCTTTGCGAGTCTCCAGCAGCACGATCTGGGGATCGGCCACTTTACTGTGAGCGTGCCGGGTTTTGCGGGGAAACACGACCTGCGCGCTGACGTAGTCGTCATCCAGCAGCCAGCGCAGCACATCCAGTTCATGAATGAGGGTGTCATGTATCGCCATGGGCGTAACGTAAGATTCCGGGACGGAGGGATTGCGATGAGCGCAGTGAATCATCAAAGGCGCGCCGATTTCGCCAGCGTCGATGGCCTGTTTCAACTGTCGATAGCCGCTGTCATAGGGACGCATAAAGCCAACCTGGACCAGCCGTTTACCGGCGTTGATCTCTGCGTCCACGATATGACGGCATCCGTCTGCGGTGGTGGCAAGCGGTTTTTCACAGAAGACGTATTTTCCTGCGGCGATCGCTGAGAGCACAAACTCTTCATGAGTCGGTCCCCAGGAAGTGACGAGGACAGCATCGACATGCTCGGCGTGAATCAACTCATGGCCGTCGCGATATACCTGAGCCTTTAACTTGAGCCCGTCTATCAGGGCGTGGGCCTGCTCAGGATTGACGTCGGTGACGGCGACTACCTGCGCGCCGCTTAATGTATTTGTGATGCGGCGGGCGTGATCCGTTCCTATGGCGCCGGCGCCGATAATTCCGATTCTAAGAGACATGATTGCATTATCCTCTTTGTAGCTTTGTAGCCGTTAATGCCAGTATTTATCGACATGGCGCGCCAGAAGGCGTTCTCACAGGCTTCCGGCGTGTGCAGGCCGATGTGATCGGCGGCGGAGCGTTCAGGAGAGCCGCCGCGGCCGAATTCGGAAATGAGCAGATCGCAGTCCATCTCCACCGCTATCTGAATGGTTCGCTTCCAGTTGTCCATGGCGACTTCCCATTCATCCGGGTAAGGACTGGACCAGCGGTACATGGGCTGCAGGGAGGCCAACGCGACGCCGTGGTCGCGCATGGCTTTTTTGAATGATTGCGCTCGCTCCGGGTAAACCCGGGGGCGTGTCCACCATTGCAGGAAATCCGCCCGCGGCGACAGTTCGATATAGTCGTATCCCAACTCCCGGGTCAGACGACATATGGCAGGCAGCGGTAAATGACGATGCATGTAAGGATCAAGGGCTATTTTCATCAGGACGCCTCTTGTGTTCGGTGATGTAAAAGTCCTGTCGGAAGCGTTATTGGGCGAGCGCCTGCCGGATGTACGCCATGCTCTCTTTCACGGCGTTGAGCGGGTCCGCAAGACTCCACACGGTTTCGGAAAAGGGTTCGAAGGAGATGGGACCGCGATAGCCGGCGACCAGCATTTGTTGAAGCTGCTCGACATTGCCCAGCCTGTCTTTGGAGCCGACCAGTACGCGGTCGCCGTCCAGCATGTCGGTGAAGTTGAGCGCGGGATCTTCAACGCCGGATATGTGGATCAGTCCGGTGCGTTGGGGATACAGGCGCTGCTCGCCCGCGCCGCGATGATGGAAGGTGTCATGGAGCAACTGAAAGCAATCCGCCCCATCTATGGCGTCAATGGCCGCCAATGCTTCCTGCTTAAAACGCAGAGAGGAAACGGGGAACCCAAGCGGCTCGACGTAGCCTTGAAGGCCATGTGGCTCCAGTATTTCCTTTAACGCCTGCAGCGCTTGGCGAAGTTCTTTGTCTTTGCTGGCGCTGGGTTCTACCTGGGTTCCATCGTTTAAGGGGCACAATACCAGCGCTTTGGCGCCGCAGGCGGCGGCCAGGTGCGCCAGCTCCTTCGCTTGTGCGACGCGTTCGTCATTCCAGATATTGAAAGGGTAGAGGGCGTTGACGCTAAGAACCTCAATGCCCATTGCCGCGGCCTTGGCGTTAACGGCTTTAGCCTGTTCAAGGTTGGTGAGGCTGTTGTCGCCTATATCGTTGCGCAGTTCAACGGCGTCGACACTTAGGGACGCGGCGGCGTCCAGCAACGCAAGCGGCGTGAGGGATGGGCATACCATGTGATTCAACGCGAAACGAAGCAAATCGGGAGAGGGATGGGACATAGTCGGTTTACCCTGTTGTTGTTATCTGTGTGCGTCGGGGACGTCACTATTGACGTTACTGTGGTCCTTAACTTGCGCGTGACCTTGCAGGTCGGCGGCGCTCAGGACTTGTGCGAAAAAATTAAATCGTCCCTCGTCTGGGCGTCAATCAATCCCATCACTGAGACATCAAATCACCTCAAAAAACATCATTTTTGAAAAAAGGCAGGGCGAATCCTGAGGTGATTACATCAATGGGAGAGTGTTGCAGGTTGTGAGCGCTCGGCGGCAGGCCGTTTTAGAGGAAAGTCAGTCCATATGAAACTGCGATGAAATAAATATTCCGTTTATAGCGAGCCGTCGCCGCGGCCTTTATACGGCGGGGGCTGAGGGAAAACGCTCAGGGGTGCGGAAAAAGGGTTGACAAATTGGGGCAGCGGGTGCAAATTGGAATATATGTTCCATCGTATAAATATCTGGAATAAAAATCTCGATATCAAGGAGTCGGAACTGCACTGAGGCGAAACGGCGGCGGTTAGATCTGTGGCCTATGCGGACGCACAGAAAATGACCACAATACGCGTTGCGCCGATGTGATTCAAACCGGAACCAACAATAAAAAAGTGAGTGCAACGGGTACTCGAAATCAAAGAGGATAATTATAAGATGAAAAAGTTAGCCTTGAGTGTCTTGGCGTCAGCCATGTTTGCCGGCTCCGTTGCGGCCGCTGATCTTAAAATTGGCGTATCCATGGCTGTATTCGATGATAACTTCCTGACCGCTTTGCGTAACGGCATTGAAACCGCCGCTAAGGATAAAAGCGTAGATGTACAGATTGAGGACGGTAAGAACGAAGTCGGCACGCAACTCAATCAGATTCAGAACTTTATTGCGTCAGGCGTGGACGCCATCATCGTCAACCCTGTCGATACCGACGCCACCGTGTCCATGAGCAGCGACGCGGAAGCCGCCGGCATCCCCCTCATTTATGTCAACCGTCAACCTATCAACGTTAACCAGCTTCCGGACAATCAGGCGTTTGTCGCTTCCAATGAAGAAGTGTCCGGCACCTTGCAGACGGAAGAAGTGTGTCGTCTGTTGGGCGGCAAGGGTAATGTGGTGGTCATGATGGGAGAGCTTTCCAACCAGGCCGCGATCCAGCGCACAAAGGATATTCATGACGTTATCAAGCGCAAAGAGTGTTCCGGCATAAAGGTCGTTGCGGAGCAAACCGCGGAGTGGTCGCGTCTGAAAGGCAATGATCTGATGACCAACTGGCTATCCGCCGGGCTGGAGTTTGACGCGGTCATCTCCAACAACGATGAAATGGCGATCGGCGCCATCCAGGCGTTGAAAGCGTCGGGACGCAAGATGGACTCCGTTGTCGTCGCTGGCATCGACGCCACCCCTGATGCGCTGGCCGCCATGAAGTCGGGCGATCTGGACGTCACGGTGTTCCAGAGCGCCAAAGGCCAGGGCGCGGGCGCGGTTGACGCCGCCGTTCGTCTCGCCAAAGGTGAAAATGTAGATCAAAAAGTCTGGGTGCCTTTTGAGCTGGTGACGCCGGCTAATCTGGATAAATACCTGAGCAAGTAAGTCGATTTTCCACCTTAGGCAATGCGGAGGGATTGCGTTATGACTAGCGCATCAGTAGTGGAGGCGGTGTCTGTGAACAGCGCAATTCCCCAACATCGCAATTACGAATACGTGCTCGAAGTAGCCAATGTCCGTAAAGAGTTTCCCGGCGTGGTGGCTCTGGACAATGTCTCCCTCAGGATTCGTCCCGGGACGGTGCATGCGTTGATGGGGGAGAACGGCGCGGGCAAGTCGACGCTGATGAAGATTATCGCCGGCATTTATCAGCCCGACAAAGGACAAGTGTTGCTGCGCGGCGAACCGGTGCGGCTGGAAAAGCCGCTGGACGCACAGGAAGCCGGCATCGCCATGATTCATCAGGAGCTGTTGCTGATGAATCCCATGACCGTGGCGGAAAACATCTGGATTCGCCGCGAACCCAAGGGCCGCTTTGGCTTGATCGATCATGATGAGATGCGTCGACGCACTCAGGCGCTGTTCGACCGTCTTAACATTAATCTTGATCCAGAAGCGGAAATCAGCGAGCTGTCGGTCGCCAACCGGCAGATGGTGGAGATCGCCAAAGCGGTGTCTTTCAATTCCGACGTGCTGATCATGGACGAGCCGACGTCGGCGATCACCGAGACCGAAGTCGCCCACCTTTTTGACATTATTCGCGATCTGCGCGCCAAGGGCATTGGCATCGTTTACATCACCCATAAGATGAATGAGCTGTTCGAAATCGCCGATGAGTTTTCGGTGTTTCGCGACGGCCAGTACATCGGCACGCATCTGTCCTCCAACGTCACTCGCGACGACATCATTCGCATGATGGTGGGGCGGGAAGTGTCGCAGATGTTTCCCAAAGAGGAAGTGTCTATCGGCGATGTGGTGTTGTCGGTGAAGAACCTGAGCCGCGAAGGCGTATTCCGTAACGTCTCCTTTGACGTACGCGCGGGCGAGATCGTCGGCTTCGCGGGACTGGTTGGCTCTGGCCGTTCCAACGTCGCCGAAGCCTTATTTGGCGTCGCCCCCGCCGACGGCGGCGCGATTCAGATCAACGGCGAGTTCGTGCAGATTAAATCTCCCAACGAAGCGATTCAGCATGGCATGGCGTTTCTCACGGAAGACCGTAAGGAGACGGGCTGCTTTCTGCCTTTGACCATTCAGGAAAACATTCAGTCGGCGGTGCTGCATCAGAACTTCGTCAAGAAAGGCTTCGTGGCGGAAGCGGAACTGGCGAAAGAGGCGGTGGAGATCTGCAATAAGTTGCGGGTGAAAACGCCGGGCATGGACGAAGTGATCGAGAACCTGTCAGGAGGCAATCAGCAGAAGGTGCTGATCGGCCGCTGGCTGTTGACCCATCCGAAAATTCTGATTCTGGATGAGCCTACGCGGGGCATCGACGTCGGCGCCAAAGCCGAAATACACAGCCTGATCACCCAGCTGGCCCACAAAGGCGTGGCGGTGGTGATGATTTCCTCCGAGCTGCCGGAAATACTCGGCATGAGCGATCGGGTCGTGGTTATGCATGAAGGGCGCGTCACCGGCATTCTGGACCGGGCGGAAGCGGATCAAGTGAAGATTATGGATCTGGCGGCGCAGTAAACCGCTAGTGACTAATATTGAGAGAGGTTGAAATGGCAACGACAACAACGAGTGGTCCCATGTCGACGGATAACGGACGCCTGACTCCCGCGTCAAAGAAACGCATGCCCCCTGAACTGAGCATTTTGATGGTGCTTTTCGGCATCGCCGCCTTGTTTGAGGTGCTTGGCTGGTTCATCGTCGGGCAGAGCTTTCTGGCCAACATGAGCCGTCTGCAGATTATTATTCTTCAGGTGTCGGTGATTGGCATCATCGCCGTCGGCGTCACCCAGGTCATTATTACCGGCGGCATTGATCTGTCTTCCGGTTCGGTGGTGGCGATGACCGCCATGATTGCTGCGACTTTCGCCCAGGACAGCAACTGGCCCAAGATTATTTATCCCGCGCTGGTGGACATGCCTTTTGTCGTGCCTCTGGCGGTAGGGTTGACGATTGGCGCACTGGCCGGCTTCATCAACGGCTGGCTGATTACCAAAACCAAAATTCCTCCTTTCATCGCCACTCTGGGCATGATGGTGTCGGCTCGCGGCATTGCGCGCTGGTACACAGACGGCAGCCCGGTTTCCGGTTTCACTGAAAGCTTCACCATGCTAGGCAGTGGCCTGGGACGCTGGGCGCCGGTAGTGGTGTTTCTCCTGGTCGCGGCGTTTTTCCATGTGGTGATGCGCTACACCCGTTTCGGCAAGTTCACTTACGCCATCGGCGCTAATCCCCAGGCGGCGCGGGTTTCCGGCATCAACATCGACGCGCACCTGATCAAGGTCTACATGATTGCGGGCCTGCTGGCGGGACTGGCGGCGATGGTGGCGATCGCACGCATCAAAACCGCGCAGGCGGGCATGGGATTGATGTACGAATTGGACGCTATCGCGGCGGCGGTAATCGGCGGGGTGTCGTTGTCCGGCGGACGCGGACGCATCACCGGGACGGTTATCGGCGCGTTGATACTGGGCGTCATGCTGTCCGGATTCACTTTCCTGAGAGTGGACGCCTATTATCAGGACATCATCAAAGGCGCCATTATCGTGTGCGCGGTGGTGGTGGATCAGCACCGGCAGAACAAACGCAAGAAGACCAGCTGACCCGTCGCAACGATTAGGATACGGCCATGAAAAAGCCCGACGCGAAAAGCGTGCGGGCTTTTTCTTTTGGCTTTTCTTTTGATTCTGGCGGCGCTAAATGTTTTCCAGAATATGGAGCTCCGGGGCCAGCAGGACCGGCGCAAAGCGTTGTTCGCCTTTGGCGTTGAAAGCGCGCACGAACAAGGCCAGGGTTTCAGCGGCCAAACGTTCCACCGGCGTGGCGATCACCATGTCCACCAACCCTTCGTTAAGGGCCTCTCGGGTGCTGGGCGTCAGCTCATTGCAGACCACCACCAAATCGCGGTCAGGAGCTTCGCTGCGTAGTGCGGAGATCATCCCCGCCATGCCGCCGCCGGCGCTGTACAGCGCCACCAGATCAGGATGCGACGCCAGCACATTAGCGGTGGCCTCGGCGGCGAGGCGGTCTTCGTCGAGATTGAGGATTGGATCAAGCAGACGGAAATTGCGGCCCAGCTCGCGAAAGTAGCTGATAAAGCTGATCTCGGATATTTCCTGATTCAGGTAGCGATGGCTGCCCAGCAGTATCCCAACCTCTCCCTCTTTCTTCGCCAATCGTGAAATCGCCCAGGCGGCGCTGCGTCCCACTTTGCGGCTATCCAGACCGAGATGCCCGGCGCAGGCCTGAGTGGAGAGTTGCGACAGCAGGGTGATGACGGGTTTGCCCCGGGCGGCCAGTTGCTCGATGACCTGGTTGATCGAGCGATGGTCTAACGCCACCAGCGCCACCGCGTCCGATGCTTCCGCTACCTGCCGCAGTTGTCCTGCGATGTAGGCGGGGGCGACTTCGTCCATGAAAATCAAATGGGCCTGGATCTGATAATCCCGCTGCCGCGCGGCGGCGTTGACCAGCGCGGTTCCCAGCGCCTGATAAAAGGCTTCGGCGCTGCGTTGCAGCAGCAGTGTGATGGTTTTGCGGGGTTTGGTTTCCTGAAAGCGTTTTTTCAGTAATCCGGAGGCGTGGTAGCCAATATCCTCAGCCGCCAGCAGCACTCGTTGCGCCGTCGCTTCTCGCACTTTGGAGCGGTTATTCAGCACCCGGTCCACGGTGGCCGGGCTGACCCCTGCGGCTTGGGCGAGATCGGTGATCGTTGGGCGTTTGGACATGGCTCCGCGCCGCCTCAATCCGCCTTCAGCGCCACATAACGTCCGGTGAAGCGTACCGCTGTTTCGCCGTCCGCAAGAATCTCCGCCACCAGCTCCCGACGCGCTTTGCCCCGTTGCTGGTAAATGCTGACGAACTCATCCACCTGCTGCGGCTCCGCGAAGGCGCAGCGCACGGCTAAACGCTCTGATCGCAGCGGCTTGAGAAATTGAATCTGGCTGTCCTGAATCACAATATCGCCCTTGAGGTCATGAGACTTCAGGGTCAGAGTCAGCAGACCCCAGCCGGACAGTACGCACATGGAATACAGACTGCCGCCGAACGCAGTCGCCTTATCGTTAATGTTGTTCTCCAGCGGCGCCGACAGCGCCAGCGCCTGTCCGTCATACTGATCGACGCGTAACGCCATCGCACGGGTAAGAGGAATCTCATCATCAAAAATACGTTGCAATTGCGCAACTAAAGACGCGTCACTCATAGCGTTTCCTTGGCGTAGTTGGATGTAGGCTAGGGGGTATTATAATCAGGGGACGCAGGCGGAAACCTATCCATTCGTAGTGGATAGAGGCGACTAGGTTATAAAAGTGAGAGAAGTCTCATGTCAATGAGTGGGCGTATTGGCTTTAGGTTGTATATCTGACGGAACCCTATTTGTCAGCAAAGATCATTGAAAAGCAAGGTGAAGAGGGATGGTGGATGTCGAATTCTACTTCAACATCTGGTCGAGCATCGATGAGAAGAGTTTAGTTACGCAGATTGAGAACGTGCTGGGCATAGCGTTTGAAAGATCTGAGGTTGGCTACGCGGAATCAAGTGTGCTGGGGGCTCGGTTATACTTTGGAACGACGTCAGGTCTGGAAGACTGCCCTGAAACGCCATTTTCCAAATATCGCTTTGTCATTGGTTCTGACTCAAAGTCTGTATTGACGCGATCGATGATTATTGGCGTGATAGCATATGTTGCCACACTATTGTTCAAGTCAGGCGTTGCTCAAAGCGGCATGATGGTTTATGACGGTCAGGCGCTACTGGATAAGTGGTCATTTAATAGTAAAAGCGAAGCTTTTGATGAATTGGACCGGAGTACGAAGTGTTTCGACCAATATATCGGAACATTGATTCGAATGTGTGGGAGTGTTCTGTAAAAAGTAGGGCTATGGCTATAACCCTTCCTCCCGCACTTCCTCGCTGACTAAACGATATTGTCCTTCTCGGGATTCGCGGAGGTATTGCTCAATTTTACCCTCTGCATGCAGTTGCTGCAGCCCATCATTGAAACGCTTCAGGCGTTCGACGCTTTCCGGTTTTTCCATGGAGAACAAGAGATGCATGGTGGTCAGCGGTTTTAGCGGATGCGGGTGGTGAGTGATTCTCTTGGCCTGCTCCGTTGGGAACAGGTCGCGAAGCTCGGCGTAGCCTACTTCCACGTCGGAGGGGAAAATATCGAGCCGCCCCGCCAGCAGTTTACGCCAGTTCAGCTCGTCGGAGTGCACCCACTCAATTTCAAACACCCCTTCTTTGGATGCGTTTACAAACTCTTCACCGTAGTGATAACTGTTGGTGCCGCCGACTTTCAGGGAGCGTAAGTCGTTTAAGTCGCTCCACTCAAACGCCCTGGTTTTGAGGTGAAAAAACACATAGCCGTACCTGCCGATAGAATCGCTGTAGTAGTGATTCGCTTCCCGCTCTGGTTTGTGGCTCCAGGGAAAGGACGCGTCCGCCAATCCCTGTTCCGACATCAGTAAAGTGCGTTTCCAGGGAAAGAATTGAAACACGACTTCATCTCCCGCCGCTGCGAACGCCTCTTTGACAATGCGAGCGGTGACGCCATAGTGCTTTAGTTGCGGCGACACGTAGGGAGGCCAGTCGCCAGTGGCGACGGTCAGTGTTTCCGAGGCGACCGGCGTGGCGATCAACATCAGGCTGAAAAAGCTGGCGAGGGCGGTCGGGGAAAACGCGGACATGAGCATGCACCTGCGACGTTAGAGCTGTCTTAGTAAGTATAGGCGCTCCTTTGAGGATTACATTTCACTACGGAAAGATGAAAGGCGTTACCTGGTTTCATGATCCAGGAACCGCTTTGCTCCACTGCCTTGGCTATAGTCATAGAGCTATGTTGCAAGCGCAAAGGAATCGCCATGAAAATCTCAATGTCTCTACTTCTCGCGGCGACGCTGTTCCTGGCGTCCGCCGTCTCCGCGGCGTTGACGCCCGTCAACGGAAAAATGGAAACCCCGCAAACTCTGAATGGCTTCGTACACTTTCCTGCTGATTATGACCCTCAGCGCGAAGAGGGTTATCCTCTGCTGATTTCTTTGCATGGACTGGGCGAATGCGGCGACGCCACTGTGAATAACGGTGATGGAACCTATTCCTTGAACATGCAAATTCTCAACAAGGTGTCGGGCGCCGGTGTCCCCAGGATGATACGGGATGGCCTGTGGGAGGCGTCGTCTCCGTTGATCGTGCTGGCGCCGCAGTTGCCGGCGGGCGGATCGGGAATCTGCGGTATGCATAAAAGCCGCTATGAACAAATCTATAACCATGCAGTGGCCAACTACAACATAGACCTGAATCGTGTTTATGTCACCGGCTATAGTCAGGGCGGCAATGGAACCTACAATGTGCTGCGGGATCGGCCGGACACTATCGCCGCCGCCGCCCCCATCGCCGCCTGGTATGCACAGGAATTCGACTGTGAAGCCATTCATCACGTCGCCGTCTGGGCGTTTCATGGCGATGAAGACGCGGTTATCGGTCATAACTCCGGTAAAAACGCCGTGGATAAAAAACTGAACGGCTGTGGCGACCCGGATTATCCGCCGATGTATCCCGCCAAGCTGACCAGCTTCGCGGGTGTTGGGCACAACTCCTGGGATGGCGCTTATGGTCTGAAGCTTAATCACACATTTAGAAACAGCGATGGCCAGGTTGTGGATAGCAAAAATTACTATCTTGAGCTGGCCTATGACCATAACGATCCTAATGTCGACGCCGCCGGGGCCTACGGTGGCGATGGGTATTATTATCACTACAACGAATTTGGCCGCCATGTCCTGTTTCACTGGCTGCTGAGCTTTAGCAAAGACGCCGGCGCGCCTCCCGATCCAGACCCGCAGCCGGGAGAGGGAGACGGCCTGTATCTGCGTCTGCACGGAGAGGATGTGCAGTGGGATCAATTTCGCCTGTTTGAAAGCGCCCTGTGGAGCGGAGAGTTCGACTTGCCCGCCATGGGGCTGGATAAACTGTCGCTGTCCTTCAGGGCGCTGAGCGGCGCCGCGCCGTCGCAATGGTACGTGCAGTTATGGGATACGCAGGTGAGGAAAGACCTGGGCGTGTCGTTGAACGACTACCTCAGCGTCGGGTCGGTCTGGAGCACGGTGGAAATTCCGCTTGCTGATTTCGCCGCCCAGGGCGTGGATTTGCGCCATGTGCAATGCGTGCGTTTGTTCTTTGGGCCGTCGACGCAGATGGATTTGGGGCTGGACGAAGTGAAGTTCACCGGCGCCGGAGAGGGTTTGATTTTTTTCGGCGCGCAGCATCAATCCACCGCTTATCGCGCCAATGGCGCACTCACAGTGGAGCTTGTCGCTGGTGAGGATAGTGACGGTTGATCGTCCTTGAAACGCGGAAAAAAGGAGAGGACCGGCGATGGCTTCGGTCCTCTGAATACGCTTGCGCGTTGGGGTGGTTAGGGAATATCAGGCGACGGCGGCGTCAGTTCGCAACTGCTTGGCCGCATTCACCATGTTTTGCAGAGCTGGCCGCACTTCCTCCCAGTTGCGGGTCTTCAGACCGCAGTCCGGGTTCACCCAGAGGCGGTGTGCGGGAATGCGCTCGGCGGCTTTACGCATCAACTGTACGATGTGCGTTTCACTGGGGATGTTCGGCGAATGGATGTCATACACGCCAGGGCCGATTTCGTTCGGGTATTTGAAGTTATCGAAGGCGTCCAGCAACTCCATGTCGGAACGGGAGGTCTCGATGGTGATGACGTCCGCGTCCATGCCGGCGATGGCTTCGATAATGTCGTTAAATTCGGAATAGCACATATGGGTATGAATCTGTGTTTCATCCGCGACGCCGTTGGCGGCGATACGGAAGGAGCTGACCGCCCATTGCAGATACTCCCGCCATTGCGCGCGCCTCAATGGCAAGCCTTCCCGTAACGCCGCCTCATCGATCTGAATGATGCGGACGCCGGCGCGCTCCAGATCCTGTACTTCGTTGCGGATAGCCAGCGCCAGTTGATAGCAGGTGAGGGCGCGGGGCTGGTCGTCTCGTACGAAAGACCAGTTCAGTATCGTCACCGGACCGGTCAACATGCCTTTCATCGGGCGGTCGGTAAGAGACTGAGCGTATTGGATCCACTCCACAGTCATTGCCTGTGGACGGCTGATATCGCCGAAAATAATGGGCGGTTTGACGCAGCGGGAGCCGTAGGACTGCACCCAGCCGAACTGGCTGAATACATAGCCGTCCAACTGCTCGCCGAAGTATTCCACCATGTCGTTGCGTTCCGCTTCGCCGTGCACCAGCACATCCAGGCCCAGCCCTTCCTGCTCTCTCACACAACGCTCGATTTCCTGCTGCATCAGGGTGCGGTATTCGGTTTCCTGCAATTCGCCCTGACGGAAACGGCGGCGCGCATTACGAATGTCCGCAGTTTGTGGAAACGAACCGATAGTGGTGGTCGGGAACGCGGGTAACTGCAGTCTTTGCGCCTGTTTAGCGGCCCGGGTCTGATAATCGCTGCGACGATCGCCCATTTCCGCAGTAATGGCTTCTACCGCTTCTTTCACCGCCGGATTGTGCACGCGGGGAGAGCCTTTACGGCGGTCGACACAGGCCTGGTTATCCGCCAGAGCATCCGCTACGGTATTGCGGCCTTCGCTGAGCGCCGTCGCCAGAATCTTTACTTCATCCAGTTTTTGCAGGGCGAACGCCAGCCAGGATTTAATCTCCGCATCCATCTTCTCCTCGCTGTCCAGGTCCACGGGAGAGTGCAGCAGAGAGCAGGACGGCGCCAGCCATAAACGCGATTGCAGCTTATCGTAAACCGGTTGCAGCCAGTCCAGGGTTTGATTGAGGTCGGTCTTCCAGATATTGCGCCCGTTCACCACGCCCAGAGACAACACTTTATGGCTGGGCAGCCAGTCGATCAGTTTACCGATTTCCGCACGTCCATTGATGGCGTCCACATGCAGGCCGCCTACAGGCAACTCGCAGGTCAGTTGCAGGTTATCCTGCAGTTGTCCGAAATAAGTCGCCAGCAGCAGTTTTGCTTTGCTGGACTTCAAAGTGTGATACGCGAGATTGAGCGCATATTTCCAATCGGCGTCCAGCTCAGTGACTAAAATAGGTTCGTCGATCTGCACCCATTCCACGCCCTGGCTCGCCAGCACGTCCAGCAGCGCGGCGTAGACCGGCAACAAACGCTCCAGCAGGTCGAGTTTATTGGAGGCGTCTTTGCTCTTGCCCAGCCATAAATAGGTCACTGGGCCGATAATGACAGGCTTGACGCTGGCGCCGGTCTGCTTGGCTTCAGCAATCTCCGCCAGCAGGCGTGAAGGATTGAGCGAAAACGCGGTGTCCGCGGTGAACTCCGGCACGATGTAGTGATAGTTGGTGTCGAACCACTTGGTCATTTCACCGGCATGCACGCAATGGCAATCGCTGTCCTGCGCCGAACGGCCGCGGGCGACCCGGAAGTAGTTGTCCAGCTCGTCGCCTTGCAGACGGCTGACTCGCTCGGGAATGACGCCGAGCGTGAAACTCATATCCAAGACCTGATCGTAGAAGGAGAAGTCGCCCACCGGAGCCAGGTCCAGTTGGGACTGATTACGCCAATGGCGCTGCCGCAGCTCCGCGCCGACTTTTAGCAGCTCTTCCTGGGAAATGCGTCCTTTCCAAAAATCTTCCTGGGCGAATTTCAGTTCCCGTTTGGCGCCAATGCGAGGAAATCCCAGGTTGTGAGTGGTAATCATGTCGTGCCTCCTATGTCGGTGACTTCAATCATAGAGACTCCGAATTATGAAAAATAATGTTAAGATTTCATCTATCTATTAAATGAATTCATAGGTTGCCAGCATGTTGGAACGTAATCATCTCGCCATCCTGCGCGAAGTGGACCGCCTGGGGTCACTGACCGCCGCCGCGGAAAGTCTGTGCCTGACGCAATCCGCCCTCAGTCATGCGGTGAAAAAACTGGAGCAGCAATTGGGCGCGGCGGTCTGGACTAAGGAAGGCCGCAATCTGCGTTTTACTCAGGCTGGAGAATATCTGTTGGCGTTGGCCAAGCGTCTGTTGCCGCAATTCGAGCACGCAGAGTTGGTGATGAGTCAGTTTTCCCAAGGGCAGCGGGGCGCTTTGCGCATTGGCATGGAGTGCCACCCTTGTTACCAATGGCTGCTGAAAGTCGTAGCCCCCTATCTGCAGCGCTGGCCGGATGTGGATGTGGACGTTAAACAGAAGTTCCAGTTCGGCGGTATCGGAGCGTTGGTCGGGTATGAAATCGATGTGCTGGTGACCCCTGACCCGGTGCGCAAGGATGGATTATCGTTTCAGCCGGTGTTCGATTACGAGCAGGTGCTGGTGGTCGGCGAGAATCATCCGCTGGCGCAGGCGCCGTTCGTCGAACCCGTCCATTTGCTGCAGGAGACTCTGATTTCTTATCCCGTGGACATTGATCGTCTGGATATCTATAACCAGTTCCTGTTGCCCGCCAACTGTAATCCCAGGCAACACAAGACGATCGAGACCACCGACATCATGCTGCAAATGGTGGCGGCGGGCCGGGGCGTGGCGGCGCTGCCGAAATGGCTGGTGGCGGAGTATGCGCAGAAGATTCCTGTGTGTCCGGTGCGACTGGGCCCCAAGGGCATCTCCAAACAGATATTTCTCGGCGTGCGTGAAGAGGACGCCGCGACGGGCTATCTGGCGTCCTTCGTCGCCATGGCCCGTGACGCGGAGTGGCGTGGCTAGAGCCGGTCAGCGTTGAGCGTTGTCCGGCGAGGCTCAGGTTTCCTCATGCCCAAAAGGGCGCCGGGTTGGGAACGTGGAGGTCTGTTTCTGCTCCGCGTTGGTCTCGTCGCGGTTGCGTTGGATGTAACGGCTGTATCGCTGCGCCAGCGGCGCGGCGGTGACGCCATGCAGCAATATGCTGAGCAGGATAGTCAGCACGGCGACGCTGAATAACTGGTCCTTGCCGGGGGCATGATCCTCCTGCATGACCAGCAGCACATAGAGCAAAGACGCCAGCCCCCGCGGCCCGAACCAGCCTAGAAACAGCTTGCTGGTGAACCGCAACCGGGTGCCGGTCAGACTGATGATCACAGGGAGAATGCGAATGACCGTCAGACTCGACAAGGCATAGAAAAAGTGCATCCAGGTCAGGTTCGGTAAGGCGTGAGGAATCATGATGGCGCCGAACAGGAGGAAATTGATCAGGCTGAGCAACTGGCCTTCGGTTTCCGCAAAACGATGCAGCGGCGCGCAGAAAATATGGGTGCGCGTGCCTACCGCCGCGCCCGCGCAGAAGGCGGCGATAAAGCCGTTGCCGCCGCACAGCTCCGCCAGGCCGTATGACGCCATGGCGGTAGCCAGCAGGCCCAGGCGTTGATAAGTGGGGCTGACCCAGCGCCGCCGCACGCCTATATCCAGGGCGCGCCCTGCGACCAATCCAACCGCAATGCCGAAGACGGGGCCCAGTAACAACTGCATCGCCGCCAGCTCCAGCCAATGGCTTGCGCTATGGTTTTCACCGATCAGCCAGGACAGGCCGATAACCAGCAAAGGCAGCGCCATGCCGTCATTGAGTCCGCTTTCCACATTGAACGCCTGACGGATGCGCACCGGCACGCGTTCGTTATTAATGACCGCCTGCCCCAGCGCCGCATCCGTCGGCGCCAGGATCACCGCCAGGGTGAAAGCGCCCGCCCAGCCCAGTTCGGGAAACATCGGATAAGCGATCAATGCGCCGAGGCCGATACATAACGGCAACCCCAAACCGAGCAGGCGCAGAGGAATATTATGCCCTTCCTTGAGCTGACGGAGATTGATGCGCGATGCGTCGGTAAACAACACCCATACCAGGGTCACCTCCGCCAACCAGTGCGCCAGACTCCACTCTGGGTCGGCGTCGAGCAGTCCCAGACCGCGATCGCTGAGCAGCAGTCCAGTCAGAGTAAAGAACAGGGGGGCGGTCAGGGGGCTTTGTTGCGACCAGCGGGACATCAGCGCGAAAGTAATGACTGCGGCGCCGAACAGCAGGAGCGTCAATTCAAAGTTCATGGATTATTTGTCATATCCCTTGGTGCGGAACAAAGATGAAATCTCAAGGACGTCATGTCTGTTATTTTGTACCTGCATCAGCGACTTAGCGCAACCATACAAGCTGGGTTCATCATAGATTCGCTTAATCTGTGCAACAAAGTTGTGCGGATATGCCCGTTTTTCCGCGCTTATCTGGAAATTATAGTGCTCCCATCAATTATTCATATGAGGAGTCACTGATCATGTTTCGCAAACTGCTTTTAGCCGCATCCGTCGCCGTTTCATTCACTGCCGCCGTTGAAGCGAAAGAACCGCTGCAATTGAAGGTTTACAACGCTGACGACAACAGTTTCAACGTCACTTCCACCGTCATCAGCGGAGAAACCGAAGCGGTCGTGGTGGACGCTGGATTCACCCGCGCCGACGCCTATCGCATCGCCGCTAATGTGCTGGACTCCGGTAAAACGCTGAAAACCATCTTGGTCAGCAACGCCGATCCGGACTATTACTTTGGCGTGGAAGTGCTGAAGGAAATCTTTCCGCAAGCCGACGTCGTGGCGCCGCCTGCGGTGCTGGAGCACATCAAGGCCAAACTGCCGTTCAAAGTGGAATTCTGGGGCCCGAAAATGGGCGCTAACGCGCCGCGCAATCCGGTTGTTCCCGCGCCGTTGAAAGGGACCTTTATCACCGTGGACGGAGAGAAACTGGAAGTGCGGGGTATGCAGGGCGAGCTGGCGCACCGTCCATACGTATGGGTGCCTTCTTTGCGGGCGATTGTCGGTAATGTCGGCGTGCTGGCGGACATGCATGTGTGGATGGCGGATACGCAGAAGCAAAGCGAACGCGACGCCTGGGTTGCGCAACTGGACGAAATGAAAGCGCTGCACCCGGCTATCGTGGTGCCCGGACACATGCTGCCGGATTCCGATATGGACGTGAGCGCCATCGATTTCACCCGCACTTACCTGAAGCGCTTTGAAGAAGAAGCCAAGGACGCTAAAAACGCAGACGCACTGATGCAGGCGATGGAGCAGGCGTATCCGAAGCTGGAAACCGGCATTGCTCTGGAAATCAGTGCGAAAGTCGAGAAAGGGGAGATGAAGTGGTAGAACTCGACTATTTCTACGACCCTATCTGCGGGTGGTGCTACGGCGCCGCTCCGCTGATCAGCAAGGCTCGGGAAATGATGCCGGTTAATCTGCGCGCCGGCGGGTTGATGATTGGCGCCAATCGACAACCGGTGAATGAATCGCTGCGGCGTTATGTCATGCCCCATGACCAACGGATTCAGGCGCTGACAGGTCAGCCTTTTGGAGACGCCTACTTCAATGGCCTGTTGCGGGATCAGGATGCCGTATTCGATTCCGAACCGCCGATCCGCGCGGTGCTGGCGGCGGAAAGCCTGGGCGGCGACGCACTGGCGATGCTGCACCGCCTGCAGCGGGCGCATTATGTCGAAGGCGAGCGCATCGCCGATCTGGCGACCTTGACCCGGCTGGCGCAAAACATCGGCCTCGACGGCGAACGCTTCACCGCGCAGATGTCCGTCAACGCCAGCTCCGCCGCCGCGCATATTCAGGCGACGCGACGGGAGATGACGCGCCTGAGCCTGCGCGGCTATCCCTCACTGGCGCTGATTATCGACGGCTCAGTGGTTCCGGTCGCCGTCGGTCCCCATCTCGGCAAACCGGACGCCTTCGTCGCTCATCTGGAAGCGTTGATAGGAAGCAAGACGCAGAAAGACGACACGGATGATGCGCCCTTCTGTACGCCTGACGGCTGTTCCTGAGACATTCATCTATCCGGGCAAGGACGCCCGTTGCAACCATTATCAGACGTTTCGGTTCCTATTCTGAATAGCGCGCAACCGCTCTCAAGCGAGACGGGAAGCGATGGTTTGTATTGGTCTTATAAGGAAATTACTGTGATGAAGAAGTTAATAGCGGCGGGTTTGTTGAGCTGTCCGGCCCTGGGTTTTGCAATGGAAATCAGTGCGCCGATAGTGGGCAATGCAACCTTTTCCGATAACGACGTCGATGGGCGTTTTGAATCCATTTATTCCACCAGTTATCTATACGCGCACTGGCGCAACGTTAACTACCTGAATCAACGTTATACACGGCGCGCGGTCATCGAGATAGATCTGAGCGCGTTTCCGGACGATCGTCAACTGGAGCATGCGTGGCTTGAGTTTGATCTGAAGGGATACAGCAATAAGCCGAATGTAGGGTTTTGGGGATACCGCGGCGACGGCGCGCTGGATTTATCCGATGCGGAAAGAGGAGAGGCATTGCTTGCGACTCAGGCCATTGATAACACGGGCATTTGGCGGGTGGACTTGAGCCGCTATGCGCGCCAGTTGAAGGCTGAAGGGAAACGCTATCTCGGCGTAAATATTCGCTCCACCAACGAGGGTAAAAGGGATAACACCTACGACGATGAAATCTTTTTTCCGGGATACCCGAGCAACAGCAATGTATTCAAAGGCGTTCGCTTCTTTATGAACGATGAACCCGGCGCGCCCTACACTCCCGACAATGTATTGTTCCAGCGCCATTTTGATTGGGGAATGCCTTCCCAGGACGAGGGTTTTCAGTTCCGAAGCAGCAACCGAGGCGGGCGCGTGAGCGTCGTCAATGGCCGTTTGCGGATGGATCAGACTAACTATTTCTCCACGCCAACGGCGAATGAAATGGACTGGTCGGTGGACCTCAGTAACGCCTCACAAGTCACCCTGAGCTTTTATCAGGCTGAAACCAGCGATGAAGCCGCGATGCTTCCCGAGAGCTTTTCCGGCTCAGTGGAGGGAGATGGCGTCAGCATCAGCAACAATGGCGTGGATTGGTATCCGGTCGTCAATGCAGACCGGCTCGACCTTGGCGCTGTCGGCGGGCGGATTGACGTTGATCTGGACGCTGAGATCGAGCGTATTCGCGCCACGCTGGATTCGACCTTTGAATACGGGCCCGACTTCAAAATACGCTTCCAGCAATTTGGCGTCAGCAAGTTTGGCTACGACGGCAGAGACTGGGGAGATTTGTTATTGACGGGCATGCATGCCGGCGAGGCGACGGACCTGGAAGCGGCGTTCGCCGCTCCGGTGGAAACGGTAGTCAACGCCGACACTGAGGTTAAATTCAATATCACTAATCTGGGCTCTTATAAGGCGGTGGGCGCACATGCGAAACTGACTTTACCGGTAAGCGCCCGCACCCTGTCCACACCTGCCGGATGCGAACGCGCAGGCGGCCTGATCACTTGTTTCGCTGGCGAACTCGAAGCGGGCGCGGAGAAAGAATTCGTATTGTCTTTCAGGCCCAGCCAGGAAGGGAGCTTGCCCATGTCGCTCACCGTGGGCGCGGCGACAAACGACCCTATAGAGCAGAATAACGTTTCGGACCATGATATTCCTGTCCTGGCTGGACCTGCTCTCGTACCGGCGGATGTTCAGTTGAATCCAAATTAAGCCTGCTTTTCAGGATAAACAGGCCGATGGCGGCCTGTTTATATCTCGACTCGCTGACTTAACCGTTTTTAAACCCACTTAGTTTCATGTTGCTTGCGCGACGCCGCTATAGGCGGGGTAGTCCGTATACCCCGCCGCATCGCCCCCAAACAGGGTGGAGGGATCGGTGATGGCGTTCAGCTCCAGGTTGTGCTGCAGACGGTAGGGCAGGTCTGGATTCGCTAGGAACATGCGTCCGAAAGCGACATAGTCAGCGTGGCCCGCTTTGAGGATCGCGTTGGCTTTGTCGGCGTTGTAATTGCCCGCCACGATCACCGCGCCGCTGTAGACTTCCCGTAGATGGCGGCGGAAACTGTCCGGCACGGGAGGGGCGTCGTCCCAGTCCGCTTCCGCCAGATGGATATACGCCATGCCCAGCTCGTTGAAAGTTTTCGCCGCCGTCAGGATGGCCACAGGCGCTTCCGGATCGTCCATGCCTCTCTGAGTGATGAACGGCGATAAACGGATGCCAACCCGATGCGCGCCGATGGCGTCGCATACCGTACGCGCCACCTCCTGCACGAAACGGATACGCTTGTCGAGGCTGCCGCCATAATCGTCGTCGCGCTGGTTGGCGGTGGCGCGCAGGAACTGGTCGATTAGGTAGCCATTGGCGCCGTGAATCTCCACGCCATCAAATCCCGCCTCCATGGCGTTAAGCGCCGCCTGTCGGTAGTCTCGGATAATCGCCTGGATGTCCGCCTGAGTGAGGGCGCGGGGAGTGGGGCAATCCAGCATCTGACCCACTCCGTCCTCGCCTACGATCCAGACTTTGGCGTCAGGGGCGATGGCGGAAGGCGCAACCGGCATGCCGTCTTCATGCAATGAGGCGTGCGACATTCTGCCGACATGCCAGAGCTGGCAAAAAATCCGTCCGCCGGCGGCGTGGACGGCATCGGTAACTTTGCGCCAGCCGGCGATCTGCGCGTTGGTGTAGATCCCTGGCGTGAAGGAGTAGCCCTTGCCGTGTGCGGAAATCTGCGTGGCTTCGCTGACGATCAAGCCGGCTCGCGCCCGCTGGGCGTAATAGATCGCCATGAGATCGCGAGGCGCGTCTTCAGGTTGAGCCGTGCGGGCGCGGGTCATCGGCGCCATGACAATGCGGTTGGCGATGTCCAGTGCGCCAATAACGCCCGGGTTAAACAGTAATGGGTAATGCATGGGAATACTCCGCTCAAGAGGGATAAGGGGTTTTGTCTTCGGCGAACAACAGTTCCAGCTTCAGTCCCTCCGGACCTTCCACAAAAACCTGATGTTCCCGTGAAGCGGGCGCGGTGCGCTCGCTATACGTCGCGCCGTGATGCCGTAAACGGGATAAGAGTTGCTCGTAATCGGCGCCCGCCAGCGCCACATGATCAACGGCGCCGGGTCCTTCCAATGTGTTATCGCCAAGATAGGCGGCCTGCTCTTCGTCCGACGCATCCGCGCCGACCAAATGAACGATGGGACGGTCGTCGCTGTACAGCCAGGCGCCGGGAAAGCGGAAGCCGGGACGGTCGCCGTTCCTGAGCCCGATAACCTCTACGAGAAACGTCGTCATGGCCGTCAGGTCTTGTGTGCGAATCAGAACATGATTGATATACATGGGAGTCACTCTGTTGACGGAAGCTGATGTAATGCAGCCTAATGCTTATAGAAAAAGTTGATAATCGTCGTATATGTGTAATCTGTTTTCGTAAAAGCTGAATAATATGAGCAAGATTGACGACATTGAGCTGTTTGTCAGAGTGGTGCGCGCAGGCGGACTGGCGGCTGCCGGACGGGAAGTGGGCCTGTCGCCGGCGAGTATGACGGCGCGCATGAATGCGCTGGAGGCCCGTTATCAGACCCGGCTATTGCAGCGCAGCACCCGCAGCATCGCATTGACCGAGGCGGGCGCGCGTTTTTACGAGGCGGGTCAGCGGGTTGTGACGGAAATGGCGCAGGCGGAAGCGGCTCTGCGGGAGAAAGAAGGGGAGCTGCGCGGCTCACTGCGCGTCACCGGCACCTCAGATTTTGGCCGGCAGTATGTGGCCCCGGCGCTGGCGCAGTTTGTCAGCCTGCATCCCCAAGTGCGACCCACTTTGCATCTACATGACGGGGTGGTGAATCTGATTGAAGAAGGTTTTGATCTCGCCATTCGTTACGGCAACCTGCCGGACAGTAATCTCATTGTGCGCCCTCTGGTGGCTGACAATCGGCGCGTGCTTTGCGCGTCGCCTGCGTATGTGGCGTCATTTGGCCAGCCGCAAACGCCGGAAGATCTGCTGGGGCATCGTTGTCTGGTGATGACGCGTTTTGGGGAAATGTTGACGGAGTGGCGCTTTCAATCCGACTCAGGCTGGCGAACGCTGACCGTGGAGGCCTTTCTGGCGAGCAACGATGGCGCGCTGATCCGCCAATGGGCATTGGCGGGGTTGGGTATCGCGCTGAAATCCTGGTGCGATGTGAGTCGGGATATAACGGAAGGACGGCTGCTCCAACTGTTGCCGGATCAGGTTGTCGGCCTGCATGGCGCAGACACGGGCGCAGTGGGGCTGCAGATGATCTACCCCAGCCGTAAGTACACGCCAGCCTGCGTAAAGGCGTTTATGGATTATCTGGGCGAGTTCGTAAACAGCGAAGCCGGCCTGTGAGGCCGGCGTATCGTCTAGCCGCGGGAGACAGGGCCTGATTAATTCATCAGACTTTAATCAACTTGCGGTCATTTTGCCCCGGCAGCGTTTTATAACTGACGGAACGCGCGGCGGCCAGCTGGTAGGTCGGGCTCTTCACGGTGTCGACAAAACGCCAGTCCGCCCTGGCTTCGTCTGCGGTGAATGTCGTCAGCAGGTAGCCGCGCTGATTGACGTTCAGATACCGCAAATCGCTCACCAGCGTGGTCACGCCCAGTTCGGTCTGGGCAATCGTGGTCGCGTCATCGGGCAGGGAAAGGTAAGTTTCCAGACCGGGAGAGGACACCGAGGCGGTGGCGAACTCCACGCCGACATGGTCGCCGGACAGGGTTTTCAGATCGCTGGCCCAGGCGTTGTGAGTGTCTCCCGCCAACGCCACCAGATTCTTGTTCATGGCTTTCGCCGTCTCAAACAAAACTTCCCGCTCTGCCGCGTAGCCGTCCCAGGCGTTCAGGTTGTAAGGCAGTACGGTTTCCACTCTTGCGCGTTTCGCATCCGTCACGCTGGGATCGCCCATCAGGATACGGCCCTTGATATTCGCCAGCTCGGCGAAAGCCGGCAGGATGGTGTTGGGGTCTGGGTCCAGCAGTTGCGTCAGCAGTTCCGCGGGCAGCAGCATGCGTCCCATCAGTATTTGCTGGCCCAGCACCTGCCAGGTGGCGTTGGACGCGGCCATGGCGTTCTGCAGCCAGTTGCGCTGTTCCGCGCCCAGCAGCGTGCGGTTGGCGTCGCTGACGTCTGCGCTGAACTGAGGCGCGTTGAAGTTCCCGCTGACCGGGTCCAGATAGTCGAGATAATCCAGCTGTTTGTCGCGGGCGAGCACCCGGGTGTCGAGCATGTAGAGGGACACCAGATCGCCGAACTGAAACTGGCGATAGATGATTTCCTGATTATCCTCCACAACAGGTCGAATCGGCATCCACTCGAAGTAAGCCTGCAGCGCCGCTATTTTGCGATCCTCAAACTCGCCTTCGCCCTCATCGTGGTTTTTGGCGCCGGACTTCCAGGTGTCGTCGGCGACCTCATGATCGTCCCAGACGGTGATGAACGGCGTTTTGTGATGCAGCGCCTGCAGGTTGGCGTCGCTGCGATATAGCGCATAGCGCTTACGGTAGTCTGCGAGGGTCAGGATTTCGTTGGCGTTGTCGTCCGGCAACGTGCGTCCTATCGCGGCGGCGTCTTCCGTCGCATAACCGCCGGCGCCGTATTCGTAAATGTAGTCTCCCAGATGTATGACGGCGTCCAGGTCGTCATGCAACGCCGCCTCCGCGTATACGTTGAAGTGTCCGGCGGGGTAATTGGCGCAGGAGAATACGGCGAACTTCACCTGTTCCGGGCTGACCGTCGGTAAGGTTTTGGTGACGCCCGGCGGTGAGGTCGCGCCGTTTGCGGTGAAGCGGTAGTAGTAAGTTGCTCCGGGTTGTAGGTTCAACACGTCTACTTTGACGGTGAAGTCCTGAGCGGCGGAGGTCTGCGTGGTTCCTGTGTGGAGCAGGTTGGTGAAGCCTGCGTCGTCCGCCACTTCCCAGGATACCGACACCTCGGCGCCGGCATCGTCAGGGAGGGCGCGGGTCCAGATGATCACCCGGTCGCTGAGCGGGTCGCCGCTGGCGACGCCATGGCTGAAGCTTACCTGATAGGGCGCATTGCCGTCGTCATCGGAGCTGCATCCCATCAGACCAGTGGATATGGCCAACGCCCCCATGCCGGCGGCGGTGACTTTGATAAAGTCGCGTCTGCTTATTCTTTTCATTATTCCTTTCTCTGTCCTGCTTGTGAAAGTCGCGCGGAAGATAGAGGGATAATGTTACATAAATATTTAATTTTGCTAGAAAATTCGGGCTTATTTCAGAAACTTGTGCGAATCGTCACGAAATCAGATCCCAATAGGGCGGATCGCCAAAACGGTCCTGCATGAACTTGACGAAGACGCGAACCCGGGCCGCCAAATGCCGGTTAGGCGGGTATAACAGGCTCAGATAAACCGGCGGCGCCTGATACTCCGGCAGCACGGTCACCAGACGTCCCGTCTGCAATTCCGGGCCGGCGATAAACGTGGGCAACAAGGCGACGCCAAGCCCCGCCACGGCGGCGTCGCGCAGGGCTTCCGCGTTATTGCAGCACAGCACCCCGTTCACCCGGACGCTGGTTTCCGGGGCGTCGCCGCGACGCAGCCGCCAGGTATAGCCGGAGGCGAGGTTGCCGTAATGCAGGCAAGGGCGACTGGCGAGTTCTTTGATGGTGCGAGGGCGACCATGCTGTTGCAGATATCCCGGCGACGCGCACAACAGGCGTTTTGCTTCAACGATGGTGTGCTCAATCAACGAAGGCGCTTCGCGGGTTTCCGCTACTCTCACCGTAATGTCGAAGCCTTCCGAAACTGGGTCGACAAAACGGTCGTCCAACACCAGGTGTACGCGGATGTTGGGGTAGCGCGTCATGAAGTCCGCCAGGGCGGAACTCAAATGCAGGGTGCCGAAGGACATGGGCGCGTTGATTTTCAAATCGCCCTGCGGCTCCGCATGATCGGATTGAATGGCGGTTTCCGCTTCCTGCAGATCGTTAAGAATGGATTTGGCGCGCAGATAAAACGCCTGTCCGGTCGGGGTGAGAGAGACTTGACGCGTCGTGCGGGCCAGCAGGGTGACGCCCAGTTCGTCCTCCAGCGCAATCACCTGTCGATTCACCTGCGAGCGCGACAGTCCCATCTCTCGCGCCGCCTTGGCGAAGCTCTCAGCTTCCGCCACCTTTACGAAGGCTGTAAGCCCCGCCAGTTTGTCCATGGTTTCCTCTCAATTGCCGTTTTCGGTTCAGTCTTTGTTTTGCGTGTACAAATACTGGTGTGCGTACACAAATATTGGCGTACGCGCTCAAGTATTAGCGTACGCCCTTAAAAATTGTCGCATATATGGCGACACTATGGCTCATTTGTGACTAATTGTTTACTAATATGAGAGGTTTATACTGTCTCCATGCAACGAATACAGGAGGAGACAGTATGAATATTCGCAGATCACACGAGCGTGGCGTCGCCAATTTCGGTTGGCTGCACTCAAAGCATACGTTTTCGTTTGGACATTACTTCGACCCAGCGCATATGGGCTTTGGTCCTTTGCGCGTGATCAATCAGGATCAAGTGACGCCAGGCGCAGGTTTCGACACGCATGGGCATAGCGATATGGAGATCATTTCCTATGTCGTGTCCGGCGCTTTGGAGCACAAAGACAGCATCGGCAACGGCTCGGTTATCGTCCCTGGAGAACTGCAACGGATGACTGCGGGAACCGGCATTCGTCATAGCGAATACAACCAGTCGCGGACAGAGGGCGTGGAGTTCCTGCAGATCTGGATTTACCCGGAGCAGAAAGGGCTCAAACCGGGTTACGAACAGAAGGCGTTTGCGCCAGATTCCATGACCGGCGCCTTTCGCCTGATAGGCAGTCGCGATGGTGCGCAAGACTCGGTGACGATCCATCAGGATGTCAACCTGTACGCCGCCCGCCTTGATGGCGCAGAGTCTGTGTCTCTTGATATTGACCCGCAGCGAGGCGTGTGGGTGCAGGTCGTCAAAGGGAGTGTGGCGCTGAACGGGGAAGCGCTGACGGGAGGCGATGGCGCGGCGCTGGAAAACGTCAGTCAGCTCAACTTCACTAACGCGGAGAATGCGGAAGTGCTGGTATTTGATATGGAAATGCAGGCGTAGAAGAGCGAGAGTCTCGATCCTGCAGGGAGGAACCCGTTAATATCCATGGGGTTGTCAAATGCAAACAAGGATAGGTGTCGATGCTGATCCCCTATGAACTAACCACGGTGAACGAGCGTTTGCTGTTACGATGGATCAATCCCGACCGACTGGAGCTGCGGCCGGGATTTTTTCATGAGGCGGTGGAGGCGCTGCCGCAAGAGGAACAATGCGCCGGGTTGACCCACTTTGAGGAACGGCTGAACGGGGTGGGCGTGGAGACGCCGCCAGCGGGCCTGATTTTTCATACCAGCCGATGTGGCTCCACCTTGGCGTGTCAGATGTTGAAGCAGCATCCGCAGGCATTGGTGCTGGGGGAGCCGTTTCTGCTGAACCAGATTGTTCGCCATCAGCGTCTATCCCCCTCGCTCAAAGTAGACGCGCTACGCCGTTGCGTTGGCCTATGGGCGCAATGGGCGGCGGAGATGGGGCGGCGATTGGTGATCAAGTTGTCTTCCTGGAACCTGATGCATATTGATCTCTATCAGCGCGCATTTCATTGTCCGTCGCTTTGTCTTTATCGCGATTATCTATCCGTGCTGGAGTCTCTGTTGCGGGGGACGCCCAAATGGCTCACCGCAGACTGGCCGCCACCGCCATTTACCGGCGCCAACGCGGAGCTATTGCCGGATGCATCCTTGCTGACGCCGCAACAATCTGAAGTCCCATCGGCGGATATAAGATTGCTTGGCGCCGCGGCAGGGACATACCTGGGGTTCGCCCAGGCGATGCTGGCGGCGTTGGCGTCTGATGCGTCAGTGCGGGCGATGGGGTATGAATCTATTGCGGACGCTTCAGCAGCGCTGGCTGAGCATTTCGGCTTGGAGTCATATTCAGGTTTAGAGCAGGATATGCGGGAAGCGACCCAGCGCTATTCGAAAGGCGACTCTGTATACGAACCGCATGACACAAGGGGGGAGTTAAAACGTCTGGATGTGCAGCTTGAGCAACACTACCCAGCCATGAAAATTGCCCTGCAAGAGGTTTATTCGCGCCTGCAGTCTCATCGCCAATTACTCGGCTGATAAAAATCGCGGCAGGTAGGTGGAAGCCTTCACATAGCTCTCGCTGTCGGCGCCGCCTGTAATGATGGCGCGATCCACTCTGAGCCAGGCATGTGCTTTCAAGCTACTGTCAGAACCGTTTTCTTTAAGAACGCCCAGATGGATAACGTAAGGCGTCTTGTAAAACCCCAGCAGCGTTCTGGCCATAATCGCCTGCGCCAGACACATACACTCCCACGGCGTATAGCGGGCGACCAAACGGCAAACGGCCCCGATGCGTCGCGCCAATAATTGTTGCTCCGCAGGGGTGTAAAACAGCGCCTCATGATTCGCAGACGCGCGCCCCAAAACCCAGGCGAAACGCCGAAACGGTAACCCCCAAATCATCACACGCACCATTGCGCTGTACGGAAACAAAAACGCTAGCCACAACTTCTCTTGGCGCGGAAGCCGCCAGACGGTTTGGAGTTTACGCAATAGGGTTGTCATAGAACTGGGCATTTCGCTGCGCTTTTATGCATTAATGGATGTCATCATAATGGTTTTAGTGTAGTTGAAGTCAGGTGGTATTAATTAGGCAGACAAATAGATTTCTTCTATTTTTCTTCCGCGGCTAGCCGCCGCGCAGACGCATCCCTGCGCCTGATTATTAACATGCCAATATCATTGCCATATTAATAACAAGGGGAAGACCTTGATCGATAATGAACAAATCAGAAGTCAGTTGACGGCGGAGTTGAATGAGGCGCGGCGGAACCTGGCGGCTCCTTCGGAATTTCTTGCGCCACTGGTGCAGTACTTCGATGCGCAGAAAAATGCGGATATCGCCGGGAAGCTGGCGGTAGATCTGCTGGAGGCTTTTGATTACTGGCGTAACCCAGAGCAGTGGAGTGAGCCGCAGGCCCCGATCAAAGCCGCGTGCATTGAGTGGTATTACGATGGAAACGACCCGCCGGAAGCGCTTGGTTATGTCTATGCCTCTGTGAAAAACGCCATGGACGAAGACCCTGACTTCGGCGTCCGACTGATTGACGGCTCCTGCGGGTTTGAGCTGCCGGAAGCCTGCTTCCCTCTATATGAGTTCTACGAAGCTCACCGGGACGATGAGAATTTTCCTGAAGAAGAATATGAAGCGATTTACCAACTTTATGAACGCCGCGTGTTTTACTGCCTGCATATTGCGTTGGCGAACGTGACGCGGTCAGAGCGTTTCAAGGCGCTGTCTGTTGATCGCCCCTTTTACTTTTACGCCAATGAGCACTGTGACTCTCCTCACTTGCTTTTTATCCTGGATGAAGAGACGGCATTGAGCGAGGCCTATGAGCTGGGGCGCTCCGAGGCAATATACATTGATGAACTATCTGACTGGGCCTCGTCGCTGACCTCATAGTCGACGCCCGCAAGCGCGCCAACTTGCCCCCTTGAGTGTCGCTGTTTATGCTTTTTAGACAGAAATAACCTCTGCAGAGTCTCAGTAGCTTATGGTGCGAACTCGTGGCGTAGTCCTGGCATTGGCGCTCATTTTCGCCGGGTATACCTCATCCGCCGCTGAGACGGCTCGCATCGCTATTGGCGAATGGCCGCCTTATCTTTCTGAAGAACTGCAGCATTACGGTATGGCGGCGCATATTGCGGAAGTCTGCTTCAAGGCCGCGAATGTTGATGTAGAAGTTGGCTTCTTCCCCTGGAATCGGGTGGCGTTGTTTGTGGAAAACGGACTTTGGGACACTTCTATCCTTTGGGTGAAAACCGAAGAACGGGAAAAAATTTACCTGTTCTCCGATGTGATTTTTGAAGGCTCCGCTGTTTTCTTTTACGCCAAAGCGCAACCTATGCAGTGGCGCGACTACAAGGATCTGGTGGGACTCAAATTCGGTGGCCTGATGAGCGCCAGCTACCCCTGGTTTGAAGCCGCCAAAGAACAGGGAATCAACCTGGAAATGGAAGTCGTATCCGACGAACGTCTCAACTTCGCCAAACTACTCACCGGCCGCATAGACGCCTTCTCCCTGGATAAGTACGTCGGCCTGTATATCCTGCACAAAAACTTTCCCCGGGAATCCAACCTCATCACCTACAACCCCACCCCCATCGAATCCTGGCCCTACCGACTCATCTTCACCAAAAATCCACGGGGAGAAAAAATGCGCAACGCCTTCAATAAGGGACTCAAAATAGTCCAGGAAAACGGCCTGCTGGAGCAGCTGTTGGACGATGCGGCTAATGGGCGGTATGTTGCGCGTTAGGTTAGACAGAATGCCGATCTTATGTAGCAGCGGAGAATAGTGATTCTTTATCTTTATGAATAGAGCATTGAGGACGAGATAAAATGTTGGACTTGTTAGCTATTAACCTGGCATCGATATAGGCATGATACAATGCCCATATGATTATAGAAGACGCTCGCTCATTACCTGCCGCAGCGCAGGAAGAAAAAAGAAAACAGGCCGTGCGACTGCGCAAGCAGGGGTATAGCTATCAGGAAATAGCCGATAAGGTCGGTGTCCATAACCTGACGGTGGGAAAGTGGATTAGAGCTTATGAAGCGCAAGGGGTTAGCGGGATTAAATCCAAGCCCCGGGGACGAGAGCCCGGTTCGGGACAGCGATTGACGCCAAGCCAGGAGAACCGAATCAGATGTTTGATTGTCGATAAAAGCCCGGACCAGCTCAAGCTGGAGTATGCGCTCTGGACCCGTAAGACGGTGCAACAGCTTATTGCGCAGGAGACGGGAGAGCACTTGGCGATCCGAACGGTTGGCAGTTATCTGACCGCCTGGGGTTTCACGCCGCAGAAGCCGGTGAAGAAAGCGTATGAGCAAAACCCGTATCAAGTCGATAAGTGGCTGAAGGAGGAATACCCGGTCATCAGCGGACGAGCGAAGGCGGAAGGGGCGGAGATCTATTGGGGGGATGAAACGGGGCTGCGAAGCGACGCTCAACATGGGCGGGGCTATGCGCCGAAAGGGAGAACACCGGTGATTCGCCTGAACGCCAAGCGTGAGTCGGTCAATATGATCTCAGCGATCAGCAACCAGGGCAAAGTGCGGTTTCAAATCTATGACGGCTCAATGGACGCAGACCGGTTGATAGGGTTCATGAAGCGGCTGATCCAAGACGCCCAACGGAAGGTCTTCCTGATACTGGACAATTTGAGAGTCCATCACGCCAAGGTTGTGAAGGCTTGGCTTGAGGAGAATGAGGATCGTATAGAAGTGTTCTATTTACCCGCCTATTCCCCGGAATTGAACCCGGACGAATACTTGAATTGTGACTTAAAAGCGGGAGTTCACAGTGGTAAGCCGGCACGAAAGAAAGGGGATCTCAAAAAGAAAGTTCGATCCCATATGTGTATGTTACAAAAGAAGCCTTCGAGGGTGAAAAAATACTTTAACCACCCAAGCATCAAATATGCGGCATAGAATGCCTATATCGATGCCGGATTAATAAAAGCTTGAGTGCGGATGTTAATCAGGGATTGTATCTGAGATTTCTTGACGAGTTGTCTGCAGTATTTGATGAAGACCGCAGGTTTAAACTTATTTCGAGTAGATTCGATGACCGCATAATGGTTAATGTTGAAGTTATCAACAAATTCAATAGTATTTTTGCATTGGAGTGTGCGCTATTTGATACTTTTATTGACGTTGTTAGCGTCTTTAGGATGCAAGCCACAGAGATGGAGAGGTACAGTGATGCACTCAGATTAAGATTTATATGTGATTTTTTAGGTGAAGGGTTGCTTGTTGGCTGTATTAATTTGTCTGGAGGATTGTATAAGGAGCTGGCTTTGAAGTACTCGTTAGAATTTGGCGAAATGCGCAATTTATCGTGAATAAGTGAGTATTTTGAGCCGACTTTTGACGCCGCAGATAGTTTTTCAAAGGTTCCATAGGTGTAACGAGCAGCAAACTATTAATTTTATTGACTACAAACTCCACCCATACACCCCCAACACTCAATTGCCCTCGTTGCAAACAAATTCTCTACTTCCCGGCAGATAGTTAACAGGAAGGTCACACGGATATCCTATAGCAGTGCACCGCTTTCCAGGTCCCAGATAGTGATGGCGTCGCCTTTTTCCGTGGTTGAGAACAGGTATTGGTCGTAGTAGGCGTTTGTATTTGGCTAGGGCCTGTATGGTACAAGGTGATGGCGCTACTAGAGCGATTATCAAGCCGGGAATACTGATTACTACAACCTGAGAAGATTAGGGGTATATGTGATTGGAAAAATAAGTAACTTAAATGAATTTCCAGATTTCCTGCTGGATAAAATAAGAAGAATTATGCGGGAAGATAAATTTTCAGCATACCGGTACTTGGAAAGTGTTGTTGATGAGAGCCAACGAAGATATTTGATGGCATTCTTTCGCGATGTTGTCGGAGGAAAAGTGGAGGCTGCCGAATGGCGGCGCGCAAACTGCAGAGTGATATCCATATCAGTTGAAAATATGTTACGTACGCCTGTGAAGGAGTGGCCATTGATTGATAGAGGATATGGAGTATTTGTTCAGATTAGGCCTAATCTGTCATATGATGACGCAGATACTGTTGCTGGTTCTTTGGCTTTATATGATGAAAGTTTAAGCTATCGTTCGGAGAATGTTAGATTTACAATGCGTTATCGAGAACTTTCTCCCGTATTTGTCGATGACGTGGTAGCTTCAGCTAGACGATATATAGCATATAGGTTCTATAGATGCTTTTTAATAGGGCGCGATGAATTTTTAAAAAGCGCAATGGTTGAAGATATGGTTGAATTGGCCTATCCGGGTTTCTCTATGGATAGTCTTACAACAGATGCAAGAGTCGCTTTAGCTGGGCTCCTTGCTGAGGTTAATAGCTCAGAATATAAAATTAATTATACTCCAGGATTTTGGGGAAAAGATGAGATTTATCAGTAACTTTATGGACGAATAAATAAAGAGCAGTGAGGAGGTTGATGATGGGTATGTTCTAGTGATAGAAGCTGTTGGTGAGAGTATCGGAAAGTTTGTGACTGCAATTAAACGTCTGACCGGCATGTCTACGGTGGAAGTTAAGAACCTCTTGAAAGAGGAGCCTGTTGTAGTGTCGAAAGGTGGAAAGAGACCGCTTATATTAGACTCCATTATGCTTGAAAGTGCTGGCGCGGAGGTGGCGATAAGGCTTTCCGCTGGAGTAAATGGCGCGTAGGAGGCTGTTTTGAGAACTCATATCGTTTCATTAGGTGGGTAATGCTAAGAGTTTTAATCGATAGGCTAACTGAAAAAGATGGAGTCTTACTCTATAAAGACGAAGTGTTTTCGGGTGTTGCGTTTATCCGATTACCGGATGGAAGTGTTAAAGGGGATGTGGTAGTAAATGGAAGAATAGAAACAGGGTATAAGAATTTATATTGGTCTAATCTGGCGTCTTCAGATTTATACCTGGATATGAGTGTTTTAGAAACGGATGAAGAACCTGTTTGTTATAAGGGTAAGCCATTGTCAGGCACCGTTTTTTATTTTGAAAAAGGTTTCTGTGTTGAAGAGAAATATTATTATGAAGGCGCTCTTCTTCATGAAGCTAACTGGACATTTTTTGGAAGTATAGAGTTTCTTATGCTTCAAGAAAATGATCTTTCACAAGAATATGAGTGGCGGAATGGTTTGCCTGTGTCATTGGAGTTGCATAGTAAAGATAATTTTAATTATCGAATTGGGCTTGGTGATACTGGGAGAGTATACGCTATCCTAGCGACAGGCAACTACTTCGAAAAAGCAAACTCTTTACAGGGGAGGGTTGGCTTTGATTTATGGAGGGGGCGGGAGTGGTTTGAAATGCAAAGCATATCTGATCGCTTGGCGATTATGGGAGATGCTTCTGATGATAAACTGCTGCGCTACATTAAAAAAACTACCGGGTACGAAAATATATCTAGTCTGGTGCTGGATGATAGCTCTATTTCAGCAGAGAGTATTTTAAGCTTTTCGGAGTTGAAGCTTCTTGATTATTTTGATGTTAGAGATGTTCGACCAGAAATTAGAGATGTGATGATCGCATTTAAAAGAATGAATAAAGAATGTCGGGTGGTGTGCAATAGAGAGGTTATTGTCGAGCCGACGTTGCACTAAGATTATAAAGTTAGGAAGCTTCTATAGTCGAAGTAATTTATGCATGAAAGAAAAGGAGCTTCACTGTCGATAAATGTAAACTCCGCTGAGCATCCGTCCAAGACGAGTATGCCCCATGAACCCTTAATAATTTTTTCCTTGGACGCGTCAAACTTGAAGTGCTCCAGCCCAATCAATATGCTGCCTGCAGGCCCTTCACAGGGTGGAATGACTTTGTGGTGGTGTCCAAAGATATGAATTTTAGGCTTTATCCTTTCCGTTAGTTCTGTCAAAAGAAGTGAACCTTCCGAAAGAGAAGCGCATTTAGGCCCTGCATGAGTTAATAGAATATCCAGCTTGTTTTCTTTATTGAAAGCTGTTCTAGCAAACTCTTCAGTGAAAAGCTTTGGATCATTCAACGACTTTAATTTTGACTTCTTATAGGTCTTCTTGCTCTTTTTTCCTCTTCGTTTTGTTTCAATAACAGGAGGGATTCCTCCAAATGCTCCAATTGTAGTGTGCGAAGCCAGATGTACCCAATGTCCATCAGGGATAAAGTTTATTTTTCCATATTTGTCTACATGTGCAGGAGACTTAAACTGTGATAGATAATCAAAGTCTTCGTGATTACCCCTGACAAAGTATGTTGGAGGAGAGTTAGCAGGCTTAAGGAACAGTTCGGCGTCTTGGCTGTGTGCACAGAACTGACTGAAGCCTAATTCATCTGGATCAACTTTTGCGTGCTGTCTGGTTGCGTCGTCGACATTAAGGGGATCTGGGAAAGCGCCCATATCGCCCACCTGCAGAATGCCTGTGAGCTGAATTCCCGTTTCTTTCTGCCATAATAGCGACGCGGCGTACATTAACGCGACCCTTCCATGGATATCCCCGAAGACGGCAAAGTATTGCTTTGTATTTTTGCTCATTTGAATCGAATAATTGTGAGAATTTATTTGAGATAGCAAACTTAGGTTAGGTGTATTGAGCGTCAAGCTATTAATTTAATTGCCTACAAACTCCACCCATACAGCGCCAACACCCCATTACCCTCATCACAAACAAATTCCCTACTCCCAGGCAGGTAGTTAACAGGAAGGTCGCACGGGTATTCGTAAAGCAGTGCGCCGCTTTCCAGGTCCCAGATGGTGATGGCGTCGCCTTTTTCCGTGGTTGAGAACAGGTATTGGTCGAAGTAAAAGGCATTCATGGTGGGGCCGGCGAACCATTTGATTTGGTCGCCGCTTTTGACGTCGAAGATGGCGGCGCTGGCGAGGGGGACGTCGTAGTCGGTATGCAGGTCCTGGCATCCCCAAATACAGATGCGGTCTTCGTCGACCCAGAAAAAGGGCGAGGACCAGAAGTAATCCCAGCTGGCGTACATGACCTTGGATTCGCCGATGTCCGGTTCCCAGGGGTTGTGGTTAAGCCAGTGTTGCAAGTCCCAGCTGTAGGCGACGCCGACAGGGTGCCATACCCAGCCGATCGTGGCGATGCGTTGGCCGTTCGGCGAGATAACGAGGGCGCCGCTCCATTCACTCATAAAAGTAGCGTCTTCATCATGTTCTGGCGGCGTGTCGGAATGGCGCGGGGTTAGGCATTCTCCCGTTCTCGGGTCGAAGATATCCAGTTGATTCCAGTCGGTGGCGCAGACTAATAAGGTTTTCCCATCTTGCTCAAAAAAAGCAACGGGGAAGTCCGCTTCTTCCATATGGTAGTCGCCAGCGTCAAGCTGCATGAGGATCTCGCCAGAGCTGAGGTCCAGCACTAAGCCTTTATTGGAAGAGCCTTCGTCTGCATGCCGGTATAGCAAAGAGGTGATGGCCAGAAACAGATTGTCAGGACTGATCTTCAGGGTAATTGCCCCAGCGGGATGGATCTGCTCAACAGGTAAGGTTGCGACCTGGACGGATTCGCCATTCTGGAGATTCACGCGCCACAATCCGCCATCATCGGTGAAAAGCATGGCGTCCGTGGGATGGCTTTGTAGCGGCTCTAGGGCGAGAAGGCGGCGCTTGCTCAGTAAGTCGAGATGAATTTTCCGCCGGGTAAAATGGAATGCTTTCGGTTCCCTTTTGATTTCCAGCATGCCAGCTATCGACCAATAACAATCGGCGTCCGCGGCGGCAAAACAGTCATCGCACCAATAGCAGCGGTTGAAGCTTTCTGCGTTAGCGCACTCCGAACAAAGATACTCCGCTTGCTCTCCAACTCCGATAAAGCGCTTAACGCCATTTTGAACAGACTTGTCGTAAATATGCGGGCAGACGCAAATGTGTGGGTTGGCGTGGGAACAGTGTTGAGTTGTCATTGTCATCCTTTGAGCAGACTGCTTTTAGGCAGGAGTAAGCTACGCTACCGGGTTTGTCTGGCGCGCCTGAGGCGAATAGCGTTAGTCTGGGTAAGCTAGCGGCTTGATCGGCTGGAGTCAATCGCCCAGGGGAAGGGCGATTGAATATACATCAGGCGGCGCCATGAGCTTCCGGGTTATTCAGACGTATCGTTATCTCATGCAGGCGCGACCAGCTCTGTAATGTCGTCGGCAGTGAGACTGCCGCGTCTCCAAACTGCCAGGAATAGGTGACAATTGAGAACAGGGCGCCTGTCGTTATGCCGACATAGCCGCTACAGAGCCAAAGATTGAGCACGACGAAGGCGGTGATCAGCAAAAAAATCAGACCGTAGACGATGGACTCCGCATCGGACAGGCGCACCTGCCAATGACGAATGGCGTGCAGATGCTTCAGCAACTGTCCCGGCTGGCGGGCGCTTAATATGCTGACTTGGCGTTCCATCTGCGAGTTAAGGCCGCCATTGAGTCGGAAAAAACGCTGATGGAAACACAGGTAAATCGTCAGCATGGCGACTAATAACCCAAAGGCGCTCATCGCCAAGTCCATTGAGAAGGACGATAGAATCATGGCGGAAGCAACCAGTGTGATGACGGCCGCGAATAGTTCCGGCGTGTCCTTTTCAATAAAGTCGACCAGCTCCGTCGCCATATGCAAACGCGCATTGCGAATGGAGACGGACAACGCCTGCTGTCGTTGATCTAATTCTGAGCCCAGTTTGACGCGTATTTTGCTATAGGCGCGGGTGTCATAGAAACGACGCAGGACCGCGATGGCTGTGATCAAAACGAAGGCGCAAACCAGCCAGGCCATTTGGGTCGAACCGCCGGACAGCATGTCGTCTATCGCCAGTCCGATCAGTAGAGGGATGGCCGCGTCCAGAGCATATTCGAGAAACACCAATAGCCAGGTGAGTCCAACGCGCCAGCGGAACTCTTTTAATATTCTGCGTAAGCCTATTTCAGGTGTGGCGTTCATTGCGTCGCTCTTTGTTGTTCATCTTGTTGCTCATCACGCAGGTGAGTCCAGCGTGCAGATTTTTTATCGGTTTCATCGTTTCAGGTTGGTTAAACAGGTAAATTATCATTGTTGACAATCTATGTGGGTGAGAATAAATTGTCAATACTGATAATTTATATGAGGGGCTATATGGCGCGGCCAAGCAAAAAGTCGGAAAGAACGGAAGAAATCATGCAGGCCTTTCGGCGTTGCGTGGCTAGATATGGTCTGGAAGGGAGCACGCTGGAGCGTATTGCGGAAGAGTCAGGATTGCAGCGCAGCCTAGTGCGTCATTATGTCGGCAACCGCGAGGATTTAACCCTGCAACTGATCGAGCAAATGGCGGCGCAGTATGATCGTGAGTGGAGAGAAATGCTGAGTGACCTGCCGGCGACGGAAGTCGCGCCAGCATTTCTGCGCATGCTGTTTGAATATGAAGACGATGACAGAGAGCGTATGCAATTGGAGTCAGCCTTGATCTTCGCCGCAAGCCGGGATGCGGCGATCAGCGACGCCATGCGCTCATGGACAGAGCGGTTTTATGGCGATATCGCTGAGATTCTTAGACGGGATTATCCCGATACTGACGACGATGCTCTGCAGTCCGTCGCTTTTGGCATCGCCTCTGTGTATTTCAATGTAGACTCCATGCAGCCTTTACAGATGGCGGACCGCTACCGCGACTCCGCGCTTGACGCCGCACGTCGTCTGGTGGCGACGTTAGAGTGATTTCTGCTCCACCCCTCCCTGAGTTGCGCAGATTTTCCCCTTCAGATATCCACACAACCTGTGGATATCTCTTTGGAAAACGCTGGAATCCCTTTATTCCGTAGGGTTTTCGGGGATTTTTGTATTTTATGATCAGGATGTTTTTTACACGCTGATGACAGTAATGGGAAAAGGTTACTCGATGTAGGACTTCAACACTCTTTCATAAGTTGAAAGTCCATCGTCGCCGTAATCATTTTTCAATTGGTCCAAGACATGCTGAAAGAGTTGGACCGTCTCTTCAGGCGTATCTTTGTGGAAGGCGAAATAGAGATCTCCCGCTGAGCCGAAACTCCAGACTGGCTCATAGTCCTCCAGCTTGGCGCCTTGCTGTTTGAGGAGCCATAGAGCGGTTCTTCGCCCATATGACCACAAGTGAATACGGCGAAAAATCAGCATGCGGGCGGCGATGTCAGGATGTGAGACAGTCTGGCGGATATTTTTCGGAATCTGATAAGCATCCAGCACCTGCTCTCCCATATCGCTGGCGACCGCGACGACTGAGAGTGCGTCCAGATCCGATAACTGTTTTACCTCAAAATCCCTGCGCTTTCTCGCCATCAGCACAACCGGCGAAGAGGCGACCGGTCCTACCCAGCGAAATGAATCCTCGCGGTCTGGGTTGCGGCGGGTGCTGAACAGCATCGTGTTCCGCTCGTTCAAGGCCATGCGGTATCCTCTCGCCCATGGATGCACCTGGATGTCCTCACGCGTCTTTTCGGAACCAATAATGTTCAGCACTGCTTCCAGTAAATCCACGGAGCTTCCCATGAGTTCGCCGCTCTCGGTGTAATTGTAAGGGGGCGACTCTTCCGTGACGAATTTGAGCCCGGCGGCGGGGTCCGCGGCCATGATAAAATCAGGCGCCAACAAGAATGCGAATACGGGGAGCAGGCTCCGCCACTTCAACTTCTTTAATCTGAACATCAGAACGCCACCTGCTTCGAAGGCGAACGCCAGCGCCAAGCCAGAACCTCCGCGGCGCCGACAGTAGATGTTTAAAGTATTGTATCGATATGCGGAAGCGTCAAACGGAGCAGGAAAGACGGAACTTCACAAGGGATGGCGTCACCGACGATGCCCAAGCGATACGCAATACCAAACAGACGGGACAATAATTGGCTCGAGCTTCGATAATCTGGAGAAACAGAAAAATGGTGAACAAAAACGGACAGGAACGAGTTTAATATAGAGGTTCGAGGGGCGAAGATATCCTTGCCGAGAGGAGCGTCTGACAACCTTTTCACATGCGATAGCTTTAGCAGGCGTGTGGATGGCTCTTTTTTGTCGGCCATGTCGGCGTTTGATGAGGGCCAACTTTCTGAACACTTCCCCGATAGATTTTCGGCCGGATAAATCACAAGGCTCAACTCAAAATTCAATTATTTCACCGCGCGGCTCCACCCATAAACTTATTGACTCTAATCAATTTAAATCTGCGTCAACAGTATTCCATACCGATATTAATATAATGCGCGAGTATTAAAATGGGCTCGCCTTTTAGGGGATTGTAGCCATGAAAAGGTATTCATAAAAAAAGGCTGAGAATTTCGTGAATTGAGAATTAAGTCGATTGTATTGACTTAGCTCAAAACATTGACTCGACAGCTCTTTTTTTACACGAAGAAAATAGGTGGCTTTTAATTTTTTTGATTTATTTCATTGTGTTACGTGATTATTGAGTAAGGTGAGATGCAGTGTTTCAAACGCTTGACCAAATGGACTAATCCTGATAGATTGCCGCCCGGCTAACCTAGCCGGTAAAAGGATATGGAACGATCCGCATATAAGGAGATACGTTGTTTGGTCTGGCATAGGCTTATATTTATAAGTTGATGTATATGCCTGATCCCCGCCTTTTATACATATAAAACAATGGCTACGCATAATATCTGAACAGTTAAACGGAAAGATATAAATACTGATCAATTAAGGTTAAAAGGAGTTATAACCGTGATGAAAAACACGCTTAAACGGGCTATTACATTTTCTGTCTCCACTTTGGCGCTAGGCGTATCCGCCGTCACTTTGGCGCAAGTTTCCGGTCAGGACGCGCAGTATGTTCGCGATTATCTGGAGCGCTTCCACGCCGACACCGCAGCTGTCATGGACGAAGTTCCAGTCAAAGAAGCGGTCAATGGCGATCTGGCGATGCCGCTATTCAGCGATGAAGCGATTCTCTCCGGCGAGTTCGTGGAAGACAAAGATGAGCTGCGTAGAGATCTGCTGAACAGCACTGGCGGCAACGGCTTCATGATGATGCGCTCCATGGAGCTCAGCAATGACAATGCTGCGCGCCTGGTGGACAACGGCGATCAACTGATCGGCAACGTTCACGAAATGGACAACGCCAGCCTGACGCAAGCTTCCCTGGACGTTCAGCCCTGGTCCGACGATTACTGGGCACTTTACAAAGGCGCTCTGGGCATCCGTTACGCCGACCCCAAGCTGAATGATTCCTGGCCAGCCAATTGGTACGACCATTGGATTTTCGCCACCAGCACTCACAAGCCGCAAGAGTATATCGACGCAGGTGAAATCGATAACCTGTCCCCATCTGAAAAGTACGACTTATTGGTGGGCGACTCCAACTTCACTCTGACTCAGAAAATGTGGGAGTCCGGTAAAGGTTACTGGGATCGTTACGGCTCCGTTGAGGCCTGGATGGGGCTGTGCCACGGCTGGGCGCCCGCTGCGTACATGCTGCCGCGTCCCGCTAACTCCATTACGGTTAAGTCGCCAGAAGGAAAGGACATCAAGTTCTTCCCATCCGACATCAAAGCGTTGGGTACGCTGTTGTGGGCGGAAGCGTCTCCTGGCGTACGCTTCATCGGCGGACGTTGTAACTCCAAAGATCCCGGCAAGGATGAAAACGGCCGTATCCTGGATCAAGCGTGTTTCGACAGCAACCCAGGCAGCTGGCACAAAGCGGTGGTCAACCAGATCGGCGTGAGCAAGCGCAGCTTCGTTATCGACGCGACCTTTGACTATGAAGTATGGAACCAGCCGGTAGTGAAGTACGAGTATAACTACTTCAACCCGCAAACCGGCGCCTCATACAACACTGCGCAAGAAGCGATCATCGCGATGGGCGATTACACCCAGGACAAGTTCTCCAAGTATCGCGCGCAGCAAGCCACTCAGGTGGTCGGCGTTCAAATGAAGCTGACTTACATTGTGGAAACCAGCCCGACTCACAGAGACAAAGATTATCCGTCCTATGACCGCGCCTACACCGTTCGTTATGTGTACGACCTGGAGCTGGACTCCAACGGCGACATCATCGGCGGCGAGTGGTACAACAACCGTCATCCGGACTTCCTGTGGACCCCGGCTCCTGGCGCGCATGCTGTTTCCTATTACAATCCGACCGGTTCTTCCAGCGAGACCAAGTCTGAGCAGAAAGCGGGCGTCATTGAGCAGAACAAGTGGGCGTTCTACGGTCCGTTCACGACCACTGGCTCTTTCAAAGTCACCATGACTGGCGACAGCGACGCTGACCTGTACGTGAACAAAGGCGCTCAGCCAAACGACACTACTTATCAGTGCCGTCCATATCTGGAAGGCACTAGCGAGGAGTGCTCTGCAAACGAAGCGGGAACTTACTACGTTGGCGTTAAAGGCTATAACAACAGCTCTAACTACAAACTGAACATTCAGTACACCCAGGGCGGTTCTGGCTGGGCGAAAGGGCAACCTATTCCTTCCAGCTGGAAAACCAACGCGAAAAATGCGGCAGGTTACAGTCAGCCTCTGACTACTATCGTTGAGCAACTGTTCAACTGGTCTGCGGAGTAATTCGACGTACCTGCTACGTTATTAAGGAATGCATGAGAGGGTCCGGTATTTAAGTCCGGGCTATTTTCCGGGGCGCAATTTGCGCCCCTTTTTTTTGTTATTTTTAAAACTGTTTTTGGCTTTGATGACCGGCGCATTGCGGTTTTCATAAAGCTTGTCCATGTTTTGTGTTTTTGTTAGAAGTCCTAGGCAAAATTCGCTAGAGTGCTCTACTTTGGAGCAACCTCTCTGATCAACGTCGCCCTTGGCGGATACTGGGTTCGCGACGGCTTCAACCTATCTGTGTTCATTAATTAACTTCTTGTGTAATTCGCATGGCAAAGAAAACGCGTCGTCCTGCTTTGGTGGGAGTGGTCATTCTTGTTGTTTTGGCCGCTGTCGGCTGGAACGCTCAGAGTTGGTTCGAGCCCGAGCCCGTTGAGTACATCACCGCTCCCGTGGAAAAGCGGGACATAGAGGAAACGGTGCTGGCCACCGGTGTATTGGAAGGCGCCAAGCAGGTGGCGGTGGGCGCTCAGGTTACTGGTCAGTTGAAGTCTATGAATGTCTCCGTCGGCGACAAAGTAACCAAAGGCCAACTGCTGGCGGAAATCGATCCTGTTTTACAGCGTAACGATCTGAACCGGGCGATGGCGGAACTGAAAAACGTCAAGGCTTCGCGGCGCGCCCGTGAGGCGATGTTGCGCTACTACGAGCTGGAGTTCAAACGCCAGCGCGAAATGAATGCGCAGGCGGCGGCCTCGGTGTCTGAGCTGGAAAACGCGCGCGCTCAGTTGGAAAGCGCCAAGGCCGAAATTGAAGCGCTGGAGGCCCAGATCAGTCAGGCGGAAATCCAGGTTGAAACTGCAAAGGCCAACCTTGGTTTCACCAAGATCGTGGCGCCGATGGATGGCGTGGTGATCGCCACCAAGTTCGAGCAGGGACAAACCCTTGTTTCGACCCAGGAAGCGCCGACGCTGCTGATTCTCGCCAACCTGGATACGATGACGGTGAAGGCGCAAATATCAGAGGCGGACGTCACCAAAGTGAAGTCAGGCCAGGAAGCGAACTTTACTGTTCTTGGTGACCCGGACCGTCAATACAACGGTGTCCTGCGCACTATCAAGCTGGCGCCGGACAATATTTCCGATAACGGCTCCGTTAGTAACTCCACCACTGCTGTTTACTACAGTGGCGTATTGGAAGCGCCTAATCCCGATTACTCCCTGCGAGTGGCCATGACCGCGCAGGTGTCCGTCATTATTAATCGCCAGGCGCAGACACTGAGTATTCCCATTTCCGCATTAGATCCGGAGCAGGAGATCAGCGGCGCGCAACATAAGGTGCGTGTGCTGGTGAACGGCCAGCCGGAAGACAGAACAATCGAGACCGGCATCCGCGACAATGTGTATGTGCAAGTGCTGTCCGGCTTGAATGACGGGGACAATGTGATCCTCGGCGACAGCCTGTCAGTTCCGGTTGATGGTGAAACATCTGTCGTAATTGGGGGCTGATGTCGCCGTATGAAGGAGCCTTTGATTGAAATCAGCGCCCTGAACCGTATTTTTCAGGCAGGGGAGCAGCAGGTCGCGGTGCTTAAGGACATCGACCTGAAAATTTATCCGGGGGAAATGGTCGCCATTATGGGGACCTCGGGCTCCGGAAAGTCGACATTGATGAATATCCTGGGGTGCCTGGATCGCCCCAGTGGCGGCAGCTATAAAATCAGCGGCCGGGAGACCCGGGAGCTGGACGATGACGAACTGGCCGCTCTGCGCCGTAACCACTTCGGCTTTATCTTTCAGCGTTATCATCTATTGTCGCACCTCGATGCTTTAGGCAACGCAGAGCTGGCGGCGGTATACGCCGGCGTCTCCAAAAACTCACGCCGAGAACGGGCGCACATGCTGTTGTCGCGCCTGGGGTTGGAGGAGCGCTGTGAGCACAAACCCAGTCAGCTGTCCGGCGGTCAGCAACAGCGGGTGAGCATCGCCCGAGCGCTGATGAACGGCGGTGAAGTCATTCTGGCGGATGAGCCCACTGGGGCGCTGGATACGCGCAGTGGTCAGGAAGTGATGGCGGTGTTGCGGGAGCTGCATCAGCAAGGGCACACGGTCATTATCGTTACGCATGATCCGCTAGTGGCGGCGAAAGCGGAGCGCATCATCGAGATTCAGGATGGCGAAATTATCGCGGATCGCACGAACGAGACTTCGGAATCGGAGAAGTCTGCAACGGACTCTGTGTCAGCGACAAGTCGTAAGGAGCCGCGAGGCGCCTGGCTGGGGCGTTTCTCTGAGGCCTTCAAAATGGCGTGGGTCGCCATGACGTCTCATCGTTTGCGAACGCTGCTGACCATGCTCGGCATCATTATTGGTATTACTGCTGTGGTGAGTATTGTCGCCATTGGCGAGGGCGCCAAGCAGAAAGTCATCAGCGATATCAATTCCATTGGCGTTAACACCATTGAGATTTTCCCCGGTAAGGACTGGGGGGATGAGCGGGCCGCCGCCATTGATACCTTGGTGGCCGCCGATGTGGAGGCGCTGCAGGCGCAGCCTTTTGTCGACAGCGTGACGCCCAGTATCGTTAACAGTCAGCAACTTCGTTACCGCAATGTCGCCGTCAATGTGAACATCAATGCGGTCGGCGAGCAGTATTTCCGTGTAAAAGGGCTAGTGGTTGCGGAAGGTCGGCCCCTCCTGCGGGAAGATATTCGCACCCAGGCGCAAGTAGTAGTGATTGACAGTAACACTCGTGGAAAACTGTTCGCAGCCAGCGATGATCCCATAGGTAAAGTGATCTTGATCGGCGCTTCGCCCTGGACTGTCATCGGTGTGGCGGAGGATAAAAGCGATATGTTCGGAGGCGGCGGCAATCTGTCAGTGTGGATGCCATACAGCTCCGCCACGACTCGCCTGATTGGCAGGCAGAATTTCAGCTCTATCATCGTCCGCACGCCGGATGGTCTCTCCAGCGCAGTGGCGGAGCAGGGTATTATTCGCTTGTTGACCGTACGCCATGGCGTGAAGGACTTTTTCACCTTCAGCACCGACAGCATTTTGAAGGCGGTTGAGAAAACCACGACAACCTTGACCTTATTGGTGTCCTCCATTGCTGTCATTTCTTTGATCGTCGGCGGCATTGGCGTCATGAATATCATGCTGGTGTCCGTTACCGAGCGCACCCGTGAGATTGGCATTCGCATGGCGGTCGGCGCGCGACAAAGTGACATATTGCAGCAGTTCCTGATTGAAGCGGTGATGGTGTGTCTGATCGGCGGCGGCATCGGTATTTTGTTGTCATTCGGCGTGGGCGCTTTGTTCTCCATGCTGGTTCAGGATATGCAAATGTCATTTTCCGTGACCGCCATTGTATCGGCGGTGGTTTGCTCCTCCCTGATTGGCGTGTTGTTCGGCTTTTTACCTGCGCGCAATGCGGCGCGACTTGATCCGATTGAAGCCTTGGCGCGGGAGTGATTGATGTACGCTAATCGCATGAAGTTTGGAGTAAAGCGGGTAAGTCTCATGGGCGTGAGCAGGAAAAAACACGTAGCTCTTTTATTATTGTCCTCATTGTTGTTGACGGGATGCGAAGGGCTGGCGCGTTCGCAATATGTTCAACCGCAACTGGAACTGCCTGCATCCTGGAGCTATGCGCCAGTGAGTGGGGGGCAAGCGTTGGCGTCCGAGCAGTGGTGGCGAGCGTTTCAGGACGAGGAGTTGAACAGCCTGATTGAGCGGGCGCTGCAAGACAACAGCGACATGGCGCTGGCGGCGTTGAAAGTACGGCAGGCCCGGCTGCGCGCCGGCATCGCCGATGGCAATCTGACGCCAGACGTCAGCGCGCAGTTCAGTGCTTCCCGTGAGCGTAATATTGACGCCCATACCAGCAGTAAATCCTTTGGCGCTTCTCTGGGATTGAGCTATGAAATTGATCTCTGGGGGAAATTGTCCAGCGCCCGCGACTCGGCTCATTGGGAAGCGATGGCGACAGAACAGGACCGGGCTGGCGCTACGCTGACGTTGATCGGGACCACTGCGAATCTGTATTGGCGGCTGGCCTATCTGAATGAATCCATCGCCGCCAGCGAGGCGTCGTTGGCATACACGGCCAAAGCACTGGAGTTGGCCCAGGTCAAACAGCGTAGCGGCGCAGTCTCCAATCTGGACTTGATCCAGGCGGAGCAGAATCTGGCGAGTCAGCGCGCTTCGTTGACAACACTGCTACAGGACAAGGTGGAAGCCCAGAATGCGCTGGCGATTCTGTTTGATCAGGCGCCGGAGAACGCCGTGCCAGATCCGCAAACCCTGCCGGGAATGGCGATGCCTGCCTTACCTTTGGCGACTCCCGCTGCGTTACTGGCGCGAAGGCCGGACATGCAGGCGGCGGAGATGCGTCTACGCAGCGCTCTGGCGGATACGGATCACAGCCGCGCCAGTTATTATCCCAGTTTCAGCTTGACTGGTTCGCTGGCGACGGGCGGTTCAGAGCTGGCGGATATATTGCGCAACCCCGTTGCGTCCCTGGGCGCAGGGTTGAGTCTGCCCTTTATCCAGTGGCGGCAGACGCGATTGAATATTCAAGTCTCCGAGGCGGCCTATGAACAGGCGGTGATTGAGTTCCGCCAGAAACTCTATTCGTCGTTGGCGGAAGTGGAAAACAAACTTTCCGCCAGAACACAGCTGATGGCTCAGGAAGACGCATTACGCACGTCGTTCTCGCTGGCCTCTGAGGCCGAGCGTCTGGCGGAGGTGCGTTACCGCTCCGGCGCCACTGGCGTGCAAGCCTGGTTGGATCAGCAGGAAACGCGGCGCTCGGCGCAACTGCAGCTCACTGCAAATCGCCTGGCGCAACTGCAGAATATGATGGCGCTGTATCAGGCGCTGGGCGGGGGCTTCGCCGAGAAGCTTGATTGAGCGCCGGGCTTGGCTTCAGCCAGCTCTTGCAGCTCTTTAAAGGCGCTGACAAAGTGGCCCGCCAGTCTGTCTGGGTCAGGCATTAAGGCCTGATCCACGGCGACGCCGAATTGTATGGCGCCGTTATAGCTGATAACGCTGAGGCTGACGCCCACTTCTCCTGATTGTGGAGCCCAGATCATGGGCGCCAGCAACTTGCTGCCAGCCAGATACAGCGCCTGTTTGGGGCCGGGCACATTGGTGATGACTACGGACGCCTTGCTGCTTAGCGTTTCCAGCGCAGTCTGCTCCAGAAAGTCAGGGCCTTTTCCAAGCAGTCCTAATAATCCGTAAAACGCTTTCGCCTGTTGCGAGTGCTTCAGCGCCAGCATATCGCGGCGCACGGTCTCGAAGCGTTCGGACAGGTCATGAATTCCTATGGGTAAAGGCGCTATCACCAGACCAAACTGGTTGCCCAGAGCGGCGGTTGGTTCATCCAAAGGGCGCAGGTTGAAAGGCACGGCGGCGTGAATTGTCTCCACATCCAGTTCAATGCAACGCTCCACCAGATAATGTCTCAGCGCGCCGGTGGCGGCGCATAGCAATACATCATTGATTGTCGCCTTCAGTGCTTTAGCGGTCTGTTTTATATGTAAAAAGCTCAGTGGCTGCGCCCACGCCAGACGTTTTCTGCCGCTTAGCTCGCCTTTGAAGCAGGTTGCGGGGTCTGCCGGTAACGCTGCGACGCGGGCGACTTCTGAACCCATTGCGACGCCTTGGCGCGCAATAGCCAACAGTTGCTCAGGATGGCGCGCTAAGGCTTTACCTTCCTCGATCAGCTCCTGCCCGAGATGCATCGCGTTATGTAAGGCTTTCGTAGCTGAGGCTCCCCAAGAGGTCGACTTTGATATTGGCGGCGTCTGCGGTGGCGCAGCACGTTCGCTGTTGTTATCGGCTAAAGACAATAGAACCCGGGTCAGGGCGATGCCGTCTGCGATGCAGTGGTGTACGCGAATGATCATTGCTGAGCCGCTTTTATAGCGGTCGACCAAATGCACTTGCCAGAGAGGTTTACTGAAATCTAACGGCGTGCTGCTGATATCGCTGGCGAAGTTTTGCAAATCCTGCTGATTTCCAGCGCCAGGCAGTCCGACTAAATGCACATGATTGTCGATATTAAAGTTGGCGTCGTCGCGCCAGAAGCAGCCATGCTCGGACTTATGCACTGTTTGTCGAAAACGGGGAAGAGGGACTAAACGGGTGGTGAATAATTGCTTGAGTTCACTGGCGTGGACAGGGCTCTCCATTACCAGCACGATACAGATCATCATCAGGTTAGCGGGACGCTCCATGCGCAACCAGGCGGTGTCCACCGCTGACATCGGCTCTCCATGTTGTTTCATAACCGCCTCGTCAAAGCTGTCAAAGGTTGATTGAGGTTAGGTGTGGCGTTATGCGTCGCCGACATAGTCGAGGCGTGCGCAGACGCTTACTTTGACGGATAAGTATGGTTGGGGAGTGGCGTTAGCTCAACCTGATACGGCACTGAAGTGTGAGAAAGAAGAGAGTCAGGATAAGAACGACTTTCCTATCCTGACGGTGTCACTGCTTAACATGATCGCGGATAACGCGTTGTTTCTGACGATTCCAGTCGCGCTCTTTTTCGGTCTCGCGCTTGTCGAAATCCTTCTTGCCTTTCACCAGGGCAATTTCGCATTTCACTTTATTGCCTTTCCAGTAAAGGGCCAAAGGCACGCAAGTGTGGCCGGTCTGAGACACTGCGCCGATCAGCTTGTTGAGCTCACGACGATTCAGCAGTAGTTTACGAGTGCGGGTGGGGTCTGCGATGACGTGTGTGGAGGCCTCCTTCAACGGCGTGATATGGGCGCCTAACAACCAGGCTTCACTGTCTTTAAGTAATACATAGGAATCCACCAACTGACACTTGCCGGCGCGCAGGCTTTTGACTTCCCAACCGGTCAGCACGAGGCCAGCCTCGAACTTTTCAACGATGTGATAGTCGAAGCGGGCCTTCTTATTCAGGGCGATGGTGGACCCGGTATTTTTGTTTTTGGCTTGACTCATATTTCCTTAAGATTCTCGGACAAAGTCGGCTATTGTAAATTAACCTGATCCATATGGCTAAGGTCTCCTGACTTGGGTCCGCATAATCCGCTACAATGCGCCATCGTCGTCGACGTAGAATTCCGTCGAATCTCTCAATTGCTGTGAATTAACGGATGTCTGAGTGCCTTTGAATTCAAAAGTTGGAATGGTGTTGCAAGGCCGTGACCGCTGGGTCAGGCAGCGCACGTTCGTCATGGCGGGCGTGGGCGCCGTCGTAGGGTTCGCCAACATCTGGACATTTCCTTCCCTGATGGCGGAATACGGCGGACTGGCGTTTCTTGTCGCCTACGCGTTAGCGCTGTTGACGCTGACGTTGCCCTTGGCGGTCTTGGAAATTGGCTTGGGACGTTCCGTGCGACGTAACCCTGTTGACGTTTTACAGAGCGTGGGCGGACAAACTTCAGGCTTTTCTCTGTGGCGCTGGACCGGGGCGCTTATGGTGATTGCCGCCCTCTTGACGGTAGTGATTTATTCCCTGGTGGCCGGGATGGGGCTGTCTTACGCACTAAAGTCCGCGTTCAGTGGGTTTCAAGGTATTGAGCCCGGCGCCATGCCAGCCGTGTTGAGCGCTCTGCAACAAAACACCACCGTTATGATCATATGGTTGAGCGTGTTCATTGGGCTGGTGTTTCTCATTTCAGTGAAAGGCGTTTATCACGGTTTGGAAAAAGCGATGTTGTACATCGTTCCATTGATGTTCGCGATGCTGGCGTTGATGCTAGTTTATAGCGGGCGTTATGGCGACTTGGGTGGGGCCCTCAGCTATCTGTTTTCATTTGAATCCGTTTCTTTTTCCTGGGCGGGCGTGTTGGCCGCCTACAAATACGCCTTTTTCTCTCTGTCTATCGGCGCAGGCGTCATGATGGCACTGGGCGCCTACATGCCCAATCATGGCAAAGTAGGGCGTTCGGTGTTGATCATTTCTTTTACTGACTTGTTGGTTGGCGCCATTGCTGGGCTGGTGGTGTTGTCTTGGCTGTTAAAAGCGGAACTGCCTCCGGATCAAGGATTTTCCCTGGTCTTTCAGTCACTCCCTTTGGCGTTGGGGCAGCTGCCGATGGGGTCTGTGTTTGGCGTTTTATTCTTTGTATTTTTCACACTGGCCGCCTGGAGTTCTGTTCTTTTTCTGATTGAGCCTGGCGTTGCTTGGCTACAGGAAAGATATTCTTTCTCCAGGGTGAACGCTGCGTCTATTGCGCATGTCGTGGTATGGGGGCTGGGCGCTTTGCTGGTCATGTCTATGGCGGGGCATCGGCAGTGGCAACTGGCGGGCATTCCGTTGTTCAGTCTGCTGCAGTTTGCCGTTTCCACTATTTTATTGCCGGTCGCAGGTTGTCTGCTAACAGTGTTATGTGGGTATGTACTGCCCTACGAACGGCTTGCTCAGGCTTTGCGCCTCAGTCCTGAGCAGAGATTGTTTCGCTGGGGGTACCCGTTGCTGAGGTACTTTTGTGTTCCTGTATTGATTGTCATACAAATCTCTATGGTTTTTGATTTGCTGCTGCATAGTTGCGAATTCACCACCCCGAAAAATGGTGGGCTATGCTCAGAAGAAGTGGTGGCTGGCGGTAGAGAGGTTTTGGAAGAGGTCGATCAGGAAGAGGTGGAATTGGTCAAGTCTACGCCAGTGAACCCGGAAGTGAACGTTGAAAGTGATGTTGAAAATATAAAAGAGGAGAACGAGGTTGCCCCAGATTAGTCGTAGTGCGCTGGTCACATACTCTGCTGAGCGCATGTATGATCTGGTGAATGACGTGCGCGCTTATCCCGAATTTTTACCTTGGTGTGGGATGACGGAAGTTATTCAGGAGAGTACTGATGAAATGGTCGCCCGCATTCAGGTCAGTAAGGGGGCTGTGAGGCATGCTTTCACCACCCGTAACAGTCTGGTGCGCCCCTCGGAAATTGTCCTGACATTGGTAGACGGTCCTTTTCGAAAGCTGCAAGGCCGCTGGAGCTTTCTCGCCTTGGATGAAAAAGCCTGTAAAGTAGCTTTGGCGCTGGAATATGAACTGTCAGGAGCGTTAACGGGAGTGGCGCTTGGTCCTGTATTCTCCCAGGCCGCGGGCACAATGGTGGATGCTTTCTGCAAGCGCGCCCAGGCGATATATCGCTAGGGCGTTTTTAGTTAAAACATGGCAATGACATTGGCGTATGGGTGCGCCTGTGCGGCGGCTGGCCGCGAGTGACAGGGCCTGACATGTAGCGGCCCCTGTCGTTGCAGATGAATAGAAGGAAGCTATTTGTCTGCCTGACTAACATAAGGTGGGCTTTCTGATGGTTGACGAGATGCTGGTGCGTAGAAGCGAGCGTGGGCATGGATAAACTAAAAATTCAGGTGGAGGTGGCCTACGCTTTACCTGACCAGCAGAAAATCATTCCTCTGGCCGTAGTGGAGGGAACAACTGCCTTTGAGGCAGCCCAAATGTCAGGCATTACTCATTATTTTCCGCAAATTGAGCTGGATTCAGCAAAGATGGGGATATTCGGTAAGGCCATCCCTGACCCAAAGTCTCATGTTTTAAGAGAAGGGGATCGAGTGGAGGTGTACCGACCACTCAAGATAGACCCGAAACAGGCTCGACTGAATCGGGCCAGAAAAGGCTAATCAAGCTGAAGCTTTTATGGAACTCTTACTTGGTGGTTTTATAAACGTCCGTTTCCTCGACTGTCTCGGAAGGCTCAGCTTGGCCGCGTAACTTATAGGCCCTGCCTGGGTTTGCAAGGTCTGCTGGCAGTAATTTCGCTTTGGCGATATTGACTAGAATATCGTTCTCATACTCTAAGGTTATGTTTTGACGATGAATCTGGCCACCTGACAATTGAATGGAGTAAAAGTAAGTGTCGTAGCTGGGATCGAGCGTACTTTCCAAAACAGGGGAGCCTAGAAGATACTGGACTTGACGACGGTTCATGCCGACCTTGAGTTGATCCACAGCTTCTTTCTCTACGATGTTTCCCTGCTGGACATCTATTTTGTAGACGCCTGGGAAGGTGCAGGCTGTGAGAGTGTGTATAATAAGGAGGATTACAAGGGATCGTAACTTTTGCATCATGGATATTTTTAAACTATCTTGGCGTGACGTGGAATGATAACTGATTGCCAACGATACTGGTATTGGGTTTCCCGGTAAAATGACGAACGAAAACGTAGAACTGAAGAAAGCAGGCCTGAAAGTAACCCTTCCGCGGGTAAAGATTCTCAGTATTCTGGAAAACGCTGATAACCGGCACATGAGTGCGGAAGATGTTTATAAAGCGCTGCTGGAGGCGGGAGACGACGTAGGTTTGGCCACGGTCTATCGGGTTTTGACGCAGTTTGAATCCGCAGGGTTAATTCTTCGCCATAACTTTGAAGGTGCTCATGCGGTGTTTGAACTTAATCACGATGAGCATCATGATCACATGGTTTGTGCGGAAACTGGCGAAGTCATCGAGTTCTTTGATCCGGTTATTGAAAAGCGTCAAAAGGAAATTGCGGAAGAGCATGGTTATGAAATTGTTGACCATAGCCTAACGCTGTACGTGAAGCCAAAGAAGAAATAGCCTCTGTTTTGTCGGGATAGCGCAGAGTAAACTCCGGGCGCTATCCTATATTCAAATCTAGAAGTTCATACCGCCAGATATTGTCTCAAGCTCATATCTCCTTCCTTTATATAGATAATTACAGATTTATAGACAACGACAGGCAGCGTTACGGCGAAAGCGGAATATAAGGTCCCAGGTAAACCCGCTTGTAATGGTTCCCCCTATTGTAGCTGGCTGGATGTCAGCATTTCATGCGCATGGGCCAGACTGTGCTCCGTGATGTCCACACCGCCCAGCATTCTGGCGATTTCGTGTATGCGGTCGCTGCCTTCCAGTCTGAGTATGGCCGATTGCGTCTGGCCATTGCTTACATGCTTGGTGACGAAAAGGTGGTTGTGAGCTTGAGAGGCCACTTGAGCCAAGTGCGTGACGCAGAGAATTTGCGCTTTCGCTCCAAGCTCTCTAAGCATACGGCCGACAATTTCCGCTGTACCGCCGCCGATACCGACATCCACTTCGTCAAACACTAATGTAGGCGTATCGGATGAGGCTGCGGCGACAACCTGAATTGCAAGACTGATGCGTGACAGCTCCCCGCCAGAAGCAATTTTTTGCAAAGGCTTGGGTGGTTGTCCTGGGTTCATGCTGATTAGCATTTCCGCTTCTTCGCCCCCCAGTGCAGAAGGAGACTTCAGTGGGGAAAACTGGATAATGAATTCAGGGTTCAGGCCCAGTTTTATCAGTTGCTTTTTCACTGCGCCCTGTAGTTTTTCTCCAGCCTTGGTGCGCATTGCCGTAAGTTTTTGCGCAGCATGACTATATTTCTGCTCCAGTTCATTCGATTGGGCTTCAAGCTTCTCCAGGTTTTCTTCTCCATCGGTCAAACTGCTGAGCTCACTCGCGAGCTCGACGTGGCGTGCCATTAAATTTTCCGGCGCAACACGATGTTTGCGCGCAAGATCATAGATGGCGGTAAGTCGCGTTTCTACTTCTTGCAGGCGCTCGGGATTAATTTCCACGCTATCCAATACATGCCGTAGCTCCCCATTGGCTTCATCTAGCTGAATCATGGCTTCGTTCAACATCTGGCGAGCGGTTTGCAGGGAGGCGTTGCTGATATTGACTTCTTCCAGCAGATGGATGGCTCGTCGTAATTGGTCGATACAGCCTCCATCCGCCTCCAGGCAACCTTCGCCGACCTGCTGAACTTTCATGATGATGCTTTCTGCGTTGGCGAGCTGCTCTTGTTCCTGCTCCAGCTGCTCAATTTCGCCTTCCTGTATAGCCAGGGCGTCCAGCTCCTCCACTTGATAGGTGAGCAGTTGCACGCGCGCTTCCTGTTCTTCACTGCGGCTGAGTCTTTCTTTCAGTTTAGTTGCGACCCGGCGCCAGGATTGGTAAAGGTCCCCTACTTGCTGAACTTGATTGGCGTGTCCGCCAAAGTCGTCCACCATTTTCAGATGGGTTTCCTTTTTCAGCAGGGATTGGTGCTCATGTTGGCTGTGAATATCCATGAGCGTTTCGCCAAGTTCGCGAAGGTCCTGCATGGTGACGGGCTGTCCATTTAAATAACCTCGGGACCGGCCTTCGCTGGTGACGGTTCGCCGCAAGATGCATTCAGCGCCGTTATCCAACTCTCGGGACTTGAGCCAGGCCAGGGCTTCGGGCAGCTTTCTCAAATCAAAGACCGCGCTGACCTCCGCTCGCTCGCAACCATGCCTTACTACGTCTGCTGAACTGCGATCGCCCAGAGTGAGGCCTAGGGCATCCAGTACAATGGACTTACCGGCCCCAGTTTCCCCGCTGATAGCCGTCATACCTTCCGCGAAGTCCAGTTCCAGATGGCTGGCGATGGCGAGATTTCGTATCGACAAATGAGTGAGCATAGGGCGTAGTCCTATAGATATTGACTGTTTATACATACAGTTATTTACGTATTTATACAGCGAATCTCAAAGCGCAACAAGAGGGTATGCAGGGTATTTTTAAGTGTTAGTGGAGCTCGTGTTTGGCGGTTGCGTAATTTAATGGAGGGTGACTCATGTCATTTCCTGGAGATTGTCGGGGTTTTTCAGGTTGAAACCGGTTTGATCGACCCCATATTGAGGGCAATTCAAAAGTATCGGATGGATTTTGGGAGATTCGATCTAATGTCTGAAGATTCTAAGAGTCAAATAGAAGAACAAGTCGCCGTAAACGAACAGGCGCAAACCGCGGCGGCGGAGCAATCTGAAACGACGCAAGCGACTGGCGAAACGGCTGATCGTGATGAGTTAATTGAGCAATTGCAGCAGGAGCTCGGTGAGCAAAAAGAGCAAGTGTTGCGTGTTCACGCAGAGATGCAGAACGTGCGCCGCCGTGCGGAAAATGATGTTGAGAAGGCGCGCAAGTTTGCTCTGGAGCGTTTTGTAAAAGAGCTGCTGCCCGTGGTGGATAGTCTGGAGAAGGCGGTGGAGGCCTGTGGCGCTACCGACTCCGCCGACTCACAGGTTGCTACCTTGAAAGATGGCGTGGAAATGACGCTGTCGCTGTTCAATTCTGGCCTGAAAAAATTCGAAGTGGAGATAGTTGACCCTGTGGGACAGCCCTTCAACCCGGAATTTCATGAGGCCATGTCCATGGTGCCGCAGGCTGATGTAGAGCCGAATACTGTTATTGCGGTATTGCAGAAAGGTTATCTGCTGAGCGGGCGTTTGATCAGACCCGCCATGGTTATGGTGTCGAAAGGCGTCTGATCGCTTATCGCAAGCGCTTCGAGCCGGTTGAAAACGTACAAAATCCCAGCGGTTGTGGGTTGAAAAATTGAGATCAACTCCAATATTAGCTGGTAATCAATTAGCGAGATTTTTTCAGGAGTAGAAAATTATGGGTAAAATTATCGGGATCGACCTGGGGACTACAAACTCCTGTGTAGCGATTCTTGAAGGCGATAAGCCACGCGTTATTGAAAACTCTGAAGGCGGACGCACTACGCCTTCCATCGTTGCTTACACTGACGATGAAACGCTGGTAGGCCAATCCGCCAAGCGTCAAGCTGTCACCAACCCCACGAATACTCTTTTCGCCATCAAGCGTCTGATCGGTAGACGTTTTGAAGACGATGTGGTGCAAAAAGACATCAAAATGGTGCCTTACACTATCGCCAAGGCCGACAACGGTGACGCCTGGGTTGATGTGAAAGGCAAGAAAATGGCTCCCCCTCAGATATCTGCCGAAGTTCTGAAAAAGATGAAGAAAACGGCGGAAGATTTCTTGGGTGAGAAGGTGACGGAAGCGGTTATCACCGTGCCTGCTTATTTCAACGACGCACAGCGCCAGGCGACCAAAGATGCAGGCAGAATCGCCGGTCTGGAAGTTAAGCGTATTATCAACGAGCCGACTGCGGCTGCGTTGGCGTACGGTATGGACAAAAAGGGCGGCGACCGTAAAGTGGCCGTTTATGACCTGGGCGGTGGAACCTTCGATATTTCCATCATCGAAATTGCTGATGTAGACGGCGAGATGCAGTTTGAAGTGCTGGCCACCAACGGCGACACTTTCCTGGGCGGTGAAGACTTCGACTTGCGCTTGATCGATTATCTGGCGCAGGAATTCAAGAAAGATTCCGGTATCGACCTGAAAGGCGACCCATTGGCGATGCAGCGCCTGAAAGAAGCTGCAGAGAAAGCTAAGATCGAGCTTTCCAGCAGTCAGCAGACGGATGTGAATCTGCCCTACATTACTGCTGATGCAAGCGGTCCTAAGCACCTTAACGTAAAAGTGACTCGCGCCAAACTGGAAAGTCTGGTGGAAGAACTGGTTGAGCGCAGCCTTGAGCCATGCCGCATTGCATTGAAAGATTCCGGTTGCAGCTCTTCAGAAATCGACGAAGTGATTCTGGTCGGCGGTCAGACTCGTATGCCGTTGGTGCAAAGCAAAGTAGCAGACTTCTTTGGTAAAGAAGCGCGTAAAGACGTTAACCCTGATGAAGCGGTTGCGATTGGTGCAGCTATTCAGGGCGCAGTTTTGTCCGGTGACGTGAAAGACGTGCTGCTGCTGGATGTAACTCCGTTGTCTTTGAGCATTGAAACCATGGGTGGCGTTTCCACGCCGATTATCGAGAAGAACACAACTATTCCGACCAAGAAGTCGCAGGTGTTCTCGACAGCGGAAGATAATCAGACTGCGGTAACTATTCATGTTCTGCAGGGCGAGCGTAAGCAGGCGCAGTTGAACAAGTCTTTGGGGCGTTTCGATTTGGCTGGTCTGCCTCCTGCGCCACGTGGGGTGCCTCAGGTAGAGGTGACCTTTGATATCGACGCTAACGGCATCATGCACGTATCGGCGAAGGATAAAGCGACTGGTAAAGAACAGTCTATCGTCATTAAAGCCTCTTCTGGTCTGAGTGAGGACGAAATCGATAAGATGGTGCAGGACGCGGAAGCGCATGCAGCGGAAGATAAGAAGTTTGAAGAGTTGGCGTCTTCGCGCAACCAGGCTGACGCTCTGGTTCACGCTACTCAAAAAACGCTTAAAGATGCTGGCGATAAAGTGACTGCTGAAGAAAAAGTGGCCATTGAAGCAGCTATCAAAGAGCTGGAAGAAGCGATCAAAGGCGACGATAAAGAAGCTATTGAAGACAGAATGCAGAAGCTGAGCGAAGCGTCTTCTTCCATGGCGCAGAAGATGTATGCTGAGCAGGCCGCCCAGCAAGGCGGAGACGCTGGCGCTCAAGCTGAAGACGCAGCTGGCAAGCCGGCGGATGACGCAGTCGACGCCGAGTTTGAAGAAGTTAAGGACGGCGATAAGAAATAGTCCGGCTCCTTGCCTTCACAAGGCAGTGCGGAATTAAACCGCACTGCCTTATTGTGTTTAGGTTATAATCCGGTTTTTTTGCAGTTGGCGCATAAGATTAAGTTATGGCAAAACGCGATTATTACGAAGTGTTGGGCGTTTCGCGGGACGTAGACGGTAAAGAGGTCAAGAAGGCTTACCGGCGTTTGGCGATGAAATATCACCCGGACAGAAACCCCGGAGACGCTTCGGCTGAAGAGATGTTCAAAGAGGCCACTGAAGCCTATGACGTTCTCTCGGACGATCAGAAAAGAGCGGCGTATGACCAGTTTGGTCACGCAGGAGTGGACGGCAATGCTGGCGCTGGCGGGTTCGGTGGCGGAGCCAGTTTCAGTGACATATTCGGCGACGTATTTGGCGATATTTTTGGCGGAGGGGGCGGAGGTCGCTCTCGGGCCAATCGCGGCTCTGATTTAAGATATACCCTGGACCTTGACTTAGAGGAAGCGGTTCGCGGCACCACCGTGAAAATTCGTGTTCCTTCTCAGGTGGAATGTAAAGGTTGCGGCGGAAGCGGTGCGGAAAAAGGCACGCAGCCGGAAACCTGCGGCACTTGTAACGGCGCCGGCCAGGTGCGAATGCAGCAAGGCTTCTTCTCTATTCAGCAGACTTGCCCCCGTTGTCGCGGCGCTGGAAAAATTGTTCGCAATCCATGTCGCTCCTGTCACGGCAGCGGCTATGTGGAAGAACAGAAGACGCTTTCGGTTAAAGTTCCCGCTGGTGTGGATACGGGGGACCGTATTCGTTTATCCGGCGAAGGCGAACCGGGTGTAAATGGCGGGCCGCCTGGTGATTTGTATGTCCAGGTGGCTGTACGTGAGCATAAGATATTTACGCGCGATGGAAGAAACCTTTACTGCGAAGTTCCGATTTCTTTCGTTGATGCGGCATTGGGTGGAGAGCTTGAAGTGCCTACGCTCGATGGGCGTGTAAAGCTGAAGATTCCTGAGGAAACTCAGACCGGTAGACTGTTTCGTCTGCGTGGGAAGGGGGTTATGCCGGTTCGTGGCGGTGCGCCTGGGGATTTATTGTGTCGGGTGGTGGTGGAAACGCCTGTTAATCTGACCAAAAAGCAGAAGGATTTGCTGCGCGAGTTTCAATCCTCAATGGAGGAGAGTGGCGGGCAGCAAGCGCCAAAAAAGCATAGCTGGTTCGAGGGGGTTAAAAGCTTTTTTGACGACATGAAGTTCTAGTAATCTGCATGAGCAACGAAAAACCGGCGAACGCCGGTTTTTTTGTATTGGGGCTGTGGCGGAAGACCTGTAATAGTAATATTCCAGAGAAAACTAAGGAATAAGCATGACCAGAGTAGCGATAGTGGGCGCTTCCGGGCGCATGGGCAAAGTGTTGGTTGAAGCGGTCTGCGATAACCCGGATGCTTCTTTGGGGGCGGCTTCGGTGCGAGTTGGCAGCTCTCTTGTTGGGGTTGATGTGGGGGAAATCGCAGGCTTGGGCAAAAAAGGCGTGGTTTGCGTTGATGATCTGGCTCAGGTGGTTGACGATTTTGACGTGATAATTGACTTCACTTCGCCTGAAACGACGCTTGAGCTGCTGGCGCTGTGTCGAAAAGAGGGGAAGGCCATAGTCATTGGTACGACTGGGTTTAGTGATCGGCAAAAGGTGATGTTGGCGGAAGCTGCGCAGGAGTGTCCGGTGGTGTTTGCGCCCAATATGAGTGTTGGCGTAAATCTGCTGTTGAACATACTTGCGCTGACAGCAAAAACCCTTGGTGATGATTACGATGTGGAGGTTATCGAAGCGCACCACCGTTTTAAGAAGGATGCGCCATCAGGCACTGCGTTGAGATTGGGGGAGGTTGTGGCTGAGGCTTTGGGGCGCGACTTGAATGAATGCGCAGTCTATGGCCGTGAGGGCATTACTGGGGAGCGGGATAAGAAAACGATTGGTTTTGAGACGATCCGCGCGGGCGATGTTGTTGGTGAGCATACGGTGATGTTTGCGACGATGGGTGAGCGCATCGAGATTACTCACAAGGCGAGCAGTAGAATGACCTTTGCTAAAGGCGCTGTGAAGGCTGCCTTATGGTTGCATGGGGTGGCTCCGGGGATGTATGACATGCAAGACGTGCTGGGGTTGAAGTAGCTTCTTAATTGGTGGGCCTGCCTTGGTGGCGTTAAAGGCGGGTGTGATCATGAAATTGCCAGCGTGGCTGGAAAATAAATAGACAGCTTTAGTCAAATCCACTAGAATATTGGGGTTTGTGCGCAAGTTGCCCATACACATCGGACATCACTAAAAAGCGGGACGGAGTTTAAATCTCCCTCTCGCTTTTTTGCAAGTTGAGTCCACCTTCATAAGTGTTTGATTAGACGTTTTCAACTGGCGAGCTATGGAATTGACTACACCCGCAATACTAGCACTTGAAGACGGAAGCATATTTCATGGGATATCTATCGGCGCAGCCGGCGAAACCATCGGCGAAGTGGTTTTCAATACTGCGATGACCGGATACCAGGAAATTCTTACCGATCCTTCCTACGCAAAACAAATTGTCACTCTCACATACCCCCACATAGGCAACACCGGAATCAACGAAGAAGATGTCGAATCAGATCAAGTCTGGGCGGCAGGTCTGGTGATTCGCGATCTTTCCATGACAGTTAGCAACTGGCGCAGCCAAAAGAGTTTGTCGGAGTATCTCCGGGAAAACGGTATTGTCGCCATCGCTGACATCGACACCCGTCGCCTGACCCGTATCTTAAGGGAAAAGGGCGCGCAGAACGGATGTATCATGGCGGGCGAAGGGGCTTCGGCGGAAGCTGCACTGGCGGCGGCTAAAGCATTTCCAGGCCTTAAAGGGATGGATCTCGCTAAAGAAGTGACTCGTACGGATGTTCTGAATTGGACCGAGTCAACTTGGGTTCTTGGGGAAGGGTATCAGATCCTGGGGGAAGCCGAGTTTCATGTTGTCGCGTACGACTTCGGCGTGAAAAAGAACATTTTGCGTATGCTCGCTGAGCGCGGCTGCCGCGTAACCGTGGTGCCGGCGAAAACGCCTGCGCAAGATGTATTGGCGATGTCTCCCGATGGCGTGTTCCTGTCTAATGGTCCTGGCGATCCTGAGCCCTGTGATTACGCTATAGAGGCTATTGCGGAGGTTTTAAAATCCCGGACGCCTGTATTCGGCATCTGCTTGGGGCATCAGTTACTGGCGCTGGCCAGCGGCGCGCGTACAGAGAAGATGAAGTTCGGGCATCACGGCGCCAACCATCCGGTGCAAGACCTGCGCACGGGGCAAGTGATGATCACTAGCCAAAACCATGGTTTTGCAGTGGATGAGTCCTCGTTGCCCGCCAACTTGGAGACTACACATAAGTCTTTATTTGACGGCTCATTGCAAGGGATTCGACGGACTGACGTTGCTGCCTTCAGTTTTCAGGGGCACCCTGAAGCGAGCCCAGGCCCGCATGATGTGGCTCCCTTATTTGACCAGTTCATTGACTCCATGCGGGAAGTCAAATACCGATCAGTCTAATACTCGGATTTCAGCGTCGGCGCCCGGCGGCGCCGCGTCTGAACCGAAACAGGCGTAATTCTGGGTGATGCCGGCGGCCTGCGGGGCGTCGCAAGATTCGAGCGAGTAGAAGAGCACACATGCCAAAACGTACAGACATCAATAGTATCCTGATTATTGGGGCCGGTCCTATCGTCATCGGACAAGCCTGTGAATTTGACTATTCCGGGGCGCAGGCGTGTAAAGCACTGAGAGAGGAGGGATACCGCGTTATCCTGGTGAACTCTAACCCCGCCACCATCATGACTGACCCGGCCATGGCCGACGCCACTTACATCGAGCCGATTAACTGGCGCACAGTCGCGAAAATCATTGAAAAAGAACGCCCAGACGCGCTGTTGCCAACCATGGGTGGGCAAACCGCTTTGAATTGTGCGCTCGACTTGGCTCGTGAAGGCGTCCTTGAACAATATGGCGTAGAGATGATTGGCGCCACACAGGACGCCATTGATAAAGCGGAAGATCGTGAGCGTTTTGACAAGGCGATGAAGGCCATTGGTCTGGAGACTCCTCGTTCCGCTATTGCGCATAGTATGGAAGAAGCTCAGCAAGTGCTGGACCAGATCGGCTTCCCCGCTATTATTCGCCCCTCCTTCACAATGGGCGGCTCTGGCGGCGGCATTGCTTATAACAAGGAAGAGTTTATTGAGATTTGCGAGCGAGGTCTGGAGTTGTCGCCGACACGTGAGCTGCTGATTGACGAATCGTTAATCGGTTGGAAAGAGTATGAGATGGAGGTTGTTCGTGATAAGAAGGACAACTGCATTATCATCTGCGCTATAGAAAACTTTGACGCAATGGGCGTGCACACTGGTGATTCCATTACCGTCGCGCCTGCGCAGACGTTGACGGATAAAGAGTACCAGATCATGCGTAACGCCTCGGTAGCGGTGTTGCGTGAAATTGGCGTGGAGACAGGTGGCTCCAACGTTCAGTTTGGTATGGACCCCGAAACTGGCCGCATGGTGGTTATTGAGATGAACCCCCGTGTGTCCCGTTCATCAGCGTTGGCGTCCAAGGCGACGGGTTTTCCAATAGCAAAAGTCGCCGCGAAACTAGCGGTAGGATATACCCTGGATGAGTTGAGCAATGACATCACGGGTGGCGTCACTCCTGCTTCTTTTGAACCGAGCATCGACTACGTGGTCACCAAGGTGCCGCGGTTCACATTCGAAAAGTTTCCGCAAGCCAATGCGACACTGACGACGCAAATGAAGTCAGTGGGCGAGGTGATGGCTATTGGTCGTAACTTCCAGGAGTCGCTCCATAAGGCGCTGCGCGGTTTGGAAGTCGGTTCGGCTGGCTTTGAGCCCATAGTTGATCTAGGGTCTGAAGACGCTAGTGATGTTTTAACTCGTGGTTTGAAAGTGCCTGGCGCCGAGCGGATGTGGTTCATTGGCGACGCGTTTAGAGCAGGAATGAGTGTCAAGGAAGTCTATGAGTACACCAAGGTTGACCCATGGTACTTGGTGCAGATCGAAGATTTGATCAAAGATGAAGTGGCGCTCGGCAATATGGCGCTGTCCGACTTGACCGCGGACCGTTTGCGTCGACTGAAACGTAAAGGCTTCTCTGACCAGCGTCTTGCCGAGCTGCTGGGCATCAATGAAAAGGCGTTGCGTAAGCAGCGTTTGGAGTACGGCATCAAGCCGGTATTTAAGCGTGTAGATACCTGTGCGGCGGAATTTGCTTCCTCGACAGCTTACATGTATTCCTCTTACGACGAAGAGTGTGAGGCGCAACCGAGCGATCGTGAAAAAATTATTGTGATTGGCGGCGGTCCTAACAGAATTGGTCAGGGGATTGAGTTCGATTATTGCTGCGTTCACGCTGCCTTTGCATTGCGCGATGACGGCTATGAAACCATCATGATCAACTGTAACCCTGAGACGGTTTCAACGGATTACGACACTTCTGACAGGCTGTATTTCGAGCCTATTACCTTGGAAGACGTTCTTGCAATTGTTCACCTGGAAAAACCGCGTGGCGTAATCGTTCACTATGGCGGCCAGACTCCGCTTAAATTGGCGAGAGGGCTGGAAGAGGCGGGCGTACCAATTATTGGAACAACTCCCGACGCTATTGACCGGGCTGAAGACCGAGAGCGTTTCCAGCAGATGGTTGTTCGATTGGGGTTGCGGCAGCCGCCGAACGCCACGGCTCGCAGTCAGGAAGAGGCTCTGAGTAAAGCGAAGGAAATCGGTTATCCATTGGTTGTTCGTCCCTCTTATGTTTTGGGCGGTCGCGCTATGGAAATCGTCTACGACGAAGTAGAGCTGCAGCGTTATATGCGTGATGCAGTGCGAGTTTCCAACGATAGTCCTGTGCTGTTGGATCACTTCCTGAATGCAGCTATTGAAGTCGATATTGATGCGGTTTCCGACGGCGAGAAAGTGGTGATTGGCGCAATTATGCAGCACATTGAGCAGGCTGGGGTTCACTCTGGTGATTCCGCCTGCTCTCTGCCTCCCTACAGTCTGTCTGCGGACGTTCAGGATAAGATGCGTGAAACGGTTATCAAAATGGCTCTTGAGTTACAAGTTGTCGGTTTGATGAACGTGCAGTTGGCGTACCAGGATGGCGAAATTTATGTGATTGAGGTGAACCCTAGAGCGTCGCGTACGGTCCCGTTCGTTTCCAAGGCGATTGGCGTCTCGCTTGCTAAAGTGGCTGCTTTATGCATGGCTGGCAAATCGCTTGAAGCGCAGGGCTTTACCAAGGAAATCATTCCTAGCTTCTACAATGTCAAAGAGTCTGTGTTCCCGTTTAATAAGTTTCCTGGCGTAGACCCGATACTTGGTCCGGAAATGAAGTCCACGGGTGAAGTCATGGGGGTGGGAAAAAGCTTTGATGAGGCTTTTGCGAAGGCGGCAGCGGCTGGCGGCGACTTTTTGCCGACAGGGGGTACTGTGTTTCTGAGTGTCAGAGATGCGGATAAAGCGGGAGCGGTGTCTTTAGCTAAGGAGTTAAATGCTGTAGGCTTCGAGATTATGGCGACTGCAGGGACTGCGAAATCGATCGAAGACGCGGGCATTCCCGTGAAACGAATCAATAAAGTGCGAGAAGGCAGGCCTCATATTGTAGACGCCATAAAAAATGAAGAAGTAGATTTGATTATCAATACTACGGAAGGCCGGAAGGCGATTGCGGATTCTGCGGAAATTCGTAAGTCGGCCCTACAATACAAGGTGACCTATACCACCACCCTGACGGGAGGTGAGGCATTCTGCCGTGCTATCAAGGTTGGGCAGGATCACGCTGTGAATCGTCTTCAGGATATTCATGCAACCATTCAAGGCGACAAATGAGCAAAATACCTATGACAAAAGCAGGGGAGCAAGCCCTGCGTGAAGAGTTGAATCGTCTGAAGACTGTGGATCGGCCGCGAGTAATCACGGCCATCGCGGAAGCCAGAGAGCACGGAGACTTAAAAGAGAACGCCGAGTATCACGCCGCGCGTGAACAGCAGAGCTTCATTGAGGGCCGTATTGCGGAAATTGAAAGTAAGCTGTCCATGTCTCAAGTCATTGACGTTACCTCTATCGAGAATACAGGTAAGGTCATTTTTGGCGTAACCGTGAATATCATTAATCTGGATACAGACGACGCCAGCTCTTATCAGATCGTGGGTGATGACGAGGCGGACATTAAGAAAGGAAAAATCTCAGTGTCTTCGCCAATTGCGCGCGCATTGATTGGGAAAACTGTTGGCGATGTAGTTGTGGTGCAGGTGCCAAGCGGTATGGTTGAATATGAAATTGATGGCGTGCAGCATATTTAGCTGAGTTTGAGCATTAAAAAAGCCGGCGTTGGCCGGCTTTTTTGATTTATCTGCCTGCGCCAGACTGGTGGCGTAAAAGGTTGGAAAGCTTCGGGTTAGGTCTGGGGTTTTTGCGAAGCAAAATAGCGGTTCGCCCTATCACTTGAACTAACTCCGAGCGGGTCATTTCGCAAATCTCTTTGATAACCATGGCTCTCTCTTCCTTTTCGCCAGCGGCGATCTTAACTTTGATCAGCTCATGGTCGTTCAATGCGCGCTCAAGCTCGTTGATAACGCCTTCGGTAATACCCGCGCCAGCGATAGTAACTATTGGCTTCAAGTGGTGTGCGATAGCGCGGTACTGTTTGCGTTGCTCCATAGGTAGAGTCATGTCTGTGTGGAAACCTTCTTGCGTATGAAAAGCGTGTATAGTAGCGCACTATGGCGCACTTTCTGAACAAAAAAACACAGTATCAGCAAATGTGCCTATACTAAAATAATCGTGTCAGAGGCAAAAAAGTGGGACGTTCTAAATCCAGCTCGCGATGGCTGAATGAGCATCATAGCGATGTCTATGTAAAAAAATCCAAAGATGACGGGTTTCGCTCAAGAGCCAGTTATAAGTTGATTGAGCTAGACCGGCAAGACAAACTGTTGAAGTCGGGGATGACCGTGATAGATCTCGGGGCTGCGCCGGGAGGATGGTCTCAAGTCGTTGCTGATGTGGTGGGGGATCAGGGCAAAGTCATCGCTTGCGATTTGCTGTCTATGGATAGCATTGCTGGCGTGACGTTTTTCCAGGGAGACTTCACTGAGGATGAAATGTTGGATGCGATTCTTAACGAAGTAAACGGTCGGCCGGTTGACCTTGTAATTTCTGATATGGCCCCCAATATGAGTGGGATGAAATCGGTCGATATACCAAAAGCGATGTATCTGGTTGAGTTAGCGCTTGATTTGGCGTGTCGAGTCCTGAAAAAAAATGGATGTTTTGTCGCCAAGGTCTTCCAGGGGGAAGGCTTCGACCAGATTTTGCAGGAGTCCAGGGGCAGGTTTAGTGGCGTAAATATACGCAAACCTGACGCGTCCCGTGCCCGGTCACGTGAGATTTACCTAGTTGCCAAGGGGTTTCGAGGATAAACTTTCGTAATCGCCCTATTTAGTATAATTAATGTAAATAGTGGCGATAATGGACATATAGTATGGTTTGGTGTTATCTAAACCCTACGAATGCACTGAACCGAGCGACAAATTACTATTCGAGTCTGTAAGAAAAGAGGGATGGCCCTTGAACGATATGGCTAAAAATTTATTACTTTGGTTGATTATCGCAGCTGTGCTGCTGACGGTATTTAACAACTTCAATGTCCCCTCGTCCGCACAAAAGCTCAATTACTCTGAATTTCTACAGATGGTCAATAATGGCCAGGTGAAAAAAGTAGTCATAGACGGTGTGGCGATTGACGGGGAAAGGCAAGACGGGTCCAGATTCTCAACTATCCGACCCGAGATTCCCGACTTAGGCTTAATTGGCGACCTCATGAAAAATGAGGTGGTGGTCGAAGGCCGCGAACCAGAAACCCAGAGCATCTGGACGCAGCTACTGGTCGCCTCGTTTCCGATATTAGTCATTATCGCTGTCTTTATGTTCTTCATGCGGCAAATGCAAGGAGGGGCTGGCGGTAAGGGGCCGATGTCATTTGGCAAGAGTAAAGCCCGACTTATGGGCGAGGATCAAATTAAAACGACTTTTGCTGATGTGGCGGGTGTTGATGAGGCTAAGGAAGAAGTTAAAGAAATCGTAGACTTCTTGCGTGATCCTAGCAAGTTCCAGCGCTTGGGGGGGAGGATTCCTCGCGGCGTGTTGATGGTGGGCAATCCTGGTACTGGTAAGACCCTGTTGGCCAAAGCCATCGCAGGGGAAGCTAAGGTGCCTTTCTTTTCTATCTCTGGCTCGGACTTTGTTGAGATGTTCGTGGGAGTTGGCGCTTCGCGTGTTAGAGATATGTTCGATCAAGCTAAAAAGCAGGCTCCTTGTATCATCTTTATTGACGAAATTGACGCAGTTGGTCGTCATCGTGGCGCAGGTTTGGGTGGCGGTCACGATGAGCGTGAGCAGACACTGAACCAGTTGTTGGTGGAAATGGACGGATTTGAAGGTAATGAAGGCGTAATTGTGATCGCTGCGACTAACCGTCCAGATGTTCTTGACCCTGCGTTATTGCGTCCTGGTCGCTTTGACCGTCAGGTGGTTGTTGGGCTTCCTGATATTGTCGGGCGTGAGCAAATCTTGAAAGTGCATCTCCGTAAAGTGCCGCTTGAGGATGATGTGAATGCTTCGGTTATTGCGCGGGGAACGCCAGGCTTTTCTGGGGCTGATCTTGCTAACTTGGTCAATGAAGCGGCTCTATTCTCAGCGCGCGCCAATAAGCGTACTGTTGGTATGCATGAAATGGAGTTGGCTAAAGACAAAATCATGATGGGCGCTGAGCGCAAATCTATGGTCATGTCGGAGAAAGAAAAACGCAACACAGCCTACCATGAGGCGGGGCACGCCATCGTTGGGCGGCTCGTGCCTGAACATGACCCTGTTTATAAGGTAAGTATTATTCCGCGAGGTCGCGCTCTGGGTGTGACTATGTTTTTGCCGGAAGAGGATCGTTACAGCCATAGTCGGCAGTATTTGATCAGCAATATCTGTAGCTTGTTCGGTGGTCGTATTGCAGAAGAGTTGACGCTAGGAACTGAAGGGGTGACAACCGGCGCGTCCAACGATATTAAACGTGCGACTGGCCTTGCTCGTAACATGGTTACGAAGTGGGGGCTTTCAGATAAGCTGGGACCTTTGCTTTATGATGACGATAATGAAGAGGTGTTTCTGGGACGTTCGGCGGGGCATGCGCCAAAAGTCTATTCTCCAGAAACTGCTCAGCGTATCGATGACGAAGTAAGAACTATCATTGATGATTGTTATGAGCATGCGCGCAAGCTGCTTGTTGAAAACATGAGTAAGCTGCACATGATGGCGGATGCTCTGATGAAGTATGAAACAATCGACTCAGAGCAGATCGACGCAATTATGGCTGGCCAGGAGCCTCCGCCACCTAAAGGTTGGGGGGATTCTAATCCTCCCGGTGGCGCGCAGCCTGTAAAGGATGTTGAAGCTAGCGCAAACCCACCGAAAGGCGGTGAGATTGGTGGGCCAGCTGGGTCGCATTAGTTTCAATAAGCATTTCAGTCTAGTTAAATGACCCGGTTTTTCCGGGTCTTTTTATTTTGTATAACCCTCACCTGATTTATAAAGAGCTAATTGATGAAGTTGATGCTTCCAAACTCCGTATTGGATTTAACTGCCCCAGCTGTTATGGGGGTGTTGAATGTTACTCCTGATTCTTTTTCTGATGGGGGACGGTTTTTGTCTCTAGATGTCGCTTTAAGCCAAGTTGAAAAGATGGTGTCTGAAGGTGCGACCTTTATAGATATCGGTGGAGAGTCAACTAGGCCTGGCGCTGCTCCTGTCACAGTAAACGAAGAGTTGGATAGAGTTTGTCCGCTGGTTGAAGCTGTGCGCGCCCGTTTTGATGTCAGTATATCAGTGGACACCAGTACTCCAGAGGTGATGCGTGAGTCAGTGGCGTGTGGAGCGGATTTAATTAACGATGTTCGCGCTTTGACCCGGGATGGGGCGTTGGAGGCGGCTGCTTCTTCGGGGGCTGCAGTCTGTCTCATGCATATGAAGGGCGAGCCCGGAGCTATGCAGGATAATCCAACCTATACTGATATTGTTAAGGAAGTGTCATCTTTTTTGGGTGAGAGGCGTTCAGCTGCGTTACAGGCGGGAATTGGTATGGATCGGGTTATGTTGGACCCAGGGTTCGGATTTGGTAAAACGCTTGAGCATAACCTTGTTTTGATGAAACACCTGCAAGTATTCGTGGAAATGGGGGCTCCAGTTTTGGTTGGCGTGTCTCGTAAAAGCATGCTTGGGGTGATTACAGGTAAAGCGGTTGAGGAGCGCCTGGTCGCAAGCGCATCCGCAGCCGCTATCGCTATATATAACGGCGCCCGCATAATCCGGGCGCATGACGTCGGAGCCACTGTTGATGCAATTAAAGTGGCTGCTGCGATTAGAGGAGTCTAAACAGATATGAGTAAAGAGTATTTTGGAACCGATGGGATACGGGGAAGAGTGGGTGAGGGCCCTATTACGCCTGAGTTTATGTTGAAGTTGGGCTGGGCGGCTGGGCGTGTTTTCCGTCAGGAGGGGCGTCGTAATCGCGTTCTTATCGGTAAGGATACTCGTATATCTGGCTATATTTTTGAGTCCGCGCTGGAGTCTGGGTTGGCTGCGGCAGGAGTAGATGTTGCGATGCTGGGGCCAATGCCAACACCGGCTATTGCTTATCTCACCCGTACGTTTCGTGCTTGTGCTGGCATTGTAATCAGTGCGTCTCATAATCCTTTCAATGACAATGGCGTTAAATTTTTCTCGGCGGAAGGAACGAAGCTTCCTGACTCTACTGAAGAGCAGATAGAGCACTTCATTAGACAGCCGATGGAAATTGTTCCGTCCAATCAGCTCGGAAAGGCTGCGCGGTTTGAAGATGCAAAAGGCCGTTATATCGAATTTTGTAAGAGCACCGTTCCGTTTCATATGTCATTTGCTGGAATGCGCGTTGTCTTGGACTGCGCTCAGGGGGCGACTTATCAAGTTGCGCCTAGCGTGTTTAAAGAGCTGGGCGCCAAAGTTGAAACAATTGGTGTGACGCCGGATGGCTTGAATATTAATCACGAAATTGGTTCAACTCATCCTGAGCAACTGGCTGCCAAGGTGCTTGAGACCGGTGCTGATTTAGGGGTTGCTTTTGATGGAGATGGTGATCGTGTCGTAATGGTTGATCACAAAGGGGAGGTCGTCGATGGAGATGAGATCCTTTACATCATTGCGCGCGATAAAATGCGCAAGGGGCGCCTGAAAGGCGGCGTAGTTGGGACGCTAATGACAAATTTTGGCGCAGAACTGGCGTTTGGCGATCTGGGGATTCCTTTTGAGCGCGCTAATGTGGGAGATAGATATGTAATGGAGGCGCTGTTGCGAAACGATTGGTGTCTGGGAGGCGAGGGGTCTGGGCATATTGTTTGTCTCGACCGTACAACAACGGGAGATGGAATTATATCCTCCCTGCAAGTCTTGGCGGCGCTGTCTGATCTGGGAATTACGCTGCATGAAGCCAAGAAGGGAATGAGCAAATTGCCGCAGCATATGATTAACGTAAGGGTGAGTCAGAGGGTTGATATTAAAGGGCATGCAACAATTCAGTCCGCGATCGCATATGCTGAAAAGCAATTTGCTGGCAAAGGGCGAGTATTGCTGCGGCCATCAGGTACAGAGCCGGTTATCAGGGTAATGGCTGAAGGCGAAGATGAAGCTAAAGTCAGGTACATCGTGGCGGAACTTGCCAAAATTGTCGAAGAGTCAGTGTGAATTCCTTCCTCCTGTTATTGGGAGCTTGCTAGGCGTAGATATTTGGGGCGCGCTACTTGTAACTGGTTGGCAGTTTGGTTAGTATGTGCGCCTCGCGCGAACTGGAGGGTTGAATGCGAAAAAAACTGATTGCCGGTAACTGGAAATCCAATGGCAGATTAGCTCGTAATAAAGAGCTGTTGGAAGGCATAGTGAGCGCAAGTGCGCTTGGCTCAGTTGATGTTGTGGTCTGTCCTCCTTTTCCATATCTGCAAAGTGTCGCAGATATGATTTCAGGCTCCTCGGTCGAGTTGGGCGCTCAGAACTGCTCCGCAACGAAAGATGGCGCTTATACTGGAGAAGTTGGCGCTGAAATGTGTGCTGAGATGAAGTGTTCCTGGGTCATACTTGGACACTCAGAGCGGAGAGCGCTATACGGTGAGTGCGACCGGGTTGTTGCGGATAAAGTTAGATGTGCTGCTGAATCGGGTCTAAGCCCGATATTATGTGTGGGCGAAACACTCGAAGAGCGTGAGTCTGGCTCTGCTGAAGAGATAACGTTGAAGCAACTTGAGGCAGTGTTTTTGTCTGTTGAGCCCAAAGCTTCATGGGTCGTTGCCTATGAGCCGGTCTGGGCTATCGGTACAGGTAAAACTGCATCCCCTGTTGATGCGCAAAAGATGCATAAAGCGTTGCGGGATAGTATTCGCAGGCACTTTCCGCAAATGGCGGAAAAAATTAGAATTTTATATGGCGGCAGTGTTAAGTCGTCAAATGCTAAAGAGTTATTCTCCATGCCGGATATAGATGGGGCGCTTGTTGGTGGGGCCTCGCTGGTCTCGGAAGAATTTGTCTCTATTATCGAGGCTGCGGTAGAGTAAGGTAGAATTAAATGGAACTGTTTGAAACCCTGATTGTAGTAGTTCATGTGATTGTTGCAGCTGGTGTTATTGGCTTGGTGCTTATTCAGCAGGGTAAAGGCGCTGACATGGGGGCTTCCTTTGGCGGCGGTGCTTCTCAAACGGTTTTTGGCTCTAGCGGTAGTGGTTCTTTTTTGACAAAAATGACGACTACTCTAGCCATTGTTTTCTTCCTGAGTAGTTTTGCTTTGGCTTATGTTGCCAAGCAAAAAGCTGGTCAGGTTACTGCGAGTGGAGTTCCTGTGGTTGAAACGGTTCCTGGCTCTTCCTCAGAGTCTGATTCCCCTTCAATTGATGCAAGCTCTGCAGGCTCCAGTGAGACTCAGAAAGCACCGGAAGCTCCTTCCGATGTCCAGCCTGAGTTAGAATAAGGTTTATGCCGAAGTGGTGAAATTGGTAGACACGCTATCTTGAGGGGGTAGTAGCCTATGGCTGTGCCGGTTCAAGTCCGGCCTTCGGCACCATATTAAAGAAGGCGGGTCCATTGCCCGCCTTCTTTGCAGCAACTATAATTCTGCTGCTGTATTTTTTGGGATGCACGTTGTAAAACCCCTTTTAAGGGGTTTTTTATTAACTGCACTATGGTGTAGTCGGAGGATGGGCGTAATGCCCATTTTTTGTTTGGCGACTTGGCGTATATGCACTAAGTATGCTTCCTATCGGAGATAATCTATTGGCTCGTAAAGATGATCTTTACCAACTTCTCAGGCCTGTTGTGGAAGGTATGGGCTGTAGTTTTTGGGGGCTGGACTTCCACGCCCAAGGAAAGAGGAGTTTGTTACGAATCTATATAGACAAAGAGTCCGGGGTGTTAGTTGACGATTGTGAGAAAGTGAGTCGTCAGATTAGCGCTATTTTAGATGTTGAAGATCCGATAAAGGGTGAATATACCTTGGAAGTGTCTTCACCCGGGTGGGATCGGCCGCTTTTTAATGTTGAGCAATATAAAGCATATGTTGGTTCTCTCATTGAAGTCAGGCTGCAGGCGCCTTTTAATGGGCGGCGTAAATTCAAGGGCCTTTTGGTGGCTGTTGAAAATGATGAAATAGTGCTCCAAGTGGACGCGGAAGAATTTATATTTCCTGTGGAAACGATAGATAAAGCGAATGTTGTGCCGCAGTATTGATGGGATTACGGGGTAAAGATGAACAAAGAAATCTTGTTGGTTGTGGAAGCGGTCTCCAACGAAAAAGGGGTAGATAAAGACGTCATTTTCGAGGCTATTGAGTTGGCTTTGGCCACCGCGACAAAAAAGCGCTACGAAGATGAAGAAGCTGATATTCGAGTGGATATCGACAGAAAGACTGGTGAGTACCAGGCTTTTCGCCGCTGGTTAGTTGTTGATAATGACGCTGTTCCAGCTTTGGGAACCGAGCTTACTCTAGAAGAGATCCATGAGAGTGGCTTGGACCTTAACCCCGGCGATATTCATGAAGAGGAAGTCGAAGCTGTTGCTTTTGGACGCATTGGCGCCCAAGCCGCTAAGCAGATTATTGTTCAGAAAGTGCGTGAAGCTGAGCGTACAAAAATAGTTGACAGTTATCGTGAAAAGGTTGGCGACTTGGTTAATGGCGTTGTCAAGAAAGTTACCCGGGACAATATTATTGTTGACTTAGGTGCAAACGCAGAAGCTTTGTTGCCAAAAGATCAATTAATCAGCAGAGAAACATATCGTGTAGGTGACCGGGTTCGTGCGCTGTTATTAGATATCAGAATGGACAATCGTGGACCTCAGTTAATATTGAGCCGCGCATGCTCACAGATGTTGATTGAGCTTTTTCGCATTGAAGTCCCTGAAATTGCAGAAGAAGTTATCGAAATTAAAGCGGCGGCGCGTGATCCAGGCTCGAGAGCCAAAATAGCGGTTAAAACCAATGATGGACGTATTGATCCTGTTGGTGCTTGCGTCGGCATGCGGGGCTCGCGCGTTCAAGCCGTGTCTAGCGAGTTAGGCAACGAGCGTATTGATATTGTGCTTTGGGATGATAATCCTGCTCAGCTGGTCATTAATGCGATGGCTCCGGCGGAGGTTGCGTCGATTATCATTGATGAGGACAGCCACACTATGCAGGTGGCTGTTTCAGAAGATAATTTGGCGATGGCGATAGGACGTAGTGGGCAGAACGTCAAGCTAGCTTCAGAGCTTACGGGCTGGGAAATTAATGTACTGACGGAAGAGCAGGCAGGGCAGCAGCAAGAAGAAGAGTTCAGACGCTATGTCGATGGCTTTATCGACCAGTTAGGCGTTGAGGAAGATTTGGCTGAGGTGCTGGCCTCCGAAGGTTTTACATCGTTGGAAGAAGTTGCGTATGTTCCGATGGAAGAGATGCTCGCTATCGAAGGTTTTGATGAAGATCTGGTGAGTGAACTGCGCAAACGGGCTAAAAATGTTCTGATTAATCAAGCTCTGGCGAACGAAGAGCAGTTAGAGAAGGCGGAGCCAGCGGAAGACCTGTTAAACATGGAAGGGATGGACCGGCACTTGGCGTTTGTACTCGCAAGCAAAGGTATTGTCACTATGGAAGACCTGGCTGAACAATCTGTTGATGATCTCCTCGATATCGACGAAGTTGATGAAGAACGAGCTGCGCAATTAATCATGACTGCGCGTAAACCATGGTTTGAGGAACAACAGTAATTCGGGGGCATACAGGAGACAAGCATGGCAGAAGTTACTATTAAGCAGCTTGCCGAAGACGTCGGGGCTCCCGTTGAGCGTCTGTTAAAGCAGATGGTTGACGCGGGGCTGGAGAAGCGTGGTGAAGGCGATATTGTTACGGATTCAGAGAAGCAGAAGTTATTGGCGTTTTTGAAGCAAAGTCACGGAGAGTCTTTTTCTGAACCGAAAAAGATCACTTTAAAACGTAAAACGACCACTACGCTTAAAGCCTCTGGGACAGGGGTTAACCGCTCAATCAATGTCGAAGTGCGGAAGAAGCGGACTTATATCAAGCGCAGTGAAGCTGCCAGTGACGTAGAAGCGCAGAAGCAGCAGGATATTCAGAGAGCAGTTGAAGAAGCTGCAATGAAAGAAAGAGAAGTTGAGGCGGAAGTCATTGATCAGAGTGATCTGGCTCCAGAAGTCGTTGTGGGAGCTGTTGAAAGCGCGCAACAAGAAGTGACGGGCCCAGAGACTCAAAATGTCGAGACGGTAGCTGATGTAGACGCTGGTGAGTCAGCTGGTGCAGAAGCATCTGGCAATAGCCAGGAAAAAGCTGCCGGGGCGGCTGCTCAGGCAGAGGATGATGAGAAAAAATCCGAGGCAAGAAAAACGTCAAAGCATAGGCGTAATAAAGAGGACTCGGAGGAGCGTCGGGAGCCGGTTGACGCTGAAGATTTGAAGCGTCGCGAGAAGCACAAACCAAAACCTGCGCCTCAACTTAAGTCTTCAAAGGTCATTGCCACCGAAGAAGAAGACTCCAGTGAAGATGCCCCAAGACGGGCTCGCCAACGTAAAAAGAAGAGCAAGGTGGTTCAGGACCGTTCGGCCCAGCCAATTGTTCGGGAGGTTGTGATTCCGGATACTATTACAGTCGCAGAACTGGCCCAGAAAATGTCAGTGAAAGGCGTTGAGGTTATCAAACGCCTGATGGGAATGGGAGTTATGGCGACTTTAAATCAGCCAATTGATCAGGATGTTGCTCAGCTGGTTGCTGAGGAAATGGGACATAAAGTCAAACTGCTTCAGGAAGATGCCGTAGAGACGGAAGTGCTGGAATCCATTTCTTTCGAAGGCGAATCAAAACCCCGAGCGCCTGTTGTCAGTGTAATGGGGCATGTTGATCATGGTAAAACCTCTCTGCTCGACTATATTCGTCGCGCTAAAGTGGCTGCTCAAGAGTCGGGTGGAATTACACAGCATATCGGCGCATACCATGTTGAAACGCCTAGAGGCATGGTCTCGTTTTTGGATACTCCTGGGCATGCGGCATTTACCGCCATGCGAGCTCGCGGAGCCCAATGTACTGATATAGTCATTCTGGTGGTCGCTGCGGATGATGGCGTAATGCCGCAAACGCAAGAAGCTGTGCAACACGCAAAAGCAGCTGGCGTGCCGCTGGTTGTGGCTGTGAACAAAATGGATAAAGAACAAGCTGACCCTGATCGTGTTAAGAACGAACTCTCTGCTCTTGACGTTATCCCAGAAGAGTGGGGTGGCGATGTGCAATTTGTGCCAGTCTCTGCCCATACAGGCGATGGTATCGACGATCTGTTAGAGGCGATTCTGTTGCAGTCCGAAATGTTGGAGTTGACTGCAGTACCTGATGCTCCAGGTAAAGGGGTGGTAATTGAATCCAGCCTGGACCGTGGTCGCGGCTCAGTCGCAACCGTTCTCGTACAAAATGGAACTTTGCGCCATGGCGATATTGTTTTGGCTGGGGAGTACTATGGTCGTGTAAGGGCCATGGTGAATGAAAATGGTCAGAATGTTCAAGATGCAGGCCCTTCTATACCTGTAGAAATTCTTGGATTAAACGGCACTCCTGATGCGGGTGACGAGTTTATTGTCGTTCCTGACGAGAAAAAAGCCCGTGAAGTTGCTGAGTTTCGTCAAAACAAAGAACGTCAAACGCGTCTCCAGCGTCAACAGGCTGCCAGCCTTGAAAACCTGTTTGAAAATATGGGTAAAGGCGGCGTAAAAGAGTTGAACATCGTTTTAAAGACCGATGTGCGTGGCTCTTTGGAAGCATTGATTGGCGCTTTGACCGAAATCGGCAATGAAGAAGTGCAGGTCAAGATTGTGGCCAGTGGTGTTGGCGGTATCACCGAGACGGACGCTAACCTTGCGCTTTCCACTCAGGCGATTGTCGTCGGTTTTAACGTTCGTGCGGACGCAAGTGCTCGTAGGATTGTTGAAAGAGAAGGCATCGAGCTTCGTTACTATAGTGTCATCTATAACATTATCGATGATGTTAAGAAGGCGTTGACTGGTATGCTGGCGCCTGAATTCCGCGAGGATATCGTCGGTACCGCAGAGGTGCGTGATACATTCAAGAGCCCAAAATTCGGACAGGTTGCGGGTTGTATGGTTCTGGAAGGCGGTGTATATCGCAACAAGCCAATACGTGTTCTGCGAGACAATGTAGTTATTTTTGAAGGTGAGCTTGAGTCTCTACGCCGTTTCAAAGATGACGTATCAGAAGTTCGCGCAGGTACTGAATGTGGTATTGGCGTACGTAATTATGAAGTTAAAGTCGGCGATATTATTGAAGTGTTCGACAAGGTAAGAGTTGAGCGTTCTCTGTAACGCTCCCTCCTTTCTTGACAATCGCTGCGTGCAGGTAATTAAGAGTAAATATATAGATGGCTCGAGAGTTCAGTCGATTAGACAGAGTTGCGGAACAGATCCAAAAAGAACTAGCGCAACTGATACAGAGGGAGCTGAAGGACCCACGCTTAGGAATGGTTACTGTAAATAGCGTTAAAGTGAGCAAGGACCTCTCTTATGCGGATGTATACGTAACCGTTCTAAATCTGAAAGACGTGGAAGATGGAGATACATCGTCCAAAGCGTCTTTAAAAGTCTTAGAAAGCGCCGCAGGATTTTTGCGCTCTGAATTGGGGCGTGCGATCAAACTTAGAGTGATGCCTCAACTTCGTTTCCATTACGACGCATCTGTTAGTAATGCTCAACGTTTAGGGGCGTTGATTCAAAAGGCGCGGGCTAAAGATAGTGGCGTCTCTGACTCCAGTGACGACTGAAGGTATTGTCGACGGTGGCGAGACGTAAGAAAGGCGTGCCAATAGACGGCGTGGTGGTGGTCGATAAACCGCAAGGTTGGACGTCCAATGCGGTTCTGCAAAAAGTCAAGTATGCTTTGAGCGCGCAGAAAGCAGGTCATACAGGCGCTCTAGACCCTTTAGCAACAGGTGTATTACCTCTTTGCTTTGGTGAAGCTACCAAGTTTAGCCAGCTGCTATTGGACTCCGACAAAGAGTATGTGACGTGCGCATATCTTGGCCGTACTACCACTACTTCTGATGCTGACGGTGATGTTGTTACAGAGTCGCCCGTCCCTGACTTATCTGATTCTGACTTGGAGAGTGTTCTGGCCCAGTTCAGAGGGGGTCTTAAGCAGATACCGTCAATGTTTTCGGCGTTAAAACATAAAGGGACTCCTCTATATAAGCTTGCCAGACAGGGTTTAGAAGTGGAGCGAAAAGCCAGGGATATCGTAATTCATGAGCTTGAGCTTTTAGACTATACCCCACCGCTTTTACGCCTTCGGGTTCTCTGTAGTAAAGGGACTTATGTCCGTAACCTTGTGGAGGACATCGGACAAGTTCTAGGGTGTGGTGCGCATGTAGCGGAATTGCGCCGCACTCGTTGCGGACCGTTTTCATTAGCGAACAGCGCTGAGTTTGTTTCGTTTAATGATGAAAGCGGGCGTCAAATTGCGGCGGAAGAATACAAACAACGTTTGCTGCCTATCGATTCGTCTGTTCAGCAGTTCTCCGAAATAATTCTCGATGAGCTTAATACAGGCTCGATTATCCAGGGGCAAACGGTTAAAATATCGCCTCTCTCGAGCAAGGGTAGAGTGCGTCTGTACACTAGCAGGCGTCAGTTTATCGGCCTGGGAGAAGTGATGAGCGATGGAACGGTTAAACCTGTTCGGTTGCTCAACGTGAGCGCGCTAAGCGCTGAATGAATGGGGCGGCTGTTAATATGCACGGTCGTTTCCGCATTATTTGCATATTTGGAGAAAAATCATGGCATTATCTGCTACCGAAAAGTCGGCTATTGTTAAGGAACATCAAGTAAAGGAAGGGGACACTGGTTCTCCTGAAGTACAAGTTGCTCTGTTGACGGCAAATATCAACAAGCTGCAAGATCACTTCCAGGCGAACAAGCATGACCACCATTCTCGTCGCGGGTTGATCCGTATGGTTAACCAGCGCCGTAAGTTGCTTGATTATCTGAAAGGCAAAGATACCCAACGTTATGTTGACCTGATCCAGAAGCTGGGTCTGCGTCGCTAAGAAGACAAAGGTATTGCTTTAGTATCCGGGGTATCAAATGTTTGATACCCCGTTACTTTTTGAGGAACCTCCGATTTATTCGATACTTGATGATTTTCAAAGGGCTTTATGCTCAAGAAATGAAGCAAGATGAGTGGGTGTAACGAGCTTTTCGTGAAAGCCTGTTCATAGGTGTTGGAGAAGTTTGCGGTCTTGTTAAAGAGATCGAATAAATCAAAGGTTCCTTTGTTGGGTATCTAAGGCTCGAATCGGTATGTAGCAGCTGATTCCGGATTAAACTTAAGCGTAAAAATTAAAAACACTCGTAAGGAGTCAAAGTGAACCCAGTTCGTAAAACATTTCAATACGGCAGCTCAACAGTCACTCTGGAAACTGGTCGTGTAGCTCGCCAGGCTACCGGAGCCGTGTTGGTGACAATGGACGATACTGTTGTTTTGGTCACCGCTGTTGCAGAAAAAGAAGCCGTTCCAGGTCGTGACTTCTTCCCTCTCTCTGTTCACTACCAGGAAAAAACCTATGCCGCAGGACGTATTCCTGGCGGTTACTTCAAGCGTGAGGGCCGTCCCTCAGAGAAAGAAACTCTGACTTCCCGGCTGATTGACCGCCCAATTCGTCCCCTGTTCCCAGATGGTTTTATGAACGAAGTGCAAATCATCTGTACAGTTATGTCAGCAAATAAAGATGTCGATCCAGATATCGCCTCCATTATTGGCGCCGCGGCGGCGTTGGAGGTCTCGGGCGTTCCTTTCCAGGGGCCTTTGGCTGCTGCGCGCGTTGGCTACAACGACGAAGAGGGCTACCTGCTGAATCCTGGCTTCAAAGCAATTGAAAACTCTAAGCTGGACATGGTTGTTGCTGGCACCGAAGACGCTGTTTTAATGGTCGAGTCTGAAGCGAAAGAGTTGACGGAAGACCAGATGTTAGGCGCGGTGCTGTTCGCTCACCAGGAAATGCAGGTGGCGGTACAGGCGATTAAAGAGTTTGCTCAGGAAGCCGGCAAGCCTAAGTGGGACTGGCAGGCGCCTGAAGTTAACGCAGGACTGTTGGATGCGTTAAAAGCCAAGTTCGCAGGCTCTATCAGCGAAGCCTATGGTATTAGAGTTAAAGCAGACCGCTATGCTAAGTTGGGCGAGTTGCGCCAGCAGGCGGTGGAAGAGCTGGCTGGTGAAGAAGACGGCAAGTTCGATTCTGAACTGGTTAAGAAATACTTCAGTAAGCTCGAAAAGGCGTGTGTGCGCCAGAGCATATTGAAGGGCGAACCTCGCATTGATGGTCGTGATACAAAAACTGTTCGCGACCTGAAAATTGAAGTTGGCGTATTGCCGAATACTCATGGCTCTGCATTATTTACTCGTGGAGAGACTCAGGCTCTGGTAACGGCGACTCTGGGGACTATGCGTGATGTATTGATGGTGGATGCGCTTGAGGGGGAGAAGAAAGACTCATTCTTGTTCCACTACAACTTTCCTCCTTACTCTGTGGGTGAAGCCTCTCGGGTTGGTGGCGTAGGTCGCCGCGAAATTGGGCACGGACGTTTGGCGCGTCGTGGTGTTCAAGCGTTGATGCCTAACCTGGAAGAATTTCCGTATGCGGTGCGCTGTGTGTCTGAAATCACTGAGTCAAACGGCTCTAGCTCCATGGCCAGTGTGTGCGGTAGCAGCTTGGCGCTGATGGATGCAGGTATTCCTGTGAAAGCGCCGGTTGCGGGTATCGCGATGGGCTTGGTGAAAGAAGGCGAAAGCTTTGCAGTCCTGACTGATATCCTGGGTGATGAAGATCATTTGGGCGACATGGATTTTAAAGTGGCGGGAACCGAGAAAGGCGTTACTGCTCTGCAAATGGATATCAAGATCAACGGCATTACCGACGAGATCATGGAGATTGCACTGGAGCAGGCTCTGCACGCGAGGCTGCATATTCTTGGGGAAATGAACAAAGTAATTTCCGCTCCGCGTGACTCCGTCGCTGATAACGCGCCGAAGATGGAAACTATCAAGATTGATCCAGATAAAATCCGTGATGTTATCGGTAAAGGTGGCGCGACTATTCGTTCTATCTGTGAAGACACTGGCGCTTCGATTGATATCGACGACAACGGCACCGTACGCATCTATGCAGAAAGTAAGCTGGCGGCCGATGAGGCGATTTACCGCATAACTGAAATCACCGCTGAGGCTGAAGTTGGTAAGTTGTATCGCGGTAAGGTCGAACGTATCGTTGAGTTTGGCGCCTTCGTGAACATCCTGCCTGGTAAGGATGGCTTGGTTCACATCTCTCAGATTGCTCAAGAGCGCGTAGAGAACGTGACTGACTACCTGAAAGAAGGCCAGGAAGTCGTTGTTAAGGTGTTGGATATTGACGCCCGTGGTCGAATCAAGCTTTCTATGAAGGAAGTGACTGAAGACGAGAAAGCGGGAATGGCTGGTTAATTCCGCCAGAAACGAAGAAGCCGCGAATGCGGCTTTTTTTATGCCTGTGACCCGTCCTGAATAGAGTTGACACATTCCAGCCCTAACTTTGGGAGAATGTGATGAATCAGCGAGTTAAGCGAACACAACGGGACTACACTCTGACTTTTAAACAGGCGGTGGTGGATCAGATCGAAGGCGGTGAGCTGACTTATAAACAGACTCAGGCCCGCTACGGTATCCAAGGCCGTTCGACGGTGCTAACCTAGTTGCGTCGATATGGCCGCCAGGACTGGAGTCCTGGCGTCACCTCCCAGCGAGTGAATAAGAGTCCCACCCTGCCGAAGTCCCCACCTACCCCGGAACAGCGGATCAAGGAGCTTGAGGAGAAGCTGCGCCTGGCCGAACAGAAAGGAAGCGATTGTCGATGTGATGGAGAAGGATTACGGGGTGTCCGTAAAAAACGGCCCGGCAAGTCCTCACGCAAAAACGCGGCGCCGGATTGACCGTCAGCAGGGCGTGTCGTCTCTTGGGGATTAGCCGGCAAGCTTGGTATCAGCCGGAACGAGCGCAGCGAGCCAGGGAAGATCGTGAGCAGCGGGTGGTGGACTTTGTCCGGTCTGTTCGTCTCCGTCAGCCCCGGATCGGCGCTCGCAAGCTCCGGCATCTTCTCCATGAGCAGTCGGATCACACCCTTCATCTGGGGCATGATCAACTGCTTCAGGTACTGCGTAGCCGGCGTCTGCTGGTTCCCCGGCGCCGGGCATACCACAAGAGCACGCACAGTCATCACCGCTTCCGGCGTCACCCAAACCTGCTCAAGCCAGGTCCAGAGCAAGTTGCAACCTGCCGGCCTAACCAGATCTGGGTGGCCGATATCATCTATCTGCCAACACGCTCAGGCATGGGCTGCGTGAGTCAGGTGACCGGGATCTTGAAAACGGAGTTCCTGCTGATGCGACAATGGAATCTAGGGCAGGCCCGAACGATGGTTGATGAATCCGTGGATATTTTTAACCGAGAGCGGCCTCATCTGGCCCTGAAACGGGCGTTTTGAGACGAAAAAGGTGGCAACCTATTTCAGGACTAGATACTTTAAAATGGAGACTGTTCTGGCGTGGTTAAGAAGTTCATCAACACTTGTCGATATTCAGGGATGTTGAAAGTCGCTGTATGAAGTGTATCCGTAGTTAGCAAGTATTTTGGGGGGCTCGCCTGTTCAAACACTTTTGCGCCATGATGGTACGGAATAACTTGATCATTTGTGCTGTGAATAAGTAGCAAAGGAATCGGAGATATATTCCTAACATAATCTATTGGGTCATAGTTAGCTGGAAGCATGTAAGAAAAGGGATACTGAAAAGCCCAGGTCAGCCACCCGGCTGCGAGTTTCTCTCTGGCGATGTCTCTTAAGTCGCTAAAGGGGGAGTCTGCAATGACGGCATGAGGCTTGTTTGCTTCCTGAGATATCCGCCCCACAAAATTAATGCTGAGTACTGCGCCGATGCTTTGTCCAAGAACAAATATTCGTGTGTTTTGGTATTGCTTTCTTAACCACTCATAACCGGTTTCGACATCGCTCAGGGCTCCGGCCATATCAGGTTTTCCAGTAGATAATCCATAGCCCCTGTAATCCAGGCAGAATACATCATAGCCTTGTTGTGGAAGCCATATCACGTTACCACAGTGAGTGCTGATATTCTCCGCATTGCCGTGCAGGAAGTAGATTACGCCTTGCAAAGGCTTGTCGCTGCGGAGCAGCCATCCATGAAGGCGTTCGCCATCAGGAGTATCAAGGTATACATCCCTATAGTTGACCTGTACTTGGTCAGGTGTCCGGTAAATGTGCTTGTCTGGGTAAAAAAGCAGTCCACTGCATGCAGTGAGAAGAAAGAGCGCCGCTAACAATGCAAGTTTGAAAGCGTGGCGAGCAAGCGTATTAATTTTCGCTGAAGTGACGTTCACAATTTGATCTGCCTGTATACCTGAACTAGGCTTACCTCGGGCCATGTGTCGGCGCCAAGTCTGTACGCCCTGGTGAGAATGACCAAGCGCTTCTGTTTCAGCATAGCTGTTTGATGTCTATTTCAGAAAGAGTTTGTTGCGACTCGCTCCGTCGAGTTGGTTAGCGTTTGTTGCCAGGATGGGAGCCGATGCTTGCAAAAAATAGTATGCGACGAGAATAAGCTAACGTTGAAAGAGGAATCGTTATGAGAAAAATGATGCTCGCTGTTGGGTTTTTGTCGATGACATCCGGCGCTTTTGCTGAAGCCCCTGGAGGCCCAGATTGTGGGTGGGGCAATATGTTGTTTGCAGGGGAAAGCGGACTGCCTATTCATCTTCTGGCCACTATAACCAACGGTACTTCCGGTAACAACACCTTCGGCATGACGTCAGGCACCAATGGGTGCTCGGCAAATGGCGTTTTGACTTATGGTGGGTCGCCATTGGTAAATCTCACGCCGATCATGGATGAGTTTTCTGAAGATGTGGCGCGTGGCCATGGCGATGCCTTGACCACTGTTGCGGTGGCGTTGGAGGTTGGTCCAGAGGATCGTGCTCGCTTTAATCAGATAATGCATGAGAACTTTAATCAGCTATTCCCAAGTGAAAGCGTCACAGCGGAACAGGTGATGCAGTCTGTCATGGATGTAATGAAGACCGATGAAAGGCTTTCCAAGTACGCCGCTTGAAGTCAGAACATGAAGCGACGCCCGGGAGTCCGGGCGTTGATTCTCCTCTAATAACCCCTCGTTTCTGTGAGCGTTTGTCTCCCTATGCTGTCGAAGCATTTCCTGTCCGTCTTTGCTGTTTTATTACTTTTAAGCAGTCCCTTGTATGCCGAATTTCAGGTGGCTGACGATGTAGGATCAAATAACCTGCGATCGTCGTTAAAGGCCTTGGCTTCATCTGCTGACTGGAGAGCGCTGTTGCACTTTCGCCCTGACACTTTAAGTCCTACAGGCTATTCCAGTTATATCGACGATTCTGGTTTTTTCCTATCAGAAGCAGGGAATACTGATGCTGAGGCTGAGCTAGAGGCCACTTGGCAGGCAATATCGAGTGAGGACCCTTTAATCAGAGACCGTGTTTACTGTCGTTTTCCGTTACGCAAGCAGTGGCTCTCAGAGCAGTTTCCGCAAGCGCCAGAATTGAAAGCGTCTTCCTCATGTGCTGAATATGATCAATGGCGAAAAGAAGTAAACGCAGCCAAGGTATCTTTGATTTTTCCGGCGGCTTATTTGAATAGTCCATCATCCATGTTTGGGCACACTTTTCTGAGGTTTGATCCTGCGAATGTTGAAGAAGACTCGGAATGGTTGTCCTGGGCGTTAAACTTTGGGGCGACTATCAATGGCGATGATAACTCCATTTTCTTTGCGTATCGGGGGCTGGCTGGTGGGTATCCCGGACAGTTCAGCATGATGCGTTATTTTGAAAAGATTAAAGAGTATACCTACATGGAAAATCGGGATATGTGGGAATATCGCTTGAACCTGACGCCACGGGAAGTGGAGCGTATGCTGATGCATCTATGGGAGCTGAAGGATGTGCGCTTCAAATACTACTTTCTTGATGAGAACTGCGCTTTCCGGCTCCTTGAGTTGCTGGAGATAGCGCGCCCAGCAGCTCCACTTACATCGCAGTTTCCTTTGACTGCAATTCCTGCGGATACTGTGCGCGCAGTGATTGACGCGCGTTATGTGGCGGAGCGGCGTTACCGCCCATCGGAGGCGGTGCTTTTACAGGAAAGAATTAGCCGATTGGCTGAATCAGAAAGAAAGCTGGCTTATGAGGTCGCTGAAGATCCGAAAAGGATGGCGTCAGACGACTTCAATGCCTTACCGCTCAATCGGCAGGGCGCTATAGCGCAGGCGGCGTATAGTTATACACGCTACGAACAGAGAAAGACGCAAAGGAGCCCTGAACTGGCGCGTCGGAGTTTCAAACTGCTACAGAAAATAAGCCAGCTTCCAGCGGATAGCGTCGCGCCGGCTACGCCTCCCCCTCCTGAAACCGGGCATGGCAGCACAATGTTGGCGATTGGTGGAGGAGGTGTTGATAGTGAGGGATACTCTCTACTTCAATTCAGATACAGCTATCATGACTTACAGGACCGCCAAGAAGGGTATCCTCGGGGCGCCCAGATTATCGCCGGAGACGCTCAACTGCGCCGCTACGAGAATAGCGGCTGGGAGCTGCATCGGTTTGACGTTATTAATATTATTTCCCAGTCGCCGGTTAACAGGTTCCTGCGGCCACTGTCATGGAAAGTTCAGGCTGGTTTTGAGCGGGTATGGAGTGATCTGGGGGGGGATAAAGCCTATCAAGTTAACGGTGGCGCTGGACGCAGCTATGACTTACTTGAAGGGCTAAGCTTGTTTGGTTTCCTGACTGCGCGGCTGGAGCATGACCCTGACTACAAAACTTGGATGACCTCTGCGGCGGGCGTCAGTGCAGGCTATTTATTGGGTATGCCATGGGGGGCTCAGAGCTTTCGGGCGGAAGGGGAGTATTTCAGTAGTGATGAAATACGCTATCGAGGCGTATTGGAGCAGAACTTTGACTTGGCCCAGAATCATGCTTTCAGGGCGCACTTGGTTCAAGAGTGGAATCGCAGTGACGACAGGTGGGAAGCCGGAGTAGCCTACAGGTATTATTTTTGAAGAAAGGCGGCGTTCAGTGACTAATCTGAGGCGCCGCCGTATATCGGAAGAGGTGGCTTATCCGCCCAGGTAGGCTTTACGGACGTCTTCGTTCACCAGCAGATTCGCGCCGGTATCCTGAAGTACGACTTTGCCGTTTTCCAGTACATAGCCGCGATCAGCCAGACGCAACGCTTGATTAGCGTTCTGTTCCACCAGGAAGATAGTCATGCCTTCCTCTCTAAGCTTGCCGATGATCTCAAATATCTGATTTATAATGATTGGCGCCAAACCGAGAGAAGGCTCGTCCAAAAACAGCATCTTAGGATGACTCATCAATGCGCGGCCAATCGCCAGCATCTGCTGCTCTCCCCCGGACATTGTGCCAGCGCGCTGACTATGGCGCTCACGCAACCGCGGAAACAGGTCATAGACGTATTCCAGCGTACGCACAAAGTCGCTCTTCTCGGAGAAGAACGCACCCATCTGCAAGTTTTCCATCACTGTCAGCCCAGAGAAAACACGGCGTCCCTCAGGCACAATGGCGATACCGCTGCGCATTATCTCGGATGTTGGCGTTTCTGTGATGTCCTTGCCCATAAAAGTGATGCGACCTTCACTGGCTCTGGGGTCGCCACAGACTGTCATTAACAGAGTGGTTTTTCCTGCGCCGTTTGCACCGATGAGAGAGACGATCTCGCCTTGGTTTACTTCCAGGCTGATGCCGTGTAGGGCCTCGATCTTGCCGTAATGGGTATAAACATTCTCGAGTGTAAGCATTAGTCTTCTCCCAGATACGCCTTGATGACATCTTCATTCGTTTTAATTTCATCAGGCGTGCCATTTGCCAAAGGCGTGCCTTGGCTGACGACGTAGATGCGATCAGAAATGCCCATTACCAGCCCCATATCGTGCTCAATCAGCAGGATGGAGACATTGTAGTCATGCTTCAGGCTGACTATCAGCTCGTCAAGGTCCCGCGTTTCTTTCGGGTTCAAGCCAGCCGCAGGCTCGTCAAGCATCAGCAAATCCGGGCCTGTCACCATACAGCGAGCGATTTCCAGACGACGTTGCTGGCCGTAGGCCAGGTTACCCGCTTCGCGGTTCGCGAGAGGCAGGAGGTCTACTTTCTTCAGCCAGTAAGCTGCTTTCTCCATTGCATCGCCTTCCTTCTTGCGATAGGAAGGCGTTTTTAACAGACCCGAAAGAAGATTGGTGTTGACGTGCCGGTGTTGCGCCACCAACAGGTTTTCGATCACCGTCATACGGTTGAACAGCCGCACGTGCTGAAACGTGCGCACCATCCCCAGACGGGAAATTTTAAAATCAGGCAGGCCCTGGACAGGCTTGCCTTTGAATGTAATCTGGCCCGAAGTAGGCTTATAGAAGCCGGATATGCAGTTAAATACAGTTGTTTTACCTGCGCCGTTGGGGCCGATAATGGAAATGATTTCCCGTTCGTTGACGTCCAGCGACACGCCGTTTACAGCAAGCAGGCCGCCGAACCTCATGGATAAATCGCGAACAGACAGCATTGTCCTACTCCTGTTTCAACTGCAGATGTGGGCGCTTCATCGGGATCAGGCCTTGCGGACACCAGATCATCATAAGCACCATGACCATGCCGAAGGCGAGTAGACGATACTCGTCAAACTCCCGCGACAGTTCTTGAAGCAGCACGACCAGAACCGCTGCGACCATTACGCCAATTTGCGAGCCCATGCCGCCTAATACAACAATGGCGAGGATGATAACTGACTCGAAGAAAATGAATGACTCGGGACTGATGTGCCCTTGACGTGCGCCATACAGAGAGCCAGCGAATCCAGCGAACGCGGCGCCGATAGTAAAGGCGGATAACTTAATGGCGGTACGGTTCAAGCCCAGCGAGCGACATGCGATTTCATCTTCGCGCAGAGCTTCCCAGGCGCGTCCTACTGGCATGCGAATCAGGCGACGAACAATAAATATGGTCACCAAAGCCAGCACCAACGCAATGAGGTATAGCACAATTACTTTTAATGAAGAGTCATAAGGCACGCCAAAAAATTCGTGGAATGCAACATTCCCTTCGGATGCTCTGCGGCTGAACTCCAGACTGACAATGGAGAATTCTGGGTCGAACTGCACCATAGGTATAGTCGGCTTGGGGATGCCGCCAATGCCATTAGGGCCGCCGGTCAGGCTTGTCAGGTTATTCAGAAGAATACGGATAATTTCTCCGAACCCGAGGGTGACGATAGCCAGGTAGTCTCCGCGTAGCCGCAATACAGGGAAGCCAAGCAGGAAGCCGAATGCAGCGGCAAGCAGAGCGCCGATAGGCAGGCACACCCAGAATGACCATCCGAAATATTGCGACAGCAGGGCGTAGCTGTAAGCTCCCACCGCATAGAATGCGACGTAGCCCAAGTCGAGCAGACCTGCCAAGCCAACTACGATATTGAGGCCGAGGCCAAGAATAACGTAGATCAGTGCAAGTGTGGCGATATCCGACCAGATGCGTCCAGTGTTGAACGGTATCAGAACTGCAGCGATCAACAGAGCGACAAAAAAGACCTTACCGGCCATGTTCCGCTTTTCTTCTGGCGGCATAAGCTTGGTCAGTAAGCCTCCTTTAGGCTTGAGAGCGGCTTTTGCTGACAGAACCTGCTCACGGAACAGCTGGCTTAAGAAAACTATTACCGTGGCGAATATCATGTATATGTAGGTGCTCTGTGAAGCACCCTCCAGTACCAGCCTTGTGCCTTCGTGAGTCAGCTTCAAGCCCAGTATCGGCAAAGAGAGAATGAGAGTAATGACCGCCGTGAATAGAGCGAATGGCAGATTCTTGCGCATTAGATTTTCTCCACTTCCGGCTTGCCGAGAATGCCCGTCGGCTTAAACAACAGGATCAATACCAGTAATGCGAAAGAGACGACATCTTTGTACTCGGTGCTGAAGTAGGCCGCTGTCATACTCTCCGTAACTCCGAGGATAATACCGCCCAACATGGCTCCAGGGATGCTGCCGATGCCACCAAGCACAGCAGCGGTGAAGGCCTTGAGGCCAGCGATAAACCCGACAAACGCATTCACAACGCCGTAATACATGCCAAGCAATGTGCCTGCTACTGCAGCCAGCGCTGCACCGATTACAAATGTGGATGCGATAACGCGGTTGGTGTCGATGCCCAGCAGGTTGGCCATTTTTAAATCCTGCGCCACGGCGCGACAAGCTCGGCCCATTCTGGATCTGGAGATAAACAGCGTCAGTACGGTCATAGAAATGATAGTGACGGCAAAAATCAGAATTTGTATATATGAAAGAGAGGCTTGGAAGCCATCTTCCGGTCCGAAGTTCCAGCCGCCGCTAATTTGAGATGACATGGCGATATCCCGGGAGCCTTGTCCCAAGCGGACATAGTTTTGCAGGAATATGGACATTCCTATGGCGGAAATAAGAGGGATCAAACGATTGCCGCCGCGTAGTGGGCGATAGGCGATGCGCTCAATGGCCCAACCGAAGCTGCTCGACACCAACATGCTGGATAGCAGGGCGACGAGGAATATTAATGGGAGGAATTCAACGCCTAACATGGCCATTCCTGAAATAGCCATGAACGCGACGTATGTTCCTATCATGTAGACCTCGCCATGGGCGAAGTTAATCATTCCGATGATGCCGTAGACCATGGTGTAGCCTATGGCGATGAGAGCATACGTGCTCCCAATGGTAATTCCGTTAATTAATTGCTGAATGAAGTAAAGAATCACTTCTAGCATGGGTGTTACTCCGGAAGGTGTGAACCGGCCTTGAATCTGACAGGCTTTGCTAATAAAAACACCCTCTCCCGGGGAGCCGGAAAGAAGGTGTTGTTATGAAGCGATACGATTTATTTTACTACGGTTTTGGAGCCGTCTGCGTGCCAGGTATAGATTTCAAAGTCGAAACCTTTCAAGTCGCCTTTTTCGTCAAACGCAATTTCACCCATGGGGGTCTTGAAGGAGTGGCTGCGAAGGTAAGCTTGAATTGCATCAGTATCGGTAGAGCCTACGCCTTTGATTGAGTCAGCGATAACCTGAACCGCTGCGTAGGACGTCATTACGAATGCGCCGCTGGCGTCTTGGCTTTTGGCCTTGAACGCGTCAACCAGATTTTTGTTTTCCGGTCTCAGATCGAAAGCAGGGGGCAAGGTTACGTACAGGCCTTCGGATGCTTTGCCTGCGATCTGGCTGATGTCTTTGTTTCCAACGCCTTCAGGCCCCATGAATTTGATGCCTAAGCCTTTCTCCGACGCTTGACGCAGAATCTGGCCCAGCTCAGGGTGGTAGCCGCCATAGTATACAAAGTCCACGTTCTCTTTCTGCAGTTTTGCGATTAGAGGAGAGAAGTCTTTGTCGCCCTTATTAACGCCTTCGAACAGAACAACATTGATGCTTTTCTCTTCCAAGGTCTTCTTAACGGCGGTCGCGATGCCTTCACCATATTGTTGCTTGTCGTGAATAACCGCAACGCGCTTGGGTTTGACCACGGTAGCGATGAATTTTCCTGCGGTCGGTCCCTGGTGGCTGTCCAGACCGATGGTGCGGAATATCATCTGGTAGCCGCGTTCAGTAATGTCTGGGTTAGTGGAAGCCGGTGTGATAGTGATGATGCCTTCGTCTTCATAGACGTCGGAAGCCGGTTGGGTGGAGCTGGAGCACAAGTGGCCCACTACAAATTTAATGCCGTCATTAACGATTTTGTTGGCTACGGCCACCGCTTGCTTGGGTTCGCAGGCGTCGTCGTATCTGATCGCCTCAAACTTGTCGCCGTTTACGCCGCCTGCTGCGTTGATCTGCTCAACAGCCATTTCTGCGCCGATTACCTGCATGTCGCCATACTGAGCAACGTCACCGGTCTGTGGGCCGGCGATGGCGATTTTGATAGTCTCTGCGTTAGCCAGGTTCAAGCCGCCCATTAATAAAACTGAAGCGCCAACACCTAATACTTTCCGAGCGATCTGTTTCTTCATTATTGTCTTCCCGATTTAAGTTATTAGTTATCCCAGGTTCAGACGCCGCCGAGTGGAGTGAGCTCTGAGGCTCTATTCGGACGGGGCTTCATACTGGCATATTATGGTCTAATCGTTAATAGACTTTTATTTTAAGGCCATTGGCCTATTGACCAGTTGGAATACTAACCTCAAAGCGTCGCGGTGAAAAGATGCGCATTTGTCTTGGATATAAGGATTTCGCGCATTTTTTCGGAGGCAAAAATTTAAGGCAAAAAAAAAGGTGCTTGGAGAGCACCTCAAACGCTTTTCTATACTAGAAAGACAGGACAAAACATCATCACAACTGGTAACTGTCAGTATAAAACTCCACCAAAAGTCGCATAATACGTGATTTCCGATACGGTATGCGGCCTAGGGAAAAGAGGCGTTCCTTCGCCTGATTTTAACATCCGTTTTATGGGTTGGATGGATAGGTTTTAAGCAAACATGACTTTGTAGACATCCTGAAATGTACTGGCGAAATGCATCGTCAATCCCGAGCGAATATGCTCAGGCAGCTCATCGTAATCGCGTCGATTCGCTTCGGGCAGAATGATTTCATTTACACCGCTTCGTTTTGCTGCAATCACTTTTTCGCGAATGCCGCCTACGGGAAATACCTGGCCTGTCAGGGTCAGTTCCCCTGTCATTGCAACGTTACTTTTAGGCGATTGATTACGGGCAAGGGACAGTAACGCCGTCGCCATGGTGACTCCAGCGCTGGGGCCGTCCTTGGGCGTGGCGCCTTCCGGCACGTGTAGATGAACAAAGGCCCGCTCAAAGAATTCGGGGTCGCCCTTAAACTCTTTCAGGTGAGCGGATACATAACTGTAAGCGATTTCCGCTGACTCCCGCATGACGTCGCCGAGTTTGCCGGTGAGTTTAAAGCTGCGCTGGGTGGAGTGGATTAATTGGGCTTCAACGGGCAGTGTGGCGCCGCCCATGGCGGTCCAGGCCAGTCCAGTAACCACGCCAACGCCGCGTAGATTTTTCTCTTTGCGGAATAGAGGCTGGCCAAGGAAGTCGACAAGGTTGTTAACGCCTATCCTTATCGGTTCATCCGGTTTTTCCATTAAACGAACGATGGACTTGCGGATCAGTCGATGCAGTCTTTTTTCCAGATTGCGCACGCCGGCTTCTCTGGCGTATCCGTCTATCAATTGGCGCAGAGCTGCGTCAGTGATGGACACCTGTTTCTTCTTCAGGTTCATGCGCTTCAGCAGTTTTGGCCAAAGATGGTTCTTGGCGATGGCCATTTTCTCTTCCGTGATATACCCGGAAAGACGCAACACATCCATACGGTCCAGTAGTGGACCGGGAATCGTGTCCAGCTGATTGGCGGTGCAGACGAAGAGCACTTTCGACAGGTCCAGCCTGACATCCAAATAGTGATCCAGAAATTCACTGTTCTGCTCGGGGTCTAGTGTTTCCAGCAATGCGCTTGCAGGATCGCCTTGATACGACGCGCCGATCTTGTCTATTTCGTCGAGCATGATGACGGGGTTGGCGGAACCCACATCTTTCAGCGCCTGCACCATCTTGCCAGGCATCGCGCCGATGTAGGTGCGTCGATGACCTTTTATTTCCGCCTCGTCGCGCATGCCGCCCAGGCTGAAGCGGTAAAACTTTCTACCCAGCGCAGCGGCGACGGATTTGCCAATGGAGGTTTTACCGACGCCTGGAGGGCCAATCAGCAGTAAGATCGAGCCGGATACTTCTCCTTTGAAGGAGCCTTCCGCCAGGAATTCGATGATTCTGTCTTTAACGTCATCCAATCCGTCGTGCTCTTTGTCGAGTATTTCTCGCGCACGGGCGATATCGAGCTTATCTTCGGTATGCACGCCCCAAGGAACCTGAGTGAGCCAGTCAAGGTAGTTGCGGGTGACGCCATACTCCGGCGAACCGGTCTCCAGCATGGACAGCTTTTTGATTTCTTCGTCAAAGCGTTTGCGTACGTCGTCCGGCGGATGGCGTTCGCTCATGCGCTGCTGGAATTCCTCTATATCTGCAGTGCGATCGTCTTTCGCCAGACCCAGTTCTTTCTGGATGACCTTTAGCTGCTCGCGCAAAAAGAATTCACGCTGGCGTTCGTTGATTTTCTGGTTCACCTCCGCGCTGATCTGGGTCTGCAGCTTGGCGACTTCCAGTTCCTGCTTTAACAGGATTAACACCTTCTCCATTCGCCGGAGCAGCGGCACGGTATCCAGTACTTCCTGCAGGGCTGGACCTTCCGCCGTCGTGATGGCGGCGGCGAAGTCGGTGAGAGCGGAGGGTTCGTCCGGGCTGAACCGGCTCAGGTACTGCTTTAGCTCTTCGCTGTACAGCGGGTTAAGCGGCAGCAGCTCCTTGATAGTGTTAATCAGGGCGATCGCATAAGCCTTGAGTTCTTTCTCCGACTCTTGCGCCGGCTCCGGATATTCGACTTCCACCAGATAGGGCGGCGTGCGCCGTAGCCACTGGGTGATGCGGAAGCGTTGCAGGCCCTGGGCGATAAACTGTAGCTTGCTGCGCTCGTTAACCACATTATGCGTTTTCACCACACACCCGATATGGGCGAAGTCATCGGTGTCCGGCGGCTCATCAGGGGAGGGGACTTTCTCCACGTATGTGAGCCCCAGAATCTGGTGTTCGGTCTTGCCGACGCGCTTCAGTGTTTCTTCCCATAAGTTGGCGTTAATGACCAGCGGTTGAACTTGGGCCGGGAAGTAAGGGCGGTTGCTGATGGGCAATAAATAAATGCGTTTGGGCATGACCTGACCAGGAAGCGCTAGTGCGCCGCCGCGGCTATCTTCGGCTTCGTCCTTGCCAATGTACTCGGAGTGTTTCGAATCGGATTCAAAATTACTTTCTGTCATGTGCGGTGATCTTGTCAGTAATGAATAATCATTTGCTCATGGCGAATAGATGGGGGATGAATAACGGGAGTTAAAGTGAAGCAGCTCAATAAATTACGTGAGTAAGCTGTAATGTCGGAGTGGCGAGTCAGACGAGCGCCCACAGGCCGGGCGCTCTGGCGACGTTAGTTATGTGCGCTGAATGTGCCGTGGGGGCAGCTCTTCATCATTTCCATAAAATCATAGTGAGAGACGTGCACTAACTCTCGATGATCGCCGCCTTCCAGATAGAAATCCGGCTCGTAGGCCAGTTGTTCATCCCAGATAGTCGACATGCCGAATGCTTCGCCGACAGCGGGAATGGCGCCGGCGGCGCAGTCGCCGAACAGGTCGCATAGTTCTTCTTCGCTGGCCAGAGACAATTGACGCCTCAGCGTCTGATTGATCTCGCGCAGGTTGAGGTGGTTGGTGGAGGGAATGGCTGCGATCACGTAGCCTTTTTCATCTTTAAGCACGACCGCCTTCACCATTCTCTCTACGGGAACATGTGCGGTTTGTGCGCTGGCGATTGATGTTTCGCTATAGGGGTGGGTAATGACCTCATAATTCACGTTATGGCTGGTCAGAAACCGTTGGAGTGTATTGGAAATAGACATAGTGTGTCCTCCTCAGCATTGAAGTCGCTCGTGGCGGCTTATTTGCTCATTTGGCGTTTCGCCGTCGGATTCCGGTCTCGCCCTGTTATACATCTGATCATTCATTTGATGGAGCTGGTTAAATTATAGACTGTCATAAGGGGCCGGGCCATGACGCCTTGTTTTTGCGCGGATTCGCCCTCACATTCTTTAGCATTGTTTCTTCCCTTGAATTCAGGCCGACGGAGTTCTCTGTCGAGCCTGGTTTTTTTATTAACATGGCAATGATATCGGCATGTTAATACTCAGGCGCATGGATGCGCCTGCGCGGCGGCCAGCCGCGGGAGACAGGGCCTGGCCTGTGCAGACCCTGTCGTTGCAGACAAACAGAAGGAAGCTATTTGTTTGCCTGATTAATTTAAACCGGAGTCATATCTGACATGGCCGAATCTCCCTATATCATCGAAGCGACCCTGGAAAATTTTCAGGCGGAAGTGTTGGAAAAATCCATGCAGGTTCCCGTACTGGTGGATTTCTGGGCGGACTGGTGCGCTCCTTGTAAACAACTGATGCCTATTCTGGAAAAACTGGCGACGGAATATCAGGGCGCTTTTATTCTGGCCAAGGTAAATGCGGATCAGCAGCAGGAACTGGCGGCGCATTTGGGCGTACGCAGTCTGCCGACGGTGAAGCTGGTTCACCAGGGGAAGCTGGCGGGGGAGTTCAGTGGGGCCCAACCGGAATCCAAAGTCCGCGAGTTACTGGGGCAGTACATTCAAAGCCCGGGCGCCGAACTGCGTGAGCAGGCTCGCGCCCTGGTTGAACAAGGGCAGGCCGAACAGGCGTTGGCGATGTTGACGCAGGCGAATCAGGCTGACCCCAATAACATGGAAATCCTGGTTGATATCGCCGCAGTGAAAGTTGCATTGGGTGAGAAGGACGAAGCAGCGACCATTCTCTCCAGTCTGCCGGCGGACATTCAGGGCCGTCCAGACGTCAAGCAGTTGCTGGCGCGTATTCGCTTTGTTGAGAAAGCCGGCGCTATCGCCCCCCTTGCGGATATTCAGCAACGTTTACAGGCGGATGAAGCGGATGCCGAAGCCCGCTTTCAGCTTGCTCTGCACGCTATCATGAATAACCGGTTCGAGGAGGCCGTGGAGGCGTTGTTGAACTTGATGCAATCTGACCGCAGTTATGGCGATGACGCGGCCAGAAAGACACTAATAGAGCTTTTCGACATGCTGGGCGCTGCGCACCCATTGGTGCGGACTTATCGTCGCAAGCTGTATGCGCTATTACATTGAGGGTGCAAAGCACTGAGAGCAGGCCTGAGAATGTTGAGTGAAGAGCGTAACTACCCGGACAATATCGACGGCTGCCAGTTATGCCGTCGTGACGTTCCGTCTCTGACTCGCCATCACTTGATTCCGAAGACCCTGCACGGCAAGAAAAATATTCGCCGTCAGTATGATCGGGATTATCTCAACAAGGCCATCGTTTGGGTGTGTCGTCCTTGCCATAGCTTCATTCATGGATTGAAGTCCGAATCGGAGCTGGCGGCCCGTTATAACAGCCTTGAGAGCTTGCGGGCGCTGCCTGAAGTGCAGGAGTTTACGCAGTGGCTTGGGTCCAAGCCTGCGGGGTTTTCGCCCAAGAAAAAACTGCGTAAAAAAGGGGGCTGAGCAACGCCGCGCGTGACTGCTGGTTTTGCTTTGCTAAGCTTAAGGATAAACGCCATCTGCATTTCATGATGGGGCTCCGTTATGAAGTTGATCTTTGTTGGAATCGTCTTTTTCTTCTGCCAGATTGCCTGGGCGGCCGGGCCGCTCAAAGTGGTTTTCCCCGCATCAGAATCACTGCAGGACACTCGATTTATCGACTTGGTGGAGATGTTGAAAGTCTCCCTGGATAAAACCGTTGAGCAATACGGGCCTTATTTGTTGGAGGAGACCCCTCTGGCGATGAACGAAGCCCGCTATCTTGCAGAGTTGGACAGGGGCTCATCCGTCCTCAATGTAGCCTGGAGTTCCACTTCGGAAGAGAAAGAGCGTTTGATGCGCCCCATCCGCATTCCTCTGCGAAAAGGTCTGCTGGGTTATCGCCTAAGCCTGATCACGGAAGAGACGCAGGCCAAGTTCGATCTCCTTGAGAACGTTTCGGACCTGCGCTTGCTCAGCGTCGGTCAGGGGTTGGGCTGGGGAGATATTCAGGTATACGAAAAGAACGGCTTTCATGTGGTGACGGCGAGCAGTTATGAAGGCCTGTTCAAGATGCTGGCGCAACGCCGGTTCGACCATTTCCCCCGGGGCGTGAATGAGATTTTCACTGAGTATCAGGCCCGGCGCGACTACCTTTCGCAGATTCAGATTGAGCAGCGCGCACTGATCTACTACCCCTGGCCCTATTACTTTTTTGTCTCCAGGCACAACTCCAAGCTGGCTGAACGTATTGAAAAAGGACTGAACATCATGATCGCAGACAAGTCCTTTGACCAGATTTTCTTTAAGCACCATGGCGACTCGATCACCAAGGCGCGTTTGTCCGAGCGCCGCGCCTTTGTGATTAGAAATCCATTTTTGCCCAAAGAAACGCCGACTCAACGTAAAGAGCTTTGGTATGACCCCCTGAACCTGATGTCGCAACTGTGACGGCGATTACTCCGCCCGGAGCGCCTCAATTGGGTTCAGGCGGGAGGCCTGGAGCGCCGGAGCAACGCCGGCAATAAGCCCGATCAGGGAAGAAAGCGACAGCGCTATCAAGAGGAATGGAATATGGGGGCGGATGGGGAAATCCGGCGCGAACAAATAAGCGACTGCGGTGACGCAGCCCATGAGCAGCAATCCGCATATCCCGCCAATGGTGGACAGGGTGACGGCTTCCGCGAGAAACAGGCTGAGCACCTGAGAACGGGTGGCTCCCAACGCTCGCAATAAACCGATTTCGCTGGTGCGTTCTCTAACGCTGGTGGTCATGGTGGTAAGTATGCCCACTCCCCCCACCAACAGCGAGATTGAGCCAAGCAGTCCCACCGCCAGCGTAAGCACTGAAAGTATGCTGTTCAGGCTGGTGAGCATCTGATCCTGTGTAATCAGGGTAAAGTCCTCCCGGCCATGGCGTTGAATCAGCATCTTTTTAATCAGGGTGGACATGTAGGTGGAATCTGTAGCGGGGGAGAAAATGACGTCAATCTCCATCAAGCCCTCGCGATTGAAGAGGTCGAGCGCCAGGTCGGCGGGGATATAGGCGGTGTCGTCAAGATCGAACCCCAGCATATCTCCCTTGGGCTCAATCACCCCAATCACGCGAAAGCGCATACCGCCGATGCGGATAAGCTGACCCAAAGGGCTTTCACCTTTAAACAACTCTTGTTTAACCTTGTGGCCGATGACCGCATAAGGGCTGGAGCGCGTATCGTTGTTACGGGGCAAAAAACGACCCTGCGCCACGGCGAAACGCCAGGCCGCGGGCATGTCCGCGCTGACGCCGAAGATATCCACATTACGGGTGCGCTGTTTGTATTCTATGGCTCCGGCCCCTTGCACAACCGGCGCCACATATTCCACATAAGGCGCCTGACGCAGGGCTTCCGCGTCCTGTAATGAGAGGGGACGCACGGTGCTGAGAATGCCTCCCATGCCGCCGGTTACGTTTTTACCCGGGTTAATTGCGATAATGCGTGCGCCGAACTGGGAAAACTCATCCATGACATAACTGCGCACGCCTTCTCCGATAGACGTGAGTAAGGCGACTGCGGCGATGCCGATGGTGATGCCGAGTGACGTGAGCACGGCGCGGGTGCGGCCAAAGTAGATGGTGCGGGTCACCATTTTCAGTAGGTCCGGCGCTTTCATGTCAGGGACCTTGCTTGTGTGTCAGCGCTTCGACGGGCGCCAGGGCGGCGGCTTTGCGGGCGGGCAGGTAGGCGAAAAGCAGAGCCGTGATAATCGCTACGCCCACCGCCGCAATCTTCACCCACATTGGCGAGCCCAGTGGAATCTGATCGTAGAGAAGGCGGCCCGCCGCCAATAAGGACTCGCTTATCAAGAGCCCAATCAGACCGCCGATTATCGCCAGCAATAGCGCCTCGCTCAGAAATAGTCGGCGGACAGTCGCGGCGCTGGCGCCAAGCGCTTTCAGCAGTCCTATTTCCGCCGTGCGTTGACTGACGCTGATCAGCATAACGTTCATAATCAACACCCCCGCCACGGCCAGACTGATCCCGGCGATGCCGCCTACCGCCAGCGTCAGTGTGCGCAGAATCTCATCGAAGGAAGAGAGTAACGCGTCTTGCGTGATCAGGGTGATGTCTTCCTCGCCGTCGTGTCTTTCCTTGATGATGCTGAGAATGGCGTTGCGAGTGTGCGTCAGTTCCCGCTCTGAGCGGACTTCCGCAAACAGTCGAAACAATCCTTCCTGGTTGAATAGCATCTGGGCGCTGGCGACGGGGATCAGCATTGCTTCATCGAAGTTCAGGCCCATGGCGACCCCTTTGCTCTCCAGAATGCCGATGACGCGAAAGCGACGGTCGCCAGCGCGCACCCATTGTCCGAGGGCGGGTTCGGGGCCAAAGAGTTCGCGCTTCAGTGTTTGCCCCAGCACGCAAACTGCGTCGGCGAAAGCCGGGTCTCCAGGCGGCAGCGCTCGCCCTTGCAACAGGCTCAGTTTACGAATCGCGAAGAAGTCGTGCGTAGTTCCCACCACGAAACTTTCCCGCAGGCGGTTTTCAAAGGACAGCTCCGCCATACCCGCGATCAGTGGGGCTGTGCGGGTGACGGCGGAGAGACGGGTCAGCGCCAGCATATCCTCCAAGGTCAGATCACGAGGCGCTTCTCCGGTAATGGGCGGCATGCCGCCAGTGGTTTCTTTTTTGCCGGGCATGATGATCAGGGTGTTTTTGCCCAGAAAGCTGAACTCTCCTAATACGAACAACCGCGCGCCTTCGCCCAGTCCCGTCAGCAGGTTCACCGCCGCTACGCCAATGACAAGGGCGACCATGAGCATCAGCGTGCGAAAGCGATGTCCAACCATGACCTGGATATTGAAGCGGGCCAAGTCCAGGGCGCGCATGGCTAGTTGTCCACGCCGCTCTGGCGTACGTCACTCTGAATGCGACCATCGACCATACGAAGCTGACGCTTGGCGCGCCTGCCCAGCTCGACATCATGAGTGACCACCGCCAGGGTAATGCCCTGGGCGTTCAATTCTTCCAGTAAGGTAACGACATCGGCGCCGGACTGGGTGTCCAGGTTTCCTGTCGGCTCATCCGCGAGCAGCAGCTTGGGCTTCATGATGATGGCTCTGCCGATGGCTACGCGTTGCCGTTGACCGCCCGAGAGCTGATTGGGCAGGTGATCCGCGCGGGCGCTCAGGCCCAGTCGCTCCAACATTGTGCTCACCATACGCGCCCGGGTTTTGGCGGCAGTTCCGGCGAGAACCAGCGGCAACTCAATATTCTCCCGTGCGCTCATACGGGGGATGAGGTGGTAGGATTGGAATACAAAGCCGATGTTTTGCTGTCGCAAGCGCGCTCGTTTCTCTTCGTTGAGGTTCTGTGTGGGCTCTCCGTTCAATAGGTATTCGCCTGCATCTGGCCGATCCAGGAGACCGAGAATATTCAGCAGTGTTGATTTACCTGAACCGGAGGGGCCCATGACGGACACATAGTCGCCGGCCAGAAGTTCCTGGCTTACGGCGTCCAATGCTTTGACGACTTGTTCGCCAAGCTGGAAATGGCGATTTATCCCGTGCAAAGCGACGACGGGTTTGAGCTGTGTTGACGGCGGCGGGGGCGTTACAGGTTGTTTGGATGCGCTCATGGCTGCGGACGCACCTGCACACCATCCTCGGCGCCTTCCTGGTCCAGGGCGGAGAGAATGCGGTCGTCCTCGTTCAGGCCGCTTTGAACTTCGGTGTAGACCCAGTTGCCGATCCCCCCTTTGAACGAAACCTTGTGGAGAGTCTGGTCGCTTGGGTCAAATCTCAAGACTGCGTTTCCTTCCAGGATCATTTCCGTAGGCACGCGCAAGACGCTGTCCCGGCTATCGATGATGATTTCGATGTCCGCGCTGTACCCGACCAGTAAATTCATGTCCTCGGGGAACTCACTAATCGCCACTTCCACATCGACAGTGCGCGCCTGCTTTTCGTATTCCTGCACGTAAGGCGCGACCCGCGTGACGACAGCCTGGAGAGCGCGACCGCGAAAGGCGTCCAAGGTCACGCGGGCGGACATGCCGATCTTGATGCGGGCCGTGTCGACTTCATCGATGGGCGCACGGATGTATAGACAACTATCGTCAATCAAGTCTACAGCGGGTGGGGTGGGTACGCCGGGGGGAGATGGCGTTACATACTCCCCGATTTCGCCATTGATTTCCGCGATCACTCCGCTGAAGGGGGCTCGTAAAGCGCTGCGTTCCAGTTGCGCCGCCTGCAACGCCACCACTGCCTGGCTTTCTTCGATCTGCGCGGCGGCGGCCTTGCAGGCGAGGGAGGACATGCCCGCTTGAGTACGGGATGCGTCCAGAATGTCTTCGGATGACAGCTTTTTACTAGCGAGGGTCTGTTGGCGTTGCAGTTCGCGCTGGTCGCGTTCTGCGCCGAAGCAGACTTCCGCCTTTTTGCGCTCGGCGACGGCCAGCCCGGCGCGCGCCTGGTCGTAGAGCGCGCGCAGATCCTTGTTCCAGAGCTCCAGTAACAATTGGCCAGTCTCGACTCGATCTCCCGCTTTGACGTGGAGCCTGGCCACGGCGCCGCCGGTGGGCATGGACAGCCTGGAGCGCTGACAGGCCCGTACGGCGCCGGCGCGGGTGTTCGCCACTGTGCTTTCCACCGGTCCTTTGCTGAGTGAGTGCAGGGGAACCGGCAATGGCTGCGGTCGCCACTTCCAATAGCCCAGCCCAATGATCAATGTCACAACAAGCAACGTTACCAAAGCCTTTTTCACCACTCCCCCTGTGTCGCCGGCGCGGATCTGTCTGTCGATGACGCTTGGGCCATTGTGTCCGATCGCCGGGGCGCGAAACCCGATACAAATCAAGTTAGCACTGAATTGGCGTTGGCGTAGGGTCTGCTAATCTTTAGTATATGCAGGCTCGACATGACAATGTGTAAGGCGCAATTCGAAGGGCTGGAGCGACAGACCAGAGAATGGAGTCCATGCGCTGGCGTTGCGGACACCCCATAAAGCTGGCGAAACCGGAGGATGCGATGAGCGACGCTCATGAGCATGATGGTCGACGCAGTCCCAGGCGGACCGCGTCTTGGCGAACGATAGTCAAGACCCCCGACAAAAAGATGTACATGGGCAAAATCGATAACGTGTCCGCCCACGGCTATCTGTTTGAGTTCCCAGTTCCGGTGCCGGTCGGCGCAACGCTGATCATGAAAGTCGAGATCGTGCACCACGCCAAGCGTTGGGAGAGCATCGCATCAGTTATCGTTCGACACGTTGTAGTGCGCACATCGTCCTATCTGGTCGGTGTGGAGATCACCGATATCGACGATGAGACCGCCCATTTTCTTAACGATTACGCCAACGGACATGCGTAGCTTTATACTCTCGCCGTTCCCTCCAATTTTTCACTGACTCTATCCACCAGATAAACAATGCTGTGATAGTGCACGCCCGCATGCAGCGATAAGCCGATTTCGCAGCTACGGCTATTGGAGAAGCCTTCTCCGCATCCCTTTTCCTGTACTTGCGCTTTCAGCGGCGCCAAGGCTGACGCGTTCAATTCTGGGTGACTGAAACCCCTGTCGCCGGCGAAACCGCAGCAGGTGATATGTTCCGGCGTCACCACTTCATGACAGCAGCGTTTGGCGATCGCCAGGAGTTTGTCGCCAATCCCCATTTTTTGCGCGCTGCAAGTGACATGAATGGCGATAGGCGCATCTTCTTTTTGAATGCTCAGGCGATCGAGCACGTAGTCGTGAATAAATTCGACGGAGTCGTAAATCTTTAATTTCCTCCCAGCTTCGGTTTGCTCAATCGTTTCCTTCAATTTCTGTGTGCATGGGCTGGCGTCGCAAAAGACGGGGAGCTGTCCGTTGTCGCTGGAAGTCAGCAGCGCTTGCGCCAGCTCTTCGGCCTTTTGCTGCGCGCTGTTGGGGAAGCCTTTGCTGGCGAAGGGCAAACCACAACAAAGTTGATCGATATTGGACGGGAAGCGAACCTGAAAGCCTGCCTTTTCCAACAAGCGCAAACAGGCTTCCGTGAGAGAGCGGGTTTCCGCATCGCCCCGGGCGGGCCCCATGGTGCGGGACGCGCAACTGCTGAAATACACCACGTCCGCCGTCTTTTCATCTGTCCGACATGAACGGGTGGCGGTGGGAAGATAAGGATGCCAGAGCGGCGTCCGTTCTTTGCTTAGCTTGCGGGCGGCGTGGCTTAGCGTGGTCATCGCCCCTGAGCCCAAAACCCGGTGCATAGCGTCGGCGCCGCCGAGGCCTAAGCGTGTGGCTTTGGTCAGTGTGGAATAGTGTTCGGCGGCCCATTGGGCTTTACCAACTTGCGCGGCGTTTTTCTGTTTGCGATGCAGGCGGGTGAGATCGCCGGTATTAATGCTCACCGGGCAACTTAGCGCGCATAGACCGCACGCGGCGCAAGTGTCGTCACCGGCGTAGTCATAAGCGTCCATTAATGTCCGTAATTGTTCGGCGTCTTCTCCGTTTGCCTGCAGGCGGGCGATTTCCCGGGAGGCGACGATGCGCTGGCGCGGCGTTAGGGTTAGTTCGCGAGAGGGGCAGGCGGGCTCGCAAAAGCCGCATTCGATACATTTATCCACCAGCGGGTCCGCTGCGGGGAGCGGCTTGAGATGACGCAAGTGCGCCTCTGGGTCGTCGTTGATGATGACGCCAGGGTTCAGAATGCCTTTGGGGTCGAACAGGTCTTTGATGCGACGCATGACGGCATAAGCTTCCGCACCCCATTCCAGCTCGACAAACGGCGCCATATTACGGCCTGTGCCATGCTCCGCTTTCAGGGAGCCGCCGAAGCGCACCGCCACCAATTGCGCCACGGCGTCCATCAATCCGCGATAACGCTCAATGGCGAGATCGGAGGAAAACTCCTGGGAAAACACAAAGTGCAGGTTCCCTTCCAGGGCGTGGCCAAAAATCAGCGCGTCAGGATAATCGTACTCGTTGAACAGGCGCTGCAATTCCAGGACGCCTTCCGCCAAGTGTTCAATCGGGAAGGCAATGTCTTCGATGATAACCGTCGTACCAACGTCCCGGGCGGCGCCTAATGCGGGAAACAACCCTTTACGCAGATTCCATAGTTGCGCGCAATGGTGGGGATCTTTGCTGAACGGAACCTGGTTCAGCAATGAAAACTCATTGAGCAGTTGCTGGATCTGTTCGATCTGGTTGTCCAGCATCAGGGCGTCAGCGGCGCGGGTTTCAATCAACAGCGCCGCCGCGCCGGGGGGCAGGTCACTCACAAACTCCGGCGTGCCGGGCTTGCTTTGTACGGAGGTGAGGCCGCGTCGATCAATCAGCTCCACGGCCGCTACGGGGGATGTCTTCAACTTCGACACCGCCTGACATGCGACATGGATGTCTGGAAAAAACACCAGGGCGGTGGCTTTGTCAGGATGATCCGCCACGGTGTTATAAGTAATGGAGGAGATGAATCCCAGCGTCCCTTCGGAACCGATTAGCAAGTGCGCCAGAATATCCACCGGGTCGGTAAAGTCCAGAAGCGCATTGATGCCGTAGCCGGTAGTATTTTTCAGGCGATACTTGTGTCGAATTTTCGCCGCCAGCTCAGGATTGGCGAGAATCTCCGCACGTAGACTCGAAATGCCTTGCAACAGTGTTGCGTGTGTCTGTGCAAACGCCTTGCGGGAGTTCTCGTCGTCAGTATCCAGGACGGTTCCGTCCGCCATTACCGCACGGATATGCGCCAGAGTATGGTAGCTGTTCTGTTGCGTTCCGCAGCACATGCCGCTGGCGTTGTTGGCTGCGATGCCGCCGATTTTCGCCGCATTGATGGACGCAGGGTCCGGGCCGATTTTGCGTTGAAAAGGCGCCAGGTAGCGATTGGCGTGAGCGCCGATCACGCCGGGCTGCAGGCGAATACGGGCTCCATTCTGCTCGATTTGATGCTCTCGCCATCCCTGTAGCTGCACCAGCACCGAGTCTGTCACCGCCTGACCGGACAGGCTGGTGCCCGCCGCCCTGAAGGTTAGCGCGATGCGGTGAGCGTCGGCCTGTTGTAACAAGCGGATGACTTCGTCTTCGTTTTCCACCCGCAACACCAGTTGCGGAATCAAACGATAAAAGCTGGCGTCCGTTCCATAGGCGAGACGACGCAGGGGATCGTCAATCACTCTGGCGGGGGGAATGAACTGGCGCACCGCCTGAGAGAAGCGGGTGAAGGACTCAGACACGGACGCTTTCCTCCGTAACTATCAGAACGACGATCAGGCGTTTGGGCCCATGTGCGCCGTAAGCCAGCGTCTGCTGAATATCGGCGGTTTTGGAAGGACCGGAGATCAGCAGCAGGTTTGTCGACAAAGTGGGTTCGACCTGAGTTTGATGAAGCGCTTCGGGTAAGTCTGAATACAAGTCTTTGGCATGGATAATCAGGCTGTGCGTAGGGGGAACCAAAGACAGAGCGCGAGGTTCATCGGGCCCGGTTTTCACCATCAAGGTTCCCGTCTCGGCGACGCCCGCCATGGCGGCGCCAAAGCCTCCCTGGATGTGGTTGAACAGCGCGTCTTTACAGCTCTCGATGCTGTTCTCGTAGGCCTGTAACTGTAGTTCGGGAAACTCATGCGCTGCAGATTTTAGGCTTTCTCCATGGGGCGTGTTCGGGGCGTAAATCACGCTATGGACGCCCGTTTCCCGCCACAGAGATAAAAGGCGCTGTGTCCAATCCTCTTGCGTCGCCGTGATCACTTCAGCGTGCGCCGCATGCAGGTTTTCGGTAAACAGGCGCACTTTCTCTGCCATATTGAGTTCCGCCGATGCGGTGGTGGAAGCCGTTTCCTGCGGAGGCTGGGAAGGTTTCGGCTGCCGATAAGTGCGTAAACGGTTGAGGATGGCTTCGCGACTACTCATGCCGACCGTGCTCCTGTGATGAGGCGTTTGATTGAGAGCGCTGCGCCGCCAGTTCATGTAACGAGCGCGCGGCGGGTTTGGGAGCGCTGCGATAGCGGGTCCAGGGACCGATGTTTTTGGGCGTCAGCGCGCGCAGCCGGGTAGCGAGCAGTAGCGCCAGTTTGTACAGTCCAGGTTTGCGCGACAACAGCGCCCATAACTTCCAGGTAACCGCTTCCGAGCGTTTGCGTAGTGAACCCTGGCCTCTTGGGGCGGGTACGGGCGTTGGCTCGTTGTTGTTGGACTCATAACGCAGGCGACGAATCAGATCCGCTAATGGAATCTTGACCGGGCAGGCTTCGCCACAGGCGCCGTTGAGAGAGCAGGCCTTGGTGATGGCGCCCGCCGTATGCAGACCCCAAATCTGCGGCGACACCACCTGGCCGATGGGGCCGGGATAAGTGGCGCCATATGCGTGGCCGCCTATGCGTGTGTATACAGGGCAGTGATTCATACAGGCGCCGCAGCGAATACAGCGCAGAGTTTCTTGCAGTTGCTTATCCGCATAGATACGCGAACGTCCGTTATCCAGCAGTACAACATGCACTTCCTGTGGGCCGTCTTTTTCATCCGGCTTGCGCGGGCCGCTGATCATATTGAAATAAGTAGTGATGGCCTGTCCGGTTGCTGAACGGGTAAGCAGGCGCAGCAGGGGAGGAATGTCCCGTAGCGACTCAACCACTTTTTCAATGCCGCAAAGGGCGATATGCACAGGCGGAATAGTGGTGGTCATGCGACCATTGCCTTCATTTTCCACCAGACAGAGCGTGCCGGTCTCCGCCACGGCGAAGTTCACGCCGGAAAGACCCACCTCCGCCTCGAAAAATTTCTGCCTCAATACGTCGCGGCCAATGCCGATCAGGCGGTCGACGTCTTCGCTATATTCCACGCCATCTATTTTCTGGTTGAACAGGCGGGCGATTTGCTGCTTGTTCTTGTGAATAGCAGGCATGATGATGTGCGAGGGCGTCTCGTCCGCCAGTTGGACAATGTATTCGCCCATGTCGGTTTCCAGGCATTCGACGCCATGATCGGCCAGAAAATGATTAAGCCCAATCTCCTCCGACGCCATGGATTTTCCTTTCACCATGTGGGTGGCGTCATGCTTGTGCATGATTTCCAAAATGATGGCGTTGGCCTCCTGCGAAGTCTCCGCCCAATGCACCTGTATGCCGTTTTCCGTGCAGCGCTGCTCGAACTGCTCCAATAGCTCAGGCAGCTGACTCAGGCAACGATTGCGGATGGCCTCGCCTTGGCTGCGTAAGGCTTCCAGGTCCTCTTTGTCGGGAAACATGGCGGCGCGTTTGCCCATCAGGAAGTCCATGGCGCCGCGGAAATTGGCGCGAAGTTCCTGATCTTGCAGGGCGTCGTCGACGCGTTTGTCGAACTCAAGGTTGACCGTGGCGGGCTCGAAACGGCTCATTGCGTACGCTCCCATATAAAGGAAGCAATATGTTGCGCCGGGAGCTTATCTTGGCGCTTTTCCAGAGCGCCGCTGATATTCATCAGACAGCCGCAGTCGCCGGAAACCAGATCATTGGCGCCAGTGGCGAGCAGGTTGTCGCATTTGTCCTGCACCATCGCATTGGAAATGTCCGGCGCTTTCACGGCGAACGTACCGCCAAATCCGCAACATTCGGAGGCGCGCTCCTGTTGCACGATGGCCACATTGCTCATCTGGCGCAGCAGGGAGATGGCGTCTTGCGCTGTTTTCGTACCGCGCTGGGCGCTGCAGGAGTTGTGGATGGCCACGGTGGCGGCAGGCCCGTGATCTACAAGGGAAATTTTACAGACATGCACCAGAAATTCAGTGAGTTCATAGGTGCGCGCAGCCAAATCCAGCGCCTGTTTATGCAGGGGCGTACCGGCGAACAGGTCCGGATAGTGATGGCGGAACATATCCGCGCAAGAAGCAGAAGGGACTACAACTGGCAGCTCTTCTCCCAGGCAGGCGATTTGCGCCGCCGCCACCTTACGCGCCTCATTGTCGTACCCTGAGTTATAGGCGGGCTGGCCGCAGCAGGATTGCTGTTGCGGATAGATCACCTTGACGCCTTCGCGCTCCAGCAATTGAATGCCCGCCATACCCGCTTCGGGGTAGAACAGATCAATGAGGCAGGTGCCGAAAAAATACACCTGCTCGGGTTTTTCCGGATAGGCTCGTTGCATGTCTGATCTCTGTGTTGACTCCCCCTGAGCTGAATCTAACGGTAAGCCTCGGCTGCCGTAGATTTTGCGTGAGGGATTGTGGTTTTAATTATTGGTAATACCAATTTACCAAAAATGCTGAGGCTAAAATAACGCGGGGTTCCCGCTGGTGTCAATCAGCGGCGACAAACCTAGTGTGTGGCTAATAAATGTACTTGCTGGTGGGATGTTAATACTTTGGTCTAAGCAATAATGCGTTTGCAGAACAGTTGTGTTAGCCTGCGCGTCGTTTGGATTGGTCATACCAGTTTGTTGGTCGTACCATCAGCGGCGAATCCGCCGCAGTTTCCAAAGATACACCAGGATTACAGACGGCGCGCGGGGCGTCGGGGCTATCGGAAAGTGGCCGCATATGCCTCCCGTGCTAAGCTTACTTGCGTACATCGCTGCGCGCATGCTCGGCCTTTCAAGCGCCTGCGGCTAAATGTCCTGACATCCGCCCGCGGGGAAGTTGATTCCACAGACTGCGAGGTAAGGGAGCGTCGGAAAGTGAAACGTTTAGCGTCTGCTTGGAGCCATAACACCGTCTCGGTGACATTTTAATGCCTGTAATGAAGCCCCTTAAACAACCCAAGTTGTCGGATGTGATCGTCGACAGCCTGGAGCAAATGATATTGGAAGGCAGCCTGAAACCAGGTCAGCGGTTGCCTCCCGAGCGGGCGTTGGCGGTGCAGTTTGAAGTATCCAGGCCCTCTGTGCGAGAGGCTATCCAGAAACTGGAGGCCAAAGGGCTGGTGGTGAGGCGTCAGGGCGGGGGCAATTTTGTGTCCCAGGAACTGGGCGCCAGTTACACCGAACCGTTGTTCGCCCTGATCGGGCAGCATCCGGAAGCGCAGTATGACCTGTTGGAGTTCCGTCACGCGCTGGAAGGCGTGGCCGCTTACTACGCCGCAATTCGCGGGACGGGGGCGGATCGCAAAATTATTGAAAAACGCTACAATGACTGGCTGAACTATCACGAACAACGCGTCTCTGATCTAGAGGCGAAAGCGGATGCGGAGTTTCATCTGTCCATCGCGGAAGCCGCCCACAATGTGGTGCTGCTTCATACTATGCGCGCATTGTTCACCTTGTTGAAACAGAATATTGTTAGCAACCTACATTACCTCTACGAAGAAGAGGCGATGCGGCTGAAAATAAAAGAGCAACACTTTCGCCTGAAAGAAGCCGTACTGGCGAGAGATCCGAACGCCGCCCGAGCCGCGGCTCACGAGCATCTCGCATATGTGGAAGAAATCGTATTGGAAAAAGGCAAGGCCGATTCCAGAAACTTGCGCTCCCTGCGGCGCCTGCAAAATCTGGATGAATAAAAAAATCCTGCCGCGCGACTACTTTTTAAAAGATCCTGATGTGGGTCGATGGGGACTCCGGAACATTTTTTTATGGTGCGCTGGCGCTCACAAGGCGTCGGCGCGTCCGGTAACACAATTACAATCAATCTAGCTCTACAGGAGTAACCTCTATGCATGATGATGCCGATCCTATTGAAACCCAGGAGTGGTTGGATTCGATGGAATCCGTCCTGGAGACCGAAGGCGTCGAGCGTGCAACCTACCTGCTGACACGGTTGGCGGAGCGGGCGACGCGCGACGGGACGCAACTGCCTTATTCCATTACGACACCCTATCGCAACACTATTCCGCATACTAAAGAATCACGTATGCCCGGCGACCTGTTCATGGAGCGCCGCATTCGTTCACTGGTGCGCTGGAACGCCCTGGCGATGGTGTTGCGTGCGAACAAGAAGCCTGGCGAGCTGGGCGGACATTTGTCCTCGTTCTCCTCCATCGCCACTTTATATGATGTGGGCTTCAACTATTTCTTCCACGCTGGCGACGACAAGCGCGAAGGCGATTTGATTTACTTCCAGGGCCACACTTCCCCTGGCGTATACGCGCGTTCTTTCCTGGAAGGCCGCTTCTCTGAAGAGCAGATGGACAACTACCGCAGCGAAGTTGACGGTAACGGTCTGTCCTCTTATCCGCACCCCTGGCTGATGCCTGATTACTGGCAGTTCCCGACTGTATCTATGGGGCTGGGCCCGATTCAGGCGATCTATCAGGCGCACGTGATGAAGTACCTGCACAGCCGTGAGCTGACCAATATGGAAGGCCGCAAAGTGTGGTGTTTCGTTGGCGACGGTGAGTGCGACGAGCCTGAAACTCTGGGCGCCATCGGTTTGGCCGGCCGTGAAAAGCTGGACAACCTGATCTTCGTCATCAACTGTAACCTGCAGCGTCTGGATGGACCGGTGCGTGGCAACGGCAAGATCATCCAGGAGCTGGAAGGCATTTTCCGCGGGGCGGGCTGGAACGTATTGAAAGTCGTTTGGGGACGCCTGTGGGACCCACTGTTCGAAAAAGACGACCACGGTCTTATGCAGACGCGTATGGACGAAGCGGTCGACGGCGAAATGCAGAACTTCAAATCCAATGGCGGCGCTTACACCCGTAAGCACTTCTTTGGTAAGTACCCTGAGCTGCAGAAAATGGTTGAGAACATGTCCGACGAGGACATTTACAAGCTCAATCGCGGCGGTCACGACCCCTACAAAGTGTATGCCGCCTACCATAATGCGGTGAATCACAAAGGTCAGCCGACAGTTATTCTGGCGCATACCGTTAAGGGTTATGGTTTTGGCGAGCAGGGCGAAGCCCAGAACACTACGCACCAGTTGAAGAAGCTGGACATGGAGACGGTCAAGAAATTCCGCGACCGTTTCGGCGTGCCGATCTCCGACGATGAGATCGAGAACCTGCCTTACTACCGTCCGGCGCCGGATTCCCCTGAAGCGCTGTACATGAAGAAAATGCGTGAAAGCCTGGGTGGCTTCCTGCCCAAGCGTCGCAAAGATTGCCAGCCGCTGCAGATTCCAGGGCTGGATGCGTTTGAGGCTGTACTGAAAGGCAGCGACGGTCGCGAAATCTCCTCCACCATGGCGTTCGTACGTGTACTTAACGCACTGGTTAAAGACAAGCAGATCGGCGGGCGCGTTGTTCCGATCGTTCCTGACGAAGCCCGTACTTTCGGTATGGAAGGCATGTTCCGTCAGTTGGGTATTTATACTTCCGAAGGTCAGAAGTACGTGCCGAACGACCGCAACCAGATCATGTACTACAAGGAAGACAAGCAAGGTCAAATCCTTGAGGAAGGCATCAACGAGGCGGGCGCCATGTCCGCGTGGATTGCTGCGGCGACGTCCTACAGCACCAACGATTACCCGTTGATCCCGTTCTACATTTACTACTCCATGTTCGGCTTCCAGCGCGTTGGCGATCTGGCCTGGGCGGCTGGCGACATGCGTGCGCGCGGCTTCCTGCTGGGCGGCACGGCTGGCCGCACCACGCTGAACGGCGAAGGTTTGCAGCACCAGGATGGCCACAGCCACATTATCTCGGCGACCATCCCGAACTGTGTTTCTTATGATCCGACTTACGGTTACGAAGTGGCGGTTATCGTTCGTGACGGTCTGCGTCGTATGTATGGCGAGAACGAAAACGTCTACTACTACCTGACGCTGATGAACGAAAACTACGAGCATCCCGCCATGCCGGAAGGCGCAGAGGAAGGCATCCTGAAAGGGATGTATCTGTTCGAAGAAGGCGCGAAAGACGGCAAGGCGCGGGTTCAGTTGCTGGGTTGCGGCGCTATCTTCAATGAAGTGCGCGAAGCGGCGAAACTGCTGAAAGACGACTTCAGCATCGACAGCGATATCTGGTCCGTCACTAGCTTCACCGAGCTGGCTCGCGAAGGTCATCACGTACGTCGCTGGAACATGCTGCATCCGGAAGAACCGCGTCGCGAGAGCTACGTGAAGCAGTGTCTGAAAGATCGTGAAGGCCCGGTGATCGCGTCTACCGATTACATGCGTCTGTTCGCCGATCAGGTGCGTCAGTTCATCCCACAGCAGACCGTACATGTGCTGGGCACAGACGGGTTTGGCCGCAGCGACACTCGTGAGAAGCTGAGACAGCACTTCGAAGTCGACCGTTACTACGTTGCGGTGGCTGCGCTGGATTGTCTGGCTCGGGAAGACAAGATCGAACGTTCTGTGGTGACTGAAGCGATCCGCAAATACGGCATCGATCCTAACAAACCGAACCCAATCTACGCCTGATAGAAGGAGACTGACGTGAGTAATATCGAAGTCAAAGTTCCTGACATCGGCGGAGCGTCCGATGTTGAGGTTATTGAAGTCTGCGTGAAGCCCGGCGATGAGGTGAACGCGGAGGACTCTCTGATTGTTCTGGAGTCTGATAAGGCCACTATGGATATTCCTTCCCCTCAGGCGGGTAAAATCGCCGAGTTGAAGATCAAGGTAGGGGATAAAGTATCTGAAGGCGACCTGATTCTATTGATGGCGGGCGAAGGCGCTGCGGAAGCGTCTGAACCTGCGCCTGCGCAGGAAGAGAAGTCAGCCCCGGCCCCAGCGCAAGAACCGGAACCCGCTGCGCCTGCAGCGGCTCCTGCGGCCTCCGGCGGCGTACAGACGATTCCTGTACCGGATATCGGCGGCGCGGAAGGCGTAACGGTTATCGAGATCTCCGTAAAGGAAGGCGATACCGTTAAAGTTGACGACCCTATTCTGGTGCTGGAATCAGATAAGGCGACGATGGAAGTGCCGTCTCCTGTCGCTGGCGTTATCAAGAAACTGCTGATCAAAGCCAACGATTCCGTCAACGAAGGCGACGCCATGGCGGAAATTGAAGTAGAGGGCGCCGCGCCTGCGGCGGCTCCTGCTGAGCAAGCTCCCGCGCCGTCCAAAGCGTCTGCGGAGCCTGCTAAGGCGGCGCCAGCTTCAGCGCCTGTCAGCGCGCCGGCGCAGCAAGAGTCAGCTCCTGCGACGTCCGGCAAAGTGCATGCAGGCCCTGCAGTGCGTCGTCTGGCGCGTGAGTTCGGCGTTGATCTGGCTCTGGTCAAAGGCACGGGTCCGAAAGGTCGTATCCTGAAGCAGGACCTGCAAACCTTCGTCAAGAACGGAATGCAGCAGCTTAAGGCCGGCGCCGCCGGCGGCGCAGTCAGCTCTGGCGCTGGCTTGCCGACAGTGAAACTGCCTGACTTCTCGCAATTCGGACAGATTGATCGTCTGCCGATGAGCAAGATCCATCAGGTGACCGCTGATAATATGGCGCGCAATTGGTTGGTGGTTCCTCATGTCACGCAGTTTGACGATGCGGACATCACCGATTTGGAAGACTTCCGCAAAGCGCAGAAGACGGCGGGGGAGAAGAAAGGCGTCAAGCTGACTCCGCTGCCCTTCCTGTTGAAGGCGTGCGCCTATGCGCTGGAAACTTATCCGCAGTTCAACGTGTCGTTGGATATGGATAAGAAAGAGGTCATTCAGAAGCATTACATCAACATCGGCGTGGCGGTGGACACCCCCGCAGGTCTGGTGGTGCCGGTTATCCGCGACGTCAACAAGAAGAGTCTGTGGGAACTGGCGCAAGAGTGCGCGGAAATGGCGGCCAAGGCCAAAGATCGTAAGCTCAAGCCGAACGAAATGCAGGGCGGCTGCTTCACTATCTCCAGCCTGGGCAGCTTGGGCGGCACTGCCTTCACGCCTATCGTGAATACGCCTGAAGTGGCTATTCTGGGCGTGTCCAAAGCGCAGATGAAGCCTGTGTATGAGAACGGCGGCTTCGTGCCTCGTTTGATGCTGCCACTGAGCTTGTCCTATGACCACCGCGCCATTAACGGCGCCGACGCTGCGCGTTTCACCTCTTTGCTGGGTGAATTGCTGGGCGATATCCGGAAGTTGCTGCTGTAGTCCTTTCTACGCCAACGATGTGAAAAAGGCCGGGATTCCCCGGCCTTTTTGCGTTCTGGCGTCGTCTTTCTATCGCGAAGCGACTCTCATTACTCTTCATTGAGCAATGCATCACAGCTTTAAGTTCTGCGCCGAATTTCGCTTGTTCTGACCAAACGCCTTTGCTAGCTTTTTCTGATAGCCGAGTGCGCGACGCTACATCAAGGCGGAGAAGGACGGGCGCAACGCTGGGCGTTATCGAACAAGAAGTATAAAATTGCGTCACCTTGCATCACTGGCGACACATGCATGGGTGATGATGTCGTTTCTCGGGGACAAGACATGGTCAGACGAATCTTCAAGCTCTTCACCACCGCATTCGCAGTTGTACTGTTTTCCTCTCAAGCTGTGCTTGCCGTCACCATGACGGAAGTGGCTGAGGCCATCAAAAAGAACGACATGGATAAAGCGTTTGATGGTCTGCAAGTGTTGGCGAATCAAAAACATCCTGACGCTCAATTCCTGCTGGCGATGATGTACGAAAAAGGTCGGGGGACGGAGGAGAATCAGGAAAAAGCGGCGGAATGGTACAAAGCCGCGGCGGAACAGGGACACCCTTCAGCGCAGAATAATCTGGCGCAGCTTTATAATCAGGGGCGCGGCGTGTCTCAAGACTATAAAGAGGCGGTAAAGTGGTTCTCCAAAGCCGCTGACGCCGGCAACGCCACTGCGCAATACAATCTCGCGCTGCGTTACGCCAAAGGCGAGGGTGTGGAGAAAAATCTGGGCAAGGCGTTTGAGCTGTACCGCAGCTCAGCTGAACAGAACAATGTCTTCGGCCAGTTTAATCTGGCGTACTCCTACGCTACAGGCGAAGGCACTGATAAAAATATGGTGGAGGCGCTGCGCTGGGCTATGTTGAGCGCTGAGAAAAAGTTTCCCCGCGCCATTCAGTTCGTCTCTTTCCTGGGGGCAAAAATGACTCAGGAAGAAATCTCTAAAGCAGAAGCGCTCGCCAATGAGTGGCGTAAAGATAAAGGGATTGGCGCCCAGTAAAAATTAGCTCCCGTCGTTAGCGTCAGTGTTGCTGGCGCTTGCAGCATTACCTGAATCGCTGCGCGGCAATGGATTGGCGTACCATAATCTTGGGTTATTTAAAGGCGTATCAGCAGGTAGCAGGGGATTCTGCAGGTCAATAATGGTGCGTTCCTGTAAGCGAGCCTGTTCAATCGCCCCCATATAAAACTCATTAAACAGACTGGTGAAGTCGCCGTTCGCCATCATTTTTTCCAGTCCGTTTTTAATCGCCCAGTACAGGCTTGGGTTTTTGCGGCTGACAAAGTAATACACCGCCGCAGGATAACGAATCAACAAACGGGTCTCCGCCCGCAGACTGGAGTGAGTCTTCAGCTCCGGCCAGATTTCGATTAGGGCGCGGGGAAAGGCGTCTACTCGTTCCATTTCTATCATTTTGAACATGGAGTGGTAATTGGCGTTGCTTTCCACGATCAGGTCGTTGTGCTGGAATATTTCCAGATCTGGCCAGTCATGCCCCTGCACGAAGGTAACGCTGCGCAGGTCACTAAGTGAGGAGATATTGGAGAACCTCTGCATATTGTTGGGGTTGATGATGCAAATACGCCAGCCGATCAGGCCTTTGTAAATGGGGATGCGTATGGGCGACAGCTCTCGTTCGCGCTCGTTGCTGGTCATCGCCCATAGCACATGAACGCCCTGATTATTGCGGATCAGGTTAATGGCGCGCCCTTGCAGAATGATCTCCTGGCTGGACTGTAATCTGACATCTGCGCCGCTGGATTTAAGAGCGAGCTCCAGCAGACGAACGGGATACTCATTGCGTTCATCGAACTGGGTATGGGAGCGGGCGTAGATGGCGACCTCCTGCGCCAGCGACCAGTTTGGCGCCAGCAACCAGAACAGGACGCCAAACAAGACAACCCTTTGTAATCTCACTCCACTGACCTCTCTATGGAAATCGCCGCATATACTCAAAAAGTGTAGTTAATGATGAGGCGTTGTCGTTATTCATTGCCTGACTATTAACCTATAGCCTGCCTCAGGTGTTTCTGATTTCAGGCGCGCGTATTACACTTCTTTGTATGGCGATTATTGACAGATAATGATGTCGAAGTGCTCATTCGTTGACATAAGCAGTCGACGTGCGCGCCATCTGGGCGCATTGGATGGAGTCGGTCGTGCGGCTAAAATTGTTCAGGGTGCGAACTTAAACCGTGAAGCCACTAATTGTTGCAACCCTAATGCTGTCTCTCTGTATGCATAGAGCCTGGGGGCAAGACGCGATGGAATTGTCTTTACGTTACGGTGAAACCCTTCGCTATAAGGATATGGAGTTCGAAGTGGCGTACATTATCGATACGCTGGGAGCGGACAAACGTGTATCGGAGTTCTTGATTGGCCTGACCATCATTGATGACGCAGGACGCGAGCAGGTTGAGCTATCTTCGGAGGCGCCCACATACTGGCGGGAATACGTGTTGCGATACAGTTATGCCGACCGTGAGCAGGTAAGAGTTCATATCATGCCCGAACTGTCGCGATAAGCAGGACTTGTCGTTGCAAACAAATAGATAGAAGGAAGCTATTTGTCTGCCTGATTATTGATCAGTGCGTTGCTGGAGAATGATGGGGAGATCCATCAGAGCAAAGGAGGGATGCGAGAAACGCTATCCCTCATTTTTAGAAAAGTAATGCAGATTCGTCACCGTGTTGTCCACCGCCAGACGCCGAACTTCTTCCATCTGTTTGGAGTAAAGCGGAGAACCTTGTTTGAGTTCCCCTTCATGCAAACGTAACTCACTTTTCAGACGACGTTTGCGTTTTTGCAATTGCGCCATTTCTTCCGGCGGCAACCCCAGCTTGTCGTCAAAGGCTTCATAAGCGCGGATGGTTTCATAGGCGCGCTTATATTCTTTCTGACTTTCCAGTAGTGCGGAGAGTTCGTTGACAGGGAATATCACACGTCGCCAGTGATCCGCTAAGGGATTCTCAAAGTGCAGATCGATGATGTCGTTGATGGCGTCCTGATAGAAAGCCAGAGCGATGCTGGGCTGGCGTTTACTGAAGTGCGTCGCCTCCGTGATCTTGTAGGCGATTTCATTGTTCCGCTGGATGATCGGGTCGATCAGACTCCAGTCCAATCCATCTGGCCGCACCTCTATGAGGGCGGTCTTCAATTGTCCTTTCTTGACTGACAGAAAGGGCAAGCCGGGACGATTGATGAGCTTGGCGCGGGCTTTGCCCCCGGCCTGTAAGTATCTGGCGATCAGCGTATTGCAGATCTGACCCAGGCGCATTCCTGAATCCAGGCGCACTTCGAGCACATCGGAGCCTGCGCTGGCCTCAAGGGCGCGTTTGAAAGAGACGTTCTGACCTTTGCGCCAATCAGCGTCGGGATTATCGATGACGACTGACAGCGTCAGCTTTTCTTCGACCCGAAAAGGGTCCACCGCTGAAGGCGGCGTGTGGGTTGTATTCATTGCGGCGATCCTGCGAATTGTTCCGAATTGTTATTATTTTGTCAGTAAATGTTGGACCGCAGATCATACAATGAACTTATTTAAATTCGAATCATTTTTAACGCGCGACGCTCAATTCTGTGAACGCCGCCAACCCCTGCCATCAGGGACTATGCGGGTTGGCGGGGACTTCGTCGCGGGAACGCAAGAACTTGCGAATCTTGTCGATGGAGCCCTGCAAAATGAGATTGCCTGACAACACGAGAATCAGCCCTGCGATATTCATCCCATCCCACTCATACCCTTCATATACGGAAGACAGACTCAGTGCGACCACAGGAAATAACACAGTAGCGTAGGCGGCATTGTTGGCGCCGATGCGTGACACCAGCATCAGGTAAGCGGTGAATCCTACGATTGTTCCTGGAATGGCCAGATAGAGCAGGCTGTAAAGATACTCCGGCCGCTCATCCCAGACGATGGGCGTGTCGGAGATGCAGATGAGCGTTAATAGTATTGCGGCGCCATAGAGCATAGCGAAGGCGTTGCTGGTCAAAGGCGTCAGTCCCTGACGGCTGTGCCGCACGCTGATCATATTGCCGAGAGAGAAAAAATAGGCGCCCACGGCCGCCAGTCCCAGACCAGCCAGCGCTTCTGTAGACAGCGAATTAGCGCCCAACTCGCGCCAGAACAACAAGGACAGTCCCAATACGCCGACAACGCCCGCTACATAAACACGTCCAGCAGGTTTCTCCTTCCAGATCAGCCAGCTATTGAATGCGTTGTAGAGGGTGGCTGCTGAAAAGACGACGGAGATAACGCCACTCGCCACATACTGAGCGGCGTTATAAAAACAGATGAAGTTAAGGGAAAACAGGCAAGCGCCCTGAAGCAGGAAAAACAGATGATCCACCGCCCGCGTAGGTTGTAAGCGACGGCATAGCAGCAGGATTGGCAGTAACAGACTCCCCGCCAACGCAAAGCGAAAGAACACTGATGTCAAAACAGGCGTTGAACCCAGTTGCAAATGGATGGCGATCCAGGTGGTTCCCCAAATGAGGACGGTGGTCAGATAGAGCAGGGCGTTCATAGATGCTTCCCATCATGCATGACATTGATGCGTGAGAGGTTATTAAGCCCGAGAGATTGCGTCTTTTCTGAAATTGCTCTTTTTGCATAATCTTGCGCATTTCTGACCATCGCTGGCTTGCCAGGCTGTCATCGACCGGTTAATTTCTGGGTTAATCCAACTTGTTGTCATGTTATGCGTAAGTCCTTCACCAATAGCGTTGATCTCACTTTGAGTCGTTCGTCCGCAATACGGCTGGATTATTTACGGCTGAATGAAGATCTGGCGCTGGCGCGTTGGGCGAACCGGCAGGACAGGGTGCGCTATCAGATGGTGGGGCATCATACGCTGAGCATCTATTTACGTGGCGGGACGGAAACCTGTCGTATCGATGCGCCCGATCGTTGCGGCGGCCCGGGAAAAATCTGCCTGATGCCGGCTGAGCATGACTCTGCCTGGCAGGTCAGCGGCCCCCTGGAGTTTGCGCATCTCTATTTTTCCGAGGCCAGCTTCAAGCAGATGGCGCTGAGTTTATGGGATATGGACCCTCGTCGCGTAGAGCTGCCGGACCTGGCTTATGCGGACGATCCTGAGCTGACGAGATTGGGGCATATCGCGGCGCTGCAACCGGATGGGTTGATAGGCGCGGATAATCTGGCGTTGCAGCAAATCAGCTATGAAATGATGGCGCACGTGCTGCGACGATACGCAGTTTTTCGCAAGCCCGAAGCCGCATACAAAAGCGGGTTGGCGCCGGCGACAAAAAGAAAAGTGTTGGAGTATATACAGGCGCACTTCGGCGAAAATCTGTCGCTGGAGGGCTTGGCGTTGGTGGCGGGGCTAAGCCCCTTTCATTTCGCTCGCATGTTTAAAGTCACCATGGCGGAGTCTCCCCATCAATACATACGCCGTCTACGAATTAACGCGGCAAAGGAGCGATTGGCGCAAGGCGTGGATCTGGCGGAAGTGGCTTTGCTATGCGGATTCGCCAATCAAAGCCACTTTACGCGCACATTCAAACAAGTGGCAGGCGTAACGCCGGGGAGCTATCGTCGCCAGACGAGGCTCCCATGAGCCATGGCCTATGCGAAGGACTTGATATAATCGCGCACAGACTGTGGTTTGCGCCCGAGGATGCGCTCAATGTCGCCGGATACCGCTGCATACTCGTTCTGCTTGGTGGCGGCGTAAATGCCCAGCAACGCCTCTACCATGAATGGCGGCAAGCCGACTGATTGCAGTATTTCACCAAATCCCGCCGGCTCCGCTTCAATAACCGTTACTTGCGCGCCCCGGGCTTCGCTCAGGATGTCTGCGACATCATACAGATTCAAAGCCTCTGGACCGGTCAACTCATAGGTGCGGCCTTCATGCCCTGACTCCAGCAATACGGCGGCGATAGCGTCTGCGATATCCTCATGTGTGATGAAAGCGACTTTGCCAGCGGCGCCAGGCTGCGCCAATTGATTGGTTTCCTTGGAGTGAGCCAGACCGGAACTCAAGTTGGCGACATATTGGTTGTTGCGCAGGATGCTGTACTGCAACCCGGACTCCTTCAGATACTGTTCTGTGTCTCCATGAATGCGAGCGAAAGTGAACAGACTTTCTGCGGTCGGATTGATGAAGCTGGTATAAACCACGCGTTTGACTCCCGCTTTCCTGGCGGCGTCGATGGCGTTGCGGTGTTGACGAATACGCACATCCACAGGTGCGTCGCCGGAGATGATCAGCACGGTGTCGGCGCCGGTGAAAGCGGTTAGCAACGTCTCTGGCTGGTCGAAGTCCGCTTTGACGATTTCATTGCCCGGTGCAGCCAGCGCGGCGATTTTTTCAGGAGCGCGGGCGGAAAAGGTCAATTGCTCTGAGTCGCTTGCGCCCTTAATCAGAGCTTTTGCAACCAGTGAGCCCAAGCGGCCGCTGGCGCCGGTGATAACGATTTTGCGGGTAGAAGGAATCGATGTGTTCATAGTCTGCTCCTCATAAAGTCTGTTGCTAAGCGAAAGCCGGTTTGGCTAAAAGATGGATACACTATAATTTTCTTTATGCGTCCAATAAATGCAGTAAAATGACCTTCTTTGTTGCTTGAATTGAACAAATAAAATTTCCGTTCACGTACCGGGGAGGCGCTGAAGATGGATAGACTGACGGCTATGCAAGTGTTCGCTGAGGTTGCGGCCCGTAAAAGTTTTACTGCGGCGGCGGATAATCTGGATATGTCGCGGGCGATGACCACCCGTTATGTGAATGAACTCGAAAGCTGGCTGGGCGCGCGCCTGTTAAATCGCTCTACCCGGCGCATCTCTTTGACCGAGGCGGGAGAAGCCTGTCTGTTGCGCTGTCGGCAGATTCTGGACCTGACCGATGACGTGGAAGCCGTCGCGGGTAAACGGGAGACTGAGCCCTATGGGCTTATCCGAATCACAACAAGTGTGGCTTTTGGGCAAGTACATCTGGCGCCGGTCGTGGCGGAGTATCTCAAGCGTTACCCCAAGACCAGGGTGGACATGCAACTGCTTGACCGCAGCGTCAATCTGATTGAAGAGCGTATTGATCTGGCCATACGCACCACGAACGACCTCGACCCCAACCTGATCGCCCGCAAGCTGACGGACTGTCGCTCCGCGATCTGCGCTTCACCGCAGTATCTAAAGGAGCGGGGCGCCCCAAAAACGCCAAGAGAGTTAACGGAGCACAACTGTCTGACTTATTCGCACTTTGGCAAAAGCCAGTGGCGTTTTACCCATAAGAAAACCGGCGCAGTCGAAGCCGCTGAAGTGACAGGCAACCTTAGCGCCAACGAAGTGTTGGCGTTGACCAATGCCTGTATTGCAGGCGCAGGGATCGCTATGTTGCCGACCTATATGGTGACGGATTATGTAAGACGAGGAGAGTTAAGAGCCCTATTAACTGACTGGGAAGCTTTACGTTTGGGCATGTTCGGCGTCTACCAGTCCCGCAAGCACATGCCCGCAACCTTGCGCACGCTGCTGGACTTTTTGGTGGAGCGCTTTGGCGATACGCCGCCCTGGAACGACGACATATTGGGCTAGCGGTAGCGTCGCCAGGACTTCAGTGAGCAGCTGATATCTCTGCGAAAACTATGGCGGCCAGCGCCTGGAAGCTTGTCTAACACCGACTGCAAGGCCTCGTCGGTGAGTTCATTCTTTTTCTGCTCGACTTTTTCCATGAGCAAGTCGCGAGCAAAACGGCCGCCGCTGGCGTTGGTTCCCCCGATTTTCAAACGCTCTTCTTCTGGTACTGGACGATACTTGATCAAGGTGTCCAGCGCATCGCAGTCGACATTTTTGTCCTTCTCACACTTCTCCGGCGCATTGAGCAGCCAGTCTCTAACAACACCGCAGCTTTCTCTGTAATCCTGTTGGCATTGCGTCTCCAAGGCCAGTTCATCGCAATAAAAACCGCTGTGTCGCAGACAGCTCCAGTCTTTCTCGGAGACATTGGCGCGCAGCGGAAGTGAACGCCCAAGATCCCGGACGCCCACCACAGGCGGGCGCCAATCAATAACAAAGCGCGCGGTATCGCAGCGATCCGTCGTACATTGTTTCTGTAAGGCGCAGACTTTCCAGAGATAAATTTCCTCGCATGGCTTGCCGAATCTGAGTTTGCAGACACGTGTGTCTTCTTCGGTAAAGCAGACGCCGTTGACGTCATCGCACAAGATATCTTCGGTCCGCTTGGGTTCCTGTGCGTTTACGACGGGGCGTGTTGCGTTTGCGCCGGGCGGATTTATTGGTTCAGGTTCAGGTTCAGGCTGATGGTTCTTGTAACGCTCTTTCGCTTCATCCGACAGCAATCTGACGCCGTCAATTGCAGAAGTGGGGGTAATGACTTGTGCGTCTTTATCCGTTGGCGCTGCGTCGGAATAGTGGACAGTGCCTTTGGCGTCGGTCCATTTGTATATTTCAGCCCTGCTGTATGCAGAAAGCGTTAACAGCGCGACAGACATGAACATCATTAGTGCATGCGTCATTGAGCAGAGAAGGGCCTGACGGTTCCCGAAACATCCCATCGTATTTTGAAGTGTACGGTGCATATAAACAGTCCTGTGCGACATCTACTCGGCAGTTTTGAGCCCGACTTCCAATGGCTATTAAGTTACGGAATTATAGGTTTTCTCTGTTGAATAAATAATAGCAACTGTCACGTTGTGTCTGGTCATAAACATCCGCTATATGAGGACTCTGTGCTGTGAAAACATAGTCTAACCCGTGCTTGAAGCCCGCCGATATATTCTCTAAATTGGCAGTTCAGTTATTAATAAATAAGCCTTGGCCATGTCACGAGGCTGTCGGACTTTCCTTCACCGCCAGAGGAACCTCAAACCGGACACTGTTGTCGGTAAGAGATGAGGTTTGCGTCAACGGACCTAACGCGTCGGTTTGATGTCCATCATGAAAGCAGAGGCCCGCTTGCGTTATAAAGAGTCTGGTATTGCGATGGCTCTTTGATAACAAAGCACCTTGCGGAAAGAGCGATGACGCAAACCAGGAATCAAGGGAACCATGGAGAAGGAAATGAAATACGTCGCTGTAATCGCTCTGGCGTTACTACCCTGGCTCACGTCGCCCGCCTACGCTTTGCCTAATCTAACCTACGCTTTGCCTAATCTAAATAGTGCGTCTGTCTTGGCGGTGGCCAGCCATCATGATCTTACGGAGGGGCGCTTACAAGCCATGGATGAATGGCAATACACGGCTTTTGCTGGAGATATTGCCCGTCCTAATCTGATTTGGGCTATGACAGGCTCCGCCTTATCAGCGCAAGAGCTTTCAAGCTCCCATTTCTCATTCGGCAGCAGTGCAGGCGCGCGGGATTTATACTATGCGTCTGGACTTAACAGCGATGCGGGCTGGTACGAAAAGCTGATAGTGATCCCGGAGCCAGCTGCGGACGCGCTTTTGTTTACTGCGCTGCTTGTTATGCTGGGAATGAGGAGGCGAATAACTGTTACAGATAAGAAAATGGTCACTGCACTTATATGGAAATAGGCCTTTGGTATGACGCTGGCTATAGCCCTAAAGTGACAAAATTTCACCTTAAAACAATGCATTGAATGTCCCTCGGCGATACATTATAGTGTTTGGAATAACAAAATAACTTATCGGCTGTAGAGCCCTCTACAAGCCAAATCGACTTCTCTTCACGCCAATAAATAAATCCTGCGTCATTGCGATGCAAGATACCGTCTCGCGCCAAATTTGGGTTGTATTGGCGTTGGCGTTATTAACCCTCGTGAGTTTGCTTTTGACACCGTAAGGAACGTCCAATGACGGAGTGTCGGCATGTCTCACGATCATATGGAAGATCAATAGGATTGATAATGAAACTCTCCAGAACTTTACTGTGCGCAGCGATGGCTGCAGGATTGGCCGGGCAAGCTAATGCGGCCCTGATTGAGCTGGGCTTTGAAGGCGTTGTTGACACTGTGACCAATGGCGCTGGTAGCGCGCCCTATTCTTATGCGGACTGGGTGACTGGAAAAATCCAGTTCGACTCAAACTCTCCTGATTTAGACCCCGTTGATGTAGTGGAAGGTCCTGTGGTAATCACACATGGCTTATATCTGAATGCGTTGACGGATATGAAGTTGAATATCAACGGCGATAACTTTGTATTTGATGCTTCGAAAGAAAATCAAATCGAAGTGACAAGTGACACTAGCGCTGCGCTTAACTTTAACTTCGATGTTACAGCTTGGTTAACTGCAGAAAGCGGTATGAGTCTGAAGGTCTCCTTTAAAGCGCCGGATGCATTTAGAGGAATGATCGATTACCCGGAATACCCAGACTATATATTGGACGCCCTGCCAGAGAGTGGTTATGGCGGCTCTGGCGTATGGTTTACCGCCGAAGCATACGATGGCGAAGATGAACTGCTATACACATTGTTTACTCCAGGCTTCGGCTATATGAATGCTTCTGAGTTCAAAAAGGTTCCAGAGCCTTATACGGCGGCCATCTTGCTGATGGGCGCTGCTGGACTGGCGGCTCGACGCTTGAAGAAAGTCTAAAAGATGACGTATATGCCGCTTTGCGTTCAGCAAAGCGGCGTCCCCTCAAAAATATAATTTTGTTTGTTTTCTCGTAAGATCAATAGGAATGATAATGAAGCTTACTACTACTCTTTTATCTGCATCTGTATTTGCCGGTATGGCCTTTCAAGCCAATGCGGCTCTGGTTGAAATGGACTTCGAAGGTGTTTTTAGCGAAGTGGAATCTGGCGACTCCCCTTATGAGACTTGGGGCGATATTTTTTATGGAACCATTCAGCTTGATTCGCGTACGCCTGTTTCTGAATACAGTACTAAGTCTACTAATCACTCTGGCGATGTATGGGTGGATTACTCAGGGAAGTACAATAATGCAATTACAGACTTTAGCTTTCTGATCGGCGGAGATGAGTATCATCTTGATGGCGCCGCTTCCAATGATGTGACGATTGCTGGGTATGTAAATTATGACGAAGAAGGAAATATGTATGGATACAACTATTATACATTTTCATTTTCGGCATGGCTTGAGTCGGTTGATGGTAAAAAAGTGAAAATAAGCTATCTGGGGTCAGATGCTTATAGAGAGAAGGGCCTTGGTGACGATGTTCTTTATGCTTTGCCTATCGGTGGATATGGCCCATCCAGTATGACTGGCATTGACTTTGAAGGGTACGATGCAAGTGGAAGTATGACTTATAAGATTAAGTCGATATCCTCAGATAGCGCTAGCTACGAGTTTAAGAAGGTTCCTGAACCTTATACCGCTTCAATGTTGTTGATAGGGCTTGCAGGATTAACTGCAAGACGATTTATAAAGGCGAAGTAGCCTGATTGTTTTCCGCTCTGGAATTTTCTGGGGTGGTTTATTTCCGAGAAATCAGAGTTTTATTATTCATATGGACGCTCAATAGGGTTGGCAATGAAAATATCTACGGCTATTTTATCTGTTCCTTGTGTTTTAGGTCTGGCTTTTCAAGCTAACGCTGCGTTGATTGAAACAAATTTTGAAGGTTTCTTTCATGAAGTGGAATTTGGTGAGTCACCCTATGAGTTATGGGGCGATTATATTTTCTCTGGATCGGTAAAATTTGATTCATTAACGCCTGTTACCTACACCAATTATGATTACTTCGAATACCCTGGCGGTAGTGGCGAAGAAACGGAAGTGACTTATTTAGGCTCCTATAATAATGTCCTGTCTCAGTTCAGCCTGTTAGTGGGGGATGACAGGTTTTATCTGGATAAAGATAAGATGAACACCGTCACAATAAACGGAATGGCTACTTCTGTTAAAGATGTCGGCGTATTTGGAGGTGAATACTATGACTTTTCTTTCTCTGCCTGGCTTGAAGGTGAAGGTGGTAATAAGCTGAAGGTCAGCTATATGGGGGCAGGGGCGTATAGAGATTTTGATGTGAGTAGTGGTGTGCTGCATGCACTGCCAACTGGAGGATATGCGCCTTTCTCTGCATGGATGTCCTTTGAGGGATACGATAAGGACGAACAGCTGCTGTATAAAATAAATTCATGTTCTGGATGCAATGAAGGCGATGGCTTTAAAGTGGTTTCTGAGCCAGCGTCTATCTTGTCAATTTTCCTTGGCCTGATTGGCTTGGTAGTTAGAAAGTATAAAATTTAAATGGAGTAACTGATGAAATTAACTACAGTTTTTCTGACATCTATCTGTGCTTTTGGCGCTTCTTTTTCAGCGCATTCTGCTCTTATTGAAACGGACTTAAATGGTGTCTTCGATACATTAGAGACTGGAAGTGGTCCATATCATACTTATGATGATATATTCTCTGGATTCTTTCAGTACAACTCAAACACACCAGTTTCTGACTATAGCTACAAGGACGAAAAATATGGCTTTAGATATTATTCTGGAAGCTATGATGGTGCGTTTACTGAATTTTCCTTTATGTTAGGAGGGGATCGTTATCACCTGAGTGATGATGGCTCTAATAACATAACGATAAATGGCTATGTTCAGTACGCGGAAGAAGATGGGACTGTGCTTCACTCCGAGTATTATGACATGTCATTTTCTGCATGGTTAGAAACTGATAGCGGCGATAAAGTAAAGATTGGCTTTCAGGGATATGATGGAATAAGAAATACTATTACCGGCCCACTGTTTTCTCTTCCAGTTGATGGAGATGGCCCTAATTCAGGTAATTATATGTATCTTGAAGGGTATAATGCGGATGGCGAGATGACTTACCGCTATGGATCAACCTATAACAGCGATTATTTTGTTTTCCGAGAGGTGCCCGAGCCAGCAACATACGCGATGTTGTTGTTGGGCGGTTTGGGCCTGGTCGCGAGACGCCTGAAACGAGCCTGATTTTATCCTTTCTTATCAATAAAGAGGCCAAAGGCCTCTTTATTTGTTTCACCTCGTCTATTTGCAAGGCTTAAATTCTCTATAGCGGCTAAAATATCTTGAACTCATGCGCCAATGAGCCGTTGCAATGCCCAAAGAGTACCACCTATCCAACCAAGTTAATCAGCTATTAAAACGCTGTCTTCTTCACGCCTTTGTTTTGGTCGCGGTGTGGTTGGCGTTATTTGGACCATGGCGAAATAAGGTTTTGGGGTGGCTTCCCTATCTGGATAAGCATGGGGCGGAGCTTTTCGTCGTTTTCTTATTAGTCTGGTCGGTGCAGTTGCTTCGTTTTATACGCCGAGGCGCTATTTCTAGCATTGCGTTGCAAGATAGTGCGGTTCGACTGACGTATAGCGGCTACTTTTCTGATGAGCCCATTACTGAAAGAACGCTAGAGGCAAAAGATATTTATTACATTGGTAAGCGAGGCTTTAACCTCGCGTTAGTTACCTCTGAGGGGCGTATTGAGCTGGGCGCTTCCGCCGCCGTGAATGAGTTTCTACGCGACCTGCAGAATACTTTCCTGCTGAATAAAGCACACTATCAAAGTCTGGATAAATCTCGCTTGTATGACATTTTTCAGGCCTTGCCGGCGGGAGCGCAGGCGGAGTTGGTGGGAGAGGTCATTAACGAGAAAACAGAGGCGGAAGCGCTTGAGCGCCAGCGGGAGTACTTTACGGAAATTGAGGAAAGCGAGCCTGTTGTCCCCGGTGGAAATGTTTATGAGCATCGACGTATCAAAGCGCTGCCAGAACTATCCATTTCAGTTTGTCCCCGGTGTGCGAACGCATCCATGTTAAGTGGTGAGCTACGTAATGTGCATGCTGTTCCGATTGAACTCGACGACGCGAAAGCGGAGGGTATACGCCAAAGGCTAACTAACTTGCTTCCGTTACTGGATGCTCGAATATGCGCATGTTTGGCGTGTGGGCTGGTGGTAGGTCAAACGCCGCCTGCCAGCTTGCAAGCGCAGGTGATAAAGTTTGGGACGGATGAGCTTCGAGTGAGCTTGGAGAAAGCGTCCGACCCGGGTAGTTCTACCTCATCAGGGACGAGTGCATCTGATCATCCAGACGCATCGTGACTTTATCAATGCCTTCGCCAAATCCGTCGACCTCTGATTTTTCTATTTCAAAACCATAGCGAGCAAAGAAACCTTGAGTATGTTGTGAGGTCTCAATCATTATCTCTTTGCCTGGATGCAGGCGTTTCGCCTGCGTCAGCCGGTGGCGCAGCAACTGCTCGCCTAAGCCGGTTTTATGCTTTGTTCTGGCGAGCATGCCCCAGGATAAATAGACCGTTTCCTTGTGAACGCGCAGTCCACCGCAACCAACGAGCTGCTCTTCTTGAACGATGACGTAATAAAGATTGTCTTCGGTCTGCGTCACTGTATCGAGAAACTCACAGAACTGCTCCCTTTCATGAAGCGCAAAGTATTTGTCGAGGTTGCTGTCGAAAACATTGAGGCAATCCTGCTTATAAACTGGGGAATAAGGTTTGATTTCCATATTGCGCGCCCCTAATCTCATTACATCCGGTTTTATCGCTTAAATGTACTGCAAGAGTAAGTTTCAAGTCGCTGTTTCGCAATAGGTTATTTGAGCTTCTGAGGATGGTTGCGGCGAGGAGCCTGTATCAACAATGACGTTATTAGTCGAGGAGTAGAATGGATATAAAGCTGTTTCAGGTTGACGCCTTTACGAATGAAGTTTTTGGCGGCAACTCCGCTGCGGTTTGTCCTCTGGACGTCTGGCTGCCAGACTCCCTGTTACTGAAGATTGCGCAGGAAAACGCGCTGGCGGAAACGGCCTTTTTTGTACAGGAAGCTGGGCGATTTCATTTGCGCTGGTTCACGCCGGAAATAGAGATGGATCTATGCGGCCACGCGACTCTCGCCGCCGCTCATGTATTGACGTCGCACTTAGGCTATGAAGAAGAGTGCATCGTATTTTCCTCCCTGAGTGGAGAGTTAAGGGTGACCAGGCAAGGTGGGCGGTTAACCCTGGATTTTCCCGCTAGACCGCCAATCTCTGCGGAGGCGCCGCAGGAGGTGTTGGAGTCGCTCAATCTGCAACCTTTGGAAATCCTGAGCGCCCGCGATATTGTTCTGGTGTATCCGGATGAACAAGCCATTCGAGCTTTGCGGCCTGACCGTATGTTAATGGACCGCATCAACCTGGACCCTGGCGGCGTGGTCGTTACAGCGCCGGGACAAGACGTTGATTTTGTCTCTCGGTTCTTTACGCCGCAGGCGCATATCTTTGAAGACCCTGTCACTGGTTCCGCCCACTGTTCGCTGGCGCCATATTGGGCCGCCCGTCTCGGTAAGACAAAACTGACGGCGGCGCAACTGTCGGAGCGCGGCGGTCTATTGGACTGTGAAGTGGTTGGCGAGAGAGTGCTGATATCCGGCTCCGCCGTGACGTATTTGCGCGGCGTTATTTCAGTCTGAGCAACGGCGTTGGCGTTAGCCCTAAGGAGCGTTTTTCTTTTGCGCCGGTTATGCCATTATCCCGCTTATATTTTTGATTTTTGTTGAGATAACGGCGACTGCGGATGACCCCCGGCGAATCAGAAAAACTTGTACTGGAACATGACGCAGCCCGTTTGTTTATGCGCCACTACGAGCGTCTAACGGGAACGCCCATTCGGCATATCTGGCATAACCAGCCAATCAAACCGGATGTTTCCTGCTTTTTGGATGGCGAGCGTCTGGACTTGGAGATCGCCCATCTGTATGGCTCGGAAAAAGAAGCCATGCAGCTGCTGGGGCGTGATCTGGATAGTCATACCCTGCATGAATTACAGGCGCTGGAGGCCTCCGGCGCCGATGGTCGCCTGCTCCGGGCGCTGAATCGCATACTCGCCAACAAAGCGTTGAAAACCTATAAAAGCGAGCGGGTGTGGCTGGTCATTCGCAATGCGCATCCCGCTTGGCGCGCAGATGAAATTCGGGGTTTGCAGCACTGCATTCAGGTGCCTGACAGTCATCCTTTCGAGCAGATATGGATGGTGGCGGATATGAAGGCGGAAAGCGGCATCGTGCAGCTGTTTCCCTGAAAGAAGGGACAGCGGCGCAGTCGAGAGATGCGCGCCGCTGTCAACTAACCTTAACTCTGAGTGTCGTCGTCCATTGCGGCGGTTTGAAATACCCCTGAGTTTTTCTCTTGCTCATACTTGAGCGCAGCGCCGGCGACGGGCGCGCTTTTGCCCGTGACTATCCACTGTTTGATGCGGTTGGCGTCACCTACGGGAGTGCGTCTGCCGTAAGAATCCAACAGCACCATGGCGACGGGGCGCTCGCCCACTTTGGCGAGCATCACCAGGCAACGGCCTGCTTCATTGATAAACCCGGTTTTACTCAGATTGACGCCCCAATCGCCTTGGCGCACCAATAGATTCGTGTTGCGGAATTCCATTTCGTTTTCCGTTTCGCCCAGTTTTATCATGTGGCTGGGAGTGGTGGTGTAGTCGCGGATGAGTTTATAGCGCGCCGCGGCGGAGACCATCTTGACCAGGTCTGACGCGGTGGAGACGTTTTCCATGGACAGCCCGCTGGGTTCGACAAAGCGCGTGTCGCGCATACCCAGGGCTCTCGCTTTATCGTTCATGGCGCTCACAAAGGCGGCCATGCCGCCCGGATAAGTGCGCCCCAGCGCCAGCGCGGCGCGGTTCTCAGAAGACATCAGCGTCAGCAGCAATAGTTCGCTACGGGGGAGCGCTGCGCCAATACGCATCCTGGAATAAGTATTTTTCCAAGTGTCGATGTCGTCTTCCGTTATCGACAACATTTCATCAAGAGGCAGCTCAGCATCCAGCACCACCATGGCGGTCATCAGCTTGCTGATAGACGCGATGGGCGCCACGGTTTCCGGGTTTTTGGCGAATAAGGTGACGCCGCTCTCCACGTCGACTACCTTCGCGTTCACGGAACCCAGGCTGATATTCGCCGTATCCAGATTTTGCAGACTTTCAGGGAGAGGAGCGATGTCAGAGTCAGCCATTACAGCTGAGGAGCAGAAAAAGAGAGACAGAGCGATCAGGATGTTTTTCATAAATGGCGCAACGTTGTAGTCAGGTCTGAAAAGTATCTTGCCGCACGAACCCCGACGGTAAACGGGTGTAAGGCGTTAAACAGGGTCTATTGCTCTAGCATAGACCAATTGTGTGATTTTGCACCTGTGGAGCGACAAAATTACACAATTCTATACCTTTTTAATCAAAAGATTATGGTCTTCTTTTAATGTGGTTTAGGTCAATGGGAAATCCGGTATAAAGCAAAGGTTTAGCGTGGATTAGGGAGCGCCGGGCAGGGTTGTTTATTGAGCTGCTTCGGCGCAGACAGCGTATTGTTTTATCCGGGTGAGAGCCGTGCGGCAATGAATGGGGACGTTTCTCTCAATTCTAGCGACCCCCATGGTGTGGTTTCAGGATCATTTTTTCTCTATATGGTAACCAAGGATCAAAGACTCCAGAATGATGGACTTCGCCAGATGGATCGCTTCAGCTTCGGAAGCGCAGTCGATTTGAGCCCGGCTTTCTCTTTCTTGAGGAACGCCATGTAAGTGGAGGCCCGTGAGTGAGCATTCGAATAAGACGCTGGTATGGCTTATCTTGAGGTTAAGATGATGAAAAGGCCCATTGACCTCGTCACGCATGCTCTGCTGCAAACATATGGTTTCCTCTTGGGATACTGAAATGGCGTGCAAAGGCGGTAACTGCTCTCTGCTTGTGGCTAAAGCCTCCAGATCCATGGGCTTGTAGTCGCCGTATTCGTGTCCTGAGCGGGCAATCTGGTCCAGACGCTGTAGGCAATCCAGGCTTTGAGGTGTATTTGCAATAGCGAGAATGCGCGGTAAGCGTCGCAAAATAGGCTCTTCGTTGCACTGTTTTCCCCCCGGTAAACCCCGGGTCCGGAACGCAGTTGCGGCGCAGAGTGCGGAGATGGTGGCGGGCTTGTCGCCGCTAAGTGTCCAGGCCCGCGCCGCTAGCAGATCTAACCAGGGCATAAAGCGCGGCTCTACGTTATGTAGCTGGGTGAGAATTTCCACTTCCGTTGCTTGATATAGCCAATGCCTGATATCAGCCTCAGGCTCTATGGTGCGCATAAGGTAGAGGATCTTGGATATCTGCGAAGGTTTTATATGGGGTAACTCCATCAGCGCTGCGAATACAGGCAAAGCCCCAACTCCCTGTATTCGCAATGCTAATAGTCCCTTCCACGCATCGGGGGAGCTTTTCTCATCAATGCTGTACTGCAGCATCTCTTTGAGGTAGGAGGACAGCGCTGCAATGGCCTCAGGGTGGCGATACTCTTCCTTTATAATCCGCTCACAGACACTTTCAGGAAGGTATTTTTCAGGGTGCTTGAAGGCATCAGGGAGATCTTCCGGCTCCACATCCGTCGCATACTCGTCTTCATCATCAAATTCAGGCAACGCTTCAGGAGCGACGCCGAGAGCGTATAGTGCCTCTCTGGCGGTTTCTTTGATGATGGCGTGTGCAATTTCGAAAATACTGGCTTCTGAATATATGTGGTAGCGGATGTCTGCTTCAAAACCTGTCAGCTTGAGTTCGGCGATAGCTCGTAGAGGGCCGTAGATTCTGGGGTTATTATTACGATTTCCCAGCAATCGGCGTGTCCACTCCCGCCAATGTGCGTTCTGTGGATCATCTTTCAGCAAGGGGTAGAGCAGCCCGGATTTGATATCCAGGTCGTAGTAGGGGGCGATGGTTTTTCTCTCAAACAGTGACTTCGCTGCTTGAATCGCCGCATTCGGGTCCAGTTTGGCCCAGGCGATGACGGCTTCGGTGTATCTCACCAGTGTGAACTCTCTTAAGAAGCTGTTTGCGTCATCAACGTCAAGGTGGGTAATGCGAGTTACGTAGTCGGCGATAAACCCGGTGTGCTGCTGTAACCCTAGATCGCCAACTACTTGCAGAGCGTCGCCGAAGGCGCGCTTGAATAATGTCGGGAGGTCGCGAAAGCCGAGGATTTTTTCTGCAATCTGCTCGGCGGCCGGCATGCGTTCTTTCAATACCCAATGCACCGCCGCCAGATAGTGGTTCTCTATGTCTGACATGTTGCTCAAGGTCAGCCCTTCCTTTTTGCGTTTCTGTGAAAGGGCTTCTTCGTTCTTGCGGGCGACTTCCAGTATATCGAACAGTCGCCAGGCGGCTTTTTGCAGAACCTCATTACGGCGAGGATGCTTGCTGCTGTGGAGGCATTGAACGACATACTCCAGACGATCATCCTCTGGACGCAGTTGTAGTACGGCGGCTTCCAATGCGGAAAGGGCGTTGTCATCGTCGTATTTGCCGAGCGTCAGGGTAATGCCGGGATAGGCTTTCTTGTTCTCAACATCGAACTTCAGTCCTGAGCGGAAGGCGGCGGCGATGGGCAGCGACAGGCGTGAATCCAGCATATCTGGACGCCAACTGTATGGCCATTCGTTATGGGCGTAATCCGTTCTTTCGCTGAAGTAGGCTTTGACAATTTTGGCGAAACTTTCGTCCTTGGCGGCGATCGCTTTCAACGCCAGGTCATGCATGGCGACGTCGTCGGGGTACTCCGCTATTAACGCCAACGGATCTGCGCCTTTTTCTATTTGCTCTTGGAAAGCCTTCGGAGTTAGCCGTTTGGACTGGGTTTCGCCTCCGGCCTTGAGCAGCGCGGCGCGTAAGCTGGGTTCAAGCTGCTCCGGCGCGCAATTGGCCTGAGTCTGGGCTATCAGGTTGTTTATTTTTTTACGGTTCAGGCTTCCGAATCTTACCGAGCCGGTTTTTTGCTCCAAGGCCGCTAGCGTCTTGCTTAATGCCTCTGCGATGGCCTGGATGATGGCGCCCAAGGCGCTGGCATGCTTGACCAGATTGATGGTTTCGCGGCAAGCGCTGTGATTGCCAAGAAAGAAATGCGCGAGCATCCAGTAGGTCGCCAGCGCGGGTTCCTGAGAAAGCAATGGCTTCTCTTGTTCGTAAACATCAAAGGCCGGCGCCTTGTCCATTTTAGCGGCGTAGGCGTAGGTGGGTTCGCCGGAAGGATGGCCATGCATCCACTCCGTGCGGGTGAATAGTTGCCTGGGATCGTGGTAATAGGGGCGCTGCTTGATCTCCGCTTCGGCGAAGGCGTTAAAGTCCTCAATCGCATGCAAGGCGGCGTCGGAATGTTTACAGACCCATTCCTCCTCTTCACCGGATTCTGAGATGTGCGGGCCTTCCGGCCAGCGGTTGACGATGAAGTCTGCGATTGAGTAATACTCCTCCTCGGAGGGCTCGCCGCACTCGTGGTCAAAGATAATCACGCGGGCTGTTCCCAAGGGAGACGGCAACATATTGACGAAGCAAGCGTCTCCGCTGGGATCTTCACCCAACATCGCCATACCGGTTAGCAGGCGCAAAATCATCTCAAAATCGGACAGCGAGGCTGCGATAACCTCAGGGCTGATACTTTGGGGGTGACCTAACGGCTCACCCTCCAGCACCCAGGTATCAAGAATGGCGTCGCTATGGCGATGGTAGGCTTCCAGGCACTCCGTCAACTCAATGACTTCGTCGGGGACAGGGTGGCCAAACAAAGCTGTCGTTTCCTTCGCACTGTCGTGGAAGTGGCCTTTTTGTCTCTGGGCGATGTCTAGGAAGTCCTTTCTATCCGCGTCCTGATGCAGCATGTAGTAGCTCATGATCTCTGCGAGCCTGCCGCCCAGCAGCTCGTTGCGCGTCAGTATGGGATTATTCATGTTTTATCCGGGTTGCTGTTTTTCTGTGGGACTGGCTTTTGCTGTTTGCTGATATCGATTTGAAAGGCGCGGTGGGACGCGCCTTAATGATGAAAGAGTCTACTTGCTGCGTTTATGCGCTTTTTTAGGCGCTGTTTTTTCCTGACTGTAGCCAAGAATCATGGCCTCAAACGCCATGGATTGCGCCAGTGATAGCGCGGCGTTTTCATTCTGGACGGGGATCTGTCCCGCGCTCTTCAACTCCTCGTCCTCCATACAGGTGCGGAAGTAGAGATTGTGCACGCCGCACTCAAACATGACGCTGTTGCTGGTGGGGGTAATCGTCAGGGTGTAGATGGCTTCGTCATCGTCGGGGCCTTTAATAGGCTGCTTGAAACGGATGGTTTCGCCTTTGCTGACTTGGAACGCATTTGCATCGGGCATGGCGCGGCGGCGGGATAGGCTGCTGGCATTGAGAGGGTACAGATCCGCCTTGTCTATACAGCGCTTGAATTTCTTTAAACTGCTATCTATGCGTTTATCGCCTTTGAACCGCGACAGGATCTGCGGCAGCCTGATCAGTGTCGGTTCTTCATCGCTCCAGTCCCCCAGGGGAAATGACAAGCGGTGATCCATCGCTTGAGAGAGCGCATTGATCAACGGCTCCGAATCCTGATTTTGATTAAGGGCGATGGCGCGTGCGGCAATTACATCCAGCCAGGGTAGAAAACGGGGAGCAGGTTTGGCGAGTTGCGCCAACAGCTCAGTTAAGTCTGCGCCGTATAACCACTCGCGTAAGCTGGCTTCAGGCTCGACGAAACGCATGGTGTAGAGAATCGAGTTGAAATGGTCCGTCGCCATATGCTCCAGTTGCAGGAGGCTCGCCAATACAGGCTGAGCGTTTACTCCCTGAATGCGCAAGGCGCGCAGTCCTTCCCTTGCTTCGACTCTATCGCTGTCGTCAGCACTGTATTGCAACAGGTCTGTTAAATATTTGGATAAAGCAGGTATGGCTTCCGGAGAGGTGTGGTTTTCCTTGTAGATGCGCTTGCATACATGGTTCAGATCGTGTCTCTCGGGATGACCCAGGGCGTCAACGAGCTTGTCCACATCGACATAACTGGCGAACTGGTCTTTCTTCCTTTGAGCAGGGGCCTCGACGCCATCTTTATTGAGGGCGCGATAACTGTCCCAGGCGATTTCTTTGAGTAGAACTTGTTCAGGAAATAAGTTGTTGTAAGCAGAATAAAGGTGATAACGGACGTCCTCCATCAGCGACGTCAGCTTAAGCTCCCCCGCTGCGCGCAAGGGGCCGCAAATACGCGTGGCGTTACTGCGATTGCCCAGCAGCCGACGCGCCCAGTTCAATAATTCAGCGTTATCTTTATCATCCTCCAGCAAGGCGTAGAGCTGCCCGGATTTGATTTCCAGGTCGAAATACGCACTCTCAGTTTTACGTTTAAATAGTTTTTTAGCGGTGGCTTTGGCCGCTTTGGGATCTAACTTGCACCAGGCGATGGCGGCCTCAATATAGTTCAGCAGTGTGAGGTCTTCGATGGTCATTTCAGTATCGTTAACTTCAATCGCTGCGACGCGCGTTACGTAATATTTAGCGAATTCCACGTGCTCTGTCAGGTCGTGGTTCCCGGCGAGCCTGAAGGCGTCTCCCAATATGTGCTTGAACAACCTGAAATGCTCACGGTTACCGAGAAGCTTGTCGGCGACCTGTAAGGCTTCACTGGAGTCTTCCTGCAAAAATATATGCGCCGCCGTTAGATAATGGTTTTCCACATTGATCATATTATCCAGCGTCGGGCCTTCCTCTCTGCGCTGCTGGGCCTGCTCCTGCTGATTTTTCAACGCGACATCCAGAATATCGAACAGTCGCCAGGCGGCTTTGCCCATCATTTCGTTGCGACGGGGATGCTGGCTGTCCTGCAAGCATTGAATGACATACTCAAGGCGATCATCGTCCGGAGGCAGTTGTGATACTGCCGCTTCCAGCGCAGCCATTGCGTTGTCGTCGTCATACTTACCAAGAGTCAGGGTGATGCCTGAGTAAGCTTTTTTATGATCTGCGTCGTACTTCAACCCGGATTTAAACGCAGCGGCCAAAGGCTGTGACAAGCGCTTGTCTATAAGCTCTGGCTGCCACTCGTAGGGCCACTCATTAAACGCGTCTCCAGTGCGCTCTTTGAAATAGGCGGTGACTATTTTATTGAATTCACTGTCTTGTTCTCCCAGGGCGGCCAGCGCTAAGTCGTGTGTTGCGACGTCATCGGGGTATTCTTCTATCAGACTAAGCGGGTCGACGCCGTTGGTGAGACGCTGTTGGCATTCTTCGGGCTTTAATCGTTTTATCTGAGTTTCGCCTCTGGCTTCCAGCAATGCTGTGCGATGCTTTGGCTCTAGGTGCTCCGGGGAGCAATTGGCTTGAGTCTGGCTTATCAGGTCCGTTATTTTTTGATGGTCAAGACGTCCGAACGTTGCGGAATCCGGCTTGGTTTCCAGTGAGGTCAGTGTCTCATCCAGGGCTTCCGCCAGCGCTTGCGTAATGCTTCCCAGGGCATTGGCCTGTTTGACCTGGTTAATCGTGTCGCGACAGGCGGAATGATTACCCAGAAAGAAATGCGCGAGCATCCAATAGTTCGCCAGCGCTGGTTCTTTATCGAGTAATGGTTTCTCCTGCTCGTACACATCAAATGTAGGGGCTTGATCCATTTTGGAGGCGAAGGCGTAAGTGGGCCGGCCGGAGGGATGGCCATGCAGCCAGTCTGTGCGGCTGAATAATTGTTTGGGGTCGTGGTAGTAAGGGCGCTGGTCTATTTCCGCTTCGGCGAAGGCGTTGAAGTCTTCAATGGCTTGTTTGGCGGCGTCGGAGTGTTTGCTGAACCATTCTTCTTCCTGGAAGTCTTCCTCGTACTCATCTTCATCCTCTTCATCATCACCTTCGTCCTCATCATCCATGTCATCGTCGTCCGGCTCTCTAAGGCAGTCCTCCTCCCAACGGTCTGCGATGAAGTCGGCGATGGAGAAGTACTCTTCGGAGGATGGCTCTCCGGTTTCGTGATCATAAACGATCACTCGGGCCGTACCGAGAGGAGAGGGGAGCATGTTGAGAAAGCAGGTATCGCCGCAGGGGTCTCGGCCGATAATTTCGAGCCCGGTGAGCAGCCGCATAATCAGTTTGAAGTCACGGAGAGAGGTGGCGATGTCCTTGGCGCTGACTTTGCCAGGCTGGCTCATCATTTCGCCAGCAAGCATCCAGACGTCTTGGGCGACGCCACTGTACCTGTTGTAAGCGGTCATACACTCTTCGGCTTCGATAACTTCAGCGGGGACGGGATAGCCGAAAAGCGCCTCTACGCGTTTGGCTTTGTCCTCGAATTTACCTTTTTGCTTGCGGGCGATGTTTAAGAAGTCCTTTCTGTCCGCGTCCTGCTGCAGCATGTAGTAGCTCATGATTTCCGCCAGCTTGCCGCCCAGCAGATCGTCTCGCGTCAGTATGGGATTATTCATTCTTTCTTCCAGAAAATGCAGGTCTCATAAATGAATGGCGTGTTTGTTCTGATAAACAGCATAACTCATATTTCGACATATCCTGAGCTGACACCCGGGCCAGGAAGAACCCGTGGCGCTTGAACATCAGATAGGAACGGAATACGACGAAACTGATCGACTCCGAGGCGACTTGTGGGGATATGTCGTCAGGGCCATGGCCGGTGTAGGCCTCAACACCGGCCCAGTAGGGCGAGTCGGCGCACACCAGCTCTCCCATATGATTGAGTTTGCAAAGTATTTCCGCCATGCCTTTGGCTTGTGACGGCGAAAAATGGCTGACGAATACGCCATTTTGAATCAGCAGATTGTTCAGGTCCGCAATATCGCAGACTTCCTCTTCGATATTATCGTTGGCGTACACCAGCTTGAAGCGGGTGAGCCGTGCGATATCCTGATAGGTGGCGCGTTCCTCAAACTCGCTCACTGAATACAGAGTGAGCTCCCAACCAACGCCACAGATTTTTCCCGCCACTTTTGTCATTGTCTTCTTCCAACTCCCTCAATCGGCTCGGTCAGCGTTGAGCGTCGCTGTCGCATCCGGTCGGCGCCGGATGCAGAAACATAATAGACGCTCATCACCGCACGCCACCTGGGGTGTACCCTAGGCTGCAGTAAAGAAACGCTATGCAACGCCGGCTGACTTTGCCGATTCCCTGAAGAACTACGTTATATATGTACTGAATTTACAAAATTATCCCGATTTCATGGAAATTTTGTCAAAAAAGTATAATTTTTTCGATGGTAGGTATTAGAGTTGGAAACTGGATTGACGCATAGTAATTCTGCTTTAAGTCATTAAGGCCCCCTTTGAATATAAAAATAACACTTCTTCGGAGGTAACCTATGAAGTTTCTATCCCGCGCTGCGCTGGTTTCGGCGGCGACCATTTCCCTGGGGATCTCATCTCTCGCGTCAGCGGTTGAGGAAATCACAATCGCTACCGTCAACAACGGCCACATGATCGAAATGCAGAAGCTGAGCAGCCATTTCGAAAAGGCCAACCCAGACATCAAATTGAAATGGGTGACGCTTGAAGAAGGCGTGTTGCGCCAGAACGTCACGCAGGACATCGCCAATAAGAGCGGCTTGTACGATGTGATGACCATCGGCATGTACGAAACGCCGATCTGGGGCAAACGCGGTTGGTTGAAGGAAATCAACACCGACGCGTCCTATGATGTGGACGATATTCTACCGGCGGTTCGTAAAGGACTGTCCGTTGACGGCAAACTCTATGCGGCGCCTTTTTACGGCGAAAGCTCCATGATCATGTACCGCAAGGACCTGGTGGAAAAAGCGGGCATGACTATCGAAGACCGACCCACCTGGGGCCATATCAGAGACGTTGCCGCGGCGTTGCATAAGCCCAAGGATGGCGTCTACGGCATCTGCCTGCGCGGCAAATCCGGATGGGGCGACAACATGGCGTTCATCTCCACCATGGCCAATTCATTTGGCGCGCGCTGGTTTGATGAAAAGTGGAAACCGCAGCTGACCACTCCAGCCTGGACTCACGCCGTCAGCTTCTATGTCGATCTGCTGAAGAACTACGGCCCGCCGGGCTCCAGCTCTAACAGCTTTAACGAGATCCTGGCGCTGTTCAATGAAGGCAAGTGCGGCATCTGGATCGACGCCACTATTGCTGCGTCATTCGTCAGCGATCCCAAACAGAGTAAGGTTGCGGATAAAGTCGCCTTCGCTCAATCACCCGTCGCTGTGACCGATAAGGGCGCCAACTGGTTGTGGGCATGGTCGCTCGCTATTCCCGCCGCGACCAAGCATGCTGAAGCAGCGCAGAAGTTCGTCACCTGGGCCACTTCCAAGGACTATATCCAACTGGTGGCGGATACTCAGGGATGGGGCTCGGTTCCCACCGGAACACGCACCAGCACCTATGAAAACCCTGAGTTCCTGAAAGCGGCGGTATTCGCATCAGCGGAACTCAAGGCCATTAACTCCGCTAATCCGGAAGACAACACTCTGGAGCCGTCGCCCTATATCGGCGTGCAGTTCGCAGCCATTCCCGAGTTTCAGGCGATTGGCATGGCGACCGGGCAGATGTTGACCGGGGCGTTGACGGGCAGCGTGTCCGTTGAAAAAGCGCTGCAGTCCGCCAATGTATCGGCGGATCGTCAGATGCGTCAGTCCGGCTATTACTGATCCGCACTTCGCGACATGAGATAGGCCGCCTGCGCCGCCGTGTTTATGGGCATTCACGGCGGGCTGCGGGCGGCGACTCCAACCGCGAAGCCGTCTTCGGATCTTAAGAACCCAGTTACCAGAGAGTATTTCGATGCAACGTGCTGTAACGCGAACGTTACTCGCTCCGTCCGTCATCTCACTGTTGTTGTGGATGATCGTGCCCCTGGCGATGACGATATATTTCTCCACCATCCGTTATAACCTGCTGTACCCCGGCGAGCACAATTTTACCGGCTTGCTGAACTACGAATTTTTCGTCACCGACCCCGGCTTCTGGCCGGCGGTGAACAATACCCTGATCCTGCTGGGATCGGTGCTGGCTATCACTGTGGTGCTTGGCGTGGCGTTGTCCGCCCTGATTGATCAGCCTTTCTTTGGGCGCGGCGCCGTGCGGGTATTGTTGATCTCTCCGTTTTTTGTCATGCCGACGGTCAGCGCCTTGATCTGGAAAAACATGATGATGAACCCGGTGTATGGCGTCTTCGCCTGGATTTCCCAAACGCTGGGAATGGAGCCGATGGACTGGCTGGCGGACGCTCCCCTGTTTTCCATTATCATCATGGTGAGCTGGCAGTGGCTGCCGTTTGCGATTCTGGTGTTCGTCACTGCGTTGCAGTCCCAGGATACCGAGCAAAAAGAAGCGGCGCGGATGGATGGCGCCACCAGCTGGCATATTTTCCGCTATCTCACCATTCCCCACCTCGCGCGGCCGGTCGCCGTGGTGATCATGATCGAAACCATTTTTCTGCTGGTGGTGTTCGCTGAGATTTATGTTTCCACCGGCGGCGGTCCTGGCTATGACAGCACCAACCTGGCGTATCTGATTTATTCCCAGGCGTTGCTGCAATTTGACGTGGGCATTGCGTCCGCAGGCGGCCTGTTTGCGGTGGTGTTGGCCAACATTGTGGCGTTTTTCCTGATTCGCGCCATCGGCAAGAACTTAACGGTGTGAGGCGGCTATGAATCTGAAGCAAAAACATAAAGTGCGAACCTGGATCGTAGGCGTTTCCGCCTGGGGTATCGCGTTACTGCTGTTTTTCCCCATTCTGTGGATGTTCCTGACCTCATTCAAAACCGAACTGCAGGCGATTTCCACGCCGCCTACATTCGTGTTCGAACCGACTCTGGAGAACTTCTCTCTGGTGCAGGAGCGCAGCGATTATCTGAAGCACGCCATCAACTCGATTGTGACGTCCTTCGGCGCGACTATTCTGGCGCTGCTGATCGCCATTCCCGGCGCTTACGCCATGGCGTTTTATCCCGGAAAGCGCACCAAGGATCTGTTGCTGTGGATGTTGTCTACCAAGATGCTGCCGGCGGTGGGCGTATTGGTGCCGATTTACATTCTGTTCCGTGATTACGGGCTGCTCGATACGCGTATTGGTCTGATCATCATTTTCACCATGATGAACCTGCCCATCGTGGTGTGGATGCTGTTTTCTTACTTTAAAGACATCCCCAGGGAAATCCTGGAAGCCTGCAGGATGGACGGGGCCAGCCCCATGGGCGAGGTGGTGAAAATCGTCATGCCGCTGGCCTGGGGCGGCATCGCCTCCACCGGCCTGTTATCCATCGTGCTGTGCTGGAACGAGGCGTTCTGGTCTCTCAACCTGACTGCGGCGGACGCCGGCACGCTGACCGCCATGATCGCCTCATACTCCAGTCCGGAAGGCCTGTTCTGGGCCAAGCTTTCGGCGGCTTCCACGCTGGCCTGCGCGCCCATCGTCGCGTTCGGCTGGTTGTGTCAGAAGCAGTTGGTGCAGGGCCTGACGTTCGGCGCCGTGAAATAGTTTTCGAGGATTTATCCGATGAGTTATCTGAATATTAAAGATCTGCACAAACATTACGATCAGTACCATGCTATTCGCGGCGTCAATCTGGAAATCCAGGAAGGGGAGTTTATCGTTTTCGTTGGTCCGTCCGGCTGCGGTAAATCCACGCTGCTGCGTTTGATCGCGGGGCTTGAGCTGGTTTCCGAAGGCTCTATCCATCTGGACGGACGGGATATCACCGAAGCGCCGTCTTCCAAACGGGATCTGGCCATGGTGTTCCAGTCCTATGCGCTGTATCCGCACATGACCGTAGCGGAAAACCTTTCCTTCGCCTTGCGTCTGGCGAAACGGCCGCAGGCGGAAATCGATCAGAAAGTGCGTTCCGTCGCCGCCTCGCTGCAACTGGATAAACTGTTGGCGCGCAAGCCGCGCGAGTTGTCCGGCGGACAGCGGCAGCGGGTCGCCATCGGTCGCGCCATCGTGCGACAGCCTAAAGTTTTCCTGTTTGATGAGCCGTTATCGAATCTGGACGCGGCTCTGCGGGTGCAGATGCGTCTTGAGCTGGCGCGTCTGCATAAACAGCTTGGCACGACGATGATTTACGTGACTCACGATCAAGTGGAGGCGATGACTCTGGCGGACCGGGTGGTCATTCTCAATCAGGGCCAGATCGAACAATGCGGCTCTCCCATTGACCTATACCAGCAGCCGGCGAATCGCTTTGTCGCGGAATTTATCGGCACGCCGAAGATGAATATGTTGGCGATCGATCAAGTGATTCACGGCGGCGAAAGCGTCGAAGTACGCGCGGCTGACGCCCATCTGCGTCTTCCTGCGCGGGTATTGGCGGACAATGTCAGCGCCGGATGGAGTCTGGGAGTGCGGCCTGAACATATCCATATCGCTCCAATAGGCGATGGTCCGGTACAGGGGCGTATTGAACTGATTGAAAACCTGGGCTCGGAAGCTTACTGCCATGTGCAGGTGAACGGCTGTGGCAATCTGGTGGTGAAGTCCGCCGCGCGCAGCGGCCTGATGGAAGGTCAGCAAGTGAGCCTGAACTTTGATGCGGAAGAAATGCGTTTATTCAATCCGCAAAATCAGGCGGTGTATGTGAATGGCGGGGAGACGGCTCATGTCTGATACGCGTTCTGGGGCGAACGACGCAAGGTTGCTCAAGCTGTCCTATGATCGTTCGCAAGTAAGCTCGTCGGTGGTCCATCTTGGCGTTGGCGCTTTCCATCGGGCGCATCAGGCTTATTATTTCAATGCGCTGCTGGCCCATGAGGACTGTCTGGACTGGGGCATTACCGGCGTGAATCTACGGCCCGCCGACAGCCCCGCGTTCGCTGCGCTGCAGGCGCAGTCTGGAAGCTATGTGCTGAAAACTGTTTCGCCTGAAGGTGAGGCGCACTATGAAGAAATTGGCGCGCTGGTTCGTCTGCTGGACGGCGCGGCGTCTCCGCAAAGCGTGGATCAATGCCTCGCGGATGCGCAGACGCAATTGGTCACCATCACGGTGACGGAGGGCGGTTACTATTTGAAGGAAGATGGTCTGCTGGATGTCGCCCATCCTGAAATCGCCGCGGATCTGCAGGGCAGTGGACGTAATACGTTATATGCGTTTCTGCATGCGGGTTTAAGAGCGAGAATGCAGTCCAGACAGGGGCCTATCACCCTGCTGAGCTGCGACAACCTGCGCCATAACGGCGATACCCTGAAGACCGGCTTTACCCAGTACCTGCAGCAGGTCGGCGATGTCGAACTGTTGTCCTGGCTGCGTGATAACGCCAGTTTCCCCAACGGCATGGTGGATCGTATTACGCCGCGCCTGTCTCCCGAACATTCCCGTGACGTAAGGGAGCGATTCGGCGTTGCTGACGCACTGACGGTGATGGCGGAAGACTTTGTGCAGTGGGTGGTCGAGGACGATTTCGCCGGGCGGCGTCCGCCGCTGGAGCGCGTCGGCGTGACGCTGGTGGAGCATGTGCAGCCTTATGAGGAAGCGAAAATCCGTATCCTCAATGGCGGTCATACCGCCTTGTCCTACTACGCTGCTTTGCGCGGATTCCCTACGTACGACGCGGCGGTGCATGATCCTGAGTTGAGAGCGTTTGTCGAAGCCTTTGAAGAGCAGGAGGCGATTCCTGTGTTAGGCGATTCGCCTCTGGATTTACACGCCTACTGGCGCAAAGTGCTGGCCCGCTTTGGCAACCGCAATATCGGTGATCGCATTGAACGCATTTGTGCGGATGGCGGCAGCAAGTTCCCGATATTTATTCTGCCGACATTACAAGGCGGCTTTGCCGCCGGTCGTACGCCGGAGCGAACACTGCAAGCCATCGCGTATTGGTATGTTTTCATGCAGCGCGTTCGCGCCGGGCAGGCTCCGGTTCCTTATTACGAGCCGGAATGGCCGCGACTGGAAAAACTGTTATCCGCCCCGGATGCAGTGGAGCGTTTTATCTCCGACGCCAAGCTCTGGGGAGATCTACCGCAACGTTATCCTGCATTCGGCGACTTGCTGCGCCGCCATATCGAGACGGCTTCTCGCGCTTTTAACGACATTCCCTCATTTGAAAGGAAAGACACTGTGAGTTACTCCCTTGAAAACCTGACCAACCTGCAGGGCAAAACCGCGCTGGTGACTGGCGCTGGCGGTGGTATTGGCGCGGCCGTGGCGGAGGCGTATCTGGCGGCGGGTGCTTCCTGCGTGCTCTGCGATTTGCCCGCAACGCCGTCGAAAGAAGCTGCGGCCGTATTGGAGCTGTATCCCGAAACAGCCTGTTATGTGCAGGCGGACGTGACGAATATGGCCTCGGTGGATCGCCTGTTGGCGCAGTCTGTGGAACGTTTCGGCGGCGTGGATATCCTGTTCAATAACGCGGCGGTATTTGATCTGGCGCCGCTGCTGGAATCCAATGAAGACATGTATGAGCGGATATTTTCCGTAAACGTGAAAGGGGCCTTTTTCACGATGCAGAAAGTGGCGCAACACATGGTAGACTCGCAAAGGCAGGGCAAAATCATCAATCTGGCGTCCCAGGCCGGGCGCAGAGGTGAGGCGTTAGTGTCGCACTATTGCGCGAGCAAAGCGGCGATCATCAGCTATACGCAGTCGGCGGCGCTGGCGCTGGCCAAGCACAATATCACCGTCAATGGGATCTCCCCCGGGGTGGTGGATACTCCTATGTGGGAGCAGGTGGACGCGTTGTTCGCCAAATATGAAAACCTGCCTCTGGGCGAGAAGAAAAGGCGGGTGGGATTGGATGTGCCGCTTGGACGCATGGGCGCGCCGGAGGATATCTGCGGCATGGCGCTGTTTCTGGCGTCGCCGGCCTCAAACTACATTACGGCGCAGACATTCAATGTGGATGGCGGCAACGTCATGAGCTGAGCAGTAGGTTAAGTCGATGCGGAAGATGAATAAAGGCGTGCCGGAAATCGAGTTGACGGACCGCAGCGCGGGCACCGTGCGTTATATCGAGCATGGATTCCCCAGCGATTTGATTCGCTGGCATGTGCACGAGGAGTACGAGCTGCACTTCATCGTCGCCACCACCGGCAAAGTCTTTATCGGTGATTACGTGGGGCTGTTCGGGCCGGGACAGTTGATTCTGACGGGCCCCAGGCTGCCGCATAACTGGATCAGCAAGAATGACCCAGAGTCTGAAGTGGAGCTACGGGACATGTTGCTCCACTTCAATCACGACACCATTGAGCAGGGCATCAAGGTCATTCCCGAACTGAGCCAGCTGCTGCCGATGCTGGAGCGCGCCCGCTCCGGCATCGAATTCATCGGCGTCGATCTTGATGAGGTGCGCAACCGTTTTGCAGAGATCCGCGACGCCACCGGTCTGACCCGCATCGTGCTGTTTTTTGATTTCATGAATGAGCTGGCGGCCTGGCCGAACTACCGCATGCTTTCCACCATGCAGATCAACTCCAAAGCCAACGAGACCATGCAACGCAAGATCAATACGGTGGTGGAGTATGTGATCAATAATATAGAGTCGCCGATCAGCTTGCAGGAGGTGTCGGATCTGGTGGGCATGACGGACAGTCACTTCTCGCGCTTTTTCCGCAAGGCCACCGGTAATCGTTTTGTAGAGTTTCTCAATCGCATTCGGGTCAGCCGCGCGTGTTGTCTCCTGGCGGAAACCGATGAACAGGTGGCCAGCATCTGTTTTCAGGTGGGCTTCAATAATGTCGCCAACTTTAATCGGCGCTTTCAGGAGTTGAAAGGGCTTACGCCCAGAGAGTACCGACAGCAGGCGACCCAGCGTTTTTAGAAAGTTTAGAGCGCGTTACTCGTTCTCCACTTTCGCTCTTACGGCCTGGATTTCCTCCAGTTTGACTTTCAATATGGCCTCCAGCTTGATGAGCTTTTCAAGCGTGTCGACGTCTTTTTGCCGTTCATACAGTTGCGTGACGGTGCGGGTGATTTCATTGAGAATCGGATGCAGCTTTTCGAACTCCTCAGCCATGGCGTGTCCTCCTACAGTCTGAATAGACACCTGATACAGTTTTGTACCCAATACTAATTTTATAGAAGCAGAACACCGCTTTCGCCAGTCAGGCGACCCTGCGCGTCGTCGCACCGGGAATGCTCCGTTGTACTGACTGGCGGGTGCTTACAAAGCGGCAACCCGCGGGAGACAGGGCCTGGCATGTCCAGGCCCTGTCGTTTTTCAGCACATAGAAGGGCGCTATCTGGCCGTTGAATTAACTTACTTTTACTATTCTCATAATGCTCATACCGGCGTTATTCACTTACCCCTACGTTTAACATGCCTGTGCGGTTAGCATGCCCTCGCTACTTCGGAGCGTAGGTCGCTGGCAGGCTTAAATCGCCGGAGGCCACATCCCATACATTAGTCACGCACAATAACGGACTGTGCACGCTGGCGTTGACCCGCAGAGCGGCGGTGACGCCGTCATACTGAAACGCTTCCGGGAAACCCATGTCTTTGAGTGGAACCCGTGCGCGGACCTGCTCTCCTTTCAGCTCCGGCTCATAACCCGGGCTATCGATAAACAACGGCAGTCCAGGCCAGGTCGCAGGCAGGTCGGGGTGAGCGCCGGCGGGAATATCCTTCACCTTTAAAGCGCCGGGTCCGCATTGTTCATCTGGCGTCAGCACCACCCAGTGGCTATGCCAGAGATCGCCGTCATTATCGAACTTGCCGTCGGCGTTCTCGTCGAATTTTGGCGTGTCGTCAAAGTCTGGATGCGCGGTTAGCACGAAGGCGAGAATACCCTGGTCTGCTGCAAACCCCACTGAGCTGCTGTTCAGAGAGGTTGGCCAGACATAGCTGAACACGTCGCTGCCGGCCAACTGTCCGATAGCGTTGGGTTTCAGCGCGCCTGCGCCATCGCGAACGCGGTGTTCAAAAACAGCGTTGGGGCCCTCGCGATAAACGCGGGTTTGAATCAGATCGAACTGCGCTTTAACTGCGTTATTAGCGGCGGACTCGATTTTCGTGTCGGAAGGCGTATGGGCGCAGGCGCCAACGGAGAGCGCCAGAGTGCTGCAAGCAAGTAATCGGGACGTAAACATAGAAACCTCTTTTTAGTATTGACTCGAAACATATTTAATTTATCTTTGCATAAGGTTTCGAGTCAACACTATGTCTGAGTCCATAGAGTATAATTGTTCTTATCACCTTGATAGAAATTGCATATCAGATGGTTTGATCAGAAAAATCGCGTTATCGGGGCAGTTGTGATTGCAGTATTGTGTCGATAGTATTTGCGGATGCCTGATAATCTTATTTTTGAATTCATCGAACGTATCGGTTACGTCATCCGCACAGAGTGGCGCAAGGCGTTGCTGGAGTACGATCTGCAGCCGGTGCATCTGGATGTGCTGCGTTATTTGGCGGCCTGCAACCGCTATTCGGATACGCCGCAAGGCGTTGCGGAATATCTGGAAATCACCAAAGGCACGATCTCCCAGAGCATCAAGCAGCTTGAATCCAAAGGCTTTGTGGAAAAGCAGGCGGACGCCTCGGATCGGCGCATGGTGCACCTGCATCTGACGGAAAAGGCGCAAGCGCTGCTGGATAAACTGACGCCACCGCCTGGGTTCGACGCCGCCATGCGCAACTTCTCCGGACAAGAGGAAGCCGTCTTGCTCGGGAATCTGCGCGATATCCTGGCGCAATGGCAGATAGCGCGTAAACGGCAGCGCTTTGGCGTTTGTCATACCTGTCGACACTATCAGCCCGGCGGCGCAGGCACGGGACAATGTGGGTTGACGGGGGAGGGGCTGTCTGCGGAAGACTCGCAAAAAATCTGCCGCGAGTTCACCTGATCCTTTAGCCCTGGCATGGGAATAGCTAGGCTTAGTCGGTCACCTTTTCTTATGCGGAAACAAATAATGAAAGTTCTGATTGCTCCAGACTCGTTCAAAGAATGCCTGTCTTCCCGGGAAGTTGGCGCCGCTATCATGGAGGGCGTACTTCGCGTCGTACCTCACGCTCATTGCGAAGCGATACAAATCTCCGATGGCGGCGAAGGTTTTGTCGCGGCGATTCTCGCCAATAAGGGCGGGCATGAGCGCTGCGTGACGGTGCGCAACCCTCTGGGAGAGCGGGTAACCGCTATGTGGGGGCTGTTGGAGGATGGCGCCACGGCGGTGATAGAAGTCGCCGCAGCGACGGGGCTGCATTTGTTGAAGCGGGAGCAACGTAATCCTTTTCTGGCGGGCAGCTGGGGCAGCGGTGAAGTCATCCGCGATGCGCTGGACGCCGGCGCCAGACGCTTCATGATCGGGCTCGGCGGCAGCGCCAGCAATGATGGCGGAGTGGGGATGTTGATGGCGCTGGGGCTGCGCGCCCTCAATGCTGAGGGGAAACTAATCGCTCCCTGCGCGCAGGGTCTAAGGGAACTGGTCACGCTGGACTACAGCGGGCTGGACCCGCGTTTGCGCGAATGTGACATCACCATCGCGTTGGATGTGGACAATCCCCTGTGCGGGGAACAGGGCGCGTCGGCGGTTTTTGGTCCGCAAAAAGGCGCTACGTCCGCTGACGTGCAGGAACTCGATCGCTTGTTGTCCCATTGGCTGGCGTTGAATGAGCAGACGCTGGGACGAGAGTTGGGGGCGATACCCGGTGGCGGTGCGGCGGGAGGATTAGGAATGGCGTTTGTTGGCGTACTTGGCGCTCAAGGACGCAAGGGCATTGATTTGGTGCTGGAACTCAGTGGATTTGACGAAAAGCTAAAGGGAACGGATCTGGTGTTTACCGGAGAAGGCTGTATGGACAGTCAAAGTCTGCGAGGTAAAGCGCCACTGGGCGTGGCGCAGAGAGCTCAAAGAGCCGGCGCGCCCACCATTGCGCTGGTTGGCGCGCTCTTAGGCGATGCGACGGCGGCGCGAACAATGGGGTTGACCGCTGTCTTTCCCATTGCGCCGGGAGTGGTCACTCTGGACCAGGCCCTGGCGGATGCCGCCGTCAACCTGCGTCGCAGCGCGGAAAATGCGACAGCCTGCTTCCTTGCTGGACGAGGCTGACGAACTCTTAAGCGGCGGCGACTTCCGTCGCTGCGGCGATTTGCTGTTGCGCGTCGGCCAGAATGGACTCCGGATCAACCATGATGCGGTCGGCGTTGATAAAGGTCACATCTTTGATGCCGATGAAGCCCAGCACCTGACGCATATAGGCGGAAACGAAGTCTGCCGCGCTGTTGACGGGCGTGCCGCCGGTGACAGCCACTACATACGCCTTTTTGTTTTCCAGCAGTCCAACAGGGCCCTGCTCGGTATAACGGAAAGTCACCTGCGCGCGGCAGATTTGGTCGATATAGGCTTTCAACGTGGCGGGGACGCTGAAGTTATACATAGGGGCGGCGATAATCAGCGTGTCGGCCGCCTGTAATTCTTCGATCAGGTTGTCTGACAGCGCCAGCGCCTGATTTTGCACTTCAGTGCGCTGATCCGCCGGGGTGTAGCTGGCGCCGATCCATTCTTCCGTGACAAAAGGCAATCCACCGGATACATCGCGGGAAACCACTTCCGCGCCAGGGTTGGCCGCCACCAGTTGTTCAGTAAGTTGTTGCGCAAGCTTGCGGCTCATTGAACTTTCCGCACGGGCGCTGCTGTCGATTTTCAGAATGCGAGTGTTTGAATGGTTCATGGATTATCTCCTGAAAGTTTGGCTGTCGTTTAGATGGGCTCACTATATTTGTTGAGATAAAAGGGATAAACATGGCTGAAGGGAAAATTCTGTTGCTAAAATAAGAACAATTAAGCGAGACATAGTTGGAGGGAGCGCATGAGTCGTTTTGAGGAAATGCAGATCTTCGCCAAAGTGGTGGAGACTGGCAGCATCACCCGCGCAGCGCAGGTTCTGGACGTCGCCAAGTCAGCAGTGAGTCGCCGTCTGGCGGAACTGGAGTCTCGTCTGGGCGTGCAGTTGCTGGTGCGAACGACCCGCAAGTTGACCCTGACCGAAACCGGGCGCAGTTATTACGAGCGTTGTTTGCGCCTGCTGGAGGATCTGGCTGAACTGGAAGAAGCGGTAACCAGCGAACACAAGTCCCTCAGCGGCAAGTTGAAGATCGCCGCGCCGTTCACGTTCGGGATGATGCATTTGGGCTGCGTTTTCAATGACTTCATGCAAATGCACCCGAACCTGAATTTCGACATCAATTTTAATGACCGTCAGGTCGACATCGTGCAGGAAGGGTATGACCTGGCGATTCGTATCGGACGCCTGGTGGATTCCACTTTGATCGCCCGCCCGATCTGCAAAATACACACGGTGATCTGCGCCAGTCCCGCCTATCTGGAGACGTTCGGCGAACCCAAAACCCCGGAAGAATTAACGCAGCATCGAGTGATTCATTACTCCAATCTGCCCAACAGCATCTGGCGCTTCTGGAACAGCAAGGGCGAATGCATCGAGGTGAATGTGAATCCCTGGCTGCAGGCGAACGCTGGCGACTATTTACGGCAGGCGGCGATCAACGGCTATGGGATCGTGACGCAGCCTAACTTCATTTTGTACAAGGAAATCGCCAGCGGCGCCCTGAAGCCCATACTGACGGAATACCAACTGGTGGAATCGAACGCGTATCTGATTTATCCCCATACCCGCCACCTTTCTCACCGGGTGCGCACTTTTGTGGATTACGTTCTGGAGCGTTTCAAAGGCACGCCTTATTGGGATCAACCCCTGAATGAGTTCTGCGAAAACGCGGGCTGTCCGTCGCCCTCCGACTTCAAGCCGCGACCGGAGGACGGGGCGCCAGCCATGAAATAAAGAACTCGGCCAGCCTTGAGCTGCCGCGGGTTTGCGCCACGACAAAAATTTCCGGCAGCTCGGGGAGTCCTTCCTCTGGTCCCACCACCCGGGTTCCCGGTTGCAATGCGTGCTGGGTGCGGGCGCTGACCGCCAGATTGCCTCGCACCGCCGACATCAACGCGTTGAGGTTGTTGGTGGTGTATGCTTCCTGCCACACAATGCCGGCGGCCTTGAGCGCCTTTTCACTGATTGAGCGGAACTGGCAGGGCGTGGTGAAGTTGGCCATGCGCAAAGGGACGCTGGGATCGAACTGATACTTGTCCGACGCCACCCACACCATCTTCGCTTTGCTGAGGACTAACTCGTCCGCGGAAGGGTCCTGAGTCAGGCGAATAATGCAGTCAAACTCTTCCTGCTCGAACGCGTTATGCAAATGCATGCTGGATGCGGAGCGCACGTTAAGTTTTATCAGCGGATACTGCATGGCGAACTTGGACAGCTCATTGGTCAGGTCTCCGTCCACTAAAGAGCGGGAAATGCCGATGGTCAGCTCGCCTTCAAACTGCACGCCCTGAATGGCTTTCAATGCTTCGTTCTGCAGATCCAGAATTTTGCGGGCGTAGATCAGCATGGTTTCGCCTTCTGGCGTCAGCTCTTTGCGCCTGCCCACGGTCTTGAATAAGGCGACGCCCAGGCGTTCTTCCAGGCGGCTAAGCTGCATGCTGACGGTGGATTGGGTTTTGAACAGGCGTTCGCTGGCGCGCAGCACGCCCCCGCTGTCCACGACGGTGACGAAGGTTTGCAGTAATTCCGTGGAAATATCAGGTAGTTTCATATATCAAATATCTTGAACTATATGATCATGAAATATTGATTTTTATGAATCATAGAACGAACTAAGATGAAATAAAAGTTCAGTACAGATCCAAGAGGGTATGAGTATGAAAGCTCTGACTATGGCGCAAGTGTTTCTGATGACGGAAGCCGCTCGGGAAGATCCCGCGAAGAAAGCCCGTACAGTGGACTATCGAATTGAAGAGGACGGAAGCATCGATTATCGCTACTACATCAATCGGGCCCATGAGATGAGAGCCGAATATGCGCGCTCTTTAGTGAGTAAGTTGTGGAGGAGATTGCGTGGTTGAGCTGAGTTTCCAGTCTACGGGAACATCTTCCATCGCCATTCTGCCGTCTTTGTCGTTGGAATAGCGGATTTTCACTGCGCCGCCTTCCACGACAAAGCGCATCGGCCATTTAACGGTATTTCCTTCCTGAGCGTACTCCACAGGCGAAGAAGCCAGCGCCTTCTGTAAAGGTTGTCCGCAGGCGTCAAAAGTTGCAGGGGGACTAAAGAGGGAAATCGTTTCTATTCTGTCCGGCCAGCCGCTTACATGTAGATATAGTTCATAGACGTTATTGTCGACTTGTTGGGTTTCCAGCAATTCGTAGATATTGCCGAACAGACACTCCTGCGAAGCCGCATTGCCGCGTGTGTTGGCTTTGAAATACAAAGCAAGCCCCATCGCGGGCAAGATCACCGCCAGCGCAGCAATTAGTTTTGAATAGTTCGAAATCCCCATGCCTTCATTATGCGCCTTCACCGACTAGCGCTCGTATGTTAGCAGAAACAATTAGGATGGGGCGTCCCCTCCGCATTAAACTGGGTTAACCTTTGGCGCAGTAATGAACATGAGCCGTTACCCGTGCGGCTGTTCGTATAATGTCGTACTGTTGACACACCGTTTGTAGAGGTCTGATCCGGCGTTATGGATTTACTGAGAGTGTTGTTGTCGCTGGCGTTATTCGTCGGCGCGGTGATAGGCGTCATCAGCCAGTTCACCCATGGCTTTAATGGCTGGATATTGGCTGCTTCCATTGTGGGATTTATCCTCGCTCATTATGTCTGGCCAAGTAAAAAGCACCGCCGTGATAGTGATTGGCTGGACGCTTTGAGCTGGCTGGAGTTCATCATCGACATCGGCTTCGAACTGGTCATGCTGCCATTCCGCCTTATCCGCGCGCTGTTTCGTGATGGGGATGCCGGCGTCGATTTGTAGAAACGCTTTGGAGGAGACGTCCGACCATGCGGGAGGCTTTTGTTTTCGATATAAACGACGCCAGACAATTTCACGCGGCATGTATTCATGAGGTGAAGGGCGGCTTGCTGCTGGCTTGCTTTGCCGGTCCCAGAGAAGGGGCGCAGAAAACAGGAATCTGGGGGGCTGAGTATATTGGTGGATGCTGGCGCAATCAGCGCCTCCTGGTAGACTCCCGTCAGCCAAGCGGTCGCCGTTATCCATTATGGAATCCTGTTTTCTTTAGAACCGGCAATGGCCGCTTGCTGTTGTACTATCAAGTGGGGCCGAGTCCCTCCCGTTGGTGGGGAGCCTATATCGAATCTCTGGACGAGGGCGCTACCTGGTCACAGCCGAGATTGCTTGATAGCGATAGAGTCGGGCCGGTGCGTGGGCGTCCAGTCGTGTTGCCTTCTGGGACGATGCTCATCCCGACCAGCACTGAAAATGAGGCCTGGCGAATATGGTTTGAGCGTAGTGAAGATGGGGGAGCAACCTGGAGTAAGCAGGGGCCGCGCGTCTCACTGGTGCAAGCGATTCAGCCTGTATTGCTGATTCATGGACAGGCCATTCAGAGCCTTTGCCGTACGACGGCAGGCTTTTTGGGAGAATGTTGGTCGTTTGATGACGGCCGAAGCTGGACTGACTTGCGCCTGACGCAAATACCTGCGCCGGACGCCGCCATTGATGTGGTGCGCGCTAACGATGGTCCGTTTCTCTTGTTTCATAACTCCGGCGTAGCGGGGCGCTCCATGCTCATCATGTCCGCCTCAGCGGATGGAGAGCGATGGCGGCAGGTCCATGTGCTGGAAAACGGCGAGGGTGAATACTCTTATCCGTGCGCCTGCGTGACTCCCTCCGGCGATCTCCATATCGCTTATTCATGGCGGCGTGAGACGATCAAGCACGTCTCTGTTTCCGCGGATGAGCTTTCCAGCCTGATCGGCGTGATTTGATTTCTTTTTATGCAGAACTGACGCCTGCCAGTGGCGGATTACGTCGTTGTTTGGCTGGCCAGAATCGCATTTAAATGTTTTTCCAGGCTCTTTACATCCAGTGGTTGGCCGTCGATTACTTCAATGCGGCTATCCGGCGCTTCGGTGACGGTGTAAACGGTAACGCCTCCATTCTCTGCATTGATGACTGCAGCGCCTTCTGATGTGCGAAACACGCCTTTGCAGCGTTCAACGTCCAGAGAGTAGATCAGGTTCAGCACCTCTTTCATATCAAACAGGTACTTGGGAGAGAAAACCCAGCCGCAACTGAAATAACCGTCGCCGCGATTTTCTTTGCGTACGATATCCTGTTTGGGGGCAAGGTCGATGTCGATAAAGGGCAGCTTGCTTTCCGGCGACGCCGGAATGATGTAGTCGCTGGGAGCGGCGGCGCGCTCCAGCCAGTCTGGTTCTATGCGCCCGTGATTGACCCAGCCAATAGCGTTTGCATGCAAGTCTGGCCTGGCTGTTTCCACCCATGCGTAAAACGCCTGCTTATCCTCTTCAGTGCACAGGTCTGTTTTGTTGGCGATAAGGATGTCGGCGACTTGAATCTGCTTCTTGAAATTCTCGTTTTCGCTATACCGCGAATCGTTGATTTTTCTAGGGTCAAGTAGCGTCAGGGTTGCTTTAATGCAGACGACATCCCGATAGTGTTCGCCGTTAAGCGTGGCGATAATTTCGTCAGGATGTCCCAGGCCTGTTGGCTCGATCAGCAGGCGATCGGGTTTGCGCGCCAGCAGCATGTTTAGTCCGATCTGCATTGGCAGACCATTCACGCAACACATACAGCCGCCGGGAACTTCTTTCACCAGCGCGCCTTTGCTGGTGAGGATGGCTCCGTCTATACCGACTTCGCCGAATTCATTCACCAGTACCGCCCAGGTTTCATTGGCGGGTTTTTGGTCAAGGAGGTGAAGAATAGCGGTGGTTTTTCCGGCTCCCAGAAAGCCGGTAATAATACTGGTGGGGATTCTTTTAGGCACTGCGTTCTGTTCTTTGGTTGGCATTATGCGAGTCCCTATGCGTCGTCGATCCGTGGAAACGCGTGTTATGTTATAACAAGTTTTTCCATTGGACCAGACGCAATAGTCTTGCAGTGACTCTGCTCAGAGACTCCCTACAGTTCCCCGGGAGTGGCGCCAAAAGCGCGTTTAAAGGCCGTGACGAAGTTGGAAGGGTGGCGATAACCTGCTCTATAAGCGGCTTCTCCAATACTCAGCTCTTTTTTCAGCAATGCATCGCGCGCCGTCTCCAGTTTTCGTTGGCGCACATATTCGAAGACCGTGCGTCCGTAGGCGAGCTTGAAGCGGCGTTGTAGCGTACTCACGCTCATACCTACGGCGGCGGCGGTTTCCTCCAAAGAATCGATAGTGTCCAGATGCGCGTCTATGAACTCTCTGGCGGTTGCGATTCGGCGGCTGTCCTGGGATTTCAGAATTTCAGATGCTTCCACACGAGGCTTGTTGACGTGTTTCGGCAGCATCAGCATGCCATCGCTGAGCAGCTCCATGGCGCGACTTTCGATATAAAGGCTCATGAGTAGATGACTAAGAGGAGGGGGATTGAGGATCTGCTCCGCCAGTCCAATCAAGCGAGCGGACGCCGGCCATTTGGCGAACGCCACCTTCTCCCCAAACAGTTCCTCCAGATCAAGAGCCGCGCCGCCATCTTCCAGACTGCGACATTCCAGCCATTCGCGACTGACGGAGATATTCACCTTGGTGAGGCAACGATTGGCGCGCAACCGGCGGTGGAAGGTTTGCTGTTTGGGAATGCATAAGGCGAAACACTCAGGACCTGCGTCTCCGGCTTCAAAGCTGGCGTCGCCCAAAGCGAAATCCAGCCTGCCCCTTAGTATGACCGATAAGGTCAGCTTGGGCGGTAGCTCCATGCTGGTGGACAGCGTCTGCAACTCTTTGAGGTCGCTAAGGTGCACGGAAAGACCGGACGGATAACTGGTCAGCGCGAAGCGTCCTTCCATAATCGCATCGCTATGGTTGGTCTCTGAGTGCTCCACTTGTTGCCGGTAGCCGGCGTCGTTTGCCAGTCTGATCAACTCATCCGCGTTAATGCGGGGGGGGCTCGACTGAGCCGCGTTTGCCATTTGGCGATACCTCATAACATTTCGACGATTTTGCATAAGCATTGAGCCTTAATCGCAGCTCATGTTAACGATAATATAATTGATAATAATTCTCATTAATATATTCCGGCGTCTAATGATCGCATCCGGACGGCTTTTTTGTTGTCTGGGGCGTTATTGCGCGTCGATCCGGCTGGTTCTTAATTAGAGGTATTGAAATGTCCTTTCATGTTGTCCGAAGGTTAGCGCGTTCCGCCCAAGCACCTTTCCCTCCCGCCAGGCTGCCGCTTGCATTGCGATGTGCGTCTTTGGCTGTCGCTCTGGCGCCAGTGGCTGGCGTCGCTCAGGCGGAGGAGAGCACCAATCTGGCGCCGGTCACAGTTTGGGGGACGGAGGTATCCAGCTCGTCCGTGTATCTGGGTGAAGAAGACATTTCCATCAAACAGGCGGACCACCTCAGCGACCTGTTACGGGACCAGCCTGGTGTGGAGGTGGGCGGCACTCACTCCGTCAACCAGCGCATCAACATTCGCGGTCTGGACGATACCGATTTGGACATCCGTATCGACGGGGCCAGCCAAAGCAATTTCATGTACCACCACATGGGCAACCTTCTGATTAACGCAGATATCCTGAAGGCGGTGGATATTCAGGTTGGCGCCAACTCTATCGTTCATGGAGGCCTGGGCGGCGGTGTTAATTTTGAGACCAAGGACGCCAAAGATTTGTTGAAGCCCGGTCGCGACTTCGGCGGTAGACTGTCTTTCTCTCACTTTACCAATGACGCCAATCAGGGCTCTTTAACCGGCTATGGAAAACTGGGCGACAGCTTTGACTTTCTTGCCTATGTGCTGGTGAATGACCGCGACAACCCAAAAGATGGCGGTGGCGTGGAGAACGTTGGTAATGACGGCAAAATCAAAGATCACCTGATCAAACTGGGTTACGACATTGGTGAGTATGACCGTCTGGAGTTTGGTTACGGAGCTTATCGGGACGAAGGCGACTATACCTACCGTCCGGATATGGGGCCTGCGACGAATACAAACATCCCTGGTAGCTCATTACCCTATCCAACGGAATATAACCGTGACACCTACACTCTGAACTACGACATGGATCGCGGCGATCTGCTGAATATGCGCGTGAGCCTGTCTCATAATGTACTGGACTTAAGGCGCGATGAATCCATCGTATCCGGCGGCGTCATTGAAGGAGAGGCGATTAATTCGGGAGTCAACGCGACGGCGCAGACATTGACTGAAGCGTTTGGTTTGGAGCATTTGTTCACTTATGGCTCTGATATTCTGCGTCAACAGGGGATCTCCTACAAGGATGGAGAAAAGTTGACTAAGGAAAAGGCGTTGAATATCGCGCTGTTTGCAGAAGATCGCGTCACATTCGACAGTGGCCTTTCTATAACGCCAGGCGTCAGAGTTGACCGCTATAACCTTGATTCCACCAATGCAGATAAGACTTATACGGAGCTGTCCAGCGCGCTAGCGGTTGAAATGCCCGTAACGGATGCGTTAAGTGTTCGCGTCTCCACGACTCAGACGTTTAAAGGGCCTGAGTTGTCGGAGATCTTCAATAACGCAGGGGGGACTAAAACACCTAATCCAGACATCAGACCAGAAGACGGTCATAACGAAGAGTTTGGCGTTAATTACTTTAAGCCTGACGTATGGGGAGCTAAGTCAATCGCCGCTGGCGTGACTTTGTACCGCACCAAGATTCATGATGTGATTCAGGCGTCAGAGACTGTCGACATGGATGAAAATGTGGGAACCGCCGTTATCGATGGTTATGAAGCCAGCTTTAAGTACTCATTGACCGACCTTTCCTTTATGCTGACCTACGCTTCCATGGACTCGGAAGTGCGTCGTCATGATGGTTCGATTACGCCGCTGGATCGAGAAATTGGAGACACCATAGGCGTTATCGTAACTTACTATGTACCCCGCGCTGATCTGACGTTTGACTGGAACGCTCAATTCGTATCCGAAGAAGACAACGTAGCCGAAGGCTCGGAAAATAAAGAAGGTTATCAAGTGCATAATGTGTCCATGCAATGGCTGCCGAAAGGACAGCTTGATGGTGTGGCGGTGACTTTCGGTATTGAAAACCTGTTTGATGAGCTGTACACCGCTCACGCTTCACGTACTGGTATAAGCAATCACCCTAGATTTGGTGAGCTGTTGTTGAATGACTACGAGCCAGGCCGTAACTACAAATTGACGTTGGCGTATTCGTTCTAATGCCCGCGTAACAAGGACGCTTCTCAGTGACTCCGGCGACGGGGCGCTTTGCGAGGAACTTCGAAAAGCAAGCCCCGGGACCCTCAGCTCTCTGTGTTGATGGTCTTAACTTAAGAAGGAAAACCCGATGCTTAAATCTGTCGCGACAGTACCTACAGGATCTGCAAGCCTGTACCTCAACAAACTTTGCAAACACTTTCGCCATAAAGTGCCGGCGGAATGGGATGAGCATGAAGGACGGGTGCAGTTCAAGCCCGGGACCTGTGTGATGACAGCCGATCAAGCGACGCTGGAAATAGTTTGCGAGGCGGAGAATGAGGAAGCGCTCGGCGTGGTTCAGTATATTCTGGACGATCACCTGGTTCGCTTTGCGCGTAAGGAAGATATCCAGATTAACTGGCGTCGCGTCGATTAAACCATCAAGAGTCGTATTAATATGGCGATGATCTTGCCATATTATTAATCAGGCGGACAAATAGCTTCCTTCTATTTGTATCCGCCACGACGGGGCCTGATGTGTGCAGGACCTGTTGTTGCAGACTAATAGAAGGAAGCTATTTGTCCGCCTGATTAATAGCAGTATTACGCGTTCGTCCTGCGTCTTCCGGGCGGCGCGTTTTTTCGTTTATGGGACGTACTGATCAGCGCTGACTGAGGCGTTCCGCCAGTAAGCGAAGTGAGAAAAAGTAGTGGGTAGTTAAAAAAGGAGCAACGGGGTGTTGCTCCAAGAGGGGGTACTAAATCGCTTGCGCAATAAAGTTCTTCAACTGCGCCATACCTACGGCGCCACTATGATTGGCCACTGCTTTACCGTCTTTGAACACGATCAGCGTGGGGATGCTGCGAATGCCCATGGCGCTGGCGATCGCCTGATTGTCATCAACATTGACTTTGACGACCTGAATATCATCAGCCATTTCTTCCGCCAGCTCATCCAAGACCGGTGCAATCGCCCGGCATGGCCCGCACCACTCCGCCCAAAAGTCCACTAGCACCGGCTTGTCCGAATTGATGACGGCGTCTTTAAATTCCGCATCTGAAATGTGTTTTACGAATGCGCTCATGGTTCACCTCAAATCTGAAACTGTGTAACTGAGGCCATAATGAGGATGAAACTCAAACAGGACTAATTGACCTTTTATATGGCGCTGATTAGTAAAGGTGATGAGGGCTTGAGTTTGGGGCAGGGCGCTTACTTAAGGTTTAAAGTGCGCCGCCAACTCTTTTAGCCTTGCGCCCAACTGATGCAGATTGCGAACGGTTTCCTCCACCTGACGGATGCCGCTGACGTTGCCCTGACTGGCTTCCCGAATGCTTTCTATCGCCTGGGCGATCTGATCCATGCCGCTGATCTGCTGTTGGCTGGTTGCGGCGATTTGAATCGCCATCTGACTGGAGGTGGTGACGTTGTCCATCAACGTTTTGATCGCTTCACCGCTGAATTGGGCCCGTTGCGAGCCAACTTCCACGGCTTTGTGGCCTTGCTCCGCCACGAGAACGGTCTTGTTCATGGCTTTCTGGATATCCGACAGAATGGCGCGTACTTGCTTGGTCGCTATCTTGGACTGTTCGGCCAATGACTTCACTTCCTGGGCGACAACGGAGAATCCTCGACCAATTTCCCCGGCCTTCACTGCTTCGATTGAGGCGTTTACTCCCAACAGGTTTGATTGCTCCGCCAGATCGTTGACAGCAGCGACCACGTCGCCAATGGTCTGGGTCTGGTCGCATAACTGAGTGATGCTCTCACCAATGCCTTCCATCTGCGTGCGGATCTGTTGCATTCCCTGCAATGTGTCGTTGACGGCGGCGTGTCCTTCTTTGGCGACTTTACGGGTTTGCTCGGCGCTCTCAACAACTGTTTTGGCTTTTCTGCCCGCGAGCAATGCTGTTTGCTTGACTTGCTCGATGGTGGCGGCGATTTCACTGATGGCCGTGGCGGTGTCCTGACTGCTGGTCACCGCCTGATTAACGGAGCACATGATTTCTTCATTAGCGGTCGAGAGCACGGAAATAACGTCATGCAATTCTTTTCTCAGCTGGTTGGCTTTCTCGTCGGCTGATTTACGCTCTGATATATCAAAAATGCTCGCCAGCACCAGAGAGCCTTCTTCCGAGGCGATAGGGTTCAAGCCTATCTCAACCGGGAATTCAGTTCCGTCACGTTTGCGCCCATACAGTTCGCGGCCGACGCCCATGCTACGAGCGCTTGGGTAGGCGAAGAAAGAGTTGATAAAGCTGCCGTGTCGATCACGAAAACGTTCTGGAATCAGTATGTCTAAAGGTTTACCGACAATATCGTCTCGAGAGTAGCCGAACATTTCTTCCATTTGCGCGTTCACCAGCGTGACGTCGCCATGTTTGTTGATCACCACGATAGCATTCGGCGCAGACTCGATTACCTGGCGAAAACGTTTTTCCGCACGTTTGCGCTCAGTGATATCAATAATGCTGGCCAGCGCCATTATACGGCCGCCTGAGGGAACTGGCGTCAGGCCAATCTCGATAGGGAACTCCGTGCCGTCTTTACGCATGCCAAACAGATCGCGCCCAGAACCCATCGCGCGTCGCGCGGGATGGGCGAAGAAGCTGTTGCGTTGTCCGGGATGGGCGTTTCGGAAGCGGTGCGGAACCAATATTTCAACGGGCTGCCCAAGTAGCTCCTGGCGGGTGTATCCAAAACCGCATTCAGTCTGCGCATTCACCATTTGAATAATGCCATTCTGATCGATCAGCACGATGGCGTTTGGGGCGTACTCCACGACATTATGCAACGTTTCCCGCTCCGACCTGCCCCGAAACAGGCCAGCCTTGAACTGCTCCCAGAGGGTGTTCTTCATACGCGTATTCCCAGCGATTATTCCTGTCCCCTAAGCAAGGATAGACAAGATTCGCTGCGACCGTCGGCAAACAGGTGATATAGGGTCCGGTTTATGCAACGCCTGCGTGCGGCTAGCTGTCGTTGTAGACAAATAGTGCGACGCTTTAATCTGGCTATGAATTTGAGCTTGTGGGACGGGCGATTTTAACTGAAGCTAATCGCCGAGATCGGAAACTCGCTCAGCCAGTTTTGCAATAATACTTATTGTTATTATTTTTCAAGGAATTAGTAAATGGAAATAACCTGCCATTGCGGCAACATCAAGCTCTCAACGGAACATCCGCCGACTGAGGTTGGAAAGTGCAATTGTTCTATTTGCCGCAGGTATGCTGCTTTATGGGGATACTACTCGCCTGAAGAGGTTGAGGTCGGGTTTGAGAAAGAAAAATCGGTTTTTTATATATGGGGCGACAGGGAGCTGGAGTTCCATCGCTGCAATCTCTGCGGATGCGTCACTCACTATGTCACGACGCCGAAATGTCCGGGGGAAATCTTGGCGATTAATATGAACATGGCGCCTTTGGATGTGCTTGCGACTATTCCTGTTCGTGAAATTGATGGCGCTGATTGATAGATAAACATATGGGTACAGAAGTGAGTATGGATGTAGATAAAGATAAAAAGGTTATTTTTGACGTTATCGAAAGTGAGCATAGCGAGGGACTGGAAATCGTAGGCGTTCACTATGATTTGCGGTATTTGCGGGTTGATCTGGCGTCGCCGACACTGGATGGCCGGATTGCTATGACCTTTGAGCGGCCTGTGGGATTCAGAGTGCTCGATGAGGGAGACCTGCTGGAGTTCTGGGGAAGTCTCACTTCGAAGCAGGGATGGGCGTTCAGGGTTCACACTGGCGGCTGGTTGGAGCAGGAATCGCAACGGCCGGGATTTGCGTCGCAGCATCATGAAGGATTGCAGGAGTACCTGATCATTGGCGAAAACGACTGCATCAGTGTTCTGTCGCATTCTTATCCGACAATTGTCTTTCCCGACGTCGCCTAGCGGCGTCGACCTCCCTGTGCTGACGCGCGTTATTGGGAAGACGATTTTTCTTTATCAAAAGCAACTGGGCTCGGAATATAATAGAGCGCATTAATACAATAAAAACTAACTACACCTCCTAATACATCCCTGAATTAAGGATTAACGAATGGCTTTTGATTATGGCTCTATCGACCTGGGGCTGAAAAATCCTTTCAAACTCGAAGGCGCCGTGACTGCGGGCAGAGGCGTCATTCAAGTTCTAATCGCACTTTACCTGCTCATCACGGCGGCGGGCGTGGTCAAAGACAACGCGGCTTCAGGCTGGATACTGATGGGCTTTGGCGTGCTGGTTCTGAGCATTGGCGTCATCGCGTTATCTTCCGGCGTTTATGCGATGCTGCGTTATTTTGTCGGGCGCAACCATCCGACTTCGCTGGCGATAAACCGGAGTAAGTCTCAGGCCAGCACGGCGCAGGAAGAAGCATCTTATGTGGGGTATGACCACCGGCAACTGGAAGAGATGCTGATGGGGCGCAAGAACATTACCTTTGTGGAGCCGAAAGGCTTGCTGGCGCGTTTGATTCACAGCCTTGTTCCCAAACTGCTGTTTATGCCGTATCCGGTCCGGAACTTGTCGCAACGCTTGTTCGGCGCCTGGATCAACACGGCGGTGATGCTGGTTGCCTACGGCTTTGTCGCATTTGTGTCTCTGGCCGGTTTTGCGGGTGAGGCTGGCGAACTGGCCTTTCCGGTTTATACGGCGTTATTGACGGCTTACCTGTTGTTTACCTGGAGAGCCGCAGGAAAATCTTTGGACCGGAAGGCTGAAAAACAGGTTGAAACCCTGGGCGGAGGTTCGCTCGCCAAGGTGATCGCGCTCTCTTTCATCATTCCTTTAGTCGTTGGACTGGCGCTTTCCTGGGGCATGTCGCATTGGAGGATTTCCCGGACGGAAGTTGAGGGCTGGCTGACGCAACTTCCTGATTTGCATGCAGGGGTATATATAATCTGCACCTTGTTGGCTGCGGCTGTCAGCAGTGCGATTGTACTTCTGATGCTGGGGCGGAGGCTGAGTAGCGCTGAGCCTGTCGCCGAGGTGTCAGAACTGCGGGAGAATTGGCAGGAGTCCGTTCATCCCAATGAAATCTTCATCAATCTCGACAATCTGGTGATGGCGAACCGTCGTTATAAAGAAGCGCCGAACCGCGTATATCGTGAACTCGACCCGAAACTGGACGAGCAGGTGGACGGCAAAGGCGGGTTCAGGGGCGAGATGATTCAGGAGGTGCAGCCGATGGTCAGGCCGCTGGAGCTGGGAGAGCTTTTCAAAAAGCTGCGAGTGGCGGCGTTGGCGATGGGAAATATCCTGTTCATCGCGGCGACTGTGTATACGTTAATGTTGGCGTATGCGCTGGTGGATCTATATGCTTTTACCTCGCAGACCGGCGTCTCGTCTCTAAAGGAACTGTGGGGAACGCAGCGCTTTGAAGAGTGGGCAGGGTTGCTGATGAGTTGCGCGCATCTGTTCCTGATCGGTTTTCTGCTCAAGTCATTCGCCAAACTGCTCAGTGGCGCGGCGCACCTGTTCTTTGCGGAAATCCAGTTTGAGTCGCTGCTGGTTTACTTTAAGTGCGAGGGCACTTTCACCGAGTCGAAAATCTCCACAGGAACCGGCATTCACGACAGCACCCGTTCAGAAAATACCCTGGTGCGCTGCAGTATTACGCCATGGGTGATTGTCTCGCGTATTGTCTCCACCACCTTCGCCGCCACTGGTATGAGAAACCTGGAGCACCCAAGGCATATTTTGGAGATGCATCGGGATGACGAGCAGTTGCAGGAGATCAAACATGACGTGGTGGCCTTTCTGAAAGACAGGGAATCCATCGCTGCGATCACCAGCGCAAGAGATCTGGGCAATGCGTCGCAGATTCATCAGCTCAATCAGCAAACCCGGGCGATTCCTGCCCAGCAGACGTTGGAGCAGGATGAGGCGGCGGCGGGTTATCTCAGGCAGGAGTCACAGCGCGGCGATTCGCATTAGGCGAGGGACAAGGCCGTCGCATAGCGGTGGCCTTGTTGATGCCCTTTCTTCAGTGAGCCTGAGAGCAACTCAGGCTGCAAACCTGGTTGCGGCCATTGTTTTTGGCCTTGTAAAGCAGCTCATCCGCCACGGCCAGCATGTGCTCAAAATGTTCGCCGTTGACCTCATCACAAATGCCGAAGCTCATGGTGACTTTCATGCCTTCGGCGATTCGATCCCACGAATACTGCTCAATCGTTTTGCGGATTCTCTCCATCATCTCCATGGCGGCCTGGGGGGAGGTGTTGGGTAACGCCAGCACCATTTCCTCGCCGCCGTAACGGGCCACAATGTCGCTGTTGCGAATGCTGTTCATAAGGATCTTCGCGACTTGCTTCAGCACTTCATCGCCCACGACGTGAGAATAACCATCGTTAATGCGTTTAAAGAAATCGATATCTCCCAACACCAGACAGAAACCGTTGCCATAACGGAGCGCGTTGGCGTGAAGCACCTTTACTTCTTCATTGAAAAAGCGGCGGTTATAAAGCCCGGTGAGTTCATCGCGAATGCTGAGCTCTCTTAGCTGCTCCGCCTGCTTGGCGACCTTGTTGCGAGAATCCTCCAGGTTTTTGTAAGCCTCGTGCAACTGGGTGTTCATCAGGTTGAACGCCTTCGCCAGAGCGCCGACTTCATCCTCGGATTTGACTGGCACCTGTTGCTTGAAATCGCCCTCCGCCATGCGATTTACCGCCGAGGTCAATTGGTTGAGGGTGCGCACGAGGCGGGACCCTTCCCAAATACCGAAGGGAATGATGAACACGATGGCCCCCAATGCGGAGAAGAACAGCGTCTCTCTCAATGTATGCAGATAGGCGAGGTCTGTTGTCGACAGATCCGGCTCGCCGCTGGAAAGCGCATAGGCCACCAACTGGCCTTTCACCCATATAGAGTCGGCGCCGGATAGCTCATCCTCAGATAATTTCTGGCCGATCTTATAGTCTTTGCCGGCGTGCAGAATATGGCCTTTCGGATCGGTGAGAACGAATGCGAAGGGAGGATCTTCCCCCATGCCGGAAGCGGATTGTCGCCTGGGGGGCGGCAGCCCCTCGAAGTAAGGCTCCTGCTCCTGTCCCGGCTGTCTCGCCATTGGCGGTAACCGGCGTCTTTGGTGTCGTTTTCGGTTATCCTCTTCCGCTATGGCGAAACGCAGAGCGTCTTTTTCCGTGCCCCAGGAATCATGCTCGCGGATATAGCGTTCAATGGCGGCTTGAAAACGCCCGTAGTGCGCGTCCTTGGCATGCTCGACGAATTCATGCTCCACCATGATGGGCGTCATAATAGCGATGATTATTACGACTAGCAGACTGGTAGAAATCAGGGCCAAAACGAGTTTTGCTTTTAATGAGGTCACGGCGCTCTCAACAAATGGACATGGTAAATGATTGTAGCCTTTCCAGGATAGGTGTTCCTACCTATTATAGCTCAACGTGATAACGCCGCTTAGGTGGGGCCCGAAAGTATAAGACCGGCGCAGCCCGTGCGGACTTTCAGTTGGGAAACGAACTAGGAAAAACTGGGAAAGGGTTGGAGGAAAGTGGTTGATTGACTATTTAAAGAATACGTTTCGGGGACTGGATTTGAGTCCGCCCTTATTCTACAAGTGGCCCACCGGAATTCGGTTCGAAATGGGAGCGCCGGAGGCGAGTGCTTGGATAGATAGAGAAAAAGGAGTACTGAATAATCATTACTTCGAAAAAGCGCTGCATCGCGCGCTCTCGATCTGTAATGCGGCTTTTTCAGCGACAGATAAAGTGGATGTTGTATACGAGACGCTTCGCCACCGCCGTCACAAAATAAAAATGAAGAATCATATCATTCGACAGGTGAGCGGCTCCGAGCATAGAAAAGTAATATTTGAGTCAAGAAAGGCGGACAGTGTTAAGGGGCTACACTGGAAAACCGCGTATGTAACCGGAGTGACCTCCAGTGAGATTAATTACGCAGAAATATTCCTATCAATACTGAATGCCGACTTCTCCCGGCGGAAACCTTCACTTCGAGGCCGGTGTTATTTTGTGAATCGCACCAGAGGAATGATTCTGCACTTGTATGACGACCGCGGCCTGGACTTAATCGCTACTGAAAAAAGCGCGCTGCGGGAAATATACACTCGCTATAACGCTTGGATTCTGGCTTATGACAAAGCGAGAATCGATGCGATGTTCTCAGACGAGTGACCTCCAGCATTAATCCTCTTGCAACAGCCGTTTGTTTAGCAGTCTGCCGTCAGCGAATTCGCATTGGCAGACGAGGCGCCTGATCGCAGCGCTATAAAGCCCTTCGCCTCGGCTTCTCGAATTGCCGTTTCTATCAACGCGTCCTGCGGCAGTTCCTCGCAGAAAGCCTGATAATTTCATCGCTTGATCTCGTTCCTCTAACCAGAGCCTTAACCTGCCTGTTGAAGCACGCATTCGGGCTATCGTCCAGCCCATCCGTCATTAATTTGATCCCTGCAAAATAACTTTTACAAACATGACCTTATAACGTCACTTTGCACTATTACGATGTACACTCCTTAGCTCAGGACAAAGGAATTCGTGCAACAAAAGGAGACATTGTGAAAACCATAACCCCATTCATTATAGGCGTGAGCGCGGCGTTCGCCGGACTGGCTGATGCGGCGCCGACGAGTCCAGCGGACGTTTTCAACGCGCTGGGTGGACATACGAAACTGTACCGCGGCGAAGTGGAAGTGATTCCCTCCGACAACGGTGAGGTCACGCGGGAGTTTGCGGAAGGTCGTGTTTTTAATGATCGTAACCGTAACGGCAAGCTGGACCGTGGCGAGCGCGGATTGCCGCGTGTGCGGGTATCCAACGGATATGATGTGACGCTGACGGATCATCGCGGTTATTACAAGTTACCTGCAAAATCCCGGGGCCTGAATGATTTCACCCTGTTCGTCACCAAGCCGGCTGGCTTCGAGTTGCCGGTCAATGAAGACAACGTCCCGCAGTTTTCCTATCACCATATTCCCAACGGCTCACCGGTACTGCGCTTTGGCGGGCTGCCGGCCAGTGGACCGCAGCCGAAGGCGGTGAATTTCCCCATGGTGCGCGGCCCTTATAAGAAACACTTCAAAATTGCCGTATCCGGCGACACGCAGCCGTATTCCAACAATGAAGTCGGTTACGTGCGCGACTCCCTGGCCGCGGAACTGGCGGCGCGGCAGGATCTGGAACTGGTGATGATTGAGGGCGACATCATAGGCGATGATCTGGGTCTGTATCCCCGTCTGAAGAAGACGATGAGCATCGCCGGCGTGCCGGTGTATCTGACGCCAGGCAACCACGATATCGATAATGACGCCACCAGCGACAAACACAGCCTGGATACATTCAAACGCGAGTGGGGCCCCGCCTATTACTCTTTTGACGTCGGCGACGTGCACTTTGTCGTACTGGACAATGTGCGCTATCCCTGTACGCCCGAGTCGGATAATGCCGACGGCAAACACGGCTATTGCGACAATCCGTCGACCGCTCCCACCTATAACGGCGTCATTGATGAAGCTCAGGTAGAGTGGCTGACTAACGATATCGCCGCGACGCCGGAACATAAGTTAATTGTGCTGAACATGCATATTCCACTGGTGTCTTTTTCGGACATGGACTCCACCAAGCACCAGACGGATAACGTCGTCTGGTTGTATGAGCTGTTGAAGGGGCGTCCGGCGGTGGCGTTGGCGGGGCATACGCATAACCTGGAAAACATCGTCGCCGGTGAGTTCTATCAGGGCTGGGACGACGCGGTCGGCGCAGGACCCACGCCGATTCCGCATATTATCACCGGGGCCACGGCGGGCTCGTGGTGGTCCGGCGACTTTGACGACAACAACCTGCCGATGTCCATCCAGCGTATGGGATCGCCGCGTGGATATATGCTATTCGAGTTTAAGGGTGCGCAATTCACCAGTACTTTCAAAGCCGCCGGTAAAGGCCCACTGGAGCAAATGTCTGTGGATTTCCTGTCGCCGACTTTTCTGAACTGGTATCAAACTCTGAAAGAGTGGGCGCTGACTCCCGAGGGTTCCCGTTCGCCGACGCCGCCGTTGAATCTTAATGATTTACCGGACACCAGCATTCTGACCGACGCTGATTTCGCCGGCGGCGTCAGGGCGATTATCAATGTGTGGAATGGCTCCAAGGATACGCAGGTGTGGACGCATATCGACGATGGCCCCTTGGTTGAAGCCGTGCGCACTCAGAGTGGAACCGGTGAAGGCAAGATCAACAGTCTTGATCCCTTCGCCCTGAAGAAGCAGATGTATGTATATCGGTACGCCGCCAAGAGCGAGTCAGGGGAAGAGCGGGCGCAGGGGTTTGAGTTGTTTAATGGCGCGCGTTTCGGAACCGCCGATCCGCAACCCTCAAGCGCCTCCATGTGGACGGAATCCTCTAATCATATCTGGACTGTGGCTATTCCCGCGGACCTGGAGCTAGGCGCGCACTTTTTAAGAGTCATCGTGAGTAACGGCGAGGGTCAGATCTTCACCAGCGTCAAAGCTTTTGAAGTGATGGACGAGCGGCCTGCGCCGTATTTCCGCAAGGAAGTGTTTGAGTAGTCTTAATCAAGCTGTTAGCGCCACAGCCGGGGCCAGACCTCTGCTGTGGCGCAGCTGGAGTCGACCCGTTATGCGCTTTGCGCGCCCTGCTTACGCCACCAGCCTATACTGATCCACATCAGGCCGCAGATAATCAGGCTCTGCAATATGGCGGGCTCAGACACCACATTCACTCCGCCATTGTTGACGGACGCCGCGATGGGGTTGCCGAGAGAGTCTCCCAGTGCGTTAACCACCACAGAGAAATAACTGAACCCAGGCGACAGGGCGGTAAAACTGAGAGAAGCCAGCAGGAATGAGTTGCTCTGGTGGGCGTCCAGGTCCGCAGGAATATCCAGGGACAGGTCAAACAGGTTCAGCTCACCGGGCGCCAGAAGCTCGGCCGACATTGGGTTAAGTCCCAGTCCCAGAACATCCAGCTGACTATCCGGGTCCAAAGCGACGCTGTCCATGACGCCATTGGCGTCCGCGTCCGTCGCGTCAATGGCGACGGCGCCGGGGTCGAAACTGAGATTCAAGTCGAAGGTGGACAACGACGGCGCGCCGCCGGGCGCCAGTCCGCTGATAGAAATATCCACGGTAAACAACTGGCCCGGCAGCGCCGTGGTGGCCGAAGGCAGAACCGTAATGACTGCCGCCGGGGCCTGCATGCTGCAAATGAACAGAAGCGACGCCAGAACGCTTTTCAATATCTGTGTGATAGACATAAACCGAGAAGTGAACATAGAAGCTCTCCCTGTTGGGTTGAGGCCGGAGTCGGCGGCTTGCGCCGCCTCTCCGGTTTCCGGTTAGTGCTTATGAACGAATGTAAATGACAAAACCACGAGAGCGCTTAATGCGTCGCGCAATAAGGCCGGGTGCAAAGCAGCCGCAATTGGCGCGCGTCAAGACTGGTGATCATGCCGTCGCCGTCCAGGTCCCTGGGATCGTCGCTCCCTGACGCGGGCGTGTTGCGAGCGGCGACAACGGCGTCCAGATCATCCCGGTCCACATCGTCGTCGCCATCGATATCGCCTTTAACGGGACCGACGTAGCCCTCGAACTCACTGGCGGCGTAGCCTTTAGTCGCCGCGACATTGCTGGCCACCAGATTGCCGCCGCTGGAGCCGTACATCAGTAGACCGCGGACATAGTAAGGGCCGGCGATGCCGTTTTGACCAATGGGGAGACCTGCGAAATTGAACTCAATTTCTGATTCTCCCTTGTTGAGCGCGCCGGTTTGTGCGTTAAAGCCGATTTCATTACCTTTGACGTCCACCAGTCTTGCGCTCCAAGTGTAAACGTCGGAGCGGGCGAGGGAGACTCTAACCCTGATGCGCAGTAAGTCAAAGAGCCCGTTGCCGTTGTTATCGACGCCAGCGTCGCTGGAGGCGCCGGTCAGCACGATGGCGCCGGGAGTTGAGATAGGCTCGAAATCGCTATGACTGTAGGGCGCTGTTGCATCTTTGTGAGAGGCCTGATCGACGATCTTCTGCGTATCCGGATGGCGCAACGTGACTCTGACGAAATACGGCCCATCTAATTGCAGCTGGTTGATTTCGGGACCGGAGAAATTCAGCGTGACGGTTTGTTCTCCGCGGCTGAATGTCTTGACTTCATCCATGTAGACCGCCAAGGGACCCGAGGCGTTGCGCAGCGCAGCCGACACCAGGAACGTTCCTGCGGCTCTGAGTTCGGCGCTGAACTGAACTTTCAATTGCTCGAACAGTCCATTGCCATTGGTGTCCACGCCTTGGTCGGAAAGTCCTCCCGTGATATCCAGCAGTCCTTCGAACTGACCGTGATGGTAAGCCTGGGTCAGGGCGCCTATATCCGCCTGACGTTCTCCATCTGAGTTAAACAGGCCAACCACCAGCTCGTAGGGCCCATCTTCGCCGGAACGGAATATGGTGGAGCCGGAGAAGCGTAAGGCCAGGCTGTGTGAACCGCTGTCCAGAGCGAAGCGCTCCGTCGTGTTGGCGACGGTTTTTCCTGCCTTCATCAGGGTTCCTTGCAGTATGTATTCGCCCGCCACGGCGACTTTCGCCTGTACGACGGCCTCCAGGTAGTCATAACGGGCGTCGCTGTCGGTATCCACCGCCGTGTCGGTCATATCAGTCAGGTAGGAGCCTTTTTCACCGAACTGAGTGTAGGCGTATGCGGGAGTCGGCAGTGTCGTCTGCACAGGCGTAGAGCCTTCCGCAAAAGCGATTACTTTGATCTCGTAAGGACCGTCTTTCGCCGCGCGCAGAATCTGCTCGCCGGAAAACTTCAACTCGGCGGTATATTGTCCCGGCGCGTCGCCGACAGTGTCCTGAGTAAACTTCATTGATTCGAACTCAGGCATATTGGCGATTACCTCGCCGTTTTTATTCAGCGTCGCCATCACCAGATAGACGTCTGCACGCATGACATCCACGCGTACTTGGGCGATTAACGCTTCATAAGCGCCATCGCTGTTGGAGTCCGGCGTTACGTAAACGACATCGCCGGGAATGCTTAGATCAGGCTCTATCATCATTACCCCCTGATCGGTGCTGGCTGAGGCGAGTAAGGCGAACGGCGCTGGCGCTTTGTATTTGAAGTCGCCCCAGGAGTCGTAAGAGTTCGCGCCGGGCACAGGATACACCTTGGCCCCTTCGTAGGTTTCCAGATACCCGCCGTCTGCGTCGTAATCGACGGCGCCGTTGTGATTCCAGAGGATGAACTCATCCACAGCCGAGTAAATGCCGTTGAAGGTGGCGTCATAGTAGTCGGGGAAAAAGAATCCGCGTTTGCGCAGGCTATGGCTGGAGAACTCATACTTATCATAACCACCGCCGGCGAAAGGCCTGGCGCTACCGGTAAAAGCGGGATCCAGGGACGGCGCGCCGGTGGTGACGAAGCCATTGCCGCGCCCATCAGTGCGTATGGCGCTGAGGCCGCCTATTCCCAGCGTGGCCGCCATGTTTTCAAACACATCGCTGAATACATAACAATCGGAGTAGTCACAAGTAATCGGGTCGGCGCTGAGTTGGGTCCAGTGGCATTTAACAGCGGAGCCGAAGCTGTAGCCGTAGCGCCAGTTCAGGCCGCCGTAGGCGTAACCGCCGCTGAGCAAGTGCTCCAGTACGTCGGCCTCGTCAATCAGGCCGCTGGCCCAGTCAGTAGCGTTTTCGTACCAGGATATGCGGGGGGCTCCGGCGGTTATCGGCGTCGTTTTGGTGACATAGAGCTTGCGGGTAATTGTCGGCAGAGAGTCGCCGTCCACCTTGTACTCAAACTCAACGTCATAGCTGCCGATGACGTCAGGCATGGCCAGCGTCATATCGCCCTCGGGCCCGGTCCATACTTCTGTTCCGTGCAACGTTGTGCCGACGATAGTCCATGAGGCCTCAACTTCCGCGTCCGACGGCAGACTGCCTGTCGGACAGGCCTCCAGGCGGGTGCGTATCTTGACTTCGCCGGAGCCGAACCAGCCGGATTCCACCGGACCGGAGAAGGGATAGTCATCCTTCGGGCCGATCACTTCCGTCAGATTACAGCTGGCGTCGCTGGATTGTTGGTAGATCACATCAATCAAATCGTTGGAGGCGAGGTTATTGACGCGTACCGGATTGGAATCCGTGGGCTCCAGCGTCAACGCAATTTTTGGCTCTACCGGCAGTATTAACGCAACCCAGTCGATAGCGGTGCACCAGCGTCCAGTGCTTAGCGTGTCGACATTGATCTGGACGCGATTGGCGCGAGGAGCAGGGGGGGAGCCAGGCGCGGGCGGCGCCGGGAACTTAATATTCTCGACGCCTACCGTGAAGGTGCTCAACTTCCAGACATTGTTGTCGCCGGTCAACAGTCCCAGACTGGTTCCGTTGAAGACAACCTCGTCCCGCTCCGGAGGCGGTGAGCCGTTATAGTCCACATCAAAGGCGGGCATGATGATGTCCACGGTGGCGGGAATCACACCTTGTGCGATCAGCGGCGCCGGGTCGATCAGATAGCCGTCGCCGTCCACAGGGCCCACCGAGACGTCGATCATGACATCAATCATGAGCGGATGTTCGGGGCTGTTGTTGAAGGTGCAGCCGGTATCCAGGCCGGGTCCGTCGTCGGCGACGAAACTGTCAGTGTCCGGAGGATCGAACGGTGAGCTGCGAGTCAACAGCATCGAGGGGGCGGAGAACCCGTTCGGCGTGGGCCATACGTCGCCATCCTCTTGTGCGAAGGATGTCTGGATTAACAGACAGCCAATCACAAATACAAAAAAATGAGCTGCAATATACAGGAAGGAAATCGTGCGCTTCTTGTCCACCATATATCCCTTCTCCTTGGTAGATCTTGTCGGAGCAGCGCCTGGGTACAGCGAGTGGCGCCCTGATTTTTATAATCACGTACTTCCACTGCTAATGTGATGAACTGTTACAAGCAGCAAGTCTCAAGCCAGAGTGCACAGGGTCTTTATAAATCGAGTCATTGTCAGCTTTTGGGCGATGTGTATTTGAGCTGGTTGTAAAGTAACCTGACGCGACTGTCTGGAAAACCTGAGGCTGGGAAAGTTCCCAAGCCTGTGTCGGATGCGCTCATCCTGCATGAGCGATGAAAAAACGAGAGTTGGAGAGAGGCGCCAATTATTCTGACGCCTGACTTTGCCTCAGTGAGAGCGGTGCTGCGTATGGAGTTTGGCTCCAGGAGGAAAATACACCCAAGAGGCCGCCACGGCCAGGCCGAAGAGGGAATAAGCCAGTGTAAAAGCCCAGGACGGCGCATCATAGAAGAGCAAGCGCTGGAACCAATACTCGATAAAACCGCCGTGGTACGCGCCAACATTAGCTTGCTCCCGCAACCAGACTTCAAGGGTGGTGAGGGGACAGGCGACGCCTAGCCAGGACTCCGCAACAATGACTGCTATCGCTGTCAGATGAGCGATTCGGAACCACCAGTCATTCACCCAGCGCCAACGCAGCCAGTTGCCGATAAGAATCAAAATCAGGCCGCCGACGACAAAAGCGGCCACAAACACATGCAGCACCAGCACTGCGTCGGCGAGGAATTGATAAAGCTCTGTATGAGTAGACATGAATGAATCTTCAGCGGCTTATGGGTAAACTGGCTTTCCGCCAGTTATCTGGCGTCATGAAAAATCACCCCTAACGCATACCGCCTGCCGGAGCGCACCCGGCTGACGCCATGGCGCATGTTGACGCGATAGATTCCGCGAGCGCCTTGCTTTGGGCGATGATGCACAGCAAAGATTACCGCATCTCCCCGGCGTAGCGGAATGACTTCTGCGCGGGACTGCATTCGCGGCCGCTGTTCCGTCAATACAAACTCTCCGCCGCAGAAGTCTTCGTCTGGCTCAGATAGCTGCACCGCCAGTTGCAGAGGGAAAACATGCTCGCCGTATAAGTCCTGATGCAGGCAGTTGTAGTCGTCCGCCTGGTATTTAAGGATCAGCGGTGTAGGGCGGGTCTGCCCAGCTGCGTGACAGCGTGCGATAAAGTCTTCGTGCGCTTCGGGATAGCGAATATCCTGATTCATAGCGGCGTTCCATTGGTTCGCCACAGGCGCAAGGTAGGGATAAGTCAATGCGCGCAGCTCTGAGACCAGATGGGGCAGGGGATAACGGAAATACTGGTATTCGCCTTGTCCAAAGCCGTGGCGAGTCATGACCACTTTGCTGCGATAAAGCTCCTCTGCGTTATACAGAGAGATCAGCGCTGCGCACTCCTGAGCGTCCAGTAGTCCGTTAATTATGGTGGCTCCCCGGGCGTTTAACTCATGCTCGGCGCGCTTCCAATCATAGCTTTGCAGACGCGCGGACAGGCTTTGCCTGGAGGGCTGCGTTTTTGCTGCGCCTGTATCGCCGCTCATTCCTGCGCCTCCCGCTCCAGCAGCGCCTGCTTCCTCTCGACGCCCCAGCGATAGCCTGAGAGCGCGCCGTTGCTGCGCACGACACGATGGCAGGGAATCGCAACGGCCAGCATGTTGGCGGCGCAGGCTTGCGCCACGGCTCGGACCGACTTGGGAGCGTCAATTTTTTGGGCGATATCGGCATAGCTGGCGGTCGCGCCTGAGGGAATCTCCTGTAGCGCGCGCCACACCCTTTGCTGAAAAGCAGTTCCGCGCACGTCCAGAGGCAGGTCAAGACCGATCTGAGGCGCTTCCACAAATCCCACGACTTTGGCGATTAAGCGCTCGAAGTCGGCGTCGCCGCCAATCAGGCGCGCTTTGGGAAAGCGGTCCTGTATTTCATGCACCAGGGCTTCCGGGTCGTCACCCAGTAGAATGGCGCATACGCCGCGGGCGCTTTGCGCCACCAGGATGGAACCCAGCGCGCACTCGCCCACTGCGAAGCGGATTTCTGCATTGGCTCCCCCGCGACGATAGTCGCCTGGCGTCATGCCCAAAACCTGATCTGACTCTCCATAGAAGTGGCCATTAGAGTTGTAACCGGCGTCGTAAATGGCGTCCGTCACGGACCCGCTTCGCTGCAGCGTGGCGGCAAGACGCTGCTTACGCTGTGCGGCGGCATAGTTACGCGGGGTGAGGCCGGTGACTTGCTTGAATACGCGATGAAAGTGAAATTTGCTCATGCCTGCGGATTGCGCCAGTTCCTCCAGGCTGGGGAAGCTTTCCGAGCTGGCGATCAAGCGACAGGCCGCGGCGATTTTCTCCGCTTGCCGCGCGGCCAGCGACGGCGCGTCGGGGCGGCAGCGTCGGCAAGGACGGAAACCCGCTTGTTCCGCCTCCTCAAGGCTGTCATAAAAACGCACATTCTCCGGACGCGGCGTTCTGGCGGCGCAGGACGGACGACAGTAGACGCCAGTGGTTTTCACCGAATAGTAGAAACTGCCGTCCGCCTGAGCGTCGCGCGCCAGCAGTGCGCGCCAACGGGGATCAGTTAATATGGCGTCAATCTGAGTGGGCTTTGACGATGCGTTCATGATGGCGCTCCTTGGTTAAGGTCTACCTGATGGCGGAGAATTTAGCAATGGAGGCCGTCGTCTGCACTCTAATGATTGCTTTCAAATTCGAAGCGCTGTCAGCGAGTCGGTTGGCGCCTAGTCGAGGCGCAGCTTCTTGCGGATGCGGCTGAGCGCTACCGGCGTGATGCCGATATAGGAAGCAATGTATTGCAGGGGGATTTTGTTTTTAAGCTGTGGGTTCTGCTCCAGGAAGTTGAGGTAGCGCTGCTCCGCCGTCAATTGCACAAAGCCGTAAATTCGTTCTTCCTTGCCGATGAACAGCGCTTCCAGCATTTTAGTGTAGGTGGCGAGCAGACCTGGAAAACGCAACAGGCTCTGGCTGAAATGGCTCCAGTCGAACTCCAGACAAAGCACATCGTCCAACGCCTCAATGCTGAACAGCGCAGGCGCGCCGCGCACCATGGCGCGAGTGGAGCCGGCGATATTGGGCGAACAGGCGAAGGACTGAGTAAACTCCTTGCCTTCAGGCGATACGCAGATGTATCGGGCGAAGCCTTTGGCGAAATAGAACAGTTTGGGCGCAGGACATCCTTGCTGGATCAACAGTTCGCCTTTGCGGTAGCAGTGGATCTCACCTTTGAGGCCGAGATCCGCCAAGTCGTCGGCGTCAATCAAGCCGTATGATTGCTTCAAAAAGTCCAGGAAACTCCGCTCAATCTCGCGCTGATTCATCCGTATCCCCTCACCACTGCATTACTGTGTCTGTGTGTCGCCGACATGGACCTTGCGCGCCGCTGGCGCCCAGACGCCGGAGATCAGCAGCAGGGCGAGCAGCGTCAGAGCGACGCCCGGCAGACTGTACCACAGCTCCGGACCTTGCATGAAACCCTGTCCGGCGGCGACGAATGTGGGGATCAAATAACTGAACGCCAGCAAGCGATTAGGGCCGACTTTTTGCACCAAATGTTGCTGCAGATAAAACGTGGCGATGGTGGCGAACAACGTCAGATACAGCAGCACCCGCCAGAAATCAAACTCGCTCCAGGCGACCTGCTCAACCTCTCCGGCCAGAACCATAACCGGCGCCATCAGAATCGCCCCCATCATCATGATGTAGAACGCGCCCTGCATGGGGGGCGTATTGGAGCCCCATTTCTTGACGAGTGTGACGTGCAGCGCGAGGCTGGCGCAGGCGAGAAGAAATAGAGCGTCGCCGTCGTTCCAGGCGAGGCTGTCCGCGCTGTCGCCATGCGTTGCGAGCAATACCCACAGTGCGCCGCCTGCGCCTAGAATAAAACCGCATAGCATGACGCCATTGACGGCGGCGCCCAGGAGCAAACGGCTGATCGTCACGCTCATCAGGGGAACCAGTGTGTATATAACGGAAGTGTTGAGCGCCGTAGTGGTCTTTAACGCTTCAAACAGTCCGATAAAGAACAGCACCAGAAAAAGGCTGATCACGCCATAACGCAGCAGCAGACCAAGATCGCTGAATAAGGGGTAACGGGACAGCGTCAACGGCGCCAACAGCAATGTCGCGAGAATAAAACGCAATTCCGTTCCGGCGATGGGGCTGGCGTATTGGGGCAGGTCGGCTGACACCACAAAGGAGGACGCCATCAGCGCCACCCACAGCAACAGCGTCAGCGTATCTTTGGCGAGCGCGTGCATAAGTCGAATCCACTTTAGTAAATAAAATCAGGGTAAAAACAAGAGGTTCGTGCGATGTGGGAGAATGTCCGCGCTCAGGCGGACTTTCCGGCGATAAATTTATTGAACAGAAACTCCGAAACAGCGGCGTCCACATTCAATTCGAATGTCTGCGTCAGATGATGGTGCAGCGTCTCTGCGTCAGCGACCGGCTCAATGGTGGTTTCGCCGTTGCGCATGCGATGCAACTCGCCGTTGCGCAATGAGTGCACGTCATTGAAGTACTTGCGGCAAACCACCAGATTGTGCAGGAAGGCGGCGTTGGGGTGTTTGTGAGAGTAGAAGTGTCCGGTGAGGCAGTCCGCTTCGCTATAACGCCCCAGGTCAAAAGTATATAGGGTGAAAAACTCTCCCTCTTTCAGAATCTGATAGCAGTAATCGCCCCGCGCATTTTTGACGATGCGATAGACGGCGTCGCCCAGGTCCTGCTCCAGGCCTTCTTCGAGTTTGATGGGAAAACGCGCCCCAAAATGACCGAAACCGGTATCGACGATGTACTGGGCGTCTTCCAGGGTAAGTAAAGTGATGCGGTGAGTGCGAGGAACGTCGTTGTCTGAGTTATAGACCACGCGCGCCAGCAGGATGCGTACATCCAGGTCGAGCGCGGATAGCGCGTCGAAAGTCAGCTTGTTATGCTCGAAGCAATAACCGCCGAAGCCCTGACGCACGATCTTGTTGAATACGGACTCGCTGTCTATCGGGATGTCCTGGGACAGCGCCACCGACAGATTATTGAAGCTGTGTTTGGCGATATGCCGGCTCTGCATATCGCGGATCAGTTCCAGAACAGGGCGATTCGGGTTAACGTCCAGGTCGGTAAAATAAGCGTTGGCGATTTCGGTCAATGTCATTGAATTTATCCTTCATCAATCAATTTTCCATCAGCCTATCTTGAGCGCTTTGTTATGTAATTAACCTGGGTTTAGTGCGCTTTCTCTGCGGCGGGAAGCTTTTTCGAATACTGGCCGCCGGACTTTGCTTTTCCTGAGCGTCGTCCGGGAGCTCTGTCTTTGCTGCGGCGCTTTTTGCCGGAGGCGCTCTTTCTGTTTCCTTCTTGCTCCTGGCTGACCATTTCAAGTTCTATTCTGCGCTGCTCCAGGTCTACGCGGACCACTCGCACCTGGATGGCGTCTCCCAAACCATAGCTCTTTTTACTGCGCTCACCGGTCAACCGCTGTTTGGCGGCGTCGAATTGATAATAGTCGCCCGCTAGCGATGATACATGAATCAAGCCTTCGACCATGACCTCTTTCAACTCTACGAAAAGACCGAAATTAGTCACGCCGCAAACGGTTCCGACAAAGGTGTCGCCAATGCGATCCTGCATGTATTCGCACTTGAGCCAGGCTTCCACATCCCAGCTGGCCATATCAGCCCGGCGCGACGTGAGGGAGCACTGCTCGCCCAGCTTCACCATGTCCTGCGCGCTGTAGGGGTAACTTTGAGTCGGCGTCAACGGCGCGGCGCTGTGAACGCGCCGCACTGGATCGGAGCCCAGCCCGGTTAAGGATTTGAGTGCGCGTTTGAGTTTACCCCCGCTTTCTTCGCCCCGAATCACCGAGCGAATGGCGCGGTGCGTCAACAGATCGGAATAACGCCGGATCGGCGACGTAAAATGAGCATAGGCGGAGTAAGCCAGCCCGAAGTGGCCAAGGTTTTCCGGACTATATTCCGCCTGGCTCAACGATCTCAGCATGATGGATTGAATGACTTCCGCATCCGGACGCTCGTTAATGCTGTTCAACAGGTTGCGGTAGTGACTGGCGGTTGGACGCTTGCCGCCGCCCAGGGACAGTCCCAGCTCCCCGAGAAACGCGCGCAGACTTTCCAGTTTTTTCTGCAACGGGCCTTGATGAACCCGATACAGAGCCGGGAGCTTGAGCTTTTGCAGGAAGCGCGCCGTCGCGACGTTGGCGCACAGCATGCATTCTTCCACCAGCTTGTGGGCGTCGTTGCGTACTACCGGGTCAATCCGGCTGATTTTGCGGTTGGCGTCGAATTGAAACTTGCTTTCCGTGGTTTCAAAGTCAATCGCGCCGCGTTTACTGCGAGCCTGGCGCAGAGCCCCATACAGCTTATGTAAGGCCTGCAGATGCGGAACCAGGTCTGTATAGCGTTGCTGGACTTGTTGTCCAAGTCTGGACTCTGGCTGCTCCAGCAATGCGCCGACCTCCGTATAGGTCAGGCGGGCGTGTGAACGCATAATTCCCTCATAGAACTGGTATTTGCCGAGGTTCCCTGCTGCGTCGATGAACATTTCGCAGATCATGGCCAAGCGGTCCACGTTAGGGTTCAACGAGCAGAGGCCATCGGAAATGGCGGCAGGCAACATCGGTTCTACGCGCCCTGGAAAGTAAACGGATGTCCCCCGTTTCTGGGCTTCGACATCCAGTGGACCGCCTGGCGTTACATAGTGGGATACGTCGGCGATGGCGACAAACAGACGCCATCCGCCATTGCTGCGCGGTTGGCAGAAAAGCGCATCGTCAAAATCCTTGGAATCCTCGCCATCGATGGTTACCAGAGGAACCTGCCGCAGATCGTAGCGGTGCAATTTGTCTTCCTCCGCTACTTCCGTCCCCAACTGTTTCGCCGCCTGCAGAGTTTCCCGGGGCCAAGTGAAGGGAATGTCGTGATTACGAATAGCGACATCGATTTCCATACCTGGCGCCATGGCGTCGCCAAGCAGTTCGACCACCTCGGTAAGCATGGGAGAGCGATTTCTGGCGTATTTGATGATATTCACCACCACGTACTGGCCATCAATGGCGTCACCGACGCTTTCCGGCGTAATACTGATCTCATTGCAGATGCGGTCGTTATCCGGGATCAGCATGCAATCGCCGGATTTCGTGCTCAGGCGCCCCACCAGCTGCGTTGTGTTGTGCTCCAGCACCTTGATGATCTGAGCTTCCTGGCGTCCGCGATGGTCAACGCCGCAGATGCGGACCTGAACACGGTCGCCGTCCAGCGCTTTGCGCATCTGGCTTTTGCTCAGAAGTAAATCATCGCCCCCTTCATCCCTGGCCAGAAATCCGTGTCCTTCACGACGGCCGATGACACGTCCGCAGATCAACTCACTTTGATTGACTGGCGTGTAATCTCCGCGGTCGAAAGTTATCTGTCCGTCACGCTCCATCGCTCGCAAGCGGCGTCTGAGCGCTTCAAGATCCTGAGCGCTGCTTAACTCAAGATGTTCAGCCAGCTGCTCACGGTTGAGTCGTCCGCCGTTCTGGCTGAGAACGCTGAGAATGAAGTCGCGGTTAGGGATTGGATTGTCGTATTTTTGCGCGTCTTGGGCGCTAATTGCAGTTATTGAGGCTGTGCTCATGATGTTTCCTCTTTGGAAAAGACAGCCGATAACTTGCTCTGGATAGTATATGAAGAGAGGCTTCAGTGTAGTTCAGATAAAACTCGACAAGATATATGGGCTGGTAATGCTTTAAATAATTTAGAAATAAGCGATAGGCGCTTACAGATAAGAGTACGGAAGGCGGTGACGAAAGGCAGTTTAACTTTTTGCTGATAAAAGCGAAGTAAGCATAAATTAAGCTGAAGCAGCCGAGACGACAATATATGCGCCTCGGACTTGCATCGAGCAAAAGGGCTAACAGAAATAATATTTCCGATAGCTCCGATTACTGCAGCTTACAGGCAGACAATATTCGCCGCCTGTGGCCCTTTTGGCCCTTGAGTTACAGTGAACTCAACTTGCTGACCTTCCGTCAGGGTCTTGAAACCGTTGCTGACGATAGCGCTGAAGTGTGCAAATACGTCTGGGCCGGATTCTTGTTGAATAAAACCAAAACCTTTAGTTTCATTGAACCATTTAACAGTGCCTTTAACTGCTTCGGACATAAAAATTTCCTGAAATTAATGAATAAAAAATGTGCCTTGCGGGCGGTTTTAAAGTGGAAAAACAAGACTGGAATTTAAAACTACAGGACGAAGATTATGAATAAAACATCGAGCGGAGTGTTAAATAAAACTATAGGCTTACTTTCTACCTTTTCGTGAGTCTATAGCTTTGTTACTGGTTGTCAACAAATAATTTATTAAAAAATATTTCTAACGCCGGAGCGGTTATCCCCAACGTCGATGATGGGCTTTGAATATTACGGCTTGCGAGAGGAAGGCGGCGGACTTTTGAGATGCGGGAAAAGAGGGGATTCGACATTGCATTCGTTCAGAGGCTCTGGAACCATGTTGACGGTTTGAAAGAGTTTGAGTAACTGGTATCCGATGAAGCTGAATGAGCTGGTCATCCGCGCTGCGACGGCGGCGGACACTCCTGACTTGAGCAGGATATTTTTTGAGTCGCGCAAGGAGACGTTTTACTGGATTGAAGCTGATATGTTCTCGATCCATGATTTTCTCGGGAGCGTTCGAGATGAGGAGGTGTATGTCGCCGCTCATGAGGGCGCAGCGATCGGGTTTGTCTCGATCTGGAAACCGGAGAGTTTCATTCACAACCTGTATGTGGATAAACCTTATAAAAATCGCGGCGTCGGCACGGCGCTGCTGGAGTTTTGTCGCCAGCGCTATGCCTCGCCGTTGCAGCTGAAAGTCGCCGCCCAAAACGAGTCGGCGGTTGCTTTTTATCGCCGCCGGGGCTGGCGGGAAATTGAGCGCGGCGTGGATTTGCCTACTGGCGAATATTTGCTGATGCACTTGACCTCCGCCTGACCCGCCCCCAAAAACAATCTGCGTCGTTACTCAAACTTCGTGATCTGTCTCCAAAGCGCTCCAGGCGGTTGGCGTCCTCCACGGCAAAGTCGTTATGATGAGAATTATTAACATGGCGATGATGCCGCCATGTTAATAATCAGGCGCATGGATACGCCTGCGCGGTTAGCCGCGGGAGACAAGGCCTGATATGTGCGGGCCCTGTCGTTGCAGGCAATTAGAAGGAAGCTTTTTGCCTGCCTGATTAATATCTCCATAGTAAAGATGGAAACCTTATGAATCTGCAATTGATCGATTTGTTCTGGCTGACGCTTTGCGCCGTCGCGCTCTGGGGGTGGTGGGAGGCGTTGAAGGTGCGGGAGATCGCCCTTGTCGCCGCTCGGCGTCAATGCCAGGAGCTTGATCTGCAATTTCTTGACGGCAGCGTAGCGCTGCGCAAGTTGAGTTTTCAGCGGGATGCGCGCGGCGCCATGCGTTTGGCGCGGGCCTATACGTTTGAGTTTTCCTCCACCGGCGAAGAGCGTTATAACGGCGAAGTGGATACTCTGGGACGCAGAGTGAAAGACGTGCGTCTGGATGCGCATCGCATCAGTTATCATTAGCGGCCTTGGCGACTAACCCGCAAGCTCCTTTTCGCGGCGATACTGACCTGGCGTCCTCCCGGTCCAGCGTTTGAACGCCCGCTGGAAGGCGCTTTGATCAGCGAAGCCGAGAAAGAAAGTAATTTCAGACAAGTCCAGACGTCGATCTCCGATTTGCCGTATCGCTAACTCCCGACGCGTCTCGTCCAGGATTTGCTGATAGCTGCGCCCTTCTTCCTGCAGCCGCCGCTGTAGCGCTCTTTCCGACAATCCCAGCGTTTGCGCCGTTTTTTTCAGGCTGATATCCCCAGCCTGCAGCAAATCGGTTAGCGCCGCTTTTACTTTATCGCTGAAGTCCGCTTCCGGGTTGAGCTTCAACAGTAACCGGTCAGCGTATTCGTCCAGCAGCGCCAACATGGCGGGGTCGTGCTGGCGCAAAGGCAGGTCCAGATAAGCGGCGGGAAAACGGACTTCAATGTTGTCGCAGGAGAATTGCAGAGGGCACTGGAACAGGCGCTCATATTCCCGAACGTCGGATGGGCGCGGGTGCTGAAAGCGGATGAGCGTTGGAGAAATGTCCGCGCCGGTTATCCAGCGGGCGAATGTAGTCCAACTGGCGATATTCTCTTCCGCGATGTGGCGCGACAGATCCGGCGAACAACTGTCCCAGCTCAGAATTACTTCGTCGCCGGAATGACGGTAAGTGGTATGGCCGACGTCGCATACCAGGCGTTCATAGCGCTCATGCCGTACGATGGCCTCCCGTAGCGTTTTGCAATTCATGACGCTGAGTCCAAGCACGCCGTATTGCCCGGGTTTGATCTGTTCGCCGACATGCAGCCCGATGCTTTCGTCATTCAACAGCGCGCTGGCGGCTTCCAGCATGGCGCCGAACAAACGGGTCGGCAGCCGTTGCTGCGCCTCGCCAATTTCGCTTTCGGATATCTGGAAGGATTGTAAGAATAAAGACGTATCCTGTCGCTTCATAATGAGATAATCCACCAGTCCGCGGAGATAGGCGGCGGAAATCTGACTGTCTCGAATAATCATGGTGCGTCTTTGAGCTGCATGTTGGAACGAGTTTGTGTTTTTGTGCGTTCACGGCCGAACATATTCTAACCAGGCTTTGTATGTGGAGCGCAAATATGAATTATGAATGACGGCCCTATACAAATACCGCCGATTCTGTTTTAAATAAGCCGCCGCTCGTCACTAATCAACCACCCATACTGGAAAGTTGTAATTCGTGTCCTGGAATCAAGAACAAATTATCGCCATGGCGCCGGATAGCGCCTCAGTCAAAGCCGCACAGAAACTCACCAGCACAAGCAAATGGCCGTTATTGGAATATAACGATGACGCCATCTGGGGACATTGTCAGGGAAGCGGATCGAAGCCTTATCAATCCCGCATTGATCTGTCGGGTCCTGCATTTAAATGCTCTTGCCCGAGCCGAAAATTTCCCTGTAAGCATGGGCTCGCGTTGTTTCTGCTGTACGCTCAGCAACAAAATGGTTTCACCCGCCAGCAAGACGCGCCCGATTGGGTGGCTGAGTGGCTAGAAAGCCGCGCTGATCGAGAGCAGAAAAAAGTAGAGCGCGCGCAGAATAAAAAGCCCGTGGACGTCGCCGCGCAGGAAAAGCGTAAAGAGCAGCGCGAACTAAAAGTCAGCGCCGGGGTGGATGAGTTGACCTTGTGGGCTGAAGACGTAGCCCGCACCGGTCTTGCGGACCTGCAGAACAAGAATTACCAGTACTGGAAAAATCTGGAGTCGCGCATGGTGGACGCGCAGGCGCCGGGACTGGCCAATCATGTGCGTCAGTTGGCCTCCCTGGCCATCACTGGCGACCGGATGTCGGAACTGGCGGCGGCGCTCAGCCGTTTGTATTTGCTGTTAAGCGCCTACGGTAGAATGGACCAGTTGGCGGAGGATCTGCAGGCGGACATTCGCACGCAGGTCGGATGGCCATGGAGCCAGGATGATCTGCTTGCGCTGCCGCCGGTGGAGGATGTCTGGCTGGCGCTGTCTCACAGTCAGACCCAGGAAGACCGGCTGGTGATGCAGGTTATTCATTTGGTGGGACTGGAATCCGGGCGCATGGCCAAGGTGGTTAATTTTGCGCACGAAACTCAGCGCGCCAGCCTGGTGATGGGATGGCGCGGCGGACAATTGATCCGGGGGAAAGCCCACTTTTATCCCTCCGGTTCACCGTTGCGGGCGATATTTGCGGACGCCGCCACTTTGTCGCCGGAGCATGTCGGCGATACGCATGCGACCCCCGCCGGGACAAGTCTGGACGCGATGTTCAACCAGTATGAACAATTACTCGCACGGAATCCCTGGGTTGGTCCTTATCCCTTCATCGTCGACGCCGTGGTCCCCTGGCGCCAGGACGATGCTTTCTGGCTGGTCGACGCCGGTGGTAAAGCCGTCCCTCTGGCCGAGCCTGACGGTGATGTCTGGAAACTGCTCGCGGTCAGCGGCGGACACCCCGTACGCGTTGTTGGCGAGTGGTGCGGCGACCGTTTCAATCCGCTCGGCGTATGGGCTGAACGTCAATACTTCGACTTAACCTCGCGTCAGGCGCTTGCTGCGTAAGCGGCGCCTGAGTCGTTGGATCTATCAGAAAACTTCACGCAAGTCAGGATTCATCATGCAGGAATGGAACGATAGCGTTAGACGCCTGATATTGGGCTGCGACGCTCAGGACGCGCCTTGGGCTGCGCCATCGGCGGAACTGGGCGCGGCGCTGGATAAAATGGCGCAGGAGCCAGCGGAGCGTCGCCTGTTGAAAGCGGCCGTTATGTTTAACTTTACGCGTCTGGTTGGACAATCACATCAGCATGCTCTAACGCTGGAGCCAGCTCAGCATGAAAGCGTCGAGCAATGCAGCATGCGTGCGGAAGAACTGCTGCGCGCAGCTTTGCGCACGAAAGACGCGCGTTTGCTGGCGGAATACCTGGCTGCTTTGACTGACGCCGGGCGCGTGTCGCCGCCAGCGGCGTTGCCGGATTTATTCGACGCTGCGCTGGGCCAGAGCAGACTGCAGGTCAGCCTGCGTCATGTCATGGGCGAGCGCGGACGCTGGCTGTGCGGACTGAATCCCAAGTGGAAAACGTTGTGCAGTGACGCGCCTGCTCCGGAAGAGCTGGCCCATCTCAGCGGCGTGGCCAGAACGGATGCCTTTCGTCGCTTGCGCGAGAATGATCCAGGCGAAGCTTTGGATCAATTGAGCGCGATCTGGAAAGACGAACCCGCCAAGGAGCGCGCCGTGTTGCTGGAGGTTATGAAAGTTGGTCTGAGTCCTAGTGACACCGCTTTTCTAACTGCCTGCGCGGATGATCGCAGTCTGGCGGTGCGCTATCAGGCGACCCGGTATTTGGCGCAGCTCGGCGAAGAGTCAGTGCTGGTCCCCTTACGGGAGTGGCTGGCGAAGTCGTTGCAGTTAAAAAAGGCCTTGTTAAAGAAATCCCAGTTAAACATCGAGCCGCCCAAAGAGTTCGATAAGTCATGGGAAAAGTGGGGCCTCAAAGACGATCTGGCGCACTTGCCGAATCGCACCAAGGTGGGTAAGCGGGCGGGCTGGTTTTATCAGGTGCTGGCTTTGCTGCCGCCGCGCGCCAGCGCTGAGATTCTGCAGACGTCCCTGGACCAGACGATAGATTTGTATCGTCGCAGCGACTACGCGGATGCGGCGCTGTTGGCGTTGTCTGAAGGCGCCATGTTGCATGGCGACGTGGCGTATTTTGAGACGCTGTTTCCTGCGCTGTCTGAAGTGGAGCGCACCGAATATCTGGGCGGACTGGCCGCCGGCTTCGCCGCCGAAAAGGTCGAGCCGCTGATACTGCCGGCGCTGCAGGCGGCGATGAAGAGAGACAGTCAGTTCTGGCTGCCGGTGCTGTATCAACTTAAAGCATTCTCTTCGCTCACACCCAGGCTGTCCGAAGCCATTGCGGACATGATTCGCGCGAAGATCATTGAAGGCGAAAGCTGGTACTACGATGCACACCAGACAATTGATCAACTGGCTTATCAGTTTTCGCTAACTTCTTACGAGAAAATTCGCTCCCTGCTGGAGCCGTTGCAAGACGACCGAACCAACCCTTTGCTGGCGGTGTACAAGAACCGCGTTGAATTCCATAAGGAGCTACAGTCATGACCGAACAAGCTATTTTAAGACAGCACGCGGAACAACTGTTCCAGCAGGAACTGGAAGCATTGCGTGAAGTGGACAAGCGTCAGCGTCCCGCGAGCTGGGCGCTGTCCCCCTGGGCGGTCTGCACTTATCTGATGGGCGGAAAGCTGGATAACGGCTTTGAAGTGACGCCCAAGTACATCGGTTCCCGCAGGCTGATGGAAATCGCTGTGGCGACGCTGACAACCGATCGCGCGCTACTGCTATACGGTGTGCCCGGTACGGCGAAATCCTGGGTCTCTGAGCACCTGGCGGCGGCTATCTCCGGCGATTCCACCATGGTGGTGCAGGGCACGGCCGGCACCAGTGAAGAAGCCATGCGTTATGGCTGGAACTACGCACAGTTGTTAGCGCACGGCCCCAGCCGGGATGCGCTGGTGGAGTCGCCGCTGATGCGCGCCATGTCGCAGGGTAAAATCTGTCGCATTGAGGAGCTGACGCGGATTCCGTCTGACGTGCAGGACACCCTGATTACGGTGCTGTCGGAAAAACACCTGCCCATCGCTGAGCTGAATGATGAAGTGCAGGCGGTGCGCGGCTTCAACGTCATCGCCACCGCCAACAACCGCGACCGTGGCGTCAACGAACTGTCCAGCGCCCTCAAGCGCCGCTTCAATACCGTGATTCTGCCTACTCCCGCCACCATTGAAGAAGAAGTAAATATCGTCTCCAAGCGCGTCAGCGATATGGGACGCGCTCTGGAATTACCCGTGGAAGTTAACGCCATTGCGGAGATTCAGCGCGTTGTAACGATTTTCCGCGAACTGCGCGAGGGCAAGACCCTGGATGGCAAGGAAAAGCTGAAGTCTCCCAGCGCCACGCTTAGCACCGCTGAAGCGATCTCGGTCATGAACAGTGGCCTCAGTCTGGCCCATCACTTTGGCGATGGCGAGCTATCGGCTTCAGATCTCGCATCAGGTTTGATTGGCGCTGTGGTGAAAGATCCTGTGCAGGATGCAGTGGTTTGGCGTGAGTATCTGGAAACGGTGGTGAAAGAGCGCGACGGCTGGAAAGACGTGTATCGCGCCTGTCGCGAACTGAGCTGAAATATCGGATCTGACGAACGCGCGCCATAAACTAACGTTGCTATTTGCGGTGTTGGAAGAGTTGCTATTCAAGGATGCGCGTCAAAAAAGGGCGACAAGCGAATCATGCTTATCAACGACAAGATTTTATACCTGGGCATTCGCCATCATGGACCCGGCTCCACCGCCAGTATGCTGAGAGCGCTGGCGGACTTTCAGCCGGAGATCCTGTTGGTGGAAGGGCCCCAGGAAGCGGAACCGCTGCTGGAGCATCTTCACAGTGAGCAATTGCAGCCGCCGGTGGCGCAGTTGATTTATGCAGGGGATGACTACCGCGACAGTGTGTTCTATCCGTTCACGGAATTTTCGCCGGAATGGCGGGCCATGCATTTTGCGCGACGCAACAACCTGCCGTTGCGTTTCTTTGATTTGCCGCAGGTCCATAGTCTTGCTCTCGCTCGGCAAGCTCGACAAGAAGCCGCGGCGGCTGCGGAAGCGGCCGAGCGGGAGATGGCGCAGCAACAAAGCGCAGAGGCGCTGGATGAAAGCCTTGCGGGACAGAATGAGGCGGACACTGATGCGCTGGCGGCGGAAGCCCTGACTGACGAGAACGGCTGCTCTGAAAAAGACAGTGAGACAAGTATTGACTCATTGACTCTCAGCGGCGATCCGCTGGACGCGCTGGCGGCCGCGGCGGGATTCACCGACGGCGAACGCTGGTGGGAACACGTGGTGGAGCAGCACAGCCAGGGCGCTGAAGTGTTTGCTGCGATTGCGGACGCCATGGGAGCGTTGCGCGCGGAAGCCTCCGCACAAAAACTCAGTGATCGTGAAGCGCGCCGCGAGGCCTGGATGCGCTCGATGGTGCGCAAGGCCGAGAAAGAAGGCTTTAAACGCATCGCGGTGATTTGCGGCGCCTGGCACGTACCGGCGCTGGTGAAAAAAGTTGCGATCAAGGACGACAATGCGCTGATCAAGGGGCTGCCTAAAATCAAGCTGAACGCCACCTGGATACCCTGGACCTATGATCGGATCAGTTACCGCAGCGGCTACGGCGCGGGCGTGGATGCGCCGGGCTGGTACGAGCATATCTGGCGTTACGCGGTGCGCAGCGCTGCAAACGGCGACCCAGTGCGCGATGGCGTATCCGCTTCCTGGCTGACGCGGGCGGCGCGGGAGCTGCGCGAGCAGGGCTTTGATGTGGCGCCTTCCAGTGTAATAGAAGCGGTGCGCATGGCGGATACACTGGCGGCTCTGCGGGAGAAGCCGCAGCCCAGTCTTGATGAGATGAATGAAACCATCCAGACCTTGTTCTGCTTTGGCGATGCGGCTCCTCTGGCGTTGCTGCAGCGTAAATTGCTGGTGGGCGACCGCATCGGCGTTGTGCCGGAAAACTTGCCCAAGACGCCGTTGCAGGCGGACTTGCAGGCGCAACAGAAATCACTGCGTCTGAAAGTGTCCACGGTCGAGGAAGATCTTGAACTGGATTTGCGTAAAGACAACGGCAAACTGCGCTCGGCTTTATTTCATCGGCTCAATTTGCTGGGAGTGAAGTGGGCGCGTCTGGTCAGCGACCGCAGCGGCAAGGGCACATTTAAAGAAATCTGGCGTCTGCAATGGCAGCCGGAGTTTGAGCTCAGCTTGATCGAACAGAGCCTGTGGGGCAATAACATTGCTACCGCCGCCATGGGATACGCTCTGGAACAGCTGCGCAACGCCAGTAAATTAAGCGATATCACCGCCTGGGTGGATCGGCTGTTGTTGGCGGACCTGCCTGAAGCGATTCAGGATGCGATTGTGGTCCTGCAACAGCAGGCGGCGACGGTCAGTGATGTGGATCAGCTGATGGCGGCGCTGCCGCGACTGGTGAACATCGTGCGCTACGGCGACGTGCGCGGTGCGGATACGTCGATATTGCACCATGTCATCGAAGGCTTCTGCGCCCGTATCAATGTTGGGCTGGTGTATCAGTGCCGCAATGTGGATGAGGACGCCGCTAAAGTGCACGCAAAATTGATCGCGGATATGACGGATGCGCTTAAGCTCTATGCGGATGCGGACCGATTGAGCGAGTGGTGGCGTGAGTTGTGGCGTCTGGCGAGGCAAACTGAGGTGAACGGCGTAATTCTGGGGCGCTGTTATCGATTGCTGCTGGGGGCGGATCAGATCAGTGGCGACGAAGCGGCGAATGCGCTGTCCTTTGCGCTGTCCGCCGCGGAAGAGCCTTCTCACGCAGCGGCCTGGATTGAAGGGCTGTTGGAAGGCTCTGGTCTGCTGCTCATCCATGATGATCGTCTATGGTCGGTGCTGGACGCCTATTTATGCGCTCTGACGGAAGAACGCTTCATGCTGTTGCTGCCGTTGTTGCGGCGGACTTTCTCCAGCTTCGCCGATGGCGAGCGGGCGAACCTGAAGCGTAAATCTCGCTCCACCACGGCGACCGCCGCAGGGATTATTGCTGACCCTGATTTTGACTACAGCCGGGTGAACGCCATGCTGCCTTTGCTGGAAACCCTGCTTGGCATCGGCGCCCATAACGACACGGAGAACTCATCCTCATGACTCTGCTTTCCGAACGAGAAAGACGCTGGCGGTTGTTGCTGGGCGGCGATAATCAGGACAACGCCTCGATGAGCGCCGAGGATATGCAGCTGGACCAGATTCTCAATGCGCTGTATGGTTCTGACGACGAACGTGGCGCGGATTTATCCTCGTCCGCGCCGAAGGTGGCGCGTTGGCTGGGAGATATTCGCGAGCGTTTTCCCAGCTCCGTCGTGCGGGTGATGCAGAAGGACGCGTTCGAGCGACTGAATCTGGAGCGCATGTTGCTGGAGCCGGAGATGCTGGAAGCGGTGCAGCCGGATATTCATCTGGTGGCCAATTTGATGTCCCTGGGGCATCTGATTCCGGAACGCTCCAAGGAAACGGCGCGGCAAGTCGTGCGCAAGATTGTCGAAGAGTTGATGCGCAAGTTGCAGAGCAGCACCGAGCAAGCCATTCGCGGCAGCCTTAATCGCGCCATGCGCAAGCAGCGTCCGCGTCACGCGGATATCGACTGGGCGCGCACCATTCGGGCGAATCTCAAGCACTATCAGCCGGAGTATCGCACCATCGTGCCGGAGCGTTTGATCGGCTACGGCCGTAAGCAACCGAGTGCGCTCAAGGAAGTGATGCTGTGTGTGGACCAGTCCGGCTCTATGGCGTCGAGCGTGATCTACGCCAGTATTTTTGCGGCGGTGATGGCGTCTATTCCTGCATTGAAAACCCAGCTGGTGGTGTTTGATACGGCAGTGGTGGATCTGACGGAAAAACTGCAGGACCCGGTGGATGTTTTGTTTGGCGTGCAGTTGGGCGGCGGCACGGATATCAACAAAGCCGTCACTTATTGCCAGCAGCAAATCACCAAGCCACAGGACACGTCGTTCATCCTGATCACCGACCTGTATGAAGGCGGCGACCAGAAGCAACTGGTGCAGCGGGTGGCGGAGCTGAAAAACGCGGGCGTAAATGTCATTACTTTGCTGGCGCTCAATGATGACGGCGCGCCGTATTTCGACAAGCGTCTGGCGCAACAGTTCGCCAGTCTGGACGTGCCCACCTTCGCTTGTACGCCGGACCAGTTCCCGGACCTGATGGCGGTGGCCCTGGGCGGCGGCTCGGTCGCAGACTGGACGGCGAGCCAGGATATTGTGATGGAGCGGCAAGGGTAGCGCGCCCTTGTCGCGCGCTTCGCTCATCCCGCGTTGACCAGTCACGACTGTTTGCTGTCGCCTCAGGCCAATAACCCAGGCGTGAAACATCTATAATCAAACTGTCTCCGCAACTGAAAATGTCCAGACTGGCGCAAGCCGGATATGTATGGACCTAACGGAGTGTTCGGATGCAGTTTGAACTTCAATATTTGTTGCTGGCGTTAGCGCCGGTTTTCCTCGGGTTTATCGCCTGGGAGGCCTGGTATCTGCGAGACCGGGGCGCGAGTTTTCCGACCGCGCGATATACTTGGCCGGATACGCTCAGTAACGCCGTGTTGGCGCTGATGCATGAGGGGTCTGAAGCGGTGGCCGCCATCGTACTGATTTATGTTTACGACGCGGTCTTCTCATTGCGCCTGTTTGATATTCCCGCTGCCTGGTGGAGTTTTATTCTGCTGTTTTTACTGCAGGATTTTTGTTACTACTGGTTTCACCGCGGCAGTCATCGCATTCGTTGGATGTGGGCGTCCCATGTCGTACACCATTCCTCCGAGAGCCTTAACCTTTCCACTGCATTTCGTCAGAGCCTGACCTATCCGATTTCCGGCATGTGGCTGTTCTGGCTGCCGATAATATTGGTCGGCTTCACGCCGCAGCAGGCCGTGACGATGGTGATGCTGAGTCTGGCGTTCCAGTTTTTTATCCATACCCAGGCAGTGCGCCGCTTGAGCTGGTTGGAGACGGTTTTCAACACCCCTTCTCATCACCGGGTGCACCATGCCCGCAATCCGGAATACATTGACAAGAACTTCGCCGGCATTCTCATTGTTTGGGACAAAGTGTTTGGAACCTTTGTCGCGGAGAAAGATGATTTGCCCTGTGAGTATGGGACTGTGAAACCAGTGCACAGTCACAATCCCCTCTTTTTGACGTTTCATGAGTGGCGTGACATGTGGCGTGACGCGTGCGATTCCGGGCTCACTCCGGGGGGCAGATTAAGGACGTTATTTGGCCCTCCCGAGTCGGCTTCATCTGAGGCTCCGCCTCAGACGCAGACCGAGGAACCGCTGAATGCGACCTCCACCTGAATGCAGACTTTTTCGACTCCCTGTCCCTGAATCCACTATAGTTAAAGGACACATAGGCGACGGCCTTTATGCGTCGTAAAGAGTATGGGAATCAGAGGGTTGTGGTATGTTTGAAGCAGTTGAGCTGGGGCGCAAGCTGGATAAGAAGGACTACAAGAAACAGGCCTCGTATTACAGAGACAGGCTGCTATTCGCCCAATTCGCCCTCGTGAATGCGGGGATTCCGGTTTACATACTGCTGGAAGGCGTCGATAACACCTGCAAAGGCGAAGTGGTCAACCTGCTGAATCAATGGCTGGACACCCGTGGCCTCGAAGTCACCGGATTTGGCCCAAAAACCGATGAGGAAGCGGAGCGTCCCCGTTTCTGGCGTTACTGGCGCACCTTTCCCGCCCGCGGCCGCGTCGGCCTGTTCTACGGCTCCTGGTACACCGGTGAACTGATCACACGCGCTCTTGAAAAGCAAAGCAAAGCGGACTTCGACAGCCATATGCTGCGCATTAATCGCCTGGAAAGCATGTTGGCCCAGGACGGCGCTTTGATTCTGAAATTCTGGCTGCACACCTCCAAAGCCTATCAGAGGCGTAAATTTAAAGAACTGAAAAAGGATAAACATGGCCGCTGGCAGGTGTCCGAGTTAGACGAGGCTCTTCATGCGCGCTACTCCGACTACATCAAAGCCGCCGAGCGCGCAGTGCGCCTGACAGATCAGGCGGACACTCCCTGGATTGTGGTGGAGTCCGAGGACGACTATTTTCGTAATATCATGGTGGCGAAAAACATTTTGCAGGCGCTTGAAAAGCGTCTGGCGGAGAAACAAGAAGATCTCGAAACCATAAAAAACGCCACTCCCAAGAAGCCCCCCGGCGATTTTCCAAGCGAGACGGTCTTGTCCCAGGTCGACCTGAGCGCAGACCTTTCGCGGGAAGAATACGATACTCGTCTGGAGCTGGCGCAGGCGCGCTTAAACAGCCTGAGCTGGCGCGCTTACCATCAGGGCGTTTCCACGGTGATGCTGTTTGAAGGCTGGGATGCGGCGGGTAAAGGCGGCGCCATCCGACGCATTATGGAGGCGGTCGACGCCCGCATCGCCCGCGTCATCTCCATCGCCGCCCCAACAGATGAAGAAAAGGCGCATCATTACCTCTGGCGCTTTTGGAGGCATGTACCACGAGCCGGACGCGCCACGATTTATGATCGCAGCTGGTATGGCCGGGTGCTGGTTGAGCGTGTGGAAGGTTTCGCTACCATTGACGAATGGCGGCGCGCATACACCGAAATCAATGATTTTGAAGAACAGCTTTGCGATCACGGCAATGTCTTGCTGAAGTTCTGGCTGCATATCGATCAGGAAGAGCAGCTGAGTCGTTTTGAAGAGCGGAAGGCGACGCCTCGTAAGCGCTATAAAATAACAGATGAAGATTGGCGGAATCGGGAAAAATGGCCCGCCTATGAGCAGGCGGCTCATGAAATGATTATGCGCACCAGTACGGACTATGCGCCCTGGACCCTGGTTCCCGCCAACAGTAAACGTCATGCCCGCGTGACAGTGCTGGAGGCGGTTTGTGATCGACTGGAAAAAGCATTGCAGGGCAAGCGCGGGTAGTCAGGGCGAGATCCGCCCTGACTCCGGTTTCTCTGCATTACGGCTTAGATCGCCGGCGCTGGCGCGCTGGCTTCACGGAGAAATGTTGGCTCCGCATCCCGCAAAAAATCGGCAATGAGCGGGCAGACTTCCGTTCCTTTGTCCTCGGGCAGGAAATGGCCGGCGTCATCGAAAGTCACCGCAGTGTGGTGGGTGAGCAACTGCATCCATGTACGCAGCTCCCTCTCCTGAAAGGCGAAGTCTTTCATGCCCCATAGGAGCAATGCGGGAATATCCGCGATGTTGGCGCGCTTCTCCCAGAGTTCTTCCAACCATTCGTCCGCTTTGATGATCTGCTTGGGGAATACCCAGCAACCTTTACGCTCTGCGGGATTTTTCAGCGGCTCCGCATAGTGTTTGTAGATATTGGGGCTTAGCTTTTTTTGCACCGCCTGCTTCAGCAATACGCTGACAAAAACATTGAAGCGCTTGATCATGAGCCGCCCCAGGAAGCCCCCCATCAATGCGCTGAAAGTCTCATACTTGACGTCGCCGTGAGTGGACCACATCCAGGTGTTCATTATCACCAGACGGCGTACGTTGTGCGGGTTATTCAGCGCGTAGGAAAGGCCGATAGGACCACCCCAGTCCTGCACCACCAGCGTGACGTCCTGCAGGTTCAGTCTTGCAATCAACGTCTCCAGATTTTTGGCGTGGTCTTTAGGCAGGTAAGACCAGTTCTGAGGTTTGTCGGAGAGGCCGAAACCAATGTGATCCGGGACGATGCAGCGAAACTGTCCGGATAAACCTTTGATCATGTTGCGATAGAGAAAGGACCAAGTGGGATTGCCATGCAGCATGACAATAGGCTTGCCCTGACCTTCATCGACGTAATGCATACGTCCTGGTCCGAGCTCAATAAAGTGCGATGCGAAAGGGTATTCCTCTCTATTTATCCATTGATCGTCCATGGCGGCTCCATTTTTCGGATTTTAGCCTGATTAAAGGAGTAATCTTCTTGAAAGCTATAGGATTAATAGTTATACGTACGACACTCGCCACACCAGGTGGACAACTACGCGCTCCCTAGAGTCTCTTTGACGCCAGGAGTCTATCGAGATGATGGAAAGCGCTCCTACTTTAAATGAGACAGCTGCTTGCGACCAGAGGAAAATTGCCGGGAAGGCGATGACGCGACGGGTGAGCAGCGGGCTGTACGCATCAATCTTGTGCGGTGAAATATGATCGAGCGGAGTTTGGAAATAAAGGCGTCTCCCGAGATGCTGTTTGATCTCAGTCAGGATTACAGTAAACGCCTGGCGTGGGACCCGTTTCCAGAATCTTATCGCTTTATAAATGGGACACAGCCTGCAAAGGGATTGCAGCTTGAAATCGTTGCGAAAAACGGTTTCTCCATGACCGTGGAGTATGTCTCTTATAAACGCCCATCCGTTGTCGCGATAAAAATGGTGCACGGCCCCTGGGCGTTTGCAAAATTCGCAGGCTCCTGGTCGTTCCAGCAAATATCGCCTGTAAGCAGTAGAGTGACGTTCAAATATAGCATTGTTGGCGCGCCAACATGGCTGAGGCCTATTGTGACGCTGGTGATCAATGTCGTCTTTGGTCGTAGCGCAAAACGTAGACTGTCCGCGCTTAAATATTATGCTGAAGCTATCCAGTAATAATTCGAACAGGTTGGTCTTCCAAAGGATTAATATGTTAAGCAGTTTTTTTAAGAATCGTGCGCTGAATAAATACTTGCGGGTGCTGCCGTCCATATTGTGTAAGGATTATGGCGGCGGTCCTCAATATACATATGGACAGATTACGACAGCGATTTCCAGATACGGCTTGTCTGGCAAGTATACCCATTACGCTGTCGCGCTGTTTGCCGCTCAGGAAAGTATTGAAGTGGTTTTCGCTGAGCACTTTCCAGCACTGGAATACGGGAGAGTTCGAAAAGAGTTGGCGGAACGTTTTTTCGCTGGCGATTTGGACTTTAAGGTCAGCACCAGAGGCTTTTCTCCAAGTGGGAATACTCCAGTAGGAGCGCCTCCTGGGGACGGATCGGATTAAAGACGTGCAGGAAGTCTAATGAAAAAAATCCACAACATGATATTAGCGCTGCTGATTGCCTTATCAGTTCTATACGCGCTGTTTCAAGCATATCTGAATCTGCAAGGCGCTGATGTCTCGGACTCAACAGACACTGTGTGGAGCCTGGTGTTTGCATCGCTAGTTGCTCTTTGGGTATCCAAGGACCCAAAGAGACAATACTTTAAAGCGCCATTCGAGTTTCATGCATTCATATTCTTTCTGTGGCCGTTTACTTTACCGTACTACTTGGTAAAGACCCGGGGCGGCGTTGGGGTGGCTCAGTATCTGGGCTTCTTGGGAATGAAGCTACTGTCATTTTTTGGCGGAGTAGCCATTTATTTCTATTATTCATGAAAGATTGATAGGCTAAATGTAATGTGTTTGTTAGTGTTGTATATACATTAATAAAGCAATCTGAATGTAAGCTGAACAAGGGTTATTTATAAGGTTTGTTTATCGATTTGGTATCTGTTTAGAATGCTTGGCATGAGAGTTGACCACCTTCTTGTTAGCTCTCACATCTTTTAATTCAATGTGGAAGAATCCAAGAGTTCTAGAGATATAACTATGAATAAACAAGTTTTAGCTTGCAGCCTTTTTACGCTCTCTGTTTCGTTATTTGGTTGTGGCGGAGGTGGCGGCTCCAGTAACAGTCAGCCTGCTGACACCTTGGTAATTAATAGTGAAAACGCGCCGAAGATAGCCGCTATTGTAGTTGCCGCTGATTTTACTGGTGGTTTAGAGAGCGGTATTGATGATGCGTCTGATTTTGCAGCCATTCCTGTGCAAAAGAAGTACTTTGAGGCGCTTGACGATGGGCGTTTTGAGCGCAATACAACTGGAGGCGGTTTATCTGTTAGTTGCGAATATAACGGTATGGTCACTATGGATATGACCTCAATATCAAACGACGGTGGCGTCTCAACTGCTTTTTCGGGAACCTTTGCATTTGATAACTGTAGTGACGACGGCGATTTTACCTTGAATGGCGCCTTATCGACTGCTGGCAACACTTATGATCATGGCTCAAGGAGTAACTCCAACACGAGTGGAAGTGTAAGTTTGCGTGACCACTATACTGGCAAGAGCGTCACTATCGGTGATATCAAAATATCGATGAACATAGAATATGGCGAATACAATTACAGCCAGTCCTATTATGTCAGCGGTTCAATGATTGATGACAAGAGGTTTAGCGTTATGACTAGACAGCAAGTGTCGGGTGTTGTTGACCATGCGCCTGCCACCGGACTCCTTCAGGTTAACGGCGCGGAAGGCTCAGGTTTCACCATTGAGTTTGATTCAGTCGGAGACGGCGTTTGGATCGACCATACAGGCGGTCGTGGAACCTACTACTCATACGCGGAGCTGAAATATTTGGCCGTGGACTGATTCCTGTTTAACATGACGCCTAAATCTTTTTGAACTTGAGTTTTAAGATGTATCAAAACCGACAAGCACTGGCGTTAGGATCTCTGATATTTTTGGCTGTGGCATTTGTGGCGTTCATTCTTCTGGCGCTATGGGGATGGCCAAAATACAAAATCTACAAAATGGAGGCGGACGGCGTAGCCGCGCTGCGGGAAGCGGAATGGACCAAGAAGATCCTGATCGAAGAAGCCAAAGCCAAGGAACAGGCGTCGCTTTTGCAGGCGAAAGCTCAGGTCACGTTGGCGGAAGCGGAAGGTAAGGCGATGATTGCGCGCGCCAAAGCCGAAGGTCAGGCGGATATTGAAAGAGCCAAAGCCGCCGCCGAAGCCAACAAAATCATCGGCGCATCACTGAAAGACAATGAAGCCTATCTGCGCTACGTCTGGATTAAAGGCTTGCAGGACGGAAAAGGCGAACGGATTTATATTCCTACCGAAGCAGGGTTGCCGATACTGGAAGCCGGTAAGGCCAAGTAACGGCCTCTCTAATTCGCTATTGCTCACTTGAGCCCGCTGAGTTCCCGCGCAAGTCATGACAGACTTATTGCACTTTATGACGGACGCAGTGGAATTTGGCTAATAAATGCATGGAACCAATGAAATCAAAGACCCCCATTCCACAAGAACGTAATGAAACGGTCAGACAGGAACTGATGTCCGTGTTGCAGGACGGCGCTTTTACTGTCGGCTCCTTATCAAAGCTGATAGGAAAATCCGAAAAGGAGATTTATGGTCATCTGGAGCATTTGCAGAAGACGGGCTCTCTGAACATTGAACCTGCCCGTTGCGGCAAGTGCGACTACGTATTCGAAGATCGCTCCCGGGTCAAAAAGCCAGGCAAATGTCCCAAGTGCAAAGGCACTTTTATTGATGAGCCGGTATTCTCCGCAAAGGCCCGATAGGGCATAGATGAAACTTATAGAGGCGACTCATGCAAAGCGAACAGGCGTTGCGCGAAACAATGCAAAACTATCGGCAGGCGTTGCGCGGATATTTGTTGGACTTGATCGCAAGAATCAAACCGTCGCCTTATAACGAAGATATCTACGCGTTCATTATCGATGTGCGCATACATCACTATTACTGTGTGGTTGGCGTAAATAATCTGGCTGGCTATCAGGCTTTTACCGAAAGTGAAAGTCACTCCGCCGCAGATTTACTGGGTTTTGGCGGACGTAAATTCAATGTGGACGACTTTTCCATTCGGGCGGAAGGCAATGATGAGCTGGGAGAATTCAGCGTATTGTTTAACGAACTCTGTCGTGACTATTTTGATGTGTCGGAAGACGCGGATGCAGGAACGGATGAGCGGGAAACCGCCGAGCGTCTTCTCACGCTCCTGCCTGATCTCTACCTTGAGGCGCACGTCGAGGCTCTGAAAGACGTCAGCGCGGAGTTGCGCACGATGAACACAGTCGATGACTTTGTGGCGTTTGTCGCGGCGAGTTGGGACTTGGATGAAGCGGAGAGTGTGGCTCTGGCCAAACAAACCATCGCTGACGACCTGTTCGATAAAGTGTTCGAACCTTCTCAAGTTATCACCGTGGACGAGCAGGACCTGTCCGACTTTGACGCATTGCTGCAAAAGGTCGCTGACCACTACCTGTATACCGGGTCAGACCGACCGATTCTGCATGCCGACCTGATTGGTAAATATGAAAGTGCGCTGGCGGCCGCCCGACCGCAGATAGATGACGCACTAATCGGCGTGATCAGCGATCTACTGGCCGAGGCGAAAAATAAGAGCAAGAATCAGGACGAACCCTACTTCATCAATTTGTTTGAAAAAGAGGGCGCGTTCCTGTCTGCCATCTGTGGTCTCTTTTTCGCTAACCCTGTCCCTCGCCAGGCGACAGAGCAGCGTCTGCTAGCGTTGCTTGCCCTGACTTGTGCGGAACCCTATCGCAGCACCGGCCACACCATGTCCATCGCGCCTTCCCTGATAGCGGATGTCCTGTATACATTGAATGCGGAGCGCTTTCCCGTATCGGATTCCTGCATGACGACGTTCTATCTGCAAAATTATAAAGCGTACTTGTCATAACCGGTCACACCATGGGCGCCGGTATGTTGCCGGAGGCGAGAAAAAACGATTAAGATCAATTCGATAGGCGCTATGGTCTGACAGTCTGTCTGATTGTCGATCCTGGTTGCGTCGAACAGCGCAGGAACCGCGCGCACCACTACAATGGACTAGTTTTAAGATGTTGAGAGACGCCACTCATTTCATTTGTACAGAGATGTCCCCCCTTTTCCGTAGTCCTGATCCCGCGCGCCAGTCTGCGGCGCAAGGCGCTGTAGGCTTGGGATGGCGTTTCCTTTGATTGCTCGGCGAAACCTGAGCGTACGCAGCAAGCTTATCCTGATCTGCCTTAGCCTGAGTGTGCTGCCGTTGTTGTTATTTGCGGCGATCCTGGCGTTTACCTTCTCGGAAAGCATGACGGCGCAGGGGTACGAGCATTTGGCGTCTGTTCAAGACGTTAAGCGTAATCAGGTGGCGGAGTTGTTTAAAGAACGCATGGCGACCGCCCAGGTGTTTGTAGGGGAAGTCTCCAGCCATGCCATGTCCGAAAATAACACGCCTGCGCTGCATTACCTGAAAGAGTTCAGTATTGGCGCGATGCATTTGACCAAGCTGGACAATGAACGCGCAGCGAGCCTTCAGTCTTTATTTTCTGGTCATACTGGCGCGCTGGCGTCATCCCGTTCTGAAAACAACCTTATTCGCCGTGCGTACTACGATAATATCCACGCCGATTTTCATACCCGGCTGCGTTCGTTCAGCGAACGTTTCGCCATTGATGACATGTATTTGATTGAGCGGCGCGGCCGGGTGGCCTACTCGGTGAATAAAGGCGTCTATTTTGGTGAAGATCTTAAATCGGGGAGATACTCATCCGGCGCTGACGCCGGTTTGGCGAGCATGTTCGAGAAAGTAACCGCTGACAGCGAAAGCCTCGCCACGGACAGCGTATTTACCGGCTTTTATCCCTATCCAGGCCGTGATCACTTGGTGAACTATGTCGCCAAGCCCTTGTTTGAATTCGGCGAGCTGGCTGGCGTTGTAGTGATGCAGTACAGCAATGAAAGTGTGTGCCGGTTGCTTGGCGGGTTTTCGCATCTGGCTGGCCTCAGCGAAACCTATCTGGTTGCGCCGGATCATCGGCTGCACTCCGCCTTGACGCGGATAAGCGGGCGCCCGGACGGCATCGATAACCCGGCCATTGAGTCAGCCTTGGCGGGACTGAGCGCGCGACAAGCGTATGCGTCTTATGATGGCGCCCAGGTGCTTGCGGTTTCCACGCCGGTGGATGTTTATGGCGAAACCTGGGCGCTGGTGACGGAGATACCCAGCCAACCCATCTTTAATGAGATGTACGCCACGCTGGGCGTTGGGCTGGCTATCGTGATTGGCGTGATCTTTATCATCGGCGCCGTCGCCTGGCACTATTCCGGCGTCATCACGCAGCCGATCAAACAACTGACATTGCTGGGCGATGAGCTGCTGGAGCAACAAGGCGCGAGGCGAGACCCCGTCGAGCATCAGGATGAAATCCGTCGCATAGAGCGCTACTTTTATGCGATGCGGGAAGCGATGCTGTCGGAGGAGGCGTCCAATCAGGCGAAGTCCCGCTTTCTGGCCGCAGCCAGTCACGACTTGCGTCAGCCTCTGCACGCCATGGGACTGTTTATCTCGGCGCTGGAGCCTTATGTCGAGGACGCCACCGGCGCCAAACACATGCGAAGACTCAAGTCGTCCCACGACTCCCTGACCAAGCTGTTTAACGCCCTGATGGACATGGCCCGACTGGAGGCCTGCGCGGTGACGGTGAATAAAGAGACGTTTTGCGTAGACTCTCTGCTCACCACACTGGAGGGCGAGTACCGCGCTCAGGCGAAAGCCCAGGGCGTCCGGCTGCGCGTCGCACATTGCGGCGCCTATATCCATACGGATTCCCTGTTGCTGGAGCGCATGCTGCGCAACCTGCTCACCAATGCCTTGCGATATGCCGAGGGCGGCAAGGTGCTGATGGGGTGTCGACGCAGGGGCGGCAGGCTGCTCATTCAGGTGTGCGACAACGGCGTGGGCATGACGCGAGAGCAACAGCAGGAGGTTTTCAAAGCATTTGTGCAATTGGATAGGCGCAGCAATGGGTTGGGGCTGGGCTTATCCATTGTGGAGAAAACCGCGAAATTACTGGAGCTCCCGTTGAGTCTGCAATCGGAATCAGGCAAAGGCTCTATCTTCACTCTTGAAGCGCCGCGGGTCGCCAGACCGGAAATGACGCTTGTTGAAGCGCAGACCGAAGTGGCGAGCGTTCCTGGGCGACAATTGGTCATAGTGTTGGATGATGATCAGGAGATACTACAGGCGATGGAAGCGTTGCTGACAGGGTGGGGCTGTGACGTTGTGCTGGCGCGGAGCCTGGCGGAATTAGACGATAAACTGGACAGGCTCTCCAGCGCGCCGAGTCTGCTGCTGGCGGATGTGGAGTTGGCGAATGGCGAGAGCGGCCTGGCCGCGATTGAGCTGATGTCGCAGCGGCTGCAAACGCCGTTTACGCCCGCATTGATCACAGGAGACACCTCCGTGGCGCGCATGCAGGAAGCAGCAAAGATGGGATTGCTAATGCTCTACAAACCCGTCGCGCCAGCCCAGTTGCGATCCTTGTTGATGCATGCGCAAAACCAGCGGCAATCAGAAAGCGTATAAACACCATTACGGGTTGATCGGTTTAATAAGAAACGCCGTAGACGCTTTACTGATTTCCTCGGCGCAGGCGGGATATCCTACATTTGCAGGATAGGAATCGAGCGGGGTCTAGACTAGGCTGCGCGCATTGTGCCTGGCGGGGAGCGTGCGCCGGGTAACTACCTGCTAAGGGACTATTGAGAACACACCTGATGATGGCTTCAAAAATACTCATCGCCGAAGATCATGACTTGTATCGAGACGGCTTGCGGCATTTGGTCATGGAAATATTTCCGGACGCCACGATCGTGGAGGCGTCTGACTTCTATACGGCGAGCGAGCAACTCATATTGCACCCGGATCTGTCCCTGTTGATTCTGGATATTCAACTGCCCGGCACGCAACGTCTGGATGGCGTGAAGCAGTTGCGCGGCGCATATCCGCTGTTGCCGATAGTGGTTGTTTCCGCCTTGGAAATGGGGCCTAACGTGCAGAACGTGATGGCGCTGGGGGTGAATGGATTTATCGCCAAATCCGCCAAAAAACATGAAATGCAGGAAGGCTTATTGGCGATACTGCGCGGAGAGCTGGTGACAGTAACGCAGTGTCAGGATCAACTGCCATCGTTTTCGCCCCGTCATCTTGAAACTCTGGAGTACCTGACTCAGGGCCTGTCGAATAAGGAAATCGCCAGGAACCTCGGCATTTCCGATATTACCGTTCGGCAGTATGTCTCCGACATTATTGATCACCTTGGCGTGGAGAACCGCACGCAGGCGGTGATGACGGCGAAAAAGCGGGGCATCATTATTGATTGAGAACCGCTTGGCCTTTTCACTTTCCTCTTTTTGACAACCTGTTTTCCGGCGCCTTACCCTTTCTTACCCGTATTTTTTGCTGTTGCGTCAGCATTTAACTGTCTGATTTGTATTGCAGAAAGCGGCGGATGTTGTTTCTGGAGCCTCTCTGGAAGCGTTAAGTTTCGACGGTTGATACACGTGGTTATGCAATGGATTTCGCCAACCGATGTCGCCATTTCCGGCGACTGCTTTCCCTCTCTGTTATACTCGCGCCGCTGTCATTCGCGCAAGGCGCCGACCTTCCTGTTGAAGTTACAAGCCAGACCGGTTCTGCGACCAAGCCTCTGATTTTATATAGCGTGCTGTCCGAATACCCAAACGTGGTGAGTTATGCGTTCACCCGGCAAACGGGAATACCAGTGGAAATCATTGAGATGCGCGGCAGCGGCGCGGCGATGGCCAGACTGCAATATGAGCAGCATGCCGGTAATGGCGATATCTGGTTCGGCGGCAGTCTGGGGTCGCATATCCAGGCTGGCGCGGAAGGGTATCTGGTCCCCTATGTCTCGCCGGAAACGACGAAACTGGAGCCTTTGTTGGGCGGCCCCTTTATGGAGGGAACGGTGAATGGATTGTATGGCGGCATTCTGGGAATTGTCGTGAGCAAACCCTTCCTGCAGGAGAGGGGCGCGCCGATTCCTAAAACATGGAAGGACCTTGCAGACCCTGTGTATCGTGACATGATCGGGATGAAAAGCCCTCTGGTTTCAGGCACGGCGTTCACCACTTTGATCAGCATGGTCGCGCTGATGGGAGAAGACGCCGCCTTCGATTACTTCAAAGCATTGCATCAGAACGTGGAGTTTTACGGCAAAGGACAGACCTATCGCGTTTCGACCGGGCAGATCGGCATCGTCATTACTTTTTACCATGAGGTCGTGAAGTCCATTGAGGACGGCGATGTGGCGTTTATTGTTCCTCCTGAAGGCGTGGGATATGAAATTGGCGGACTGAGCATCATCAAACACGACGGCCAGGATTTGCAGAAGGCGCAGGCGTTTATCGACTTTGCGCTTTCCTGGGAGGGGCAGTCGTTAATAAAAAGCGCGGGCAGCGATCGCATACCTACCTACAGCACGTTGTATGGCGAGCAAAGCCAACAGATTAAATTGCAGGATGTAAAACTGCTGCCACTGGATTTCGAGTGGGCGGGGAGAAACCGGCAGCGCCTGTTGGATCGCTGGACGCAGGAAGTTGCGTCACAGGAGAAGCAAAGGTAGTTCAAAAAAGCGCCGATTAGCTCCACTGCAAGGCTGGCTCAGGGAGCTAATGGCGAACCAGGAGTTATGAAAACGTCTTAGTTATTGAAATTACCGCCCCATTCAAAAATCTTTTCAATGGGATTCTTCGCCGTAAAGTTTCCGCTATCTGTAAGCAGCCCGTGATTCTGGCCGCTGTATCTGATGGCTCTACGGCTGCTTTCGTTTTCGCTCGGCTTATATTTCGTAGTGAATATCTGCATTAAGCTATCCTGATGGCTGGGGTCATTGGAGCCGAATATGGCTTCTGGAACCATTTGTAGCCAATGAATTTGAGCCTGCTCTGGCGTCATTGAGCGAGTCTGAAAATAAGGGTTGCTGATCGGGCTGCCCATATCCCAGGACGGGTAAGGATGATAGGAGTGCCTTGAGTTATTGGGCAATGTTTCGGCGAATGGAATAATGAGGGAGCCGAACTGTGTAATATCCCAAAATGTGCTGGCCCCATCCAGGAAGCTGTGGTTGCCCGCCTGGGCATAGGCCTCATGGGTTCCCAGCGCGAGATAAACGCCAACGTGACGCTGCCTGCTTTGAGTCGCCGCGGCGAAGCTCACTTCTTTCAATGATGGCGAGTTTGCGTTCAGGTTGGCCTCGTAAAAGGTCAGCCGGCCGTCATTCGCCGCGAAACGCTCGCCGCCTGCGTGAGCCGAGAAGTAGTATTCAGCTGGAAGGTATTGTCCGCCCTGATTCGTTAACTTGATGGAAATATGCCCCCAGTCAGCAAAGTGATTACCCGCCAGCGCGCTGCCTGGGTTGGTGGCGGAGGTATCGTTATATCCCGCGAACAGGAAATATCTGATCCAGATCTCGCCACTGTGAGTTTCCAAGTAGGTCACATAGGTGGGGGCGGCCTGGGGCGCCATGGAAGAGACATTGACGTCGCCTCTATCCCCCATTCGGTCCACGAAAATACTGGGGGTAATTTTGTTTTCATTGGGCCTGACAGAGTTCTCCGAGCCACTTTTGTCGTGATGGCGTTTGTCCTTCCAGGCGCGCAAATCGTAGTAATTGCCTTCAGCGCGACCGTATTTCACGTCTGCGGATAAATATTGCTGAAAAGCCTTCGGATAGTAATCCTCGGAGCCATGCAATATCCAGATCGGCAGGTTATCGCGGATCAGAGCCTGACGTTGCGCCAGGGGTAGTTGCGATACTCTGGCGATGGGCAGGTATTGCGCAAGATAGCTGGCCTGGTCGCCGCTGAGCTCCTGATTCTGTTGGTCAGTGGTGAGCAGCTCAATTCTGGCTTTGTCGCCATAGCCAACGTTGTTCAGCAGGGACAGGTAGGTTTCACCACGTGCGATGAGGTCTTCGTCACTGCGCCGCTGCAGGCTGACGACATCATCGGCGCTGCGTTTGTATAGCTCTGTCACCAGGGTGTTGCGTATGTCATCGTTGGACATATCGTCCAGATACGAGTAAGAGCGCCATCCTGCCTGCAAGAGAAACCCGGACAAGCGGGAGGAGCAAGGCTGATAGTTGATCGATTGCGTCGCGCCACTTGGCGTCGCGCAGGAGTATGAAGAGGCGTCGGTGGTGGTCGTCAAGGCGGCGCCTGCGCCGAATTGGGCCTGACAAGCCTGGTGAAGGGCGTCATTGCCGGACGCGTTATTGAACTGGCTGGTCACGCCGTTCCAACAGGCTTGCGACTCCCGGTTTTCTTTTAACCGAAGGAGTGAGCTGCGGCTATAGTCGCTGGAGATCCATACTTCGTTATTACGATTTACCATCAGCTTGCTGTCGGGATAATTAAACGCGCTGAGGGTTTGGTCGGAATCAAAGCAAAATGTGGCGTCTGCTCGGAATAGTCGTGAGTTATCGCTCTGCGAGATACGCAATCTTGATCCGGTGTGACGGATGAAATGATTCGGGTAGTTTTTTGACTCAAATGAGTAGCAACTGCTTTCCGCCAGGCCAGCCTTCAACACAAACGTGGCGTCCTGAATATCCAGCTCACTGGCGCCAGCCGGCAATGGGGTTCGCCACAGCCAATAACCACTGTGCCTGAGAACGCTCTGGCTGGTGATATCCACCAGTTTTACTTCATCGCCTAATTCCGCCGCCATTGATCCCGACGTGATGGTGACGCTGGCGATAAGCAGGCTAATGTTCCGTATTAGTTGCAACTTCTTGTTCTCCATTGTGGATTGTTTTGAGAAGATCAGCCGCATCTATTACTGATCTTCTTTTTTGAGTGAGAAGGTGTTTATGCGCTAAAGCGGAACGTCAGTCTCTCCATCAGCATTTCTGCCCCAGCATTGGACTGTGTTTTCAGACGTTACGCCACAGGTGTGTCGCATGCCTGCATGAATTTCCGCGAACTTCTGGTTTGGCGGCGTTGCCTGGCCGTCTTCATTTAAGCCCCAGCAATTGATGGCGCCGTCGGCGCGAAGTGCGCATGCGTGTCCCCAACCCATGGTGACGTCGACGAAGTTTCCGGCTGGGGCGTTAGTCTGGCCGTAATTGTTCTGCCCCCAGCATTTGACTATCCCTTCAAAGCTTACTGCGCAGTTCTGAGAGTAGTTTGTACTGAGCTTGGAGAACCTACCGGCAGGTGGCGTTGCGGAACCGCTTGAATTGCTTCCCCAGCACTGAATAGAGTCATCTAACATAATGGCGCAACTATGATAAGAGCCCAGTTTTAGCTGCTTCACTTTAGTTTTCTGCGGCGGCAGGTAACTTAGTCTTCCCCAGCAAACAGTCTCGTTATCGTTATTAATGCCGCAAGTCGCGTAGTCGCCGCCTATAATTTGTTTATAAGCGTCCTGAGTGGGCTGAGTTTGGCCGTTACCGTTATAACCCCAGCATTGCACTTCGTTATTTAACTTAATTCCGCAAGAGTGAAAGTTACCGACGGTCACCTGCTTGAAGCGCTCTGAAGGCGCATCCGCTCCGCCGAATGAGTTGCTTCCCCAGCACACAACAGAGTTGTCATCTTTTAACTGGCAACTGTGGTAGTGCTTGGCGGCCACTTTTTCAGGCGCTTCATTTTTAAGTAAACCTATAAGTGAAAGGCCTTTAAAAATGAGTTCTTTCACCTGATTTTTGTAACATTTTTGAGTGCAACCAGGGTTAGTTGTGTTGGTGATGATGCTGACCTTATCCATGGTGGCCTGGGATACCTGAAATGAATCTCCAGCATTGATTTCCAGTACTCCGAATGAGTCGCCGTCAAGACCACAGCCCAGCCTGAAGCCGTACCTCTGGTTATAGTTTTGATTTAACTCGCTCAGGGATTCATTGATGTAGGCGTCATATTCACTCGTGTTCCCTGTCCAACATACATTGACCGGTTTGCGAGACGTTCGAGGAAGGTTGGTCTCACCCGGGCCAAGCAGAAAACCCGTTAAGTCGCCCGCGTTAATTCTCCCTTTTCCTTTGGTGGCTTCCCAAAAGTTATGGAGTCTTTCAACTGCGCTATCACCCAGTTGATCGGCGAATATGCCGTCATCCCCGGGATGAGTGAACCAGCTTACCTGAGTGCTGACTTCTTCCCATTCTGATTGAGTCAGTGGGCTGGTGGTGGCGACGATATGAATGGACCTGAACGATGTATTGGCGCTTGATCCTGTAAATCCATTGACGTTGCTGAACGCTAACTCTTCAATGTCCTCGACAGAGTAAACGTGCTTGTCGGCCTTGAAGGTGATGGTGTCGGCGCCAACAGAGACATCACGGGGATTTTTGTAGACATTGAGAGGCGCGATGGCGGTTTTTTCCGATATGCCCATCATGTACAGCTCAAGTTCAGAGTAAGGAATGGCGTTAGTTCCCCACTGGGTGTTTATGCTGGAGCCGGCATAGCGATATACGCCTGATGAGAATGTGAGTTTGTCCGGGTCGAAACCGCCAACTGCGCCATTAGCGTCTGAGAGACCCCAGTGCCTGCCTACGGATTTGCCTTGCAGATCGTTGGCTTCAACTATGTGGTTAGACCAAGTATGTCCGATTTCATGGAGGCTGGCGCCATAAGCGATGTTGCTGCGATTAGGGTAAAAAATGGTTGCGAGTTGAGAGTTCGAATCGCCAAGCCGATGGTAGTTGGTCTGATTGGCCCCATCACTTACATTTCGATCCAGGTTTCTGATTACATTGATAAAGTGAAAACGGTCTTGAAAGCACTCGTAGACTTTATTGTTGATATCTGAAAGCACCGCGCCTCTCGCGTCTTTGGAAGCCAGAGCGCTAAACTCGGAGGCGCTGATTTGAAGGGAAACCACATTATCTGGAAGATTGTGATCCCTGGAGAACTGAAAGTCGCTGGCGCAATGGGTCAAGCCGAATACATCGGGGCTGATAAGCGCCGGAAGCGAGAGGGTCAATGCCTTGATCAAAGTTTTATTATTCATGATATATGCCCTATTTCCATATTGAATAATTTCCTGTCGGATGTCCTATCCCCTTCGCTTATTTCACGTACGCCAATCGCTGCGTGAAGGCGAAGGTGAAACTATTCTCGTTGACATCCGCCGGCGTGATAATCCTACAGTTGTAGGATGCATTGACGCTGGGATGTATGCCGGGTTTTCCGGGCGCGAAAGGCGTCGTGTTCAACGCTTGTCGGTGAGTGTCTCTGAGGCGCATACACGCGCCGTCGGCGTTGCTTGCGGACGGCTGCGCGCATAGGAGTGGTGGTTTACTTGGTGAACATGCCGAAAATAGAAGTGAAGCAGCCGATAACGATCAGCCAGCCGAGAACCTGCATCCAAATCGGACGGGGCGGCTTTTCAACGTTGGACTCCCTGTCCAGCGCCAGGCCTTTGAAACCGTGTATTTCGTACATCACCATGTTGATCTCCTGAGGCTCGAAGTGTTGAGAGAGCTCAAGCTCCGAGTCAGTCCAGTGGAAGACATGATTTAAATACTGAATCACATCGCTGGTGATCGGCTTTTTGGAAATAGCGTTCCAGTCGCCGACATCCAGTTTCGAGACGACGAAGGAAAACATGTGGTAGCGCACGATGTTGCGGACTTCGAAATCTTCGATTGCGTCCACGCTCAAGGCTTCCCGCCATTGCGCGGTGTCTTTGCGCGCCTGGGGGTTATCGAAAACCGCCTCCACGCGCTCCATGATAAACTGGGCTTCTCTGTATGGATCAAATTCCGGTTCGACCTCCTGTGGAGGCGATGAGGGCGGTGATTCCACTGAAGCTGTATGCGTTTTGTCCGGCTTGACGACGTCCTGGGTCGGCTCCGTCGTCTGAGGCTCCACTGAAGTCTGGCGATGGACGTCGGCGCTGTATTCGTCGGCGTATCCAGCTGCCATCTCACGAGTCTCTACCATGCCCGCTGCGCTGCTTTCCGCGTAGTACAGCGCATCATCATAGGCTTCGCGCAGTTGCTGAAATCTATCAGGCTCCTGCGAAACGTCTATCTGTTTGAGCAGCTTTGCGTAGGCGCGCTTGATGCTTTTCTTGTCCTGTGTGGCCTCTATGCCCAGAACCGCCCAGCAGATCATAGCGGGTTAACCTCTTCTTCGATGCGACTGAGGATGTTTTCCAGTTGCTCGCGCGCCTCTTCCGCATGTTTTTGATCTTGGGTGTCCAGCGCGCGTTCAAATTGTCTGACCAGGTCCGCGACGGTGTGGCGCAAGTCGCCGAGAGACTCTTCGTACAAGCGCTCCGCGCGCGCCAGCAGGGCGATATTCTGCGCCTGATCCCGCGGATGGACTTTCAACGCGGCTAATTTTTCCAGGCTGGCTTCTATTTCTTTTTCTGACATTTGTCCGGGGGAGTTTTCAATGACCGCTCGATAGTCTTCCCCTGTAGACAGCACCTTCACCAGGACTTCCAGAATGCCGTTTACGTCGTAAGTGAATCTGACTTGCACCGCCTCTTCGCCCGCTTTTTTAGGCGGAACTTTCACCATCAGGTTACCCAGTAGAATGTTGTTCTTAACGAGACGGCTTTCGCCCTGGTAAATCTCAACCTCCAGTTGGGTCTGCTTATCTTGCAGCGTATGCACGACTTCCATGCGACTGATGGGCACGACGGAGTTGCGCTCGATGATGGGCAGGAAGTGGCCGTTTTCATATTGACCGCGCTCCACCGCCATTGAGATGCCGATGCCAAGGGTGTAGGGCGCAACATCCGTCAGCACGACATCGTCCAAAGCCTGATGTTTGCTCTTCAGGGCGGCTTGAACGGCGGCGCCATGGCAGACCACTTCATCAGGGTTCAGATGACTGAGGGGGAAGCGACGTAATATGCGCGACACCAGACTGCGGATCACCGGCATGCGGGTGGCTCCGCCCACCAGAATCACCTCGTTGATGTCGGAAGGCGTCAACTTGGAATCGCGCAGGGCGCGCTCGATAGGCTTTCTCAATCGATGCAGCAAGGGCGCCGCCAGGTCCTCGAATTGAGCGCGCGTAATCCGGTAATTCAGTTCTTTGCCGTTGATCTGAATGACGGCGTCGGCGGCTTCCTCGCGGGTCAGCCGGTGTTTGATGCGGTCCATGGCGGATTCAATCCGGTTCACTTCCTGGCCGCTCAGTTTCTTAATGTTGAGGCTGTGCGTCTTGCAGAAATCGTTAACCAGCATTTCCGAGAAGTCATCGCCGCCCAGATAGTTGTCTCCGGCGGAGGCGTGTACTTCCATGACGCCGTCGAAAAACTCCAGGACGGATACATCAAACGTGCCGCCGCCAAGGTCAATGATCAGGTAATGACAGTCTTCCGCGCGGTCATGCAGACCGTAAGCGACGGCGGCCGCTGTCGGCTCATTGATCAGACGCTCTACTTTCAGGCCGGCCAGTTCAGCCGCGCGCTTGGTGGCGGAGCGCTGATTGTCGTTGAAGTAGGCGGGAACGCTGATGACGGCTTCAGTGACCGGGGCGTTCAAATAGGCTTCCGCGTCTTCTTTAAGTTGTTTCAACACCAGCGCGGAAAGTTCTTCCGGGCGGAAGCTCTGTTTGCCCAGCGTGTAGGTGGCGTTGGTTCCCATTCTGCGTTTGAAAGAGGCGACGCTCAAATCCGGGTGAGTGACCAGACGGTCTTTCGCGGGCTGACCGACGATGACGGCGCCGTCGGCGTCGAGGCTGACTGCTGAAGGCGTCAGATTTGAGCCCAGGCGGTTGGGGATGATTTCCACGCCTTGCTCGCCCCAATGAGCGATAAGACTGTTAGTGGTGCCAAGATCTATTCCGATTAGACTCATGCTGCTCTGAAAACCTCTCTTCGCGCGCAAGAATGAAAAGACAGCTATTTTACGGATCATTCTCTGAACAGGAAGCAGTAAATGACGTTATGTCGCACAAAACCGGCAAGTCGGCAGTAGCTTCGGCATGAGGCTGTGGCTAAACCAACGTTTACCCATAACGCGGGATGTCCATGCAGGGGCGCGCAGTCGTAGACTGGAAATGAGGGGAAGCCTGTAAGCGATTTCGAATTTTATACGAAACGGAGAGGCGGCTCCGCAGATATATCGTTGTGTAACCGATATACCGGTATGTAACCAAGATACAGTTGTGCGGCGCTCTCCGGATGCGACAGGGAGGCCCGGCGTTAACAGGGACAGGTTGATCGCTTTTTTTCCGCTGAGTCCATTGCTTTTGGCAGGAGCGGCTGGGATGACGCTGAGTGTGCGAATCAATCGAATATTGTTGGCCGAGGAGAGTCCGACTTTACGCGCCAGGCTGCGGCATACTCTGGCGCAAATGGCGCCTCATGCGGACATACACACCTCCGCATCGGTAGAGCAAACCCGCCGGGAAATACTGGAGTGGCGCCCGGTACTGGCGGTGATTGATTTCGTTCTTGAAGGGGGTAACATTATCCCGCTGCTTGGCGATGCGGAGCTGATTCCCGCCGCGCCTTTTATCCTTGGCATCGCCCCTGACGCCTCCCGCGCCGATACCGTGCAGGCGATGCGTTGCGGTTTTTCCTACGTCATCGACAAACCCTTTGATTTAGGTACGTTTGAGCTGGCGGTGCTGCAAACAGTGACTGCTCCCGCCTCCTTGGCTTCCAGTATCAATCGCATTGTCAGTCCTTTGTTATACAGCGACTACAACGAACTGGACTTGAAAAAACTCACCGCGGAAATCGAGACGCTGATTTTTGAAATGGCGACAGCCATCACTGGCTCCAAGAAAGGGCTTGGGCGCCTGCTGGGCATCTCCCGCCAACTGGTGCAATACCACTTCAAAAAGCTTGGTTGAGTAGCCATTGCGTCTGTCGGAAAAGCTCAGGGGCGCCAAAATTTTTGCACTTTTCAAGGTTTATACGGGAGTTATTATCACCTTTGAGGGTGTCCACCCTCTGTAAAACACTCCCACCTCATTTCTTAAAAAGGAGATTGGAAATGAAGAAATTACTCCTAAATTCAGGTGCGGGTCTGTTGCTCCTTCCATGGCTGGCGGTGTTGATGCTGGCGGCCAGCGCCCAGGCGACGACGTTAATCTACAAAGACTTTAATTCGTTGGTCGCTGAGGCGCAGGGCATTGTGGTTGGAACCGTGAAGGAAGTGGTATCGCAACGGGCTGAGGACCGGCAGTTGTACACCTATGTCCGCCTGGCGGACGTTGAGACTCTGGCAGGGGTCTATCACGACAATGAACTCACCCTGATGATGAGCGGCGGGTATGACGGCCGCCATGGTCTGCATGTCGAAGGCAGCCCTGAATTCAGCGCCGGTGAGCGTGTGGTGCTGTTTGTCGAAGGCAATGGTCAGCGTATGGTGCCTCTGGTTGGATGGGGGCAGGGTGTTTTCCGTCTGCAAAACAATGAGCGTGGCGCGGCTATTGTCACTGATGATGTGGGTAATGAGGTTTATGGCGTCGGTGAGAAAGGTGAGGTTCTGAAAGCGAACCGCCACGCGCAGCGCGCGGAAATCGCCGGGTCAGCTCATTTGACCACTTCCAGCAGCGCTCCGGCTAAAGCCAGCGTTGGTCATTCTGACGGCGGTGAGGCCATGCTGGCGCCCCAGGAGATAAAAGGCGCGCCCATGAGCGCAGACCGTTTTCTTGGCATGTTGCGGCAGCAAGCGCAATCGCGCGCATTCGCTCAGGAGCTGCGTTCTGTAAAAGTAGGGCAGGCGCTTGAACGTAAAGGCCGCGATGCAGGTTCCGGCGCGTCCGCCGGCAGCATGAACGATGAATCCGCCGTCTCCGCATTGCCCCGCAGAACCCATCAAGGGGCAAGCTCGTCCATGGACCGGGACTGATAATGCGTTAACGCGCTAACCAGTCACGAGCGGCTATTCGAAGACAGGTACGTTTAGAAGGAGGACTTTCTATGTATCGTCAAGCTATTCACAAACTTCTATCGGGGCTGAGCGACGCCCGGCTGATCCTGCTGGCGACGCTATGTTTTGCGACCCCTTTCGCAGGAGCCTACACCTACCGCACTTGCGACGGTAATGCGATCAAGTGGAACGCCAACCAAACCACGATGTATATCAGCACCACTTCATTCCCAGCCGGCAGTACTTGGGATTCGCGGCTGCAGAACGCCATGTGGCATTGGAATAACGTCAAAGGCTCCCGCTTTCTGTACTACGTCAATCGCGATACGGATGGCAGTCATAACGATAATAACGGGCGTAATGAAGTCTATCTGGATAACAGTCTGGGAGGCGGCACTTTGGCGGTGACCCTGACCCGTTACCACTGCTACTGGCTGTTCGGTTATCAGTACGGTATTGACGAGACTGATATCGGTTTCAACAGCAATATCAGTTGGAACCTGGGCAGCCTGAATTATTCTAATCTGGGATCGCCCTTCAGCTTTGAAAGCGTTGCTCTGCACGAGCTTGGACATGCTCTGGGTCTACTGCATGAAGACCGCTGGATGGCCACTATGAACTCCTATTACCCGAACAGCGGCCCGCTGGGCCACTACAAGGAATGGGACCCCCTGGCGGATGATCGTCTGGGTTCCAGAGTGATATACCCTGACAGCACCACGGAAACCGATATCGCCGGCTCGGCATTTAAACGCACTGGTACAGGCACATCGGGGCTGGTGTCCAGTCCGACATACGCCTATCGCGGCTCGAACGTCACTATCCAGTTCACGTTCAGCAACCAAAGCACGGCGACCAAGACGTTTGATATTAACTTCTATCTCTCCACCAATGATTACATCAGTACGGGAGACATCTATCTGGGCTCCAACTACGGCGCCTGGGGGTCTCAAGGCTTCACCGGCACATTCAGCCGCACCTTGTATATCCCCACCACGGTGGCGCCGGGAACCTACTGGCTCGGATTTATTGTCGACCCCAACAATGCGATATCCGAAGCGGTTGAAAGCAATAACTATATGGAGATGCCCAGAAGCATCACGATCTACTGACTATGAAAAACACCGCGTATCCCTGGCTCCTGGGACGGACCTTGCAAGGTCCGTCTCCAGCGACTTTTCTATCATTCATGATCATGTATGTAAGAATTACAATTCAGTCGTAGTGGGAACATCAGGACTCGGCGGCATTCGCCGTGGACTTTTTCTTCTTGGATTTCTCTTTATCCTCTTCTTCATGCTGAGGCGGTCCAGAGTGATCCACCGGCGTGAAAGAGGGCGGATCGCTGGCGGGGAAAGACTGATCGGAGACTTCGTCTACGATGTCGTTTTCAGCGTTATCTGGTGTTTTATCCGGGTCTTTTTCCTTGGTTGGCTTGCTCATGGCGTTTCTCCCTATGGCTTGTATGAATGTGATTATCACTTAAGCTGCTACAAGCTTTGTGCCAGGATGAACACTTAGGCAGGTTGATTTGTCAGCGCGTAGCGCTTGCGTAAGGCTTGCAGGCCGCCGGGGGTAAACCGGATGGCCCGTGAATCCAGATCTTTACGGGCCCAGCCCCGATTAAGAATATCCTGTAGAACCCATTGCCCAAGTGAGCCCGCCAGGTGATGTCGACGTTCGCTCCAGTCCAAACAGTTTTTACATACTGGTCTACGCAGTTTCTCTAGGCCGCTGACATCCGCGCCTAATGCGTTAAACAGATTGCGACCGCTTGGCGTCAGGAGCAGTTGCTGATCCTGTTCGATCAATACGCCACTGCTTTTGAGGCCGTCGAGCAGGCTGACGCCGATCTCCCCCGCCAAGTGGTCGTAACAGACGCGGGCATACCGCAGCGCGGGATCTTTCGGTCCGGTAAGAGTGCGACTATGGTCCACGGCAGCGGAAACATTCAGCAGCGTTTCCAGGAGCTCGGCGATCTCGTGGCTGCGTAACTGGAAGTATTTATGACGCCCTTGCTTCTGCGCGATCACCAAATGGGCGTCCGTCAGCTTTTTCAGATGACTGCTGGCGGTGGCGGCGGTGATGTCCGCTTCAGCCGCCAGTTCCGTCGCCGTCAGGGCTTTACCTCCCAGCAAGGCGATAAGCATGTTGGCGCGGGCGGCGTCGCCAATAAGGGCCGATATTTTTGTTATGTCTGGAACCTGGGCTAAGTCCGGCGCCGGGGTTTTATTCGGGGCTTGGTTGAGGTGCGGTTCGTTCGACATGATGAGGACCACTGACATTTAGATGAACGTCGAAGCATGGTTTTCTGGTGCGGTTAGACTGCCGGAAATCCTAAAGAGAGACAACGACCATGAATCTGATCTGCTTTATTGAATACAACATCGATCCGTTCCAGTTGGACGCATTCCGAACCTATGCGCAAAACTGGGGGCGCATCATCCCAGAGTGCGGCGGGGAGCTGATCGGCTATTTCCTTCCCCACGAAGGGACCAACTACGTCGCCTACGGACTGATTGGTTTTGAGAGTCTGGCCGCCTACGAAGCCTACCGGACCCGCCTGAAAAGCGATTCTGTGGGGCGGGAAAACTTCCAGTTCGCTCAGCGACATAAGTTTATCCTGCAGGAGCGTCGGACGTTTCTCACAGCGGCGCCGGATACCTTGTTGAAGTTGAGCGCTCAGGCGCTGGGGAAGGTGGGCTGATGTTTGCGGTTATTTTCGAGCTGGAGCCCAGGCTGGATCGAAAAGCCCAGTATTTGCGCCTTGCCGCGGATCTTAAACCACTCCTGGAGACCATCGACGGATTTATTTCCATTGAGCGTTTTCAAAGCCTGAGCCAACCGGAAAAACTATTGTCCCTGTCTTTCTGGCGGGATGAAGAGGCGGTGAAAGCCTGGCGCAATCAGGTGGAGCACCGTATGGCGCAGCAGTGTGGTCGTGCGGATGTGTTCTCGGATTATCGACTGCGGGTCGCTGCGGTGGTCAGAGACTACGGCATGATGGACCGGGGGCAGGCGCCGGAGGACAGCCGAGCTGTCCACCCGGGTTGATAGAGACGGCTTACCGGTGAGACGCCATCAGGCCTACGCCCATCGCCATGAGCGCGCCGCCCAGCGCGCGGCCGATATGGCGTCCGCCTGCCCGCAATTTCTCTAACACACGCTGGTGCGTAATACCGATCGCTAACGCTGAGAACCAGAGACCGTGCGCCAGGCTGATGATCAGTCCATAAAGCAATTGCACCGCCAGTGACGTGTCCGGGTTCACTACCTGAGTGAAGATGCTCAGGTAGAAAAGGGTGGTTTTGGGGTTAGTGGCGTTGGTGATGAAGCCTTGCCGGAAATACGCCCAATCTGATTTTGCGCTGTCTGGATGGGCATTTTGCTGAGGTATCTCCAGACGACTTTTCCAGGTCTTCCAGCCGATATAAATCAGATAAAGCCCGCCCATCCACTTCACTGCCGTAAATACCCAGACTGAACTCGCCATTAGCACTACCAGTCCTGCGAGGGTGTAAGCGGTATGCACCCAGGTGGCGCTGGCGACGCCGAGCGCCGCCAACAGGCCGGCGCGACGGGAGTAGAACAGGCTGTTGCGGGTGATCATGGCGAAATCCGCGCCGGGGCTGATCGCCATAAACACCGCAATCATGCAAACCTGCGCCAGTTCGGCGGAGAGCAGTGCATCCAACATAACTCAGCTCTCCATGATTTTAGCGACGCCGCCGATCCACAGGCGGTGCGGCAAGCCGCCAGTGACTTCCAGTTCCGCCTCTATCAGGCTGGGGGAGCGAGGCGTCATCAAGCGGCCCTGTTCAATGAGGTAATGCTCGCTTTTCTGGCCCAGAACTTCATACAGATAAACTGAGGCGCAGCCGGCGCCCATGCCGGTGGCGGACTCTTCCTCGATGCCGAAGTAGGGGGCGAACATGCGGGCGCTGATAGTGCGTCCGCTCACTTCCGTCTCCGGGCTGATGACATAGAAACCGATAAGTCCTAGCGCTTCGCTTAAGGCGGAGATGCTCTCCATATTCGGCGTCAGATTACGCAGATCAGACATGGTCGGCAGGGCGATCACCAGAAACGAGACGCCGACATTGACCACATGGGGCGTCGCCAGCGCGTTTAACTGCTCCATCTGCAGTCCCAGGGCGTGGGCGGCGGCTTCCTGTTGCTCCGCTGTAATCGGCGTCACATGGCGACGAATTTGCTCCAGATAGGCTTTGTCGCCTTCCACCCGGATATTGCGCAGACCATCGACAGTTTCTTTACTGTGTCTGCCCTGAGCGACCTTACCCTGCTGCGCGAGCACGGAAAAGGCGGCGACCGTGGCGTGTCCGCAGTGAGCGATACGCTTGGTGGGGGTGAAGAAATCCAGCTTCACTGTGGCGATTTCCGAGTTCGATAAAAACGCGGTCTCAGGGTAACCGGCGGCGCTGGCGATGCTTTGCATGTCCGCTTCAGCCAGCCCGCCTGCTTCAAGCACCACTCCGGCAGGGTTGCCGCCGATGCCGTTATCGACGAAGGAACTTATTAATTTGACTGATTGATTCATAGGTTCGCCTCCGCTATAGACGTTATGATCAATAAAACGTTTGCGCTTTATTGACAGGTTTTGAGAGGATTATGAGACGAACTGTCTGCCGTATCGAACGATATACTTGTTAGTGCAACTTATAAATGATGAGTGGCGCTTTGATCGAATCTGAGACTCTTGATGATGGATAAACAACTTCTTGCCGACCTGCTGTATCTGGAGGCGATTGCGGAGCAGCAAAGCTTCACCGCCGCCGCCTCCGCCATGGGCGTCAGCCAGAGCGCCATCAGCCAGAGCATCAAGCGTATGGAGACTCAGCTAGGCTTTCCTCTGTTGGAGAGAACCACACGACGCATGCGATTTACCCCTCAGGGAGAGCGTTTGCTGTTGGGCGTTCGTAAGGCGCTTGGCGAGATCAAAGGCGCCCTGGACCAGATTCATAGCGAACGGGAAAAGGGCGTGCTGCGAGTGGAAACCTTCTCCACCTTCGGGATGTACTGGCTGTTGCCCAGGCTGCCGGAATTTCACAAATTGCACCCTGGTATTCGCGTGTATTTGAATACGGAAGAGAGCATTCGTCCCGCAGGATCAAGCGATGCGGACGTCATGCTGCGATTCGCCTCCGCGCCGCCAAGCGGTTTTTTCAGTCAGGCGCTGGGAACAGAGCGAATCTTCCCGGTTTGCAGCCCTCTGCTGCTTCAGCAGTATCCTGATATCAGCGCTGCTGAAATGTTGCGTCAGGCCACCTTATTGGCTACGGCCAATGACGGCTCGGATAACTGCATGAAAAGTTGGGCGCAATGGTCGCGACGTACAGGCATCGACGTCGGCGAAGATATAATCTATTTCAGTCGCACGGAACTGGTGCTGCAAGCCGCCCAGGCGGGCCAGGGCATAGCGCTCGGCCGCACCTACATCGTCGCCGACGCCATCGCCAACGGTAGCCTCATCGCCCTGGACGCAGACCCGATTCCCGCTCCCTTCACCTACTACTTCGCCACCCCTTATGAACGGGCGGACTGGCCGAAAGTGAAGAAATTTCGGGAGTGGTTGATGGGGTTGTTGGTGGCCTAAATAACGTTAAACCAAAATCAGCGATTTCGTTACAAATAGAGGATGTGAATGCTCAAAAAGCTATTCGAATCAGATGTTCCCCTGTTCATAATCATCCTATTGCTTGGCGTACATACTCTCCCCTTGGCATGGGCATGCAGGGTCGCCTGGGGGGCGGAGGACGCAAATTATATACTTGCCGTCGCAGGTTCTAAATTCCTGGCGGGGGTCGTTATTCTTCCTGCGTGCCTTGTGCTGGTCGGGTTGTTTCTCAAGTGGCTCGACCGGGAATTTAAACTCGGCAATATGTATTTTCTGGGGGTGTTTATGACGGCGGCGGCTAAATTGAATGGGACCTTGTAATAGAGATAGAAGGGGCGGTGAATGAAGGTCCTCCCGTGTCCGCAATGTGGCGCGAACATCGAAGTAAAGTGGTGGAAAGTCATGTCATTCCACTGTCCAGCTTGTCGTGCGCACCTTCGAATAGAAGACAAGGTGGTTGATCCTCATCAGTACAACAAACGCAAGATGGCGTTGCTGATATATTTCGTGACTATTCCCTGGATCAATCTGGCTGCTGAGAAATATATAAGTAAGGCCTACTTACTCATCATCTCTTTCGGAATTATTTTGTTTGTATTTTGGAGGATGGGGCCGGATAAAAGCGTCTCAGGGAAGGAGATAAAGTATGTCAAAAACACTGAGACGTCTGTAAAGCCTTGGGTTTTTGCCGTAGCTGTATTAGGTTTTATCGTCTTTATATTTTCCATGCTGTTATTGCCCTGGCTTAAATAACCTTGGTTATAGGTAGCTCAAGCATTTATTTTGCTCCCTTTGTGTTGAGGAGAGCGATTGTCGGATAGTCCCAACAAGGAGTTCTTACTCAATGTGCGGCAGATTCAACGCCACCACGTCCGCTGAAATTGTTGCGGCGATGGAAAGTTTTGGTTTTGACGCCACCGGCCTGCGCAAACGCTGGTTTGGCGATATGTTTAATATTGCGCCGACGGAAGCGGTGATGGTGGCGATTCAGGAAGGCGGCAAGCGCTATTTGCGGGAGATGCGCTGGTGGTTGACGCCCAATTGGGCGTCGGAAATTTCCAATAAGTTCAGCATGTTCAATGCCCGGGCGGAAACGCTGGAGAAAAGTCGCGCGTTCAGCGGGCCGTTTAAATACCGTCGCGGCGTTATGCCTGCGTCGGGATTTATCGAGTGGCGCACCGAGAAGGGCGTTAAGCAGCCCTACTATCTCAAGCCCCCCTCTGGGAACTGTTATTTCGCCGCACTTTGGGATGTCTGGCTGAAGGAAGAGCACTATCTGGAGACCTGCGCCATTATCACTACCGAAGCCAGCGACTCCATCCGCTGGCTCCATGACAGAATGCCGGCGCTGTTATCGCCGGATCAGTTCGACGCCTGGGTTGATCCTGCGACGCCGTTGAGTGAAGTTCGCGCCATGCTGGTTCCGCGCGATTTGAGCGATTGGGAAGTCATACCTATTAATCCTTCAATCGGCGCCGCAACCAACAAAAGCAGCGATGCTATTCAGCCGATCAATACTACCGTCAGAGACGACAAGCTGAATCAGTTTGAGCAGGCTGAACTGTTCTGATGAGAATAACCAGAAACGACTCAACAAATTTCCATCATATCCGCCGGCTCCCTCAGGTTGGTAATCACCTGTTTTCCGCCGTCCCATGAAAACAGGTATTTGGTGTTATCGCCTTGATGCTGGTAACGCTCTCCAAATCCGCCGTAGTTAAAGCGGGTTTCCTTCTGCCCCTGTGCGTTGACGATCATGGTCGCCGGACGGGCGGTGACATTTGCTATGACCCCGTGTTCCTGCTTCAGAAAGTTATGAAACGACGCCGCGAAGCTGTTGACGGGATCGAAGTTGGGCTGGGTGGCGTTGCCGGCGGCGTAACACACGGTCAGACTGATTTTCTTGATTTGCTTCAGCCCCGGCGCGGCTTTATTGGCGATGAACGTCGCCAGCGCTTTGCCGTATTTCCCAGCGCAGGTCACACCGTTCAAGTCGCCGTGTCCGACGATCTGAATACGTGAATTCTCCGTCAGTGCGCCCAGGTTTGCGCTATTGATGACGACATGGGTTTTGGTCGCCACGTCATATTCCACCAGTTCCGATTTGTCAGGGTGTTTTCGATAGAGATTGTTCCCGAAAGATCGCAGGTTATCCTTGGGCTCAGTTAACAACACAATAATCAGCTGCTTATCGTAGTTCATCCTTTTTATCTCCCTTGTTTGACGCCCGTCTTTTTGCGCAATTACCGCGAAATTCAGGCTAATTCTCCACGCGGAAATTAGATAGTTAAGGTTATTCAATGATCACGGTTGTTTGGATCAGGGAGTCGTCTGGAAGTTCAACTCTTTTATTGCGGAGGGGCTGGGAGACTGGCCATGCAGCAGCGCCCACAAAGGTCGCGCCGCCACATCCGTGTGGGAAAAGAGATAGCGCTCGCCATAGGTCTGTTGCGCGAGTTGCTGTTGCTCCAGGATCTGTTTGTCCTGGACATAAAGCGTGTGAACGAAGGGCTTGAACAGCGCAAAACGCAGTGCGGCGGGCGCCCACGAACGGGGAGCGTATAGCCTGACGAAAATACCGGTAACGTCAGTGCTGTGGGGGACAAAGTAGAGGGCGGAGCGAAACAGCAGGCGCCCGTTTTTGAGATAGTCCAGTTCCACCAGACCGGGAAGTTTGAAGCGTGCGATGTTCTGATCCACCCCCGGATCGAACAGCCGGTTGATCCAGCCATTCTGCTTTTGCGTCAGCGCATAATGGGTTTCAAAGCCATCAACGCAGACTGTCTGTTCGATTCGCATTTGCTGAGGCCCCTGACTGCGCAGCAAGCCTTGATGGATATAAGGGGTATGGCAGGGGTCGAGAAAATTCTCAATGGTGTGAAACAGGCTGCAGTGGATGCGGCGATAAGCCTGGGTCCAGACATAGCCGGGCAGCTCGGAAAAGCCGGCCAGAGATTGGGCTGACGCAGGTTTCAAGCTGCACCATATCAATCCGTCCCGCTCCTGCAGAGCATAGCTTTGCAAGGTTGCGCGCGCGCCGCATTCCGATGATCCGGGAGTGTGGCGCAGGCGTCCCGTTGCGTCGAATTCCCAACCGTGATAACGACAGGCCAGGCGATTGTTGCAGATATTTCCTTGCGACAACGGGATCAAACGATGGGGGCAACGGTCCTGAAATGCGCAGGCTTTGCCTTCCAGTCGCGCCAGGACCAACGCTTCTCCCAGTAAACTCGTCGCTATCGGCTTGTTGCGCAACTTCACCGCAGGCAGCAAAGGGAACCAGCCGTCAGTGACGCCGGAATAAGGAAAACCCTCAGGCGCGCTCATAACTCGAACTTCTCCAGAATGGGGCGATAGAGTTTCTCCGTCAGCAGAGACAAGCCGCGCCAAACTGCGCGCTGATAAGGCCCAAGATGAGCGACGTAAACATAACTGTATTCGATCGCCGCTTCAGCCCCTCGCAGCTTTTTGAAGTCCGGCGCGCCGGAGCTGAGATTGAGTTCCAGATTGTTGTCCATGGCGTAGCGGATCACGAACGCCATGATGCGCCGGTATAGCGCCATTTTTGCGGGCAAGCGGGTGTCATAACCGACTACGGGCGCAGTCAGGGTTTGGTCGACGCCGAACAGGCCCGCCACGCCCAACAGCTCATCCTGATGAAACAGGCCGAACAGTTTCAGCAAACCACTGCGACTGAAGGCGCTGAGATAGTCGGCGCTAAAGCGCACATTATGGAGGCTGTACTTCTCCAGATAGAGCTGGTTGTAAAGCTGCTCCGCCCGCGCCATCTGCGTTTCGTCATCCGGGTCCAACTCTTTGAACGACCAGCCGGGCTGGCGCAGCAGACGATCATCCGCGCGGGTGTTGTTGCGGTTCCACCAGTGTTCGCGGTCAAGAAATAAATACACCTGACGACTAATAATCGGCAACCAGTCGTCCTGGCGCGCCTGTGCGATGATGTCGGGGTGCTGTCGCGCATTCAGCGAGCGCAACATCAGCGCATGTTTGGGAAAGCGACGCAGAGCTTGCTCGCGAAGTGCGCGTAGGTTCAGCTCGCGCCAGTTGGCGCTGTAAAAATTAGTGGAGAGACATTGATTGTTGAGCACCTGCAATCGATCCACACGCGCCAGCCTGAACGGCCACTCCAGCAAATGCGTGAGGCCGAAGCAGACATAACGTAACAGCGCCGACTCCACTTTCGGCAACTCATCGCGGGCGTAATAGATAATCTGCGTCAGCGGCGAAACCACGTAACAGTTTTGCGGGTGGTAGTCATTGACGCTGGCGGGCGCCACCACACCGTTTTGTTCGTAGGCGACAATATCCGTAGTGAGATTGCGGATCAGTCCGGGTTGCTGCATCAGCTCGACGAAGCGGCGATGCAGCTCATTGGCCTCTAGCATGAGGCGTCCTGCGCAGGGTCTGCGTCGACATTGGCGTCAGGGCCGTCCCACTCAATATCGAAAGTGCTGGCGTCAGTCAACGGGCGACGGAAACGGGCGGAGCGATAAAACATCTCCGTCAGCGCCAGCCATTGCGCACGTTGCAGTAAGGGCGTCTGCTCATCGGCGAGAGCGTCCTGGGCGCGGCGGTAGTCATGCAGCAAACGACCGAACTTGCCTTGCAGTAGCGACGGCGCGCCAAAAAACAGAGGCAGCGTGGCGCCGATTCGAAAAGGCTGCGTCGGAGCGGGTGTGTGTTCCATGCCCCCCTGTTCATCAATGCGCAGGGTCTGCCGCAACAAATGCAGTCCACTGGTGGCGCGCGGGTTGCACTCCAGTACGAACAACTGGCCAGCCTCCTCAATGAAATCAAACGCGGCCTGTCCGTGATACCCCGTGCTTTGCCCAAACTGGCGGGCGAACTCTTCCAGACGCGGGTCCGTATAGGGCTCAAAGTAACTGGCGGCGGCCTGATTAAAGCAGTATTCCGGTAGATAGGCCTGATGCGCGATCAGCTTGCCCTGATCGAAAAGCGCGTAGTTGCAGATCGCCTGGCCAACAATTTTGCGCTGCTGCACCCAAGGGCGGGCGGCGCTGATCTGCGAGGGCGTAAGCGCCGCCTGATGCGGATTGCGAATTACCTGGCGGCCGAAACGGGAGTACACGGGTTTCAGGATCGTGTCGGGATTGTTCTCTATCTCATCGGGGCTGCAACGCAGATGGGTTTCCGGCGCTTGTACTTCCCCAAGTCCGTGCATGATCGACAGACTGTCCAGCTTGCTGTGTAGGCGAAAAAGCAGTTCTGTTTCCGGCATAAACCAATGAGCGTCAGCCTGCACATGGGGACGCGCCTGGGCCAGATAAAAAATTTCTTCGCAGGTAGGGATCAGCAGATCGACTTTATGTTCCCGCAGCAGACGCTCCAGCTCGCGTGCGTAAGCGCTCAGATCGCCTTTGGGCGGCGGCAGACGCAGGTAGCCCTGCACCCCTTGCAGGTAACGCCCCAAGGGCCAGCGCAGGTTATCCGCGAGCCAGACCTGATGACCGGATTTAATCGCGATGCGGGCCCAATCCAGCGCGACAGGCGCGCGGGCGCCAGTGATCAGGACGACCATAAATTGATTACTCTGCGTTGTTTCTGTGAGGGCGTCCATTGTGGACGCGGACTGTGTTCAAAACTGAGCGCTTCGATTACGCCCAACTTTGTCAGTGCGGCGCGTATGGCCTGCTCTATATCAACGTGGCGGCGGTCGCTTTCAATGCGTAACCGCGTGGCCTCAATCTGGCTGATGCGGTAGTCCAAAGGCTCTGGGCTGGCCAAGGCGGCGGCGCGATACAATAAGTCAGGTAAAACCGTCACCGTGGAAGACGCCCCCGGCAGTTGCAGTACATCGCCGGTACGGCCGCCGATGCTGCGTAGGGCGCGAAACACGCCGGGCTCATCGCTGGCCTCGATCACGTCGTCCAGCCGGTAACGAATAATCGGCTGGGTGCGGCGGCGGAAGTCGGTGACGGTGGGGGAAAAGTGCGTCTTCTCCGGATTCAGCCAATGCGGCTCGATATGGACAAAATCTTCGTTCCACCGCAAGACGCCATCCTGTTGTGTGCAGGCGAGGAAACCTTCCGTACATTGGTAAATCTCTTTGATCGGACAGGCGAACCGTTTTTGCAGCAGTGCTCTGTCGGAAGGCGTGAGCACTTCCGCGCCGGAAATGATTAATTGCGGTTGCAGCCTTTCACCATACTGCGCACATAGCTGCAACGCTTGGGCGCTGCCAACCAGCAGGGTGGGTTGAAAGGCTTCTAGCGCCGCCAGCCATTGTTCCTGCGGCTGCGTCAGGTCGGCATAGTGAAACTGAATGCGCCCTCGATTGACGGTCTGATACAGCGGACTGTCCGCCCGTAACAACAGTGCGATGCGATGACGTCCCAACAGGCTCGGCAGGAGTTTGGCGAAGATGACGCCAGCCCATTCCAGACGTTCCGCGCGGGAGGCCAGAAACAGTCCGCGTCGGCCGGACGTGCCGGAGGAAAGTCCTACGGTGACGTCGCCCAATTGCGATCGGCTGAAGTCCCGACTTTGCTCCGCTTCAAGGGCGATGTCGAACAGATGGTCCCGCTGCAAGCCGCGTGTATTCAACTGACCGAAGTTGTCCATCATCAACGCTTTGGACATGATGGGAAAATCCTGCAGCGGCTTGCCTAAATACCCCTGATAGAATGGCGCATGGCGACATACCCAGTCCAGATGGCGACGCAGTCGCCGCGTTTGCCAGGACTCCAGCTGCTCTCGAGACTGAAAGCGTCGATAGCGACTGGCGATAAAGTGGCGGAGTATGATGAGCTTTTCCATCAATGGGCCTTAACTGAGCCAGCCTTGTTGTATCAGTGAGCCAAGCGTGTCCTGGCAATGGGACGGCGCGAATATGACTTTATCCGCCATGTCGCGATAGCAGCGACGCAATTTTTGCAGCGTGTCGCGATAGGCCTTGCGGTCGTCGCAGATGATGTTCGCCAGCCAATGTTGATCCACGCCGTCGCGCAGATTGTCCACCAGCCAACAGGCGTCCGCGAGTAGAAACAGGAACTTGTCCTGCAAACGAACGAGTAATCCCATCTGGCCGGCGGCGTGACCGGGCAGGGCGACCAGATACAGCGTTTGATCGCCGAACAGATCGCGGGCGCCCAACCCGAGAGGTTGCGCCGGCATGTCCAGGATATCGCCCAGATCCAACGGAAAACTCTCCGTGAATGACAGGCGTGCTTCCGCCTGGGCGGGCAGTAAGTCCTTCAGATAGCCTTTGCGTAATCGACGCAGTCGTCCGGTTTGCGTCAAAAAGCGATGGCCGGCGGGATGGCAGTGCAGGGTCGCCTTTTCAAAGTCGCAGACGCCAGCGATGTGGTCGGCGTGAAAGTGGGACAGCACCACATGTTTGACCTGATCGGCAGCAATATTCTGAGTCGCAAGCTGTTCTTTCAGGCTCTCGCCCTGTTGCAGCGAACAGGGTGTCGCCAGCGCATAAAAGCGCTCAGGGTAATGCTGCGTGCATTGAGAAAAACGTTGATGGTAGCCCGTGTCGAACAGCAGTACGCCTTCCTGGGGGTGCTCGATCAAGGCGACGCCGGCGGGAAATTTACGCGGAGCCAAGCCCAGCCCCGGTTTCACCATAAAGCCGGGATGGACGCAATGACCGGCCTCAAACAGCCTGACTCTGACGCCAGTGGACATAGCGCTCAATTCCTTCAGCAATGGATACGGCGGGCGCATAGCCAAGCTGGGACCGCGCTTTGGAAATATCCAGGGTTTGATGATAGTGAAACAGGCCCGCGCTGTAGCGGGTCAACTTGGGTTCTGGCCGTCCCGGCAGATGGGCGCGCAGCCACTCGGCGCCGGCGATCACCGGCGCCAGCGCCCCATAAGGCAGCGTTTTGATCGGCGTGGGACGGCCCATGGCGATGAATAGCTGAGTTAGTACATCCAGTAGGCGCACTGGCTCGCCGTTGCTGATGTTGAAGACGGCGCCGCGTTCAACCGGTTGTTGCAACGCCAGCATCGCGGCGTCAGCCACGTTGTCTACATAGGTAAGGTCTATTTCTGGATTACGGCCGGAAGGCAGCCAGAGAACGCCTTTGCGCACAGCGCCGATAATCCGGGGCAGAATGGCGTTGTCATGGGGGCCGAATATGCCTCGTGGACGCAGGATGACCGTATGCAGCGGACTGGCGGTAACAAGATGCTCCGCACGGGCTTTGGTGGCGGCGTAGTCATTACAGAAACGTGGGCCAAGAGGCTGGGTTTCTGGAATATTCTGGGCGTCACAGAACTGGAAATACAGGCTGGGGGTGGAGATGTGCACGAACTTCCGCACGCCGTTGGCTTCCGCCGCCGCCAGGATATTAATGGTTCCGTCGACATTCGCTGTTTCGAACTCCTCGCGCGCTCCCCAGGGGCTCGATAACGCCGCGCAGTGAATCACTGCGTCCACGCCTTTGCAGGCTTGATGCAGAAGCGCTTGCTGTTGCAGGGCCGCTGGAGAAAACTCAGCGCCGGTTTCCGAGGCGATGCGCGCTCCCAGAGTTTGATTCCGGCCCATAAAACGGATATCGAAGCGGCCCTGATAGTTGCGCACGATAGACTGGCCTAACATGCCGGTGCCGCCGGTCACCAGAATCTTCACAGGCTCAACACTCCCAGCCCCAGCGACAGGCCCGCCGCCGAGCCGAACAACATCACCTGCTCGCCGCGGGCGACGCGTTTGTTGCGAAGCAGATGGTCCAAGGCGATAGGTAAAGACGCAGCGACTTGGTTGCCCATGGTCGCAAACAGGTTGACCACCTTGTCGTTATCCAAACCGAGCCGGTGAACTAAATGCGCCAAGCCGGCGTGGCTCGCCTGGTGCGGTACGATATGGGCGATGTCGGAGAGTGTCAGCTGCGCTTTTCCCAGGCCCTGGCGGATGAAGTCCGGCGCGAGTTTGGAAACCATTTTGTAGAGCGCTTTGCCGTGCATTTCGAAGTAGCTGCCCTCGGCGACAGCCTCCATTGGGTTGCGAGTGGGATGTAAGCCGCTGCCGCCAGCGCGAATCTGGCACAGGGAATATCCCTCTGGGTAAGTCTGAAACAGACTGGTGAGCAACCCTGCGCTGTTCTTGGAGGCTTCCAGTACAAAGGCGGCGGCGCCGTCTGCGAACAGGGTGGCGGTTTCAGGTTTGACGTCCTGGACGCCGATTTTGGCCACTTCGCTGGAGACGATCAGCACCCGTCGGTAGCGACCGCTGGCGATGGCGCAGTGACTGAACTCCAGCGCCGCCAGAAATGACAGGCAACTGGCGTTGACGTCCATTGTGGCCAGAGGTTCAGCGATCTGCAGCTCCGCCAGCACTCCGGCGGCGTTGTAGGGAAGGGCCTGATGGGAGGTGCCGCTGGCGCAAACCAGCAAGTCGATGTCCGCCCACTGTAATTCTGCTCTGTCCAGGGCCGCCCTGGCGGCTTCCGCTCCCATAAACAGAGCGGTTTCGCTCGGGGAGGCGTAATGGCGGTAATCCACGCCGTAGCGTCTACGGCAGGTTCCAGGATCCAGGCTTAAACGTTGATCCAGTTCTTCCGCTGAAACCTTGCCCTGAGGGAGATAACAGGCGCTGGACCGTATAACAAATGACATCTTAAATCTCGTGCAAAGTGTTTTGAGAAACCACGTACAAACACCTTTCTACCGAATCCGGTATTCCGCGTCAGTGTACCCTTTGTCTTTAAACTCCTGTTTCGGTGGCGACCACCCGCCATGCTTGGCCGATAAGTCCTCATCCATACTTGATTTTTGCGAAACTGTCGAGAAATTAAGCGATATTGACGTTGAAGATGTTTTGTCAAAGCCCTGCGTCGCAACATGGAACGAGGCCCAAACCCAGACAGGCCGGCCTGTTTCAAAATTTGCGACGGAGTGTGGCCCGGGCGGGCATATTAGTGGAAAACCGAGGGGACCGAAACAGCAAAATTGAGGCGAAAGTGTTAGGGTTTGTAGAGCTTGCTTTAGCTTTTGGTCAACGAGCAGGTCGTCTCTGATAACAAAGCGGCCTGCTTGTGGTGAGCGGTGCGGTTACTCGTTGAAGTAATCCTTCATTTCCTCGTCGATTTCCTGGCGCAGACTCATCAGCTTCAGAGCGTAGTCGCGCAGCTTGACGTCTTTCTTGGTTTTCGGCTCCCACGTCGGCACTCTCACTGGTTTGCCGTCACGATCAATGGCGACGAAGATCATGATGCAGTGCGTGGCTTTCTTGCGTTCTTGTTCAATGGGGTCACGGCAGTAAACGTCGATAGCGAGGTGCATGCTGCTCTGGCCGGTGTAAATCACCTTGGCCTGCACTTCCACCAACATGCCGATATGGATAGGGCAAATAAAGCGGATGCCGCCCACATAAGCGGTCACGCAATAACGTCCGCTCCATCCCGCTGCGCAGGCGTAGCCGGCGAGGTCGATCCATTTCATCACCACACCACCGTGCACTTTGCCGCCAAAGTTGACGTCAGTGGGCTCCGCGAGAAACTGCAGCGTCAGTTGTCGTTTATCCGTCGTTTGCGATGACATGGCTTTACCCTTGTTAACTGCTCAAAAACGTCAGGCAATGCTCTAAGTATCAACGTAGTAGTCGCCTGATTAAATAATAGCTGTCGAAGCACTATAAAGCCCGCTAACTGTCCGGATAATTAGACATATGATCTAAGCATTAACCCTGTCGGACTAAAGGTTAAGTGAGCTGGGACTGGGGGGCGGGAGATGGCAGGGATTGCGGAGGTAGCAATGAGCGAGTAATGAGAGGAAAGAAAAACGGCGCATCAAGCAATGCGCCGTTTGAAATTACTTGTACTGCTCCATTTCCGCCAGAGTTTCTGGGGAATATTGGATGTGGAAGTGTTCTAGGAAGTCTTTGATATAAGAAAGTAGAAGATCGTTATAGTTATCTATCATGTTCCCATTGGGTAATGAAAATCCGCCAAAGCTGAACCCTAAAGTGAGGGCGTGCTTGTTGCTTAATGGCGTCGCCAAGCAAAATGGGTGTGGCTTCACACTTGGATGTCCCGCCTGGGCATAGCGCCACAGAGAATGGTTTAATTGAAAGCGATTGAAATCGGATTTGCTTTTGGGATAAACCCACATGTGCTCGGGGCTGGGCTCAATCTTATACAGGGTCAGCTCTTCCAGTTTGTCCTTATCAAGAGGCGCGAAGTCATCTCTAAATAAGTTAACCAGCCATTGATCAAACGCAGCAGGAGAGAGTAATGAGTCGCCTGTTTCCTTATCAAGCGACACTTCAGACAACTTTAAACTAAAGTTGAGGGTGCCAGCATTAAACGGACTCCCCGCTAGCTTATAGAACCAGCCTTGCTTTACCAGGAATAGAAACTTGAGACTGCCTTTAGCCCCTCCTGACGTATAAATTTCAGGGTTTTTAGTGTCCACTTCTGATGGCGCTAAAACAGAAGGGGATTTCAACTCATTCGAAGGTAGACGAAGCGTAATCAGACTGTCAGCTAAGCTAAAGCTTACTAAAGGACAGTCGTTATAGTCTGGCCCAAATATCTGTGACGTATTCAGCACTTCATCATCCTATTGAGTGGCGTTGCGGAGCTATTTGTATAGCTCCATTTCCGCTAAGGTTTCCGGAGTGTATTGGATGTGGAAGTGTTCGAGGAAGTCATCAATATAGCCATCCAGCATTTTGTCCACTTCTTCCTTCGGGGCTATATGGTCTTCTACAAAACCAGACATCGTAACAATTAGGAATAGGCAATGTTCCTTTGTTATTGGTGTGCTGATCCAGTAGTACATGCGGTCCATGTCGGGACTACCGAAGCGACCTTTCCACCATGTTATTTTATTTTTCTTGAAGATATGCAAATCTTCATTGTGCGATGGACACCAAAAAGTAGCGTCTTCTTCGTCTGAATCTTCTACATGGCTTTCATATACTCCCTTGAAATAGGCTAAAAGCCACTTCTCATAATCTGTCTTTTCTATCAGACTTGATAGCTGGTTTTTATCGGTAAAGACATTCCATAGGCTTAGATAAAACATAAAGCTGCCGGCCTTTAACCCGTTGTTATCAAAGTTATAGTCCCATGCGGAACGGGCAAGGCTAAATGATTGGAAACCCATTTCTTCATATGACTCAAATAGCTGCGTATCAAAAATATCTATACTTTGTGCAGCTAAATATGAAGCATTGTCTTGCTGGTGTTCTGGCAATCTGAGCGTTAGCGTCGTACCTGAAAGGTCAAAATTTACAATAGGAGAGCTATCGTAGCTGGGGCCAGTAATGGGACCTAAGTTTACCATCGGTAAATTCCACTAGCTTGATTGATTATATCTGTGAAAGTGTAATGCCTAGGAGTATGCATTGAGGTATGGGCTTTGCTAAACGCTTTTGAGGCATCTTCAGTATTACGTAAAAACTTGTTCGCAGCTTCACTATAGTTCTTGTTTTGACTTTTTCCCAGATCCTTTATTTCGTTTGATATATTTCTGCGTGATATAGCCATAGATATGGCTCCAGCTCTGGACATTTTCTCCGTGGCGTTAACGGGAGTGTCACTAAATGCCGCTCCTAAGTAGCTCAGCCGCCTTAATACGCTTCCTGGGTCGTTGGTAGGGTCTACAATTTGAAATGCGTGTAACTCTAGTAAGTCTTTTCTGCCGGAAAGCTCAGCTGGAACGCTATTCAGAGCTCTTTCCAGTAACTTTATTCCGTTTCCGACAATAAACCAGCGAAGTCTTTCTTTTTCGCCCATTATTTTTCTATGTTTTGAAGTTTCAATAAATACTTCTGCAAGCTTTCTAGCCGCTTCTTCTGGATTGTGACTTTTTTGTGCTGGAGTAACCCATACGCCAAGGTCGTTGACTAAATGGCTTGGATTGTAGAATAAGGAAAACTTTCTATCACCTGCCCAGCCATCTTTAGGGAGTAAGTCTGTATATATTTCGTCAATAGCATTTTCAAGTGGCTTGTTCCCAGAATTAATGGCTGCAAACCTAAAGTCGCTCTTTATATAATTTGCATTACGAGGAGTTGCTGATATTTTATCGGAACCAGCTACCTTTCTTACTGAGTAAAGTCCACAGGCGTTTCGATCTTGTGAGAATGTGGAGCGAATATCTGTGATATATACGCCTGCGCTGACTTCTCCACCTTGAATGATTTTATAGCAGATTTGTACGTGCTTAATTAAGCTTAAGTGCTCAAAAGCATTATTAAGGTTGTTGCAACTTTGTAACCCACCAGCAACCCCTCTTAGCTCGGTAATATGCTTTATTATTTCTTTTCCTTCAAAAGTGGTTGGATTAATGAATGCTATGAAGCTGGGAGCTATGCCTGTATGAATGAATACCTTTCGTCCAACCGAGCCGTTAGTCTCTTTGCTGAAGATTATGAATTCACCTTGCTGACCACCTTGTCTCAAGGGTTTCTGTGGAGCGAAAGGGGTGATGCCGAAGCGGGCTTGACTGTCAAAACTCATCTGCAAACATTCCTGTTAAGTATCAATAAAAACAAAAGATTAACAAGATGATGAGACAGCCGTGGGGGGATTGCAGTGGTAGCTCTTGGCTGTGCAGGTTCGGCGCCTCATCCCTAAGGAAAATTGGATGAAATTCTATTCGATTTACCGATTTCTGAAATTGGGCATGGGGGTTAGGCTATATGGATTAATTCTTGGCCAACTTGTTTTTCCCGGTCGCGTTAACGAAAGTCGCTATGAATGGAGTCGGCTAGTATCATGGCGCTTTTGTATGGCCAAGGGGCACGGAAGTGGACGACCGCGTGTTGAGCGATTCAACTGACCTGTACATCAAGCATCTCTCTGAGCGAAAAATTCCCGGGTTTCCAGGGGTATGCTTTCAATGTGAGTTTTCCGTGGATCGCTATTCAGATGACATGGTGAACCATCTTCTTGGGACGGATTTGCCTGATTCAATGGATCGGGCGGTGGCGAAACGCAGAGCCGAGTTTGTTGCGGGACGTTATGTGGCGCGGCGAGCGTTGATGGCGTCAGGGGCGACTGATCTTTCTGTCGGGATTGGCGAGAACCGCGCGCCTGTTTGGCCTGAGTCCTTCACCGGATCAATCAGTCATGCGCAGGACATGGCTATTTGCGCTGTGGCTGATAGTGATCGGGTAAAAAGCGTGGGTATTGATGTAGAGAATATGCTCAGCGAGAAAGTGGCGGGAGATATTGTCGGATCTATTCTCATCGATGCGGATTACCAGTTTGTCGGCGGCGCTTCTCATCCTGATCCGCGTATGCTCACCCTGATCTTTTCGGCAAAAGAAAGCCTGTTTAAATCGCTGTATTCAGACGTGGGATATTACTTTGGTTTTGACGCGGCCAATATGGTGTTTATTGACGAGCGGAAAGGGAGCTTCCAAATCGAACTGGACCAGGATCTTACTCCCGCCTTGTATAAAGGATTGCGTTTTGAAGGGCGTTTTGAGTATCTACAAACGGGCGTGCTGACTTCAATTATTCGTTTGAGATAGAGTAGGTTTAATCCTCCGAAAATAGCTTGATTAAGGTGCTTATGAATAACGATTACTCTCCAGAAGCCAACGCTTGGTTTGACAGGGTCAGGCACTCTTTACGAAGCCGAATATCAAGCTATGAAAAGCTAAACCCTAGGGCGTGTTGACGTTTCGTCATAGGTGATAGATAGGCGCAAACTCGTCATATTGCGGTTCCCACACCAACAACAAAACGAGTTTGCGATGCCCCGATTGATGCTCAGTGACGAGCTTTGGTCGAAGCTGAAAGAGATCATGCTGCAAGAGCGAATCTATAACAAGCCCACACTACGAATGATGGTGGAAGGCATGTTGTACCGAATGCGGACGGGGTGTCCCTGGCGAGACTTGCCAGGGCAGTTTGGAGACTGGAATTCGGTGTTCAAAAAATTCAATTCCTGGTCTACCCAAGGCAAGTGGTTGAGGATCTTCCGGAGCTTGGTCCGCGAGCCGGATTTGGAATGGGGGTTCATTGATGGCAGCTATGTGAAGGCCCATCAGCACAGCGCAGGAGCCTGTACGGAAGAGCCTCAGGCGATTGGAAAGAGTCGGGCGGGCAATACCACGAAAGTGCATCTGGCCGTGGATGCCTATGGTCTTCCAGTGGAATTTGAGATCACTGGAGGCGAGGTCAATGACTGCACAGCAGCGGCGGAGTTGATTGAAAAGCTTCCCTCGTCAGAGGCGATTGTCGGAGACAAAGGCTACGATAGTGAACGAGTGCGGGCACAGATCGAAAGGAAGGGGGCCAGGGCCGTGATACCGAGAAAGCGAAACTCTGTCAAAGGTAATGACGATATGGATTGGGGTTTATACAAGTATCGCCATTTGGTGGAAAATGCCTTCGCCCGACTCAAACAGTACCGGGCCATCGCGACGAGATATGACAAGTTGAAGAGAAACTATGAAAGTATGGTAGCCATGGCTTGTGGGTATTTATGGCTGCCGATGTGAAACGTCAACAGGCCCTAGCGTAAAAAGCAAATATCCAGATGCGCGAAGCTACTTGATCTGGTCTGTAGAAACACAGAAAAAGTACGGTTATCCAGGTCCGATAGCGCTCGACGTGGATTATCTTTGGGAGGAAGCCAAACCCAAAGTAAGAAAGGAGATTGGCGGCAAGGCGGAAGCCGCACTTGTGGCGGCGGAAATTCTCAGGGACGAGTTCGGGATTGATATCGTGGAACTTGTTCAGCTGCACTCGCAGCCTTGTTATGGCTTGCAGGGGCGGCTTGATGAGATTGACTGGGATACGGAAGAAGAGTTGGGTTACAGGAAACTCGCCAGACTGATTAAAGACGAGAAGCTGGACCGTGGTAGCGCCTTGCAAATCTATTGGGGTTTTGCGCCTGACTATTTCACCCAGTATGCATCAGAGAAAGACATCGATGACAGTCATCAAAAGAAAGCGTTTAGGCTACTGAAAGCTATTGAAAAGCGCCTACTCAATAATGATTTCGCTACCAACTTGATCCCCTATCAACCGCCACAGGAAAGCGCTGAGCCTGAAGGATCGAAGTGGCGTATTCCTGATGAACTAAAAGCAGCGAATTTATAACGCCGCGGAGTTTATTTTCTTGCTATTCCGGCAAAGGAATAAATTCATCTTCATCTCCTGGAACCTTCGGAAAACGTCCGCTTTTCCAGTCCTGTTTAGCTTGTTCAATACGCTCTTTGCGGCTGGAAACGAAGTTCCAGTCGATGAAGCGTTTATTGAAAGATTCGCCGCCGATAAGAACAAGACGAGTGTCCTGAGTCGCTTCCAGGGTGACGTCGGGTTCGTTGGAGAAGAACGCCATGGCGTATTGTGGAAGCAGGTTGTCCCTGGCTTTCAATTCGCCCTGCGCCACGTAGACGGCGCGTTCTTCCGTCTGTGGCAGTTTGAAGGTTTGTCCCGGTTGCAGGTGAGCTGCCAGATATAAGGTTTCTGCAAATACTTTTACCGGGGAGGCGACGCCGCATGCGCTTCCCATCATTACCCGCACGTCGACGCCGTCCACGGTGACCAGCGGAATACTTGCGCCGGGATAATGGTAAAAAGCCGGCTCGATTTCCTCTTGGTCTTCTGGCAGCGCAAGCCAAAGTTGCAGTCCGTGTACGCTATGATCCTTGTTGCGAATTTCCGGTCTTTCGCGCTCTGAATGGACGATGCCTCGACCTGCGACCATGAGATTTATATCTCCAGGCAGGATTGGCTGAACGCTTCCCAGAGAATCCCGATGCAGTATCTCGCCGTCAAACAGATAGGTCACAGTAGCGATGCCAATATGGGGATGTGGACGGACGTTGACGCCGTCCCCTGCGGGGAAGTTGGCCGGCCCCATATGATCGAAGAAGACCCACGGCCCCACCATTTTGCGCTTGGCGGTAGGCAATGTCCTGCGCACCGAAAAGCCGCCGAGATCTTTTTCCCTGGGCTCGATAATCAACTGGATAGCGCCGCAACAGTCTTTGACGTCACATTCATATTCGTTCTGTTTGGTCAGATTACTCATCGCGCCTCCTGGGCGTCTGTTTCACCTTGGCTATGCGGGTTGGACTTTATTCAGGATAGTTACTTTCGCACCGGGCCGCCGAAGCGTTTAACCTTTGCGCTGTTTATAGGCCTGATACGTCTTCCGGGCGGGCAGAGCTTTGAGCGTTTCCCAGGCCGCCATGGCGTCCGCGCGCGTGGCGCTGGCGTTCACCGGGTCCGCCAGGAAGTCTGTGATGAAATTGTTGAATCGTGTGGAAGGAATGCGCGGCAGTTTTCCGGGTGTGGTCATTAACTCAAATAGCTTATCCACCAGATCCTGATAAGTGATGCGCTGGTTGGCGCCAATTTGCGCCTTGCGCCAGTCGTTCAGCCAATACCACTGACCGGATTTGTCTTTTAGTTGCGGGTCGCGCTTGGCGATTTCCTCGCGCAAAAATGCTTTGGTGGCTTTGTCGCTGACATAGTTAACGACGAAGGAGTTAGCCGCCAATTTATCGCGAGCGCCGCTGGTCTGCCGATTAGCGACGTTTTTTGGCAGCTCACCCTGAACGGCCCCGAACAAGTGAGATTTAATATGCTGCTCAATTTCGTTCTTGCGTAACGAGCCGGTTTTGATCCCCAGAGATTGGGCGAACTGTTTTAATTCCGTGGCGTAGTAATACCCGTTCTCGAACTCTTCCTGTGATATGCCTTTATGAAGTTTGGTCAAAACGGCTCCTTGTTTTATTCGGAGAAAATATGAAAGGAGCGTTAATAGTCTTTAAATCAATGGATTAGTGTCAAGTCGGCAGACAAGAGGAGCTTGCAGGTCAAGCTCCTCCAGATAGAGGGTTAGATCTTCGCCGACTTATAAATGCTCCCCTTCATCCCAAACAGGTAGAAGGCGTCGTCTTTGACGAGGGGGTCTGCGTAGATGAGTTCGTCTTGGGCGAAGTCGACGTTTTCCCGGACTTCGCCGCTTTCCATGTTGATGATGAGGACGCCGCCGGTGAGCTTGGCGTAGATGATTTCCTTATCGTTATAAAATTGCAGGGAGGAGTAGGTGCCTTTTTTGATTTCCGATTCGATTTCCCATTTGAGTTTGTTGTTGATGGCGTTCCAGGCGTAAAGATTGCCGTAGTAGTCATTGAAGTAGATGGTGTCGTTTTTAACGATGGGTTTGCCCACCACGGGGTAATTGATAACGAGAGAGTGCGCTCTTTCTCCGGCTTTTGTGAAGCAGGACAGCCCGCCCACATGGGTGTCGATATGAATTTCGCCCTGAATAAAGCAGACATTATCTTGAACTTGAACGGGGCCATACCAGGCGGATAGGGGCAGCTCTTTTTTCCAGACGATAGAACCGTCTTTCAAGTTCAATTTGTACGCGAATGGTCTGTTTATGCTGAACCCCTCTCTGGGAATGCCGCTGCCGATATAGACGTAGTCGCCTTGCACCAGAGCGAAACCGTCCATGTGACCGCCTTTGAACTGCCAGAACTTCTCCATCGTGTCTGGATTAATGGCGTAAAGGCCGTCTTCACCTGCGGTCTGCAGCAGGTAATCCTTGCCATCGCTACTGGCGAATACGGGAAAAATTTCTGTGTGACCGTTGGTCCTGAAGTGCGAAACAACCTGCTTTTTCTCAGGGTCGAACTTATACACGCCCATACTGTGAGACTGATGCAAGCCTTCTCCGAAATACAGAAAGCCCTTATACAGAGTGGGACTGGGAGAGAGAAACTTGCCGAAGAACAGTTTGTTTTTGATTGTGCCGGTATCGGCGTCAGCGACGTACAGGTACCCCTCATTGGTGCCGAAGAACAGCTCGCCGTTGACGATGGTTCCCCGTGCGAATATTCCTTCGCCTTCCAGGGATTGCTTCCAAAGCGCCCGGTCGCCCTGTTTGGCTTTCTGGTGATAGGTGGTGTCCGAGTTGGCGAACTTCTGCACCGCCTGCGGCACGGGGCCGTTTTTCACATAATCAACGCCAAGGTAGCCGCCGTAAATCGCCAGATTCAGCACAGCGGCGGCCAACAGCACTTTCGGCTTGAGCAGCAGCTCCAGCAGCTTTTTGGGGCCTTCGGCTTTCAGCTTCACGCCGAACATCCCTGCAATGAAGGTGGCGACGACGCTGAGGGCGGTTCCCAAAAATGCCAGAGGCAATAATACCGTCGGAACTATAGCGTATTGATAACCTTCGCTGAGGGTATTAGATGATGCGGATAGTTCCATCATTTCCGTCAAGCCAAACATTCTCTCCTCCTTTAAATTTGTTATGGCAGTTGATGATTCCACTGACAGCAGGAATTCCCATTTCTCTCGCAACAATGGCGCAGTGCGACAGCACGCCGCCTTTTGAAACAATAATGCCTTTGGCTTTGGTGAAGATCGGCGTCCAGCCCGGATCAGTGGATTCCGCCACCACAATCGGGTTCGCCGGCCACTTGATGTTCTTCCATTTGTTCGGATCGTTGATAACCAGCACTTCGCCTTTGACCAGCCCGGGAGAGATGCCTTCGCCCTTCAGGTTATCGTTCTGTGGTTGCCGGTTATTCAGGACATTCTCGATTTCCTGAATGGAGGTGACGGCGGAAAAATTGAAATGCTTGAACAGTTTGGATTTGAGTTTGCGTTCTTCAATGCGTGACGCATACGCCGCTCTATCGAAGCGAATGATTTCTTCCGTGTTCAGCCAGAAAATATCATTGGAAGGCAACTCATAGCGCTTGCCGAATTCCAGCAGGATATAGCGGAAATGGGCGAAGGGTTTGAGGATCGCCATTTTCCATTTTTCCCGCAGCTCCAGCAGATCTTTCAGAAGCTGCCATTCTTCCAGAACCAGGGTCTTCTTGAAGGTTTTAAACTGGTTTATTTCTTCTTCGACGTCGATAAAGGTGTGGTTGTTTTTGCCCTTCTCATAATCCTCCACGCTGAGATCGTAAAAAGCGTCTTCGCCCAGTTCGATCCAGCGTTTGGATATCAGGTCCAACTCACCGGGGCCGCGATGGCCGTATTTCTCCAGAAACATGCCCCGCAACTCGGGCTTGGCGCAGGCCTTTTTGAAATAGCGGCCCATCTCAAAGGTTTCGGTTCTAATGCCGTTGCCGGTCCACTGACGTATCAGCTCCGCCGCTTTTTGATCGTTGAAGATGTTCGCCAGCAGGGAGTGCAGGGTTTGAATCGTGGTCTCGGTCAGGGAAATCAGAATGTAGGGCCAGACCAACGTATCCCGTGTGAAAACAATCATCTCTTTCAACAAGCGGCCTTTCAGGTCGTCGTCGCTCCAGGACTGGTAGTAGCTCAGGTCGTTAGGCCTGTCCATGACGGTGGAAAAACTTATCAGATCCTTGCTGGCGAGATTGATGAACTCCTTCCTGTGAGTGTTCACGCTCAGACCCGCCGAGACCATTTTGAACACGGTTTTGGGAGTGTAGAGAATGGTCTTCAGGTTGATCTTGGAGACATGGAACTTCAGATGAGGCCTGGGCAGCGGCTCGATGGAGTAGGGCATGGGCCCAAAATAGAGCGGCGCCAGTCGGGTGAGGTTGACGTAATTCTTGCCGAAGACGTTATCCAGAATTGACTCGCCTTCTTTCATGTCGCGAAAGCCCAGATAGCCGATCTTCTGCAGCGCTTTGTCGAAGGCGGCGTTTTTCTTGAATGAGTCGCTCCAAAGCTCGCTGGAGAAAATGCTGGGGTTGATCGAAAGCTCGGCGAAGGTTTGCCCGTCCCAGGTAGTGTCTTTGCTGTATTGGGTTTTCAGGCGCTCCAGTTCTTCCAGACCGAACTTTTTGATCTGTGAAATGGAGTTCTTGGCGGTAATGGGGCGCGCTTGCAGCAGGTAGACGACGCCTTTATCGTCAATCGCCCACTCGATATCGAAGTCCTGATGGTACTTATCTTCCAGCTGCCGGGAAACGTTGACGATTTCCTCGACCTGTTCTGGTTTGATGTCGTCGCTGCCGCTATTTTCGTGAATCTGCCTGGGCGTCTTTTTGCCGGAGACAAGGTCTTCTCCCACGCCGCTGATATATTCCAGCAGCCAGCCTTTGTCTTCATTTCTGGGATCTTTGGTGAAGAAGACGCCAGCGTATTTTGCGTCGATCATTTGTTGGATTACGACATTCATGGGGACGGCTTTGGCGGAGCCGAGGAAGTGTTTGCGATAAGTGGTGGAAGACTCTTTGAGGATAGAGTCAAAGCAGTTGTTAATGGCGGTGACCAGGTCTTCCCGAGTTCTGATAAATAGAAACGTGGAATTTTGTCCGGCGAAGCTGTGTTCTTTGGAATCCTCTCCGGTTGCGGAGCTGCGTACGGCGACGCAAAACTGATCTCCCAGCGTTTGGTGAATGCTTGCAAGCTCTTCCTGGCTGGGTTTGGCGTCCAAGATAAAACCTTCGGGGACGCGTATTCCCATTTGCGTCATCATCGCCAGCATATAAGCCTTGCCGCCTACCTCTGTTTTTTCTTCTGGTAGTGACGAAAAAGAATAAATCACAATAACTCCCTTTAATTGCAAAATATATTTTATGTAAATTTTGACGGGCTATAACATACCATGGTTATTTTTAACTTCATCCGTACTAAATGCGGATTGTTAATTCTATGCGTCTGTAAAATTTAAATGTGGAATTAATGGCGCGAAAATAAGTATTTATGCATTAAATATGCATTTGTTATGAGAAGGATATCAGTTTTTTGAGCCAAGAGTACTAAGTGGCTAACTATTTTGGGGCGGCGTATGTGCGTTTATCATTGTTATTGTTTTCCTTGTTTGTATAAGCGGGAAAGGTAGCACTGACCGCTTTTTAGCGCTGTGATTTGGATCAGTTTTATTGGCGTGGCCAAAAGTGGTGTGGGATGTCCTTTTTGTTAGAACCACTTCATAGAAATTGGTGGGCAGGCTTCGCCGCTGGGAGGAACCAGTTTTATTGAGAACATGGCATGCTCAAATACCTGGGCAAAGTACGGCTCTTCAACATATTGCACCATATCCAACGCGACAAACTGCTCTCTCAGCTGGCTTGCGGCTATCCAGCGCCAGCGCTTTTCCCAGTCTTGGGATTTCTTCTCTTTGAGTAAACAAGCTCTGAAATCTTCTTGCTTATAACACTGTGCGCTTTCAGCGAGCCGGTTATAGTCCGACCTTGAGTAATTGAAAACAATTTCAGGGAGAGTTATCTCACCGGAGTGCATACAGGTCACTCTTATCTCCGCCAGAATTTTTTCGTCCCGCGAAAATGTGAAATAAAGAGAGTTTGTTGACTCCATATGATTCTCCCGCCATTCGACAGGGATGGACAGTTTTATGCCTGATGTTGCGTCATGGTAAACACTCGCTTTTTGGTCTAACTTGCTGTCAGTAAAGAATGGCGGCTGGCTATCAAAATACCCCGTGTGCAGGGCAATTGCGCTTTTCAATTCCCTGTCGAACCCTGCGGAAAGCAAGTAGCCGGCGATGAAAAGAATGACGCTAATTGAGCTATGCACAAATATTGCGTTGGTGGCGAAGCGAGTAAATCCGATTACGACAATAATAAAAAGAGGGATGAATAGAAGGATATATTTTAGTATAAGGCTGCTTGCAGATGTTTCTGAGTAAAAGTGGATATAAGGAGAGACAATAAAAAGCCATAATCCTAGTAGTGCGCCGATCATGGTGCGAGTGTGAGGGTTGCGGTTTCTATAGCTGACGTACGCCGCAAAAAATAAAAAAGGGATGAAGATTAAATCCATTTTATACAGCTTAAATTCGTTTCAGAGTTGAGGGTAAATTAGAAGTATAAAGGCTGATTGTTGCTTTCTCTATCATGCACATTGCATAGGCGACGCCTGAATAATTTGTATATCTGAAAGCCAGGGCAAAATGGTGAGCAATGCTAAAGCCATAGTTCGAAATTTATTTACCTCGCATAGGAGTGCTGCGATCCATTTTCGACGATTTTCTTTTCTTATACTGCTCCTTATCCACCACATTCAAAATACGCAGAAAAGTGGGGCATTCCAGATGGCTGGGCGCAGGGCACTCGGCTGCGTGACGCAGGCCGTCGCGCATGATGGAAAGCTGCTGCCAGAGAAAAACCGGCGTTACGCCCCAAGGAAATCAGCGCAAGTCTTTGCAGAATACCTGCGTCGTAAACCCTGCGCAGGCCTTTTCTGCCTATAGGCTGGATAAGCTGCTTCTCCTCGTAAAAACGCAAGGTGGAAGCGGGCAGACCGGATAGCTTGATGACTTCTCCGATGTCCATGGTTTTTCTGTCAGGCATTTATGCTTGACCTCAAGTCGACTTGAGCTTGTATGCTATCTCCACACATATGGCGGAGCAACGCGCAATCTTCTTTAATGTCGGTGCGACGCCCATTTATCGACTATAAGAGGAATCAATATGGATGCAAATTTCTGGCATGAGAGATGGGCGGAAAACAATACTCCCTTCCACCAAGGTGAAGCTAATCCACTGTTGGTCGCTCACTTTGACAGGCTTGATTTAGACGAGGGTAGTCGTGTTTTTGTGCCGCTATGCGGCAAAACCCTGGATATTGCCTGGCTGCTCTCAAAGGGCCATCCTGTGGTCGGATGTGAGCTGAGCGAAATGGCCATCGAGCAGCTCTTCGAGGAACTGGGCCTGACGCCTGCAATATCAGAAATCGCCGATGGCAAACGCTACAGCGTAGAGAACCTGGATATCATCGTCGGCGACTTTTTCGAACTAACCGCTGAAGCACTGGGGCATGTTGACGCCATCTACGATCGCGCCGCCCTGGTGGCGCTACCAAAACCGATGCGGGATCGCTACGCCAAACACCTTATGGCGCTCACCAATAACGCCCCCCAACTCATGCTCTGCTATCAGTACGATCAAAACCAAATGGAAGGCCCTCCATTTTCAATTAGCGTCCAAGAGGTCAAACACCACTACGCCGAAAACTATGCGTTAACTACGCTTGCAACGGTTGGGGTGGAAGGCGGCTTGAGAGAGTTGACTGAAGTGACCGAGACGGTTTGGTTGCTGGAAAGCAGGTAAGCTTCGACATCCGAGATAGACTCAGGGCTGACTCGTTCAAACGTCAGCCCTATTGGCAAAAGCACCTCCAAGAATCACCAATCCGCCCATATCGGCACGGACGCGGGATTTGAACAGAATCTATCACCAAGCGTATCGACCAGGGAGATTACGTCAGGGCTGTTCTCATCCAAAGTCAGATTAGCCGCTGTTGCTTTGATGATGTACAGCGCGCCGCGACAGGGGCTAATGTTATCGCGGATGTAAATTCCCCTTGTGATCGCCAAGCGGCTGCCATCTGGAGACCATGCAGCGCCGTGGATGTCATCTTCTTCGTTATTCACCATAACCCGAAGATTGGTTCCATCAACATTCATGACATATAAATCGAAATAACCGCTGCCCCGCGTCATTGATGTTTGGCTCATACTGAAAGCCACCTGCATTCCATTGGGACTGATCGATAGGGTGTCCCAGACATGGCTATCGTTAAACTTTCTCACCAACTGCTTTCCTGGCCCAACCTGGAAATCAACCTTATAAATCGAGTCGTCCTCGGCAATATACAATACGCCGCTAGGTGACCAGTCAAAGGCTCTGATATGGGAATGTTGATCCTCATAATAGCGGAGCGTGTCGCCATTTCTGTTCACTAAAACCAGCGCAGGTATACCCAGGTTTTCCGGTTCGTAATACATCGCGATAACGCTGCCATCTGGAGAGACTTTGGGATCAACGTCGAGCGTAAAACTACCTGGCTTGACGAATGATGAAATGACATTGCCATTACGATCCATGGTATGAGTGGTTACCCGAAAATTGACTCCGTCTCCCTCAACTTGGAAATCATCTTCCACAAATATCAGGTTTTGTGACTCATCAACGCCTATTACGCCATCCAGCTCCAACACTTCCTTTGCTTCGTTAGTCGCCAGATTGTACTGATGAATTTTATTGACTACTTTCTCAAAAATGAGCGTGCCTTCAAGCCCCGTCGTGCCCCCTGACGAATCGTCGCCATCGCTGGAAGAGCTTCCGCCGTTTGATGAGCCTCCACCGCCGCCGCAAGCGGCATTCAAAAACGCCAGGCTGCAGAGTACAAAAATCCTGTATAAGGATCGGGTTTTGTTAACTATAGGGTTATCTGACATATCCACATATCCTTCCAATATTCAGCCACCGCTCAGCCATCAGCACCCACCGTCGCAAATACAAAAAATCAGATCGCCTCGCTTACAAGACACTCCGCTTAACTGTTTGAGACTTGGCTGTTCTGAACGGCGCTGTTAAATCTTTAGCGACTACCATCATCGCGGTATTGCAGAGGTTAGAGATCAAGCCAACTACACGAGCGTCAGCGAAAAATAAGGCGAGAACATCGCGGGCATGACTATCTGCGCCTTCCAAACACTCTAACGAGACCATCGTTATCTCTAAACGCATTATTTCTCAAAAGGACTGGAGATCCATCTAGGGGTAACCCTGTAGAGGGGGAGGTTGTGCTCAGTCAAATCAAGCAGGCCCTGGTACATATGTGATGGCGACTGATTTAGGGTTTATGGCTGATGGGGCTGTGCATTTCTTGAGTGCTAACATCGCTATCCCTCTCATACACAATGGATACGTAATAATGGCTAAGCCAGAGAACCCTAAGAAGTTCTATGAAAAAGACATTGTAGATCGAGCGGTTGATAAGTTCGCCAAAGTAGATACCCCTCTGTCGTCGATCTAAATACGGTAGTGGTCGCCGCACAGGTTCAAGAAGGTGTGGATAGATATTGAGCTGCTGTGCAGGGCATGTCTTATGATGACTTTATAGCCGAAAAACACATTTCCAAGCGTCTTAGTGATCTGATGACCGAGGCCGGAGATCCACGGCCCTCCGAGCTGTGTGACGCCCACGCGATAATTTCTGGAGGCCACCCACAAGCAGCGCCAATGCGAGCTGTCATGGCTTGGTGTATGATGCGGATAGACGATCCGCATAATGGGTGCTGGCTGCCAAGGCGTAGCAAATATCGCTCACAAATGCCCCTACATCTTAGAAACGCTATACCCCATAGCCGGGTCCACACTCATGCATACTACAATTGGCTCGGTGGGCTGATTAACTTTACTGATATCAATAGTATCAACGACCTGATCAAAGTTTTGAAAATGATCAGGCTTCGGCTTGAGCGGGGGCATTTGCCGCCAGGAACCGTCAATATTTAAGTCTGAAGGGATAAACGATGACTCTATATGCAATTTATGCTGATCAGAAAAAATACCAGTATGTCGGTTTTGACTATAAGCAAATTATTAGCGAGTTTGGCGATAGCAAAGATACCCGCTTCGACGCGAATAGATCTCCTAGATCCTATAAAGACATCTGGAAAAATCCAATTGGCATATATTTCGGTAGTGACAAGAAGGGGCTGCTAATCCCTGATATATCAGAGCATCAGGGACGTCTGTTTTTGTCAGAAAAAGCATACGATGTTTTAAAGGACATCATTGACCAGGATGGCGAATTTTTGCCCGTTGTTTACGACGGAAGTAAGGGCTTTATGTTTAACACACTACGTCTGGCTGAAGATCTTGAAGCGCTTGACGAAACTCAGTGTGAGCAGGACGAATACGGTGATGTAATGAGCATTGGCTTCCACGAGGGAAAACTACAAAATGTATCAATATTTAGAGCGAAGTTTGACCGCTTTTATGTTGCATACTGTACGCAGGAAGTGAAGGATGCGATTGAAAAGGCGGGCTTAAAAGGGCTTTTGTTCTATTCGGATTTGCGGCGTCCTTGGCAAGCGGACGTTAATTTGTAGTAGCCTCAAGCCTGAGCGGTTTTTTTAGTAGTGAGGCTCATCCCAGAAAGGTCATAAGCCATGAGTTTGCTTACACTTAAGCTCCGAAAAAAGCGTCCTTGTACCCCAATAGGACCAGATTTTTCAAAGGCTGGAGCTATTCAGATTTCTTTGTCAGGAACTAAAGTCAGCTTTTTAATGAACCGCCATCTTCCTGATGGCTTCTATGAAGAATATATTTCTCCTTCTAGCGAATATAACTTATTTGACAGTAACCTATACGAAACTGGCCGTAGAAAGATTGGTGAGGAAGCCTGCTATAAAGAACTAAGATATATAGTTCCTCTGCGGCGTTGCTGGGCTTTTCGAGGACAGGCGTTTACCGGCTATGCCGCCCAAGTGGACGCCACAGTCTCGGTTCAGAGAATTACCCCGTCAAGCAAAGACTTTTCGCTATTAAGGCCTGACCATTTTCAGCAGTTCATAATGGATGCTTTAACTACTGAATATGGCCACTTGGTTTCGAATGGACGCAGTAAATTTGATGCGCCGGTTAACTGGAAACCAGATAGTCGCCATCCAATACATGCCGTGACATTTGAAGTGACGCCTGTGACCAGTGGCGATGACCGAAAGGTTATATATGCTTTCCCGGTTGATCATGAAGTCTGCGTCTTTATATATTTTCATCTTTTGCAATATGAGCCGGGAGAGCTCTCGAAGAAAGACGCAATGGTGTCGCCCAAACCGCTCTACGAGCTTGTAGAAAACATCATATCCAGCGTTAAGATCGAGCTATCGCCTTCCGCACTTAATGAGTTGGAGCAAATTAAGTCCACTCACTCCAGCGCAAAAATCTCTAAAACTCTCAGTCCGTTGAAGTGGACGACACCAGAGCAAGACGCGGAGTGGGAGGAATATTGCAAGAACCTGGCTGAGCTACGCAGGCTTAGTTACTCAGACTCGCAAGTTCCTAAATCCGAGCAAGATAAACTCCTCAATAAAATGAGCGCAGCCACGACCGAAGAGGAAATGCTCAAATTAATGGAGCAGGCTGCGGAAATGGAGGCTAAACACTCTAGCCAAGGTAAAAAGAGTTAAATCAGCTACCGAATCAATACTGAAAACACCTTTGAGCTAACGCTCGGGTGTTTTCAGTCCCTCTGTTCCCAGTAGCTAAGCTGAGCAAACTAATCCCTTCGCAGACTCCCCACTTTCCAAGCGGTCAATGCAGACCATTCTCATATAGTCGCAATCCGGAGCGGTATGCGCCAACCTATCGGCGGCGGATAACCTGAACCTGACCACCGCCGCCGACCTTAGCCAGGTCGTCGCACGGGACCGACACGCGTCGATCCAAGGCGACGACAGCGCAACCGTGGGCGGCTCGCGCTCCGCGACGATCAGCGGCAATGACACACAAACCAGCAACAATAAAACCATAAACGTTCAAGGTAGCCATACGGACATCGCCAGCGCGACGAGGAAGATCCAGGCGCAAGTCATAGAGCTAAAAGCCAGCGCCGCCGTGACAATCCAAGCGCCGGCCATCGCTATGGGAGGCGGTGGCGTAGATGTGTTGCAGGTGATTGCGGATCTAATCGGAGTGGTTCAGGAGTTGGCGGCCACGACGGCGAGCCACACCCACGAAGGAGGAGGAAGTGGGACGCCATCAAGCAGCGGGAGCCATAGCAGCCAGGCCAAGAAGGCCAATATTTTGAAAAACAAGATAAATTCGCTTGTACTATAAATATATCCTTCCTGTATTAATTTTATTTATGGTCAGACGTGCCTATCAGTACACAAATAAAAGATTTATGTTTTTTTACTTTTAAGATTGTGACGGGCGTGGTAAGGAAGTATGTAAACATCTTTCAATAAATGTTCAACCACGTCTAAGGCGATCCCTAACTGAACATTAGTATGGGGCATTACCTCATGTGCAGCTTTATTCCCCATGATTCGCAAGCTATGTAGGATATCCCCTCCCTCCGTAGTGAGTTTATTTTGCATAACAAGATTTGAAATTTTTTTATTTAGATTACTCCCTACGGCCTTCTGATAATTACAAACCGCCTCTATGATTGCTCTTATTCCAACTCCAGCTAAAACAGGTGAATCATTATTTATCGCCGTTATTGTTTCCACATATATTCGTTGTAGTTCATCAGGAACAAGGTGCAAATCACCCAATATATCTCGCCCTTTTTCAGGGTTTGGAAAGTGGTGTGCGTACTCAGTATGACGAGCACTTTGCACCCCATAAGAGTCGTAGAAGCACTCTAGATCTTCAGAGTTGGAGTGTGTTTTTCTAAACATCACATTTTCACAACCTTGGCACTGTATTATTAGATATTTTTCGGTCCAATCAATAGAATAGTCTCCGTCATCTTCGTGCCCATATAGATCCACCCCAGATAAAACCCTGTGGTTTGTACTCACATTACAAACCACACAAGGAGCCCTAATAGTACTATCAACGCAACTACTAAGTAGCAAAATAAAAATTTTCTAATAAAATAGGCTACTTACGACCACCCGAACTGATCATATTTTGCACCGTGAAGTACGTCAATCATCTTAAGCCCGCTGAAATAAAGACTCTTACCGATGGATTTCGCTACAGCCCGAGCTCCCGTTTCCGTATTCGCTGTCACGCCATATTGCTCAGCAATAAGGGGTATAAAATCGATAAAATTGCCGACATTATCGACTTCCACCGCAACACCATTTCGATCTGGATTGAGCAGTGGGAAAGCATGGGAATATGTGGCCTCATTAGCGACGCCTCCCCGGGAAGGCCGCCCATTTACACGGAGCAGGAACAAGAAAGGGTTTGTAAGTGGATTGACGAGCAGCCCCAACAACTACGAGACGTCCAGATACGTCTGGAGAAAGAAACTGGAAAAAGCGCTAGTCTGGAGACCGTTAAACGGAACTTAAAAAAAATCAAAGTATAGCTTCAAGCGATTCCGCTTTTCGCTGCGCGCGCTTCGGGATGAAGACGCCTTCCGACAATTTCTGGGCTTTGTGAAAGATCTTCAATCCTGGGAGGATGCGGGCGAAATCGAGCTTTACTACTTTGATGAATCAGGCTTCAGTCAGCGTTCCAACTTACCTTATGGCTGGAGCCCTGTGGGGAAGCCGACGCAAATGAAATCCTATCCACACAATAAGAGACTGAACGTTCTGGGGTTTATGAGTCGCCGCCAGAAGCTGATATTCCATGCCACAGAGGAGCGGGTGGATTCCGCCAAAGTCGTAGCGCTTTTTAATAAGCTGGCGGGGAGTAAAGATCCGCTTAAGCCTGCCGTGGTGCTTCTGGACAACGCCTCCATGCATCGCTCTGCGGAGTTTCGCCGACATAGGTTGGATTGGGCGGATAAAGGCATCTGGCCGATCTATTTGCCGAAATATTCACCAGAGCTAAACCTGATAGAGATCTTGTGGCGAAAGGTGAAGTACAACTGGCTGCCGCTAGGTTCGCATGAGACGTTCGAGAGACTGAAAGAGTCAGTCACCGATGTCCTGTCAAAGTTTGGGCAGGAGTATAAGATTAATTTTATTTAGATACTTATGTTCAATGCTAATATTTTTTCCAGACATGGTTTTTATCCGTTTAAATTATAGAATATAGGAGGCATTTCTCTTAATTACCTCATGTCTATTTCAGATTCTTAATCACGAATTCTCCAGCATTTATACAATCATTTGTCACATTAATTAAAGTTCTATATAAATCAATGTTAATCTTTATATAAGAATTCATCCCTCGCATGCTCATAATCTGATAGCTTTCATAATTGAAACTATAGCGCTCTAATCTATTTTTTGCGCTATCCACCTCTTTGATTGCCAGCGCCATTAACTTCTCTCGATGTAACTCTAGCGCAAGAAATAGATCGCCATGATACCTCCATGGATTTTTTTTAACATCAAACTCCCATATAGTAAGAAACCCTGATTCCTTAAAAGACTTTACTACGAAGTCTGAGTATTCAGGATGCTTGCAAATGACCTCATCAAGATCGTTAAACGATTGAATGTCGACTTTCGTTATACGTCTTGCATCTGACAAAATTTTATTAATCGCGTTAGTCTGATACGATAGAGGGCTAAATGTTTTAGTGAAGTTTACCTCACCTTCAGAGGCTTCTCTCAGCGGGGACTCAACTTCGTAAAAAGACAAGGACAAATTTATATCTTCAGGCGTACAATAAGAGCTGTTATCAACTATCTTGTACCCAGCATAGTCAAATGCTTCAGCGACAAGCCTCGAGCAGAACTGCTTATTATCCGATTTGATTCTTTTTGGATCTATCTTAGCCCTTATAGCTTCTTTAACAGTATATCCTACACCTATCTTGCTTCGTGCATACAGTGCTGCTTTCTCAGCAACAATTCGATTTTTTGGCCTAATTACTTTTATATTACTTTCATCCTGAAATATGAGTCTTTGAACGTTCTCCGCGTGGACTCCATTTGCATCAGAGTGTATACAACTTCCATCACCAACATATAGCATTGCGTGCGAGTACTCCCCCTTTGAAAAAAAGCGAACGGCTTTGCTTACAAGGGTGCTTTGACATGTAAGAAAAACATCACCTATATGTAATTTTTCCATATCCAGAACAATCATAACACTATACTCCTTATAAGATTTCATAAGTCTTGCCATGAAAAATTATCCTGGCAAGTTTAATTGTCGCATGCTTTTTCTATTTTTCAGGGAGTAAGAAAGAACAAATTTGACTAAAAAGTAAAGTCAATATAATTAATAAGTAACCTATAGACCCAATTCTCTAGGTTTCAATAAAAGAGGTAACTAAGTGTTTTCGCCAGGGAAAGAATTTGTTAATTTTTCACTCCTCCCCACGCCTGCGGGTTTCGAGAAAAGCTTTTCGTCATGAAACTGGATAGCCGAGGAAAGGCCCGACATTGGTGAGCTTGTGAGAGCTAACGACTTTCCTAAGTTGAAGCTCCCTGCTATGTTTTGAAGTATGCGAAAGCCTAGCTGGATGAGTAAGCCGCAACCAGCATCCCGTGGACACCCTTTCTGCAAAGGACACTATCCAGGCAAAGCAAAATCCCACGCCGAACATTTTTGCACGACATAATCATAAGTAAGCCATTGATTTAATTATATTTAAAATACTGTCACGAAGTTAACTCAACACATCTGGATCAAAATCCAGCACATCAAAAAATATTCACCCTGCCAAGTCAAGTGGCTCGTCTTTACGAGGATAGCGTTCTGATAATTGCAATGGTGCAATAGTCAAACAATTAAACTATTCTGATAATAAGCCTCTAAGGAGCGGCTCCATACGCGGGTGCTTTTTAATGACCGGGGCTTAATCCACAGGAAGCGATGAGTTTTAGAATATTTCTATCGAGTCTTAAACTTCCCAGTGGCCATGTAAAATATATAGATACTAGGTATTTCGCATGAGACATACATTTAACGAAATTAGAGATAAGTTAAAGCAGTTTGTAGAGTCTGGGGAAGATAACCACTTTAGTTCATCCATCAACAGCCTCAGCTCTCAGCTAATAAATCACCTCCCGGCAATTCCTAACGTCGTTTATCCGCTCGAAGAGCTTCAATATTATTCTCGTAAACTACAAGTCTCAGAGGGTAATGATGTAATGATGTAAGGAAGTACTACCTGTCTTCCCTTCAGCGCCTTGGAGTCTTAGAGACTATAGCTGAGCAAGCTGGGGCTATGAAAATATAGGCGGCACACGCCTAAAAATACTGCTTCCACTCTAAACCAAGGCGTTAGAAGAATTCGCAGCCATCTACATTTAAGGAATGAATATGGCAAAACGAAATCCTGATAAGTCCGCTAGAAATAGAATTATTGAGCGTATTAAGACTAGATTAAGAGATTTATTACCACAAGTAATTAAAGATACAGGCGTGAAAACAGAGGCTTCATTAAATGCTAAGATAGGTAGCAAAAATGACGAATTTTTCGATTTAAAAACTGAAGTTATAAATACTCCAGAGGAGTTTAAAAATAAATGGCTCAGAGGGCTTAAGGCCAGAATCAACTCATCCTACTCCCCTCCTCATGAATGGATACTTGAAAACATAAAGCAGCATGAATCATTTAAAGAATATCTCATGCTATTTTTAGAAAGATCCTACCTAAATCACTTTGAAGAGTTGTCTAAGAATCGCCCCAACCCATCTCAGTCAGAAATTTGGATTGGCCAAAATAACGCAAACTATGGACTTCTTGTTACACCAAGATTCGTGCAAGGACAATGGGAAAATGATAAGAGCGAAATAAGATCCTTTCCACAAGGATATTGGACAATTGGCCATGTAATGGAGACAGGACTAGTTATACCAGGAAAAAATAAAGTCTTTAAGTTTGGTGACATAGAGCAGTATTTACTCTTTTTTACAGACACTATCGTTAGAAACTCTGGCTCTAAGTATGAGTATGAACTAGCGGAACACTATGCGATGTACGTTAAGAACTCTAACAAGCCAATGAATGTACCCTTGTTGATCCCTGAGTTCAGATACAGAGGACTAGAGAATAAGCACGAATATCGGCTCGATTTTTTAATCATAAATCCATATACCCTTAGTAAGGTTGGTTTTGAATTATCCCCATGGTCTACACATGGTTACCTTAGAAAAACGAATACTCTGTCACAAAAGGATATAAATAAAATGGCTCTTGACAACTTCGAGAAGGAAATGAAAAAACATCGAAGTTTTTTTAAAAATTTTGAAATTGTCACCCTGATATATACAGACGAGCATCTAAAAGATTGCAAAAAATTATTTGAGGAAGAGATTGCAACTTATTTGGAGCCTGAAAAACCATCGACCCAGTTGTCCTTTGAAATCATGGAGGAATTTGTGTAGCTGCTTTCAATATGTTAATTACGCTTTTTCACGAACCTATTACATTCCGGGCATTAGAGGGGACTCTTTTTGATGAGGCAAAGAGAAAGGTATCGTAATTTCAGCATGCTACGACAGCGCTAACTTGCTAGGGATTTTATGAGAACCAGAGGTTAGCGCTTGGGTATGGCATGAACAATAATCGCCAGCGACCGAGATATGGGTAAAGCAGCTATTTACTTGTTCATCCTGTGTGGTTCATTGGGATCATTCGAATTTTAGAGATTCCCACGCTGGAATCAGTGACCTGTAGAAAGTATCCTCTAAGTCTCGAAATTAAACAGCGCACATGCGCCTTACCACTCATGAACCCACGTGCAAGCATTAAAAGGTCGCATGAACGGGCTCAAGTCAGAGCCTTTATTGATTGGCTGAACACCAGATATCGGGCCAAGTTCGAAATTGTGGCTGAACCGGACCCGCCAGATGCAATTATTCGATCAGGGCGCACCACTCGATGGGTTGAAGTGACCGACGCATTTTGGAGTGATGCTTTCGCAAAAGACGTTTACTCCTGCGTAACTCCCAGCGAGATTCACACACCAATTGGCAATGAACTGTACGTGAATCCGGACGCCCATTTTGCTCAACGGTTTATTGACGTCTTGTGCAAAAAGCTTGAGAAGCGGTCGTACCTTCCAAGCACGCAGAAATATGGACCAGGTTACCTTGTTGTTCCGGTTATGTATCCGCTATTCGATTCGTCTTCGCTCGACTTCATTAAGGAAGCATGGGAAAACACTAATGTCAAAGACCTTGAGTGTTTCCGGAGCATATACATGTCTTTCAAAATGGGACGAGGCCCTATCGTAAGATGGGCTGAATATGGTCGCAACTAACCAGTCATCCTAATTGTCGCTGATCCCATACCTGCGTAGTGGGAGAGTCAGGAGTGGCTTCGCTGACCTGCAACGACTGCGTACTCCGGGACGCTCGCGATAACGTCGTTGATTCGGAGGGAGAGAGGGCGTCACGGACAGTGGTCTAGCCTTGAAATGTCAGCCATCATCATTTCTGCAGGGCGCGAAAAAAACGCGATGGAAACACAGCCGTCGATCACCGAATACTATTTCCTGCGAGAAGACGTGCATCGCATGTACTTGAGGATGAAGTCCCTTTACGAATTGCTCATTAGGGGCACATCTTGCCAGTCTCTGGTGATGGTTAGGCAATCTTTCGGTTGGCTGAATGAGTGCGTCTATTAGGTTGTTATACAGCCTAAATAGAGGGGGATAGGTAATTGTGCGTAACAAATGAGACATGGGGGTGATTGGGCGCTTTTGAATGTCGACGGTGAATTTGCGTTGACACTTTGTTGACACATCCACTCATGACGATAAAAGAAGAAGGGCTGGTTTCTTTTACTTTTTTGGGGTTTTGAAAGGGCAGGGAGTGTATTGAGCTTGCCGGGGGTGTGAATTGCTAAGCTCTTTACTGGCGTGGATTTTCTTGGGCTAGAAACGAAAAAAGCCCGCATATAAATGCAGGCTTTTAGAATGGTGGTGCCCAGAGGCGGAATCGAACCACCGACACGGGGATTTTCAATCCCCTGCTCTACCGACTGAGCTATCTGGGCGACGGCGCGTATTTAAACCTCTGGGAGAAAAAAGGTCAAGCATATTTTTTTAATTTTTTAGTCTTTAGGAACAAAGCCTTCCGCAGCGTCGAAATTTTCGTTGTTGAGGAACTTCTCCATCTGCTCGGTGAGGTAGGTGCGGGCGTCCGGGTCCATCAGGTTTAAACGCTTTTCGTTGATGAGCATGGTCTGGTGTTGCAGCCACTCCTGCCATGCTTTCTTGGAAACAGTCTCGAACAGTTCCTTGCCGCGGGCGCCCGGCATGGGGGGCAGGGCGAGGCCTTCGAGTTCTTGCTGATACTTTTTGCAGAATACCATTCGCGCCATGTTACTTATCCTTTATTGGGTTTCGTGTAGTTTCAATTATCTGAGTGTGATTAGGTTCGATTATAACAAAGCTGTCAGAGCAGGCGCTTTTGCCTGTCCAGCGACTTCTGGCTGAGCCACTTCTCTATAGGAGCGGGCAGGCCGGGTAATTCCTGCTCCGGATCGAACCACTGGCTGTCGGATTCGCCGACGATGGACGCAGCGTCCTCCCGCCGCTCAAGATCGGCTGTAGAAGCGATGATGGGCTTCAGTATCAAATGATAGTGAGAAAAGGTGTGGCGGAACGGAGAAGCCAGCTCATATTGCTTTAACTGTAGGTGCTTCTGCTCTTTCCAACTTTGCAGGGCGTCCGGCAGATCCATGTTCTTATCACTTTCCGGCAGCGACCAGAGTCCGCCCCAAATGCCTGTCGGCGGTCTGCGTTCCAGCAGGATATGTCCGTCCTCATTTTGCAGCACCAGGACAAAGCGTTCATGAGTGGGGATCTTCTTGCCGGCTTTGGGCGTTGGCAACTGGTCCGTCATGTCCTGCGCCAACCCTTGGCAAGTGTCCTCCATGGGGCATCGACCACAGGCAGGTTTGCTGCGGGTGCAAAGGGTGGCGCCGAGATCCATGATCGCCTGAGTGTAATCGGTGACTCGCTCGACAGGTGTGTAAGCGTCCGCTAACTCCCACAGGCGGGTTTCAATTTCCCGTTTCCCCGGCCAGCCTTCTACGGCGTCATGACGACAGAGCACGCGTTTGACGTTGCCGTCCAGAATCGGCGCGCGGATGCCGAAGCCCATGGACAGAATCGCGCCGGCGGTGGAGCGCCCGATGCCTGGTAATTCCTGAATTGTTTCCAGCGTGTTGGGAAACTCTCCGTTGAATTTTTCCACTATAGTCTTGGCTGCTTTATGTAAGTTGCGCGCCCGGGCGTAATACCCCAGACCGGCCCAGTGAGACAGCACCGTATCCTGATCCGCCTCTGCTAACGCCGCGACAGTGGGAAAGCTCTCCATGAATTTGATGAAGTAGGGAATCACTGTGCTGACCTGGGTTTGCTGCAGCATGATCTCCGATATCCAGACGTGATAAGGCGTGCGTGGATCTTGCCAGGGCAGGTCATGTCGGCCATGTTGGTCGAACCATGTCAGCAGGCGCGCGGCGAAGCTGTTTGTCGCCGTGGCGGCGTCCTGCTCGCCAGCGGAATCATGGGATAGAGTAACAGGCTGTTTTTTTTGGAGATTCGACGGATTGTTCATGTAAGTAGATAGACTTGTGGCAATTAGCGTAGCAAACTATGGGCCCTGAAGGATCGATTTGTCGGGCGTACTCCGGCGGATAGCGCGTCCCGTCCGCTGTTGCAGCGGCCGCTTAGATAGCGCGTCCGTATATAAAAGACGTGTCCATATATATAAAGACGTATCCGTATATATAGAACAGTACTTCGCGGAGTGTACAGGATTACGCCTGATAAACCACACCAATGAAAACCCGCCGATAATAAAGTGTGCAGTCTTAAGGAGATAGCTTGTGTCTGTAAACATCACAATTGAAATCAGCCGAACCTTCGAAACATCCGCCAGTTACGACAGGGTGTTCGATTTGCTGGCCGACGTGCCGGCTTCCGTATCCCACTTTCCGAAAGTGGAGCAATTGGTGGACCTGGGCGATAACGCCTATCGCTGGGAAATGAAAAAGATCGGCGTCGACAAGCATGCTATCCAGACTGTTTACGCCTGCCAGTACAGTGCAGATAAAGAACGCGGTAGCATCACCTGGGCGCCTATAAAAGGAGAAGGGAACAGCGAAGTGCAGGGTTCCTGGACCGTGGTGGACAAAGGCGGTCGCGTGGAAGCGCGATTCCAGACCAAAGGCTCACTGACTTTGCCTCTGCCAAGCCTGCTGAAACTGGCCATCAGCCCCGTGGTTAAACACGAGTTCAACTCCCTTGTCGACGTCTATATGGACAACCTGCAAAAAGAATTCGCCTCCTGATACCTGCGCGTATGCGCTGGGACCGGACGGATTATCTGCGACGGTCCCCGGCGCTGTAGGCTAAGCGGAGATTACACGCTATAATGCGCGTTTTCTGCATTGGCTGGAGTAACGCATGGCGGAGCGCAAGGCGGAAGTCACCCGCAATACGCTGGAAACCCAAATCACCTGCAAGATTAACCTCGACGGCAGCGGTCAGGCCCGTTTCGAAACCGGCGTGCCGTTTCTCGACCATATGCTGGATCAGGTCGCCAGACATGGCCTGATTGATATGGATATCGTCGCCAAAGGCGATCTGCATATCGACGCTCACCACACCGTGGAAGACATCGGCATCACTTTAGGACAAGCCGTCGCCAAAGCCCTTGGCGATAAAAAAGGCATCCGTCGTTATGGCCACTCCTATGTGCCTCTGGACGAAGCCCTGTCCCGCGTAGTGATCGACTTCTCCGGCCGCCCCGGCCTGGAAATGCACGTCGAGTTCACCCGCTCCATGATTGGTCAGTTCGATGTCGATCTGTTCTACGAATTCTTCCAGGGCTTTGTGAATCACGCTCAGGTAACCCTGCATATCGATAACCTGCGTGGACGCAATTCTCACCACCAGATTGAAACAGTGTTTAAAGCTTTCGGTCGCGCGCTGCGCATGGCGCTGGAGCTGGACCCTCGCATGGCAGGCATTATGCCGTCCACCAAGGGCGCGCTGTAACTCCGTAACCAGGGGCCGTCTATGAAAGCGGCCTTTTTTACGTTTAGCGAATAAAACAGGAACGGTCATACCAAGCATGAATACGATCGCGGTCATTGATTATGGAATGGGTAACCTGCACTCGGTGTCGAAGGCGTTGCAGCATGTGGCGCCGGATGCGAAGGTGTTGGTGACCGCCGACCCGAAGATCATCGCTGAGGCGGATCGCGTACTGGTGCCCGGCGTGGGCGCAATGCGTGACTGCATGGGCGAAATCGTGCGCCTTGGCTTCGACAAAATTATCCTCGACGCAGTCGCCTCCGGTCGCCCTATGCTGGGCGTATGCGTGGGCATGCAGGTGTTGCTGCAACGCAGTGAGGAAAACAGCGGCGTCGACTGCCTTAAAGTCTTTCCCGGCGACGTGAAATTTTTCGGCTACGATTTGACTGAAAATGGCGAGCGTCTGAAAGTGCCGCATATGGGCTGGAACGAAGTCAAACAGACCGTAGACCACCCCATGTGGGACGGCATCGCCGACAATGATCGTTTCTATTTTGTGCACTCCTATTATGCGGCGGGCGACCACCCGGAAGTCGTGGCGGGAACCTGCCGTTATGGCGTGGATTTCGCCGCCGCCATCGCGCGCGACAATATCTTCGCCGCGCAATTCCACCCGGAAAAAAGCCAGCATGCCGGGCTGCAGTTACTGAAAAACTTCACCCGTTGGAACGGCCGTCCTTGATCGTGGCGGCTGCAACATTCCCTACAGCCAGACATCCGAACGACTGAGAACCACAATGCTTATAATCCCCGCGATAGACTTGAAAGATGGTAAGTGCGTGCGCCTGAAGCAGGGCCGCATGGACGACTCCACCGTATTCTCCGATGATCCCGTGGCCATGGCCGCGCAATGGGTCGACGCAGGCGCTCGCAGACTGCATCTGGTGGACCTGAACGGCGCCTTCGCCGGCAAGCCGGTGAACGGTGAAATTGTCTCCGCCATCGCCAAAGCGTACCCGGATCTGCCCATTCAGATCGGTGGCGGCATTCGCGAATTGGACATCATCGAACAGTATCTGGATGCGGGCGTGAAGTACGTCATCATCGGCACCAAAGCGGTGAAAGAGCCAGCTTTCGTCGAAGAAGCCTGTCGCGCTTTCCCAGGCGCCGTCATCGTCGGCATTGACGCCAAAGACGGCATGGTCGCGACGGAAGGTTGGGCGGAAGTCAGCTCAGTCAGCGCTGTGGATCTGGCGAAACAGTTCCGCGACGCGGGCGTTTCCTCCATCGTTTACACGGACATCGCCCGCGACGGCATGATGCAGGGCGTAAATGTGGAAGCCACTGCGGCGCTGGCGCGGGAGTCCGGCTTGCCGGTTATCGCATCTGGCGGCGTCACCAACATGGACGACATTCGTCGTCTGGCGACAGTGGCGGACAGCGGCGTTATTGGCGCGATCACGGGGCGGGCCATTTATGAAGGCGCGCTTGATCTGCGCGAAGCGCAAACGTACTGCGACTCCATCGCCTGATCGGTATCGAAAGGCCAAACAACTCACGAACACCAGTATCAGACAAATGCATAGGTAACAACATGGGCTTGGCGAAACGCATTATTCCTTGCTTGGACGTAGATAAAGGAAGAGTGGTCAAAGGCGTTCAGTTTGTGGACATCCGCGACGCAGGCGACCCAGTGGAAGTGGCGAAGCGCTACGACGAGCAGGGCGCGGATGAAATCACTTTTCTGGACATCACCGCCAGTCATGAAGGCCGCGACACCACTGTTCATACCGTGGAGCGCATGGCCAGCCAAGTGTTTATTCCCCTGACTGTCGGCGGCGGCATTCGCAAGCTGGAGGATATCCGCACCATGCTGAATGCCGGCGCGGATAAAGTCAGCATTAATACTGCCGCCGTTTTCACTCCTGAATTTGTCGGTGAAGCGGCCGCCAGGTTTGGCAGCCAGTGTATTGTCGTGGCGATCGACGCCAAGAAAGTCTCTGCGCCCGGCGAAGCTGAGCGCTGGGAGATATTCACCCACGGCGGGCGCAAGCCAACTGGATTGGACGCTATTGTCTGGGCCAGAAAAATGGTGGAGTTCGGCGCGGGAGAAATCCTGCTGACGAGCATGGACCGCGACGGCGCCAAAAACGGTTTTGATCTGGCGCTGACCCGAGCGGTGAGCGATGCCGTGACTGTGCCTGTCATTGCCTCTGGCGGCGTAGGTAACCTGCAGCATCTGGTCGATGGGGTTAAAGACGGCGGCGCCGACGCCGTGTTGGCCGCCAGCATTTTCCACTTCGGTGAATACAGCATCCCTGAGGCCAAAGCGTTTATGGCCAAGCAGGGCGTTGAAGTGCGCATCTGATTCTCGCTGTCGTACTCGCGCGCGACCACTGAACCGCAAAGGTAAAGTGTCGCGCTTTGAAGAGCGGGTATATACTTTTTTAGGAACAGCTCCTGGCTTGTTGAAGTTGGTGTGTGAACAGGCCCTGCTTCGGCATTTCCTGAACAGGTTTGTATATGCTCGACGTCGTCCCCGGAGAAAATGCCGCTTGCGCCCGGCTGATACTGCAACCGAATAACTCCGCCGGCTGGAAAGGCAACCGCGTCTTTCTCTTTGCTGTCGGCGGCGTCGCTTTGACCATCTCCATCGCATTCTCAGTCTTCGGCGCGCTTCCTATATTAGCGTTCTGTGGCCTGGAGCTGGCGCTTCTGGCTGGCATGTTGCGGCTGGTCAGCAAACGCTGCGCTTCGCAGGAAGTCATCCTTATCACGCCTCTGGAAGTCTGCATCGAAAAAGGTATGGCGCAGCCTGAACACAGCTGGACGTTTCCTCGTTGGTATACGCGCATCATGCTGGTGGAAGGCGGCCGTAATGGTCACATTTGCGTGTTGATTGCGTGTAAGGGAGAAGAGGTGGAAGTAGGCGCCTGGCTGGCGGAAGGAGACAGGAAAGTCTTGATCTCCACCTTGCGCTCACTGGTGGCGCACTATCATCATTTGTATCACTGAACTATAGATGCCTGGCCCTAAGCGGGATTCATCAACAGACAAGCGGGTTTAATTGACGCTTTTCTTTTCGCCGTCGTTGCCGTTACGTCGCTCCGCCAGAATAGTTGGAGGCGTGGTTTGGAACATGTCCTGAGCGTTATTGCGAATCGCCCACAAGCCTTTAATGGTGGCGATGGCGACGCCTTGCTCTCCTAACGACGGCAGTACTTTTTCCAAGTATTCAATGGTTTCCTTGTGAGGATGGCCGATGGCGATGGCGGTGCCTTTCTTGCGGGCGATATCCAGCAGGCGTTTGAACTGAAAGTCGATCGCTTTGGTGGTGATGACGTGATCCAGAAATACATCGCGGTTCAGTGTAGGGATAGCGTGGCTGGCTGCAACAGCGTGGGCGACGGAAGAGGGGGTGGTGCGGCTGTCGACGAAGTAAAGCGGATAATCCTGCAGTTCTCCCATTACCAGATTCATGGCTGAGCGGTTCTGCGTCAGTGCGCTGCCCATGTGATTATTGACGCCGCTGACGTAAGGGATCGCCTTAATCGCTTGGCGGAATGTCACCACCATGTCCTGCTTGCTCATGTCGCTGGTCAGACCGCTGGCGCCGAGGGGAATCCGTTTTACGTTCTCCATCGGAATATGCAGCATGATCTCTTTGCCAGCGGCGTAAGCCAGTCTGGCATGGTTTTTTGTATAAGGACGAAAAGGCAAGAATGACAATGTCAGTGGAGCGGGGATGCGTATAGCGCGTTCGCCCATGGTCTGATAGTTGCCCATATCATCAATGATGATGGCGATGGTGGGCGGATGACCTTCCCCGGCGCCAGGCGAGTTAATGATCGCGTGCGTCACTGCCGCCTGCGCGGGCTCGGCGACAGGGGATTCCTCCGCTTTCGCCGCTGTGTGCGCCAAGAACAAAAGAAGGCCGGCCCTGACGCCGGCGCGGAGTAGGTTGGTTGGCAAAGACCTCAAACAGTTCAGCCTTTCGCGGACGCCTTCATGATGGAGAGGCCTTTCAGCAGGTTGAGCGCTTCGCGTAATTGGAAGTCTTTTGCAATGATTTCCTGCACACTGCTGTCCCGTTTGGAGGACTTGCCGTCGCCTTCGCCGTTCTCGTTGGTTAAATGGCCGGAGAGGTCAGCTTCTTTGAAGAATGGCTGAGTTTCCTCTTCGGTAATCTGGGCGCGTTGCACCTGAATGTCTGGAACGATGCCAAGCGCCTGGATCGAACGTCCGCTTGGCGTGTAGTAGCGCGCGGTGGTCAGCTTGAGGCCATATTCTTCGTCCAGTGGAAGGACGGTTTGCACGCTGCCTTTTCCGAAGCTTTCCGTACCCAGGATGATGGCGCGGTGATGATCCTGTAAGGCGCCCGCGACGATTTCCGATGCGGACGCGGAACCGCCATTGATCAGCACCACCATAGGCGCGCCTGCGATTTCATCGCCAGGCGTGGCGGTAAAGCGCAGTTTGGAGCTTTTGATGCGGCCGTCAGTATAAACAATCAGGCCTTCGTCCAGCAGTGAATCCGCCACATCCACCGCCGCCTGTAGAACGCCGCCGGGATTGTTGCGCAGATCCAGAATCACGCCTTTCAAACCTTGTGGCGAGGCGTCTTTCAATTTGTTGATGGCTTTAGTGAAATCAGAGCCGGTTTGCGCCTGGAACTGAGTGATGCGGATGTAGCCGTAACCTTTATCCAGGTTCATGGTTTTCACGCTGGCGACGCGAATGACGTCACGCAGTACTTCCAGCTCTACCGGGCTGTTTTCGCCTTTTTTCACCAAGGTCAGTTTGATCGGAGTGCCGGGCTTGCCGCGCATCATATTGACGGCGTCTTCCAACGTCATGCCTTTAACGGTTTTGTTGTCGAGCTTGATAATCAGGTCGCCGGCGCCGATGCCAGCTTTCTGGGCGGGCGTATCGTCAATAGGCGTGATGACTTTGATGAAGCCATCTTCCAGTCCGACTTCAATGCCGAGGCCGCCGAACTCGCCGGAAGTGGATTCCTGCAGGTCTTCAAACGCGCTGGGCTCCAAGTAGGCGGAGTGAGGGTCGAGCCCGGACAGCATGCCGCGAATGGCGTTGTTCAGCAGGGTGGTGTCGTCGACGTCTTCCACGTAAGCGCGCTTGATGCGATCAAACACTTCTGCGAATTTGCGCAGATCATCCAAAGGCAGGCTGCCGCGTTCTGCGGCGCTGGCGTTCGTCACGCTGACGTCGTCGGCCGGGTTCTCTGTTTCCTGCAGGGGCTCGTCCGCCCAGCCGTACGGGGCTAAGGCGAGAGAGAGAATAATTCCGGACAGCGCATTTCGAGTAAATTTTGACAACATATTAAATTCCCTGCATTCACCTTTATTTCTTGAGCCATCGAGTAGGGTCGTCAGGCTTGCCGTTATGCCTTATTTCAAAGTATAGCCCGGTTTCGGCCTGGCCTCCGCTGCTGCCGGCGCTGGCGATGGTCTCGCCGCTGCGAACCCAATCGCCGGTGTCCTTGAGTAAAGCTTGATTGTAGCCGTACAGGCTCATATAGCCATCGCCATGATCGATGATCATCAACAGGCCGAAGCCCCGCAGCCAATCCGCAAACACGACGCGTCCGTGATGCACGGCGGAAACTGGGGTGTTCAGTGGGGTTTGGAAAAATACCCCGGACGGCCTGAAACCACCGCCGGATTGTCCGTGAAGCTGCTGCAAAGCGCCCTTCGTAGGTTTGGGTAATTTAGCACGGAGTTTGGAGAAAGGCACAGAGTCTTGGGTTAACTCTAAGTTAGATATGGCCTTTTCCACTTCTTTAACCAGCGTTTCCAGTTGCGTCTGGTTTTTCTGCATGCGGGTCAGTTCGTTCTGCTTGTAATTAAGGCTGGAGTTGAGCTTGGCCAGCGTCGTCTCCCGCTCTTTGCGTTTGGACTCAAGCGTTTCTTTGCTGAGGGCCAGCGCGTTGCGGGATTCCAGCAGTGCTTGGTTGCGCTTGAGAATTTCCGCGCGGGTCTGCTTCAGTTCGTCGATAGTCTGGCGATATTTTTCGATATGCTCGCCACGGGCCACATTCAGGTAATCGTAATAGGCTAGCATTCTTTGCAGGGTGGTGGGGTCTTCCGCGTTGAGCAGCAATTTGACGCCTTGCTCGCGGCCCATGCCATAAGCGGCTTGAATCTGTCTGGCGAGCAGTCCTTTCTGTTGGGAAAGGGAGGCCAGATGCTCTTTCTCCTTGTCCTCCAGCTCATCGACCTGCTTTTCAGTGTCGTTGATAGAGGTTTGGAGTTTGTTGATTTCCCGGACTTTATCCTGGATTTTTTCCTCGGTGGCGCGAAGCTCTTTTTCAAGATCGGTTTGCTCGCCCTGGGCGTCATGAATCCAGTCTTTTAATTTGCTGATATCGCGCTTGAGTTCCTTCAGCTTCTTTTCATGGTCGCCCTGATCCTGCCAGCCGGTGTCCGCCCTGACGTTCTCGGCGGCTGCGGGCGCAAGCATCAGAACTGCGATAACGTAGAGGACGATACGGCTAAGCTGCATGCGATCGGTATGAAAAATCTTTTATTAATAGTTATGTACGCCTCTGTAAGGGGAGGCTCCGGGATTTGGCCCCGGCAAGTATAGAGGAGTTTCGGGCTGTGGCGCAAAACCCGGTGGCAAGGCGGGAGAGGTTGGGGGTTAAAGAAAAAGAGAGGAAGAGCAGGTTTGCTGTTCTCCCTTTCTGGTGAATTAGAGAATCAATTTGGGATGATCAAGGATTTCCCAGTCATTTCCTGCGGCTTTTCCAGCTCCATCAGGTCAAGCAGGGAGGGCGCGATATCGCACAGTCTGCCGTCTTTTTGCAGAGAAATATCTTTCGGCCCGATGTAGATCAGCGGCACCGGTCCTGTAGTGTGCTGCGTGTGGGGTTGGCCGTTGTCATCCACCATTTGTTCCGCGTTGCCATGGTCTGCGGTGATCAGGCATTGGCCGCCGACTTCCTGCAAAGCGTCAGCGATGCGTTTGAGACACTGGTCGATGCACTCCGCCGCTTTCATCGCTGCGTCGTAGACCCCGGAGTGGCCGACCATATCGCCGTTGGCGTAGTTGCAAACGATCAAATCGAACTTGCCGGATTTAATCGCTTCCACCAGTTTGTCGGTGACTTCCGGAGCGCTCATTTCCGGTTTCAGGTCGTAGGTCGCCACGTCAGGAGACGGAATCAAGATACGCTCTTCGCCTTCGAACAGCGCCTCTTTGCCGCCGCTGAAGAAGAAGGTGACATGGGCGTATTTTTCCGTTTCCGCAATGCGTAGCTGGGTTTTATGCAGAGTCGCCATGTACTCGCCAATGCTGTTGGTCAGCTCGGTGGCGGGGTAGGCGCAAGCGGTTTGAATGGTGGCGGCGTACTCAGTGAGCATGACGAAGTCAGCCAGCTTGGGTCGTTTGCTGCGTTGGAAACCATCGAAGTCCTGTTCAACGAAGCAGCGTGTCAGCTCACGGGCGCGGTCGGCGCGGAAGTTCATGAAGATGACAGCGTCGCCGTCTTCAATGGCCGCGTCGTTATCGCTGCTTCCTTTTATAAGGGTCGCTTTCACAAATTCGTCGTCTTCGCCCCGCTCATAGGCGGCGGTTAATGCCTGCACGGGATCTTCCGCGTGAAAGGGCGCTTCGCCAAGGGTCAGCAGGTCGTAGGCGGCTTGCACTCGATCCCAGCGGTTGTCGCGGTCCATGGCGTAGTAGCGTCCGATGATAGAGGCGACCCGGCCGCAGCCCAGCTCTCTCAGCAGTTTGTCTGTGCGCTCCAGCGAAGGCTGCGCGCTGCGGGGCGGCGTATCGCGTCCGTCCAGAAATGCGTGAACGAAGACGTTGTCCGCGCCGCGTTCTTTGGCGACTTTGCAGGCCGCTAAAATGTGATCTTCATGACTGTGCACGCCGCCGGGAGAAAGTAGCCCGAGCAAATGGACCGCTTTGCCTTTGCTGACCGCTTTATCGATAGCGGAACTGATCACGGGGTTCTGAGCGAACACGCCATCTTCGATGTCTTTGGTGATGCGGGTGAAGTTCTGATAAACAATACGGCCGGCGCCCAGGTTCATGTGGCCGACTTCAGAGTTGCCCATCTGGCCGTCAGGAAGGCCCACCGCCATGCCGGAAGTGTGTATAAGAACGTGCGGGTTTTGGCTGGATATCTGGTCCCAGAAGGGGGTGTCGGCGTTGGCGATAGCGTTCGAATCTTTGCCTTCGCGATATCCCCAACCGTCTAAAATGAGTAAAGCTGTAGGTTTGCGTTTTGCAGTCATTTTCTGTCCGCCATTAGTAATTTTACGAGTATTCTACTTGTAATTAGCGCTCATGTCTTGGAAGCCGTCAATCGGAGAAACGGCTGAATCCGTTGTCCGCCCAGGCGGCGCCTGGCTTCAGCTGATGCGCCAAGTTTGAGTTTTCGTTAGGTTCAGCATACTGCGAGTGGCGTGAATAGTTAAAATATAAAACTTGTTGTTATCTGATAGTTTTTACTTATTTTTGGGTTGTCTTTTGGAATCGTTGAAGCGGCGGGGGCTTTGTCTTCTGAAACCTATGGCGGCTGTGTATAATGCCGGGGCTTTTCAGGCGGAGACAGGCGCCGATTGCGTACGAATTTGAGCCCATCGGCATCGCCGGGCGCGGTGTGGGGTTGTGACATGGAAGCGAAGCAGGGCGGCGACGTTTCCTTAGAAGATTATTAAAGAAAAGGCGGAGTTATGGAGAAGTATCTTTTATTTGCTCTCGATCACTGGATTTTAAGCTCACTATTCATCGGTCTGGCCATCGCTCTGCTTGTTACTGAGCGTCTGCGTGGCGGTAAATCGCTGTCTCCGCAACAGGTGGTCAGGCTGATGAATAATGATGAGGCCGTCATCGTGGATGTGCGTGAGAAGAAAGATCTGGCGGAAGGCGTGATCAAAGGCTCTGTTCATATACCCGTCACCAGCCTGAAAGAACGCGCCAACGAGCTGCAAAAACATCAGGGCAAGACGATCGTCATCGCCGACAAGATGGGGCAGCATTCCGGCATGGCGGTCAGAGCGCTCGCGGCGGCTGGTGTTAAAGGCGTTCAGCGTCTGTCAGGCGGCATAGTCGAATGGCGTAATGCGAATTTGCCATTGTCAAAAAAATAAAAGCCCATATGTAATAGAAGTGACGTTTTAAGCGGTATCCTTTATGGCCCAGTTCAAGCCCGTGACCATTTACACCACGGAATTCTGCCCGTATTGTATCCGGGCTAAGCGTCTCCTGGAGGCTAAAGGGGCGTTTTTCGAAGAAATTAAAGTTGATTTCAATGCCGCCCTGAGGCAGGAAATGATGCAGAAAAGCGGACGCCGCACGGTGCCGCAGATTTGGATCGGTGAGGAACATGTGGGGGGCTGTGACGAACTCTACGGCCTGGAGCGCGCCGGCAAGCTGGATGCGCTTCTGCAGTCGGGAGCGTCAGACGAATCAGTCTCCCCTTCCTGAATAATTGAAAAATAACGACGCGTGTCGGCTCCAAGGCTATTGCGTTTGCGGACGCACGCCGATGCAAGTTAACCAAGGGGGGTTCGCTGCTGCGAGCCGCAAACCAATATAAAGAGATCAAGGTAGAGTCATGTCTGAGAATGCAGAAGCTCCCAAGCAGCCAGTATTCGCGCTGCAACGTATTTATCTGAAAGACCTTTCTTTTGAATCGCCAAACTCTCCGGCGGTATTCCAGTCCGAGTGGAAGCCTCAGGTCAATATGGACCTGAACACAGAAAACAAGAAAGTCAGCGACAACCAGTGGGAAGTCGTTCTGACCCTGACCATCACCTCCAAACTGGCTGATAAGACTGCGTTTGTTATCGAAGTGCAGCAAGCCGGAGTATTCATGATTGATGGTCTGAGCCCGCAGCAGCTGGCGCAAACGCTGGGCGCTTTCTGTCCGAACATCCTGTTCCCATATGCTCGCGAAACTATCGACATGTTGGCGGTTAAAGGCAGCTTCCCTGCATTGATGCTGCAACCCGTCAACTTTGACGCTATCTATGCGGAAGCGGTGAAGCGTCAGCAGGCGCAACAAGCCGCCCCAGCGGAAGAAGCCAAGCACTAAGCTAAGCGTTTCCTTTATAAGAAGCCGGTTATCCGGCTTTTTTTTGTCTTTTATTTGGGGCGTATCTAGTCCTGAAATAGGCGTCAACTCTATTCAGGACAAGGCAGTACTACAGGGATAGCGAACTTCTATGGCTTTGATAGGAAATTAAACTTATCGCGATAAATATTGTTTCGATAATATTGTCTTCGTTCCCGGATGATCCGGTTAACCAAGAAATATCAGAGCATGAAAAGGAAAACCCAATGAACGTACTTTATAAAGCAGCAGTGACTTCTACTGGCGGCCGCGATGGCCATGCGAAATCCTCCGATGGCGTACTGGATGTGAAATTGACCACGCCAAAAGAGTTGGGCGGCGCCGGCGGCGCGGCCACTAACCCGGAGCAGCTATTCGCAGCCGGTTATTCTGCTTGCTTTATCGGCGCCTTGAAGTTTGTCGCGAGTCAGCAAAAAGCTGCGCTTCCCGCTGACGTGAATGTCCGCGCTGAAGTGGGAATTGGTCAGATTCCAGGTGGATTTGGTCTGGATATAGATCTGTTTATTGAACTGCCCGGCTTGGAGCTGGAAGCGGCGAAAGGGCTGGTCGACAAGGCTCATCAAGTGTGCCCCTATTCCAATGCGACCAGAGGTAACGTGGACGTGCGTCTGCATGTCGCGAATTGAGCCGGATTGGGCGCTGGCTGGTTTCTCAGCTTCGGTGCGGCGTCCAGGATAAAGCCTCCTTCAGGGAGGCTTCGCCATATTTAAAGTCCGCCCTCGAACCCTAACTGGCGCCAGGCTTCATAGGAAACCAGAGCGACAGTGTTGGACAGATTGAGGCTGCGGCTGCCTTGGCGCATGGGAACTCGCAAACAGGACTCTGGACCCAGATCGTCCAGCATTTGTTGAGGTAGGCCGCGCGTCTCCGGACCGAACACCAAAGCGTCTCCAGCGGAGAAGGACACTTCGTGATAGTAGGACTTGCCGCGGGTGGACAAGGCGTACACCTTATTGGGCTGCGTGCTGTCCAAAAACTGTTGGAAATCTCCATGCCGTTTTACGGGCGCGTATTCGTGGTAGTCCAGACCGGCGCGTTGCAACCTCTTATCGTCCCAGGTGAATCCAAGGGGCTCGATAAGATGCAGGGCGAATCCGCAATTGGCGCAGAGTCTTATGATGTTGCCGGTGTTAGGCGGAATTTCCGGTTGGAATAAAACAATATTCAGCACGTTCAGGCTCTTTTTGATTAGGCGCTCCGGTGGCGTCCGGGCGTTTGAGTAATGCGTTTATCTCATTGTGGCGGGCTGGGCGCGCCGAAAGGCGTCTATTTTTTCTCTTACTGAGCCTTTCTGCAATCATTTGAGGCTCAAATCTGCGTATTCTCCTGCTAGTTCCTCTCACCTCGCTTTAAGTAGTTTGTATTAATAATTTTAGTTGTATAACTACTTTCTCTGCGTTATGTAAGGTTTCTTTACGCGTCTGAGGTATATCTGATCATTTCTATCGCAAAAACTACTGAGATTTATCTCGCAGTAGTCTGTATTTTATGCAGTTTGTTGGACTTTTGTTTCTGCCACCCAAACGTGGCGAATTGGCGCGGATTGGTTAAATGCTTAAATATTAGTTAGAATTAAAAGCTGTTTTTTAATTAGGTCTAACAATAATGCGTAGCCGACCCCTCATTGGAGGCGTTTCTGTAGATGCCGCCAATCCCTTGTCGCTGAAGACGTTTCAGGTGGCGCGGCGGCATAGACAAGCAACAGAAGCCACTGATGAAAAATAAGTTAGTAGTTAAGAATTTGTATAAAATTTTCGGCGCAGAACCGGACGCTGCGTTGAAACTCCTTAACCAGGGCGTGGATAAATCGGAGATATTTTCCCGAACCGGGCAGACGGTAGGCGTCTGCAACGCCAACTTCGAAGTCAGGGAAGGCGAAATATTTGTTGTGATGGGGCTGTCCGGCTCCGGTAAATCAACGCTGGTGCGTTTGCTTAATCGATTGATTGAGCCTTCGTCGGGAAACATTCTGGTCGATGATGAAGACATTATCGCCATGAATGACGAGGCGTTGCTTAACGTTCGCCGCACTAAAATGAGCATGGTGTTTCAATCCTTCGCGCTCATGCCTCACCTCAATGTCGTGCAAAATACCGCTTTTGGGTTGGAGTTATCCGGCGTTCCTCTGAATGAGAGGGAGTCCAGGGCCATGATCGCGCTGGAAAAAGTCGGCTTGAATGCCTACGCCAACAGCTACCCGGATGAACTTTCCGGAGGCATGCAGCAGCGGGTCGGATTGGCCCGGGCGCTTGCTAACGACCCTCATATTCTGCTGATGGATGAAGCTTTTTCAGCCCTGGACCCGCTGATCCGTACAGAGATGCAGGACCAGTTGCTGCAACTGCAGGAAAACGACAAGCGCACCATTATCTTTATCTCTCATGACCTTGATGAAGCCATGCGTATTGGCGACCGCATCGCCATTATGGAAGGCGGTCGCGTGGTGCAGGTGGGCACGCCGGAGGAAATTCTCAACAACCCTGCTGACGACTATGTGAAGTCCTTCTTCCGTGGCGTGGATGTCACGTCCGTTTTGAGCGCTGGCGACATTGCCCGTAAGACGCAGGTCACTTTGATCGAAAGAGAAGGGATGGGCGTGCGCTCCGCGCTGCAGCGCTTGAAAGAACATGATCGGGATTTTGGTTACGTAGTTGGCCCGGACCGCAAATTTCATGGCGTCGTGTCAGTGGATTCATTGCGCGCCAGCAGCCAGGCGGAGGCGCAGAAAATCACCAGCGCCTATTTGTCCGAGGTGGAGCCGGTGACGTCGGATGTGTCGCTGGGCGACCTGATTAGTTCCGTCGCCCAAGCGCCCTGCGCTATCCCGGTGGTGGATACGGATGGCCGTTATGCAGGCGTCATCAATAAAGCCACTCTGCTCGAAGCGTTGGATCGTAGCAACGCAAACGGTCACAGCCGGGCATAAGCCGGAAATAGTTATTTAGAGGTATTCATGGCTGACGATAATCAAGCTTCCAATCCCTGGTCCACTCCGGCGGAAGATGCGCCGGAACCTTCCGCCAATCCATGGGGCGCTTCGGCGGACGATAACGCGGCGGAGAACGAGCCCGCTGCAGATACTGCGGCGGGATGGCTGGATACGCCGGCGGATGCGCCGCAACAAGAGACTCCATTTAATATTCTCGATCCTTTTCAGGATGCAATGATTCCTCTCGACAGTTGGGTCGAGCAAGGGCTGGATTGGGTGGTGAATCATTTCCGTCCGCTATTTCAGGCCGTGCGCTGGCCTATCGACATTACACTCAGCTCTATTGAGGCTGGGTTGCAGGCCATTCCTGCGACAATCGTAATTCTGTTTTTCGCTCTGTTGGCGTGGCAGTTGTCCGGCCGTAAATTGGCGGTTGGCTCTCTCATCAGCTTGACTCTGGTGGGGCTGATCGGCGCCTGGAACGAGGCGATGGTGACGCTGGCGTTAGTACTCACTTCCGTTCTTTTCTGTCTGCTTATAGGTTTGCCCACGGGCATCTGGCTGGCGCGTAGCGATCGCGCCGCCTCTGCGGTAAGACCTTTGCTCGACGCCATGCAGACGACGCCTGCATTCGTATACTTGGTTCCCATTGTTATGCTGTTTGGTATCGGCAATGTGCCGGGAGTGGCGGTGACGATTATTTTTGCGCTGCCGCCGCTGATCCGTCTGACCAGCCTTGGCATCCGTCAGGTGCCGGAAGACCTGGTGGAGGCGGCCCGTTCCTTTGGGGCCAGTCCACGTCAACTTTTATTCAAAGTGCAGCTGCCATTGGCGACTCCGACTATCATGGCGGGAGTGAATCAGACGCTGATGCTGGCGCTGTCCATGGTGGTTATTGCGTCCATGATCGCGGTCGGCGGGCTGGGGCAAATGGTATTACGCGGAATTGGCCGTCTCGATATGGGGCTGGCGACGGTCGGCGGCGTTGGTATTGTGCTGCTCGCCATTATGCTGGATCGAATGACCCAGGCCCTGGGTAAGGATGCGCGCAGTCGCCCGACTCGCCACTGGTATGACGCCGGTCCGGTTGGGCTGGTGCGCCGCTGGATGGGGAAAACCGCAGAGGCTTCCTGACAGACAACCCTATGTCAGGCGGTGCGGGTAAACACGCATCGCCTTGATTCATCCCTCGAAAAGATAAGTCATCGAAATTACTGATAACAAACAGGAGAAATTGATGAGCTTGAAAAGTATAAAGAGCTGTTTCGCTGCGCTGGTTATGGGCGCGGCTTCATTCACGGCGCATGCGGAGAGCATGCCGGGCAAAGGAATAGAGGTGCAGCCTCTGAAAAGCTCCATTGCGGAGGAGACCTTTCAGACCTTGCTGGTTATGAAGGCCCTGGAAAAGCTGGGCTACGACGTCAAGTCCATTAAAGAAGTGGAATACGCGACGGGCCACGTTGCGCTGGCCAATGGCGACGGCACGTTTATGGCGGACCATTGGGACCCGCTGCATGTAGACTTTTACACCAAAGCCGGCGGCGATGAGAAGCTGTATCGCGAAGGGGTCTATTCCTCCGGCGCGCTGCAGGGCTACCTGATCGACAAAGCCACGGCGGACAAGCATGGCATCAAGAACATCAAGCAATTACAGGATGCGAAGCTGGCCAAGCTGTTTGATGCGGACGGCGACGGCAAAGCGGATCTGGCTGGCTGTAACCCAGGCTGGGGCTGTGAGAAAGTCATTGAACATCACCTGGACGCATACGGTTTGCGTAAAACTGTCGCTCACAATCAGGGCAGCTACTCCGCCATCATTGCAGACACCATCGCCCGTCACAAACAGGGGCAATCTGTGCTGTATTACACTTGGACGCCTTACTGGGTCAGCGGCGTAATGGTTCCCGGTAAAGACGTAGTCTGGTTGCAAGTGCCGTTCTCTTCTCTGCCAGGCGAACGTAAGGACATCGACACCAGCCTGCCAGACGGCAGCAACTACGGCTTCCAGGCGAACAATCAGCGCATCGTCGCTAACCTGGAGTTCGCCAAGAACAACCCTGCTGCGGCCAAGCTGTTTTCCATCATGAAAATCAGCGCCAACGATATCAGCGCGCAAAACCTGCGTATGCGCGATGGCGAGGACAGTGCTGCGGAAATCGAGCGTCATGCGGACGGTTGGATCAAGGCCAATCAGAAGAAATTTGACGGCTGGTTGGAGCAAGCTCGCGCTGCTGCTAAGTAAGTTCTGAAACGGCGTCTGTGGTCAGATCGAGGAGTTGCGCGCTCATGCGGGCTTCTCGACCACAGACTTTAATTTGCCTTTCCTCTCATCTCTTCTATCTTCCTTTAATTCCGCAATTAAGGCGGCGAGTACGCCTGCCGCTTAACCCTATGTAGCGGTATCTATATCGGATGTTTTTACCGTGAAGGCTTGAGGTGAAAACCTCCCCTAAGGAAAGAGGAGGTCTATAGCGAGTGCGGGATCAGACGATTATCTTTCTAACGCGAGCGCCACGCCCATGCCGCCGCCGATACACAGTGTGGCCAAGCCTTTTTTGGCGTCACGCTTGATCATTTCGTGCAGCAGTGTGACCAGAATACGGCAGCCGGAGGCGCCGATAGGGTGACCCAGGGCGATGGCTCCGCCGTTGACGTTCACCTTGGCGGTGTCCCATTCCATATCGCGATTCACTGCAATGGCCTGGGCGGCGAAGGCTTCGTTGGCTTCAACCAGATCCAGGTCTTCCACGCTCCAGCCAGCTTTGTTCAGGCAGCGGCGGGTGGCGGTGACCGGGCCGACGCCCATGATGCTGGGGTCAACGCCGGCATTGGCGTAGGCGGCGATGCTGGCGATAGGCGTCAGGCCAAGCTCTTTGGCTTTTTCTTCACTACACAGCATCACGGCGGCTGCGCCGTCGTTCAGGGATGAGGCGTTGCCCGCTGTGACGGTTCCGTCTTTCTTGAAGGCGCCTCTTAATTTACCCAGTGACTCGGCTGTTGTTCCATGACGTGGATTCTCGTCTTTATCCACGACAATGGGGCCGCCTTTGCGTTGAGGGACGCTGATGGCGCAGATCTCTTCTTTGAACCGCTCCGTTTTCTGCGCGGCTTCCGCTTTCTGTTGCGACTGTGCGGCGAAGGCGTCTTGCTCTTCGCGGCTGATGCCGTATTTCTCGACGATGTTTTCTGCGGTGACGCCCATGTGGTAGTCGTTGAACGCGTCCCATAAACCGTCTTTGATCATGGAGTCTTCTAAGGTCCAGTTACCCATGCGTTGGCCGTCGCGGGATTTTGGCAGCACATGGGGCGCCTGACTCATATTCTCCTGGCCGCCGGCGATCACGATGTCGGCGTCGCCCAGCATGATGGATTGGGCCGCCAAATGTATGGCTTTCAAACCGGAGCCGCAGACTTTATTAATGGTCATGGCGGGGGTGGCGTTGGGCAGTCCTGCATTGATGGAAGCCTGGCGCGCGGGGTTTTGGCCGCAGCCTGCGGTAAGCACCTGGCCCAGCAGGACTTCATCGATCTTGGCGGGATCGACTCCGGTTTGCTCCAACAGTTTTTGTATGACCGCCGATCCCAGTTTGTCGGCGCTGAGTGTGGACAGGGCTCCGCCGAATGCGCCCACTGGAGTGCGGGTGGCGGCGACAATGACGACCTTCTTCATATGAAATCTCCTTTCAATCCGTCAGTGTGTGAACTGATGCTTTGTCATCCTCAAGGTATTGACGTTTCCGGGCCTGGAGGATGAGCATACTTATTGATGTTGTTTTTTATAATAACGCTTTGGTCGAAGACGCTGGCGTTCGGCCATCGGCTTGAGTCAGGTCAAGCCGCCGTCTTTGTCATCCTCTTCCTGAGCCCCGGACGCGGAGTCCTGTTTGAAGCGTTTAACCGCACTGATGCGGCGACGTTGAATTTCTTCTCCCAGGCCGGCGCCGGTATATCCCTGGGCTACCAGATCCTGCGGTTTGATTTGCTGACAGGCCTCCAGGGCGCCGCGCAGAAAATCCGCCTGAGGATAAGGTTTTTGCTCCCATCCCGTACGGCCGCGGGCGTCGGCTTCGCAGGCGAGCAAAAATAGTTCGAAACGGTCCGGGCGGCGCCAGGCGTCGCAGGATTGCAGCAGCTTCACCAAGGTGTTGGCGCGCAACTCCAGGGCGCGGTGGCAATGGGTGTGGTACTGGCAGGCCATCAGCGCCAGTTCTTTGAACAGCTTGGGCGCTTTGACCCGCTCGGTCAGCGCTTTCACCAAGTCGACCCCGGCCGCTTCATGGTTATGATGTTTGGGCCACTCTTTCTGTGGCGTGACGCCTTTACCCAGGTCATGAATCAGAGCGGCGAAACGCACTTCTTCATGCTTGCTCAACAGACAGGCTTGCTCCAGCGCCATCAGGCTGTGCAGACCGGTGTCCACTTCCGGATGGTATTGCGGCGTTTGCGGCACGCCGAACAGCGCGTCTAATTCGGGGAAAATATCCTGCAACGCGTGGGCGTCTCTCAGCACCTGAAAGTAAACGCGGGGTTGTTTCTGTCCCAGGGCGCGTACGGTTTCCTGCCACACGCGTTCCGCCGTCAGCGCTTTCAGTTCTCCTGAAGCCTGAATGTCCTGCATGAGCTGTAAGGTTTCCGGCGCTACAGTGAATCCCAGGTCGGCGTAGCGAGAGGCGAAACGGGCGACTCGCAACACGCGCAGGGGGTCTTCGGTAAAGGCCGGAGAAACATGGCGTAGAATCCGGGCTTCCAGATCCTGTTGGCCATTAAGTGGGTCTACCAGATTGCCGTCGTCGTCCATCGCCATGGCGTTGATGGTCAGGTCTCGACGCAGCAGGTCGTCTTCCAGAGAAATGTCCGGGGAAAAATCGCAGATAAATCCGGTATAGCCTTTGCCGCTTTTACGTTCGGTGCGGGCGAGGGCGTGCTCTTCTTTGCTGTCCGGGTGCAGGAATACGGGAAAGTCTGCGCCGACCTGCTGATATCCCTGTTCCAGCATCTGTTCAGGGGTCGCGCCGACCATGACCCAGTCACGGTCTTTGACGGGCAGACCGAGCAAGGCGTCGCGCACGGCTCCGCCCACTAAATATCGTTGCATACAGTCTCGAATAAATAAGGGTTGAAAGGGTAGGTTACTTGGAATAACCAGGGGTCACAAGGCGCTTGCGCCGGTGAGGCAAGATCGTTCCGCTATGGGGGTGGGAGCGGTCTTATTTAGGCTCGGAAGAAAGCAGTTTAAGCCTGATTAACATATTGATTAATAGTCAGATTCTGTGTTTTCACTCTGGCTCCATGCGGTTTTGGCACGAACTTTTCTATAGGTCTCTATACAACGCGGGCGCAACCGGGCGTCGTCGCAGCAATAGTATTGGTACTGAGGGCCTCTAGCGTGAGTAAGCAGATTCAAGCAGTCGTATTGGCGGCGCTCGCCGGCCTGTTGTCGGCGTGTGGCCTGTATGGTCAGAAACGAAGCGAGCCCATCGACGACAATATCGGCAAAGATCCTATCGTGGTGAGGGTGTCGGGGTACGCTACTTATGAAGATCCCCGTCATGTTACGTCCCAGCGCCACCGCCTGCTGGCGATGCGCGCATCGAAGTTGGACGCCTACCGCGCTCTGGCGGAGCGCATTTATGGAACGGTGATCTATGGCTCTTCTACAGTGGAGGCGCTGGTGATGCAGAACGATGGCTTTAAAACCATGGTGGACAGCGTGATTCGCGGGGCCAGGGTGATGAGCGTGTCGGAGCTGCAGGGAGGTGGATTTGAGACCGTACTGGAAGTGGTGTTGGAGGCAAGATTTCGCCGCTGTCTGACCAACGTCAACTACTTCCGCTATACCGAAGAATGTCGCATGCCGTTGCCGCACAGCGACCCGGCTTTGCGCGCCAGTATGGACTCTCCTGCGGGGGCGGCGGGTAGCAGCGTCGGCACCGGCCTGTATTTTCTGGATGGCGATGTGAAAAAGTGAATGCCAGGAGCCTGTTATGAGAGGGTTGTTTAATCACCGGTGGTCTTTACATGTCTTGCTTGGCGCGCTGGGTCTGGCGCTGATCTTGGGGGCGAGTGTCGCCCATGCGGAATGGGTGAGGGTGACCGGGCGCGCATTCATCTACGGCGGCGACTATCAACAGGCGCGCAAGGCGGCGCAGGAAGACGCTTTGCGGCAGGCGGCGCTGATGTTCGGAGCGGAGGTGTCCAGCACTGATCAGATGGAACTGGGTCGCTTGACCCGGTCCAGCGTGAGCGTCAGCAGTCGCGCCAAGGCCAGGCGAGTGGTTCCGGTGAGCGAGGAAGTCGAAAATGAAACGCTGGTGTTGACCATCGATGCGGACATGTATGAGCAACCGCTGTGTGATGGCGCTTCGGTGAACTCATATCGGCGCAAACTGGCGCTGCTGTCGTTTTCATTGCAGGACGTGAGGCAGGCGTCTGTCGGCGGTCTGTATGGCGTGGAGCGGGATATTCCCAGCTACCTTAATCAGTTATTACAATCCTCCCCCCGATTGGCGGTGCATGAAGCCAGCCAGTTGCATCTTTATGACGAACTCGCCAACGCGCCGACTCATGAGACTGAACAACGCACCTTGACCAAGGCGGTGGCGGCGTCGCGGGATTTGGGCGTGCAGTTTGTGGTGTCCGGTGTGGTCAGAGATGTCTCCATGCGCGACCCGGAAGGGTTGAAGCGTTCCGTTCTCAACAATACGCTGCGCTTCGTCGGGCTGAAGGATACATACCGGGTATTCGATGTGGAGATGTTTATCCATGACGGGTTCAGCGGCGCCATTCTGTTTCAGAAGCGCTATCGCACGGGGGCGAACTGGGAGGCAAGGGCGGATGAGCAGTATGGCCTGCTGTCCGCTGGCTTCAATCAGATGGAGTACGGCAGGACGGTGAAGCGGGCGCTGATGAGCATGGCGGGAGACATCGAAGAAAATGTGTCCTGCCAGCCGTTTATGACGCGCATTGCGCGGGTGGAGGGGCGTCAGGTTATGTTTGAAGCGGGCGCCAACGCGGGAATCCGCCCTGGGGACACCTTCCAGATTTATCGCTCGCGACAGTTGTTCGACGCAACCCGGTTCCAGGGAACCGAGCTGCGTGACGTCAAGCTGGCGTTGCAGGTGGATCAGGTGCAGCCTGAGTTCTCCATCGGACGCCTGAATATCGACCCCACACGTCTGAACATTCAGATGGATGATGTGTTGATCCGCTGGTGAGTCATAGTCAGGCGCACAGGCATATGCGGGTTTACAGATCGCTGTGTGGTCCAAATACCTCGTAGTGGATGCGTTCTGCGTCTACGCCGCATGATAGTAATTGCTGTTTCGCCATCGCCATGAACGGGGTTGGGCCGCACAGATAAAAGCGGCCTTCCGCCAACGGGAGACGTTCCGCAATGCCGGGAATATCCATCAGGCCTTGAGCGTAGTCATCCCGGTTAGTCTGGTCTTCGACCTCAGGCTGACGATACCAGATCTGCGCGGACAGGTTTTTCCTCTGGCTCAGCAGTTCGTTCACACGCTGTTTAAAGCTGTGCTGCATTCCATTTTCGCAGGCGTGCAGGTAGTAAATCGGCGCTTCATTGTCTGCGGCGCTGAGGCGTTCCAGCATAGACATCATGGGCGTCAGGCCGACGCCGGCGGAAATCAGGACAGTGGGCCGGTTGCGCTCCTCGTGTAAAACGAAGTCGCCTGCGGGCGCCATCAACTCAAGCGCGTCTCCCTCCTGAATATGATCATGCAGATAATTGGACACCAGGCCAGGCTTGTCGCCCGACTCTCGTTTTACGGAAATGCGATAAGTGACTCCGTTCGGCGCTGCGGACAGGGAATACTGGCGAATCTGCTCGTAGCCGTCAGGCGTCGGTTTGACCTTGACGCCGATGTACTGACCGGGTTGAAAGTCGATGACTTTTCCTCCGTCCTTGGGCGCTAGTATAAAGCTGGTCACCAGCTCCGACTCTTTGCGTTTTGTCTGCACGACGAAGGTACGGGTTCCTTTCCAGCCCCCCGGGGCGGCGGCTCGCTCTTCATACAGCTCGCCCTCTTTCGCAATGAATATACTGGCGAGAAACTGGTAGGCCTTGGTCCAGGCGTCTCTGATTTCCGGGGTAAATGCGTCGCCGAGCAGCTCCTGCAGCGTTTCCAGCAGGTGGTGGCCGACGATGTCATATTGCGCTGGCTGGATATTGAAACTGGTGTGTTTGTGCGCAATACGCTCGACGGCGCTTTGCAGCGCTTCGGGCGTTTCAATGTGCTTGGCGTAGGCGGCGATGGCGTTGAACAGGGCGACAGGTTGCCCGCCGGATTGCTGGTGGCTGCTGTTGAAGATATTCAGCAGCTCAGGATTGTGGCTGAACATCCTGCGATAAAAATGCTCAGTGATCGCCACGCCCCCGGTTTCCAATACTGGGATGGTGGTTTTGATGGTTGCGATAGTGTTGGAATCTAACACTGTAACTCCTTCTTGAATGGTTTTATGACGTTGTCTATTCAGGTTGCGACACGGGTTATGACGTTTGCTGCGACGCAAATAAAGGCGCTGCCGACGCTCTCGGTAGCGCTGCTGTGATAATGAAATGGGCCTGTGAGTCTCTGGTGAATATAGCGAGGCCTGCGGCGCTCACCCGGGTTTGCCATCCGCCCGCGGCGCATTGAGGATGCTGGCGTAATGAATGACGAAAACCAGATACGCCAATGCCCAAAGCGCAGCGGAGATACGCCAGGCGATGGGCGCCTCCATGACCAAAGGCAGACCGGCGCGTACGACGGCGGCTGCGAGGATCAGGGCGAAAGCCCAGCCCATCAGCGTTGGCGGTTGTAAAGGACGCCCAGTATGTCCCAGAGACACGCGGGACATCATCGCGAGGATCATGCCGCCGATAGCGCCGACGGTCACCAGATGCAGGGCGTCTGCAAAATAAGCGCCTTGCGATAGCTGACTAAACCCCATGCATAGCTGTCCGAGAGCCAGGGCCAGATATGACAAGTGCAGTGACCATAACAGCGGCGCGCCGAACGTTTTCAAGCTGCGCCAGTGCGCGATTCGCAGCAACTGGAGCGTCCCCGCCGCCAAAAGCAGAAGTGCCGTAACCGGCGTCATGGCAGAAAGGAAATACGTGCTGAAAAAAGCCAGAGCGCAGAGGGGCGCCAGCAACGCCACCGTTTTTTCCAGCCAGTTGGGGGCGGCGATGGATTCAAGCCCCAGTCCGCGTTGAGTAAAAAACGGAATCACCCGGCCGCCCAGGATGGAAATCAGCACGGCTATCAGTAACGCGCCGGTATTGAGAAGGTGAATGGCCAAGTTGATATCGGCGGTGGTCGCCGAGGCAATGTCCAGTGTCGCCAATAGAGCCAGAATCGGGACGATGATCAGGTTGCGGTGATTGCCTGAACGGACCAGCAAATTAATGAAAGCCAGCGCCGACAGAGACCACCACAGTATCTCTGCGACAACCGCTAAGCGAAGCGCGTCGCCGCCCAGAAAGAAGGCGACGCGGGCTGTCAGCCAAAGCAGAACCAATATCGCCAGCGTTTTATTCTTCACGCTGGGCAAGCCCGTCCAGGTCTGCACCGCCGTCAGCAGAAAACCAATGACGATCGCTCCGCCGAACCCGAACAGCATTTCATGGCCGTGCCAGACAACCGGCGACATGGCGGTGAGCCAGGGCGCTGAGCCATTCAGCAGCAGAATCCAGTAGGCGATGGCGACAATAGAGAACAGTGAGCCAAACAGGAAAAACGGTCGGAACGCCAGCCCCAGCAAAGGTATGCTCGGGTGCGGGGGGCGCTCGCTTGTGATCTGAGTCATGAGATTCTAATCAGCCTCCATTCAATGCGATGCGGCGATTGCCGATCAGTCGTAAAACATAGCCCAGTTTTAAGGCCCCGGCTGACACCACCATGGTGATGTGGGCGGCGATTTGCTGACCGAGGCTGAAATTGTGGGCGTAGGGATAGCAGATCAGCGCGGTGACGATCATGACCAGAATGGAAATTAGCAGGGTTCTGTCGCCGATTCTCATCAGTTTGGCGGCAAAGGCGAGGCCCTCGAAAGTCGTGTTGGTCTGGTTCATAGCATTCCTCCTCAAGATGCGTATTAACCGGAAGTGTTGAATCTGTGTTTGCAATTGCTTTGCCAGGATGAAATAGCCTGAAAATAAAGGGGAAAGCGCTGGATTTATGTAGCGAGAGGGTTAATATGACTCATACTATATGTGTCTAAAAGACATGAAAGGGTTTGTTTGATATGACCAATGCGCCTCTCTCCGTATTAGTGGAGATCGCTGTGGATCTCGCCAATAGCCTGACCAATGAAGATCGCTTTGACCGTCTGTTGAGCGCGGTGCGCAGAGCGATTTCCTGTGATGCGGTGGCCTTGTTAGCCTTGCGTGAGGACGTGCTGGTTCCTTTAGCGGCGCAGGGGCTGTCTCCAGATATTCTGGGGCGACGCTTCAAAGCGGACGAACACCCGCGCTTTGAGCGATTGACGCAGTCGCGGCAACCGGTGCGTTTTGCGTCTGATTGCCAATTGCCAGACCCCTATGACGGCTTGCTGCTGGCGACGGAAGGCGACCTGCCGGTGCATGCCTGCATGGGATTTCCACTGTATTCGGATAATCGCTTGATCGGATTGCTGACGCTCGACAGTCTGAGCGCTGGCGTATTCGATGATATCCCTCCAAAAACACTGTCCATACTCAACGCTCTGGCCGCCGCTACCTTGCGTTCCGCCGAACTGTTGAACCTGCTGGAATATAAAGCCAGCCACGCTCACGAAGTGGCGCTGGCGTTGACGCAGGAGGCATTAAGCCGGGACGGCGGCGAACTGATCGGCGAAAGCGCCGCCATGGCCCAGCTGAAACGGGAAATTCGTCTGGTGGCCTCTTCGGACTTCAACGTACTGGTGACAGGTGAAACCGGGGTGGGGAAGGAGCTGGTCGCCCGCACTTTGCACATGCAGTCGTCCCGCTGCAATGAGCCTCTGGTGTATGTTAACTGCGCCGCCGTGCCGGACGCCTTGGCGGAAAGCGAGTTATTTGGTCATGTGCGGGGCGCCTTCACTGGCGCCAACAGTGATCGTATGGGCAAATTCATGCTGGCGGATGGGGGCACTCTGTTTCTCGATGAGATTGGCGAGTTGTCACTGGCGGTGCAAAGCAAACTGCTGCGAGCGCTGCAAAGCGGAGAAGTGCAAAAAGTGGGGCGGGACAAGCCGGAAAAAGTAAATGTGCGGGTGATCGCCGCCACTAATCGGGACTTGGCGCGGGAGGTGAAGGCGGAAACGTTTCGCGCGGATCTATATCACCGTCTGAGCGTCTACCCCATTCAGGTTCCGCCCTTGCGCGAGCGCGACCAGGACGTCTTGTTGCTGGCGGGCTATTTTATCGCTGCGACGCGACGCAAGCTGGGTATGGAGCAGATTCGACTGGCCCCGGCGGTGAACGAGGCGTTGCTGGCTTATCCCTGGCCGGGGAACGTGCGTGAGCTGGAACATACCATCAGTCGGGCGGCTCTGCGGGCCAGAAGCGAGCAAGCAGGCAAGCGGATTGTCACGATTCTGCCGGAGCACTGCGACCTTTCTGTTTCCCCTACGGCTCCTCCCGTTGCGATACAGCGCAGGCAGGACTTTTCAGTGGAAGCGACGCCCTCTCAAGGACCTGTAAATCTGAAGGATGAGACAGAGCGGTTTCAGCGCGAACTCATTCATCGCACTCTTATCGAGGAGCAGGGGAATTGGGCCGCCGCGGCCAGGGCGCTGTCTTTGGATCGCGCCAATCTCATCAGACTGGCCAAACGATTGGGCGTGCATGTGGAAAGACGGCATGCTGTGGTGCGCAAGTAGGAGCGCGGCGGAAAGCCATTGTTGGCGTTATCGGCCATACTGCCTGTAGGGTTGGCCATTGTGATTGAGCCGGAGTCCGGCGAATAGAAAGTGGGAGTTGTCATTTATGTTCTGGAACAAACAAGATAAGAGTCAAAAAGAAACGGGGTTATTGAGCGATCCCAGACCGCATCACTATACGTTTGCGCATATCGCCATGCGTAAATTTTGCGAAAGTGATCCGTTGCAATTGTTCGGGTTGATTCCTACAGAGGAGCGGACGCACCTTGTGGATTTTCTCTGGTCTAAAGTATGTGAAAACTGCGATCAGGAGGGAAAAGCGGATTTTGATCCCGGTGAAATAGAATTCGCTACGTTGCGAGTGAAGGACTATCCTACGATTCTGATGAAAATGCCGGAGGCCAAAGCCGTCGCTGAGGCGATGCTGGTGGCGATTGTGTTGACGACGGGACCGGAGGTGAATCTGGAGAATGAAACTCCGTCTTTCCGCTACTTCACTCTGGAGCTGGGCGTGAGTACGGAAGGAGGGACGCGCACCGTGATGTGTGAATGGCGTGGCGACTCTCACGCCAATCTGGGCGATGGACCTGAGCCGGAGGCGAGAGCGTTCCTGCAGCGGGTGGAGAGCCTGGTCTAAGGCGCTTCGCTCAGGCGTGAGGCTTTACAGAGGGTTGGCAAGAGCTAGACTTATAGCCACCCCTTGAAATTTGCGGCGGGAAGTCATGCAAGTCTCACGCTGGTTCTGTGTCTTTATGCTGTTACTTTGTCGCGCTCTGCCAGCTGGCGCTGAGACGTCTGGGAGCGCAACCACTGCGTTAGACGTTTATATTTCCGAATACCCTCCCTTTTGTTACACGGAAAATGGCGTCGCTAAAGGCATGGCGGTCGAAACCGTACAAGAAATCATGCGGACGACAGGGCAATCCTATCCGATCCAATCCACGCCCTGGAAACGGGGTTTGCATTACTTGGCCAGTAAATCCAACGCGGCGCTATTCACCGTGACCCGAACCGAGCAACGAGAGCCGCTGTATAAATGGGTAGGGCCGGTGGCGATCTCCAATCTGGTGTTTTTCGCCCCTAAAAACTCCGATATCCGAATTAGTAGCATGGATGATGCGCGCGCAGTGCCTCGTATCGGCACAGTGCAGGGGTACTCTGCAGAGAAATTATTGCAGCGCCAGGGTTTCACCAACTTGATCAGCAGCTCTGGGAGCGAACAATTCAATCCGGGTAATTTGGTGCGTGGCTACCTGGATCTTTGGGTGACGGTCGATGTGGTTGGCGTCTATGCGGCGAGGTTGCAGGGTATAGATCCTGGTCTGATGAAAGTCGTTTATGTCATCCAAGAGCAGCCCAAATACATCGCTTTTTCAAAAGACGTTCCAGATAGCGTGATTCAAATCTGGCAGGACGCTCTGGACGAAATGAAGCGGGACGGACGCATGCAGAGCATTACGCAGAAATGGCTGGGGACGCCGTGAGCCAGAACGCTCTTTTCTAACGATTAAGATAGCGCGCCACTGGCTGATCAATACTCAATCATCTAACGTAAAATGCAACTGGGCATTTGATTTTCAAAAGAGAGCTTTTTGACGTTTCATGGTGAAAAGAGGCTGAATTAGCGTTTACAGTCGCTCCAAATAGCGCTTGGCTGAGCCGGTTCTGTTTGTTTAACATTATGATAAATAACAAAAAATCAGGCCGTAATGTATCTGGAGTCCCAAAATCGAAAAAATGATGTATTATTGCGGCTCGTTTTCAGACGAAATCCTGACAGCGCCCGATGATATACACAGACGAAAAGCGAATCCTGAATCCCACAGGCCAACCAATGACCATATGGATAGAGCCCTGGGCTCTTGAAGTGGAAGTCCCACCGGGAAAAACCGCCTTATTCACCGCCGACAGCGAAACGGCAGGCCAATTCGAAGTGCGGATCAAAGACGACACCTACACCATTTACGCCTGGTGCGGCAGCAGCCTGAAAGTCACCATCGACGGAGAAAAAGTCTGGGACCTGGACACTCTTAGAGTGCCGGAACTTCCAGAAGGCGTCACCGTACGCAACTTCGTGGAGATGAGCTTTGAGGGGGAGAGTGGGGTTGTTTGAGGAAGGCTGCGCGTCTTTTAGTCGAAAATAACTCCCGCTCACTTCTCTAACGTTTTTAGCAGCTTGTAAAAAATGGCCCCGGCAATTGCGGGGCCATGTAGTTAAATAACCTATTGAAGCTACTAGCTTAGCTCTCGAATAGACAGCCTCTTTGATAGCTAAAAGATACTACTAACGCCGTAGGTATTTAATTAAACCAGTTTTTGATGGTCGGTATCTTTGCGCCATATTGTATTAAAATACTATTGCAGCTTGGATCTGTATCTACCTTTGATATCCAGGTCGAATCAGCTCTATCTTTATATTCTATTAATAGGAAGCACTTTGTTTTATTCTCTTCGAAAAACTTTAATGCATATCTATGAATAGCCCCCGCCTTTCCTGGTGAGAATTTTGGTGTTTCTATAGGTAGCGCTTGCGCCAGTTTTTCCTTGCTAGCTTTGAAACATTCATCTGTAATTTCATAACCGTCCAAATTGCATAACCAGAGCTCATCGGAAGATAAGGTGTAGCTTCTTAACTCTGATAGTAAGGACGCTTGCCTCCTCCATTCATAGCTATAATGAAGGGCGACAAATATCATTGGGACGATAATGAGTAATAGTTTGTATTTTTTCATTAAAGGATAAATATATATGCGTTCCAGAATGATTGTGTCAATAGAGGCGAAGTCATAGATTCTTCATTACACAAAACTCCACAGAATTCCTATCCTCATTTCTTCCTAAAAATGAATAAGCAAGATAAGAGAAATATAATTATTAGAGAGAAGCCAATAGAGTAAATTAATGCGCCATATACTTTCTCTTCTAATTCCATGCATAGGCATCGAGGTCCTATTAACAACCCGGCAAAGCCAATAAGGACTCCAATAAAAATAAAACCGAATCTCTGTCTGTTAATTAACCTGGGTGTAAGAAAACCGAGTACAGAGAATACAATAATTGGCGCAGCCAACCAAACTACACTTTCTATATCCATATTTCACCTAAATCATGGTGCTCAATCTGTATCAATAGGGTCAGAGTCATTGACCTTTCATCACACGAAACTTCTCAGACTTCCTATCTCCTCCTCGTCCCAATGGCCTTGCCCGTCTTCCAGTTTTGGCTTCTATCTCAGCCTTAAAACGATCATTACCTAATATCCAAGCCTTGTTAGTCGCTTCACGGATCATAGATAAAGGCGAGGTGAACGAGTCATCAGAATAACTCGTTTCTGAAAGAAAGGCTGGCAGGTTAACTCTCAAGCATGCTGGCATCAATGACCCTGACCCTATTGATACTATTGATAAAAAACCCTGCCAGATTAACTAGCAGGGCTTTCTAAATTGAGTTAATTTAATCTAATTGCCTTAGCTATCCAATAATTTCAATTTACCTTTCTTAGAAATTGGCTTGAAAAGCCTTAGGTCTTTCTTATCGGGAATAAAACTTGTCTTCCTATCGACAGGGTTAAGCCTTTCTTCAAATCCCCACCATACAACATCGTTATCCTCATCTTCCAAGGATATGAGCTCACACAACCCCAAGAATTTATACTCTATTTCGTATGGAGGATCTAAAAATGAGAATTCCTCATCCTCACCTTTTAATACCGCAGACTTATATGCCTCTTCATCATTATCAGCGACTATTAAAAGTATTTTTCTTTCGCAAATAGATTTCTTATGAGAAGGCTTTCCGTTAACTCTTTTATCATAAAAAAACATCAATTCAGCTGCATATCTTTGCTTCATTTTTCACAACCCACACTCAGCACATTCTGTGGGATTTTGAATACACCAACAGCGATAGGTATCCATACATATCCTAAATACTACTGGCGGTATCAACCGGAGTAGTCTTATCAATAGGGTTAAGTAGCAAAATAAAAATTTTCTAATAAAATAGGCTACTTACGACCACCCGAACTGATCATATTTTGCACCGTGAAGTACGTCAATCATCTTAAGCCTGCCGAAATCAAAACACTAACTGATGGATTCCGTTACAGCCCGAATTCCCGCTTCCGTATTCGCTGTCACGCCATATTGCTCAGCAATAAGGGGTATAAAATCGATAAAATTGCCGACATTATCGACTTCCACCGCAACACCATTTCGATCTGGATTGAGCAGTGGGAAAGCATGGGAATATGTGGCCTCATTAGCGACGCCTCCCCGGGAAGGCCGCCCATTTACACGGAGCAGGAACAAGAAAGGGTTTGTAAGTGGATTGACGAGCAGCCCCAACAACTACGAGACGTCCAGATACGTCTGGAGAAAGAAACTGGAAAAAGCGCTAGTCTGGAGACCGTTAAACGGAACTTAAAAAAAATCAAAGTATAGCTTCAAGCGATTCCGCTTTTCGCTGCGCGCGCTTCGGGATGAAGACGCCTTCCGCCAGTTTCAGGGCTTTGTGAAAGATCTTCAATCCTGGGAGGATGCGGGCGAAATCGAGCTTTACTACTTTGATGAATCAGGCTTCAGTCAGCGTTCCAACTTACCTTATGGCTGGAGCCCTGTGGGGAAGCCGACGCAAATGAAATCCTATCCACACAATAAGAGACTGAACGTTCTGGGGTTTATGAGTCGCCGCCAGAAGCTGATATTCCATGCCACAGAGGAGCGGGTGGATTCCGCCAAAGTCGTAGCGCTTTTTAATAAGCTGGCGGGGAGTAAAGATCCGCTTAAGCCTGCCGTGGTGTTTCTGGACAACGCCTCCATGCATCGCTCTGCGGAGTTTCGCCGACATAGGTTGGATTGGGCGGATAAAGGCATCTGGCCGATCTATTTGCCGAAATATTCACCGGAGCTAAACCTGATAGAGATCTTGTGGCGAAAGGTGAAGTACAACTGGCTGCCGCTAGGTTCGCATGAGACGTTCGAGAGACTGAAGGAGTCAGTCACCGAGGTCCTGTCAAAGTTTGGGCAGGAGTATAAGATTAATTTTATTTAGATACTTAGAGTCATTGATCTTTCATCACTCGAAACTTCTCAGACTTCCTATCTCCTCCTCGTTCCAATGGCTTTGCCCGTCTTCCAGTTTTAGCTTCTATCTCAGCCTTAAAACGATCATTACCCAACACCCAAGCCTTGTTAGTCGCTTCCCGGATCGCAGATAAATCTTGTTCCGGCATCCGACCACGAAATAATAGTCGGTAATGCTTCTGGCGTTCTTCCGCCGTTTTACCCAGTTGCTGGTAAATCGAATGCGGCCTGATCAACTGAATCATTCTCCCAAGGGCATTGTGCCGATAGCTTGACCATGGATATTCAGAAGCATGCTCCACCATCTCCGCTCTGACAGGGTTTAGCTCAATATAGCGATAAACTGTTAACAGGTATGTCTCAGAATCAACTAAGGTTGACTTGTAACGTCCTTCCCACAGAGTGCCGGTGCGGCTATGGGTGTAGTTAAAGTACTGAACATACTTGCGTCCTTGCGCCTGCCTTGTAGTCCGCCTCATTGATTCGAGGATGTGTCTAAAATCCACCCAGTATAAGTGTTATTTATCTTATCATTTAAAAAAAAGCTTTATTTTATCTCCAGCGCAAAGATTGATCGGATTGATGTGGTTTATAACCTCTAGCTCGTCATTGATGGAAAAACATGCAATGCTGAATGTTGATGATTTTGCCTCAAATTCTGCTTGGAAAATGAAACCATCTAAATGGCTGGCTCTAGTAATAATTTTATCGTTTATATAAATATGAGTTTGACTTACTTTTTTGGGGTTACATAAATGATTTTTAGCCTCAGAAAAATGTACTTTCATACCTTCTAAAGAGGAGCTTGGTGATGCTATTTCTATTTCTAAAAAATCCTCTTCTTGAAATATCTCGTGTATAATTCGGCCATTTCTATTGTTTTCTAAATAAAGCCAACAAATAAAGTTCATGGTGGAGTTCAAGCTTTCTTGTAACAGAGCCGTCAGCTTTCTATTAGGCCCTGCTACAATAAACTGCTCTTTGAATTTATTTGATGCTATTTTCAGAGCAATTGGCATTTCTTACTTCCAAGGGTTTACGACTGGTATGTTCGCTAAGCCAGGATTGTTTTGATTGAACTCTTTAACGCTTTTGTTGTGTTGCTTCACATAGTCAATATAATCTTTTGCTGGGTGGTCTTTTTTAAATGCTTCAGGACCTTTTTTAAGATATTGACTGATTTTATTTAATTCACTAGCTTTAACCTCTGCGCTTGTGATTTGAGGTTTTATCAGGCTGTCAAGAGTTGACTTCGCATCATTTGCAGCATCGCCGTATTTTTTTGCTAAGTCATCAATAGTTCCATCAAATTTATTTAAACTTTTTAATGCAATATCATCTGCGGCGCAGATTAAGTTGTCACCTATTTTCGCGGCTTTGAAGGGGCCGGGAAGAATATCAATCGAACTTATTGCGTCTGGGTATTCGGGGTTAGGCGATTTAGGCGCTAAGTCAATCAAAGCGAGAGCACCTCCAACAATCCACCAAACTAATACGGGAATTTCACCCGTTGGATCGGTTAATCGTTGAGGATTTTGATAAACGTAGTTGTAGGTATTGTACCCTCCAATTAATCCAATTGGATCACTTTGAAGGTATCGGCCAAGACTAGGGTCATAATCCCTATAATAGTTATAATAATACGCTGTTTCTTTGTCTAAATATTGACCAGGAAAGCGCAGGGGTTGAACAACAGAGCCACTTTCTTCCACAGCCCCCCCAAACGGAGTCTGCTGGGTTTTCCAAACCACATTTTTTGCGCTGTCGGTCATCGCCTGGGGCGTGCCCAGGTGATCCGAGTGGATAAAGTATAGGTCGGCTTCTGCGTGCGCTTGTGCGCTGAGCAGGGTGGCCAGTGAGAATAGGGCGCTGAATAAAATCGTTGTTAATTGGTTTAGGCTTTTCATGTCTGTTACTCCTTACTCGCCGGCCCATTCCACTTTGATGGCGTCTGCAATGACGTAGCCGTTGGCGTTGTCAGAGACGGATACTTTCGCGTTGGCGTCCAGGGGGAATACGCCGATCTGGCTCCAGGAGCCGCCGCCCTGTTGTTGGTTCACTTGCACGCTTTGCGTTCCTGATGGGGTCTGAATGTCGTACTTCACGTTGCTGGCGCGGGAAGAGCCGCCGTTCCAGTAGGCGTATACGCGGTAATTGCCTGTCCGCTCGATGGCGAGATTCCAGGTGAAGACCTTGCTTCCAGTCCCGGCGGGAGCGTAGTGATAGTTGTCGCCATAACGTGCTGAGGAGTAGCTGGAAACACTCCAGCCGCCGGTTTGCGTCGCCGCGGCGTCGCTGTTGTCTACCGTGAGGGGGGCGGGGTCAGGTGTTCCGGTCGAGCCAACCCACTCCAGCTTGATGGCGTCTGCAATCACAAAACCGTTAGCGTTGTCGCTCAGGGTGATGGCGGCGGCGCTATTCAGTGAGTAAGAGCCCAGTAGGCCCCAGCCGCCGCCTTGTTGCTGGTTGGCGGTGATACTTTGTGCGCCGGCGCTGGTCTGCAGGCTGTAAGTGGCGTTGCTGGCGCGGGAGGAGCCGCCGTTCCAGTAAGCGTAGACTTTGTAGACGCCAGCTTTGCTGACGGGGAGTTTCCAGGTGAAGGATTTCCCGCCGCTGCCCGCAGGGGCGTATTGATAGTCTGCGCCATGGCGGACGCTGGAGAAGCTGGATGCGCTCCAGGTTCCGACGGTGGTGACGCCGCTGTCATGGTTGTCGACGATGATGTCGGACACGGGGGTTGTTGCGCCGCCACCGCCTTCCGCCAGCATGGCCACAGGAACGCCGTTGAGGTAAATCATTTCCCGAATGACTTCGCCGCTCGGCTTGGTCTCCGCCAGCAATTGACCGCTTTGGCTGTAGTGGAAATGCACGTTGGCCGCGGGGTCGGTCGCGACTTTGATGACGCGCTGACCGAGGGCGTTGTGTACGTACATGGCCAGTTGCTCGCCTCCTTTCTTCACTTCTTCTAAACGGTTCTGCTGGTTGTAGATCAGCTCCAGATTACGAGCGCTGTTCTGATCCTGGCGGATATTGCCGTTGTCGGTGTAGGCGAATGTGCGTTCACTGACGGCGCCATCGTTATTGATGTCGACGCGGGTCAGGCGGTTGCTGTCGCTGGCGTATTCATAGCTCTCCGACAGGGTTTTGCCGTTTTGCGTGCGGGTGCGCGCGGTACGGTTGCCCACCGCGTCGTAGTCGTAACGCATATCGCCGTATCCGCCGTCCGCCGTTTCCAGGCGCGACAGGGCGTCATAGCCGAAACTCTGGCTTTGCGCGCTGTCGATCTGATCCGTGATGCTGGCGATATTGCCCAGCGGATCGTACCCATAGCTGCGACGCATGACGCTGCTGTCGATACCGGTCAACTGATAGTCCTGATCGTAGCTCATGGCGCGGGTCATACCGTTGCCGTAGGTCAGGCTCTGCATGGGACCGAAGGGCAGGTAACTGACGTTTTCCACCACGACCTTTTCCGCTGCGCCGCTATTGGCCAGCGTCGCGACGTGATCTATTTGAGCTTCTTCATTGTAGTGATAACGCACGATGCGACCGCTGGGGTAGGTGATGTCCGTCAGCTTGTCAGCCAGATCGTAAGCGTACTGAGTGACGTAGGTCTGGGCCTCCAGCGCGCGGGTTTCCTTCACCAGGTTGCCGCGGTCGTCGTAATGGAAGCTGATGGTTCCAGACTGGTCGCTGATGCGGGTCAGGCGACCGACGCCATTGGCGGTGTCGTCATAACTGTAGGAAATGTTCTCGGCGGGATTCGCGGGGTAGCGAACCTGGGTCACCCGATTCAAGGCGTCATAGGTGTACTCAGTCACAACGCCGCGGGCGTCGGTACTGGTCAGTGTATTGCCGGCGTCATCATGGGTGAAAACGGTCAGGCCGGTGTCTGGGCTGTTCTGCTCGTACATGTTGCCGGCGTAATCGTACTTGTAGGTTGTCTTCAGGTTGCGCGGATCGGTAACCGCAATGAGATTGTCCTGAGCGTCGTACTCATACTGGGTGACGCCCAGTTTGGCGTCGGTCACCTTGATCAACCGGTTCAGTGCGTCAAAGCCCTGTACGGTCTGTTGGTTGTTGGCGTCGGTGACGGACGTCATGTTGGAGTTTTTATCGTAACCGTAACGGGTCTCGTGATTGGCGGCGGTGATGCTTCGAATCAAACGTCCCAGCTCGTCGAAGACCTGACGCTGTACGTTGAACAGGTTCTCGGCGCCGTCTTTGATCTCCACCTTGGTGCGGTTGCCCATGGGGTCGACTTCATAGACGATCTTGTCGCCGGCGCGGTTGGTGACGCTGCGCAGACGACGCGCGGGATCGTATTCGTAATGCAGGAAAGTTCCATCCGCCAGAGTGATCTGCTCCAGCAGCCCGACCTTGTCATAAACGAAGACGGTGATGGCGTCGCCCTGGCTGCTTTTTACGGTGCGCTTAACCGGCTGGCCGCGCCAGTTGTATTCCAGCAGGGTCACGACGCCGTTGGCGTCGATAACCTTTTGCGCCAGACCCGCGCCGTTGTAATTCTCCAACGTGGTGACCTGGGACAGCGCATTAGTGATGGTGTGCAGGTTGCCGTCGGCATGATAGCCGTAAGTGGTGACGTCATTGACGTCCGTGCGGGGACCGTCCTGGGTCTCCATTAGATTTTGGCTGTTGTAGGTGTAACTCCAGGAACGATCGGCCCAGCTGTTGGCGCTCATGAGTACGCCGGCGATAGCCGCCGCCAAAGCGGTTTTCTTTGCTAACATCATGTGTGTATTAACCCTTAATCAATAACGTAACATCCCTGCGCGCTTAATTGGCGGCTACAGGCTGGATGGATTTACTCTTTAGTTTGCCGTCATCGTCGTAGGTGAATTCGGTGATGCGATCCGGCTCGGTGATCTTGGTGGGAAGGCGCAACGTTGGATGCCATTCGGTGAGCGTCACTCGCTCTTCCGGTGCGCCTTTGGCTTCAATGCGTTTTACTTCCAGGCCGCGTTCGTTGTAGTCGTAATCGGTGATGTTGCCTTCCCAGTCAGTGACCGTATCCACGAAGCCTCTGTTGTCGTAGGTATAGGCTGAGTTGGAGGCTAAGCAATGCTCACTTTCCTGACCTTCTACCCGAATAATCTTGCGTACGCCGTGAATTCGCTCAAAGTGATAGGTCGTTTTTTTGCCTAAGGCTGTGGTGACAGTAGCTGAGCTATCCTCATTGAAGACAACCGTGGACTTTTCAACTCCGCCAGCATGTTCAGATGTAACAGCCTTGCCGTCCTCGTTGTATGTCCAGGTGGCATAACGCACGCCATTTTCGTCGGTGATGCCTGTCAAAGAGTAGGGGAAACGAGCATCTTCATAATGGTAAGCTTTCTCGTTTCCATCAGAATTAGTCACTTTCAATATGTTGTTGGGCTTCTCAGAGTCAAGTATGTATTTGACGCTTAGACTCTCGTTGAGCTTTGCGCTTAACAGGTAATATCCGCCGCTAAGCACTACTTCTATCTGGTTTCCATACTCATCCTTTGCGATAAAGCTTTGAGTAGGATCTCGTGTAATGGTTACCTTTTTCTTATTTGGGTAAATGATTTCCTGTAATGCGCCTAGCTTGTCAAAGCTGTACTCTTTTCCTTCTTCGTTTATAAATCTCCATTCATCTTTGACTGTATCCCTATATAGCACTGTCGAAAGATGAGTTATGGGAGTGTACGAAGACTTTTCTTGATCGAATATGAACTCGCTTTTTCTTCCTGAGTCCTCAATAACATAAACTTTTGACCAGGAGTCAATTAACTTTGCTGAATAGCTATGACGCCATCTAAGGTCGAAACTGTTATAGTACCGAGTGAAATTAAGCTCAGGACTAAAGTATATATCCCGCTCTTCCTGGTATTTATTTCCTGTACTAATATCAATAGGGTTTCCTGTTTTACAGCTAGGAGGGCCGTTAGGCTCGCTACTAGGGGGAGTACAAGATCCCGTGTTGGCTCGCCACTCTGGATAATTGCATGGCTTACAGGTCCCTTGCCATTCATAGGTATATATAGCGTACGCAGGTTTATCTGCGTACGTAGAATGCACAAGCCTCATAAAGGTGCCATCGCTCCAGTTAGAATCCATTCTTGATACACAGTCTTTGTAGGTTGATCCAGGTCCTTCTGTATATCCATTACAGAAACGACCAACGTATTTCCACTCACCGCACTCCTTTGCACTTGCGTGTGAGACTAGCAGTGAAGAGGTAGTGAGCACGGATAAAATGAAATATTTCATATATTGTTCTCTGTTGGAATGTTCGAGCTATTAGAATCAACTGGCAGGATGGATCTGCTTTTCAGTTTGCCGTCATCGTCGTAGGTGAATTTGGTGATGCGATCCGGCTCAGTGATCTTGGTGGGAAGACGCAACGTCGGATGCCACTCGGTGAACGTTACTCGCTCTTCTGGGGTTCCTTTTGCTTCGATGCGTTTTATTTCCAGGCCGCGTTCGTTGTAGTCGTAGTCAGTAATGGCCCCATTCCAGTCAGTAACAGTGTCAATGTTACCCTTGCCGTCATAGGTATAAGCAGTATTGGCTGCCAAACAGTGTTCGCTTTCTTGGCCTTCTACGCTAACAATCTGGCGTATACCGTGAATTCTTTCGAAGTTGTAGGTCGTTTGTTTATCCAAGGAGTTGGTGACAGTGGTTGAGCCGTCTTCGTTAAACGTTAAAGTGGACTTCTCAACGCCCCCTGCATGCTCTGACGAGATCGCTTTACCATTTGTGTTATAGCTCCAGGTGGCGTAACGAACTCCCTTTTCATCAGATATACCTGTTAAAGCGTTTGGAAAGCGAGAGTCTTCATAGTGATATGTCTTAGTTCCTCCACCAGGGTAGGTCACAGTAATGATGTTGTTTTTCTGTGTGTTATCGAACGTATATTTCACTGAGTAGCTGTCGTTTAACTGGGCGCTGACCAAGTGGGTTCCGTAGTTCAGCTCAACTTTTATCTGATTTCCATATTGGTCCGATGCGATGAAACTTTGAGTTGGATCTCGGGTAATGGTTATCTTTCTACGATTTGGAAATGTTACTTCCTGCAATGCGCCCAATCTGTCAAATTTGTATTCTTTTCCCTTCTCTGTTGTAAAATGCCAAGTGTCAGTGGCTGCATTTTTAATTAATTGAGTAGCTAGGTGGGTGATAGGTTTATAAATATTATTTTCTGTATCGTATAAAAATTCGCTTTTGCGCCCTGAGTCTTCATAAACATAAATTTTATTCCAGGAGTCAACTAGGTTGGCTGAATAGGTATAACGCCATTGTAGATCAAGACTATTATAGGATCGGATGAATTTGAGTTCAGGGCTAAACTCTAAATCCACCTCTTCTTGATACTTATTGCCTGTACTTATATCTATAGGGTTTCCTGCCTTACAGCTTGGGGGGCCATTAGGTTCTGGACTGGGTGGTGTGCAGGCTCCTTTGTTGGCTTTCCACTGAGAGAAACTGCAAGGTTTGCACGAGCCGCCTTGCCAATAATATTTAAATATCTCGAAGGCAGGCTTGTTATTCCAGGAAAAAGATCTCAATACCATAAAGGTGCCGTCGGTCCAATCTGTATCCATCTCTGACAGGCATTTACCATAAGTAGGGTCATCTTTATAGCTGTTACAATACTTTCCTCCCTCTACCCACTTGCCACATTCAGCTGCTTCAGCTTCCAGCGCCAGGATTATAGAAAAAGCTAGAGAGAATATTTTTATAGAGGTGTTCATTTGTTACCTAAAAAGTATATTTCGATAGCTGCTTTTGACTTTGTCATAGTTCTGATATCTGGAGCATACTCGAATCGAGTCATGCACTAGTATCTGATATTCTTTAAAAAGAGTTTCATGCTGAGATCCCTTGCTCTATGTTTCATTGGAAAAGCGCTTTAACTGAACTTATGTAAACTTGGCAAGCCGCAATGATATAAGTTTGAGGGGGTTCTTAGATGAAGTATGAATTTGCCTCCATGCATATTATTAAATAGAAAAAGTGGCCTTTTTTGACCTGAAAAAGGTAGAGCAACGAAGTGGTCTCGGATCATAACGAAAATTTAATGGTCTCTCCATATGCCAAAAGTATTATCTCTTGGTGGGTGAACTTTTATCGCCGATTACTGAGAGTAAAGGTCGTAACGACATTATTTTATTTAAAAGGAAAAATATGAACTTCGTATTAACGGATGCGCCGAAGCAAGAGGATGTCGACACCATCTATAATGGGTTGGTTGCTTATAACTTGAACTATATGGATATGCGGGATATGAAGGATCTGGCGGTTTTTTATTCTGATGATCAGGGCGTCAGGTTGGCGGGGGTGGTTGGAGAGACGCTTGGGAATTGGCTGAAAGTTAAGTACCTCTGGGTGTCCGAGGCGTTGCGGGGTAAAGGAGTTGGCGGGGAGTTGTTGGCCCGTGCTGAGGCGGAGGCGATTAAGCGTGGTTGTCGTTATGCCGTCCTGGATACATTCAGCTTTCAGGCGTTGCCTTTTTATGAGAAGAAAGGGTATGTGCTGCAATTTACATTGGAGTCCTACCCCAAGCACAATCAGGCCAAGCATTTCCTTACCAAAGAATTGACTCAATCAGACAATGAGAACGCTTGACGATTTATATCGGGATACGATGGCTTTGTTGCAGAAGGCCAATGTGAATTATCGCGAGGCGACTCACGAGCCTGTGTTCACCTATGAGAAGGCGGAAGAGGTGGCCAGGCGTTTTGGTTTCACTGGCGCTGAAAGCAAAAGTCTGTTTATGAAACTGAAAGACGGGCGCTTTTGTATGTTGGTGACGCTGCAGCATCAACGCCTGGATTGGAAGCAGTTAAAGAATGCGCTAGGCGGTAAAGCGTCTTTTTGCAGTGATGAGGAGTTAAAGGAAATGACCGGGTGTGAGCCTATGTGCGCCTGTCCTTTTGGACATCCTGCTGATATCACACTGGTGGTGGATGAGTGTATTTTCGGCAGTGAGAGGCTCGTGTTCTCACCTGGGCCGCCTGAGAAGACTGTTGAGATAAGCGCTGAGGATGTACGCAAAGTGCTGGGTTGTTGTGAAAATCCGGTGGTGTATCTGACTAAGCGGGAAGTCGAGTAGACGGAGCCGTCAGGCTCCGTCTGAAACAGATTTACCTTGTGGGCTTTAAACCGCTTGCCCCATGATCTCTGTTCGATATGTCACCAAATCTTCAATAGTGAGCACTGGCATGGCGTGCTTCTCCGCGAATGCGACAATTTCCGGCAGCCGCGCCATCGTGCCATCGGGATTGGTCAGTTCACAGAGCACGCCGGTGGGCTTCAAGCCCGCCAGGCGCATCAGGTCAACCGTGCCTTCTGTATGTCCTCGACGGGAGAGTACGCCGCCGGGTTGCGCGCGCAAGGGGAAAACGTGACCCGGGCGGGCGAGATCTTCCGGTTTGGCGTCGTCAGCAATAGCGGTGCGGATGGTGGTGACCCGGTCCGCGGCGGAAACGCCGGTGCTGACGCCTTCGCGCGCTTCAATGGTGACCGTAAACGCGGTGCCGTTTTTACTGGAGTTCTCCGACACCATCATCGGCAACTGCAGGCGGCGGATAACGTCGTCAGTCAGGCATAGGCAAACAATACCGCTGCATTCGCGGATCAGCAGCGCCATTTGCTGCTCGGTCAACGTTTCTGCTGCGTAAATCAGATCGCCTTCGTTTTCGCGGTCTTCATCGTCCACCAGCAGGACGCCCTGGCCATTGCGAATGGCTTCCAGAGCTTTTTCCACCCGGGTGATAGCGTCGCCGAACGGCGTTAATAAAGAAGTGTGTGGCTGATTCATGGGATCTCCATTTGAGTTACCAGAATCAGGGCTGTGGGAATACGACCGGTTTTCACCGGCCAACAGGCGTACAACGGCGGCAGGCCGTGGCGAAATCCGCGGTCCTGCTGCGACATTGGCCTTATTCTCTCCCATCCGGACTGTGACCGTCGGCTCCGGCCTCTCACCGGATCTGCTGACCCTGCTGTACTACAGCAGGCGCTCGCGGGCTCGTCCACGGGGGACATACCGCCGGTAGGGAATTTCACCCTGCCCTGAGAATAAGTTGATTGATTGTGCTCTTTAATAAAAGCGGGGGCAGGATACCCCAGCGAGGATGGGTTCACAATGTTCAATCTTAGAGGCGGGCGGCCTGAACGACTGGGTCGCCCGCGCCGGTAGCGTTTGTGGACAGACTTGGCTCAAGCCGAGGCGGTTAGACCAGCTGGAATTTGACCGCGAGTCCTCCCATCAGGGTCAGAATCAAACCGGTGGTGCCAAGTCGTATCAACGTATGCCAGGCGGTTTGCTTGGCGTGTCGCAGCGCCTGTAGCAGCGCTCGTAGTTCACGGATGTCTGAAAAAGCGTCTTCGCCTGTCAGACCTAGATCGAGCAGCGCCCGTCGGGCTCCTTTCTCCGCGGCGCAGTCCAGCAGCGCATCCAGTTCGTCCCGGGCGAGGCTCACCATGAGTTGGGCTTTTGAGGTGTCCATGTTCTCCTCCTGAGGTGTATTGGCGTATCGATGACTTGCATTGATGATCGAAATTCCTTCTTCGTTTGCGTTCTTCGCGGGCCCTTCTTAGAGAGGGCTATGTTGTAGCTTATCGGTCGAAACGACCAAAAAACGCAGAAGCGAATGATGGAGGTGAATTTCGGCGGAGTGCGGCAAAATGTCGCATAGGGTGCGGATAGCTTCGCAAGTGGTATTATGCCCTCAACTCCGGGGTTTGATCGTTATGAATACAACACAATATTTCGGTTGGCTGTCCGCGCCGTTACAGCGGGATAGCCTGCGTTATCTGGCTTATTACCTTGTCATGCAGTCCATTTCCCTGCTGGCTTTGCTGGCGTTGTTCGCTGGCCACTGGCGGCTGGAGCTGCCGCCGCGTTTGCCTTGGGCGGTGATGCCCGCGCAGCTGGCGATAACGGCGTTGACCTGCCTGGCCTCCGTGCGGGTGAGGGAACTGACGACGGGTCGTTATCTGGCGGTATTGCTTGCATCCACGTTGTTGCTGGGATGGTTTCTGCATGACACCGGCGGGCATACGAATCCCTTTATTTCATTGTTGTTGATGCCTGTGGCCATGGGGGCGGCGCTGTTGGGGTGGCAGTCGAGCCTTATCCTGGCGACGGTTTGCGTCAGCATATACTTTGCATTGACTCAGGACTTCGTTGCGCTGACCAGCAGTCGACCGGACGGGCTGCAGAATTTTATGCGACTTCATCTGGCGGGAATGTGGCTGACCTTTCTGTTATCTGTGGCGCTGCTGCTGGTGGTAGTGGCTCCGTTGTCGATGGCGATACGCCGCCAGCGTGAGCAGATTGCAGCGCAACGGGAACAGATGCTGCGCGATGAACGTCTGGTGGCCACTGCTATTTTCGCCGCCGGCGCCGCCCATAAATTTGGCGCGCCGCTGGGAACCATGGCGTTATTGGTGGATGATTTGCGGCAGGACATAGTCGATGATCAGGCGCAGGAAGACCTGCGGGCCATGGCGACCCAGATTGAGTTGTGCAAACAGACGCTGTCTTCCATGATGCGGCAGGCAGAGGATATCCGCACTGGCGTGGTGCGCAGCGAGACGCTGGAAGGGTTCGTACAACGTTTGCGGGAGGAGTTTTCCTTACTGCATCCAGCGGCCTCCTTGCGCTTGGCGAAAATCGAAAATCCCGAAGCGGAAGTGCGCTCAGAAGAGATGCTGGACATGGCAATTCTCAACCTGCTCGACAACGCCGCTAAAGCCAGTGCGGAGGACCCAGTGCTGGACGCGCGTCTGTGCGAAGGAGAACTGCTGCTGCGTATTTACGATAAAGGGCCTGGCTTGCCTGCGTTGGTGCGTCAGAAGTTGGGCAAATCCTTTGTATCCATGCGGGAAGGCGGCAATGGGTTGGGCCTGTTTTTATCCCACTCGACCATTGAGCGTCTTGGCGGTAGCTTGAGTCTGATCGACGCCGCTGATGGAACCATTACTGAAATCCTGTTGCCGATGCCTCAGGGCGCGCTGCGACGGGGAAAATGCGACTCTTTCACAAGGAACCCTGAACGGTGAATACGCCGCTGCTATTAATCGATGATAACCAGGTTTATCTGCAAACTCTCGCTCGCTCTCTGAGCCGTCGCGGGGAGTCAGTCCTTACCGCAAGTTGTGGGGAAGAGGCGCTAAGCCACTTGGAGGAAGCGGACCCGGCGCGTGCAGTGCTGGATTTGAATCTGGCGGGGGACAGCGGGCTGCAGTTGCTGAGCGAAATGCTGCAGCGTCGGCCTCAGTTGCAGGTGGTGATGTTGACAGGCTACTCCAGCATTGCGACTGCGGTGGAGGCGATCAAGCGGGGCGCTTTGAATTATCTGTGCAAGCCTGTGACCGCGACAGAGCTGCTGGCCGCCTTTGGCGAGCCCAAGGAGGAGGCGCCTGAGGAGCAGGAGGCGACAACGGATGCGACACTGTCCGTCCGGCGTTTGGAGTGGGAGCATATTCAAAGAGTGTTGCAGGAACATGAGGGAAATATTTCGGCGACGGCGAGGGCGTTGAACATGCATCGCCGCACTCTGCAGCGAAAACTGCAAAAAAAACCCGCCCGACGTTGAACGTCGGGCGAAAAGGTTTCCGCAGAGTTTCGGGTCTCTATGCGTCCGCTGTGAAGCCGAACGTACAGTGAACCCGGGAAGGAAATGCGACCGGAACTGCGCAGGGGTAGACTGCGCCGGACGCTCTGTACCTTGCTGTGATTGGAAGTTTAGTAGGGGAAGAGCGCCGCCGGGAAGACGGCAAATTGTCGCACCCTGAAAGGCTTATGCCGGCTGGCGCACAATGAGCGCACAGGGCGGTTTGGCGAACGCCGTCAACCGCCCTGCAGAGACAGAACTTAAGCGTAATAGGCAGTGGCGATGCGCGCCGCCAGCGCCGCGTTATTGAACACCAGCTGAATATTGGCTTTCAGGCTGTCTCCAGCGGTAATTTCCGCCACTTTCGCCAGCAGGAAGGGCGTGGAGTCTTTGCCGCTCACTCCCTTGTCATCCATTTCCGCCAATGCTGCGCTGACGGCGGCGTCGATCTTGCCGCGATCCATGGCGTAGGCTTCTGGAATTGGATTGGCGATGACAACGCCGCCTTGTAATCCCATTTCCCATTTTGCTCTTAGCGCCTGGGCGATCTGCTCTGGCGTATCCAGTTGGTAATCCACATCGAAATCGCTGTCGCGAGTGTAGAACGCCGGCAGGGTGGAGGTCTGATAACCCACCAGCGGCACACCATGAGTCTCCAGGTATTCCCGGGTCAGGCCCAGGTCAAGAATGGATTTGGCGCCAGCGCAAATGACGGCTACGTCTGTGTGAGCCAGTTCCTGCAAATCTGCTGAAATGTCGAAAGTTTCCTGGGCTCCGCGATGCACGCCGCCAATGCCGCCGGTGGCGAATACTTTGACGCCGGCCATGGCCGCCAGAATCATGGTGGAAGCGACCGTGGTGGCGCCGTCGCCGCCACGGGCGATGATGAAGGGGATATCGCGACGGCTGGCTTTGGTCACGCTCAAACCGGCTTGGCCCAAATATTCGATTTCCTCTTTGCTCAAGCCAACTTTCAGGCGGCCCTTGATAATCGCGATTGTGGCGGGAACGGCGCCGTTATCGCGTACGATCTGCTCCACTTGCAAAGCGGTTTCCGCGTTTTGCGGCCAGGGCATGCCATGGGAAATGATGGTGGACTCCAGCGCCACGACCGGTTTGCCGGCCGCCAGCGCAGCTTGTACTTCGGGGGAGACGTCCAGATAAGCATTCATATAAAAGTTTCCTCTAGTAGACGGTTCACGGTCGCCAGGGACATGTTCGGATTGATGGTGGCCTGGTGCGACATGGCCACTGCCGAAGCGGCGATGGCGAAGTTAACGGATTTTGGCGTGGGCCATTGCGCCAGCCAGCCATAGGCGAGCCCGGCGAGAAACGCGTCGCCGGCGCCGTTGGCGTTGACCGGCTGGATCGGCGGCGGCGGATATAATTGGTGGCGACCGGTTTCGCTAACGTATACGCCCTGTGCGCCAAGGCTGATGCAGATGCGCTTAATGCCTTTCTGATGAAACCAGGAAGCCAGTTGGGGTAATTGCCCTTCGTCCTTTGCGTCTACGCCGGAGAGGCGCTTCGCCTCCGCCAGATTGGGTTTAAAGGTGTGGATAGCGTCAAGCAGGCCGCGCAGTTTTTCCGATTTCGGGCCGGACACCGGGTCCGCGAAAACCGGCAGATCGGGGAACTGGCTGAGCAAATATTCCAGCACGTTGGCGGGCAGGTTGGCGTCCACGATCAGCAGGCTGGCGCGACGAATCATATCCGCATGACTGCGCAGATATTCCACGCTCAGGCGTTCCAGTATCTGCATATCGTTGATGGCGACAGACATGTCTCCGCACTCGTCGAGTACAGACAGATAGGTGGAAGTGGCGGCGTCATCCAGTTGCAGACAATGACGCATATCTATGCCGCACTGCAGCCCCTGCTCCAGCAGCGTCTGTCCGTAAACATCTTTGCCCAGAGGCGCAATCAGGCGCACGTCGACGCCCAGACGGGCCAGGTTTTCCGCAATATTGCGCGCGACGCCGCCGGGTGAGCAACTCACGCGGCCGGGGTTGGAGTCCCTGGCGAGCAGCTGATCGCTGGGCTGTCCGAGAATGTCCATGTTGGCGCCGCCGATCACCACCACGTAGGGGCTATCCGCCAGGATATAGCCTTTGCCGCGAATGGCGCCTTTATTGGACAGGTTCATAATATGGCCCGCCACCGCGGAGCGGCTGACGCCAAGACGGTCGGCCAGGGCCTGTTGAGAGATAAGTGGGTCCTGGCGAATCAAATCCAGGATTTCCTGTTCGCGTTCGGTTATCACAAACAAATGTCCGTATGACTAACATTTGTTTGTCAGTTTACTGGTATTTCACAAACAGGCAAGGAGAAATCGCTTCATGCGGCGCGTCGACGAGTGAGTAAATAGATGAAATAGCCGCCGCCCAGAAGGGAAGCGACAGCGCCGGCGGGCATTTGCGCTGGATACAGCAGGGTGCGTCCCAACCAGTCGGACAGCACTATCAGCAGTGCGCCCAATAGTATGGCGAGAAGTAATTGCTGAGCGGCTTTGCGGGCGCCGAGCATAGCGGCCATGTGAGGCGCCAGCAGGCCGACGAAGGCGACCGGACCCATGACCGCCGTCACCAGCGCACAGGCCAGCGAAGCCAGGAACAACAGCGCCAGACGGGCGCGTTTGACGTTCAGTCCCCGGGCTAGAGCGATATGATCGCCAGCGGAAATTAACGTGAGCCAGCGGGAGCAGAGGACGCACAGCGCCGTAAGAGCTACGACCCCGGACAGCAACAGCAACGCCTTGTCGTCAGTAGCCTGATAGGTGGATCCGGCCAGCCAGCCGAGGATGGAATAGGCGCTGTCGCTGCCTTTGGCGAGAGCGAACCGCACCAGAGCGTCAATCAGCGCCGCCAGGGATATGCCGGTCAGCACCATGACGCCGGGGGCGTAATGATGACGACGTCCCAATAGCAACAGAATCAGAAGCACGCCCAGACTGCCTGCAAACGCGATCAACGGACCCGCTTGATAAATGGAGCCGCCGAACAGCAATACGGAGAGCACCAAGGTCAATGAGGCCCCGGCGGACATGCCCAGTATGTCGGGACTTGCTAGAGGGTTTCGAATCAGGCGTTGAAGAATGACGCCAGCCAGCGCCATACCGCCGCCAGCCGCCGCGGCAGTGACGATGCGCGGCCAACGCAGGGAGAAGACCAAGTCAGAGGGCCAGCCGAAGCGCCAGGTAACGGCGTTCGCCCCTTCCGGCGACCACAGCAACGCAATCACCGCCATGGTGGGTAACGCCAGCGCCAACAGGACCAAGGCGGCTTTGGATAATCGCACGACGCCGGAAGGCAGTTGCAGAGAGCTGTGGTCCGCTGCGCTCAGCTTGCGGCGCGTGAACCAGATTAAACCCGGCGCGCCGATCAGGGCCGCCGCTGCGCCGCTGGGAACCAGGTCTGTCGTCCACTGGCTGGCCAGCACGGCGATGGCGTCGGTTGCCAACAGTAACAGGCCCCCCAGCAACACGCTGTAACTCAATTCGTCGCCGGCGCGACGGGCGCCGAGTGCGCGTGCGAGGTTGGGCGTGAGCAAGCCGATGAAGCTGATCACGCCTACAGCGGTAATAGAGCTGGCCACTAACCAGAGCGCTGCGGGCAGCAATAAGGCCAGGGTGGCGAACACACCCATGCCGCGCCCTTTGGCGCCGGCTTCTCCCAATCTCAATAGCGTCAAAGGCCGGTGCGCAAATATCAGTATCAGTAGTCCAATGCTGAGCTTGGGGGCGAGCCAGATAACCCAGTTCCAGTCTGTTTGCGTCAAGTCGCCCGCGCCCCAGATAAACAGGTTTTTAGCGTATTGATCGTTGAGCAGCACGATTGCGGAAGCCGCGGCGCCGAGCAGGATATTGACGGCCATGCCCGCCAGTACGACAGGCAATCCGGCGAGACCTCCACGGCCGGCGATCAATAGCACAAGCGTAACCGAGAGACTGGCCCCCGCCATGGCGATCCAGGCGCCGTAATCCGCCATTAAGGCGGGCGCCCAGACGCTGGCGCACACCAGCGCAAGCCAGGCGCCTGAGGCTGCCCCCAGGGTCATGGGAGACAGCAGGCGATTCTGTGTGGTTTGCTGCAGCAAACTGCCGACCAGCCCCATGGCGCCGCCGACCAGCAACGCCAGCACTGCGCGGGGCAGGGTGGCGTAGAAGAACTGGAAGTCTTCGAACTCTACGGCTTCGCCGCCGCTGATTAGCGTCCATTGCACGCTGAGCGACGGCGGCGCGTTAAGCTGCAGATAGGCGAACAGCAGAACCGGCGTCAGAGCCAGGGTGGTCAGATAGCGGCGCATACGACTTCAACCTGTAGCGATTTGACCTGTTTTACTGATCAGGGCGTCAACCTAAGTAAGGCGTCAGTAATGGATTCCGCCAGATATTGTACGGATAGCGGTCCGCCGTAAGTCCAGGTGGAGCGGGCGGCGGCGAAACGTTCGCCACGCACGAACGGCATGGCGCGCCACAAGGGGGTGGAGAACAGGTCGTCCGCCTGTTCGAAGGGCTCGATATAGATCACTACGCCGTCTTTGATGCGGCCTAAATCCGTCACCTTTTTCTGGGTGATGCCCCATTGGGTCGCTGGCTGCGGCAGGGCGGGCTGCAGGCCCAGCTTGGTCATGGCGGCCTGCGCCATGGAGTTATCGCCGAAGATGCGCAGGACGGAAGGCGTGGTGAAGCGCACGGCGGCTACCTTAGGCAAGGAACCGTGATAGTGTTCGGTCAGCTGCGTTCGCAGTTCGTTAAAGCGGGCGTCCATGGCGTCCAGCTTTTGCTTCGCCGCCGTTTCTTTGTCGAACAGGCGGGCCAGTTGCAGGAATATTTGTCTGGAGACCTCGAAGTTGTCGTGATCCGCCCGGAAAGAGTCAAAAAACAGCACGGGCGCTACTTGCTCCAGCTTTTCCAGCATGCTTTCCTGCATGCTGGATATAAGGATGACGTCGGGCTTTAGCGCCGCGATGCGCTCGATATTGGGTTCGGAGCGTGTGCCCACGTCGATGATGATATCCGCCAACTGTGGCCGCACCACCCACTCCTGATAGCCTTTGATATCGGCGACGCCCGTCGGCGTCACGCCTAGCTCCACCAGATTTTCCGCCATGGACCAGTTAAGGGCGATGACTCGTTGCGGCGTTTGTGCGAACTCATGTTCGCCACGGCTGTCGGTGACCGTAATCGCCTGCGCGGAGGCGCTGATGATGAAAGTCAGGATCGACGCTGCGGCGAGAAGAGAACCTGTGCGCTGGAATGCAACGCCAAGGTTGGAGATCAGGGGGAAGAATAAATGCATGAATTTAACCCATTGCAAAGCGTTAACAGGAATACCGAGAGACAGCGGCTGGCGTCATGCGACCACCGCGATTTTGCCATTTTGGTGAGGGTGGTCGACCAGCGCGATGCCGATGCCATACAGTTCCGCCAGCAGGGAAGGAGACAATAGCTCCTGCGGCGCGCCGTCGAACGCCAGACGGCCTTGTTTCAGTGCGATGATACGATCGGCGAAACGGGCGGCGAGATTGACGTCATGCAGAATGACGATCACGCCGCGCCCATGCTCCTGGTTCAGACGGCGTAACAATCCCATGACTTCGTATTGATGAGACAGATCCAGGGCGGAAGTTGGCTCGTCCAGCATCAGTAGCGGCGCCTGCTGGGCCAGCAGCATGGCGATCCAGGCCCGTTGACGCTCGCCGCCGGACAGCTGGTCCGTAAGATGGTCCGCGTAACGGGATACGTCGGTCTGCGCCATCGCCGCCTCGATGATGACTTCATCCTCTCTGCGCCAGCGCCCGAAGGTCCCGCGCCAGGGAAAGCGGCCCAGGCGTATCAGTTCGCGCACATTGAGGCCGGCGACTTCGGGCAGGTTTTGTGGCAGAAAGGCGATGTTTCTGGCCAGGTCCCGCTGGGAGTAGTCATTCAAAGGGCGGCTTTGCAGCCTGATGACACCGGCGTCTGGCTGGAGTTGTCGCGCCAGCAGATTGATCAGGGTCGATTTCCCTGAGCCGTTGTGTCCAAGGATGACGGTGAAGCGGCGCGGCTCCAGAGAAAGCTCGGGCAAGGACAGTATTTCACGCCCATCCCGGCTCATGCGGATATCTTTAACTTCAAGCATAGGCGTTCCACTCCTCCGTCAGCCGCTGCGCGCGCACCTCCGGTTTTTGTTTCGGGCATGACGCGCACAGTTCGCCGTCCTGCCGCAGGTAGTGCAGACAACAGGCTTTGCGATCCAGGGTCAGTTGCAGTCTCCCGTTACGCAATGGGAGGGGAGTCAGGCTGCTGTATCCAATAAGGCCCATGGCTTTCAGCCAGGCCTGCGCCCACTGCTGGATATTATCGTTGCTGGGAGCGGGAGAGAGCAGGCTGAGCCGGGCGAGCGCCGATAGCAGGCTGTCCGCGACCAGGCGCATGGCGATCAGCGGTTTAACCTTGGCGATAGCGTTCAGCTGATTCAGCAAGGCTTCGCACAGTTGCGTCAGCGCTGCGCCGCTGCGCTCAATCAGAAGATTGACGGGAGCAGGGCGCAGCGCAACGGGAGGCAGGCGGAAGCCGGCCACTATGCCCTGGGCGTATTTCTGTCCAAGCCCCGACAAGGGGGCGGAGACGCCAGCGCCATGCACCGCCGCCACCGCGATGAAGGTCGGCTGCCATATCAGCATGGTCCAACTGCGCACCGCCCAGTAGGGACGGCCTGCCTCAGGGCAGGCGGCGCGCCAGTATTCATGTAATCGCCTCAGAATGTCTTGATTGTCGACTTGCGCGCTTATCAGTCCGGTGTTGTCGGCGCTGATTTCCCCCACCAGCGCCGGATGCGCCAGTGTCGCGGCGCGTAACAGCGCCTCCAGCGGAGCGAGCGCGGCGTCAGACCGATTGTTTTGCGACTGTATTGGGTTGTTCACGAGGCTATTGGCGTATCCGAATTGATGGCTTATCCGACAGCGCCGATGCCTTTCCAGGTTAGGTGGCCGGATGCATTCCGCGTTGTGTTGACTCGACTGATCAGGTTGACGCGAAACTTAAATCAAATGATAATGATTTGCGTTTAGATTATCAAATAATGCATTGCCGCATTGGCCCGGACGCCACCTAGATTTCCATTCACTTGCCACCACGAGAGGAACCCGCAGTATGGCGACGCACCGCTATTCCGGTAAACTTGCGCCCCGAATTTTCCCAAACTTGTCCCAATCATTCAGCGCCCAATCCCGCTTCTGTCATGCCCCGCCGTATGCCGCCAATGGTTTGGCATTCTGGGTGGCGGCGTTGTCATTGGGCGTTCTGGCGTCCGGGAGCGTGGCGGCGGAAGATGTGCAACTGTTGCAGCCGGTGACGGTAAACGCTAAAGCAGGTGACGCTGCGCCAAGCGAAGGAAGCGGGTCCTATCGAACCAAGTCGAGCAATACTGCTTCGCGCATGAATATGTCTCTGCGGGAGACGCCGCAGTCAGTGTCGGTGATTACTCGTACGCAGCTGCAGGACTTCGCGCTGACGGATATTAACGATGTGCTTGAATACAGTCCTGGCGTCACCGTAGAGCGAGTGGAAACGGACCGCACCTATTTCACGGCGCGGGGATTCGATATCACCAATTTTCAACTCGACGGCATCGGCGTTCCTTTCGTCTATGGCAATCTGTATGGCGATATTGATACCGCTATTTACGATCGCGTTGAAGTACTGCGGGGCGCCAATGGGCTGATGACCGGCACGGGAACGCCTTCCGCAACGGTTAACTTCGTTCGCAAGCGGCCTACGGCGGATACCCAGGCCTCCGTGGGCCTCACATACGGCTCATGGGATAATCGTCGTATTGATGCAGACGTTTCCGGCGCTTTGCTGGCGTCGGAAAGAGTGCGCGGCAGGCTGGTGGTGTCCTATCAGGATAAAGAGTCTTACCTGGATCGCTACGAACAGGAAAAGTCTGTTTTCTATGGCGTCGTGGAGGCGGACCTCAACGACAGTACGACGCTGACTTTGGGACACAGCCGTCAGGATACTCTTTCCGACAGCCCGATGTGGGGCGCGTTGCCGTTGTATCGAACCGACGGCTCGGCGACGGATTATGATACGTCCACCAGCACGGCGACGGATTGGGCGTATTGGGATGGACAGATCGATAGCTCGTTTGTTGAATTCGCCCATGAGTTCGCCAACGGCTGGTTGATCAAAGGCGTAGTGACCCGCCAACAAGTCAAAGCCGACACCAAGCTGTTTTATGTCTATGGTACGCCCAACCCGGATACGCCCGGGTCGGATCTATACGCCTATCCGAGCCTGTACGGCTTTGATAACGAGCAGTGGATCGCCGATATCTATGCGACTGGGCCGTTCACACTGGGAGGGAGGGAGCACGAAGCGGTAATCGGCGTGAACTGGTCAAAATCCGAGGTGTGGGACGAGTCCAAATATGGCGCGGGAATTGGGACGGAAATTGATGACATCGAAGACTGGGATGGCGATTACTCCGACCCGGAGTACAACGCAGGCGTAGCTGGCAGCGAATTCACCGACAAACGCAGAAGCCTTTACGCCGCCACCCGCCTTAAGCCTGTGGATCGTCTGACTCTGATCACCGGGCTGCGCGTGACGGACCTGGACAGCCGCGGCGTGACATACGGAGAGAGCAAGCAACAAACCCAGAGTGGAGAAGTTGTCCCCTACGCAGGTTTTGTGGTTGATATTCATGAGAACCATTCGCTGTACGCCAGCTACACGAAGATTTTCGATCCCCAGTTCAAGGACGACGAAAACCATGACCGTCTGGACCCGGTAAAGGGCGACAACATAGAGTTCGGCTTGAAGAGCGAGTTGCTCAATGATCGCCTCAATACCTCTGTCGCCGTATTCAAGACCAAGCAGGATAACGTAGCGGAAGTGGCGGGAACTTATCCCGGGACCAGCACCGATTATTATGAAGGCGTGGACGGCGTCACCAGTAAAGGATACGAACTGGAAGTCGCCGGAGAAGTGTCTCCCGGCTGGGAAGTGGCGGGGGGCTACACCTACGTTTCCATCGAGGATAAAAATGGCGAGGACGCAAAAACTTATGTGCCCCGACGTATGCTGCGGTTGTCCTCCAGCTACCGTATACCCAGTCTGGAACGGCTGAAAGTGGGCGCGAGCATGAGCTGGCAGGACGATATACACAGAGAGCAAGGCGTCGCGACGACGGGACCGAACGCCGGTGAGTCTGTCCGCACCACACAGGACGACTATGTGCTGGTCAACCTGATGGCGAAGTACGATTTTACGGATAACTGGAGCGCCACCTTGAATCTGGACAACATCACGGACGAGAAATATCTGAACAGTCTGTACTGGGCCCAGAGTTACTATGGCGCGCCGCGCAGCGCCAAGCTGACGGTTAACTGGACTTACTGATCGCTGCACAGTCTCCGGGCGCCGCTGCACAATGAATGCGCAGCGGCGTCTTTAATCCTCCGCCTTTTTGTGTTTCCCCCGCCGCCGGAACCCTGTTGTCACTGTTCAAATCATTGATTTTAATACTCGCACCCATTAGTTGACTGCTTGGTCAATTACTGGAATGAAATCTGCAACATATTGGGTTTACAACCTCGACGACCTGTCGTCGATAGCTGAGGGTGTGGCTATGGGGGTAGACCAGCAAGTACGCGCAATTGCGCTGACGTCGCATACGCGTAGCGGAGTGAAACATCCCGTCAATTGGGGCGTTGCGGATATTCAGACGCGGGGGCCGGTTATTGGAACGCTGTCCAATCCCGGTTTGAAGAATACGATCGGGTCTCATGCCGGCTCATACAGTCTGTATCGCGCCCTGGCGGTGGCGAAGGGCGAATTATCGCCGCTGCACCGGCCGGATTTGACCAATACGGAACCGGTGATCGATTTAGGGCCGCATCCGCAATGGAGCGACCTGGACAAGATTGTCTCCCTGGACCCCTGGGGGCATCGGGTGGCGTCGGATTTCAAAGCGTCGCTGCAGCAGGGGGTGGATATTCGTCCCACGATCGCCATCACCAAAGCGCGCATCGCCATTCCTGAAATTCAATATGCGGTGCAACGAGGCCTGATTCCGGTCGATGGCGGGATATTGCTGGCGTCAGGCGAGGCCAATGTCACCAAGATCGCCATAGAGCCGGTTTGGCATTTGCCCGGTGTGGCGCGACGTCTGGGCGTGGCTGAAGCGACGCTGCGCAAGACCATGTTCGAACACACTGGCGGTATGTTTCCGGAACTGGTGACCCGTCCAGACCTGTCCGTCTTTTTGCCCCCCATCGGCGGCGTGACCCTGTATTTGTTCGGCGATCCCGGAGCCATTAGCGATCCTGAGCGCGAGGTCGCCTGCCGGGTGCATGACGAATGCAACGGCTCCGACGTATTCGGCTCTGATATCTGCACCTGTCGCCCTTACCTGACCCATGGCATCGAAGTCTGCATTCGCGTCGCCCAGCGCGGCGGTGTGGGAATCATTCTGTACAACCGCAAAGAGGGCCGAGCACTGGGTGAAGTGACCAAGTTCCTGGTCTACAACGCACGCAAGCGGCAGGTGGGCGGCGACCGCGCGGACGCTTATTTCGAGCGTACGGAGTGTATCGCCGGCGTCGAAGACATGCGGTTTCAGCCGTTGATGCCGGACCCGCTGCACTGGTTGGGCGTCACGCGCATCGATCACATGGCTTCTATGAGCAACATGAAGTTTGAAGCACTGACCAGTCAGGGCATTGAGATCGTCAATCGCATCACGATTCCTGACGATTTGATTCCCGAAGACGCCAAGGTGGAGATCGACGCCAAAGTGGCGGCGGGCTATTTCTCGCCGGGCGCTCCGCTTTCCAAAGACGCGCTCAGCGCTAAATCCGGCAGGGACCTGGAGGGCTATTGATGTCGAATCTGCATGAGAGTTTTACGACGACGCCTGTTTATACGGATCCGCAATTGCATCTGTGGCGTGTGGAAACAGTGCGCTCGCGCTGCGGTGAAGTATTCGCGCGGGCCTGCGCTGGGGAATTGATCGCTTATGAATATCGAGCAGAGCGGGTGGATGCGGCGGCGGATTATGTCATGGACGTCATTCTTGAGACATATCCAGACCTGAAAATACCGCCTCATAGTCGTTGGCGTCATTTTGCCGCTGGCGGGGTGAACCGTTGGTCTCCCATTGCTGACAGCGCGCATGACTTGAACGAACTGAAAATGCGCGCCACGGAATTAACTCTCGTCAGCGTGCTGTTAGACGCTGGCGCGGGCTCCAACTGGCGTTACCACGAAGGCGCAACCGGTTTGACCCTGGGCCGTTCCGAGGGATTGGGCGTGGCCAGTCTGACGCTGTACGCACAGGGGGCGCTGTGTTCATCGGGAAGGCCTTTCCGGATCGATGCGGAGGGGTTGCAAGCTCTGACGGCGTCGCGTTTAGCAGCCTGTTTTCAGGTGAGTGAGCGCAACCCTCTTATCGGCCTGCAGGAGCGAGCGGCGTTGCTGCGTCGGCTTGGAAATGTGGTGGCGCGCGCGCCTGGCGTGTTTGGCGGAGAGGGGCGGTTGGGCGCGCTGGCGTTGTATCTGGAAGCGGCCTATGGCGCGGCGGGATCGGGCTCTGGCTCTGGTTTATCGGTGGACTTCGCCTTCCGTGAGTTACTTAAGTGGTTGTCAGGAGTCTGGCCTGTGCGGGACCCGAAGTTGGGGGCGCTTGGCGATGCCTGGGCGTATCCGGGAGTGGGGGCGGGTGAGCCGGGAGCGGGGTTGATTCCCTTCCATAAACTCTCTCAATGGATGATGTACTCACTGACTGAAGCCTGGCGTATCGCTGGCATGGAAGTGGTTGACGACGATACGCTCACGGCGCTGGCGGAATACCGTAACGGCGGCCTGTTGATGGATATGGGCGTGCTGGCGCCGAAAGATCCTGCTTTCAGTGCGACAGAATATGAACCCGGCGCGCCGGAAGTGGTGGAGCTGCGGGCGATGACCGTCGCCATTGTTGATCTGCTCGCCGCGAAGTTGAATGCGCGTCTGAAAGACCTGGGCGTGACGTTGACGATGTCGCAAGTGCTGGAAGGTGGAACCTGGAGCGCCGGGCGTAGACTGGCGTTCGCACGTTCGAACAGTGGCGCGCCGCCGATTCGTTATCGCGCGGACGGTACTTTGTTTTGATTTCTGAATGACTCGTAAATCTATATCGGCAAGGGTTGAGAGACAGCTATGTCAATGACTTCATTAGTGGAAAAACACCCCGGTGTGTACATGGTTAACCACCCGTTCGTGCAGCACAAACTTACCAGTCTGCGGGACAAAAATACCTCTACCCGAGAGTTTCGTATGCTGGTGCAGGAGCTGGGCGTTTTGATTGGTTATGAAGCCACGCGGGATCTGGAAACGGAACTGGTGGAAGTGGAAACGCCTCTGGAAACGACAATGTCGCCGACGTTAAAGGGCAAAAAGCTCTGCATTGTCACCATCATGCGGGCGGGTAACGGCATGACTGAAGGCGTGCTGCAACTGTCGCCGTCGGCGCGGGTGGGGCATATCGGCCTCTATCGCGATCCGCAGACCAAAATGCCCATTGAGTATTACGTCAAGATGCCGCCGGATCTGGATCAGCGGACAGTAATCTGTGTCGACCCCATGCTCGCCACCGGCCACTCTGCGACGGCGGCGGTGCATAAAATCAAGGATCTGGGAGCGCAGGATATTCGTTTTATCTGTCTGTTCGCCGCGCCGGAAGGCGTGAGCCTGTTTCGTGAAGAGCATCCAGACGTGCCGGTGTATGCGGGAGTGATCGACAGCCATCTGGATGACCACGCTTATATCCGACCCGGCGTTGGCGACGCTGGGGATCGGATATACGGCACGAAGTGAAGGCGGCATGCCAACCGGGTCATGCGTTGGTCAGCTTCGGCGCCCGAGGGGCTGGGCGCGCCGCCTGCAGATTTTTAACGCGCTGTCCAATCGGCGGAGGAATCTCCTTGTCCACGATCACATCCAGCAGCACAGGTCCCTTGCGTTGGAACAGGGAGGCGATGTCCAGGCGCACCAGCTCGTCGAAGTCTTTAATGCGGTAGGCCTCCACTCCCAGGGATTGAGCGAGCAGTGCGAAATTAGTCTGTGGGAGTTCGTTGCCGAAGCTTTGCATGCCGCGCATGCGTTGCCCATGCATGACTGTCCCCAGCACGCCATTATTCAGCACCAGAATCACCACGTTAAGATCGTGTTGTTTGGCGACGGTGATTTCCTGCGCCGTCATTAGATAGCTGCCGTCGCCGGTAATGCAAAGCACCGGGATATGCGGGTTGGCGAACTTGCCTCCGATAGCCGCGCCAATCGCCCATCCCATGGCGGCGAAGCCCATGGATATCGGCATTTTATTCACATCGATCACAGATGCTGAGCGAGGGTGCCAGTAGTGGGTGGCCCAGAAGAAAGCGTTGCCTGCGTCAGCATAGAGGTGTGCGTCTTTGGGGGCGCACTGACTCAGGCGCCAGAACAGGCGGCGCGGGTTGATGGGCGTGTTGTCCGTATTACAGTCTTCGATATGGAGAACGCTGATATTTTTGGGCAGGTTGTTCTCATTACGCAGTGCGGGGAGCGCGTCTTCACCCGTTTCTGAGGCGGGGGCGGCCTGGTTTTCCTGATTGAGGTAGTCGAACACGATGCGGGGGCTGCCCATCAGATTCATTTGCGCCATATGAGACTTGGCCAGATGCTCTGGGTTGTTATTAATGTGCACCAGACGTCGGGACAGAATGGTGCTGCCGTCCCAGCCGCAGGTGGCGTGTTCATCCAGATTGGCGCATACCACCATAATAATGTCCGCCTCCTCCGCGGTCAGGGTTTTGCGGGCGGACTCATGCCCAGCGGTGCCGAATACGCCCCGGTACAGAGGATGGTCGGCGGACATCAGGCCTCGTCCCATGGGCGTGGTGACAATCGGCCAGGCGCGCCGCTCCGCATAACAGAGAATTTCCCGCATAGCGCCGGCGCACCCGCTGCCGATGACGATGACGCCGCGCTGATAGCCACGCAAAATAGTGTTCAGGCGTTGCAGTACGACTTTGTCTGGAGTGATTTCCTGTCCCAGAAACGTATGCAGGGAGATGGGGTTGCGGCTGGATGGGACCGGCGTTTCGAAGATGTCCAGCGGGATGCTGATATGTACGGGGCCAGGAGTGGGGCCGGTGGCGTGGCTCAACGCCGCCAGCAGGTTGTGCTCAAGCTGCTCGGGGTGGGAGACCAGCGTGTTGTAGCGGGTGCAGCCTTTGAACATGAGGATGGTGTCGACGCCGGAGGCGCTGCTTTCCTGCATGGCGCCGCGGCCAAAAGTGCTGATGGTGCTTTGGCCTGTGATAACCAGCATAGGGACGCCGTCTATAAAAGCGTTGCTCACAGGCGTTAATAAATTGGTGCAGCCTGGACCTGACGTGGCGCTGCATACGCCGATAACGCCACATTCTCTGGCGAAACCATCCGCCATAAATCCCGCTCCGGCTTCGGAGCGCGTCAATATCCAGCGTACATGAGTGCTGTCTTCGTGGCGGGCGAGGGCGCTGCCCAGTGGGTCGATATTGCCGCCGGATACGCCGAACACATAGGGAACTTTTAACAGACTGAGATATTTAACAATTAATTCTGCGCAACTGATCGCATTAGCTTGACCAGTTTGAGTAATAAGCGGTTTGGATTCCATGGGCGTTGTCCTGTGTTGAAAAAGTTAAACAACAGGCGTGAACCCCCACCTGGGCGCCGCTGCCGGACGACCGGACGCGGAGCGCTGAGGTGCGGTGTCTTTCAGAGGAGGGGACTAATCACGGACATCAAGTCACTTTTTATCCCTAACAGCATAGCAAAAGCAGGCGGAAAACCAGGGCAGGGGGAAATTAAATTCGGCTTATTCGGGACTTTTTTGTATCTCTTTACTCACCCAGGCGACCCAGACCAGGGCCAGAGTGGCCAGATTGACGGTCACTGGGTTGAAGGCGTCCGCCAATAAACCCGGGGAAAACCACGCTACATCCAGCAATAGACCGACAAGCGCGACTCCGGCGGCCAAGAGCGGAAGGTTGCTGCGCAATGGCAGTGCGATAAGCAGTCCCAGAAGGATTTCCGCCACGCCGCCCGCCATGGCGATCTGCGGCGCATACTGGCCCAGCCCCTGGGCTTCGATCATGGCCAGCTCAGTCGGGCTGAGCCATAAAATCTTCGGGACCAGGCCGTGATAAAGAAAAACACCGGCCACGCTGAGACGCGCAACCCAGTGAATACGGAGCAATACATCCCTCATGAAGGTGTTCCTGTTGTCATGCTTTCCATTGTCGCGAGTTTATTTTCGTCCGGAGCATGGCCGCTCAGAAAGCGGCTGTTATGGTCTGGCGTTGGCAGCAGGCAGTGTTCATATTTACCGAACAGGCGATATCGGTTCTGAGCGACGAGGTCATAGCCCCAGTCCCGCAAAAAACGCGGCAGGATGCGAAAGATTTTCAGGTAACGCCATGGCGCGGGAAACTGCGCAATGATGCGCAGGAAGGCGTCGGATTTTTCATAGGCGCGGCCGCCTTCCACATAAAGCATGGTGTCGAAACGGTCCAGCGGCATATTGAACCAGGCGAGGATCGCCTGACCTTCTGGTGATTGCACGGAGGCCAGTTTAAAGCGCCGGTGCGTGTCGTGTTTAATTAGAAACGACGACCAGGCGTTGCAGAGCTTGCAGACGCCATCGAACAGTACGACCTGGTCGTCGCTTGTCATGTAGGGAGGAATAGTGGCGTGAGGCATAGAGGGCTGAGTCATAGCCGATTACTCTGTTGAAATGGGAGCGTGCAGCGGGCGCAGCCGATAATGCAGCATCGCATCGAAAGGGTAGCCTTTTTGCGAAGGAACCCAGGCAGGGTTTTGCTCAACATCCGGGCCGCTGATGAGCAGCTTTTCAATACTGGCGGCGGCGATTTCCACACTACGGGAGCGTAAGGCGTCATTCCAAACGGATGCCAGCGGTTCGCCTGAGAGATAGGCGCTAACGTAAGCATAAGTGTTTGGCGCGCCACCTGCCTGACTTTCAGGACGGGCTTGTGCGGCGTTCCAGTTTTTATCCTGCGCCGCTTGTGCGACGAGGGTGGCGCCAATCCAGTCATAGTCGATCAGTCTGCCGATAGAGAGGTATTCGAGTTGCGCATCCTCAGGCAACGCCTTTAGCGCAGAGTTCAACAGTGCGAGAGTCTCCTCTTGACTGGCGCCGCAATAAAAAGAGTCTCCGTGAGCCAGTCGAAACCCCAGCGCTTGCGCCTTGGCGTTGTATTCAATGGTTCCCTGACACTGTCCCATTTTACCCGTCGCCACGGTCTCCGCATGGGCTGACAAAGGGAAGAGGGCGGGAGATAGCGCTAAGCTGGCCAGCGCTAGGGTGCGCAGTGTTGATAGGACTCGACGCATGAGTGCTTTGGGGGAAGCGGTCTCCATAAAACTCCTTGGAGTAGCCAAAAGGGGGTAGGTACTCAGTATGCCCCACAATGGTGAGACGGCAAAGTCCGGCATTAAATCCCATTAAGATCCTGTTGCGGCGCTTTATTTTATGAGTGGCCAGTTGCAGAATCGGACATAACGGATGGAGACAGGAGCGCTGTCATGGAACAGATTAGAAAACTCACCGCCCTACTACTGGCATTGGCCTGTATCGCCGGCTCTTCAGCCTGGGCCGAGGAAAAGCGGGCTGCACAGCAAGAGGCGTCTGCCGCAGTAAAATCACCGGCCCAGGGCAAAGAAAAGAATATGCCCCCACGGGGAATATTCAGTAGTCATGTGATAGGCAAGGAGGCGGAGTCGTTGCGGCCGGCTTTTGTGAAAGGCGGGTTGGTGAGAGTGTTCTGGTCGGACATTGAGCCCAAGCCGGGACACTATGATTTCTCTGTTATCGAAGCGCAGCTGCAAGGCGTCCGTCGTTATGGCAAGTTGTGGTCGCTTGCCGTACTTGCGGGACCCCGGGCCCCAGACTGGCTGTTTGATGACGGCGCCGGCTCTATGGATATACGTTTTCGTGGAGACAAAGTCCGCATCGCTCCTTATTGGGATTTGGTTCTGCAAGCCAGACTTAAGCTGTTGGCGGAGGCCTTGGGGAAGAAGTACGGAAACGATGAAACGCTGCAGCTGGTGTATGTGCCCCAAGCCACCTCCAACGGCATTGAAGGCCACTTCAACGGCAACCGCTACGAAGACCTGCAGCGTCAGGGGTTCACACCGGACAAGTGGGTGCGCGCAGCGGCGGAAGCCATAGACTCTTTTTACCGGGCGTTCCCGCAGAAGCATATTGCTTTTGAGGTCCATGAAATCGGTACGGTGGAAACCCCGGAACGCATCATGCGTCTGATCGAAAAGAACTACCGCGACCGGGTTGGCATCGCCGTCTGGTGGCTGTCAGGACGGGAAAACTATCAGCACGCCCTCCTGCAGGAAGTCCGCGATTTCCGCGGATATAAATACGCACAAGCCATCGGCCGCTCCGACCAGGGCCGCCGCTTCGGCGCCGGCGGCTACGGCGGCATGTTCGAACAAGCCAAAAAACTCGGCATCCGCTACATCGAAGTCTGGAACTACGAAATCACCCGCAACCGTAACCCGGAAGTCACCCAATCCATTGAGGGGTTTAGCCGCAGTGAGGCGGTGCAGGGAGAGCCGGGAGCCTGATCATCGGTTTGCCCCGACGAAAAGACATTCCCCCGATCTGTGCAATACTTGTTTATAGAAGGGTTTTCAGGGTTGCATGTAGACAATATTGTACGGGGTGAGTGGAATGATTGAGTTTCTATGCGGCGACATCACCGAGTTGGAGGTGGACGCCATTGTTTGTCCCGCCCATAAATACCTCAGTAAAGGCCGGGGCTTGTCCGCGCAGATATTTGAGCAGGCGGGAGAAGAGGCGTTGGATGCGGCCTGTTCCCAAGCCGGGGAATGTAAGGTGGGCGGCGCCTGTATGACACCGGGGTTTAAGCTGCCCGCCAAACATATTATTCATACGGTGACGCCGCAGTGGACGGGCGGCGACCAGTGGGGCGGTTCTGATCTGCATTTGTTGGCCAATTGTTATGAGAGCGTGGTTCGACTGGCGCTGGAACATAGCGTCAAAACCATTGCTTTCCCCGCCCTCGGTGCGGGAACCAATAAAACGCCGCAATCCATGGCCGCCCATGAAGGGCTGGAAGTCTTAGTGAAATACGCGGACAGCTTTGAACGTTTGATCATCTGCCTGCATTGGGAAGCCGGATTGGATACCTGGCGGCGCACCTACGAGGATTTTTTCGTCAGGAGAATGGAACAGTCCTACAAAACCGGCTGAGGGCTGGTTATGCTCGGTTGAGTCGTTAGAATGGGTCCTTCATCGGCGTGACGTAATATGCGTTGCGGCTTGATTGGAACTGGCGTACGGGCGCGATTGAACTGTGAAACCTCTTAACATTCTGGCCATCTCCGGCAGCCTCAGAAAGGTCTCCTACAACACCTCGGCGATAGAGGCGCTAAGCAGACTGACGTCTGGTAGCGTCGCAGTGAAAGTCTATAAAGGGCTGGGAGACCTGCCGCTCTTTAATCCCGACCTGGAAAATGAACTGCCTGCCGCTGTAAGAGAGTTGAAATCCGCATTGGCGCAAGCGCAAGGATTGATTATCGCCAGTCCGGAATACGCCCATGGAATCAGCGGCGTTATGAAGAACGCCCTTGATTGGCTGGTGAGTGGCGAGGAGTTTGTATATATGCCTGTCATGCTCATCAATACCTCGCCCCGGGCCAGTCACGCCCAGGCGGCTCTGCGCGAAGTAGTCGCCACCATGTCTGGCCGCATTGTAGACAGCGCCTGCGTTTCCGTGCCTCTGCTCAGTTCAAACCTGGACGTGGAGGGGATTATGCAATCCCCTGAGATTGCCGGCCCCTTACAAAAGGGGCTGCAGCAGTTTGTCGTCGGAATTGAGGCGCAGGCTGAAGCCGAGGACTGAGCCTCAGTCTGAAGGCGCGAGATTCGGGATATCAATCGCAAAATCAGTGACGCCGATATCCTGTCCCGCCTGTGACAGTAGTGTGCTGGTCTGACCTCGGTGGTGCGTCTGGTGATTGAAGAAGTGCGCCAGCAATTCGCCAAAGTTACGCACGCTTTTCCCGCCGGTCATGCTGCTGTAGTGGAGATTGAGAGCGTAATCTTCTTCCGCTGCTTCGTCGGTAAGCCAGCGAATGATCAGGGCGTCCAGTTGACGTCGTTTCTCCGATAGCGAGGCGAAATCCGCATATAAAATTTCATTCAGCGCGGTGGGTTTGGCGTACTGCGACAGCGCCTGCAAGGACTGGTAACGGTTCGACAGCGAGGAATATCGCCCCAGCCAGACCAGGTCCGCCACCATAATGTGGTTCAGGGTGCCGAGTATGGAGCCGAAAAACGCACCGGAATCTTTTGTCAGGATGCTCTCGTCCAGCTTTGCCGCCGCCGCATAAACCTGATGGTTCATGCGTTGGTTGTATCCGGCCATAAGTTGATAGTGTTGTTTGAATCCCATGGAGTGCTGCTCCCATTTTTATCGTCGTTTTTTGTAGTCTAAGCAGAATGGGGACGTAGGCAAGCGCCTTGAGTGAAGCCTTGCCTCTTTGCTGGGATAAGGGAGTGGCGGATAAAGTGTGGCGGATAAAGTAGAGAGGGCGCTGGTGAGCTGTGCGGAGTTACTTGCTCCGTTGCGTCTCATCGATCACTACGGTCTCTTGTTCTCCTGCATTGAGTGCGCGAAAGGGCGTTGTCAGCACGCCGCGGCATTGCAGTTCCCGCATATAATCAATGGGGGACTTTTCCGTTTTAAAAGTCCCCCAGAATACGAAGCCGAGTTCATGCAAACGCAAACAGATTTCACTGAGGCGTTCATTGAGAGTGAACTCATAAGTGGTGGGGCTGAAGGCGTCGTAAGCAGGATAGGGGATATAGTAAACGTTTGGCGTAGCGCGGCTGTGCTTGGAGGTTTTGTTGAGTTTGAGGCCCTGTTGCGTCAAACGCGTCTTATCAACATCGCTGGCCAGGGCGACCTCTATCTCGTTGTCAAAAATCCATTTAACCAGATTCATCGCGTGGTTTGGACTTCGCTCCATAGGTGACTGGCCTTAGCGGGAAACTGACTACAATACGCTGTGCGCGGCGTTCTGAATCTTTTTCACCATGGCGCGCAGGCCATTGCCGCGGGTGGGGCTGAGATGACGCATCAGGTCAAGTTCCGTAAACAGCGCATCCATATCAAAGCCGACGATTTCTTGCGGTGATTTGCCGTTGAAAGCGCACATTACAACGGCGGCGAGGCCTTGTACGATCATGGCGTCGCTGGCGACCAGGACGTACATTCTGTTGGTTGCGGCATCAAGATGGTGGATAAACCAGACCTGACTCTGGCAGCCGTGTACAAAGTTCTCTTCTACTTTGTGTTCCGCCGGCATCGAGGGAACCTGCTTACCCAGGTCGATGACGTAGCCGTAGCGCTCCTCCCAATCGTCCAGAAACTCAAAGCTGTCTTTGATGTCGGCGATGGTGGTGTCTTTGCCCAGTGGGTTGGCGGTGAAAATATCGGCTTGGTCAACAGCGGTCATGGTTTTCAGTTCTGTCTGCGTTAATTCATCGTCAGCAGGCGATAAAGTCAGCGCCTGCGGTTAGCTTAAAGCATGCCCAGTTCTAGTTTGGCCTCTTCGCTGAGCATGTCGTTGCTCCAGGGAGGATCGAACACCAGATCTACTTGAGCTTCATCCACATTGGGCACCAGCGTGAGCTTGTGTTTTACGTCATCGGCGATGACAGGCCCCATACCGCAGCCGGGCGCCGTCAGGGTCATTTCCACATTGACGCAATTCTTGCCGTCCTGTTTGCTGATGGCGACATTATAGACCAGGCCCAGGTCAACGATGTTGACGGGAATCTCCGGGTCATAAACCGCACGCAGGGCTTCCCATACATGCCGCTCATTAACCTCGCCTTCAGTGACGTCGTCGAAATTGAAATCGGCGACATTTTTGCCCAGCGCATCGGCGTCTCTGCCCTCAACACGGGCCAGATTGCCGTTGACGACAACGGTGAAGGCTCCGCCCAGCGCCTGGGTAATCGTGACGAAGGTGTCCGCGGGAATGGTGATTTCCGTACCGGCGGGAACAAGGCGGGCGACGCAGTCCCGCTTGGTGAGTACAACCTCTCTTTCCATATCGATCAGGCGTCCTCTTTTATGGAAAAGCTTTCCCCACAGCCGCAGGATGAGTCTACGTTGGGGTTGTTGAACTTGAAGGCGTAATTCAGGCCTTCTTTGACGAAGTCGATCTCCGCCCCATTGATATAAGGCAGGCTCTTGGCGTCAACATAAACAGGAATGTCGTCAGCGAGCACGAACTTGCGATCATCGTCGGAAGGGGCCTTAACCAGATCCACGATGTATTTAAAACCGGAGCAGCCGCTGGCTTTGAGGCCCAGGCGAAAGCCCTGAGCGTCGGGATGTTGCCTCAGCTGCTTGCGGATGTGCTGCGCCGCAGCGTCGGTGATACGCAATCCCACTTCTGGCGTAAAGGTTTGCGCGGACATAGTTATCTATCTCCTAAATAAACAGTCTGGTTATCTTCTGTAGGGCGGCGAACAGTTTTTCAACCTCTTCGCGGGTGTTGTAGAACGCAAAAGAGGCGCGTGTCGTACCCGGAACGCCCAGGCATTCCATCAACGGCTGTGCGCAATGGTGCCCGGTGCGAACGGCGATGCCTTGTTGATCCAGCAAGGTGCCCAGGTCGCTGGGATGCAGGCCGTCCACCAAAAAGGAAAAAACGGAAACTTTGTCTTTCGCCGCACCCACCGGGCGTAAGCCGGGGACGGTCGGCGCCAGCTCCACCGCAAGTTGCAGCAGGCTGTCTTCATGAGCTTTCAATTGCGCTTTATCGAACTGGCTTAAATAATCCAGCGCCGCTGCGAAACCGATGGCTTCAGCAATGGCTGGCGTACCGGCTTCAAACTTAAACGGAGGTACGTTGAACGTGGTGCCGGAGAAGGACACGCGTTCGATCATTTCGCCGCCGCTTTGATATGGGGGCATGGCTTCCAGCAAAGCTTTGCGGCCGTATAGCGCGCCGATGCCGGTAGGGCCGAATGCTTTATGGGCGGAAATCGCATAGAAGTCGCAGTCCAGGTCCTGCACGTCGATTTCAAGGTGCGGCGCGCCTTGTGCGCCGTCTATCAACGTTACCGCGCCGACGTTCTTCGCCAAACGAATCATTTCTTTGACGGGATTCACCGTGCCCATGGAGTTGGACGCATGATTCACCGCAACGATGCAGGTTTTTTCGTTCAGCAGGGCCTGATAGGCGGCCATGTCCAGCTCGGCGTCAGGCGTAATCGGAATGACTCTTACCTGGGCGCCAGTCTGTTGCGCCACGATCTGCCAGGGCACGATATTGGCGTGATGTTCAAGCTGGCTGACGATAATCTCGTCGCCGGGCTGCAGGGTGCTGCGGGCGTAAGATTGCGCCACCAGATTGATGGCTTCAGTGACGCCGCGCACCCAGATGATATCTTCACGAGACGGCGCGTTGACGAAGGCGCGCACTTTGTCGCGGGCGGCTTCGAACTCGCCTGTCGCGCGATCGCTCAGGCTATGGGCCCCGCGATGCACGTTGGCGTTAAACTCCCGATAATATGTGTTCATCGCCTCGATAACCGCCAGCGGCTTTTGCGCTGTGGCTGCGTTATCCATATATACCAGAGGTTTGCCGTTCACCTGCTGTTGCAGGATAGGGAAGTCCTCGCGGACGGATAGAACATCAAAGGGACGTTTAATCGCCTGGGTCATACTGTCGCCTCCTGCGTTCCTTCATTGTAGAAACGCTCCGCCAAATCAAGTACGTAGGCGTGAGCTGTTTCGATCTCCATTTCCGCCATGACGGACTCTACGAAGGCGCGACTCAGCATGCGGTGCGCTTCGTTACGGGGAATGCCGCGGGATTGAAAGTAGAACAGCGCCATGTCGTCCAACTGGCCCACGGTGGCTCCGTGCGCGCATTTGACGTCGTCGGCGTAAATTTCCAGCTCGGGCTTGGTGTTCACCTCAGCGGTATTGGTCAACAACAGATTATTGTTGTTCATCGCCGCAGAAGACTGCTGGGCGTCACGGTGGATATGCACGCGGCCGTTGAACACCGCTTTGCCTTTGCCGTTGATAATGCCTTTGTAGGTTTCTTCGCTGACGCAATGCGGGGCCACGTGCTCGATTGTCGTGTGGAAGTCCACATGCTCACGACCGCCCGCCAGATAAACGCCATTCAGCTTGCAGGAGGCCAGTTGTCCCAGCAATTTCACATTGATGTCGCGACGTTTCAGTGCGCCGCCGGTGGCGAAGGCATGCTGCTCGTAGAGGCTGCCGCCTTGCTGTTCGACGAACACGCATCCGGTATGAATCTGGTTAGCGCCTTCGCAGTTCAGCGCGTAGTGCGTCATCGTGCTGTTGGCGGCGAGAAACACTTCCGTCACAGTGTTTTGGAAAACTTTGCGTTCATGAGTGTCGACGTAAGTTTCCAGCATTTCCAGTTTGGAGCCGGACTCCACCACCACGATCACGCGGTTATAGCTGGATGCGGCGTCGCCGGAAACGTCTGCTGTGTGAACAATTTGCAGGGGCTTAAGCGCTTTGCTGTCTTTCTTGACGCGGATAAGCGCGCCGTCCTGCAGAGTGCCTGCATTCAGTGCGGCAAAGGGATGCCTGGCGGCGTCGAATGTTTTGCCCAGATATTCTTTGATCAGCGCCTGACCGGCTGCATCCGCTGATGAGAAGGGGATCACTTCCAGAGCGGAATCGTCGATATCGGATGAGGCCAGCTGACCGTTATGGAATGTCAGAGTATAGAAATCGCCAGTAATGCCTTGCGGAGCGTCAACAGACGCCGACGTTCGCAAACGCAGAATATCGCCCTGAACAATAGGAGCGATAGGCGTGTAGCGCCAGGCTTCCGTTTTGCGGGTTGGAAGCTCCAGTCCGGCGAAAAGGCTGCGGCCTTCACTGCGGACGTCGTCAAGCCAGCGCAGGCTGTCGCCCAGTTGTTCGCTCCAGGATTGCGAGGCTTCCACGCATTGGCGGTGGAAGTCTGCGTAGGGGTTGCTTTGGGTCGCCATGAATACCTCGCCTACGCTACTTTGTCGTCGTCCAGGTTCAACCAGCCGTACCCTTTCTCTTCCAGTTCCAGAGCCAGTTCACGACCGCCGGATTTGACGATGCGGCCATTGGCCAGAACATGGACGTAATCCGGTACGATGTAGTTCAGCAGACGCTGATAGTGGGTCACCAGAACTACGGCGCGATCAGGGCTGCGCAGCGCATTGACGCCGTTGGCTACGACTTGCAGGGCGTCGATATCCAGGCCGGAGTCTGTTTCGTCCAGCAGCGCCAGTTTGGGTTCCAGCATCAGCATTTGCAGAATTTCGTTGCGCTTTTTCTCGCCGCCGGAAAAGCCTTCATTGACGCCGCGCTTCAGAAACTCAGGGTCCAGATTGACCATGCCGATTTTCTGGCGGGCCAGTTTCAGAAACGTCGCTGCATCCAGCTCTTCTTCGCCACGGTGTTTGCGAATGCTGTTCATTGCTGTGCGCAGGAATTGAATATTGCTGACGCCGGGAATTTCCACCGGATATTGGAACGCCAGGAAAATACCTTCGCGGGCGCGCTCCTCCGGCTCCATTTCCAGCAGATCCTGGCCGTGATAGCTGATTTCGCCGGAAGTGACGTCATAACCTTCGCGCCCGGACAGTACGTGGGTCAGGGTGCTTTTGCCTGAGCCGTTGGGGCCCATGATGGCGTGGACTTCGCCGGGTTTCACGTCCAGCGTCAGGCCCTTGAGAATCTCTTTGTCTTCTACCCGAGCGTAAAGGTCTTTAATACTTAGCATGTTTGATCCCATGTATCAGAAAGACAACTCTGCGACCGCCGCTTTAATTGGTCTATTAGGTCGCGGAATTTAACTCATCAAATATTCGCTGCCTGCGTAACGACTGCTTGTGTACTCACTGCAACCGCCGCAGGCGTTTATGCTCCGTATCAGCCGACGGAGCCTTCCAGACTGACTTCCAGCAGCTTGCCCGCTTCCACCGCAAACTCCATGGGCAGCTCTTTGAATACTTCCTTGCAAAAGCCGTTAACGATCATGGATACGGCGCGTTCGGCGTCGATGCCTCGCTGGCGGCACAGGAATAACTGCTCATCGCTCACTTTGGAGGTGGTGGCTTCATGCTCAACCACGGCGCTGTTGTTCTTGCTTTCGATGTAGGGGAAAGTGTGCGCGCCGCATTTGGCGCCAATGAGCAGCGAATCGCATTGAGTATAGTTGCGCGCATTGTCGGCGTTGGGGCCGATTCTTACCAGTCCGCGATAACTGCTGTCGCTGCGACCGGCGGAAATGCCTTTGGAGATGATGGTGCTGCGGGTGTTTTTACCCATGTGGATCATCTTGGTGCCGGTGTCCGCCTGCTGCAGGTTGTTGGTCAGCGCCACGGAATAGAATTCGCCGACGCTGTGATCGCCTTTTAAAACCACGCTGGGATACTTCCAGGTGATGGCGGAGCCGGTTTCCACCTGGGTCCAGGAAATCTTGGAGTGCGCGCCGGCGCACAGGCCGCGTTTGGTGACGAAGTTGTAGATGCCGCCTTTGCCTTCTTCGTCGCCGGGATACCAGTTCTGTACGGTCGAGTATTTGATTTCCGCGCCTTCCAGCGCCACCAGTTCAACCACCGCGGCGTGTAACTGATTTTCGTCACGCATGGGAGCAGTGCAGCCTTCCAGGTAGCTGACGTAGCTGCCTTCGTCGGCGATGATCAGCGTGCGTTCGAACTGACCTGTTTTCGCCGCGTTGATACGGAAGTAGGTGGACAGCTCCATTGGGCAGCGCACGCCCTTGGGAATGTAGACAAATGAGCCGTCGCTGAAGACTGCGGAGTTGAGGGCGGCGAAATAGTTGTCGCGGACAGGGACCACGCTGCCGAGGTACTTCTCCACCAGCTCGGGGTGATTTCTGACTGCTTCAGAAATGGAGCAGAAGATAACGCCGGCTTCAGACAGTTTCTCTTTGAAGGTCGTGGCGACGGAAACGCTGTCGAACACCGCATCTACAGCAACGCCAGCCAATGCGGCGCGCTCATGCAGGGGAATGCCCAGCTTTTCGTAGGTTCTCAACAGCTCGGGGTCAACTTCATCCAGGCTCTTGGGGCCGTCTTTCTGTGACTTGGGCGCGGAGTAATAGATGATGTCGTTGAAATCGATTTTGGGGTAGTGCACGTGAGCCCATTGCGGCTCAACCATGTTCAACCATTCGCGATAGGCCTTGAGACGCCAGTTGAGCATGAACTCGGGCTCGTTCTTTTTAGCGGAGATAAAGCGGATGACGTCTTCGTTTAATCCCGGCTCCAGGGCTTCGCTTTCAATGTCGGTGATAAAGCCGGCCTGGTATTCCCGTTTGATATATTGGTCAACTGAGTTTTCTGGCGTGCTCATGAGAGGGCCTCGATGATCGAAAAGAGTATTTTAACAGCGCGCATATAAAAGAAAGCTCCGAGTCATCCGCGCCTGGAATTTTTTAGCCTTTTCCCCTTGGCTAAGAGCGCTGACAAATCAGAGTTTTCTTATTCTTGACTTGATTGCTAGGGTACTGAAAAGCCCATTTCAAATCAATACTAAATTGGTAATCAATCGGGAATGCGGTTAGAATCGAAATGGCGTGTATTCCTTGCGCGGCGGGTTCGTTTGGCGAATCCAGAGCCATGCGTTTATGAAGCTGATACAGGACTTCAATTATGTTGCGCTTAGCTAGACTTGCCGATTATGGGCTGTTGATCGCCTCCTCTCTGGAAGAGCCCGGTAAAGCGCTGGTCAAATTGGATCAAGTCGCCGATCAGACCAAATTGCCCATTCCCACCGTCCGTAAAATCATGAAGTTGCTGGTGGATGGCGGCGTCGTTCATTCCGAACGCGGTGTGAAGGGCGGCTACTGCCTTTCCGACGCAGCCTATAATATCAGTATTGCGCGCATTCTCCGAGCGGTGGAGGGCGGCGTGGCGTTAACCGATTGTTGCGCCGAAGAGCGCGTGTGCGACGTTATGCATGCGTGCACAGTTCATACTAACTGGTCGGTGATCAATCAGACGGTCAATGAGATCTTCGAGCGACTGACATTGCGAGATATGTCCCGGCGCTTAAGCAAGGCTGACGTTGTCAGCAAGGTGCGTACAGACGAGAGCGTCGATCTTGTCATGATGAGCGAACTTGCTTCGTAAGATTGTAGTCCTTTCATATATTCATTGGTTTTATTACTAGCGCATTTGGCTCTATTGGCAGTTTGTTTCTGAATATTAACCATTTCTGAAAATTCCCCTCAGCCCAGATATTTAGGCGCTTTTCGGCGTTTCGCTGCAGAAAGAAAATAAAAAATCAAGACTTTTTTCCTATAAGCGCAATTTTTGGTTGTACTCAGCGCATTGTTTGCAGATAATCGCGCCCAACAATATGGACTATCCTTATCAGTAATCGCCGGGAAACAAGTGGATTAGCTTCGTATCCGGGTTTTGGTTTTATGCTTCTTGCGGAAGGGGTTGATTTATGAACCAAAAAGATTTTGCAAGCAGTAAAGTGTTTTATGATACGAAACGCTTTCCCAGAGGATTCAACAGGTCTGGCTTCTTTTCAAAAAAGGAAGCGGACATGCTTGAGCGCTCTGGGTATGCATTGCAAGAGCTCACAAACGGCAATCGCAAGCCTGCAACGCCGGCGGAAGAACAACTTCTGGCAGTGTTGAGAGGTGAAAGGGCGCCTGGGACTGAAATTGAGAAGGTGTGGATCAAGTATCTCAAGCATATCAGCACCAAACGCGTCTCTTACACCACAGGTATGGCTTTCACCATGTCAGAGGGCGGCGACTTTACCGACGTCGAAACCGATTGACGCTCACTCTTGAAAAAAGGCGCTATACAGTGCCTTTTTTCTTTCCCGACTCTATACTCAACTGCATTGCCATGCAGATTCCTTTTCTATATTCATTCAATGTCATATTCAGAATTATTGCCCGCCAACCGGGCTGTGCTGTTTGCAAACCTGGGACAGGCTTTGCTGAACGGCGAGAAGTTTCCCGGAGTTTTCGACTCCGCCGCTGATATTTCTCCGCGCTGTTATGCGGCTAAATTGAGTCAATTGGCGGAGAGCGTCAGGCAGGAGGCGGACAAACCCTTGCTGGAACTCATTCGCGAGAGTGGGGTGTTCTTGCCGTGGGAAGTGCGGTTTATTCAGTTTGGCCTCGCTACTCTGCGTATCGCGGAAGTTTTCGCCCGTCTATGTGATTACTATGTGTTGATCGGTCGCTCATCTCGCCAGTTATCCGCTTGGCTGGCTGGTTCCTGGCTGTTGTGCTGTTTTACGCTGGCCTACCTGCTGTATTTTTTCGCATTTGGCGCACAGACAACGCTGACTAGCCTTGGCGTTTGCGCCTCGGCGGCGGTGGCGGGACTGGGTGTCGGCGTGCGGTTGGCGTCGGTTTTCCTGCGTAATTGGGTTGAGCCGGACTCGCGTTTCTGGAATGCAGCGTCACGTTTTCCACAAATTCGGTCACTGGTAGTGGCGCGTAGCGTATATCAGTATCTGCTGAATTTAGGGTTGTGCGTGCAAGCGGGAATGGATCTGCCGCGTACGCTTGGCGTATGCGCGAAATCTGAGCCCGTGGACTGGTTGCGCCAGAGATACCATATTGTGGCGGCGTCTGTGGGTAAGGGAAAAAATCTTTCGAGGGCGTTTCTGGAAAGCGGCGTATTGAGCGAGACTCGCATCACTGCGCATCCAGATGAGAGCAAAGGCAAGCCGGCGCGTTTATGGGACCCGGGCATTATTGAAGTCGTGAGGCAGTCTTTCGATGAGCAACTGCGATATGCGTCGAAAGTGGCTCCATTGCTGTTGCTGGCGCCGCTGACGGTTGTTTGGCTGATCATGGCGTTTAGCGTCGGCTGAGACCGCGACGATATTTTCCAGCGTCCCTTTTAAGGTCGCTCCTGTGTAAACGTTGAGCCGGGGACGCTGGAAGCCTGATACGGCGGTTTAGTGGTGGTGTCCGCCGGGGCCGTGTACGTGGCCATGATCGATTTCTTCTTTTTCCGCATCCCGCAGACTGACGACTTCCAGAGCGAAAGTCAGCGTTTGGCCTGCGTAAGGATGGTTGATGTCGACGTCGACCATAGAGTGGCCGATTTTCATGACGGTGACCACTTGTACGCCCTGCTCGGACTTGACCGGGATGGCGTCGCCAACCTGGTAGCGTCCGGCATGCTTCAGGTATTTTTTGGAAATGCGTTTGATGCTGTCTTCCTGACGCAGACCGAAGGCTTTTTCCGGGGGCAGGGTGATTTCGAACTTGTCGCCGGCGTCTTTGCCTTCCAGCGCTTCCTCTAAGCCTTGCAGCACGTTGTCATAGCCGTGCAGGTAGGTGATCATTTCGTCTTCGTAGGTGTTTTCCAGCTCTTTGCCTTCTTGATCTTTCAGAACGTAGTGGAACTGGACCACTTTATCTTTGCTTATCGCCATAATCGGTCTCCGTAAAAAACTGGCCGGATTTTAGCGCAATTACGCGCCGGTTACAGCAATTTTGCCGACGCCTCAGTCACAGATAAATAATGTCCTCCCTCATTGGCGCAAGACGTTTGAGCAGACGGTTTTGCGTGGCATAGGGAACGCCCTCCTTGTTCATAGCGTTGATCAGTAAGTCTACGGTTTTATTGAAGTCCGCCTCTGATATGGCCATGCCGGCATGGCTGTTGCGCATGCTGTCGCCAGTGTATTCACAGGGGCCTCCGCTGATATTGCAGAGTTGTTCAGACAGCTTTTCCCGGAAGCGATCAGGATCGGTGTCGGCGAAGAACGGTGCGATGTCTTCTGAGTAGCTGACTTCCTCAATGAAACGGTCAACCAGACGAGCGATTCCTTGTTCGCCGCCCAGTGCGCGATATAAAGAGGCATCCTGAGTGACGCTTGCGCAGCCGGTCAGGTGTAACGTCGCCGCAGTGAGTGCGATGGCGATGGTTTTTGTCGCATCGCGGAATAATGAACTTGCTTGAGAGTTGGCTTGCGTCATCTGTGTTCTCCGCACGCTGAGAGTCAATGGGAGGCTCACCATAGATAGCCGGTCAGGGACAAATAAGCGCCCCGCTGGTTCTCCTGGCCGGCGATGTCGCCTAAATCCACCCAGGCCAGAGTGATGTTCACGTGTTTGTTGGGAAAATACGCGATAAAAACATCGCTCCAGTCTTCCTCTTCAGCGAATCCCAGGTTATCGGGCTTTTGGCGGTACTCCGCCCCGACTGCGAGATGGGCGTTGAGCAGGACGGCGATGGCGGCTTCCACTTGGGCGCTGTAGCTGTCGCGCTTGTCGCCGCCAAACCCTAGCAGGCCCAGTTGATTGGCTTTGGTGGCCCTCACACCGAGGCTCCATAGCAGGTTGTATCCACCGACAGCGCCAAGATGGAGTTTGCTGGCGGTTAGATAAAAGTCCGTTCCCTGTTCCTCGTCAGCAGCGCCAACCGCTTTGGCGATTGCGGTGTCCTGCAGACGCTTGTACTGAACGCCTGTGCTGACCTGGGGCCATTCACTGTATATGAGGTCGCCGTAAAGGCGCACTTTGGCGCCATAAATGTCCTGGCGTATCTCAGCGCCAGCCTGTTTCAGGTCGAACTTTTGGTGAGCCACGCTGACCTCGACGCGATCATAGAAGTTCAGCGCGCCGCCCCATACATCCAGACGGTAGTCATCAACGCCGACGCGGGAACTGAAGACGCTGCCTGCGATCTCATCCCGCGAGGCGTAGCCCGCTAACACCGCCCAGGGCGTCAGGCCGCCGCCTGCACTGCCTTCGATCTGCGTGACGCCCGGGGCCGCCAGAATTTTACCTTCTCCGGCGTGGGCGATGGGAAGCATTGCAATTGCGGTGATGATTAACGTGCAGATCTGAACGCGTGCGTCAGGAGAGAAAAGCCATTGATGAAAAATACAACTTAGACTTTGCCGAAGGCTTGAGTGGGAAGTTGTTGTGCGCGTTGTCGTAACCATGGAGCCAGTTCCTTTGCAGGCATGGGTTTGGAGAGAAAGTAACCTTGAATATAGTCGCATCCCATTTCCGCCAACAGGTCCATGCTGCGTTGTGTCTCCACGCCTTCAGCAACGACTTTGAGGTTAAAGCTGTGCCCCAGTTCGATGGTGGAGCGAACAATAATCTTATCGCTGGCGGATTGTTCCAAGGGGATTACGAAGCTTTTATCAATTTTGATCTCCGACACCGGCATTTGCTTCAGTTTGGAAAGGGAAGAATAGCCAATGCCATAGTCGTCTACGGACAGGGTGAATCCGCGCTGACGAAAACGCTGCATAAGAGCGATGGCGTGGTCGGCGTCGTTCATCATGTCTCTTTCGGTCAGCTCGAAGGAAATGGCGCGGGTGGGCAGCTTTAATGCCTCCAGTTGATTCAGTACGTTATCCAATAACTCGTCCCGCTCCAGGTCCTGGGCGGAAAGGTTGATCGCCGCCTGCAAGTCGATGTTTTGGTCGCGCCACTCCGCCACTTGATTGATGACGGAGCGCGTGACCCAGTCTGTGAGCGAAGCGATGAGTCCGGCTTGCTCCGCGAGCTCGACAAACATATCTGGAGGAATGAAACCCTGTTCCGGATGGTTCCAGCGGATCAGGGCTTCGCACTTATCCACCCGGCCGGAAGCCAAGTGCATCTTGGGTTGGTAGTACATGCAGAGTTGGCCGTCGTTTTCCGTGATGGCGAGCTTCAAATCCTGCAGTAACTGCAGTCTGCGCAAATGGGCTTCATCTTCGCCAGACTCATAGAAGCGCAAGGCGCAACGTTCGCTGCGGGCCTTGTCCAGGGCGATGGTGGCGCGACGCAGCAGTTCCTCGGCCGCCGCCGCATGTTCGGGATATTGGGCCACGCCGATGCTGAATGACAGAGTCAGACGTAAATCGTCCACCTTAAACGGACGAGCCAGATGGGCCAGCAACTTGTCGCAGATGGCGCGTGCGCTTTCGTTGCCAAAGACATCCACCAAGCATAAAAATTCATCCGCGCCCAGGCGCGCGCAGACAGGGTTCTTCGGAATGAACTCGACCAGTCTTTGCCCCACCGCCCGCAGACAATCGTCGCCGACTTTGGGACCAAAGGTGTCATTGATGTTTTTAAAGCCATTGATGTTCAGGCTGATAATCAGGAAAGGGGCGTTGTGCCGCCTGAGGGCGTCTTCGACTTCCGCGATCACTTTGTTGCGGTTGAACAAACCGGTGAGGCCGTCGTGAGTGGCCTGATAGGTAATTTTGTATTCCCGTTCTTCGATATCCGATCCCATCTTGATGAAGGTCTGGAACAGGGTTTTGATTTCACTGGTGGCGATAGAAATGGGGGTGAGATTGCGATATTGGCCGCGAGACAGGTCGCTGGCGATTTTCACCATGCGGCCAAGCGGCTTGGTCAGGTTGTGTGACAGCACCATGCTGCCGGCGATGGACAGCAGGAACGTCAACACGGATATCAACAGGATGCGGTCACGCAGTATTGCAAACTCTGCGAAGGCGTTGTGCAGGGGCACGCTCAATACGGCTTCGATGGCGTTGTCGCCCATTCCCGACAGCGGACGGCGTTTACTGCTGAAGGTTTGCTTTTGCTGGATCAGGGACAGCAGCGTGTCAGGAATGGTTTCCGGAGCGCGCAGCGCCTCATTGAGGTTATCGCGGGACAGGGTGGAGACAACTTTGGCTGCGCCCTGATCGCGCCAGACGAAAGAGATATGCACGCTGGTGATCTGCCGCAGCTCTTCCGCGAGTTCGCTGTCCAAACGAAAGCCAATGGCGGCGAACCCAATCGGCGCTGGCGCGTACACCGGAAGGATGATCATCTGATAAAGCTCTCCCTGGTAGGCGACGAAAGCCGCCGCGCCACTGTGAGTCAGCGCTTGCCGCAATAAATCTGGATGGGCGAACTGGGCGATGGGGGATGGCGAATCCTGAGTGGAGGCCTGCAACGCGCCACTCAGATCCAATAGCAACATCAGGTCGGCGCTAATGCGTTCACTGTGGTTGTTGAGTACGCTTTGGATGGTCTGGGTGTCCCGTGTGGCTACCGCCTGTTTGAAGCCAAAATCCGATGTGAGCACTTCAGCGGTAGTGGTCAACTGCACCTCCCGGGATTCGAGAAGCTGCCCAAAGACTTTGGCGGCGCTGCTGAAATCCTGATTGATGCGATCGCTGGTGTAATGCCCTATGGATATCCAGTAGGCGCCGAGAATCGTGAGTGACGCGACGCAAACCAGACTGACGGAGAGCAGAAGTATCTGATTACGCAGACTATTCATGCTGTTGCTTGCGGAGTTTGCTACCGAAACCGGACTTGCCCGTGGCGCGTTCCGCGCCTTTTCCCTGCATGTTCAGTCGGATGACGTAAGCGTCGCCTTCTGGGGCGCTGGTGGTTAGCTCTGACAAAGACAGTCGTAATATAGTTTGAGAATCGATGGAAAGCTCCGGGCTCCAGACCAGAATGTCTTGCGGTTCAGGTGCGGCGTCCGGAAAGCTCAGCGTCGCTTTGCCGGAGGCGTCGGTCTGGGCGAAGTAGGGCGACTCTGTAATGTAGATATAGCCAAGCATACTGTCATGGATGTTGCAGCCCAGGACCACGACGCCGGGGTGTTGAAAAAGCAAAGGCGCTTCCGGCTGGCCGCTGTATAGCTTCAGCTCGAAGACCTTGGCGGGAGAAAATGAATAGACGTGATGACGTACGTTATCACTGTTGGGAAACGCAACAGGCGTTCCCGCCGCCACCGCCAATATTCTCGGGCGAAACTGTTTGTTTACTTGATCCATGATCGCGGCGGAGCTCTCGCGAGCTGTCGCCGAAGAGGGCGCCTGATCCGCAGGCAGGCTAATGACCGCATCCGCCACGGGGGCGTCATTATGGTTTAAGGCCAGGAAATGAAGCGACTGCGCCTGTAGCGCCGGGCACGCAAGGGCGAACGCCAGCGCCAACGCTCGGCGTGAGCGACCGCAGAATGTGGCTGCCTGGGCTGAGTCGACTTGGCCCCTGTATACACGTCGCTCATTTGGAATAACCAAACTTCGTTCCTCTCGCCTTTATTGACGGTTCCCAAGGCGCAGCAGTGACGACGCCGAAACGTCAACAGACCCTAAATCTCTTGATGAATTTCAGTATAGCAAAGGGTTTTGGCGAAGAAGCCCGCAGCTACGAACTGTTTCAATGTTTTACGAATGGCGGAGCGTCCATGGACGCCCCTGGCTGACGGAGTAGAGGAAGGCTGTTGTGAGCGGCGAGAGTTATTGACTGACCTTATACAGTTCGGGGTCAATGCCGTGCTTTTTCACGATTTTATAAAAATCTGAGCGATTACGATCCGCCATACGGGCGGCTTCCGGGATATTGCCGTTGGTCATGCTCAATAACTTTTCTACGTATTCTTTTTCAAAAATCCGCTTAGCTTCGGACAGCGTCACTTCCTGGTTCTGCTCTCGCTGGAAGCGCGGCAGGGCCTGTTCGATCAATTGGCGGGAGATGACGGCGCCGGCGTTTAGGGCGTGACATTTTTCGCTCAGGTTGATCAGTTCCCGAATGTTGCCTGGCCAGGAATAGGAAATCAGCGCGTCCAGAGCGTCTGGCGCGATGCGTTTGCAGCTTTGGCCGTAGCGTTGCGCTACGCGCTCCAGAAAATGATTCAGCAGCAGAGGGATGTCTTCGCGCCGCTCGCGCAGAGGCGGCAGCACCAGGTTAACCACATTGAGTCGATAGTAGAGGTCTTCGCGGAAAGTCTGCTCGTCGATCATGCTGAGCAGGTCTTTATGCGTGGCGGAAATGATGCGAATGTCCACATCGATATAGGTGGTGGAGCCGATAGGTTTGATTTTGCGTTCCTGCAGCACCCGTAACAGTTTGACTTGCAGGTGCATGGGCATATCGCCGATTTCGTCAAGGAAGACGGTGCCGCCGTCGGCCGTTTCAAACAGGCCCACATGATCGCGAACGGCCCCGGTAAAAGAGCCTTTTTTATGGCCGAACAGCTCAGACTCCATTAGTTCGTCTGGTATGGCGCCGCAGTTAATGGGGATGAAAGGCTTATCTCGACGCGGGCTGGCGTCATGGATCGCCTGCGCCAATACCTCTTTACCGGTGCCGCTTTCGCCTTGAATCAAGACGTTGACGTCGCTTTGCGCCACCATTTTCGCCTGTTCCAATAACTGATAGAGCTTGGCGCTGCGCGTAACGATGGACTGAAATACGCTGGCGGCGCTTTCGTTGGCGGAATGGCCGGCCAGGGCTTTTTCAATGGTGGTGCGAAGCTCTTCGCGGTCCACTGGTTTGGTGAGGAAAGCGAAGGCGCCTTTCTGGGTGGCCACCACCGCCTCTGAAATAGAGCCATGCGCCGTCAGCATTATCACCGGGGTGCCGGGCCAGTCCCGTTGAATATGCTCCAGTAGCTGTATGCCATCCATGCCGTCCATTTTTAGATCGGAGATCACCAGGATCGGTTGCTTGCGGCGAATTTCCCGTAATGCATCCTCGCCGCTTTCCACCAGTCTGGAGGCGTACCCCAGCGCTTTCAGGCGCATGGACATCAGCTGCAATAAACCAGAGTCGTCGTCGACGACGAGAATATCGTTGTGGCTGGCGATGGGTTCGTTCATTTGGGAGACTCTTCCGTACGTTGGTTAATGCCTTCTTCGATGGCGCCAATGGCTTCTATAGTTTGTTCGAGCTTTTGCTTCAGCTTCTGGTTATAGGCCAGCATGCGTTGCTGGGAGTCGGAAACGTCCTGCATGAGGTTAATGAAGCGCTGTGTTCCCGACCCCCAGTCCTGGTGCTTGCGCAAGGACTGCAGAGCGGTTTGCATGACGCCGGGATAGAAGTCTGGCTCACAGCTGGCGATCATGATGGTTTCGAACGCCTCCGCGCGATGTTTTAACGACATTCGCTCCAGGCGCCGAGTACGCGCTTCCTTGCTTCTTTGGCAGTATTTATCTCGCTGCTCGAGTATGTCGGCGAGATCCGGCTCGGGAATACGTTCCAGCAGCAGCGGAGAGTTGGGATCTCCTCCTACTGCATTGGTCACCAGCGCCAGGTTTTTGCAACCGGACTGGACTAGCAGGCCCAATACGACGCCGAGGGAAAAAATTACTTTTCTAGAGTTAAAAGCTGTCATGTGTAATCCGTGAAACTGATATAAAAGCGGGCCCCGTTTGGCTCCTCATCCATGACTTGTACGTCGCCGCCGAGATGACGCAGGCATTCCGCGACGATGGCCAGTCCGAGTCCGCTTCCCTTTGTCGCTCCCTGGCGCTTATTGTCGCCTTGGAAGAACGGCGTGAATATTTTTTCTTTGTCATGATCGGAGATGCCAGGTCCCTGATCGCGAACTTCCAGCCACCAACCCGCTGGTTTTTCTCCCTCCGATTCCGTTTTTCCCCAGCCCAGGGCGATGCGGCTGCCCGGAGGCGAGAAGTGGATGGCGTTGCTGAGCAGGTTATTGAAGATCATTTCCAATAAAACCGGGTCACTTTCCACGTTGATAGGGGACTTGGGAACCTCTACGTAAACCTGATTCGCGTTGGCCAGGGAGCGATAACGTTCGATGGATTTGTGCAGAAACTCCGGCAACGCCAATGTCTGGCGAGGGCCGCCTGCGGCAAGGCGCACACTGTTGAAGTTCAGTAGTTGCTGAATCATTTCCTGCAGGCGGGTGGCGTTGTCGAACAGAATTTCCACCACCTTTCTTTGTTCGCCGGTCAGGGGGCCGGGAATTTCTTCCGTCAATAGTGCGCTGGCTTCGAAAATCGCCGCCAGAGGAGTTTTCAGTTCGTGAGTGACATGACGTAGAAAGGCGCTTTTTTGTTGCTCTATCAACTCCAGGTTTTCGCGCAGCCATTCCAGTCGTTTGCCCAGCACCTGGAACTCTTCCGGCCCTTCCACTTTGGCGTTGCCTTCCAGTTCGCCTTCTCCGATGCGACGAATGGTCTGTGAGAGATTATTAAGCGGGCGTGTGATGACGTAAGACCAGATCACCATGATTGCGAATGAGGCCGGCAAGGCCAATAAGCCCAAGATGGCGAGCCACCATTGGGTGGTGCGAAACCCTTCCTTCTGCTCCGCCAGGGAAGCGTTTAGCGCCTCATTGGCCTGGGCGGTGATATTGGATGTAATCTCCGCCGCGCTGTTGAAGATAGCGGTCAGTCGGCCCAGGCTGTTGGCCTCGAACTCTGGCCCGACCACTTCGTTGAGGGTTTCTTCTGCTTCTACGCCTTTAGCTGTCGCCAATTGCTCTGGGGCGGTTTCCCGCTTGGCCGGCGCTGTGATGGAAAGCGCGCTGCGGTGAGTCACCCGCAGCAGTTGACTCACCATATCGCTCATTTTGGCGGAGCCGATATTGCGTTCAAGCGCCGTCGCCTGTTCCTGCAGCTTGGCGTACTTCTCTCCGTAGATTTTCTCGAAACGCGCGTCCTGTAAAACAACAAACTGGCGAGCAGAACGTTCCAGTTCTTTCACCAGTTCTTGTAAAGCTGACATTTGCCGGTTAATCGCAGCAGTGGATTCCACTAATTCATTCTGGCGACGGTTGTGCTTATCCATCGACCAGATCGCGTAGCCGACCGCTACGATCAGCGGCGCTACCGCCAGCAGCATCCCCAGGGCCCACTGCCGGGTAAGAGAGATAGAGTAAAAAGGAAAACCCATTGGTCGTTTTTGCAATCCGGAAAGTTTTCGCAACGATACCGAGTTTTCTGCGTTATTCCTATAGTTGCAAAATGGCAACACATTAACTAATTGAAATTTATGGATTTATTGTGGTCCTAGTAAATCAGGCTGTGTCCGTTAGGCAACAGTTTAAGCGCCAGCGGGAAAATGGTTAATAAATGAAAATGTTTTTAACTTATTGAATTTTAACAAGTATGTTTTTTATGGAGCGAAAATTGTTAGTGTTCTTGTATTGTTAATCGGACTGGCGGTGTTAAGGCCGGACTTCAACTCACTGACATTTGATCCTGAATGATAAAGGAGCCGCACTATGAAAACTCTGCTGACCATTTTTCTGGCGCTATGCGCTGCAGTTAGCGGAGCGCAGGCGGCCACAGCCGATAACCAGTTCGAGATCACTATCCCTGGTTTCGTGGAAATGGATAAGGATGCGGACGCCCTTATCAGCAGGTTTGAGGCGCGTAACCGGCAGGATCTGATCAACGCTTTTGAAATGTTCGATATGGACCGTAGCGGAGATATTTCCCTGGTTGAATATGAGGACTTCATGTCTTCGGCTCACAACAAGTCGGCGTCCGTCAAGGCGGACGCGGCGGAGATCAGTTCGTAGCATTGAAGACTAGTGTAACGAGCCCGGGATGGGCGGTCGTGCTGGCTGTAAGGGAGAAGCGAGATGTGTTCGAAAGTGGTTATGCGATGGTTGCAGATTTTCGTCATGGCGGTTTTATCCGTCGCGGCGATGTCCGCCGGAGCTAATGACCGCGAACGCAGTCCTTTCGCAGAAGGCTGGAAGGAAGGGGTTATCCAGACCCGCTATTTATTGAACCCTGCATTGCGAGCGTTCGCGATCCAGGTGACGGTGATTCGCGACAAGGCAGTACTGAAAGGAGATGTCGACACTGAAATCGAGAAAGTGTTGGCGGAGCAAGTGGCGCTCTCTGTTGATGGAGTAGCCCGCGTGGATAACCGTTTGCTGACTTGTGAAGAACGCCAGGAGGCCGCCCCCTCATTAGATTCGCCTGGAGTCGAAGAGAAACTCTCCACTGATCTGGGAATGAGAGGAGAGAACGGCCAACGAGAATTACAGAAACCGCTTGGTGATTTAACCGGGCGCCCAAAGATAGGGAGCCGCCTAAGGAATGGTTGCCCCGTAATTAGATAGTAGAAATGAGGAAACAACATGAAAAACCTGTCTAAATTCAGTTTATTGGCGGCTGCTGTGATTGGTCTGTCCGCGTGTGCGTCCAGCCAGCCAGAGCCTGTGGTTGAAGAGCCGGTTGTTATCGAACCGGCCCAGCCAGAGCCTGTGGTTGAGCCAGCTCCAGAGCCCGTTGTGGAAGCTGCGCCAATGCCCAGCGCTAATATTGAATTTGCATTCGACTCCGCCAAAATTGCTCCCGGTGAACAGGGCGATCTGCAACAGTGGGCGAGTTATATACAGGACGGCTCCTACAACCGTGTTGAAGTGCACGGCCATGCGGATGACACAGGTTCTTCCGACTACAACCGCAAGCTGTCCGCCGATCGCGCCAACAGCACTGTGCAGGCATTGCGCAATCTGGTCTCCGGGCAGGTTGATTTCGTAGTGGTTCCTCACGGCGAAGAACAGCCGCTGGCTGAGAACTCAGATGAGCAAGGCCGTCAGATGAACCGCCGTGTGGAAATCGTGCCACAGGGCGCGAGCCTGTAACCCGCTCTGGGATCGCGAAGGATTGCGAAAAGTGAGCTCCGGCGCCGCAGGTCCGGCGCCGGAAAAAGTAAGCGCCCTGTTGTGAATAAATACCTCGCAGCGGGGCGTTTGCGCTTTCGCTTTTGCGTTGCGGCGCTTAGAATTCTGTTTCTTTCGTCGACGCGACGCTGATGTCGCAGTAATAATTCTAACGACTCTCTTACCAAAAGAAATGAGGAACGACTATGCAAACCAAACGCCTGATTAAGCAAGTAACCGCTGTATTGCTGAGCCTGAGCATGTTCGTATTGAGCTTGCAAAGCGCTGCAGTGCGTGCGGCGATGGTTTCAACTGATACTCAGATTCAGGTTGAGCAGCAAAACTATGATCGTGAGCAGATTTTAAGCATTACTGGTTCGGATGAAGCGAAAGAAGTTTTGCTAAGTCTGGGCGTAAGCCAGGAAGACGTTGAAGCGCGCGTCGCGAACATGACTGCGGACGAGATTGCGGAATTCAACAAACAGATCAACGAAATGCCAGCCGGCGCCGGCTCAGCAATAGGCATAATCCTGGTAATTTTCGTTATTTTGATTGTGCTGGACCTGTTGGGCACAACTAATATTTTCCCTGTGATTAAACCCATTGGTAAGCGCTAAGCAGACGCATTATCGTCAAAGCTTTGTTTAAGCAAGTTCAAGCTTATACCGCGGCAATGACGCTGGTCATTGTCGCGGCGCTCTCTGGCTGCGGTTCCCTGCCGCAGTCGGCGGCGCTGATGTCGACGCCGCCCAGCGATATTCCTTCTCAGGCGGAACTTACCGCGACTCCGTTTTTCCCCCAATCTGAATATCAGTGCGGCCCGGCGGCATTGGCGACAGTGCTGACAACGCCGGAACAACCGGTCCTTCCCGACGATCTGGTTGGGTTAGTCTATGTGCCGGACCGGCAGGGTAGCTTCCAGGTAGAGATGATCGCCGCCGCCCGCAGTTATGGTCGGCTTGCGTATCCATTGCAGCCTGAAATGGAGAATATCCTGCGCGAAGTGGCTGCGGGACACCCTGTCCTGGTGTTTCAGAACCTTGGGTTGAGCTGGAGCCCGGTCTGGCATTTTGCTGTGGTGATTGGGTATGACTTCGCCAGCGCGGAAATCATTCTGCGTTCGGGCGTCACCGAACGTGAGACGCTACTGCTGCGTACCTTTGAGCGCACCTGGAAAAATGGCGGCTATTGGGCGCGCGTTATCCTGCCACCCGGAGAGTTGCCCGCTACCGGAGAGCCTTTTCCTGTAGCCAAGGCGGCGCAGGATTTAGCGAACACCGGACACCCGCAGCAAGCCCGCGCCACATATGCGGCGGCGGTGAAGCGTTGGCCAGACTCCGCTATTTTGCAACTGGGGTTGGGGAATCTTGCTTATGCGGCCAGCGATTACACTGTTGCGGAAACAGCCTTTCGACAATTAGTAGCGCTACAACCGCAGAAGGCGGAAGGCTGGAATAATCTGTCCTATGCTCTCGCCCAGCAAGGGTGCGATGTAGCGATGGATGCGGCGAAATGTGCGAATACGCTGGCCCCCGATGACGCGACTATTTCCACTACGCCGCAGGAGGTCGCGGATATTCTGGGGCGCAAGTCTGTTGTCGCCTGTGAGATACCGAGCTGTCCCAGCCTGTGATCTATTAACTTGGCAATGAAATTGGCAGGTTAATACCCGGGCGCATGGATGCGTCTGCGCGACGGCCAGTCGCGGGAGACAAAGCAAATAGAAGTGTCTGCCTGATTAATTGCTTAGCGGGAACCTGATAGAAACCCGGGTTCCCTTGCCCTTCTTGCTGTCAATGTGAAGTTCGCCGCCGTGAGCCTTAGCAATTTGCCGGCACAGGTACAGCCCCAGCCCAAGCCCACCGGTATGCGCGCGGGATTGATCGCCTCGATAAAAGGGCTCCGTCAGCGCTGTTAGCTGCCCAGGATCAACCCCGGGACCGCTGTCTTCAACCACCAGCACGCCGTAATCGGCATACTGTCGCCAACTTGCGACAATGCCTTCACCCCCGCCATGCTTTATGGCGTTATCAATCAGATTGGCCGCCAGTAGTTTGAAGCGAACAGGGTCCAGTGACGCCAAACCCCCAGAGTGGGGTTCGATTTTGATCAGAGAACGCTGCATCGGGAAGCGGTCGTTTATCAACTCACCCAACAGCCTTTGCGCATCCACATCATGCCGTTGGAGCGCGCTGTGGCCGGATTCAAGCTTTTCACATTCCAGCAGTTCTGTAATCAGGCGGTCCATAAGATGTATCTCCCGCACCAAATCACTGCGCTGTTCCTCATCCTCTATCATCTCGCCGGCGACGCGCATACGGGTGAGGGGAGATTTAAGTTCATGACTGATAGCCAGCAAGAGTTGCCGTTTGGCGTTTAGCATGGACTCTATTTGGGCGGACATGGCGGTGAAGGTCTCGCTCAATTGACCCAGTTCGTCCTGCCTTATGGTGGGGATATGCTGCTGGAAGTCGCCGACCGCCACTTTTTGCGCAGCTTGGTTCAGCCAGCCAATCGGTCTGAGCAGACGTTTGATGCTCAGAAAGCAAAGGAAGATCACCAGTAATATGGAAAGCAGTAAGGCCACTGCGATAACGGTAAGGTCGCCTTCACCTTCAAACGGGCGAGCGTAAAAATAGATGATGGCGTCCTGACGCGTCATTCTTAGAATGAAATAGCCCTGCCAGCGGGTGAACTGGATGCGGGTATCGCCGGTTTGGCGAAACTCCAGGCGGCTGTCTGCGAACGGAGGGGGAGCGGACTCCCAGGCGCCTAGAGAGTTTCGGATGCCTATCCGTGTATGGGTGAGGCTCTCTATCGCAGCAATTTTGGTGGGGTCGTAGGGAGGTTGAATATTGGTGCCGAGAGAGTAAAAGTAATCTGCAAAAATATCTTTCCAGAAAACGTGGGCGCGCTCCTGAGAGATATTCTTGAACGCCGCTACGATAAGCAGGAAGACGGCGAGAGCGGTCGCCAGGAATATCAGCATCAGCCTGACCGACAATGAGTGCGTTCTGCGACGCCATTGCTTCAACCTCACAGCGCTTCTCCGACAAAACGGTAACCTGCGCCCCACACCGTTTTTATGAATTCCCTTTTGCTTTTGGTTTTCATTTTTTGTCGCAGGCGGCTCACAGTAATATCGATCGCGCGGGAGAAGAGCTCCACTTCCGTTCCTTTCAGGCTGTTCATGATTTCATCCCGGGAAAATACTTTGCCCGGGATGGACGCGAACAGAAGCAATAAACGGAACTCGGAAGTGGTCAGCGTCAGCGGGCGTCCGGCTACGAGCACTTCCTGTGTTGTCGGGTTTATCTCCAGATCACGGAATTGCATCCGAGGCGATGGCTTTTCCACAGAGGCGTGACGGCGGGTGATGCTTTGAATGCGCGCAGCCAGTTCTCTCGGCTCAAAGGGCTTCGGCAGGTAGTCGTCTGCGCCCAGTTCCAACCCAACAATGCGATCCGTCACCTCGCCGCGCGCTGTCAACATAATGATTGGCGTTGTGTAGTCATGTCGAAGCCTGCGGCACACGGAAAATCCATCCTCCTCTGGCAACATGACATCGAGAATAATGGCGTCTGGCTGGCTTTGTTGTAATTGCGCGTAGGCGATTGACGGCGCGGAGGCATGTCGAAGTTCCCACCCGAAGCGCTGGAAGTAGCGGTTTAACAGTCGCGCCAAGTCATTATCGTCATCAATCAGCAGCAAGTTCATAAAGGTTCGCGACAGAAACTGGGAGTCGGAGTTACATCATAGTGCGACTGTCGGCGGCGCTGTAGCGGCAAAGTATCGTATCTCTCTTATACTTTTGGGAAAAATGCTTTTTTATCAATTGGATAGTGCGTTACAAAGTGAAACAGGTCGATACGGCGGTGAAAAGAATACCCTTGAGCGTAAACTTAAACTGAGCACGTTGATCATCATGTTAAACATCACGAGGAAACGCGCTATGAAAGTGGATAAATATGTCAGAAAGCCATTGTTGTGGATCTTGGTCGCAGCAATGTCTTTGGGGACTATCGCCTGTCGCCACGATCCTGATAAGCGTTGGGAATACGCTAAGGAGTGGGTCAGCGACGAATTAGAACTTAACCCCAATCAGCAAGTGATCCTGGATGAATTGCTTGTGCAGATCCAGACGGCGAAGCAAAAAATGAAGGTGGAGCGGGAGGGCTCGCGGGAGTTGTTAATCACGCAAATCAACAGCGAACAGTTGGATGAGGCGAAAATTCTCACGGCTTTTGAGACCCACCAGCAACAGATGAACGAAGCTGTCGTCAGCATATTGCCGACCCTTGCAAGATTGCACAGCACGCTGACGCCTGAGCAGAAAGCCACGTTGGTGGCGTTTATAGAAAAACACGGCAAACGTGGATTTCACGGAGGAAGGGGTTGGTAAGCATGCTATTAATCAGACGGACAAACAACGTCCTTCTTATGGTCTGAAATGGCGGGGTTTAATAATGAGCGCCTTTCTCTGGAACGCCTCCTGTAGCCTCAGGTTCGGGGGATGTATTTTCGGTGGAAAGGCGTTTTAACTTTTTCGCCAGCCGTATGGAAGGGCGCTCAACCATCCAGTAAAGACACTGAGCCGCGACGATGCTGACGACCAGTCCAAACAGAAACAGAAGCAGGGATAAAAGCGGCGTTATGTCCTGCTCTTCCAATAGGCGCTTTCCGAAAGAGACGGCTTTCCAGCCGATGTCGGAGTGTATCAGGTAGAGGCTGTAAGATATTTTTCCCAAGTATTGCAGAGGCCATTGCGCCAGCCCTGTGGTGAGCCAGCCCGCCAGGCCAAACAGGTAGATTAGCGCGACGCTGGCGAGGCCGACGATGACATATCCGTTCACACTGGAGATGCTTTGGAGTATGACCTCGACGCCTACGAATACAAAAAACAGGTACTTCATCCAAGCTACGCCGTTTAACGCATAATAAGCCGATACCCCGAGGAAGAAATAATGCCAGTAGGGGAGAAACAAGCCCTGCAATAGACCGGGTAACGTCTTATGGGTCTGTAGAACGGATATCACGCCAACGGCGAACATAAACAGCAAGCTGTATCGCACTGTATCGATATTGCGCCATGCCTTTAACTTATTGGCCAATACATACACCAGAACCAAAAACAGGTACAGCTGGACTTCAATGCAAAGTGTCCAGTACACCTCTGATATCACCGGGGGATACCCTAAAAAGTATTGCAGGTAGAAAATATGGGCGATGACGTTTTCCACCGAAGGATATATCTGCGCCACCTGAAATACCCTTTGCACCAGCAGCGCCAGGACAATTGTAATAGCGATGGAGGCCCAATAAGGCGGATCAAGGCGAACAGCCCGGCGTAGCGCAAACTTCCCCATGTAACGAAAGTCCGCGCCCTCGCAACGCACAGTGTGGGCGATAACAAAGCCGCTCAATACGAAAAATGTCGCTACGCCGAGATAGCCATAATTAAGCGCCAGGCGGATGGGCTCGGGCAACCAGTGAAGTTCGCGCCACAGATTAATGTATAAGTGAAAAAATACGACCGCCAGCGCGGCGATACCGCGCAACGCATCCAGCGCTTGGAACCGGGCCCCTTCCGCCACCTTCATTCGAGTCTCCTGTCTGGCCTGCTTTGAGCAGGCTGGCGCCACATGTTCCTATGCAGCGAATGGCTTTCAATACAGTATATCTCTTTGCTGAATCCTGACGATGGTGTTGTGTCGATTACACAATCGTTTACATAGGTTTATCCTCTGAGGTTTGGTTTAAAGTTTTCCTGATACTAAACTCAAGGTAAGAGAAATAAATCTGCCCCGTACTGAAACTGTTAGATGTGAAGGAAGGTTGCGCAATGTTAGAAACCGAAAACCAGTTATGTGAGATTCTCCAGGGGATCGGTTATGACGAGCACGAAGTTGTGATGATGGACGTGCAGGGCGTCGCCCGTAAGGCTTTCGCTGTTGAGATTACCGCCGGAGAGGCGATGGATTTATGGGCGGAGTTTCGTTCTATTTCCGAGCAGACTGGCATGTGGCCGGTGTTGCATGCCTGCTGGTTGAATGATGCAGGCAGTTGGCGTGAAGCTGTGCTCAATGAAGATGCGTTTATGCGTCGTCCTTATGGCTGGGAGCCGTCGGGGGCGGACCGGGATCTGTCGCCTGAAGCGATATGCGCCGGTGCGGCGACGGCTGATATACAGGCGGTTCTGGCGAGTCATGATCACCTGTACTCCGAAGACCTGGAGGAAAATTTCGAATACAGCCTCGGTCACACCAAAGAGCGCTTTGGCAAGGTCCCTGGCTTGGATGAAATCAACAAGCTGATTGCCGGTAAGCGGATCAAAGGATACTTCGACTTCGAACGCTGGATGCTGGAATGGGAAATTCAGCATTCCGGCGCCGGAGACGTGCTGGAGCCGGAGTACTGTGACCATATCGATTGGTATGAGCCGCAAGGGCAGGCGCAGGCGTTGATGCTGCTGCCAACTATCAGGCCTTGGGAAGCATTGGCGTACATGCATTGGTACGGCGCCGAAAACGTAGGTTCTGAAGCTTGCATCGCCATGCTGCGGCATTGGCATGAAAAGTATGGCGCAGAGCTGGTGGCCCACTATGGAACCATGTTGCAGTTCAACGCAAAGTCAGGGCCGAAGGATATTTTTGAGTCTTTTGAGCTGGCCTGTGAACAGGAAGCGCTGGCGCCTTGCACCACCGCGTTGGCGGGGGTTCTGCTGCGTGATCACGCCCGTTCACTCATGAAAACCCGTCGCTGGTTTTTACACGAACGTCCCTGATCTTCAGGCGTATCAATAATCTTACCGCCCCGGCGTCCGCCGGGGTCAATCTTGCTCTAATAATCGCGGCCCAGGGCCCTGCGCCGCCAGCTCGTCCCAGGGGTTGCGCAGGGGGCAATCCTCCATCGACAGACAGCCGCAGCCAATACACTCATCAAGCTGGTCTCTTAACTGGGTCAGCTTACGTATTCGGTCATTCAGCACTTGTTTCCATTGCTCTGACAGACGCCGCCAATCCGCGGCGCTGGGGGCGCGTCCTTCGGGCAGGGTGGACAAAGCGTCTTTGATAGCGGATAGGGGCACGCCAGTACGCTGCGCCACTTTGATTATCGCCACTCTCCGCAGGACGCCTCTTGGGTAACGACGTTGATTGCCTGCGTTGCGACTACTCTGCAGCAATCCTTTGGCTTCATAGAAATGCAGGGTGGACACGGCGACGCCGCTGCGTTTCGCCACCTCTCCGACGCTCAGTTCTTTGTAAGCGTTACAGGCGTTAAGTTTCGCCATAAAAACCTCTTGACCTAAAGTTAAGTTGAGGTTTTACACTGCCGCAGACTTGATAACAACCTCTTTGGAGTAATGATTTATGGGCAGTGATATTAACGTGGCGTTGATTTATGGCAGCACTCGGGAAGGGCGCTTCTGCGATAAGGTGGCGCGTTGGGCTGGCGGACGTGTCCTCAACCGTCAGGGATTGAATCTGGATATGATTGATCCGGCGGAACTGGCGCTGCCTCCCTACCATCAACGCGAGCGTCCTCCAGCGGTCGAAGCGCTGTGTCGGCGTGTTGGGTTGGCGGACGCATTTATCATCGTGACGCCGGAGTATAACCACGGTTATCCCGCGCCTTTGAAGTTCGTCATTGACTCCGTGGGCAGTGAGTGGCGCGCCAAGCCGGTGGCGTTTGTATCCTACGGCGGTATTTCCGGCGGTCTGCGGGCGGTGGAGCAACTACGTCTGGTGTTTGCAGAGCTGCACGCCGTGACTGTAAGGGATACCGTCAGTTTCGCCAGCGCCTGGGAGCAGTTTGATGAGAATGGCGAACTGTTGGCCCCTGCGCGTGCGGAGAAGTCCATGGACATTTTGTTGGATCGACTGGTCTGGTGGGCGCAGGCGTTACAAGGGGCGCGTCAGGCGACTCCATACGATGGCAAGCAGGTGGCCTGATGGCGTTTGTTAGAGGGATGAGCGACGGCGCAAAAAAAGCGCCATCGCTCCCAGCCCCAGAAGCGCGAGATAAGCCGGTTCTGGGGCGGCCAGTTCATGTTGCGGCGTTGACTGTGCGTTGGCGTGATACACGGGCAGGTCCGTATTCCGCAACTGGGCCTCGGCTTCAACTGGGACAGGAGCCGAATTGGCGACATGGCCATGCGCTGTCAGTGTCGACGCCGCCGCCATTGAGCCAAATATTGAGGCTGCAATGAATAGAATTGCTTTGAACTGCATAAGCCTTTTATCTTCAGTGAGTTGGACGAATATTAGGTGACGGGAGTTCTCTCAAAGAGAGCTGAAATATTACCTTTTGCTGCGACAATTCATGTCGTATGGGGGCGGGGTGGATGAGACTCAAAGCGCAGGATATTCAGGAAGTCGTGGGTGGATAGCTTGCTTCCGTTGGCGTGCAGCAACACTCCTGGTATGGCTTGATGATTGATGATTGATGATTGATGAAGTTGATAAGAGGCTGCTGAAACCGCCCTTGTCTCAGCGTTTTTCAGTATATAAACCCTCTTATCACACTAGCCCTTTCTCCCTTGCAATCGCCAGCGCCTGAGTTCGGCGACGCACCCCCAGTTTGGCGTAGATGTTGCGCAAGTGCGTCTTTACTGTGGAGGCGGCGATGTTCAGCGCGACTGCGATTTCCTCATTACTGCGCCCTGCGGACAGGTGATTCAGAATGGTGGTTTCACGCTGGCTGAGCTCCTCCATTAACGGGGAGTTGCGGTGGCTGCGTGGCGGGCGGGTTTGAGGGGAAGAATAAACGGACAGTTCCGAGATAAATGTTGTCGCCTGCCCACGACGCGCCATATCCAGCAAGAGCGGTTGCAGAAAAGTAATCTCCTCCCGGAAGGGGCGTCTTACGCCCAGCGGCGCGGCGGCGTTTACGGCCTGACTGAGAAACTCTCTGGCGCTGCCGGGCCGGGCCTGGGCCAGCTCGTTGAGACTGCACAGCACCAGCAGGTTAATGGAAAAATACAGATTGCCGGCTTTCTGGATAAGAGTGAGACGCGCCAGTAGCAGGTCCAGTTCGTCCGCCTGCTGATAAATTTTGATGCGAGCGTACATCATCAGCTCAATGGTCTGTCGTTGTAAATTGACGATGGGCGCCTGGGTATCATAGGTCGCGGCCCACTGCGCCAAGGGAAAGGGGTTGCCTGACAAGGCGTCGAGAAGGACTTTGAGCGTGGCGGGGCTGGGGACGACAAAATTCCATTGAGTGAAATGTTGCTGGAAATAGGCGTCCAACTGAGTCAGCGCCTTTTCCGCCTGCTGGTAATTTTGCTGAGCCAGACGCAGGGCGAACTCGCCCCATTTATGATAGACCCGATCAACCGCCATAACTCGGTCATCGGTAGCGTCCCACAGACGCTCCAACTCTTGATTGGCCGCCTCGGGCTGTTCCAACTCAAGCAGAATCAGCAGACGTAGATAGTGCAGGGCGCCCCAGTTTGGCAGACAGTGCATGTGGCGGCTTTCCAGCCAGGACTGCTGTTCATCAAGCAGCTCTTTGGCGAATTGCAGCTTGCCTTGCTGCAGAAGTACTGGAATCAACCAGGATAAGGTGGCGAGCAGACAGAAGCCTTCCTCATATCTACGACTGCTGCGCAGTGCGCGCATCAGCAGGTATTGCGCTGCATGCAGCGAACCACGGATGTACTCGTCCGCGCCCAGGCCCTGAAATAACCAGGCGGTGAAGGGTGAGTCCTGTTCCGGCAGAAAGTCGCGGGTTTGTTCAAGCTGTTCGGTGGCGAGTTCTGGTTTGTCCGTCATTCGGGCAATGTGGCTGCGTCCGAGAATGATCATGCATTTCAGTTCTCTGACGGACTCGGATTCTTGCAATCCATATTGGCGTTTCAGCTGCGCCAGTGAGTGTGGATTCTCGGATTGCTCCAGCATATCGTCCACGTAGCGCTCCGCCAGATCCAGGTCGGCCTCGACCTCGTCGAAGCGCATCCGGGTTAACTGTAAAAAAGCTCTTTGCGCCAACAGCTTAGGATAGCGATGCAGTTGCTCAGGTGGGATTTTCGCCAGCAGGCGCGCCACCAGCGGATAATGTCCCATACGGAGGATTTCCGGCAATGCGCGACCTGCGCATAGTGCTGTCTGTTCCCAATCGCCCGCCAGAGTCCACTGCTCCATGGCCTCCAAAAAATATCCCTGCTCCGCATACCATTGTGCGGCCTGACCATGCAGCGTTTGCAGTTCGCTGGACAGGCGATCCTGATTGCGTAATTGCAGCCAATCCCTGAGTAAATCATGGAAACGATACCAAGCGCCGTCAGCGCTGATTTCGGACAAAAACAGTTGTCGCTTCAGCAAATTTTCCAGCAACAGGGCGGCGTCAAGGCCGGGACAAAGCTGGTTAGCGAGCTGCAAGTTAAAACGGGGAACCAGGGCCAGATTGAGCAAGCCTGTCTGCACCCAGTCGTCCTGTTGCTGAAAACATTCTTCCGCCAGATAAGCGGCCACGTTCTCTGGAGGCGCGCTTAGCGACAACAGCCGGTTGGCGGGCTGCGATTGCAGGTTCAGGCCGTACAGTTGCAATGCGCCGATCCAGCCTTCCGTAAGGCGATGCAGCTTTTTCATCTCTGCTGCATCGAGACTTATCCCCAGGCGGGTTTGCAGAAATTGCGGCGCTTCGGTTTCAGAGAGCCGCAGATGTTCCGCATTCAGCAGCAGAACGCTGTCACGGACCTGACGACGAGGGATATGCAGCGCAGGTATTGTCCTACTGATTAGAGCGACATGAAGAAAAGGCGGCAGGTGGTCGAGAAAGTAATCCAGTTGCTGTAATAAGGCCGGATCGTTGAGGTAATGCACGTCGTCAATCGCCATTAACATGCTTTCCGGGCGTCGCCAGGTGCGTCCCAGTTGCGTCAACTCATCCAGCAAACTGCGCACGGCGTTCAAGGCGTCTTCGTCCACGGACAGAATTCGTGCGCTGCGTGGCCCGATTTTAGGGAAGACGGATTCGAAGCCTGCGCACACATAACGCCAGAACATGCCGGGGACGTTGTCCTGTTCGTCCAGGGCGTACCACAGGTAGGGGAGTTGTTCGCGATGAAGAAACTGCGCCAGCGCCGTGGTTTTGCCAAAGCCCGGCGGCGCCGACACCAGAGTGACTGGTTTTTTCAATATGCCGCCAAGTCGTTGTTGCAAGGCGTCCCGAGGCAGTAATCGCGCGGGCAGTTGAGGCGGTTGCAGTTTGCTTGTAAGGATCATAATGGTTGTCGCGACGTCCTGAGTCGCGCCCAGTATCGTCTTGGCTCTCAGCGCCTCGCAAGTGAGAAGCGATAGACTGTCGTCAAAAGTGTCGAGCAATTCCCGTTTTGAATCATATAAGTACGCCTTTTGGTGGAGGGCTTCGAAGCCGACCGCGGGCATTGCGATGCTTTCTGGCGGCGCCTATAGTGTCTCACTGGAATCTATTACAACGCATAACCTTTAAAACCAGGGAGCTTATATATGAAATCACGCGCAGCCGTCGCATTCGCCGCAGGCCAGCCGCTCGAAATCGTCGAAGTGGACGTGCAGGGGCCAAAAGCCGGAGAAGTGCTGGTCAAGATTGTCGCCACCGGCGTCTGTCACACCGATGCTTATACGCTCTCAGGAGATGATCCCGAAGGACTTTTCCCCGCTATTCTTGGACATGAAGGCGGCGGTGTGGTGATGGAGGTCGGCGAAGGCGTGACTTCCGTTAAGCCGGGCGATCACGTTATTCCTCTTTATATTCCGGAGTGCGGTCAGTGTAAGTTCTGCGCATCCGGCAAGACCAATCTCTGTCAGGCTATCCGCGTCACCCAGGGCAAAGGTCTGATGCCGGACGGCACATCGCGCTTCTCTTATAAGGGCAAGCCGCTTTATCACTACATGGGCACCTCCACCTTTTCCGAGTACACCGTACTGCCGGAAATCGCGCTGGCCAAAATCAATCCCAACGCGCCTTTGGAGAAAGTCTGTTTGCTGGGCTGTGGCGTCACTACCGGCATAGGCGCGGTGTTGAACACGGCGAAAGTAGAGCCTGGCTCGACGGTGGCGGTATTTGGTCTGGGCGGCATTGGGTTGAGCGTGATTCAAGGCGCTGCGATGGCCAATGCGGGGCGGATCATCGCCGTTGACGTTAACCCTGATAAGTTTGAGATGGCGAAAGCCCTGGGCGCTACGGACTGTGTGAATCCGAAAGAGCTGTCGGCGCCGATTCAGGAAGCCTTGGTGGAAATGACTGACGGCGGCGTGGACTATTCCTTTGAATGCGTCGGCAACGTGCAATTGATGCGCGCGGCGCTGGAGTCCTGTCATAAAGGGTGGGGAACCTCGGTGATTATCGGGGTGGCGGGCGCCGGTCAGGAAATTTCCACGCGGCCTTTCCAGCTGGTTACTGGCCGTACCTGGAAAGGCACTGCGTTTGGCGGCGTGAAAGGGCGCAGTCAGTTGCCGGGGTACGTGGATAAATATCTCAGCGGCGAGATCAAAGTGGACCCGATGGTCACTTACAGCCTGACCCTGGATGACATCAATAAAGCCTTTGATTACATGCACGAAGGCAAAAGCATTCGCTCTGTGATTCTTTTTTAACGCACCGGGAGGAACCCTATGCACTTGATTCAAGAAAATAAATGCCACGGGGGATACTGGCGTCGCTATCAGCACGACTCTGAAGCCTGCGGGTGTTTGATGACCTTTTCCGTTTTCGTGCCGGCCGCTGCGGAGGAAGGAAAGTGCGCTACCTTGTTCTGGCTGTCAGGGTTGACCTGTACAGACCAGAACTTCGTACAAAAGGCGGATGTAGAGTCCGCCGCCGCGGAATACGGTTTTATCGTGGTGGCGCCAGACACCAGCCCGCGTAATGTCGGACTGGATGGCGAAGATCTCAGCTATGATTTCGGCTCCGGCGCAGGGTTTTATGTGGACGCGACAGAAACGCCCTGGCGTTCCAACTACCGTATGTACTCCTACGTGACGGAAGAACTGTACTCGCTGGTGGCGGATAACCTGCCCATGGACCCCAAGCGCACGGGGGTGTTCGGGCACTCCATGGGCGGGCACGGCGCGCTGACGATCGCCCTCAAGCAACCGGAAAAGTTTCGCTCAGTCTCTGCATTGGCGCCGATTTGCGCGCCTATGTCCTGCCCTTGGGGCCAGAAAGCCTTGGCGGGGTATTTGGGAACCAGTCAGGAAGGCTGGAAAGCATACGATTCCGTCGCGTTGATTGAATCCGGGGCGAAAGTGAGCGCCGTCCTGGTGGACCAGGGGGACAAAGACGAATTCCTGGCGGAACAGTTAAACCCTGAGCTGTTGAAGGCCGCCTGCGCGGAGAAAGGCATTCCTCTGACTCTGAACTATCGCGCTGGATATGATCACAGCTACTTTTTCATTAAGTCATTCATTCGCGACCATGTGAAACATCATCATAAGATGCTCAATGACGCTAATGATTGAGAATGCAGCGTAAACTTTAAGTCAATGCGGAGATAAGTGGGATATGAAAGGAAGTTGTCTGTGCGGGACCATTCAATATGAAGTGAAAACCTTCGAAGAAAACGTATCCCACTGTCACTGCTCCAAGTGCCGTAAGTTTCACGGCGCAGCGATGGGAACCTACGGTGTGGTGAACAAAACAAACTTCGCTTGGACGGCGGGAGGTGACCGCATCGCGGTATATCGGTCGTCGGATCAGGCGGAGCGGGGCTTCTGCCCCCAGTGCGGCTCCAGTTTATTTTTCCGGTTTCTCAGCAATCCTGATTATATCGACATCGCTCTGGGAACCCTGGACGAAGAACCGGACCAACTACCGAAAGATCACATCTACACCGCGTCCAAGGCGAAATGGTGCGTGATTGGCGATGGCTTGCCTCAGTATCCAGGGGCGCGGGTGGCTTCCGGTTGATTCAACCCGGCAGATAAAAGCAAGGCTTGCTATTCCGCCCTAGACTTTCTATTGCATGAAAGTCTAGGGCAATTCTGCATCTCGCTATAAAAGTGAGCGATATGGAGAATAATGACGATATATCAAATAAAGTTGGCGCTTTTATATTCTATATATTTTCGTCGTACACTGTTTTTAATATAGCTAAGTGGAAATGGTTAGTTGGACTGATTGTTTATTTAGTCGCAATCCACGTCTGAAATTGAGTAACGGTATGAGGTTAGCTCTTCTATTTCTTCCGAGCGAAAACCGCTGAATATAATAGATTCTGAGAGCCGCGCTAGCGTGGCGAATGCGTTCACATCATTTTCACTATCACTATGTATGTCCCACTGATCTTCCTCGTAGCGAATTAGTGCGGAGATGTCAGCCAGCTCCAGGCGGTTTTCCAACAGCTCGCTCTTTACTTTACTCAGAATAGCCTCAAAGTTGGGTGGAGACTCTCCAGTGGAGACCATAGGCACGTACACTTCCGCAAAATAAAATTCACAACCATCAACATCAATGGAGCATCCTGATAAAGGTCTGCTTTTTGTGAATGCGATCCAAACATCCATCATATTCAATGCGCCGATTTATAGTAATATGAATTTAAAATTCGCCTCGAAAGAACTTATCTTAGAGTCATTTTTATGAGTCTGCTACGGTTTGAGAGAGACCGCTCTGCGATTCTTCATAATATCCATGAAGCATTGTTCACCACCCATTCAGCTCCAACCCACTACACTTAATTAACCAATGTTAATCGCCTATATTGCGTTCGCGGTGGACGGGGCTTCGCGCCTCGGCGTATAAATAGGCCTAGTCCCCCTCGACCAGACAGTTGCCCGGAAGTCAGATGTTAAAGAAAGTTCTGCCGTTAGCGGTGTTAGCCTTGTTTGTTGGCGTCGCCTATCTCGCTACTGAATTCAAACCTCAGGCGAAGCCTCAGAAAGAGCACCCGCAGCCCGCTATCAGCGTTGAAACCCAGACGCTGCAAACCGAAGTATTTCCTGTTCGAATCTCTACATTTGGCATTGTGCAGCCGCGTACGCAAAGCGCGATTGTAGCGCAGGTGTCCGGGCAGGTGATTGAGGTTTCGCCGAGCCTTCGGGATGGCGGTTTCTTCGCCAGGGGCGAAGTCTTGTTAAAAATCGATCCGGTGGATTATCAGGTGCAGTTACGCATTGCTGAAGGCTCCGTGACGGAAGCGAAGCTGGCGCTGGCGGAGGAGGAAGCGCGGGTGCGGCAGGCGAAAAAGGATTGGGAGAAAATCGGCGGCGTTAACAACGCTTCAGATTTGGCGTTGCGCAAGCCACAGCTGGCTGCGGCCCAGGCCCGTGTGCAAACGGCGATCGCCCAGCTCACACAGGCCCGTATAAATCTGGAGCGGACTGAAATCAAAGCCCCTTACGCAGGACGCGTGCTCAAGAAGCAGGTGGATCTGGGGTCAGTAGTGTCGCCGCAGACCACGCTGGCGGAAATTTACGCTACGGATTATGTAGAAGTGCGCCTGCCTCTCAACAACACGGACCTGGGCTTTATTGACTTGCCCGAACAGCGCCGGAGCGGCGAACCGCCCATGGTGACTATCTTTAACAACCTCGCCGGTTCGAAAGAAAGCTGGCGAGGAAAGATCGTGCGGACAGAAGGCGCGATTGACGCCACAACCCAGCAGCTTTACGTGGTCGCTCAGATCGACGATCCCTTCGGTCTACAGGATGCGAATCGATACCCTCTCAAAATCGGCCAGTATGTCAGCGCGGAAATTCAGGGGCGACGCTTGCCCACAGCCCTGGTGATTCCCGTATCGACGATTTATCAGGGCAGCTATGTGTATGTCGCCAAAGGGGACGTATTACACCGACAGAACATTGAGATCGGTTGGCAGAGCGGAAAGTCCGCCTTGATCAGTGAAGGCCTGCAGGCGGGTGAGGAACTGATTCTCACGCCTCTGGGGCAAGTCAACAGCGGTGTGCGAATCAAGCGAGCGCAGAATGAGTCTGAAAAAGTGGCGCGCCGCACCGGGGAAAAGCCTGCTGACGCAACCGCTGGAGACGCGCAGTGATCGCCTGGTTCGCCCGTAATCATGTCGCCGCCAACCTGTTGATGTTGACCATCCTGGCCCTGGGATTGGGGTCTTTGAGTCAGCGCTTGCCGTTGGAAGTATTCCCCAGCGTTGAACCCTCCAATATTTCTATTTCCGTCTCGCTTCGCGGCGCCACGCCGGAAGAAGTCGAGGAAGGCGTCAGCGTTAAAGTCGAAGAGGCGGTGCAGGATCTGGAGGGCGTCGAACAAATTGTCAGCCGCTCTTCCGAAGGCGGCGCGACTGTTACAGTTGAAGTCGACAGCGACTATGACGCCCGCCAGCTGCTGGCGGATGTGAAAAGCCGGGTGGACTCCATCAACTCCTTCCCGGGAGATGTGGAAAAGCCCGTTATCAGTCTGGCCCAGCATACTCGGGAGGTAATTACCGTCGCTATCGCCGGACCTTATCCCGAGTCGGAAATCCGTACGTTGGCGGAACATGTGCGAGATGATCTGTTGCGCCTGGATGGCGTCACCCAGGTAGCATTGGACGGCGTACGCAACTATGAGATCTCCATAGAAGTGCCCAAGGCGACATTGCAGCGCTACGGCATTACGCTGGAGACCATCGCTCAGGCCATCAGCAAGAGTTCTCTGGACATTTCTGCGGGCAATATTCAGACCGACGGCGGCGAAGTGTTGATTCGCTCTAAAGGTCAGGCCTACCGCCGCGACGACTTTGAAGACATTGTAGTGTTGACCCGCCGCGACGGCAGCTTCGTGCGCGTAAGAGATCTGGCGACAGTTGTGGACGGGTTTGAGGAGGGGCGCGTGCTCACGCGCTTCAACGGCCAGCCGGCGGCGTTTGTGGATGTGTTCAGAGTGGGGGACCAAAGCGCCATCGGCGTTGCGGACCAAGTCAAAGAGTATATCGAGCGCAAGCAAAGCAGCCTGCCTGTCGGTGTTGAACTGACCCACTGGCGGGACTTTTCCAAACTGGTGAAGAAGCGTTTGCAGACCCTCACGGACAACGCGATTCAGGGCGGAATCCTGGTATTGCTGCTGTTGACGCTGTTCTTGAGGCCGTCGGTGGCGTTCTGGGTATTCTGCGGCATTCCCATTTCCTTTATGGGGGCTTTTTTGGTGATGCCGTACTTTGGCGTCACCTTGAATATATTTACCCTGTTCGCCTTTATTCTGGTGCTGGGAATCGTCGTGGACGACGCCATTGTCACTGGCGAGAGCGTATACACCCATCTGCGGCGTTCGGAAAACGGCCTGCAGGCTGCGATTGACGGAACACGTGAAGTGGCCGCTCCCGTTACTTTCGGCGTACTGACTACGATGGCGGCTTTTATGCCTATCGCCTTTATCGAAGGCGCGCGGGGGCAGCTGTTCGCTCAAATTGTGGTGGTGGTGTTGCCCATTTTCGTTTTCTCTCTGGTTGAGTCCAAACTGATATTGCCAGCGCATCTGAAGCATGTCCGCATCAACCCGGACCCTAATGCCGGCTCCCGTCTGGAGCGCTGGCAACGCGCCTTCGCTGATGGTTTTGAGCGCGCGATCCTGCGCTATTACCACCCGATGTTGCATTGGACCCTGCGTAACCGTTACCTGTTCCTGTCATTCGCCGTGGGCTCGTTTATTCTGTTGAGCACTCTGGTTGCGTCCGGCTGGATTAACTTTGTGTTCTTTCCGAGGGTGCAAAGCGAGATCGCCAGGGCGTCGCTGACCATGCCTCAGGGAACGCCTTTTGAGGTGACGGACCGCTATGTTAGCAAGATGGCGGACGCGGCCTTCAAGCTGAAGGAGAAGTACCGCGATCCTCAGACCGGAGAAGACCTGATCCTGGATGTGCTTGCCACCAGCGGCGGCTCCAGCGGCTCACATGTAGGTCGGGTGATTTTCGAAATCGTGGCGCCCGAGGAGCGGGACACGGCAGTCACCAGTAGCGAACTGGTGAACGAATGGCGACGTCTGATCGGCGTGGTTCCCGGCGCGGAGTCTTTGACTTACCGGGCGGAGATCGGCCGCGTGTCCGATCCCATCGACATCCAGTTCTCCGGTAATAATTTTGAGACGCTGGCGGCGGTAGGCGACCAGGTCAAGGCGCGATTGGCGGGCTATCCAACGGTGTTCGACATTACCGACAGCCTGTCGGACGGCAAAGAAGAGTTGCAGGTGGAGCTGAAGCCCGAGGCCTATGCGCTTGGACTGAATCGCTCGGACGTCATCAATCAGATTCGTCAGGCCTTTTATGGTTACCAGGTGCAGCGCATACAACGAGGGCGCGATGATGTGCGCGTCATGGTGCGTTACCCGCGTTCCGACCGCCAGTCCGTCAGCGACTTGCAGAGCCTGCGTATCGCCGCCTCCGATGGTCGTTTGATTCCGTTGGGAGAAATCGCTGAGCTTAAACCGGGTCTGAGTCCTACCACGATCTATCGCATTGATCGTTACCGCACTATGAACGTGCGAGCGGATATTGATAAACAGAACACCAATATGCTGGCTCTGCAGGAGGATATGACCCGTTTCCTCGACGATCTGATGCTGCAACATCCAGACATTCAGTACAGTTGGGAAGGCGAGGCGAAAGAGCAGAGGGAGTCTTTCGACAGCCTCAAATGGGGCTTGCTGTTTGTGCTGTTCATGATCTACAGCCTGTTGGCGATTCCATTTAAATCATACATCCAGCCGCTCATTGTGATGACAGTGATACCTTTCGGCGCTATCGGCGCGGTGCTGGGGCACTGGATCATGGGAATAGACCTGAGCCTGACCAGTCTGCTGGGAATGTTGGCGTTGATCGGGGTGGTGGTGAACGACAGTCTGGTGCTGGTGGACTTCATTAACAAGCATCGTAATGACAAGGAAAACGGCGGCAATCTGATGACAGCGGTGCTGAGCGCTGGCGTGGCTCGATTCCGGCCGGTGATACTTACTTCCCTGACGACCTTTATCGGTTTGATGCCGTTGCTGTTTGAAAAGTCCACCCAGGCGCAATTCCTGATTCCCATGGCGGTGTCGCTGGGCTTTGGAATTCTGTTCGCCACCTTACTGACTTTGTTGCTGGTGCCGGTGAATTACGTAGTCATCGAGGACCTGAAACGGTTGTTTCAGCCTAAACGAACGCTGCAGGAGGACGCCGCCTGACAGGCGGCGTCAGTTGTTCAGCCAGTCCACATCCTGGCCGAGATAATTGCGATACAGCTGTCGGATGGATTGATCCTGATACATGCTCTTCAATTCATTCTGCAGTCGCTCCACCAGGGTGGAGGACGTGCTCAGGTTGCAGCCCATCGCCCGCAGGGTCGTGAGGAAAACATGCTCCAGTTTGATGGGCAGATTGCTCTGATTGATGATCACAGCCGCCGAGACGGTGTCGCTGGCCCACAGATTGACCCGTTTGAGCTGCAACTTGCGGATATTCAGATCATTGCTGGACGTGAGGTCCACATTAAAGCCCAGTTTTTCCAGATACTCGCCGACGCCGCTGCCCAGATAGCTGCCAATGATCAAAGGCTTGGCGTCGTTCAAGGTGCGGATGTTGTAATTGTCCGTCTGGTTAGAATAGAAGCCGTGGCGGGTAATGAGAATGGGGCTGACCCAGTGAAACAAAGCCTCTCGCGCCTGACTGCGCTCGATCGCCAGCACGCAGTTATTGGGCTCTGATAAAGCGGTGACGTAAGCGCGCTTAGGCGGCAAAAACAGAACGCTGTAATCCACCTCGGCGCGCTGGAACAGCAGGTTGAGAATATCGATAGCCAGTCCCGCCGGACGTTCATGGCGCAGCTCCATGAAGGGAGGGTGCGCAAACGCCAGCACCTGGATTTTCTCCCCTTCCGCGAGTGTGGCGGGAGCGTGAATCAGGGCCCAGGCTAAACAGACGGCCAGCAGTCGCGTCATGGGGCTAATTCCAGACTTTGATTGACTCTTCATAGCTTAGCGTCTTTCCAGGAGGATGTTCGTTGCGTTCGGGCTTGGGGGCTTTCGGGGCCTTCAACCAGAACTCGCCGGAGGACTCCGGGTTAAGCCGGGGCGAGCAGGGGCCGGGTTCTTCCCGCCCCACCGCGTCCAGACCTCTGTCCATGGCCCGGGCGAGGTCATTCATGACTTCGTCGACAGGACGATTGCCTTCCAGGGCCAATGAAATGTATTTCCACCACAGTGGGGACAGCTTCGCGTAGTTGGGAACATTGGAGCCGGTCGGCGTCCAGTAGTTACGGGCGTTGGAGCGATAGAACTCCACCAGCCCGCCAAGCATGGGGGCTTTCTCCGTCATGACGGATGAGTTGATGTCCGACAGACGAATCGGCGTGAGCCCTACCAGTGTTTTCTTGAGCGAGACTGTCTTGGATACGGTGAATTGGGCATAAAGCCAGGCGGCTTTGCGGCGGTCCGCGGGGGTATTCTTCAGCAGCGTCCAGGAACCCGCGTCCTGATAGCCGGATTTCATGCCTTCTTCCCAATAAGCGCCGACCGGTGAGGGCGCGATGCGCCATTTAGGCGCGCCGTCGGCGTTAACGATGGGCAAACCGGGCTGGGTAGCCTGGGCGACGAAGGCGGTATACCAGAATATCTGTTGCGCGATCTGGCCTGTACCGACCCAACCGCCGGCCTCTGTGAAAGTCAGGTTCGACGCCTGCGGGGGCGCGTATTTGAACCAATCGACAAACTTGCGGATGGCGTAAATCGCCGCCGGGCTGTCCAACGCGCCGCCGCGCCGAATGCTTGCGCCCACCGGGCGACAGCCTTCCACACGGATGCCCCAGTCGTCTACGGGAAAGCCATTGGGTATGCCGTGATCTCCCATGCCGGCCATGGACAGCCAGGCGTCTGAGATGCGCCAGCCGAGAGACGGGTCGGTTTTGCCGTAATCCATGTGTCCCCAGACAGGCTGACCGTCCAGCTCCTTGACGTGAACAGTGAAAAATTCGGCAATGTCCTCATAGGCGGACCAGTTGACCGGCACTCCCAGTTCATAGCCATACAGACGCTGAAAGCGTTCGCGCAGATCCTTGCGGTTGAACCAGTCATAACGATACCAGTACAAATTGGCGAATTGCTGGTCAGGGAGTTGGTAAATCTTGCCGTCCGGCGCGGTGGTGAAGTTGATGCCGATAAAGTCCGGCAAGTCCAAGGTCGGCAAGGTGACGGAGGCGCCCTCCTGCTGGACGTAATCCGACAGCGCGACCACGGCGCCGCTGCGATAATGGGCGCCGATCAGGTCGGAATCACTGATGAAGCCATCGTAAATATTGATCCCGGTTTCGATTTGGGAAAGCAGCTTGCGGACAAGGTCGTCTTCTCCGGTGATTTCATGTACGACCCGGATGCCGGTAATGTCCTCAAAGGCTTTGGAGAGCACGTTGGCTTCATACCAGTGGGTGTCGATGGTTTCCGACACCACATAAACAGTCATGCCCCGAAACGGCGCCGCAGCCTGATGAAACCAGGCCAGTTCCGCGGCCTGCTCTTGCCGGCTGAGAGTGGAAACAGAAAACTCGCCGTCCAGCCAATAGGAGACGGTTTCCTCGGAGAGCTTGGGCGCTGCGAGGACGTCGCCGCACAACGCGAGATAGAGGGCTCCAGAGGCGAGGATTTTGGGCGCCACGGATGCGCTGCCACACCGTATGTTGGAAAGCACCGGAATTGAACGCTCGCTTGTCATTGGGGGTTATTATTGTCGCTCTAATAGAACAATTTAGCCCAATATGTCGCACTCATCCATGACTTGAGTCTGAAAGACGGTCGAAAATCGTTAATTTACAGAGGTTAAGCAGTTCAGCGCGAGCGGCGCAGTGAAAGTCGCATTTCATTCAGCAAATGCCGCCTTAGCGCGCCGCCGAGTCCCAGGTTGAGATCCGGCTGGCGGCGGTTGGCCAAGTGCAGGATTTGTTGATAGTACCAGGCCGCCTGGGCTTGATTATTGAGCGCCCGTACCAGTTTGGAAGGACTCTTTGGCCCCCAGTAGCCCGCCAGCGCCAGTTCTTTCTCCGTTGGATGCGTCCGGGCGATGGCGCCGGCGAACAGCTTACGGGGAAAGTCCGGATCAGTGCAGAACGGACGGGCGACGCCAATCATCTGTGTGGCGCCGGCGGCGATCGCGTCATTCATGCCGGGACGACTGCGAAAACCGCCTGTGACCATCAACGGCGTCGTCACCGCCTTGGCGACCGCTTCTGCATACTCCAGGAAAAACGCTTCCCGCCGCCATGCTCCGGCGGGGCGCTTGTCGCTCTCCGTCGCCAGAAAAGCGGGGTTTTCATAGGCTCCGCCTGAAAGCTCCAATAAGTCCACACCGGCCAGTTGTAGCCAGCGCGCGACCTGGACGCATTCATCAAGAGCAAAGCCGCCTTGCTGGAAGTCGGCTGAGTTCAGTTTTATCGCGACAGGGAAGTCCGCGCCGACGCGCGCTCTGACTTCCTCGACGACCGCTAACAGAAAGCGGGCGCGATTCTCCAGCGACCCGCCCCATTCATCCTTGCGCTGGTTGGTCAACGGGGACAAAAACTGACTGCCCAGATAGCCGTGGGCGCTGTGGATCTGCACCCCGGTGAAGCCGGCTTCCCGGGCCAGGGCGGCGCTGACGCCAAAGCGTCGGATAATGGCTTTGATCTCGCTGCCGGGCAGAGCGCGGGGCATGGCGAAGTTACCCGCCATGCGCAATTGCACGGCGGACGGCGCGACGGGCTTGTTATTGCTGAATCGAGAGCACTGCCGTCCCGGATGGTTGAGCTGCATCCACAGATGCACGTCGCATTCGGTGACGACCTCCGCCCACAGGCGAAAACGAGACAGCGCGTCCGCATTTTCCAGTACTACGTTGCCGCTGCGTTCCAGATAGCGACGATCCACCATGACATTGCCGGTGATCAGGAGCCCGGCGCCGCCTTCCGCCCAGCGCTGGTAGAGCTGGTTCAACTGCGGCGTCGGCAGATCGTCGCCATCCGCCAGCCCCTCGGTCATCGCAGACTTGGCGATGCGGTTGGGAATAACTGCGCCGCAGGGCAATGTCAGCGATGAGGCGATATGCTCAGCGGCGACGGCGGGTGTTGAAGCGATGGCGAGGGACATGGGCGACTCCTGACGACCTGATCTGAATTCGAAACGCCGCCAGGTTAATCAAACTGCATGTCGACGGCATGCAGTTTATAACCGCAAATGCGTTCAGGCGCCAGCGTTTGAAGGCTGATGAGGGCGTGAATCAAACGTCGTTGTTGCTGGCGCCTTCCGGTACCTCGCCGCTGGACACCGGGCGTCGGTTGGAGCGTTTGTCATCCCAGCTGAGGTCTTTCGGGTCGTACCAGCCAATGTTTTGTAACACGGCCTGACGGGTATGTTCGGAAAGGGTGTCCCAAAGCGCCTGAAAGTTTTCCAGGCCGCGTTCGCGACGGGCGGCGACTTTGCTGTTCAACTCGGAAGTGATGGTGGGAAGGCGCAGCGCGTCGCCCAACTGTCCGGGTTTGACGATCACCTGGCCCCACACCTTTTTCTTGTGGGTGCGCGCAGCCAGCACTTGTTTGAGCGCGTCGGCGGCGAGGCGGGCGGTGGTGATATCGAAGTCTTCGCTGAGCATAACTGTCAAGTTGGCGACCTGGAAAGATCGCAGTATCGCAAAACGTATAATTTTAGCACGCTTCCTCGGGGATTGCGTCAGTGGGAGAGCATCTATAAATTGTCATATTTCAGTCATATGACACTGTTAGGTTGACGTGGTTTGCTGACCTGAATCGGCGACGGGGTCTTTTGTCCCGCGCTTTACTGGGAAATAAGGAAAGATCATGAAGAAAGTATTTAAGAGAGCATCCCTGACGTTATTAATCGGCGCTTTGGCAAGTAGTGTCGCCAATGCTGAAACTTTACGATTGCTGACCTGGGGCGGTTATGCTCCGGATGAAGTGGTGGCGCAGTTCGAGAAGGAAACCGGCATTGACGTGGAAGTCACCAAATCCAACAACGAAGATATGATCTCCAAACTGCGCGCCACCGGCGGCTCCGGATTCGATCTGGCGCAGCCGAGCCAGGACCGCGTCACCAGCGCCCAGGCGGACTTCAACATCTACAAACCCATCGACCTGTCTAAAATCGACTCCAACAAATTCATTCCCTCCATGCTGGAGGCGACTCGCAAGAACACCCTGCTGGACGGCAAAGTGTACGGCGTTCCTCATGTCTGGGGCACCAGCGGCCTGATCGTCAACCGTAAAAGCGCGCCTGCGGTGGCGGATTACACTGATCTGTGCGCGACGGGCCTGAACGGTGACGTATCCTACCGTCTGAAACGTCCGACGTTGATCGGGTTCGCGTTCGCGATGGGCGAAGACCCGTTTTCCGCATACGGCGACAAGAACAAGTATCAAGCTATTCTGAACAAAGTCGAAGAAAAGCTGATCTCCTGTAAGGGCGCAGTGAAGACCTACTGGAGCGGCGGCGACGACCTGCTCAACCTGATTCGCTCCGGCGAAGTCAAAGCGGCGATGGCCTGGGACTCCGGCGGCTGGAAACTGAACAGCGAAATACCGGACGTCACTTTCGTAGCGCCGAAGTCCGGCGCGCTGGGATGGATCGATACCTTCGCGCTGCCGCGTAAAACCAAAGCGGAAGAAGCGGCTTACAAATGGATCAACTTTGTCATGCGCCCGGATATCGCAGCGAAGATCACGGAATCCGCCGGTAACTTCACCGCCTCTAAAGGCAGCGACGAGTACGTCAACGCCACCCTCAAAAAGCAGTTCCAGGAAAGCTTCTCCGCACAAGCCGTGGATAACATCAAATGGTATCCACCGGTGCCTCCCGGCCTGGAAGAGATGGAAGGCAAGGTTCTGGATCGGGTGAAAGCCGCCAGACTGTAACCTCCGTTACTCTGTCGTCATAACGAAACTCCCGTCACGATGTGTTTACGTCGTGGCGGGTTGCTTTTTTCTGGCGCATTTGGCCAGGGTAAGCCCGCTAGACCTGGCGGTCGTTGGGCGCGCCTGCGGTCGCTATGCGCCGACCATTTTCAGTGTGTGCATACGTCTATGTCCGAATCAGTCACCACCTCCTTTGACCTTGAGTGTCGCAACGTCAGTAAAAATTTCTCTGCATTTACCGCAGTAGACGACGTGTCTTTCCAAATACCTCAAGGCAGCTTTTTCTCTATTCTTGGTCCTTCCGGGTGCGGTAAAACCACTTTATTGCGCATGTTGGCGGGATTTCAGCAACCTGACTCCGGGGATATTCTCATCAAGGGCCGCTCCGTGCTGGATACGCCGCCGAACAAACGGCCGGTGAACATGGTGTTTCAGCACCTGGCGCTGTTTCCCAATATGACGGTGGCGGAAAATGTGGCCTATGGTTTGCGCCGCAGAAAAACGCCGCGCCATGAGATTGAGACGGCGGTGAAGGATATGCTGGCGCGGGTGGGGCTGCCAGACTCGGGCGGCAAACGCATTGATCAGTTGTCCGGCGGACAAAAACAGCGTATCGCCATCGCCCGCTGTCTGGTGCTGAAACCGGATGTCTTGTTGCTGGATGAGCCGTTGGGGGCGTTGGATCTGAAATTGCGCGAACAGATGAAGGTCGAGCTGAAACACCTGCAGGAAAAGTTCGGAACCACCTTTGTCTATATCACCCATGACCAATCCGAAGCATTGGTGATGTCCGACCATATTGCAGTGATGAATAAAGGGCGTTTTGAGCAAGTGGGCGCGCCGCAGGAACTGTATTACCAGCCTGACACCGCATTTGTCGCAAGCTTTGTCGGCGACAGCAATTGCTGGCGCGGAACCTTGATCAGCCGAGACTCAGAAGGCGCGGCGATTCGCACGGCCAGCGGCCTGCAGTTTCGTGTGGAGGGCGCATTGGCGGGGCTGCAGCAAGGACAGGAAGCGCAGATATATTTGCGGCCGGAGGCGGTGAAGATCGAGCTGGCGTCTGCGATGTCGCATGACGATACAGGCGCTGGGCGCGGAGGGGAAAACCGTTTCGGCGGGGGGGTGGACGCAGTGTTGTTCGATGGGGCCCGCAGTCAGGTGCAGGTGAGTCTGGATCACAGCAACGAATCCATTTCCGTGGCGCTGCCGCAAACGCCAATGTTTCACAATATTGGTAAAGGTCAGCGTGTGCTGCTGTCCTGGGCGGCCGGCCAATGTCGCTGTTTTCCAGTGTAGGGGGCGCCATGAAACCCCAACACTTCAAATTCGGACTAGCGTTGCTGCTGACGCCGATACTGTTATGGCTGACGCTGCTGATTGCGTTGCCCCACGTGGATATGGCGTTGATCTCTCTGCGCGAGCGTGTGTCCGCTGGGACTTATGCGTTCAGTTGGAGCAATTACACCGCCTTTTTTACAGAGCCCCTGTATTGGCGCACTTTCATGCGGACGGCGGTCATGTCGATCATGGCCACTGCTTTGACGCTGTTGATTGCGTTTCCGATTTCCTTCTATATCGCCAAGGTGGCGCGGGGAAGGCTGCGTCCGTTGTTGTTTCTGCTGTGTCTGGTGCCGTTCTGGGTCAGTGAGCTGGTAAGAACCTACGGCTGGATGATTCTACTGCGGGAAACCGGCGTGCTGAGCTCCCTGCTGCAATGGCTGGGCTGGGTGGACGGCCCGGTGGAGATGCTGTATCAGGACGCCACCATCATGGTGGGGCTGGTGTACACCTCCATGCTGTTTATGGTGGTGCCGCTGGTCTCCACGCTGGACAGCCTTGACGACAGCCTGATTGAGGCCGCCTACGACCTGGGCGCCAGTCATTGGCGGGTCATGCGCGATGTGGTGATTCCCCATGCGGCGCCGGGCATCGTCAGCGGCTGCATCGTGGTGTTCATGCTCACTCTGGGCAATTATCTGACGCCCACTTTGCTGGGCGGCAAAGACAGCCTGTGGTTCACGGAGCAGATTTATACCCAGTTCATTACGCGATTTAACTGGGAGCAGGGGTCCGCTTTCGGAATCTTGCTGCTGATCCTGTCTTCGCTGATTGTCTGGACTGGGTTACGTCTGTCGCGGCAGTCATTCACTAAAGTGATGAGCTAAGGAGTTTTTTATGCTGGCCTCTATTCCATCCAGCCGTTACTTCCGCGGCGCTTATCACGCCTATGTGGCGGCGTTTTTCATTTATCTGGCGGCGCCGCTGACGGTGGTGGCGGTGTTTGCGTTCAATGATTCCCTGTTTCCGGCGATGCCCTGGAAAGGCGCGACTCTGGACTGGTTCCTCGGCGAAAAGTCGCCGCAACTGGGTATATTTCATGACACCGAACTATTGGAAAGCATTCTCGTCAGTTTGCAGGTGGCGGTATGTACGACGCTGGTGAGTTTAGCGTTGGCCACCTGTAACGCATTTCTGTTTGAGCGACATGATTTTCCCGGCAAAAATCTGTTGTATGTGTTGATGCTGACGCCGCTGGTGATTCCTGGCGTCATTCTGGGGGTGTCGGTGCTGGTATTCAGCAGCAGCATCGCCAACTGGGTGGAGGAAACGTTCTCCTACGATTTGGAAATGCTGCGTCCGGGGCTGGTTCTGGTGGTGATAGGACAGTTTGCGTTCATCACGACTATCGCCACCCTGGTGATCTCCGCGCGCCTGCGCAAGTTCGACGTCAGTCTGGAGGAAGCGGCGCTGAATCTGGGGGCGTCTCATTTTGACGTATTGCGCACCATTACGCTGCCGTTCCTGAAGCCTGCGCTGGTCGGCGCCGGCATTGTCTGTTTTCTGATGTCCTTCGAAAACTTCAACACGACTCTGATGCTGGTGGGATCGGACGCCCCCCTGACCATCGCCATGTTCGACCGTCTGCGGGAAGGTTCAACGCCGGTGCTCAACGCGGTGTCTCTGCTGTTGATGGCGGGCTCCGGCGGGCTGGCGGCGTTGTCGATATTCGTAAAGCGCAAGGACAGTTAGAGCGCGATATGCGTCGGCCGCGCATGGCGACGCCAAAGGAGGGACTGGTAATGCTTTTTCCTTTGGCGTCCGTTTCCAAATGCTGTGAGGGAGAAACAAAAAAAGGCTGCAAAGGCAGCCTGAATGTCGCTCTAAAACTTGGTGATCGCTGTTTAAGGAAGCCGAATGTTTACAGAGCCTTCTTCTCAGTGGCCGAACCGCGTGGAATTCCTTTCCGGCCACTGTTGGACACAGTGTAGAAGGGGATCGTTGCAGACAGATGACAGGTCAGGAAACCTGTTTTCTTATCAAATCCCTGAACTTATCGTCCTTATCCGCGAAGCGGCGCGCGGCCTGTTGGTCCACTTTTTCCCATAACGCCTGCTGTGCGGCGCTCAATTCCAGGCGTATCTGCTCGCGTCCGCCAACGTCTGTATCCGTTACGGCGTGCTCCAGCAGATTCAGGTCGTTGGCGTCGCCCAGGCCTTCGGTGACTTTTTTCAGGCCGTTGTGAAGGCGGCGCAGCGATTTACTCCAAACGGGCTTGATCACGCGCAGCGCGTACATCAGGTCCTTCAGCCGCTTGCGCAACTCATGACGGTCTTCCGCGTCGATGCCTCCCCGAACCCGCCGAAACTCGACTTGGCCTCGCCGATACAGGCGCGCCAGACGCATGCAGAGCCAGTCGGCGTCAATGTCGTCGGACCAGGGACGCTGTTGCAACAGATCTTTGTGTTGCAGCAACAGGCAGTTGGCTTCTTGTAGCAGCGTTTGAGTCTTTTCCTGGTCTGGCGGCGGCGCGCGTTCCGCTTCTTCCTTAATAAGCGCGCCGATTTTATCGATGTCCGGGTGTGACGGCAGGGAGGCTGCGAATTCGCTCCAGACGTTGACCATGACAAAACGGTCGCGGTGTGGGGCGAGAATATGGGCGGTGGAGCTTAGCGTCTGTCTTAGATCGTCGTGGGTCTCAAGGCAAACCGGCTTGAGCAGTCTTAACAGTGCGCGCAATTCCTTGATCAACTTGCGGGCGTTGTGTACGGCGGAGTCAAAGTCGAAACGGGTTCTGATCAATTCCAGCGCAAGGTCATTGATCAGACTTTCCAGATAGCGCTGCAGCTCCTGCTCCAGTGGTTTGTCAAAACGCGTTTGATAACGCATAAGAGTGTGATTTCCAGAGTTAAACGAATAGTTCCTTCAGGCGCCATGAAAACAACGATATCACCCCGCATGGCGACCTGTCTGCATGAGACTATACTTAAGGTATTTCTTCTCAGACCATGACACCGACCAACGGAGCCGGCTAAATGTCGTTGTATTTGACAAAGGCGCGCCAGGCAATAGGGAGCGCCTTGTGCCTGATTCTGCTCAGCGGCTGGGCCGGGGCGGTGGAATATACTCTGGTGACGGGAAAGGACGCTTACCCGCCCTTTAGTGGAGAAGAGCTGCCTAATGGCGGTCTGGTGACAGAGATTATTCAGACTGTGCTGGAGCGCAGCGGCGCGGCCGTGAAGATAGAATACCTGCCCTGGAACCGGGGATTCCGTCTGGCGGAAACGGGAGACGTGCTGGGCGCATTTCCTTATGTTAAAGACCGTGATCGTATGGACGCCTTTTATTTTTCTTCGCCTTTGTATGTGACGGTGGAGCAGTTCTTCGTTCGTCGAGGCGAGGATATCAAATATACCCGCGATGAAGATCTTGCCGGATTAGTGTTATGTCGCCCTTTGGGATATAGCCTGGAGAGCGTACAACCGTTGCTGGATAAGGACATCGTCAAACTATGGACTCCCAACGATCTGGAAACCTGCTTCCAGCTGCTGGAAAGCAAGCGTGTGCATCTGGTCCCGATTGGCGTCATGGTAGGACGCTCGACCATCGAGCGCTTATTCGGAGACCCGGAGCACTTCCAGGCCCTGTCCAAACCTTTGCAGGTTAACGGACTGCACCTCATCATATCCCGCCGCCGTCCAGACGCAGAGGCCATTATGACGGACTTCAACAAAATCCTGTTGGAGATGTGGAAGGAAGGAGCGATCAGGAAGATTTATGACAAGCATCATACTCAGATGCCGACGGATGAAATGTTAAAAGCGGCGCCTTAGGCGCCGCGCGTCAGAAGGGTTAGCGACAGTCCGCGCAGAGCAACACGCCTTTCTGTCCAGGGGATGGCAACTCAATATCGCTGTCGGAAGAACTCATGGATAAGTATCCGCCTCTGGCGTTGGGAATGCCTGTCGGCCAGGAGTAGGCCAGGTCGACGGCGCATGCTCCGCCTGGCGGCAACTGCATGGCGTATTGACCGTTACTGGCGCTGCTGAGGCACTTAGACGACAGGCCATAAGTCCCCCAGCTTCTTTTGGCGATAATCTCATCAACATAGAGGAGTTGCAGCGCAAGGTTGGCGTTTTGGCCGCCCTGGTTGGCGAACGTCAGCGTGCGGGTGCATTTCTTGCCGGGATTGCACCCGTCCAGCATGACTTCACCTACGCCGGCGCTGTTCACGTCCAATCCGTCAACTGTCACTTTTGGGCTCAATGTTGGCTTGAACTCAGGGCTGAAAAGCGTCAGGTTGCTGGCGCGATCCCGGGTTCTGATGCGGACTTTGTAGGTTACATCCGGCTTCCAGGTCCAGTTTGCGGCGAACTCCAGCGAGTTGGTTCCACTCTTCTGAGTGTAGTTGGGCGTAAGGTTGGTCACTAGAGTATTACCCTGGTATAAATCAAGGCTCACGCGACTGCTCTCGCCAGTCCAACGCCAGATAACGCTCAGCTTTTCCCCGGAAGAGACGGGAGGGACGATCAGCATTTCCGGCTTTTTCAGCTCAAAAGCGGGGCTCAGGCTCTTTTTACCCGGGTTCAGGTTGTCGCTGACGCGGATTTTGTACTCGCCCACCCGGTTGTAGGTCGCGTTCCAAACCAGGGTGTTGACGCCGTTGTTAAGTCCGCCACTGGACGTGATCGTTGTGATTTTGGCTTCATTATTGGCTTTGACCAGATCTACGGTAGCGTAGCTGCCCGCGTCAAAGCACTCGGCGCGCCAGCTGATCGGCAGCTTTTGCCCAACAAAAGCCGGATTCGCCGCACTGACGTCACTGATGCTGGTGGGGCAGGGCGGTTCTCTGTCCCAGGTGGCGGTAATGTCGTAGGCGACGCCATTAAGAACTTCCAACTGGCCGGAATATTCCGAGTTAGTGGAACGGTCCGCCGTGACAGAGGTGGCGTTTTCAACACTGACGTACCACTCCCCGTAAGTCAGATTGTCGATCTGCAGCGTCTTGTAGTTCCCGGCGTCAGTGACCGCCACATCGGCGTTACTGGCGAAGGCGGGCTCGCCTTTTTTCAGGTACAGGTTAAAGTCGTAGCCATACTCGCCATTCAGCTCAATGGTCAGGTACTTCTTGCGCGGATCTTCAACGTTGATCTTGAAGTGGTGATACTGCTTGTCGCCAATCTTGATATGGCCGGCGTCATAATGCCCGGTGTTTTCATCCATATAACGAGTGCGACCGTTTTCCAGATCGCCTTTGATACGCACTTGGGGCTTATAGCTGCCGTCAAGGCTGCCGTTGATCGCCAGCGCGTACATGGCTTTCGTCAACTCCTCGGCCTTTGCTTCATGACTTAGCTCAGGATGTCGGCCGCTCAGCACCAAAGTTCCGCTATGCGGGCTATTCGGGTCGCGCCAGCTCCAAACTGCTGGATATCGGTCGGTCCGCCCCAGGATTTCTACGCCTTCAGGATACTGGTTGGACTGTGATTTGAATATGTAACCACCGCCTAAGCTCATAATATTGGGAACTTCTCTATACCCGATCTCATCGCCAATGGTGTCCGTCAGGTACACCGTCTCGGTGGAGTCAGGCATGGGCAGGCTTTGACCAGGATATAACCTCAGGCTGCTAGCGTTGTCATCAGCTAGTCCAGAGCCAGCGCAAAAGCCTGTATACCCGCCGCCATTTTGTATGAATTGCTGGATATTCTGGGCGCCGGTGCGTAGAACGGGACTGGTGGTCCCTTTCAGGAGGTTGGCGTGAACGGAGCCGCCACTCGGTGTTGTCGAAGTCCTTAAGAACGAGGCTGCGCCGATATTCAACATGCGGTAACGGGGGGCTCCATCGGGGTACAGAAGACGGCCGTTAAGGTCTATATCCGAGCCGATGAACTTTTCTATGAATTCTTGTCTGTCTTCCTCGTCCACTTCACCGGTCAAGATGTCGTAGGCGCGGTAACTTAGCTTCTCATAGGACAGACCAAGCGACTCGAAATGTCTGGTGGGTGAGGCGGAAATGCCCGGGCCGCCGTCAATCAGGACGTCTTTATAGAAGCCTTCTCCCGCCGGTATGGGGATGTCTGTCAGTTGGTCCGCATTGGCCTGGCTGGCGAGGAGGAGGGAGGAAACAAGTATTTTTAGCGGTAGTCCGACCGCGTTTTTATAAGAGCGTGCTTGCATAATGATTCCCTGGATTAAGCAATGAAGGTATCAATCGTCGATGTCTCAGCCGGTTTGTGAGCGATCTCTCGATTGGGTTTCAGCGCTTCCAATGATAGGGACGACGAGGGCGGCGGGATTGTAAAAATGTGACATTAGTTATCGATCAGTGATTCATCGAGCACAAAAGGCGGGCTTAAGGCCCGCCGATATGGAGTACTCAAAAGAGATATGCGAAAGAGGGTTGTTAGAGCGCCAGCAATCCCTGCTTGCTCAACCAGTCGCGCACGGCGAGACCGGCGCCGAAATTCCAGGGCTTGAGCTTTTCCGGTGGGATGCGTTTGTATTCGGCGAGTTCGTCGCCTAATTGGATTTCTCCGTTACAGCGTACATGAAAGGCCAGGATCAGCTGATTTTGTTCATGAAAGGCGTAGTAGCCGATAAAGTGGGCGCTTTCGCCCTTCAGTCCCAACTCTTCGGAGACTTCACGCAGGGCGCAACGCTCAGGGGACTCGCCAGACTCCAGAAAGCCGGTCTGAATGGACAGCATGCCTTGCGGCCAGGTTTTATTACGGGCGAGGATGATATCGCCCTCATGCTCCACCAGCATGGCCACGACCGGCGTCGGGTTGTCCCAATGTACAAAGTCGCAGCCATCGGAAGCGCAGCAGCGCCGCGCTTTGCCATCGATCTGTCGGGTGGTGAGGTTATCGCCGCAGAGCGGGCAGAAGTGGAAGTTCATCGCCGCCTGCTCCGAGTCAGCATTCTGGCGGCGTCAGTCATGGGCGTCGTCCTCCTCTTCTTCGCCGTGTTGAGGACAACTGAAACTGCGCAAAGTAACCTCGCCATCCACGGAGTTGAGGTGGATGTCAAAGCCCCATAACCGGTGGATATGCCGCAGAACTTCATGCACGTCTTTTTCATACAGAGGAACGCGGTCGAAGGGCGTATGCCGCAGAGTCAGCGAGCGGTCGCCGCGCACGTCTACGTCCCACACCTGAATATTCGGGTCGCGATAGCTCAGGTTGTACTGCCGCGCCAATTGCTCACGCACGGCGCGATAGCCGTTGTCATCGTGAATGGCGGTGACGTGGTACTCGCTGTCCATTTCATCGTCCAGAATATTGAAGAATTTGAAGTCGCGAATCACTTTCGGCGACAGGAACTGCAGGATGAAACTCTCATCCTTGAAGTTGCGCATGGCGAAGTGCAGCGTCTCCAGCCAGTCTGAACCGGCGATATCCGGGAACCAGGCTTTGTCCTCCTCAGTGGGCTCCTGGCAGATACGTTTGATGTCCTGGAACATCGCAAAGCCCAGCGCATAGGGGTTGAGGCCGCTGTACCAGGGACTGTCGAAAGGCGGCTGATACACCACGGAGGTGTGGCTTTGCAGGAACTCCAGCATGAAGCCGTCAGTCACGAGCCCCTTGTCGTATAACGTATTGAGCAAGGTGTAATGCCAGAAGGTGGCCCAGCCTTCGTTCATCACCTGGGTCTGGCGTTGCGGATAAAAGTACTGGGCGATCTTGCGCACGATGCGAATGATTTCCCGCTGCCAGGGCTCCAGCAAGGGGGCGTTCTTTTCAATGAAATAAAGGATGTTTTCCTGCGGCTCGGGCGGAAAACGGCGTTTCTTCTGGGTTTCTTTTTCCCCTGGTTTGGAAGGGATGGTGCGCCACAGGTCGTTGACCTGCTTCTGCATGTATTCTTCCCGGTCCCGCTGCCGGCGTTCTTCCTCCGCCGCGGAAATCGGGGCGGGACGCTTATAGCGGTCCACCCCATGGTTCATGATGGCGTGGCAGGAATCCAGAATCTGCTCCACGGCCTCCACGCCATGACGCTGCTCGCACTGGGCGATGTAGTTCTTGGCGAAGATCAGATAGTCGATGATCGCGCTGGCGTCAGTCCAGGTGCGGAACAGGTAGTTGCCTTTGAAAAAGGAGTTATGCCCATAGCAGGCGTGGGCGATCACCAGCGCCTGCATCATCACGGTGTTTTCTTCCATGAGATAGGCGATGCAGGGGTTGGAGTTGATGACGATCTCGTAGGCCAGACCCATTTGGCCCCGTTTATACAGCTTTTCTGTCTGCAGGAACTGCTTGCCGAACGACCAGTGGTGGTAACCCACGGGCATACCTACGGAAGAGTAAGCGTCCATCATCTGTTCGGCGCTGATGATTTCCACCTGGTTGGGATACGTGTCCAGACCATACTCTTCCGCACACTTGCGAATTTCTTCGTCATAACGGTTGATCAACTCAAAGGTCCACTCGGAACCTTCGGATATAGGCCTGCGATCCGCAGGCGGAGCGGTGCTGGTATGTTCAATTGCTTCAGGCATAGTCCACCTGCTTTTGGAACAGCTTGCGGAATACCGGGTAAATATCGCCTACATCCATAATCTGCTGCATGGAGAAGCGTTCCCGGAAGGCTTCGGTGAGCTTTTCATACTCATGCCAGAGCATCTGGTGCTCGTGGGGCGTTATTTCGATGTAAGAATAATATTGCACATAGGGAAGAATGGACTCCGCCAGCAATTTGCTGCAGCGCGGAGAGTCGTCGTTCCAGTTGTCGCCGTCGGAGGCTTGCGCGGCGTAGATATTCCAGTCGTCGGTGGGATAGCGCGCCTCCATAATCTCCCGCATCATCTGCAATGCGCTGGAGACAATGGTGCCGCCGGTTTCCCGGGAATAGAAAAACTCCTCTTCATCCACTTCCTTGGCGCTGGTGTGGTGACGGATGAACACCACTTCGATCTTCTCGTAGTTACGCTTCAGGAACAGATACAGCAGAATAAAGAAGCGCTTGGCGATGTCCTTGTGGGTCTGGCTCATGGAGCCGGAGACGTCCATCAGGCAGAACATGACCGCTGCGGTGGCCGGTTGCGGTTGCTTGACGTGCTGGTTGTAGCGGATGTCGATTTCATCAATGAAAGGAATGCGCTGTACGCGGCCTTTCAGGCGTTTGATTTCCTCTTCCAGCGCGCGAATCTGGTCTTCCTTGCTGAACACAGGGTCCGGGGTCTCCGGCGAGCGTTTCAGCGCCTCCAGTTGCTCCTCCATGTCGGAAATTTTCTTGCGCGTGTTGCCGGACAGAGCCAGACGGCGGGCGTAGGCGCCGCGCATACTGCGAATGACGTTGATTTTGGCCGGCGTACCGTGTGTGGTGTAACCGGCGCGAACGAATTTGTAGTTGGAAGTGTCTTTCAGCTGCTTCTGCACCAGATTGGGCAGCGCCAGATCCTCAAACATGAAGTCGAGGAACTCTTCCTGAGAAATCTGAAAAACGAAGTCGTCAATGCCTTCGCCCTGGTTGCTGGCTTTGCCCTGCCCGGAGCCGCCTCCGCCGCCGCCCCCTGGCGGCCGCGGGATGCTGTCTCCGGTGACAAACTCTTTATTGCCGGGATGGGTGACGGAACGGCGTCCACCCTTACCGTGTCGGAACGTCGGCTCGCCGATGTCCTTGCTGGGGATGGAAATACTCTCCCCGCGGTCAATATCAGTGATGGACCTTTTATTGACCGCATCCGCCACCGCTTTTTTGATGTGCTCGCGATAGCGGCGCAGGAAGCGCTGTCTATTGATAGCGCTTTTGTTCTTGCCATTGAGTCGACGGTCGATGATGTGGGTCATACCCATAATGGACCCTCATGTTATTGCGACTTGCGAACCCGTAGATACCACTCGCAAAGTAAACGCACTTGTTTTTCAGTATAGCCACGCTCGATCATGCGCCGCACAAATTCCTGATGTTTCTTCTGGTCCTCCTGGGACGCTTTCGGGTTGAAGGAGATGACCGGCAACAGGTCTTCCGTGTTGGAGAACATTTTCTTCTCAATGACAGTGCGCAGTTTTTCATAACTGAGCCAGGACGGGTTTTTGCCATTGTTGCTGGCCCGCGCCCTCAGGACAAAATTGACCACTTCGTTGCGGAAGTCTTTGGGGTTGCTGATGCCGGCCGGCTTCTCGATTTTCTCCAGTTCATCGTTAATGGCGGCGCGGTCGAAGATTTCGCCGGTTTCAGGGTCGCGGTATTCCTGGTCCTGAATCCAGAAGTCGGCGTAGGTGACGTAGCGGTCGAAAATGTTCTGACCGTACTCGGAGTAAGACTCCAGATACGCGGTCTGAATTTCTTTACCGATAAATTCGACATAATGCGGCGCCAGGGACTCTTTGATGAACCGCAGGTAGCGGTCATGAGTTTCCTGTTGGAACTGCTCCTGTTCGATCTGCTTCTCAAGCACATACAGCAGATGCACTGGGTTGGCGGCCACCTCGGTGGTGTCGAAGTTGAACACCTTGGACAATATCTTGAAGGCGAAACGGGTGGAAAGACCGTCCATGCCCTCGTCGACGCCTGCGGAGTCTTTGTACTCCTGAATCGACTTCGCTTTGGGGTCAGTGTCTTTGATGTTCTGGCCGTCGTACACCTTCATTTTTGAGTAAATGCTGGAGTTTTCCGGCTCTTTGATGCGAGACAGACAGGAGAACTGCGCCAGCATGTTCAAGGTGTCGGGCGCGCAGGGCGAACCGGCCAGGGAACTGTGCTTGAGCAGTTTCTTGTAGATTTTGACTTCCTCTGACACCCGCAGACAGTAAGGCACCTTGACGATGTAAATACGGTCCAGGAACGCCTCATTGTTCTTGTTGTTGCGGAAAGTCTGCCACTCGGATTCGTTGGAGTGAGCCATGATGATGCCTTCGAACGGCACCGCGCCCATTCCCTCAGTGGTGTTGTAGTTACCTTCCTGAGTGGCGGTCAGCAATGGGTGCAATACCTTAATGGGCGCTTTGAACATCTCCACGAATTCCAACATGCCCTGGTTGGCTTTACAAAGCCCGCCGGAGAAGCTGTAGGCGTCCGGATCGTGCTGGGGGAAATCCTCCAGCATGCGAATGTTGACCTTGCCGACTAGAGCGGAGATGTCCTGGTTGTTCTCGTCGCCGGGTTCGGTTTTTGACACGGCGACCTGATTGAGAATGGAAGGATACAGCTTGACCACTTTGAATTTGCTGATGTCGCCATTGAACTCGTGCAGGCGTTTCACCGCCCAGGGCGACATGATAAAGCGCAGATAGCGGTTGGGAATGCCATATTCCTCTTCCAGAATTTTGCCGTCTTCCGCCGGATCGAACAGACCCAAAGGCGACTCGAAAACAGGGGAGTCCTTGATGGCGTAGAAAGGTTGTTTCTGGAACAGGTGCTTGAGCTTTTCAGCAAGAGAAGACTTACCGCCGCCGACCGGGCCGAGCAAGTAAAGAATCTGTTTCTTCTCTTCCAATCCCTGCGCCGCATGTTTGAAAAACGACACTATTTGTTCCACGCACTCTTCCATGCCGTAGAACTCTTCAAATTCGGGGTAACGTTTGATGACTTTGTTAGAGAAGATGCGGCTTAACCGTTGGTCGCGGGATGTGTCGACCAGTTCCGGTTCGCCGATGGCGAGAAGCATTCTTTCTGCGGCGGATGCATAAGCGGTGCGATCCTTTTTGCAGATCTCCAAATACTCCTCCAACGTGTACTCTTCTTCCTTGCGTGAGTCGTATCGACTGGCGAATTGACTGAAGATGCTCATATAGGCCCCCTCTTGTGATGAATAGCTCGCTTAGTGGCGCTAAAACGTCGACATGATCAGTGACCGGCTATCGTGGAACTGGCGGCTTCGCCTTGCTCAGACAGGGTCATCATGCGCCTCTTTGGAGCTTTATGCGCGCCCCACTTCGGCTGCGTCCGGCCTGCAGACAAGTTTCCTGACATTTCTTCAGCGCGCCCGCAGGCGTCACCGCCGAACAGATGTGAGAAAACGTTTCTGAATGCGCCCCAACACCACTTGCATGAAGTATTCCGCTTATGAATTAGCATAGTTCAGATCTATACAATTGGATAGGAATTAATTTTCTTAGTTTCATTAAAATTTTTTATATTTCATTCTGTTACGTTAGGTGACACATTAATTTGAATGGGATGGCGACCCTTTTTTGCGCGGCTGGCTAAGGGCGTTAGGTGTCTGTTGTATCTGACGTGTCAGTGGGGACGCGCCTGTTTAGGGCGTGCTAGATGAACGCCAGGAATTTCAAGCGTAAAGCGCACTCAAAAGCGGCGCCGCTGCCGGAATGAAGCATCAAGAAAAGAGCAGTGAGAGGAGGCAAGGCGGCGGGCGCCCGATAAAGCAGCGCGCCGCCTGGGTGTTCTTATGTCAGAAGGCGGTGACCGTCAGGCCACTTTTTCCGCGCTTGGCATGGCCTTAAGCGCGCCCATATCCAGAACTCGGATGGAATTGGTCAGCGCTTTTTTGAGTTCAGGAGTAATTTTTTTCTCCTCTTCGAGATAGAGATACAGCACTCTCCCCAATTGTTTCAACTGCCACTGTAGCTCCTGATACATCAGATCCATCTCCACGATTTCGCGGCCGACTGTTTGTATGATCTTGTTTTCGACTACATGCTGTAACCAGCGGCCTAAAGGCGCGCTCAGCATGCCGGAGCGGGTCACCAGCGTCCACAGGCGGTCTATTTTTACTTTGGCGACCCGCATGCGCTTGATGTGCTCACGCTCCGCCAGTATTTCACGTAGCGCGTAGATGTTCTCAACCATGCTTTCCAGCAACTGGCGCTTCTCCATCAGCTGTGTCGACATGCTGCTCAGATCACAGGAAACTTCCGCCTGGGTGGCGGCGTGATTCACTTGTCGCAGCACAGACATCAGCGCCATATGCACTTGGTTGGGGAAGAAAGAACTGTCGATCTGGAAGACCGGCATGACTTCGCCGAGGTGAAGTTTGTCATTAAAACGGCGTTTCTCACAGATGGCGTAGGTTTCATCCGCCATCGCCACAACCTGGCCGACGATGCACAGGCTGTCTTCGAACAGGCCGGCGGGGTAGCCGCTGCCGTCCGCGCGCTCGTGATGCTCCTTGACCGCGCGGCGAGTAATGTCAGGAATCTCTTTAATATATGACAGGAACAGATCGCCGATGAGGGTGTGGCTCTGCATGGCGCGCCACTCTTCCGGCGTGTATTCACCGGTTTTCGCAACGATCTGCGGATCGATGTGGAGCATGCCGGCGTCGTGAGCCAATCCGGCCATGAAGGCGGCTTCACGCTCCTCCTCGCTCAGATTCATGCGTGTCGCCATGGCGAATCCTAACCATGCACAGAACAGCCCCTTCTGATATTCCTTTGGCAGACGTTTGCACAGCACAGTGACTTTCTGCACCAGCAGGTCGTAACTGCCGTACTTCTCGCACACGGCGATAAGGCTGGCCTCCAGACGCATGGATGAGTGAATTTCCAGCAACCCTTCGAAGCGATCGAACATTTGATGAATGTCGCGATGAATCTCCTGCCCATAGAGGGCGTCGTCCACATTGACGGACACTTCAAGCGGCTTCACCAGTTTATGGTTCAACAACCTGCGCGCGACTTCTGGCTTGATAGCCAGCCCTTTTTTAACCAGAAGCATCCCGTCCTTGTTGTATATGTCCTCGGTAGCGATAACCGCATTAGTCTCGTTCACCTCCGCCAGATGGTTCGTATAGTGATCGGGGGTTGTCGGATCGTATTGCTTCATTACAGTTTTCCTGCAGAAATCAGAGTTTGACGTCATGCCATTTGGACGAGGTGAAAGTTTGGGGGGCGCGTGCGATGTGATCGAATATTGCTCAAATATAGCTCAGTTGTAGCAAGACGATAGTGTATTTCTGCGCATATTTTGCAAACGAACGTAACTAACGTATCTGAAACGAAAAAGCCTGAAAAATCAGAGAATGATTGGCCAAATTCGCCAGTTAATTGTCTCGTTTGGCTGTATTGGCGGATAAAAAGTACTCTATATTTGGAGTGGGCCGAGTAATGGTGGGCGACCTAAGCGGCCGATCGAAAAAGTCTGTTAACATCTCCTTCATGAAGCGCCGCGCGCCGACAATCCGGCGTGTGGTTTATTTGGCTGATTCAAGGAGGTGTGAATGTCTGAGTATTTCGCTACCGTGCGCTGGCGCAGAGGCGCGCAGGACTTTGTTTCCAACCAATATAGTCGCGGACACGAATGGGAATTTGACGGCGGCGTTCGAGTTCCCGCTTCCGCGTCCCCGCATATTGTCCCTTTACCTTTCTCCGTCGCGGAAAATGTGGACCCTGAAGAAGCGTTCGTCGCTTCCCTTTCCAGTTGCCACATGCTGTTTTTCCTTTCCTTCGCCGCGAAGCGCAGATTCGTGGTGGATAGCTACGAAGATCCTGCGATTGGCGTTCTGGCTGAAAACGCGGAAGGCGTCATGATGATGACCCAGGTGAGGCTGCGTCCTCGCGTTGAATTTTCCGGCTCAGTCAGGCCGACGCGTGAGGAGCTGGAAGCGCTGCACCATCGTGCGCATGAGAGCTGCTTTATTGCTAATTCTGTGAAAACGGAAGTCGTGATGGAATTAGATGCTCAGGAGTGAGCTGGAGATCTCAGTCAGGAGACTTGCTTTGAAGAGGGCAAGTGGCTGGAAATAAGGAGCCAAAGCGTGCGTCAAGTAGCGCCCGGATTTAACTTATAGACGCACGCTTTGGCTGAAACTGTCCCGCTTATTGGGCGGGTGCGGCTTCCAGATCTGCTGGCGCTGCAGGATCTACAGCCATCTCAGGCTGAGGCTCCGCTTCGTACAACTGTCCAGCTCTGGAGCCGGATGCGGTGGCCTCACCGCTGTACACTACAAACTCGTCGCGGCTGATTTCGCCATTCTGATCAATATCGATCTGGGCGAATGCTTCATTGATGCTGGAATCAGCTGCGGCTTCTTCTTTGTTGATTACGCTGTTACGGTCAGTGTCCAGGTATGAAAACACCTGCTCTACCGCTGGACCTGCGTACTGGTCGGAGCTGGCGGGCGCTTCAGTGATTTGCACTGGGGCGCTCATTTCAGTTTGAGGCTGTTGCTCCGCCACAGGTTGTTCGGTTTGAACGCTGGTTTCGTCAGAGCAAGCAGTCAGTGCTGCCAGGAATGACGCGGTTACAATTGCGAGTGCTTTATTCATACTCTAATACCTACTAAGTTGGTGTCCTTGTTTCCATTTCTAAGGAGGCTGGCCTGAATGTGCGGATTCAAGGCTCCTCCTGTTAACCTCTCCCTTCGTGAGGTAGCCGGGCTGCTTAGCCTCAGCGTGTTTCGCCCTAGGTATTACAAGTTCGGCGCCAACTCTTGAAACTCATTTTAAAACAATATGTTACGGAAATACGATGTGATTGGTGGCGCGTGACAGGGCGTTTGAGAGTCGCAGATAAGAGACGGCGGTGGCGTCTATGCAGGCAATACTATAAATATCAATAAGTTATGAGTTGCTAAAAAGCAACGGGGGCAACAGGCGGATTAGCGTATGTGTTGGGCGGCCGGGCGAATTCGCCGCGCCTGGCCGCAGATTGGGCTTTTTTATTCGTCCAGAGAGATCAGGGTGTTGATCGCCGGGTTAAGCAATTCGAGGCGCTTGCCGTCGGGCTTGCGAGCCAGTATGCGAGTGACGGACTCTCTGGCGCCAACTCCGAAAATCAAACGTGGGCTTTGGTCCGTCATCAAGCCTACCCCGGATGTCGCTTGTCGGGTATAACTGCGCAGGTTATCCATTTCAATAGTGACCTCCGTCCCCAGCCATTCCGGCGAGTCAGGCAGTTGCAGGGCGATGAAGTTGGCGTCGGCGTTATTCAGAAAGGCGCGCACGGGACCATCCATATTCAACCAGGCGATGTCTGGGCGGCCATCGCCGTTCAGATCCGCGATGACGGGGGACTGTCCGAACCAGGAATTGTCCAGCTCCAGGGCGTCAGCCTGGAAGAAGCCGGTAGCGTGGCCCATTCCAGTAGGCAGTTGCAAAAATGCCTTACCCGCCAGTTTGCTGACCTTGTGAATCGGCCATTTAATGTAGTTCTGCGCCACCAGCAGATCCATTTCGCCGTCCAGGTTTATGTCTTCAAATACGCCGCCCCAGCCGAAACCGTAGCCAGTTAATTGGTACGGTTCAGTCATGTCGGTGAAGCGAAAGTCGCCGTCGTTACGCAACAGCACATTGGCGCGGGCGTGGCTGGGATCGTTAAAAGTGGCGCTTCTGAATGCGTCAAAAGAAATAAAGTTGCTGATGTAGAGGTCGCCGTCGCCGTCCTGATCAATGTCGGAGACAGTGACGGCGAAGGAAACGGTATTATCAGGCAATAGAACTGGCAGCTTTTGCGCAGTGAAGCGGCCGCTGTCGTTCAAGTAGAGATAGACGCCGTCATTGCGGGCGATAATAAGGTCCACTTGGCCATCCGCGTTCATGTCCATTGCTGTTGCGCCGTAGGTGGCCGCCGAGGCGGATAGAGCTGTTCCCTGGATGATGTCGCGCAATTCTCCATCCCGCAGGCTTAACAAGGCGTCGTCCTGTCCTTCGCCGCCGCCTACAAAAATCTCTTCCTTGCCGTCGTTATCAATATCCAACACCGCCGCGCCGCTAAAAGGGTGAACCTTTTGCGTCCAGTGGTGGACGAAGTCCGTTTTCACTTCCTTAAAAGGAGAAAGCTTCAGACTGGCAGGGGCCTCGCGGATGTCCTCCAGAGAGGAGGCGCAGCCGGTAAGGAAAAAAGGTAAAACTAATATGGTGCGGAAAGCCGCTGGTGTTTTCATGAAGAGTATCCGCATGGTTCGTAAGGAATATGACCTAAAGATAAAGTAGTCGATTTGGCGCAGTTATCAGAGTTCAAGCGATGCTTGTCTGAAATACCCGGCTTAGTGTTCATAAATCCAGCTGCGCCAGTTACACTTCTTCGCGTAAAAATACCCAAAAAGATTAGAAAACATCAGCTTTGGCGCTTAAAATTGCCGCCTTTTGCTGCCGCCACAAAGGATGTCGATTTGAGCGCACCTGCTTCCCCTCAGTTCAATGTTATCAGTCAGGGAAAAATACTTTCCGGTTTCGAAGAGCGTCAGGTGCGAGATAATCTCGCAGCGCGTTTGAAGTTATCAAATACGCAGGTCGAGCGTCTGTTGGCTGGCGCGGTAGTGATCAAAAAGTCCCTGTCCACGTCTGACGCCAGAAAATATCAAGCCTTATTTGGTCGTCTGGGTTTGGCGGTGTCGCTGCAGCCTTGTTCGTCCTCAGACAGGGCGGCGAAGCCGACGGAAGCCGCGCAGTCCGCGACAAACTCGACGTCATCGACAGCCAGCCGCGCCAAGCCGGGCAACGTGGCGGATGCACAGAGAGATGTGCTCGCCCTGGCGAAGGAGCGTCTGCATCAACCTATTCCCAAATTACCGGTAACCACAGCTTATAAACTGGGGCTGTTCAGCGTAACTTTGTTGAGCCTGATAGCGCCTTTGATTTACTTCAGCCTGACAATCTGCGCGATAGTGGGAACGGTTTGGTACGGGTTGAGTATCCCGGATATTCTGGCGGTGCGTAAAACCAACGCGATGGGGACATTGATGCTGTTCGTACCGGTTCTCCTGGGAACCGTGTTCGCCTTGTTCCTGCTGAAGCCGTTCTTTGGCCGCGATCCTGAAAACCGCACTCTGGAACTGAATCCGAAAAAGTATCGCCGCTTTTATCAACTGGTGCAGCTGCTCACTGAACGCATGGGCTTGCCCGCCCCGGTGAAGATCTATGTGGATGGCGAGGTCAATGCTCACGTCGCCCCGGAAAAAGGACTGTTGAGCCTGTTTCAGGGTCGTTTGACCCTGACGGTCGGCCTGCCTCTGCTGGCGGGCATGAACAGCCGGCAATTCATTGGCGTATTAGGACATGAGTTCGGACACTTCGCGCAACGCAACGCCATGATCGCCAACTATATCGTCAACACCGCTAATGCCTGGATGGCGAGTCGGGCTTTTTACCCTGACGCCTGGGATCGTCGTTTGAGCAAATGGCGGGAATATTCCCCGATTTTTGCGCTGGATGTGGCGCTGATCGCCGCGCAAGGCATGATCAAAGGCACGCGCCTGATTCTGAAATACCTGTTCTTATTCAACCTGCGCGTCACCCGCTGGATGTCCCGGGAGATGGAGTACGACGCGGACCGATACGAAAGCTGGGTCGCGGGCAGCGAAACTTTTCAGAGTACGGCGGTGGCGCTGTGGAATATGTCCATGTCGCAGCAGCGCCGAGATGAGATCTGGCAATCCGCCTGGAACGAAGACCGCCTGATCGACAACCTGCCGCAAACTATTGCGCAACTGGCGGCGGAATTATCCCAGGAAGAAATCGACGCGGTGCGGGCGAAAATGGACGAGCGCCAGACCAATGTTTGGGATACCCATCCGGCGGACAATGACCGCATCGCCCATGCGCAATCTCTGGGTTACGAGCCGGTTTGGACCGATGAATTTCCCGCCACTGAACTGATGCCGGATTTTGACGCTCTGTGCAAAATCGTCACGCTGCGCATCTACAATTCCATGGGGCTGGAGAAGCCCGAGCAGTACTTGTGCTCTTTCGAGGAAATCAGGGATGTTCACTCGAAAATGAATGAGTCGGAAGAAGCCTTGAAACGCTACTTCGCCGACTTGTTCACCATGCGTCTCATGAAGCCGTTTAACGCCACGCCGACGGAGGTGGATCTGGCTGGCTCCGTGACCGAACTGCGCGGCCAGATTCCGCGGGCGACGGCGCAAATGGAACTGTATTGGGAAGCCTATCAGCATATGGAGGCGGCTCAGGTGGGGCTCGCTTATATAGAGGCGGGCTATAACATCGACGCTGCTGACTTCGGTGTGAAAGCAGGAGGGGATGTCGGCGCTGTGCAACGCAGCCTCGACGATCGACGTACGGAAGTGAAACGGGTGGCGGGCGAGTTAAGTCGCTGTCTGGATGCCTATGTGGCGCAGCGCATGCATTTGGCGATGGCGCAGATGTCTACGGAGGACAAAGCGCGGGCGGAGTCGTTGTACAACACTTTCCGCCAGCTGTTTTTATTGCGGGATATCTGGGATAGCCTGCCGTTATGCATGGCGGCGCTTAACGCCCTGTACCGCCAGGATGAAGAAGAGCGTCCCAAATTTTTCGCTCAGGCGGCGGCTCGGCATGTCCAGTTGGCGAGGGAATATCTGCGTCAGTTCCATCAGATATCCGCCAATATCGACCTGCGTTTTTCCACCAGCAAAGAGCAGACTCTGGCGGAATTCGCGGTGAACTGGGGGGTAAATCCAGAGGAGAAGCTGGATGAGCTGAACGCCGGAGCGATCTTCCAGATCAGCGACCGCTGTTTGCGAGTGATGCGTTATGCTTATCGCCGTACTATCTCAGAACTGGCGCTGCAGTGTCTGCAGGAGGAAGAAAAGCTGGGAGTTCCTCCCCTGAAAGTGGAGCTTAAAACAGCGACGGCTTAGTCGTCACAAACCCCTGACGCTCTATATCGGCGAGCAACGTTGTTATCAATGCATTGGGAAACTGCCGGTAGTCCAGATAGGGCGTCAGATAAACGTTTCCCGCTCGCAAGATGCGACTGTCTTCCTGCAATCCTTGGGGCGTTTGGGGAAGCGCTGAGAACCCTTCCGCGAATTGTTGTCCCCCGATAAGGTGCACGGGAGGCTGACTGTCTGTTGGGGGGGCCAGCAGATGTTGTTGAAACAGCAACGCCGTCGCGCCGCCTTCCGTGAATAAACGTCTGTCCCGCACCGCGCGCCAGTCTTCCTCTGGAAATAACAGCCCCTGGGTTATCTTGGCGAAGATGGAAAAAATTTTGCGCCAATGATTGCCTGTCTCTTTGATGATGACTTCCGTCTCTCCAGAAATGCCGCAACGATAGCCCTCCATCTGCTCATACTGAGGCATGGGCGGGCGGTGAGGGGTGTAGAGAATTAGCAATGGGCGTGAATCGCCGATTCCTGTTGCGTGCATGGCGAAGTCTGTGAGCGTGCGTTGTTGGTGTTGATCGAGGAGGGGAGTATAGCCTGACCGGCCGAAAAGAAGCGAAAAAATGCGCACATGGCCAACCTCGGTCCAGGCCGCTGGCTTGCAAAGCCTGGCCGGAGCGACGATGTGCGCTAATTCTTCAATATGCTGGAGTTAGCATTCCGCTGTCTCGGCCGTTTTCGCAACGGCGCGAGTCATGGTGAAGATGCCTTGGGCGTTGCTGCTGTCAAAGCGCAGGTCCACGCCCTTTTCAGCGCTCTCGTCGATATCGTTGCGCTGAATGAATTCAAAGAAGGAGCCGGGAACCTCATGGGTTTCGACGCCTTGATCCGTTTTGAACTGGCGTTTTACTTTGGTGGCGCGATAAGCGGTCTGCATGATGTTGGCGTTGCGCGCCACTTCAATTTCATCCTTCATCGGGCGGCCCAGCTCACGCTGTTGTGCGTCCAGTTGACGAATGTCGCCCACGCGATCGGTCGCGTGATTAAAAGCGTTGCCTTCGGTGGAGATCCAGGCCATTTCCGCGGATTCTTCCCGTAACGCCAGATAATCGTGCAGGTGGGGTACGCCGTGCTGACGGTCAAAACACTGCAGCAGGTTCGGCAGCAATTCCGCCGCGTCCGCCAGGGGCAGAGCGCCATTTGCGGTCAGTTTCTGCAACAGCTCCGCGGAGCGAGGCGTCAATGGATCGGAAGACACGGAAACCACTCGGTCAACGGCGTCCTGGAAAGATTTGGTGAACTGCTCCGGGTACAGCTCACTGACGAAGTACTGGGCGATATCGTGAGGCAGGTCCGCATGCGTGTAGACGAAGCCGCACATTTTTAGCTTGGGCAACGGATACTGTCCGGCCACGGTGAAGCCGAGAGGCTCCAGGATGCGCGCAAACGCTTTGTACCCCATCGGCAGCGCCTGATTTTCCCAGGCCACGGTGCGTAGCGCGCCATGGTCGAACACGACTTTTTCTCCAGACGCCAGCTTTTCCGCCACGTATTGTTTGCCTTCCGGCACCCGCTCCAGCAGGTCGTCAAACAGCATCATGTTCATCGCCTGAGCGATGACGGCGCGATTGAGCGGCTCATCGTCATGGTGAGGCTGGGCGAAAATGGGGTGCAATTGAACGGAATCAAGCAATTGCTGAGCCTTGGCGGCGTCAGTCAGCGAAGACAACAGTTTGAAAAGCGCAGTAGTTTGCATGGTACGGCTCGTAATCCTGAAAATAATACTGACGTTCGTCTGACCGGCGTGCGTCCAGACGCCTGAGGCGTTCTGGAATAAGAGGAGGAGATCCGGCTTCGGTTGAAGTCCGGTTACAGGCGCACAGTCGGAAACAGCTTCCCGTACATCATCGGTATATATTAATCAGGCGGACAAATAGCTTCCTTCTATTTGTATCCGCCACGACAGAGCCTGCGTATGTCAGACCCTGTCTCCCGCGGCTGGCCGCCGCGCAGGCGCATCCATACGCCTGGCTATTAACATGCCAATATCATTGCCATGTTAATAAGCGTTTAACCAATAAGGAAAATCCTGACCTGTCGAACCGCGCGTCCTGGCGCGGATGTCAAAAGGAGAACCGAAGCTCTCCTTTTAAGTCAACTCAGCAAAGGCTTAGTTGAGGTCGAACTTAATACCTTGCGCCAGCGGCAGCTCGGAAGAATAGTTCACTGTCGCGGTGGAGCGGCGCATGTAAGCCTTCCAAGAGTCGGAGCCGGACTCGCGACCGCCGCCAGTCTCTTTCTCGCCGCCGAATGCGCCGCCGATTTCAGCGCCGCTAGTGCCGACGTTGACGTTGGCGATGCCGCAGTCGCTGCCCACCGCGGAGGTGAACAGTTCCGCTTCACGCATGTTCAGAGTGAAAATGGCGGAAGACAGGCCTTGCGGTACGTCGTTCTGACGTTCAATCGCGTCTTCCAGATCGGAATAGCGGAAGAAGTACAGAATCGGCGCGAAGGTTTCGTGAGCGTTGTTGGTCAGCGCGTTGCCGCCTTCCACAATGGCGGGGTTCACGTAGTAAGCCTGTGGGAACTCTTTTTCCAGCGCGCGTCCGCCGCCGTATACGTCGCAGCCTTTCGCTTTGGCGTCAGCCAGCGCCTGCTCCATTTGCTCGTAAGAGCGACCGTCGATGAGCGGACCGATCAACGTGCCGGCTTCCTGTGGGTTGCCGATAGGCAGTTGCTTGTAGGCGGCCTTCAGGCGGCCCAGCAATTCGTCATATACGGAATCATGAGCGAAGACGCGGCGAGTGGTGGTGCAGCGCTGGCCTGCGGTGCCGACTGCGCCGAAAACGATGGCGCGAGTAGCCATGTCCAGATCAGCGGATTCCGCCACGATGATGGCGTTGTTGCCGCCCAGTTCCAGAATGGATTTGCCGAAGCGAGCCGCGACGCGCTGACCGACTACGCGGCCCATGGCGCAGCTGCCGGTGGCGCTGATCAGCGGTACGCGCTTGTCGTCAACCAATTGTTCGCCGACTTCACGTTCGCCGATGATGACGCTGGACAGACCTTCCGGCGCTTCGCCGAAGCGAGCGATGGCTTTGTCCAACAGATGCTGACAGGCCAGGGCGCACAGAGGCGTTTTCTCGGAAGGTTTCCAGATCACAGGATCGCCGCAAACCAGCGCCAGCGCGCTGTTCCATGCCCAAACCGCCATAGGGAAGTTGAACGCGGAAATAACGCCGACTGGACCCATGGGGTGCCAGGATTCGCGCAGTGCGTGGTTGGGGCGCTCGGAAGCGATAGTCAGGCCGTATAGTTGACGGGACAGACCGACAGCGAAATCGCAGATGTCGATCATTTCCTGCACTTCTCCCTGGCCTTCAGAAACGATCTTGCCGCATTCCAGCGTGATCAACGCGCCCAGGGTTTCTTTGTGCTTGCGCAGTTCTTCGCCGTAAAGACGCACCAGCTCGCCACGCTGAGGAGCGGGCAGGCGACGCCAGGCTTTGAAGGCGTCTGCGGCGGCGGCGATTTTCTTTTCTACTTCGTCTTTGCTGTCCAGTTTCAGGCTGGCGATTACTTTGCCGTCAACCGGGGAACTGATTTTGTAGTCCCCTGAAGCAAGAATGCCCTGGTCCATGCCCAGGGCTGAAAAAATCTCTTGGATATTCATAGCGGTCCTCCCGTAAAGAGTCGTAAGTGCGTTTTCTTTGTCCTTGTAGCGAGCTTCTGGTTCGCTACCTGTCCTGATGTCGGGGCGCGGGGTCGCCGCGCCCATATTTGATCAGGCTACGCGACGCACTGAAGCCGAAGGGTTTTTCCCGTCGTCTTCCATATAGTTGCGGCCGAAACGGTTGTTTATAAAGTCTTCGAAGCGGATATCTTCCTGACGTACGAAGCCTTGGTTCGGCAGTTTGCCTTCCGCCAGCAGGTCCAGCGCAGCGCAGATGCCGGATGCGGTGGTGATCTGGATGGCGCTACGCAGTTTACCGTTGATTTCGCGGCTGTAAATCTTGCGAGCGAAGGTTTCCTGCAGGAACAGGCCGTTCTTCACGCCGCTGACGTTGGCGAATACCAATACAACGTCCTGCATGGTGACAGGGATGGCGGATTCCATGATTTCTTTCAACAGGTCGCGACGCTCGCCCAGACGCAGGTCGTTCAGCAACAGCTTCATGACGTCGCGGTGACCAGGGTAACGCACGGTGCGGTAGTTCAGGTTGGACACCTTGCCTTCCAGCGTTTCGCACAGAGTGCCCAGGCCGCCAGAGGTGTTGAAAGCTTCGTAGTCGTCGCCGTCCAGGGAGAAATGCTCCAGCTCTTCCATTGGAGGCACTTCGCGCAACTGACCGTTAACGATGGCTTCGCAAGGGTTCAGGTATTCGTTGATCAGGCCGTCGGTGCTCCAGGTCAGGTTGTATTTCAACGCGTTGGAGGGGAACTTGGGCAGTGCGCCGACGCGCATATGGACGTTATGCAAGGAGTCGAAGTGGCGCGCCAGGTCATAAGCGACGATGGAGATGAAACCCGGCGCCAGGCCGCACTGCGGGATGAAGGCGGATTTGGCGTCTTTCGCCAGGGACTTGATCAAACGAGTACTGGCGACGTCTTCAGTCAGATCCAGGTAGTGCACTTCTTGCGCTGCGGCGGCGTGCGCAATGGAGGCGCTGATATCGAATGGGCAGGAGTTGATAACGGCGAAGTGGCCCTTGAAGGCGGCTTCCATTTCCTGCTGGTTAGAGGCGTTCGCCTTCACAGTTGTGATGCCGGGAATTTCTTCGGCGATGCGGTCCAGCGCGTCCTGATTCTGATCCACCAGCGTGACTTTATAGTCGCCAGTGCCATTCAGGAAATCCGTGATCATTGAGCCGATTTTACCAGCGCCTACAACAACGATGGGTTTCATATGTGCCTCTCCTAATTGTTATTGGATGAATAAATCCATAATAGGAGGCGCAGATGTCGGATTGTAACTGTCATAGTGACGATTTTACTGATAAATTTAGTCGAAATATCTATACCTGTAGTGAAAACGTCATATGGATGAAAAAAATCAACGTTTGCTCGATCTGTTGCAGGCGAACGCGCGAGAAGCCACCGCGTCCCTGGCGAGAAAACTCAACCTTTCCCGCACCGCGGTGCATGAGCGCATCGCCAAGCTGGAGGCGGAAGGCGTCATTCGCGGCTATACCGTGCGTCTGGACAAGGAATATGAGAAGAAGCGCATCAGCGCCCAGGTGATGATTGAAATCAATCCGAAGCTGAACAAGCAGGTGGAAACGGCGCTGCGACGCATAGACGAAGTGCGGTCGCTGTACACGATCAACGGACAGTACGACTTCATCGCCCTGATCCGCGCGGAGACCACGGAACAGATCGATGAAGTGCTGGATCACATTGGTGAGATAGAAGGCATCGAAAAAACCATGTCGTCGATTGTGTTATCGACGAAGTTTGAGCGCTGAGGGGCGAGTCGCCCCTCAGCGTCACACTACGCCAACTTTCTACCAGCCCCCGCCGTCTGCATCATTGTCCCAGCCTCTGCTGTGTGAACTTCTTACGGGTCTTCCCCAGCTATTTTCCCACTCTATGTTTATAGGCCCTGAACTCCATTCATTGGCGCCTTCATCGGAAATCATCGGGGGACGGGGCGGTTCACAAAATGAGCAGAACATGTCCGAGTGAATTTTGATGCCAGGAGAAAGATCATAAAGGTCCCCGGCGGACCATTGTGCGTTTTTGTCATAAACCCAAATGCCGCAGACACAGCATTTATCGCAATCGATTCTCTCGTTCAATGTGCTTGAGTTTTTAAATAATAATTCGACATTGGCTTCACCAAACAGCTCTCGGGCTTTTTCTTCAATAGCGTTGAGCGCCTGTTCTTCTTTAGCGTTGTTATCGATATCCACAAGCCATCTCATGCTTAGCAGAACCGTTTTTTTCGTAGTCATTATTGCAATTTTCTCGTTATAACTTTTTGTAGGGATGACGCCAGGGAAGGTAGTGGTGACGGGCTTCCCTGCTTTTTGTTTGAGGCGATTTTCGCCGTTTCTGAAATCGATTCGCCAATAATGCTATCCTGCGGTGGGCTTGGCAATGGGGAGGTTTATAGGTGATTTTTTGTCTCTTTTTGGGCGTGAGAAGCAGGCGTCAATGAGGCTCCTGTTGAAGGCGTTTGGGTGGGCTGTTTTGTTTACAGGGAGCTGTTTGAACGCGGTGGCGGCGGAGGTTGGATGCTATCGAGACGACGTCATGGCGGCGTTGTCCACGACTCCGGTAACGAGTTCGGCGGCTTCTTCTGAAACCGCGTCAAAGGCTGGTTTCAGGGTGAGTCTTAAGCCTTTGACGACGCCTCCGTCAATTCGACGGATTCGTATGGTGATCGGGGAGATCGAGGCGGCTCCCGTACCCGGACCGAGATTTTGGTCCGAGTTCTTCTGGCCGGTGAATCACCCGGACGCATACGTGGAAGTGGATATGTTGAACGGCGACCGCAAACGGTATGACGTCCTGGGGGAGTGGGCGTTGTTTCGTTTCCTTGAGCAAGCGCGAATTACGCCTGAGTCGGCCAAGTCCGGGCTGGCCTATTTCGACTTCGGCGGCCTGCAAGTAACTTATCAGATAAAAACCGCTACTGCGGCTCAATTCAGCGTATTGCAGAAATTATCCGGCTACCCCTGTGCGGAATCCATGCCCTGAGTCGGTTCAGCATCGAGTTAGGCTTGAAGGCTGAGGTCAGCTGGATTCGCTCTCCTTGATGCCGAAGGCCGTGAGAATTTCCAGAGGCAGCGGGAAGGCGATGGTATTGGTTTTGTCGCTGGCGATCTCCGTAAGCGTCTGCAGATAGCGTAACTGAATCGCCTGCGGTTGTTTGGCGAGAATCGAGGCTGCCTCGCGCAGTTTTTCCGATGCTTCCAGCTCGCCGGTGGCGTGAATGACCTTGGCGCGCCGGATACGCTCCGCTTCCGCCTGTTTGGCGATAGCGCGAATCATGCGCTCATCCAGATCCACATGTTTGATTTCCACGTTGGAGACTTTGATGCCCCAGCCCTCGGTTTGTACGTCAAGAATACGCTGAATATCCTCATTCAACTCCTCCCGCGACGCGAGCATTTCGTCCAGTTCATGCTGACCAAGCACTGAACGCAACGTGGTTTGCGCGAGTTGACTGGTGGCCTCGTTGTAATTCTCCACGTTAATCACGCTTTTCTGCGGGTCTAGCACCCGGTAATACACCACCGCATTAACCTTAACTGAGACGTTGTCCCGGGATATTACGTCCTGCGTCGGCACATCCATGACCACGATTCTCAGATCGACCCGCACCATTTGTTGAATGATGGGCACGATGATAATGAGACCGGGGCCTTTGACTTTATAAAAGCGCCCCAACAGGAAAACCACTGCGCGCTCATATTCGCGCATGACTCGAAACATCGTCAGCAGCAGGGCGAGCGCAATAATAACCAGGGCCATAACAACATAAGCGATCATGGGATAGCCTCCACTTCCAGGGTCAGCCCCTGGATTCCTGTGATTCTGAGTTCTTGGCCCTGCTTCACGGGGGTGTCGCAATGAGCCATCCATAATTGTCCTTGCGCTGCGACTCTGCCTGATCCCTCAAAGTCGGTAATGGCTTTGGCCAGCGATCCAACAAGCGTCTCTACGCCGGTCACCACCGCCTGCTTTCGCGACCTTAAGGCGAAATGCAACAGCACGCTAAGCACAAGAACGGACAGGGCGGCGACGGCGATTATGACGGGCAGGGCGATCTGATAGGCGGGCAATGTGGTGTCCATCAGCATGACGGAGCCGAGAATGAAGGCAGCCACGCCGCCCAAGCCCAATACTCCGAAACTGGGCGCAAAGCCCTCTGCAGTCATTAGGGCGACGCCCAGCAACAAGAGCCCCAATCCTGCGTAGCTGATGGGGAGTAATTGCAAGGCGTACAGGCCGATCAGCAGACAAATGGCGCCGAGAATGCCGGGAAGGGCCGCTCCCGGGTTGTATGCTTCCAACAGCAGCCCATAGACGCCAATAAGGAGCAGGATATAAGCGACGCTGGGATCTGTGATGACGGCGAGAAAGCGATGGCGCCAATCAGGCTCAATGGCGTACGTCTCATAGTCGGTCAATCTTAACGTCACCGCCCCTTTATCGAGAGCGATACGCCTGCCTTCCAACTGGGCGAGCAGTTGCTCTGCTGAGTCCGCCATCATGTCGATCACATTCTTTTGCAACGCTTCCTCCGCACTCAGGCTGGCGGCGTCGCGCACGGCTTGTTCCGCCCACTCGGCGTTGCGTCCCCGTAACTTCGCCAGTCCTTGAATATAGGCGACGGCGTCGTTGATCTGTTTGTGCTCCAGTGTGCTCAGTCCTTCGCTGTCGCCCTTGGCGTCATCGGCAGGTGAGGTTGAGGGAGCGGCAATCGATACAGGCGTCGCCGCACCCAGATTAGTGGCAGGGGCCATGACGGCGATATGGGAGCTGTATAGGATGTAAGTTCCCGCGCTGGCGGCTCTGGCTCCTTTTGGGTAAACATAGGTCGCGACTGGAATCGGGGAGGCCAGAATCGCCTGAATCATATCGCGCATGGATTTATCCAGGCCGCCAGGCGTGTCCAGGCGCAGTAAAAAGAGCGCAGCGCCGGCGTCATTCGCCTTCTCTAAAGCGCGTATAAATAAATCCGCGCTGGCGGGTCCGATAGCCCCCTGCATATCAAGCGACCATACCTGCGGCGGATGTTTACGGGAGGCGTCTATGGCGCCTGTTTCCGCTGCAAAGGTTTCTGTTGTGAAAGGTGAGAGGAAAAAAGAAGCGAAGAAAGTGAAATAGAGCAGCCAAAACAATCTTGCGGGAAACTGCGTGAAAAAACGCAATCCCGAAGCGGTCGGCGTCCTACGCCGGATTGCAAACGAACTTAATCGCATATCCCTGGCCATGGCGTTGGTGCTCTTGCTGCGCCATTGTTTGATATCAGTATTAGCAGATTAACTCGACTTCTGCAGAGACCGCCAGAACATTATCCGGATTGGCGGGACTCAGGCTCAAATAAACTCCGCTCCCGATCTTTCCGCCTGGAGCGGGAAGTTGGGAAGGAGGATTTGTTGCAGCAGGCGGCGGAAGGCGGGGTCTTTTTCGCTGAAAGGTTCTGTTTTTTTCTGGACTTGGGTTTGAAGCTGGCGGTTCAGGGTTTTCACCAGTTCATGAAATTCGGTCAGGGTTCCCGCCCAGTGCAGACCATTATTCAGGACATTGTCGTCGTCCGGGGCTCCGCGCTCTGTGTATACGTTGCGATAACATTGCGCGATGTCTTCCACCCAGCCGTTGAGGCTGACTTTCAAGTCGATTATATTGCCGCGTTGGCTGGCGAGGTTTTCGTGTTTTCTTAGATAGGGTCTGAAAACGGCGCTCAATGTTTGCGTCATTTTTTCCCTTTCAGATTCGCAGGCGGACAGTTCCGTCGCGGCGCCCCGTTCCGTCATCAGCGCCAGGGCGGTTATGCTAAGGATCAACAGAGTCGAAGGATGGACTCGCATCTTTCTCGCCCATCAGCAGTGCATGAAAAGGAATGCCGCTGAGATGTGGCGATATGTGGGTTGGGTCGCTTTAACGACATCGTCAGCGGCATAATTTAAACATAGTCCAAATATTGCGGATTGGCGAAATCTCCAATGTTTGTCGTCAGGATATGAAGTACAGGACGCAGCTATGTCTCAGGAAATTTCGCGCAATAACAATGAATCTTTGGCGTTGCGGTATGGATTGTCCGCTGTTCTGTTGTGGTCTACTGTCGCCACGGCGTTCAAGCTGGCGCTGGCGGAGCAAAGCGTCAGTCAACTGGTGTTTTTCGCCAGCCTGACATCCGTACTGGCGCTGGGGGCGGCGCTGCTCTGGCAGGGGCGCTTTGCTGAGGCGATACTGACTTTGCGGGAAAATGGATGGCGGGCGCTGTGTTTCGGTTTGTTGAATCCGCTGCTGTACTACCACATCCTGTTTTACGCCTACGACCTGCTTCCTGCACAGGTGGCGCAGCCCATTAACTACACCTGGGCGTTGATGCTGGCCTTTCTCGCCGTTCCTTTTCTCGGCCACAAACTGACACGGTCGGATGTGGTAGCCATGCTAGTGAGTTATAGCGGTGTAGTGGTCATTTCATTCGGCGGTGATGACAGCGGGCGCCCTTTAAACTTTCTGGGCATCGCATTGGCTCTGATCAGTACGCTGGTCTGGGCGGCGTATTGGATTCTAAACTCCAGAGACAAGCGCGACCCGGTGATCGGTCTGTTTCAAAACTTCCTGCTGGCGACGCCATGCGCCGCCATTCTGGCCGGTCCTTTGAATCTGGCTCCAGCCGCCCTCGGAGGCGCGATTTACGTCGGTCTGTTCGAGATGGGCGTGACCTTCATGCTGTGGCTGATGGCGATGAAATATACGCGTCACGCCAGCCGTATCAGTAATCTAATATTTATCTCGCCATTTATTTCTCTGCTGTTGATCCACTTTATTCTGGGCGAGAAAATTCACATGCTGACCCTGGTGGGGCTCGGCTTTATTGTCGCCGGTCTGGCGATTCAGGCGCGGTCCGCTAAAAACGGGCGGGCATCCGAACCTTCATTGGCTGAATGAGAGTAGTTATGAATAACCTGTGCCCCTGTAATTCCGGTTTGTCTTATGCAGAATGCTGCCAGCCGCTGCATTCCGGCAAGGCTGCAGAGACGCCGGAACAATTGATGAGATCCCGGTATACCGCCTTTGCGATGGGGCTGATGGAGTACCTGCAGCAAACCTGGTGCGCTCAGCACCGCCCGGCGGATTTACAGCCGAATCAAAGCATTCAATGGAAACGACTGGAAGTTCTGGGCAGCGGCTCGGAGGGTGATGAAGGCTGGGTGAGTTTTCGGGCCGCCTTTCAAGAGGGCGCTAAATGGATGCAGTTACAGGAACGCTCTCGTTTCGTTAAAGAGCAGGGGCGTTGGCTGTATGTAGATGGCGAGGCGTCATGGACGACGTTAAGTATAGGCAGGAACGATCCATGTCCCTGCGGCAGCGGTAAGAAGAATAAGAAGTGCTGCGAGTGAGCCCTGCCTCAGTGACTTTGCAGATACTGGTCCAGGCGGGCCAGTAAACGCGCTTTCTCCTCTGAGGTCAGGAAACTGGCCTCAAAGCTGTTTCTCGCCAACTGCGCCGCCTGCTCTTTGCTCATGGGTAGCGCTTCCTGCATAGCGATAAAGTTCTCATTCATATAGCCGCCAAAGTAAGCCGGATCATCTGAGTTCACCGTCACTTTCAGGCCTTTTTCAAGCAGGCGCAGAATATTGTGCTCAGACATGGAGTCAAAAACACAGAGTTTGATATTGGACAGGGGGCAGACGGTTAATGGGATTTGTTCGTCGATTAATCGCTGCATCAGCGCTGCGTCTTCAATGCAACGCACGCCATGGTCGATGCGTTTCACCTTTAACAGATCCAGCGCCTGCCAGATATACTCTGGCGGCCCTTCTTCACCGGCATGAGCCACGCTCAATAAACCGGCGTTCAGCGCTTGCTCGAATACGCGCTGGAACTTCTCCGGCGGGTAGCCGACTTCCGAGCTGTCGAGACCGACGCCGACAAAGTGCTGCTTATAAGGCAGCGCCTGGCGCAGTGTTTCCATCGCCGCTTCTTCACTCAGATGGCGCAGGAAACAGAGAATCAGTTTGCTGGACTGTCCCCACTGCGCTTCCGCATCCTCCATAGCGCGGGTCAGGCCGCGTATCACCACGCCAATGTCCACGCCGCGATCCGTATGGGTTTGCGGATCAAAAAACATTTCCGTATGGATAACGTTCTGTTCACGACACCGTTGCAGATAGGCGAAGGTCATGTCGTAAAAATCCTGCTCATGCAGCAACACCTGAGCGCCCTGATAGTAAATATCCAGAAACTCCTGCAGGTTACTGAACTCGTAGGCGGCGCGAACTTCCTCCACGCTGGCGAAAGGCAAGGCGACGCCATTACGGCGTCCAATTTCGAACATCAACTCCGGCTCCAGCGAGCCCTCAATGTGCAAATGTAGTTCCGCCTTGGGCAGTCCTTTCAGAAAGTCTTGCATATCAAATTCCTGCGATCTTTTTTGAGATTCGGCCGTAGGCCGCTAATGCCTTAAAGATAGCATTTTGCGGCCTGTCGCGCTTATCTGAACCACTCCCTCAGTGGGGGATTTCGCCTTTGATTCCCTGAACATACCAATTCATGCTGGCGACTTCTTCGTGAGCGAGCTCTTCACCGGCGGGGACTTTTAACTCGCCTTTCTGGTTGTAGATGGGGCCAGTGAAGGGTTTCAGTTTGCCGGATTTGATGTCGGCGATCATGGTTTCCGCCTCTTTCACTACATCAGCGGGAATGGCTTTGTTGAACTCCGGCAACAGGATCATGTCCTCCGCCATGCCGCCCCAATAGTCTCGGGGTTTCCAGGTTCCGTCCATGACGTTTTGCACGGTGTGAATGTAGTGATAGGACCACTCATCCACCACCGACACCAAGTGCGCCTTCGGGCCGAAACGGGACATATCGGAGGATTGCCCGACGGCGTATACGCCGCGCTGCTCCGCCACTTGCATGGCGGCGGGGCTGTCCGTGTGTTGCAGGATGACATCAACGCCCTGATCAATCATGACATTGGCGGCTTCTGCTTCTTTCGCTGGGTCGAACCAGCTGCTGACCCAGAGAATCTTCAGTTCGTAATCCGGGTTGACCTTGTTCATGGCGAGGCGCACGGCGTTGATATCGCGAATGACTTCAGGGATAGGGAAAGAGGCGATGTAACCGAGTTTTCCGGTCTTGCTCATCTTCGCCGCCACATAGCCGGAAACGTAGCGCCCTTCATAGGTGTTGGAAATATAGGTGCTGACGTTCTTGGTGCGCTTGTAACCTGTCGCGTGCTCGAATACGACGTCAGGGAACTGGGCGGCGACCTTGAGCGTGGGGTTCATAAAACCGAACGAGGTGGTGAAAATGACTTTATGGCCCGACTTCGCCAGATTGCGGATCACCCGCTCCGCGTCGGCGCCTTCCGGCACATTTTCCACATACGCGGTTTTCACTTTGCCGCCGAAATGTTTTTCCAGCGCCAGGCGGCCTTGATCATGCTGATAGGACCAGCCGTGGTCGCCAATGGGGCCTACATAGACAAATCCTACCTTGAAGGGCTCCTCCGCGTGGGCGAAGGCCGCCGTAATCAGCGCTACAGCGCCGAGCGCAGCGATCAGAGGCTGGAGGGCTTTTTTGAGTAACGCAGTAATGCCTGAATTCAACATCGTTTGTTATGCTCCCGGATCTTTTTTTGATTGTTGGCGGCGGGCTGTCTCTGTTCAACGACCGCTGCTGAAGCAGAAGCAATTTTATGACCAGCCGGACAGGTTTCGGAAACTTCCGCCGTATTTCGCTACGGACTGCGTCACCGGCGATTCACTCAAGCACCGATATTGAACCTTTACTTTTCTGAAGTCGATATATGCCCTCAATGGGAGCGTTACGAATTGGGTCAGGGTGAGGCGCAGCCCGACTCGGTCGTTTGGCGGGCGGGCTCAAGAATCAGACCCGTTTCGATTGTCAGGATATTCGCCTGGCCGATGCGGGCGACATTTATTCCCGCTTCCTGGTTGCGCCCCGACGCTCCGGCAGAAAGGGCAGGCTGGATATCGCCGCCGCTGGTCTACAGGGCTTTCTCGGGTTCTTCGCGGAATCCTACCGGCATCATGACTTCTTCCTCGGGCGGCTGAATGGTTGCAAGTTCCTGCGTGACTGGTTTGTTCTGCCTGCGGCCAATCCGGTTATTCAGCATGGTTACGCCGGACTGAGCGACGCAGAGAAGGCCCGCTTCGCCTCCCGCATTCGACAGGGGCATTATCAGATCGTCCCTTTGATGGAAAGCGTCAGTACGCGCTTCGAAAGCGATGCGGCGCCCTGGTGCGGCTTGGCGTTGGCTTATGCGAGGCGCCTTTGAAGGCGAAACTGGTGGACCGGGCGATGCAGGAGGTGCGCGCCGCAATGCGTGAAGTGGCGGAGGGGTAAGCCCGGCGCCCCTGGAGCGGGCGCCGGGACCGAGTCAGGAAGGATCAGTCAGTGATCCCGCCTTGAGTGGGGCGGTCGCTTGTCGGGAAGCGATATATTCCGGACGGGGTTTATGATCGCTGAAAGGCGTTTCCAGACGATTGCTCCAGGCGTTGTAAACAAAGAAGGCGTTGGAGCGAGGGAAAGGCGAAATATTGCTGTTGGAGCCATGCATGGTGTTGCAATCGAACAATATCACGGACCCCGGTTTGCCGGTGGCGGTGACAATACCGCCTTCGCTGACCAGGGTGCTCAAAGCGATATCGTCAGGGACGCCGTATTCCTGACGCTTCAGAGACGACTTGTAATTGTCTTCCGGAGTGCCGTCCACACAGGCGATGTAATACTCGTGGGAACCGGGCATCAGCATCAGTGGACCGTTGTATTCGAAGTTTTCGGTCAAGGTGATGGACGCGCTGAGCGCGCGCATGCGCGGCATGCCGTCCTCCACATGCCAGGTTTCGAAGTCCGAGTGCCAGTTGAACTCTTTGCCGCGGAATCCGGGCTTGTAGTTCAGTCTGGACTGATGAATATAGAGGTCGTCGCCGAGGATAAAACGAATGATGTTCATCAGCCTTTTATCGGTAGCGAGCCTGGAAAACAAAGGGCTGAGCTGGTGAACGCTGAAAATGGAGCGCACCGACTGGCTTTCCGGCTCCGTAATGGTTTCCTTACGCTTGGCGATCATGGGGTTGCGGCGCATTCTTTCCATTTCTTCGGTCAGCAGCGCCACTTCTTCCTGAGTGAACAGTTCGGGCAACATCAGGAAGCCATTTTTTTCATAGCTTTCCACCTGCTCTTTAGAGATAGGGCAGGCGTCGTCGTATTCGCTGTAAACCACCGGGTCGCAGCGCTTGAGAATGCAGACTTCAGAACTCTTGCGCGAAGGATAAGGGTCCGGGGGCGTGAGATTAGCTTTATCAAGAATCATGTTCATCGTATTGCTCTACTCCATGATGGTTTCTGCTTCCAGGGGGTACACGCCGTTTTCATCGTGAGTCTCTTTACCGTTCAGGGGCGGATTGAAGACACAGGCGACGGTCATTTCACTAAAGGCGCGCAGCAGGTGTTGGTCGTGTTTGTCTAAAACGTAAAGAGTGCCGGGCTTGATGGTGTAGACTTTGCCGTCGGCGATGGTTTCCACCTCACCTTCGCCGGAGATGCAATACACCGATTCCAGGTGGTTCTGGTAATGAATCGGCGTTTCTTTGTTGGCGTATAAAGTGGTGATGTGGAAGGAAAAACCCATGTTATCGTCTTTCAGCAGCATGCGGACGCTTTCCCAGTTGTCCGCTTTCACTCTGCGATCGGATTGGCGGGCTTGTTCCAGTGTTCTAACGATCATTGCAATTGACTCCTGCAACAGGTCTGAATTCGTGACGGATCTATAAAGGCATAAAGAGTGAGAACAGTCTCAGCTGGCTTTGCTGATTTCGTGGGCCAGGGCGTCTTCCACGCACTGCGCCAGAATCGCCAGTCCCTCTCTGAGTTCCTGCTCAGAAATCACCAGCGGGCACAGGCACTTCACTACCTGGGATTCGGAGCCGCTGGTTTCGATGATCAGACCTTTCTGGAATGCGCGCTTGCAAATAGCGGCAGCCAGATCTCCGTCGCGACAGTTCAGGCCGCGCATCATACCGCGCCCTCTGACCTGCATGAGCGTCTTGCCGTGTTTGTCAGCGATTTTGCTCAGTTCGGTGCGCATTATCTCGCTCTTGCGTTCAATGTCGGCAGCGAAATCCGGGGTTGACCAATAGTGGCGAATCGCAGCGGCGGCGGTGATAAATGCGTGGTTATTGCCACGGAAAGTGCCGTTGTGCTCGCCAGGTTTCCACTGGTCGTGTTCAGGCTTGATAAGGGTGAGGGCGAAAGGAAGGCCAAACCCGCTGAGTGATTTCGACAAGGTCACGATATCCGGTTTGATGCCGGCTTTTTCGAAACTGAAAAAGGTTCCCGTGCGGCCGCAACCGGCCTGGATGTCGTCCACGATCAGCAGGATGCCGTGTTTGCGGCAGATCGCCTCGACATTGCGTAACCAGCGTTCGCTGGCCACATTCAGGCCGCCTTCGCCCTGCACGGTTTCCAGAATTACCGCCGCTGGCAGGTCCAGACCGCTGCTGTTGTCGGAAATCATCTTGTCGAGGAACTTGCTGGTGTCCACGTCCTTGCCCAGGTAGCCATCGTAAGGCAGATGGGTCACGCTGTTCAGCGGCACGCCCGCGGCGTCGCGGTGGTGGCTGTTACCAGTGGCCGCCAGAGAGCCGAGAGTGACCCCGTGAAAGCCATTGGTAAAGGCCACAACATTGTGCCGGCCGGTGACATTGCGGGCGATCTTCAGCGCCGCTTCCACCGCATTGGCGCCGGTGGGGCCAGTGAACTGAACCACATAGTTCAGCTTACGGGGAGCAAGGATACGCTCTTTGAACTCCGTCAGAAAACGGGCTTTGGCGTCTGTGTGCATATCGAGGCCGTGAGCGACGCCGTCCTGACTGATATATTCAAGTAGCGCTTCTTTCAGCGCAGGGTTGTTATGGCCGTAATTCAATGTGCCGGCGCCAGCCAGAAAGTCGAGATGCTTCTCGCCGTCAACGTCATACAGATGAACGCCTTTGGCTTTGTTGAAAATTTTGGGAAATGAGCGGGCGTAACTTTGTACGCCGGATTCTACTTCTTGGAAAATATTCATGGTTTCTCCTTGTCGTAGCGAATGGATGTCAAACATATCAGGGTGAGGTCGGGACGGTGAAATGCTTCGCCGTCTGGATTTAGTTCGGATGCGTTCCATTGCCGGGGCTGCATCCTGCGACCGGATCGCTTAAATCTGCGTTAATCGCGCAGACAGGATGGGTCGAACGGACCAATGGTCAGTAAAACTTCTTCTTCGTGATCGTCATTAAACTGTGACGCATCGAACAAGGTGCGCCGTTGCATATCCGCGCCCAAGTCATGGGCCAGCTTTTCGAACAGTTTCCAGGATGCCTGATTGCTGGGGTTAATGGTCGTTTGTAGTTGCGACACGTTTTTGCAGGCGTCCCGCGCAAGAATGGCGCGCAACATTTTTCCCGCTAACCCCTTTCCCCGCATGGCTCTATCAACCGCCACCTGCCAAATGAACAGGGTATTGGCGTCTTCCGGCAGGAGGTATCCGGAAATAAAACCGCCTGGGGTTTTATTTTCACTTTCATCAACGCTTGTCGCTATGACGCAGGTGTCCGCCCAGTGCGTGCATTGCAGCAGATTGCAGTAAACCGAATTTTCGTCCAGTGGCGGACAGCGTGAGATGAGTTGGTGAACAGAGGGGCCGTCTTCGGCGGTGGGCGTACTCAGAATAATCTCTGACTGACGCCTGTCTGGAATGTGCATAGCAGTAATTTCGTTTCTCATGGGGTGGAGGATTCTATATGGTTGATACTTAGAATACAAACTAAATGTTTCTTGCATGTTTCAGGTTCGTCGCCAAAACAAAGCTATTCTGTGGTTTTTTTAGCTTCTGATTATTAAAAATAAGTTACAGTAAAAAGTAATAATTTGAGTGGCCTGAATGCTTGGACGCCGGAAGCCGCAGGCGTTACAGATGAGGAGATTGAAATATGATCAGGCTTGCGTTGGATGAAAATGACGTCAGGATATTGCGTTATTAATCAGGAGGCGCTTTTGCGTAGTCAGGAGCTAGTGGTGCGCAGCCAGGAGGTAGTGGCGCACAGCGCCGGGGACTGGAAGTTCGGAGTGGAAGTGAAACGTTGGGAATAGAAATAAGCTGGGAGTAGAAATAAAAAAGGGCCGCCAAATTGGAGCCCCTTGTTAAGTCCGGATGTTTGAAATCTGCTTGAATACGCTTAGATGCTGTTGAGCAGTCTGCGGATGGTGACTTCTTGCTCTTCCAGGAAGCCTTTGGCGTCCTGCGTGGGAATGTATAGAGATTCCCAGCCGTACTTCAGTCTGACGGTTTTCCAGTCCGGGGACTTATCCAGAGCGGCGAGCATGTCCGCATATTTAGCGACGGTTTTGTCAGGCGTGCCGGGAGCGACGAAAAAGCCGCGCCAGTTGGCTAGCACAACGTTCAGACCTTGCTCTTTCATGGTAGGGATATCGAACCCTTCCAGACGCTCAGCGCTGGTGACCCCCAGGGCCCGGAGTTCGCCGGATTTGATTTGTTTCACTACTTCGCCCATACCGGTCACCATCGCCAGCGCGTAACCGTTGGAAAACTTGCGCATAGCGTCGCCGCCGCCATCGCTGGCGGAATAACGCAGCTTTTTAGACGTCATGTTGGCTGCTTCCAGTACCGCCAGCGCAGTAATGTGGTCCAGGCTGCCCTTGGCGGAGCCGCCCACGACAGGCTTGCGTTTGCCAATTTCCTTGATAGCGGCCAGCAGGTCGTTCATGTTCTTATAGGGGGAGTCTTTTTCCACCACCACGACCTGATATTCGGCGATCAGCATAGCGACTGGCGTGACATCCCGGAACGAGCGGTCATAAACGCCGGACAGGCTGCGCAGAATCAGCGGCAGCGACTGCACCATCAGTGCGTCTTTATAGTCCTTGGATGTCGCCAGCGCGTTCAGTGCGCGCCCGCCGCCTTCGCCGGAATAATTCACATACTTGGCGCCGCCAATCAGCCCCATTTTGGTGAGCGCGGAGCCGGTTTCCCTGGCGGTGGTGTCCCAGCCGCCGCCTTCGCCGGCGGGGATGAGAAACTTCTGCACATCCGCATGAGCAGTCGGCGCCAGCGCCAGCATAAGAGCGGCGGCTCGTAAAAACGTTTTCACATTCCTGAATAATATTGGCATATGCGTCTACCTCCTGTGCTTAAGATTCTAGGTAAGATTTGAAGTGGATTACAGGAGTAAGTCGCGCGGGGGCGAGTATTTTCCGATGCGCTTATCTGAAGCTTGCGGAAATACGCAGGGAGTGGAAGATTTTGAAGATACTGCTTTCATGGTCTGCTCCTGTTATTTTTATCGAGCATAACGTATAAGCGCCTGAGAAAAAACGAGATTTCTGTAAACACGAAACCGCTTTTTCGCCTGTTTTTTGATCAGATAAAAAGCAGGGGCGACGCTACTTCCCGAATATAGTGACTTAAGCTGTCACCAACCTGTCATGGAAGCGTTCCCATTAATTTTTTGTGACAGGGTTTACATTTCTAATTAGAGCCCGCTGAGGTAATCAGAGAGGGTATTTTGGGCCCGAGACAGTTCGTTGACGCCTTGCTCTGAACGGGACACGCCTGCGCACAGACTGAAACGACAAAACGGAATCTTTAGCCGCAACCCGCACGGGCGATATCTGGGGTTAACGATGAGGTCGACAGCAGGATAGTTCCCTTTGACAGCGTCGGATTTCCCGTGAGGCGCCGCCAGTGTTGTTGCGGCGGCGTCATTGGCGGGGCCTTCGTCGGCGTCCAATAACTCCAGTGCGGCGCCTATTGCTGGACGGCAGGCGATCAACGCGCGCAACAGTTCTCTTGCGCTACATTTGACGAGCTTCATAATCCGTACTCCGCTATATCAGTCCTTGTCTTTCTAAGCATAACTTATGCCGAGGTTGCGTCTATGACCCGGGTCAATATCCTCCAGAAGGCGCGTTTATTAATCAGGCAGAAAAATAGCTTACTTCTATCTGTCTGAAATGACAGGTCCGGCGCAGATCCGGCCTCGCCTAAGGGGGAATTAGCGCCCGGTAGTGACTGGATTTTCCTCTGTTTGCCGCGTATAGATTTAGTTCAGGCGTTTCCGCAAATATGCAGTTTTGCATCGACGCGGCTGTCCATGTCGTCAGCCACTGAACGCAAAACTGTTCGAGGATTTTCACAATAATTATGCTATGTCCCGCATTTTGGGCGGGACTTGGCGGTAGGAGGTGGTTCGTGTCTTCATTGCCCAGCGCTGCTTTTGCAAATGCACATGGTGCTGTAAACAGTCATGGTGTCGTAAATAGCCATGGCGCTAAGAGTTGCTTTATTTGCGGTCTGACTGTGCAGCGGGTTGTGATAGGCGCTGCGGCGTCGTCGGAACTGACTTGCGATAATCCGGAATGTCGACGTTTGTCGGAGCGTCGGGCCTCCACGCCGCCCGCCCTGTTTGACGCACAGGTGAAGTTTCACCGCCAGCGCATGCAGGAAAGAAAGGTGATTGCGGAAGCTGAGCAGCGCCGAATTGAAACGCAAAGCGCGGCGGAGGCCGAACAAAATCAAGAGTTATACGTTCGCCTCGCGAGTGCGGAAGGGCTGGACCCAAATGGCGCGCCTGTCACGATTCCGACCGCCCCGACGCGTATCGCCACTTTGCCGAAACGCCGCATTCGTCAGTACCGTGATTTCCTGACGCAAATTATCAGCGAAGCCTGTATGCACGGCCAAAATGACACGGAAGACGAGCTTGCCAGCCGCGCGCGCGCAGAGGCCAACAACAAGCCTTTGGAACACTCGGAAACCCTGGCCAACATGAATATGCATCTTTGCACTATGTGTAAAGGCGGCTGCTGCACCAGCGGGCGCGAGCACGCCTATCTATCGGCCAGCGTTATCCGGCGCTTCATGCGGGAAAACCCGGAGCTGCGTCCTCGTCATGTTCTGCAACTTTATTTGGATAAACTTTCCGGCAAGTCCATACGCGGCTCTTGCATTAATCACACAAACAAAGGCTGCAGTCTCCCGCGGGAGATGCGCTCGGACATCTGTAATGGTTATTTCTGTGATTCGCTGAAAAGCTTCAATCGCAAGTATGCGCAAGAGGCGCCGCCAACGCATATTATCGCTATCGCCAGGGCGCAGGATAATTGGAGTCGCTTTAATCCAGAGCAAAGCAATGAGGTGGTCGCCGCCGCCGTGGTGTCTTCAGAAGAGGCGAAACTGCTGGCGTTGCCGGACAAAGCCGGCGTATAGATCTGCGTCTCTTATTGCTTTCGCTCAGATTTCCAATTGCGCTTCGTCCAGGTATTCCGGCGCTGAGGCGCGCCAGCCCAACTCATCGGCGATGCGTAGCCTCAGCGCGTCCGCCGCCACCCTTTCGCCATGGGTGACATAGGTGTGTCGGGGCGGTTGCCTGAACCCTCTCAGCCAGCTCAGGATTTCTGCATAATCCGCGTGAGCGGAGAGGCTTTCCAGATTGATCACTTCCGCTTTCACCGGGAAGTACTCGCCATGAATCTTGACCTTCTCCGCGCCGTGGGTAAGCGCGTCTCCCCGGGTTCCCGGCGCCTGAAAACCGGCGAACACGACGGTGTTGCGGTGGTCCGGCAGCAGCGTTTTGAGGTGATGCAACACCCTGCCGCCGCTGGCCATGCCGCTGGCTGAAACGATGATGCTGGGGAACTTCTTACGATTGAGTTCTATCGACTCCTCTACGCTGCGCACAAAGTGCGTGCCTTGGTCGATGAGCGAGCAGTCTTCGGCGGTGAGGCGGTGCTCTTTGTGGTAGTGACAGAAGATTTCGGTAGCGCTGATCGCCATGGGGCTATTGAGGTACACCGGCAGGTCGGGAATGCTGTTATCCGCCTTGAGTTGCTGAACCAGGTGCAGCAAATGCTGAGCGCGTCCTACGGCGAAAGCGGGAATCAGGACGATGCCGCCGCGTTTGGCGGTGGCGTTAATCGCCTCACTAAGCTGCGCACGCACATCGATGTTTTCATGCAGGCGATCGCCATAAGTTGACTCCACCACCAGATAGTCCGTCGCCGCAATGGTTTCGGGCGGGTACATGATGCGGTCTTCCTGACGTCCCAGGTCGCCGGAAAATACAATGGACCCGCTGGCGCCGCTCAGCTTTACGCTGCCCGCGCCCAGAATGTGTCCGGCGCGGTGTATTTCAGCGGTAACGCCCTGTAGAGGGGAAAACTGTTCATGAAAATTCACAGTCTCGAAATGCTTCAGCGCTTCCCAGGCGTCTTTCTCTGTGTATAGGGGCAATGCGGGGCTGTGCTTGGAGAACTTGCGCTTGTTGGCGTAACGGGCGTCTTCCTCTTGCAGAAAGCCCGAATCCGGCAGCAACACTTTCGCCAGCGCATAGGTGGCGGGAGTGCAAAACACTTTACCTTTGAAGCCCTGCTTCACCAGTGCGGGAATATAACCGCTGTGATCCAGATGCGCATGACTGAGCACCACGGATTTGATTTCCGAGGCTTTGACGGGAAAGGGTTTCCAGTTTCGCTCACGCAGGGCCTTCACGCCTTGATACAGGCCGCAGTCCAGCAAAAACTTCCCAGCGTCCTCACTGAGTAGATATTTTGACCCCGTCACTGTGCCCGCCGCGCCGAGAAATTTCAGATGCATTGTGAGACTCCCTGAAAATTTAAGAAGCATTCCGCCTACTGTAATAGCGGAGTGAGCTTGGGTTTTTGACCTAACGCAGATAAGCCGTACTCGTGTTTATTACACTGGTCTCAGATGCGCCCTGATGTAGCCTGTTACTATCTTAGTCCAACGATGTTGTATCAGTCGGCGTAGCCAACGCGGACCTGTCGGGGCGAAGTTCGAACAATTTGCGGAAAACACTATGCAGCAACGCGAACTTAATTATTTGTTTCTTAAACGGATCGGCATTAACACCCAGCAAGAGCCGGTGGTCTATATGCGGCAGGATTGCCACGTATGCCGGTCAGAAGGTTTCAATGCGCATTCGCGGGTGCGGGTGACGACCAATAAGCGCAGCATTATCGCCACCGTGCATCAGGTGACTGACGGTTGGCTGTCTCATCAGGAGGCGGGATTGTCGGACGCCGCGTGGCGCCTGCTGGAGGCGGAAGACGGCGAGGTGGCTTATTTCAGTCACACCAAAGCGGTGGATTCGATGAGCCATGTGCGCGGCAAACTCTATGGCGCGATTCTGACTCCGGAAAGCGCAGGCGAGATCGTGAAGGATATTGCTGGCGGATTGTATTCGGACGTGCAATTGGCGGCGTTTGTCACCGCTTGCGCGGGTAGCCGTCTGAACCAGGACGAGGTGGCGGCGCTCACCAGCGCTATGGTGAAGGTGGGGCGCCGCATCGATTGGGGAGCCTCGCCCATCATGGACAAGCACTGTGTCGGCGGTCTGCCGGGCAACCGCACCACGCCGATTGTCGTCGCCATCGTCACCGCCTGCGGCCTGCGTATGCCGAAGACCTCTTCCCGCGCCATCACGTCGCCTGCGGGCACCGCTGACACTATGGAAACAATGGCGCCGGTGAATCTATCGCTGGCGCAAATGAAGAAAGTGGTGGAACAGGAAGGCGGTTGCATCGCCTGGGGCGGCTCAGTCAGCCTGAGTCCGGCGGACGACGTGCTGATTCGTATTGAGCGGGCGCTGGATCTGGACAGCGAAGGGCAATTGGTGGCCTCAGTCATTTCCAAAAAAGTGGCGGCCGGGTCTACTCATGTGTTGATAGACATCCCTATCGGCATGACCGCCAAAGTGCGTAGCCCGGAATATGCTGAACGCCTGGCGTCTCATATGCGCTATACCGGAGAAAAACTGGGCATTCAGGTGGAGGCGATGTTCACTGACGGCGCGCAGCCGGTCGGCCGAGGCATTGGACCGGCTCTGGAGGCGCGGGATATTCTGGCGGTGCTGCGTAATCAGGCGGAAGCGCCGTCTGATTTGCGCGAACGGGCGTTGACGCTGGCCGGACGTTTGCTGGAGATAGGTGGCGTCGCCAGTCATGGCGCCGGCGTCGCTCGCGCCAGAGAAACACTGGAGTCCGGCGCGGCGCTGACTAAGTTCATGGCCATCTGCGAGGCGCAGGGAGGATTCCATGAGCCAGCGCAAGCGCCGCACTGCTATGAAGCCGCTGCCGATCGTGTTGGGGTGGTTTCCTTTGTGAATAACCGTTTCGTGGCCAAGTTGGCGAAACTGGCGGGAGCGCCCTCAAACCCGTCTGCGGGTGTGGACTTCCATGTTAAATTGGGGCAAAAGGTGAGTGTGGGAGAACCGTTGTTCAGCATCTATGCGGAAGCGCCTGGCGAACTGGCGTACGCACTGGACTTTTTGCGCGATCACCCCAATGAAATCCGTATAGAAGAGGAAAGTCTATAATGTTGCTTTACAACCTGGCGCCGGGGCATCCGGTGGCTGAGAGACTCGCCGCCGCCCCCGGGATGGACGTCGGTCACTATCAATTGCGGCAGTTTCCCGATGGCGAGACCTATATTCGCATCGAGGGCGAGCCCCCCAAAAAGGCGATTGTGTGCGCTGATCTTTCCAATCCGGATCAGAAGACTCTGCCTGTTTTGTTATTCGCCGCCACCCTGAGGGATCTTGGCGCAGAGCATATCACCCTGGTGGCGCCTTATCTGCCCTATATGCGTCAGGATATCCGCTTTCATCCCGGCGAAGGAATAACGTCGCGTTATTTCGCGCGTATGATTTCCGCGCACTTTGATCGCCTGCTGACGATTGACCCTCATCTGCATCGTTATCATTCTCTGGATGAAATATACACCATTCCCGCCCGTTCATTGGCGGCGGCGCCGGCGATTGCGGACTGGATTCGCACTCACCTGGACAAACCGGTCATCGTCGGGCCCGACAGCGAAAGCGATCAGTGGGTGAGTCATGTGGCGGAGTTGGCGGGGTGTGATCGTCTGGTGTTCAACAAGACCCGTCTGGGCGACAAAGACGTTATTATCGACGCCAGGAACGCAGAGAAGTATCGGGAATATTCTCCGGTGATGGTGGACGATATCATTTCCACCGGTCGCACCATGATTGAAGCCGCTGCGGAGCTGGCGGCGGCGGGTCTGCACAGCCCTGTCTGCATTGGTGTGCACGCAGTGTTCGCGGACGACGCCTATCATGCGATTCAGGCTTCCCCGATCTCGCGGACAGTCAGTTGCAATACCGTGATTCACTCCACCAACGGCATTGATGTTGGCGGGTTGCTGTTGCAGGCGCTGCAGGAGCACTGAGCCGCCTGGTCGTTACATGCGGAAGCTGACGCCGTTGCCTCCGTTCATTTTAGCTTCCGCCAGGGCCTCCCGGGCGCGTTCCATCAGATCCTTGGATTCCCAGCCTTGGCTGGGAATGTCGCTGGACAGGCCAATGCTGACGGTGACGCTGAAGCGGGCCTCATCCACCTGAATCAAGGTGGCCTCTATTCGGGAGCGAATCTGCTCCGCCAATTGCAGAGCGCCTTCCGCAGAGCAGTGCGCCAGCACCAGCACATAGCAATCCCCCTCATATCTGAAAATACTGTCGCCAGCGCGGCGCGCCATTGAGCTGATCAGCTTGGCCAGCACCTGCAGGCAGGTGTCGGCGGCGAACTGTCCATACTGCTGGTTGACCTTCTGGAAGCGATCGATATCTATGAATACCAGCGACAGCGCAGATATTGAGCGGGAACAGCGGCTCCACTCCTGCAGCAGCATTCGTTCGAAGCTGGGCTTGTTCTTCAGCTGGGTAAGCTGATCAAAAGTGGCGATTTCATTGAGTTGTTCATGGGCGACAGACAGCTTTTTCATCGCTTCGTTCAACTCTTCCGTGCGGATGGCGACGCGGCGCTCCAGTTCGTCGTTCGCTTGCTGCTGCGCCATCAGCATCGACTGCTCCGCCTCTCTGGCGCTGCGTTCACGATGCAGCGCCAGCTCGCGCATGGAAATGTGGCGGCGGCGCTCGATGTTGATGCGTTGCGCCAGCGCCAGGGAAAAAATCATCACTTCCAGACAAGCGCCGATCTGGGGCATAAATCCGATGATGGTCAGGTTTGGAATCAGGCCTATTTTTTCCAGTGAAATGGCGATGTTGCCGAACAGGAATACGGCCCAGGCCAGTGTGAAATAAGCAGCGGTGGGCTCACGACGCGACCACTGCAGCAGGCCGATAACCATCCAGACTATTGAGACGACGCCGGTGGCGAGCACGGCGATTTTGATGCCGGTGGCGTAGCTGGCGGCGAATGCGAGAGAGCTGCAGGCCAGACCGAAAAACGCGCAGCTGATGCCGACGTAAGGCAGGATGCCGCCGCGCACATTGAGGTTGAGAAAGCGGTAGCCGAATAACGAGGCGAAGGTGACGCTGCATCCTATGAAAAACACCAGACTGATCTGGTTCCATTGCGGCGAGTGCGGCCAGATAAATTGAAACGGCGCGCCATGCAGGGCAAGCTGCACAATGGCGATCGACACCACGTATCCGACATAGTGCATGAACGTCAGATCGCGGATGACGAACCCCAGCGCAAGGTTATAGGCGGCCATCGCCAGCATGATGCCGCTGAACAGGAACTGCGCGGCGAGTTTCCATTGGTCGGCCTGCACGAAGGCGGAGGGAGTCCAAAGATCAGCGGGCAGCTCCAGCGCTCCCTGCGTGGCTATGCGAATGTAAACCGTCGATTTGCTGTGGGGCTTGAACTTGAACGGGAAAATGAAGTTGCGGTGGAACATGGGGCGTTCGCTGAAATTGAGCGTATCGCCGCTGTGATAGGCCTTTACGACTTTCTCCTCTTCCGTCAGGTAGACCCTGATGTCGTCCAATACCGGATAACTGATTTCCAGCCAGCGCTCTACAGACTCGGCGCCTGCGTTGGTGACGCTGAAGCGGAACCAGTGCGGCGATACGTCGAGACCGAAGTTAGGGGCGAAACGGCTGTTTTGCCGCCATCCCATCGGGGCGGTTTTGCGTTCCAGAATATCCTGGATTTTGATTTCTCCGTGGGGCTCCGCCACCCACCAGAGGTAAGGGGCGACCTCCAGGCGCTCTTGACGGGAGGTGAGTTGAATGGAGTTGTAAGTAGAGGCGAAAGCCTGCGCGCAGAGCAGAAATAAGCCGCACATGGCGGCGCTGCGAAGAAAGCGTGGCGCCGCGCTATGCTGGCGGCGCTGGTGGGCGCATTGAATAAGGCCCCGAAAAGAGCGTATAACGTTCACGATTTTGAATAGTTCCCGCGCTCGATGGGTATTGTTGTCATGGTTCTTACAATTTATAGCCGATGTTATCGAATCCTGTAGAGCCGGATTACGGAAATGGGAGACTTATCTTCATGAAAGCTGTGATTTTGGACGCCGAAAGTCTGGGGGCGGACATCCGTCTGGACTCTTTAAAAAAAACTGTGGCCGCCTTTGACAGTTACGCGGCGACGGCCCCGGAACAGGTGATGGAGCGCATCGCCGGCAAGGACATCGTTATTGTTAATAAAGTGGTGCTGAGCGAGTCGCATATGATTGGCAGTCCGGAACTAAAGCTGATCGCCGTCACCGCCACCGGGGTCAACAATATAGATATGGCGGCGGCGAAGAAGCATGGCGTGGAAGTCAGGAACGTCGCACACTACGGAACCGCCACTATCGTGCAGCATGTATTTTCCATGGTGTTGGCGCTGTCGAATAATCTGCTCCGTTACACCGCAGCGGTGGAAAGGGGAGATTGGGGAAGAGCGCGTCAGTTTTGTCTGATGGATTATCCGATTCGCGAGCTTAGCGGTAAGGTGTTTGGCGTCGTCGGATACGGCGACCTGGGACGCGCCGCTGGAGCGGTGGCGCAGGCGTTTGGTATGGACGTTAAAGTCGGCGCCCGCCCGGGAACCGAGCCAGGCGTTCGGGATGGTGTGGACTATCTGCCTATGCATGAGTTGCTGTTCCAGGCGGACGTGCTGAGTCTGCACTGCCTGCTGTCAGAGGATACGCGTAATATGATTGGCGCTTCAGAGTTGGCGTTGATGAAGTCTGACGCCCTGTTGATCAATACGGCGCGCGGGGGGCTGGTTGATGAAGCGGCGTTGGCGGATGCGCTGCGTAACGGCCGCCTTGGCGGCGCGGGATTCGATGTGTTGACGGAAGAACCGCCGGTGAATGGCAATTTGCTGCTGGCGCAGGATATTCCCAACCTGATTATTACTCCCCATTGCGCCTGGGCCAGTCGGGAAGCAAGACAAAGACTGGTGGATAAAACAGGAGACAATATTGCGGCATTCGCCCATCGTGAAGAACGGCGAGTGCGTTTATAGCAAGTAGAGAAACTGTTTTGGAAGTGGGCGCTGTATCTTTAATAAGTTGCGGCGTCAGAAGTCGCCAGCGCATTCCGGGCTGGCGACTTCAATCATTCTGATTAGCGGTAAATATTACGTCCTTATTGTTATTTCGCTGTTGCGCGACATGTAAACGTCGGCAATATAACCTGCGTTAATTACGCCACCAGCCAGCTTTCAACTTTCTCTTTACCGAATTTTTGTTTCCACTCGTTCAGCAACTTGTGATTGCCGCCTCTGGTTTCAACAACTTCACCGGTTTTGGGGTTCTTATACACTTTTAATGGGCGGCTACCGCGACGTTTGTCTTGCTTCGGCGATGTCTTTTCTTTGCCGTACATTTTCAATACATCGTCCAGGGTGACGTCGTACTTGCCCATCAAATCTTCAAGCTTCTTTTTAAACTCCAGCTCTTTTTTCAGGCCTTCGTCTTTTTCCAGGCTTTCAATTCTTTTCTGCAGTGCTTCAAGCTCAGCCAGGGCGGAATTGTATGCGTTTATCTTTTTCATTCTTATCTCCTCTGGTTAATGCAACAACGGCGTTCTGGTTTTTATAGTCGTTAACAGTTTAAATTTCCAGAAAATTATAAGAAATATTATTATCGAATGTTAATAGGCGCTTAAAAACTTCCATGGAAAATATTAAATGTACATGACGACCTTCTCATTTTTGCGTCATGAAATGCGGGCGTTCCAACAGCGATTTTGATATTTCGGCTGTGCATGGGAAAAATAAGGCTGGCGCTAATACAAAGAAAAAGTTCAAGGGCCGCAGCAGGTTAGCGACTAAGTGCAGAATGGTGAATGCTTCTGTATGTAAACCGGTTCCGTGAAGGTAAAGGCGTTAACTTGTATTGTGAGCAGTTTAGGGCGTCGATGTCAGCGAGATTTCAATTTCGCCTACATTATTTTTTAAGGCGCCATTTAGATCTAGCGTCAGTTTATGCGAGCAATGGCGAATTGGATTAATCTCTACGAGTCGAAAACCGGGAGGCTTGTTTCTCATCTTCGCGCTATGAAGTCCGTCTTCCCGTTCGCGACTGGGTTGTAAACGGCAGTATATGCTAAGGTCTTTGGATCAGAAAGAATGGCGGCGGAGCTTTCCCTGAACCTCAGGCGCGAGTAGTCAGCCTGTGGTAAAGTCGCACTTAGTCAATACAAGTTCAAGATGGCGGATATATGTGGCTGCAGAAAGAGATACGCTTGAAGCCCAAACAACGTGGGTTTCATTTGATTACTGATGAAATAATGCGTGAAGTTCCGGAACTGAAATCATTTAAAGTCGGTGTGATGCAGCTCTTTATAAAGCATACTTCCGCTTCTCTGACAGTAAATGAAAATGCGGACCCAACCGTTCGCCAGGATTTTGAAAGTTATTTCAATCACGCCGTTCCAGAGAATGAACCCTATTATCGTCATCTCGATGAGGGCCCCGATGATATGCCCGCCCATCTTAAATCCAGTTTGTTGGGCTCCAGCGTCAGCCTGCCGATCACTGACGGACGTTTTAATCTTGGAACCTGGCAGGGGGTATACCTCTGCGAACACCGCAATCATGGCGGCGTGAGAAAAGTGGTAGTCACCGTTTGGGGGGAGTAGAAGCGTCAGGTCCAGTCTCCCGAGGCGGGTTATTAACATGCCAATATCATCGCCATGTTAATAATAAGATACTGGCGTGCGGTGATCATGGCGGCGTAAGTGGGAGAGTAGCTACAATTTTGGGGAGATATACAAGGAATGGCTGCATTTGAACAATCTAATAAGCCTGAATTCGACGCATAATGAGAGCAACTATGAGTAAAGCGACGATAGAAACCTGGGTGTCGCGACTGGATCGCTGGCTTTGGGAGAACGAAACCGGGGGCGCGGCAGGCGGCATGATGCGGGTGTTATGGCACAGCGCTCGCGTCTTGTTTGCAGTGGTGCGCGATGTGTTATTCGGCCACGTCACGCTGCACGCCATGGGGCTGGTGTATACAACGCTGCTTTCCATCGTGCCTTTATTGGCGCTGAGTTTCTCCGTACTGAAAGGCTTTGGCGTTCATAATCAGCTGGAGCCGCTGCTGGAGAATGTCTTTCAGGCGTTTGGAGAGAAAGGTCCTGAACTGGTGCAGAACGTGCTCGCCTTTGTCGACAATGTCAAAGTCGGCGTACTGGGGTCGGTGGGCTTGGGGTTATTGATCTATACGGTCATTTCTCTGGTGCAGAAGGTGGAGCGCTCCTTTAACGAAATCTGGCGGGTGTCGCAGATTCGTTCTTTGGCGCAACGTTTCAGCTCTTACCTCAGTGTGATCGTCATTGGCCCGTTGCTGGCGTTTTCCGCCATGGGCGCCACGGCCACGCTGGTAGGCACGGATGTAGCGAAAACTGTACTAAGCATTGAGCCTTTTGGGCGTCTGTTCTCACTCGCTACCCGTATGGCGCCTTATGTCATCATCGTGGCGCTGTTCACTTTCATGTATCGTTTTATTCCCAATACCAAAGTGCGCACCCGGTATGCGTTCATTGGCGGGTTAGGCGCGGGGATCGCCTGGCAAACCACGGGCTATGTGTTCGCCAAGTTTGTGGTAGGTACGTCCAACTATGAGGCGATCTACTCTGGTTTTGCGGTGGGGATTCTGGTCCTGATCTGGCTTTACATTTCTTGGCTGATTCTGCTGATGGGGGCTTCAGTGGCGTTTTACGCACAGCATTCCCATCAAATTACCCGACAGCGGCGCGTGCGTCCCTGCGCGGTGATTGATGAGCGCACGGGGCTTGCCCTAGTGTACAAGGTAGCGAAAAAGTTCGATCAGCAAGGGGGAGGGGAGAGTATCTCCGGCCTGGAAGACACCCTGTCGGTGGGGCCGGAAACTATACAGCGCATTATCGACAAACTATTAAAAAAGGGAGTGCTGGCCATCACGGGCGATGAAGCGGACTCCTTGATTCCTGCGCGCCCTCTTGATCGCATTACCCTGGCGGAGCTGCTGCATGTGCTGCGTTCCCCAGAATATAGTCTTCCGGCTTCGCTGTATTCGGACAAGTCCGTGGACGCCATTGCTAAAGGGGTGACGGCGGCCATGGAAGCGTCTCTGGGACAAATGACCCTGGCGTCCTGGGTGCGCGGTGAAGATATCAGCGTTAGAGAAGCCGCTGAGCCAGAGAGGGCGGCAAGCTGATCCAGGGCGCGCAGCGCCCTTATATTTCAAACTCGATGCGGCCTTTGCCGCCGCTGCCTTTTTCCACTTCAGGACTACACAGCAGGATGCGGGAAGACGCGATCTTCCCGCCTTCCAGCACTTTCGCTTTGAACTTCTGTCCGCGATCCTCCGCTAATTGTTTCAGTGTTTTCAGTTGCTCCACCGTCAGCGCCTGGGTGTCGGCCGGATAGTTCAACTCTGATGGAGTGGCGACAGGGCAGGTCTTCACTTGCATGTCTTCCTTGTCCAGCAGCAGTTGGCGGAACTCATTGACGAAGGCTTGCTGTTCTGGGCCGACATCAGACTGGCCGGCCTGGTAGGGTAAGGGCTCGATACGGACTTTCAGCGCCTGTTCGCCGGCGAACTTCACAACCGTCACCACATTGGCGTAAGGCACGAAGGTTTTCACAAGATAGCCGCTGGCGGCTTCGAAGATGGCTTTTTGCGCAATTAACGCGACAAATCCGCTCCAGCCGAAACTGGGGTTGTCGACATCTCCCGACAGCGGCATGGCGAGCTCCACATTACCGTCGCCATCCTTCAGCATCCCCAGCGCCACGTTTAACGGTATGGCCCCGCCTTGCTGAATAGTGGCGGCGTCTCCGCTTTTGTCCGCGCCAAGGTCCATTCCTCGCAGCATGATTTTGGTGTCGCCGCTGATGCGGCCCTCATCAATGATCATGGCGAGAGTCATGTCGAACTGGCCATTACTGATGTCATACCCCAAAGCGTCGCTTAAATAGGGCGACACCGGCGGCAGGTTTATTTCCGCAATATTGGTGCGGGTGTCGAGGGATAATTTGGGAGCGAACGGCCAGATGCGCGTATCAGACTGGATCTTGGAGTATTGGTCCGTCTGCGCCTCCATGGTGATATGGAAAGCCTGCGCCGGGTTTTCGGTGGTCAGGCTTTCAGCGACCAGTGAATTGATGCGGATATCCTGCTGGAAAGGGGGCTTCACGCCCTCGTCAGTAAAGCTGAGCAGAGAGTCTCCCTTCACGGAAATCTGGTTGATCACCAGGTTGAAGGGGGCGCTTTCCGGCGTTGATGCAGTGTTTTCCTGAGTTGTTTCGACGTCGGATGGGGAGTCGGCCTGCGAGTCCTGATCCGCCTCTGCGGGGGAATGCTGAGACAGGGGCGTCAAGGTGATCAAATTGCGCTCTTTGTCCAGATGCACATGGGAACGCATGTCGCTTAGCTCCACCATTTCGATAAACGCCCTCTTGTCGCTGGCTTCCACATTGGAGACAAACAGGGTTCCCGCCTGCAGCAAGGGCGGCAGCTCTTCATTAGCGAGTGCGGAGCGGGATAACACCAGATTTTGTGAGCTGATCTGGTCCACCTTGACGCTCAGGGCCTCGTCCATGCTGAACGTGACTGGGGTCAGGTCCAGTTTGTCCCAGCCTGCCAGGATATAGCGCCCGGCGCTGTCATTGATGCTGGTTTTTCCGCTGTGAATCTTGCCATTCAACGCGATGTCTGGGGCGCCTTCCTGCGCCATACTGATCTGGAGAGGGTTCAGGTTAATGCTGGTGATGTCGCTCACGATGGACAGGTCTTTAAGCTTCAGATCGACTTGGGAGACATCCAGCTTTTTTGTCGTGGCGGTCAGCGTCAACGCGCCGTCGCGCCAGTCCACTACGACTTCCGCGTTCAGATCCAGGCCAGCGTTGCTGGATCGTAGATCGGCAGGCAGATAGTGTGCGAATTGCTGCATCTTCGCCTTGAGCGAACTGATGTCCAGCCATTGCACAAACTTGTCCGGACCGACGCGGAATTCTGTGGCGAGGACGATGTCTGCGCCGTTGACTTGCGTCATCACGTCGGCGAATCCGTTCCACTCGGCGCCTTTGCCTTTGATGTTTTTCAGGTTGAGGCTGAACACACGGACTTCGTCTTTCAACGGGGCTTGATCTGCAGCGCCCGCAGGCGGCAGTCGGCTGATGTTGATGGCGCTGTTGCGCAATTGAATGGAAGGCAGGCTGATTGTCCAGTCTTCCGCCGCAGACTCCTGAGAGGGGGCGGGAGGTTCTTCGCCTCCTGTGGGGAACAGCACGCCAGCGATGCGCCAGCCATCCTGCTCCTGGGCGATATTCAGTTGCAGGCCGTCTAAGGCGATTTTGTCCACGACCACCGTGTTTTCAAACAGGGGCGCCAGCTGCGCGGACACTTGCAGCGTTTCGAATTTAAGCTCCAGTCCCCGGGGCGTGGTGACGTTGACGCCGTGGCCGTTGATTTCGGTTGTGAACGGGTTGATGGAAAGGGACTCCGCCGAGAACTCTGCGTTGTGCTCTGCGAAGTATTTGCTGAGAGCATCCTTAGCGATGTAGGGACCGAGCCCCCAAATTCCCAGAATCAACAGGCAAAGAATGCTCAACAGAGCAATTAACGTTCTGCGGATGATTCGCTGCATATCGGCGCCCTTGGTGTTTTTCGTGGCTTCCCGCGCAATAGCGGAGTCTTTCTTAATCGTCGCCCGCCGCCGTCGACTTGTTGGCGTTTGAATGCCGAAAGCTGAGTCGTGTCAGAAGGTTACGGAAAGTTTAGCCAGTCCTGTGCGGCGATCCAAGGGGAAATGCGCCATCCTTAGGCTTTGTTTGTTCCTCGCGCATGCAGTAGCCCGATGCGTTTACTACATTCGCGAGATTTGGCCTAGCACATCACAACGCTCAAGGATCATCCGTTCGTAGGATTCGACCATTGCGGGGTTGCTGGAGCCGCACGACTTCCGGCTGTCCAGGTACCGGATGAGTCGCTGTACGTCTCTGAACAGCTGTCTTTCCAGTCGGTCCTTTGAGCTGGCGTGGTGCGATAACTTTGTTGGAATGTTATTGATCGCCATGAATGTCACACTATGTTACTTTTTGCGTAATTGTAGATAAATTACATTGCATGTCAAAAGTAATAGGCCAAAAGTATTAATAATTTGTGGCGCGCCTCTCGTTTTTGGCGTTAATTTGATCAGGCGAACACAAAAATTACCTGCGCCAGCCCGGCTAACGCTCCCAATACGCCGCCAATAGCGATTAATTTGATCTCATCCTCCTGAAAGCAGGGGCGCAGCAAGTCCTGAAACTCCTCTGGAGATAACGCCTCCATGCGGGTGCGCATGATATTTTCCACTACGATGGCGCGTTCTTCGTTAAAAAGCGGGTCTTTGAATGCGGTTTTGGATATCTCCAGCGCCTTCTCGCCGACTTTCTTTTTTAATTCCGCGAAGGCGGTGGGCCCGAAGGCGATTTGAGTGATGGGTTTGGCGACGCCGGTGGTTGCGTCCACCAGCGGCTTGACGTGCTTTTTCACCAGAGCGCGGGTGCGAGCGCCGTTCGGGCCGTTAAGCATGGCGTTGACGATGTTGCCGACGGTCAGGATGTCGTGGGTGACGATACGGCAGAAAGTGGCCGCCACTTGAGGCTGCCTTTTCAGGAACAGGCCCTGGATGGTGACCGGGCCGACCTTGGCGGGGTTGAGAGGGCGGAAGATAAGATTGAGGGCGATCCAGTTCGTGGCCCATCCCACCAGAAACCCGCACACCGGCAACACCCAGTCAACGGAATAAAAGAACCAGAGAGCCATCTGCAGGACTCCAAAGCCAAACCCCAGCCAGAGTCCGCTGTAGATCAGAAAACGAAACTCTGCGGCGCCGCATTCCAGAAAGATGCGATTCAACAGCTCCTTATCTTCCACCAGTCGCTCCGTCACCATGTGTTTGAGGTCCAGCAGGTCTTCGATTTGGCGGCCGATGTCGCTCACCAGATTGTCGATCAGACGCGGCGCGTTTTTGCGTACGCGTTCGTAGACTTTGTTTTTCACCGCCTGGGGCAGGTTTTCCCAAAGCGTGCGGTGCTCCGCCAACATGATTTCGTCAACGTACTCTTCTACTCGGGGCAAAATGCCGGCGACGATGTGCCCAGCCAGAACCTGCGGATCGATTTGCTCGAATAGCTCCTCTACCGCTCCCAGCTTGGAGATAGTGGAGTCCACGCTGATGACCGCCATTTTTCCGGCTTTCGACGGAATGATTCCCTGCCATCCGAAGAAAGGACGAAAGCCAATAAATTCAATGGGGTAAAAGGTCAGCTTGATCGCCAGCCAGTTGGTGCTCCACCCAATCAGGGCGGCTACCAGGGGAATGCTCAGATATTTCCAAAACTCGGGGTTTTGTAACCACTGCCAATCCATCGTTTCACTCTCTCTGCAAAGGTGGGCGCGCTATTGTCATTAAAATGTCATAGGTTATGCACACTAATTGAGCATGGCGTTGAAGCGTCAAAGTTTTGAAACATGCCCTGCGTTTTCGGAGGGAGTCAATAATAGACTGAAAAATAAAAGAAAAAGAAAGCCCCAAAATACGGACGGACGCACATTTATTGAACTGGCCGAAAAAAGCGGCCTTTTGCAGCCGCTTTTCCACAAAGTTATCCACAGGTCGTCCGGTTTTATTAGGCTATTTCAGGACGAAATGTCGGCATGATCAGGAGCGTTTGAAGTAAGGTTTGTAAGCGCCCGCTTTTTTGCCGCCTCCTGCATGGCGGGCCGCTTTATCTTGACGTAGGATTGCCGACGTCTCCCCACAGCCACTGCATGAGCGCCAGCGCCGCTACGGGGGCGGTTTCAGTGCGGAGGATGCGCGGGCCAAGCGGCGCGTGCACAAATCCGTGACGCTCCGCCAAGGCGACTTCCTCGTCTGTAAACCCTCCTTCCGGCCCGATCAGCAGACATACGCTGGTGGGACGATGCGCAGGACTCCAGGCGCGCGGGTCCCCAGGATGAAGAATCAGCTTCAGTTCCGCCGTTGCGCTTTGCAGCCAGCTCTCCAGTGGGGTTACGTCGCCGATGTCAGGAACGCGGGAGCGTCCGCATTGCTCGCAGGCGCTGATCGACACCTGGCGCCAGTGACGCCAGCGTTTGTCCTGACGTTCTCCGTCCAGGCGTACTTCGCATCGCTCGCTCAGCAGCGGCGTGAGCGCCGTAACGCCCATTTCCGTGGCTTTTTGAACGGCGTAGTCCATGCGTTCGCCCCGGGACAGTACTTGCCCAAGATGAATCCTGAGTGGGGACTCTGTGTCGACTTCCTGGGGCGCGGACAGCGTGATCTCCACATCACGGCGACCCACCGCCAGGACTTTGGCGGGGAAATCGCGACCGTCTCCGCTGAATAAATGAAAAGCGTCGCCGGGACGCATGCGCAACACGCGTCCCACGTAATTGGCCTGATCGCCGGTCAGCGTCAGCTGATTGAGACCATCAAGAGGCTGGTCGATAAATATTCGGTTGTTTCTCAAGTTTAATCCTTAACCGCCAGTTGCAGCCCATCCCAGGCCACTTTGGCCAGATGAGCGATCTCGTCTTCGCTGATCACATAAGGCGGCATGAAGTAGATGACATTGCCCAGAGGACGCAGCAGCGCCTGATTCTTCAACGCGTGCTCATAGACCCGTATGCCGCGCCGCTCCTGCCAGGGGAAGGGCGTGCGTGAGGCCTTGTCCTGCACCATTTCAATCGCCAGGACCATTCCAGTCTGGCGAACCTCCGCCACATTGGGGTGGTCTTCGAAATGCGCGGTATGCTCGCGCATGCAGGCAGCAAGCCGTTTATTTTGCTCGATCACAGGCTGATTCTGGAAGATGTCCAGGGTCGCCAGCGCCACACTGCAGCCAATAGGGTTGCCGGTGTAACTGTGGGAATGCAGGAAAGCGCGCATAGTGGCGTAGTCGTCGTAGAAGGCGTCATAAATGAAGTCGTGAGTCATGACCACGGACAAGGGCAGATAACCGGCGGTCAGGCCTTTCGACAGACACAGGAAGTCGGGCGAGATATCCGCCTGCTCACAGGCGAACAATGTGCCGGTGCGACCGAAGCCGACCGCAATCTCATCCGCGATCAAGTGCACGCCATGGCGGTCGCAGGCTTCCCGCAATAACGTCAGATACACCGGATGGTGCATGCGCATGGAGCCGGCGCACTGCACCAGCGGCTCAAGGATCACCGCTGCGGTTTCATGGGCGTGCTTCTGCAGCGTCTCCTCCATGTGCGCGAACTGGCGTCGGCAATACGCCTCCCAGGATTCACCGGCCTCGCGATGGAAGCAGTCGGGACCGGGAACGTTGATGACAGGATTGAGAAGCTCGTTGTAGGTTTCTTTGTACAAAGCGACGTCGCCTACGGCGAGCGCGCCCAGGGTTTCACCGTGGTAGCTGTTGCTGAGATTAATGAAGCGGGTTTTTTTTGGTTGGCCGCTGTTGCGCCAATAATGGAAGCTCATTTTCAACGCTACTTCGACGGCGGAGGACCCATTGTCTGCGTAGAAACATTTGTTGAGGCCTGCAGGCGTCACTTCCGCCAGCCGCTCTGACAACTTCACCACAGGTTCATGCGTGAAGCCGGCCAGGATGACGTGCTCCAATTGTTCTATTTGCGATTTGATGGCGTCATTAATGTAAGGGTGACTATGGCCGAACAGGTTCACCCACCAGGAGCTGACGGCGTCGATATAGCGATTGCCGTCAAAATCCTCCAGCCAGACGCCCTTGCCGCTTTTGATCGGAATCAGGGGGAGAAACTCATGATCCTTCATCTGGGTGCAGGGGTGCCACACACGCTTGAGATCGCGCTCCCGCAGTTCTGCGTTGGTAGTCAAATCCAGGCTCCTAATTTTGTCCGGTAAATTCGCGGCCTATTGTGACATAGGGTGGAGTCCCAGTGGAGCCCGAGTGGAGCCCGGCTGCAGATTGACAAAGGGCTTAGTCGTCTTGAGTCTGCACGCTGAAGACCTTCTCCAGCATCATTGAGACCTCGCGGGGTTGCGCTGGCGGGCTGAACAAATAGCCTTGACCGTAGTCGCAGCCTGACTCCCTGAGAACGGCGAGTTGCTGGGGCGTTTCCACCCCCTCTGCGACAATTTTCATATCCATGGCGCGTCCCATCTTCACCAGCGCGTCCATTAATACTTCTTCTTTGGATTTGCGGCCCAGGTTACGGATCAGCAGGCCGTCCAGCTTAAGCATGGATATGGGGAGATCTTTCAGCAAGGTGAGGGAAGAGGCGCCGTGGCCGTAATCGTCCAGTGATAGTCTGACCCCCATGTGATGCAGCTCCATCAGACTGCGGCGGCTTTCTTCGAACTCGTTGAGAAGGTTGTGCTCGGTCAGTTCCAGCACCAGAGAGTTCGGCGGCACTTCACTCTGCCGGATGATGTCGCGCCAGCGCTTGATGTGCTGTGAGTTGATCAGTTGGCGCCGGGACATATTAACGGCGATAAACGGTTGCTGATCGGCAGGGCGAGAACGTCGCCACTCCGTCGCCAGATTGAGCGCGTTTTGCAGCAACCATTCGCTGATCTGGACAATATTGCCGGTTTCTTCCGTGATGGACATGAACTCTCTGGGATGCAGTTCGCCAAAACGGGGATGCAGCCATCGTAATAGCGCTTCTGCGCCAGCCAGACGCATGGTTTTCAGGTCGATGATAGGTTGAAACTCCAGATGGAATTGTTCGTTCTGTGTGGCTTCTCTAATATCGCTCTCCAGCATCTGACGGCTGGCGACGGCTTCGTTCATACGTTCTTCAAAAAAGCGGTATTGGTTGCGGCCATTGTCTTTGGCCTTGTACATGGCGATATCGGCGTTTTTGATCAGGGTGGAGGCGTCTTCGCCGTCTTTGGGAAACAGCGTCACGCCAATGCTGGCGCCGATGTTCAGCTCGTAGTCGCCGACGCTGAAGGATTCCGCCAGTTGCTGCAGCAATATTTTGGCGACATGAATGGCGTCAGTCTCTTCCCGCAAATGCGGCAGCACAACGGTGAATTCGTCGCCGCCCAGGCGAGCCAGCATGTCGCTTTCCCGAAGTCGCGACTTGAGCCGACTGGAAACCTGCTGCAATAGCTTGTCCCCGACGCCATGCCCCAGGTTGTCGTTGACTTGCTTGAACCGGTCCAGATCAATAAACAGCACCGCCAGCCGCGCGTGTTCCCGTTTGTGGCTTGAGATCAACGCGTTGAGGTGCTCAAACAGGTAGCTGCGGTTCGGCAGCCGGGTCAGCGGATCATAGTAGGCTTGCAGGCGGATCTGTTCCTCGCTGCGTTTACGGTCGGTGATGTCGTGCACGATCAGATAGAGACAGGAGCTGGCTTTGTCCTTGATCTCTGAAACGTACATTTCCACCAGGCTGGAGCGGTTGTCGCCGCGACGGGCGGCAATGACCGTTTTGCCGGACTGCAATGAAGGGAGCCAGTTTTCATCCAGCATCTCATTGTTTTCAGAAAGAAATAAGCGGGAGGCGGAAATATTCCCCATCATGTCAGTGGAAAAGCCGAAAAACTGGCAGGCGGCGGGGTTGGCGTCGATGACCTTATTGCGCGAGGGATCAAGAATAATTTGTACGGCGTCGCAGTGTTCAAACATTTGTCGGTAGCGGCGCTGGCTGCTTTCTAATTGTCCTGCGGTGAGGAAATAACGTTGTATAAGTGCGGCGAATAGCACGATCAACGCCGCCAACGCCATTTCCGGCGCCATTTGTTCAATGATGGCGCTTCGTATGACGGATTGCTCTACGCTCAGCAGCAAATGCCAGGGCGTTTCATCTATGTTGGTGCGAATCAGAGCATAGCCTTTGATGTCGAGAAATTTGTCAGTAGGAATATCTTTGGGATGGGATATTAAGTTGTCGACCCCTGCGGGCAGCGCCTCTGGAAAAGTGGCGGCGGTTTTCGCGTGAGACGAAGTGAGTGTCGGGTGCGCTAATAACTGGTGTGACTGATTGACGATAAACAACTTGCCCGCTGATAAGTCAGGACTGAGTACGAACTCTCTGAGAACGTCGAGGGTAATGTCGATGGCCACGGCGCCATGAAAGACGTCCTGGGCGTAGATAGGCGCGGCGGCGGTCACCATAAGACCTTCCCCAAACTCATCCACGTACACGCGCGTCCAAAAAGGGACGCGTTCAGGGTTGTGATAGGGTAAGGCGAGGGTAAAGAACTCCAGTGACAGTGACTCGTTGGTGTAAGCGAATTTACTGGACTCTATCCAGGGGGCGATATAGAGAAAGCGGCTCTGAGAGATGTAGTAAACCCAGTTGGACTCCGGCAGGTTTTCTTTCGTGGCGCTAAAGATTGGCGTTAGCGCCAGCGCCATTTCCAGTTCGCGGTAGTAGTTCGGCTGACGATCTTTTATGTCGCCCAGACCAGTCAAATTGCCCACTTGGCTTGGCGTATACGGTGGCCGAAGGTTGTCCATGGCGAAGAGATTGCGTGTCGGGTCATAGACGATATTGGCGGACAGATCGCTGTAAAGGCCCTCTTCGCGATGGTTCAGCAAATAACTTTCCGCTGCGCGGCGCATAATGCCAATATGTTCCATGATGCGTCGTGTGGAGGCGTTGACGTTTTTCTGCGTCTGCTGCAGCTCCACCTGCATGGACTGGTAGTAATTGCGCGTGCGTTCGCGGTAATCAAGCAGGATCAGTACGACGCAGGCTATGAAAATAATCAGCAACGCTGCGAGTCTGCCTGCGGTAGCCCCCAACTTCATTATCAGCCTGCCCCCTGGTTTATGGATTCAGTATAGGTAATGGCCGGTTATTTGGCGAAGCGCCAGGCGCTGCGGCGCAACACCTGCTAAGCAGATAAGAGAATAACTAAAAACATTGAGGATTATCGACGTGAAAAGGCCAGAGAGCGGGAAGAGATGTTGGAAAACAGGACGAAAGCAGGGAGAGAGGCAGGATAAACGAAGGGCCTGCCGGATAGTCCATGCAGGCCCTGTCTTTGAGTCGACGTTTGAGTCTGGGTCAGAAAGAGATCTTGTCGCCCAGATTCAGATTGTCCCAGACCGACAGACTTGGCTCCGCCTGATTCAACGTATAGAAGTGGATGCCGGGAGCGCCGGCTGCGAGCAGACGTTCACACAGGCGTGTCACCACTTCCTCGCCGAACTTGCGAATGCTTTCCGAGTCGTCGCCGTAGGCTTCCAGCTGTTTGCGCACCCAGCGAGGAATCTCCGCGCCGCACATGTCGCTGAACCGCGCCAGGCTGCTGTAGTTGGTGATTGGCATGATGCCGGGCACGATAGGCAGGTTCAGGCCTGCTTTTTCGCACCGTTCAACGAAATAAAAATAAGAGTCGGCATTGAAGAAATACTGAGTGATGGCGCTGGTGGCGCCGGCTTCCACCTTGCGGCGGAAATTGTTCAGGTCCGCCTCCGCGCTTTGCGCCTGGGGGTGAAACTCAGGATAAGCCGCCACTTCAATAGAGAAGTGATCGCCGGTGCGCTCGCGAATATAGCTGACCAGCTCATTGGCGTAACGCAGTTCGCCGGGTGCGCCCATACCGGAAGGCAGGTCGCCGCGCAACGCGACGATGCGTTGAATGCCGTTGGAGCGATACAGGTCCAGCAATTCGCCGATGGATTCCTTGGTGGCGCCGATGCAGGATAAATGGGGCGCGGTGGAAATGCCCTGTCTGTGCAGCGTCAGCACGGTGTCGATGGTGCGCTCGCGGGTGGAGCCGCCTGCGCCGTAGGTCACGGAAAAGAAATCCGGCTTGCGCTTGGCCAGCTTGTCTCGCACCACCTGCAGTTTTTCCATTCCCTCAGGGGTTTTGGGAGGGAAGAATTCAAAACTGAAACGCCGTTTAAACTGAGTTTGGGATTCCATTAGCGTATTGCCTCCGGTTTAGGGAATCTCTCGGGACAACCGGCGGCGCGGCGGGGCCGCGCCAGACCGGCGGTCGATCAGTACTTGTAGTCCGCAGGTTTGTACGGGCCTTCCACTTCCACGCCGATATAGTCGGCTTGAGGTTTGGTCAGCTTGGTGATGACGCCTCCGAAACCCTGCACCATGTAGCGCGCCACTTCTTCGTCCAATTGTTTGGGCAGCACGCGAACGTAAAGGTTTTTGGGTTTTTCGTCGGCAGACAGGTCAGCGAACTTGCGTTCGAACAGATACATCTGCGCCAGCACCTGATTGGCGAAAGAACCGTCCATAATGCGGGAAGGGTGGCCCGTGGCGTTGCCCAGATTCACCAGGCGCCCCTCTGACAGCAGCAACAGGTGATCGTTCTGATCCTTGTTGCGGTGCACGATATGCACCTGCGGTTTCACTTCGTCCCATTCCCAGTTATCGCGCATAAAACGGGTGTCGATTTCGTTGTCGAAGTGACCGATGTTACAGACGACTGCGCCGGACTTGAGCGCCTGCAGCATGTACTTGTCGCACACATTGACGTTGCCGGTGGTGGTGACCAGCAGGTCGGTATGCCCGAGTAGCTCACGGTTAACGCCGTCAGCGCTGCCGGTGTTGACGCCGTCGATGTAGGGAGAGACGACTTCATAGCCGTCCATGCAGGCCTGCATGGCGCAGATAGGGTCGATTTCGCTGATCTTGACGATCATGCCTTCCTGACGCAGTGACGCTGCGGAGCCTTTACCCACGTCTCCGTAGCCGATGACCAGCGCTTTTTTACCCGCCAACAGATGGTCGGTGGCGCGTTTGATGGCGTCATTCAATGAGTGACGGCAACCGTATTTGTTGTCGTTCTTGCTCTTGGTGACGGAGTCGTTGACGTTGACCGCAGGCACTTTCAGTTCGCCTTTCTTCATCATGTCGAGCAGACGGTGAACGCCCGTCGTAGTCTCTTCGGAAATGCCGTGGATGTGATCCAGCATTTGCGGGAATTCGTTGTGCAGAATTTCAGTCAGGTCGCCGCCGTCGTCCAGCACCATGTTGGCGTTCCAGGGCTGTCCGTCTTTGGTGATGGTCTGCTTGATGCACCAGACGTACTCTTCTTCAGTTTCGCCTTTCCAGGCGAATACGGGAACGCCCGCCGCCGCGATCGCCGCCGCTGCGTGATCCTGAGTGGAGAAAATGTTACAGGAGGACCAGCGCACTTCGGCGCCCAAGGCCACCAGGGTTTCGATCAAAACCGCAGTCTGGATGGTCATGTGGATGCACCCCATGATGCGGGCGCCGGCCAGCGGCTGCTGCTCGCGATATTTTTCACGCAGCGCCATCAGTGCAGGCATCTCGCCCTCGGCGATTTCGATTTCTTTACGTCCCCAAGCCGCCAGGCTGATGTCCTTGACCTTGTAGTCGCTGAAGTTATCTACAGATTGTAACTGAGCCATGTTTGGTGTCCTATTGCTGATCCTAATGAGGGAGGGCGGGTCGGGCCCGCCGGAAGTCTCGGTCTGTTGCAAAAAGAGCCTCGGGTGAGGCTCTTTGCTATGGGAATCAGATGCCGGCTGCGGCGCGCAGAGCGTCGGCCTTGTCGGTTCTTTCCCAGCTGAAGCCGTCGCCGGTGCGGCCGAAGTGTCCGTAAGACGCAGTCGGACGATAGATTGGGCGTTTCAGGTCCAGCATTTCGATCAGGCCGCGTGGACGCAGATCGAAGTGCTCGCGCACCAAAGTGGCGATTTTGTCGTCGCTGATCTTGCCAGTGCCGAACGTGTTCACGGAAATAGAGGTGGGCTCCGATACGCCGATTGCGTAGGAGACCTGAATTTCACACTTGGCCGCCAGACCGGAAGCGACAATGTTTTTGGCGACGTAGCGGCCTGCGTAGGCTGCGGAACGGTCCACCTTGGACGGATCTTTACCGGAGAATGCGCCGCCGCCATGACGAGCCATGCCGCCGTAAGTGTCGACGATGATCTTGCGACCGGTCAGGCCGCAGTCGCCCACTGGGCCGCCGATGATGAACTGGCCGGTTGGGTTGATGTGGTATTGGGTGTCGCTGTGCAGCCACTCTTCAGGCAGTACGTGCTTGATGATTTCCTCCAACACTGCTTCGCGGATGTCGGACTGCTTCACGTCTGGCGTGTGCTGAGTGGACAGCACTACTGCTTCAACCGCTACCGGCTTACCGTTTTCGTAACGCAGCGTCACCTGGCTCTTGGCGTCTGGACGCAACCAGGGCAGGATGCTGTTCTTGCGCAGGTAAGCCTGTCTTTCCACCAGACGGTGGGAGTAATAAATCGGAGCGGGCATCAGCACGTCAGTTTCATTGGTCGCGTAACCGAACATCAACCCTTGGTCCCCGGCGCCCAAATCTTTTTCGCTGGCTTCGTCCACGCCCATGGCGATGTCGCCAGACTGCTTGCCGATGGCGTTCAGTACCGCGCAGGACGCGCCGTCAAAGCCAACGTCTGAGCTGTTGTAACCGATATCCAGAATGACGCTGCGGACGATGTCTTCCAGGTCCACGTAAGTGTTGGTGCGCACTTCGCCGGCGATAACCGCCATGCCCGTCTTCACTAAAGTTTCAACCGCCACTCGCGCGTTTGGATCATCTTTAATGATGGCGTCAAGGATAGCGTCAGAAATCTGATCCGCCATCTTGTCCGGATGGCCCTCAGATACTGACTCGGAAGTAAAAATGGAATATTCGCTCATCGCATGCGTCCTTATGGTTAAAGATTACAATGACTGGGGTGGGTTGATGTTGCGGAACCTTCGGACTGACATGCGGTTGCGCCAGTCAGCGTTTGGCTCCCGTTTTTGGGCAATAAAAATTGGCGCACCTGGATCTGAAACCCATTGCGCACGCCTATATAAATGCTTTCGCCTTCCGCCAGGCCCGACTGCGCTCCCCAACGGGAGATTTCAGTGCTGTCGAAGCCCAGCCACAAATCGCCGCAGGACTCTCTGGCCCAGGACTGATCGTGGCGGCTCAAGTCGCTCAAAATCAACATGCCGCCGGGGCGCAACAAGGCCGCGCAATCGCGAATCATGTCCGCTGGCGACGCCACATGGTGCAACACCATGTTCATCACAATCACATCAACGCTGACGCCCTGTTCGAGGGCGCTACGCGTATCTCCTACGATAAAGCGCACGTTCGACAATTGTCTGGCGTCCGCAAAATCGCGTGCTTTTTGCAACATTTCCTCGGAGTTATCCAAGGCGATGACGGAATTCGCCATCGTCGACAGGTCTTCCAGAAAGGCGCCTTCGCCGGGGCCGATTTCCAGAAGCGTGTTGACCTTCTCGCCGGCCAACTGCTGCTGCAACATATCCCGCACCGGCGTGGCGTATAACGGATATTCCGCAATCAACTCCTGGTGCGCCTGGAAATGCTCAGCGTACCGGGAAAAAAACGCCTGACTTTGCTGTGCGCGTTGCTCTCCTACATTGCCAATACGGTCACGGGCGTCCGCAGTCAGCGGCAACAGGTCCAGATTACTGAACAACTGCAGCCGCGCCAGCTCGGCGCTGTCGTCGCCGGCCAGAATAGGACGTCGGTAGAAAATACTGTTACCTTCCCGCTGGGCTTCCACCATCCTGGCCTTGGCCAGCACTTTCAGGTGATGGCTCATGGCGGATTGTTTGACGTCGAATATCGAACACAATTCCAGCACCCCGTAGGCGTTCCGTTCCAGGACACGCAATATTTCCAGACGCAACGCATCGCCGCAGGCCTTATAAACGCCAGCCAGTTCTGCGTAGTCTGCAGCGGCTTCGGTACCTGCGCTGTCGCTGTGTGGGAGCATGGAATCATTCATAGGCCAAAAGTTTAGCAACATCAAAAAATGCGTACAAGAACTATATCAAAAAATTTTGATATAGTTTCTCTGGCGCAAAAAATGGGCTGTTTTTTGCAGTGAATGGCAGTAGGACAAGGCGGCGTCGCCGCCTTGGAGACGGGCTTGAGGGATGAACGGGCGGTAAACTGGGGGATTGGGGCGATGAAATTTGCTCCTACCTCTTTAATGTATGAAAATACGCACTCGTTTTTGACCCCCCTAATCACAAACCAAAACTCGATCTGAGAGGGAGTGAGCTGAATGCCATCTCGTAAAGAACTCGCCAACGCGATTCGCGCGTTGAGTATGGATGCTGTGCAAAAAGCCAAGTCAGGACATCCCGGAGCCCCGATGGGTATGGCGGACATTGCGGAAGTGCTGTGGCGCGATTACCTGAACCACAACCCGACCGATCCCTCCTGGATTAACCGCGACCGCTTTGTTCTGTCCAACGGTCACGGGTCCATGCTGCTGTACTCCCTTCTGCACCTGTCCGGATACGATCTGGGCATCGAAGACTTGAAAAATTTCCGTCAGCTGCACTCCAGAACGCCAGGTCACCCTGAATACGGCTACGCGCCGGGCGTCGAAACCACCACGGGTCCTTTGGGGCAGGGCATCGCCAACGCCGTGGGCATGGCGCTGGCTGAGAAAGCGCTGGCGGGCCAGTTCAACCGCGACGGCCATGACGTCATCGACCATTACACCTATACGTTCCTCGGCGATGGCTGTCTGATGGAAGGCATTTCCCACGAGGTGTGTTCTTTGGCGGGCACTTTGGGGCTGGGCAAACTGATCTGCTTCTATGACGACAATGGCATCTCTATCGATGGCGAAGTGGAAGGCTGGTTTACCGATGACACGCCCAAGCGCTTCGAAGCCTACGGCTGGCAAGTGATTCCGGGCGTCGATGGACACAATGCCGACGCCATCAAGCAGGCGATTGAGCAAGCGCGCGGCAATACCTCACAGCCGACGCTGATCTGCTGCAAAACTATCATTGGCTACGGCGCGCCCAACAAGCAGGGCAAAGAAGAGTGTCACGGCGCGCCTCTGGGCGATGACGAAATCGCCGGCGCGCGTCAGGCGCTGGGCTGGACCCACGAGCCTTTCGTGGTTCCCGAAGATATTTACGCCGCCTGGAGCGCGAAAGAGAAAGGCGCGGCTATGCAACAAGCCTGGTCCGAGAAATTCGCTGCATACCAGCAGGCGCATCCTGAATTGGCTGGCGAGTTGCTGCGTCGTAGCGCCGGCAAACTGCCGGAAGATTTCGCCGCCAAAGCGGACGCCTACATCGCAGAGTGTCAGGCCAAAGGCGAGACCATCGCCAGCCGTAAGGCGTCTCAGAACAGCATCAACGCATACGCTCCGCTGGCGCCGGAACTGTTGGGCGGCTCCGCTGACCTGGCGGGCTCCAACCTGACTATCTGGAAAGGCAGCAAAGGCGTCAGCAAAGAAGACGCGGATGGTAACTACATTTACTACGGCGTGCGTGAATTCGGCATGTCCGCGATCATGAACGGCGTGGCGTTGCACGGCGGCTTCATTCCTTACGGCGCCACTTTCCTGGTGTTCATGGAATATGCGCGCAACGCGGTGCGTATGGCTGCGCTGATGAAGCAACGCTCTATCCTGGTTTACACCCACGACTCTATCGGTCTGGGCGAAGACGGTCCAACTCACCAGCCGATCGAGCAGCTGGCCAACCTTCGCACTACCCCAAATATGAGCACGTGGCGTCCTTGTGACACGGTTGAATCCGCTGTCGCCTGGAAAAGCGCGATCATGCGTGAAGACGGTCCAAGCGCGTTGATTTTCTCGCGTCAAAACTTACCGCATCAGCCCCGTGACGCTGAGCAGGTAGCGAATATCGAGAAGGGCGGCTACATCCTGAAGGATTGCGCGGGCCAGCCTGACCTGATACTGATCGCAACCGGTTCTGAAGTTGGTCTCGCCGTCGCTTCTGCTGAAGCGCTGACTGCGCAGGGTCACAAAGTACGCGTTGTGTCCATGCCGTCTACCGACGTTTTCGACAAGCAGGACTTCCATTACCGCCAGCAAGTGCTGCCGTTGGAAGTAAGCGCTCGCATCGCGATCGAAGCGGCGCACCAGGACTTCTGGTACAAGTACGTTGGCCTGGACGGACGCATTGTGGGCATGAGCACTTTCGGCGAGTCCGCGCCTGCCAACCTGCTGTTCGAAGAGTTCGGCTTCACCGTGGATAACGTGGTGGCCCAGGCGCAAGATCTGTTAGACTCGCTGGATGCATAAATCCACTTACTGACAGAAGAACGCCTTAGCGGTATGACCCATCGTATTGCCATTAATGGGTATGGCCGGATCGGGCAAAGCGTGTTGCGCGCGTTGTACGAATCCGGCTATCGCCAATCCATGGAAATTGTCGCCGTCAATGAACTGGCGGACGCGGAAACCATCGCTTACCTGACGCGTTATGACACCACCCACGGTCGTTTCCGTGGGGAGGTGTCTTTACGGGACGGGCAACTGATGGTCAATGGCGACAGAATCCGCATCCTGCGTGAAGAAGATCCGGCCAGGGCTCCCTGGGCGGATATCGGAGTGGATCTGGTGCTGGAATGCACCGGGGCCTTTTCCGACCGCATGACCGCAGAAAAACATCTGCGCAGCGGCTCCAGTCGCGTGCTGTTTTCTCAACCGGCCGAAGCCGACGTGGATTACACCGTGGTATACGGCATCAATCACGACGGCCTGCGGCAAAGTCATCGCATCGTTTCCAACGCTTCCTGCACGACCAATTGCATCGTCCCCATCATCAAGGTGCTGGACGACAATCTTGGCGTGGAGCGCGGGGTGATCACCACTATCCATTCCGCCATGAACGACCAGCCGGTTATTGACGCCTACCACCATCATGATCTGCGCCGCACGCGCAGCGCGATGGCGTCCATCATTCCGGTGAACACCGGTCTGGCGAAAGGCATAGAAAGGCTGTTGCCGTCCATGGTCGGTAAATTTGAAGCGAACGCGGTGCGGGTGCCTATTATCAACGTATCCATGATGGACCTCACGGTGTGCGTATCCCGTGAGACGGATATGGAGGAAGTCAACGGCTTGCTCAAGGCCGCCTCACAGAACGCTTTCGCTGGAATCCTTGGCTTTTCCGAAGAGCCGCTGGCTTCCTGTGATTTCAACCACGATCCTCGCAGCGGGGTGGTGGACGCCAATCAAACCAAAGTCAGCGGCGGACGACTGATAAAAATAATGGCCTGGTTCGATAACGAATGGGGCTTCGCCAATCGCATGCTGGATACGTCAGCGCATTGGCTGAGTCTTTAGCGCCAGATCCCGGCCGCCGCGGCGCTCGCCGGGATTATCCTGCCGACGCCATAGGGAAGGGTTTTAAACGATAACCACTGTTTTGTTGAAATGAGGAACTGTTATGTCTGTGATTAAAATGACGGATCTGGATTTGCGCGGCAAGCGAGTGTTAATCCGTGAAGACCTGAACGTGCCCGTCAAAAACGGCAAAGTGACGTCCGACGCGCGTATCCAGGCGGCGCTTCCCACTATCAAACTGGCGATGCAGCAGGGCGCCAAAGTGATGGTGATGTCTCATCTGGGGCGTCCGGAAGAAGGACAGTTCTCCGAAGAAAACTCCATGCAGCCCGTGGGCGCTCATCTTTCCAGCCTGTTAGGACGCGAAACGCCCGTATTGCGTGATTATCTGGACGGCGATTTTGAGGTGGAAGAGGGCGGTCTGGTTCTGTTTGAGAACGTGCGCTTCAACGTCGGCGAAGGCAAGGACAACGAAGAGCTGTCCAAGAAGTATGCGGCGTTGTGCGATATTTTTGTTATGGACGCTTTCGGCACCGCGCACCGTGCGCAGGCTTCCACCCATGGCGTCGCTCAATTCGCGCCCGTGGCCTGCGCCGGGCCTTTACTGGCGGCGGAGCTGGAAGCGCTGGGTCAGGCTTTGGATAAACCACAAAGACCCATGGTCGCTATCGTGGCGGGCTCCAAAGTATCGACTAAGCTGGACGTGTTGAACTCTTTGTCGGAAGTCTGCGATCAATTGATCGTTGGCGGCGGCATCGCCAACACCTTCCTGGCGGCGGCCGATCACAAAGTCGGCAAATCTCTGTGCGAAATGGATCTGCTTGATACTGCTCGCAGCATTGCGGCCAAGGTGCAAATTCCGTTGCCTACGGACGTTGTAACGGCGAAAGCGTTCAGCGAGAGCGCTGAAGCATCCGTTAAGCCGATTGCCGAGGTGGCGGACGATGATATGATTCTGGATATCGGACCTCAGTCTGCGGCCGCCCTGGCGGAGCTGCTTAAGTCAGCTAAGACGATTCTGTGGAATGGTCCGGTCGGCGTGTTTGAATTCGATCAGTTCGGCGAAGGCACCAAAACCCTGGCCAAAGCCATTGCTGAATCGGATGCGTTTTCCATCGCCGGCGGCGGGGACACCCTGGCGGCGATCGATAAATATGGCGTATCTGATAAGATTTCGTACATTTCCACCGGCGGCGGCGCGTTCCTCGAATTTGTGGAAGGCAAGACCCTGCCGGCTGTGGCCATGCTGCAAAAGCGGGCCGCCGAGTAAGTTTTGGGGACAGACTGTAGTCAGATTGTCGGCTCAGAAAACGCGACGGACCAAGTATCCGTCGCGATGGTCGATGCGAGAGATTAATTAACTAAAAATTGAACACTATAGGGGATGAGAAATGGCACTGATTACCATGCGCCAGCTTCTGGACCATGCGGCTGAACACGGTTACGGCGTTCCTGCATTTAACGTCAATAACCTGGAGCAGATGCGGGCCATTATGGAAGCTGCGGACCAAACCGACAGCCCTGTGATCGTGCAGGCGTCTGCGGGCGCCCGCAAATACGCAGGAGCGCCGTTCCTGCGTCACTTGATTCTGGCGGCGATTGAGGAGTTCCCTCATATTCCGGTAGTGATGCACCAGGATCACGGCACTTCGCCGGCAGTATGCCAGCGTTCCATTCAGCTGGGCTTTTCCTCCGTCATGATGGACGGCTCCCTCGGGGAAGACGGCAAGACCCCGACTACCTATGAATACAACGTCGACGTCACCCGTCGCACTGTGGAAATGGCCCATGCATGCGGCGTTTCCGTAGAAGGCGAGTTGGGCTGTCTGGGCTCTTTGGAGACCGGCACGGCGGGCGAAGAAGACGGCATTGGCGCTGAGGGCGTTCTCAGCCACGATCAGATGCTGACTGATCCGGATGAAGCGGCTGACTTCGTTAAGAAGACCCAGGTTGATGCATTGGCTATTGCTATCGGCACCAGCCACGGCGCCTACAAATTCAGCCGTCCGCCTACAGGCGACATCCTGGCGATTGATCGCATCAAAGCGATTCATGAGCGCATCCCCACCACACATTTGGTTATGCACGGCTCCTCCTCCGTTCCTCAGGACTGGCTGGCGATCATTAACGAATTCGGTGGTGAGATTGCGGAAACCTATGGCGTGCCGGTGGAAGAAATTCAGGAAGGCATCAAGCACGGCGTGCGTAAGGTCAATATTGATACCGACTTGCGTCTGGCCAGCACTGGCGCAATCCGCCGTTTCATGGGGCAGAACAAGTCTGAATTCGATCCGCGCAAATATCTGGCTGTAGCCACCAAGGCTATGAAGGAAATCTGCGTGGCGCGTTATGAAGCGTTCAATGCCGCCGGTCAGGCCAGCAAAATCAAGACGATGTCGTTGGAAGCCATGTTCCAGCGTTATGTTCGTGGCGAACTCGATCAGAAGATCAACTGATCCGCTGACCGTATAAGACCTTAAGGAAGGGAATGTCCCGCCGCAGATAATGCGGAGGGTGTTCCCTTTTTTATTGTTAATCTTGATTCGAGGCGGATCATGGTAAATTAGCCCGGACCGCGAGCCCGGGATTTGGTCTATGCTGAACAGACGTCGGTTTGATAGCCGGCGCGAAGATAGCGGCGGCAATGAATGCCTCGCCAAAAGGAATCTGGGGCGGGCCGGCCCGACCTGAAATTAAGGTTTGATTTTTTCATGACGCCATTCTGGGACAGAGAACTCCTGCGTAAGCAACTGCGTCCGATTTCGTTTAAAGACGCGCCTCATATCACTGAGATAGAAAAACACTACTGCAGTTACTACCGCATCGATAAAGAAACCCGCATTACCGGCGTAGCGCATCGTCTGGGGTACTTTGAGGCCATTGGTTACCGTCTGGCCTGTCATATGTATACGCCACCCAGGCCGCGAGGTACGGTATTCGTATTTCATGGCTATTTTGATCACGTAGGCCTGTTCGGCCATTTGATCGAGCACTTGTTACGCGATGGCTATGCGGTCGTCGCTTATGATTTGCCGGGGCACGGATTGTCCAGTGGGGAGACTGTGTCGATCAAGAACTTCGCCCAGTATCAATCCATACTGGAAGCCTGCCTGATGTTGTGCGACGGCAACATGCCGAGACCATGGATGTCCGTTGGACAGAGCACAGGGGGGGCGGTACTGATAGAGTATTTGTTTAGCAACCGCTTCACTCCTGCAAGCAGTCCGTTTCTGCACTGGGCGTTTCTGGCGCCGCTGGTGCGCCCGCAAGGGTGGCGCTCCGTGGTGATGCTGCATACCTTGTTTGGACCTTTTATTCGTACCTGGCGTCGGGTATTTATGGCCAATTCCAACGACCCCGAGTTCATTAAGTTTCTTAAGGATAAGGACCCTTTACAGTCGCGAGCGGTGTCTATCGATTGGGTTGGCGCGTTGCGCCGGTGGGTAAAACGTATTGAAAGCACAGACCCGCTGGAGCAACCTGTCACCATTGTGCAAGGCAAGGAAGACACTACCGTGGACTGGCGCCATAATATTCCGCAACTACAACGTCTGTTGCCGAATGCGGAAGTGCGATATTTGGATACGGGACGTCATCAACTGGTAAACGAATCGCCAGAGATCCGCACAAGGGTCTTTGGCTGGATCAGTGAAGCTTTTGACAGGGCTATCGCTGATCAGCGTTCAGCTTCTGTTAAGAAAAATGAAACTAAAATTACCGCCAACTCTGATAAATCTGGAGATAGAGAATGAAATTTAAGCTTTGTGCTCTTGTAGTAGCGGGTTCCCTGGCCGCTGGATGCCAAACCTACGATCCCTACACCGGGGAGAAGAAAACCGCTAACGCAACTACTGGCGCTGTCATCGGCGCGGTTGCTGGCGCAGCGATCGGCGCGGCCACTTCCAGCAAGAAAGATCGCGGCAAGGGCGCTCTGATCGGCGCAGCTGCGGGTGGCGCTGTAGGCGGGGGCATCGGCTATTACATGGACAAGCAAGAGTCTGAGCTGCGTCACCGTCTGGAAGGCACTGGCGTGCGCGTCGTGCGTAACGGCGACGAAATCACTCTGGTTATGCCCGGCAACATTACCTTCGATACGGGACGTTCGGATGTCAAAGCCAACTTTTACGACACTCTGGATTCAGTTGGTCTGGTGTTGAAAGAGTTCGACAAAACTATCATTCAGGTCAGTGGCCACACCGACTCTACTGGTAGCCTGGACCTGAACCAGCGTTTGAGCGAGCAGCGCGCCAGCAGCGTTGGCCGTTATCTGATTTCACAAGGCGTGCTGAGTTCGCGCGTTCAGACAATCGGTTATGGTCCGCGTTATCCTGTCGCAACCAACAGCACCACCGAAGGCCGTGCAGCCAACCGTCGCGTTGAGCTGAAATTGGTGCCAATGCAAGGCTGATAAACCGCGCATTCGTTGAAAAAGCCAGCCTGAACAGGCTGGCTTTTTTATTTCTGGCGTCGGCTCGGTGTAGAGACTCTGATTTAAACTATGCTTAATATGATTTATCGCCAGGATGGTGGCTCGTCTGGCGGGCTTTGATCAATTTCGTTTGTGCGTAATCTCATCTCCGCTCGCTATGATGCGGCCCTCCTGGCCCCAACTCCTTATTTTCGGCGCTTGATTTCTCGCCGGGAGAAAGCAGGACGTACTGAAGGAGCAAAAGCGAGTGTCTTACGGAGATTATCGTGTACTGGAAAGCAGCACTTCTCATAACCGCAGGGTTCTGGTCATTGAAGACGATCAGGACACGGTGGATTTGATGCGTCGGGTTTTAGAGCGTAGGGAAGTGAGATGCCAATGCGAATTTGTGGACAATGGCGCCAAGGCGATGTTCAAGGTCCAGAATGCTCATTTCGACCTGATTCTGGTGGATCTGGGGTTGCCAATCGCCAGCGGCTATGAAGTCATGCAGGCGATCCGTAAATCGGATCATAATCGTTTTACGCCCATTGTCGTTCTGACGGAATCCACCCATGAACGTACAGCGATTGAGTGTTATAAATCGGGCGCATCCAGCTTGATCAGCAAAAGAATGGAATATGGAATACAGGACTTTTATGACACCATTTACTCGATCTTCTATTACTGGTTATCGAAAAATGAGTTTCCCAAGACGGAGTATTAGCGATGTTTGTGGCAGGACTGAAGAAGAGAGAAGCGGCCAGGGCAGTTTGTAGCTGCCCTGGCGATGCATTAATCACATGTGAGAGGAATTAGTTCGCCTCACTGACATTGATTATTCAGGACTGTACCTTGCCCTTCAAACTGGAAGTTGGGGCCGCCATTGCTCTCGTTGTCGCAAAAGTTATTATTTCGCACATTCATCCCTGTATTTTGACTCTCTACACGTACGCCGCCGTTGCCGTAGACTTTCGGTTCACCCCAGGTTCCACTGGAGCCCCAGCCGTTGCCGTGCACTTCGTTTGTAGCCTTGCTTCCTGAAGAAATGGTGGTATTGTCGCCATTCTCCACATAAATGCCCCACCATCTACACCCTTCGATTTTATTGGCCTCTATATCCACATTTTGTCCTTCCTCAATGTATATACCCATGCGATCGCAATCGTAGATTTTATTCCCTTTAATCTTAACGTTAGGCGAACCTTTCTGGACATGTATGCCGTAAAGAGTGTTACGGATAGTGTTGTCTTGAATGATATTTCCGCTGCCAGAGGGTCCGTGTCTGAATTCGCCAACGCCAATTCCTCGACCTAACGTCTTGTCGTTGGGGTCGCCCACGATTGTATTATTTATGACAAGGTTGTCGTACTCGCCTGACCCATGTAGATCAATGGCGTCTTGTTTTGTGTCTTTGAAGTAATTGTTGTTTACAGTGATACCGTGGCTGGGGCGGTTTATTTTTTTGTCCCCTTGAATCACTACGCCGTGACGAATATCGGGGCCATAGAAGTAGCTGTTATCCACTCTGCCTCGATTACACCCGCTTGTATAGACCACGCCATAGCCATGTCCTCCATCGATCGTATTCGTTGCATCCTGAAACCGGGAGTTGGCGACTCTGCCGTTGACGGTGTTATAAAAATAAACGGCATGCTCTTCAAATCGGTGAAAACTGCTTTCATTAACGCTGACGTTTTCAGAATCTATGATGGAAATCAGCTTATTGACTCCCTCTGGATGGACGGTTTTCAGTCTCAGCCCGGATATGGTGACCGAAAACAGGTACCTGCCTTTAATTAAGGTTTTATGTTCGTCGTCATTGTCCTTACTGGTGTATACCGCAGTAATCGTCGATTTGGCGTACCCCGCGCCTTTCAAGTTAACACGACTCTTCAGTATGATTTCCTCGCGGGTGTGAAAGGTTCCTTCAGGGATGATGACCGTATCGCCATCACGAGCGGCGTTAATGGCGGCGTTGATGGCGATGGAGTCATCGTCGCTGTGATCGTCTGGTGTGGCGCCGTAGTCGACGATGTTCAAATTGGTGGCGAAACAGGCGCTGGAGAGCGCGCACCCAAACAGGGCTCCTAGTGCTGATTTCATAAAATATCCTTTGTTTCTGATGTTTAGGGTGGTTAGTGCGTCTGACTCCGCAGAGCGGAAGCGCAATTTGGAAGCCTGGGGTTTGACGCCAAGCATATGTCGGTCCAAGTTGACGCGAGTTCAGCCTGCCTGACCTTGGTGGGGCGGCAGGCTGTAGTCCCGCAATTTCAAGGACCCAACGAAGTTATTGGCAAAGGTTGTTTTTAACCGTGCCCTGGCCTGCGAATGAAAGGTTTACGCCGCCTTTGCTTTCGTTATTGCAGAAATCGTTGTCCTGAATATCCAGACCTGAATTGTCTGCATCAACGCGCACGCCCCCAAAGCTTGAGCCGCCCAGTCCGTTGTTATGGATCTGGTTGCCTGTCTCCGCTTTACGAATGACGGTGTTGTCGCCTTTTTCTACGTAAATGCCCCATTTTTCACAGCCCTCGACTTTATTGTCGCGAATATCCGCATCGGGACCATTCTGGATGTAAATACCGTAGCGCTTGCAGTCGTAAATTTCGTTGTATCGGATGGTGACGTTGGGGGAACCGGTCAGTACATGAATGCCGTAACGGGTATCGCGGATAACGTTGTATTTGATGACGTTGCCGCTTCCTGAGGGACCGTGAACGTCTTCGCCGACGCCAATTCCGCGTCCAATAGTGTCACTGTCCGGGTCGCCCTGGATGGTGTTGTACATGACATAGTTGCCGTACTCGCCGTAACCATGCAGGTCGATGGCGTCTTGAGCGGTATGCACAAAGCGGTTGTCTCTGATCACGACGCCGTGGCTGGGACCGTTGGCGTCTCCGCCTTGCACGACGACGCCATGACGGATATCAGGGCCATTAAAGTCGCTGTTTTCTACTCTGCCGCCTTCACATCCATCGGTGTAAACCACGCCATAGCCATAACCGCCAGTATTAATTTCGGTGGCTTCCTGAAACTTGGAGTTCAGCACTTTTCCATTCACGGTGTTGCTGAAGTAAACGCCATGACGTTTAAATCGGTGAAAGCTGGCGTCATCGATAGTGACGTCGGAAGAGTTCTTGATATAGACCAACGCTTTAACGCCGCCGCTCAAGTTGGTTTTAAGCCGCAGGCCGGAAATGGTTACTTTAGTGACGTTCTTACCTTTAAGGACGATATCTTCTGGATCATCCCCCTCAAATAACGCTGCAATGCCTGACTTGGCGTAGCCTTCTCCTTTCAGGCTGACGTTACTTTTCAGGTTGATCGTTTCGCGAATATGGAACGTCCCTTCAGGAATGATGACGACGTCGCCATCACGAGCGGCGTTAATGGCGGCGTTGATGGCGATGGCGTCGTCATCGTTATAGTCATCCGGCGTAGCGCCGTAGTCGACGATGTTCAAATTGGTGGCGAAACAGGCTCCAGAGAGCGCGCACCCAAACAGGGCTCCTAGTGCGGACTTCATAAAATATCCTTTTGTTTCTAATGCTTAGGGTAGTAAGCAGTGTGCAGGCTCCGCAGCAGAGGGGCAATATGGGGTTTACCCTAAGGATGAAAGTTAGGAAAAAGTTGCTTCGCTCTGCGGGATATCAGTTCGCCCTGTTTTTGTGATTATTGATCAGGCTGCGGTCGCCTAACGTCAGCACGTCGATTAATTCCGCCAACTTTCGAGTGGCTTCGGGAGTGCGCTCCAGCAACATCTTCACCACGTACTTGAAGTGAATGTCCTCTTCCCAGCGGCTATAAAGGGTGTCCAGCGCATGTTGACTATTACGGGACTTGCGAGGCCCGTTAACGCCAGTGAGCAGGTAGTAAGGTTCCTGCTCGAAGTAGTGACACAAGGCGAGCAGCTCCGGATAGTCCGGCATCTCCGTGCGATTGTTCAATTCCCACTTGGCGTATCGGCTGCGGCAAAGCGGGTGGGGGCGGTGCTGTATTAAGGGCAGAAGCTCATTGACGCCGTCCACTACCTTTTGCTGGGTATAGCCGAAATGACTGCGCAGCTCTTTCAGGCGCAGGGCAAAGTCGCTTTTTCGAAATTGGCGGGGTTGGTGGAAAAATTCCGCATTCATGTTACGACCGCTTGGCTTTTGAAATGTTCTGAAAACAAACATTATTCAGCATATATGCTTTGTAACGTTCCGCCACGTAACAATCGAGCATTTTTCAATGCGCCTGGAGTTGTTATAAATGCGTTACATCCTGATAGCGAACTGTCGCCAAGTTTGTTCAGGCGGCAGGTGTCCCGGATGGCTAGAGGGGTAGATACTGGTTAAACCACATGGAGATTAAGAATAGTGAACGCATTACAACTGATTGTGAGACTACTGCTCGCCACAGGAATTTTTCTGACCACTTCCGTCGCAGCGATCGATAAGCCCGTGTTGCTGATAGGCGCTTCCTACGCCAGTGGCGATACGCCTCTTAACTCCGACCTGCAGGGACCATTGTCGGGGATATCAGTTGGTTCAGGAGATTATGTCGACCTGGGGACGGCGTTGACGCGGTTTGGAATAAATGTCAAAAGCGAGGCGCAAGCAGGCGCTACGACCTTTAGTCGCATCAGTTGTAACCCGGTCTGTGGTTCCGCCCGGTGGGATAGCTACTCAACTCAGTTGCAAAAGGCGTTATTGCGGGTGGCGCAGTACGATCAGACAGGCTTGACCGGATACAACGCCGATTACGTGATCATCAGCATCAGCAATGATTGCCTGCACTCCGACTCATTCGGTATTGATCAATCTCAAACAGTTTTGTGCGGCGGCGCCCAAATGAATGCAGCGGTGGATCGCCTGATCGCTATTGGCCGGCAGGTGCTGGATCTTGGGTTAACTCCAGTGTATCCCCTGTACCCCAACGCTGATGACTTGGATCTGTCTTTGTTCGCAAGCCTGTCAGGATTGACTTGGGCGATGAGTAATGATGATTTCAGCTATTTCGGGCGCCTGTTCGCGCATAGAATTCATGATGAGCTTGAGGGTGCTTTATTGGTGAACCCCTGGCGTACATTCGAGCATCGCGGCGACGGCATTCATCCCAACGAAGACACCGTCATGAAAGCTGCGCGCAGAATTATGCGGGCAATTCAAGAGCATGAGGTGTCTCGGCGCTGATCCTGGCGGTCTATAGTTAAGGCTGCGGGAGTGTCTTGCAGCCTTAAATGCATCGTCGCCAGTCACCCGGGAAGAGGTGGATATCGATTAGTCTGGTCGTCTCGGTAAGTGATACTTATCTCCCGAATATGGCTCTGAGTAGCTATCAAAGTTAGGCTTTCAGATACCTTTTCCTTCCTGGAGACATACCGTGACGGCGATCTTTCATTTATATATCCTGCCCTGCCTGAAAATCCTTCTTGTTTTGGCTTTAGCCGTCATATTGTTTCTCGCCTGTCGTAACGGGCTCCGTCGCAGGTCGGATTATCCGTTGGACTGGTTCAGCTCCATCGCCGTACATCTGATTCTGGCCATTGGCGTCGCATCCGCCGTTGGCGCTTCCATTCTGATACCTCGTAGCGTCTCCGGCATGGAAGGACTGGGCGTTTTCTATTTATGCGTGCTGGTCCTGTCTCCGGCTATTCTGGCTATGTTTGTCTGGGGGCTTTCCGCCATATACCGAGTTTCGATAGCGCATATCGCTCTGCTGTTATTTCGTATAGTGATTGTGATCGCGGTCCCCGTGTGGTTGGCGGAGGGCACATCCGGTATTTTTATCCAGGGAAAATGGGATGCCAGGCGTAGTCTGACCGCTTCGCCAAAGGCGGCTGAAGGCGTTATTGAATTAGTGGGCAATGAAGTATGGCGCATGCCTGATGGTGAGGTGATCAGGCATGCTGTTTTACAAAAGCCCGCGGGAACGGAGGTGCTGCGCTTGAACCTGGAGTTGGATGGCAAGCGCTACGAAGATATTGAACACTTGGCGGTGACCTATTCATGCTGGCTGGATGACGAGCTGCATATAGTCATTCCAGCGGACTCGGAGGTCCCCATCGGTTACATCTGGAGTTCTGACCCCTACAGCAGCAATGAAAGCGTCATTCGCATCGACACGGATGCTCCACTGTCCAGAGACTACAGGCTGGACGAAGAGCCGGGCAGGCTGACGCTTCCTTTCCCGACGCCCTATAACATGCTTCGTTTCAGTCAGAGGGCTGGCGGAGCGGAGAATCCTGTTTGGATGCAGGCGACCTCAGCATTGGTCAATCCGCCTCGCTCCGCCGCCTGTCTGCATGGGGATATTGAGGTGGAGTCGCGATACCGGACTGTAGGCTTATTTATGACTAATAGCCGCCCCGGTAACGCCAGGGAGCGGTTTTGGCAATGGTCGCTTGGCGGGGGCGGCGCACAATAGCGACGAGCCTGAGATCAGAGCAATTTGGCCAGATGTCCCACATCGCCCATTGCTCTGGTGACGGCTCCGAGACTATCGACCTGGCTGCAGGGCGCATCGGCGAGGCCATTAAAAATATCAGCAATCACGCGACGACCTTCGCCGGAGCTGTTCAGATACGCCACCAATTTATGTGACGCCATATAGTTGCTTTCTGCACTGGCGTTATAAAAGTCCTGATGCTTTGTAGCGAGCAACTGGTTAATGGCGTTTTCGCTCAAATCAATGGGAAGCGTCTTGTAGGGCAGCCCGCCATGTTCCAGGTACTCCGCCATGCCTTCGTTGAGCCATGTAGGCATGGGGCCGACCAGACCCGCCAGAACAGCGTGAACCACTTCATGCTTGGCGATGGCGACGGTAGTTTCCAGATGGTCTTCGTTAACCATATAGATGGTGTTGGCCCCATGGGAGAAGAACGCGGCGGCGTTGAAACCAGGAAATACTTTTTTGCGCAGGGCTTCATACTCTGCGCGATTGCCGTAAAGCTCCAGGTTAAGAATGATCTGTCTGCGGCGTTCAGGCGCGAGATACGCTTCCAGTTGTGTATAAACCTGTTGGGCGGCGGCCCTGATTTTGTCTTCCACTAAGCCGTTGCGGGGCATGCCTTTGCTGGTCAGCTTGAAATCGAAATACTTCTTCTGTGAGGCGTAGCTTTCGCCCACGAATCGCGCGCTTTTGTTCTGGGCGCTATCAGAGAAATGGACGCGTCCATTGGCGTCAGTCCATTTGTAAATCTGTGGGGTTTCCACGTCCCGGATGTCGCGAGTGGCGGTTTTTCCGCACATGGTTTGAGGCAGAGCGCTGTGCGCCATTTGCCGCAAAGCGTTCATGACATTGGGAGCGGCGTCTTTTGATGAAGTAGGCGATGATGCTGGCGCGTCAGGCATGGGTGTCCTGTCCGTCAAAGATTCTGCCTCGGGCGGTTGCTGCGGTGTTTTACCCAGCAGGGCAAGTAAATTAGCTTCGTGCAGCCATGAGGGATCTTGCGGCAGATTCAGGGCGTTCAGATAGGTTCTGCGTTGATCCGGCGTAGAGATAAACCAGACTGCGGGAACCAGCGCGACAACCACCAATAATTGCAGTAACCATCTTTTCATCGTAAAAATTACGTCCTCGTAAAGTGCGCTGGAGAGCCAAAAGGCTGATTATAAACCGCCTGCGCAGCGCGCTTTAAAGGCTGTGTTGCAATAAATTGTTAACGATGTGTTGTCAGGGCGTTTCACGCACCCTGCGCTGAGACGCTGATTCCAACTTAAACGTGGCGAATTTTCTACACTCGCCGGTTCTGATTGAAGGAAGCCAAATGAACGACGCCCATGTTGAATTCGCCGATGCGCGCGTACAGGCGACATTCGCTGCCTACCCGGATGCAGTGAGAGCAAAGTTACTGTTCCTGCGTGATCTGATTTTTGACGTGGCGAGAAGCACTGAAGGCGTGGGCGAGCTGCAGGAAACATTGAAATGGGGACAGCCCAGCTATCTGACCGCAAAGACGAAAAGCGGCAGTACTCTCCGAATCGATTGCTTAAAGTCCCCGTCCTCTGGATATGCGATGTACTTTCACTGTCAGACCAACCTGGTGGAAACATTCCGACGCATCTACGGGGATGAGTTTCGTTTTGAGGGAAACCGCAGCATTCTGTTTGATGCGGCGGATGATATTTCTGTAGAAGAGTTGCGTCATTGTATCGCTATGACACTGACCTACCACTTGCGCAAAAAATCCAGTGTGGAAAGTTGAATAAACAAGAGGCGGTCGGGGGCCCCAATCAGTGAAAATATTGCGTCGTATTATGATAAGCCTGGGTGTGTTGAGCATCGTGCTCGGCGTCTGGGCGTTTTGGATCGAACCCGCGTCTTTGGTTGAGAATGAAGTTAGCATCGTCATTCATCCCTGGCCGCAATCCTGTGATGACTTGCAGGTTGCGGTGATGGCCGACCTGCATGTGGGATCGCCGCACAATGGCTTATCCCGGTTAAGGGAGCTGGTTGACGAAACCAATGCGTTGAGGCCGGACCTGGTGCTGCTGGCGGGAGATTTCGTTATCCAGGGCGTGATTGGCGGCGAGTTTGCGGAGCCGCATGATATCGCCGCTGAACTGGATCGGCTGCAAGCTGACTTGGGCGTATACGCCGTTATGGGCAACCATGACTGGTGGCATGGTCCGCAATTGATTCTCGACGCTTTTACGGGAACCCGTATCGAGTTTTTAGAAGACGCTTCCAAAGAGCTGACTCAGGGGGATTGCCAGTTCTGGTTAGCTGGAATCAGCGATTACTGGGAAGGCGCGCATGATGTCGGCAAAGCGCTTGCCGAGGTTCCCGCGGAGGCGCCTGTACTGGCGTTTACACACAATCCTGATGTGTTTTATGACATTCCCCGTCGCGTATCCCTGACTTTCGCTGGGCACACCCATGGCGGTCAGGTCAACCTGCCATTTATAGGGCGTCCCATTGTGCCTTCTCAATACGGCGAGCGCTTCGCCATTGGGCATATAGATGAGGACGGTCGCCAGATGTTTGTAACCCCGGGAGTCGGGACCAGTATTCTTCCTGTGCGTTTTCGGGTTCCTCCAGAAATTTCCCTGGTCACGTTAAAATCCGTGTCGCAATAGGGCTCCGCATAGAGCAGTTTGAACTGAAGCTATATCAAGTCCGAACTGGTCTACTATTTATAAAGCCGTTTGTGATTAGGTTGCAGATATCCGCCCCCATGCTGGGACAACCCGCGTTATGGCGATTCGTATCTTTTTGCTTTTTATATTTGTCACCCTATGCAGCCGATCAGAGGCGGCGGATTTCAAGCTGGGCTTGCTGCATGGCGACGCTGAAATTTTCAGCTACGAAATCAGTGTCATGCAGTTGGCGCTTAACTATGCGCCGGGCGAGCATACCCTGGAAGTGGTGTCTATGGGGGACGCCACTCAGGAACGCATCTTAAATCTACTGCACCGGCGCTCGGACATTCTCAATGTGTTCTTCACCGGATATAGCCGCACTCGGGAAGAGCGCTTCTTACAGGTCGATGTGCCCCTGACGAGAGGACTGTTGGGGCATCGGGTGTTCATGATCCGTGAAGATCATGCGGAAAAGTTCTCCCAAGTCAGCTCACTGGCGGATCTACAGACGCTGACGATAGGCTCGGGTGTGAACTGGCCGGATACGGACATATTGCGCTCCGCAGGCTTTACGGTGACTGAGTCCACTTACGCCAGTCTCTGGTTGATGTTAAAACGGGGGCGTTTTGACGGCTTTAATCGCGGCGTTCACGAGGCGGTTATTGAACTCGGTGAGCACGCGGGGGAAGGATTGATGATCGAGCCGCGCTTGATGGTCGCGTACAAGTTCGATTATTTCCTTTATTTGGGTAAAGACGATGTCGAGCGTTATCGCATCCTTACTCTGGGGCTGCGGCGAGCCTATGAGAACGGCGCTTTTATGAAGAATTTTAACTCCCATCCGGCTATCAAAGAGATGATCGCCGTTATCCATCCCGAACAGCGGCAGACCTTCTATGTCGATAATCCCTATTTAAGCGATAAGGTAAAAGCTATTGCAGACTCGTACTGGCATAAATTTTAAACGGGCTTCAAGTGCGTGACAGCCAGATATGATCCAGGGTGGCTAGCCTGACCACTTCAAGGTGCAGCTTGTGCGGCGGGGGCAGTTGTATGGCGCAATAGATGGCGATGGCGAGGAAGAGTCCGCTGGCCCACCAGTTATCGATGCTCACTGGCTTCAACGCGGTTCCAAATGAGCGCTTGAACTCCATATCCGCCAGATTAACCGCGTAACACTCGTCAAGAATAAGATGGACGATATAGCCGGCGAACACCATGGCGCCCAGCGCCCAGGCGAAGTCGACGCCTTGATCGATGAAGCGCCAGCATAAAAACGCGGAGCCCAGCCCAAAGCTGGCGGCGGCCAACAGTGAGTGGAAAGAGCCGCGATGCTCAGTGAGGTGAGCGAATACTTGCAGCACGCCGATACGAACGGTGATAAACGCCACAAGCATAGCGCCCCATAGCGGCAACAGAGGCAGGTCGGGGAACGTAAACAGTACGACAAAGGAAGCCATCACGCCCAGAGCGCTGAACAACCCTTTTAATATGGCGGTGGTGTCGGCGTCCAGGTCTGGCGCCAGGCCCGCCAGGGTTCCCGCTACCCACAGCGCCATGCCTTGCCCGGGGGTGAATAAACCGGTCAACAGCAGGGTAGAGGTCAGTACGCCGGATGCGGCGGCTCCGCCGAGCAGATGTGTATTAAAATTAGCCATTTAGCGTCGGTTTTCCTTATATGGGATATGGCGCGATTGGCCGGCCATGCTATACCAGCGCCGTTGAGCCGATCAAGCTGGGCAGTAGACATTTATGTCATTGTCTTAAAAAGAAAAAGAGACGGAAGGCTCCGTCTCTTTGCTGTTTCCCGAAGTTAGCGCTTACGAGGTCGGAAGCAACGTCCGGCGATGGCCAGTGCGCCCAGCAGCGCCAGCATGAATCCGTCGATGGCCCCGCCACCGCCGCCTCCGCCAAATGATGGACGGCTCTTGGTGTACATCGGCTGTTGCGAGTCCACCTGATGAGATTGTGCGGGCTGCTGCGCTCGTACTTCGCGGGCGGACTCTTCGCGTTGGATGCGATCTCCGATGCGGCGTTCCACCCCGTAATGTTCAAAGCGTCCCTCATCCAGCACCAGCATCGAGGTGTAGTCGGTCACCAGTCCGTACTCGACGGCTAAATCCGTGACTGCCTGTTTACGGTCTGCATCCTCGCCATAATCCTGCTGCTGATCCATCAGATCTTCGATCTGCGCGAAGGCCCAGAGACGCTCCAGTTCAGGGTGCAGGGTTCCGTCTTTGACTTCAAACTGGGTCTGATAGCGGATAGGCGATCCAGAGACTTTGCCTGTCAGCTCCACTTTCGCCTGCCCGGAACCGTAGTAATGACCGAACATCACCAATTGCTGGCCGCGGTAAACGCTGCCGATTTGTTTGGGGAAGACATCTGCGGTTTTGATGCCGGAAATCTTCAAGTTGGCGCCATGCAGGGCGGCGTGGTCGACTTTACTGGCGGCCAGCATGAGCTGACCGATAATGTCGTCGCTATTGCTGACGCTGATGGCGAAGCCGTTACTATGTTTGGTGATCGCTTCCAGCAGAGGACGGTTGGCGGAATTGCCCATAATGAACGTGAACAGACGAATATCCTTTTTCTCCAATAATTCAATAAACGCCTTTTGTTTGGTTTCGCCGACATTGGCTTCGCCATCGGTGACCAGCCAGATGGCGTTGGTGCGGTCCGCATCAAGTCCGGTGAGCGCGCCTTGAATGGCTGACATGAGGTTGGTGCCGCCGTTGGGACCTGCATTCTCAACGGCGCTGACTACCTGCTGCAGATTCCCCTGTGTCGCCTGCACCCATCCGTTGGTGATGTCAGTCGCGTTGTCATTGAACATGATGACGCGAACGCGATCATTGCTGTTGAACTTGGCGAACCCTTTACGCAGTCCTTCCAGCAAGGTAGAGAACTTGCCTGACATGGAGCCGGAGCGGTCCAGCACCAGCGTCCAGTCGCGCCCTTCGGTGATGGCCGGCAGATCGTCTCCGGGCGTCACGGTGAGCATGAAGGTCCCTTTGTCTTTGCCGGGTTCTTTATAGGTGATCAAGTCGACGGAGCCTGGCAGGTTTTGCTGTTGCCGCCAGTAGACCACGATGTCCTTATCCAGCCTGTAAGCGCTGGGAGCGGAAGCGGGCGCATTGGCGACGCCTTCCTGAGCGGCTGCCTGGCTTTGAGCGTCTGATTGCAGGGAAACTGTCCAGCGCTGCTCGTCCATTCGCGCGATCTGCGCTTGTGGATGCTCGGGTAAACGCAAGGCTTCCACGGGGTAGCCGCTGCGTAAATCAAGTTTGAAGCTGAAGCGTTCTTTCACTGTCTCGTTGGCGGTCCAGAAAGCCAGTTTTTCCTCATCCACGCCGCCTTCTTCCAGTGGATAAACGTAGCGGCCGATTCCGGTGTCCATATGCACTGGCTGCAAATACACCAAGCGTATTTTGGTTTCCTGTTGCGGTAAGACCTGGCTTAGGGAGATGTCGAATGTTTTATAGGCGTCTTGTTCGGTCAGACCTGCGTTGCGGCCTTCTGACTTTTCCTGCTCATAGATTTCCCGGGCCTGTTTTTTGGCGACGACTTCGCCATGAACCGGCGCGCCGTTGATCCAATAAGTGAACTGGGAGACCGCGGCCTTTTCCGGTACTGGAAATGAGTAGATAGCTTCCAGAGGCTGGGCGTTGGGATTATAGAAAACCTGATCGACGGTGGTGATGGCGTATTCGCCTTCGATGGTGACATTGACGTCTTGGGAGCGTAAATCCAGGTCTGGTAAACTGCCGCCTTGGGGTTTGAGTAATCCCGCCGCTTGCGCTGCGTGAGGATTGGTTAGGGATAACATTAAGACGCAGGCGGAGAGAGAAGCTAGTCCGGCCTTTCCATTTAACATATGCAATCACCTTTGCTATTGGGAAGAACGCCGCCGAAGATAAAAATGATGAGTTGTTAGATTTTGGCGGCTGCCTGGTGGCATGCTCACTCAGGCGTTAAACGTATTGAACTTTTTTGCAGGGAGTATTGTTTGACAATACCTCCGGTGTGATATGTGAGGCTTTGGAGCTTTTTATGCGTTGGACTGTCGTTTTTTTGGGATGGCTATGTTTTTGTGGCTTCGCCAGCGCGGAGGAAGAGGATTCGCTGGCGGTGATCCTCTACGCTGGCTACGGCTCTGCAGGTAAGTTCACTCTGGAGGGGCGCGTCATTGAGCTGGACGAAGATACGGCGGGCGCATCTTCCGATGACGGAGGCGCGACCAATCTACGCCGCAATCTGGCGCAACTTTTTAATGCAGAGCAGGAAAATGTGGAAGTGCACGTTCAGCTTGACGTGCAGCATTGGCGAGTGAAGACGGACGAGGAAGGTTACTTTCGGCTGGATGGCGAACTGACGGATGCAAAACAATCGGGCTGGCTGACGGTGACTGCGCAAACGGAAAACGCCGAAGCTGTTGAAGGCGGGATCTACATGGCTCCTTCTGAAAATCGTTGGGGCGTGATCTCCGACTTGGACGACACCCTCATGATCAGTGAGGTGACGGCGAAGACGTCATTGCTGAAGAACACCTTTTTGAAGAATCCGCTTCAGCGTGAAGCGGTTCCAGGCGTCTCTGGATTTATCGGCAGTATTATCGCCGACAATGCGCAGCTGGAGGCGTCGCCGGTCTTCTATTTGTCCGCTTCGCCACGGCAGTTGTACGGTAATATTTCATTGTTTTTGGAGCATAACGGTTTTCCTCGCGGCGTGGTGGTCGCCAAGAAAGTGTCGAATGAGTCCGACAGCGAGCCCTGGCTGGATCAGGCGGCCTATAAAACCGCTCATATTGAAAGTCTGCTTCAGCGCTTTCCGTGGGTGAAATTCGTATTGCTTGGCGATGACGGCGAACGTGATCCGGAGATTTATCGGGATATTCAAGCGCGTTTTGCTGATAGGATCGGCGCAGTGTATATACGCAAAGTATCTCCTGATCCTGAACGCCTGGTATACGAGGGACAGCAGGATCTGGCGGCGGCGATCGCCAATTTAGAAGACGTACAGGCGGGCGCAAAATGAGCGCTGAAACCTTGGCGTGGGATTTGTTAAAATCCATTTCAGTTAACTAATGGTTTGGAACGCAAATAATGGCTAAGTCTCTTCAAGAGCAGCTCCTCAAGGCGGGGCTGGTTGATCAGAAAAAAGCGAAACAGATAAAGCAGGAAAAGCGCAAGCAGGCGAAACAGGCGCCGAAAGGTCATCAGGTCGAGGACGAGACCAAACTGCGCGCGCAGCAGGCGCGAGAGGAAAAAGCGCAACGGGATCGCGAGATGAACCGTCAGCGCCAGGAAGAGGCCGACCGCAAGGCGCTGAAGGCGCAGGTTAAGCAGTTGATCGAGATGAATCGCATCAACCGCAAAAAAGGCGAGGTGGGCTATCAGTTTGCCGACGAGGGCAAGGTCAAGAAAATCTACGTCACGCAAGAGCTGCAGGATGGTTTGGCTTCCGGTCGTTTCGCCATCGCCAGAATGGGGGACGCTTACGAAGTGATCAGCAGGAAAGTGGCGGAGAAAATCCGCGAGCGCGCTCCAGAGTTTGTTGTGGTGCTCAACGATAACAAAAACGCTGAGCCCGACGAAGATGATCCTTACGCCGCTTATCAGATTCCCGACGATCTGATGTGGTAACACCCCCGGCGCTCAGGGTATGAGCGCCAGAACAGAAACAGGCGATCCTGAGCCGCCCCGTAGTCGCAGCAGGCCGATCACCAATGTGACGCCTTTGGGCGGCAGGCGGTCCAGGTTGTTCAGACACTCCAGCACAATGCCGGATTGCGCCAGCGTCAGGCGATTGACCTGGTGCTCCACACTGGCCCCGGGATCGACGCCGTGGGTGTCTATCCCGAATCCGCCGACCTGTCTTTCTTCCAGCAAATACTTGGCTGTCTCCGCCGCCAGACCGGGAAAGCGCATGACGCCCTGCGCGTCCATATTGAACAAGCGCTCTGGCGTTTTCCAGTAATGCTGGTAGCCGGTATAGAACAGAACTACGCATCCGGCGGGTATGACGCCATGGTATTGCTCCCAGTGATGTAAATCCTGCATGGTGACGGCGTAGTCCGGTTGCTCCTGCGCCTGGGCGCTGACATCAATCACCACCGCCTCCGGCGTTAGTTGCTGAGGGGAGTATTCGTCGATAGTCATCCCATTCTCAAAAAAACTGGCGGGGGCATTCATGTGAGTGCCGCTGTGCTCGCCGATCTGGAAACTGCGCAGGAAGTAACCGTCTTTTGCGATGCTGGCCTCGTCGGTGAAATGAACCTTAGGGTCTCCCGGCCACAGGGGGATATTGACGTCAATGGGGTGGCTTAAATCGATGATATTGGAAAACTGCAGCGTTCGAAGGGGCATAGAGATTCTCGTCAAATATTTGATCCGCTAGTTATAAGTCAATCTGTCAGTCATAAATCAGCCTGTCATTTATAAATCAAGCTGTTAGTTATAAATCAATCAGTCTTATATAAAACAAATAGTAGCGGCGAAAACAGAGTTTCGGTGTTAGGATGCCCTAAAACTCAATTCAGACATGTTGTTTTGTCTTGCCGGGCGCGCCCGGGTTTTGTGGATGCCCGCGCAGGGAAAGGGATGAAACGACGGTCGGCCTCCAGGAGATGTTATAGATGGAAACAGTTTCCCGACCTGTAGACAGCAGAGTAAAGCTGTCGCAACGCTACTTTAACCCGCTGACATTGGCGGTCTATGACTTGGCGCTGTTTGGTTTCATCGATAAGTACGCCTGGGGCTGTCCAACTGAGCGGGTATTGCGCCATTATCGCGATCATCTCAGCGCCAATCATCTGGAAGTCGGCGTTGGCTCGGGTTACTTGCTGGATCATTCGACTTTCCCTTCTAAGGAACCAAGGCTGGCGTTGATGGATCTGAGTGAAAGCTGTCTCCAGAAAACCTCACGCCGACTCACCCGTTATCACCCACAATGCTATCGCCGCAATATTTTGCAACCTATCGAGATTGACGCGCCGGGTTTTGATTCCATCGCAGTGAACTATGTCATGCACTGTGTGCCCGGGCACTTCGAACGCAAAGGCGAGGCGTTCGGGCATTTGAGTCAATTGTTGAATGACGGCGGCGTCCTGTTCGGTTCCACGGTGCTGAGTGTTGGGGTAGAGAAAGATATGTTCACCCGACTCTGTATGAGCAGCCTTAACAAAGCTGGCGTTTTCTGCAACGTAGAGGATTGCGCAACGGCGCTTCATGACGTTTTACGACGGTATTTTAATCGCGTCGAAATGGAAATAGTCGGTTGTGTGGCGTTGTTCGCCTGTCGCGATCGCAAAACTGAGGCTGAATAATATCGATGTCCGCGCCGCTGAGAGGGTTTCTGCTGACCCGACAATGGGATGATCTCGTCCCTGAGCAGGACAAGGCGCGAGGCGGACTCACTAAATCATTGGCATTGCAATTCTGGATACTGACGGATCGCGGTCCGGTGCGACTGATCGTCAGTGACCAATATGCGGTGTGCTTTCTTGAGAGTTCGGCGATGCCCGTGGCGCGCCGCATTCTGACCAACTTGCTCGGCGACAGCAGCAGCGAGCGCCCTCCCTGGTATGAAAAAGAGCTTGAGCTGAAGGATTTTGGCGGCCAGCCGGTGCATGGGCTGTATCTGCGCGAGCAGCGCAATCTTTATCGCGTGCGTGACTTGCTGACGCAGGCGGGCCTCTCGCCAATGGAGGCGGATATTCATCCTACAGACCGTTTCCTGATGGAGCGCTTTGTGACCGGCTCGTTGGCGGTTCATGGCGAGGCGGTGGAAAAGGACGGGGTACTGGAGTTCCACAATCCACGTATCAAGCCGGCGCCCTATGCGCCTTATTTCAAGGTATTGTCACTGGATATTGAGACGTCCATGGATGGGGCGCAGTTATACTCCATCGGTTTGGTGGCGACTTCTTATGGCGCGGATGTCGGCGCAGGCGCCGTGCAGCGGCGCGTGTTTATGGTGGGAGAGCTGGCGGCGGATGGTCCGGATTATCTCATATACTGCGCAAATGAAACGCAGATGTTTCAGCACTTTATCGCTTGGTTTGACGATTTTGATCCAGACATTCTGATTGGCTGGAATGTCATCAATTTCGATCTGCGTTTCTTGCAAAAGAAAGCCGATGACCTGAACCTGTCCTTTCATCCGGGACGAGGCGGGACGCCCATGGACTGGCGCCAGTCGCGCAACGACGACCAGCATTTCACTTTATGCATTCCCGGCCGTGTGGTGCTGGATGGCATTGATACGCTCAAATCCGCCACCTACAACTTTGAAAGCTTTTCTCTGGAGTATGTCGCCCAGCATTTATTAGGGAGAGGCAAGCTGATTCATGATCCGGATAACCGGGGCGATGAGATCACGCATTTGTTTCTTCACGATAAGCCCAAGCTGGCCGCATACAACCTGGAAGATTGCCAATTGGTGTGGGAGGTGTTTCAACACGCCCTGCTGATCGAATTCGCCGTAGAGCGGGCGCAATTGACCGGGTTGGCGTTGGACCGTTTTGGCGGCTCGGTCGCCTCTTTTGATAACCGCTATTTGCCGCGTTTACATCGGGCAGGGTACGTGGCGCCGATGTTGCCGCAGAACCCGGTAGGCGTGGGCAGTCCCGGCGGTTATGTGATGGATTCTATCCCGGGGCTTTACCGCAACGTGTTGGTGCTGGATTTTAAAAGCCTGTATCCCAGTATCATCCGCACTTTCAAAATTGATCCGCTGGCGCGTATCAAGGGCATTGAAATTGAACGCGGGCAGGATGTGCTGCGTGAGGATCTGTGGGATCAGCAGGAAACGGTAAAAGCAGACCGCAAGCAACTGGTTCCTGGCTTTAACGGCGCGGTATTTTCCAAAGAACATAATATCCTGCCGGATATAATCGGTGAGCTGTGGGCGGCGCGGGATGAGGCGAAACGCCACAAAAATGCGGCGATGTCGCAGGCGATAAAAATTCTGATGAACTCATTCTATGGCGTGCTGGGCACGCCGGGATGCCGCTTCTTCGATCATCGTTTGCCCAGCTCCATCACATTACGCGGACACCGGATTCTGTACCGCACCAAGGAGCTTATTGAACAGCAGGGCCATCAGGTGATCTATGGCGATACCGACTCGGTATTCGTCTGGTTGAAAGAGCACAAGCGCAGCGCCGCCGAGGAAATAGATCGCGTCGGTAAGCACTTGGCGGCGACCTTGAATCAGTGGTGGCGGGAGCATCTGGCGCAGGAGTACGGTATAGAGAGTTTTCTCGAAATACAGTTTGAGACGCACTTTTTACGCTTTGTCATGCCGACTATTCGCGGCTCTGAGAAAGGCAGCAAGAAGCGATACGCTGGGTTGGCGGCCAGAGGAGAGAGTGAGCCTGAGATGGTGTTCAAAGGGTTGGAAACCGTGCGTACCGACTGGACACCTTTGGCGCGAACTTTTCAGAAAGAACTCTATCGCCGTGTTTTTCATAATGAGCCCTACGAAGACTACGTACGTGACCTGGTCCGCGATATCCGCGCGGGTGAGCGGGACGCCCAACTCTATTATCGAAAGCGTCTGCGTCGTCGGCTTGATGAATATCAGCGTAACGTGCCTCCACATGTGCAAGCGGCGCGTATGGCTGATCATATACGGGAAGAGCAGGGCCTGGCGCCCCGATATCAGCGCGGCGGCTGGATTGAGTATGTGATTACGGTGAATGGACCGGAGCCATTGGAATACCGACGCTCTGCGTTGGATTATGATCTGTATGTGGAGAGGCAGATTGAGCCGATCGCCGACGGTATCCTGCGATTCATGAATGCCTCCTTTCAGGACATCGCCGGCGGTCAGATTGGCCTTTTTTGATCCGTCATATCAGTCAATAGGGATCAGGTCGGTTCCGCGCCACTTCAATCGTTTTTGTTCGTACTCAGTGTCGCTGACCCTGACTTGCGCGCTGAGGGTTTGCGTTGCGGGATCAAGAGATAACTCCGGCAAGGCGCCCAGCCTCAAAAACTGCTTATCGCTTTGTGAATACAGCCAATAATCCAGAAAAACATTCTTTCCCCCTGCGGATGTGGTGATGGCCAGATCGGGGTATCCGTCGAAATTAATATCGTCAAAGGCGATATGACCGACATCGCCAGCGAAGAAAACCGGGTCCGGCGCGATATCCAGACGTTGCTCCTTATCGTTGACGGAGGTGATCACCGCTTGCAGCATAACCTGATCATCCGCCACAGGCGAAAGAACTGGTGCGGCCTTTACGTGCAGGGAGTCGGTCGCGAACTCACAGGTCGGGGCGCGTCCAACGCCGAACAGGCACTTGTCGCCGCTTTTCGACATGGATTGGAGCGGCGACACGCCGCATGAAGCAATGATGGGAAATAGAAGAAGCGCAGTGCATCGCATAAAAAGTCCTTCTCGTCGAGACAAGATTCAGACGCCATGAACGTCTGATTTCACATAGAGGAGTCGTACTCATATTCATGACTCCCCGTTTCCCGGGCGCATTTATGCTAAGCGCGAGACGCCGCAACGGCAATTCGTCTGTAAGGGCTAAGGCGTTTGGCGTTTAATCAACTATTCAACTACCACAAGTTCTAATCCGCGCCATTGGTAAGCTTTTCTATCGTATTGCGTGGCGTTGAGGCGGACTTCTGTGGCGAGCGTTTGCGTATCGGGATGGAGTTTGAATACAGGGTAGTTTCCAACCTTCACATAACGCTTCTGCTCCTCCGAGTAGACCCAGTAATCCAGATAAAGATTGGCGGCCCCTAAGCTGGTAGTGACGGCGATATCTGCATTGTTATCAAAGTTAATATCTTCGAACGATATATACCCTCTGTCTCCTGGCAATAGTAATGCATCCGGCGACACGGTCAGAGTTTGCCGGCGCTTGCCACGGGAGATGTTGATCGCAGAGATATGAAGCTCGTCGTCATCACTGAGATGGGTGGTCAGCGTTGCGGATATTTCATCGCCGCCGTCTTCAAAGTGACAGGTATCTATCTGCTCAGACTCAAATGCGCAAATCACTGGCGAGGCCTTCTTCTGCGGCTGACTTTGAGCCTGCGAGCAGGCGGCTAGAAAGATGGATAATAGTATGTACACTTGGCGCATAAGTTGACTCTAAGGCATGAGAAAGAATTTGGCGCGATCAAGATAGTCTCGCCTGTCCTGTAAACCAGTGTAACCACCGTTTACACGATAAGTAACTCCACGGAGATCATCTTTATCAGCTTTGATGTTTAAGCGTCGCTTATTCCAAAACCACAGGCTTACATCCAATGCGTAGGCGGGAGTTAATGCCACTAATACCTCATTCCCCTTTTTCATGAGGTCTATTCTGGAATACTCTGCATACTCAGAGTAATTACTGCGACCAGTTAGCTGAATTAATCCTCGTCCTTTGAATCGAACACCATCGCCGGATTGTGTATTTCCGAGCGCTAGATTGCCCTCGTAATTGGCTCCACTGGCCAGTTCTTCTGTGTATCTAAAAGACAGACTTTCATGGCCGACTTGGGCGAGAAAGTGCGCAGTGCGAAGCGGTGAATTTATCAGGTATCGGGAAAGGTTATTTTGGAGTAAGGGAAAATACTTGTTAATTGTCGATGATTTCCCGTGCCCATGATTGCCGTCAAAGCGTCTTCGCTTAATCCTTTCGTGACGCCCTGTTTTAGAGTTTTAAGTGTTTTTCCCTTTGGATCGACTTTTCCGTCAGGTTTGGATATTTGGACCGAGGATTTTTGAAATAACGTTATGGCCTGTATGGTTTTTTGGCCTATCTGTCCATCTATAGTTAATTTCGACTCTAAGAGAAAAGAGTCAGATGTATAAAGATTTAATGCTGCTTGAATGACTTTTACGTCTGTTTTTGAATTGGTCCCGCGCAGGCCCACACTGCTCTTTATGCACATTGAATAACTTCCTTGTATGTGTAAGCAAATAGAAATCGAATTCTAAAAGGAATAGCTAGAACGGGTCACTCGGGTATAAGGTCTAATCTACATTGTCAGTAAGGCTTTAAGGTCTCCATTGAAGTGCTCACCCCCAGCGCCCCAGCGATCACTCTGCCTACCTCCAACAACCATCCATCACCGCCTTGTATCCCGACGATTTGCAGTCCCACCGGCAGGCGTCCGGGGAGGGTGAGGGGGATGTTGAGTTGGGGGACGCCCAGGGCGTTCCAGACTTTGATCAGATCGGATGCGCCAGTGTTGAGAAGGCCTTCCGGGGCGTAGTGGGGCGTGCTGAGAGTAATGATGGCGTCGTAGTCGGCCATGAATTGAGGATAGGCGTTCGCGGCGGCGGTGATCGTGGTTTTAGCTGCGAGTTCTTCTGCAAATGTCAGGCTTATGCCGTTCTCGATCATTTCCAGCGTGGAGGCGCTGAGCTGGTTGCGGCGGCTGGCGTATTCGTAAGCCAGCGCGCGGCTGCCCTCCCTGTCGTTCACAACCTTATGGCTTTCAGCCAACTGTATCAGACTAAATGGCGTGCAAGTGTTCTCAATGTGATGCCCTTGGGAGCGTAGCGTTAACAGGCTAGTGAGCAATGCCTCCTTGACCGGCGTTTCCACTGTAGACCAAAACTCGTCAATGACGCAGGCCAGTCGGAGAGGCCGGTTGATGGGAGGCGTCTGCAGCGATAAATAAGGCTCCAGCAGCACCTCCGCGAGTAACTGCAAATCATCCATGCTGCGTCCATACCAGCCGACGGTGTCGAAGCTGGGCGCCAGGGGTTTGACGCCTTCCAGAGAGACAATTCCGCGTGTCGGCTTGAGCGCGAACAGGCCGCAATAGGACGCGGGTTTGAGCAATGAACCCGCCGTTTGCGAGCCCAACGCCACAGGGAAGAACCCCGCCGCCAGTCCCGCGGCGGAGCCGGCGCTGGAGCTCCCTGGCGTGTGATCCAGCGCATGTGGGTTACGGGTTGGTCCGGTATGCATGAAGGCGAACTCAGTGGTTTCCGTTTTACCCATGACGATAGCGCCTTCTCGCCGAAGTCGCGCCACCACGGAGCAGTCTCGTGAGGGGCGGTGCTCTCGATAGACAGGAGAGAAATATTCCGTGGCAAAGTCGACCGTGTCGAAGATGTCTTTTACGCCGATGGGCAATCCGCTCAGCTTTCCTTTCTTGGGGCGGGAGTCCACTGCTTGAGCCTGCTGTAAAACCTTGAGCGGATCAAACGCAGCAAAGGCGCGGATGTCCGGCTCATAGCGAATTATCCCCGGCTCATCGTTGCAGCTATTGGCGCTGGTCGATAGCGGCGAAATCGACGCTGCAATATTAGTGGAGCCGCCTTTTGCATTGCCTCGTGAGTTGAACTGGTCGCCCCTGGCGAATGAGCGTTACGCGTTGATTGCGCCTCATGACGCGCAGGAAAGCGACTGGCGCGCGCACCTGGCGGCGCATCGTTTTATCCGCTATGACCGCGGCGCATCCGGCGGTCGTCTGGTAGAGCGCTTTCTGCGTCGGCATCGTCTGTATGTGAGTGATTGCGCAGAGATGGATGAACTCACGGGGATCGTCAAAATGGTGGAGGAAGGATTGGGCGTCGCCTTGTTGCCGATGTCGCCGGGATTGGATGTCAGCCAAGTGCGTGTTGTTGAATTAAAGGGTGATGTTTTTTATCGGCGTATTGGCGTGATTGAACGCTCAGAGCCTCGCTCCTCCGTATTCAGCTTGTTCTCTCGCGCTCTTGGCGAAGCCGCTCATGAGCTATACATTGCAACGAGTAGTCTGGGATGAGGCGTACGAAGACAGTATAAAAGGAAGTTTTCCATTACCGCCTCTACCTAAGTGCCGGAAGAAGATGGCTTCACGTTCAGCGACAAACAGGCTCGGTTGTCACTGCGTTCTCCTGCATGTTATGTTCAGCGCCATTTGGGGTTGCCGGATTTTCTGGCGCTTTTTCTGAGCGGGCCTATGCTATTAGCGCGCACGGAAAAGGTTTTGCTTAATAACCGACGCGTGGTCAGTGCATCGAAAGGAGAGAGTCAGATGCGGCTTCAAGCATTCATTGCTTCCTTATTTATGGTAAGTGTTTCGGCGGCGACTGAGAATTCTCCTGATGTGACGTCCTCGCCTGCGCAAAAGCCCGCGCAGGAAAAGTCGGCGCCGACCCCTGACTCCGGATTTATCCCTCCTGCGGAACAGGGCGTTATTTCGCACCGAGACATTGCGTATGTGAGTAACGGCCATGCGCAACAGAAGTTGGACCTGCACCTTCCTTCCGCCGGTAAAAATATCCCGCTGATTATCTGGATTCATGGCGGAGGTTGGATGAATGGCGATAAAACCCAGGGCGTTCCCATCGACTACGTGGATGAAGGCTATGCCGTCGCCAGCGTTAACTATCGCCTTAGCAATGTGGCGAAGTTTCCCGCGCAATTGGAAGACGTCAAGGCGGCGGTGCGCTGGTTGCGCGCCAACGCCAAACAATATGACATTGATCCCGAGCGCATTGGCGCGTGGGGAGCTTCTGCAGGCGGTCATCTCGCCGCTTTACTGGGAACGACGGGGGATGTGGAAGACTTTGATGTAGGCGAAAACCTGAATGTTTCCAGCAAGGTGCAGGCGGTGGTGGACTACTTTGGCCCCACGGATTTCCTGCAGATGGATGAGAACCGCCTTCCCGCCAGCCAGTCCCACGACAAAGCCGGCTCACCCGAATCCCGTTTAATCGGCGGCGCGATCCAGGACAACAAGGATAAAGTCGAGCGGGCCAACCCGATCACATACGTTAACGAGGGCGACGCGCCTTTCCTGATTGTGCATGGCGACGCAGACCCCATTGTCCCTCATCATCAAAGCCAGCTGTTGGAGACCGCGTTGAAAGAGGCGGAAGTGCCTGTGTCCTTTTATACGGTGAAAGGCGGGCAACATGGACGCTTCAATGATGTGAAAGTGGTGGAATTAACCAAGGCGTTCTTCACCAAGCACCTGAAACCGGTTGGCTATTGGGCGCTGAAGTGATAACGGGCGGAGCATCGGCGCGATGAAAACCGTTTACTGCGCGATTTCCTTTCATGGCTTCGGGCATCTGGCGCAAGTAGCGCCTGTGCTGAATCGGCTGATGAGTGCGCGTTCGGATATCGAGCTGGTCATTCAAAGCGAAGCGCCGCTGTCGATTCTGCAAACCTGGCTGCAGTGTCCGTTTCGCCATGTGTCACGACAAACGGACCTGGGTATCCCCATGTTCAATGCGTTAAAAGTGAACACCCAGGCGACCTATGAGGCTTACCTGAGAGAGTATGAAAATCGGGCGAGGATACTGACTGCGGAAACGGCGCACTTGAGTGAGCAGCGACCGGACTTGGTGCTGACCAATATCAGTTATCGTTTGTCCGCCGCTGCGAGCAGATTGCAGATGCCCTCACTGCATTTTTGTTCTTTGAACTGGGCGGATATCTTTCTGTCATACTGCGGGGATAAACCGAAGAGCCGCGAGATCTATGAGTGGCTATGCGAATCCTACAATCAGGCGGTGGCGTTTTTGAGGGTGATTCCGGGGATGCCTATGACGGGTATGACGCGGGTAACGTCAATTGGCCCTATCTCTCGGGAAGGGCGTCGTGTCGATTTGCGCGCGGCGTTTCAGCGCCCGGAGGCCAAAAGATTTGTTTTGGTGTCTATGGGCGGCATGCCTTATACGGTTCCCTATCTTAATTGGCCATCGACTCCTGGGTTGGTTTGGTTGACGGGAGAACCGGTTTCTGGCCGGAATGACTTTATTTGTTACAAAGACTTCCCTGTAGCGCATATCGATTTGCTCGCCAGTTGCGATGCGGTAGTCACCAAACCCGGTTACGGTACACTGGCGGAGGCGGCGGTGAACCAAACGCCCGTGTTGTACCTGCCCAGAAGGGACTGGCCGGAAGAGCCTTCACAGATTGAGTGGCTGCAGCAGCATGTCCCATGTCAGGAAATTGATGAGAGGCGCCTGTTCAGTGGCGCGATCGTCGATGAGTTGAATCAGATCTGCGCCGCGCCGCCCATGAAGCCTCCAGCTTTGACGGGAATTGACGAGGCTGTCACGGAGATCCTCGCCTTATTGGCTTGAGGGCTATTATAAGAAAACATAAAACGGACCAAGGGGCGCAAGCGCCCCTTAATTGTTTGCGACAGTTTTATGCTGCGCGTTTAAGCTCGGCTTCAGTAGTTGAACACTTCGCCCAGCGCGTCGCCGGGGCCTGGCTGAAACTGCTGTCCCGTCGCCGGACTGTAGGCGTAGAAGCGATGGCGCAACGTTTGTATTTGCGCATAATGCGATGCCGGGTGAGTGATGCTGTATCGGTACGAGCCATCGCTGTTGGCGGTCTCCTGTGCGCCGTTTTGTAAGCCGCCATCCGCTTTCAGCAAGGGCGCCCAGAAATAACCGGGGCCGCCGTTTTTCTCCACAAACAGCTGCACGCGCTCCATCCTGCTGGTTAGCGTAATGGAATAGGTGACGCTGCCATCCGCATTCTTTGTAATGCCTTGCGGCTGCGGATCTGGTCCGGGCGCGTCGCCGCCCACTTTCACGTTGACCTGCGCTCCGCCCACAAACTGATGGTCGGCGTTCGCCAGTTTCACGGCGATGGTGTGCTCGCCATCGGACAGCCCGGAGATGGCGATTGCAGACGCGTCATAGCGCTCGCCTTGGTCGACGCCATCTACGAACCAATGCAAATGACGGCCATCAACGTTCATTTCCCAGTTGCGCAGGGTGAAAGTCAGATCGAAGTCGCGCTCCACTTGGCTGCCTTGCGTCGGCGAAACGATTGATGCCGATGGCGTTTTCACGGCAGGTTCGCTATCTGCGACAGGGTCAACAAACGGGAATCGGGTATATGCGATCAGGTCTTCGCGCTCGGAGGGCGACATGGCTGAGAAGGCGTCCCGTGAGGCGGCGGCTTCGCCTCCGTGCCACATAATCGCCTCTTCGATAGAGGTGGCGCGGCCATCGTGAAGATAACGGGCATTGCCGTTAACTTCCGCGAAGTGCCCGATGGCCCATAGCGGCGGCGTTCTCCACTCGTAACCGGTTGCTGCGTATTCGGGGCGCTTGTCCGCGAGTTCTGGTCCCATATCGTGCAACAGGAAATCGGAGAAGGGTTGGATAACCTGATTGCGGAGAGAAGCCACTTCAAAGTCCGGCGAGGTAGTCATAGTGGGAATATGGCAGCCGCCGCAATTGGCTTCCTTGAACAGCTCTTTGCCCCTTAGCTTGCTGGCTTGTGACGCCTCATCGGCGAAAAACTCCAGGTTGGGCGGCACGGCGAGATGGCGTACGTAGGACTCGATCTTGTGCAAATCCTCCATGGAAAACTCGGCGCCGTTTCCGAAGATAGGGTTGGTGACGCCCATGTCTTCATGAGCCGCCTTGGCGGTCTGTTGTAAGACGCTGGGTTGCCCGGCCTTCCAGCCATATTTGCCCAGGCGCATGCTTTGCGACTGCCTGTCCCACACATAGTTGGCTTTGCCGGAAATGCCGTCGCCATTGGCGTCATCGGGATCGGCGAAGCCTAAAATCGTGGCGTCGGAGATGGCGTCGATCAGGCCCATGCCAGTCAGTTGCGGCGCAATACGCGGTGAAAACAGAATGTCGCCGCTATTGATAGGGGAGTCCAGCGTCCAGTCGTAAACTGGCTTGTGCAGGGTATAAGCGCCGCCGCCAATATGGTTGCGGACAATGTTTTGGTACGTCACGGTCGCCTGGCCTTCGACTGCGCCGCCATTCACGCTTTTATCCTGTAGCTGCCCGCCGTAAGTAGGATGCGGAACGGGTCCGCCGTGAGCGTCGGTTCCTTCAATGCTGAGCGCTAATAGCATGGACTGCATCGGCTGGCCGGGCTCTGGCGGGGTTCCACGGCCGTCATTGGTATGGCAGGCGAAACAGGAGCTGTTGTTGAATTGGGGCCCAAGCTGATTCGCCAGCGTAACCGGCGTGCGCGCACGCTGGGGAAAGTCGATGAATTGCTTGGGGGAAGGCTGATCGCCGATACAATCGTATTTTGTTTGGGGCGCATGCAGGGCGATATCCGGGTTACTCTCAGCGAAGTCGGTGTCGAATAAGGTTTTCCCCGCCAGGAAGTCTTTCATTTCCTGACCGCCGATATTGACCAGGTGCTGTGCGAACAGGAACTGCTTATCCTGAATAATATTGGGTGTGGTGTCGCCGCCGGGTGAGAAATAGGGGTGCTGACGCTCCTGAGACAGATGTCCCTCGCCAATGCGGATGCGGAAAATATCGTTGTAGTATTGTTGATCCGTGCTGGCGCGCTTGAACGTCCACTCCAGATCAATCAGCTGGCCCTCTGTGACGTCATTAATGACATAGCGCCAGGTGTTGGCGTTGACCTGCTCCATGTCGCCGCCTTTATCGAATTCCGCGCGATAGCAGACATCCTGCTTATTCAGCGGGTCGGGCGCGCCGATGTGGTCGCTCCAACGAATATCGCCGTTATCGGTAGGATCGTCGGTCACGACAGTCATTTCCAGGCGGTCGCCCCAGTCTTTGAAGGTGGCGATGTAACTGGTGCCGCTGGTGTAGCCGGCGACATAGTGATCAAAGCGGCCTTCGCCTTCATGTCGGTCGCGAAAACGGCCGCCGAAGGTAAAGGTAAGAGGATAGGCGGGTTTTGAGAAACCTTCGCCGACTTTGTATTTGAACCAGCCGCTATCTACCGGCAGCTCTGCGAACTGGGCGTCCAGCACCTGGGTGTAGTAATACTCAATGCGGTCGCCGTCGTTTAATCCGGAAATCTGAGCCTCAAAATCGGTCTGCGCAGCGGTTTCCGTCAACTCTTCAACCTGTATTTGCGAGCCATTGATGCGGTAGTTGATATATACCCGTTCCGTGGGGGAGCGCAGATTGAGAGCTTGGGGGGAGTGGAAGCGCAGCATGGCTGAGCCGCCATTCATCTGTAGTGTTTGCGTGAACTCGCGAGGGTCGCCGGGATCAGCGGCGTAGGCGGTTCCTGAAAGCAGCAGTAGAGTCGTCAGCAGCTTGTCCATGATGGAGTCTTTAGTTTTCATAGGCGGTCTCTTTATGAAAGCGTTACCATTTTTGTCTTAAGGAAAGCGCGTACATCTAAAGCTATCCCTGTTTGGTATTGGCCAGTTCAGGCTTATACAACGCTCAGGCGGTGAGATGAATCGGTAATCCGGACTAGCATTTCCCTTCATGCCAAATGGAAGCGTTGACGGAACTGGCGGTGTTTTTCTTTTTTGATATTTATTTTCAAATAGTTATCTCCATCTTGCCTCCTTGTTAATCCGTTATTAACTCTCTGTTCAAGCGATCTGATTTTTATGAATTTTGTGAAAGCGTTTTCATTGTGACGTTAAGTATAGTCGTTATTACGAGACACGAGACACGAGACACGAGACACGAGACACGAGACACGAGACACGAGACACGAGACACGAGACACGAGACTAATTAAAAGTGGATTAGGATAATCGCGGTTATTTATTTGGATAATTTTTTATTTTTATAGATATAAAACCCGTTTTTTGAGCCCCCCTCATTGCTCCATAATAAATCAAGAAATAAAAATTAAATTATTTAATATCAATAAGTTAAAAAATATTTCCGGATTATTTTGGAAAGTTGGCATGTGGGCTGCAATACATCTGGCAAGTAAACAAACAATGTCTTGGAACACTGAGACAGAGTCTGATTACCAGATTAGATAGCAGTGAAATTCAGTAAAGCCGAATGTATTGTCGGCGGGAGTAAAGAAATGGCGAGTAAAACACTATTCAACACCCAGCGCGGAAATATGGCGCCTGCAGCGGACACCACTAATCAGGCCGGCGGCCTGGCTTATAAATACTCCGCAGAGCATGCGCTGGCGCAGTACGCGGTGACCGGATGTTTCACCAGCACATTCTATGCTTCCGCTGAAGATCAGTTGGAAAAAGTCATGCAGTTCGCCGCTCAAGTAGAGCCTGAGTTTATCGCAAAATTGGCGGTGTTCGCTCGGGAGCGAGGCTTCATGAAAGATATGCCGGCGTTGTTGACCGCCATTCTGACAGTGCGGGCGCCGGATATGGTTCCCGCCGTGTTCAAGCGGGTCATTGATAACGGCCGTATGGTGAGAAACTTTGTGCAGATCATGCGTTCCGGCGTTGTTGGGCGTAAATCCCTGGGAACCATGCCCAAGCGGCTGGTGAAAGAGTGGATCAACGCTCGGGGCGAGTCTTCTTTGTTCATGGATTCTGTCGGCGCGTCGCCTTCGATGAAGGATGTCATCAAGATGGTGCGGCCAAAGCCGGAAAACCTGATGCGGCAGGCTCTGTACGGTTATCTGATCGATAGAGAATACGATGCGGAGAAGCTGCCGCAGGTTGTGCGGGATTATGAGGCCTTTAAGGCGGATCAGTCCCAGCCGCTGCCGAAAGTGGAGTTTCGGTTGCTGACGGCGCTGAACCTGACGCAAGCGCATTGGGCTGGCATCGCCCGCAATGCGGGATGGCAGATGACGCGGATGAACTTGAATACCTTTGCGCGGCAGGGTGTGTTCAATGAAAAAGGCATGGACCGTGTGATCGCTGATCGTCTGCGTGATGAGAACGCCATTCGCAAGGCCAAAGCGTTCCCGTACCAGTTGATGGCCGCTTACACCATGGCGGGCGAAGGTGTGCCTAAAATGGTGACGGAGGCTTTGCAGGATGCGATGGAAATCGCGCTGCAGAATGTGCCGACGCTGGAAGGTCGGGTTGTCGTGCTGCCGGATACCAGCGGGTCTATGACTCAGTCGGTATCAGGTTATCGTCCCGGCGCTTCCAGTAAGGTGCGGTGTATTGATGTCGCCGCTCTGGTGGCTGCGGCTATCCTGGCGAAAAACAAGGATGCGGAGATTCTCCCGTTCGCGACCTCAGTGCATCAAGTGCGTTTGAATCCTCGGGATTCGGTGATGACCAACGCGACCAAGCTGGCGCAACTGGGCGGCGGCGGAACGAACTGCTCCGCGCCTCTGGTGGAGCTGAACCGGCGCAAAGCGGAAGTGGATACGGTGATCTTCGTTAGCGATAACGAGTCATGGATTGATACGAACAGCCGTTATGCGGGGTACAACTCAGGGACGGCGGTAATGCAGGAGTGGCTGAAGCTGAAGCAGCGTAACCCCAAAGCAAAAATGGTGTGTATCGATGTTGTGCCCAATACGTACACCCAGGCGATGGAGCGTGATGACATCCTGAACGTGGGAGGATTCTCCGATCAGGTGTTCACAGTGATGAAGTCCTTTTTGAGCGATAACCCACAGACCTGGGTGCGCACCATCAAGGAAATCGAACTGTAGCCAGGGATCTTGGTGGAGAAAAAGGCCGTCTGCGGGCGGCCTGATTCGAAGGCTTAATTTTTGATATCGGCGAATGCTTGTATGACTCCATACCCGGGTTCGAGTCCCGGTGGCCGGGCGCGGCTATAGCTCAGTTGGCAGAGCGCGCGTCATACCAAACTGTTGTCGTCGAAGGGAAAGGATTCTGAGTGCGTCTCCCCATCGCGCGAGCGTAATGGAAGAGCGCTTTATGGAGATATAAGTAAGAGTTTTCAGGTTTAAATGGCGAATGCCTGTATGACTACATTAACCATTTGGTCCCGGGTTCGAGTCCCGGCGGTCTCTGACCGTAGCTCAGTTGGTAGAGCAGATGACATGTCATGCGCCCTTATTGTCGCCGTGTTTTTTTAAGGCCAAATGCCGGTCAGGATTACATCCAAAAACATCCAGACCACAACTTGTTGGCCGCCCAATGTTGATTTTGGCGAATGCCAGTGGGATTACATCGCTGTTAACGACCAGGTTGCGGGTTCGAGTCCCGTTCGCGCGGAAGTCTTGCGCGGTAGCTCAATTGGATAGAGCAGGAAAGTATCTCACACATATTTGTCGCCGAAGGGAAAGGCTCGTGAGAGCGTTTCCCCATAACATGAAGGTTATGGGAAAGCGTTTTAAGGAGAGATAAACAGACGTTTTTAAAGTTAAACCGGCGAATGCCTGTATGACTACATAGGAGCGCGAGGTCCCGGGTTCGAGTCCCGGCGGTTGGCTGACAACCGTAGCGCAGTGGTAGCGCGAGCGTAGATGTCATACGACCTTTTTGTCGCTGGTCTTTTTAGGCCAAATGCTGGTCAGGATTACATTTTTCCCAAATAGCATCCTGACTGTTTTTTGTTGGCCGCCTTAATTTAGTTTTGGCGAATGCCTGTGTGACTACACCACTTTTAATGGCCAGGTCGCGGGTTCGAGTCCCGCCCACGCTTAAAATGGCGTGGTAGCTCAGTCGGGAGAGCAGGACTGTCACACACACTCTCGTCGCCGAAGGGAAAGGCTTGCAAGAGCGTTTCCCCATAATGAGCAAATTATGGGAAAGCGCTTTTGCTCTTTTTAGCGAATGCGTATAAGACTACATACTGAAACCATGCTGCGTCTTATGCATTTTTGTCGCTGAAGGGAAGCGCTCACAAGAGCGTTTTTCCATAACGCCAGCGCTGAGGAATATCCTGAGTCTCAGCTTGGGGCGAATATGGAAAAGCGTTTTATTTTCTCTGATGCTGTAAATTGTCTGTCTGAAGCTTGTTGGATATCAGGGTGTGCAGATGAAGACAGTTATTGTGGCGGTGCTTTGCCTCTCGCTGGGGTTTGGAGTTGGATATTTTATTCAGTGGAGCGAGTTCGCTGGGCGGGTTGAAGATGCCGTCAGTCAAGAAATTGCTTTACTAATGCGCTTTCCGGTCCCCTCTTGTGACAAAGTATTAAAGAACAGCGATACACGGGGCAGTGACTCCCAAGGCGGAGATCAATCTCTCTGGTTTTATGAGAAAAGCAGCGATACTTTGCGAAGAGTGGTCGTCTCCGCTGATCTTATCGTCGGGTATGAAGAAATGTCGCTTGGTTGTCAGTAGCGTGGATCGAAACTCAGCGCCTAAACGTGCGCCAGCTGCGTTCGTGTGATGTTAGGCCCAGAGTAAACTGAAGTTATGGACGGTTAATTTCAACGATATGCCAGGTGACGTCGGTATAAGTGACCTTGGTGTCCGCTAGCGCCGCAACAGGGGTGTTGATGCTGTCTTTCAGATAGTCAGTGATGATGAGCTGGGTGTTGGCCAGCGTTTCCTCCAGCGTGCCTCCCACGCCGCAAACCAGAAGTCCGGGGATCGAAGAGAAATAGTCCGCTTTCTCACTTTGCTTGACTGCGACCCGGAAGACTAACTTGGTCATAGCACTCTCAGTTCTTGTAATAATGTAGGTTCATGGTATCCGATGGTAGAGGGTTTCTCCGATAATTATTTCGCGCTTATTTGTGAAACTTTGTTAAATAAGAGGCTGAAAAATAGACTTTTCCTGCACGTTGATCGCTAAATCGCCAATTTTTCTGGCATTGACTAAAAACGCCCCATCAACGGGGCGTTTAACGTCATTAAACCTCGGCCAAAGTTCGCCTCCTTAATAGCGGTTTCTCTCCGATGGCTTGTCGCTCAGATATTGTACAAACTCCCATTCGATACCATTAGGATCATAGTAGTAAGCTCTCCGGCGGTAGGGATGCGTCTCGGTCTCGTAGCCATCGTATCCGCGTTGTTTCAATCGGCTGGTTACGCCATCGAGATCCTCTACCACCATGCCTAGATGATTGATGCCATCGTTGATGTAACGGGCGCCGGCCTCATTTAAATGAGCGTCGCATTGCTGCAATGCGAAGTAAAAACGGTCGTTGCCCACATGGGCCCATCTGCCGTTTTGATTCATCAGGCTTCCTTCGCCCCGCAATGCAAAGTCAGGGAAGGCGGCTTGTAAAAACTCCATGGACTTTTCGATGGATTCAACAGTGATGTTAGCGTGCTCCAGATACATGGTTCGTCCTCCATTGTCGCCCCAGGCAGGGGCATGTTTGTTGTTAGGTTTATTTAGTAAAGCGTTTGCTTTCCAAATAGATTATTCCTGTTCTTTTCTTTAGTAAAGCTATCGCTTTACTAAATTTTTCCTATCAACGTATACTGAGGCGCTATCCATTCATTGTAGGAGCGAGACTTCTTTGACGACCCAGGAAGACAGCGGCGAGCGCATTCTGTATTTGATTAAATCCCGAGGGCCGGCCAGCGCTCCCGAATTAGGCGGGATGTTGGGCATGACCACCATGGGCGCCAGGCAGCACATTGCGAAGCTGGAGCAAGAGGGGCTTTTATATAGCGTAGAGGAAAGGAAGGCGCGTGGGCGTCCTGTCGCGGTCTGGCGCCTGACGGAAAAGGCGCAGAGCCGGTTTCCAGACAGTCACGCCAATCTAACCGTCGACTTGATTGCGTCCACCCGTGAGGTGTTTGGGGAAGAGGGGTTGGAGAAGCTCATTGAGGCGCGTAACGCCAAACAACTGCAGAGCTATTTAACGGCGCTATCTGTGTATCCTGATGTGTCAGAGCGAATCGCCAAACTCGCGGAGCTGCGCAGTGCGGAAGGGTATATGGCGGATGCTTTGTTTGAGCAGGAAGAAGGCGTCTGGTATCTGGTGGAAAACCATTGTCCGGTTTGCGTGGCGGCGCAGCATTGTCAGGGATTGTGTCGAGCGGAGCTGCAAAACTTCCAGCGCTGTTTCGAAGAGCTTGCAACGGTGGAGCGTACGGAGCATGTGTTGAAAGGCGCGCGTCGCTGCTGTTATCGGTTTACTTTGAAAGCCTAACCGTGAGCGGGCGCGCCTGTGACGTTTGGGATTACAGTGATCCGGTCGCGTCTTTCTCAATGGCTTCCGCCAATTCGCTCAAGAACGCGCTGCGCACTTTCAGTTTGGTGTTCTTGTGCGCCTTCAAATTCAACGCTGCCATTTTTTGGGCTTCCTCCATCGCTCGCGTCATCAGCTCCGACTCTTCTACAACGATGTCCAGGAAGCCGGCTTCTTTGGCCTGTTGAGGCGCAAACATTTCCGCGTTGATGACGCAACGGTTGAGGTATACCGGCGCCAGACGCGCGCGGGCGATAGCGATACCGGCGTGATGCATGATCATGCCGATGGCCACTTCATTCAGACCTATTTTATAGGGGCCTTCAACGCCAATACGCAGATCTGCGGACAGTAACAGGAAGGCGCCTTTGGCGACGGCGTGACCTGGGCAGGCGACGATAATTGGCATGGGGAAAGAAAGCAGGCGGTGGGACAGGGTGGACCCTTGTTTAACCAGCGCCATCGCTGACTCCATGCTTTGCGTCATGACTTTTAAGTCATAGCCGCCGGAGAGCATGCCGGGAGTTCCTGTGATCACCACTACGGCCTTACTCTGCTCCGCAGCGTCTAATGCCGCGTTGAACTCTTCGATCAATTGTGGGGAAATGGCGTTGACTTTGCCGTTATTCAGCGCGATGACGGCAATATTGTCCTTGAGTTCATAACTCAATAACTCGCTCATCGTGGACTCCTTAACTGTGTGTGTTTGCTGTGTTGTTATATGACTTACCAGGCGGCGTATTATGGCACATAAAGCCTTGCAGGGAGCCGATTGAGACGGTCGAGAATGCGATTTATGCGCGCTAACCCATTGTCCAGTCGAGACTATTGGGATAGTCCACTAAGGGTTGACATTATAAAGTGTGAGCCTCTTCACATTAATTAAACGTGAGGGATAACGGCCTTCGGTAATTACCTATCTAAAGCTCGGACTAACCCCTTCCGCATAGACTTAATCTGACTACTATAGACTGATCGCGCCTAAGAGGAGTTGTATAGGGCGAAAATGATAGCCGGCCAAAAGCAGGCCTATCAGATAAAAATAAATCTCCTATAAGGATTGGAGGAATAAATGCTAACGAAGAAGAAAAGCCTGTCAGTGGCTTTAAGTTCTCTTACACTTGCTCTCGCCACCGCCGCTCACTCGGCGCCCCCTTCACGCAGCGACCTCTTGAATGAGTTCTGGAGTCCAGACCGCCTGCATCCACTGGAATGCCGTTTTGGCGTGCTAAATAATTCCCCATGGGGCCTGCCTCGTTGTATGCAAGTCAAGAACGTCATGTCGCACCTGCAAATGTTGAATGATATCGCAGGCGCTAACGACGGCACTCGCGCAGCGGGCCTGCCGGGTTATGACGCATCCGTAGATTACATTAAGTCCACGCTGGAAAGCGCTGGATACGATGTGACTCTGGCGCCATTCCCCTTCAACGCGTTCTATCCGCAAGGACCGGGAACGCTGGAGTCCACGGCCCCTGACACTGCTTCCTACGAGTGGGAAGTCGACTTTACCTATTTGTCGCAAACCGATGCGGGCGACGTGACCGGTCCCGTGGCTGCGGTTGACTTGGATCTGGGTCCCGACAACGGCTCCACCAGTGGTTGTGAAGCTGAAGACTTTGCTGACTTCCCGGCAGGATCAATCGCACTGGTTCAGCGCGGCTCCTGTACTTTCCAGATAAAAGCGGAAAATGCTGCGGCGGCTGGCGCGATTGGCGTCATCATCTTCAACCAGGGCAACACTGATGACCGTAAAGGTCTGATGAACGCGACACTGGGCGATGATTACACTGGCGGCGTACCTGTCGTGTTCGCGACCTACGACCATGGCGCGGCCTGGTCTCAAACCGAAGGTCTGCAGATGCGCGTCGTTACTGATGTAGTGAGAAAGCAAACTGAAACAGTTAACGTGATTGCTGAGTCCAGAAGAGGCAACCCAGACAACATCGTTATGGTTGGGTCACACCTTGACTCTGTCTATGAAGGCGCTGGCGTCAACGACAATGGTTCCGGTAGCGCTGCGTTGCTGGAGATGGCCTTACAAATGCGTCGCGCGCATCCTCGCAACAAAATTCGCTTCGCATGGTGGGGCGCCGAGGAGTCAGGTCTGGTCGGGTCCACTCATTACGTGCAAAACCTGCCGGAAGAAGAGTTGAAGAAGATCAAGGTTTACCTGAACTTCGACATGATCGGTTCTCCCAACTTCGCCTACATGATCTATGATGGCGATGGTTCCGAGTTTGGCCTGGAAGGGCCTCCTGGATCAAAAGCTACTGAAAAACTGTTCGAAGACTACTACAAACTACGTGCGTTGCCTTATGAAGGCACCGAGATCAGCTTCCGCTCCGATTACGCTCAGTTCTTCACTGACGGCGTAGCCTTCGGTGGTCTGTTCACTGGTGCGGAAGTCGCGAAGACTGAAGAGCAGGCGGAGAAATACGGCGGTGAGGCGGGTGTTGCTCTGGACCCCTGTTACCACCAAGCGTGCGATAACATCAACAACATCGCCCAGGACGCACTGGAAATCAATATCGACGCGGTTGCGTTTGTGACTAGCTGGTTGTCTTTGTCCACCAAAGTTATCGATGATGAAATCGAAGCGGCGGCGAAGAAGGACGAAGGTGTTGCAGCAATGCGCGCATTCAGCGCAAGCTCCAGCGCTTCTTCCTACGACATTACTCACTGGGGTAAACACTGGATCAAATAATCCACTGATCCTTGGTTGATAAACCCATAGCGCTTAGCCCGGCGCCGACTCGTGCGGTTCCGGGCTTTTTTGCGGCTGTAATCCGGCTCTTTGCACGGTGGATATGGACAGGAATACGAATCTGGTTTATTTATTCATCCGGCGCACCCGCTGCCTCCTTCTATTTGTCTGAATGGATAGGCTCTTGCGGGTTAATGCTCGCCTTCAGCGGCGTGTCGCCGTTTTAATCACGTTCTTCGTTTTCTGCGCCGTTGTGCTTTAGGACCATGCGAAAAGAGACCATTCACCAACTGATTATCGCCAAACTGCAGGACGACCTGGCTGTCGCCCAGCAGGCGGCCAATACTGCTCATGAAACCGCCACCCATACAGAAAGCGTAGCGGAAAACAAATACGACACCTTCGGTCTGGAAGCGTCCTATCTGGCGGAAGGACAATCCCGACGAGTAAGGGAGTTGGAACTGGCGCTCGCCTCTTATCAGAATACCCCGCCCAAGCGTTTTACGGATCAAGATGAGGTCGGCGTTTTTGCGTTGGTCACTTTGGAAGCGGAAGATGGCGCCGAGCGCCGTTTATTTGTGGGGCCTGAGGCTGCCGGGTATAAGTTCCTGCTGGATGAGAAAGAGGTCTTGGTTATTACGAGGCACTCTCCTATTGGTATGAAACTGATGGGGAAAATGGTAGGCGACGTGGTTGTGCTTGTCGCAGCGGGTCAGGAGAAAGAATTTGAGATCGTCGAGTTGGAGTGATCAGTGAGCGATATCCTCCATGCTGACCTGATTCAGCTGCATCCATGCCTGAATAATTTCGTTGGCGCTGACCAAATCGGTAAAGTCGTGAACGTTTGCTTCCTTTAGATCCGCCACAATAGCTTTGCGTACAGGTGGCGCAGAGGGGCTCTTGCTGCGAAATTCCTCATCCAGATTAATGCGGCAGATAGCGCGATTGAACTCATAGTATCTCCAGCCTTTATCCTTGTCGCCGCCGCGGATGTCGATGGCGCAGGTCAGCTCTTTTAAAGCATCCTCCCACTCGGGCGTCACTTTGTCCTTGAGAGCGAACCCCAATTGTCCATGATTCATGTGGAAGCGACCATCGGGGTCGGCTTTGACCAGGGCGCGAAAAACAGGAATCGTCTTTTCCATAAGTTGTTTGTTATTGCGCCAGCTTTCTCCGCGCACTTTCCAGGTCTGGTAAAAAATCTTCGCCTTGGCCTCTGGGGAGGCGGCTGCAATAGCTTTCTCCAATTCCGGCTGAGGCGCGGGAGGCAATTCAAAGCTTGGACTCAATTGACGGTCCACCAGATTTTGCGCTTCGGCGTCCATCTTGGTTTGTTTTTTGATTTCTTCAATGTCGCGATTCGCTCGCTCCATGCGCTCGGATAATGTGCCCAGCGCGGTTTGATCCGCCTGACGAAAAGCGCCAGCGAGAAACAGGCGGGTCCAGAGATAACCAAATAGAAATCCAATGATGGAAAAATACAGCAGCACCGATAAGGCGAAGATAGAGGCGTCCCGCCCGCCGCCGATGCCTTCCGCAATGTATCCGGTCACTGCGCGCAAGTGGGACGGCATGGCGGTCAGTTGAGTCAGGCCGACGCCAACCAGCATCTTGGTCAGCCAGTCGGATATTTGTTCAAGATTGGTATTGGCGAGGTAGCCCGCCCCTTGGCTGTCGCCGGCGCCGACTTTGACCGCTCCGCCTGACTCCTGCTGCAACGTGCGGGGAATGCCGAAGATAAAGCCGAGTACGCCGCCCATAAGCAGGAAGGCGCCCGCCACCATCAGCCCAACGCTGGCCACCGCTGTTTTTTGCGACATCGCCGAAAATTGCAGTGCGTAGAGGGCGATTGCCGCCGCTCCGGCGAACATGGCGGTGCGTAGCGTGCGCAAGGCCTTGTTGCTGTCCGAAGTCTGCTCCCTTTCAGTACGTTCCATGGTTCTGATCCTGCCTAAAAGCTTCCTGTTGTAGTCTTTGTTTCCGAACATTTTTGCGCTCCCTTTATACCTCAGCGACGGGACAATTGCAGTGATGAAATTGGCTGTGCGCTGAGTGCAAAACAATGATGGAACTGCTTTTATCAATGGCTGTGCCGATCCTGGTTAATAATACAGAACACAACGACCTGTACTGTCTTTTGCAGAAGGAGGGAGGCTTGCATCTGTTTGATAACTATGGCGTTATGAGATCATCAACAAAACCGCAAGGAGAAAAACTGATATGCGCAGCCACGAGGTGGACTACAAGATCATCGGCCACGATATGCAAATGGTGGAAGTGGAGCTGGACCCGGGCGAAACCGTCATCGCGGAAGCCGGGGCCATGAACTACATGACCGGCGGCATAGAATTCGAAACCAAGATGGGCGATGGCTCGGACCCTGAGCAGGGCTTCTTTTCCAAGTTGTTCAGCGCCGGCAAACGCATGATGACCGGGGAGTCTCTGTTCATGACTCACTTCACCAACAGCGGCCATGGCAAGCAGCAGGTTTCATTTGCGGCGCCGTATCCAGGCAGCATCGTACCGGTGGACCTGGCCAGTCAGGGCGGAACCATTATCTGTCAGAAAGACTCCTTTCTGGCGGCGGCCATGGGGACCCGCATCAGTGTGGAGTTCAATCGTCGACTGGGCAGCGGCTTCTTCGGCGGCGAAGGTTTTGTCCTGCAAAAGCTGGAAGGGGACGGCATGGCTTTTATCCACGCTTGCGGGACTGTGGTGGAGAAGCGCCTCGACAACGAAACGCTGCGCCTGGATACAGGCTGTCTGGTGGCGTTTACGCCATCCATCAGTTACGAAATCGAGATGGTGAAAGGCATGCGCAGTATGTTTTTCGGCGGAGAAGGTATGTTTCTGGCGACATTGAGGGGGACTGGAACCGTTTGGATACAAAGTTTGCCGTTCTCACGGCTGGCTGATCGCATTCTGGCTCATGCGCCAAAACAAAATGGCGGCGTAGAGGTCGGTGAGGACTGAAACTGACGTTTTATCATGATAAAGTGTGACGTCGTAGGCGTTTAACGTCATCGCGCGGGTGATCGTTTATCAAATTCATGACGGTTGTCCGCTTGATGCGACGCTTGCTCATTTGGCGGCCCATAAAGCCCGGAATGCTTCCATTGAGCCGCCGCACGCCCAGAACCCAGCAGTGTTCGCGGCGTATGAGAGGGATGTCATGCGGTCGACTCTGTATTGCCTTGCAAGGCCTTGCCTCTCTTAATGTGAAACTCTCTCACATCTCCTGATACTAAAAACGAAAGCAACATTACAGGCGGCTATGGTATGGATATTTTGGCAACCAGAGTTTATGGGAAGAATGGAAGTCACACGGCCGAAGAAAGCGCAAGCCGAAACAATGCGCGCAATGGTCAATCTGAATCAACATCATCATTACAACTGTCAGCGGAAATTTATGGCATCCTCACTGTCGCGCTGGCGCGACATTTAGGGCCGGTTTCGACTCATCTTATACGCAATGCCGCTTCGCATTCCCGCTCACTGCCGGAAATGATAGATACGTTGTCACTACATATCCCCAAAGGTGCGGAACGAGATACTTTTCTTGATCGCGCCCATAGAAACGACGTTATGACACACCCCGGACGCAGCTTGGACTCTACGGCGCGCCAAAAAGCGGCCGCGCCTGCGGCGAACACGAACAGGCCAAAGCCCAAATATAAAAGCAGCGTTGGCACTGCCTTGAGTGAAGAAAAGCTGCAACGTCTGACGCAGCTTCTCAGCCGGTATGTTGGGCCGTTGGCGGGCTGTATCGTGCGCAAGTGCCGTGAAGAGTCGCCGACGGAAATCAAACTTTATCAGGCGATGGCGGAGTGTATTCCTGACGAACATGAGCGGACTCAGTTTTTAAACAAAGTCCGGCTCAGAAGTTACTGAAAAGACTCTTTTTACATTGGGAAAAGCACGAACGCGCAGGGCGCCTACTGAGTTGCGGCGGGTGGTTATGGACGACGGTGGAGAAGGAAGCGCTCCAGCGTTGCGATAAACGGTTCCGGCTCTTCCAGATGCGGATAATGTCCTGACTTGGAAAATATCCTGGCGGTGTAGGCGTTGTCCGTTGGCGCAGTGTAAGTGTCTCCCGCCATGACGAAATCGCCCGCGCCCATAATGTGCAATGAGTCTTGTTTCAAGCTGGCGAAGTCATATACCGCGTCCGGCCCTGACTGACTGTGAATTGAGCTGGTAATCTGCTTAAACACCTCATCGCTTTCCTGTAACTCCGTCTGCGCTTTGATGGCGGCGTATTCATCCATGGCCTGAAAGTTCGACCAATAAAACAAGGTGCGCAGATTCCCGTGTTTCAGCTTTTCCCGGAAAGCCTGTTTGGCGCTCCATAAGCTGGAGGGATTCTGAATATCATACTCAACTTCCTGCATCAGTGTGACGTAGTCATCCCGTTGGAAAACCTTCATCAGGATCTGGTCTATCAGGAAGTTTCTCTTAGCGGGAATATCCGGTCGTAAAGACCTCCCCAGAAAAACGGCTTTAGTCTCAATGGCGCCGTCTTGTTTAAGGGCGTCATAAAGCAATCTGGCGCCGTAGCTGTGTCCGACCACTGCGCAGAAGCCAGGATGGCGGATGCTTAGGCGATGAATGATGGCAATAAGATCATCGACGTTATCTTGATGACTGAGCGCGGGCGTCTGCGCTGATAGCCCGCAACCGCGCTGGTCATAAGAGATCCAGCCAAAACGTTCGCTGTAAATAGGGTAACGTTGCAGCCACTCTTTGAAATAATGTGAGTGGCTTCCTGGCCCCCCGTGTACGAATAGAATGATCGCGTTGTTTTGCTTTGGATTATGGGTCCAGCAGTGCAGGTTTTCGCTCATGTCATAACATCCTGTATTGAGCTGATTAACGGGCGTGTTGTCAGCAATTTGCAAGAGAGGCCCATTATTCTCCATTCGAATTTATGTATACAGAGCTAGCATTAATACTAGCTGTTGAATCAATGGGGTATTTGATAACGTTGGTGACAAATTAACTCGAAAGGAGTCCTGTCCTTCCGTGGATAACAAAGAATGAACTCGCGGCGAGAATCGTAGCCGTAATTGCGCAATGGTCTACGCAATAGAATTACAACGAGCCTATTATTCAGAGGTAACTGAACTTGAAAACAATAGAACCCAGCAGTGAGCAAACTCAACGTTTTGTAGAATTGGCCCGGGAATATTGTCAATGGAGCGAAGCGTCGCCGGGCTCCCAAGATGAAGAAATGGCGACAGCTACCAGACTGCTGGCCAAGCTTTACGCGACGATACTGGATCTGCCTTTTGAACCGGCGGGTACGGATCTGGAATTTGAAACCATGACCCACGACGCCTGGCAAAAAATCTACCAGCGATTCAACTCCATGCCGTTCACACAGTATCGCGATATCGACGATCCGTTCGATATGCAGTCCGCTTCCGTCAATGCGGGAGACATCGCCGATGACTTGGCGGATATCTACCGCGATATGAAAGACGGCTTGTCCCTATGGGATCACAATCACGTCAAAGAGGCCGTGTGCTACTGGGAGGAAAGCTTTCGCATACATTGGGGGCAGCACGCCATCGATGCATTAAAAGCCCTGCACTGGCGTCGCCATAATCGCTAAAAAAATTCTGAGTTTACGACAGTGTTGGTCGTTGCAAAAAGTAATATTACTCCTGCGACGGGATGGCGAGGGACGCTCTCATCAAGGACTCATAAATGGACTCACAAAAGGATTAGCCCGCAGACCCGGCTGGGTCGAAACGGACTTATAAACGGAATTGACGCAGAAGCACTGTTAAACCCAGGCATGGAAGCCGCCCGTCGTCCTTCAATCTGGCAGAGACGATCCAGCATGCTGCCCGAACAAGAGGGGGGTTACTTTTTCAGCAACATATCGATATGAGGAATCCCATCTTCATCATATTGCTCAGAAATTGTGACGAAGCCGAAGCTTTGGTAAAACTTTTCCAGATAGGCTTGTGCTTGAATTTTGATGTTATGTTGCGGGTACAACTCCCGCGCCCAACTCAAGCCCACAGTCATTAGCTTCTTACCTGACCCGCCGCCTCTCGCAGATGGCGCAGTGACAATTCGGCCCAATGACGTTTCGGTGTACTTCACTCCGGGTGGGGCCAGACGTAGATACGCTGTCAGTGTTTTCGTTCCATCGACGTTCGACCAGCCCATCAAATGCAGGCAGTTTTCATCCGCGCCGTCTATATCCAGGTAGGGGCAATTCTGCTCTACAACGAAAACCTCCGAGCGCAGGCGCAACAGTGCGTATAGCTCATCAAGCGTTAATTCGTGAAAGGCTTTGTGGGTCCAGTTGATCATACGTGTTACTTCCCGAAGAGTGTAAGTGCTGAGGATGTGCTGTTATAACATACTTTGGGTGCTGCAAAGATTGAGCTTTCTGTTGGAAATTACTTGATCTTATATCGTATGAAGTAACTGCTTTTATCTGCTACTCATAAGCTTAAAAGAGCATAGTCTTTTTATGCGCGGATTAGGGGCTGTGTCTTTAACTTTGAAAGCAGCGTTGGGGATGTTCAATCGTTTATTAGTAAGTTGGGTTAAGAGGTGATTGAACGCGCCCTGAAAAAAAATTGAAACAGTGCTTGCATGAAATTAAGGGGTGCGTATAATGCGCCCCACTTCGACGGGAAGCCGCTCGGAGTGAAGGGAAAGGAGCTGGTTCGAGAGAGTCGGCGGCGCTAAAAAGGAGTTGACACAGAGGTTTGAAAGTGTAGAATGCGCGCCTCGGTCGGAGAGGTTCTCCGAAAGAGAAAGTTCTTTAAAAAGTTAATCAAGCAATTTGTTGTGGGCGCTAACTGAGGCGGATCTGGAAAAGATTAAGTCTTAAGTTAGTGACTCGTACAATTCATGAGTGAGCAATCACTCAAGAGTACAGTAGTTTTAACTTGAGCAAGATTAAGAATCTTATTGATTCACACTCTTTAAACTGAAGAGTTTGATCATGGCTCAGATTGAACGCTGGCGGCAGGCTTAACACATGCAAGTCGAGCGGTAACAGTCCTTCGGGAGCTGACGAGCGGCGGACGGGTGAGTAATGCATAGGAATCTGCCTGTTAGAGGGGGATAGCCCGGGGAAACTCGGATTAATACCGCATACGCCCTACGGGGGAAAGCAGGGGATCTTCGGACCTTGCGCTAACAGATGAGCCTATGTCGGATTAGCTAGTTGGTAGGGTAAGAGCCTACCAAGGCGACGATCCGTAACTGGTCTGAGAGGATGATCAGTCACACTGGAACTGAGACACGGTCCAGACTCCTACGGGAGGCAGCAGTGGGGAATATTGGACAATGGGGGCAACCCTGATCCAGCCATGCCGCGTGTGTGAAGAAGGCCTTCGGGTTGTAAAGCACTTTCAGTAGGGAGGAAAGGGCAGTTGCTAATATCAACTGCAGTTGACGTTACCTACAGAAGAAGCACCGGCAAACTCCGTGCCAGCAGCCGCGGTAATACGGAGGGTGCGAGCGTTAATCGGAATTACTGGGCGTAAAGCGCGCGTAGGCGGTTGCTTAAGCTAGGTGTGAAATCCCCGGGCTCAACCTGGGAACTGCACTTAGAACTGGGCG
>NZ_CM170632.1:1965000-2367500 GCF_057367735.1 Hahella sp. NS-SX17
AGACCGCCAGCTAAGGCCCCCAAGTCCATGTTAAGTGGGAAACGATGTGGGAAGGCACAGACAGCTAGGAGGTTGGCTTAGAAGCAGCCATCCTTTAAAGAAAGCGTAATAGCTCACTAGTCGAGTCGGCCTGCGCGGAAGATGTAACGGGGCTCAAACATGGCGCCGAAGCTGCGGATTCATCCAATGGATGAGTGGTAGGGGAGCGTTCTGTAAGCTGATGAAGGTGGATCGAGAGGTCTGCTGGAGGTATCAGAAGTGCGAATGCTGACATGAGTAACGATAATGCGGGTGAAAAACCCGCACGCCGGAAGACCAAGGGTTCCTGCGCAACGCTAATCGGCGCAGGGTGAGTCGGCCCCTAAGGCGAGACCGAAAGGTGTAGTCGATGGGAAATCGGTTAAAATTCCGATACTTTGTATTGCTGCGATGGGGGGACGGAGAAGGCTAGGTCAGCCTGGGATTGGTAGTCCAGGTTTAAGCCTGTAGGCAGTGTGTTTAGGCAAATCCGGACACACAATGCTGAGGGGTGATGACGAGCTCTCTTTAAGAGAGTGAAGTGATTGATGCCCAGCTTCCAGGAAAAGCCTCTAAGCTTCAGGCAATACGAAACCGTACCCCAAACCGACACAGGTGGTCAGGTAGAGAATACCAAGGCGCTTGAGAGAACTCGGGTGAAGGAACTAGGCAAAATGGTGCCGTAACTTCGGGAGAAGGCACGCCGTCATGTACGTGAAAGCCCTGCGGCTGGAGCGGAAGGCGGTCGAAGATACCAGGCCCCTGCGACTGTTTATTAAAAACACAGCACTCTGCAAACACGAAAGTGGACGTATAGGGTGTGACGCCTGCCCGGTGCCGGAAGGTTAATTGATGGGGTTAGCGTAAGCGAAGCTCTTGATCGAAGCCCCGGTAAACGGCGGCCGTAACTATAACGGTCCTAAGGTAGCGAAATTCCTTGTCGGGTAAGTTCCGACCTGCACGAATGGCGTAACGATGGGGGCGCTGTCTCCACCCGAGACTCAGTGAAATTGAAATCGCTGTGAAGATGCAGTGTATCCGCGGCTAGACGGAAAGACCCCGTGAACCTTTACTATAGCTTCACAGTGGACTTTGAACCTGCTTGTGTAGGATAGGTGGGAGGCTTTGAAGCGAGGACGCCAGTTCTCGTGGAGCCATCCTTGAAATACCACCCTGGCATGTTTGAGGTTCTAACTCTGACTGGTAATCCCGGTCGAGGACACTGTGTGGTGGGTAGTTTGACTGGGGCGGTCTCCTCCAAAAGAGTAACGGAGGAGCACGAAGGTGCGCTAAGTACGGTCGGACATCGTACGGTTAGTGTAAAGGCATAAGCGCGCTTAACTGCGAGACAAACACGTCGAGCAGGTACGAAAGTAGGTCTTAGTGATCCGGTGGTTCTGTATGGAAGGGCCATCGCTCAACGGATAAAAGGTACTCCGGGGATAACAGGCTGATACCGCCCAAGAGTTCACATCGACGGCGGTGTTTGGCACCTCGATGTCGGCTCATCACATCCTGGGGCTGAAGCCGGTCCCAAGGGTATGGCTGTTCGCCATTTAAAGTGGTACGCGAGCTGGGTTTAGAACGTCGTGAGACAGTTCGGTCCCTATCTGCCGTGGACGTTGGAGATTTGAGGAGAGTTGCTCCTAGTACGAGAGGACCGGAGTGAACGAACCGCTGGTGTTCGGGTTGTGATGCCAATCGCATTGCCCGGTAGCTACGTTCGGACGGGATAACCGCTGAAAGCATCTAAGCGGGAAGCCCCCTTCAAGATAAGATCTCCCTGAGGACTTGATCCTCCTAAAGGGCCCTTGTAGACCACGAGGTTGATAGGCTGGGTGTGTAAGCGCTGCGAGGCGTTGAGCTAACCAGTACTAATTGCCCGAGAGGCTTGACCATATAACACCGAAGTAATTTACCGGTATTGATTGAGTATAACTGCTTATCCAAGTTAAAGGTCTTCTGACCAAGCGCCAACTAGACAAGCTAGAACTAAGACAAAGCTTAACAGTTTTGCCTGATGATCATAGCGGACTGGAACCACCTGATCCCATTCCGAACTCAGAAGTGAAACAGTCCAGCGCCGATGGTAGTGTGGATTCCCATGCAAGAGTAGGTCGTCGTCAGGCTCTTAATACGAAGAACCCGTCCTTGTGGCGGGTTTTTTTATGCCTGTCATTTAGCCCAGGCCGAAACATAAGCTCGCTCCAGGCCCTTCTCTCCCTGTCATCACTCACTCTTATCGCTCAGTGCTCAGCGTCTGAATAAGCTTCACCTGCCCTTAATGCGACAAGTGAAGCAGGGTCGAGAAGGAGATGCCTATCCCTTGCTCTGTACCGGACGGAATGGGTAAACCCAGCTGGTGAAAGCTTGTACGCTGCGAGTTTGTATCCATACCTTGCCCTTGCCGCTGAAACGGCAGACAAAGCCTTCGCCGGAGAAGAACAGGGATTTATAGCCGCCTACTTTGGTTATGCTGTATTCCAGCCCTTCCGTAAACGCAACGATATTTCCGGTGTCCACAACATAGTCGCCATCCACATCCAGCATAATCATGCCGCCGTAAGTGTTGAACCAGAGGTCGCCATCGCCGCTACAGCGAATAAGGAAGAGGCTTTCGCCTGAGAAGAAACCTTTGGTCAGCCCTTGCCATTTGGTTTCCACCGTCACGCCCATGTCGGAGGCGACAAATGCGGAGTTCTGCAGAAAGACCGTTTCTCCCTGTAGAAATACGTGCGCCAGATCTCCCGGAGACGCTGGCGCGATGCCAATTTCGCCGGGACCGTTTTGAGCGGTGAACTCATTGATGAAAATGGACTCGGAGGTTAAGAAGCGGCCCAGGCCGCCTTTCGCCTTGGTCTTCATGACCATGTTGGTGTCCATGGTCGCCATTGCGGAGGCTTCCACCCTGAGTGTCTTTCCGCCGGGCACTTGCACCGTCAGGAAGGCGAAGTCTGGACTCCCTTCAATTTTGAATTTAAAGCCCGGCTGATCCTGCTCCTGATCGATGCTCGCTTCAGGCTCAACCATGCTGGGGGGAGCAGCCTGTGGTACTGCTTCAGGAGGAGGCGGAACTGGCCTGATAATCTCATTGTTTGGCTGCGGCTCTTCCGCTGCAATGGGGGTGGAAGAGGGCGCTTCGCTCATTCCTACCTGGCTTTGTACGCCGATTTTAGTCAACGCCAATTGAATTTTATCCGCCGTGGTTTCATCTATGCCCTTTTTCACGATCATCGGGGCGCGGGAAAATATCTGCTCGGCGGTCTCTGGCGCGACCTTGAACAATTTGGCGAAAGCCTCCACCGCGCTTTCCCGGGTAACGCCAGGATTCAACTCACCTGTCACAGTGACTTGGTATGCTGCTGTGCTCATCATCACTCTCCTTAAGCTTTACGCGGTTTCAAGCCCGACGACATCGCCGATCCGAAGCTGGAAGGGTTGTGTGATTGACACCAGACCGTACCTTGGCCGTGGAATTTACAGACTAGGCCTTCGCCGCCGAGAAACGAGTGTATCCAGCTCTTACCTGCTTTGGTGATCGCAAAATCCAGAGTTTCATTGAAGGCGACGATATGTCCGGTGTCTACGATATATTCCCCGTCCACTTCGACCGGATAAATGGCGCCAAAAGAATTCAGCAGCACTTTGCCTTTACCTTTCATGTGCAGCCAGAAAACGCTTTCTCCTGAGAGGATGGATTTAAAACCCTGCCATCCCAGGTCAATTTCGACCGTGTGCTCGCAAGCCATAAAGGAGCCGCCCTGAACGATCAAATTCTCGTTATCCAGCTCATAAGTCATCATATCTCCGGCAAGAGTCGCTCCGAACCAGACTTCGCCCTCGCCAGACTTGGGTTCAAAGTGGTTAAGGAACAAGGACTCGCCTGCTACCATACGCTTTATCGCTTTCATCAGGCCGCCGCCATGCTTTTTGTGCGTTGTGGTGGTGACGTCCATATTGCCGCTCATGGCGATCATTGCGCCGGACTCCGCCGTGCAGATTTCGCCTTGAGCCAGTTTGACTTTCGCCGCAGTGTTTCCTGGGCGATGGATAAGTTCAATGTCCATAGTGCGACCCTTAGTAAAGTCTCGGGTTGATCCAGTCAGTCAGACCGGAAATGCTGCGGGTTTGAATGATGACTTTGCCTTTACCTTCGACTCGAGTCACCAGCCCTTCGCCCCCAAAGAAGCTTGAAAACAAACCGCCCGCCAATTGGACGTGCAGACTGAGAGTTGGGTCGTACGCTACTAAATGACTAGTGTCGACGATATATTCCCCGTCAACCTCTTTCTCCAACAAGGCTCCGTAGGCGCCGTACCAGACCTTGCCTGTACCGGAGATGACCAGCTTGAACAGACCTTCCTTGGCGATGAAGGATTTGAATCCCGCCCAGCGCACACCAAGCGTAACGCCTTCCGTCGCGGCCAGAAAGGCGCCTGGCTGGAAACACAAGGTTTCATTATTTAATTCAGCGCAGCGCACCTCCCCTGGAGTCGGCTGCACCAGGGTCAGCTTTCGCACGCCGCTGGTGTTATTGCTGAAGCGGTTGATGAAAAAGGTTTCGCCCCCTAGAAACTTTCTTAGGATGGCGACAAAAAACGACCCATTGGTGCGTGTTTCCATATCCAGGTCCGCCGACATGCTGGACATAGCGTCGGACTCGGCTGTGATCTGCTCGCCGGGCTCCAGTTCGACGTCCACGTACCCGAACGCGGAGCCTCCTTTTATTTCTGCCTTCATGCGCTGTCTCCGTTATCGATATCTTAATTTCTTCGAATTCTTGTTGAGCCGCTTTACTGTTTAGCTACAAACTCTTTCACCAGTTGCTTAAGCTTCTGGAACTCTGGTTCCAGGTTGCGGTACTCGCCGTCCTGATCGCTGATCTGATCTTGAAGGTCGGCAATGCGATCTTCTGTGGCGGGATGGGAACTTAAAAAGCCCATGGTGTCTTTCATTAAGTCTCTGGCGTCTCCATCTTCTATCTGTTCAAGACGCTTTTTCTCTTCTTCTATGATTTTGTCGAAGAAGGTAATCAAGCCTTTAGGGTCGATATTGGCGCGAGTTAACAATTCCAGCCCCTTGGCGTCTGCGTCTGACTCAAAACCTCTGGAATAACTCTGGTTAAGCAACAGCGGCGCGGCGTTGGCCACCGTCGCCAATAGCCCGCTGACGTCGCCGAGCAACGCCTGTGCGAGAGCATAAGTGCCGGCGGCCCCCATGATATTGCGCACGCCATGTTGCTCAGTGACATGTGAAATTTCGTGGGCCATGACGCCGAGAACTTCACTGGCGTTGTCCGCTGCTAGAATCAGTCCAGAATTAATAACGATATATCCACCAGGCAAGGCGAATGCGTTGATGTCGGAGGAGTTGGATACATAAACTTTGTAGGAATAACGTTTGTCATTAACGGCTTTTATCAGCGGATCGGTTAGATCTGCGATAGCCTGTTTCCCTTCCTCTGATTCGAGCAGGTCGTTTTCAATCTGATATTGCCCGAACACTGTCTTACCCAGTTTCTCCTCCCACTCAGCGGGAACCTGCTTTGCGGCGACGGCGGTGATGCTATCCATAAAAACGACAATAGAAAGCGGCGTGCCGATGATCAACGCCACGACAATGACCAGCACTGACCAGTTAATACGACGTACATTACGCGCCTTGCGTAGCTGGCCCTGCAGATGATTATCCTGATGCAGAGCAGGGTGATTGAGGATGCCGCGGTCGCTGGTGTAGAGGCTCCACTCGGGAAAGTCGGGATGAGTGATAAAAACCAGCCTGTCGCTGGCTCCGCCCATTTTGACCTGGGCGCCGGTGACAGGAAAGCGAACGCTACTCTCGCCATTGGAGAACTCGACGAACCCGCCGGACACCGTCAGGGAGCCAGAAGCTCTGCCGTTATTGAATTGCTCGTGAAACGCATGGGCCTGATAGGTTTGCGTTGGTTCCATTCATCCCTTCCTGTATGAAATTCTGAAGTGCTGAAGAGTAATAAAAAGGACAAGTTGTCAGGGACGGAATTAAATCCTCTTTCTTAATCGCCGTAAAGCAGAAACGGGGAAAAAGGCTTTGATTTAAAATAGTTGCAAACTTTAGCTGGCGCAAACGCCGTGACCCCTATGTTAAGGCGATCACTTTACTGTGATGAACTATCTTGTTTTCACTGTCTACTTAGTACACTGCATGCTAGAATCGCGCGCTTTTTATTCAAATGTAGTCTGTGGAAGTTAGAGTAAAGTTATGATGCTGCCCCGTTATTTGTCTGTTTTGTTGCTCTTGGGAGCGCTTATTTGTTTGCCTGGTTGCGGTGGTGGAGGCGGAAATTCTGCTACCGATAACAGCAATAGCGGAAGCGTGGAAACAGGCGGGGGGCAAGGAGATAATTCTGGCGACACGAGCAATCCATCTAATCCCTGTGACGCCCCTGTCGGAACACAAGCTGATCTATCTGAAGATTGCCGAACTAAAGATTGGGAGCCAGCAAGCTCTCCCGATAGGTTTAAGGCGGGGCCTTCCGGTCTTTTGTATGTCCTGAGTAGTGAGGATGCAAGCAAGATATATAGATGGGACCTGACTACCCAGCGCTATATCAATCCTATTACGCTGTTAAATCCAATATCCGATCTTGAATATTCCGCATCGCATGAACGCCTGCTTTTAGGGCATCAGAACGGCGAAATTACGGCGATCGATATTACTAAAGATAAAACAGAACGCCCTTTCGCTAAGCCTGGCCTTAATATCATTAAACTTGTCGCGGCCGGCGACGATTTGTGGGTTGTGGTCCCTGGTGGCCGTGATCCTTACTACAGCCCCGATGTTCTCTATTTATTGGACGCAGTCGGGCAAGTTAAGAGCAGTACTTCTATTGATGATCAGCTATACACTCTGCAATGGAATTCTGAGACTGGCCGTCTTTATTTCTTTGGTTACCAGACATTTCCGGGCACGGAATACTATTTCTGCGGATCAGGTGATTATGTGACTAAAGGCGGTCTCTATTGGAGACGCTACAACAAGGATGCCGCGACAATTGAGCACTCCTCCGAGTTGGCGAGGTGCCTGGAAGACGGAGATTTTTCGTTGAGTCCTGACGGGGGAGCGCTGGTTGATCTGCGGGCCCAAATTCATGACTTAGACGGAGACTCCGCCCTAACTAAGCTTAGAAGTCCTTTTACTGATCCTGATCCTGACGCCTTCGGGTTTGGGGAGTACAAATACAAGCAGACTCTCTGGCTTGAAGGACATATTCTGGCGACCTACATTCATGAGGGAAAAACCTATCTCATTAGGTGGGACGATACACGTCAGGTAGTGGATTACCGGATATACCCGGGAGTTGCAAAGGCGTTGGTTGACGCCGGAAATCAAGTGGCGCTTGTGGTTGAAGATGGCGGTGAAACATCTATTTACAGCTACGATATCCGTCTGGACGATGATGGCGACGGCGTACCAAATCGTGACGATGCTTTTCCAGCGGACATCTCCGCGTCTAAAGACTCTGATAATGACGGTTATCCCGATGAATGGAACCCCGGCTTCACCGGTGCTGATACGACGACAGGATTGTCCCTGGACGACTATCCCAATGATTCGTCATGCGCTTTGATTGAGCATGGCTCGCCCATGGACGTCAGTCTGTGTGATATCGCGAGAATGCATTCTGAGGTTGTTGTGACGATCGTTCAGGGTAATCGGCAAGGGGATGTGTTTGCTCTGAATGGCGATCGCAACGCCATCTATCGTTGGTCCGCTGTCGACCATGGATATAAAAATCCATGGCGTTTAAGTCAGCCTGTCGTCGATATGAGTTATTCCGATAGCGTTAAGCGGCTTTATGTTCTGTACAAGAATGGTGAAGTCAGATACTTCGATGAGGAAAATGAGAATCGCTTTTTTGCATACATGGTCGGTAATCCCACCACTATAATAGCCGGAGGAAATGTGGTTATTGTAATGGCGCCTCCAATGTCAGAAAGCGCCTGGTTGTATGACAACAATGGCCGCATTCTGGCTAAAGGTCTGATTACCAGTGCACCGCCAGCCTCGAATGGTTGGTATGCTTCGGGCAAAGACGATGCCTTTTACTTTTTCTCGCACGACTTTCCTGAACTCATGATTTCATTTTCCAGCTCTGGATATTTGAATTACATCGCCCAAGTCGATGCTCCGGTATCAGCCGGCTTTTTAGCATACAACTCATTCAAAGATCTGTTGCTTATCGATAGGGCTGTATACAGCTTTGAGGAGGTGGGGCGTCAGCTGACCAATGCCGTTAGCTTGCCTCTGAGTTCGTTAGAAGGCGCTACCTGGACGAAAAGCAGCGGCCTTCTGGCTGTTTCGGGGATAGAAGATGGCGGGACACTCTTGACGGAATTGAATCCCGCTTTCGAGAAGGTTGCAGAACAGGAATATGAAGGCGCTCCAGTCGCGGTGTTTGGTGGCGAAGGCGATTATACGGTTGTGACAAAGTCAGACGAACGCATTGAAATAAATGTCTACGTTCCTGTTGTGACTGATTAACGTTAAATTTTTCTTCGGGCGGGAAGTTCTTTTCCGCCCCTTTCTACTTCTTTCTCTTCCCCCAATTCCGCAGTATTAGGCAAGTCTCCCGCAGGAATGATGTAGTTGCTCTTGTCTGACAAGGACTACACTTTACTGAGCTGTGTATGCCTATCAACCACATCCCGGGTCAGGGATATAAAGAATCAACGAATACTCTGTGGGGGGCGATTATGGGAATCGAACTGACTATTAATGGAGAAAAGCGCTCGCTGGATGTGCCTGAGGATACGCCTTTGTTGTGGGCGATCCGGGATCATCTGCATTTGACTGGAACCAAGTTCGGATGCGGTATGGCGCAATGCGGCTCCTGTACAGTGCATATGAACGGCTCTGCGATTCGTTCTTGCGTGACGCCAGTTGGATCAGTGAAGGGGCAGTCTATCACCACGATAGAGGGGCTGGAGTCCAAGGTCGCCGAGGCGGTGCAGGAAAGTTGGGAAGAAGAAGCGGTCGTACAGTGTGGATACTGTCAGTCTGGGCAGATCATGTCTGCGGTGGCGCTTTTGCAAAGCAATCCCAAGCCCAGCGATAGTGATATCGACAGCTTTATGTCAGGCAATATCTGTCGTTGCTCCACCTATGTCCGCATTCGCGCTGCGATCAAGTCCGCAGCGGAAAAGATAGCGTAAGGAGGCTCTATGAAAACCATGAATCCCAGCCTGAGCCGTCGTTCTTTTATCAGCAAATCCACCTTGGGCGGAGCGGGACTGACGTTGGCGCTATCATTGCCTTCTTTGGCCGGCGCAGCGGAGTCCGGTCCGGGGAAAACCGCGGGCGAGGCGGCTAATGCAGACTTCGCTCCTAACGCATTCGTGCGCATCAGCCCTGACAACAAAGTGTACGTTATCAGCAAGCACATTGAGATGGGGCAGGGAACCTACACGGGTCTTGCGACCTTGCTGGCGGAAGAGTTGGATGCGGACTGGTCCCAGGTCGTCGTCGAAGGGGCGGAGGCGGACGCCAAGCGTTATAACAACCTTTTCTGGGGGCCATTCCAGGGCACTGGCGGCAGCACCGCCATGGCGAACTCCTATCAGCAGATGCGGGAGGCGGGCGCCAAAGCCAAAGCTATGTTAGTCGCTGCGGCGGCGACTTTGTGGAAGGTTCCTGCTGCGGAGATCAAAGTCGAATCCGGCAGAGTTAGCCACAATGGGACATCCAGGCAAGCCAGCTTCGGAGATCTGGCGGAACTGGCGGCCATGCAGCCAGTGCCGGAAACGGCGACCTTGAAAGATCCCAAAGACTTTCGCCTGATTGGTAAGAAGCTGGTGCGTAAAGATCCGGGTAAAACCAATGGGACCGCGATCTTTACTCAAGATGTACAACTTCCCAGTATGCTGACTGCTTTAATCGCCCATTCACCCAAAGCGGGCGGTAAAGTCAAAAGTGTTGATGACTCGGAGGCGCGCAAGGTTCCCGGCGTTGTGTCGGTCATGCAGATACCCGCTGGCGTGGCGGTATTGGCCCAAGACTTCTGGTCAGCGAAAAAAGGCCGTGACGCCCTCAAAGTGGAGTGGGATGACAGCGCTGCGTTTCGTAAAAGCTCAACGACTATTCTCAAGGAGTACCGCGAAGAGCTGAATAAGCCGGGGACGCCAGTGGTGCGCAACGGCGACTTCGATGCGACGTACGCCAAGGCGGAAAAGCAATTTGACGCCATCTACGAGTTTCCCTTCCTGGCCCACGCGGCGATGGAGCCGATGAACTGCGTGATTCAGAAGAAAGAGAATGGCGCTGAGCTTTGGTATGGCTGCCAGTTTCAAACGGGAGACCAGATGCAGGTCGCGCAGATCCTGGGCGTGCCGATGGAAAATGTGAAGATCAATATGTTACTGGCGGGAGGCAGTTTTGGACGTCGCGCCAACTCTCACTCCGACTACATTGGCGAGGCTGCGCAAATCGCCAACGCCTACCCGGAACCTGTGCCGATCAAGTTGGTGTGGACCCGTGAAGATGATATGCGTGGCTGGTATTACCGTCCCATGTATGTGCATCAGATATCCGCGACGTTGGGGGCGGACGGTTACCCCTCCGCCTGGCGTCATCGCATTGTCGGTCAGTCGATAGTTTCCGGTACTGGGTTTGAAGGCATGATAAAAGACGGCGTTGATCCTACATCCGTGGAAGGCGCCTCCAACTTGCCTTATCACATCGCCAACATGCAGGTGGATTTACACACGATCAAAGAGGGCGTACCCGTTCTATGGTGGCGCTCGGTCGGATCGACCCACACGGCTTATTCAACGGAGACCTTTATCGACGAACTGGCCAAGGAGGCCGGTAAGGACCCGGTCGCCTACCGTATGAAACTGCTGGAAGGTCATCCCCGTCATCAGGGCGTACTGAAACTGGCGGCGGAAAAAGCCGGCTGGGATAAGCCTCTGCCCAAGGGGCGCTTTCGCGGCGTGGCGGTGCACGAGTCCTTTAATTCCTATGTGGCCCAGGTGGCGGAAATCGAGGCGGTGGACGACAGTCGCTTTCGCATTGTGAAGATCACCTGTGCGGTGGACTGTGGGCTCGCTATCAATCCCGACATTATCCGGGCGCAAATGGAAGGAGGCATAGGTTACGGGCTGTCGCCGGCGCTGGTGAGTGAGATCACTCTGGAGGATGGCGCAGTCAAGCAATCCAACTTCCATGACTACCAAGTGCTGCGCATGAATCAGATGCCGGATGTGGAAGTGCATATTGTGCCTTCGGCGGAGCCGCCCACCGGCGTTGGCGAGCCAGGTACGCCGGTCGCCGCGCCAGCGGTAGCCAATGCGTTGTTCGCCGCGACAGGAGAAATCCCTCGCAGTCTTCCCTTCAAGAATCTGTTCGCCTGATATGAGCACGCCGATGTTTGTGGAAAACGTGATACCTGCGGCCTGCGCCTGGCTGGCTCAGGGCGCCAGGGTGGCGTTGATTACTCTGGTGGGCGTCGACGGTTCCTCGCCGCGCCCGCTGGGGAGTCAAATGGCGGTGCGTGAGGACGGTGTGGCGGTAGGGTTGATTTCGGGAGGTTGCGTTGAGGCGGCGTTAACCCATGAAGCGGTCGCCGCTCTGGCGGACGGACGCAATCGCAAGCTGCGTTACGGTAAAGACTCTCCTTTCTTCGATATTCGGCTGCCTTGCGGCTCCGGGATCGATGTGCTGATTGACGTAAATGTGGGCGCTGATGTGTTGTTCGCAGTGCGAGATCGGCAACTGCAGCGTCAGCCAGCGTTGTTGTGCATGGACCTGGAACGCGCAGCCAGCGGTGATGGCGCGTATCTGCATCTGGAAGCCTGCTCAGGAATACAGGCTTCCGACTCCTATGCGAGCGGCGATCGTTTTGTCAGGGTTTATAACCCCACCACCCGCCTGTTGGCGTTTGGGCGGGGAGAGATATTTCGACAGTTGTTGATGCTGACGCCTGCGATGGGATACGAAGTGTTGGCGGTCTCTCCCGGGGATGCATCTGGATATGCCCCGCCTGGCGTGACCAGACTGCGTGCGCCGGACCATTTCGAGGAGGGCTGGAGCGACGCCTGGACGGCGGCGGCGCTGTTATTCCACGATCATGAATGGGAGCTGCCCATTTTGCGCAACCTGCTGCGCACGGACTGCTTCTATATTGGCGCATTGGGAAGCCTGAGGACGCAGGCCCAACGTCGAGAGCGGTTGGCGGCGGAAGGTGTCAGTGCGACCGAGATTGATCGCGTCAAAGGGCCCATTGGGCTGAATATCGGCGGTAAATCGCCGCCGGAGATTGCGATTTCGATCCTCGCCGAAATTATTTCCCGACGTGCGTAAAAAACGGCGCATTACGCGCCGTTCTGAAACAACCCCCAGGCGATGCGCCACATCAGCACTGCGATTAATCCATCCACCAGTCGCCAGAATGAAGGACGTGATAGCCAGGGCGACAGCGCGGCGGCGGCGATGGCCAAACCGAAGAACCAGATGATCGAGGCTGAGGCGGCGCCGGCTGCGTAAGCGGCGGGGGCGGACTGTTGAGCGCCCACTGAACCGATCAGGAAAAGCGTGTCCAGATACACATGTGGATTGAGGAGCGTCACCGCCAGGGTGGTCGCTACGACAATGCCAAGGTTACGTTTGACGGCGCCTTCCGCTTCCAGTCCTGGACCTGGATAGAGTGCCCGCTTGACGGAAAAGGCGCCGTAAGCGGTGAGAAAAATCACGCCTCCCCAACGCGCCCACTCCGCAACCTGCGGGAATTCCCTCAGTAACGCCGCCATGCCGAATACGCCGGCGGCGATCAGCAACAGGTCCGCCAGCGCGCAAATTGCAGCGACGGGAAAGTGATGCTCTCGTTTCAGGCTTTGCGCTAATACGAATGCGTTCTGCGCGCCTATGGCGACGATAATTCCCAGAGAGAGGCTAAACCCGTTGAAATAGCTTTGCCACATGCAGTTAACACCCTTTTTTGATGTACATTGCCGCTATAAACGTTTTGTCGTTTTGTCGTTTTGTCGTTTTGTCGTTTTGTCGTTTTGAGCGTTTATAGTCATGTACGTTGTTGTGATTCAGGTTGTCGCAGGCGCCTTGCGTTTGTCTGTGTTGAAGATTAGGGTGTTTATGATTATTAATAAAACAAATAATCCTAACGTCACATTAGAAAAACTGATTATGCTGGATTACAAGTTACTGCAGGCGCTGGCGGCGATAGTGGAAGGCCAGGGCTTTGAGAAGGGCGCCGCTTTGCTGGGTATTTCCCAATCCGCTATTTCACAACGTATCAAATTGCTGGAGGCGAGGTTAGGGCAGCCAGTGTTGATCCGGTCGCCAGGACTTGCGCCTACGGATTTGGGGAAGCGTCTTCTTAACCATGTGCAGCAGGTGCGTTTGCTGGAACATGATCTGCTACAGGACGTTCCCACGCTGGGAGCGGAGGCCTTACGGCTGCGCATTGCAATAAATGCGGACAGTCTCGCCACATGGTGGTTCCCGGTAATGGGCGAATATTGTCAACGCGAAGGCGTATTGCTGGACCTGGTGATTGAAGATCAGGACATCGGACTCAAACGGATGCGTGATGGCGATGTGGCAGGCTGCGTATGCAGCGCTGAGCAGGCGGTGCAGGGCTCCCGTTGTGTCTATCTGGGCGCTTTGGTATATCGGGCCTACGCAAGTCCCGACTTCATGGCGCGCTACTTTCCAGAAGGTGTGAATACGGATGCGCTGGCGGTTGCGCCGGTCATCAATTTTGGACCCGACGACCAATTACAACACCGTTTGATGCAGAGCCTGGGCTATCAGGGAGCGTTTCCTTTTCATCTATGTCCGTCATCTGAAGGCTTTATACGCATGTCCGAGGCTGGATTGGGATATGGCATGATGCCGGAAATTCAGGCGCAGGAGTCAGTGACGGCGGGGCGGCTGGTGGAGGTAGCGCCCGGGTATGAACAGAAAGTGCCGCTGTATTGGCATTATTGGCGGCAAGGCGGCGACATGCTGGAAGGCCTAACCCGACGTTTATGTGCTGAGATGCCTTTAAATCAGGGAGAAATAACGGTTAAATAGCATCCTTCCTGCAAAGTTGACCTACTCTCATAATGGACGTGATCCCGTAATCAAACACACATACTGAAGCATTAATTTCGTGGGCGGCGACCGAGGCTTCATACTCGCCAAGTCGGCGCACAATTGATAGATTCCAACTAATAAAAAGCAGTTACTTCATGGCTAGTGAACTTCATCAAACCCAGGTTGACCTCGACGGACTGTTGGAGGTGCTGGGCCGCAACTTATATTCCACCCCCGCAGTCGCAATCCGGGAGCTCATTCAAAACGCGCATGACGCTTGCGTGCGTTCTCGACTGGAGACCGGCCGCGACGCTGATTTTGCAATTCGTATCCAAGCGGACAGCGGCCGCAACCATATCGTTATTACCGATAACGGTTCAGGTCTCACTTACGAGGAAGTGTTGAAATACCTCGCCACTATCGGCTCTGGCTACACTCGTGTGCTGCGGGATAGCTCTCACAATGAGGATATGGTGGGATATTTCGGGCTAGGTTTTTTATCCGCCTATGTTGTGGCGGAGAAAGTAGAAGTCTGGACCACTTCATACCAAACGCCGGAAAACACATGGTATTTCTCTACCGCTGGCGGTAAAAAATTCGCCATCACTGCAACCACGCCAGCGCAAGTGGGCACGACCGTTAAGCTTCATCTGCGGGAGGAGTTCCACCACCTTGCGGAAAGCGATCTATTGCAAGGGTTGATCGAACGCTACTGCTGCCTGTTGCGCTTTCCCATATTCCTGAATAACGACGACGTACAAATCAACAACCTAGTTGCCCCCTGGCGTCTGGACGCCTCTACTTCGGATCTGCAACGTAAGAAACGCCGGCTGGAGTTCGCCGCTATTTTTGAAGGCGCATTTGAGCCACTCTGCGCCATACCTATTCCTGAAGCCAATCCCTGGGGCCTCAAGGGCGTACTTTGGGTGCAGGATCGTGGAGGCTACGCCACTTCGGATTACCGCAATATCTCTGTATTCGTGCGCAGTATGTTCATTACTGGCGAGTGCCGTGAGCTACTGCCGCTGTGGGCGGGATTCGCAGGGGCCGTGGTGGAGTGCGCTGCGCTGTCGCCTACGGCAAGCCGTGAAGATATTCAGAAAGATGAGCGCTTCTATGAGATCCGGGACTTTCTGGCTGAAACCCTCATAGAAGGGTTGAGAACGATTGCCGCCAATGAAAGCAGCGTCTGGCGACGTATTCTCAGTCGTCACAATCAGACATTATTGGGGGCGGCGTTAAGCGATGACCGTTTGTTTGAGGTCATGCAGAATGATTTGAAAATACCAACCACTATCGGCGACGTCACGCTCCCCGCCTATCTCAAACAGAGCGGCGGTGTGATTTATATCCGCAACGAAGACAAGAACAGCCAGGAAGAACTGCTGTTCCGGGCGCAGATGAAACCGCTGGTCTCCGGTTATTTGTATGCGGCCTCCGGTTTTTGTCAGAAGTACGCCCATTGGAATCAGGTGAAGTCCCATATTCTGGGGAGCGATGATGCGGAGACCGAGCTGTTTACGGAGGAGCTTGTAGATACGGCGACCCGCGACAAGCTAACGTCGCTATTGCTTCGCAAAAATGAGGCCTTGGCCTGTGCGCGTTTCGAACCCGCCCATGTGCCGCTGGTGGTTATTCATGACCAGGATGTGGCTCTCAAAAAGCGGATTGAACGGGATGAGGCGGACAAGCGCATCGGCTCGGCGGCTCTGAGTCTGGCGCGTTTGCATACGCAGGCGATCTCAGCGGAAGTGGAGCGGCGTTTGTACGTCAACCTGAATTCGCCTTTGATTGCGGCGATGATGGAAACGCCAGAGAGCGCGGCGAGCCACCTGGCGGTGGCGGTGAGGGCGTATATGGAGTCGTTGACCCATCAGGTCGACGATAGCGACTCGAATTTCTCTGACGAGCTTAAGCGCTTCAGTGAGGCGTTGCTGGCGATCACGCAAGGGGGGTAACAATGAATATTTGGAAATGGGTGCATGAACGCGTCGCGACGCTCAGAGATAACGGCGAAGATCGCCTGGCGGACTTCGTTTATGACATTTCCCATTACTCTGTCAATGATGAGCACCATAAAGTGGACGCCCTCTATCCAGAAGCGGTAAGCCTGGCGCGCAAGCTTGGTGATAAATGGCTGGAAATCTATTTTCGACACTGGCATTTGCAAAGTCAGGTGCTGACCCGGCGTAAAGGGCAGGCCATGCTGGGGGAGGCTGTAGATCTATTGGAGTTCGCCCATCGCGAAGAAACGCGAGATTGTCCGCAGAGCATTTGCGCAGTGCAGGATCTGGCCTGTTGTTATGCGATTACCGACGGCCCTGGCTATGTAGAGGAAAGACTGGCCGTGGCGCAGGAAACCTTGAGCAGAATCGATGCGACCTGGCCGTGTTTCACCTGCATTGGCAGCGAATACAACAGTGCGTTGATTGATGCGGGGCGCTTCGAGGACGCGCTGGCCTCTATCCACGAGCAGAAAAAAGCGTTGACTGCCAGCCATCGTTCATCTGATCACACTGATATGCTGTTTTGCCAGGTGGACGCCCTGATTGGACTGCATCGATACGAAGAAGCGGAAAAGCTGGCGCGTAAAGCCAGAAATGATGGCGGAGGAGAACACTTCGAGCGTCGCAGAAAGAACTATCTGGCTTGGTGTCTGGCGTTGCTGGAGCGTGCGGAAGAGGCGGAGGAAGCACTGGTAAGCTACGACGAGACCATGCTGTCCCCCGCGTTTTTTGAGCCCTGGATCAAGACGAAGGAAGTGTTGGCCTCCAAGCAAGCCAGCGCCAACTCGGAAGAGCTGGACTTACAGATTAACGCTATGTTGACGGAGCTTTTCGATAGCAAAGCCTGGCGAGATACCGTCAATCTTGGATTGGTGCAGGCTCGGCTGGCGCTGTCCCGTGGCGCCGTCTCTATCGCCCGCTTATGCGCCCAGCGAGTGGCGGATGCCGTTCAGCAATTGCACCGGGATTGCGGCGCCACAGAAGAACTGGTTGCTCTAGATGAAGCAGTCACTCAGGCCGAAGCGCAAAGAACGCCATGGGAATTCTCCGAAATCGAACAGTTCCTTGAACAACAGGCGGAAACCCGTGAAGCGACGCTGGAAATGACTGCGGACGCCTTGCGGAAGTGGCCGGACGACGAGCGAGTATTGCTCGAATACACCCAGCTATTGGACGCCAGCGGTTGGAGTGAGGCGGCGCTTGCGGTATTGCGGGAGAAATCCGGTTTTCAGACTCCAAGGCTGTTGATGACTTACGGCAATATTCTCATTGATCAGGATCATACGGATGAGTTTTTGCGGGAATTCGGTGCGGAAATCGACCCGACCTTAGAAGATGACCTTTTTTGCCGTTTGTGCTGGCTGAAAATGCGCTTCTACTCTAATAGCGATCCGCAACAGGCCTATGAGCATGTCTGTAAATTGATCGATCGCTCACCAGAAGCAGGTTTCGCTATTGCCGCCGCTGCGCGGCTGGCGATGAAACTCGGTAGCTATCAGGAGTCCGTTAACTGGTGGACGCGTCTGACTGAGTTGGACCCGGAGGAAATCAATCTGCATTGGGACCGCATGGTTCCTGCGACTATCGCTGGCGACTGGGTTTGCGTTAGGGAATCCATGCAAGTCTTGGAGATGGATGTTCCCGAAGGCGAAGGACCTATCGATGAAGACGGCATTTATGTGAGAGTTCGCTTTACGGATGCAGATGGAGAGACGCGGGATTATCTGGCGGTGCGCAATGGCCCGGTCACGGCTCGCGTCATCGGTTTGGCCAGACTGGGCGAGCCTCAACGTTTCGGGTGTGAAGTGGTGTTTGACGCTGCGCCGTTGAACAAACTGGATCAGGAAGATGAAGACGGAGTTATGCGTGATAGCGAAGGGTATTACACTTTGCTGTTTTCCGTCGTGCATATCCTTAAAGCCCCAGAGTATGACTATTTCGCTATTGATGGCGCCCATCCTGGTGATGAAAACCTGGCGCGACTACAAGAAAGTCTTGCCGACTTGCAGGTGCATTTTGACCGGCGGAGCAATGAAGACTATGTCCTGTATCTGGAGGATGACGTTGAATTGCCTGGGGTCTATATCTACATCGCCGCCCCTGTCGGCGTAAATTTGGGGGCCGTAAACACCATGCTGAGCGGTTTTTCAGCAGAATTGGAGCACCCTTTGATCTGGCCGGACTTATTGGAGAAGCTGGGGGATGAAGCGGGGTTGGAAGCGCAGTTGGAGATTCAGGAAAAGTACGATCTGTAGCTGGAGTAAGGGGCGGTGTATCCGCCCTTACTCATAGGCTTCGAAGTAAAAATGATTACTTCACAATGGGCGTAACCTTGGAGCCTTCCAGAGAGACTCCCGCCATCAAGCCTTTGTTGGATACGACAAAGGCAATGATTGGTTCTTGAATCGTGTTGGTGTCAATTGATTTGCCCGCACCGAACTCCGCAATAGCGACGCTGCCGTCAACCCCGACTTCCCAGCCTTCGCTTCGAGTGAATTTGTTAAGCGCATCGGATGTCATGAACAGCATTACGACGGTTTTCTCCTGCACGCCCGCCTGAAAGCCGATGGATGCGGAAGCTATGTTGTAATAGCTCTGAATCACGCCGCCTTTCACCAGTGCGCCTTCGCCGTATTCGCCGCCGACAATGAAGCCGGCTTTCAGTATTTCAGGAAATACCAATACGCCCTGCGCTTTGGAAGCGAGCTCTTGCCCAGAAGGAACTTTGTTGTAGAAGACTTTCAGGGCGGCGTTCACTTTGGCGTCAATTTCCACTTTGGACGCAGCGGAAGCGTTGAAAGCGACGCCAAGAATCAATAGCAGGGAATAAATGAGTTTTTTGGTTTTTATCATCAGAAGCATACTTCCAGTCATTGAATGAATCCGTCCTATTATAAGCCTGAAGAGCCCCGGTAAAACTGTGGTTTTCCGGGACACATCAATAGGTTGAGTTATTCGTCGTATCCGAAAGGAAACATATGCTGGCGCACGATGCCTTTAGGTACGGTTTTATTGTTCAGCAGTCCGTAACTTTTTGGCCATTCTTTGCCAGGCAGTTTAAAGGTGCCGAACAGCATATCAATAATCGGCAAGTGAATCGCATAGTTCTTATACGCGTAAGCAGGATCATCCGCATGGTGCCAGTGGTGATACTGCGGCGTTACCAGAATGTATTTCAGGAAGCCGAAGTTGAAGTTCAGGTTGGCATGCGCCAGTACGGCTTGTACTCCCACCAGAATAACGTACGCGTTCAATGCCTCGGCGGAGAAGCCCAGCAGGAACAGAGGAACCATAACCACGCTGCGAGTAATCAGTATTTCAACCAAATGTACGCGGGAACCGGCCAACCAATCCATGTGCTTGCTGGAGTGATGCACTGCATGGAATTTCCACAGAAATGGCACAGTGTGGTACAGGCGGTGGAACCAGTACTGGGAGAAGTCCGCCATGAATACGGCCAGCAGAAACTGCGCCCAGACGGGCATGGATTGAATGGCGTCACGCAGGGAATCAGAAGCTACCCAGCCAACCAGATACGTGGAGGAGGATGTGGTGAAAATCAGAATGAACTGCACCAGCATATGGCTCATAAAAAAGTAAGCCAGATCGGTGCGCCACTCAGGACGCAGGGTATGCGTTTCCGGCTTTTGCGCGAATGTGCGCTCCATGGGAATAAAGACGAGTGCGGAGAAGAACAGAGCCAGAATGAACCAGTCCAGACCCAGCGAGTAAGGTGTTTCGCCAATGCTGTTGAGCTGAATGTCCGCGCCGCCTGCAACCACTGCAGCAGTGGAAAACAGCACGCCAGTCATGCTGAGGCGTTTCTGCTGGTTCAGCAGGAAACTGAGCAGTCCAAGTATAAAAGAGGCGCAAAGCGCTGCCAGCAAAAGAGTGCGAGCGAACTGCTCGGTGTATACCTGACGCAATTCCTGCGTGGTCAGATATTCAGGAAAATGGAAACACAAAACAGCAAGGAAACTGAGAATGCCAAGCGTGGCGGAAATGTATCCGGAAATACGGCCCTGGCCAAACTTGAAAGGCGCATGACCATGACGGCTGAGATAATCGTTGATCAGTTTCATAATGTCTTCCCGAGGGTAAGCGTTAAATACCGCATAAGCGAGATGTTGTCGTGGAAGCCATCATGGAGTATTTTCGGGCGTCCGGCTATCAACGCTTGTCGGGTGTTGGGATGCTCGTAGTCAGGTATCGAAAATCGATACTAAATGCCAGGAAGTCTTTTAAACGGATCGGCGCCGCAAATCAGGGGTACACCACTAACACCTCTTCGGCCAGAGACTGATTTTTCAGAAAATCGGCGATAGCGCCGAAAGTGGTGGTTTTGATGCCGCCAGAATGGTCGGATGTTCGGAACTCTTTCGCTATCAGTGGCGCAAGCAGCCCTTTCAGCGGTCCAAGTTTGATCTCTTGCGGCTGGAACCACGCATGTTGATTGACCTTGATCTGTTTAATGCTGTCAGTTTGGTAGATCGACGCGAAAAGAATATCCAGCACATACTCCGTACAATTCTGATATTTGGTGTTGAATGGATTGGACACCATCGAATAATTCTTGTTGTGCACGCTTTGCAGAATGCCCGACTCCAGGCTTTGTAATATCCGCTGCTGCAAGGCCGGAGTAGGTATAATGACGCCAGCTTTTAACACTTGGGCGCCTGAGAAAAAGTCGATGGGATAATCCATCGCCAGATGACTGCGACGAGGATTGTCATCATCTTGATATAAGTTGTGGATGGCGTATCCCTTCAGCGTTTCTCCCTGCTCGGTAGTGATAGTGGAATAGACAGCGAGCCCCGTATGCGTGAACTCCACCCCTTCCGGCAGGTCCTTGTCAGGAACGCCTTGCCTGGCCAGCAAGAATACATAGGCGCTTCGCGCTGCGGCGGTTTTCTCGACTTTTTTCGCAAAAACGGCGATCTCTTCCGCGGTGAAAGGGGAGGGACCTTCCTGCTGACGGCTTCCGCCGTAAGCATAGGGTTGAAACAAAAAGAGGCTTACGGTCAATGCCACAAGCCGGACTAACGCAGCGAATGTGATGCGTGCTCCCGATATGGAGCCTAATGTGGGCATGGTAAGCCTCTTGTACGTTTACTTAGCGAGCAGCGACGGCTAACGCGGGCGCGGGTCCTGCGGTTACATTTTCGTCAGATATTTCCAGTGATTCGTTTTTCTTGCCGGTAGCGCTGTTCCACAGAGGCTCAGCGATTTTGGCGCTGGCTTCGCCGACTACAGCGATGGCTTTAAATGGAACTGCTGCTGCGCCTGACGCCAGCTTAACGCCGCCGGAGACAGTGTTGGTCGTCGCCTGCGCGGAATGAGTCGCGGCTTGGGAGAAATGTTGCATGCTATCAGCCGCGAAGCTGGTGGATGCAAACAGCAAACAGGCGCTTGCTGTTAAGGTAGAGATCATTTTTATCGCCATAGCGTATACCTCACTTTTTGTGTTGCTGACAAAGGTCGAGGACACAAGTGCCGCCAACCTCAATGCCAAGCCAGCATGAACCTGGGCTGAACAAAAGCGATAGTAAGTCAGGTAAAGTCGCACGTTGTGGACTGAAAAGTAGCGCTATCCACGACTTTGACTATTGTCAAAAGGGGAAAACGGTGGGCTTTTCGCATAGTGGAAGGGTTTATATTCTATAGTGAACACAGGATGAAAAATCTTAGCGGAGGACGAACTATGACAACCAAAAACAAAGGTTTGACCAACCATGAAGTCACTGTCTGTTTAAAGGGCGGGGCAGTGCTGGGGCCCTTCAAGGCGACTTGGAGTACAGAGGTGGTCAGTGATGTACGGGAATTGCTGAAAGACTACGACGCTTTTTTGCAAACCGGTAAGCAAACTCGATTTAAGTACCATTTGCATGATTCAGAGAAGCGTTTGTCTCACACATTGGTGCTGCACTTTACCAATGTCACAGGCGTTTATGATTGCGTCGAATTGAGTGAAGGCTGAGCGCGGGTGCGCTCAGGACTGGCGAACGTAAACCCAGTTAGTTTTTCCGTTATCGCAGACGATGATGGCGTCTGACAGGCCATTGCATTGAGTAATGTCTGTCGGCAATTCTTTTGAATAGCGTGGCTTAACCGCCATGTTGGATTTATCCCGTTTCAGAAAACCGTACATAGTTTCAAAGCGGTCGGAAAAGCTCAGGTTCTGCTTTTGTATATCCTTGAACGAATAGTAGAACTTGGTGAAGCTCATCGTCGCATCGCCCAGCCCGATTTCCAGCATCTTAGGTATGTACACCCGGTAAGCCTGAGACAGGTAGTCCTTAACCGCCGTTTCGTTGTTGGGATCGCCCTGGAAGGCGGGAAGGTTGAGTTTGTTGTCTTCCGCCAGTACGCCGTTTTTTAGAAGCTTGTTTTGTTTGTTGGTCGCCAGATGGTACTGTCGTGAGCCGCAGGTTATCTGGTCCTTATAAAGTAGGCAGTCGTTGGTAGCGGGTAAGGCGCTGGGCGATGTACTTTGTGTTTCTTTTGAGGGCGCTGAAGAGGCGTCGCGCCTGGAGGCGGTTGCAGGCTGCTTTGTCGCGGCGGTTTCCGTTTTTCGGGCTTTTTGTGACTGGCCTGCGCTTGGGAGCGACAGCCCTAACTTGGCGGCGGGACGCTTTAGTAACAACGCCTGAATCTGGCGGTCATTACGTCGGAAATCCTCCAGCTTGGGAAGACTGCCTCCTTCGCCTTTGTCCTGAATTTCACAGTAGAGGCGCTCCATATCGGTGCGGGCCTGAGCCTGACAGTCCGCCAAACTGTGCGTGCTGAACGCAACAGCGCCAAGCAATACGGATGTTTGTGTAAGAGAGAGTATTTTATTTTTCATAGGGCGCTAGCATAGCGGATCGGCGGGATTAAACTGAATAGGCCATTTTTCAGCCGGTCAAAGGTCTACAGCCGTTTCTCATTCTGCTTGGACGCTGCTTGCCAAGATTTCATCTCTCCGCAATGGGATTTGTGCTAGCTTTGTAAGCGGCCCTGCCTTCCCGCTGGATTCAGGGATTCCCGTTCAATTACTTACCTGTCGAAAAGGATAAAACATGGCTTCTATCACCTTAAAAGGCAACCCGGTCGAAACTAAAGGCGACCTGCCTGCAGTGGGCTCCAGCGCGCCGGATTTTACTCTGGTCAAACCTGACCTGTCAGAAGCGACGCTGAAGGATTACGCCGGTAAGCGTCTGGTGCTGAACATTTTCCCCAGTGTGGACACGCCTACTTGCGCCACGTCCGTTCGTAAGTTCAATGAGAAAGCAAGCAAGAAAGACAACACCGCTGTGCTGTGCGTTTCCGCTGACCTGCCATTCGCCATGGTGCGATTCTGCGGTGCGGAAGGTTTGCAAAATGTGGACAACGGCTCTGTATTTCGTAATGCCGAGTTTGGTGATCGTTATGGTGTAACAGTGATGACCGGTCCTCTGAAAGGACTGCTGTCACGGGCCGTTGTGGTGATCAATGAATCCGGCAAAGTGCTGTATACCGAGCAAGTGGCGGAAATTGCAGATGAGCCTGATTATGAGGCGGCGCTGGCTGCGCTCTAAGCGGCTGGTAAGGCGTGTGAACGCCTGAGGTAAACCAAACCGGCGCGTTTAGTGCGCCGGTTCAATGATTAAGCCAGTACTTTCTGAATCCACGCCGAAATATCGTGGATTTCTTCCAGACATACGCTGTGATCCATCGGATAGGTGCTGTACTCAGGCTTATAGCCCATGCCTTGGAAGTGGCTGAGAGCTGCTCTCCCCAGACTTTCCGGGACGACGGAGTCCATAGTTCCATGACAAATGCGAATCGGAATGTTGTGATTCGCTGAATCTGGCTTTAGGGTCGCGGCAGTGGCCAGGTAAGTGGAAAGCCCCATCAGGCCCGCCAAGGGTTTTGGATAGGTCAGTGCGGTCTGATAGGCGACCGCTCCGCCCTGGGAAAAACCCGCCACGATAATGCGGCGACTGTCTATGCCGCGCTCGATTTCTCGGTCCACTAATGCGCGCACCGCGTTGGCGGATGCTTGTAAATGCGCTTCGTCCACTTTGCGTTCGATATTCATCTCCAGAATGTCGTACCAGGCCGGCATGACGTAACCGCCATTGATCGTGACCGGGATAGATGGCGCATGGGGAAAGATGAAGCGCACCGCCATGTCTTCAGGCAGACGCAGCTCCGGCACGATCGGGGCGAAGTCGTTGCCGTCGGCGCCGAGCCCGTGCAGCATGATGAAGGCGGCGTCCGCCGGTTTATGGGGTTCAATTTCAATGTGAGGCAGTAGTGCTTGGGGGGAGGCTAGGGTAGTCACGTGATAGGTTAACCGATGCTTTTTTCCAGAATGGATTGTTGTTTCATATGTTCGAAGCCAAGTTTGCCATAAAACTCCTGCGCTTCCAGTCTTACTGCGTTGCAGCGCACCCGCAGGCGATTGCAACCGCGGGCCAGAAGCCATTCTGACGCAGCAGTCACCAGCTGTTTGCCCACGCTCAAACCTCGGCCGTTTTCGTCCACCACCAGACTGATTATTTCTCCGAAGCAGCCTTCCGCCAGTCGTACGTCCATACTGGCCTGAATGCAGCCGACAGCGACGCCATCTTTTTCTGCGATAAAGGTTTCACCGCTTCTCTCGGCAATCTGGTTGATTCTATCCGACGCCTCCTGGGGAGAGACGGCGTAGCCTAACTGCGTCATTAAATGGGATATGGGAGCTGCGTCGGCGCAAGTGGCCGCTCTGATATCGATGGTCAGCATATTCGTTATCGAGTTCGCTAGGTTGGAGTCTGGCCCGAGTCGGGCGTCTGACGACTGGTCATACATCTAATCTGGTCATACATCTAATATAGCCCGAAACGGGAGCGTAAAGAACTCCGGCCGATCTTGGCGTTGACGGATGACGTTCTGATGACAGCGGGGGCCCTTTATTTCAACGCCAGCCTGTCTAGGCGTAAACGATGGCGCTCGTCAAAGAGGCGCCAGATGGCGAGTCTGTTTGCAAACCAGGTTCCGAAGCCGGTAGCGGCGACGATCATCAGAAATATCATGATTTGATAGGCGACGGCGGTTTCTGGCGGGCTGCCCGCGAGAATCTGGCCTGTCATCATGCCGGGCAGACTGACGACCCCAGCGGTGGCCATGCCGTTGATGGCGGGCGTCATTCCCGCATGCATGGCCTGACGGCGTTGATCTTGAATGGCTTCTTCAGCCGGTTCACCGAGCATGAGGCGGCCTTCGATAAGATCTTTCTGGTTCCTGGCGCTGGCGGTCAAGCGATCCAGACATAGGGAAACGCCGTTCAGCGTATTGCCCAGAATCATGCCCAGCAGAGGAATGGCGTATTGCGGCTGATACCAGGGATCGGGTTGGATCAGCGCCAGCAGAACGATCAGGATCATAGAGTACGAACTCGCTGTCATAGCGATCAGACCGATGCGGAATGTCCAGCCTTCAGTGAAACGAACCTCTTGCCTCGCGCCGACTTCGCGCCCCGCCATGGCGGCCATGAAAAAGCTGACCATCAGGACCCACGGCAGGGAGGCCTGGGCGAAGAGAAATTTCAGGGCCATACCGATCAGGCTCAGTTGTATGGTCAGACGCGCGACCCCGATCAAAAGGACTGAACTGAGGTCGGGCGCCTGTCGCCAGTTGATCCAGGCCAGGCTGCATACCAGCAAAGCGCAGAAACCAAGATCCCAGATCGTTAAGTGGATAATGCTCATTGTTCAGCTCAAAAGATCATATTCAAACCTGAAAAGTGGGAGTGAGCTCGCTCAGCTCTCTTACTTTGTCGTCGATGATGTTCCAGAAGCGATTGGCCAGTCGCAGGCATTGTTCCTGGTCGTGACTGACCAGGCAGATCGCCCGGCCCGGCTCGGCCAGATAGGCTGTCAGCATGCGTTCGACACGTTCACGGTTGCGGTTGTCCAGATTGGCGGTGGGCTCATCGAGAAGCACAACGGCAGGCCCGCGGGACAGGGTGCGGATCAAACCAAGGCGCTGGCGTTCGCCGCTGGAGAGACGGCCAGCTTCCCAGCCCGCTACATCCGGATTGAAGCCGGCCTTTTCATACCAGGATAACGGCATGGCGGCTGGCATATGGTCCCCGACAGTAGGGCGCCACCAGCGACTTTCGCTGGGCGTAAGCATGACCATGCGTCGCCATTCGGGCGCAGGTATTTGTTCACAGGGATCTCCTTGTAAATAGCAGGCGCCTGAATGCGGGTCCAAATCCGCGATGGCGCGCAACAGCAGGCTTTTACCACAGCCGGAGGGTCCGCTCAGAGCGACGCAGTCACCCTCATAGAGATGATTGGAGAATGGTTTGAGAGAGCCTATGGCTAGGTCTCTTAACGTCAACAGAGGCATTGCGTCAACCTGCTCACGTCTGTGAGTATCACGAAGGTCTGTTGAAATTCAGGCCAGGGGAATTTGCTTGCTTATATGTTGCGGCGTTTCGCAGGCGACGGGATGGATTGGCTCCGCTGGCGTCGATTTTGAGAGCGCCGCTCAATAAAAGTCTATCGTAAAATTCGGAGAACGCCCGTAAAAGTTTGTGGAATGACGAGACCAGGGGAAAGTTATACAGTCCGCACTCAGGCGCTGAAGCGCAGCGCCGTCGCCAGCGTTAGGAAAATGGAGCCATAATGAAAATATTGATGCTATCCGCCTACGACATAGACAGCCACAAGCGCTGGCGACTGGGGCTGGCCGCCGCATTGCCTGAGCATGAATGGACGCCGCTTACTCTGCCGCCACGGTTTTTTCGCTGGCGTATTCGCGGGGCGCCGATCAGTTGGAGCCTGTATGAAGATGAGGCGTTGAAGCGGTCATATGATCTGATTGTGGCGACATCCATGGCGGACGTCGCCACTCTGCGAGGTCTATATCCGAATCTGGCGACGACGCCGTTGCTGGTTTACTTTCATGAAAATCAGCTGGCCTATCCCTGTTCCGACGAACAGCATGACAGCATCGATCCGGCCATGGTGAATATCTACGCGGCACTGGCCGCCGACCGTGTGCTTTTCAACACGACGTTCAACCTGGAATCTTTTCTCGCTGGCCTGGAGAGTCTGATCGCCCGCTTGCCGGATGCGGTGGACGCAGAGTTGTGTCGTCGCATTCGCGATAAAAGCCAAGTGATTCCCGTTCCATTGGAAGACGAACTATTGCGCTTTCCACGCGAGGAGAACGGCGATCAGCCGTTGACCATCGCCTGGAATCATCGGGTGGAATACGACAAAGGCGTAGATGACTTGCTCATGATTTTGCGACGGCTGCGGGCGAGGACCCATGACTTTCAGCTCGTCTTGCTCGGACGTCGCTTTAGACAGGCGCCTCCCGCCTGGAGCCAACTGCAGGAGGAATTCGCTGTGCATCTGCTGTTCGATGATTATGCGGAAAGTCGCGAAGCCTACTGGCGCTGGCTGAGTCGCGCCCATGCGGCGCTGTCCACGGCGCAGCATGAGTTTCAGGGACTGGCGATGATGGAAGCGGCGGCGCTTGGGTGCGCGCCGGTAACACCAGATCGCCTGAGTTATCCTGAACTGTTTCCGCAGAGGCGCCGCTATCAGGATATTGAGGAAGCTGTTGATTTGTTGCTGGAGGCTCCATCCACACGCCCCTGCGATATGCGGGAGTACGCCTGGAGCGCGTTGCGCGGCGTTTATGCCGACGTGTTGAGCAAGACGGCGGACCGGCTGTGATTGCCTAAACTGCGCCTGACTCCGTGTCGTCGAGATGAATCGCTCGGTGCGCTAGACGACTGACGTCTTCACTTTGGTGGGTGACCATCAACAGCGTTTTGCCGAAGCGCTCCGCCATCGTGTGTGTCCACTCTGTGGCGAGGCGGCGGGTGTCCGCATCCAGCTCAGAAAAGGGTTCGTCCAGTAGAATCAGCGGCTCTGGTCGCAGCATGGTGCGCAGTAGTGCGGCCCGTTGACGTTGGCCGCCTGAGAGGCGACCAGGTAGTTTGTCCAGCTGGTCGGCGATTCCTAAAGCCTGGGCCTGCATAGGTAAATCAGGATGCATTGCCGTGTCCACACCCAGCTTTAAATTCGCCATGACGGTGAGATGTTCGAACAGATTGTAATCCTGAAACAGCATGGCGACCGGCCGTTGCTCCGGCGGCGAGTGGGTCAGGTCGACGCCGTCCCAGGACAAGTGACCGGCCTCGGGCGCGACGAAACCGGCGATGGCCTCCAGCAGGGTGGATTTTCCCACGCCGCTGACGCCTTGTAAGGCGATCACTTCCCCTGAAGCGATTTGCAGATCGTAGTGCAGGGTGCGGGCGCCCCGTTTAATTTGAAGTGCGCGAATTTCAAGCATGACGGGGGGATTGTTTCTCCAGATAAAAAATCAGCAGGCCGCAGACGCCCAGAAACACCATGGAGGCCAGCGAGGCTTCAGTCAGGCGGTAAGTGCTGGCGTAACCGTAAATCAGCCAGGGCAGGGTGACAAAGTCCTGGCTGCCGAAAATCGAGTAGATCGCTACGTCCCCCATGGCTAACATCGCCACGAATGCGGCGGCGGTGCGAATGGCGGGCGCCATGTAGCTCAACTCAATGCGCCGTCGTTGCCCTGAAGTGAGTTTCAGGGAGTGAGCGAGACGATGGTATTGGCTGTCGAAGTTCAATAGCGCCGGCTTCAGTTGCGAAGCGGCGAAAGGAACGGTAATCAATCCATTGATCAAAGCCACCAGCCACATCCCCCAATGATCCAGATCCAGATGGGGCAACAGCAGCACAAACAGACCCACGGACAGCACCATGGCGGGCACCGCAAGCGAATGGGAGGTGAGCCAGTCCAGCCATAGTGCGGCGGATGAACCCTGCAGGCGCGCGCGACGATAGGGACGCAAGGCGCTGTAGGCGAGACTGATCGATAACAGGGTGGATATGGCGCCGAGCCCCAGCGTCACCAGTAGGGGGCGGCTAAGGGAACTCCAGAAATCCATCGTGGCGCCGCCCGCGACGACGCGTGGCGTCAGCGCCAGCAACGGCGCCAGTAGAAACAACCAGCAACCGGCGTAAACAGTCCGGTATACCAGCGACTCAGCGCGTGTTGCCGACGGGCGTAACTGCGCAGGCGCCGATGCGGGGCTGAGCCAGGATACCTTGCCGCAGAATGAAACCAATAAAAACGCAGAGCCGGCGATCAATAATTGCACCCAGGCCAGGGCCAGAGCTTCGGAAATATTGAAGTCGTATTTCAGAGCCTGATAGATCGCAACCTCCAGCGTGGTGGCTTTAGGCCCGCCGCCCAGCGCCAGCACTACGGCGAAGCTGTTGAAACAAATAACGAAAATAAATCCCAGCAGCAACCAGGTGGCGCTGTGTGTCGCCGCCCACTCCAACTGCCGAAACCGCTGCATGCGGGTGAACTTGAGTTGGCGCGCGAGCCGCCAACTGGCGTCGGGAATGGATTGCAAGCGCAGGTACAGGGTGCGCACTGCGAAGGGCAGATTAAGGTAGACATGCGCGATCAGAATGCCGCTCAGACCATACAGGCTCCAGTCGTCGCCCAGCAAAGGGCTGAGACTGCCGGAGCGGCCCAGCAGACTGATAATGCCGGTGATCACGATCAGCGTCGGCATCACGAAGCAGAGTACGCACAGACTCAGAAATACGCGCTTATGCAGGCTGTCTTTGAGATAACTGAGCGCCAGCGCCGCCGGCCAGGCCAGCGCTACCGAGAGCGCGGCGCTCAGTGTCGCCTGCAATAGCGTGAAGCGCAGAATGGCGAGAAAATAGGGATCGCTGAAATAGCTCCAGTCGAACTCGCCGCGATTGAATCCAATCAGACCGGCGAAGGCCAGGGCCGTTGCGATGGCGACAAAACACAGGGCGGGCCATCCGGCCCACCTTCCTGTCATGAACGCGCCCTGTTTCATCTAAATACAGCCTGCGTGAAAAAAGGAGAAACCAATGTGAGCGGCGGCGCTTATTGAGAAACGGCGCTGCGCCACTCCTTAATCCACTGTTTGCGATTCGCGGCGATGTACTCCGGCGTTAATTCAATGGGTTTGGGTTGAATCAGCGTATCGAAGGCGTCAGGTAGCTTGACTCCTTTGCGAACCGGCAGCATCCAATTCGTGACGGGAATGATTTCTTGCGCTTCCTGTGAAATCAGGAAGTCGAGAAAGCGGTTGGCCAGCGCTTTCTTCTCGCTGTTAGCCGCGATGGCGGCGACTTCCACTTGCATCACATGGCCTTCGTTGAACAGCGCCGCTTTGTATTGCGATTTGTCTTCCGCAACCTGGTGGTAGGCGGGAGAGGTGCTGTAGCTGAGCACATAGTCCGCGTCGCCTTCCAGAAACATGCTGTAGGCTTCCCACCAGCCTTTGGTGACGGTGACGGTATGCTGCGCCAGCTTTTTCCAGGCGTTTTCCGCCTGATCGCCGTACGCGCTTTTCATCCACATCATCATGCCCTGACCCGGCGTGCTGGTGCGCGGGTCCTGATAGATGACGGAAGCAGAGGAGTCCACTAACTCCTGAAGGGATTGCGCCGGTTGTTTGATCTTTTGACTGTCGTAGATGAAAGAGAAATAACCGTAGTCGAAAGGTACGAAGTCTTTGTCGCTCCACTTCAGTTCCGGCGTCAGGGCGTCAAAGGCGACGGCGTGCGGCTGCACCAGTCCTTCATTGCGAGTCTCCTCCATCAACCCTGTGTCCAGGCCCAGCACCACATCCGCTTTGGCGTTCTTGCCTTCGATGCGCAGCCGGTTAAGAATGCTGACCCCGTCTTCCAGGGCGACAAACTTCACATCGCACTGGCAGGAAGCCTCGAAGCTCTTCTCCAGCGCCGGGCCGGGGCCCCATTCGCTGACGAAGGAGTCGTAGGTATAGACCGTTAATTCTTCCGCCGCGCTGGCGCTGGCGGCGAATACGGCGGCTGAAGCGGCGATAAGCGAGCGCGCAGCGCGGGAAAGTGAAACAGTGCGGGTGAACAGGTTGTGCATGAAGGCTCCTCTAAACAGCGAGGCGCGGAAGCGGCGGCTTCATCCGGAAGGGGATTGGCCGGCCTCATTTCCTACGCCAGCATTAACTGGATCAGGTTCTACGGGTACACTCTCAGCCTGACTGGCGCGTGTTCGAGCGCAATCGCGCATCGAATAAACGCAGTGAAGTCAGGCGCCCCGATGAGACTGCCCGGATTCTAACCAAAAGCGGTGGGACAATCTACGCGGGCGCGGATATTTTGCAATGACGAAACCATGTCGGCGACTGTGTAAATCGAGCAGACCTTAACAAGGAGTCAAAACAGGATGGCGTTTACAAAGATGGAAACCGAGCGTTTGACGCTGCGGGTGGTGAGTCCGGAAGACGGGCCGATGCTGAATCAGGCGATTATTGAGTCGCTGGATCAGTTGCAACCCTGGCTGGACTGGATGACGCCGCCGCCGAGTGTGGAGGAGACCGCTCGCTGGTGCAGACAGGCTTATGCTCGCTACCTGCTGGACGAAGAAGTGAACCTGTTGCTGCTGCGTAAGGAAGATGGCGAGTTGGCTGGCGTTTGCGGGCTTCGAAAGTCCAACTCTGGTCTGCGTCATTATGAAGTAGGGTACTGGGGCTGCGCGCGTCTGCAAGGAGCCGGTTATATGACCGAAGGGGTGAAGGCGCTGGCTGATTACGCACTGCGGGAACTGGCGGCCAGCCAGGTGTATCTTTCCACGGACGAGCGTAACATACGCAGCCGCAAACTGGCGGAGCGTGCGGGGTTTCAGCTTGAAGGCGTGTTGAGAAATGAACGTATGAATAATCAGGGGCGGTTTCGTAATACCTGTGTATACGCTCGAATTCCGGCGGGCGCCTGGACCACTCATTAATCATCTTCTGACAATCTGACAATGAGAACCGCATGAGCGACGAAGTTCAGACATCAAACCCGGAAGAGCGGCGGTCGCAGGCTGAGCGCCTGCAGGCCGCCAACGTATTTCTGGGTAGCGAGGTGGACTGGCGGCTCATGCCAGCGTCCGGCCACAGTAATGTCTTGTTTCGGGGAGAGGGCTCAGAAGGCGTGTTGGTGCTTCGTCTGAACGCCAGTTCTTTGCGCGCCTTTGGTGTTGACCGGCGTCTTGAGGCGGACGTGCTGCAACGGATTCAGGGCGCTGACTGGGCTCCGCGGGTGCTCTGTAACGCGTGGCGGGAAGGTTGGCTGTTGATGACGCATCATGGCGCCAGCCTGACCGAAGCCGGCGCTCAGGACGTCGCCTCGCAACAGACCGTCGAGCAGTTACTGGCGTTCGTCGCAGATCTGCAGCGCGTCACGAAAGGTCCTGCATTCGATTATCAGGCCCTGATGGCGCTCTATCGACGTCGTCTTCAGGAGCGCGCCGTTGTGGCCGCGCATCAGGCCTGTCTGCAGCAACTTGAAGATGCGTTTTCCGCTATTCCCAACGACACCATGGCGCTGACTCACCATGATCTGCACTCAGGCAACCTGTGTCTGGATCAAGGACAGCTGATCGTGCTGGACTGGGAATACGCCGGCCTGGGCTGGCCCTGGCTGGACATGGCCTCGCTCCTGCAACACCATGACCTGGAAGCGGATGATTTATACGCCTTGCCCGTTTGCGCAAGCTTGAGCGCAACGGAAATCGAACAACGACTGCATCTTGCCGCGCATATCAATCAACTCCTGGAACAACTCTGGTTTGCGGTGAGAGAAGAGCGCACCGGGTGAACATAGTGGAGTCCGCAGCAGCTACACGCTAGATTCTCTCAAACACTTCAGATATCGAAGCTGTCAGTCAAGAGTACTATGCCCTCCGAATGATATATCCAAGCGGTAACGGAAATTAAAATAAACTTGCATTGTAACGGTTTGTTTCTATTTTTCCTTCGCCGTAATACCTGTCATGAGCATTAAAGGCGGAGTAACAGGGATGTATTTGCATGTATTCCACTCGTCAGTACGAGTTCAAACATTGGACAGATTTAACCATTGTTGACTTGTCTTTTGTTGAGTCTCCATTCTTCGCCGCCAGTTACGCTGAGCGCTGTTTGAACAATGATATGAAGGTCGGCGAAATTGTCGGCAACCTCTCAGGTTCCCACTTTCGTTCTGCTTTTGGCGCTTTTCCCGGGAGAGGGACGCCGTACTTTCGGAAATGGAAGGAAGATTTCGTCAGGCTGGTTGAGCGCGGCGACATTCTTCTGGTGTTTAAAGACGGGAAAAAACCATTTAGCCCGATCGCAAGTGAAGGAGACGAAGGCGTCTTTCCTACAAACTCAGATCCTGTCTTGGCTGAGCGACTGATAGCGCGGGCGAATCCAGAGCCTCCGCCGCCGCCAATGTTAAACGGACTACTGAAGGACATTCCCTCATTGAATGGTAATTTGTGGTGGGAAAGTGTCCCCGCAGAACGCCGCAATTATCTCCCTCCGCCATCCAAAAAATCTGAAACGCCTGATATTGGGCAAACAGAACCTGATGAGGCGACCAGGCTGACCGAGGATGAGCGTGAGGAAGTCTACAGGGAATTCTGGGAGGCGAAAAAAGAAGGAGACGCCTCCGCTATTCTGGCGATGGAAGAAAAGCTGGGGGATGAGTTTTACCACTCACTGGAAACAGGCGGAGGTGGTCCTTTCGGGAAGTACTATGCTATACCGAAGGAGCGAGCGGAACTGATGCTGGAGGGGCTACGCGTCATTGAACGGGGAAGCCCGATTGACGATGTAAGAGCATTCGATAACAAGATCAGAGACATCCGTAAGAATCTGATCAACGCCAGTTCAGACCCCATCGCCGCCAGACGCAGCATCGAAGTCAGCTCACTGGAAGGATTAAGCGAACGCGTAGCATTGGAAGACGTCGGCTCGTTTGTCACCGAAATTCCACCCAGGCTGGGAGAGTTGGAAGAGATCTATGCTGGGGCTATTACTGCAGTAATGGGACACCCCGCTTTACTAAGCGCAGAGATACGAAAAGCAAACTTAGCCGCTAACTCTACCTCTAGTAGCAAACAGCCGCACTTTACTGGGGCAGGGGAGATTGATGATATCTTTGAGGCAGCAGAAGCTGCTTATAGTCGGATTAGAAATGCGTATATGGATGATGTTCCCATAGTATCGACTAACACTGGCTTATCTATTCAAGAAACGACAGCATTGAAAAAACACTTGTTCTTTGGAAAGCACAACCTTCCTCTAGATGACGTGAGATGGGAATTGAAAAGATTTGCTGCTGACGATGAGATTGCTCATGCATGGGAGCTAGCTCAGAAACAAGAGCTAACCGCTGGTCAAAAAGAATGGTTTAGACAACTCTCAGATCATGAATTGGGAGAGCGAGTATTAATGTCTCAAGGGGCGCCATATCGTAATCCAGCCGCATGGGACGCTAGTGCCTTAGGTGGAGCGGGTAGATTTAACTCAACTCCTCCTGGAGCTCATGATCTTGCTCCTCCTCAACCAGACTGGGGATCATTTCCAGGATTTGAAGATACATTAAGTTGGTAAAGATAGTGGCAAATATTAAATACAGAAACGTGTCCAATAGCCTGAATAGACTAAAGTGCATCAATTGGATGACGTCAGGCGATCCTGAAAGTCATGCGCAATGGATAGCTGAGTACTTGCGACGAGTTGCGGTGATGTCGAATGAGCTTGGACTAGAGTTAGCCTCTCCATTTTTTAAGCCGGTGAAAGTTTTAGGGATAAGCGGCAATCAATCTGCTAATGCGATGGCGGAGTTCATGGCGATAGCGGAAGATGCTGACCTTATTAAAAATGCATACGTGCGGCGCTCATGTGAATGCTACCTGGAGTGGAGCGAAGGCGTCGATGAAGGTCGAGACACAGCTTTAGCCTACCCAGATATATTTGATCCGTTGATTAGTCTGATAGAGTGCGGCGGAAAGTTTGGTTTTCATCATGGGGAAATAATGGTTGGAAACTCTGCAATCCCCCTGAATAACTGGAAGCGTTTCGCTGAAATAGCGCCTAAGTTTTGATGCTTGAGAGGCCAGCCCATCATAATGCTTGTTTTAGTGCATGAGCTTTGATGAAACGTGATGCTTGATGGGAGCATTTCATTAGAGAGCGTGTGTTGGTTATTCTCAAACTATGTTAGGCAAGTGGTTACAACTGGTTAGCCTCATACGATGCGCTTAACGCTGGCGAAAGAGCGTAAGTAGACGCCAAGGTTTCGATCTATGAAGCATATTATTTATGAAAGCTTTGCTGCAGTTGGCGAAATATAGCAGTACGCTCAAAAACAAGTATTTCAGGGAGCGAGGGTAAGGTGAAAATTGAAGATATAGTGCAAGACTTTGAAGAGTACAGGTGCGACAAAACCAGCGCCGCTCTGGATATTGCCGAGCTGATAATTCTTGAAAAGCGCCCTGAAAAAATAAGTACGCTTCCTGTTGAGATAAAAGAAGAAATTAATACTTTGATTCGGGTTTATGAAAATGAGGGCGCTGTGAAAATAGTGACAAGTTCAGGTTTAGAACATGATTTTACCGAGCTGGCCAAAGGACTCTGTGACGTCATCAAGCGCTATTCCAAGAGTTAACGCCCAAGGGAGTGGATCTGTCTCCAGTTGGGCTTAATATGTTCATGTCGCAGATATTTTCCGTTGGCTCTAATAAGTTATAGACGCATCACGAGATCCAAAGCCGGGTTCTTTTTCCTCTTCTTTTCCTTCCTCTGATTCCGTTGTAGCAGGGGCGTGTAGCGGTAGTTCTATTTTTACTACGCAGCCGTGTCCTGGTGCGCTGGAAATGTTAATGGTTCCGCCCAGTACGTGGGTGACCAGTTGGTGCGTCAGGTGCAGTCCCAGACCGGTGCCGCCCTGGTTGCGTTTGGTGGTGAAGAAAGGGTCGAAAACTTTGGGCAGGATTTCAGGCGGGATGCCGGCGCCGTTGTCCCGAACTTCTATTTCTGCAAGCAGCTCGGTGCGGCGCTGGGCGGATAACCATACTCGCCCTTGCGGCATGTCCTGAAAGGCGTGTTTCATTGCATTATTAACCAGGTTTTCCAGTACTTGGCTTAAGGCTCCGGGGTAACTATCCAGCTCCAGTTCGGGGTCGATATCCGTGACCAGCTGATGGGCGTTTTTGTGGATGCGCAGCCAAGTGGTCAGCAGCATGTCCTCGATCAATACTTTTAATGAGAATAGCCGCCGCTCCGATCCGGCCCGGTCGGTAGCGAGTTGTTTGAAGCTGTGCACCAGTTGCGCGGAGCGGTTGAGGTTGCTGAGGATGATGCCTGCGCCTTGCTCGAATTTGGAGAAATAGTCGTTCATGTCCGAGCGTCGCAGTCCCTGCGTGAATGCGGCTCTCAACTCTTCCATTTGTCGTTGCATGGAGGACAGCGTGACCAGAGAAGCGCCGATGGGCGTATTCAGTTCATGGGCGACGCCCGCCACCATCATTCCCAGGGAAGAAAGTTTTTCCGCTCGCACCAGCTCGTCTTGAGTGCGCATCAGGTTATTCAGCGATTCCTGTAACAAGGTGTTGGAATTCTCCAGTTCGCTGCTGCGTGTGTGCAATTGGGCGTTCAGACTATCGCGGAGGGCGTCAGCTTTGGCGATACGGACGGAAACGAAAAACAGGATGACCCAGAGCGCCGTTACTACGCCCAGAGTGGCCGCCAACGCCTCCCGTTGTAATGCGATTATCGCAGACGCTTCTACATTCACCACCAGTTTCCAGTATTGCTCATTCTGTCTCAGGTTGGAGGTGGGGGAGAAGGTGGTGAACAGCCACAGCCCTTGATCATCAGTGAACTTTCCATAGTTCGACTTATTAATGCGCTCCCATCCATCAGGGTGGCGAACGCCGAAACGAAGCTCACTGCGTTTGAACATAAAGCCCCACTCTTCTTTCGGCGTGTCGCTGAGCAGCCAGTAACCGTCGGCGTTCAGCAAATGGAGACGCAAATTCGTCGGCAGGTGCAGGTTACGTAGGGCTTGCAGCATCAGGTTGGCCTTGTAATTCAGCACCACCAGTCCGTTATGTTCACCCTGCTCGTTGAAGACGGGGGTGACGGCCCGCAGCATGGGGTTGCGCGGCATTTGAATGGCGCCATGCTCGATATTGAGATCAAGGGGGGAGAAATAAATCTGCTCGGCGTTTAGCTTCATGCCAGCTTCGAAATAGTAACGTCTCGCTTTCTTTTGGAGTTGTTCGCCAGGAATGCGTATGGCTTGAGAACCGAACAGTTCGATGCGCACCAGCTCGTCGCCACTGGGACTCATCCAGCGGATCTGGTCGTAAATTGCGGCCGCTTCGGCGAAGTTCTGCATCAGTTCCTCGACAGCCTGCTTGGAGTCGGGGTCTGCGCTGCGAAGAGCTTTGTTGTGAGCCAGAAAGCGGATATCTGTGGCCAGATCGCCGAAATTTCTGGCCATGGTCTCATAAGCGGAGGTGAGCGATGCGGAGGCGGCCTCTTGCGCAGGCGACAGTTTGTGGTCCAGCAAGTAGTCATACAGGAAAAACGAAAGCGCCAGCAGAAGGGCGCTCCACGGCGCAATGAACTTCAACAGGCGTTTGCGTATGGCGAATATTGACAGTTCTTGGATAGCCATAATTTTTGCGTCAGCGTCGTTGCGCCAGCCATTGCAGCAGATCGTCCACAGCCATCGGACGGGCGTACAGATAGCCCTGTACATTCTTGCAGCCGTTATCGAGCAGCCACTGCGCCTGCTCTTTGGTTTCCACTCCCTCGGCAATTATGTCGAGATTGAAGCTTTCTCCCAGTTGGATAATTGTCTTGGCGATTGCGGCGGCGCCATTGTCTGTGGTGACCTTGTCGATGAACGACTTGTCAATCTTCAGCCGGTCTACGGCAAGGCGGCTCAAGTAGGACAAGGAAGAAAAGCCGGTGCCGAAGTCGTCAATGGCGACAGCGACCCCGATTTCCCTTAATCGCTCCAACTTATCGCGCACCAGCGAGAAGTTGTGCATGACCGTAGATTCTGTAATTTCGACTTCGATTTGCTGCGGTCGGATGCCCACTTCTTCCGCACTGCGGATCAATGTATCCACCATGTCGTCCTGCTCGAACTGTATAACGGAGTAATTCACGCCGATACGCATATCGCGATAACCGGCGTCCTGCAGTCTGTGGCAGGCGGCGCAGCCCTGCGTAAGAATCTGTTGGCCGAGGGGCAGGATCAAACCGGAAGTCTCCGCCAGAGAAATGAACTGATCTGGTCGGATATTCGTCCCGTCCTCCATGCGCCAGCGCGCCAGCACTTCGACGCCAGTGACCTGTTGGGTTTCCAGGTTCGCCTGTGGCTGCAGAACGGCAAAAATGCTTTGTTGGGTCAATGCGTCCTGTAAAGCCTGCAAAAGATGAAAGCGGCTCGCGGCGGCGGCTTCGGTCTCCGGGTCATACCTGCTGTGCTGACGTATGCCGCGCTTTTTCGCCTGTTTCAAGGCGATGCCCGCGCGGGTTATGACTTCCGGCGGGGAACTGTCCGGATGATTCAGCGGGTAGATCACCGAGCTGATATTGAGCAGCTTCAAGCTTTTCTCACTGGCGGAGAAACCATTGAACAGACCTTCCAACATATCTGAGGAGACATCGCTGACCCGTCCCAACACGGCGAACAGGTCATCTTTGACCCGTGATACTTGCACGGTTGCATTGAAGGCTTCCTTGAGCCGGCTCGACACTAACTTCAGCACCGAGTCGCCATAGCGTGCGCCCAGCACCGAGTTGATGCTGGCGAAGCCGTCTATATCCACCAGCATCAGCTGGTACAGGTTTCTGTCGGAGCGGGACAGAATCTGGCTCAGTCTTCGCAGCAGCGCATTGCGGTTGGGGATACGCAACGTGTCGTCCTCATACGCCAGACGTTCCAGGCGGCTAAACAGGGAGACGTTTTGCAGGCCATTGGCGATGTTCAGGCTGAATACGCGGATCAACTCCTGCTCGGTGGAGTCAAGTGGGTGGCCCGTTTCGATGTAGGCGGCGTAATCGGCGGCGCCGATGGGGTCGAGGAAAAAAAGGCAGGTGTAGTCTTTTTCATGAATGGATTTGCGCCCCTGCAGACAGCGGTGCAAGTGCTCGCGTACATTAGGCGCCTCGAACTCCATCAGGGTTTTGCCCACACAGTTCGAGTAAATACCTGCAGCGCCTATGATGTAGCACTCCCGGTTTTCAGGTTTGGAAGTGGTGTAGGCTTTGGCGCATACCAGCCCGTCGGGAGGCAGCCCTAAAAGTTTGGCCAGCTCCGCCAACATGCGTGCGGAGAACTCCTGCAGGCTTCTGGCGGAGTAAACGGAGTCGCTGGATTCGGCGATTAACTGCAAGCCCCGTTTCGCACGCGCGATTTCCCTAATCTGGATGTAGGAACGCGCGCAACCGGTTAGTACGGTTTGCAGGCGGGAGTCGGTCAGCTCAGATTTAGTCCAGTAATCATTGATGTCGTACTCCTTCATCACGTCCAGCATCGGCGCCATCCCGGGCTGGCCGGTCAGCAGCACCAGGCGGATTTCCGCGTTGCCGAGCACCTCACGAATCGCGCGCACCAGTCGCAGGCCGGCGTCGTCGGTTTCCATGACAACATCCACCAGCGCAATAGCGATATCGGCGTGTTCAGAAAGCAGTTTGGAGGCTTCAGCGTAGCTGTATGCGCGTAGCAGCTGGAGGGGACGATCCAGTATTTTCAGGCCTGAGAGCGCGAATTCAGTAGAGCGTTGGTAATTGAAATCGTCATCGACAGTGAGCACTTTCCAAGCTTCGTGCGTGGCATGTTCCGGCAAGTCCGGCTCATCCTGCACAAAGCTGATGACGTCGTCATCCATCGGCGTGGTTTCCATAATTTCCTTCCGTTCAGAATACCCTTGTCAACCTGCCTCCGACCTTGTCAACGTTTGGCTGGAAGGCGTGTCGTTCAAGGACGCACGCGATGAACAGCCTTGAAGAAAACGGATAATTTGAAGATAGAAGCGAGGCGTTCCACTGTCAATAAAGGATATGTCTGCTTATTATAATTTTGTCAACGCGTCTTATATTCATATTCTTTGCTGCGTATCCTGATTACGTTATTACTCTCTCTGGATGAACGCATGATTACTCTCTATCAGTTCCCTATTTCCCATTTCTGCGAGAAAGCGCGATGGGCGCTGGACTACAAAGGGCTGGACTATAGGGTGAAGAACCTGATGCCCGGCGCGCACATCCGCGTTATTAAGAAGCTGGCGGAGAAGTCGACGGTTCCTGTGATGAAGCATGACGGAAAAGTGGTGCAGGGCTCTGCGCAAATCATTAACTATCTCGATGGGCTGACTTCAGACAAGCCATTGACGCCGGTGGAGCCGGGAGCCAGATCCGCCGCCTTGGAATGGGAAAAATATCTGGACAGAGAAATTGGCGTACCTATTCGCTGTTATTGTTATCACTACCTGCTAGAAAGGCCGGATCAGGTGATTCCCATGCTGGCGCACCGCGGCCCCTGGTATGGTAAATGGGTGCTGCGCCTTGGCTTTGGCAAGTTAAGCAAGATCATGCGCAAGCATATGCGCATCAACGACGAGACCGCGGCGGACTCTTTGCGCAGGATTCAGGCTGCGCTAACCCGCATCAACGAGCGAGTGGGAAGCGGCGGCTATCTGGTGGGAGGCTATTTCACCCGTGCGGATTTGACCGCAGCGGCGTTGTTGACGCCGTTTCTGCAACCGGATGCGTTCGATATCCCCTGGCCCCAGAACCCTCCGCAGGCGCTGACGCAATCGGTGCAGGATCTGCAGCCGCAATTACGATGGGCGCGGGAAATCTACGCCCGTTATCGCTGACGTCTCAGCTGGAGGCGCCCGGGTTCTCCAGGCGCAGCTTCAGGCTTTGCAGCCCTTCTTCATACATGGGCGCCAGTAGTCTTTCCAGCAGCAGGCCAATGTAGCGGTTGAACAGGTTGAGGCCGTGTTCTGTATCGAAGCCCCAGGTGACTCTCACGCCATCGTCGACGGGCTGCAGGCGGTAAAACGCGGAGGCCTGGCCGTTGTCGCCGAAGTCCAGCGTCACTTGAATTTCCTCGTCCTCTTTGACTGCGACGATCTCCTGATAACCCTGGCCTACTTTGGGGTCGTCGCTACGCCAGCTCATTTTTGCGCCCACGCCGCTCTCCGGCCCTGAATACTGATATTTGGCGTTCGGGTCCAGTTTGGCTCAGGGCGACCAGTCGTTAAAGTGGCGATAACTGTTAAGAAAGTTGAAGACCTGCCGTTGCGGGGCATTGATCAGGATACTGCGTTCGACATACGTCGAGTCTGGCAGGAAAAAGCCGGCGACGACCGCCAGAACGACGAGGGCGAGCAGTATCTGCGCGGTGGATTTAAGCGCTTTTTTCATGGGCTTTTCTCAGTGTATTTGTCGTTTTTCGAGAGCGGCGGGATACGCCCATTGCAATGTAGCCTCAGGCGCACGCTTTGCCAAGATGGTTGTGACGGTGGGGGGCGACAGATGGATAAACATCCCGATTTTCATTCAGTTAAGGTTCACGTTAGCCGGTTTATCTTAACAATCGTGATCGACAAACCTGCGAGGAATTAAGAATGAAAAAATTACCCATGTTGTTATTGACCCTGGGGCTGGCGATAGCCGGCGCGTCCACCTCGGCGCTGGCTCACGATGGGGGCCGTCATGACGGCAAGCGCTATGACAATGATCATAAACACAGTCACCATAAACACGGTCATCATGACAAGCGACATCATCGCGGCGGGCGTCATAAACATCATCATCGCCACCACCGCCATCATCGTTATTACAGACACCATGACGGGCGCAGATGGGATAAACGTTACAGCTACTATAACCATCGCCGTTACGACGACGGCATTGTTGTCGTCTTCCCCATCAAGTAAGTCTTGCTGTATGGCGATGGGCGCCCGGAGAGGCAGCGACGACGCTGACTCCGGGACGTTCCAGGCGCATCGGCCCTCTTTACGGGAGCCGCTCAACTGAACGCCAGCATCTTGACCGCGGCGATCGCCGCCATTGCCCGTATCAGCCATTTGAACTGATTGAGGTTCAACTTTCTCAATAGCCAATATCCGACCAGAGAACCGATGAGAAGCCCTGGCAGTCCAGCGAGGCTGCGCAAGGCGATGTCCTGGTTTAGAAATCCCGCCGCGATCAGCAACGGAACCTTGGCGCTGTTCAGGATCATGAACGCCCACGCCCGGGTGCCTACATACGCCTCTTTAGATAAACGCTGTTCCATCAAATACAGGCTGAGCAGCGGGCCGGCGGCGTTCGCCGTCATTGTGACGAATCCGGACAACAATCCCATCGCCTGGGTGGACGCCGGGTGACGCAGCAGGGCGGAGGGCCGATAATCCAGCCACAGGCCCAGCGCCAGAATCAGTACGATCATGACGCCCAGAAGCAAGGTGAACTGCTGCGGGTTAATGGCCGACAATAGCCCAATACCGAGTCCGATGCCGATAAACGCCAGCGGCAGCAAGCGCATAATAATTGGCCAGGATGCATGTCGACCGTAGCTTTTGACCGCCAGGATGTCCGTCACGATGTACATGGGAATGAGAATTCCCAGCGCCTCGGGGCCAGGATAAGCAATGGCGATAATGGGCAGAATGAGCAGCCCCATGCCGCCAATAGAGAATTTTGAGAAGCCGGTGATGAAGCCGGCGGCGAGAATACAGAAGAATGCGGTATCAAAGTCCATACAACCCTCTCAGATCTTGACGGGCCAAGCTTACTCCGATATATGAACGTAAAATAACGATATAAATCGCTTGAGTTGATCGATCATCTCGATTGTTCTGCGCTGGCGGGAGAATGAACATGACCAACGAGCAATTGCGCGCATTTGTAGCAGTGGTGGAACATGGCGGATTTCGCGCCGCCGCAGCGGCTGTGTTCAAAACCCAGTCCACGGTGAGTGCGGCGGTGGCGGCTTTGGAGCAGATGTTCGATCTGCAGTTATTCAACCGAGAGTCATATCGCCCGACGCTCACCACTGAGGGCAAGGCGTTTTATCGGGAGGCCAAGGCGCTGCTGTCCAAAGCCCATGACCTGGAAATGCTAGGACATCGTCTGGCTCAGGGAAAAGCGCCGGAGTTGTCCATTTCCCTCAGCGCGATGTGCGCCCATCTGCCGGGGCTGGACACCTTGAAGGCGTTCGCCAGGAGTCACCCGGAAATGCGCCTGCAGCTGCATACGGAACATTTGTCCGGGGTGTTGGAGCAATTGCTGCTGGAAAAGGCGGAAGTGGCGATTGGACCGCAAGTCGGCCTGGATGACCGCTACGAGTTCACTGAGGTGGCGCGGGTCACCCAGATCACCGTGGCGGCGCCTGAGTTTGTCGAAGCGGGAGCGGACGGAGTGGTGAGGCATGCGCAGTTACGCAACCGGCCGCATATTCTGATCGCCGATAGCGGCTCGCTGGCGCCATTCGACCACGTCAATGTCATTCCCGGCGGGCATCGCTGGTATGTGAATGATTTCTTAATGAAGAAGGGATTGCTGCTTTCAGGCATGGGCTGGGCGCGAATTCCTTTACATATGGTGGATGCCGAGCTGGAGCGGGGAGAGCTGACGTTTTTACGGGTGGAGAACTTTCCTTCCCGCAGTCAGGTTCCCATTTATCTGATTCGCCTGCGCAATCAACTGTTGTCCCCATTGGCGCAGGAGTTCTGGGATGAAATGTTGGGCGCTTCGCTTTGACATTACCTCTACTCTGTCCAATAGTTATCAATTAACTGAGGCCGCTCCGTATTGGATGGCGCTTTGGGGCGGCTGTTAATAAAGAGGCGCATGGATGCGCCTGCGCGGCTAGCCGCGGGAGACAGGGGCTGACCTGCGCAGGCCCTCTCGTTGTAGATAAATAGAAGGAAGCTATTTGTCTGCCTGATTAATAACAATAAAGGCCCATCCATGTTTTTCTGCTTGGGATAAGCAAGAACGCCATGAAAGATACGTGCGTATACATCATCGAAGATGACCAGATGCAGGCGGATCTGTTGTCGGCCATTCTTGAATCTTACGGCTATCAGTCCAAGTCTTATGGCAACCCCAAGGCGTTTTTGTCTGAGTTCCATAACGATCATCACTGCGTGATTCTGTCTGACATCATGATGCCGGACATGACGGGGCTGGACTTGCTGAACAGAATGTCAGAAACAGGCTACCTGCCGCCGCTGATACTGATGACCGCCTACTCCACCGTACCTGTGGTGAAAGAGGCTTTGCAGGGCGGCGCTTTCGATTTTCTGCTTAAACCTATCAGCATCACTGACGTTGGGCCATTGCTGGAAAAGGCCGTCGCGCACGAGAAACTACATCGCGAGCGTTACATGAGGCGTCTTGATATCCAGCGCAGCATCGAGCAGTTGACCGCCCGCGAGAAGCAGATATACGAACTGCTGTTACAAGGACTCAGCACCAAGGAGATGGAAGCCAAGCTATTCATCAGTCCCCGCACCATTGAAACGCATTGCCGCAATGTACTCGCCAAGTTTGACGTCTCCTCCATCAAAGATCTGCTGGTCAAAGTGCTGCCGCTGACAGCTGAAGAGAACGGCGTCGGGTAACTGGGCTCGCCATACCTCCGGCTGGACTCTTGTTTTAGGTAATACTACTGAGAACCCCGCTGATATTTCAGTAAGCGTACGAATCCTTTTGTTCAGGCAAAGTGCGTATTCTGAGCACTTAAAGTTCAGGAGGGGTTATGTCAGCACACTCAGTTGTTTCATTGGTGGCGGTCGCAGCACCGCAAGACGAGCTGGAATGCGCTAAAGTCAGGATCGCTGAGTTGGAGCAAAGTCTCGCCAGTGTGAATCAGATGGCGATGGGGCTGTTGCGATCCAACAGCTTTCTGGGCGGCATGATCGAATTCTTCGAACGCTGTTCGGAGACGCGCGATCCCTCTGAAATCGGGCAGGCCATGGAAAGCGCGCTGAGCGGATATCAGCTGCCTTACGTATTCATTCTCAACCTGCCGGAGCAACATTATGTGTTCGGCGGAAAAAACTACGTTACCAACCTGCAGTTCGACGTCATCACCACGCTGACGTTGCAGCGTGATCGTATTGTGAATTTCGATCAGTACACGCTGGTGAACTTTCCTTACTTCTCTATCTGTCTGACCATGACACAAGCGCAGACGGAAGCGCATCTGGACGACCTCACTCGTCTGGCGCAAGTGGCGAACTTTGTGCTGTCGAATTTAGTACGGGAGACTCAGGAAAAAATGGTGCGTCAAGGCATCATGCAGCGGGCGGTGAGGCGTACGGAAACGTTGCTGGACAACATTATGAAGATGGTGCGGGACTGCGGCGCGCATTCCATCCAGAGTTTTTCGGACCTGAAGTGGACGATTCAAAGCTCCATCATGGGGCTGGATCTGGACACTGAGTCGGAACAGAGCATCTTCAACATTGTCGATCAGTTGATGGAGCAGTTTGAAAATCAACAGGCTTCCACGCGGATTATCGAAAACTACATCCTTTCGGTGAAAGAAAACCTGGCCCAGCTCAATGCTCATGGCGCTGGAGAAACGAAATGAACGCAGAAAGAATTATGGATTTTGAGGAGGGAGACTTCGCGGCTGACGTCGTCAGAAACAAGTTTCTGGAGCATCTCGCCGACAGTATGTCTCTGATCAGTTCCAGTGGCTCCCGTCTGGATTGCGCCACGCTGATGGAAACCTCTCGCATGATTGCAATGATGCGGGATATCGCCTGCGGCATTGTGGCGACGGCGGAAAGTCAGGGGTTGCCCACTATCGCGGAATGCGCGTTGGAGCTGCAGCGCTGGTGCCGACTGGCTCTGCATAACGAAGATCTGGAGTTGATGCGCTGCCTCACCCCACAGATCAAGGCGGCGGGACATGAGCTCGGCCGCGAGGCGGAAAGGCTGTGCGTCAACAAAAAATGGAAAGCCAGCAGAAGAGATTAACCCTTTCGCCGCGGCGTTCGCGCTGCGGCTATTCCCTGTCTATACTCCCTAGCATTCATTTCTATTTCTGCGTCCGGGCAGTTATTTTCCTGGCCCGGACACGAACCTGAAGCGATAGTTCAGTAGTTTGCGACTCGGGGAGTCTATGAAGGTTTGTCCCATTTGCAGTACGGATTTTCCCCAGGGCGATTACTGTCCCGCCGATGGGGCCACATTGGTGGATAAGCAGCGTCGCGATCCGCTTATCGGCAAAATGCTGAAGGACATGTATCGCATCGAATCCCGTCTGGCGGAAGGCGGCATGAGTCTCGTCTATGTGGCGCGCCAGTTGTCGCTGGACCGTCTGGTGGTGGTAAAACTGCTGCGGGCGGGCATGGACGACCATGACTTCATTCAGCTGTTTTTCCGTGAAGCGCGCATCGCCAGTCAACTGAATCACCCCAACGTCATGCATGTGATCGACTTCGGCAACACCGACGATGGCATGATGTATCTGGTGGTGGAATACCTGCGTGGAGAAAATCTGTCCGATCTGGTGGAGAAGCGCAGCGGACTGCCTCTGGAGAACGTAGTCTGGCTGATGGAGCAAATTGGCGCAGGCCTGCAGGCGGCGCACCAGATGAACATCGTGCACCGTGACCTGAAGCCCGGCAATATCATTGTGGCGCGAGTATCCGGCGACCACTCTGTCGCCAAGTTACTGGATTTCGGCATTAGCAAGCCGCTGGGGGAGGGGGATCTCAAATACACCCGCCTGGGCATGGTGATGGGCACTCCGGGTTATCTGGCGCCGGAGCAGATCGAAGGCGTGCGCAACATTGACCGACGCGCCGATCTGTATGCGTTGGGCGCGATTCTCTATTACTGCATTACAGGCGAGCGCCCCTACACTGGCGAAAGCCCTCAGGACATCATGAACCGGCAATGCGCGGGGCCGCCGCCGGCGCTGCGGGAAAATCGCTTGACCGACGCCCGCAATAAAGCGCTGGAGCCGGTAATTCTGAAAGCCATGGCGTTGCGCGCGGACGAACGCTATCCAGACGCACAGGCGATGATCAGGGACATTCAGGGCCGCGCTCACGCCGCTATCGCAGAATATTCCAAGGCGATGGAAATGGCTCCGCCGAACCCGGACGTCTATCAGTTTGTGTTCTATGGCGAAATCCGGGGTGATGAAGACTTGCAAGAAACCCAGGAGAAGCTTAAAGCGGCGCTGGGTATGAGCGATGCTGCCTGCGCCAAGTTGTTCAGCGGTAAACGGGTGGTGGTGAAAAAGCATCTCAGTCTGGGCAAAGCCAAAAAGTATGATGAAGCTTTTCAGGCCGCCGGCGCCCTGGGCCAGATTGAAGAAATGGATACGGCGACCCGCATTGATCCTGGTCATAGCGTAGATGAACGTTCAATGAGTCAGCCAATCGTAGTGGCGGCTTCCACCCTGGCTGAGCCCATGCATCTTGGATCGCAGCCGCCGCCGTTCGGTGTGCAGGGGTATACTCACCCCGTGGCGCCGGTACTGGACGATGAGGGCGACACCACCATTGCGCCTCAGGGAACGCCGCCTTTACCCGCCGCGGCAATGAAGCCGGAGTCCGCCGGCAGACGCTCCAGGTTGGGGCTGTGGGGCGCACTGGCCATCCTGTTGCTGTTGATCGGCGTCGGCTACGCCGTTCCGGTAGTGCGTTACAGCGTTTTTGACTGGGGGGCGGAACTGGCGGGCTGGCAGGCGCCTCGCGGCGTCAGTGAAGAGCGCGTGGCCCTGGGAATGAGCGCGGCGTTCAGCGGCGGCGCCAGAGAGCTGGGGCGGGCCATGCAGTTGGGCGTCGACCTGCGCATCCGGGAGATCAATGAGCAGGGCGGCATTCACGGACGCTATATAGAACTGCGTGCGCTGGACGATGGCTATGAGCCTGTGGCGGCGCGTCAGAACGCAGAAAGATTCATCCAGCCGGATGGCGTATTCGCGATGCTGGGGAATGTGGGTACTCCCACTGCGGAAGCGATTCTGCCCGTAGCCTTGCAGGACCGCACGATTGTGTTCGGAACCTTTTCCGGCGCGGCGTTGTTGCGCAAAAGTCCTCCAGAGCGCTATGTCTTCAACTACCGCGCCAGTTACGAAGATGAGACCAGCGCGTTAATCCGTTATTTCGTGGAAGAGAAAGAGGTCGATCCGAGGATGATCGCCGTGTTTTACCAGGACGATGGTTATGGTCAGGACGGTCTGAAGGGCGTGGAGGATGCCCTGTCCGACTATGGCGTGCGCCCGCATGAGATCGCTAAATTCAGCTACCAGCGCAATACGGCGCAAATTGAAGGCGCCGCCCAGGGAATGCTGGGGCGGTTGAGTGATATTCAGGCGGTTGTCGCCATCAGCACCTATACCGCCAGTGCGCGAATCACCAAGCGCTTGCGGCAGGCGGGCTTCACCGGACCTTTCGCCAATGTGTCCTTCGTCGGCGCCAGGGCTTTGGCTGAGCAGTTCAAAGAACTGGGCGCGGAATACGGAGAGGGCGTTATCGTGTCCCAGGTGGCGCCGCCCTATGATTCCTACGCCACGGGCGTATTGCGCTATCGGGAAGCATTGAGTCGCTTCTATCCCAACGAGCAACCGGATTTTATCTCATTGGAAGGCTATATAGTGGCGACCCTGTTTTTCCATGCGTTGGAGCAGGCGGGTCGCCATTTTGATACGGAGTCGCTAGTGAACACCCTTGAGTCCTTTGACGGTGTGGACTTGGGCATTGGGGAAACCATCACTTTCCGCGCCTCCAATCATCAGGGCAGTCATCGGGTTTGGGGAACCCAGTTGAATCGCGATGGAGCGTTTGAGGCGATCAGGCTCAGCAAGAAAGAAACGCTGTAGCCTGACCATTCCGACATCATCTCCGCGGCGTCCGATGCGGCTGGATGAAGGATGCGCCAGACCGCGCCGCGCGCTGTGGACTCAGCATGAGGCGAAGCGAAATGAGCGGCGTGACAGCGAAATCTCTACTGGTCGCCATGGGGCTGTATTGCAGTCTGTGCGCGACCTCCGCGACGGCGGTGGAAGTTCAGCAAAACCAGTTGTACGAAGGCGGAACCCTGATTGAGTCCGGCTCACTGGGCCTGTCGTTTAAGATTCCTGACGGCTGGCAGGGCGCCTGGCCGGCGGGATCGGAACTCTTTGTACTGGAGTCCCAGGCGCTGAAAGCCAATATCTTCGTGTATATCGACCAGTCCGGCGAGCAGGCGCTGATGCAACAGATGGCGCAACCGGTTCCATTGGACGCTTCCGTTATCCTTTACCCGAAAAGCGCGCCGCAAAAACGCAATGGTCGTCTGACGGCGGATTACAGCATCGGCAATTTGCCCAACATGGAAGGCCGCATCAGCGCTGTCACTGGCAAAGGCTCCACCTCCGTGGCGTTGATTGCGGTCGCGGATCAGAGCACTGCCGCGCAGGTCTGGAAAGTGGCGGAGACCGTGGCCTCCTCGGTAAAATTCTCCGCGCCGAAACCTCTGGCGCAAGGCGGGGGCGACGGCGGCTGGAGCGCCTACATGCGAGGGCGCCATATCGTGCGCTATTACACCGGCTCCGGTTATCACGAAGAAGAGCACATCTGGTTATGCAGCAATGGCGAGTTCTATCGCTCCGGCGCCAGTGGGGGCTATGGCGGCGGCGCCAGCGGCGCCACAGGCAGTCAGGGCTCCGGCAGATGGGAGGCGCAGGGCTCGATGAACGCTCAGGGCCGACTAATTCTGCAATACGGCCCCGGCTACAGCATGCAGGGCAGCACGCCGGGCTTTGACTGGAATGAATCCGGCCCAGGGGGAGAACGCGTCACCTTCACGCTGGCGCTGACCAATAACAAGCTGTATTTGGATGGAACCCAGTGGCTGCGGGACGGCAATAATCGCTGTCAGTGAGAGGCGGTCAGTAAAGGAGGCTAGTAAAAGTAAGCGAGAGCGACATCGTCGCTCTCTGTGCGGTGCGTGGAAAACTCAGTCTGACCAGCGCAGCACCACTTTGCCGGAACGGCCGCTGCGCATGGCTTCGAAGCCTTGTTCGTAGTCGGCGTATTCGAAGTGGTGAGTGATGATGGGTTCAATGTCCAGTCCCGCCTCCAGCATCGCCAGCATCTTGTACCAGGTCTCGAACATTTCACGGCCGTAGATGCCTTTGACTTGCAGCGCCTTGAGCACGATTTTGCTGAGATCCAGCTCCGCCGGCTTGGACGGCAGGCCCAGCAGGGAAATGCGTCCGCCCATCATCATCACATCCAGCATATCGTTGAGGGCGGAAGGAATGCCGCTCATTTCCAGGCCCACATCGAAGCCTTCCTTCATTTTCAGTCGTCCCATGACGTCGCGCAGAGATTCCCGTTGCGCGTTCACCGGCTCCACATCCGCGACCTTGGCCGCCAGCTCCAGGCGGTAGTCATTGATGTCGGTGATCACCACTTTGTGGGCGCCGGCGAATCTCGCTACGGCGGCGGCCATGATGCCGATAGGGCCCGCGCCGGTGATGAGCACGTCTTCTCCCACCAGGTCATAAGCCAGGGCCGCATGTACGGCGTTGCCCAGCGGGTCCAGGATCGCGCCAAGCTCCAGACTCACTGCGTCCGGCAAGGGCACGACGTTGAACGCCGGCAGGCAGAGGTACTCGGCGAAAGCGCCGGGCAGGTTAACGCCGATGCCTTTGGTGTCCGGCGCCAGATGGAAACGTCCTGCGCGGGCGTTGCGGCTGAGCATGCCCACTACGTGACCTTCTCCCGACACGCGCTGTCCGATATGCAGTCCATCCACATGACTGCCGACTTCCACTATTTCACCGCTGTACTCATGACCGGTGGTTAGAGGGACCGGGACGTTGTTGCGCGCCCAGTCGTCCCAGTTGTAAATGTGGATGTCGGTGCCGCAGATCGCGGTGCGCTTGACCTTGATGATCACATCGTTGGGCCCGCATTCGGGAACCGGCTGCTCCTGCAGCCAGAGTCCGGGAGCGGATTGCGCTTTGACCAACGCCTTCATGGTTGACGACTGCATGGTTCAGCCTCCAATAACCCCAAGTTGTTGACCGACGCGGGTAAAGGCGGCCACCGCCTGCTCCAGTTGTTCGCGGGTCAGCGCCGCGTTCATTTGGGTGCGGATTCGCGCCTGGCCTTGCGGCACCACCGGATAGAAGAATCCAGTGACGTATACCCCTTGCTCATACAGCGCTTTCGCGAAGTCCTGCGCCAGCTTGGCGTCTCCCAGCATGACCGGGATGATGGCGTGTTCGCCGGGCAGCAGTTTGAAGCCGGCTTCGCTCAGACTGTTACGGAAAAACGCGGCGTGTTCACGCAGGTTGTCGCGCAGATGGTCGCCGGCGATGGAAATTTCCAGGGCTTTCAGGCTGCCTGCGACGACAGGCGGGGGAAGGGAGTTGGAGAACAGGTAAGGGCGGGCGCGTTGACGGAGCAGTTCGATAATATTGCGGCTCGCTGCAATAAAACCGCCGGCTGCGCCGCCGAGGGCTTTACCCAGCGTGCCGGTAATAATGTCCACTTCCACGCCGTTGTAGGCGGCGCTGCCTTTGCCCTGGGGGCCGATGACGCCGGTGGCGTGACAGTCGTCCACCATCACCAGGGCGTCGTATTTACGCGCAATGGCGACAATATCCTTCAGAGGCGCGATATAGCCGTCCATGGAGAAGACGCCGTCGGTGGCCACCAGAATATTGCGGGCGCCGTCGGCGCGAGCCTGCTTCAGCTGGGTTTCCAGATCATTCAGATCACGGTTGCCGAAACGGTAGCGTTTGGCTTTGCACAGACGGATGCCGTCGATGATGGAGGCATGGTTCAGGGAGTCGGAGACGATAGCGTCTTCGGCGCTCAATAACGGCTCGAACAGGCCACCGTTGGCGTCGAAGCAGGCGGCGAACAGAATGCTGTCCTCCATTCCCAGGAACTCTGCGATTTTGTGCTCCAGCTCTTTGTGCAGCGTTTGCGTGCCGCAGATAAAGCGCACGGAAGCCATGCCAAAACCGTATTTGTCGAGGGCTTCATGGGCCGCTGCGATGACTTCCGGGTTGTCCGCCAAGCCCAGATAATTATTCGCGCAGAGATTGAGAATTTGTTTATCGCCAGCTTCTCCGGCGAGTTTGACGGCGGCCGCTTGTGGAGTGTCGATCACCCGTTCCTTTTTAAACAGGCCGGCTTTTTCAATCTCATCAAGGGTTTGCTGTAATTGTTGTTGGAAAGTCTGGTTCATTGGAATTTTCCCTTATATCGGACGTATTTCCTGTATAGTGGAAAAAAGGTCGCAAAGCAATAGGGAAAAATATACCCAGCCCTCTGATTCAGGGCCATGGCGGCCTCCCTGCCGCGTTGCGCAGCCTAACCGTATTGTTAAGCGGAACAGTTGTTTATTAAGTGGAAAGGTTATCGCGTGACCGCGCCAAAACGGCGACTGGCTCTAGCGATGGCTGTGATTCATCACGACAAGAAGAGCGATGGTGTCGCTGTCGCCGTGATTCTGAATGGTGTGGGCGACATCGGCGTGATAGCGGGCGGTGTCGCCCTGCGCCAGCCGTTGCGACTGGTTGCCGCTGACCACTTCGAGTTGACCGCTCAGTACGGTGAGGTGCTCCATGCAGCCCTGTGTATGGGCCTGACTTTCCAGCTTGCCCTGCGGCCGCATGCGCAGCTCGTACCACTCTATGGAGCCCACCAGATGGGGCGGACTGAGAATACTCAGGTGATAGCCGCCCTGGGGGTTGTCTATCTTTGGCGTCTGCGCGGCGATGATATGTTCGATGGGAGTGTGGGAGACGCCCTCGCTTTCGTCCACCAGTTCCGACCACTCGATGCCCATGGCGCGGGTGAGGTTCCACAGGGTGGCGAAGGTGGGGTTCGCCTGGCCGCGTTCGATCTGCGACAGCATGGAGCGGGAGACGTTGGATTGCTGCGCCAGTTGCTCCAGGGTCAGTTTTTCTGACTTCCTGAGCTGTTGAATGCGTTTGCCCAGTCTGGCGACTAAATCAGTGTCTTTCATTGTTTCGTTTCGCGTTCCAGAGATCGGCGCCACTCGCTTAGAAAGCGTTGCCGTTTTAATTTATCCAGCGGAACCAGTAACTGTGGTCCCACGGTAATGGGTTTCAGCGGTCCCGGCGCATGTTTGTTCAGCCAGTCCGCAGTGACTTCGCCATGCACGCCCGGGTCGATGGGATACAGTTTCGACTCGCTGGCCAGAGTCTGCTGACCGGCCGGGGATAACAGGTAGTCCAGGAAATCCCGGGCGTTCTGTGTGTTGACCGCATGTTTATGAATCAAGGCGATGCGCGTCATGATCAGAGTGTAGTCCGCCGGCAGAATCATTTGCAGATTCGGCGCCGAAGCCAGCCGGGCCTTGGTGTACGATCCCAGCAGATTATAGCCGATCGCGTATTGCCCGGAAGCCAGTCCGTCGAGAATATCGCCGGTGCAGCAGGCCAGTTGCACCGAGTGCGTGCCAAAGGCTTCCAGTAGCCGGCCGTAGGTGGTGGCCTGTTGGCTGTCCTGGGCGGCGAACAGGTAGCCGACGCCGCTGCGGGCGATATCGTAGGTGGCGATTTTCCCCGCCAGACTCTCGCCCTGGCTGCGGATCAACTCCAGCAATTGCTGGCGATCCTGCGGCGGCGGGCCTGGCAGCAACTTGGTGTTCACCACGGTCACTACCGGCTCGAAAGTAAAGCCGAAGGCCTCGTTACGCCACTTCGCCCAGTCGGGAATGCGACGGGTGTAGGGCGACTCATAGCGCTGCGCATAGCCGTCGTTGACCAGCTTCACCTGCAGGTCCATCGCCGAGCTGATCAGCAGGTCGCCGACAATGGCGTCCGACGGCTCCGTCGTATGGGAGGAGCCTTCCACGGTGTGCTGGAACAGGTCGGCGGTCTCAAACTCAATCAGTCGGATTTCCACATTGGGATAACGCTGCTGAAACGCCTTGATGATGGGATTCATCACCACGTAATCCAGCACCGCATGAATATTGAGTATGCTGACCGGCTTCTGTTGCGCAGGGTAAAGCACGACCGGCAGCGGACCTGGCGCCGCCTGCGCGGAGGCGGCGCTGATGACGGCGAACAACAGGAGCGCCCAAAACAGCGAGCCGGCGCGAAAAAAAACGAAGCGGTTATTCGCCATGGACGTTCTCCTTGCGGAAACCGACTCGCGCTGTCAGGCCCTGGGGATGGTTATCCATCAGTCCCACTTCCGCATTATGGCGCTCCGCAATTTCCCGCACGATGGCGAGCCCCAGTCCGCTGCCGACGCCAGCGGCGGCAGGCGTGCGGTAGAAGCGGGCGAACACTTTGTCGCGGAATTCAACGGGAATGCCGGGGCCGTTGTCCTTCACTTCCACAAAAAAACGGTTTGCGTTTTGATATACGCGCACTTCCACCACACCATCGACCGGGCTGTATCTGACCGCATTTTCTATTAGATTTCGGAACAGTTGCTTCAACGCAAAAGCGTCGCCAAGCAAAGTCGTGTCCTCGGCGTCCGCCTCAAAAGCCAGTTCCACTTTTTCGTTAATGGCGTGCGACGCCAGCTCCAGGCAGGCCTCTTTCACCACCTTGTTGAGTTCGATGCGCCGCAATGCCTCACTTTGCAGGCGATGGGTGATGGTGGCCTGATTGAGCAGTTGCGACACGGTGGTGTTGAGCTGATCCACGGATTGCATGATGCGGTTATACACGGGCTTGGGGTCGTCGATATCGGGATGGTCGCGCAGGTTCTGCAGCGCTGCGCGCAACCCGGCCAGAGGTGTGCGGATCTGGTGGGCGGCCTCCCCAGTGTAGCGCTGCATGCGGTCCAGCGTGTCCTGCAGGCGCCGCATGAAATGATTGATGGTTTGCTGTAAGCGCCAGGTTTCCTTGATGGGCGTGACGTGCAAGGGCGTCAGATCGGTCGGGTTGCGCGCAGCCAGCTCCCGTTCGATCTGATCCAGAGGCGAGAAGGCGCGCTTGATGCCGTAGCCCAGCAGCCCCAGTGCGATGACGGAAGCAATGGCGATTAACTGCAGGCCTTTACCGGTGATGTCTTCCGCCAGGTCGGCGCGGGCGTTGATGGTCTGCCCCAATTGCACGGTGATGTAGCCGGTGATGTCCGCCTCCGTCAATAAACGGCGCAATACGATGAAGCGCACAGGTTCATCCAGGTAGCGACTGGTGAAAAAGCGCTGCTGAATCAGGCGCGCGCCGCCTTTGCTGAATCCCTGATCCGCCTCGGGGCGGGGCAGGTCGGCGTAGCCAGTGAGATAGGCGTCGCGGGGGCCGCTGATGCGATAGAACACACGATCATCCCGCGCCAGCGCCAGGGTTTCAAAGGCCGCCACCGGCAAGTCCACATCCACCACGCCGTCGCGCACATGAATGGCGTCCGCAATCTGGAAAGCGGCGCTGGCCAGCAGCCGGTCGTAAGATAATTCCGCCGCCCGCTTGCCATAACCATCGATAGCGATGATGGCCAGCGTGCCGAGCACCAGAATCAGCGCCACGGCCCCCAGGATCAACCGGTTACGTAATGAGACGGGTTGATCCGGACGCAACGGCGAATCAGTCATCATCGCATTCCGCCAGATACCCCAGTCCCCGTAAGGTGCGTATCTGAACGGAGGCGTCCGCGAGCTTTTTGCGCAGGCGCGCAATGTAAAGCTCTATGGCGTTGGGACCAGGGGATTCATCAAACGCGAACAGGCGGTCGGCCAGCTCTTCTTTGCTCATGACCCGGCCCAGGTGACCGAGGAAGACTTCCAGAAGGCGGAACTCGCGGTTCTTAAGGTCCAGCTTTTCATCATTGACGTACACCGCTTTGGCGGAGCGGTCGAAAGACAGGTTGCCGTGTCGGCTGAGGTTGCTGGAGAAGCCTTGATTGCGCCGCATTAGCACCCGGCAGCGCGCTTCCAGTTCGCCGAAATCAAAAGGTTTAGTGAGGTAGTCGTCAGCGCCGGCGTCAAGCAGCTTGATGCGGTCATCCACCTGTTCCCGGGCGGTGAGAATCAGCACTGGCGTGGTGTCTTTACGCTTGCGCAACTCCGTCAGAATCTGCTCGCCGCCCAGCTCCGGCAGGTTGAGATCCAATATGATCAGATCGAACTGCTGATGCTGCAACAAACCGTTGGCCTGGCGTCCGTTATTCACCCAATCTACGCCATGGCCCATTTTCTGCAATCGCGCCTGGATGGATTCGCCCAACAATTCTGAATCTTCTACAACAAGGATATGCATGCGCCGACTTCACTTTTTTCGAATCAGGACGTGACAGGTTAATGACAGGTTTAACAGTTAGGATGCAGTCATTACCTGTTCCATATCAAGCATAGGTCGCCGGAGAGGTAATCGAAACCAGGTTTCGAAAGCTGCAACGAGCGACTAAACATAAAGCGCAACAAAAATAATAGGAGCGTGACTTGAACACAACGTATCTTTTTCGACAATCCCACCCCCCAGACCTTGGAATCCCGCCGGCTTAATAAGCAGGACGGCGGACGCCGGTAGCCCCAAAAGGGCAAAACCAATATATTTGCGATCGAATCAATTCCTGTAACCTGTGTGAGGTAACAATAATGACAATCAGAACTCCGATAAAAATGCTTGTGGCCGCCGCTCTGACAGTCAGCGCCACCCTGACCATGGCCTACGAACCAAAAGGCAAAGTTGAATGTATCGCCCCTGCGGACCCTGGCGGCGGCTGGGATTTCACCTGCCGTAGCGTCGGCAACGTGATGGAGGAGCTGAAGCTGGTTCCCGGCAACGTGCAGACCATTAACATGGCTGGCGCAGGCGGCGGCGTCGCCTTCGCGCACACCGTGAGCAAGCGTAAGAACGACCAGAACCTGGTTGTCGCAGCATCCACCGCCACAACGACTCGCCTGGCCCAGGGCCAGTATCCCGGCATGAACGCGGAAATGGTTAACTGGGTTGGCGCGATTGGCGCTGATTATGGCGTTATCGCTGTTTCCAAGAACTCTCCCTATAAAAGCCTGAGCGATCTGATGGCGGCGCTGAAACAAGATCCGCGCTCCGTTAAATTCGCAGGCGGCAGCGCCAATGGCGGCTGGGACCACCTGAAAGTGCTGATCAGCGCGAAAGCGGCGGGCGTCGGTAATCTGCCGAAGATCCCCTACCTGTCTTACAACAACGGCGGCGAAGCCATGACTCAGGTCGTAGGCGGTCACGTTGACGCGTTCACTGGCGACATCACTGAGGTGCAGGGCTTCTTCGAATCCGGCGACCTGCGTGTATTGGCGGTGCTGTCCGAAGACCGTCTGCCCGGTAAATTCGCCAATATCCCCACCGCGCGTGAACAGGGCATTGAGTCTGTCGCACCTAACTGGCGCGGTTTCTACATCCCTGGCGGCGCGCCGGCTGATGTAAAAGAGTACTGGACCTCCGCTATCGACAAGATCTACGCCAGCGAGCAGTGGAAATCCTTGATGGAGAAAAATGGACTGATGCCGTTCCATAAAAGCGGCGCTGAATTCAACAATTTCGTGAAAGCGCAAATCTCGGACATCCAAGCGCTTTCTAAAGAAATTGGCTTGATCCGTTAAGCGCCATGAATGACCGTATTTTCGGTTTAGTGATGCTCGTCCTCGCCGTCGCGTACGGCTGGGGCGCGCATCAGCTGCCTGAGCCCTTCGGCGGCAATGAATCGGTCGGGCCCGAGACCTTCCCGATTCTGCTGTCGGTAGTGCTTGGTCTGAGCAGTCTCTACCTGATGCTGCGTCCCGACCCGGACAATCACTGGCCCTGGAACCGCACTGGCGTGGAAATGGTGGTGGCGGTGGTGGTGCTGACGCTGTATGGCGTGTTGCTGGAGCCGCTGGGCTTCATCATTACCACGACTCTGGCGGTTGGCACACTGAGCTGGCGCATGGGCGCCCGCAAGTTCCCGGCCTATATGTCCGGCCTGATTGGCGGCGTCGTGGTGTTCGTGTTGTTCAACTACGTGCTTGAATTGCCGTTGCCCCTGGGCGTACTGGAGGTAAGCTGATGGAAACCTTGAACTTTCTGATGCAGGGCTTTGCTGTCGCCCTGACGCCGGAAAACCTGATGTTCGCGCTCCTCGGCTGCTTCCTGGGCACCCTGATAGGCGCACTGCCAGGGTTGGGGCCCGCCAACGGCGTGGCGATCCTGATTCCGTTGGCGTTCACCCTCGGGTTGAAACCGGAAACGGCCTTGATCATGTTGACCTCGGTGTACGCCGGGGCCATGTACGGCGGACGTATTTCGTCGATTCTGCTGAATATTCCCGGCGATGAGCCGGCGATGATGACCTGTCTGGACGGCTATCCCATGGCGCAAGGCGGCAGAGCCGCGGAAGCGCTGGCGATTTCGGCGGTGGCCTCCTTCATCGGCAGCGTTATCGCTACGATCGGCTTGATTCTGCTGGCCCCCTGGCTGGCCAATTTCGCGCTGACCTTTGGTCCGGCGGAATACTTCGCGCTATTCGTGCTGGCGTTCGCCACTCTGGGCGGGATAACCGGCAAGAATCCGGTTAAAACCATCCTGGCGGCGGCGTTGGGCCTGATGATGGCGACGGTGGGCATCGATATGAACACCGGCGTGCAACGTTTTACTTTCAATACGCTGGAGCTGTATGAAGGCGTGGACTTCATCATTCTGATCGTGGGCCTGTTCGCCATATCGGAGTTGCTGTTTTTCATTGAGGCGCATGCGGGCGAAGGCCGCAAGATGATCGCAATGAACAAACTGAAGATGAAGTTCAAGGATTTCGCCAACATCATGCCGACTTCGTTGCGCGGCAGCGTTATTGGTTTTCTGGCGGGCGTTCTGCCTGGCGCCGGCGCTTCTTTGGGCAGCTTCGTCAGCTACACCCTGGAAAAGCGGATGCTGGGCAAGAAAGCCAGGTTCGGAGAAGGCGACCCCCGCGGCGTCGCGGCGCCGGAAGCGGGCAACAACGCCGCCGCCAATGGCGCGCTGGTGCCCATGCTGACGCTGGGCGTGCCGGGTAGCGGCACCACGGCGGTGCTGCTGGCGATGTTGATATCCATGAATATCACCCCCGGCCCACTGATGTTCCAGCAGCATGGCGATATTGTCTGGGGCGTTATCGCTGCGCTGCTGATCGGCAACCTGATGCTGCTGTTGCTTAACATTCCGCTGGTCGGCGTGTTTGTGAAGCTGCTCTCCGTGCCGCCTAAATACCTGTTGCCGATTGTCACCATGGTCGCTTTTGTCGGCGTCTATTCAATCAGCCACAGCGTGTTTGACCTGTATTTCATGATTTTCTTCGGTGTGCTCGGCTATGTGTTGCGCAAGGTCGAGATCCCTCTGGTGCCTGTCATTCTGGGCACTCTGTTGGGGCCGGAGATGGAGAAAAACCTGCGGCACGCCATGACGTTGTCGGACGGCGACTGGAGCATCCTCTGGGGTAGCGGTCTGTCCATCACGCTTTGGTGTGTTGCTGGCGTGGGTCTTATTGCTCCCTACATCATCGGCCCTATTCTGCGTAGGCGCATGAAGGGTGTGGATCATGAAGTGGACGAGGCGGTGACCGCCGACTGACCCCGGCGTCCAGGGATGGGCGCGCAACTGAGATTTGATTGTAAGTCTTGGTCCCATTTTTGGGTCGAAAGACCCTTTTTCCTCGGTGTGGAAACTATGCCCGCTCTCCTCCTGTTAAAGTCATAGTTTCCATTGCCTTGGCTGCGCGGCCCCGATTTTCGCCGTCGCAGCCTTTCTTTCCCTTCTTTCTCTTTTGCCGCCCTTATTTTTTCAGTCAGCGCTTACGCCGGTTCTGGGCGCACTGGTTTACCCGGCTCCGTCTCGACGTTAGCCGTCAGTCTGATGCGCCAGGCTCTGTTCCCATCCGTCAATTCACTGTCTTTCAGCTCAGTCGGCTGCGCAACTGGCGTTACGGAGCCCTCCGGATCGCAGACGCGGACTTCAAGCGTCCAGCTCTCTCCAGCAGGCCCGGCGTCCACGCGCACAAACTGGGATTTATCCGCCCGCAACAAACGCGCTTCCGCCTGTAATTGCAACTGGGAGCCGTGCATAGGGACGGAGATGGGGCTTTCCCATTCAAAGTCCTTAGGGTTGGCGTTGGCGAAAGGCAGCGGTGAGTACAGACCGGAAGATATGATTTGCCACAGGGTGACGGGCTTGCGGTGCGACACCGTCTGATCCGCAGGGTTCGCCAGGGTCATGCGCGCCAGAGCGCAGAGATGCTGATCGCCGCCAACAAAGACGACATTGGCGATCTGTCGCTCGTAGATCAGTGTCATCACTGCCGCCAAGGTATGGGGATAGCCGCACCATCCATCGTGATTGCGCCACAGGTCAGGATATTGAACGAGGCGCTTCTCTACTGGCGCGATGACGCTACCGGAGAAGATAAACTTGGGCCGTTCCGGCGCCAGACGTTGCGCCTCCATTAACCAGGCGGCCAGCGCGGCGAGCTGCTGGGCGCCGACCATTTCCGCCTGCGCCCCATCGTCGCCGGCGCTGCGAAGGCGCCGTTCGGTGCGGGTGTCCATGACGAACGCGGGGCAATCGAACTCCCTTTGGGCGCTGACGCCTAGCGGGTACCAGAGCATGGCGTCCGCCTGTCGCCCGCTGCATTGAAAACTGCGTGCGGCGCGGAGCGCGAAGTCAAAGCGTTCGCGTTCCTTGAGATGCGCCTCCCGTTGCGGCGGCCGACCCGAGCAGTTGTCGCTGAACTCATGGTCGTCCACGGTGAAGTGGGTGGGGGCGAGCTGCAACAGCTCACGCATATTGGGCGAGTTGAACGCTTCCCGGTAGCTTGTGATATAGCGTTCTTTCAGCGCCGTATTGTCGAACAAGTCGGCTGTAGCGTCTGCGTATATCTGATCTCCAATAAAAAACACCGAGTCCGCGCCGGGCGACTGCGCGTCGCCCCTGATCTGACGTCCCATGCCGACGAACGCTTGGTCGGCGAGATCCCGCTCCAGCACTGCGCCCGGATAGCGGCATGATCCCACCAGAAAGCGCATGGCGGGACTGGCGCCGCGATGCAGACACCGTTCGCGCAGACGTCGCAGCCAGCCCGCGGAGGCGGGAATGCGCAAGGTCTGCGATAACGCCTGCTGCGTCTCTGGATCGAACTGGCGCTGAGTGAGGCTGAAGCGGACCCGCAGATCACGTTCCTGGGCTGCATCGACTTTCACCGCTACATCCAGCAGCAAATGGTGGGGATCATTGGCGGCGCAGAACTGGCATTGAACCAGCTCTGCGCCTTCCAGCGCCAGACGTTGGGTTAGCTTGGCCTGCGCGTCGGCCAGATCGGCCAGGTCGGAAAGCTCCGCCCATATTCGCAAGACAATGCGGGGCCGACCGAGCTCGGCGTTGTCAATCCATGCGCCGCGGATGACCGGTCCTGCGCTGAACAGGTTGGCGTTGACGGCGTGAAGGTCGTCGGCGGCGCCATAGCGGTCGAACAGCCTATGATGGAGGGCTGCGTTATCACCGGCGGAATGGCGCAGGCGCTCCGTATCCTCGCTGAAAAAGGCGCGCAGACTGGGGAAGGCGTCCTGGTAAGCGTTTTGCGCCAGAATAACATCCATGTGGCCGTAATGAGGCACTCGCTTGAGCAGGACTGGCGGGGCTGGCGTGTGGCCTTTCAGCATCTCGCTGAGGCGGATGGCTGAGCGGGTGGCGGACTGCGGATTGAAGACCTTGCTTTGCTCGCCATGAATGAACAGGGTGGGATAACGCCAGTGTTTGCGCACGGCGGAAGGGGTAAGGAACTTGTTTTCACCGTCCTTTGACGTGACCCTTTGCTGTTGCGCGAAGTAATACAGGTGACGATAAACGGCGCCGGGGGCCTGTCCCAGCATGTCTTGAAAGGCTTTGTGGGTGGCGGGGGAGATTTGGTCGTGCCGCCACATCCGGCCATACAGAAAGCTCATTTTGTCGCAGATGCCTTGAGATATTTCTACGCCGCCATCGGGCGCATGGTCGCTGTGCGCATGCGTCTCGCCGTTGTTGCGCGCTCTGCCTTCCTCCGTCTCCTGCAATTCACCCAGGCGCGCGAATGAGAATGCGAGACGGTCGAACATGGAGTCGAAAGCGCTGGGATTGGGGTGAGGGATGGGGTTGAGCTGAGCGTCATTGATGGAGTCGCGCAGGAAGCTGCCCAACTTGGCGCGACTGCGATTGACCGGAGATGGGATGATCCAGGGGTGAATGGCGTTGAAAGCCACCCGACCAATAAAGGGATCGGCGGAGTCATCCAACCAGCCTTTGAGAATGGCCATCGTGGTGGCGGTGGCGCCGACGCAATGAGCGAACAGGTTGATCTTACCCGGGTTAACCCTGTGAATGTGGCCCACCGCGGCGGGTATGTCGTAGCGGGCGATTTCTTCGATGCTCCAGCCTTGCATGGGAACGGGGGCGGGGAGGGCGTTGCTGAGGCGGTAGTCCAGCAGCCAGACGTCAAAGCCGGCGCGCCACAGGTAGACCGCCAGATTTTCCGGAATTGCTTCGGAGCAGTAGATAAGGCTGCCCTGAGCGAGGCCGTGAATAAGCAGCGCAGGCTGACCTGGCCGCTGAGCGTTAGTTTGCGGATAACGGGTGAGAACGAGGCTGATCTGCTCTGAGGATGCATCATTTAAAGGCACGCTGAGTTCTGTGCGCTGGGGGCTGATTATCCGGTTATCCGCGACGCGCAGCGCCCGGGGATGCGGGTTGGACGTGATGGATTTACTGGGATAGTGGGGCGATCCGAAGTCCCAGAACTGTGTTTGCAGCAGGCAACGCAGGAATAACATGCCCAATCCCGCCGCCGCCATGGCGGACTCCGGCAGATTGGGGGATTTGACCACTTGGGTCAGCCCCCTTTCCGACATGTACTCCATGTCCACGTACAGTGAGCCTGTCGCGGCGGCGCCATGACGTTCGTGAGACAGCTCGATGGGAAGATTGGTCAGTGCGCGCCAAAGCCTGGGTGCGCCATTCTTCCAGGCCAGCCGTTTTTCTCCTCGCAGACGGATCATTTCTCCGGGGCGCGCCTCGAAGCGGGGATTGCGATCATTCGTTGCGTTAGGCCTGAATTGAAAGTCATAACTCATGCGACGGTATTGCGCATGGTGTTTGGCGACCGTCCAGAAACCCCTGGCCTGTTCGGACAACCCAGGCGCAGGAGCGTCCTGTGACGAGTCCCAGTGGCTGAGTCGCTGCTTGAGCTGTCGCATGACGAATCCCGAGAGAGACTGGCGGCGCGTTCGATAGGCGTTGAGGGCTTGAACGCCGCGCAAGGCGGTGGTCCAGGGGCCGGGAGTGTCGCAGTGCAGCAGACGCACTACGCCCTCGCCGATGGCGATGGGAATGGCGTCTTTCAACAGTTCAGGAGGCAGGCCGTAGATGTGCATCTTGGCGGTTTGTTCCGCGCTTAACGGATTCAAATACAGCTTTGCCGTCGCTCTCAGTTCCTCGCCTGGTTTCTGCAGCCAGTCATGCAGGTCGTCTATCTGCGTTTCCACTTTGAAAATCAGTCCCTGATCGCCAGTGAGCCGCGTCGCGTCGCTATGGGCGGGGCGGGCTTCTGCGGGGAGGGCAGCGGCCCATTGCCCGATCCAGGTTTGCACCCACTTGGGTAAGGGGGCGTCTATGTCTTGTTCCTGCAGGCGTCCGAACATTTGCTCGCTGATGCTCAGCGTTACGGTCTGGTTGGGCTTGACTGGCGCCTTGTCCGGTACAGGCTGCGCCAGCTGCTGTGTCCTGGCGGCGTTGCGTGAGACCTGCGCAAGGGTTGAAGCGAGCCAGCCCCGTTGCTCTCGGATCGCCCCGGCGGCGCGTAGAGACAGCGCGGCGATGGTCAGGAACGGATTGACGCCCAGGGCAGTGGGCAGGATGGAGCCGTCCAGCACATAAAGTCCCTCATGCAGCGCGGGGGCGGCGACGCTCTCGGCGCCTGAGTCGGCCTTGAAAGCCTGGCCGTAATGATTGACGACGCCAGTGTCGGGACCATCGCCCATGGCGCAGCCGCCTAATGGATGCACGGTAATGACGCGGCCGCCGGGAAGCTGTCCGCTCATGACTGTAGTGGCGTCGTCCGGCAAGGTTTTCCAGAGCGGATTGGGGACGTACTGGCCTCCGTCGAAGCCTTGCTTTCTGTCCTGACCCCGTAACAGGGCGTCCGCCGCGGTTAAGCAGGCATTCTCCGCCGCCTTGGGCCAGTCGACGCGGATACGGGAAAAGTCAGCATTGGTTTGTTGCGCCAGATTGTCGCTGGCGCGCAGGGAAAGGCCGCCGGCGGCTCCGTCGTCTCCCATGATCAAGAGGATTTGCGAGTTGTCCATAGCGCCGGGATGATGGGCCAGCGGGTCTTTGAATACGCCATTTTTACTGGCGTTCAGGAACCAGGCGGGGAGCGTCATGTTGGTCAAACGGTTCAATTGCGCGCCGGTGGTGGCGATTTCTCCAACAATGCGCGCCACGCCATAAGGGGCGGCTCCGTCCTCCAGGGTTAAGCGCACCTCCGCTCCTGTATGCGGGTGACGCGCTAGTGGGCGCGCGACAGCGGTGATAGTGGGGCCGACAGCGCTTTCCTGGGCGCGACGCAGATCCTGATCAGATTTCCCTATCGCATTGACGGGAGCGGCCTGGCCATAACTCAAGGCGAAGCCGTCTCCATTAGTGGAAAAACGTTTTCCCAGCCTGTCGGACAGCCGCAACCGGCCGGAGTCACGGGAACGCAACAGGATCTCGGCGCTGCCCAGGGCGCCGGCTGCAAGAATGACGATGGCGGCCTCTATCCAATACACCTCGTCCGCCAGGCTGTTCTTTTCCGTAGCGGTGCGCCGCACCCGTATCCGCCAGCGTCGCGGGTTTGCGTTGGCGTTCTCGACCATTGCGCTTTCCGGCGCGGCGATGGGCTCCATAGTCAGGACGGTGGCGCCGGTGTAGAATTTGGCGCCTCGCGCTTTGGCCAGAGGAATCAGGTTCATGGTCAGCGTACTCTTCGCGCCTTGGTTGCATCCGGAAACGCAGTTGCCGCAGAGATTGCAACTCGACTGTTCAACGCCGATGGCGTTGGCTCCCGCATGAAAGCTCACGGTTAATGGCGCTGGTTCAACCGACGCCTTGACCGCTTTCGCGAGCCTGTTCAGCGCCTGAAACTTGGGGAGACTGCTCAGCGTGGCGCGCGCGGCCTGATCCTGGGGGTTAACCCCAAGCAGTCTGCGCACTTCCTGAAAATACTCGTCCAGCAGCAGCGGATGCTCTCGAAACTCTCGCGGCCAGGCGGCTTGGGTCAGGGTGTCTGAGTCTGGCTCCAGGGCGACGTTGGCGTTGATCAGAGAGCCTCCGCCAAGTCCGCATCCTACTAAAACGTCCACGTCTGCGCCGATACGAAAGTCATAAAGCGCGTCGGCGTAACCGATCGGCCGGTTGGAGCCGGACTTTAATAACTGCATGTGGCCGGGAATATCGCCCAGGGCTTCTGGAAAATCTCCTGGACGATATTCTTTGCCTCGCTCCAGTACTGTGACTGACACGGAATCGCCTTCAGGCTTCCTGGCGCCCGCCAGTTGCATGGCGGCGATGGAGCCGCCATAACCTGAGCCGATAACCAGCACGTCGGTGTCGTGCACCCGGGTTTCTGGCCGGGCGTCTTTGATTAAGGCTTCGAGTGGTTCGGAAAGATAAGAGTGCATGACCGGAACTCCTTCCCTAGCAAAGGACTTGGTATGAGGTTGATGTCCGTTCGGCGGCGTTTCGACTGTGAGTTCAGGCGCTCGAAAGCGTTGGACTTCGCCGCTCTGGTTCCAGGGTGGAGGGCTACGTCAGTGCGTCAGTCGCACTGTGGTGATCGACAGGATGTTGACCGATAAGGGGATGTGTTCGGCTTTCGCATCGATCTGGTCATTATTGTTAGGGGACTGCTTGTATCAGAGTACAGCGCAAATTCGATTTGGTTAATTTTTAATCAAAATACAGGTTGAATACACAGAAAGGAATAAACGACAGGACTAAACCTAGGTTTACTTGCAATCGACAAAAATTCTGCTGTTAAACTGAAATCGAATCGCAGCGGCGCACTCAAAGTCTTCTAAGATTAAGAGAGCGAGGCGTGACGCTCGTCGATGGATGATACGCGTTCTCAACCCAGCCCGGAGAGCAAGGTGAGACAAGAGCAGAAAGTCGATGATTCCACTCGCATAGGGAGGGCGCCGGAGGAGTTTGAGCGCGCCCACCTCATCGAGTCGGTCAAAATCCGCTGCCAACAGACGCTGCCTGCGGTACAGGGCGTCTTCCTGCTCATGGTGATCTTTTTGTTCATGCTCTGGGATCAGGCTCCCTTGTCGCGCATTTTGCTGTGGGTGGGGCCGGTGGCCGCGGCGCAAGTGCTGCGTTTGCAGATCAGCCGTCAGATCATGGGCCGCCTGGACAGCATGACCTTCCCGGAAATCCTGCGTAGCGACAGAAGGCTGTTGCGCAGCAGCCTGCTCAATCAGGCGCTGGTCGGGACCGGTATCTGGAGTCTTGGCGCAGTGGAGACAGATAATGTCGCCTTTTTCATGACGCTGGCCATCAGCTTGTACGGGGTGGGCGCCATGGTCAATCTGGCCTCCGACTATCGCTCTTTTCTGCTGTCCATTCCCCTGTTGATGGGGCAGCCGATCCTGTACTGGTCTTTGCAAGGCGTGGATGAGCTTCGCATCGCCGCGCCGTTGGCGACGCTGACGCTGTTGATGATCAGCTCCGTTCGTCGAAGCAGCCGCACCTTTGCGGAAAGCGTCGCCATGCGCTTTGAGAAAAACGCGCTTTTGAACAAGGTCGAGGCGGAGCGCAAAAAAGCGGAGGAAGCATTGGCGACGGCGCAGGAGGCGAACAAAGCCAAAACATACTTCATGGCCGCCGCCAGCCACGATCTGCGCCAGCCTTTATATGCCGTGTCGCTGCTGACGGACACGCTTTCCTATCAGCCCATGGGTGAGACGGCGCAGGAAATTGTCAGCAAACAACGACAGGCGATTGAAGTATTGCGCACCCTTTTCAATAATTTACTGGATTTGTCCCGTTTTGAGGCGGGCAAGTTTCAGCCCAATATGAAGGCGCTGTCGCTGGATGAGGTGATGCGCCCGCTGGAGGCGGAATTCCTGCCGCTGTGCCAGGACAAAGGACTGGCCTGGCGTTGCAGCTATACGCAGGTGAGCCTGTATTCCGATCTGGAGCTGTTGAGTCGCCTGCTTAACAATCTGATTTCCAATGCCATCCGTTACACTCATAGAGGCGAAGTCAGTGTGGCGGCGTCGGTGGAGGGGCGCCGGGTCGCTTTCACCATCAGCGATACCGGACCGGGTATCGAACGGGACGACCAAGTGCGTATTTTTGAGGATTTTGTGCAATTGAATAATCCCAGTCGCAATCGGGACAAGGGCATTGGCATGGGGTTGGCGATTGTACGTCGCATCAATGAGATTCTTGACGCAGGGCTCACGGTGCAGTCTTCACCGGGCGAGGGATCGCGTTTTTCCTTTTACGCGCCCTTGGCGGAATACTCTGGCCTGACGCCCAGCCATCGCGACGCCGATGCGCCGGACAACGCTTTTCTCGATATCAACGTCTGGCTGGTGGAGGACGATCCCTTAGTGAGGTCAGCGCTTTCCTTTCAGTTCGACGCCTGGGGATGCCGTTATGAAATCGTCGCCAACAAAGATGAGTTGCTGGCGCTGCGTCATCGCAGCCAGGGGTGGCCGGATGCGCTGATTCTCGACGATATGCTGAGCAAAGGCGAAGACGGACTGGATATCGCCGATAGCCTGTCACGGCAGATGCCCAAGGAGAAGATGCTGCTGGTGTCCGGCAATGTGCAGCCGGAGCGGGTAAAAGAGCTGCAGGCGAGCGGGTTCAGCTTTCTCACCAAACCCATCTCTTCGCACCAATTGCAAACCTGGATTGAATCGGTGTCGCAGCATTAACTGCGGTCAGGGGCTCAGATCACTCCCAGTTGCCGCGCTTTTAGTATCGCTTGCGCGCGGTTGCGTACGCCAAGCGCTCTAAAAATAGTGTTCATGTGAGTTTTCACCGTTCCTTCCGCCATATCCAGACGGGCGGCGATGACTTTGTTGGGCATGCCTTCCAGCAAGTAGTGGAACACCTGTTCCTGGCGGGGAGAGAAATAAGGGCGGGATTCCACGGCGGTATTGCCGATGGCCGCCGTTCCGGTCGCCGGCTCGAAGCCCAGCATGCGAATTGCGTGCGGGGGAATGTAGCAACTGCCGGCGAGCACCACTTTGACCGCGCTGACTACGACCTCCACTGGCGAGTTCTTCGGCACGTAACCGCGTACGCCATATTCAAACGCCTTGGCGATGGTTTCAGTGGAGTCGTCGCCGGAAAAGATAATGATGGGAATGTCGGGATAGAACTCACGCAGGGTCATCATGGCGTGTACGCCCTCTGCATCAGAAAGGTGCAGGTCCAGCAACACCAGGCTGAAGTCTGCGTCGTTGGCCAGTTTTTCCTTGGCTTCCGCCAGCGTGTTGGCCTTGTCTATCCAATTACACAGTTTTAGCGCCAGCAGTGATGTAGAGAGTGCGTCGATCACTATCGGATGGTCATCGACCAGAAGGGCGCGAACGTCAGCGCAATGAGTGCTTTCCATGTTTTTCCCCTTGCCGAACTCGCGTATACGCTTTGATTTCCAGTGTAGTAATGCTGGCCCAGCGCAACAATAAAATCGATATTTCTTTGTCCCTAAACTTTGGTTTAGGCGGGACTGTGGATAGGCGGAAGTAAGCAGGAGGCGTATAACTGAACCTGAGACAGGAGATACGACGGGTGGGGACTGACAGTCATCTCTCTGAGAAGAAGCTCGGGCGCGATGGTTATCCACCGCGCCCGTTTTTTTGACGCTGCCGCTTCTCTATGTACAAGATGCTCAAGCCGCGTCGAATTTTGCTGCGCTGAGGGGCTTAGAACAGCACGCGGCAGCGAATGGTGCCTTTGACGGACTTAAGTTTTTGCAGCGCCAGATCGCTGTAATCCTTGTTCACGTCCACGACCACATAACCGACTTTATCGTTGGTCTGCAGGTACTGACCGCAGATGTTGATGCCGTTGTCGGAGAATACGCTGTTGATCTCGGACAGCACGCCCGGCACGTTTTCGTGGATGTGCAGCAGGCGGTGGTTCTGCGGATGCGAAGGCAGAGACACTTCCGGGAAGTTGACGGAGGTTACGGTGGCGCCGGTGTCGCTATACCTGGCCAGCTTCTCGCCGACTTCGCGACCGATGTTTTCCTGGGCTTCCATGGTGCTGCCGCCGACATGAGGCGTCAGAATGACGTTGTCGAATTCGCGCAGGGGGGATACGAATTCTTCGTCATTGGAGCGAGGCTCTACCGGGAATACATCGATAGCCGCGCCGAGCAGCTTCTTGGCGCGCAGCGCGTCCGCCAGGGCGTCGATATCCACCACGGTGCCGCGGGAGGCGTTGATGAAGATGCTCTTGTCCTTCATTGCTTCGAATTCCGCTGCGCCCATCATATCTTTGGTGCTGGCCGTCTCTGGCACGTGCAGGGTGACGATGTCGCTGATGGCCAGCAATTCCTTCAGGTTATCCACTTGGGTGGCGTTGCCCAGGGGAAGTTTGGTGGAGACGTCGTAGAAGTAAACTTTCATCCCCATGGCTTCCGCCATGACGCTCAACTGTGCGCCGATGCTGCCGTAACCGACGATGCCCAGGTTTTTGCCGCGGATTTCATAGCTGTCTTTGGCGTGCTTCAACCAGCCGCCGCGGTGCGCCGATGCGTTTTTCTCAGGAATGCCGCGCAACAGCAGAATGGCTTCCGCCAGCACTAATTCGGCGACTGAGCGGGTGTTGGAGTAGGGGGCGTTGAAGACGGCGACGCCTTTCGCCAGCGCTGCGTCGAGGTCGACCTGGTTGGTTCCGATACAGAAACAGCCGATAGCGATCAGCTTTTTCGCTTCCTCCAGCACGTTTTCAGTGAGCTGGGTGCGGGAGCGTATTCCGATGAAGTGGGCGTCAGCGATGCGTTCTTTCAGTTCCTGTTCGGGAAGAGAGCCTTTGTGATACTCAATGTTGGTGTAGCCGGCCGCCTGCAGGGTGTCTACCGCAGACTGGTGCACACCTTCGAGAAGAAGGAACTTGATCTTGCTCTTGTCTAAGGACGTCTGTGTCATATCGGTTCGGACCTTTTGTGTAATCGCACTTATTTCCGCCGCTAAGTTCTTAAATCAGAAAGGCTTCCCGGGCCGCCTCAATCGTTATTCTGGTTTTAGGCTGGGAACGGCGCCGACAAGCTCCGCCACAGGCGCTTAGCATTATTGGCTCTGCTGTGGGTGACCAACCCCCGGATTCAGACATAAATCGCATCAGGGATCTACAGCGCAGGGCGCGTATGATACCATAATCGCCGCTTTTTGAACTCGCATATTCATATAAATCGCCGGTTGACCAATGTCTCTCCAACCCAGTGGGAGAAAGGCTGCGCTTGCCGTAGCGACGCGGTTTTCCGGACGCTGATTACAAGGTGCTGTTGAGAAATTCTATGAGTAAGGTTGCGGCGGAACAGATAGTTGAAAGGCTTAAGGCCATTGTCGCCTCCGGCAAAGTGCTGACGGATGCGGATTCATTGCAGGCGTACGGCAAGGACTGGACCAAGAAATACGAGCCCGATCCCGTCGCCGTCGTGTTGCCCAAAACTACGGAAGAAGTGCAGGCGATTGTGTTGGCGGCCAATGAAATGGGTTTCGCCCTGGTGCCGTCCGGTGGACGCACGGGGTTGAGCGCCGGCGCCGTAGCGGCTTCTGGCGAGGTGGTGGTGGCGTTCGACGCCATGAACAAAATCAGCGGCTTCAATCCCGCTGACCGCACGTTAGTCTGTCAGGCCGGAGTGATTACCGAGCAATTGCAGAACTTCGCCGAGGAACAGGGGCTGTTTTACCCCGTGGATTTCGCCTCTGCAGGCTCCAGCCAGATCGGCGGCAACCTGTCCACTAACGCTGGCGGCATCAAGGTGATCCGCTGGGGGATGAGTCGCGATTGGGTGGCCGGCCTGAAAGTGGTTACCGGCAAAGGCGATATACTGGAACTCAACAAAGGTCTGGCCAAGAACAACACCGGCTATGATCTGCGCCACCTGTTTATCGGCGCGGAAGGTACTTTAGGCTTTATCACCGAAGCCACCATGAAGCTGACCCGCCAGCCTAAAAACCTCACGGTGCTGGTGCTCGGTCTGAGCCATTTCAATCATGTGATGGATGTTTTACAGGCGTTTTCCCGTCGCATCGACCTGACCGCCTTCGAATTTTTCTCCGATAAAGCTCTGCGTCATGTTCTGGCTAACGGCGATGTGACGGCTCCTTTCGAAGGCGAAGCGCCGTTTTACGCGCTGCTGGAGTTTGAATCGTTGACGGAAGAAACCCTGGAAGAAGCCATGGGCGTATTCGAAGAATGCATGGAAAACGGCTGGGTGGTGGATGGCGTCATCAGCCAGAGCGAAACCCAGGCTAAAAACCTATGGCGTCTGCGCGAGGATATTTCCGAAACCATTTCCAAGTTTACGCCTTATAAGAATGATATTTCGGTTGTTCCCAGCAAAGTTCCCGGGTTTTTGACGGAAATCGACGAAATTGTCGCCAGCCGCTACCCGGATTTCGAAATTATCTGGTTTGGCCACATTGGCGACGGTAACCTGCACCTGAATATCCTGAAGCCGGAAGGACTGGCCAAGGAAGAGTTTTTCGCCAAATGCGAAGCGGTGAACACTCAGGTGTTTGAAACCGTGCAGCGTCATCAAGGCAGCGTTTCCGCTGAGCATGGCGTAGGCTTGTTGAAAAAGGACTATCTGCAATACACCCGCGCTCCAGAGGAGATCGCTTACCTGAAGGCGATCAAGGTGGCGTTTGATCCCAACAATGTGATGAACCCCGGCAAAGTGCTGGATATCTAAACGGGAAAACGGAGCGTTTGCTATGGTCAAGGCGCGTTTTATTGGCGGCGGCGATTTTGAGAGCCCAATCGGCAAAGTGGTGTGTGTAGGACGCAATTACGCTGAGCACGCCCGGGAGCTAAACAACCCAGTGCCCACCACCCCCATCCTGTTCATCAAGCCGGGCTCTTCGGTGGCGGATATTCGAGGCCCTCTCGTTATCCCTGAGGGGGACGTGCATTATGAAACGGAAATCGCCCTGCTTATCGGCAAACCGTTGAAAAACGCGACGCCGGAGGAAGCGCGCAGCGCCGTTATCGGCGTCGGGCTGGCCCTGGATCTGACCCGGCGCGACCTGCAATCCGCTCTGAAGGAAAAAGGTCTTCCCTGGGAAATCGCCAAGAGCTTCGACGGGGCCTGTCCGCTGTCGGAATTCGTATCAGTGACGAGGGAAGACGATCTGACGGATCTGACCTTCAGCATGTACCTGAATGGCGAGCTGCGTCAGGACGGCAAGGCGACGGACATGATCACTGCAATAGCGCCTCTCCTGGCCTATATGTCCTCACACTTCACACTGATGCCCGGCGATGTCGCGCTTACCGGCACGCCAGCAGGCGTCGGACGTCTGCAATCCGGCGACCGCGTTGAGCTGTCCTTGTCCCTTGGACTGGATGTCGCCACTTCGGTCGTTTGATAGGAAAGGGCGCATCGCGCCCGTTTCTATTTTCGATTCTTTCCCTGTTCGCTCTTCTCTTTGATTGCCGCAAATCCATACTCTTTTCCTTCTGTCGCTATCGCGCATACGGCCTTTGGTCATACTGACGGGGTTGCTTCCACAACTTATTACCGTTGCGCCGGATAAGCCCTCTGGCGCGGTCTATACTTAGTAGGTTACACACCAAAAAAAATAAATTTGTAGAGGTTGGTCATGAAGTTACCTACGTCATTGCGCTTATTAATGACCATTAAGGCGCGCGTTATCCTGCTGTTTCTGATCTTCATTCTTATCTCGGCGACGTCGTCTTATTTTTTGAATCTCCGCATCACTGAAATTTCCGACACGGTCTCTGTGCAGCTGCAAAGTATTGACGCCCAGAATGAGTTGGTGAGGGAGCAAAACCAATTGATGGCGGAACAGCAGAAAATCTATGACCGGGTGGCGGCTATTACCCAGGCGCAGCTGCTGTTGAGCGAGTTGCAGTACTGGTTTTTTCACGCCTCGCTGGCGGCGGATCGCAACTCTCTGAGTCTGGGGGAGACGACTTACGGAAGGGTCAAAAAAATGTTGGCTGATCTGGCGGCGAATGACCCGGAGCGTGAGGAGCGCTTCAAGAAGATTCAGGATGCGTTGGACCGTTATCAAAATTTCGCAGTGAGAATGTTCGGGTTCTATGAGGAGCGTTCCATGACCATGGGTAAATCCATGAGCGAGCGGGCGCGGGGAGAGGCTATTAAGTTCATTACCATGCTTAACCAGATTCGCGGCGAGTACGAGGCGGCGCAGAAAACTTCAGCGGAGGGGGTAGCGGCGGCGGCGGATAAGGTTTCGCATCAGGGGAGCCTGGTTCAGGAGGGCGCGTTGTCGATTGGCGGCGCTGTTGAAGATGCGCGCCGGGCGAGTCTGGCCGGGCTCGGCTTTATGATGATCTCCTGTCTGTTATTGGGCGCGTTTTTCATCTGGTCTGTGGTGCGTCCGGTGCGTAAAGTGACCCGGGTGATTTCCGATATCGAAGCGCAGAACGACCTGACCCGCACTATTGATTACGACAACGCGGACGAATTGCAGGATATTACCGAGGCGCTGGACCGCATGTTGCTTAAGTTCCGCAGTCTGATCAGCGACGTCGGTAAGGCCACTGAAGTGCTGCAAGGGGTGGCGGCGGAAGGGGCTGACGGTAGCCTGAAGCTGGCGGACCAAGTGAACCAGCAGCAGGCGGAAACCTCCATGGTGGCGGCGGCGACCAACCAGATGACCGCGACAGCCAAAGGCATTCAGGAAACCACGGACAGCGCCGCGCATATTGCGGAAGAAGTCACTGATCTCACAGAAGCGGGACGCAGCGCGATGGCGGCGTCGGTGCGTTCAATTGAAGACCTTTCCAATCGCATTCAAAGCGCCAGTGAAGTTATCGGCAAACTGGCTGAGCGTACGGAAGCCATCGGTGGCGTGCTGGATGTTATTCGCGGCATTTCCGAGCAAACTAATTTATTGGCGCTGAACGCCGCTATCGAAGCGGCGAGGGCGGGAGAACTGGGGCGTGGTTTCGCCGTCGTGGCGGATGAGGTGCGCAGCCTGGCTAAACGCACCAATGAGTCGACCACGGAAATTCAGGACGTGGTGCAAAACCTTCAGCGGGATGCGGAGAGCGCAGTGGGCGAAATTGGCGTCAGCCTGAACGAAAGCAAGCTCAGCGTGGCGAAGATCGACGACTGTCGCAAAGCGCTGGAAGCTATTTCTGGCGCTGTGGCGCGTATGCACGAATTGAATCATCAAGTCGCGCAGGCGACGGCGGAGCAGTGCGAAGCGGTGCAGAGCATTGATCGCAGTATCGATAATCTGAGTGGACAGACCAATGAGATCAATGGATTGGCTGAAGCCACCACGGACATGTCCTCACGGTTAAATGAAGTCAGTAGCGACATCCGCACGGCTGTTGGGTTGTTTAAATTCTAAACTCTTGGATGAACAGAAAAAGGAGCAGGCGGGAATACCGTCTGCTCCTTTTCGTTGTGTTTTCTGATCGTTATGTTCTCTGGTCGTTACGTTTTCTGATCCAGATAAGCGTCAGTTTAGAAGATGGTTTTGCTCATCAGCTCGGAGAAGTCGCTTTCAACGCCGTCAGTGTCAATCGCGGTGATGGCGAAGTAGTGCGTGCCAGTCTCCAGATTGTCGAAGTAGTGGTAGTACTGACCGGCAGGCACGTTATAAGTCGCTTCCAGAGAACCCGCTTCGTTAGTTACATAGATGCGATAGCTTGAGATGTTTTCCAGAGCCAGCGCGCTGCCGTCCTCGCGAGTAGTGGGCGGCTGCCAGAACATGTTGGCGGTTCTGTCGACAAATACTGTGACTTGCGCGCTGTTGCTGACGACTGAGCCCGTGCTGTTGGAAACAATGACGTCGTAGGCTCCTTGGTCTTCCATGGTCGCTGCGCTGATATCGTAGTAAGACTTGACTGCGTCAGGGATAGCGACGCCGTTCTTACGCCATTGATAAGCCAGAGTTCCGCTGCCAGTGGCGGCGACGTTCAGCGTAGTCAGGTTGTTCACGGAAACATACTGAGACATCGGTTGAAAAGTAATGTTGATGTCTACCGCGACAGTTTGTTCTTGTGTGGTGTTTGTTGCGCTACTTTGCAAAGGGTTTACAGCGCTGACCTGTGTTTTATTGGCGCGCTTCCAGGAAGCGGCTTCCACCATAGGAGCCAATTGAGCCAACAGACCGCTAGCCAGAATGACGCTGAAAACTTTTGCTGTGAATTTAGTAGTAGTCATTTTGTTGTTCCCCCAGATGAATGGTGATTCGTAACTGATGGGGCCATTCTACGGTTTAATTTTTAGTCAAAAGTTGTAAAACGCACATAAAACGTACAAAAATGCGTCAAAAAATTGGCTATTTATTGAACTGAGATCTAGTCCATTTGGGATATGTGAACTAATTGGGACAAAGGCGCCGATTAGTTCACGAGAAGGAATTCTGAAAAGGGTAAGCAAGAAGAAATGTTTAAGGTTTTGCGGGGAAAAGGTCGCTTATCAGCGGATTAAGCTTTCCACCTGACATGCGCGGGCCCTGCCGTTGCAGGCAAATAGAAGGAAGCTATTTGTCTGCCGGATTAATATTGGGCGACATGAGCGCCAAGAAAGTCCAAAAATGCGCGGATGGCAGGCCGCATGTAATGATTATCGATGTAGACTGCATAAATCTCCCCGCCATTCTCAGGATAGAGAGAGGCGCGCCATTGCGGCAGCAGCTGCAATAAACGTCCTTCATCTATATAGGGTTGCAGTGACCACTGAGTGAGCAGCGTTACTCCCACCCCATGCAGGGCGTTTTCCAGCAAGGGAGAGCCGCCAGCGGATCGGAGTGAGCCTTGCACCTGTACGCGACGGTGTTCCTGGCCTTTCTGAAAACGCCACCAGACTTGGCTGCGCCCGCGACTGATCAGCAAACAGTTATGGCGCTTTAACTCCTCAGGGGCTTGTGGCGCGCCAAACCTTTTCACGTAATCAGGGCTGGCGCACAGTAACATGCGGCCGTCCGTCAGCTTCTTGGTTTTGAGTCGAGAGTCCTCTGGCGGCCCGATTCGTATGGCGATATCCACAGCATCCCGGTAGAGATCCACCATCTGATTCTCCAGCTCAATATCGATGCTGACTTTGGGGTGTTGCGCGAGAAACTTCGGCAACAGGGGAGAGATGCGTAATCGGCCGTAGGTTTCTAAAACTGAAATGCGCAGCCGTCCCTCGGGCTCACTGCGCAGTTGTTGCAGAGACGCGACGGTATCGTCGAGCTGAGCCAGAATATCTTCAGCACGCTCAAGGAGAAAGCGGCCTTCGTCACTGAGGATAAGCTGTCTTGTCGTGCGCTGAAACAACTTGGTCTGCAATTTGGTTTCCAGGCTGTCGATCTGGCGGGAGACGGAGGAGGGCGACAGGAGCAGCGCCTTGCCAGCTGCGGAGAAACTACCGCATTCGCAGCACTTTATAAAAGTTTTGAGTTCGTCGAACATGGCGGAATTATACTGCTTGTGAAGAATGAATGGCTTTGCGTCTTGTGCAAAACAGATTTGATTATAGGCCTTATTCTCAAGTTTCACGCATAGATTGATAATGCACCTGTTTCAAGTTGATATGGTTAACTAACAGAAGGAGCACGATGATGAGCACTCGTATCGCCCTGGCGGAAATCCCCAAACCCCTGTATGCGGCCATGATGGCGGTGGAAAGTTATGTGCGTGAAACCGGGCTTTCCCAAGAGCTGCTGGAGCTGGTGCGCCTGCGGGCGTCGCAGATTAACGGCTGCGCTTACTGTGTCGACATGCACTATAAGGACGCGGTGGCGGCTGGCTTCGACCCGTTGAAATTGAACGCCGTGGTGGTGTGGCGGGAAATGGCTTGCTTTGACGACAAGGAGCGGGCGGCGCTGGCGTTGACGGAGACATTGACCCTGGTGGCGGAGCAGAAAATGGAGGACGCCTTGATGGAAAAGGTAATCAGTCTGTTTGGGCATGCGCAGGCGGCGAATCTCGCTCTGGCTATCGCCCAGATCAATAGTTGGAACCGCCTGACGAAGTCGTTCGCATATGAGCCAGGCAGCTACCAGGTGGGGCAGTTCGATTAACAGACCTTGCTGGATATCTCCGCGCGGCGGGAGCCTTCGCTCCTTCCGCTTTCTCCTTGCACTCCTGCTCGACTGTCATCGCTTCTTTTATATAGGCGATAGATCGCTTTAAGCTCTCCCTATCTACGGATAATCATCCGGCCATCCCTTTGCGGCAGTTTAATCCTTACGCCCGATTACCTGGGCCGTAAATTTGCTAGTAATCTTTTGCACATGATTATCTACGTATTTTCACGTAAAATGACGCGCTCTTCGCCTGCTTCGGAACGGATGGGGACCCGTAATGAAGCGTCTGCGGCGATCTTTGCGACGTCATGTCGCACAGGTCTGTCGATGCGCGAAGGGATTCAGGAAACCACAAGAGAGTGTGTTGAGGCTTACTATGACAGATAGAGTACAAGTAGGCGGCTTACAGGTCGCTAAGGTTCTGTACGACTTTGTAAATGAAAAAGCGATCCCCGGAACTGGCGTTTCTGCGGATAAGTTCTGGTCCGAACTGGAAGCCATCGTCAATGAAATGGCTCCCAGAAATAAGGCGTTGCTGAAAAAACGCGATGAACTGCAGGCGCAGATTGACGCCTGGCACCGCGAGAACCCAGGTAAGGTCGATCTGTCGGCCTATAAAACATTTCTACAAGACATCGGTTATCTGGCGCCGGAAGCGGAAGACTTCCAGATCGCCACCGCCAATGTGGACCCGGAAATCGCCACTATGGCCGGTCCGCAGCTGGTAGTGCCGGTGATGAACGCCCGCTTCGCCCTGAATGCCGCTAATGCGCGCTGGGGCAGCCTTTACGATGCGTTGTACGGCACTGATGTCATCTCCGAAGAAAACGGCGCGGAAAAGGGCAAAGGTTACAATCCGGTGCGCGGCGCCATGGTTATCGAGTTCGCCCGTAAGTTTCTGGACGAAGCCGCTCCCTTGGCTTCCGGCAGTCACAAAGACGCCATCGGCTACAGCGTGGAGAACGGACGCCTGGCGGTGAAACTGCAGTCCGGCTCCAGTGTCGGCCTGCTGGATGAAAGCAAGCTGGCCGGATACGTCGGCGAAGCTTCCGCTCCTCAAGGTATTCTGCTGCAAAATAACGGCTTGCGTTTTGAAATTCAGATCGACGCTGCCAGCCCTATCGGTAAAACCGATCCCGCTGGCGTCAAAGACATTCTGATGGAAGCCGCGTTGACCACCATCCAGGACTGTGAAGACTCTGTGGCCGCCGTGGACGCGGAAGACAAAGTGGTGGCGTATGGCAACTGGCTGGGTCTGATGAAAGGCGACCTGGCGGAAACCTTCGACAAGGGCGGCGAACCCGTTACTCGTACGTTGCACGCAGACCGCGAATACGTCGCCCCTAATGGCGAGCGTTTCAGCCTGCCCGGGCGCAGCCTGTTGTTCGTGCGCAACGTCGGTCATTTGATGACGATAGACGCCGTGCTCGACAGCAATGGCGAAGACATTCCAGAAGGCATCCTGGACGGCGTGATGACGTCACTGATCGCCATCCACGACCTGCAAGGCGAAGGCCCTCTGCGCAATAGCAAGACCGGCAGCGTTTATATCGTTAAGCCGAAGATGCACGGCCCGGAAGAGGTGACGTTCACCAATGATCTGTTCGCTCGCATCGAAGATGCGCTGGGATTGCCGCGTTTCACTCTGAAAGTCGGCATCATGGACGAAGAACGTCGCACCACTATCAATCTGAAGGCGTGCATTAAAGCGGCGGCGGATCGGGTGGTGTTCATCAATACTGGGTTTCTGGACCGCACTGGCGATGAAATCCACACCAGCATGGAAGCCGGTCCTGTGGTGCGTAAGGCGGCGATGAAGCAGCAGCCATGGATCAACGCCTATGAAGACTGGAACGTGGATACCGGTCTGGCGGCGGGTCTGAAAGGTAAGGCGCAGATCGGCAAAGGCATGTGGCCGATTCCTGATGAAATGGCGCAGATGCTTCAAGCCAAGATTGGCCACCCGCAGGCGGGCGCCAATTGCGCCTGGGTGCCGTCTCCCACGGCGGCGACCTTGCATGCGTTGCATTACCATAAGGTGAGTGTAGCGGCGCGTCAGGAGGAAATCGCTTCCCGTACGCGGGCGTCTCTAGACGATATCCTGACCATTCCATTGCTGGGCGACCAGACTTTGTCCGCGCAGGATATTCAGCAGGAGCTGGATAATAATGCCCAGGGCATATTGGGCTACGTGGTGCGCTGGGTCGATCAGGGCGTGGGCTGCTCCAAAGTGCCTGACATCAACGATGTGGGCCTGATGGAAGACCGCGCCACGTTGCGCATATCCAGTCAGCATATCGCCAACTGGCTGCGCCATGGCGTTTGTTCAAAGGAGCAGGTGCTGGAAACCCTGCAGCGCATGGCGGCGATTGTCGACCGTCAGAACGCCGGCGACCCCAGTTATCGCAATATGGCGCCAAACTTTGACGACAGCGTGGCGTTTCAAGCCGCCTGTGATCTGGTGCTGAAAGGGTGTGAACAGCCTAACGGTTACACCGAGCCGTTGCTGCATGCCTATCGTCGCAAGGCGAAAGCGAAATTCGGCGGTTGATTCTGAAACGCTGAAGACAAAACGCCCGGTCTGAAGCCGGGCGTTTTCGTTTTCAGGTCAAGCGGCTGACGCCTCTTGCGACTCTCCTCAGGTGACGGAGCCGACCGCCAACAACGGTGATGCGTCGATATCCGCAGCGTCCATCATATCCGCAACTTTGGCGAGGCTGGCCAGAATCAGATACTGCTCCCACTCCGGCAGATTGTCGAAGCGGGAAGTGAACAGCTCCTGCAGCGGCCGGGGAGCGCCCGCCAGCACTTCTTTGCCTTCATCCGTCAGCACCAGGTAAATCCGGCGCTTGTCCACCGAATCGCGAATACGCGCCACCAGACTTTTCTTTTCCAGCCGGTCTACAATACTGGTGACTGTCGCCTGGCTCAGGCTGATGTTCTGTGCGACCTGGCTCATCGTTGTGTTTCTGGAATCGCCGATAGAACGAAGAATTAATAACTGCGGCGCGGTGAGTCCGGTTTCTTTGCCCAATTGCTTGGATCGGAGGTCCGCTGCACGAATAATCCTTCGTATCAGGACTAATACTTCATCGTGTCGAGTCATGGGTAAAAATTACTTCAATGGAAAAACTCATATTATCCTTCATACTTGTTGGGCTATCCACCTTTTAATTTGTGACATAAATATTACATGACAAAATTTTAAAATTACCTAAAAACAGAAGTATAGATGGATCTATGCTCTGCGTTTACTTTGTTGTCAAAGTAAATGTGTGCTAATATTGATCAGCTATATGTTTGAACAAACCAAGGAGTTCATATGTGTGGCATATGCGGAGAGATCCGCTTCGACAACCACTCGCCCGATTTAAATTTCATCCGACTCGCCAACGACATTCAAACCCCCCGCGGCCCGGACGCTGAAGGCGTCTTCGTTCAAAACAATATCGCATTCGGCCACCGGCGTCTGAAAATCATGGATCTTTCCGACGCTTCCCAGCAGCCTCTCTATGACCCTGCGTTAGGGCTGGCGGTGGTGTTTAATGGCGCGATCTATAATCACCGCGAATTGCGCTCCGAGCTGGAGGGACAGGGTTACAAGTTTTATTCCGACGGCGACACGGAAGTGGTGTTGAAAGCCTATCACGCCTGGGGCAGGGAATGCCTGAGCCGTTTCAACGGCATGTTTGCGCTGGCGGTCTGGGAGCGCGATAGCGGTAAGACCCTGTTGGCGCGCGATCGTCTCGGCATTAAACCGCTTTACTTTCAGCATGACGCCAAGATGCTGCGTTTCGCCTCATTTATGCCGGCGTTGGCGAAAGCGCCTGGCTTCAATGCGACGATCAATCCGAAAGCGCTGAACATGTACCTTAACTTCCACTCCGTCACGCCGGCGCCGGATACGATTTTCGAAGGCATATACAAGGTGCAACCGGGAACCTGGATGGAGCTGGATAACGCCGGAAATATCAATACGGGTAGTTATTGGAGTCTGGCTTTCGGTTTACAGCCGGGTGATGAAGCGCTGACAGCCGAGGATTGGCGTGATCGCCTGCTGGAGGCCTTGTTCGCGTCCGTGCGCCGTCGCAATAACGCAGCGGTTGAGGTCGGCGTACTGCTCTCCGGCGGCGTCGACAGCAGTCTGTTGGTCGGATTGCTGGCGGAAGTGGTTCCGGACGGATTTCAGACTTTCTCCATCGGTTTTGACGCGGTTGGTGGAGAGCAAGGAGACGAGTTCCACTACTCCGATATCATCGCCAACCACTTCAACACTCGTCACCACAAGATTCAGATCGCGTCAGACCGTATGTTCTCGGCGTTGCCGAAGGCGATCGACGCCATGTCGGAGCCGATGGTGAGTCACGATTGCGTGGCGTTCTATCTGTTGTCCCAGGAAGTCAGCAAGTATTGCCGGGTGGTGCAGAGCGGGCAGGGCGCCGATGAAGTGTTCGGCGGCTACCACTGGTATCCGCCTTTGGTAGGCGCTCAAGACCCTTACGCCAGTTATCGCGAAGCGTTTTTTGATCGCAGTTACGAAGAGTACAAGCAGACGGTGCAACGCCGTTGGATAGCGCCGGACTACGCTGGCGAATACGTTAAACAGCACTTCCTGCGTCCCGGCGCCGATGATCCGGTAGATAAGGCGCTACGGCTGGATATGAGCGTGATGCTGGTGGACGATCCGGTGAAGCGGGTGGACAACATGACCATGTCCGCCGGCCTGGAGGCGCGGGTGCCGTTCCTTGACCACGAGCTGGTGGAACTGGCGGCGCGCATTCCGTCGCCATTGAAAGTACGGGATGAAGGCAAATGGATTTTGAAAGAGGCGGCGCGTCGAGTCATTCCTCACGAAGTGATCGACCGCCCCAAAGGCTATTTTCCAGTGCCTGCGCTGAAGTATCTGCGCGGAACTATCCTGGAGTGGGTGAAGGAAGCCCTGTCCACGCAACGCGCTAGGGAGCGCGGTCTTTTTGATCAGGCTTATGTGGACAACCTGTTGTTGTCGCCCGATATGCATATTACGCCGTTGCGCGGCTCCAAACTCTGGCAGCTTGGCCTGCTTGAGCTCTGGCTGCAGCGCCACAATTTATAACGGTAAGCATTATTCAGCCGTAAAGCCCGCAGCGTCGCACAGACGTTGCGGTAAGCAACCTCAGGCACGAAAGGTTACATTAATATGGCTATTACACCCCGCCATCATCATGAAAGGATGTTGCGCAAACAAATGCCGTCATACGAATCCCTGCAGGCGGAACATATACGCGCCGACGCAGAAGCGGACGCTCCCAGGAATGTGAGCGTTCACTGCGGCTGGGGGCGTCTGCTGCTGGCGAATACGTTCGAAAGCCCGAAAGAGCTGGCGAAAAGTCTGGCGGAAGAATCCACCGGCGACCGTGATATCGCCCTTTACGTAGCGGACCCACATGTGGTGTTGAGCCACGCGCCGCAGTCGTTGTTTCTGGACCCTTCCGACACCATGCGCTTGTGGATGAGCCAGTACCGTCCTCGCACGCGCGCCCTGCCGGGGGTTACCGTCAGACGGGCCAGCAGTACGGCGGATGTGGAGGCGTTGAACGCTATTTTTACCCAGAGAAAAATGGTCTGTGCGCCGGTGGAGCATGTGCTTGCGCATCGCCATTCCAAAGACGTTGTCTATCTGGTCGCTGAGGCGCTGGGCAGCGGCAAGATCATCGGCACGGTGATGGGCGTGAACCATATCAAAGCCTTTGGCGATCCCAGCAAGGGCTCCAGCCTGTGGTGTCTGGCGGTGTCTCCGGACAGTAAGACGCCAGGCGTCGGCGAGGCGCTGGTGCGTTATCTGGCGGAATATTTTCAGACGCGGGAATGCCAATACATGGACCTCAGCGTGCTGCATGACAACTATGAAGCCAAGGCGCTTTACGAAAAGCTGGGATTTCAGGCCATTCGGACTTTTGCTCTGAAAAAGAAGAATGCGATCAATGAGAAACTGTTTGTGGGTCCGGAGCCGTCCGCCAAACTGAATCCATACGCGAAAATCATCGTCAATGAAGCGATGCGTCGGGGCATTGAAGTGGTGATCGACGACGAGGCCAATAACCTCTTCACGCTCAGCTTTGGCGGCCGCCGCATACGTTGTCACGAATCCCTCACGGACATGACGACGGCGCTGTCCATGTCCCTGTGTCAGAACAAGATGCTCACGCATCGCACATGCGCCCGCGCGGGCCTGCGGACGCCGATTTACCAACTCTATCATTCGCGGGAGCAGGCGGAAGAGTTTCTCGCCGATCATGGCGCGGTGGTGGTGAAACCCCTGGATAGCGAGCAGGGCAAAGGCATTTCCGTGGATATCCGCAATGTGGATGACCTGCACGTCGCCATCGGCAAGGCGGAAAGCGTTTCTTCCTCGGTTCTGCTGGAGACCTACCACCCGGGTTTTGACCTGCGGGTAGTGGTGATCGACTTTGAAGCCGTGGCGGCGGCCATTCGCCGTCCTGCGGAAATTTACGGCAACGGACGCGACAGCATCCGCACTCTGGTGGAAAAGCAGAGTCGCCGTCGCGCCGCTGCGACAGGGGGGGAAAGTCAGATACCTATGGATGAAGAAACTGAACGCTGCATTCGCGAAGCAGGTTATGACTGGGGTAGCGTGTTGCCGGTGGAAGCGCACCTGTTCGTACGCCGTACCGCTAACCTGCATACCGGCGGCACACTGATTGACGTTACGGACGACCTTCACCCTGAACTCCGGACGGCGGCGGAGGAAGCCGCCAGAGCATTGCAGACGCCGGTGGTGGGCATGGACTTCATCGTTAAAGACCATGCATCCCCGGACTATGTCATCATTGAAGCCAATGAACGTCCCGGACTGGAAAATCACGCGCCGCAACCGACGGCGCAACGTTTTATTGATTTGCTGTTCCCGCTGACGCGGAGCGTACGACATGTATCCTAGAGGCGAAGTTATGATAGAAGAGAAAGGCTACACACTGGACTCTGAGTACCTCACCAAAGTCTTGCTTGAACTGCTGGCCATACCTTGTCCCACCGGCTTCACGGACGGGGCGGTTGTATACGTGTGCGAGCGTTTGAACGAGTTGGGCATTGATTATGAGCTGACCCGGCGCGGCACCATCAAAGGCCGCTTGCGAGGCAAATTGAATGCGCCGCAGCGGGCCGTGGTTACTCACCTGGACACCATTGGCGCCATGGTGCGTGAAATCAAGCCCAACGGCCGCTTGTGCCTTACGCCTGTCGGGCACTGGTCAAGCCGGTTCGCGGAAGGCTCGCGAGTGACCATTTTCAGCGATGGCGGCTGCTTCAGGGGGTCGGTATTGCCTTTATATGCGGCGGGGCACCGTTACAACGAAGAAGTGGATCGACTTCCCGTGACCTGGGATCACGTAGAGATCCGTGTGGACGAGTGCATCTACTCTAAAGAAGACGCCCTCAGAGTCGGTATCTGCGTGGGTGACTTTGTGGCTTTTGACCCCAATCCGGAATTTCTGCCCAATGGTTTCGTCGTCTCACGCCATTTGGACAACAAAGCGGGAACCGCGGCGCTATTGACGGGACTGAAAGCCATCGTGGAGCACGATCTGCCGTTGGCCATGGATTGTCTGCCGATATTTACCCTCACGGAAGAAATCGGTTCCGGCGTCGGGCATGCGATTGAAGCGGACGTCACTGAATTTGTCGGTATCGATATCGGACCGGTGGCGGAGGGGCAGAACGCCAAAGAACATGGCGTCACTATCGCAATGAAAGACTCTTCGGGCCCCTTTGACTGGCATTTGACTCGACATCTGATTCATTTATGCCAGGATCACAACATCCCGCACCAGCGCGATGTGTTCCGTTATTACTACAGTGACGCGGTGTCGGCGGTGCAGGCGGGGCATGATATTCGACATGCGCTGGTTACCTTCGGCACGGACGCCACCCATGGCTACGAGCGTACGCATATTGATGCGCTGACGGCGATTTCCGACCTGGTAGTGCGATACGCCCAGAGTGAACCCGTGCGTCCGCATGACGCTCAGGCGAATATTCCCAAAGAGGACTTCCAGGATCAGATTACCTGGGATGAAATGCAGTTCGGCGGCACAGCCGTACCGACGGTGAACGAAGTGCTGGGCGAGCGGGAGAAAAGCGTCAGAGGCAAAAAAACAAGTTTGAAATAAGCACTAGAACTGGCCTTTGAGCATGTCATCCATATAGCTGTCGTAAAGGCCGTCTTTTTCCATTTCCTCCAGGCTGGTTTGCAGCAGGGAGGAAAGGCGCTCGCTGTCTGGATGGGCGCGGGAAAACAGGATGAAGCCCTGGGTTGTGGTGAGCGGTTTGGCGAGGGTGGTCAACAGGTCCGCCATGCCAGCGTCGAACTGCTCCCGTACGATGCGCCAGCCGGTCATTTCATCAATGGGAAAGAGGTCAATGCGGCGGCGCAGCAGTTTGCGAAAATTGATGTCGTCACGAGCGGTTTCTTCCAGTCCGAATACGCCATTACGAGCGGCTTTCCAGAATTCGTCGGAGTAGGTGTAGCCAATGGTGGCGCCGACGCGGTAGGGCTTCAGGTCGGAGAATTCGCTCCAGTTGGGGATTGGGTTGGATTTGAGGTGAAAGAAGACTTCGTTGTGCCAGGAGACCGGCCCCACTTGATAAAATTCAGCGCCTCTTTCTTCGTTGTAGAACCAGAATGAGCTGGCGTGAACGCGTAAAGTGCGTACGTCCTCATAAGCCCGTTTCCAGGGCAGATAAATAAAGTTCACCTCAATGTTTTTACGCTTGAACGCCGCCTGCACCAGCCGGTTAACGTAGCCGCCATAGGTGGACTTTTCTACGGTCCAGGGAGAGTAGTCGCCAGTGCTGATGGAAATGGTCTCCGCCGCCCTGGAGAGGGACATGGAGAACGTCAGGATGATGCAAACCAGGAAGGTCGTCACAGCTTTGATCATAACATCCAATCCAGTATGCCAGGGCGTCGGGCGCGCCTCGGAAGTCAGCGCTCGGCGGAGGCCGGAAATCGAAGGGGCGCTAATAGTCTAAGCATAGGCGATTGCTGGAAAACCGCTAGGGAGAGCAGGCTTCCAGCTGTCTCTCCAGAGGTGTCGGCAGGGCGCGTCAGACTTGCCTGTCGGCGTTTTCCTGCAGCTTTTTCAGCACCCGCGACACCGCGATAAAACCGAAGGTGGCGGTGATCGCTGTGGCGGCTCCGAAGCCGGAAGCGCAGTCCAGACGCGTACTCTCTATATTTCCCGGTTTGCTTTGGCAGACTTCTCCCTCCGCATCTGGATAGACCTGCTGCTCGGTGGAAAATACCGCCTCAATGCCGAACCGTCGCTGTGGGTTGTCGGGGAAGTTATATTCCTGGCGCAGGCGTTTGCGTGTTTTCGCCAGCAGCGGGTCATGATAAGTGCGGCTGAGGTCGCAGGCTTCGATGCGAGTCGGGTCGGTCTGACCTCCGGCGCCGCCGACGGTGACTATCTTTATTTTGTTGCGTCGGCAGTAAGCGATGATGGCGCACTTATGGCGCACGCTGTCGATGGCGTCGATGATGAAGTCGTAGTCGCGGCCTATAAGCTCCGCTACGTTTTTTTCAGTGACGAATTTGAATTCAGTGCGGACGTCGCACTCAGGATTGATCGCTTTGATTCGCTCCGCCATCACCTCGGTCTTGGTGCGTCCGACAGTGTCCTGCAGGGCGTGAATTTGCCGATTGGTGTTAGAGACGCAGATGTCATCCATATCGATCAGGGTGATGGTCCCTACGCCGGAGCGGGCCAGCGCCTCCGCCGCCCAGGAGCCTACGCCGCCAATGCCGATCACGCAGACGTGAGCGTTGCGAAAGCGCTCCAGCGCGCGTCGGCCGTAAAGGCGGGCGATGCCTCCGAAACGGAAATAGTAATCTGAATCTGTCATGGCGGTCTGGTCCGGGGCTAATGCTGAATGAATCCGGCTGGGCGCGCGACAACCTTGGCGCGGCGCAAGCAAAGGGCGGATTATAAGCGCCATCGGGCAATTTTTCTAAATTTTCCAAGCAGTCGTGGACGGCTCTTTTTTGCCAATAAGGGCAAGATGATCTTTACTTAACTACAGGATATCGGCAAGAGCGCGCCTTTAATTTCGAAATCACGAGCCAACCTGAGGGATATTTTCACCGCCTGCAAATTGGCTGCTGACGAAAGACAGGTGGAAACCGTTCACTTGAATCAGTAATCATATTCAAATAACCGCTATCGAACACCCAGACAACTTTAACTGGACTTATACATGACCATTCCCGTTCTTATTTGCGATGACTCAGGCGTGGCGCGCAAGCAGATGGCCAGGTCGCTGCCGGCGGGCTGGGATGTTGAAGTCAGTTTTGCAGCCAACGGCCAGGAAGCAATCGATCTGATTCATCAGGGGCTGGGGGATGTGCTGTTTCTTGACCTCAATATGCCGGTTATGGACGGCTATCAGACACTGGAAGTGATCAGCAAGGAAGAGTTGCCGACGGTTGTCATCGTCGTCTCCGGCGATATTCAGCCCGATGCTAAAAAACGCGTCATAGGGCTGGGCGCCTTCGACTTCATTAAAAAGCCGATCAACGGCGATGAGTTGGCGGCGATCCTGCAGAAGACCGGCCTTTATACTGAAACCGACAAGCCCGCCAAACCTGCCGCTCCCGTGATCGACCGGGCCGCAGCTCATCAGGGCGCCATTTCCATGTTCGACGCGTTCCAGGAAGTGGCTAACGTCGCCATGGGGCAGGCGGCTGACCTGCTGGCGCGCTTACTGGATGTGTTTGTTTTGCTGCCGATACCGCGCGTGAACCTGCTGGAAATATCCGAGCTGCAAATGGCGCTGCAGGCCACGGAGGATAATGACACTTACTCCGCCGTGTGTCAGGGGTTCATTGGCTCTGGCATCGCGGGAGAAGCTTTTCTGCTGTTCCATGACTCCAGCTTCAAGGATATGGCGAAGCTGATGCGTTATGACGGCAAGCTGAATGAACTGGTCGAACTGGAGTTATTGATGGATGTGTCCTCCGTGCTCATTGGCGCCTGTATTAAAGGCATCGCCGAGCAGTTGGACATCGCTTTCAGTCAGGGGCATCCCGTGGTGCTGGGGCAGCATGTCAACGTCGGTGATCTGTTGAGCAACAACAACTGGCGCTGGACCAAAACCCTGGCCATTGAGATTTGCTACAGCATTGAGAACTACAACATCAATTGCGACCTGCTGCTGCTTTTTACGGAAGACTCGCTCCCGGTATTTCGCGATAAAGTGGCGTACTTAATATAAAGGCGTACGTAATATCTGGCGTATGTAATAAAAAATATAAGGAAAACGATAAGTCCATGGCTGAGAATCACTTCGACATTACTGAATTTCACTGGGTGATGGATATGCTCCAGACCATCGATGTCGGATTGGTGGTGCTGGACACGGAATACCGCATCAACGTCTGGAACAGCTTCATGGAAAACCATAGCGGGATGAGGCCGCATGTGGTGAAGGACCAGGTGTTGTTCGATATCTTCAAGGAAATCCCTGAGGAGTGGTTCAAGCATAAAACCCAATCCGTATTCCTGCTCAAGAACCGCACCTTTACTACCTGGGAGCAGCGTCCCTTCCTGTTTCGATTTAAAAACTACCGTCCGATCACCGGGACGGAAGAGTTCATGTATCAGAACATTACGATCACGCCTTTGGTCTCGCCCAACGGTGAGGTGCAGAACATCTGTCTGATCATTTACGACGTTACCGATATCGCCAGTAACCGTCGTCAGTTGGAAGCCGCCAACTCCAAGCTGGAAAAGCTCAGTCGCATCGACCGGCTGACTCAGCTTAATAATCGCGGCTATTGGGAAGAGCAATTAGTGAAAGAGTTTCAGCGGGTGAAACGCACCAATGAAGCCAGTACCCTGATTATGTTCGATATCGACCATTTCAAGAAGGTCAACGACACCTTTGGCCATCCGGCGGGCGATGAAGTCATTCGCGTGGTGGCTGGCGCATTGCGGGACACCATGCGCAGTACCGATATCGCCGGTCGCTACGGCGGCGAAGAATTCGGCGTGATATTGGTGAACACGGACTGCACTAACGCCATGAACTTTGCTGAGCGTCTGCGTTCCCGAATCGAAGGGCTCGAAGTGACTCATGAGGGGCGCGACATCCGTTTTACTATCAGTCTTGGTCTGGCTGGACTGGATAAAAAGATTAAAGATCATAAAGAATGGATCGAGCGCGCCGACAACGCGTTGTACGCTTCTAAACAAGGCGGACGCAACCGCGCAACGACCTATGAAAAATAACGAGCGATTTCAGCGAAGTGCGCGTCCCTAAAGGCTTAGGCCGGAGTTCTGACGTGATAAAAAGTCACCGCTAGGGAAAGTGGGCGCTATCAACATTTTTTTGCTTTTAAACGGTCGTTTGGTTAGAGTTTCGGCGGTCGTTTGTCGCGAGAACCAGAAATGAAGGCGTCCCCAAGGAGTCGGTTGAAAAATCCAGCTACCCACCTGCATGCTGAATTGAAAATCAAGCGAGGACTGTTGTCGCGGGAGTGGGTAAAGGTGCAGATTCTGCAGTTTTCCGCGGAAGGCATGCTGTTGCGCACCGATGAAAACCTTCAGGTCGGAGGCAAGGCGGTGATTTCTATCAAGCTGCCCATGGACTTCGGCGACATCGCGATCAACAAAGTCGAAATCAATGTCAAAGACCGCCAGAAGGTCTGTAGCTGTTTTGACTATGAGGTTGAATTCAACCTGGGTGGAAACATGTTGCAGAGCGACAAGATCCGTAAGGACCTTAAGCAGATCGAATCTCTTCTTTCCCGCTACGACTCCCTGATCAATAAAATCCGCAACGGCCCGCTGTCCAGCAATAATCCCGGTTGATCTTTCCTGCCCGCCAATCGGCGCAGCAGTCATTCTCTTTTTAATGCAATATCAGGCTAGAACTGGCGTCTTCCACTATTGTCTGAAAAACTTGTAAAGCAAACCTTGTTAACCCGGGTTAACGTATGGAGTATGCTAGTTCCGCCAGAGAGTTTAATCGCCGTGGAGGTAAATTTTGGCTAAGCGGACAAAGGACGACAGCAAGCAAAAAACAGCGCCGGCTACCAGGACCAAGCGGTTTCTGAAGCTGGCCGGCATGACGGCGTCCGTGGCGGGCAGTTATGCGGCGGAACGGGTTCGACGCGCCTTCAATGAGGAAGACAAGGAAGAGCGCCAGGCTCGCGCCTACGACAAGATGGCCAATCAGATCGCCGACACCTTGGGCGAACTTAAAGGCGCGGTGATGAAAGTGGGTCAGATTGCTTCCCAAACCCAGGATTTTTTACCCAAAGAATTCTCTCAGGCGTTACAACGTCTGCAAAAAGAAGCGCCGCCTATGGATTACGAGGTGATCGCCAAACAGATCGAAAGAGAGCTGGGGGCGCCGCCGGAAGAGTTGTTCAAAGAGTTCAGCAAGGAGCCCTACGCGGCAGCCTCTATAGGACAGGTTCACAAGGCGGTTACTCTGGAGGGCGATGAGGTTATCGTCAAGGTGCAGTACCCGGGCGTGGACCGATCTGTAGACTCTGATCTCAAACAGCTCAAGTTGACGCTGAAGCTGGGCGGATTACTCAAGTTGCCGAAAGAAAGTGTGGATCAGTTGTTCGAGGAAATTCGCGAACGCCTCAACGAAGAGCTGGATTACGAGAATGAAGCCCGCAACATAGCTGACTTCCAGCGCTTTCATGCTAAAGACGAGGGCTTGATCATACCCAGTGTGGTGCGCAAGCTCACCAGTAAGCGCGTACTGACGATGGAGTGCGTGGAAGGAGATCATATCAGCGCCGTCAGCGCTGAGGCTTATGGACAGGAGGTCATTAATCTGATCGGCCGACGTCTGTTTCGCATCATGGCGGATCAGTTGTTCAAGTTTAACGCGATTCATGGCGACCCTCACGCTGGCAATTTTGCGTTTCGCTCCGATGGCTCAATCATCATGTATGACTTTGGCTGCGTAAAACGGCTCAAGCCGGAAATTGTTCATGCCTACAGTCAGGCTTTAACCGCAGGACTGAATGCGGATTATGACGCGCTCGATAATTATCTGGTTGATTTGGGCGTCAGGGTGAGTGGAAAGCCGGCGGTGGAGCAGGACTATTACGCGATGTGGCGGGATATTTTCATTCGCCCGTTTCGCAGTAGTGACGAAGAGTTCGACTTCGCCAACTCCAATCTGCACAAGCAAGTGGCGTCCAAGGCCACCACTGTATTCAAGTATATGGACTTCTTTCAGCCGCCGGTGGAAAGCCTGTTTATCGACAGGATGATCGCCGGTCATTATTGGATGATGATGCGTTTAGGGGTGCAAGCCGCCTTCCGCAAGGAGCTTGAAGACTATCTTGATCTTTCTTCGGCAGCCTGACGGGGGCGCCCAAAATGGTCACATTCTGCCCTATTCGGGCGGAAATGTGACGTGGTTAGGGTTTATAACGCCGTATTTCTCACGGAAAACGAGCCGACTCAGTGGCAATATAAACGTTCGCGAAAAGCTAAGCGTTGTTGTATTGATACGGTAGTGAGCTAGTAAGTCCATGTTGAAAAGTCTTCGTGAAACATTGATGGGACGGATCGTCGGCGAGAAACGTTCCGGTAAGCAAGTTGAGGAGAAAAAGGCGGAAGCCAAAGCTCCTCCAGTGGAATTTGAAATGAGCGCTCTAGAAGCATTGCGCGTTTCCACCGTAACCCGCCGCCTTTAGCGGTCAGCCGCACAAAACAACATAACGTCAAAAGAGGTAGCTGAACGCTTTCTTTTGTGTGAATAGGGACCTGGATGGTCCCTGTTTTTTATCCCTTCTGCAAAACAATTCTCTACCCTCTTCAATTATCGAAAAGGCGCGGCGAACACGGGCCCGCCCAGACGGAAATGTTGGAAAGTTTGGCGCAAGCCCTTACACCCGCCTTTAAATCTGTTATATAACAGGCCTTTATTCTCCCGGATTAGTTAACGTGTCTACTGCCGACCATCCTGATTGCGCCATCTACCTTGCAGACATTCGTCAGATTGACCCGGATCTTGACGCCTGTTACAGCGCTATGTTGGCTCAGGGGGAAGATGTTCGCCTGTCTTCATTTCGCTTTCCCGAGGGACGTTTGAGCTACTTATTGGGGAGGGCGATGGCCCGAACCCTGCTGGCGGAGAGGCTAAACTGCAAACCTTCAGGCGTGGCTATCGCCATCAGCGAGAAGGGCAAGCCTTTTCTGAGTGACAAAGACGCGGGGTGGTGCTTCAGCATCGCCCACGCTGGCGCGTGGGTGGCGCTTGCGATTGCTAAGTCTCCAGTGGGGGTCGATCTTGAGCGGGCGGAGCGACGCAACGTCAAGGCATTGGCGCGTCGTTTTTATACAGAGCAGGAATATCAGTGGGTGTGCGGACAACCTGAAGAGAGGCAGGCTCATTGTTTCTTTCGCATCTGGACGTTGAAAGAGGCGGAAGTGAAACGACGTGGGGCCACCATGTCGGAATTGCTGTCCGGGGCGCCCTTCAGTCTGCGCGATGACAAAGCCATGGCGGAGTTCGCCGAAGGCGCTCATTGTGCGTACGGACTATTTCAGTGGCGTGAAGAACAAATGCTGGGGGTGGCTCTAAGCACGCCGCGCCCATTGCGCTTTTTTGAAGGCTTGCCGGGTCGAGGGTTCGCCCAGACTCAGCCAGGGCTTCTGGCCAGTTCGGAGAACTGGCGACATCAATAATAGAAAGAGAGTGGATAACTAATAATGTCAGAATACTCAACACTTAGCGTTACACAGGAAGGCGGCGTCGCCATCATTGAGCTGAATCGTCCTGACAAAGCCAATGCGCTGAACATGGCGATGTGGGAGGAAATTGGTCTGGCGTTTCGCCGGACGGACCAGGAAAGTTCTGTACGAGTGGTCGTGCTCAAGGGGGCGGGTAAACACTTCTGCTCTGGTATCGACCTGATGGACTTCGCCTCCGTGATGACCGGCAAGGAAAAGTGCGACGGTCGTCGCCGTGAAGAGCTGCGTCGTCTGATTCTCAAACTGCAGGGCTGTCTCTCCGCCATTGAAGAATGCCGCAAGCCAGTGCTGGCCGCCTTGCACGGGGGCTGTATTGGCGGTGGCGTCGACATGGTGGCGAGTTGCGATATGCGCTATATCTCCGCGGAAGGCTATCTGCAGATCAAAGAAATTGATATCGGCATGACCGCGGATGTAGGTACTTTACAAAGGTTGCCTCATATTATTGGCGATGGCGTTATGCGGGAACTGGCGTATACCGGTCGTAAAGTCGATGCGGAAGAGGCGCGCGCCATTGGTTTGGTTAATCGCGTCTATGAATCCCCTGAAGCCTTGATGGCGGGCGTCATGGAAACGGCCCAGGTTATCGCCAGCAAGTCGCCGCTGGCTATCCGCGGCACAAAAGAGATGATCAAGTACACCCGGGATCACAGTGTTGCGGACAGCCTGAATTACGTTGCTACCTGGAATGCGGCGATGTTGATCAGCGAGGATATTCAGGAAGCCATGATGGCGCAAATGCAGAAGCGTGAACCCAAATTCAGGGACTAGCTGGCCATGGGAGAGGGGAGGCTGATCCTCCCCTGAAATGATTAGCCTTACTTCTTACTTCTTACTTCTTACTTCTTACTTCTTACTTCTTATTTCCGCGTCTCGGCCTTTCTTCGTTGATCTTCAGGAACATATCTCGCGCTCTGACGCCCAGGTCAGGGTTATCTGTAAAGAATCCGCTTACCCCAAGGCCAAGCATTTGAATGGCTTCTCCAGTCAGCGTCTGCGGCTCATCGTTCGGATGCATGGTCAGGAACTGTTCCTCCACACGTAATGTGTAGGGGTGAACCTCCAGCCCGTTCGCCAAGGCTTCCTGTAGGAAGGGGTGAACGCCGCCGGTCAGTTTGCTGCCGACTTCAGGCACGCCGTCGCCATTGGGGTCCTGCTTTTCATCCAGGCTGGCGCGCAGCAGGAAGCTGTTTTTCCAAGGGCCGACGCCTTCTGCGTAATTATTCGCGATAAAGGAGACGGTTTCCGGGGTGACCAGTTTGCCGTAACCTGTCGTGTCGGTGACGCCGCCAGCGATCAGGTCGTTCAGCTCTCCGTAAATAGAGGCTACGTCTGCGCCGCTTTTCGCGTTGTAGTACATGTCGTAGGGGCGGGAGAAGTTGCTGTCCGGCTGCACGTAAATGTCGTCAAAGTCGCCATACAACTGCACCAACGGCAAATCCACGTTGTTGCTGGGCATGATGTCCTTCTGCAGCTCCATCAGGTTCTCAACCTCGAAAGACTGGATGTAAACCCGCGTGGGATCTGTGAAGTTTTCGCTGACCAGGGTTTCGATCAGCTTGCGGCCGATGGACATATTAATTTTGCCGCCGTCCAGAAACTCGCCTTCTTTGGCGAAGTAGGTGGGGTGTTTGGTTTCTGGATAAATGCCGACTTTTTTGCCGGTGTTGTGCTCGATCAGGCGCACCATTCCGACAATCTCTTCCAGTGTAGGAATAGCGAATTTACCGTCGAAGCGCGTGTTGCGGGGACGCACATCTGGAATGCGCTCTTTGGCGCGCAAGGTTTTGATTTCCGCCAGGGTGAAGTCTTCACTGAACCAGCCGGTCATGGCGACGCCGTCGATCATTTTGGTGGTTTTGCGATCGGCGAACTCAGGGTGATCCGCTACGTCAGTGGAGCCGCCAAGTTCATTTTCATGGCGGGCGATCAGGTGTCCGTCTTTGGTTGGCACGAGGTCGGGCTCGATAAAATCCGCGCCCTGGCGAATGGCCAGCCAGTAGCTGGCGAGCGTGTGCTCAGGACGGTATCCGGGGGCGCCTCGATGGCCGATGACGATAGGGTGGTCGGCGGCTGCGGTGGCGACCGCCGGTTGCTTGGCCTGCGCTGCGGTAGCTCCTGCGCTGAGCGCGGCCGCGGCGATCCAGGGTAGACACTTCGGCCAAGTGAAATACTGTTTCATCGTTATATCCCTAATTAGATTTCTCATTCACAATCAGTAGAGTACAAACTAATCGAAGAAAATGACAGTTTAAGGTCACGCTATTTTTAGCCGCTGAAAGCCATCGTCAGCAAGTTTCAATTTGGTCATGAAACCCAGGGTTTGCAGGGATTTACAGAAGGGCTTCAAGCGGCTTCAAAGGCCTCCATGGCAATCGCTGATTAGTCAATAAGCGCACTCTTTACAGAAATTTAATGCACTCTGCTTAACCGAGAATGTCCCAGGTGCGGAGGAATGATGTGGGGCCAGAGTAAATCGGCGGGAAGAGTTTGACTTGTAAAAAGCGGGCATCGTTTTCAATCGCAGACGCAAACAAAAAAGGGGGCCAAAGACCCCTAATGACATCGTTGGGAAAAGTCGGTAAGGCGAGCTCGCGAGGGCTCAGAAAATCTGCTTGCTCATGATGTTGGAGAAGTCGCTCTCGATGCCTGAGGTGTCCACTACAGTGACTGCGAAGTAGTGAACGCCGCTGCCCAGGCCGCCGAAGGTGTAGTCTGTCGCATCCGCTTGAGCTTCCACGCTGGCGCCCCAAGAGCCGTCTTCAGTTGTGTGGTAGATGCGGTAGGCGGAAATTTCCTGTTGGGCTAATACGCTGCCGTCTTCGCGGGTGTTCGGCATGCTCCAGGCCAGACGCACACTGCGGTTGACTGTCAAGGACAAGGTCGCGGCGCTGCTTGTAACTGAACCTGTGGCGTTGCTGATGATGACGTCATAGACGCCAGCGTCTTCATCTTCCAGGTTGGACAGAGTCAGGTGCGACTGGACCGCGTCAGTGATCGCGACGCCGTCTTTACGCCATTGATAGTTCAAAGCGCCGCTGCCTGACGCGCTAACGTTGAGCGTCACGTCGCCGCCTTTGTCAGCGCTCTGTGAGCCAGGTTGCAGGCTGATGACGATATCCAGCTCAACGCTGTTTTCCTGGCCAGCGTCTTGAGAATCGTTTTGGGCCTGATCTTGTTGGTCTGTCTGTTGTGTGTCCTGCTGAGTTTGTGTGGAAGAGCCGGAGCTGGCCTGGCTATTGTCCACGGTATTGTCGTCAGTGGTCGTTGTGCTGGTGTCGTCTGTTTGAGTGGATGTTTGTGAGCTGGAATCAGACGCCGAGTTTGTGCTTTCCGTTTGTGAGGATGAGGTTCCTTGAACTGAAACGGAGCCACTGTCGGAACTTTCACCCGCCGCCCCGCCGCCGCAGCCATGTAACGCCAGCGTCGCGGCTAAAATCGCGGTGGACAGTAATCTGGTTTGGGGGATTTGAGCAGCCATCGGTCACTTCCTTCGTTATATGTCAACTTATGATCAATAGTAGATGGCTATAGATGAAAAAGACTGTAAAACGTCACACCTGGTCAACTCAAATCGTCAAAAAAATGGCGAATCGGGTTAAATCCTGAACTTTATATACAAAATGTGCGGTTCCTCTCAGTTTGTGAGAGGCGGAGAGAGTCAGGAAAGAGAAAGTAAGAGTGATGATCGAATAGTCCAATGCGTGGATGTACGCCCTGATAGCTATCGAGTAAAGTGGCCGGCCCTTGCAATTGTTAGCATTGCGAGCGACTCAGACGAGCGTTGTCGTTATCTTTGCCTAAGGATGAGTACCCCATGAATATCTATGAACAATATCTTGCGCCCTGGCTGACGGACTGGACCGATTGGGCGTTGCTGGCCTGTGGCGTCTACACGGTTATATTTGGGATGTTTGAGATATTCTGGCGGCGGACAAGGACGTATGATTATTTGTCTACTGCAAACTTTGTCCTGCTTCTGTTACTGCAATTCCTACTACCTGTAATGGCCGTCTGGGGCGCTGATTTTGTGCAGCCAGGGCTGATCTTCATGGCGATCTACACGGCGCTGTTTATTGTCAGCACCTCTCATGTAAACGAGGGCGGAATCGCATTCATTATCCACCTCCAACTATTGATGGTGATCCTTCCTCTCGCGATTCTGATCAGAGTGATCCGGTTTATTTGGATGCTGTTTTAAACAGAATAAAGCCTTTGCAGGGCCCTCTTGCGAGGGCCGTTGGTCACATTGGTCAGCGCAGACTTTTGATTAAGTTTTCACATTCGCTGGCGCTGATATTTTCACCGCAGACCGGGATTTGGTTTTGCGGTTTGCCGTTGGCGACGTCGTTCACCAGAGTATTGCCGAGAACGTGGTTGACGGCGTTGAGGTTGTAGCCGTTATCCTGTTCCGCCATCCAGAAAAAAACGCCGGCGAAGCCGTTGTCTTTGGCGTATTGCGTTTTCAGGGCGGCGGTTCGCGGCGATTCTATGGTGATGAAGGAGCCGATGGCGGGCTGTACGAGATAGTCGGTGTTGGAGGCCTGGTCGGTATACAGTTTGTATCCATTGTAGGGGCGTAAAGAGGGATCAAGGAAGCTTTGATACATATCGTACCCTTCCAGGACCCCTGCCTCCCAGCTACCGTATCCGGCGATGGCGAGAATGAAATTGGTCGTTCCCGGCGCCTGATTGGGCTGGTGGGTAGTGGCTCCGGCGACGCCGTTGCTGTACTCGGTGATATCCGCTGCGCTGTTGAGGCGTTTGGCGCGATGATAATTGGCGACGCCGACCATCAGTTTGTTGTTGGGGACGCCTTTGCCCTGCAAATAAGACATCGCGGTGGTGACGGATGTATTGGCGGACGAGCCCCGTGCGCTCGGGTTGACTTGCATGGGCGTGTGGTTGCTCAGCTCACGTTCCCAGGCGCCGGTAAGATCGTAAGTCATCACATACAAGCGATCCATGTAGGGATGCACGGCGGGCCAGTCAATCAGGTCCAGACGACCGGTTCCTGCAGGAATCGCCGAGGACAGGCGATAATGTTTGCCGGTTTTCTGTCCCAGCCAATCCATCGCTGCGCGAATTTCCTTCAACAGGCGCACATAATTGGCGGCGTCTTCCGGCGTATCCGCGTCAGGAACAGCGCCATCGGAAGCGGGATACTCCCAGTCAATATCGATGCCGTCAAAGTCAAAGCGCTGCAAGAAGTGGATCAAGGAATCGACGAAGGCTTTGCGTCTGGCGTCATCCCGCGACATCCAGCCGAAGCCTTCGGACAAGGTCCAACCGCCGACGGAGAGATCCAGCTTCAAGTGCGGATTTTCTTTTCTCAGTTTATAGAGCACGCCGAATACGCCGCCGACGCTGGCCGGCTCCAGCTCATACATGCTCTCCGTTCCCGTTACGCTGCCGGGAACGCCGACATTGCGCACGAAGGCCGCTTCGAAATCGGCGATGGCCATGGCGCCGTCAGGCAGACTGCTTTGATTGCAGGTGCGATTCACCGCTGCGGGAGCGGACGTGGGGAATCCGGGGTCCTGGGTATCGGAGGCGTCTGGATAACAGATGCCGGAAAAACCGTAGACGATACGATGCAGGTTTTTCACAGGAAGTTTGGTGAAATCATAGCGTCGACCATAGATCGCCCAATCGCCGATGTAAGTGACAACTTCCGTTCCCGCGCGCAGGGAATAAGTATTGTGCTGTAACGGCACGGTTCCGGGAGGCAGTTTGGAGACTCTGGCCCCGTTATCCGCGTCGAAGCCGGGATGATCCCCACCCGGATCGGTGGACGGAACAGAAGAGCGCGGCGTACCGGTGGACGGCGTATTGGAGATGCGCGCTGCGCCGATGGCGCCGCCAGGAAAGCTGACGCTGGCGTTGGGGTTGCCGTCGACAGGCTGTGGATCGCCGTAGTCAATGTCGTTGGGAATAGGCACTGGGCACAGGCTGTCATCTGGGACGCCCACCAGTTTCCAGCGATCAGGATAAGTAGGATCGTTAGGGGGAATGCCCCAGACATCCACTTGGGCCTGGTAAACGCCGCCCTGATAAGCCGCCACGGCTCCAGCGCGATAGATTTTGCTGGCGCTCCAGGCGCTGGCGCAGAATGGCGTATCCGGCCCTGGGCCGGGATCATCAGGGTTGTCGGGGTCGTTTGTTCCACAAGGCCCAATTAATGTCCAGGCGGAACTCCAACTACTGCCGACGCCAGGCTCATACGCCCAGGCGGCGGATGAGCACCAGCCTGGGACGTCGCAGCGGTAGTCATTGCCAATGTTCTGCACGATTTGACCTGCGCTGTAGCTGGCGCCGGCGGAATACTGCGGTGCGTCGCAGGCGCCGGGGTCGTCACCGGAGCCGCCATCATCGGGAGGCGAGCTGCCATCGCAGGCGCCGAGCCCGTTCCAGGCCTGCTCCCAGGCCCAGCCTACGCCGGGTTCATAGGCACCGCCTAATCCGCACCAGCCGCCGACGTTGCAGCGATAAGCGTTGTCGTGATGTTGACGAATGGCGCTGGCGCCAATAGCGCCGGTTTCAAAAGGGGCTACGCCTGTGCAGTCATAAGCGTAGCTATTGGCGGCGATGGTCCAAGCGCCGCCAATTAAGAGCGTGGCCAATAGCTTTTTCATGGTCCATTTCTCTCGTGTGGTTGGTTAACAATCCTGGGTCAGCCAACTGTCATACCACCAAAATGGCGTCGCCAAGCGGTGGCCGAGCGCACCCGTGCTGGACCGGCGCACGGTCAGTGTTTGCGGGTCGAATCCGCTGCGGGGAGCGGGGAATCAGACCTGATACTGCGGAGATTTTTTATAGTAGTTGGTGAATTTTTAACCTTTTTGCCCGTTGTTGGCAATAGGCTGGTCGGGGGGGAGAAAAACGCCGCTAAAATAGATAGTTATGTGGCTTGGTCGGAGAAGCCTTTAACCGTCTTTGCCGGCTTTGGCGTCAACGTGCAACAAACCGGCTTTTCCCCAATTGCTGTCGTCATAGTCCTGTAAAAATATCGTGACCGACTCCGGCTTTATCCCGTAGCTGGTCACAAAGGCGTCGGTAATTTTTTTCACTAAATCCCGTTTCTGCTCCAAGGTTCGGCCGGGGGATTGCGCGATGGTGACGACGGGCATAATTGACTCCTGCAAATAAACTTATGAGTGAAAAATCGACGCATCAGCTTTGCTGTCTGGCCCGCGAAGGCAGGACGCCACTAAATTTTCGAGGCTATCAAGTCATTACCGAAAAGGATGACGCTGACATCTGATAGCGTTGTGGCGCCCGAACAATAGTCTTCAAACCGTGTGAAGGTCAGGCGCGCGCTGGGCCAGACATTCCTTGATAAAGTCTCGCAGGCGGGAAATTCCTTCGCTGATCTGCTCCGGCGTCAGGTAACTGAATGAGAGCCTGATTGCATTGGACTTCCGCGGCGACGAGTAAAACATGTCCATCGGGGTCCAAAGTACGCCGTATTGTTCCGCGGAGGCTCTAAGCTGCTTCAGGCTGACAGTGAACGGTAGCTTGAGCACTAGAAAAAAACCTCCATCCGGCCTGTTCCAGGTGACTTGCGAACGCAATGACGAACCTTTCGGAAAAGCAGCCTCAAGCTGCTGTAACAGGTGCTTCAGATTGTTCTGGTAGAAGTAAATCCGGTTCTCACAGTGCAGCCGCAGATCGCCTTTGCACTCCAACAACATGCCGCCGACCACCGCCTGACAGATCGGCGAGGTGTTGAGCGTCAGCATACTTTTGATTCTAGTAAGGGCTTCCGCCAGTCGCCGGGATACAATAAAGCCCATGCGTACGCCGGGAAACAGGGTTTTTGAGAACGAGCCCAGGTACGCCACTGAGCGGCCGTGCCTATCCAGCGACGCCAGTGTCGGCTTGATGGCGCTCGCCGCGCCGAAAATACCGTAAGGATTATCTTCCAGCACCCTGAAGTTGTAGGTGTGGGAGAGCCAGACCAGATCCATGCGCTGGCTGAGTGGTAGCGAAACGCCGGTTGGGTTGCAGAAATCGGCGTTGATATACAGCGCTTTGACCTTATGGCCTTCCGCCTCCAGGGCCTGAATTTTATTCTCGATTTCGCTGATCTCCACGCCGTGATCGCGGACGTTGAAGGTTTCGATCCGAATGTCCAGCAGTCTGGCGGCCCCGATAATACCGACGTACGCCGGCTGTGGAACCAGCAAGATGTCCTGAGGGGCGGCGAACAGGGCGCGCAGCATCAGAATCATTCCTTCCTGTGCGCCAGAGGTGACAACGATATCTTTGGGACGACAGATAACGCCGTCGGTTTTCTTCAGCATATCGGCGATGAGCTCGCGAATATGCCCTTCCGGCGGGGCGGCTTGAAACAGCTGAGTAATGATGGCGTTTTCCGGTCGATGCTCATGATGAGTGAGATGCTCGACGTAGCGTTGCAGATATCGGCCGATATCGTTGAGTTCAAAGTCCTTTTCAATAGGGCGTCCGGACGCGAACGATATCGCATCGGGATATTGTCTGGCGATATCGTTGAGTAAGGTTGTGGAGTTAAGGCATGGGTCCGCCAGGGAAGCATGCAGCGGCAGCTCCTCGCGCTCATCCTGAGGTTGCATCGCGCTCATGGTTTAATCCTTCCAAATCTGCGGGCGAAAATCTGGGCCAGCGTGCGGGTGTTCCAGGGTGGCGCTAGGCGGCGTTTGGTAAGTTCTTCCCAATCCTCAATACAAACCGGCTCCATGCTGGCTCCCTTTAGTGTGGTGGTTTCCTTGTCCGTTCAATGTGAAGAAATGCGCTCTCTGACATTATCCAAAGGGCGCTTGTCGTCAGACATAACGGAAAATATTCAGATTCGTCTTTGGTTGAATATTTTCGTAAATTTTCTAAATTGCACGTATTTTTTACTGTATTGGCGTCATTAATTATCTGTCAATGAAAATTTGATGAAATTTCGAATTATGACGAAAGTTGTGAATGAGGGGAGTGAATTGCGCATAACGGGCGTTATGAATGAAATCCCCCGCTTCCCATTGAGAGCTGTGCGACGGATTGACGAACAAAGAGAAAGTTTTTCACTTTTCTATGCAATCCCGGCGTCGCAGCTAGACTATGTCTACATGTTCGTCTACATGAGAGGTGAAAAGGAGTTTGGACCATGACGAAATCGATGCGGGAACTACTCGTTGGTGAAAGTTTGGGAGAAAGTCGATGGGTGAAAATAGATCAGGCGTTAATTGATCAGTTTGCTGATTGCACTCGTGACAGGCAGTGGATTCATGTGGATAAGGAGCGTTGTCGGAGGGAGAGTCCATATGGCCAGCCCATCGCTCATGGTTTTTTGGCGTTGTCGCTGTTGCCGGGGTTGTTATATGAGTTGATCTCTCCGCCAGAGGACGGTTATGCGCTGATTAATTATGGCCTGGAGCAAGTACGTTTTCTTGAGGCAGTGCGGAGCGGCGATGAAATTCGCTTGGAAGCGACGTTGGAGAGTATTCAGCAAAAGCCAAGCGGGACGCTTTATCGAATTAATTGTACGGCGCGCATTCATGGTCGTGAGAAGCCAGCCTTGGCGGCTGCGTTATTGGCGCTGTGTGCGGAGCTGAAGCCGCAGGCTTAACTGATGTCGGCTTCAGCGCTATCTGGAACTTGTTTAGAAACCTTGCAGACTGGCGAGGTCTTTGACTTCGCCAGTGCTGACGGTGCAAAAGCTTAAAGGAGCTTGCTTCTGTTGATCGCTGATAACCTTTACTTGGGCCGCCGCCACTTTGCGCAGGCTGTCGAAAGGCAGCGTGGTCACGGAATCGTCTTTTTGGATAAGGGCTTTAAGAAGTTTGCTGAACATGATGTCGTATCCCGTAATTATTGTTGCTTACATTCAGTAGCGGCCTTCTTCGGTGAATCCCGTCAAAAAAGTAAAAATATGTCATATTTTGATGGGGAGAGTGGGGTGCGCCTAGTGTTCCCTTGGATGCGCAGGCAATAAAAACATGAGATTATCAGCGCCCATCTTTCGAAATGCCCATTAAGAGAATTTCCTGAATGCAACGAAAACTCGAAGACCGATCCTTTTTGCTGCTGTTGCTGGCTGTGACCTTTGGGTTCGGGCTGCTGATAATGCCGTTCTTTTACGCCATATTCTGGGCGGCGATGTTGGCCATTCTGTTCGCGCCGCTGCATCGCTGGCTGATTCGGCGATTTCCAGGGAGGGACAATATCAGCGCCCTGCTGACGCTCCTGGCCAGTCTCTTGATTGTGGTGATTCCGCTGGCGGTAATGATGACGATGCTGGCGAAGGAGGGAGCCAGGGTGTATCAGCAGGTAAGCTCCGGTGAGATCCAGCTGCAGGCTTTGGTGGACAAGGCGCGGGCGGCCATGCCAGTGATCCAGGAGCTGGCTGAGCGTTTCGAGATTGACCTCGGCAACGTCAAACAGATGTTGTCGCAAGCGGCATTGACCGGCAGTAAGTTTTTCGCCACGCAAGCGTTCAACTTTGGTCAAGAGTACCTGCAGTTCACTGTCAGTTTTGTGTTGATGTTATATCTGACGTTTTTCTTTCTGCGGGATGGCGGCAGTCTGATACAACTTTTAATCCGAGCTCTGCCGTTGGGCGACACCCGCGAAATGCACCTCTTTCAGAAGTTTGCGGAAGTTTCCCGGGCGACAGTGAAAGGTAACCTGGTGGTGGCCATTGTGCAGGGTACGCTGGGAGGATTGATTTTCTGGGCGCTGGGGATCAAAGGCGCGCTCTTGTGGGGGGTAGTAATGGTGGTGCTGTCCTTGTTGCCGGCGGTGGGGTCCGCCCTGGTATGGGGGCCGGCGGCGGCATATCTGTTTTTCAGCGGCGATGTTTTCAAAGGCGTTGTGCTGGTGCTGTTCGGCTTCTTTGTCATAGGACTGGTGGACAACGTGTTACGCCCGGTTCTGGTGGGGCGCGACACCAAAATGCCTGACTATCTCGTGCTGTTGTCGACCCTGGGCGGTTTATCGTTATTCGGCTTGAATGGATTCGTGCTGGGGCCAGTACTGACCGCGTTGTTCCTGGCGTTCTGGCAGATTTTTATGGAAGAGTTCAATAACGGCGAAGAAGAGACCTTCGTCGATGAAGACGAGGCGTCCGGGGTCTGATAAAACCGGGCGCGTATTGCGCCCGGATGCGCTTATCAGTCGAGGTGGAACAACTCTTCCGGCAGCGCCATCAGGCTGTCCGCGCCAGCTTTGACGCTGGCTGCGAGTGAGCGAGTGCGGGGCAACAGGCGTTCGAAGTAAAACTCCGCCGTGTGCAGTTTGGCTTGATAGAAGTCAGAGTCGCCGCTGTGCGCCTCCAGTTTGCCTTTGGCTGTCACTGCTATGCGCAACCAGAAATAGGCCAGGCAAACGTAGCCGGAATACATCAGAAATTCGACTGACGCCGCGCCGATTTCATCCGGGTTGGCCTGCGCCTTTTCCGCAACGCCCTGAGCAATTTGCCGCCATTCATCCAAGTGCTGTAGCAGCGCGTCCGTCCAGACACTGAAGTGGCGGGCGGCGTTCTGAGTTTCGCAAAACGCGCGTATCTCATCGGTGAACTGACGCAGCAACTCTCCTTTGCTGCCAATGATTTTTCGAGCCAGCAAATCAATGGCCTGGATGCCAGTAGTGCCTTCATACATGGTGCAGATGCGGGTATCCCTGGCCAGCTGCTCCATGCCCCATTCCTTGATAAAGCCGTGGCCGCCGTAGACCTGCATGCCGTAGCTTGTGCACTCCTGCGCGGTTTCCGTCAAAAAGGCTTTGACGATTGGCGTCAGCAGCGCCAGTTTCGCCTCGGCGGCGGTTTTTACCTCAGTGTCTTCGCTGTATAGCGTCAGGTCGATCTGCTGGGTGCAGTACATCGCCAGGGCGCGCCCGCCTTCACGAATCGCCTTCTGCGTCAGTAGCATGCGTCGTACGTCAGGATGCACGATGATTGGATCGGCGGGTTTATCCTTGTTGACGGGGCCTTTGAGCGAGCGCATCTGCAAACGATCGCGAGCGTAGCTGATCGCGCCCTGAAACGCCGCTTCCGTGGCGGCCAGACCTTCCAGTCCTACGCCGACGCGCGCTGCATTCATAAAGGTGAACATGCAGTTGAGGCCGCGATTAGGCTCGCCGATCAGATAACCGCGCGCGCCGTCAAAATTCATGACGCAGGTGGCGCTGCCTTTGATGCCCATTTTGTGCTCAAGGGAACCGCAGGATAAGGTGTTGGGCGTCGTGATTTCACCGCTATCGGACACATTGAACTTGGGGACGATAAACAGGGAAATCCCCTTAGTGCCCGCAGGAGCGTCAGGCAGACGGGCCAGGACGACATGGACGATGTTATCGGACAGGTCATGGTCGCCGGCGGAGATGAAAATTTTGGTTCCGGTGATGGCGTAAGCGCCGTCAGGTTGCGGCTCAGCTTTGGTTTTCAGCAGCCCCAGATCTGACCCGCAGTGGGGTTCAGTCAGACACATGGTGCCGGTCCAGCGTCCTGCAATCAGATGAGGTAAGAAGCGCTGCTTTTGTGAATCCGAACCGTGGGCGAGGATGGTTTCAACACAGCCCTGGCTCAGTCCGGGGTACATGGCCCAGGCGTGATTGGCGCCAGAGAACCACTCGGACAGAATGCTCGACAGCGAATAGGGTAAGCCTTGACCATCGTACTCCAACGGCTGCGACATGGCTGGCCAGCCGCCTTCTACATACTGTTGATAAGCTTCTTTAAACCCTTTGGGCGTTGTCACGACGCCGTCATTCCAGGAGCAGCCCTCTGTATCGCCCACCGCATTCAGCGGCGCCAGGATATTCTCCGCAAACTTACCGCCCTCCTGCAGGATCGCCTGCACCATATCCGGCGTCGCATCCGCGAATCCCAGCTTTTCGTAATGCTCGAAGAAACCCAACAGTTCATCCATCACAAACGCCACATCACGCTGCGGAGCTTTGTAGTTCAACATATGCCTACCTCGTATTATCAATCACCAACAGCCAAATATACTCAGCCAATAAACCCAGTTTACCCGCAGAGGCAGGTTAGGCCGTTGGTGGTTTTTGACAAAAATGATGCGGGATTGGACGGAGAGGGTGGCAAAATAAATGCTTGATTAGAAATAATGATGGGCGACTGAAGCCTGAGCCTCTGCCTGACTTGATGTAACGGTCATGAGTGCGTGTAAACAAAGTGGTATCTTACTATTCTGATGTGGTAATTCTAGGTTTGCCCCCAGAGTCTTGGGTTGAGTAAAGCGATGGCCTAATAAAAAAAGCCCGCAACAGCGGGCTTCCAATTCAAGTCATTAACTTTGGACTTTGCCTTTAGGCAATCCGATGACAATCGATATCAGCGCCATGAGTCCCAGTAGCCAGCAATATTGGATGTTGCCGATCAGTTCTACTGGAGAGACTTTGGCCAGGGATGAGGCCAGCAGGGCCTGTGCGCCGTAGGGGATGACGCCCTGGACGACACAGGAGAAAATGTCCATCAGGCTGGCGCTGCGGCGTGGGTCGACCTGATAACGGTCGGCGATATCTTTCGCCAGACTGCCGGATAGTAGAATCGCGACGGTGTTATTGGCGGTGCAGACGTTGGTCAGGGCGACGGTGGCGCTGATGCTCAGTTCGCCTGCGCGGCTGGTGTGTTGTTTGGCTCCGCCCAGTCTGCTGATGCGGTCGATGGTTTTCGCCAGCCAGTCCAGGCCGCCCTGAGACTTCATCATGGCTCCCAGGCCGCCGATCAAAAGCGATAAGATCAGAATTTCCTGCATGCCGGTATAGCCGGCGTAGATGTCCTTGGACCAGGACGCCACGCTGTAGTCAGGCTGCATGAACAGACCAATTCCACCTGCCAGCACGATACCGCTGAACAGCACCAGCATGACGTTGACGCCCAATACCGCCAGCGCCAGTACGGCGACGTAGGGCAGGATGCGGATCAACTCATAGTCTTTGGGCGCTTCCACCACAGCGTTACTGCTCTGGAAGTACAACCAGATTAAGGTCAGCACCGCCGCTGGCGCTGCGATCATAAAGTTCAGTTTGAACTTGTCGCGCATTTCGCAGCCTTGGGTGCGAGTGGCGGCGATGGTGGTGTCGGAAATAATAGACAGGTTGTCGCCGAACATGGCGCCCCCTACTACGGTGCCGATAGTCAGTAGCATGGGGAGTTCCGTTGCGTCAGCAACGCCCACCGCGATAGGGGCGATAGCGGCGATGGTGCCCATGGAGGTGCCCATGGCGGTAGCGACGAAAGCGGTGATGATGAACAGCCCTGGCAATACCAGAGAAGGCGGTATCACGCTGAGTCCGAAGTTAACTGTAGCGTCCACGCCGCCCACGGCTTTGGCGACGCTGGCGAAACCGCCCGCCAGCAGATAAATCAGAACCATGGTGATGATTGTGTTGTCGCCGACGCCCTTGATAAAGGTTTCTATGCGCTCATTCAAGGTTCCGCGCGCCATCATTACCGCTAGTAGAATAGCGGGCAGGATCGCGACCGGCGCGGAGATTTGATAAAAGGCGTACTCAACGCCCTCTGACTGATACCAGAGGCCGCTGCCGACAAACAGCGCCAGAAACAGCGCCAGCGGAAGCAAAGCTAAGGGAGATGCTTGGGACATATTACTTCTGTATTCCACGAATGATTAAGAGCCAACCCGTTCTGTACAGATACAGATCGCGGACTATAAAAAGGCGAAAGATTATAGGTAACGGAAAATTAATCTCTAATAATTTATCGTGATCGGGTGCTTTGTTTCGGTTATAAGTCGCGCCGTTTTAAGGTCATAAAGAAATATTTGGCGCAAAAACAGATTCTTATATTCTCAGTTCCTGCGAGGCGTTCAGACGTCGCCTTGAGCGCGTCATAAGTTTTTCGTAGAGTCAACGAACTGTCAGCTTTTCCGGGCGTCGGGTTTACTGTACATCCTCGGAAGTAGGGAAGCGCTGGCTGTTCACTGCAGTATTTTATGCAACTTGAGTCAAGGAATGATTGTTATGAGATTAGCTTTGTTGTTGATGACGGCAGTAGTATTGACAGGACTTCAGGGAGAGGGCGCTTTAGCGCAAGACTCCGCTCTCCGACCGCAGCGACTTATTATTCACTATGCAGGCGACGTTTCGACGTCCCCATCCTCTGCTTCCTTCTCTTTAATCTCCCCCGCTGCGCGCAGCGCCTTGCAAAGCATTGATTATCTACGCCCTCTCGCGGTTGGCTCTCGACGCTTGTATCAGGCTAAACGCCGGCTGACGCAGACTGAGCTGGCGCAGTTGCAACAAGATTTACTCAGCGACGCCAGCATTTTGGATGTAGAGGAGGACATATTGCTGCATAAGGCGGCTGCGCCTGACGATCCGCGGTATGGTGAGCAATGGGGATATTTTGATGCAGTGGCGGGCATCAACGCGCCTGCTGCATGGAGCATGGCGACCGGTTCAGGCGTCGTGGCGGCGGTGCTGGATACGGGAATCGTCACCCATGCGGATATGGACGCCAATGTCGTTACCGGATACGACTTTATCAGCGATCCAGTTGTCGCCAATGATGGCGACGGGCGCGACGCTGACGCCAGCGACCCAGGGGACTGGGTGGCGCAAAACGAATGTTACGATGGAGCGGAAGCGGAAGACTCAAGCTGGCATGGTTCGCATGTGGCTGGAACGATCGCCGCCGTCACCAATAACCAGGTCGGGGTTGCTGGCGTGGCGTTTAACGCGCGTATTTTGCCGGTCCGCGTACTGGGCAAATGCGGAGGTTATCTGTCGGATATTGCGGACGCTCTGGTTTGGGCTGTAGGCGTTTCGGTGGATGGCGCGCCGGAGAACCTGCATCCCGCCAAAGTCATCAATATGAGCCTGACAGGGCAGGGACGTTGTGGCGGGACCATGCAGTCGGCCATTAACATGGCGCGTCAGCGTAATGTCACGGTGGTCGTCGCCGCTGGTAACGCCAATGCGGATGTTCGTCAGTTTCTGCCAGCGAACTGTAAGGGCGTTGTAGCGGTCGCTGCGAATAACAAAGCGGGCGCACGCGCCTGGTACTCCAATTTTGGCCGCAAAGTCGACGTCTCTGCGCCGGGCGGCGAAACTGAGGTGCTCAGCAATGGGGTTTTGTCCATTTGGAATGCAGGCCTGACTGTGCCGGGGGAGGAGTCCTATCAGTTCTATCAAGGCACCAGTATGGCGACGCCCCATGTGGCCGGGATAGCGGCTCTCCTGTATGAAGCTGACCCTGGAGCCACGCCGGGGCGGATCGAAAGCGCAATCAAATTGGGGGCGAGGCCATTGCCTGGGGATTGCGACGGTGGATGCGGCGCAGGCATCGCTGACGCAGCACGGGCGCTGGCGGCGCTGAATGGCGATCTGCCGCTGCCGGAGCGGGGCGTGTTAAGGCTGGAGAATCTGCGAGGAGGTGAGAACGAATGGGACTACTATCGCTTTGAAGTACCGCGCGGCGCCATCGAAATGGTGGTCAGGAGCTTTGGTGGGACGGGGGATGTGGACCTTTATGTCGCCGACGATGTGCGTCCCACACCGAATAAATATGACTGCCGCCCTTTTATAGACGGCAATGAAGAGCAATGCGTGTTTCCCAATCCCGAACCCGGCGTATGGTTTATCGGGTTGCGCGGACGCCATAGCTATCGTGGCGTCAGCGTTACCGCCAGTTGGCGTAAACCCTAGCTGCCGCTATTTCCATTCAGACTGAATTGACTTGCCTGATGCTGTCAAAGTGAAGGCCGTACTTGGCCAGATATTGACGCAATCGGTGGGAGTCGTTTGTCTGTTTTTTGCGAAGCCGGGATGCATTGTAAATAGTGCGTCCCGCCTCTGCGCCATCCCGACAGTTTCTGCATACTTCGATGACGGCTTTCAGTTGCACTTTCTCAATGTAATCAACGTGCTCAAGCTGTTCGAGGTCGAGATATTGGGCCAGAAAATCATCCAGAGATAAGCTGCTCGCCATCGCCGGCGATTCTGCATGCGACCATAAATAACGCAGTCGCTGTAGCTCCTCGTCCACATGGTCCGTCTTAATGCGCCCTTTGTCCGCCAGGGTGGCCATGCGCACGATGCTGGCGTTAAGATCGCGGAAATTGGCGGGCCAAAGCGCTTCAGGAGACAATGCGAACTCAAGATAGCGGGCGCGAGCCTCTTTGTTGAACGCCACTCTCTCGCCATGGTTACGCTCAAATCGATCCAGTTCGTACTCGATGTTGGGTTCAACGTCCTGTTTCCTCTCCGCCAGACCGGGGAGGCGGTAAGTCCACAAATTGATGCGCGCAAAAAGGTCCTCTCTGAAGCGACCTTCTCGTACTTCTTTGCGAAGATCTTTATTGGTGCCGGCGATCAGCTGAAAGTCGCTTTTCTCCTCCAGGTCCGCGCCCATGGGCAGAAAGCATTTGTCTTCGATGGCGCGTAACAGCATGGCCTGTTCATCCAGCCCCAGCTCGCCGACTTCATCAAGAAACACCATGCCCTTATCCGCGCGTTTCAGTAAGCCGTCCCGCTTATCCACGGCCCCGGTAAATGCGCCTTTTTTATGGCCGAACAAGGTGGACATAGCATTGTCGCCCACCAGGGTGGCGCAGTTAGTTTCCACAAAGTCGCCGCTTACCAGATTGCGTTTCTTCTTCAGCTCGTAGATACGGCGTGCGATATGGGACTTACCGGCGCCGGTCGGACCGGTGATCAACATGGGCGCGATAGAGCGCTGTGCGACCAGTTCGATTTGCTGAATCATCCGGTTGAACGCCGGGTTGCGGGTCTGAATGCCGGATTTGAGAAAATCTTCGCCTTCAAGATGGTCTTTACGAAACCGCTCCGCAATTGCGTCGTATCTGGAAAGATCCAGGTCGATGATCTGGTGGCGCGGCTCGGTCGAACCTTCTTTCGGTGGCGCTGTTTGCAACAGCTTGCCAGGAAAAAGTCGCGATTCGTGCAACAGGAAGATAACAATCTGCTGAATATGCGAGCCGGTCGTGATGTGGAAAAAATAATTGGCGCTGGGGTCAAACCTGAAGTCGGAAAGAAAGTCTCGCAACTGCAGATAGGTGACCTCCAGCTCCCATGGGGAAGTAAAGCTAACATCGTGGATGGCGACATGCGTATTTGGGCTAACGACATTGATGTCCGCAGAAACTTCTTCGGCAAGCGCCATGTCTTTACCGGCGCTGAGCAAATGCAGCTCATCCACCGGGAAGACCTCGGCGCGTTGAGTGATGGAGACATTCGGCCGCCAGCGCTCCCAGCGCTTCTCAAACTTACCGCGACGCTTGGACACGACATCCAAAGTCGTGCCGAGAATGGATAGGACGATATTTTTGCTGTTCATCGAAATTTGGGGCGTATCCAAGGCAATATTTTGATATCAAGCATGATATTAATTGCGGCGCGTACAAGCTACGTCCAATGCTGTGTTTTTTGCTCGGTAATTTTATAAGTCGTTACAAAACAATTTCTTATGATGCGATTTGGTGAGGTAAAAATAAGTTGGCACGCCGCTCGCTATAACAACCATAGATTCTGGCTGGCAGCCATACCTTCAGAATCCGGCTCGTCTGCGAAAGAGAGCCACTTTACGCCGCCTTAGCTTAATCGGTTAGAGCACTGGCCTCATAAGCCATAGGTTGTCGGTTCGAGTCCGACAGGCGGCACTATTAATCAGGCAGACAAATAGCTTCCTTCTATTTGTCTGCAACGACAGGGCTTGCACATGTCAGTCCCTGTCTCCCGCGGCTAGCCGCCGCGCAGGCGCATCCATGCGCCTGATGATTAACACGCCAATATCATTGACAAGTTAATATCAAATAGAGGTCGTGGAAGAGCGGTAATGCATCAGTCTGCAAAGCTGACGATCGCGGGTTCAAATCCCGCCGACCTCTCCAATACGCAAATATCCACGTTCCATTGCGCCAGTCGTCTAATGGTGAGGACTCAAGGTTTTCAACCTTGCAATGTCGGTTCGACTCCGTCCTGGCGCACCAATACTTTCACGCGTAGAAATGATAAGGCGTCAGCCGCGTTGTGAATAAACACAGACTTACATCGGGTCCTTGGGTGCCTTTGTCCACAACATTACTCACCGACATGCCTTGAGTCGGGTAATCGGTGAATAAGCCAGTATCCGACGCTCATTGCCAGAACAACTGCCCCCAAAGCCAGAATGTACATGGGGTCGGCTTGTTCCGTGTCCAGTATTATTACTTTCCGCGCAATGGCCATCAAAGCTGTCGCCAATACAATTTTGACGTGAATGACATCTTCCCGCAGGTAAACGGTAATATTGATAAAGATCTCAATCGCGATGAGCACCGCCATAAAAGCGCCAAAGGTGGCGAGCATATCTGAGATAGTGAGTATGAAGCGAGGCGGCGCATTTAGCTTCTGGTAAAGCGTCCAGGCAACATCCACGACCCCCATGACAATCACAAACACCATGAGAATTGCCAATACCCGAACAGACCAGTGGATAATATGCTGCAGGTAACCAATCAGCCTGTCGTTATTGTCGATCTTCATACTCACCTCATCCTCGAAGTCGTTAAAGCAGCCTTTTCAGGCTGCTCGTAGTTTGCCCCTTTCTTTGGAGCCTATGGTTTGCTGCTCTCCCGAAGGAACTTCATAAACATGGAAGGCCTCGGGGCCGAAGGTATCCAGTGCCGTATCTCTGTATACGTAGTTCATTGGCACAGGCTCCCCGGTTAGAACGACAACGAACTCTGTAGCAACGAAAGGCACAGCGACGGAAAGTGGCTCTTCCACCCAAATAAAAACAGCTTTTTCTGTCAATAAGTACTCTGAGCGAACGATACGATAACCTTGACGTAAATTCAGGGTGTTAATGACCGCTCCACTTTGCAATCGATATTTATGAATCGTTTTCATCTCGGATTCTCCCCTATGTGTTCGACACAGGCAGTCTGCGATAACTCATGCTCAGATAAAATCAGATTATCTGGTATCGTTAATACGTCTTTTTCGATCTATTTGCAGGTGAGAACCTCATGATGAAGTAGACGACGCTAATGACTCACTCAAATATCGTTCGAGCCCACTGCAAGGGCGTCAGCGCTGGTAGCGTTTACAGATCGCCTCGACAGCCAAATTGCCCGAAAGACGACTTCTGGTGATCGCAAACAGATTTTCCATTACCACGTCTATGTTGCCGATCGATTCAACCTGATACTGTCTGCATACCTCGTCCGCTACGATGGTGGGAGCGGCGAAGACTCCCAAGCCATGGGCGCCAAAAACTTTTATCAGAGCGCTGTCATCAATTTCTGCTCGCACAACAGGCTTGATGCCTTGATTATTTAACCATTGCATCAACTGATGAAAGTATGGCGATTCCAGCGTAGCCGCCAGGAAAGGCTGGCCGTGAAGACTCTTAGGAAACCGGGAGCGCAAATCCTTTGCAAGAGAGGGCGCTGCAAACAGGCTGATGGTCGACTCTTCAAGTTTGTACCAGTGGATGGAGCTGCTTCGCTGTATCGTTGGCAAGCGGTCAGCCAGGACAATATCGAACCGATGGTGATCCAGCTCCTGCACTAAATATTCAACCTGTCCTGTTTGGCAGCTGAAATCCACCTGACGCTCCAGCTTCATTGCCGGCTCCAGCATCCGATAGGCGAACAGCTTATGAATTGATGCTGAAATACCCACGGAAACCTTGATGGCCTGCTGAGTTGTAATCATTGAGGTCACATGTTTCAGCTCCTCAGCGACCCTGAACATCTCATCGGCGTATTTCAGCGCAGTATGACCTAGATGGGTCAACACCAGTTGCTTGCCCTGACGCTTGAATAAAAGCCCTCCTAGTTGGCTTTCCAGAGACGCCAGCTGACCGCTCAACGTCTGCGGCGCCAGACTCAGTTCTCGACTGGCTGCTACTAGCGAACCCTCCCTGGCTATCACCCAGAAGTAATATAAGTGCTTGAAATTGATTGAACTAGGCATGGCGCTCCTACAAGCCGAAAAATACCTGAATTCCAGACAAAATGTTCGTCACGGCCAACGCCGCAAGAATCATTCCCATCACCCGACTAATAATGCTCGTTCCCAGTGTGCCGACAAACTTGTGAATGAAGCTTGAAAGCAGCATCAAGATGAGAGTAACGAACAATACCAGGCACATGATTGCGGTGGTCAGAAACTGCTCCCATAGATCAAATCGATTATTCTCTGTCAGCAATACCGCCGCCAGAATAGCTCCAGGGCTGGCGATTGACGGAATAGCCAGCGGAAAGGTCGCAGTCTCGGACTCTCTGTTAATCATTTTGATTTCTTCTTCGGGCTTGCTCTCGCCAAAGATCATGGTTAGCGCAAATAGAAATAAAATGATCCCCCCTGACACTTGAAAAGCGGACAAAGGAATGTCGATGCTGGTTAAGATCAGCTCTCCTGCGATAACAAAAAACACCAGCACAGCGGCTGCAATGGCGATGGACTTGGCCGCCACTCTCCGTTTAGCCGGTTCCGTCATCCCTGCGGTCACAGCCATGTATACGGGAATGGTTCCAATTGGATCTATCACAGCGAAGAAGAATACAAACGTGGCGATGAACTCATGCATCTTATCAATCCTGAATCTCTTAACGACTCGAGGCGAGCGCAGGGGGGAAGGCCAAGGCCGCCAGCCCATTTCTAGATTATAGAAGTGTATATGAACTCCCATTGGGCGGCATTTCATTCAAGCTTCACCGGATCTGCCGGCTTTCGTGGTTACTTTCCAGAACGGTTTTACGTGCGGCGCTCATGTTAAGGCGAATAGGCGAATAATTGATCCATCGCTGTTTCGATGGCGCACTTTACTTATAAAAAGATATGATATAACGTATCCTGATGGTGAAAAAGTAATCGGTCTACAAAGAAACAGAAAACAATAGAAGTGAGTAATGGATGCATTTTATCGCGCGCTTAGAGAGAGCCGGCAGCTGGAGGGCGACGAACAGGGCGGTGAGTCAAGCTCGGCAAGACGTAGTCTCGCTGGAACGGAATAAACTTGGGATCGAGATTAGGTGGTGATCATGAATCACGTTGATAACATCATTCATAAAGCAGAGCAGCAATGCAAAGCTCATGGCGCACGCTTAACAGTAAAACGAAAACAAGTCTTAGCCGGGCTTATTCAATCCAAAAAGGCGCTTTCCGCATATGAACTGATCAATTTCTGCAAGGAGCGTTACGGCGAGGTTATACCTGCAATGTCGGTCTACCGCATTCTAGAGTTTTTGAAAGGGGAAAATCTGGTGCATAAGCTCAACCTTGCAAACAAGTATGTCGTGTGTGCGCATATTAGTTGTGATCATGCTCATGCAGCCCCGCAATTCTTGATTTGCCAAAAATGCAGCAAAGTGAAAGAAATCAGCGTCAAACCTGCCACGATCACTGAGCTTCAGCAGAGCGTACAAGAAGCTGGGTTCAAGCTGACAAGCCCCCAGTTAGAAATGAACTGCCTGTGTGAGGATTGCCTCGCACAAGCCGCCTAACCTGACCGAAAACCTGGAAAACTCCCCTATGAAGGCAACGCAAGCAATAACGGATAAGTTGCCCATTGGCTTATCGGCGGTGGGCTCCATCTAATGAAGCGCGACTATTTTATTGGCATAGAACAGCACAGTAGCAACAGCCCGCTGGCGTTACCTGATGTCATAGATAAGCTTGCCTTTAATGAGCAGGGTTTAATGCCTGTCATCACGCAAGACGCCAGCACTAAGTCCATACTGATGTTCGCTTGGATGAACGTTGAGGCGCTCGAAAAAACCATTTCAACCAGACGCATGACTTACTGGTCGCGAAGCCGTCAACGGTTATGGGTCAAAGGTGAGACTAGCGGGCGCGTGCAAAGGTTGGTCTCCATGTCATTTGACTGTGATGGCGACGCTATTCTCTGTCTGGTCGAACAACAAGGCGCGGCCTGCCATACAGGCAGACAGACGTGCTTTTATCTACAAGTCGAACCCGATAAACAGCTCGTTTGGGTAGAGAGAGGCTGTGCGTAACCATGTCCGCCACGCTCATAAAACACGCCCGCGTGGTGAATGAAGGTCAGATCAGAGAAATGGATCTGCGTATTGTCGGCTCTAAAATTGAAAAGATAGCGACTGATATTAGAGCAGAACACACGGATCGCATCATTAAAGCGGGTGGTTGCTATTTATTGCCTGGCATGATTGATGATCAGGTGCATTTTCGTGAGCCTGGTTTAACTTATAAGGGAACCATCGCCAGCGAATCTCTCGCAGCAGTGGCGGGAGGTATTACCAGCTATATGGAAATGCCTAACGTCAACCCTGCCACGACAACCATTGAGGCCCTCAATCAAAAATACGCCATCGCCGCAAAGCGATCATATGCTAACTATGCATTCTATTTAGGGGCGACTGAAGATAACCTTGCACAAATACAGCAACTCGACCCTGCCAGGCACTGCGGTGTAAAAGTATTTATGGGGGCATCGACAGGGGGCTTGCTAGTAGAAGCCCCTCAAGCTCTCGAAGCCATTTTTCGTGAATCTCCCGTGCTTATCGTTACGCATTGCGAGAGCAACACCGTCATTCAAAAAAGTCGAGAGGCGCTTCTACGCTCAAAAGCAGTATTGACTATTGAAGATCACCCCAGGATTCGCAACGTCAACGCCTGTTATGAGTCTTCTTCCTATGCCGTTAGTCTGGCCAAGAGACACCAAAGTCAGCTGCATGTATTACATATTACAACGGCAAAGGAATTGGGGCTGTTCGAGTCGGGCTCCATTGAGAATAAACATATTACTTCTGAAGCCTGTGTTCATCATTTATGGTTTAGCGAAGAAGACTACGCAAGTTTAGGTAATTTAATTAAATGTAATCCATCAATTAAAAGCCAGAGCGATCGAGATGCGTTAATTCAGGCGCTGCATACCAGTCAGATTGACATTATTGCAACAGATCACGCCCCTCATACCTTGGAGGAGAAGCAGCTTGATTATGATCAGGCCCCAGCAGGGTTACCGCTGGTGCAGCATGCATTATTGAGTTTGCTGGAGCATGTGAAGCATGGACGTCTTAGCTTAGCTCAGGTAGTTGAGAAAACCGCACATAACCCCGCAATTCGATACGCCATTACTGGGCGTGGGTTTATCCGTGAGGGTTATTATGCAGATTTGGTTCTTATCGACAGCCAGTCCTCAACAACGATTACGCACGAAAATAGTTTGTACCGCTGCGCCTGGACACCTTTCGTTGGGCAGGTGTTTTCTTCGCGGATTAAAAGTACCTGGGTTAATGGTCAATGTATGTTTGGCGATGATGGCGTCGTCTCAGGAAAACCGTCTGCTATGGCGCTTGCCTTTTCTCGGTAGGTATCAGCTTTTTAAGCATTGGAAACTAACCTATTTATTCAAACGGAAATTAAATGCAAATAGTAAAAGCACTACCCGATATCGCAAAAACCCGCATCGGATTTGAAACTTATACTTTACAGTGGGTGGGCATGGAAGATATCGCCGTTCCACTCACTCTTAATATTGGCGGCGGGAAACAGCAATCGCTGCCTGCAAAAGCGAATGTGTATGTCAGTCTCGATGACGCTGCCGAGAAAGGCATTCATATGTCGCGCTTACATGGGATTCTTAATCAACTCGCCTCTCGGGTGTGTGACAAGGAAGGACTCGACTTACTGCTGAGAAACATGGTGGCTTCTCAAGGAAAGATCAGCAGAAACGCAAAGGTTGAATTGGTGTTTGATTTACTGTTGCCAAAGCACTCGCTTCTAAGCAATGAAACTGGGTTTCAGGCCTATCGTATCGAAATAGGCGGCCAATGTTTAAGTGAAAAGTACGATTATAGCCTGAAAGTTACTGTTCCTTACTCAAGTACTTGTCCTTGTTCAGCGGCTCTTTCACGCCAGTTATTTTCCGACGCTATAGATAATGAATTCTCAACGTCGCGTATCGACAAACAAGAGCTGCTGTCATGGGCGCTCACGTCCACGGTCGCCACTCCGCATAGTCAGCGGTCATACGCCTATTTGAACTTATTGCTTGGAAATCATGGTTGGCCTTCCTTGTCATCATTCATTATGCAAATCGAAGAAGCGATTGGTACGCCGGTTCAAACCATGGTTAAGCGTACTGACGAGCAAGAGTTTGCCCGGTTGAATGCTAACAACCTAATGTTCTGCGAGGATGCTGCGCGGAATGTCAAAACCTTGCTGGAGCAATCCTCATGGATTGAAGACTACTGGTTCAAAGTGGAGCACCAAGAAAGTTTGCATGCGCACAATGCTGTGGTGATCGATCAAAAATATTCCAAAGGAGCAATGTTATGAAGTCGTTAGAGTCACAACAGCTGTCCGAAAGGGAAATTCTCGCCGCGCCTGAATCGGATTATATGAGTGCTGAACAGCTCGCGTTTTTTAAGGATCGGCTTATAGCGCTTCATGAATCAACCTGTGATCGAATACAAGAAGCCAGGGATCAAATAACCGGACCGATGGACTTTAGCGATGAGAATGATCGCGCTTCTCGTGAGGAACAATCCGCCATTGCACTCCGAATAGTTGACCGAGAACAAAAGTTGTTGCCTAAAATTCAACAGTCGCTGAAGCGTATCCGCCTGGGAACATATGGTTATTGCCTGGAGTCAGGTGAGCCGATAGGGATTCCACGTCTTCTGGCGAGACCTACCGCTGAGTATTGCGCAGAAGTTAAGGCGCTGAAAGAAATCAAAGAGCATCACTACAAAGGTTGATCCTTAATAAAAGAAAATACTTTCTTTAACGACTCTTCAAACACAGGTGATAGGTGTTTCAGCATTACATATTGCTGCGTCCAGTAAAGCGGACCTGTTTCTGAAAGCTAAGATATAGACACGTAATAGGCTGAAGTAAAAAGATTACACATCACTCGTTAATATATGGTTTTTGTAAGGGAAGGTATGATGCCTTCTCTGGATTTAATGTTATGAAAATAAAAGGCTGGCGAATGGTGCTTGATCATGTGGCGCGCAGTCAGCAGACGCTTGCTCTAATTCAAATTATATTCGGGTTGATAGCGCTTGCCGGCTTGTACTGGTATAGCGGCGCTTCGTCACAGGCAAGGATTTCCCTATCTGATCAGTCCTCCATATCGCAGGTCTCCATCAGTCAACAGCGCAGCCAAGAGCAAATGGATGGGGTTGAGCAGGCGCACCAAGCGCGCACTCACGCCTCAGACGAAGCGTTGAAAGAGGAAAAACTTCGCGATCTACAATACACGGTGGAGCCGGGCGATACACTCGAAGCGATTTTCAGGAAAAGCCAGTTCCCCATAACTGAACTCTACGAGATTCTTGAAGCTGATGAGCCTTATTTGGCGTTGGATGTCTTGCGGCCGGGCGACCGGCTTTCCTTCCGAATTGATTCGTCAAATAAGCTATATGCGCTATCGCTCGTGGTTGACCCCAGTAAAGCCGTCAGCTATCTGCGTGGCGCAGACGGTCGCTATGTCTACGATGAAACCTTGACGCCGACGACCTGGATCACGGAAGTTGTGCGCGGGGAGGTTTTTGGCAGCTTTTTTGTGTCTGCCTCTAATTCGGGTCTCTCGGAAAATATGGTCATGACCATACATCAGCTCTTGAAGAACGCCCTCAACTTTCGTCGCGACCTTCGTGCTGGGGATCAGTTTCAAGTATTGATTGAGCGTGAGGTCATCGACGGCGCAGCCATCGGTCATGACCGATTACTCGCGGCGCGTATCAATGCACGCCGCAAGGAGTTTGGCGCTTATCTCCACGGCGATGGCTCTTATTACGATGCGGATGGAGCCAGCTTAATTCCGGCGTTATTACGGTACCCAACGCAAAAACGGTTTCGCATCAGCTCACCATTCAATCCTCGGCGTCTTCATCCTGTAACTGGGCGTTACGCGCCACACAACGGCGTTGATTTCGCTATGCCGGTTGGCGTCCCGGTGATCTCGACGGGTAATGGTCGCGTCACTCGCGTCGCCAACCATCGCTATGCAGGCAAATATATTGCAATTGATGAATTTGGCCCATATTCAGCGCGTTATTTGCACCTAAGCAAGATATTGGTAACTAAGGGGCAGCTTGTTGAGCGTGGTCAGGTTATCGCTTTGTCTGGTAACACCGGTCGCTCTACCGGGCCACACTTACATTATGAATTGCATATCAAAGGCAAACCGGTTAATCCCATGACGGCTGATATACCGGTGCTTCAATCCATTCCCGCTGCCGATATCGCCAGTTTTCGTATGCATGTGCAGAGGATGCAGACATTGATGCTTGATGAGAACCAGATGGCCAAACGTGTTGAGCATCCCGCCAGTGGAAGTCCAAAAGCTACTGATCCCGCTCAAAAAGAAAACCTATAGTGGTTCAATTATTTTGGAGATAAAAACTCGGTGCTATCCACAGCCTTTTAATAATGGGCGCGGGTTTCGTTTGAGGGGGGATAGTGTGGTTTGTGCTTAAGGCTAGAAACAAAAAAAGCGCTATTAAGCGCTTATTTGTTAGAGTTGATATTCAACTCTTTGTGTTATTTGAACCATAAAACTGCACTTTCTCTGAACCATAAAACTGCACTTTGTTGACTAATACCCGCATAAAGACTGCTTTCGACCCGAAACGGACATTGGGGTTGTGCTATATTTTTTTGGACAATATCAGGTGATGAGGGCCGCTTCTGACAGATATGGGGCTCTTCCTGTAATGCTAGTCATGGAAGCAGCGATTCGACGGTCACTAGCGTCAGCGATTTGGATGGTTCAGTCTGAAACCTTAGATTCACTCGGGCGTTCGAATCCAAACATAGAATTTAAATAAGCCAGAGTATCCAGTTAAAAGTGGCTAGGTTACCTCAGCACTTTCGTGCATTTTCGTTTCCTGAGGGCTACGTTAGTTCAGCATCGTATGATAAAGGCCATCATCTCTCTAATACGCTGGTTTGCCAACAGCCTCAATAGCTTCGTGTATTGGCTGGAAAGCAAAGACCGCTCCGCTGAAATGCAATCAAAGTTCGTGGACCTCGCTCCAACTGACGAAGCAGACAAGACTGGCGTATATTCCGAAGCGATTCTGTTTGCAACGAACAATGACAAGGTCTCTAACATTGCCCTAACGGGTCCCTATGGATCAGGAAAGAGCAGTATCATCCAATCTTTCTTGAAGAAGTATCGGCGGCCTGCGCTTCATATCTCCCTTGCTGCGTTTGTCCCCGAAGCTGATACGGGGAATGTGGAGGTGAGTCGTCAAGAGATTGAGAGAAGTATCCTGCAGCAGATGTTGTATGGTGCTGACGCGAACAAGCTTCCGCTATCGCGATTTAAAAGAATTCAGTCCCCCGGTTTTGGGTCGATCTTTAAATCTCTTTACATCCTGCTTGGACTACTTGCGCTTTGGTACGTGTATCAACAGCGAGAAGACATCATCAGCGGTACTTTTTTTGGTCCTCTTGTGTTCAGCAGTTGGCTCAATCTGGGCGCCATCATGCTTTCGGCAGTTTTTCTCTGGGATGTGGCGAATTACTTTTATGTCGCGAGCTTTGGCCTTTCACTCAAAGGCATTTCGTTGAAAGATGTTGAGATCAAGCCTGCACAGGATGACGAGGCGTCCATACTTAACCGTCACTTGGACGAAATAGTCTACTTCTTCCAATCAACCAAGTACGATCTTGTGGTCATTGAGGACCTAGATCGATTTAACAATGCAGATATTTTCGTCACGCTGCGCGAAATTAATAGACTTGTGAACGAGAACGCAGGAGTGAAACGGACCATCCGATTTCTCTACGCCCTGCGCGACGACATGTTTGTCAACACCGACCGAACCAAGTTCTTTGAATTTATCATTCCCGTCATTCCGATCATCAACATATCGAATTCGATCGATATGGTATTGGAACAGGGAAGGAGACTAGAGCTCGACGAGCGCCTTGATCAGCAGTTTCTGAGAGAGGTGTCGCGATACCTGAACGACTTGAGGTTGATTCAGAACATCTTTAATGAATACGCCATTTATGTGGCTAATTTGGAGAGTGATGGAGAAAATCTGCTCGACGCTAACAAGCTCCTCGCGATTCTAATCTATAAAAATGTCTATCCAAGGGACTTTGAACTGCTACACCGTGGCACCGGTATTCTCTTCGAAATATTGAATCGCCAAGACGAGCTCATTGGGCTTGGTGGGACCACGTTTAGGAGCGAGATCGCGAAACTCGAAAAGCAGCTTGAAGCCGCCGAGCGACAGACTCCTTCGGATCTGAGAGAGCTGCGGCAAATATACGCTATGGCTCTGATTGAGAGGCTCCCAACGAATATTATTAGAGTCAGCCTTGATGGCAGAGTATGGAGCACTCTTCAACAGCTAGTCGCGCACGATGCGTTTGATCAACTGATTGGTGCTACGCGTTTTACCTGCCGCGATTCCCATGGTCAGCAACAGTCGGTCAATGTTCCCAATTTGCAAGGAGAGGTGGATTCTCAGAGATCTTACCAACAACGCAAAGCGGAGATCGAAAGCAAGGCGGCTGATACTAAGAACAAGAGCTCGCGCCGAATACACGACCTAAGACTAAAGATCGCAGCGCTTCGCACGACTAAACTCAAAGAGTTGTTACGATTAAATGCCGACAGTGTGCAGGATCTTTTCGGGGCCTTTGGGGAAAACGGAGAGCTTGCCCGTTTTTTGATCCTGGAAGGTCATCTCGACGATACCTACTACCAATACACTTCACTCTTTCACTCAGGCCGTTTGTCGCCGAATGACAACAAGTTTCTGATCCAGATACGGGCATTTGTCACGCCTGAGCCGGGTTTTCCGATAGACAATCCAGGTGAAGTCATCGCAGCGATGCGAGAAGAAGATTTCCGGCAAAGCTATGTCTTAAACGTCAAACTCGTTGATAGTCTCCTGGGTGATCTTAGCCGTTACCACAGCCAGTCACAGAAGCTTTTCGAGTATTTCTCGTCAGAATTCGAGAGTAGCGAGGACTTTTTCAGTGCCTATTACGCTAGCGGTCGCAATATCGTAGAACTACTTTCGGGACTGGCCAGCACGTGGAAAGGTCTTATTCCAGCTGCCATTGCCAGCTCCAACAATGTCTCCCACGTCACCCAACTGGTCGCGAGCCTACCGGAAACCTCGCTCAAAATGCTTGCAAGTGATTTTAGCGAGCTACCCGAATTTGTTTCAGTGAACCTTCCAGAGCTTCTGGTGAATTTACCCGAACTAGCTCCTGAACGTCTTGGATGGCTCGGTTTTGAGGTCAAAGATCTGGTTGCGATCAAAGAACACTCTGAAATTGTATGCTTTATGTTCGAGGAGGGGCTTTTCGAACTCACGATTCCGAACCTGGAGTACGTCTACCAGGCGATTTTGGGAGAGAACGACCTTAAGCCACTGCGCGAAGGGAACTATACGGCCATACGTTTGACGAATGACACAACCTTGATCAATCGGGTCGAACGTGATTTCGACCTCTACCTACATGATATCCTTTTGAAGCTTCCAGGAAACTCAAAGGAGGATGCCACCGCTATTCTTGACGTGGTTCGCCACGATACACTTGATCAAGATGATCTTCGGGAGTTTCTTGGACGGCAGTCGAGCCTGCTGCCAACTCTAGAAGAAGTACCCGAGAAATTGGACGCAATGTTGTTTGAGCTAAACAGGATTGAACCAACTTGGATGAACTGTCTTGCTTTTATAACAGGTAAAGGGTTCGTTCCAGATATCCTAGTTAGCTATCTCGAGCGAGATGATGTCCGCGCCAAGATTTTGGAACATCCTATACCCAGCGATGCAGATGCACAGCAGCTGCGTCGATTCCTCTTCGAGGCAGGCTCGTTGTCTGATGCTGCCTACAGAGAATATGTTCACGCCCTACCAAACCCGTTCAAGACGCAACCTAAAGGACTCGAGCCAGCCAAACTTCGAATCCTGATAGATGAAGAAAAAATCACATTCACCAAGGAAAATCTGAACGCGCTCGCTGACAACAGGGATTTGCAGGTACTATTCGTAGCGGCCAACATCGACGAATATCTGGCGGATACTGATAACTTTGGACTCGACGATGACTTTCGAGAGGAGCTTCTTCGAACTAAAATTGATGATGAAGCCAAGCTCGGGATAGTCGAATTGATGGACCTAGAAGCGCTTGTGAATCTTCCCAAGAGATTAGCGCTCATCGTCTCGATTCTTGTCAGCGCCGACGGCAGCATATCCAATCTCAATGGGAGTATTGTGCAATCCCTGATTCTGCGTTCGGCGCCCATAGCGACGCAAATCTCACTCTTTAACAAATATCACACTCGTTTGACGGATGACGAAGTGCGCCTTGTCTTGGCTAATCTACCGAAACCATTTTCTGAAGTAAAAACTGGATACCATGCGCCGAGACTGAAAAACACTACCGAGAATCGGGATTTGGTTAGATGGCTTGATTCAAGAAACATTATTTCGTCATGGAGTGAGGGAGGCTTGTTTAGCAATGATATAAAAGTGAATCTCTATAGGCGCTGATAAGCGACTTCGAAATCCCCACCGTCTAGGTATCAGCTGCACTCATTGTAACGTCATCTGATCCTCCCATCTTTGAAGCGATAGATTGTGTCGCCGCCCAGCGGGATTTGTGTTCGTGTTCGCCGATCGACAAAAGAAAAGAAACATATATGTTTACAATAATGAGCTCACTACTTAAACAGCTAAAAGTACGGTGTCTGGAGCTTGGTCTTAAGCAGAGCGGTATTGTGTTGCACGTAGGTGTCTCCTGCCAGCAGTATCACCGCCTAGAGTCCTGGGTACTCTGGAACTCATTGCAACAGGGCTTAATGAATCACGGAGGTCAATAAACGCCTGTCCGCGGAAGAGGGATAAGCAATAGTCAGAGAGGACGTGGCGGAGAGCGGGCGCGCTCGCATTGGCCATAGACGCTATTGTCGCGCCCTGACGACTTGTTTATCGTTTCCGCTTATGACCTCAACAACCGGAATACGCACGTGACCGACTCCCGACAAGCATTCATCCGCGAGATTTTCAGAGCCGCCGCGGAGGAACAAGAGAAGGACAGGAGCCGGAACATACTTTCCGACGTGTTTGATGCGCTGGAACGTACCTCAAAGGACGAGGGAGAGTTGCTTCAGGACTTAATGGAGATTGTTCTCACCACTGATTTTCCCAGTGAGAGTGAGATGGTCGCGGACATGTTGTTTGCGGCGCTTCTGGCTGTGTTGAATACCGTGGCGGACAAGTGTCCCGACTCCGTGGCGTTTGCGACGGTGAACGACTGGCTTGACGACCGGCTGCTGCGGGCGCTTGATGAGGATGCGGATCTGATGATGGTGCGCCGAACCATTCAAAGCGCCACCTGCGCCCGGTTTGAAATGAGCGAAGGGGTAATTTCCCGGATCGCCGAGATCGAGGCCCGCGACAGCCTTCCCTTTATTGGCGTCCCCACCGTGGAGATGATGGCGGAGGCCGTGCGGGACCTGATTTCCCTAAACCGGTGCAAGACGGAATGGGACTTGCTCCATGTGCTGTCTCACCTGGGAGCGCAAATGCCGGAAGGCGCAAGTATGTCGTACGTACTCGCCTTATTGCAGCTTGAGGCGCCGTGGCGGGATTGCGCCGCCTTGCTCACCGTGGACCCGATCCGCAGGAACCGGGCGGGCGCGCTCGTGGCGTGGCTGCATCCGGATTGTCAGGCGTGCGCCAATGAGACGGACCTTGCACGACTGGTGGCGGCGCGCAAATGGTTGCCAGAGACGGAAAGGGAGTGCATTGACGCCGTGGTGAAAGAGCTGCAACGCCTTGGCGTTGGCGGCGCGGTGGCGGAAACCGCGAAAGCGGAAGTGCTTGGCTGCTACGTGTCTCCGTTTGACTCCATGGGCGCGTTCTACGTGTCCCTGGCGCTGCGGCTTGAAGGAGAATGGAAAACCTGGAGCGCCCGGCTGCAGCAAGGCGTTGGCGTGACCAAAGGCGGGGTGCTCTCATTTCCTGATCGCGAAGCCCTGGATATGCAGATTAAAAACGGCATGCTGCATTTGCTCCTGGAGGCGGTCCCGCTGCCGGTCGCGCAAGCCGTTGTGCGTCACTACTTGCTGCATAACCGCGAGTCGGGCGTGCTGCCCGCGCCAGAGTTGCTGTGGCTGATCAGTCACGTGGAGGGTGAGTGGTCGCTACCGGGGGCGATGGACTTTGAAAGCGTTGCGGAGAAGTTAGAAGAGGCCGGAGAGCTGCCCGCCGATCAGTGGGACTTCGCCAAGGATATGCGCCGGTTGACCCGCCTCTGGATCAGGCCGGAATGGACTCAAGACTATCCCACCAGCGAAGCGTTAGTCCAGGAAGGTTTCGAGCCGCAAAGAGACATGTGGCGGGAGCGAATTCTCTTGTCGGCTTATTTCCTTCAGCAACAATCAGGAAACAAAAAAGATATCGAACTATTGCGGCAGGCCGCCGCCGGTATCGCCGCTGGCAAGGTGTTGATGGACGTCTCCCTGATGCGGGAAATGGCGGAGGCCGCCTTTCATTGGGAGGGTACGCCGATTCAATGGGAAGAAATGCCTCTGGGAGAGATGGCGCGCTTCCACCGCCAGATTTATCAGGACTGATGATTCAACAGTAATAATTACCCAAGGACTCCCCCGTAGACCACATGGCATAACCCCTCTGGCGCCTTGTGTAGGGGTGTTGGCTTTGTTAACTTTTGTTTCAACTATAAGCAATTTTCATTGCGCACAACTCAATACTATTCGCCGCCACCATAACCTCGTCCCGGCTCTATGCCGCTGGGCTCCCTCGCCCGTTTGCCGGAGCGGGGAGCCTGTTGGGCTGAAGACCAACGTTCAATACGACACAAGGAATTTTAAGGATTAATTATGAGTCAAGCCTCTTCCAACTTTACCCGGGTCGGCGTTCCTGGCGCCGGAAAGCAGGTTTATGCTGTCGGTTCCGTTGCAGTTTCCTACCAGAAAATAGTGCAGAAATCTAAAGAGGGTAACTATTGGGCGACCATGGTTCTCAATGAATTTACCCGTCTGACGTCTGGCAAGCTGGGACACAACCATGTTTACGTCAAGCGCCAGACCTTTCCCGGTGGCGTGGAGACCTTTTTCCTCAAGCTGCCCGGCTGTGAGGCGACGGTTAAAGAGCTTCGCGGCGGCTATTACATTGTGCATCTTGAAGTAAGTGACGATTACTTTGCGCTTCAGGAAAAGGGTGGCAAGCCTGGAATGCATTACGCCCATAAGGACAAAAAAGGAATATGGAGTATCACCCATTTGAATAAAGGCCAGTTAAATATAGGGGAGCGTACTTTTAATCTGCAGGCTGGTTTGCCCAACTCCCATTCCATGGATGCCGCTGATAACGCCCTGGTGAGTATTGGCGCGCCAGAAAAACAAATCTTGACTGCGGTAGATCTGGGCTTGGCTCATATAAAGAACAGTCCTTTCAACGACAGCAAGATTGGTGACTACGGTTTCAACTTGGTGTATACCCCGGGCACCGGCGACAAAGGACAGGTAGGCGGATGCATCAGCCTCAAGGAGGCTGTTAATCCCGAGTATGTTGAGCGCCTGATGGAAACCTCCTATATCATCGCCGATTCGATGGAGCAGGCGGAAAAAGCGGGCGTCAAGGTCGCCTGGGTCTCTCACGAAGCCGGCTCGGCCTATCTCACTCAGGCCATGAGCATTGTCCGCAGTCGCGGACTTAGGTTAAGCAAGCAAACTATTTACCTGAGTCGTCCCTTGACCAACCCAGATAAAGCCTACAATTTAAGCCAGGAATTGGGCATGACGTTGAATGCCAAGCTTTCCCACAGCAACTTCAATAATTTGAATGAGCTGGCGGCCGGGGCGGGAAATCTTTGGGGCGTTACCACCAGCATTAAGCGCCTGAGGAAAGACGCCAGCTACAAGACTTTCGACTACTGTAAAGAGGTGGGTGGGGCGATTTTCTCCGCCGGTAATGTTTGGAAAATAGGCGTGGCCGCGACTTCCGGCGTCGCCGCGTACTATGGCGGCCTCTCGGCTGTCGTCACAGCCGTTGGTGCAGGCGCGGGGGTGACGGTGCCCTTCCTTGTCGATAATATGCGCTCGATGGCGCAATGGCCGAACAATCAGGCGGCGATCGAGGGGATGGTCAAACCAAAACTGGAAGCCTGGGTAGCAGGGTTTAGAAAGTAACGCCTAACGCTATGATAGGCGGGAGAATGTAACGATGGGTTTTTTCAATCGGAAGCAAAAAGAAAGCGGGCCTTGTATTCCCATAGGACCTAATTTTAAAAGCGCGAAGCGGCAAAGCACGATTTTATCCGGCTCGAAGTTGTCGATTTGCTTGAATCGGCATACGCCGCTCGTGGCTTCTGAGCCTCAAGTAAAGCCAAAACAGAGCTACAACATATTTACCGACAAAGCATACGAGAAGGATATTGCTTCCGATGAAGAGTACTTTCGGCTGTTGAATTGTAGCTGGAAATTTCGGAAGGCGGTTTTTTCCAGCTATGTTGGGCACCTGGAATTAGTGGTGACGGTCTGGAAGCGTCCCCCTTGCGCTCGGGGCAAATCACTTTTAATTCCCAGTGCGTTTGAAAGTCGTGTACTGGGAGATATTACAAGGAAATATGGTGATAAGTTTTATCATGGTAAAAGTGCGTACGAAGCGCCCTGCAATTGGCGGGGCCACGACCACCTGCCAGTTCCCGCTGTAAGTTATGAAGTGCGCCCAGTTATTGGTCCCGATCATTCTCGCGGTGTGTTCTTTGTATTTCCTCTTGATCACGACGTCCATATCTTCTTTTATTTTGGGTTTGGTCAGTATAAATCAGGCACTCTCGCTCAACAGGACGCTGCGATTTCCCCCGAGCCTCTTTACGAGTTGACTCGGCAGATAATCAACAGCGTCACCTTAGAGCCTTCTGCGTCCTTGAGGGAAGAGATCGAAAAAATAAAACAAAGCTACCCCGACTCTAAACTGAGACGGGAGGTAAAGCCCCTGAAATGGAGTACGCCGGAGCAGGATGCCGAATGGGAGGAGTATCAAAGGCGGGAGGCTGAAAGCAAAAAGTGTTTTGAGCAAATAAGGGAAAAGATGAACAGTCCTGAAGAAAGGGCCCTGCAAGAGATGGTAATGAACGCCTCGGCGGAAGAGCTTGCTCGTCTTACGGAGCAGGCGATGGAGGAGGAGAGGAACAACCCAGACGCAAAGCCGTTCGTGGATGAATTTTCTGCCGAAGAACTCGCTCAGTTTATGGACTTGCCGCCGGAAGAGGAGAAGAAGCAATCCGATGCGGACGCGAAGAATAAAGACCGGGGTTAGCCTTGTTTCCACCCATTCGGCCCAGTCGAGTGTAGGCGGCAAATGCCCATCCCCGGGCTTTTCACATTTCGCCTAATCTTCAATCTCATCAATGACGCCCAGCCTGAGGGCTCACTCCTTACTTATGGATGAGCCTTAACTCATTCTTCCGTCCTTAAAGCGCCTGATAATCACACCTTCATCAATGTGCATGTCTGCGACTGTAACGTCAACACGCCCTTGGGGGACATAGTTTCATCCCTCCTGTAAAAAAATAACATCTGCGCCTAAACTCCTTATTGAGCAATCAAGAATCACTTTGTTTGGGTGTCAGTGTCAAGCATAGTCTCTTCGGATTTTTGTCTCGAATCGTGATGGTGTTAACCTCTCTGTAGAGAAGAGATCCATGGGTAGCATAATATTTTGTAATGGGGACGATAGAGTATGCGGATCAATCAGCCGGTTACTGGCCGTAATTTAGAGTTAGCGCCGGATGTAAATATTTTATCTACGACAACACTCGACAGTTACATCACCTATGTCAATCCCGACTTTATCAAGGTCAGCGGTTTCTCTGAAGAAGAGCTCGTTGGTCAGCCTCACAATTATATTCGTCACCCTGATATGCCCCCCATGGCATTTCAACATATGTGGCAAACACTCAAAGATGGCCGCTCTTGGATGGGGCTAGTAAAAAACCGCTGCAAGAACGGTGATCACTATTGGGTCAGTGCTTACGCGACCCCCATCACGAAAGATGGTCATACAGTTGAATACCAATCGGTACGTACAAGGCCTGCACCTGGTCAAAGTGATGCGGGGGAAAAACTGTATGCAGACATCCGCGCAGGTAGAACGCCAATGGCATGGCGTCTGCCGCGATTAGACGTGCGACTTAAGGTCTCACTACTTTCAACTTCCAGTCTTGTCCCGGCTCTGCTGCTTCTCAGTTACACTTTATCCATCAGTGTTACCGACACCACTATCATAGGCATTTCATTGGGTCTTCTAAATATACTATTTATTTATCTATGGCTATATCCGTTGCACAAATTGGTAAAAAAGGCTCGTGCTATAGCAGATAACCCCCTGAGCCAGCTTCTATACACTGGTCGTTATGACGAGTTTGGCGAAATTGAGTTTGCCATGGCTATGGCGCAGGCAGAAACTACCGCCGTAATTGGACGAATGATTAATGCGGCGAATCAATTGGAAACGCTCACTGAGGAGTTGGTGTCAGATATAGAAGACTGTAATCACAAAACCAATGATCAACAAGTAGAAACTGACCATGTGGCTGCTGCCATAAACGAAATGACAGCAACTATCCAACAGGTAGCTGCAACAACGCAGGAGGCCGCCAATGTAGCAGATCTGGCGGACAAGGAAACGGAACAGGGACAAGAACTTGTCACCAATACAAAACAGTTTATTAGCTCATTGGCAGATGAAATCCATCAAGCGGCGGAAGTGATTCATAACCTAGATAAACATAGCAAGAAAATATCTACCATCCTCAATACTATTCAAGATATCGCTGAACAAACTAACCTGCTCGCATTGAACGCCGCGATAGAGGCTGCTCGTGCAGGAGAAATGGGACGCGGCTTCGCGGTCGTTGCCGACGAAGTGAGGCAACTCGCTTCTCGTACTCAGCAATCTACAACCGACACACAACAAATGATCAATGCACTACAAACAGATGTTCGATCAGCCGTAGATGCTATGGAGGTCAGTCGCGCAAAAGCCAATTGCAGCGTAGAACATGCCCATCAGGCAGCAGAAAAACTATCTGTAATCAGTTGCCGGGTTAATCAAATATCAGACATCAGTACACAAATTGCCAGCGCTATAGAACAACAAAGCGTTGTTAGCGAAGGTATCAATAACAGCATTGTTACAATTCGTGATGCAGCTAATGACAATGCCTCTGCAGGACAGCATAACCGGCAGAGAGCGGAAGATGTGGCACTTCTGACCTCCACCTTACAAGATTTGGCAAAGCAATTTTGGGAGAAAAGGATATAAAAGACAACTTGGTTGACCAAACTCACTTTAAATAGGACTCACTTGGTCTCACCTATCTCCTGTTAAAGAAAAGCTTTCAGATTTATAAGAGATACTGCCTTGCGATATAGCATCAAATGTTGCCTCATTTCAGAAGAGGGGGGGCAACCCAGGCAAATCGCGCTATATGGTTGAATACTAGACGGTAAATTCATAGAGTACGCCCCTTTTTCTCCCCTAATAAGGACTGTTATGGGCTCTTCTTTAATTGATGGCGTTAAACACCATTTCTCCAGCCTTCCTGATCCTCGTCGAGAGACGCTCAATATGCGGCATAATTTCTATGATGTTCTCACCATCGCGCTCTGCGAGATCATCTGTGGCGCTGACGATTGGGCTTGAGAGCGAAGGCGGCCAGAAAGTTTAAGGCCACCACTCACTCTAGGCATAGCCTGCCTGTGGCGGAAAACCTTCTTCAGCAGGACTTTAATGCAACGGAGATAAATTAAAAATGGGCGGGTGACATCAGTGTGCCGCAGCAAGCTGCGGGATTGTGACCCTTCGTCATCGGCATACAGGTGCTGATGACAAACCACCTCATGCGGCGATGGCCAAAAGCCGTGGTCGTGAGCGATAAGGAAAAGGCGCCAATAAGGCGTCAGGTGTGAAACAGGAAGACGAACAACCGTGAACCGCCGTTCAGATGATGGTGTGATCCACTGTAAAAGCCAGCGTCAAGCTGAATGGGTGCTTGCCCAAGTCAGTCAGCGATTGGTTGACTGTGGCTTGCAGATCCATCCGGGGAAAACGCGCATTGTGTATTGTAAGGATGTCAATCGTACGAACAATCACGAGAGCATCGAGTTCAGCTTTCTGGGTTACAGTTTTCGTCCTCGAAAAGCAGTGGACAAATACGGACGCGTTTACGTCAACTTCTTGCCAGCAGTCAGTCCAGCAGCCTTGAAAGACATGCGGCGGGAAATTCGTAGTTGGCGCTTGCAGTTAAAGAACGACAAGTCGCTGATGGATTTATCGCGCATGTTTAACCCTGTACTGAGAGGATGGTGGCAATACTATGGACGGTTCTATCGTTCAAAGCCGGAGGCTGTTGGTAAGGGCTTCTATGGATATCTGGTTCGGTGGCTAATGCGCAAGTTCAAATCCTTCGCAAGGCGCAAAACCAGAGCATGGCGATACCTTGATACGCTGAAACAACGTTACCCGCACGCCTTCGCGCACTGGAGTAACCAAGCAAAAGGCCGAATGATGGGAGCCGTATGACGCGAGAGTGTCACGTACGGTTCTGCGAGGGGCTGGCGGTGAGAGTCCGCCGGCCTACTCACCCCTATTTGTGGACGGAAGAAGGTTGGCTGTATCTAGCCGTCGTTGGGCTATGAGTACGCGAATGAAATCGGAGCTGGTCTGCGACGCCTTGCGGATGGCGTTGTGGCGTCGGCGTCAGCCCAAAGGGGTGATCGTCCATTCAGATCGAGGTTCCCAATATTGCTCAGAAGCCTATCAGACGCTGATTCAGGCGCACGGGCTTCGTTGCAGCATGAGCGGTAAAGGCAATTGCTATGACAATGCCTGTGTGGAAAGCTTCTTTCACTCCCTGAAAGTAGAAGCGATTCACGGAGAGCGGTACGCAACCCGACAAGAAATGCGTGAAGCCGTGTTTGAGTATATCGAAGTGGATTACAATCGAACCCGCCTTCACAGCGCAAATGGGTATCTCAGCCCAGAGAGTTATGAAGCATCGAAAGTCGCTTAATGGTGTGTCTAATCTTTGTGGGCAGGATCATTTTCGCGCTTACCAGCAAGATCCGGACAGGGTTGTTCGCTGGAAACAAGAAGAATAACCGCGTATTCGCCAATTAGTGAAAGCTGCGGACGAGGCGATTATTCGTTCGGACTATCACAGCGGAACGACGTGGTCGATTAAAGGATTGACGCCAGAAGTGAGGCGCGTTTTGGGCTTAACTAAGTTTCCACGGCGTCGGCCAGAGGCGAGTTTCATTTCAAGGTGATAGAAGGAAAGCTCACACTGATTCAAAGTTTATTTAGACATCCAGAACTGAAATATATTATGGCTTAGTGATCGGATACTTAATTTACGGGTTAGTAAGTTTGTTAAAGCGGAAGACAAACATTTCTTGCATACCACCTTAGTGATAGCTGCAAGCTTAACCCTAACCCCTTTGATATGCATCAATAAGAGATCAAACAGACCCTTTTAACCTTGGGGCGGCAATGCTGTCACGCCGCACGCCAGGAGTTATAACGTGGAATCTTCGTTCAAAGGTTGCTTACGGTGGGTCTTTCTTACCGTACTTCTGCTGTTAACGCCAACTTGGAGTTACGCTGAGGAAGGGCTGACGGCGATTGAGGCGCAACGCATCAACGAGATATTTCCTCAGGCTGACGTCATCTCAGATCCCCTGGGCGATCCTCCAGTCCGCACAATCAGTCGGGGCAATCACACGCTGGGTTACGCTTACCAAACCCATGACGTTTTTCAGATTCCCGCCTACTCAGGCAAGCCCATCAATCTTCATATCATTCTTGACGCTGAAGGGACCATTAAAGACGCAGTCGTTCTGGAACATCATGAGCCGATCCTGTTAGTCGGCATTCCTGAGCAAAAGCTGTTTGATTTTGTCGCCGGCTATCAAGAAGTTGGCGCAAACGATCGGGTGGTGGTGGGGCATTCAGACTCCGCGACCAAAAGCGTGGATGCGATTACCGGCGCCACGGTTACCGTTATGGTGGTGAATGAGTCAATCATGCGCTCGGTTCGTAAAGTGGCGACGTCTCTAGGCCTGATCAACGCCAACGCCGCAGCGCCGATACGTGGGGAAGTGTTGGAGGATTTATTCAATGCCGCCGATTGGACTCAATTGACAGGCGTCGGAGCGATACGTCGGCTACATCTGAGTCGCGGGCAGGTGGATGAGTCGTTTCGGGGTACTGCAGCGGAAGGCGTCGACGACGCTCCGCCCGATTCAATGGATGAAACCTTTATCAACTTGTACTACGCCTATCTGAATGCGCCCACGATAGGCCGCAACCTGCTTGGCGAAAGCCAGTATCGCTGGTTGATGGAGGAACTAAAGCCAGGCGAGCACGCCATTGCCGTGATGGCGGAAGGACTTTACTCCTTCAAAGGATCGGGTTATGTGCGCGGCGGGATATTCGACAGAGTGCAGTTGCGTCAGCGCGGCGACATTATCAGTTTTCGCGATCTTGATTATTACCGCTTAAGCGACGTCTACGCTGAGGGCATGCCGGAATTTCGGGAAATGGCGATCTTTGTCGTTCGCTCACACTATGATTTCGATCCTGGCGGCTCCTGGGAGCTTGAGCTGCTGGTGCGCAGGCAAACGGGTCCGGTGGAGGGCGTATTCTCAAGCTTCTCCGCGTCCTATCAGATACCCGACGCCTACGTGAGCAGACCTGCGCCGTTAGTGGTGGATGAACCTGACCCTGAGCCCCTTTGGATCAGCATTTGGCGCAATAAAAGCATGCAGATTGGCGTAGTGATCGTCAGTCTGGCGCTGCTGCTGGTCATTCTGTTTCTGCAGGACTATTTCGTACGCTTTCCACGCTTACTCCATCACTTACGGCGCATTTACCTTCTCTACACGGTGGTTTTCCTTGGCTGGTACGCGCTGGGGCAACTGTCCATCGTCAACGTTCTGACCTTTACACACGCGGTCATGCAGGATTTTCACTGGGAGTTATTCCTGATTGATCCTGTGATTTTTATTTTGTGGACATTTACCGCCGCGACCATTCTGTTATGGGGACGCGGCGTATTCTGTGGCTGGCTCTGTCCTTTCGGCGCTCTGCAGGAGCTGATCAATGAAGCCGCGCGCAAGATAAAGATCCCCCAATTTGACCTGCCGTTCGGGCTCCACGAGCGTTTGTGGGCGGTGAAATACATCATCTTGCTGGCTTTGTTCGGAGTGTCGTTGGAATCCATGGCGACGGCGGAGAAATATGCGGAGGTGGAGCCTTTTAAAACCTCGATAACGCTGCTTTTCAACCGGGAATGGTGGTTTGTCGCCTACGCTGGCGTATTGCTCCTCATTAACGTTTTCACCCGCAAGTTTTACTGCCGCTACATCTGTCCATTAGGGGCGGCATTGGCGATTCCCACTAAATTCCGTCTGTTTGATTGGCTAAAGCGGCGAAAAGAGTGCGGGAACCCCTGTCAACTCTGCGCCGTGGAGTGCGAAATTCAGGCGATTCATCCTGATGGCCGCATCAACGCCAATGAGTGTCATCATTGCCTTGACTGCCAGATGACCTATCACAACGAGCGTAAATGTCCGCCGCTGGTGCTGAAAAACAAACGCCAGCGCAAGAATGCCGCTGCGCCCAGGCCGGAACAAATCCCGGCGACGCAACTGGACGGCTGATTCCATTGATGAACAGGAGCTTAACTATGAAAGATGCAGACAAATCGTCACACACTACGCCGGATGCCGGGGACTCTGGAATCAGTCGTCGCGGCTTCCTTGGCGGAGCGGCGGTGACAGGCGTATCCGCGGTTACCGGAATGGCTGCGATGACGGGTTTCGGTTCTTCCATCATGAGCCCCGAATCCTGGGCGGCGGCGGTAAAGACCGCGCATCAGAAAGCCTCGGTGGAGCCTGGAGAGCTGGATGAATACTATGGCTTTTGGAGCGGAGGCCATTCAGGGGAAGTGAGGGTGTTGGGGGTTCCTTCCATGCGCGAATTAATGCGCATCCCCGTATTCAATGTGGATTCCGCCACAGGATGGGGCCTGACCAATGAGAGTAAACAAGTGCTGGGAGAGTCAGCGCGGTTTTCCAATGGCGACGCCCACCATCCTCATGTGTCCATGACGGATGGGCGGTATGACGGCAAATATCTGTTTATCAACGACAAAGCCAATACCCGGGTGGCGCGTATCCGCCTGGACATCATGAAGTGCGATAAAATCACCACCATTCCCAATGTGCAGGCGATCCATGGTTTGCGGCTACAGAAAGTTCCCCGCACCAAGTATGTGTTTTGCAATGCTGAGTTTGTGATTCCACAGCCCAATGACGGCACAGACATGGAAAATCTGGAAAATCATTACACCATGTTCAATGCTGTAGACGCGGACACCATGGAAGTCGCCTGGCAGGTCATTGTCGACGGGAATCTGGACAACACCGATGCGGACTACTCTGGTAAGTATGTCGCCTCAACGTGCTATAACTCCGAAAAAGGATTGCTATTGACGGATACCATGCGCAATGAGCGCGACTGGGTCGTGGTGTTCAACGTCCCGAGAATTGAGGCTGCCATTAAGGCGGGTAACTTCAAAACGATTGGCGACGCCAAAACGCCGGTGGTGGATGGTCGTCATGGTTCTGAGCTGACCCGTTACATCCCCGTTCCTAAAAACCCACACGGACTAAATACCTCCCCTGACGGCAAGTACTTCATGGCCAATGGAAAGCTGTCGCCCACGGTCTCCATCATCGCCATCGATAAGCTGGATGACCTGTTTGACGGCAAGTTTAAAGACGAGCGCGACGTCATTGTAGGCGAACCGGAGCTGGGCCTGGGGCCGCTGCACACCACCTTCGACGGCCGCGGTTTTGCTTACACGACGCTGTTTATAGACAGTCAGGTGGCGAAGTGGAATATCGCCGAAGCCATACGCGCTTATAACGGAGAGAAGGTTAACTATATTAAGCAGAAGCTGGACGTACAGTACCAGCCGGGGCACAACCACGCCAGTCTGACCGAGTCCCGGGATGCTGATGGAAAGTGGCTGGTGGTGCTCTGCAAGTTCTCAAAAGACCGTTTCCTTCCTGCGGGGCCGCTGCATCCAGAGAATGATCAGTTAATCGATATCTCTGGGGACGAGATGGCTTTGGTCCATGATGGACCAACCTACGCTGAACCTCATGACTGTATATTGGTGCGTCGGGACCAGATCCGCCCACTGAAAATATGGAGCCGGGATGACCCATTCTTCGCCTCCGCCGTGACGCAAGCCAAAAAGGATGGAATTACTTTAGAGACGGATAACAAGGTTATTCGCGACGGTAATAAAGTGCGCGTGTACATGACCTCCGTCGCGCCAATCTACGGCCTCACTGAGTTTCGGGTGAAACAGGGAGATGAAGTCACCGTTTACATTACCAATATGGATATGGTGGAGGATGTCTCCCATGGTTTCTGTATGGTGAATCATGGGGTCAGTATGGAAATCAGTCCCCAGCAGACCTCATCCGTCACTTTTGTGGCGTCTGAGCCGGGCGTGCATTGGTATTACTGTAATTGGTTCTGCCACGCCCTGCATATGGAAATGCGCGGCCGTATGATTGTAGAAAAGGCTTGAGGCTCGGACATCCCATGCGCGGATTCCTGTCACGGCTGACTTCTGGCTTTAGCCTGACGCAGGCGTCATTCCTGTGCCTTGCGGCGGGATATGCGTCGGCGACTCTGCAAGAGTTGCCGATGATCCAGGCGACCGATGGAGAATGGGTGCTGCCGGAGGGCGTTTATGAAGGCAATTTCGCCGTTTCCCGCAGCCTTCATTTTCGTTGCCTGCCTGGCGCGGTCATCAACGCCGGCGGTCAGGGGCACGGGCTCCGTCTCAGGGCGCCGGACATAACCGTCCGCGACTGTGAGATTCAAAACTGGGGACGTAATCTGACAAACCTGGACGCCGGTATTTTCATTGAGCGTCAAGCCGCTGGAACGATGGTGGAGAACGTCCGTCTGAGCGGGCCGGGATTTGGCGTCTGGGTAGACGCCACTCCCAACGTCACCTTGCGCGGCAACCAAATACAAGGTGACGTCAGCGTGCGTTCACAAGATCGCGGCAATGGCATTCATCTGTTCGCCGTCACCGGCGCTCTCGTTGAAGGTAATGAGGTGTCGCAAACGCGGGATGGCATCTACATCGACACATCCAACAATAACACCCTGGCCGACAACTTCCTGCACGATCTGCGTTACGGGGTGCATTACATGTATTCACACGATAATGCGGTGCTGAATAACTGTACCTTGCGCACCCGCACAGGCTATGCGCTGATGCAGAGTCGTAAACTGACCGTAGAGGGAAACTATTCCGAACAGGATCAGAACTACGGCATTCTGATGAATTACATCACCTATTCCACTTTGCGCAACAACCAGGTCGTCGGCGTGAAGCAGGGAGGAATGGCGGGGGTAGGGGTGGATGGCGCTGAAGGTAAGGCCTTATTCGTTTATAACTCACCGTTTAACGTGTTTGAGCGCAACCGCTTTGAAAAGAGCGATATTGGCGTCCATCTGACGGCAGGCTCAGAAGATAACTTAGTGGGGGGGAATGCGTTTATTCATAATCGGCGTCAAGTGAAATACGTAGCGACACGCCTGCAAGAGTGGTCAACCAATGGAAAAGGAAATTTCTGGAGCGATTATCTGGGATGGGATCGTAACGCCGATGGGATTGGCGATGTTCCCTATGAACCCAATGATAACGTGGACCGACTCTTATGGACCTACCCACAAGCCCGATTGCTGATGCACAGCCCATCCATCGACGTCTTGCGTTGGGCGCAACAGGCCTTTCCCGTAGTGAAGTCTCCTGGCGTCAGGGATAGTGCCCCGTTGATGCGGAATACAGTACAACATGAAGCACAAACGGCTTGCCGTAAAAAGGGGAGGGGGAAATAGCATGATTCACCTGGAAGGGGTTAGCCAGTACTACGGCCGTCATCAGGTTCTGCATGACCTCAATCTGACTTTGGGGGAAGGCGAAGTGCTGGGATTATTCGGACATAACGGCGCCGGCAAAACGACGACGATTAAACTCATACTTGGATTGCTCCGTCCAGATCGCGGCAATGTGCTCACCCTGGGGCGAAGCCCGAATCAGGTGGATATGCGCCGTCAGATCGGCTATCTGCCAGAAAATGTCATGTTCTATCCGCAACTAAGCGGACTGGAGACCTTGCGTTACTTCGCGCGGCTTAAACAAGCGCCTTTGACCCAGGTGAAAAGCCTGCTGGAACAAGTGGGACTGTCGGAAGCGGCGAACCAGAAAGTCAAAACCTACTCAAAAGGCATGCGACAACGTCTCGGGCTTGCTCAGGCGCTATTGGGCGAACCCCGGCTGCTCCTGCTGGATGAGCCGACCGTGGGGCTCGACCCTATTGCAACCGCTGATTTGTATGAATTGGTGGATGGACTGCGATGTCGGGGCGCAGGAGTCATTTTATGCTCCCATGTGTTGCCTGGAGTGGAGCCTCATATTGACCGGGCGGCGATCCTCGCCCATGGGCGTCTGCGGGCGGATGGCTCTCTGGGTGAATTGCGCCGTCAGGCGCAGGCCCCGATTCGGGTCAGGTTGTCGGGCGTCAAGCACCGGGACCAATGTTTGGAGCGCTGGAAAGACCAGATTCCCAATATGCGTCCGGTTAACGCCCATAGTTTGGAAATCGCCACCGACGCGCAACATAAGCTGGAACTGCTGAAAGTATTGCTGACCAGCATCCAGGTAGAGGATGTGGATATCCACCAGCCCGGCCTGGAGGACTTGTATCGGTATTTCATCGCCGATGACCCTGCGCAAACAGAGGAGAAGCGGCAATGAGACAGATCTGGCGCATCGCCCAAAAAGAGGTCAGCGACGGCTTACGCAACCGCTGGCTGCTCGCTATCACCATGACGTTTGCGATACTGGCGATTGGCATTGCCTGGTTTGGCTCCGCGGCGTCAGGTCAAATCGGGTTCTCCAGTGTGGAGACCACTATCGCCAGTCTCACCAGTCTGGCCAGCTTTCTGATTCCCCTCATTGCACTGTTGGTAGCCTATGACGCGATAGTCGGAGAGGATGAAGGCGGAACCTTATTATTGCTGTTGACTTACCCCCTGAGTCGAATGCACTTGTTAATAGGAAAGTTTTGCGGCCATAGCATAATTCTTGGTTTGGCTGCAGTAACAGGTTTCGGCGCCGCCGCTCTGGCGATTGTCATCTTCGCCGAAGGGGTCGTTGTCAGTGAAGTGTTAGCGGCTTTCGGCCGCTTTATCCTGTCATCCACACTACTGGGATGGTCGTTTCTGGCGCTTGCCTATCTTGTCAGCGCGCTGGTGACGGAGAAAAAACGCGCCGCCGGGTTGGCGTTGTCGTGTTGGTTCCTGTTTGTGCTGGTGTTTGATCTGGCTTTATTGGCGATTCTGACTTCCACCGAAGGTGGAATGAGCCCTGAGACTCTTCCCTGGCTACTAATGCTTAATCCGACGGATATCTATCGTCTCATCAATCTGACGGCGATGAATGGGTTTGGCGGAGTCAGCGGCGCGCTGGCGATCGGAGCGGATTTGCCTCTGACGCATGGGTTGTGGCTCGGTCTGGCGGTATGGGTGGCCGCGCCTCTTCTGCTGGCGCACATCGCCTTTACGCGAAGAGCGATTTAGTGGCCCAAATCCGCCAGAAAGCGAAGCAGGTTGTGATCTTTAATACTTATTCACAGAAGCAGGTGATATGGTGCTTGGAATATATGAATGGACGCTGAAGTCCTCCTTGGGTGTTTTACTAATTCTCGTACTACTTGGCCTTACTGGCTGCCGCGATCCCGTCAGCGACGCCAGTGCGCAATTGTCGGCGGTACACTTTGAACCGGAAGACGAATGTCACATCTGCGGGATGGTGATCGCCAGGCTGCCTGGCCCCAAAGGTGAGGCGGTGCTTGCTGATGGTCAAGTATTTAAGTTTTGCTCGACCTATGAGCTTTTCACTTGGTTGCTTCAACCAGAAAATCGGCGCCCGGGCTCCGCCGTATTTGTGCATGACATGTCGCGCACGGATTGGAATACGCCAGACAATGACCACCTTATAAACGCCAAGACTGCTTCATATGTGTTGGGCGCAAAGATTAAATCAGGAATGGGGCCGTCCCTGGCGTCATTTAAAAGCGAAGAAGATGCGAAAGCATTCATGGCTGTTCACGGCGGTCGTTTATTGGGGTATGGGCAGATTAATCTGGAGAGCCTCAACCGTAGAGACGACTAGACGACCAAATGATGAGCCAGCGCGGTTAGCCGCAGGAGACAGGGCCTGCTCCAGCTGATTTTCTCAATATGGCGCTGAGTTCCTCTCAAGACTTCCAGTCAAGCCAAGTAATAGCCAATCGTCCACATGCTTGCATGGCGTCTTCAGTGAAAGAATTCAATGCGATGGGACTGATTGCAGGCGAGAGGTTGACCGGCGCTTATAACGCCGCGTCCCCACAAAGGCAGTTCTTCGCGTTTCAGATAAATTTCTTTTTCCTCATCCATTTTGACCCAGGTGCCATTGGTGCTGTGATCCACTAAAACAAACTTTCCTCGTCGATACTCAATCCAGAAATGCTTCCTGGAAGTATATTGAACCTGCAATATCAAATCACATATATCCTGGTCTCTCCCCACGTTAAAGCTATCCAGCTGTGGCGACAGCACAATATCCCTGCGCTGATAGACCAAGTGCATTCCCTTACTGGTCGTATGCGATTTCAGATCATGATTGTCAAAGCTGATCATGGTTGAGAAGCCGCTGTCGCCGCCGCTTTGACGCCAGTCGACAAGATACAGGATAGAGTCTCTCTGGAATGATTTTATTTTTACGCAGTCAAAAGTGGTTATTTGAGCTTGGAACTCGGCGGACAGGACTGCGGCGGCTTCCTCGCTAACGACAATTTGTTTGGCGTTGGCGATTGAAACCATGCGGGCGGCTGTATTGACGGTATCGCCGAAAATATCATTTCTCTCGACAATAACCGGTCCATAATGAATGCCTATCTTTACTGACAGACGGGGACCACTATTCACACTCGGCTCCAGTTCCCTTTGGATAGCGCAAGCGGTCTTGACAGCCTTATCCACAGTGTGGAATCGCACCATCAGTTCGTCGCCGATGGTTTTAACCACCGTCCCGCCGTGCTCCTCCGCAAGACGCTGCATAAGATAGAAGCAGGAGAAGACCGCCTCCTTCGCTCTTTTATCTCCAATCTGCTTGTATAGACAGGAACTGCCTGCAATATCGGCAAATAATACGGCGGAACTCTGAGCCATGGCGATTACCGAATGTTATTCAGTCAATATAAATATCCATAACTCGTCAAACATCTTTCCTTGGATTAGTTTAGGTATAGCACGGAATGATAAAGCAACAAGGCGCTTTATCATGCTTTCTGGTAATGGATTGGTAACACACAAATTTATTTTGTTACCGTTATAACTGTAATTATCCTTAAGTGAAAAATAATGTGAAAGTTCTTATACTTTTCGGAACTTGATGGAACTTGATGGAACTTGATGGAACTTGTGGCGAGAATAAATCAATTTGCAAACTATCACATTCCAGCGTCGGCAGGCGACGGTAGATCTACGATAATGAAACAGGCCTTCAAGTCATCTTTAAAGGTGATTTTAAGGTTAATCGCAACGACAGTTTTGAAGGCAGGGAAAATCGAGACTTCAGATGAAAAAATGGGATACCAATAACGAACTAATCAGCATATATGGGAAATCGCCGCTTGATTCAAAGAGCCCCCTAAATCTGGGAGACATGGTGACTTTAACATCCCATGGCGGGATATGTTGGATTACCGTTAAAGTTGTCAAAATTGATTGCGATGAGACTACTGGATTGATCGTTGATACGTCAGGCCCGATAAATTCCTACTACGATGCTGATGTTACTCCAGGGTGTCATATATTGGTTTCAAGACGGAAAATGTCAAAATTCTTGTCAGGCAAAATGAGTCTCAATAACCACAGAGATACTATTATTATTAATCCGGCTCGTCGCCTGATTATTAACATGCCAATATTATTGCCATGTTAATAATAGTTTATGGCTGCAGAATTGATCCAGGTCAGCATCCTTGTTATTCGATAAGGTTAAAAAATATACAGGCCAATTCTGAACGACTTCCATTGTCGTTGGGTGACTGGCTCCACCAATGACCTTGTAACCCTTACGCATTACCAAGGGGGTCTTAATGTTGAGCTACTTGCGCCAAATTACCATTCGGCATCGCTTCTACCTGATTTTGTTCCTTTTCGTTGTTGGTCTCTTCGCCGTCGTCACAATGACGTACTTTAACGCCAGCAAAAACCTCATGGCCGGCAAACAGGAAAGCGCCAGAAATGCGGTCGACGCAGCGATAAGCATCATCGCCTCGTATCAGAAGAAAGCGGCGGATGGGACGCTGGAGGAAGCCAAAGCGCGTGAGCAGGCGCTGCGTACAATTGAGAGCATTCGTTATGCCGGCAGCGAATATATCTGGATCAACGACCTCAATCATACTGTGCTCATGCATCCCATAAAGCCTGAGCTGAATGGAAAAAGATTATATGATTTAAAAGATCCGAATGGCGTTTATCTCTTTCGAGAGTTTGTTTCCGTGGTGAAACAAAATAAAGCTGGATTTGTGCCTTACTATTGGCCGAAACCCGGACATAAGGACCCCGTGGCCAAGGTCAGTTATGTGAAAGGTTTCGAGCCCTGGGGATGGATAGTCGGATCAGGGGTTTATGTTGATGATGTCGAAGCTGTTTTATTCCAGCAGATGATTGAAGTGCTTGTGACGGTGAGCATTATCATTCTCCTTTTACTGTTTATCCTCATGATCGTCGCCAATAGCGTTACGAACCCACTGAATAGAACTTTAGAAAGGATGGGCGATATCGCCTCTGGCGACGGAGACTTAACGGTCTATCTGCAAACGGAGGGTCGGGACGAGCTTGCCGCTCTTTCCGTACAGTTCAATACGTTCGTAGATAAAATCAGAAATTTAGTCACCAATGTAACTTCATCTATTGGTTTGCTGACTCTCTCTGTGGATGAGTTATCCAACGCAGCGATGAAGAGCGTTGACAACGCCCAGAATCAACAAAAGGAAACGGATCAAGTCGCCAGCGCCATGAACCAAATGTCAGCTTCCGCGCAGGAAATTGCTCAAAATGCAAACAGGGCTGCGCAATGCGCTGCTGATGCAGACAATGATTCTGATCAAGGACGGCTTATCATGAAAAATACATTGCTGACAGTGGATGAACTTGCCGCCGAAATGAACAGGACGACTTTATCGATCGAGGCGCTTAAAACTGAGACGGTAAACATCGGCAGCGTACTGACGGTCATAGAGAGCATCGCCGAACAGACCAACTTGCTGGCGTTGAATGCGGCAATAGAAGCTGCGCGGGCGGGAGAGCTGGGGCGGGGGTTCGCTGTCGTTGCGGATGAAGTGAGAGCCTTGGCCAGTAAAACCCAGCACTCCACTCAGGAAATTAATGAGATGATTGGGAAACTGCAAACCGGGGCCTCTTCAGCCGTATCCGCGATGGAAAAAAGTCTCCATAAAGCGCGTGGAGCGCAAGAACAGACGCAACGTGTCGAGAATGCGTTGGACAAGGTCATAACGTCCATTACCGAAATCAACGACGTTAATAACCAAATCGCTACGGCTTCAGAACAACAGAGTTTGGTTTCAGAAGAAATAAACAAAAACGTCAGCAACATCGCCGTGATTGCGGAGGAAAACTCGGAGTCTATAGATCAGGTTAGGTCGTCTTGCGAAAGCCTTCGCCAGGTAAGCGCAATCCTTATCCAACAAGCCGGGCAGTTTAAGGTCAATTGAAATTTTGAAGCTTTCCATAACAGGCCAGGTGTGAGCTGACGGTTACCAGTCTTCTACGTCCGCCATGTTGGGTAAGCGATGGGCGATGCCTTTATGACAGTCTATGCAGGTTTTCTCACCAGTAACGAGGAAGCCTGCATGCGCATCACGAGCCCGTTTGCTTTGGCGAGTGAAGTCCATAGACTCGACGGAATGACAGTTTCGACATTCAAGAGAGTTGTTCGCCTTAAAACGCGCCCATTCATGCTCAGCCAGTTCCCGACGATTTTCTTCGAATTTTTCTTTGGTGTTTATCGTACCGAAGAGCCAGCCCCAGACTTCCTTGGACGCCTGCATCTTTCTGGCGATCTTATCGGTCCAATTGTGGGGGACATGACAGTCAGGGCAGGTGGCGCGTACGCCTGAGCGATTGGCCCAGTGAATGGTGTCCTGAAGCTCACGATAGACGTTACTTTCCATCTCATGACAGCTAATGCAAAAGCGCTCCTCGTTCGTCGCTTCTAAGGCGGTATTAAAGCCCCCCCAGAATACAATGCCTCCTATGAAGCCTCCCATAACCAGAAAGCCAAGAGAAAAGTGGACGCTTGGGCGATTGAGCGTACGCCATAGCGGCTTTATCCAGCGCATAGCTCTCATAGCTATTGCTCCTTACGCTTATCCTGAATGATCTGCCGTATGTCCTTAAAATTGTTCTCAACCAGCGGTTTGGCGTTGGTCTGCGGCACGTGGCACTGATTGCAGAAATAGCGTCGTGGAGAAACTTCCGCCAGGAAATTTCCCTCTCGGTCCATATAATGGGTGACGCTAACCATTGGCGCCTGCGATATCTCAATGCGGTGCCGGCTATGACAATGCATGCATTGATTATTATTGAGGTCCACCTGATAGTTATCGATCTTGTGCGGGATCGTGGGAGGCTGCATAGGGTAGGCCCGTTCCCGCTTGATATCCTCGTTCAGTACCTGTGGGATATAGGGCGGTTCTGGATTTTCATCTAAAGGCGCGTTTCGCAGCGTTGCAATGTTTTCCGCCCAGACCAGCGCAGTGATAACTGGTAGAGCGAGAAGAATAAGCCATTTTTTCATTGCAACCCCCTATACCTTGATCAGCTTGACCGCACACTTCTTGAAGTCAGTCTGTTTGGAAATGGGGTCTGTCGCGTCCAGGGTGCATTTGTTGATGAGCTGACTGGCGTCGAACCACGGGACGAACACCAAACCTACGGGAGGTTTATTTCTGCCGCGGGTTTCTACACGGCTGCGCATTTCGCCGCGGCGGGACACGACTTTGATTTCATCGCCTCTACGAACGCCGAGCTTGCGGGCGTCGTCAGGGTGCATATAGACCAGGGCGTCAGGCTCTGCGAGATAAAGTTCGGGGACTCGCTGGGTCATACTCCCTGAGTGCCAGTGTTCCAGAACCCTTCCTGTCACAAGCCAGTAGGGATAATCCTGGTCAGGAGACTCAGCGGGCGGCTCATAGGGCAGGGCGAATATTATCGCTTTACCGTCCGAATGCCCGTAAAACTGATATCCTGCGCCCTTTTTGACATAGGGGTCCGAGCCTTCGCGGAATCGCCAGAGGGTTTCTTTGCCGTCTACGACAGGCCATCGTAATCCTCTCGCTTCATGGTAGCGATCAAACTCAGCCAGGTCGTGACCGTGGCCTCTGCCAAAAATAGCGTACTCTTCAAACAGGCCTTTCTGAACGTAAAAACCGAAGTGTTCAGACTCGTGATTTTTATAATTTGGGTCTATTTCCTCAATGGAATATTTATTCACGCTATTGTTTGCGAATAGCACGTCAAATAAAGACTTACCCTTGAATTCTGGGCTCCTGGAAAGTATTTCTTCCGGCCAGACTTCGTCTGTCGTAAAGCGTTTGGAGAATTCCATTATCTGCCAGAGGTCGGATTTTGCTTCTCCTGGCGCGCTGACCAACTGATGCCAGAATTGTGTTCGTCTTTCCGCGTTTCCGTATGCGCCTTCTTTCTCAACCCACATTGCTGCAGGCAGAATAAGGTCAGCGGCTTGTGAGGTCACAGTGGGATAGGCTTCAGACACCACGATAAAGTTATTGGGGTTACGATAGCCTGGCAGGGTTTCTTCCAGCATGTTGGGGGCAGCCTGCACGTTATTGTTAACCTGGACCCAATAGGCGTTCAGTTCGCCATCCCGGAGCTTGCGATTTTGCAGAACCGCGTGGTATCCGGGTTTATCAGGAATGATCCCTAGCGGTACCTTCCAGGTTTTTTCAGCAAACTCTCGATGTTTAGGGTTGGTGACCACCATGTCGGCGGGCAGTCTGTGTGCGAACGTACCCACTTCGCGTGCGGTGCCGCAGGCGGAGGGCTGCCCGGTCAACGAAAAGGGACTATTTCCGGGACTGGAAATTTTTCCTGTCAACAGGTGCAGGTTATAGACGAGATTGTTACACCATACGCCTCGCGTATGCTGATTGAAGCCCATGGTCCAAAAGGAAGTGACTCTGGTCTTGGGATTGGCGTAAAGCTCAGCTAATTGATCCAGCTTTTCCTTGGGTGTCCCAGATAGTTTCGAGACATATTGAGCGTCATACTGTTGCAGAAAACTTTTATATTCCTCGAAGGAACTGTCTTGGGCGCCGCCGGGATTGTTGGCGTTCGCCGCCGCCAGTTCCAACTGATGCTCAGGGCGCAAACCATAGCCAATATCCGCAGCGCCGACTTTGAAACGGACGTGCTTATTAACGAAGTCCCAGTTGACCATGTCCTTTTCAATAATGTATCGGGCGATGTAGTTCAATATCGCCAGGTCCGCCTGCGGCGTGAAGATAATGGGGAGGTCGGCCAGATCGAAGCATCGGTGCTGAAAGGTCGACAGGACGGCGACTTTGACATGGGGATGGCTTAACCGGCGGTCTGTCACTCGCGTCCATAGGATAGGGTGCATCTCCGCCATGTTGGAGCCCCAGAGAACGAAGGCGTCCGCATGTTCGATATCATCATAGCAGCCCATGGGCTCATCGATTCCGAACGTCCGCATAAACCCTGCAACCGCAGACGCCATACAATGGCGCGCATTGGGGTCAATATTATTGGAGCGAAATCCGGCCTTATACAGTTTGACGGCCGCATAGCCTTCCCATACCGTCCATTGCCCTGAGCCAAACATACCGACAGCGGTTGGCCCTTTTTCTTTGAGCGTCTTTTTAAACTGCTTCGCCATCACGTCAAAGGCTTCATCCCACGTCACCGGCGTGAAATCGCCGTCTTTGTGATACTCCCCGTTCTTCTTGCGCAGCAACGGCTGAGTAAGTCGATCCTTTCCGTACATAATTTTGGATAAGAAGTACCCTTTGACGCAGTTAAGGCCTCTGTTGACTTCCGACTGGATGTCTCCGTGAGTCGCCACCACTTGATTATCCTTAACCGCGACATTAACGCTGCAGCCTGTTCCACAGAATCGGCAGGGCGCTTTGGACCACTTCAGGCGGGTGTATTCCGAATCAGTAATGACATTACTGGCTTCGCCAGAAAGACTGATGCCCGCAGTGCAGGCGGCGGTTACCGCCGCGGAACGCTTGATGAACTCTCTTCGTGTAGTCATATCGCACTACCTGTGCTCTGGGGAGCGCTATATAGCGAAAGGAGCTTCCGTTAAGACATATTCCGGTCGAGCTCGCTGGCGCGCTCACAGTGGTGATAGATCAGATTGACGCTAAAAACGCCCGTCAAATGGAGCGTGTCGTTCAGAAAGCTAGAAACCATTTCTCTACAGGTAGTCGCCATCACCACAACAATCTTGCCGACTTGCTCTGAATGCGTGACTTCTTGTGTCGGAGGCTGATGCAACAGTTGTGAGAGGAAAGTAACCCGCTGCGGCGCGCACTGAATGAGGAAACTGACGATATGTTCATCCTGTTCCATGCTTCCTCCTTCATATTGATGGCGTCAGTATGCATACAGCCATGATGCTTCGGATGGCTTTGTCCCAACCTCTTGCGGCGGCGAACCCAATAACACTGATTGATTCAGTGGCGTCAGCCGGCGGGCGGACCGGTAAGGTGCTGTAATAACCAGACAGATAATCCGTAGACGCCAACGATGACGACGCTAAGGACAGGCGCCAATATTACTGCGAGAAAGATAAAGACGGTGAGCTCTCTCTTTTTTTCCGTGTTAGCGGATTCGGGAGCTTCAATAGAATTTTTCATATGACCCCACAACGCCATTACAGCTGTCCTGCTATATCTGCACATGCATGCAGAGGTTGTCTAAAGAAGTTAGTTCAACTAATGGCCGGACGCAAACCCAATTCAGATTGTCGGGTCAGATCAGAATTAAGTACGTTATTTGATCAGGTATAAACTCAATGTCGACTCTTCTCTTGAATTCCTAACTACGTTATTGGGCTTGTTATAGATTCGGCCTTAAAGCATTATTTTGACCACAACTCATGGCATGAATTAGGTATTGTTAGCTTGACCACTAGCGCTCGGCGCGTACAGCTGTTTCTGCAAGACAATGGTTTTTCAATGGAAGTAAAAGAGCTACCAGAGTCTACCCGAGCCGCGAAAGAAGCTGCCGATGCTATTGGCTGCAGCATAGATGTTCAAAGGTGCGGACTTGGATAAGCCGGTGTTGGTAGTGGCGTCGGGCTCCAACCGCGTCGATACAAAGAAGATTGAGCAAGCAACAGGAATTAGGCTGAATAAAGCCGATGGCGATTTCGTTAAAAAGCGAGTGGGTTACGCTATCGGTGGCGGGGGCATAACGAAAAACTCACCACATTTCTCGATCCTGATCTGAAAGAATATGAAACCATCTGGGCGGCGGCGGGAACGCCTTTCGCTGTATTTTCACTGAAGCCAGGAGACCTGGAACGATTGACAGGTGGGACTTTCCTAGATCTCGCGGAGTAGCATCAGAGCTCAGTGGAAATCCATGTTCAGTCTCGGCAGGGAAGAGGTTGTACACCCTTACCATTTGGGTGCGACTTATATATGCTACGTTTAGAAAGCGCTTTAATAATCATGTTGCCAGTTGGAGACAGGTAACCGATTGATTCTTCAGAGTAGACATGATGCCGGCCAATATTGCGTCGTTATTTGGAGACATTTTTACGCACATTTTTAATCCTCACTTCATAAGTCTGCTGATAAATAGATAAAAGTATCTCCCGGTGTGGAATTTGTAGCATTTTCTCTTGAGCGCCAAAAGTGCTCGGGCGAGGTGCGTATTTGAAATGCACCTGGGAGGAGTTAAATGGAGATATTCCACAAATGATGGAATAAAGTCACAGAGAGGTGATGGTCATGAATAGACTAAATACTGTCGCATTGATACTACTATTAGCTGCGCCCGCAGTTTACGCGGAAGAAGATATGGGCGGTTCCGAGCAACAGCCTACCGGAGACAGGTTCGCGAGCCTTGATGTAAACGAAGATGGCGTTCTTGACAAGTCCGAAGCAAAAGGCGATACCGAGCTGGCCAACAACTGGGCCGCTATCGACATAGATCGGGACGGCTTAGTCAGCCCAGACGAGTTGACTATCTATACCGGCGAGGCTACCGCTGCCGGGGCAGATACAGAAGGGGAAATTCTGAACGAACCTGTACCTGAATAAGCCATGTAGCCACAGCTTAATTGGTCATGCTACCTACGCTGGCGGAGGAGAAACCGCCAGTCCCGCTTTTTAGCCCGAGAGTTCCATGTATTTCATTAATCCAAGTGTAAATTCGCCAGTATTCGATCAGTTGCTCGTTGAATCGGCTGGATAGACTGGTTATCAATGCAGAGCAGCAATTCGCAGGAGAAGGCAAGTCGTTCAACTTTCAGTAGAATATTCACCAGTAAAGCATCGCTAGTTTTCTGCTCTGACTCGTGGTCGGAATCCGTAATTGCCAATACGCTACAACCAGATAGTGAAGGTTGAGAAAATCGGATTTTGCCAAGCATCAATTGGTGCGATACGCTTGTGACACATGAGCCAATCAAAAGATTACCAAGATCAAGATAGAGTTCATCCTCATTTTGATTAGAGACAGAATCGAGTCCCACAAATCGCTCTAAGTGATGCGCGGTCATGTCATGAACACCCACTAAGCCCTCGCCTTTTAAGCCTCCAGAAAAACTCTGCTGGATAATAACGCTACGGTAATACCGAAAATAAAGTTCTGGTCTGCGCTCATGAGTGTGCGTCAGGACAAATAGGCGTGGGACAGATAAAACGACGAAATGGTTAACCAGACTCGCAAGTCGACAGGAGCTTTGTCCCATAGCGATGTTAACGACTTCATGAAACGTATCGAGTTGTTCATCCGATAGCATACGTGCGCCTCCTCTAGTGCGAGACGTAAAAAGGTTCTTAAGCTCGGTTTGTTGGCCGGGCTTTCAACGTATTCGGGCGCTATTTTCAGAAAGCTCTCTGAATTAGTGGGATATTTGACAGATAGGTTATTCTTCTTCGATCAGCAGTTGCGGCTAACCAAAAGAGCTTCATTGAGAAATTCTAGTCATCTATTGTAGGTTGCGCCACCTAGTATCTCGTTGTGGGATATTTCGCCACAAAAGGAGAGTAATTGAACGTTTGGCAAGCCTTTTTTCAGACAAACTTAAGACTGCAGTCGATCCAGCGACAGTGCGGTAGCCAACGAAAGACTGGTCATGTCATGCCTGGAGAAACAACAGTGTGCTCAAGCGCGTGCGCCTTTATCTTGAGTTGGAGAGTAGTAACAGTAACATCCCCTACCTTCCTTTTTCGCGTTGTACATGGCTTTGTCGGCGCAGCTCAATAGGCCAGCATCATCACTCGCATCATCAGGATAAATTGCGATTCCAATGCTTGGTGAGGTCACAATCGTATGGTCGCAAAATGTATAGGCCTTTGAAAGATTGATAATAATACTCTTTGCTAACCGCGCAGTATCGTTGCGATGAATGAAATCAAATGCAACGACGACAAATTCATCGCCGCCTAGTCGGAATACTAGGTCGGATTGACGCACAGTGCGTCGCAATCGATTGGCGACCTCCCTTAATAAAGCGTCACCGAGATCATGTCCGAAGTTATCATTGACAGCTTTAAACCTGTCTAGATCAAGAAAGAGCAGCGCTAGTTTCTTGCTATGGCGGTGCGCCACCGCAAGCTCTTGATTGATAAAAGTGTTGAGTAAACGTCGATTGGGCAGACCAGTTAATGGATCATGAGTGGAATAATATTCGGCTTGACGCTGAGCAGTCATTTCTGAAATCAGCAGTGCGGCGCCTGCGGTAATATTCAGGGTCGTATTATTTAGTGGTAAACAGGTGGCTAGAAAGCTTCTGGGAGTATTAGAAGAAGCGGTATCAATAGTTGCTTCAACATTGAACACCGCCTCGCCAGCATGTAGCGTTTGAGCAACCATTGCTTGATATTGCTTGAGTAAGTCGGAAGAGAGGTGAGTTAGCTTACGGCCGACAATCGTATTCCTGTCTATGCCACACCATTGGGCGAGTTTACTGTTCATGCGCAAACAATTCAGATCTTGATCCATCATAACAATGCCTATGGGAGGGCCTTCATAAAGCAAATCCAGTTCTGCATACTGCCTTTCTAGCGTTTCCTCCCTACTGCGTATTTGATCCAGCATGTTGTTTAGCGCATTCGCAAGATGTTTTATTTCCAAGGGACCCGTTGGCGTTGGAAAGCTTGCCGGGGTTGCGGTCTGCATGTTCGTATGGGCCGAGGCGGCCAGGATTCTCAATGGATGGGAGATACGGCTTGCTACACCAGCACCTATAAATGCGAAAAGTATGGTTACCGCCCCACCTATACTCCATATAGCGGCGCTGAGCTGCCGCACTGGGCTCAATGCGGCTTCCGCATTTTGTCTGACAACCACCACCCATCCATTTCCTGGGTATCCGCGGAACCCTTGGGTCGCGCTATACCCAGTCATATAAAGCTCGCCGTCTGGCCAGCTTATTAGTGAGCGTTTATTCAGGTTCGGGAATTTCTGCAAAGGGATAATTGTAGACATATGTGGTTCTGGGGCAAGTAACACGGAACCCTCGCGTGAAAGTACAAACAGCTCAAGCGCTTGGCTTTGGTGTCTTAATAAGTTTTCGGCCAGTTCCCCGGCCCAATTCCAATTCAGACAGGCTCTCATTACCCCTATCGCTCTTCCCTGAGCATCTCGAACTGGCAACACCAGACTAATAAAACGGTGCGCTCCAACACCAACTTCTCCGGTTTGACCATCGGATTCCTGCACATCACTGACAAATGGCCTGCGTAGACCTTCGCTCCACCATGACTGATCCGAGAGGTTTGTTCCCTCCATTGACTTGTTCGTGGAGCGTAACACTGTGCCATTTGTATCCATCAACCCAACCCAGACGTAGTGCTCATAGGTTCTTTTCATCGTTTCCAAAATGTTTCTCTGCAGTTCCGCATCAGCGCCATACAGGTCACGAATCGTGGGTAACCCTGATACATTCACCAGATTACGAAGAAGGTCGTACATGCCTTTGTCAAGGCTGTCAGCCATCTGGTTGGCAACGCCATTGAATTGGCTGTCCAACTCCCTTTGGAGACGGTCAGAGGCCTCGTGATCCACTATCAGGTTTACTACTCCTGTTGTGGCGATGACCACTCCCGCAAGGATGAGTGATAAGAGGGCCCTTACTGTGACTTTCATAATGGCCAATCCTGACCACGGTCGGAGAACTAAAATCTAGTGGACCCCTTCAGAATTTGCAATGAAGAGGAAAGTGATACTTTGATTTTATATTCATAAAAAGACTTACAGTCGCTTGCTGTGACATCGTCACCGATTACTGACAATATTTTGACTGATTATCCACGCGCGGCAAGCCCGCGTGTTGCGCAAAAGCGACAACTATTTCTCATTTTGAGCGAAGGACAAAATTTCTCTAACGCTGGAGCACCTTCATTCAGATCTCAAGACAGCCCAAGAAAACGCACCATCAGAGCAAAAGCTATTGCTGTGAAAAAGGCCTTTAGCCACACAGGATTTCAGAGAGGTTATCTCCATTAAATCTGCATGCCAGCTATCTTAAAGGAACCTCTATGTATGCACTGACCTGTGAATAGATATGGAATACATGCAAGTTTAAGGGCTGACTCTTGGAATATTTTAAAACTCTTTAAATCAAATGTCGCAAATAAGGAACACATAAGCTCGCAGTACGCCGCCGCTTAGCCTTAGACACGCTATACTTTACTGATGATACGATAAATTAATTTCTTGGCGCCAAATTTGAATCGCCACAATGAACGTCATGAAGCGGGTAGATGGCAGTAGCGCTAATAACAGCTGCTATCCACTAAACAGAATCACAGTGAGGTGATCGTCATGAAAAAATTCAATGTTCTCTGGTTGTCGTTGCTACTTGCTATTACCGCCGCCTGCTCGGAAGAGAGTAAAAGAGGATTGTCTTCAGAGGCGAGTTTCGCAAGCCTTGATGTAAATCAGGATGGGGTTATTGATAAGCTTGAAGCCAACGGCGACAGAGAGCTGGCCGATAGCTGGTCATCCGTTGATCTAGATCAAGACGGCGCGATAAGCTCGCAGGAATTTACCATTTATGCTGGGGAATCTACGGCTGCTGGTCAGGAAATGAAAAGAGATATGGACACCCAGCGATACCGGTAGTTTAGAATGTTAAAGTGACTTTGCTGATGTCCTCGGTTGCGCCAGTATGATCGTTATGTGGTACAGAGGTATAGTTTGTCTATTTGTATATCTGGCATTTGTTTATGCGTCATTTGATTATTGTTGGGCGGATGAAAAACAGTTAGTGTTGGCTATATCCACCCAATTAAGCCAATCACCACAAATTGAGCGGTATAACGCCTTCTATTCGGAGGCGTTTCGTCGTATTGGTTATAGTCTTGAGTTAAAGGCTTTTCCCTCCGAACGTAGTGGTGCGCTGGCAAACTCTGGATACGTGGATGGATTGCCGGGCCGAGTTAAAGACTACAACTCGCATTATCCTGACCTCCTACGTGTGGATGTACCTTTATGGACCATGGATTTTGTCGCCTATTCCAAGGTCGCTTTGGCGATGGAAGCGTCGGGGTGGGAAGCCCTTGCAAAGTCAAGTTACCGGATAGATTGCCGTATCGGCGTAATTCGGTGTGTAAGCCAGCTATCGAAGCCACTAGGCAATAGATTGGAGCTGGTTTACAACGCAGAGTCCGCACTCCGGCGATTACAATTGAGAAGGAGCGATGTTTATGTGGATTTGGCGACAATCGTCGACCCTCTTTTACAAAAAGAGAAATACATTTCAGCGGGTATAAAAAGGATGGGCTCCGTCGAATTTGTCGAAAACTACCTATTTTTGCACAAGAAACATCATGCTCTTGTTCCAAAGCTGGAAGCCATATTAAAGGATATGAAAGAGGAAGGCTGGTTGAGAGGGGCTCAGGATGGGGAGCTGCATCTTGAGTAGTCCGCCTGATTTAAGCTGATGAGCTTATAAAGGTTATGCGTATTACCCATCAATCAAAGAGTTACGAAACCAACCAGCTCTCTATTTTTTCCTTCCCGTACTTCTGTTTCCACGCGTTCAGCGTCTTGTGGTTGCCGCCGCGCGTTTCCACTGTTTCGCCGGTTTTGGGGTTCTTATAGACCTTGAGGGGACGAGGAGCTTGACGTTTTCCAGAGGATTTGGCTGGAGCGGCGTTTGCGCCGAACATACTTAATAGATCTTCGGAAGACATCTCATATTTGGACATCAACGCTTCAAGTTTCTTTTTGAATTCGAGACCTTTTTTGAGCTCATCGCTTTGCTCCAAAGACGCGATTTTATTCTGCAGCGCTTCAAGCTCAGCCAAGGCATTTTGATAGGTATTTAACTTTCTCATTATATAGTCTCTTATCAGTCATTATTCTGGATCGGTAAGCCTATAAACCACATCTTTTGTTTAAGTATAACGTACAGCGTTATGGTATTAAATTGCTGATGTTAAAGGAATCTTGAGTAAGAGATGGCCGGGGAGTCCTTTTTTCGGCCCTCTCTGGATATTCAAGAATGACTGTTTGAGATTATATTTTTGCTTTATGGGTCTGAAAGGCGGCCAGATGGAGGATGAGATATCTGGCCGAGCGCCTTTCAGTGAGCGGTATAGTAAAGTTTGAAACGACAATATCAGGTCACATTGGCTGTTTTTTCACTGCAGTTTATTCGTTGAGTCGTAGGTCAGTGGAGTGATTTGCGAGACGTAGCCTTGCTCATCCAAAGTGACCGTGATTGTTCCGTCATCCCTGCTTGCATTCCAATGGCGGTCGTTCTGCTCCACTAGGAAGCCTATTTCCTGAAGAAACGACAGTGTTGGCTCAATGTGGCGGTGTAAATGGTGCTGCAGCGCAAACTGTATCATTCGGCACAATGGATGTAGCGTGAGTCTCGGCAGTGAACCTAGGTGTGAGACTAAAATACAGCCTTGGATAGAGTCGGTGAAACTCAAGATGTCTATCACATAGTTCTCGTTGAGAATCCCTGCGGAGACTGCGCAAAGGCCCAACGGATCTATCTCTGGAATGCCCCCACCGTCAACCAGATGTTTCATTCCATTACTAGAAAACCACTCTTTCAATTGAAGGCTCGACTGGGTCAGTGGCGCTGGCATTGGATTTGGACTGGCCCAAGCCCAACAAAATGAGCGGTCATTCGTCGAATAAGTGCCTAGAAGTTGAACTGGCATTTCTTGGTCGTTATACCAGGCAACGCCTTGATGTAGGTCGTATCCTTCTGGCGCATCTTCACCATAGGCCTGACGTAGGGCCTTATGGTGATAGAGCTGCGGTAATAAATGTTGATGAAGTAAATCGTCAAATTGCTGCATTGTCGATTGTTATTCCTTTACGAAGATACTTTCGTCCACTCTTTATCTGAGCCTGGACGATATTGAATTATCCACGAACTTTCCTGCTGCTCTCCCGGGATAAAGTAGACGGCTTTTTGAGTCTCAAACACTCCTACTGGATTTCCTTTATCCTTGAGGCAAATAAATTTCCCGTCCCTCAGCTCAAAGATCCCTTTCGATCCACCTGCCAGGAATATGCGCTCGTTTAGGCAGCCCACACCATACCAGGTGTACTCAGGCGAACCGATGTCTATAAAGCCGTCTTTCGCATTTCCTTTGAGCAGGTCTCCGTTTCTACCGCATATATAGACTTCCGTTTCGCTTATGACTTTTACGTCGGTAAAGACTTCCCCTTCCGGCAAATGATCCGGGTAGGGAATTTGTTTCCATGTGTGGCCATTATAGTGATGAATTTTCCCGTGATAGCCGACGATATAAATATCACCAGGACCGGAACCATCCATTGCAGTTGAGACATTTCCAATATCATGCTCACTCCAGCACTGTCCATCCCAGTGATAGGCTTGGCCTCTAAAGCTGCTCGCCCAAACATCGTTGTTGGATGTGCCCCAAACAGCTTGAAGTAAATTGTTGGCGACGTATGTAACGTTCCAGTCCTTGTCTGCGGCTAATTTTTTATACCTAAAACTGGGTTGAGGTGGAGTAGGGAAAGTAACGTCAGCATCGGTGTAGGCATTGCCGGATCTGTCAACAACCCATAAATTGCCCTCTGGCGACATCCACATGGCGTTCAGTTGAGTGTCAGCCCAAAGAATTTGAGGTGGGCGTTGTCCTGGTACAATGCCGTTGTGATCACTGTTGGCTTTGATAATTGTTCCAACGGCCGAAAGTGCTTCCCCTTCATTGTAGTGAGTAAGCACTCGGTATATCGTCCCATCAGGTTGCCCGCAGACACCGATAATCTGGTTTATCTCATACATTTCGTTTTTCGGGATCATTTACGATCTCGTCTACTTCCTGCTCGGTATAGACCTCAGTTGTATCTTCGTCACTGGTGTTTTCCTCAGAGGTTTGCTCCGTATTGTTATTTGACCTAACTTGTGGGGACGATCTCCGCTCTTGCGGCACGCTCTCCCATCCAAGGTTGCCATTGAATGAGGATACTTCGCTAACCTCTCCTGTCAAAGCAGGCGGTGGTGGTGGAGCCGGATTGGCGCGAGCAATCAAACGCTTGGCAAGTCTCGCCTCCGAACTGACAGGTACTGGTCCTTCTTCGCTCTCGTTGATAACTGGGCAGAAAGGCTTCTTCTTATCAGAAAAAACCAACAGTATTTCGCCGCGCTCAACGCATCTGACAAAGTCATCCTTCCACTTGCGAAAGTGGGGTGAACCACGCCCAGGAAAAGCCCCAAACCCCGAGCGGAAGTGATAGCCGCATAAATTGCTGGCGACATCGCTGACCTTGAAGTCGTTGCTCAAGCAACGGTCGGCAAAGCTCGCTGCAAAAAAGGGAGACTCGATAAATGGAAGGTCGGCGACAGTGATATCAGACCAGTGCTTAAACGCGTATGAGCGGGTGGAGTACATGCAGGAAACATCCCTTGTATTACGCCTTTCCTGACCCTTGAGGCGGAGATGACGCAGAGCTAAAATGTATTACGTATTTTTACAATGCAAGAATATTTTACTTGTGTGAGTGGTCGGGCAATATCGGCTGTAGGGAATAGACTCATGGAACTGGCGCCTCTCCCAGCTTGACGCGGCTGTCGTGTTAGGGGTAAAGTCGCCAACTTGCTTTAACTTGCATTTTTGTTGGGTGTCGCAGATGGATACGCAGTCTCAAAAATCCCCGCGCGAGCTCGTCGAGGAGGCGATACGCCGCTATCTTCCTGAATACGCGCCGGACCTGGCGCATCGCCCCCAAGGAATGCTCCCCGCATTCACCAGCGCCCCGCCAAATGACGATAATGGGCTTTATGGGAAAATAAACTTGGAAGAGATGACCCGAATAATGAGCCAATCCTCGTTGGCGTATCAGCTTAAGCGGATGAAGTTCCGAGGTGGATGAAGCTGGAGAGGCTTCCAACCAATTGCATATTGTAGCAGGAGCCGCATATGTCGAAGAGCAAGAAACTCAATATTTTCTCCCTAAGCGGGGCGCCCATCTATCGTCATATTGATCCCGACAATTGGGAATCGCCTCACGGAGAGGAATCACTGGAGAAGATTTCCAACCATGTTGAACGATACCTCGGCCCTGTTGACACAGTATTCCACGAAATCCTCTCTGACACCGTTCATATTGATGTGCATATCATAATGCCGAACGAGGCATCTCCCTTTATTCGCCTTCTCACTTCCGGCATGAGCGATTTGGCGATGGCCGTGCCGGAGGGGCTGCATGCTCCGCGATATGCAGAACTCATGATTACCTTGCCGGCGCAATGGTGTATGGATCAGGAGTCCAGCTACGACGAAAGGTGGTATTGGCCGTTGCGTTTGATCAAGTTCCTCGCCAGATTTCCTCACAAGGTGGATTCCTGGCTGGGAGTGGGGCATACCGTTCCCCATGGCGATCCGCCGGAACCCTACGACGAGAGTGTGGGATTCTGTGGTGCGCTGTTACTTCCCCCATTGACCGTAGCCAGTGAGTTTGGTCGGTTGAGAGTGAATGAAGAGAAGGAGATCGAATTTTTCGCAGTGGTTCCGCTTTACGAAGAGGAAATGAACTTCAAGCTGCGTAGAGGTGTCGCAGAGTTGGCGGATAAGCTCATTAATCAAGATATCAGCGACCTGATCGATATTCGACGGCCTAATGTATGCGCCTGAGTCAAGATAAGCTCCGGAGTAGCCCGGAGCATCAAAGAGCAAGCCAGTTATGAGAGCTCGGGGAGCTTCCGTGGCCTTTTTCCAAAAAGACCCTGCGCCGCCATGCTCACGACTTGATCCCCTCCCACCACGAAGTGGTCGATGAGTGGAATTTCAACGAGCATCAAGGCTTGCAGCAAGCGATAGATAATGAGCTGGTCGTTAACGCAAGGTTTGGGATCGCCAGAGGGATGGTTGTGAGCGACGATAACTTTCGCAGCGTTATGTCGTAAAGCCGCTTTCACCACTTCGCGTGGATAAATATGGGCCTCATCAATCGCGCCTCGGAACAGTACTTCGTAGGCGATCTATCGGTTCTGAGTATCCAGGAAAAGTCCCACGAACGTTTCGCGCGGTTCCGGGGCCAGATGCATCATCAGATACTCTTTCACTTTACCCGGGTCATCCATATTGCAGGAATGACGTTTAAATCGTTGCGCCAGAGCGCGTTTGGCGGCCTTTAAAACGATGCCCGAATCCAAGGGCGCGGATAGGGTAAATTCCCCGGTGCGCCTGTTCAAATGAAGCGTGGCCGTAGTAGACTCGATGTCAGCCATGATCAACTCCGTGTAAGTTGGTTGTGGTTAGTCGGCGTTGGGTGTTGCACCACCCTGCGCCGGCGAATATTGGTAGCCTATGAACGTGTAATTAGCAGTGGATTGCAACTTAATACAATCCAATATCTGCCCTTCCTACGTGCAATACAAACGACTTCCCTCCTGTTAAAAAATGCACCAGCGGCTACACTGATTAATGACCATTCAATCGTCACTTTGCTTGGCCGTAAGGTCAGCGTCGCTAACGGCGTTGTCGGCGCTGACCTTGCTATTATCATCACGCTTCAATGAAGCCAATCCCGTCCTTTTTTATGTTCCTCCCACTGTAATGGAGGATCGATTGCCAGATTGGAAAACGATATGTGACTGGGCAGCGAGTCGTCGAGAATGGCCGTCACGATATCTGGCGGCAATAAGGTCAAGTTCAGAAAGCGGCTGAGATAACTGACAATCATGCCTTCTTTCTTCGTCAGGTCGCTGATATTGCGTGCTTCTCCAGACTCAAGACGGGCCGCCAGACGATGCGCTCGGACTAAGGCTCCTTGCGGTGGCGTCAATGTCTCGTCCCAGGGACGATCGCCGCTTTCACGTTCAGGAAGGGTCACTATTTTGCGTCCGCCTCGGCGTTTTATCCGAATGGGAATAAACAGGGTTGGAGCGCCATTGCTTGCTACAATTGTGCTGGCGCGTCCTGTGATTTGAATGCTTCCTCCACTCACGCCACACTCTCCTCGGGGAAGTGAGCGGTGTTAGCGCACAGCTCTTGCGTTATTGGTTCAATGCCATTCATGCGCAGCCTCACCTCTAAACTCATCGGCGTGAGTATGACTTTCTCCACCAGCAGGCGCACGATGCGGGACTGCTCCGCCGGAAACAGCTGCTCCCAAATGGCGTCCAGTTGCGTCATTGCGACAGTGACCTTGGCCTCGTCCTGCTCAGGGTCCAAACCTACGCCTGTCGATGAAATATCCTGAATTATTAGAGTGGGGGAGCGCAGATAGCCGCGTAGTTGTTCCTGGACGGCGGATTCGAGTTCGGCCGCCGGTAAGCGAGGCAATCCGGGTGCGCCGGCTCCCTCCCTCTCATCCCGCTGTGGAATGTAGTATCGCTTTCCGCTTTTCTTGGTGGTGTGCCAGGGCGTCAGCGCCCGCCCTTCGGAGTCGAAGATAATGCCTTTCAGCAGGTAGGGCACTTTGGCGCGCAGGCCGTTTCCGCGAGAGCGGTGATTTTTACGCAGAATCCCGTGGACTTGTTCCCATAACTCAGGGCTGATGAGAGGAGGATGCTTCCCCTTGTACCAAGTTTTCCAATGCCTGATTTCCCCAAGATAGACACGGTTGGTGAGCACTCGATAGATCGTCACCCTATCAAATGGCTTTCCGCCACGAACACTGCCTTCGCTGGTTGTCCACAACTTGGCGGTAACGCCCTGTTGGCGCTATTCTTTCATGAGGGGCGTACTGGAGCCTAACGCCACGAAGCGCTCAAAGATATGACGGACCAGCTCGGCCTCACGATCATTGGGGACGAGATACCGCCCCTCAATGTTGTAGCCAAGCGGAGGGATGCCGCCCATCCACATCCCTCGACGTTTACTCGCAGCTATCTTGTCGCGAATGCGCTCTCCAATGACCTCGCATTCGAATTGTGCGAAGGAAAGCGGCACGTTCAGCATCAGCCGCCCCATCGAAGTGGCGCTGTTGATCTGTTGGGTCACGGATACGAAAGACACACGGCTACGATCCAGGACGTCCACGATTTTGGAGAAGTCGGCGAGGCTGCGGGTGAGGCGGTCAATTTTGTATACGACGATGATATCCACCTTGCCGCCTTCCACGTCGCTAAGCAGACGCTGTAGAGCGGGGCGCTCCATATCGCCGCCGGAATAAGCGGGATCGTCGTAGTCATCCTCAACAGAAACCCATCCTTCCGCACGCTGACTGGCGATATAGGCGTGTCCAGCGTCTCGTTGAGCGTCAATGGAGTTGTATTCCTGTTCAAGGCCTTCCTCGGTGGACTTGCGAGTATAGACGGCGCAGCGCAGTCGACGTTTAACGGTTTCACTCATCCTTTGGCTCCCTTGCGTGTCCCTTTCGGTTTCGAGGCCTTATTCAATCCGAAAAACTCAGGACCGGACCATCGTGTCCCGGTGATCTCCCGGGCGATCATGGACAGGGAAGGGTAGAGACGTCCTTGAAACTCAAACTGCCCATCTGCGAGCACTGTGACATGGTGCTCAACCTCTCTATATTCCCGGGTCAGCACCGTGCCGGCTGGGGGCCGGTTGACGGCGGACTTTTTGGACTGATCGGTCGCTTCCGCCAGTGCGGCGATGCGTCGGCGATTGTTGTCCAGTAGCTCGGAGTTGAGCTTGCGAAACTCCACTTCCTGAATCCGATAGGCGATGCGGCGCACAAGATAGGTTTTCACGTAGGTGGGGGCGTCCTTGTCGAATAGCTCGCGCCAAAGTTCGCGGAGCTCCTGTATAGATAAACTGGGTAACGCGGCCACTTGAGCGGTAATTGATGGTTTTTCCTGAAGTCTTGATGGGGTCATTTTTTCTCCGTTTTTTCTCTGTGTGACGGAGTTGGATGAACGCTCTGAAGGCCCTGGAAAGCAAGTCCCACCTTGCTCTGTTTTTGAGAGTTCAGCTCACGCAGACGAACGATGCCGTGGGCAAGGATAAGAGCCATTTCCTGCCGACGTTGCATCGCGTTTAATTTCTCGGGTGGAATGGCCTGGGATGGACCAGACAACGGAAGGTTTGGTGACATAAAGGCGGCTCCGATATTCAAACTTTTTGATGGAGACGCCATTATCAGTACCGGCCGCCTTACGGGCCAGGAGGGAGTTTCAGGCTACTGCGAGCAGGTGCGGGGGATTGCAGGAGATTGCGGAAACGGCGAGAAAAATTAATATTGGAACGACCGCCGTCTGGGATATAAAACGGGCGGAAGACTAGGCTCGCCCGACATCGTCCTCCAACCAGACGTCGATGATTCTCATAACTGAGTGGACGTTGGAACGCGTGGCTGACCGTTTCACCGACGCGGCAATCACAGCGCAACGGCTGCCCCCTGTCCGGGTGCAGGGATACGCTAACCTTGGGAGAACATGGGAGCGGAGCCTGTGGTGAAGCGATTACCGCCCGATCCGGCTGCGATTGATCGCATGCTTGAGACCTTTCGTTGGGTGAAATGGCTGACCGAGGATCAACGTCACTTGGTGTGGATGCGGGCGGACGGCTGTCCCTGGAAAGAGGTCTGTGCGCACTTCGGTATGGACCGCACCACGGGATGGCGTCGCTGGAAGGCGGCCTTGTCTGCTGTGGCTGTTCGACTTAACGATCCCGAGGAAAGGATTAGTTTTAATTAGTTATAAACAACTCCTGCGGAAAACGTAGTACTGGTGCGGGTTTGACGCCAATTCGGGGGCGTAACATCCGCCGGTTTTTTTGGTAATATTTGCGTTACCTCGTGACACGAGCGCACCTCCCCGCTATGGCAGCCGCCAGGCGATTATTTGGCCTATCTGGGCGCCTTTTGGGCTCCCGATGGGTCCTTCCTGGCCATGAGTCGAAGCGGGGGGCGTGAGCGCCGCGTTTGTTTAGCGTCAGCGCTAAAAACGAGGTTTGCAGGGTTTGCGGTTCGCAGGTCCGATTCCAACGTACTTCCCTTTACCCGCCTGTGAAGCGATTCGCCGGCGGGTTCTTTTTTGAGGCCCAGAATCTGAATTCTTTGTCCGCGGTTGGCGCCCCAAGCTATCCGCCATTGATTGTTCAATACCGGTCAGTGGAAGCGCTCATTCCGTATTGCCGAAACGCGCGTACGCACTCCGAGGAACAGGTGGCGCAGATCGCCGCCAGTATCGCGGAATTTGGCTGGACCAACCCTATCCTGGTCGACGGAGAGAACGGCGTTGTCGCCGGCCACGGGTGCTTGCTGGCGGCGAGAAAACTAGGAATGGTGGACGTCCCGACCATCGAGCTCGCGCATTTGTCGCCGACGCAGAAACGCGCCTATATCCTCGCGGACAATCAGCTGGCCTTGAAGGCTGGCTGGGACGAGCAATTGCTGCGTGTTGAACTGGAGGCGCTGCAGGAAGACGGTTTCGACCTGGACCTGACTGGATTCGACGCGGATGATCTGGCGGCGTTGAGCCCAACCCTTGCACATTGTCGGGGCGCGATCTACATCGCCATGTCCTCCAGCGAGCTGGACACCCTGCAGGCGGCGTTTCGGGAAGCGGGAGGCAAATGGTCGACGTTTATCATCTGGGCCAAGAACACCTTCACGCTGGGACGCTCAGACTACCAGCGCCAATATGAGCCGATACTGTACGGCTGGCCGGAAGGCGCGCGCCGACACTGGTGCGGCGATCGCGATCAAGGCGACGTATGGCAAATTAAAAAGCCGGCGAAAAACGACCTGCACCCCACCATGAAGCCGGTGGAACTGGTGGAGCGCGCCATCCGCAATTCCAGCCGACCGGGAGATATGGTGCTTGACCCATTTGGCGGTTCAGGCACCACCTTGATCGCAGCGGAAAAGTCAGGACGCTTTGCGCGTCTGATCGAGCTTGATCCCAAGTACGTGGATGTGATCGTGCGCCGCTGGCAGGAGTGGATGGGAGAAAGCGCTATCCGTGAAAGCGATGGATCTACGTATGGCGAGAATCTCAAGTTAGACGGCTGAGATAATGTGCTTTAATTGGACTATCTCATTCAAGACTTTCAGGAGGGGGAAGTCATGAAACCGAATATTTTTCGCTATGTGGTTCGCTACGACTGTGAGAGCGCACCAAGTCTCTATGATGGTTTTTGCGTCATGCCTGTTTGCATGTTCCACATCAGAGAGCCAGTAGAATTAGATGACTGGATGATTGGCTTTCAGAGCAAAACGCCAAATCACGTCGTGTACGTCATGCAAGTCAGGGAAACGCTATCACTGGTTGATTACTTGAAAGACAAGAGATTTGCTGACTCTATCCCTAAACCCGCCACATCCTCAGAGAATATCCACATCCTCGACAGGAAGAGGCAACTGGAGCACAAAGTAAGTCCTACTCACATCGACCCTAATTATGAGGAATATATTCGTAGCCTTACGGTGCTGGTCAGCAATAAATTCTGGTATTTCGGCGCCAATAGCCAGCTTATCTCAACCGACCTGACTCATCTGTCGCCGCCACATAAAGGTAATATCGTGCATAAGAATCGCCGTGATACCGATTTAGACAGGCTTAAAATTTGGCTATCACGTTGGAGCATGGGAGTTCATGGAGAGCCGGAAGAAGCCAGCGTCAAACTTCGTGAATGGCTGTCTGTGCTGGAGGTGAATGTGGATGAGATTGGAGCGAGTCCAAATGGTAAAGGTTTCGATCCAACCGATAATGGCCACCCATACTCAAAGCTGGGTGGCGGTTGACGCTTAAGCCTCAACAGGCTCGCAATAATCAACATACCCGACCAGCTCGGGCAACCCGTAAGGGATGCCGCACTGTACGCTGGTGACTCGTCCTATGGTGCGCTTCATCCAGCTTTGGGTGGTTGCATCAATGGCGGCCTCAAGGGTAAGCCCTGTTAGTTGATTGCCTCGAAGCTCGTCTGCAAAGCGTCTTCCGTAGCGGCTATCCAAAAAGTTGCGGATGGATTCAAGCGGCTGCCCCGTCGCGTTCGAAATGGAGGCCGGCTGTAAGCGTTCAGGAGGGGCGATCAATCAGCCTCCAGCATAGCTTTAAGGCGATGTCCTCCCAGGGGGCAATGAGGCGGCTAGCGTCCGATAGCAGGCCGAGGAGATGAAACCGAATCAATAACCGGGCGTCTTCGTCTTCCTCAAGTTTGCTCAGGTAGCGCGCAAGGCGTTCATCGATCAGCAACCCCTGCAGCTTGGTGATCGCGTCGCGCTTGGGGAGCGGTTCCGACATCAGGCGCGTCAGAGCAAGGGCTTTTTCTTCGGTGTGTGGTTGGTGGATGGTTTCCATTTGGGCTTCTCCTTTTTGGGGTAAGGCGGCTGCGTTGCGCCGCCGGGTAGTTGCTTGGGTCAGGCGTCGATGATGCGCTTGCAGATGGTGATGGCCGCCTCCTCCCAGGTCACGTAGGAGAGGCGCAGGTTGTCCAGCGCCCGCTCAAGGTGAAAGCGCACCAGGAGGCGGACATCCGCGTTCTCCTCAAACTCTTCAAAAAAGTCAAAAAGGTCGTCATCGCCGGTCAGGTGGTAAAGCGTGTCGCTGGCGTCTTTCTTCAGCAGCGGCTTGGCCATCAGGCGTTCCAGTTTGGCGGCTTTTTCTTCGGTGTTGGGTTGGCTCCATGTGCCCATTTTGTCGCTCCTTTTGGGTGGTTCGTGTGGCGCTATGAACGCTTCATAGCGCCGGCTTAGCAAGTGATTTAGAGCGTTATGGATGGTCGGTTTTGGCGATGCGGTAGATGCGCTCGCCGTCTGCGGATTTCTCTGAGGTCACATTGAGCCCCAGCTTCTTTCTCAGCGCCCCGGAGAGGGGGCCGCGCACCGTGTGCTTTTGCCAACCGGTAGCGTGGCTGAGCTGATCAATGGTGGCCCCTTCTGGACGCTCCAGCATCTGGATGACAGGGGCCTGCTTACTGTTGGCGTGGAGGCGGGATGGCTGGCGCTGTGGCTCAACCTCGTTGGCGTCCGGGATCGCTTCAAGGTTGTCCCCTCCTCCTCTCGGTTTGGCGCGTCCCAGCGCTTCGTAGGCGGCGTCATCGACATGCCATGCCTCTCCTTCTGAGTGGATCAGGTTTCGCTGCATCAGGTCGATCAGCACTTTCTTGCGCGCGCCGCCTTTGATGTGGCTTGGGAACCAGTCGACGCGCCCATTGCGTTGATCAATAGCGTGGGACAAAACAGCATGTTGCGTGGGCGTCAATGTGTGACTCATAAAAAGCTCCTTGGCGGGTTGGTTAAGACGCCGGCATGAACGCTTCATTCGAGAAGGAAGCCAAGTGGATTCAGCATTTCAATTATATAACAGTATTCTCACTCCTTCCGGGTCTGAACTGTCAGTCGCTCAGCACGATCATCCAACCACAGCCCCAGCACATAATTTTTTTAGAAGTGGTTGATACAGCTCATGGGACTGAACTGCTGACTTTAAGAAAGTTCAGTTTGGGTGTGCGGAAATAGGAATGTCCTGATACTATTTAAAACTCACTGAGAACTATTCGCATTCCTATAACCATTTATCTTGGAGCATCCCTCATGCATACCAAAAAAGCAGTGATATTAAAGGTGGCGCTTTTGTCTACTTTAGGACTGACCGCCCTAAATACCCAGGCGGCGGACGAGATCAATATATATTCCTATCGGCAGGCATTCTTGATCCAACCGATGTTGGACACCTTCACCAAGGAAACGAATATCAAGGTCAATGTCGTCTTCGCCAAGGAGGGAGTGGCGGAAAGGCTAAAGCGCGAAGGCGCGAACAGCCCAGCGGACCTGGTGTTGACCACGGACATTGGCCAGTTGCAGGAATTGACCGACGCCAAAGTGTTGCAGCCGGTAAAATCTGACGTTTTAGAGACAAATATCCCCGGGCAGTATCAAGCGGAGGATAATAGCTGGTTTGGGCTGACTGCGCGGGCAAGGGTTATATACGCTTCCAACGAAAGAACGGATCTGAAAAGTATTGCATACGAAGACTTGTCCAAGCCTGAGTGGAAAGGTCGCATATGTACTCGCTCTGGCAAGCACCCTTATAACATCGCGCTGATATCCTCTATGATCGCTCACCACGGCGAAACAAAAACGGAGGAGTGGTTGCGTGGCGTTAAGGAAAACCTTGCTCGAAAACCGCAGGGAAATGATCGTGGCCAAGTGAAGGCAATCAAGGACGGTATTTGTGATATCTCTTTGGGCAATAGCTATTACTACGGACTGATGTTAACCGATGAGAACCAAATTGAGTGGGCGCGGGCAGTGAATCCTACTTTTCCAAATCAAGGCGATCGCGGCGCCCATGTCAATATTAGTGGTGTGGGCTTAACTAAAAGTGCGCCCAACAAAGAAAACGCCCTCAAACTAATGGAGTTTTTGTCCGAGAAACTGGCTCAGAAAATGTATTCTGAACAGAACTATGAATATCCCGTTAAGCCGAGAGTGGAGCCATCGGGGCTGGTGCAGTCCTGGGGCGACTTCAAGCGCGACGCACTGCCTTTGCATCAAATTGCCGCATTGCGTGAGAAGGCCGCGAAGTTGGTGGACAAAGTTGACTTTGACGGCTGATCGCCCTCGTAATTAAAGGACACTCCCTACGTCAGCCGGAGCCTTCGCGCTCCGGCTTTGATTTCAGACTTGTGTTGATAGCGTTTCCCAACCCATGGTTCTGTGCAATCATGAATTGGTGGTAATCTGCAACATTGGATACGGCTTTTATCCTGATGACGGTGACTCTGCGGAATTATGAATATTCCTATCGGTACGCGTATACGGAGCTAGGACGACTGACCGAATACTTCATTATGAAAAAACGGGCTGAGAGCGTATCTTTTTGCCTGGAAGTAGTCTTGAAGGTTATCAGGCCTTTTCCTCAAAAAAGGAGACGAGGGAGTTAGTGGCTTTTATGAGGCTGTGCCCAAAGCTTGATATTGGATTCGACACACAGTGAAAGTCAACAGCCTGCTAGGACGTGTTGACGTTTCGTTATAGGTGATAGATAGGTGCAAACTCGTCATATTGCGGTTCCCACACCAACAACAAGACGAGTTTGCGATCCCCTATTGATGCTCAGCGACGAGCTTTGGTCGAAGCTGAAAGAGATCATGCTGCAATAGCGAATCTATAACAAGCCCACACTACGAATGATGGTGGAAGGCATGTTGTACCGAATGCGGACGGGGTGTCCCTGGCGAGACTTGCCAGGGCAGTTTGGCGACTGGAATTCGGTGTTCAAAAAATTCAATTCCTGGTCTGCCCAAGGCAAGTGGTTGAGGATCTTCCGGAGCTTGATCCGCGAGCCGGATTTGGAGTAGGAGTTTATTGATGGCAGCTATGTGAAGGCCCATCAGCACAGCGCAGGAGCTTGTACGGAAGAGCCTCAGGCGATTGGTAAGGTCGGGCGGGCAATACGACGAGAGTGCATCTGGCCGTGGATGCCTATGGTCTTCCAGTGGAATTTGAGATCACAGGAGACGAAGTCAATGACTGTACGGCAGCGGCAGAGTTGATGGAAAAGCTTCCCTTGCCAGAAGCGGTTGTCGGAGACAAAGGCTACGACACGGGAACAGATCGAAAGGAAGGGGGCCAGGGCCGTGATACCGAGAAAACGAAACTCTATCAAAGGTAATGACAATATGGATTGGGGTTTATACAAGTATCGCCATTGGGTGGAGAACGCCTTCGCCCGACTCAAGTAGTACCGGGCCATCGTGACGAGGTATGACAGGTTGAAGAGGAACTATGAAAGTATGGTCGCCATGGCTTGTGGGTATTTATGGCTGCCGATGTGAAACGTCAACACACCCTAGGGAACTATCTCTAATTAAACCTCACTGGAAGTCAGGCTCCTCCTGAAGCTCAGCCGCCAGCTCCATGCCAGGAATACGGCTCCAGTAACCGTTGCTGTGGCTGAGCTGGTAGGGCAGGACCCTGTCCTGCTCCTGTTTGAGCGCCAGCGCTAAACTCTCTGCGACCTGAAGGGTATCCGGCGACTCAGGGCTCAGACGAATCACGTTCACGCCCGCATGTTGCAGGTCGCGCCATTGATTCAGCAGGTGATAACACTTGCCGGACTGCGTCTGAATGCCGTTGAGGTTGAACAAGGTTTCGCCTTCCTGGCTCCGTGTGGGAATGCCTTGTGGGTATTTCTTACAGACGAAGCGACAGTCGTCCTTGGGCAGTCCCTCGGATCTGGCTGTGAAGCAACGGGCGGAGAGCGCGAGGGGAAGATGTCCGTAAGCGAATAACTCGGTTTCAATGGGCGTGGCGAGACTCCCCAGAACTCCCTCCAGGGCGTGACGGCTGATTTCTACGGGCGGCGTCCAGCGTTTCGCGCCTGTCTGGCGCATGATTTCCAGCGCTGGCGCGTTATAGAGATTCAGGTAAGGGCCGGCGATGAAGGGCTTGCCGGCTTCCGACATCAGGTGCGCCGCGGCCATGTCATTGGCTTCCACGCTCAGGCGATCATTAGCATTAGCCGCCTTGCAGATGGCGCGCAGAGTTTTTAATTCAGACTCCGCTTCTATTAACGCCAGAGTGGAAAGCGCAACCTCTTTTCCCACATCAAGCAGTGTGTCAGCGATGTCCAGCCAGTCGCGCAAGTTCATCTCCCGGCGCTTGGAACAGACAGTTTCTCCGAGATAGACAATATCGACCGGCGCGGCGGCGACCTGTGAATAGAATTGAACGACCATGTCTTTCGGCCAGAAATAAGGCAGGGGACCCAGAGAAATTTTCATAGTACTGCGCCTTCTGTTGGTGGTTCGGGCATACGCGACCTGAGGTATGCGCCCGTTGATTTACTGCCAGGGACGTGAATACGCGCCCAATGTGGTTTGCGCGCCCTCTGACAGCGCCTGTAACGCCTCCAGCCAATCTTGCTGACATTGGAACGCCGCAGGTTCGCGTTGGAAGCAATCCAGCGCCTGACGCCAAGTGGACACGACCTGTGCGACATAAGACGGGCTGCGCTGTCGGCCTTCTATCTTCACCGCCTTGACGCCGGTCGCAGCGAGTTCTGGAATGAGATCGAGGGTGTTCAGGCTGGTCGGCTCTTCAAAAACGTGGAATGCATGGCTGTCGCCAGCGTCAAAGCGTCCCTTGCATAAAGTGGGATAACCGGCGTTTTCGTCCGCTTCGAAGCGATCGATGAGAGAGCCATTTAGGCGGGACTCCAGGCGTCCGTCTTTCTGCTCCCACTTCACGAACTTGGCGGGCGAGCAGGCGCCGCTGTTGTTGGGCGATTCGCCGGTCATGTAGGACGACATATAACAACGTCCCTCCGCCATGATGCACAGGCTGCCGAAAGCGAAGACTTCCAGATCAACCGGGCTGTGCGACGCCACCTGCCGCACCTGCGGCAAGGACAAGACTCTGGGCAGGACCGCTCGCTTGATATTAAAACGGTCATGATAGAAGCGCAGCGCTTCATAGTTGGTGGCGGAGCCCTGTACGGAGAGATGCAGGTTAAGCTGGGGATACTGGCGGGCGGCGTAATCCATGACGCCAATATCGGCGGCGATCAGCGCGTCCGCCTGTAATCCGGCGACTTTATCCACTGCGTTGCGCCAGCGCTCCCAACCTTGGGACTGCGCATAGGTATTGATGGCGACGAAGAGCTTCACGCCGCGGTCGCGGGCGTAAGCCAGCGCCTGTTGAGCTTTGGCGTCGTCGAAATTCAGCCCGGCGAAATGGCGGGCGTTGGTGTCGTCTTTGAATCCGATGTAAACAGCGTCAGCGCCATTATCCACGGCGGCGCGAAGAGCGGGAGGACTTCCCGCCGGACAAACCAGCTCCATTGCATACTCCCAGGGCGGCAAATGCGAGTAAGGTAGCAAAAGCGCTGTGTGAGGGATTTGATGGAAATCAATATGCCCGGGGTCCCGAGTCTATTTAATAACGACGACTAAACGCTGCGACAAGGGAGACTGATGTTCATGTTCAAAAGCCCGCTGCAATTATCCAAAGAACTCGCCGCCGCGCTGCCTGCGCTGACAGAGGTGGTGCGCCGGCCGGGGCGCTATCTTCTGCATCCCCTGGCGCGCACGCCGTTTCCGCTACAGGCAGCGCTTATTCGCAAGCTGCTGCAGGACGGTTTCGGTGAGGCGATCAGAGAAGGAGAGTTCGACTCTCTTATTCATCGCTGGGTCAAAGTGACGGTGGTGGATTTGGAGCTGAGCTGGAGCCTGAGTCTTGCTGAGGATCGCTCCATCAGAGTGGCGCTAACGGAAACGGCGGATACGGAAATCCGGGGCGATTCCGCCGCCTTCGCCTTGATTGCTGGCCGCAGGATGGACCCGGATACGTTGTTTTTTCAACGTCGGATTGTGATTCTCGGTGATACGGAGCTGGGGCATGAAATGAAAAACCTGCTGGATACCGGCGATCTTAACGACCTGCCTGCGCCCGTCCATAAGCTGCTGGAGCTGGCTTCCTCCGTCGCTGCGTACTGGGAAGCGGCCAAACGGGATCTGGCGGCGGCGCTGAGCTATAAAATTCCCGTTACGCCATTGCCATTTTGATAGAATTGTTTGAGATGTTTCGTGATTCTGAATTCGTGGCTGGACAGTTGGGCGATACTGGGATTCATTCGGCTGGGGGTACTGACGAGTGGCAGGCAGAGACATATGCTGGGGCTTGGGTATGAACTGGAAGACGAGTTGAGTAACAGACAGTGGGTTATCTGCTTCTGAAATAGTCACACACTACTCACTTTGCCGCTTATCCCGCCTCCAAGTCAGCCCAGGATGAACGTCGTCAAAAAATAGTGGATTGTACGAATTTCTAGTTTAGATCCTGAATTCGAGGTGTGTTTTCCAGCTCACGCCATCCCTCCGTTGGGCTTCTCCTTTTCCCAACATTATCACGCTTGTCAGCTACACTGCTTCCATTTCTAGCGTTTGGCGCCCTCCAGACTAATTGACTTTATGGCGCAAAAAAAGAGTTTGTTGCATTGGTGAGTGGGCGTGCTTCAATACTCGGGCCCATTATGCTTTCTGTAGGTTCTCGAGCAATTGTCTATACTCATTGTTAGCGGATAGTCGGCTTTTAATGACGACGAGACGTATCTACAGGCGGCTCCTTCTATCTTGGGGATTGAGTGTCGTGAGTAAATGTATTCGTGACTTCGTAGCGAGCTTCTTCCTCATGTTCGTCGCGGCTTTCGCCGAGGCTGAGACAATCAACATCAGCACTGGCGATTATCCCCCTTGGACCATCGAAAATTCCACCACTGGCGGATACGTCAATCGTGTGGTGCGACAAGCATTCGAACGCAATGGAATAAACGTCCATTTCGTTTATATGCCCTGGAAACGGGCCTACGAAGAGATGCGAGCCCTGCGTTTTAACGCCAGTTCCTTTTGGTTTTATAACGAAAAGAGAATAGAGGAATTTCATCAGGTGGGCCCTGTTTCCGAGCACCATGAGGTGTTCTTTCGCCTCAAATCCAATCCCGTCCCAAACTGGAGCTCATTCGCCGACTTGAAGCCATTCAGAATCGGGGCCACCATTGGCTACACCTATTCTGGAGCATTCTGGGTGGCCGCCCGGAACGGCGTTTTCAGCATTGAGGAAACAACGCATGACGATATTAATTTCCGTAAACTGTTACGCAAGCGTATCGATTTGTTTCCCATTGACGAAATGACAGGCTGGCGCATTTTGCGGGAACAATTTGGTTTGGGAGTGGCGGACCTTTTCATCACTCTTGAAAAACCGCTTACAACCACCCAAAGCTTTATCTTGTTCCCTCGTTCCCATCCCGACAGCGAACGCCTGTCGGCGCTGTTGCGGAAAAGCTTGGCGGAGATGGAAAAGGAGGGGCTCCTAAGCGCCTATATGGACGACATGGTCAATGGGAGGTATTAGGGCAGGGAGGATATCGTTGCTTTCCGATGGATTGTCGCAAGCATTTTCATCCTGAGTCTGAAAGATGCGGAAATAGCTCCTATTCAGCCCCAGAGAAAGGGAAATGGATTTTTGTAAGGAATTTAGTTGTAAATTGTGGAGAGGGCTTTTTATGAAACCCAATATTGTCGCAAGTCTCGTCTTGATGATCATTTTCCATTGCGTTGGCGCTTCCGCCGCTACGATCCTTGTCATTGAAAGTTACCACAAAGAATACCCATGGGATATGAGTTACATGGAAGGGCTTCAAGCGACCTTAGGGGAAACTCACGCTATAAAACAATTTGAAATGGACACCAAGCGCCTCCCCAAAAACCGATATCAGGAGAAGGCCGACCAAGCCATGGAGGCATTGATGGCCATCAAACCTGATCTGGTCGTATTGGGCGACGATAACGCCTTAAGTTATTTAGGCGCAAAGATCGACAAAACGGGCACGCCCATCGTATTTCTTGGCATCAATAGTCATCCGAGGGACATTGGTATAGACAAATTACGTAACGCCACGGGTGTCTTGGAGAGGCCTTTATTCCATCGTTCAATTAGTGAGCTGCGACGTATAATGCGGGAGAAATTGTCCAAAATACTGATATTGTTTGACTCTGGGAATACTTCTTCAACTGCGGTAAAAGAAGCATTTGGTGGAAAAATGAACGCCTCAATCGAGGGGATTGGCGTTGACATTTTACAGGTTGATACAGAGGCCGAATGGAAGATGGCCATCAGCGAGTCGAACGATGTGGGCTATGATGCAATTATTGTGGGGTTGTATCAGACATTGGTTGATGCCGATGGAAACAATGTTGATGCAGCGAGCATTCTTAACTGGACTTCATTAAACTCACCAACGCCCTCTTTTGCCTTTTGGGATTTTTCTGTAGGAAAAAATAAGGCAATTGGTGGACTGGTGCTGTTTGGCCGCACACAGGGTGAAGATGCTGCAAAGCTTATTTCCACCATACTTAATGGTACGCCCCCACATAGAATAGTGCCAGTAATCGGGGAAAAGGGGCGTTACTTGTTTAGCAAGTCTGAATTGGCAAGATGGAAATTAACTTTGCCCCCGGATATGGCAAAAAAGGCTGAGTGGATAGAATAAACGTGTGCGAGAAGCCTCCGCTACTGAATTCTACGAATCACTAATGGGGGCGATCAAACCTGAAGCGCAATCTAGAATATAGAATAGAACTAGGAGCATCCTTTCAGTGGACGGTAGATGAGGGCTTATTAAAATTCGCTCTTGCAGCGCGATCCACCAAAGCTTGTCACTGAGATCGGCGCAAGATTTCCTGACTCCTCTGGTTGCTGGTAACTAGGCGAGTTTTCTAAATTCTAGCCAGTAATATATGCTGCGAAGCAGCAGACTTTGACGTTCTTACGCGTGTTGCCTCAACTCTCGTCTCTGCCGGGCAGTGCCGCCATAAGTTCAACTGCCATGTATTAGCGATTTCAAAAAATAACGCCCAAATTAATCTCATCACAAATAAGCAGGACTTGATTGAGATCAAGTCAGTTAGTTATTTGCTTGATAATAATTCCCATTACCATTTATTCGAGCATGAGGCGTTTTCCATGAATTGTCTTTCCGTCCCTTATCGTTTTCTGTGTGGCGCTACGTTAACCATAGCCTGCGGCGCCGCTCTGGCGTTGGAGTATCCCATTGGCGAACCGCAACAGCAGAGCGGACTGGAAATCGCCGCAGTCTATCTGCAGCCCGTGGTGATGGAGCCGGCCATGGGGTTATCTGCGGAGGAGGCGGACGTGCATCTGGAAGCCGACATTCAGGCGCTGGAAGACAACCCTAACGGGCTAACCGCCGGGGGGTGGGTTCCTTATTTGGAAATCGAGTTTGAGTTGACCAAACAGGGCGACTCTTCTCCCATCAAGGGAATGTTTCATCCTATGATCGCCAGCGATGGCTTTCATTACGGCGCCAACGTCAAGCTGCGCGGCACGGGTAAATACCATCTGACATACCGGGTCAAACCACCGGTCAGCCATGGCCAGCCGTTTATGCGGCATATCGACCGGGAAACCGGAGTGGCGGAATGGTTTAAGCCTTTCAGTGTGGAATACGACTTTATTTACGCTGGCGTGGGCAAAAAAGGCGGTTACTGATCGGAACCGCCTTGCTTAAGACGTATCCAGAAGCGCTCACGGAAACGCTCCGAATAGAAAAGTATTCCCGAGAATGACATCCATGAAACTAAGGCTATTCCCTTTGATAGGCTTGTTGTGCGCAGTGACCCTGCCCGCACAAGCGGCTCTTCCCGAATTCGAACTGGAGTTGCGAGACGGCCGATTGATTCCCATTCGGCTGGAAATCCCGGCGCATACGCGGGTCAAGATCAAGCTGCGCAACACCGGTGAATCTCCGGTCGAATTTGAAAGCTTACGGTTGCGTCAGGAGAAGGTGTTGGGGCCGGGAGTGACCTCGTTTGTCGTGATCAACCCGCTTAAGCCGGGCGAATACGAATTCTTCGATGAGTTCCACCTGCCCGACGCCAAGGGCGTTCTCGTGGTTAAGTAGGAGACGGGAATGGAGCAAGCCATTTTCATCATCTGGCGGGAAAGCGTCGAGGCCCTGTTGGTCATCGGCATCCTCTACGCCTGGCTGAGCCGGAACAATCGCGCCGTCCTGACGTATCTCTATGGCGGTTCCGCCGCTGGAGTTCTGCTGGCGGCGGCCCTGGGCGCCTCGCTGTTGGGGCTGCAACAGGTGCTGGACGGCCTGTGGCGGGAACTGTTCGGCGTATTCATGGTGTTTACCGCCGCCGCGCTGATTGTGCATATGGTATTGTGGATGCGCCGCCGAGGCGGCGATCTCGTCCGCGACCTGCAAACTTCCTCGCAACAGGCTCTGGCGCGGGGCGACGCCTGGGCGCTGGGACTACTGGCCTGCTTGGCGGTTGCCCGCGAAGGTGCGGAAACAGTGATTTTCCTTTATGGCATGAGCCATATGCAGGACAGTCTGAGCGACTGGCTGCAGTTCCTCGCCGCCATCCTCATCGGCATCGGGCTGGCGGTCGCCACTTGGTTGCTCTTGCAGCAAAGCCGCCACTGGTTATCCTGGCGGCGTTTTTTTCGTATCAGCGAAGCCATGCTGTTAATGCTGGCCGGAGCACTGGTGGTCAGCGGCATTGACCGCTTGATCGGACTCGGATTGGCGCCCGCCGGCATCGACCCCTTATGGGACTCATCCGCGCTGCTTGACGACGGCAGCCGTGTGGGCGCGTTGTTGGCGACCCTGACCGGTTACCGCGCTTATCCGGCGTTGACAACAGTTATCGCCTTTGCTGCGTTCTGGCTGCTGGTCATCCTGTTATTGCGCCGTAATCCCCCGCTGCGGCGGGCGGAGTCATGAGCGTCCAGTTGCTTTCCCGTTGCGGCGCCCAGGAAAGGCTAATGCGGGCGGGTGTGTGGCTTCGCGATCATCGTCGGCTGATCCAGGGAATACAGTGGGCGGTAGTGCTGCTCTATGCGTTTCTGGTGATCATCCCGGCGTTCGCTCCCCTGCCTGATCATCGCGCCCATCTCTGGAGTAACCTGACGTTGTTCGCCCAGTTTCTTTTCTGGGGAATCTGGTGGCCTTTTGTGTTGGTCAGCATGGTGTTGTTCGGACGCCTTTGGTGCGGAGTGTTCTGCCCGGAAGGAGCGCTCAGTGAATGGGCCAGCCGCCACGGTCGCGGCGGAGGCATCCCGCGTTGGTTGCGCTGGCCTGGCTGGCCGTTGCTGGCGTTTATCATCACCACGGTCTACGGCCAGATGATCAGCGTATATCAATATCCGAAAGCAGCATTGCTGATCCTGGGCGGCTCAACACTGGCCGCGATGCTGGTTGGCTACCTGTTCGGGCGCAATCAGCGTGTCTGGTGCCGCTATCTGTGCCCGGTGAGCGGAGTATTCTCCCTCCTGGCCAAACTGGCTCCGGTGCATTTCGCCGCCGACCGTGCGCAATGGAGCCAGTACCGACAAGCCCATCAAAGCCTTCCCAAGGCCCATTGTCCGACATTCCTGCCTCTGCGGGAATTGGACAGCGCCAGTCCCTGCCACATGTGCGGTCGCTGCGCCGGCTACCGCGATGCTATCACCCTGAAGGGGCGCGCTCCGGGGGCGGAGATCGCCACACTCTCGCCGGCCTCGGACGGCCGCTGGGACTATTTGTTGATCACATTTGGTCTGCTGGGAGTGGCGGCTGGCGCTTTTCATTGGAGCGCCAGCCCCTGGTTTGTGGAATTGAAGCAATCTCTGGCCGTCGCTTTGGTGAATCATGACTGGCTTTGGCCGCTGGAAACCTATGCGCCCTGGTGGGCGCTGACCTACTATCCCGCACAAAACGACGTTTTCAGCCTGCTGGACGGCGCCGCCTTGCTTCTCTACATCACCTTGACCACACTGGCGTCGGGAGCTCTGCTGAGTCTTTGTCTTGCCGTTGCCAACGCTAGTCTGGGCGGTTGGTCCGCCCGCCGTTTCTATCATTTAAGCCACGGACTGATTCCCATAGCCGGCTGCGGGGTATTTCTCGGGCTATCCGCCCTCACCGTGAGCCTGTTGCGCGCCGAGCAATGGCCTGTTCACTGGGCGCAGGACGCGCGCGCTCTGTTGCTGACGGGCGCAGGACTTTGGAGCTTGCGACTGGGCTGGCGGGTGTTGAGTCTCTACCGCAAAGGATGGGCCCGAAGCGCAGCCATGGCGGCCTACACAGCGTCGGTCGCCTGGGCCGTTGGATTATGGTGGTTGTTATTTTTCTATTGGTAAGCGTAAATTCTATTGAGTAAAGAGAGGCTTCAATTAATATTACGCATAGCAAGGAATGAAGGAACCTCATGACTAAGAACAAGAAATCTAAAGTCGTTTCACTCAGCGGAGCTCCCATCTATCACCATACTCAATTTGTCAACAGAGAGCTGACGTGGGTTGAGGCGTGTCGGGAAAGCATATCCAGCCATATCGAGAAACATCTGGGGCCTATAGATGTGGAGATTGATGGTCTCATCCCTCGTTTTGCGAATATCATTACTTACATCGTCCAACCAAATGAAGAGTATCCCTTCGTTCGCCTAGTAACCTCAGGCATGAGTCAACTGCCGTTGGCTGTACCAGAGGAGCTTGCTGCACCTCATTTTGTCGAACTAATGATAACTTTACCTCAAAACTGGCGTATGGACAGTGAAGTTAGCAACAATGAGCGATGGATCTGGCCCTTACATTTGATTAGCTTTCTCGCTAGGTTTCCCCATAAGATGGGCTCTTGGTTGGGAATAGGCCATACCGTTGCTCATGGTAATCCTCCGGCCCCCTATTCAGAAAGTGCAGGGTTCTGTTGTGCTTTACTACTTCCTCCATTGACCGTCGCGAGTGCGTTTTGCCGGTTGAAGATCAATGACGACAAGGTCATCGATTTTCTTTCAGTGGTTCCGATTTACAAAGAGGAAATGTACTTCAAGCTATATAGAGGGGTTGTCGACTTAGTGGATCGACTTAATAATCGCGATATTAGTGATCTGATTGATATTCACCGAACCAACGTGTGTGCGGATACTAAGACCCTCTTAGAAACGGTCCAGAGCCATGGAGATAGGGCGAATCATCCATCTGACCCGCACCGGCTGAGACAGTTCTCGTGGCCTTTTGCCAAGGACGCCCTGCGCCGCCATGCTCACCATATGATTCCCGTACATCACGAAGTCGCTCACCAATGGAATATTCACGAGCGTCATGGGGCTAATAGTCATCGATAGATGATTATCTGACCATTAATACTGGGGTTAGAGTTTAGGAAAGTGTATGTCGCTGATAATGCTTGCTTCTAGTGGCATTTTGTCTTGCATATCATGCTCATCTACAATGGAGCTAGTCATGTTGGGAATCAAGGAGTATCGACACACTGTGGTCTGGCCCTATCGGATGACTTTCCGTATTTTTGGGTAGTAGGGGCATCTTCTATCTAAAGTCGCAGATAAGACGGACAAACGTCTTGCCACATCAACTTGACCGCCACGGAGACGAAAGGCATGCCCTCCACGCAGTAATAGTGCCGGGTCTGCGCCCTGAATAGAATCAGTTCGCGTATTTCACAGTTATGCTTCACCAAAAGGGTCTTCACGTCGTCAATGCCAGGACTCCCTTGAATCGCCGAACGCTCAATCAGGAAATAAAAGTCCTCCTCATCCCCGGGTGTGAGGGCTTTAAAGACATAGCCTTCCGGACACTCGCCATGAGCCTCGACGCCAATCACTTGCGTCGGCGGGCAGAATTTCTCAATCTCTGAATCTGGAACTTCGCCCAGGGCATGGCGGATGATCGCCTTGGCGAGCTCCACTTGCCGGGGATTGCCGGAGTCCAATTTCACCGCGTCGCAGGTCTCCAGCGCCTTGAGAATATCCGAGCGCTCGCATCCTTCGTCCTTGAGAAACCGAATCCATTTATAGAGATGGGTATAGGGGGAGCGTTTCGAGATCATGATATTACACTTCCGCTAAGTCGTGACGTTTCATCCAGTTACGTCCCTCCACAAAAATGGCCCGTTTCCGATATTTCCAAGTTCCCAGGCCGCTGGGCGCGCCTACATAGGTTACTCTCGCTGCACCATGCGTGCGATCCATTAAGATTTTGAGAGAGACAAACCTCGCAATCAAATACCGCCTTGGCTTACGGTGAGGGTCTTGAAGGCGGCGGCATAACCTAGCGCCGCAGACAAGAGAAAGAAAATAAGGAGTATAAGTGAAAGGACGGGAACATTCAGGCGGGACATGACGGGAACCTCTTGGATTTGGTTCAACAGGCGAGCCCAATTCTCAATGGCGACTACGCCGTCACGGTATACATTATATATTCCTCAATAAAAAAGTAATGGGCGTTATTGTAAGCCATCCCGGCTTTTTGATGAGATTGGTAAAGGGATTGGTCGCAGTAATTACACTCGCCTCACTCAACCTGGAAGTACCAATCGATGACGACGCAGGACAAAGAATCTATACAACGGATACCAGTGGGTGTCTGGACGCTGGGCTTTGTCAGCATGCTGATGGATATTTCCTCGGAGATGATTCACAGCCTATTGCGGTTGTTCATGGTGAGCGCATTGACGGTTGGAGTCATTGAAGGCGTCGCGGAGTCAACAGCCCTGACTTCTCCTGCGCGCTTAGCGATTATCTGGGCAAACGTAAAGGGTTGGCAATTTTGGGCTATGGCTTGGGGGCCCTGTCCAAGCCCTTGTTCGCGATCGCCACGACTCTTGGTTTCGTGTTCGCTGGTCGTTTTCTGGATCGAATAGGGAAAGGCGTTCGCGAGGCACCGCCTTTGGAGTATTCAACCTCATTAGTGGCGTGGCGATGCAGATCGCCAGCGTTGTGGCGGGCTTGTTGTGGGAGCTGCTTGGTTCTTTCTACACTTTTTATGCGGGAGCCGTATTTAGTTTTCTTACCTTGATGGTGCTGTATAAAAAGAAAAATTCATTTAGATCTATCTAATACCCGCTCCCGCATCTTACATTAGGCCTCTCCAACCATTATGAATAATGGATGTTTATGCCAAAGAGCACCTAAACAATTCATGCTGCAACCAAAGTCCGCCTACGACATGCGTAAAGCGCTTTGTGTTCTCGTATTAATGTGGCAGTCAAGAATTGGGGGTTGGCTGCAATGCGATAATGGCCATACCCACCAGAGCCATGGTTGCGCCAAGAAGGTCAAAACGGGTTAACCCCACCCCTTCAATAAAATGGAGCCATAGCAGTGCGACAACGATATACATTCCACCGTAGGCGGCGTATGTACGGCCAGCAGCGGCAGGGTGTAGAGTCAGTAACCAAGCGAATAACGCCAGCGACAGGGCGGCGGGGACAAGCAGCCATAACGACCTGCCCTGTTTGATTACCAGCCATGGTAGATAGCAACCGACAATTTCCGCAATCGCCGTGATGGCGAACAGGAGGGTTATCTTGAGTAACTCCATTTGCTTATTCCTGTAAAGCGGTCATTAGTGGGCAATGGTCAGATTTCTCGTGTAAGTTGCATTGATTAATTAACGCAATGAGTGTGGACTCAATACGTCTTAACCCCGTAATCTTTTCTCTCACATACTCGAGCTTAGCCTCTGCCAACTCTCGGGTTTCTGCGCAGTGGGCGCCATCCTCGAAATTGAGTAGCTCTCCTACTTCTTTCAGGCTGAACCCTAATTGCTGCGCCGACTTAATGAAGCGTAGTCGCTCCAAGTCACATTCTCTGTAGCGACGAATGCCGCCCGGTGGCTTTACCGGGATAGGCATCAATCCCTTGCGTTGATAAAAGCGGATGGTTTCTGGATTGACGCCAGCTTGTTCAGCGAGGGTGCCGATGGAAAATGGAGAGTTGTTTATCATAGCGCTTGAGTCCGTACTTAGGTACGGCTGTAAGCTTAACGGATGAAGCCAGAAACGCCAATTCCGATTGAAACCAACAGTGCGCGAGGCACCTTATTCAGCGGGGCGGTGACGGCACTGGAGTCGTACAGCCCCATTTTTATCGGCATGCCCAGCGTGTCGTTGTTCCTCGCGTGGCGGCGCATCTGGCGACCGCGGTCACAATGTGCTCCCGATCAGGCGTGCGCCACGCCTCGCGTCAGGCGGGCCTACAAGGCGCTGTTTTTCGCCGTGGCGGGGCTGACGTTCATAGCATTCATATTTCCTCTCGTTGCGCCTTGGTTTTACTAAGAGGAGGCTGACATGTCCAAACCCTTTTCACTCCTATTCCTATGGAAGAGGCGTCCTTTCTGTACTCGTCTCGTTTGGCGTGGCGAGACGACCGGGAGTTGTCCTGGGTGGATACTCTTGATCTGGAAAGCCGGCTGGATGCGCATATAGAAGCGCTAATCGATGGCGAAGAGGAAGCGAAGACGCTCTGTCTGAGTCGCATAAAAGAAGCCGATGTAGGCGAGCTATATGCGTTAACCAGCTACCTATGCAAACTCCAGGATGGAGCGGCATTGACGGGATTATGGCGCACGTTGATCGATATCCTGGATTATCCTCCGGAAGAGGAGGAAGACGAAGCGGACCAGGATGCTATCGACAAGATTGTATCCGTTTCGGAAGCGCTGAGAGTTTATTACCCGTTGGCATGGCGTCAACGCGCCGCCGCCTTGCTGGAGTCTGAGCACCAAAAGTTATTCCCCATCGTGGCGCCCGCGATCGCACAAGCGGGAGGCATCTCGCGTCAGGGAGCGGAGAACTTGCTGTCGACGTCCGGTCCGGAGCTATTGCCTCGCGCAATCCGAATTGTCGCCGATAACGGCGATGCGGGACATGCAGCGCTTTTACAACCCTATCTGCAGCACGAGAACGACGAGGTTGCAGAGGCGGCGGGAATTGCGTTACTGCGATTAGGGCAGCGGCAGGTAGTGACTTCCGTTAACGGCAAAACTGCTGCGTTAGCTATTCCTATTGCCCTGGCGGGAGTGAGGAAACAGGCTGCCCAGTTACAGCAACTCGTTCGTGACGGCCAGGTCTCATCCACTATCTTGATCGCATTGGGACTGGCGGGTGATTTAACCTCCGTAAACCTCTTGTTACGTGAGCTGGGCGATAAACCCTTTGCGTCGGATGCGGCGCTGGCATTGGAGTTGATGCTGGGGGCGGCCCTTTATCAGGAAACGTTTATCCCTGAACAGTTCGCGAAAGAAGACTTATTTGAACACGAGCTTGAGGCTTTTCGAGAAGGTAAGTCGCCACAACACCCAGAGGGACGGGAGTTCGGCGTCACGGTCGATCAGCTATGTCAGGATCCGGCCCAGTGGCGCGAATGGCTGGTACAGAATGAAAGCCGGTTTGATCCGTCTTTGCGATACCGAGGGGGACAACCATATAGTGCGCAAGCCGTTTGGAGCGGACTCTGCCATCGCCGAACGCCCCCTCAGGTGCGACAGTGGTTGATGGATGAGCTTGGCATTCAGTTTGGTTTGCGTCATAAGCTCAATATCAATGACCCCGTGTTACGGCAATCGAAACAGCTACGCGATCTATCCGGGTGGGTGAGAGAGCAATTAGTCGCCGCCACTTGGGCGTGAATATTTAACGAACAGGAAGCCTGCAATGTCAGCAAACTACCTTCCCATCGCGATAAAAAATACGGGGATGTCGCTGGAAGATATCGTTCCGCATCTCCCCAAGGAAGAGCCCAAGCTGCAGTACTACACATACACGTGTACGCTATTTCGTCGTCTGGCGGCGGGAGAGTTGTTGATTACCGATAACCCCAAGCCCTTCTACAAGCAACTCTGCCATAGCGCAAACGCCTTTATCTACTTCCTGGAGAGGGCTCCTGAAGAGGAGCAAGCGGTTTCCTTAGCCTTGCCCTTTTTCGATGCGATCGCTTGTGGATAAGAAGAAGGCGCCCGGCGGATTGCGGAATTGAGTACAAACAAGCTCAATTCACGGAAGGAGTACGAGGAAGAGTTTCTCTACACTCGCATTTTGATGGAGCACTTCTACCTGCAGACTGATCCAATAAAGATTGAGGAAAGGCTGGAGGAGTTTTCTGGTTATAGCGACGATAATTACGACCCGCATTATGCATTATGCATTATGCCAGGCGTTGCTGGATAAAGATCAGGACGCTTTCGACGAGGCATTGAAGGAGTGCATTCAAAAGCGGCTGGACGATATAGAGAAGATTGACGCCGATAGCATGGACCCCCATGTGGCTGCTAAAGCTGCAACAACAGCTCATGTCTCCACCGAAGTGCTGGCGTGGCTCATCCTGGCTGAGCGGCAGGGACTGACGACTTCGGAAGAAGTGAGCTTGGCTCCGTCCACCGCCAGACTCCTTCGCTTGGCGGAGTTGCCTCAAAAAGAGGAGTGGAAAGTGGTCGCCCGTTACCGGTCGCTGACCTGATAAAGCGGTACTGAGAAGGTGTCAATGAGTCAGAATCACGATCAGCTTGCTACACTCTGGGTCACTGGCCTGGGGATGATGTCCTGCGTGGGGTGCGGCGTAAAGAACAGTTGCGCCTCCGTGCGCTGCGGAATTTCCAGGTTTGGTTCCGTGCCGGGTATTACCACCTATGATCCAGATGAGATGAGCGCGCCTGTTCCCGGAGCGCCGGCGCATACCCTAACGCAGGGATATGTCCAAAACGCGGCATGGTTGAGGTTGGCGCGCATCGCGATGAAAGACCTGATCGCCTATGCAAAGCTGCCAACCAGGGACCATGCATTTTGGCGGCAAACGGCGCTTATTTGGATTCTTCCCGAAATGACTTATGAGCGATTTCATTGGCCGGCGGATCAGGTAGACGCCCTCTTGCGGGAATACTGCCTGAAGCCGCTGAGTGAAAGCCTGGATCTACCTCTGTCTACGCCTTCGCAAGGGTTTGTTCGAATTGGCCATGCGGGGGCGGCGCATGCAATGAGGATTATCCAGCGTTCCCTGGAAGCCAGCCCTTATGAACGCGCCATTCTGTTGGGCGTTGACTCTTACCTGGACTATCTGTGTGTGACGCAGCTGGATGAGGAGGCGCGTTTGCTGACGGCGGAAAATGCGGCCGGCATGATCCCAGGAGAAGCGGCAGCCTGTGTGTTGGTCGAAACCAGTCGAAGCGTTCAAACGCGCGGAAGTTCGCCTGAATTAAAAATCATGGGCGCGTCATTTAAACCGTTCCCGAATAAATTTGAGCCTGAAAGCGAGAATGGGGAGGGAACGGAAGGAAGCGCATAGAAAGTTTCGTATGCGGCTAAAAGCTATTTTGCCATCACGCCTTGTCCAGCAGATTTGGTCTGGTTTATGGGAAAACTCCTGTAATTGACGCTAGAATACTATGAAGACCTCTCTGCCATTCTCGAAGATCAGGCAATAAAGCGCTACTCAGGCTATAACCATGACAAAGTTATTTTTATCTTTTTGGCATGTTCAGCTGGACAACTTCCCTGAAGGTGCCTTCTCTCGGCGGTCACTAAAGAGTGCAGAAGCGCGGGAGTTGATATTGCAAGCCCAAAGCGAAGGCCTGTTTCAGGGGGCTTGCGCTGATGACCTATTCGCACCCTACAAGGAAACAGAGAGGAAGAAGCATGACGAGTTGTGTCGAGCGTTGCAGGAACATTACGACATTCCCCTCTCCGCCAGTGACTTTTCTACGAAGGGAGAGGACTATGTGACCGTGTATCCCCTTGATTTCGTCACAGTATCGAATGGTAGTAGCCTGATGGTCGTCACTTGTGGTTATACGTTTAGTGATTTCGACGAAATCGAAACGTTAGACGATACCAACATGTTCAGTATCGCTGCAGATAGTGTAAATTTCTGCTTATTTGAGGCTATCTCAGTTCAGCACTAGTTCGCAAGCGGATCACGGATGAGGCGTGAGTATCGGTATTCGATAATTTCACTTGTTTCAACTAGTTCAATCATCATCAACCAATCTTCATCTTCAAGCGGTCGTATGGCCCTCAACACCTTATAAACCGGCCCGATGCCGAATCGGCGATATTGTCCAAGAACTTCAGGGGCAGGGAACGGCGGAGCATTTGCCATAGGTTTGTGTGCATCTCAGTTTAGATGCGAGTGATTTTGAGTATACGTGCTGGCAACTCTTTTTTACTAGAACAAGGGAACCTCTGAATAACCCTTAGTTATCGTTGGGTCCCTCTCCGTTGTGAGTTTGATCCACTAACTGGGGTTTTTTAGGCGTTATCCCACCTCACAGGTCGGAAGCAGAACTTACTGCCCAATATCAGCAGCTCTTTGCTTGCCATCAGGAGACTGCTGAAGACCAGAGCAAATAAGTTTGCATAAAAACAGCCTTTCATTACTAAAAGGGACAAAAAGGCTCGTTAGTTTTCCACGATTAAGCGCGCCAACTTGGCAAAAATAGAGCTCTTGCTGCTGTCACCACTCTTCAATATGTCAAGGGTGAAGCTGTTGAGATAGACTCCTGTCAAAGGGTGACCCAACACTTCCAATGACTCGCCTTGAGCATTCCAGAGCAGCAGGTTTTCCACTAAGTTGGTGCGCGCCATGGATGGGTTTGCTGGCTGAGAGTTGCTAACCAGTACGTAAAGCCCGTGATTGTGCGGCTGCAGGTAAGCATGGTGATGTTTCATCTTTTGTGACTTGGTCAGAGGATCGTGAATTGAACGACCGGGTGATATCAGATAAGGCAGGACGTTTTGATCTGGCTTAGCCGAGCGTGTGATGGTGTATCCGTTGAACTTAACCCCATCACGTTCGGCTAGTGCTTTTTCCTGCTCCTGATAAGAGTATAAGTCCACCACATCCAGATGGCTTGGCCCAATAAGGCGTGGCACGCGCACACTGTTGTAAGTGGTGAGCAGTACATCCGCAGTATGGTCATAAAGGTAGAAACTGTTGTTGAATAGCTTATCTAGCCTTTTCAGCGGTGGGTGTTCGACCGCCAGCCAGTCCAAGTCGCCCTCGGTAACACCTGCATTGACCACGCTCAATTTATGACTGTCTGACTTTAGTTCGACATGACCAAGCAACATGGTGCCTTTGACCGTAGAGCGCACTGCAAACGCTGTATAGTGTCCATTTGGTAGATTCGGCAGCGGGATATGGCGCTGTGTGAGCAGACTCTCTTTGAACCACAATTCGGTTTTGGTACGACGGATCTTGCTATTTACCAAGTTGAGTGCTGACTTCAGTTTGCTTCGTGGTTTTGCCTGATCCGTAGTGTATTGTTGCGGGTTGGCTTTGGATAGCTCAACGGTATAGTTGATTGCATCCAGAAATTTACTGTCGATGTTCAAGCCTTGCAGAACCACAGGCAGCGGCTCTTGTTGCAGCCAACCATACAGGCGATCCAGTTTAAGCTGAGTGTATGTATCCCAACGTAAACCTGATTGTTTCTGACTTGCGTCATATGCAGCAAAGAAGTTGCTATATTCGGTAGTGTCATCACAGAGTTGGCGAATGCTGGTGTTAGCAGCGTCCTCTACCGGATTGAGAACCAGTATTGATGTGTTCGCAGGCAGATCGGAGAGCCGGGTTTTCTGTGCTTGCTTAAGCGAGGCAATGGGCCATAACTTGTAACCAGGAAGCTGTGCGGCCAGAGCGTCGAAGAAATAAGCCTCCTGCGTGGCGCTGAAATCTATGCCATTATTCACCACCCATAGATTATTGGCCAGTTGCTGGTCTAGGTCGGTGATAAACTGATTGACCTCGTGGGTCGCCTGAAAAGGGATCGGCTTGTATGGAATCTCTAGTTCGGTGAGGCGTTCAACAACGGCATTCATCACCACGTTGTAGGTGTAGGCTTGACACTCGCCATAGTTGCTGCGCTCACTGAAGAATTCCAACTTACTGTCACGGGCATCAAGCTTGCGTCGGGCTTTTACCCGACCACTATCAGTGTTGAACCACACCTTTTCATCATCCAGCGCCAGATAAAGCTCTTCGGCCGGCTCGACTAGGAACTTACGTTTGTGCAAGGTGAACGCAAGCTCACGCTCCTCTGAGGCGAATACGTCGAGTTCGAAGGCTTCCATCACCCCAGTGCCGTTTTTTTGGTTGACGGGTTGGCTCAAACGGGCGTTAAGATACATCTCCGCATTGAAGTACACTGGTGACACATGAAAGCGGTTAACGGCTTGCTCCAGAAGCATCATTTTCAGGTGCAGACTGAACAATCCCTGGAGCAGACGGGTCAGGCTCTGCTCGTTGGCAGTCAGCTGTTGGCATAACTGCTCAATGCGAGTCGATAGCGACAGGTGGGCAGAAGTGTGTCGTGCAGCTGCCGGCGCTAGGTAAAAGTAGACGTGCTGGCCGCTGGGCAGGCGGTGTAGTTCGTACTTCACATCGTCTTTGACATCTAACTCCAGCGTCTGACGCAGATGCGCTTTGACCTCGCGATGAACGCGTGTGTGAAAGTCTCGGTGCATCTCTTTGCGCTCCTTGTTGAAACGCTGCACCCCAAAGTCAATCACATACAGATTGGAGATAGGCGTCAGCAAGCGGCGGATGGTCTCCAGTGGCGCCTCTTCGAGCTGGATCAAGTTAGTGCGAGCAACTGGGGTATCCGTCAGTGTTTTAAGATTGGGGAACATCATTGTCCTCAGAGCGGCCCGCAGGCCAACGGTTATTCGTAGGTTACAGTCCGAGCAAGGTGCCTAGCATCGGGTTGATGTGCAGGGTCATGTCCAGTCTAGACTTATCCTGACGTCGACGACGCTCGCGATCCAGCGGCTGATAATACTGGTGGTCGGCCTGAAGCAAATTGAGGTAGTGGATAGTGTGATCCACATTCTCTTGCCACATCAGGTTGTTGGGGTTCTGGCTATAGGCTGCGTTGAGGTAGACGAACTTAATGTGCTGGTAGCGACTGGCCAACGCCACATGCACCTGTTTTTGCCCATTCTGATCTGCAACTTGGCTGGCGATATCACGGATCTGGCGGATCTTGTTATAGCTCTTCTCTAGGGTATTTTCTGCTCGCGTCAAGTCGTCCAGCTTAGTTGCCCAGCGCTTGACGTCAACACAGACCAGATCATCACCCACTTCGATGAAGCGGTCAAAGAACTCGTACACCAGCGGTTCCAGATGTTCAAAGACTTGCGTGTCATTGAGGGGGTTCACTCCGTAATGAGCCAGCACCCTGTCAAACAGATATTCACCAACGTTGCCTTTGAGTAGCGGTACTAGCTTAGGGTGTGGTACCAACTGGGCAAACGCCGTTTTCTGGATATCGGCACATTCTCGCATCAAATCGCCCACTAGGTTTCCAGGTGTGAAGTCGACGTCTTTGCTGTACTGTGGAAATATAGTCAGTTCAGGGCGGTATTCACGAGCCCCGCCAGCGAAGTCGGACAAGGCTGAGTAATCTGAGTGAGCCAGCCCATCTGGGCCGCGCTTATGACACAGCAGGATAGGCTGGTTGCCCTGGTGACGTGAGATGAATAGATTGTTATGGATGGCCTGCATCTGACGGTCGGCGGCATATAGGGGATGCGCCTGCAACTTCTCAAGCCAACGCTCTGGGTTGGCGAAAGAATCACGATCACGGAACAGGTTGCACAGATCCAGGTATTCAAAGCTGCCTTCGCGCACACGTCTGATCCAGCCAGCCTTCAATACACGTTTGTGGACATTGTCTATGCGACGACCGTTGTCCAATACTGACTGTTCAAAAGTACGGCGCATTTCTGAACTGTCGAAAGAGTGGTTCTGGCTAAGATCTTCACAGAACTCCTTGAGACGGTAGTTGAGCAGGGACATGCTTTCCAACACAACCTTGTTACCAGCATCCTCGTTCAATCCAGCAAACTGGAACGCCACGTTGTGCATCACATCGCTGGGCAGGAATATCTCGGTGTTTAGCAGGGTGTCACGGCGCTCGACCCGCCCCACTGCCTGGACAATTACCTTGAACAAACTCATTCCATGCTCTGCCATCAGTAAGCGATAGTTGTCTCCTTGCGCAAAGTTGACACTGAAGTCGGCCATCCTGTGATTGGCGATGTCATCGGCTAGATGTTTTAGCACGCTGACATAGTTGGGCAGTGTGTTGAGATTGGCGCCGTTGCCCATTACTTCACTGTAGAACGACGAGTTGATCAGCACCAAGCGCTGGAAATCAGCGTCTAGGCGTGGCGCGTTTACATCATTGATGTCGCCATTGTGGTATTTGACGAAATAGTTGAGTCCAGTACCTGCGCTGTTGTAGGTGCTCATGAACACCAGCACGCTGCTGTCGTTTTGGATATAAGTTTCCTGTTTGATGTCCTCGACATTGGCCAGTGACGAATCAAAGAAGACCAGACGGATGGTGTGTCGCCCCTGAAAAGGAGTAAAGGTTAAGAGCTGGTGATGCTGTTTCTCATACTTACTGTCGCACTTGGAGCTCATGCCATACTGCTTACGCCAAGTGGTCTGATGCTGGCGGTAGGCGCGGATAAATGCGTTTTTGAAGCCGCCGGAGAGCGACAGGATCAGGCTGTTTTTGCCTTCGTAAGCAGCGAGTAGCAATGCCTCCAGCTCTCGGCAGTGCTGGCGCTTTTTGTAAGGGTTGCTTAGAGCGTATTCCAGTGGCTCACGTAGCGCGTTGAAGAAGTCGGCGTATACCGTCCTGAAGGTCTTACAGAGCTTATAAGTATCGGTTAGTGCCGGCAGCTCAGCATCAAAGACCTTGAAGTGAGCGTTACGGATGCGGGCGCGTAATTCACGAAGCCCCTTGAGCATGCTGATGTCCGATGGCTGGCGTTCGACCAAGCGGTAGCCCAGATCGAGGGCGTAACGCTGTAGAAAATGACGGCTGAAGTTGCCGTTTTTGGTGTGGCTGAAGCCACTGGTAGCACTTAGACCGATTATCTTATTTTCAGTGCCTGTCAGTATGCGCAGTAGCATAGCTTCAGGTAGCTCTTTCACCAAATCCATCTCGAATGCTAGGATCACGGTGCGCTCTGCACCTTTGTTGACGTAATTCAACTCGGCCACCGGGGTCATGGTGAACACGGTTTTCGGCTGTAAGTAGGTATAGAAATGGTCAATCAGCAAATTTTCATCGGTTGTTCGGTCAAAGATGTGTCGTACTTCACCAGCGACGTTGTTGGCTGCGTCGACAAACAGTCCTAGTGGAGTGTTCTGGCTACTTGCGTTATCTTGGCCGCCGTTTTTCACCCAGCGCTTGAAGTGGCGGTTGGTGATCTGAGCGCAGGCAGCCAGGATAGCTGAGACCAGTTGGAACAGATCGTGCAAAGTGGGACTAGTGTCGCAGGTGTCTCCCTCGACCTCGTAATATAACTCAGTGCGGGTGACGTCGCCTTCTCTGTTACGCATGCGGATGCGCTTGAGCCCTTCTTCGTTGACGTACATCTTGGCGTTGAAGCTGAACACGTTACGGGTGATTGAAATGATGCGCTCCGCGGCATCACCGTTGACCTCAAACGCTCCCAATTGGTCACGAAACATTTCCAGAATCGAACCCAGGGTCGTACCAAATGACAGCTCGCACTTATCGGCTAGCAGCATACGCAGGGTGGCAATGAACTTGACCTTCTCCTGCTCGAACGTAGTTTGCTCTTCGTGAGGTTTCCCTCGGCGCTCCAAGCTGAGAACCGCGTTGTAAATGCGCCCGGTGACTGATAACACATGTGCCAAGTTGTTTTCCTGCTTTACCAGTGGGACATGACAGCTTTCTTCTAGGCGGGTATAGGCTTCGTGCAGTTCGTCAACCACCACGCTGAAACGGATGTTGTTGTGGCGGAAAGGGCAGTCCGGATTTTGCCTGAAGTGTTCGTCGCGAAGGTAGTCTACCTGCGCTGCATGGCTTTTAGCTGCCACGGTGCTGATCTGTGGCTCTTCTGGCTTCATCTTGCCACCAATCAGCAGGTCGAAGCCCACTGACTCAAAGAGCATTCCTTCATCCCGTTTGCGTGCTGTCAAACGATAGGTCGAGGTGTCGAATTTGTTGGTAGTCATCAGTAATACCGAAGGGCGGAGCTGACATACCTCGAACGGAAGTACCTGTTTGATCAGCTCGAAGTAGACCTCGTGTGTGCTCATTTTCGGTACCTTCTTGCCCTCTGCCTGAGCCAGTGCGGTTTTGCGCAAGCGATCGCGGCGTGCCTGAATCCCTCGCTCAACGTAGTGGCGGATCGGGTTTTCAGAACTATTGACTTCGAACAGCGCCTTACAGGCGGACTCGATAGTGGAACGAAGATTGTTGCGGCAGTTTTTGAGCTGCTCTTCCGCCACCTCCTTATCGTGGATTGCGTCCAATGTGTTTAAGGCTGAAAGGCGCTCTATCTGCTCTTCACAACGGTCGATTTGGTTCATCAAGTAGTTGAGGGAGCGCATCGCGGATTTGATGTAAGTGCTTGTTTTACCACCCTCACACCACAGGTTATAGCGCTCACGGTTCTTCTGTCCAGACGCCCAGTCCACGAAGTCGAGATCTGCGATATCCTTGCGTGCCAGGACACAGATGAACTCACCGCCGGCGGCCAGGATCTTGTCTTTTTGTTTGCGTTCGAGGTCGATTTGTGACTTCTGTGGTGACATGAACAGCAGGTTGGTGAAGCCGTCCTCCGGGAACAGGTAGTCTGGCGCTTGGGTTTCAGCAAAACGTTGTATGTACTCAACGTATCCCTGGATCACGCCGTAGCTTTTGCCGAATCCGGTGCCATCGGAGCTGAAGATCACCTCTGCGCCGTCGCGCTCATGCACGTGGTACAGCTGTGAGGCTCGGGCGCGACAGGTGTTAATGTCCTCAACGAGCTTGGCGGCTGGAGTCTGCTTTGTGATTAGGTCGCTTAGACCGTCGTTGGCAGGTGCAGCTTTGGCTCGCTCATACTGCCGGCATCGGTTGATAACCAACAGGTTGCGCTCAATGAGTACCTTTTCCACTTGCATTGGCTCCAAAAACAAAGTTGCAGAAATCTCATTGATGGAATCAGACAGTGGCTGATGCGGATCGCTCATGGAAAAGTGATGCAATACCGAGAGCGTTGTTTCTGGGTTCAGCGCTCGCTTGAGCGTGGGCAGTGTGACGCTGTAGTCATACAACGCTAGGTCGTCAGCAAGCAGGCAGCTAAAACGTTGCTGATTGGGATCTCCCATTGGACGACTAGCCAACTTCAATATCTTGGCTTCCTTTAGGCGAAAAAGCAGCGCCGCAACATTGCGATGTGGCGAATTGAAGTCGGCGTGTAGTTGCTTACTAAAGGTCATGCCAGCATCTAGCCAACTGAGTTTGACCAGCACTGGAAAGTACAGGCGTATCAGAGTCAGGAGTTTACTATCTTCTTCGAGCGTCCATCTCATAATGATTGTGCGTAATTCTGATTCTTTTAAAGCATACTAAGAAAACTATTTTGTTATGTAAACGTTTGATTAAAAAGTTATTTCACTCGACGTCGGATTCCTTTACAGCAAACCTCCTACAATCAGTCTATCTTTTGGGTATATACACCCAGAAGACAGGCATCATGTGAGTAAAATTTTACTTTAGCAATTTGGTATGAATCTTTATCACGTAATATTTGTACTCAAATAAACTAAATGATGAATCTAGGGAGAGTCTGAATAAACCTCGAACACTGCTGTAATTAAAGCTCTCGACGAAAGTTATCGAATAAAACCATATAGTAGGGTCAAGTTCCTATGGCTGGTATGAGGCTCTTATTAGACTTGGCTCGCCTTAGTCCTGCATTTTAAGCCAAGGGAGTTATAGGCAGACGGATGTTTAAGATCCAAATCGCGGACGCGTCCGAGTTGGAGGAGCTACTGACGGCTGAGCAGTACCTGACGATAGTCGAAAATGGGGAAAGCGACAAAGGTGCGCGTTTTTTTACCGTCTTTGTGGAGAAGGGGCGTCAAGCCAACCTTCCGCCCCCATTTTCTTTAAGACGGCCTCCAGCTTCGGAATCAGCGCTTTGTGCCTCTTGTGGAGATATAGATAACCGGAGAAACTCTCCAATATGCCTGCCTTACGGATGGGCGCCGCCACAAACTCGTTCCCACCCAGCAAGGGATCGACAATGAACTCCAGGTCCACGTACAGGTCCGACCTGTCCGCCAACAGGCGTCGGAGTCCCAGATGAGTGTCGACCACATATTCTATCTTTTGAGGGAGCGACACCTGAGGCAGCATGGTCTCGCATCGTTGAACGCCAATGCGGCAATCCACCCGATAGGGGAATTTTTTCAGGCTCAGCCATCCATTCACGCCAATCATAGAGTCGGTGGTATAGGCCAGGAATCTCTGCGGCCACAAGGGAATGTCCACCCGGATAAGGTTGGGGTGGGCGTTTCCATAATTGGCCGCGCGATCCGGCACGCCGTCCACGAAGCCGGAGTTCGCCAGCACTCCGCATCTTTTCGAGGGAAAGCTCCGCAATTCGAACTCCAATCCCAGGCGCCTGAACGCCTCGGAGTAAAAGTGCGAATAAACGTCCCAGCGGGGTGTGGCTTGAACCCTGGGGGAGGACGCCAGCACGATTTTTTCACCTGCGGACGCAACATGGGAAAAACAGAAAAGCGCAATGACAAGAGGCAGTGTATGCGACCGCATTACCCACAGAGTATAAACCTGATTTTGATCAGCTTTCTTTTTCATGTCCGGGAAAAGCTCTTTCCTGGCGCTCAAGGCTTTCATTCAGCATAGTCGCGAAATAACGATCCGTCATGGCGGAAGCGTTGGGCGTCACCCTAACCTGCCGAGATAACGAGGGTTAAAGCACAGCCTCAGGAGCTATTCCGCTGGTCTCACGATAAATACCCTTGAATAGTTCACGTCCCCCACCTCATTTTAATGCTATTCTGAATAGCTGGCGATCATGCGGCAATCCCCAGCTTCGTTTGTCTACAGATCGAGCGTCGCAGTGGTTCCACGGTTTCCAGGACGCTTCGTCCAATGAGCCGAATCGGGAAATCACGATTATTGCGAGGTCTCACCCATGAGCAAAATACCCGCCGAACTCAAATACACAAACTGTTCTGGTTCATTAGGAAATTCCCGGGTTGGTAAGTTGCTGATAGTTTTAGATAATAGTTGGTTAATTATAGCGTTTGCAGATTGTAGGCGGAAAGCTCTCCTAGGGTGTGTTGACGTTTCACATCGGCAGCCATAAATACCCACAAGCCATGGCGACCATACTTTCATAGTTCCTCTTCAACCTGTCATACCTCGTCACGATGGCCCGGTACTACTTGAGTCGGGCGAAGGCGTTCTCCACCCAATGGCGATACTTGTATAAACCCCAATCCATATTGTCATTACCTTTGATAGAGTTTCGTTTTCTCGGTATCACGGCCCTGGCCCCCTTCCTTTCGATCTGTTCCCGTGTCGTAGCCTTTGTCTCCGACAACCGCTTCTGGCAAGGGAAGCTTTTCCATCAACTCTGCCGCTGCCGTACAGTCATTGACTTCGTCTCCTGTGATCTCAAATTCCACTGGAAGACCATAGGCATCCACGGCCAGATGCACTCTCGTCGTATTCCCGCCTGACCTTACCAATCGCCTGAGGCTCTTCCGTACAAGCTCCTGCGCTGTGCTGATGGGCCTTCACATAGCTGCCATCAATGAACTCCTACTCCAAATCCGGCTCGCGGATCAAGCTCCGGAAGATCCTCAACCACTTGCCTTGGGCAGACCAGGAATTGAATTTTTTGAACACCGAATTCCAGTCGCCAAACTGCCCTGGCAAGTCTCGCCAGGGACACCCCGTCCGCATTCGGTACAACATGCCTTCCACCATCATTCGTAGTGTGGGCTTGTTATAGATTCGCTATTGCAGCATGATCTCTTTCAGCTTCGGCCAAAGCTCGTCACTGAGCATCAATCGGGGCATCGCAAACTCGTCTTGTTGTTGGTGTGGGAACCGCAATATGACGAGTTTGCACCTATCTATCACCTATAACGAAACGTCAACACGTCCTAGGGAGCCTCTGAAAAACGTTGGAGAGACTGCCAGTGAAAGGAAAAAACCGGTGAAAAAGCGCAGTTTATCGTGAATAAATGAGTATTTTGAGCTGACTTTTGACGCCGCAATGGCGGCCGCAGATAGTTTTTCAGAGGTTCCTTAGCATAGGTTGCTTGCGACTACTCAATCTCAACAAATTATGAGTCGAAATGCGAGTTAATCACCTGAAATAATTAGACCAAAAAAATCTCCCTCGTCATATGACGTGGCCTCTTCCATATACAGAGGCGCGCAATGATCAGAAAGCGAACATTCCTTTAACCAGAGCTGGCGGTAATCTCTCGAGCCACACATTCCTCTGAAAAAGGTGCCTTGATCAAATTGCCACTTTGTAGTATAAGAGCAAAATGAATAATCGTATGCCGAACAGCTTAATATTTCATACTCCTTCGCAGTGGATATTTACTATCTACGTCTTACCCATCTAAGGCGGTTAAGGATCCTGCTTTAACCGCCCTGATAGTCTTTGCTGATACAACCAACTTCGCTCTAGTCAGACATATAAAGCTATATCGTCTGGTGTGGTTGTTTTTTTGTGCTATTTAAATGTTGAACTAATGAGATAGCGATGAACTCAAAACTTGTGAATGTATTATTTACACGAGCACATTCTGGCCTTGGTAGCGTAACACCTGTACTGTCAAAAAAATATTTTTCTATTCACCCATGCCCAATAATTACAACTATGCCGGTGCAAGAAAGCGCGCAGTTAAATCAGCTATTCTCTTGTGTTTCGGATTTTGACTACATTGTCTTCACATCTCAAGCAGCAGCAACTGAAACAATCAACTATCTTGTCAAATTAGGAGTGAATAAGAAGCAACTTGATGGAGTAAAAATATGTGCCATTGGTCCTGCTACCTCGCATAAGCTGAACAATTTGGGGCTAACAGTTAATTGTATGCCAAGGCAATACACAACGCTGGCGTTATCTGAGCTATTTCCCAAATGTCTATTTAAAAAAAGAGTACTTATCCCCAAAGGAAGCAAGTTCCCATCTTATCTCGAAAATGAGCTGATAAAAAAAGGTTATGAGGTGGTGTCACCATATATATATATAAGCGATCCAGGCTATTTTCTTGACCGTCAAGCTGAAGGGCTGCTGTTGTCAAAAAGCGTAGACTGCATGGCATTTACATCGCCGTCTTCAGTTGTGGGCCTTCAATCAATATTAGGCGCTGGCGCATTCGAAAACTTACTGAAGGATACAATTATTGCGGCAATTGGCCCTGTCACACATGCTGCCTGCTCTAATGCAGGATTAATTGTAAAAATACAACCCTTTGACAGTACATTGCAAGCAACAGCTCGATCTATTGCTCGTTATTTTGGACGTTGAAGTAGAGCGGGATACCTATTATTATATGAATAATATGGATTGTTATTTTATAAAATATAGAAATTTCCATAATTAATTTCACACTTAATATTCTGAGTCATTCAATATATTATGCTTTTTAAAAGCAATATTGACACTTTATTATAAAGGATGAATTATGTTGCAAAAACCTAACATTGTCCTATCGGTAATCGATTACAATCGCCTTCATGATCTGCTTGAAAAAGTGCCAATGGCGCCTATAGTTGAAAGACTATTTGACGAATTGGAGAGGGCAGATGTATTAGAACTTAAAAGTATGCCCGCTAATGTTGTAGCGATGCACTCCACCGTTACCTTTACACTACTTCTAACTAATAGAAAGTTTACATATAAGCTTGTGTATCCACATGAAGCTAATGATAGTGGCTCATTGTCTATCCTCACACCAGTCGGTAGTGCATTGATAGGGTTATCTGTCGGTCAAGTAATAGAATGGCCGCTAGATGACAGCACAAGCACCCATGTACATATAGATGGAATCATATAAAAAATACTGATCTAGGGAATCTCTGAATAACTTCCGAAATCAGTCATAATACGGCAGCCCAACTCAGCAGGAGCACTTTTCATGGATCAGATGGCTTTCTCCGAAGCCGAATACCAGATTAAAAAGCGTAAGACCCGCCGGGAAATCTTTCTGGAGCGGATGGATAAGCTGATTCCCTGGGAACGGTTGGAGAAGAAGGTCGCCCGTTGTTATCCCAAGGGCGAGAATGGCCGGCCGCCGTATCCGTTATCCGTCATGCTTCGCGTTCACTGCATGCAACTGTTCTATAACCTCAGCGATCCCGCGATGGAAGATGCGCTGTATGAGATTGAGTCCATGCGTCGCTTTGCTGGTCTGCGCCTGTCAGACCGATTGCCGGATGAAAGCACGATCCTCCATTTTCGTCACCTGCTGGAACGTCACGGTTTAGGCAAGACGCTTTTCAAGGAAGTGAACAAACAACTACAGAAGCAAGGGCTGATGATGCGGGAAGGCAGCATTGTGGACGCGACGATTATTTCCGCCCCGAGCTCCACTAAAAACCAGAGCGGCCAACGCGACCCGGAGATGCGCCTGACCAAAAAGGGGGATGAGTGGCGCTTTGGTATGAAAATGCACATCGGCGTAGACAGTGCCAGAGGACTGATTCACAGCCTTGAGGCGACGGGAGCGAATGTCCATGACATCACAGTTGCGGGCAAATTGCTGCATGGAGAAGAAAACGTCGTGTTTGGCGATGCCGGTTACCAAGGTGTTTATAAACGGGAGGAACACCAGAAGTGGACGGGTGTCTTCTGGCTTATCGCGAGACGTCCAGGCGTGCGCCGCACATTGAGCAAAGACCATCAGAGAATGGAGATGCTTAAAGCGAGCATTCAAGCCAAAGTGGTGCATCCATTCCGCTACATCAAGCAAGTGTTTGATTATGACAAAGTCCGCTATCGAGGCCTGGCGAAGAATAGGAATCGATTATATCTACTGGCGACCTTCAGCAATCATCTTATGGTGTGGAAAGAGCTGCGGATATAGGGCGATAGGCCCACTTCCGCCCTGTGAGGGGCGAAAGATGTTGGAAAAGCCATCTATAGTTGGGTCAAACGTACAATGTTGATGGATATTGGGATAACCATGGGTTATTCAGAGGGTCTCTTAGCTTAGAGAGAGTTTCCAGCTTTAGGTGATTGAAGTCCAATGATAAATAGTATTTTTAAACCAGCTTGGCCGAAATATTTTGACGTGATTGCTCAGTTAGAATGGTCGAAACCATATTCTCACGATGAACTATTCTCTGGCAAGGCAAAGGAAAATGTTTCAGCATATTTTTATTCGATCGTTGCGCAAAGTAAAAGAGCCTGGTGGTCCTATTATATAGGTATGACAATGGACCAAACTGTTTCTGCTCGCAATCAGGCATTGGATCATATTGAAAGGATGGAGCGGTTGAAATCAATTTATCCTCAACTTAACTTTATGGTGACATTAGGAACGCCTTTTTTCTCACAAGGGAAAGCGAAACGAGATGTGATCTATGCTATTGAAGGGTTGCTTATATATGGGAATTGGCACTCGGACATGATGAATGAAAAGAAAATACAGACGTTTAATTCTATTCCACATATATTTATTGAAAATGTAGGCTGGACAGAACATGTTGAGAAAGAATTAGCATTTGGAGTTTTTTACAGCAGTGGAGAGTAGTCTTGTCGAAACTCCCTTGCGCCATTGAAATGCTTGATACTGGATGATCAATTGAAGCTTTTACTTGTTACTCTCAGGCAAAATCAAAGGTGTGATTCGGCGGATGCTCACTTAAGAGATGGCCGGGGAGTCCTTTTTCCGGCCCTCTCTGGATATTCAAGAATGACTGTTTGAGACTATATTTTTGCTTTAGTCTGAAAGGCGGTAAAGTAAAGTTTGAAACGACAATATCAGGTCACATTGGCTGTTTTTTCACTGCAGCTTATTCGTTGAGTCGTAGGTCAGTGGAGTGATTTGTGAGACGTAGCCTTGCTCATCCAAAGTGACCGTGATTGTTCCATCATCCCTACTTGCATTCCAATGGTGGTCGTTCTGCTTCACCTCGAACCCTATTTCCTGAAGAAACGACAGCGCTGGCTCAAGGTGGCGGTGTAAATGATGCTGCAGCGAGAACTGTATCATTCGGCACAATGGATGCAGCGTGAGCCTCGGCAGTGAATCTGGGTGAGAGACTAAAATCAGGACTGTACGACTGAAAGTGAAGGTCGAAAACGTGTGTCACTGTCAGATCAGATCTGAACTTCTACACATAAGGTTTCATTTTTTTTAGCCAAGGTGTGTTGCTCCTCGTAGTCCATTTATACGACGCCAACAATTAGTCTTCGAGTAACTACAACTGGCTTGTCCAGAATATATTCCCTGGTAACGGTACGAAGTAACTCCGACCATTCTTTTGGATATCAACTCCCACATCAGTGAGGTCTGTCGGGGTAACCTTCAGACTACGGATCATGATCTACCCTTGAAATTCGAATAAGCCGCAGCCACTCATCGTTCCTAAGCCAGGATTCCATCCTATACTTCATTGGGAGCGCATCAATCAGCTGACAGCTCCCGATCAGTTTCGGACGCTCAACATGCGCACGCTGATATGATTAATAAGAATCTGAATTGTAAAAAACAGCCCGACAGTGTCTATGGCGCAAGTTCCCAGGCAAATCGCACTATATGGTTGAATACTAGACAGTAAATTCATAGAGTACGCCCCTTTTTCTCCCCTAATAAGGACTGTTATGGGCTCTTCTTTAATTGACGGCGTTAAACACCATTTCTCCAGCCTTTCTGATCCTCGTCGAGAGACGCTCAATATGCGGCATAATTTCTATGATGTTCTCACCATCGCGCTCTGCGGGATCATCTGTGGGGCTGACGATTGGGTTACCATCACTCGGTTTGGCGACGCTAAAAAAGAGTGGTTTGAGTCTTTTCTGGAGCTGCCCAACGGCATTCCCTCCCACGACACCTTCAACAACATCTTTGCGAAGTTAGATCCCGAGGCGCTAGAGACAAGCTTTCTATCCTGGGCTTCGACGCTGGCGGAGCAGATTCCAGATGATCAGATCGCAATAGACGGCAAAACGCTACGGCGCTCATACGACCGATCCTCTTCCAAACCCGCCATTCATATGGTTAGCGCCTGGTCGACAGCGAACGAACTGGTGTTGGGACAGGTGAAAACTCAGGAAAAATCCAATGAGATCACTGCTATTCCTAAACTGTTGAAGGCATTGTCATTAAAAGGAAGTCTCGTCACCTTGGACGCGATGGGATGCCAGCGGGAGATCGTGAAGCATATCCGTCACGCGGAAGCAGATTATTTGGTAGGCGTGAAAGAAAATCAGGCCTCATTACACGATGCGATTCACGACCGGTACGTGGAGGCTGAGGCTAAAGGCTTCGGCGAGGATTTTGTCGACTTTGTATGCGAACCAGGGCGCGCTGAGGAGGAGAAGCGGTGCTGCCGCGTTTCAACGAGTCTGGAGGGTCTGGAAAAGCAACAAAGTCGCTGGCAAGACCTGAAGAGTTTCATCGTCGTAGAAACAGAGCGAATGGAGTCAGGGCAAAGAACGCTGGAGCGCCGCTTGTATATTTCGAGTCGAGAGGGGGATGCGAGATACTTCCTGGATGCGACGCGAAAGCACTGGCACATAGAGAACAAACTGCATTGGGTGCTGGATGTAGCGTTTAAAGAGGATGACTCACGGCATCGCATGGGACACAGCGCGGAGAATCTAACGGTGTTGAGACATATAGCGTTGAATTTATTGAAGAATGAGAAGACGGACAAAGGAGGTATAAAAACTAAGAGGCTACGAGCGGGCTGGGACCATGGTTACTTAAAAAAAGTGCTATCGGGTCTGGCTACTTTGTAATCACATAGTGCGATTTGCCTGGCAAGTTCCCTTCCTTGCACCGCTGCTTATCCAGCGATTTATTCATCAACCTAGATATGACACTGATTGCAGAAAGATCTTCTTCTTTACTGGCTTGTTCATCGGTAGGAGTCCTTCATTCAGAGTCAATAAAAGCCTCTTTCATACCATCTAAATCCCGTATCGTTGGCCGCGATTTGGATGGAAATTAAACAGGAGTGGTAACAATGCTGTTTGTCATCCCAACGCAAACATAAACCTACAGGAGCTGCATTAAGTTCATTAGCCTGGCGTTGATTTATTAAGAACGATTGACGACCCAAAACACAGCCTTGTGAGCCGCCTGACGTGGTATCAAATAACACTAGTTCGTATGCGCCAGCTTCAAAGCTAAAGTCCGTCGAGTCTGACGACAAGAAATGCTGTTCGATTGTTACGCCTTCTCTAGGCACGACCAATTCATCACTTACTCTTCCCGCATTGCTGTTTAAGTAGAACCACTGGGGAAACTCTGTAATTCGTTCGCCATTGATTAGCCATACCACCTGACCACGGACCCTCACACTCCTCTTTGTTTTACTTTGATACGTCGTCAGCAAACGAACTTCACATTGCCGACCGCCAGAGCAGGAAGGGCATTGATCCAACAGGATAAAGCGGGGTCTGGCCGCTGTGTAATGCGCTTGCGTCCAACTCAGAACCCATAGCAATAAAGCGAATAGTCCGCCAGCGAACGCAACCATCCATACATCCCATTGAGTCACTATAATCTCCTTGGTATTTGGTTGCTTATAGACTTTTCACTAATGAATACTAGCTTAGACTCTTTTTCTCGTTTTGAAGCGATGACAAACATTACAGATTGCCTGAAAATTCCCTACCTGTCGCCGCCAGCTTCCTCAAAATCCGTTATTCATCCAGGAGTTGAGGCACAGCTGATTCTCAGTACTTTCTATACGGTGAGTGTACTCTTTAGATCGGCCATACTTCTCTTTGCGAGTAGCTTACTCCTCCACCAGGACTGGCAACCTGCCTATGAGAATGGTTTTCTCTTTCTTCAGTTCTTGCTGCTCGCACCTCTGAAAATCCTCAATTAACTTTGCTTCGTCAATCATAAGTTGTTTAATACTGGGATTTATTGGGGGGAATCCTCCAGTGTGCAGGGTAAACCTACCCTTCAAAAACTCCCGTATCCTTAATTATAGGCGCTCAGCAAGGGATGGTTGCTCAATTTTATAGAGACTTTGTCTTGCTACAAATCCGATCCGATTTATCGTTAATGGCCCACAGTTCGGTATTGATCTCATTACGTACTGGACAACGCCTCCGTGCACCGATCTGCAGAGTTTCGTCGGCACAGGTGGGACTGGATGGACAAAGGCATATGGCCAATCTATTTGCCGAAATATTCACCGGAGCTAAACCTGATAGAGATCTTGTGGCGAAAGGTGAAGTACAACTGGCTGCCGCTAGGTTCGCATGAGACGTTCGAGAGACTGAAGGAGTCGGTCACCGATGTCCTGTCAAAATTTGGACAGGAGTATAAGATTAATTTTATTTAGATACTTAATATGTTTCCTATTACCTAAAAAGAAACATATAAGCTTACAAAGATGAACTCACTACTCAAACAGCTAAAAAAGCGGCGACTGACGCTCGGTCTAAAGCAGAGCGATATGTTCCGAGTAGGCGTTTCCCGTCAGCAGTATCAGCGCTTGGAGTCCAGAGGAAACCCCAGGCTGGATACCCTGGAACTCATTGCGAAAGGGCTAATGGCGAACTTATGCTAATCCCTCAAGAAAAGCTCCAAGCTGTTTTGGCTGTGCTTGAGAGAGATCCATCGGTTATTAATGGCGAGCCTTCAAGGCCGCGAAGCCCTATGGATGATAGTGATGGAGATGACCTGTCTGCTGACCCCTGGAAAAACTTACTGGGGGAGGACTAGAGTGGGTGCTTTGAGGGGATATCAAGCTCAACATGGCAGGGTTGAAAATCTCTAATTCTAGCCAAGGGTAGGTCGGACAGCCGCTGGTTGTGTTGTAGGGAATATATCACAGCCCAAGTATCAGCCAGAGCAAGGCTTTCAGTGTTACTACTCGCATAAATCCCACGGTTGATTTACTGTATAAATACTTTACAGTAAAATTTTTGTAGGGTAGCACTGATTTAGTAATGGTTTAATGAGACTGCTCATGGCTGATGAAAAGCATGAAGTTGTACTGAGGCTAAGAGCAATTGAATTGCTGGCGTACTGGGAAGGGCGATTGGTTACCAACCGGCTCATGTCTTGGTTTGGAATCAGCCGACAGCAGGCTTCATCTGATATTAAGCGTTATTTAAGTGTCCACAACCCAGACTCCCTTTATCACGATCCGGGGGTGAAAGGATATGTACCCAGAGGGGACTTCCAACCCGTCTTAACCAAGGGGCACATAAACGAATACCTGGATATGATCTCCGGTATGGTTAGCGAAGCCGTCGCGGTGACTTTTGAATCCGAAGACCATTTTACAGCTATTCAATTACCTGATCGCACGGTTCGGCCAGAGGTAGTTCGGGAAATATTGCGAGCATGTCGGGCTCAAACCAGCGTAAAAATCATCTATGCCTCTATGACAAATCCTGTATGGAGCGAACGGGTTATTTCTCCTCATACACTTGTTTATACGGGGTTTCGTTGGCATGTTCGGGCTTACTGCCATAAGCGTGGCGACTTCCGTGACTTTATCCTGTCCAGGATTGAGCGGACACCAAAGCCTGCTACAGAGCTTTCTCCCGATCCGGTGCAGGACTCGTTGTGGAATGAGCTGATCCTTTTGACTCTTGTGCCGAATCCGAAATTGAGCGATGGGCAGAAGGCACTGGTAGAGAAGGATTTTGGTATGCCAGATGGAAGGCTTCAGATTTCGGTTAGAAAAGCACTTGCTCAGTACACCTTGCAGCGTTATCGGGCCGCGATCACCGTTGACGAAACAGCTAATGTGCTTATGTTCCCTATCATGTTACTGGATTCAGATCGAAAGAAGCTGGGTCCTTTTTTGTTTGGTTTATAGATTTAGAAGAGGTTGAGTTTGATAAAGCGGTTCCATTATGGCTGCGACATGGCTGGAGGCTCTCTCATGGTGAGAGAGAGCCGTATTGTTGCTGGTTTGCTAATGGACGGTATAACACCTGAACAGTGGAATGAAGCAATCTGCATAGAGAACATGTTGCAAAAGCGCACGCCAGCTTCAGCAAAGCGAAATGCCACGGCGATTCGCAAACGACTTGAACGCCTGGAGCCTGAGTTTTGGCAAGCGTTGAGAGACGGTGATGACGAGCTTGCCACACAGGTTGCCTTATGTGGCGCCTTGGATCGAAATCTCTTGCTGGTGGAGTTTATGGAGACGGTGCTTCGAGATGCCTACATATCAAGAGCGGAAAAGCTTGATACGTTTGTATGGACAGATTTTATCGAAGACCGCTCCCATCGAGATCCAAGCATTTGTGACTGGAAAGAATCCACCAGAAAGAAAATGGGGCAGGTGGTTTTCCGTATGCTCGCAGAGGTCGGGTACCTGAAAAGTACACGCAAGCTTGAGCTACAGCATGTTGTGGTAAGACCAGAAGTTAAAACCATGCTCGAAGAACATTACAAACAGAGGATTAAGAAATGCTTGGAAGTGTCGGCATGGACGCGATAAGTGCATTGGCTGCAGCTTTTATTGGATAAGAATTATGGACCAACGACTACATGACCGGTTGAATCAGATACCAGACAAGATTCTATCCCCCGAGTTTTTGAGTGGGCAGGGGTTGGGTAATGAACTTGGCTTCTGGATATTTGATTACGAGCCTGAGTATGAGCTTAAGGTTCGAGAATATATTGATTTCCTTGAACTCATGTTGACTAAGAAGCACGGCCATTTGAAAGTGGTCAATATCAATCTGCTCAAGTGTCTGGTGAGCTATCTTGCCGATCGCAACTTGATTGATAAAGCCATCCAATTGCAGAAGGCCAAGGGCGATGAGGAATTGATAAAAGCCTTGAAAGGGCCGCTGCACATGGACAAATTCGCGCCTTACCTGACGAAAAAGCATTCCGCTACCGAGCAGGATATCATCTTCATTACTGGAGTGGGTTCTGTTTGGCCGTTATTGCGAGCACACAACCTGCTAAATAGCCTTCATTCACGGTTAGGACATAAGCCTGTCGTCCTATTTTATCCAGGCCAATACAGCGGTCAGGCAATGAGCCTGTTCGGGAGAATACCCAGCAACAATTACTACAGAGCCTTCAGGTTGGTTCCGTAAGCAATGGTGGCCAATTAATAAGAATTCCGGGGAATCAACACACTATGAACATCAAAGAACTGTTTTTTAAGCCATTGGACCGCTCAATTAATGGTGTGGTTAAGGCTGACCAGGATGATGATGCAACTGTCTACCAGGAACTGGATGAGTATGTGGTGACCAACGAGTTGGAGAAGCATTTCCGAGATTTCTTCCAGTCCTATGGCTCGGATCTAAACGACCCGTCCATTGCTAACCGGGTGGGGGTGTGGATCTCTGGCTTTTTCGGCTCTGGTAAATCGCACTTCCTGAAGACCTTATCCTACATCCTGGCTAACAAGGTTGCGCGGGATGCAGAAGGTAATGAGCGCAGAGCCGTTGAGTTTTTTGATGAACACAAGGTCCGCGATGCCTTTATCCGGGCGGATATTGATAAGGCAGTAAGCGGTCATGCCGATGTCATTCTGTTCAATATTGATAGTAAGGCGAGTTCAAACGATGACGGTAATCCTATCCTCAACGTCTTCTTGCGCGTTTTCAATGAGCATCAGGGCTTTAGCGGTGATCACCCTCATATTGCTCACATGGAGCGCCATTTGGCTCAGAGAGACGCCTATGAGGCCTTCAAGTCCGCTTTTGAAGAATCCAGTGGTCTGTCATGGATTGAGGAACGTGATGGCTACCAGTTCTATCAGGATAGCGTAGAAAAGGCCATTTCAAAGGCGTTGAACTTGTCTCCGGATGCTGCCCATAAATGGTTTGAAGAGTCCGAAGAGACTTTCAGTGTTTCCGTCGAGAGCTTCTGTCATTGGGTCAAAGAATACCTGGACAGTATAAATCCGAAACATCGGATACTGTTCCTAGTGGATGAAGTAGGTCAGTTCATTGGCAGTAATACCCGCCTGATGCTGACCTTGCAAACGATCACGGAAAACCTGGGCACCATCTGTAAGGGCAGAGCCTGGATCATAGTAACTTCTCAGGCCGATATGGATGCGGTTCTGGGAGAATTGTCGTCTTCCAAAGCCAACGATTTCTCCAAAATTGCCGGTCGCTTCAAGACCCGGTTGTCGCTGTCCAGCTCGAATACCGATGAGGTCATCCAGAAACGTCTGCTTCGCAAAACTCCGGAAGCGGAGAACATGCTCAAGTCCGTCTTCGACCAGAAAGGCGATATACTGAAGAACCAAATTACATTCGATCGCTCCGGGCCAACGCTCAAGAACTTTGATGGTCCAGATAGCTTCGTCAATAACTATCCCTTTGCGCCATATCACTTCCAGTTGGTACAGAAGGTCTTTGAGGAGATCCGTAAAGTGGGCGCCACCGGTGCGCACTTGGCATTTGGTGAACGGTCCATGCTGGACGCTTTTCAAATGGCCGCCAGCTCGATCGACAAGGAAGAGGTTGGCGCCCTAGTGCCAATGCACTGCTTCTATCGGGCAGTTGAAGGATTTCTAGATACAACCGTCAAACGTACCATCGATCAGGCTGGTGAGAACGCCACACTGGACAGTTTTGATGTTCAGATGCTCCGCACCCTGTTCATGATTCGCTATGTGGACTTGATCAAAGGAACCCTCGACAATCTGGCTACCCTGTCTATTGATAAAATTGATGATGATAAGCTGGCGCTGCGTAAACGCATTGATGAAAGCCTTCAGCGTCTGGAAAAGGAAAGCCTGATTACCCGCAATGGCGATGAATTCCTATTCCTGACCAATGAAGAGCGCGACATCACCCAGAAGATTAAGGCTACTGATGTTGCCAACTCGGAAGAGAACAAAGAGCTGAGTAGCCTGATTTTTAAGGATCTGCTTCGGGATACCAATAAATACCGCCATCAGCCCAACAAGATGGACTACAGTATTGGCCGATACTTGGATGGGCATACCCTGGACGGTAAGTATGAAGCTGACCTGAAAGTGGAAGTGCTATCCCCGCTGGACACGGATTACAGCCAATACTCTGAGGCTGGCTGCATCAACAAGAGCGCCGAGGGCGAAGGTCAGATCCTCATCAAGCTGGGCGACGATAATCAGTTCTTCAGTGAACTCCGCACTTGGCTGAAGACCAACAAGTTTATTCGTCTGAATGACGATGGCGCCCAGGCAGACATCACTCGTATTCTGGCCGATCGTGGTCGGGAGAACCAGGAGCGTAAGAAGCGTTTGCGAGCCCGTATGGAAGATATGTTGCTAAAAGCTGACGTCTACGCTCTCGGTCAGCATCTTTCAGTGTCAACTTCTAATCTCGAAACCCGGCTTTACGATGCCTGTCGTTATTTGCTTGAGAACACCTATACCAAGCTAGCCTACATCAAGGTGTACCAACCAGATCCATGGCGCGAACTCAGCGCTGTATTGACTATAGATGATATTGGACAAATGGGCCTGTCATTGGAAGGTGAAGAGGGGAATCCAAAGGCAACCCGCGATCTTGAACAATACATCGGGCTTAGGGCGACCGGGACCGAGCGTATCCTGCTTTCAGACATTGTTGAGCGTTTCGCGAAGCGGCCGTATGGCTGGCCAGATGCTGAGATTTTGTTGATTGTTGGCCGGTTGGCTGCGGCTGGACGGATCTCGTTCCAGCTCGGGGGGGGAACGCTGCCTGTCAGGGAAGCGTTGGAGCCTCTCCAGAATACACGCCGTCGTCGCGAAGTCTCAATTATCAAGAAACGCCAAACCGATGAAGCCGTGCTGAAACAGGCGCGTAACCTGACTCAAGACCTATTCTCTTCAATGGGGCCTGCCACTGAGAAGGAGCTGTTCGAGTTCTATACCCAGCACTTCAGCAAGTGGCTAGCCAACCTCAAATCCTACAAGAGCAAAACCGATGTGGGGCGTTTTCCAGGAAAGGCTGTGATTGAGCAGTCGATCCTGACCTTGGAACGCTTGTTTAGCAACGACGATAGCTTCGACTTCTTCAAGCAGGTCGTGGATAAGAAGGACGATTACCGCGATCTGGAGGAAGACTACCGGGACATCCACGAGTTCTTCAGCAAACAGATTCACGCTTGGCAACAGCTCCAGCAGGTTCTTCGTCACTTTGAAAAGAACCGTCAGGCTTTGGAAAAGGACTCTGGAGCCAGCAAGGCCCTGTCTGAACTGCAATCTATTGAATCAGCGGACGCGCCATACGGGATGCTCCACAAGGTTACTTCTCTGGTAAGCGCCGTAGAAGCCGTCAACGAACGCCTGCTAACTGAAAAACGAACCTATGCCATTGAACGGGTAGACGACAAGATCAAACAGCTTGAGGGTGAGATCGCCAAAAGCGGTATTGGGTCACCTGAGCTGAGCAACCGGCTGCTTCGTCCTCTGCAACTGGTGATAGCAGATTTGGAGACGGATACTAGTATTGCCGGTATCTACATGCTGCAAACTGAAACAGCTACCGAACGCTTTGATGATGGCCTGTATGAGCTTGAGCGAGCTGTTCAGGCAGAGATTGAGCGTCGCGCAAAGGCAGAACAGGCAGCGAAAGCTAAGCAAGCTGATCCAACTGGCGCAGACACGTCTACACGGATCTCTGAGACAAAGCCAGAGTCGCCCGTTGCTAAGCCGCTCTCTACCCCAAAACCAGTTGTCGAGGTTAATGTGTCCAGCGTCTACAACAAGACCTGTGAAGGCGTGTACCTGGAAACAGAAGAATCAATTGATCAGTTTGTGGAAGCACTCAAGGTTGAGTTGAAGAGCATTGTTCGCAATGAAAAGCGCGTGCGTATTCGCTAAGGAAGTAATCACATGAACACCAACAACGTAAAAAAATACGCACCCAAAGCTCGGAAAGCCTTCATTGAGGCCATGAGTAAACAGGCTGCGAAATATGGGATCACTAAAAAGAAAATTGAGCCTGCGGAGCAGAAGGGCGACTTGGTTCTGATTGGTGACAGACCGTTTCCGGCTTCGGTTATCAAACCTCGTGAACGCTTAGTAAAGCGCATCGAGCAGCAAGGTTTCGACCAGGTAATGGAGCATGTGGCCTATAGCTGGTTTAACCGTCTATGCGCAATTCGTTACATGGAACGAAAAGGGTTTCTTGACCACGGACGTCGGGTACTGAGCGCGGCTGACGGTAGTGCCGGTGTGCCCCAAATACTGGAAGAGTGTCTGGATGTCGAGTTGACCGGACTGGACCAGGCCAAGGTTAGAGAACTGAAGCTTGATGGTACCAAAGACGAAGAGCTTTACCGTGAGCTGTTACTGGCCCAGTGCCATGCCTTGCACCAAGCAATGCCATTTCTGTTTGAGGCAGTCGCAGATGAGTCCGAGCTGCTGTTGCCAGAAAATCTCACCAAGACCGATTCACTGATTCGTGATCTTGTTGCCAGTGTTCCCGATGAAGACTGGGATCATATCGAGATTATTGGCTGGCTTTACCAGTTCTATATTTCCGAGAAGAAAGATCAGGTCATTGGCAAGGTCGTGAAGAGCGAGGATATTCCAGCCGCGACACAACTTTTTACGCCCAATTGGATTGTTCAGTACCTAGTTCAGAACTCAGTTGGTCGCCAGTGGCTTCAGACGTATCCCGATTCTCCGCTCAAAGAGAAAATGCCGTACTACATTGAACCTGCTGAGCAGACGTCTGAAGTACAGGCGCAGCTTGCGGCAATTACGCCTTCAGAAATTGCGCCAGAATCTATAAAAGTGCTGGACCCGGCGGCGGGTTCGGGTCACATACTCGTAGAAGCCTATAAAGTATTAAAAGCCATCTACGAAGAGCGCGGTTACCGAACTCGCGATATTCCGCAACTAATTCTCGAAAACAATCTATTCGGTTTAGATATAGATGATCGTGCCGGACAATTGGCAGGGTTTGCGTTGATGATGCTGGCGAGAGAGGACGATAGACGAATCTTTAGTCGCAATATAAGACTCAATGTTTTGTCATTACAGGAAAGCTCCAATGTAGATCTGCCTTCTCAATGGAGGTCATTGAACTTGTCCGGAGAATGGCAGAGTGGAACATCGCAAGGACTGTTTGAAGCAGAGCAGCAGGACCTGAGTGCTTTTGCAGCAGACAATCGATACCAGTTACTTCAAAGGACGTTAGAAAGATTTAGGCAAGCTAAGACATTCGGCTCTTTGATTGATATTCCTCATGATGAGCTTGAAGGACTGAAGGAGCTGTTCATTACCCTCGCGGAGCTGGAAGAAACTGGCGATTCGATGCAGAAATATGCAGCAACCCAATTACTACCTTTTATCCATCAGGCGGTATTGTTGGCTCAGAGGTATGACGCTGTGGTGGCTAATCCACCATATATGAGCGATAAAGGGATGAATGGTGACTTAAAAGAATTCTCTAAAACCTCGTACCCTAACAGTAAGCGAGACCTGTTTGGGGTATTTATGGAGCGTTCTTTTCACTTTTTAAGCAAAGGCGGATTTAACGCACAAGTTAACATGCAGTCATGGATGTTTTTGTCTAGCTTCGAGGACTTGCGAGAATACGTATTACACTCGAAAACATTAGTAACGATGGCGCATTTTGGCCCGCGTGCATTTGGACAAATCTCAGGAGAGGTTGTTCAAACTGTAGCGTGGGTTTTCAGTAACGAATACATACCTAGCTATCAACCTACATTTTTTAGGCTAACAGAAGGTTCAGAACTCGATAAAAGAGATGCACTCTTTAATAGAGAAAAATCGTTTTCATCTTTAAAGCAGAAAGACTTCGAAAAAATACCTGGTAGTCCTCTTGCATACTGGGCCCCGGAAAGTATTGGAAAAGCTTTTATAAATACACCCGTGGTAAACGATTTATGTGACGCCAGAAAGGGTATGGGCACTGGAGATAACGCGAAGTTCGTTCGTTGTTGGCACGAAGTATCTTTGAATAATCTTTGTCTAACATCTACATCCAGAGAAGAGGCCAAAAAATCCGGGAAGAAGTGGTTCCCTTACAATAATGGTGGAGGATTTAGGCGCTGGTTCGGGAACTGTGAGGATGTTGTTAATTGGTATGATGACGGTGTTGAAGTAAAGAAGGTAGCCACAGAAAAAAATAATGGCGGTCACTGGTCCCGTTATTTGGTTAGCTTGGATTACTTTTTCATTCCAGGTATTACTTGGTCGGACATCTCAAGTAACGACTTTGGTGCAAGATACTTTGGAGAAGGCTTTCTTTTCTCTAGCGTCGGAATGTGTGCGTTTCCAAAGAAAGTAGACCTGCATGAGGTGCTTGGGCTTTTCAACTCAACAGTTGCACAGGCGATTCTAGATTTAATAGCTCCGACTTTGCACTACGGTGTTGGTGAAGTAAAAAAGCTTCCAATAAAGCAGGGGGGGAATATTTCCGCCATAAAGCGTCTTGTGCAAATATTCATGGATGATTGGAATAGTTTAGAGGTCGCATGGGACTTTCGTAAGGATAAATTATTGTCCGTCTCTCAAGAGAATAAAAAACTGTCGGTGGCATACCAGTTATTTAAGAGTGCATCTGATCGATTGGTTGATGAAGCAGCTAAACTTGAAACCGAAAACAATTACAACTACTCAAAAACATACCAAATAATTACTGGAAAAGAGGACGTAAAAAAGGAGGCTATATCACTTTATGCTAATCCATTTTATCGTTTTGGGATACAAGTTGACATTGAAGCTAAATATCAATCAAGCACAATAGTTGAACTGTTGTCATATTCGCTAGGCTGTATTTTTGGCCGTTATTCTCTTGATCGTGAAGGCATTGTCTACGCACATTCAGGCAACGAAGGTTTTTCTGGTTTGGTTGCAGAAGCCGCCTTCAGCACCTTCCTGCCAGACGACGACGGGATTGTTCCATTAACTAATCAAGAATGGTTCCCGGATGATGCAACCAATCGCTTCCGTGAGTTTGTCAAAGTCGTTTGGGGAGAGGAGCACTTTAATGAAAACCTCGACTTTGTAGCAGAGTCCCTCTGCCTGCACGCTATCAAACCGAAGAAATCTGAATCGTCGGTGGACACGATTCGTCGGTACCTTTCTACCCTGTTCTATAAAGATCATCTGAAGACTTACAAAAAACGTCCTATCTACTGGTTATTCAGCTCTGGTAAGCAAAAGGCTTTCGAGTGCCTGGTTTATCTGCACCGGTATAACGAAGGTACGCTGGCGCGTATGCGTACTGAGTACGTCATTCCCTTGACAGCGAAGATGGCGGCCTATGCTCAAAAGCTGGAGAACGATAAAGAAGCCAGCGGCTCGGCAGCGGAGGTGAAGCGGCTTGAAAAGGAAATTGCCCAACTGCACAAGCAACAGGCTGAGCTGAGCGAATTCGACGAGAAGTTACGCCACTATGCTGACCAGAGAATAAGCCTGGATCTGGGTGATGGCGTAAAGGTCAACTACGGCAAGTTTGGTGATTTGCTTGCAGAAGTGAAAGCCATTACCGGTGAGGCGCCGGAGGTTTTATCATGAAGTTGAATAGCCTGAGCGATATTTTTGAGCGCCGTCTACTACGCATCCCCGACTATCAGAGAGGTTATGCTTGGAAGGAACACCAGGTCGAAGATTTCTGGGAAGACATTCTTCAGCTTGAAAATGATCGAATTCATTACACAGGAGTTATCACTCTTGAGCCTGTTAAAGCAAAGCTATATCAGAAATGGGAGAAGGATCTTTGGTTAATAGAAGGCGTTGGATTTAGGCCGTTTTATGTGGTCGACGGCCAGCAGCGACTTACTACTTCGATGATTCTTCTGCAAGCCATCTTGGAATCTGTCCCAAAAGATGCCGAGCTGAACTATCAGTCGATTAGCTCTATCCGAAAGCAGTTTATATTCTTTAAGGCTGACAATAAGCTCCAGCAGAGCTTCATATTTGGGTACGAAAAAGATGACCCAAGTGATGAGTATATGAAGACCAAGATATTTGGTGAGCACTCTGGCTCAAATCAGTTTGTGGAGACTCTCTATACGAGAAACCTAAGCCTTGCAAAGAGTTTCTTTAAAAATCGCCTGAAGGATATGTCAGTTGATGAAATAGCGCTGATATATAAAAAGCTTACGCAGAAGCTTAAATTTAATTTGTATGAAATTGACGAAGAAGTTGATGTCTTTGTTACCTTTGAAACGATGAATAATCGTGGGAAGCCACTAACCAGTTTGGAGCTTCTGAAAAACAGGCTGATCTATCTTTCAACGCTATTCAAGAACAACGATGGACGAGAACAACTTAGAATAAACATTAATGATGCATGGATGGCCATATATGAGTATTTGGGGAAAAACCCAGATGCTCCATTAAGCGATAATATTTTCCTTCGCAGTCATTGGACCATGTACTTTAAGTACTCACGGAAAAAAGGAGATGATTACATAAAATTCTTGCTTGATGATAAATTCAGTGCAAGAAATGTAACACATCCAAAGTCACCTGAAGATGCACTTAGAATTGAAGAAATATCTGATTATGTGCGAAGCCTACAGCAATCGATCATTTACTGGTTCTACATGCATAATCCATATTATGTCCAGTCTAATAACTTGACCGATTCTCAAAAGGTGTGGCTTGATAGGTTGGATCGTCTCAGTTTTAGATCGTTCAAACCATTAATCCTTTCGGCTTTTGTCTCTAAGCAAGATCCTACGCAGATAACAGAGTTGTTAAAATCTGCTGAAAGGTACAACTTTACCTTATTCAATCTAAGTCAGAGAAGAGCGAACACAGGAGATACTGAGTTCTTCAGTATGTCTCGGGATCTATTGACAGGCGAACGATTCATTGATGAAGTCATAGCTACTATCAATCGATGGATTGTTAAGTACTATGATCCAGTAAAATTTTTGGCGCACATTGAAGAAAAATACGAGCTAGAAAGAAATGGCTTTTATAGCTGGGATGGTGTCAGGTATTTCCTATTTGAACATGAGCAATGGCTTAAAGGAAAAGGTAAACAAGCCACTAATAAACTTTCATGGGAAGTTTTAAGGTCTAACCAGAAAGATCACGTTACTCTCGAGCATGTTTTCCCACAGGCTCCAGATGATCCCTATTGGAAAGAACGGTTTGGTCACTTTGATGAATGGACACAGTATTACTTGACGCATTCATTAGGAAATTTGCTTCCACTATCACGTTCAAAGAACTCAGCCCTGCAAAATGATAGTTTCCCCAAAAAAGTTAACAACGGAGATGGCGTTGGTTATTACAACGGTTCAGTATCAGAAAACGAAGTAGCCCAGTGCCCGGAGTGGACCCCAACCCAAATCCTCAAGCGTGGATTGGATTTATTGAGTTTTATGGAGCAACGTTGGGATATCGTATTAGGGGATAGTGAGTTTAAGGGGCAGTTACTCCACCTTGCAGACATCGACGTTTCTGCTTCAGGGGATCAGTCATGAATCTGAGCCAGCTTCGAGGAGGCCTTGAGCAGGCCTTCTACAAAGAGAATCATCGCCTAGTGTTCTGGTATGACCCAGAGCAGTCATTCATGGATGAGTTGGTATCTCTGTCTCTCGAGGACGTACAGATCCTCAACATGGCGAATGAATCAGCATTGGGCACTAAACTCAAACTGGAGCTGGAAGATAAGGCTGGTAAATATCTCCTGTACTTCCCTTTTGCGGAACCTGATGTAGAAAAAGACTGGTTGCTCGACGTCAAGTTGTACTCCAGATGCTTCTACGCTGATCGCTTCTCAATCATCTTCAATGAGCTTGGGCTGCACCAACAAAGCCTGAGAGAACACCTGGCCAAACGAGACAAATTCCTTGCCAGCAAAGCAAGACTGATGGCACTGCAACGCTATGTTCAACCTGACTTTGATGAGTTTGACTTGGACATGGCCATGATTGCTTCCGTGGTTAAAGCGGAAAGCTGTGACTTTCCTCATGTGATCCTGGCGCTGGCGGAAGAGGCGGTAGGGGATGACCTTGGCCTGGAGTCCAATCCGGTTTCACTCAATGAACTTGAAAAGTACGATCTTGTACCGGCACTGGTAGCCGTACTTAAGTCTGAAATTGGCTATCCGGCTACGGTCGAAGAGTTGAAGGGCGAAGTTCCATTCAAGCTGGGACATTTCTTTATTCGGCTGCTGGTAACAGGTTTCTGCGAGAGCGTCGGAGGTGTACCAAGCTGGGCGCAAGAACTGGTGATGTCTTCGGTCAGCTCCCGAGCAACAGCCAGAGCACTACTCTCACGCTGGCGAGATAGCTCACGGTATTACAAGGCATTCGACGCCGTGTCCGGATGGGTGGCGATCGCGCTGCGTATCAAAGAAAAGGTGGGCACTTTCGATACAGAGCAGCTCAGCGATGTTATCACCTTTGAAGCCGTGGAGCAGAAGATCATCGTCGATCTGGCAATGGCTATTCCTCATGCTCCCAGGGGAGAGCTGGCGCGCTTCCGCGCAATGATAGCGTCCCGCTTGGATGGTTACTGGGCTTCCAAGCATAAAGATGACACGACACGCCGGAAGTATCGCACTGTTTACACTGCGTTGCAGGCTGCTATCGACCTGTTCAGCCTTCGTATTCAGCATGACAGCGGGTTCCATTTCGAGTCGAGTGAGTTTCTATACAAGGCCTACGAGCGAGACCTATACCGCTTTGACATGGCCTACCGTCATTATTGTGAAGCGTCCCAGCGTGCGCATGTTGAGATCCTGAAGAAGCTCGATGACGAAGTGGAAAACTGTTACACCTATTGGTACATCGACAACCTGGCCAAGAACTGGGGTGACCGAATCGAGGCTGAGCAACGTCTTTCTCAGTGGCGCTTCCCTGGAATACCCAATCAGCAGGATTTCTTTCAGGGTCTTGTGAAACCGCTATTTTCCAAAGCAACTAAACGCCGGGTGGTGGTCATTATCAGTGATGCCTTCCGCTATGAGGCGGCAGTTGAGCTTCGCGATCGTATCAATGACAAGCGCTACTCTGAAGCTACCCTATCTTCCCAACTTGGCGTAGTCCCAAGTTATACGACATTGGGGATGGCCTCCCTCTTACCGCATAAAACACTGGAGTACCGTGAAGCAGCGTCAGAAGACGTGTTTGTGGATGGCCAGTCCAGTAAGGGCACAGCAGCAAGAACCAAGATTCTCGCAGCGCATGGGGGGCTGGCCGTGACAGCGGAAACAGTTAAGGCTTGGTCTAGGGATGAAGGCCGGGAGGTTCTCAAAGATCAGGAACTGGTATATGTCTACCACAATGTTATAGATGCCCGCGGAGATACCTCATCCACCGAATCTGAAACTTTCATGGCCGTTGAACACGCCATCGAGGAGTTGACCGAGTTGAGCCGCAAGATCCTGATGCACTTCAACACATCGACGGTGCTCATAACGGCAGATCATGGGTTCTTGTTCCAGCAAAGCAAGCTGGAGGCTGCCGATCGCTCGTCTCTGGCTGAAAAGCCAACCAATGCCCTGAAGAACAAAAAGCGCTATGTGGTGGGCTTTGGTCTGCCAAGCACAAAAGAAGCTTGGAAGGGCTCTACCAAGGCAACAGCCGGGACTATCTCAGATACTGATTTCTGGGTGCCGAAGGGCGCCAACCGATTTCACTTTGTGGGTGGTTCGCGCTTTGTCCATGGAGGGATCATGCCTCAAGAGATCGTTGTTCCGGTGCTGACTGTCAAACAGCTTCGTGGTGAGAAAGCTGAGAGGCGCACTAAGCGCAAAGTGGGTGTCATTTCTACCAAATCCACCCTGAAGATGGTGAATAACATCCAGAAGTTTGACCTGATGCAGACTGAGGTGGTTAGTGATCTGGTTACGCCAATAACGGTATCGGTGGCTATTTTTGATGGCGATAGAAAAGTGTCCAGTGAGGAAACAATTACATTTGACTCTGCAACCGATTCGGTGACAGAGAGAGTTAAACCGGTGCGACTCTCCCTGTCTGGGACGGACTTCGATCGGAAGAAGGATTACTTCTTGGTGCTCAAGGATAAGGATCTGAATACCGAGATGGAGCGCTACAAGGTCACCATCGACCTGGCGTTTACCGATGACTTCTTTTAACCGCGATTTGACGATAGAGTGTGTCGAGTATGGTATCCGTAAACGATAAAGAACTAGATCAATTGCTGAATGAGCACTTTGCGGGTCGTGTTGTTCGCAAGGATCTCACGAAGGTCATTAAAGAGGGGGCCAATGTCCCGGTCTATGTGCTCGAGTACCTGCTTGGCATGTACTGCGCCTCTGATGATCCAGAGATCATCGAGCAGGGGCTGAAAAACGTCAAAACAGTATTGGCTGAGAATTACGTCCGACCGGATGAAGCCGAAAAGGTTAAGTCGCTGGTGAAGGAGCGCGGTACGTATAAGGTTATCGACCGGGTAACAGTGAGGTTGAATGAGCGTAGGGATAAGTATGAAGCCTCCTTCAGCAACTTGGGAATTAAAGATGCTGAAATATCCTCTGGTATCGTCAGGGAGTATGAAAAGCTACTGGTGGGGGGGATTTGGGTCATTGCCACTTTGAGCTATTACCACGAAGAGGGGCAGACCGGTTCTCCGTTCGGGGTAACGCTGCTCAAGCCAATCCAGATGCCGAACATGAATATGGACGAACTCTTCCAGGGGCGAGCGGCTTTAACAACGGACCAGTGGCGCGAGTGTTTGATTCGGTCGGTCGGCATGGAGCCTGCGTCATTGAATATCGATGTGCAGAGGCACATTCTGGCCCGGATGATTCCTTTCGTTGAAAACAACTACAACGTCTGTGAGTTGGGTCCACGTGGGACAGGTAAAAGCCATATTTACAAAGAATGCTCCCCAAACAGCATCCTTGTTTCCGGTGGTCAGACTACCGTGGCCAACCTTTTTTACAACATGAGTTCACGTCGGATTGGTTTGGTCGGGCTTTGGGACCTGGTTGCCTTCGATGAGGTAGCGGGTATCTCCTTCAAGGACAAAGATGGTGTCCAGATCATGAAAGACTATATGGCTTCTGGCTCCTTTGCCCGTGGTCGTGAACAGATGGAGGCCTCTGCCTCTATGGTGTTTGTGGGCAACATCAACCAGAGCGTTGAGTCCTTGGTGAAAACTAGTCATCTACTGGCGCCATTTCCAGAAGCTATGATCGACTCTGCATTCTTTGACCGCTTCCATGCCTATATTCCAGGTTGGGAGATCCCAAAGATGCGTCCAGAGTATTTCACCAATCGCTACGGTTTGATTGTCGACTACTTGGCCGAGTTCTATCGGGAAATGCGTAAGCGCAGCTTCGCTGATGCCATCGAGAAATATTTCAAGCTCGGGAACAATCTGAATCAGCGTGACGTGATCGCGGTACGCAAGACTGTTTCCGGGCTACTTAAACTGCTATTCCCGCATGGACAGTTTGAGAAAGAGGATGTCCGTCAGTGCCTGGAGTACGCCCTTCAGGTACGACGCCGGGTTAAGGAGCAGCTCAAGAAGATTGGTGGCATGGAGTTCTACGATGTTCATTTCAGCTACATCGACAATGAGTCGCTGGAAGAACACTTTGTCTCAGTCAAAGAGCAGGGTGGGGGAGGCCTGATCCCGGAAGGCCCTGGTAAGCCTGGAGTTCTTCATACGATTGGTCTCAGCAATAAAGGGATGCCTGGGTTATATAGACTGGAGCTTCAGGTTACGAAAGGTTCCGGCAAGCTGGCCACATCTGGTCTATGGAACTCCAGTGCAGCCAAAGAGCAGGTGAAGATTGCCTTCGATTACTTCAAGGCGAACGCATCCAGAATCAGCGGTGGTAGCAAAGTAGGTGAACATGATTTCCATTTGCATGCCGTCGAACTTCAGAACACTGGGCCATTTAGCCACTTGGCGCTCTCCAGTCTCGTTGCCTTTGCGTCAGGCCTCCTTGGTAAGCCTTCCCAGAACCAGATGGTGGTGTTGGGGGATATGAGTCTGGGCGGCTCCGTTACTCCGGTGGAGAGCCTTGCTGAGTGCTTGCAAGTCGCTTTTGACGCTGGCGCCAAGAAGGTTGCTTTGCCAATGAGTAGTGCAGTAGACATTCCGACGATACCGGCTGAGCTGTTCACCAAATTCCAAACCAGCTTCTATGCCGATCCAGTGGATGCTGTGTTCAAGGCGCTTGGGGTGGATTAACGCCAAAAGTCAAAATGAAACCTGGGGTGGAAGGGCGTTCTCTCCCACATCGAGTGAGGTGCTGGCTTGGGAAAAGGTATACCCTTGATCAAGCAACAGATCGGCGGCTTCTAGTTTGAACTCTGGTGAAAAGGAACGTTGGTTGCTGGTCATTGAACACCTCTCTATATGGTGGCGATCGTACCACCTGACTCGGTGTCTGAGATAATTAGACCACTACACAACGTGCTGGTTCATCAAATTGAGCCGCAGATCTACGAGAGACATCACTTGGCAGACAGGCAACAGCTTGAAGAGCTTTCTGAGAAGCAGTTAAGACTTCTCTTAGGGATGTCGCCGGGCGGGCTGCTGGATCAGCAAACGCATAGAAGGTTTTGCCATCACGCCTTGCCCAGTAGATGAGGCCTGATTTGTGGGAAAACACCAACAATTGGCGCTAGAATAAAGTAAAGGCCTCTCTGTCATTCACGAAGATCAGGTAATAAAGCGCTACTCAGACTAAAACCATGACAAAGTTATTTTTATCTTTTTGGCATGTTCAGCTGGACAATTTCCCTGAAGGAGCCTTCTCACGGCGGTCACTAAAGAGTGCAGAAGCGCGGGAGTTGATATTGCAAGCCCAAAGCGAAGGCCTGTTTCAGGGGGCTTGCGCTGATGACCTATTCGCACCCTACAAGGAAACAGAGAGGAAGAAGCATGACGAGTTGCGTCGAGCGTTGCAGGAAGATTACGACATTCCCCTCTCCGCCAGTGACTTTTCTATGAAGGGAGAGGACTATGTGATCGTGTATCCCCTTGATCTCGTGACAGTATCGAATGATAGTAGCCTGATGGTCGTCACTTGTGGTTATACGTTTAGTAATTTCGACGATACAAACATGTTCAGTATCGCTGCAGATAGTGTAAATTTCTGCTTATTTGGGGCTATCCCAGTTCAGCACTAGTTCCCAAGCGGATCAAGGATGAGGCGTGAGTATCGGTATTCGACAATTTCACTTGTTTCAACTATCTCAATCATCATCAATCAATCCCCATCTTCAAGCGGTCGTATGGCCCTCAACACTTTGTAAACCGGCCCGATGCCAATTCGGCGATATTGTCCAATAGCTTCGGGAGCATGGAATGGCGGAGCATTTGCCATGGGTTTACGTGCTTCTCAATGTAAAGGCGAGTGATTTTGAGTATACGTACTGGCCCCTTTTTACTAGAACTAGTGTTGCTGTGGGAGAGTGTCCACAACCCAGACTTTAATTATGATGAATTTGCCATAATTAAAGTCCAAGCGAGGCTCAACAGCAATTAAACCGGCGTGACAATGTATCGACCACATTTTTGTGTGGAGACTGAATAAGGGCTATTTTTTAGTCCTTTATAAGTCCGAGGATCAAGCCATGCGCTACTCATCTCAGGTCAAACCCATCAGCTATCTGAAGGCCAACGCCGCCGAAGTGTTGAGAAACCTGGCCGAGCAACGCGAACCCTTGGTTATTACTCAGAACGGTTAAGCCAAAGCCGTTCTACAAGATATCGCGTCTTTCGAAGAAACTCAGGAGTCACTGGCGCTTGGGAATTTTGATGTGGAAGCTGGACGGGTCAAGCCTTTAGATAATGTGGCGGCGCGTCTGCGCTCAAAGCGGAAAGCAGACTGAATCGCCCTAAAATTGTGGGTAGGATCAAGATATTGGTGGGAGGACATCTTCAGAGTCTAATAGCTAGTTAACAACTTTATTACTCTCTGACAAACACCCAGAGGGACGGAGTTCGGCGTTACGGTCGATCAGCTTTGTCAGGATCCGGCCCAGTGGCGAGAATGGCTGGTGCAAAATGAAAGTCGGTTTGATCCGTCTTTGCGATATCGAGGGGGACAATCATATAGTGCGCAAGCCGTTTGGAGCGGGCTCTGCCATCGTCGAACGCCCCCTCAGGTGCGACAGTGGTTGATGGATGAACTTGGCATTGCGTCATAAGCTCAATATCAATGACCCCGTGTTACGGCAATCGAAACAGCTACGCGATCTATCCGGGTGAGTGAGCAATCAGTCGCCCCCACATGGGCGTGAATATATAACCAACAGGAAACCTGCAATGCCTTCTTATTACCTTCCCATCGCGATCAAAAATACCGGGATGTCGCTGGAGGATTTCGTTCCGAAGCTCCTCAAGGAAGAGCCCAAGCTACGGAACTATACATACACGTGTACGCTATTTCGTCGCTTGGCGGCGGGAGAACTACTGATTACCGATAGCCCCAAGCCTTTCTACAAGCAACTCTGCCATAGTGCAAACGCCTTTATCTACTTCCTTGAGAGGGCTCCAGAAGAGGAGCAAGCCGTCTCTTTAGCCTTGCCCTTTTTCGATGCGATCGCCTGTGGTTATGAAGAGGGCGCCCGAAGGATTGCGGAATTGAGTACGAATAAGTTCAATCCGAAGAAAGAGTATGAGGAAGAGTTTCTCTACACTCGCATATTGATGGAGCACTTCTACCTGCAGACTGACCCGAAACGGATTGAGGAAAGGCTGGAGGAGTTTTCTGGATATAGCGATGATAACTACGACCCCCATTATACACTCTGTCAGGCGCTGTTGGATAAAGATCAGGACGCTTTCGATGAGGCATTGAAGGAGTGTATTCAAAAGCGGCTGGACGATATAGAGAGGATTGACGCCGACAGCATGGATTACCATGTGGCTGCTAAAGCTGCAACAACAGCTCATGTCTCCACTGAAGTTCTAGCGTGGCTCATCCTGGCTGAGCGGCAGGGGCTGGCGACTTCGGAAGAAGTCAGTCTGGCTCCGTCTACCGCCAGACTTCTTCGCATGGCGGAACTGCCTCAGAAAGATGAATGGAAAGTCGTCCCCAGTTACCGGTCGCTGACCTGATAGCGCAGCACAGCACAGAGAAGGTTTTAATGATTCAGAATCACGGTCAGCATACTCCACTCTGGATCACTGGCCTGGGAATGATGTCCAGTGTGGGTTATGGCGTAAAGAACAGTTGCGCCTCGGTGCGCTGCGGAATTTCCAGGTTTGGTTCCGTGTCAGGTATTACCACCTATGACCCAGATGAGATGAGTGCGCCTATTCCGGGAACGCCGGCGCATACCCTAACGCAGGGGTATGTCCAAAATGCGGCATGGTTGAGATTGGCGCGTATCGCGATGAAAGACCTGATCGCCTATGCAAAGCTGCCAACCAGGGATCACGCATTTTGGCGGCAAACGGCGCTTATTTGGATTCTTCCCGAAATGACTTATGAGCGATTTCATTGGCCAGCGGATCTGGTAGACGCCCTCTTGCGGGAATACTGCCTGAAGCCGCTGAGTGAAAGCCTGGATCTACCTCTGTCTACGCCTTCGCAAGGGTTTGTTCGAATTGGCCATACAGGGGCGGCGCATGCAATGAGGATTATTCAGCGTTCCCTGGAAGCCAGCCCTTATGAACGCGCCATTCTGTTGGGCGTTGACTCTTCCTGGAGTATCTGTGCGTGTCGCAGCTGGATGAAGAGGCGCGTCTGTTGACGGCGGAAAATGCGGCCGGCATGATCCCTGGGGAAGCGGCTGCCTGCGTGTTGGTTGAAACCAATCGAAGCGTTCAAGCGCGCGCAAGTTCGCCTGAATCAAAAATCATTGGTGCGTCGTTTAAACCGTTCCCGAATAAGCTTCAGCCTGAAAGCGAACAAGCGAACAAGCGAACAAGCGAACAAGCGAACAAGCGAACAAGCGAACAAGCGAACAAATCAGAAGAAGAGGCGACGCCTAACGCTTGGCGTATGACCAACGCTGGCGTCTCGTCTTTCCATGGCGATGTCGTTATCGACGTTAACGGGGAAAACTCGCGCTCTATGGCTTGGGGAACGGCAACGTCGTGGCTGGCGGGTCCTTCCAGATAAGGAATGGCCCAAGCCTACGTCATCAGCCAGAGAATGCTAGAGGCGCTACAGGCCATGAATCCTGCCCCCGTGAATCTGGTGGTGGAGAAAATAGAGATACATGAGGATATTAGCTGAAGGCGAATTGGTCTTGGTCTCCAGTCATAAAGGGTGTTTTAGTGGCCTTTAAGAGAAGTTGATTCATAGTCTTATTTATCTTCTGATGCTAGTTAATTTGGTGATATCGCAATGAGGTAATTATGGATTGGTATGAATTAAAAATTTCGACTCGCTCAGATCCTGACTTGGCGTTTTTTCGTAAGCCTTTTCCTGAAGAAGTGAAGCCTTGGCGGTATAAGCTGGTATTTGGGAGGGGGCGAATTAGTGAGCATCTAACCAAAGAGCCTAATGTCTACATGGAGCATGGAGAGCCTGGTAAGGTTTTGGCTGATGTAGTTGGCAATACTCACTCTGTATTGATGGTGAGTAAGCGTTATCAAGAGGTGATGGCGGGGCTCAAAATGGGGGAAATTGAATATCTGCAGGTGTGGATTCACAACCACAAAAGGCGTTTGGTAAGTAAAGACTACTACCTGGTTAATCCGCTTGGAAGTTGGGATGTGCTTGACTACGAATCTTCCGAGGTTCGCTATTACAATGACGAAGTTTTGGCAATTGATCGATTGATTTTTGATGCGCGGAAGGCGGTAGCTGCACCTGATTTATTCCGTCTAAAAGAAGAGCCTGGCCGGTATTTTGCAAGCTCGAATTTGATGTATTATTTATCTCAGCTAAAACCGTCGATGACGAATACCTTTATATCTAAAGTGACGTCTATTTATAAGGATGAGGCAAGAGAGTTAATAGGTAAAACCTGATTCGAGATGCTTGGATAGTGAGGGCGGACCTCCTGTAGCACTCCGTACTTTATAAACCAGCTCAACCGTAGTTGGTGATATGGCCTTGAATCGCTCCGGTATTGGGTGATGCAGTTTTCGTATTCGACCGGAGGTGCATCTCCTAGCGTCCGCAACAATCGTCGATTGTTGCGGTCGATCTCTTAACATTATCGAAGTTATTTTGTCAGCGTAGTCTCGATAAATAATCTATTCCAGCGCCACTTCTCGTTAACAAAGCTTTGCCACGTACCATGAAACTCCACAGTCGGGTTTGGCGATTGTATTGCTGACGGACAATAATCGATTTTATATATAGGAGCAGTTTCTGGCCACGTACGAACATGTGCCTAGTATTGGTCATATCCACATCTTGATGTTGCTTTCAAGCTTTCTCTCCAATTTTGTTGGCACACTGTGGACGAGCTTTATTAGTCAGGTAATGGGAATGATCTTGTGATAGCTTTGGTAGGGAAGGCACGATGCTTTTTCTGAGGGGGGCAGTGAATCCGGCAGGCCAGAGTTGGTCAGGTTCGTAAAAGGGAGTTACCTATATCTGTTCCTTCGTGCGATAGTAATCTTTTAACGTCAAACTAGTCATGTCAGAATGGAGATAGTCGTTGGTTCGCTAGAGGCCTATTAGTATTGGACAGATGCACATCATGCCAGTCACATTGGGATCGGGGATATTTTACGCTAGACTGCGTCGAGTGTGGTGGGTTTGCCATGACAAGATCTTGTCCACACTGCCAAGGCAAATGCGGTGCGATTTGGTATCGGCAGGTGTCTATGTCTAATGCTTACAAACGGGCCTTTTATAAAGGCGGATGCATGTTCCAATCACAATGCAGATCCAGTGAGCAGTAATCAGGTAGCTGCTAATTTTGAACTTGTTATTGCGATCTGTGCTGGCATGACAGTCAATAAGCAGACCGACTCGTTCCATTCGTGTTTCGCTTTGCCAGAGCCGTTGTTATCGCTACTGTCTATAAACTTGTTTCAAATCGGTTGTACCTTTGGTTTGAATCCAAGGCTGCAGCTTTTTAGAGGGTAATGTGGCCATTAGACCACAGGCGAATATTGTGCTTGATATCATGGGGCTGGCGTTGTGGCCAAGAGTAAAGCCAAAGGATGGTCTTTTCATGGTGATCGAAGAGCTAGCACCTGTCGGTCAAGTGCGCTGAGCTGTTGGCTGAGGGGCTCGGTTGGCTGCACAGGAGACTGCTACGACAACGCTCTTGCGGAAACTATTAACGGCTTGCACAAGCGTCTTTCACTTGGGGTGAGATATGCAAGAGTCATTGATATATTCAATCGGCCGGACATGTGCATTCCTTCGAGCAAGAAAACCTATCTATACACCTTCATGATCCTGCCCACAAAGATTAGACACGCCATTAAGCGACTTTCGATGCTTCATAACTCTCTGGGCTGAGATACCCATTTGCGCTGTGAAGGCGGGTTCGATTGTAATCCACTTCGATATACTCAAACACGGCTTCACGCATTTCTTGTCGGGTTGCGTACCGCTCTCCGTGAATCGCTTCTACTTTCAGGGAGTGAAAGAAGCTTTCCACACAGGCATTGTCATAGCAATTGCCTTTACCGCTCATGCTGCAACGAAGCCCGTGCGCCTGAATCAGCGTCTGATAGGCTTCTGAGCAATATTGGGAACCTCGATCTGAATGGACGATCACCCCTTTGGGCTGACGCCGGCGCCACAACGCCATCCGCAAGGCGTCGCAGACCAGCTCCGATTTCATTTGCGTACTCATCGCCCAACCTATGACTTTACGGCTGAACAGGTCCAGCACGACGGCTAGATACAGCCAACCTTCTTCCGTCCACAAATAGGTGATGTCACCCGCCCATTTTTGATTTATCTCCGTTGCATTAAAGTCCTGCTGAAGAAGTTTTTCCGCTACAGGCAGGCTATGCCTAGAGTGAGTGGTGGCCTTAAACTTTCTGGCCGCCTTCGCTCTCAAGCCCAAGCGTTGCATGCTCCTGGCCACCGTTTTACGGTTAGCCTGAACTCCCTGTTGCGCCAGGTCTTTGGTCAGCCGGGGCGCCCCATTACGCTTTTTGGCTTTATCAAAGGCGGCTCTAACAACTATTGAGTGCGCTATTCTAAAATCATTGTGAAGCATCAAAAGGCGTTGGGCCGTGAACCCAATCTTTGAGAGGATGCTTTTAAAGCGCTAATTATTACACCCATCTCTTGCTGGGGATCTAAGCCTAAGGCTTGGCAGATTTCAACAAACTCAAAGATGTCTAGTTTGCGGCTGCCATCTTCGATTTTTCCCAAAATGCTATGCGACACCCCAAGCTTTTCAGCTAGTGTACGAATGTTCATTCCAGAGTTCTTGCGTCTGTTTTTTAACCAGTTTCGCAAAGTCTCATAGGCAATTGAGTTTCTAGATTGGCGCATTGTCTCATTATTAGAGACATAGTAGACTGTCTCGAAATTCGAGACATTGAAGAAGTGCTTGTATTAAGCGTCATGAGAAAGCTTATCTAAGGTAGTTATGAATCAGTCCCAAATAAAGATCGACGTCGATATCGCTGATGTCTTGTGTGACCCTGGTTTTGATCGGTTTACAGTCACGGAGTTGCGTAACGCTTATTGGGAAAAATCGAGCGTATTGAATTTATCAAAAATAGAAGCCCGTCGTACTGTGTATCGTCAGATACTGCGTCTTTTGAAGCATGGCCTGTTAGAAAAGATTTCTTCTTCTGAAAACTGTCGTGAGCATCGTTATCAGAAAACGGAGCATTTTCGTGAACTCGCAATTGAGAAAAAAGTTCCGCTTTCTGTCAACATTACTGATAGTCAGGACTATGCAGAATCAACTTCCTCTTCTGCTAATGATAGTTTGAAGCAACAGCTACTCGACAGGTTACAAGGCTACCGCGTGGACTTATTAACAAGTCTTGGGGAGTCGGAAGAATATGAAGCCCTTTATGAGGCTTTTCCAGAGTTAAAGTCCGAGTTACAAAGCCGGTACGATAGCGTACGTGATCAGAGTTCAAGGATTTTAGGAAAGGTAAAAGCGCTTGAGGCGCTTTTAGCCGTTTCCTGATAAGTCATTACCATCCATGAATTTACGTCATTGGCAGCGTGACTGTCTCGAGCATGCGATTGAGCACTATCGATCTCACCGGCATTATCTGTGTCTCGCTACACCTGGGGCGGGTAAAACCGTACTAGCAACTGAAGTCGCAAACCATATGGTTATGGCAGGTATGGTTGACTATGTTCTTTGCTTCTCTCCGTCTGTTGTGGTTGCGCTTGATTTCCGAGAGGCTTTGGAAAACCGTTTGAGCGCCAGATTTGATGGCCAAATAGGGTCTCGGGGTTGGTCAATGACTTATCAAGCCATGCTAACTATAAGCCCTCAACTATGGAAGATCATTGAGGACTACCGTGTACTCGTGATCTTCGACGAAATTCATCACTGCGCCGGAAGTGAAATGAATAATGCCAATGCTTGGGGAGCGACCATATTACAGCGTATCAGGGGCCGGGCTTCTTATACGTTATCATTAACAGGAACTCCTTGGCGCTCTGATCAGCTCCCAATTGTTTTGTCGCGGTACTCAGATGAAAGCTTTCAAATTCGGTGCGACTACACCTACGGAATGCTATCTGCAGTTGATGATGGGGTTTGTCGTTTGCCTCAAATTATTGTGGTAGATAACGACTGCATTAAGTGGATGCCTGAAAAAGGGCCTTCTAAAGTTTTTACTAACATAGAGGAGCTTCTTGCCCACTCCAGCTATTCATACCATCAGCTGATTGAACATCCTTCCGTTTTGGAAGGTTTACTAGGGCTTGCCCAAGAGAAGCTGTTGCAGCTCCGTAAAGTTAACCCCCGTGCTGGAGGGCTCGTTGTCGCTTCTTCGGTATCCCATGCTGAATGTGTCAGGGATTATCTTCAGTTGAAAACAGGGCAGCCAGTGGTTCTGGTAACTTATCAGGAATCCGAGTCCGCTTCACTTATTACCCAGTATAAGAACGGAGATATACCCTGGATTGTGTCCGTTGGAATGATCAGTGAGGGAACGAATATTCCACGGTTACAGGTATGTTGTCACTTAACTCGCATAAAAACGGAGCTGCATTATCGACAAATTTTAGGGCGAGTCTTACGTAGGGAAAATTCGCGGGACTTAAAAGGTTATCTATTCATGCTTGCTGAGCCAACTTTAGTTAGCTATGCAAAACGAATAGCTGAGGACCTGCCTGAAGTAACAGTGGTTCACAAACGAAAGCAAATAGTAGAACCAGTTTTTTTGGATGAAAGCCCACAAGGGCAGGAGTTGGGAGAGCCAGTTGTTGGTAATAATCCTGCCCCAACAGCCCTAGGGGAGCTGATGGCGGGTAGTCTGACTTCTGCTAGTGAACCGAGTCTCCAGAGCGGCTACCACCAGAGTCTGGGGGTGTATGGGCGGTATCGAAGTGAGGTTATAAGCCTTCTACAAAACTATTTGAACTGAATGATTTAGATAGATGTTCGGCGACAATTATCTTGGACTGTTGTACGGCAAACGATTTTGGACAGGCTATGCAGGCTTTATACAAGCTACGCGAAGTCCTAAGTCATAGAGTATGAGGTATCAGGTAATGAGTCACCCTTGGTTTGTTGGTTGTTCCACATTGGTGTGTGGCGGAGAACGTGACGACTAGAAGTGATTTGTGGTGTTCCTGAAACTGCGCAGAAGAACTCTGTTGGAGCAGGCTTTTCGTAAGTGTTTATAAAAACCGCCGGCTCTCGTCTCTATGGCTTTACTCATGAAGGGAATAACTATGAAAGTACGCTCTTATAAAACCCAGGCTGGACTACCCCTGCAGCTGTTTCTTTCCTCCTTGCTATTCGCAGGTCATTCCGCAGCGGATAAACTCACTAATGAACCCATCCCACCAGGAGAAGGGTTTTATAAAGATGTTCTGATAAATGCTGGCCCTGGTGTAAGTGCGCCTCCAGTCCGGCACTTTGATTCTCTGGGCTTATCCTATGAGCAATTGAGCTATAAAGCCTACCATGAAGAGGATAAGGAAGAGTTTAAACAAAAGTTTATCGGATCAAATATTGATCTTAATGGCCGTTTATTGTACCCAGATGGGGCTCCTCGATATCGAATGCTGAGTATTGGGATGGCTTCTTTTTTGGCTGGCAATTCAGGTAATGGAGGCGGTGGATATCATTCACAAGTTCTACATACTAATTTCAGCCCACTTCGCCGCTCAGGCGCGCAGCATATCCAGGACTTCGTAAAAAATGGGGGAGGATATGTTGGGGTTTGCGCCGGCGCCATTATTGCGGGAAGCATCCCTGGGCACTTGAGCTTGTATCCGGGGCAAACATACAAGTTGCCAGACACTAGCGCTACTGTAAACCTAAAAGACCTATTTACGGATTATCTTGGCTTTGGTGAAGTCCCGAATGTTTGGAGCAAAGGAGGTGGCTACATCATGCAGTCACCTTCAAGTCGCTACCCATATAACTATCAATACCCTGAGGGGGTAGAGATTCAGGGAAATGCAGCTGGTCATCCAGCGATTTGGTCCTGGAAAGATCCGGATAATCCCCATGGAGGAACGTTGGTTCTCAGTGGAAGACACCCTGAGCTCAGTCACGATCCAAGAGCTATAGCATTAACAGAAGCGATGTATACACTCGCGATCCGGAAAAGCTTGGATGAGAATTATGAGCCCAAAGTCCGTATCAAAGGTGAATTGGAAAATGGTCAAATCCGTTATATGCATGAAGAGACGGGCTATCATGATCCCAGTTACATAAAAATCGGCGATAAACAGTACCATCACTTCAAGTTCAGAGTGGATGACGATCGTAAAAAGTACCTGAGTATCGAATTAAACCGTGAGCAAGGCTATCGCTTTAATCTATACTTGAAGAAAGATAAGCCAGCCTTTGCCAGTAACGCAGACAAGAGCTTTATTGATGTCGGTCTCGAAGACTTGGCTTTCGATAATTTGAGTGAAGGCGAATGGTATTTAAGCGTTGAGAATGCGACTACTGTCGATACCAGTGGCGCGAATAACACAGAGTACTCTGGCGAATTAGGGGTATTGAACGGGGTTGCCTATGACCTTACTGCCACCTGGGGCGTTGAAGAGACGTGTGACAGTGGTATTGGTAATGTTAGTTTCGTGGGACCCGTTGTGCCCGGGCAGAATTTGCCGATTTCCTGGAACGCTGAATGCTTTGAGCCTGGTCGTCGTGCGACGGTCGCATTGGTCAGGGCCGATGATGAAATGCAGGTGGCCACTATATCTCGCGATGGCGGTTTGAACGATGGCCTCAATCGTTTGAATTGGAATGTCACTTATAATCAGCCTGGGCTATTCAAAGTCGGTGTCCGCGATAACCAGAACCCGAATATAATGAGTCTAAGCGAGCCGTTCGCATTTAAACAGCCGGAGATGGTTATAGCGCCCCCGGTTTCCAGTGGCGGCGAAAGACTAAGTATTATTTGGTTTTGGCGCGGGATAGACAGTCGTGTCAGTTTGGACCTGTATGTTGGCGATACTCTCATCTCTAACCTGCATTCGGGACTTGCCCAAGAGAGCGGGGCTAACTCCATTTTAGTCATGGCCAATTGGAGTTGGAATCCACAGGCGAACTATAGAGTCCGTTTTAAGACTTTGGATCTGGATGGGAACAAGGTTTTTTACAGCCCTATTTTTAAACCATCTCTTTAGCTTCTAAGTCTAACGTTAGCAAGGGGGAGGGAGGTCTAGGTTGAGACCGATGATGTTGTCCCCTCCCCAATGAAAGGCGGCAAAGTCTCAAATACCGCCTGAAATGCTGTAGCGACCGAAGGGCGTTGCTGGGTCGGGGCAGTAACAATGGAAGCTCTTCCACCTGTCAGTCAACTTGTGCTACAGACGGGTGTTTTCCTGCGCTAACGTAATTTGCTCGCTTAACGGGGCGTCTATTATTGTTGGGTAGGGTCGGGGGGTGCTACACATCAAGCACCCGAAGGACGGCTTTACACCCTGACTTTCTTCACAAGACGAGCAAACGATAATGTAAGGAGTGATGCGGGCGTTAAACCTAGGAAAACAACCCTCATATCGTCCGAAAGCCAATACAATATCGATGCAAAAACTAGTAATGCTAATATCATTAGCAATACTACAATTGAAAGAGGGAAGATACTTGCTATTTTCATGGTTTTTGCCCCCCTTTTATCTGTTGAATATTTTTATATTTACGGGGGGGCTCTGTTGCTCTGCTCAGATAAAAATATATTCTATTTTTCATAGAAGATTCCTAGGCTGGAGTGGGAAGCTCACTCCAGTGATTGAACTTGAAATCAGAATCCACTACTATATAGTTGCGTGCTGTATAGGAGTGCGCTTCCCATTCCTCTAAAATGAGAGTGGGAGTCCATTTCTCTACTGCTTAGAGGGCTGGTCTCCAGTCCTCTTTCTTCATTCTTTTTCTGGTATTGTTTGAATTAAGTCGCATAACTTATCTGCCTTCTTTTTCGTTAGCGTTAGGGGTATTCCGAGAATTTGAATAAACTGGTTGTTCCCTAGTGGAAAGTTTAGACTTATTGTATCTTCAACGTGCATGTCGGCTTTCTCTGAAGGGGGGGCTTTAGTTGCCACTTTTTTCTCCAACTCTTTATTTGGCGGGGTGGACTCATTATCTTTCTCTATCAACGAAGATGGGGTGGAGTTGTTTTTTTTGTAGGCGAAGAAGCTTCTCATAGAGCTTCTGAATCTGCTTAAATATACCTGCTTGGCCTTAGTGTTTACATTGTCGCATTGTTCGTTTGCAAACTTCTCACAGGCATCCTTAACGTTCAGTTTTCTTAGGTCTTGTAAGGCTTCAGGAGAATAAGTGCTTAGGACTCTTTTGACGGCATATCGCTGACCTTTAGCGGTGTAATGGCTTATTAATCCATTTGAAGTCGCGTAGTTTAGATAGAAGATAAAGGATTCGTAGGAATATCCGTTGTCCGTCATATAATCTCGTCCTTTGATCGTAAATCGTAAAATCCTTTAGGTTGGCCTAATTGAATGGCTGCCTAATTCAACTGTTTTTTTTGTGCGTAGTCAAGTGTGCTAAGAATTTTTTCTAACATCCCTGCATGTGAAGTGTTCGGATATATGATATATGCAGTTATACTTGATGCTAACTTGATATGTAACCGGTAGTGGTGATTCTTAAAGTTTGATAGTAAATGCGATTGAGGTTTTTTGATCTGCTTATGTTTGAGGTGCGCCTTTAGAAAGTATTCTGCACGTACTAACATACTAGGTAGAATGGAAATCTAAGTACTGCATTTCAGGGCTGGTTGGTTGTGTGCGGCGCTGGTCTGTTCAATGATTACTCCCTTCTTTTTCTGGGTCGCTTTTCCGCCAAAGCGCCATGCCCCTTTCGACGGGAATAAGGCATTGCCCCCCCCCTTAGTAGAATCAGCGCTTTATAGGTCGTTGCAATATGGAGGCTCTGGCATTGGCTTAACGTCATTACATGATAACGTTGTTTAGGTCTGCCGGCTCGCTTTTTTAGGTCTGTCGAGTTCCAATGAGAAATGCAGCTTTGCCCCCAAAAAGCTCGCAAGCATAACTAAGCTTCGAGCGGAAATGTTCCGTTTTCCTCTTTCTATATCGCTTAGATAAGGGCGTTTGAATCCGCAGGCTTTGGCAACTTCTTCTTGGGTTAAGCCTTTCTGTTTTCTTAGGTCTCTCATTTTCTGACCAAACTCGACCAGAAATTTTTCTGTATTGGTTGACATTCGATCACCTGCGCAGCATCTTACGTAATGTAACTTATAAGTTACATTTTCGACGCTAATTGGAGGGCGGTCAATGCTCACAGAGGGAGATGTGGTCGATAGGTGTCGCGCTAAGGGTGTGACTGACGAGGGAATTGAAACAGTTTTAGCTATCAGAAGCTCTCCGCCAGCTCGTAGAGTTGGCGGTCCCGGTAAGAATCTGTCGATATGCTTTAGGTTTGCAAGCCGAAAGATGGGGCTGACAATACAGGCAGAGAGCTTATCCATTGAGGCTGCAGCCCTATACTTGTGCGAGTTTTCGCCAAGTATTCATGAGTTTTATGACCAGCCTAGCGCCAAGCTTCGCTTTCCTTATCGTAATAAGTCGGGGCGTCGAACGTGGGCTAATAGCACAGCAGACTTGTTTGTTATAAGTGACGACTTTATTGGCTGGGAAGAATGGAAGAACTCCCCTGATCTGCTTAAGTTGAGTGCAGAAAAGCCAGGGCGTTTTCTCTGTGACACTCAAGGCAAAGTATTCCGGTCACCGCCGGCAGAGCGGTATGCGGCTGACATGGGGCTTGGGTTTCGAATTAGGTCTGAGTTAGACCTCTCTTACCGGTTGGTTGAAAACTTTCGCTTTTTGCTAGATTTTTTGTCCCAAGGTGTTGCGGATGAGCTCACTTCTGCTGAAATGGCCTATCTGGATGCGCGTTATGGAGGGCAGCGATGGTGTCTGTTGAAAGATTTGATAGACCAAGAGCTGCTGCCAGCTGACCGAGTTTATAATCTTGTATTGTCAAACGGGCTTTGTGTGGATCTGGAGTCAGACCGACTGAGCTTTCCAGAATTTTGCAGAGTTTTTCGTTCTGAAGAAGACATGATGATCGCCAAGAGGCTTTCAGTTTACCCGGTAAGCGGGGATCTTCAGGTTGGCGTGAAGCTAACAAGAAATGGAAAGGAGCTACATGTTGAAGAAGTTTCTGTTGATTCTGTCTCATTGATTGGAGTAGCTGGGGTAAAGGAAGTTGTCCCGCGTTTTGTGTTAGATGAGCAAATTAATCGAGGTCTAATTACCTTGCAGGGTAAGGATGCAGATCCCGTTCTAGATCAACTCAACCGAGCGGGCCGAGATGAGCTTGAGGAGGCGAACCGGCGTATAAAGGCAGTAACACGGCTCAATGCTGGAGAGGCGGTGAGTGAGGTTGCTAAGGAACTGAAGGTTTCTCGACGAACGCTTCTGGTCTGGAAAAAACGATATCTAGCAGCTCTACATGAGTTGGGTGATGGGTACGTAGGCTTGCTTCCTAATACCCGGGGGCGAGGAAATCGGGGGGGCCGCTTACCTGGTGAGCTAGAAAAACTTGTTCAAGACGTACTTGAAACACATTTTGCTGTCAAAGAAAGGCCACCCGTAACGCATGCATATGGCCAGTTGTTGTCGTTATGCGATGAAAGAAAGTTAGTGCCGCCCTCCGAGCGAACATTCTATCTGCGTGCGAACAATCGTGATCATGTCGAGACTACCCGAGCTCGTCAGGGGGATAAAGCAGCTTACCAACTAGAAAGTGGTATGAACCAGGGGCAGTCAATGCCGGTAGACTTTTCTGGGCAGTATGCAATGGATGTGATTCATACAGATCATACCGAGCTGGAACTGGAGTTGGTTTGCAGTCGCTCTGGGGCCAATTTGGGAAGGCCATGGCTGACACTGTTGATCGATTGCTTCAGCGGTATGCCGCTCGGGTATGCCGTACTTTATGATCCGCCCAGTTATCGAAGCGTCATGATCGCAATCAGAAGCATGGTGCAGCGTTTTGGGTACATGCCGAGTAATATTTGGGCCGATGGTGGGGCGGAGTTTCGTAGTGTTTACTTTGAGTCCTTGGTGGCAAAGTATGGCGGATCTATTCTGAGACGAGATGGGAAGCCTCGGCACGGGGCTATTATCGAACGATTTTTTGGTTCTGTGCAGACGCAGCTAATTCACCGCCTAAAAGGAAATACTCAGGCAACCAGCGGCAATGTTAGGGAGTTGACTAGGAAGGTCAACCCGCGACTCAATGCGATATGGACCCTCCATGAGTTCGATAAGGCATTAAGCGATTTGTTGGAGCACTTGCGCGCGCATGCTCAAAGCAGCGAACTGGAGTCGCCGTTAGAGAAGTACGCCAGAAGTGAGCGAACACTGGGGGTAAGGCGCAATCGCCAGGTTCTGTATGATCAAAAGTTTATTATTTCCACGCTTCCCACGACCCGTAAAGGCACTGCCAAGGTCAACTCTAGAACAGGCGTCCGAGTCAATCATATTGATTATTGGCATAGTTCATTTCGTGCCAGTGATGTGCGGAATAAGTGTGTTCAAGTTCGCTATGATCCATACGATATTGGGTTTGTGTATGCATACATAAGAGGGGGCTGGCAGAAATGCCAAGCTGGCAGTTATTACGATGTGTTTCGTGGACGGTCTGAGCGCGAGCTAAATGTTCTGCTTAGTGAGCATCGCCAGAGAAAAGGGCTTGCAAGAAAGCAAAGAACGTTGACTATGCGGGAGCTTGCCCGATTGTTTGACCTATTTGAGGAACGGGAAGCAACACTTTCTCAGCGTCAACAAGCCAAGGACAGTGAGCGGCTACTCATAACCGTCGAAGCCCCCTTAGAGGAGGAAAATGCTTTCAATACATCCTCCAGCGAGACAGCTGTTGAGTCTAATTCAAGGAATGAAATCAAAGTCGATTACTCGGCGCTTATCCCGGAGGATTTTTGATGATACATCCCCAGACCCGTGTTTCTGAGGAGCTATTTGTCGCCACAGCTGCGGCGAAAAAGAGCTATTTTCACCGTGGATTTGTTCTTAAGCACAGTAGTCTCGCCCGGGTATTTGAGGAGGTAAAGTTATCTCTTCAGGAGCATACAGGTAAGCATATTATTGTTGTTGCAGGGCCTACTGGCGTGGGAAAGACGACTTTGGCGAGCCGGCTTGTCGATCATGTCTACCAAGATATAGTCCCAGACTGGGCTGCTACCCCCCACTGTATTCCTGCTATTTGTGTGGAGCTTAATATGGAGGCAGGGATTGTCTTTGATTGGAAGGAGCTGTATCGGCAAGTATTGGAGGAGTTAGAAGAGCCTTTGATTGATCGGAAATGCCATGTTGAGAAAATCTCTAATGAACGTGGTGGAAGGGTATTGACGGGGAAGTCTGCAGGAGCGGCAGCGTTACGAAATCAGATGAAGAGGGCCCTAAAAGACCGTGAAACTCAAGTGATAGTGATTGATGAGCTTCAACACCTCTTTAAGCACGGTGGGAGGTCCGAGCAGCACTACGAAGTGCTTAAATCTCTGTCTTCAAAAACTGGTTGTACCATCATAGGGCTAGGAACCTATGAACTTTCCGGAATGATTGATTGGTCTGGCCAGATTAACCGGATTGCGAGTTATGTGCAGTTTCCTCAATACAAATTCGCCACACAAGAAGATCAACAAACATTTTTTAACGCTTACAATGGCTTGCTTGCGCATACGCCAATTGATTTAGACGCAAGTCTTATGCAGCCTGACCTCACTTTTTTCTATGTTGGGAGTTGTGGGTGTGTGGGAATTCTAAAGGACTGGGTATATCGAGCACTGTCTCGAGCTCTTGCAATGGCCTCTCCTGTGATGACCTTGGAGCATTTTGAGATTACGATGCTGTCCCCCAAGGCCTTGAAGCGCATTCTTGAGGAGATACGCGAAGGGGAAGAGTCCTTTAGGCAACCTGATTATGAAGAAATCAAGCAAGAGGCTCTTGGGCATGCATCAGGGAAAATGAAGGCGGGCTCAGTTCCGCAGCCGAACGCTAAAGTGAAGAAAAAGGGCGGCAAGCCGGGCTATAGGAACCCTGTTAGAGATCCTGCCTATGTATCATGAAGCGTATTTGGCTAAATGCCCAAGAACGTTATTGCGTTCCTTGAAGCCCTTGGGGAAGGAGCTTCAGAAAGAGTCTTTGACTTCCTATTGTTGGAGGCTTGCTTGGCATCACTCATTGAAGCCTGCGGTTTTATTCGGTTCTATCATTGATCCAGGGAAGTCTTCCGGCTTTCTCGTGCGCGAAGTGGCTACGTGCTTTAATTCAATGACAAGAAAGACAGCTCACTTGGCTGAGAGGGTGTCTCAGCTTGTAGGGCTTTCGATGGCGGCCGTTATGCCGATGACTTTGCTGCATTGGAGCGACGCTCTAGACCCTTCTGCGCACGGGCTGATACGGAAAACCAAGCATTGGTGTCCCCTTTGCTTTCTTGATGACAGAAAGAGTGGCCTCTTTTATGAGCGCTTAGCTTGGTCGCTTGAGGGTGTTGATGCGTGTTCTATCCATGATTGCAAGCTCAGGAAGGTCTGCCTTCATTGCTTGATGGAGCAGCCTTATGTGTCATCGAATGTCTCTCTTGGCTACTGTCACCATTGTCGTGAACCGTTAGGTGATCGCTTGGTCGATAAAGTGACACCGAGCTGGTTGGAGTCAGATAAAGGGTTTTCAGATTTGGTGTTTCAGCAAGGGTCGGTTGACGGGCTGATGTACTCCCACCGGCGGCTCATTGAGGAATTAAAGTATCTGATAGGCGTGAGAGCTGACGGTTCTTTGGTGGCGTTTGCAAAGGAGGTCGGATTTGATCGGCGCGTGATTGAAAAGTGGATAAAGGGAGAGGCGAGACCCACTGCTCGTAGCTTGATTCAACTTTTCGAGATGTACGATATTCCATTGTCAGAAGTGCTTTCGGGGCAAGAGAGCATCTATGGCCTGTGCATTAAGGGGCGGTTGCCGAATTTGAAGCGTACCCAACACAGGAAGCGTTTCGTTATTGGTCCTTATGAGCCTGCCAAGATATCAGATGGGCGCTTGGTTGCACTGGCCAGCCCAAAGCCACAGGCTCTAGACTCGGCAAAAATCATGAGAAAGGTGAAAGTCTATTTGAATGAAATTCTACAAGGAACCAGGCCTCCTCAGTCGCGCAAGGCAATAGCTATAGAGTTGGGGGTGTCGGCTGGATTTCTTGAGTTTAGTTTCGGTAAAACGGTTAGAGAAATCACTCGGCTATATCGTATCCACAACAAGCAATGCGAAATGGGGCGGCGTTCGGTGTTGGATGGGCTTATGCGTGATGCTGTGGATGATTGTATTCGTGCGGGTAGGGCGCCTTCCTGGAGGGCTGTTGTAGAAATCATGCCAGCCAAAGCTATTAAGCGCTTTTCCTTTGCGGAGCTCAGTGATTCGCGTGCTAGGGCGATTAGTGCTCATCCGCAGAAACTGGCTTGTGAGGCAATAGCTAAGCGTGAGGGGGCAAGCTGTAGTTCCGAACCATAAAGCTGCACTAATTGGCGGAAATTTCAGTGCCTTTCTGAGGGAAATGGTTGTGCTGACGTTTTATACGGAATTGGTATCTAACTGATATGGATGGAATTTTTTGAAATATGGGATGAAGCAGTTTTGTGTTTCTAATTAGGCGTGTTGTAATTCTGCAAAATAAAACTGCACATAGTGCAATCTTATGGTTCGAATAACACTTTGATGTCTTTATCCTTAAATTAAATGGTGCCGAGGAGAGGACTTGAACCTCCACGGGGTTGCCCCCACTAGCACCTGAAGCTAGCGTGTCTACCAATTTCACCACCTCGGCACTTCAGGATGGCGCGAACTTTACGCGTCACCTGGATCTTTGTCAACGCTTTTTTGGGGTTGGTTTTAAGTTTTTTGAAAACAGCGCTTAAATTAAAAAAATTGAATAAAAAACGGGCGTTAAGCAGTTGTGCACGCCCAATTTGTTCTAAATTTGTACATGTGGTGAGCGCGATTCGGAGTGGTTTTTAAATGCGGGAATTATGTTAATGTGATGGAAAACCAACCATATCGGTCGCAGGTCCCGCTATGTTGATGAATTTTGTAGATTTAAGGTCCTTTTAATGGGAAAAAAGAAAAAGAGTAGTTTGGATCCTTTTGCGGAGCGCGAAGCCGCCCGTTATGAACACCCCACTGCAAGTCGCGAATTTATTCTTGCCTTTCTTGAGGAGCGCGGAGCTCCTGCGACCATCGAAGAAATAGCTTCCTCTTTTAATGTTGTGCAGCCTGAGCCCTATGAAGGTTTGCGCCGTCGATTGATCGCCATGTGTCGGGATGGGCAGTTGGTGTGCAACCGCAGAGGCGCCTATGGTTTGCCGAAGAAGATGAACCTGATTCGCGGTCGTGTGCAGGGACATAAAGATGGCTACGGCTTTGTTATTCCCGAAGAGGGTGGCTCGGACCTGTACCTGTCGTCACGTCAGATGAAGCGGGTCTTTGATGGCGATATTGTGTTGGTGCGCGAGGAGGGACGCGAATTTAAAGGCAAGCGTGAAGGCGTCATTGTTGAAGTCGTCGAGCGCCGCACTTTCGAAGCCGTTGGGCGTATATATATGGAAAGTGGAGTTGCCTTCGTTGTTCCAGACAATCCTCGCATTACCCAGGATATCCTGGTGCCGGAGCATGCTCTCAATGGAGCCAAACATGGGCAATATGTGACATTGGAGATTGTACGTCAGCCCGATGTGCGCGTTAACCCGATGGGCCATGTTAAAGAAGTGCTGGGTGAACACATGGCGCCGGGTATGGAAATCGATGTCGCTCTGCGCACCTATTCGATTCCATTCCGGTGGCCTGAAGAGGTTGATGCGGAGGCCGCCAAGTTCAAGTCTAAGTTGAGTGTTCGAGACAAAGCGCACCGAGTCGATATTCGACATCTGCCGTTGGTGACAATCGATGGCGAGGACGCACGGGATTTTGATGACGCGGTCTATTGTGAAGCGAAGAAGTCGGGCGGTTGGCGTTTGTATGTGGCGATTGCCGATGTTTCTCATTATGTGAAGCCGCAGACGGCGCTGGACAAAGAGGCCTTTCAGCGCGGGAACTCAGTTTACTTCCCTAATCGGGTGGTTCCCATGCTGCCCGAGGTGCTCTCCAATGGACTGTGCTCGCTCAATCCTGATGTAGAACGCCTGTGTATGGTCTGTGAAATGACCATTAGTCAGAAGGGCAAGCTGAGCGGCTATAAGTTTTATGAAGGACTGATGCTTTCCAAGGCGCGACTGACCTATACCAAGGTGGGCGCGTATATTGATGACCCGGATTCCGCAGAAGGAAGAGCCTTTGCAGAAAGATATGCGGACTTGGCTCCGCATATTCGAGAGCTGCATAATTTGTATTTGGCTTTGAGGCAGGCTCGGGAAGAGCGTGGCGCTATAGACTTCGAAACTGTTGAAACCCGTATTCTTTTCGATTCGGACCGCAAGATCGACAAAATTGTACCGGTAGTGCGCAATGACGCCCACAAGCTAATTGAAGAGTGCATGCTGTGCGCTAATGTCGCGACGGCGAAGCTGCTGGATAAGTATGAAATACCCTCGCTGTTTCGTGTGCATGAAGGGCCTACGATGGAGCGGTTGGAAAATCTGCGCGCGTTTCTTGGCGAGTTAAGTTTAAGTCTGGGGGGCGGCTCCAATCCGAAGCCCTCTGATTATCAGGCGCTGACGGAGACTATCCGGGGGCGCCCAGATAGCGCTACGTTGCAGACTGTGATGTTGCGTTCGTTGAGCCAGGCGGTATATCAGCCTGAGAACAAGGGGCACTTTGGACTGGGGTATGAAGCGTATACACATTTTACCTCGCCGATTCGCCGCTATCCGGACCTGTTGGTGCACAGAGCGATCAGAGATCTGATACGAAGTGAACGGCCCTGCAAGAATGTGCAAAGGGTGGAGGGCGCGCCAGCTTTACCTAAAAACGCGCGTTATAACTACGACATGCAGGCGCTGCTGGTTCTTGGGGAGCAGTGCTCAATGACCGAGCGCCGCGCGGATGAGGCCACCCGCGATGTTATGAGTTGGCTCAAATGCGAGTACCTGACTCAACACGTTGGCGAGAAATTTGACGGCATTGTCGCCGCCGTCACTGCATTCGGGCTCTTTGTCGAGCTTAAAGATCTGTATGTCGAAGGGCTTGTCCATGTGTCCTCGCTGAAGAGTGATTATTATCAGTTCGACGCGGTGAAGCATCGTCTCGTCGGCGAGCGCACGGGCGTTACGCATCGCCTGGGCGATGAGGTGAGGGTGCAAGTGGTTCGAGTTGGGCTAGAAGATCGTAAGATCGACTTGGAAATGATTGGCGAGCCCAAGCGATCGGCCCCAGGTAAAAAGAACAAGCGCAAGGAAATTCTGGCGCAATGGAATGAAGAGTGGAAAAAGGAAAAGAAAGCAGGTGGCGGACAGCCTGCAAAAGGCGCCAAGGGAGGTAAGCGTTCGGAGGCGAGTGGTCCTTTGCGTAAGCCGCAAAAAAAAGGACGCCGCAAACGCTCCTAGCAGTATGAAAAAGCTGGCGTAAAGCAAACATTAAACCGGTAGAATGCCGGTTTTTTAACGTACGGAACGAGTTTAACTGTGTCTGAATCAAACATTGTGTTTGGGATGCATGCGGTAAGAGCATTGCTGCAGAAGCATCCGGGTAAAATTGACCGTTTACTGCTGTCGGAGCAGCGCCATGATCACCGCCTGCAGGAGATAGCGCAGCTGGCTCAAGAGCGCCGGGTGCCCTTTTCTCAGGTGGGTAAGTCGGCGTTGGATAAGGCGGCCGATGGCGCACATCAGGGGGTTGTGGCTTACCTGAAAGCGGATCGAATGAGCAATGAGACCGATTTGGAAGAGTTGCTTGAAAAACTGGAAGAGCCCGCGTTGCTGCTTGTCCTGGATGGCGTCACTGATCCTCATAACCTCGGAGCCTGTTTGCGCTCAGCCAATGCGGCGGGCGTGCACGCCGTTATTGTGCCCAAAGATAAGTCCGCTCCGTTGAATGCGGCCGCCAGAAAAGTGGCCTGTGGCGCAGCAGAAGTGACGCCGCTGATTCGTGTCACGAATCTGGCGCGTACATTGAAGCATATTCAAACCTATGGCGTTTGGCTGGTCGGTGCGGCGGGAGAAGCGGAGCAAAGTTTGTATCAGGCGAATCTTAAGGGCTCCGTGGCCATTGTTATGGGGGCGGAGGATAAAGGGATGCGCCGCCTTACCCGCGAAAACTGCGACAGTCTTGTCAATATTCCCATGCTGGGTGAAGTCAGCAGTCTGAATGTGTCTGTCGCAACTGGCGTATGTCTTTTCGAGGCGGTGCGACAGCGTCAGGCTGGTTAGTTTTTGTTCGTGCGCGGGCTTGCAAGTCTTGCTGAACAGGCATAGAATGCTGCCCTCTTAAAACCACCATCAACTCCTTGCTTTACGAAAACGCAACGTAAGGCTGTTAAACCGAAGGGAGCTACAATGCGTCACTACGAAATCGTGATCATGGTTCATCCTGATCAAAGCGAGCAGGTGCCTGCAATGGTTGAGCGTTACACCTCCAGCGTAAACGCTGGCGGCGGTAAAGTTCATCGTCTGGAAGACTGGGGCCGCCGTCACATGGCTTATCCCATCAACAAAATTCACAAAGCGCACTATGTGTTGATGAATATTGAGTGTTCTCAAGAAGTCATCGACGAACTGATGCACAACTTCCGTTTTAACGACGCCATCCTCCGTGACCTGGTTATTCGTCGTAAGGATGCTGTGACCGAAGTGTCGCCCATCAAAGCAGCTGAGTCCCGCGAACAGCGCGCTCCTCGTGGCGAAGATCGTCCCGCCCGCGTCGTTGCTGACGACGTCGACGACTCTGACGACGATACTGACGACGAAGACAGCAACGAAGAATAAGGTATAGGAGGCTAATCATGGCTCGTTTCTTTCGCAGAAGAAAGTTCTGCCGTTTTACTGCTGAAGGCGTAAAAGAGATCGATTACAAAGATGTAGAAGTATTGAAAGGCTACATCACTGAAACTGGCAAAATCGTGCCAAGCCGCATCACCGGCACTAAGGCGCGTTACCAGCGTCAGCTCGCCACTGCCATCAAGCGTGCGCGTTATCTGGCTCTGCTGCCTTACACTGATCGCCACGACGACTAAGCGCCTGAGAGTCTCCCGCCACGTCATGAATGGTGAGGTGGCATAGAAATCAGGTTCTTAAAGGTTTGCCAACCGGAAGCTCTGAAGCTTTCGGTTGTTACAAGATTTGAGGTAAACAAGATGGAAGTTATTCTTCTCGAAAAAGTAGCCAACCTCGGAAACCTTGGCGATAAAGTTAAGGTTCGCGCTGGTTATGGCCGTAACTTTCTGGTGCCTTACGGCAAAGCTGTTCCTGCAACTAAAGCAAATGTAGAGCAGTTCGAAGCTCGTCGCGCAGAGCTTGAAAAAGCGGCTGCTGAGAAGCTGTCTGAAGCTCAGGCTCGTGCAGAGTCCATCAACGGTAAAGAAGTGACAATCGTTGCTAAAGCTGGTGATGAAGGCAAGTTGTTCGGTTCTGTTGGCACTAAAGATATTGCTGATGCAGTGTCTGCACTGGGTGTTGAAGTTGAGAAAAGCGAAGTTCGCTTGCCTGAAGGCGCTCTACGCAACACCGGTGAGTTTGAAGTAGACGTTCAGATGCACACCGACGTTACTGCTACCGTTAAGGTAATTGTAGTCGGCGAGTAATCTCCGTCCATACAGGAAAAGGCAGTCCGCTATAGGCGCACTGCCTTTTTTTATGCTCTTAAGTCCACACATTTGTTGTGTTGTCGATATCCGCAAATTAGCGATAATAAGCGCTATCCTTTAAAGCTCTGCAAGTCACTATGAATGAGTCAGTAATACGTAAAGACACGGCTAAATCTTCGGAAGGGCAGGGCCAAAGCGGCATTGCGCTGTCAAGTAGCTCATCTGCGGTGAAAGCGCCGCCTCATTCCATCGAGGCGGAGCAGTCCGTCTTGGGTGGCCTGATGCTGGATAACGCAAGCTGGGATAAGATTTCCGACATCATTACCGCTAAAGACTTTTACCGCCTGGATCACCGCCTGATATTTGGTTCGATTTCGCGGCTGGCGAATTTGGGTAGTCCTTTGGACGCTATTACCGTTTCGGAGGAGCTGGATAATCGTAGTGAGCTGAACTCTGCAGGTGGTTTGGCCTACTTAAGTGAGTTGGCCAAGAACACGCCCAGCGCTGCGAATATTCGCGCTTATGCGGAAATCATTCGCGAACGCTCTGTATTGCGTCAGTTGATCACCGTCGCCAATGAAATCGCCGATGAAGCTTATCAGACGGAAGGGCGCACCAGTACAGAGGTACTGGATGACGCAGAGCGGCGAGTCTTTCAGATAGCAGAGTCGCGCCCTAATCAGGGGGGGCCGGAGTCGGTCAACCCGATCCTGACTAAAACGCTGAAGAAGATCGATGAGCTGTTTCATTCTGATGGCGCTATCACGGGGGTGACAACCGGGTTTCGTGATTTGGACGACCGTACTTCAGGGATGCAGGCTTCAGATTTGATTATCGTTGCCGGTCGTCCTTCCATGGGTAAGACCACGTTTGCAATGAACTTGGTGGAGAATGCGCTGATACTTAGCGGTAAGCCCGTATTGGTGTTCAGTATGGAGATGCCCTCAGATTCCATTGTTATGCGTATGCTGTCTTCACTTGGCCGTATCGATCAAACTAAGGTTCGAAGTGGTAAGTTGGATGAGGATGATTGGCCTCGTCTCACTTCCGCCGTCAATATGCTTAAAGATAAGCCTTTGTATATTGATGACACAGCCGCCTTGAGTCCGACTGAAATGCGTTCCAGGGCGAGAAGAGTGGCCCGGGACCACAATGGCGAGATTGGCTTGATAATGGTGGACTACCTTCAGCTTATGAGGGTGCCGGGAATGACGGAGGGCCGTACGGCTGAAATATCTGAGATCTCACGAGGCCTGAAAGCCCTGGCCAAAGAGTTGAACTGCCCTGTTGTTGCGTTGTCTCAGCTTAACCGAAGCTTGGAGCAGCGACCTAATAAACGCCCTGTTAACTCTGACCTGCGGGAATCTGGGGCGATTGAGCAGGACGCTGACTTGATTATGTTTATCTATCGGGATGAGGTCTATCACGAGGATAGTCCAGACAAAGGCATCGCGGAAATCATCATTGGTAAACAGCGAAATGGCCCGATTGGCACAGTGCGACTGGCGTTTATGGGCAAATTCACTCGGTTTGAAGATCTGGCTCATGATTACGGCGGCGGAGATTACGAATAATGCGTCCTTCTCGTGCTCTTATCGACCTGGATGCTTTGCGTCACAATATTCGCTTGCTGAACTCTCTTGCGAGCAGCGCGCGTTGTGCAGCGGTTATTAAAGCTGATGCGTATGGGCATGGCGCTGTGGAAGTGGCCCGCGCTTTAGAAGGCGAGGCGCCTAAACTGGCGGTAGCTTGCTACGATGAGGCGGTCAGCTTGAGAGAGGCGGGGGTGACGACGCCGTTGCTGGTGCTGGAAGGGTTTTATAATCCTGAGGAATTGGCGGACTCTACCCGTTGGCGAGATATTGAGTGGGTTGTGCACGATATGGAGCAGCTGGATATGCTGGCCGACGTGGCTCCTTTGTGCAAAACAGGGCCTACTTCCGTCCAGATGCAAACCTGGATCAAGCTGAATACGGGGATGAACCGGTTGGGTCTGCCGTTAAATAGGCTGACCGATGTTGCTGAGAGGTTGCAGCGGCTACCCGGGCTTTCAGTTATCGGAATAATGACGCATTTCGCCTGTGCTGATGAGATGGATAGTTGGCTGCAGCAGAAGCAGTGGCGGGCGTTTCAGGCTGGTATGAGGTCTTCGGGGTCGGAAAGTTGGCGTTATTCCGCCGCCAATTCTGCAGCTTTGCTACAGTACCCTGAAACTCATTTAGACTGGGTGCGCCCAGGAATAGCCATGTATGGCGCGTCTCCGATGGCGGATAAGACGGGGGCGAATTTTGGGCTGAAGCCAGTTATGACTTTTGAGTCGCGCTTGATCGCTACCCGAGAGCTGGAGGTGGGTGATTCTGTTGGATATGGCGCTACATGGACTGCGGATGGTCCAACGAGAATGGGGGTCGTTGCGGTCGGCTACGGCGATGGCTACCCGAGGCAGATGCAAAGCGGGGCGCCTGTTGCGGTGTGTGGCAAGCGGACGAAAATTATCGGTCGTGTATCTATGGATATGCTGACAGTGGATATTACCCATATTCCGGAGGCGCGTATTGGGTCGGAAGTGGAGTTGTGGGGGGGGATTATTTCTGCTGATGAAGTTGCAGGATACGCCTCAACAATCTCCTATACTTTATTTACTGGTATGACCTCGAGAGTGCCCAGAGTCTACCTTGGCGGCTCCACTGCGGGCTAAGACGGCGCTTACGCGATAAGCGCTTAGATAAGGCTTCTGGGTGACGCCCGAAGCGCTGGGTTTGCTAAAATTCTGCCGGGCAGCCAATATTGTTAGCATATATATTCTTCAGGCGATCCGCCTTCTGCGGGGCGTCAAAGGCCATAAGAAGCATTTAAGGGGGCATGAGTGATTGTTTGTGTGACGGGAATAGATTCGCCTATAGGTAAGGCTATAGCTCAGCGCCTGCAGCAGAGCGGTATAGCAGTGGAGGGCGTACCCTACGAACAGTTCCTGATGACTAATGATGCTATCGTGCGTGGAATGAAGGCGATGCCCGTTGCGGATTTTGTTGTTCACGCAGCGGAAATGGGGGATCTGTTCAAGTCGGAGCAACATCCGGACTTGGCGTATCAAGTTAACGTGTCTGCTTGTGTGGCGGTTGCGGAGGTCGCAGCCTTATGGAAAGCGCCGATTATTCATTTATCGAGTCATCTTGTCTTTGATGGCGTCAAAAAGAACCCCTATATTTCGGCAAACAAAGGTCGTCCGCTTTCTGTATATGGTCGGACTAAGTTGCAGAGTGAGCAGTGGTTTCAGGAAAACTATAGCAAGCATCTGATTTTGAGGATGGGGTGGTTGCTGGAAGCTGGCGCTCAAGGATGGCTGCAGACGATGCTGACGGCTTTGTCTTCAGGCAAGAGACTTAACGCCAGTACGGATATGCAGTTGACGCCTGTTGCGGTGGATGATGTGGCGAGAGTGGTGGACGCTATTATTAAGCAGTTAAGTTGTAATATTTCTGTGTGGGGCGTCTATCATTATGCTGGCGCTGAAACAGTGACGCACTTTGAGCTGCTGAAGGCGATTGTATTGCAGGCATTCGGTCAAGAGGAAATGTTGCAGGCTCTGATAGAGAAGAAAGGCGCTGATGTGTTGCCTGGGGTGGCCCTGCCTGCGAATGGGGCGTTGGGGTGCATCAAATTGCGAAACACCTTTGGCGTTAAACAGCTTCCCTGGCGTCGTTATCTGCCTGCGCTGATTGAGCAATGCCAGCAGCGTGGCGCTGTGAAATCAACTGAAAACTGTTTGGAAGAGACCCGCTAGCGGGCGTTGAGTGCTGACTCCTTGTGGTGCTCCAGGCACTTGGTGTCATGGCGAAGGATCTTCTGCAGTTCGTCTAATTGCAATATTTGGACTTCTCTTCCTTGCACTTTGATAATGCCGTTGTTCTGGAAGCGAGTGATGACTCGGCTGACGGTTTCGACCGCCAAGCCTAAATAGTTGCCTATATCGCTACGCGGCATGGGTAACCTGAAATTTGTGCCGGACAGGCGACGACGACTGAAGCGGGTCGACAGGGATAGTAAAAGCGATGCTATGCGCTCCTCAGCGGAGTTTTTGCTCAGTAACATGGTGAGTTGCCTGCTTTCCTGAATCTCTTTGCTCATCAATGAGAAAAAGTGGTGTTGCAGGCTGGGAATATCTGAGGCGAGGTCTTCAAATTTTTCCAGAGGAATTTCGCATACGCTGGTGCGCTCAAGTGAGACGGCGGAGCAGGAGTATTTTTCCATGCTAACGCTGTCCAGGCCGATAATTTCTCCGGGCAGGTAGAAACCCGTTACCTGCTCTTCGCCTTCCTCGGACACGGTGAATGTTTTAATTGCGCCGCTGCGCACCGCGAAGCATGAGCGAAACGGCGTGTGCTGCTCAAAAATATACTCGCCGCGATTTAGCATTTTCCCCTGGCGAATAATTTCTTCCAGGCGATCAATGTCTTCAGCCCCGACTGCGATAGGAATGCAAAGCTTGCTCAAATTACATTCATGGCAGCCTCTGTGTAAGCTAAAAGGAGAGGAGGTTGCTATATGCTTGCTTTCCATCGGTCGCCTCGTGGCTGAATGAGTGAAACTGCTTAAAGAGGCTTCTAGGATAGCCAATAGCTATTTAAAAGCAAATCCCCACAGCAGGAAAAATAAGGGGAAAACCTGCGCTCGCCTTTGTTTTTACATTGCTTTTACCTTTTGTTACAGCAGCGCCTGAGTGTATCGGATCGCCCGCGCTGGAAGTTCGCTGTTATCGAGAGTTTTGTAGTAATCATCCAGCTGTGTGGCGTTGCGCAACTGGTAATGGGGGGTGTATGAAAATGCGCCCAGCCCGACGCCGTGCAAGCAGTTAACGCCTTGACTTATCAGTCCAGTCCAGGGGAGGGCGAAAAAGTCCTGGGTTATCGGAATGAAAGATGCGGATTTGATGCGTCGTTTGAAGTCCTTGAGTGTGGCCTCCAGCCCAAGGGAACTGCTGGTTTCTGGCTTGTGGCAGGAAAGCAAAACGCCTTGTGGTCTTTCGGTGAGCACCTCTTCGAGGTGCTGTGATAGCGCAGCTTGAGTGGCGGGGGACACCTTAAGACGCAGATAGACAGCTTTGAAATCAAATGCCCGAATGGTTTGCAGCCAGCTCTTTAGGTCTTTAATGGGGAATGATTGCGCATGCTCGCCCGGATCATTGATACAAATGATATTAAAGCCCAGTCCCTTAATTAGGGCGAGCGCTTCCTCGGAGTCAGGGCGCGCGTCCAGCTCAATGACGTGCCGAGCGTCAGCGCCAAAGTTCAGCTTAAATTCCCTGCCTAAGTAGTACATCACTTGAGTTTGCGCTGCTGGCGTCAGCTGGCGCACTAAGTCGCCAAACCAGTGCAAATATTTGACCTGACTGCCCTCAGGAAGTGATTGCTTGAGAAGTTTTACTTCTTTCACAACGTAGTTGATGTATTTTTGCAGACTCGCGTTCATGGAAGGAAGTTGGCGAGTGTAGTTCTCCGCGCTGACGAGTGCATTAAAACAAGGCGCCTGAACGCTCAGGGCGAATCCACCCTCGTAGGAGCGAGACAGGGAGCTGTTGCGATAGTCTGCGGTGTAAGCTCCTTCGTTCAAGGCGCTCCAGTTTTCGTTGGAAAACTCTTTGGGAGGAGAGTTGAGCAAGTAAACCCAGCTATCATTGCCCCCATTTTGTTTTGCTTGTTCGATGACCTTTCCGACTGGCATATTGGGTCTCCAACCAGGTAAGAAAACACCTGCGCGCGTTTGACTGATATTGTCAACGAATGAGCGCGCGCGCCTGTTGTCACACTTGTTGGCAAGTGGATCGATCCCCCCTCTCTCCATGCTCAGTCTATCCACCTGCCGGCAGGGTGTATTGATATTGGTCAAGGGGTGAGCGCGTGGTGCGCGAGGGAGGTGAACTTTAGTCGCAAAAGCCTTAAAACAATGGGGTTATGAGGCGTTGCGGGCTAACATTCATTGCAGCTTTGGGTTGGGAGTTGATATCCTTTGCGGGCATTGGAAAAAGGCGGGCAAAAGTGCAGGCATTTCAGCTATTTCGGTCTTTCATTTTTTACATTGGTTATGCGTGGGGTGTCATTATCACCTCTGTAATTGGCATGTTGATTGGACCTTACGTCAATTTTGAAAAGCGCTATTACATCGTTTCCCGGTTTAATGTGTTCGCACTCTGGTGGGCGCGAGTTGTCTGTGGCATTCGTTATGAGATTGAAGGGCTGGAAAATATCCCGAAAACAAGCTGTGTGGTTGTCAGTAATCATCAGAGCGCTTGGGAGACATATCTTCTCGGTGTCATATTTCGCCCTCAATGCACGGTCCTGAAGCAGGAACTGATGAAGATTCCGTTTTTTGGGTGGGCGTTGAAGAGATTAAAGCCCATCGCCATTGATCGAAGTAAGCCGTCAGCTGCGCTTAAACAGTTGCTGAAGCAGGGTAAAGAGCGGTTGACGTCAGGGTACTGGGTCGTGATTTATCCTGAAGGAACGCGTGTCCGGCCAGGGCAGATCGGCAAGTATAACAAAGGCGGCGCGCTACTGGCGGTTAGTGCTGGCGTTCCATTGTTGCCTATCGCGCACAATGCCGGCGATTGCTGGCCTGCTGGCAGCGTCAGCAAACGTCCCGGTTTGATTAAGGTCAGAGTTGGGAAGCCGATTGAAACCAATGGCCGGGCTACTGATGATGTCCACAAAGAAATGGAAGACTGGATAAGGCGGAATTCAGCCGCCTTAAGCCAAGCGTAATACTCTCTATTTGTAGTTTGAGTACACTTTGTCCAAATAGCCTTCAGTGCGCATTTTATCGAGTACTTTATTAAGGTGTTCGATATTTTCATCCGGGGTATCCTTGTTCATCGCCAGATACAGGCTGGTGTCGCGTATAGTAAATATAGGCTTGATGTCTGAAACCCCGGCAAGTTTGGCGTAGTAATAGCCTGATGCGGTGCTGGATATCCAGAGGTCCACCTGTCTTTGCTGCAGTCTCTTGGGGTTGAGGCTGTCATCTTCAAGCTCTGACGCATTGAAGCCATTGTTCTTCAAAAACTGCGCTCTGGAGTCATCTTTATAGCAGCCGATAAGATAAGGCTTAGCGTCTTCTACGGAATTAATCTTTATGGTGGTGTCGTTGCGGGCAAAAAACACCCAGTCGTTCTTGGCGAGCGGCCCGACCCATTTGAATAGTGGTTTGCGCGCATCAGTCAGGGTGGTGCCGAATACGCCGCGGAACTCTTTGCGTTGTGCAAAGTTGTAGGCGTAATTCCAGTTTCTTAGCTTCATGCGATAGTCGTAACCTGAGCGTTTAAATAGCTCTTTGACGATATCTACATTGATGCCGCTGATGGCTTCAGCTTTGTGTTCGTATTTGTGGTCTTCCTCACCCATGTTGAAGGGCGGGAAATTTTCCGTGACCAGGTTAAAGGTTTCGCCACGAGCAATGGCGGACAGAAAGAGAACAGAAACCAACAATAGCTTCTTAGCGATCATTAAATCACCTCAAACGGCTGGGCGGAATTGTTTTCTGACTAACGATTAGTCTGGCTGCTTATTAAACAGCCTGCATAGGTGTCTTCCGAATAAGTAGTTTTCCGGATGCGAGGGTGAAGGGGGAGGGATAAGGCCCTGTAAAGCCCATGAAATGGGGCTTTACGGGGTTTGTAAGGCTTCGTTGTTTATCTGTATCTGGCGGTAATTTTGTCCAGTTCTCCGCTGGCGCGCATTTTTTCCAGGGCTTCATTAAGCTTGTTGACGTATTCATCTGGCGTTTCTTTATTTACAGCCAGGTAAAGCTGAGTCTCTCTAACGGTGAATACAGGTTGGATGTTGGTAACGCCGTTTTTGGCCGCATAATAGGGGCCTGAAACGGGGCCTGATATCCAAAGATCAATCTGGCCGTTTTGTAGTCTTTTAGGGTTTAGGGCGTCATCATCTAGGCTTGAGGTTTCAAACCCATTGGAAAGCAGCCATTGCTCTCTCACGTCGCCCTTGTAAGCGCCAATCTTGTACTTCTTGGCGTCTTCAATCGAATTGATCTTGATAGTTGAGCCGGATTTGGCGTAAAGAACCCAGCCATCTGAAGCAATAGGTCCCACCCATTTAAATAAAGGTTTGCGAGCATCGGTAAGTGTGGTTCCGAAAACGCCTCGAAACTCTTTGCGCTGAGCGTAGTTGTATGCGTAGCTCCAATTACGCAGTTTCATGGTGTAACCGATTTTCGCGTTGGTAAAAATCTGTTTAACAACATCTGTAATCAGGCCAGTAATATCCTCTGGCCTGTGTTCGTACTCAGCATCATTAACGCTCATGTTGTAGGGTGGAAAGTTTTCAGTAACCAGGTTGAACGTTGTCTCTTCCGCATTTGCTGATAAGCAGAGAGTGGCGCATAACGCCAAAAGAAGGGAGCGAAAATAATACATGTCTTAACCTCGAATGTAGCTACTCCAATAAGGATAGTCCGTCTATCCGAAAAATCCACGGTATGCCGCGATTTTTTTTTGTTATTTTGTTGATTTTATTAACAAAAGTTCACATTTTTGATGGGGTGTAGTGCTAGGGCAATTTTTGGAGGCTGATATATGTATTTGATGCTGGGAAATGGGGGAAGAACGAAAAAGGCCCGCTTATAAAGCGGGCCTTCAAATCTGGTAGCAAGGGGCGGATTTGAACCGCCGACCCCAGCATTATGAGTGCTGTGCTCTAACCAACTGAGCTACCTTGCCGTCTCATTTGAGGCGCGTATTCTGGTGTTTTTTGTAGGGCTTGTCAACCCTAAAAAATCATCAGCTTATACGTTAAATCTGAAATGGATAACGTCACCGTCTTGAACGATGTAATCCTTGCCTTCCAAGCGCCATTTTCCAGCTTCTTTGGCTCCTTGCTCTCCGTTGAACGAAGTGAAATCGTCATAGCTGACTACTTCTGCTCGAATAAATCCGCGCTCGAAGTCGGAGTGAATGACGCCGGCGGCTTGTGGGGCTGTTGCGCCAATTTTGACTGTCCATGCGCGGACTTCTTTCACGCCCGCAGTAAAGTAGGTCTGCAATCCAAGCAGTTTGTAGCCCGCTCTAATGACGCGATCAAGTCCGGGCTCTTCCATACCCAGGTCGGCCAGGAAATCTGCTTTTTCTTCGTCTTCCAGTTCGGCGATTTCAGACTCCAGCTTATTGCAGATGGGCACGACAACGGCGCCTTCTTTCTCGGCGATAGCCTTTACTACGTCAAGGTGGGGGTTGTTTTCGAAGCCGTCCTCGGCGACATTGGCGATGTACATGGTTGGTTTAATAGTAAGTAGGCACAGTTCTCTGATCGCAGCCAACTCTTCCGGGCTCAGATTCAGGGCGCGAACGGGTTGGGCTTCGTTCAGGTGAGGCAGTAGTTTTTCCAGTACGTCGATTTGTTGTTTGGCGAATTTGTCACCGCCTTTTGCAATGCGGGAGATGCGCTTGATGCCTTTTTCGACGGTATCCAGATCGGCAAGCGCCAGCTCTGTATTGATGACGTCAATATCTGCGGCTGGGTCAACCTTATTGGCTACGTGAACTACGTTCTCGTCTGCAAAGCAACGCACTACATGGGCGATTGCGTCGGTTTGCCTGATGTTCGCCAGAAACTGGTTTCCCAGGCCTTCCCCTTTTGAGGCTCCGGCTACCAGGCCTGCAATATCGACGAACTCCATTGTGGTTGGGATGACTTTTTGAGGCTTGACGATTTCCGCCAGTTTTTGCAGGCGTGGGTCGGGCATGGCGACGATGCCGGAGTTGGGTTCTATGGTGCAAAAAGGGAAGTTTTCGGCGTCGATGCCCGCTTGAGTGAGTGCGTTAAACAGGGTTGATTTGCCTACGTTAGGGAGTCCGACTATGCCGCAATTAAATCCCATGATATGTCCTCAAAGCTCGGAAATTTAAGTATTTAGGTCTCTATAAAGTTTCGGAGGCCAATCCTGCGCAGACAGTGCATAACTTGACGTCGTCTGTTGTGGAAGGCGTAAAACCAAGCCGCAGGCTCAAACTTTGAGGGCTGCGGGTCGTAATCTTGAAACCGGTGCGCTTTAGGCGCGTTAGTGGGCGCAAATTATACGCATTCGAAGAGGTGTGGGCCAGCTAGCAGGGGAGGAATTACGTCAGGCGCGAAAGCTGTGCAGACGGTTCATGGCGGTATCCCACTGACCGGAAATGATTGCCTCCAAGTGGGTGTCCATCTGGCAAAATACTGATTCCAGCTTATCTGTGTCCTCTTTGTTGATTCTGCCAAGGACGTGGCCTGTCACTTTGCTTTTATCTCCGGGATGGCCAATGCCCAGTCGCATGCGAGGAAAGTCTTTATTGCCGCCGAAGCAGCGAATGATGTCGCGTAGGCCGTTATGTCCACCATGGCCGCCGCCGAACTTGAGGCGGAGCGTTCCAGCGTCAATATCCAGTTCATCGTGCGCCACCAGTATATTCTCCAACTCAATCTTGTAGAACTGGCTGAGGCTCAGAACGGACTGGCCGCTGCGGTTCATAAAGGTGGTGGGAAATAGCAGGTGGATGTCTTCGCCAGCGATGGATATCTTGCAATAGTCGCCGTGAAGCTTTTTGTCTGGTCTTAAGAGCAGCCCTTTCTTTCTGGTCAGATGCTCTAACCAGAGAGCCCCGGCGTTATGCCGGGTCTGAGCATAGTCGGGGCCGGGGTTTCCCAGCCCGACAATGGCGCGAATGGGTCTCGCCATGGAGCCTTATTCGGCCTCGCCTTCGGCTTCGTCAGCCTCATCGGCCTTGGCGCCTTTCGGCTTGTGTACTGCAACAACAGGCAGGTCGTGGTCTGCGCCTTTCAACAGTTCAGCCAGTTCAACGTTTGCAGGCAGCTTCAGGTCGGAAAGATGCAGGATTTGCTCAACCTGTACGGAAGTCATGTCGACTTCGATAAACTCTGGCAGGTTGGCTGGCAAGCACACTACTTCGACTTCTGTTTGCTGGTGAGAAATGTTGCCGCCACCTTGACGTACGCCTTCGCACTTGTCTTCGTTAATGAAGTGCAGAGGAACATTTACGTGCAATTTCTGATCTTTTTGTACGCGCAGAAAGTCTGCGTGCATGATGATCGGCTTGTAAGGGTGGCGTTGCAGGTCTTTCAGGATAACGGACTCGCTGGTTCCTTCAACGTCCAGAGTCAGAATGTGAGAGTAGAACGCTTCATTCTGCAGGGCGTGGCTCAGCTCGTTGTGGCTGAGGGAAACTGCTACGGGCGCTGCTTCGCCGCCGTAGATGATGCCAGGAACTTTGCCGTCGATGCGACGTAGGCGGCGGCTCGCACCTTTCCCCTGAACGTCACGCTTTTCAGCGTTTAAGCTAAATTCATTACTCATGTGTATTTCCTCGGTTTTTTAACCCTGCAGATCCGCGACCAGATTTGAAGGGGATTGTAATGACCGGTCGAAAATCGCCGGTGTCTTAAACAAACAAAGCTTCCTTGAAGGAAGCTTTGTCATTTTATCCTGTTATAAAACAGGATAATTATCCGAACATGGCGCTGATCGATTCTTCGTTGCAAACGCGGCGAATCGACTCGGCCAATAGGCCCGCCAAAGAAAGCTGGCGGATTTTATCACATTTCTGGGCTTTGTCACTCAATGGGATTGTATCTGTGACAACAAGCTCATCCAGTACGGAATTCTCGATGTTTTCGATAGCCGGGCCGGACAGTACGGGGTGAGTGATGTAAGCAATAACTTTGCTTGCGCCATGCTCTTTTAATGCGTTGGCGGCTTTACAAAGGGTTCCGGCTGTATCCACGATATCGTCGACCAGGATGCAGACTTTGTCCTGAACCTCGCCAATAATGTGCATAACCTGGGCTTCATTGGCTCGTGGGCGACGCTTGTCGATGATGGCCAGATCTGCGTCATCCAGGCGTTTCGCGAATGCGCGAGCGCGTACGACGCCGCCGACATCTGGAGAGACGACAACGAAGTTTTCAAAATTGCGGCGTTCTATATCGTCAAGCATGACCGGGGTGGCGTATGCATTATCCACGGGAATGTGGAAGAAGCCTTGGATCTGGTCGGCGTGCAGGTCGACGGTGAGGACGCGATTAATGCCGACGCCAGTAAGGATATCTGCGACTACTTTTGCGCTGATGGGGACGCGGGAAGAGCGTGGTCTGCGATCCTGGCGGGCGTAGCCGTAATAGGGGATGACTGCAGTGATTCTTCCTGCCGAAGCTCTTCTCAGTGCATCAGCCATAACCACCAGTTCCATCAAATTGTCATTGGTGGGCGCACAAGTAGGCTGAATAATGAAAACGTCCCGACCGCGCACGTTTTCGTTGATTTCCACCGATACTTCACCATCGCTGAAGCGGGTGACGGCGGCGGCGCCCATAGGGATATGGAGCGTATCAACGACGTTCTTGGCTAGTTCGGGGTTTGCTTGGCCGGTAAAAACCATTAACTTGGACACGGGACGTACCTTCATAATAGCGTCTAGGCAAATAATGAATTTTTAAAGGAATGGAATTTGAAGTTGGCTGGGGTGGTAGGATTCGAACCTACGCATGACGGGATCAAAACCCGCTGCCTTACCGCTTGGCTACACCCCAGTGGAGTCGCATTTCTGCTGTCAGTTTTAATGATTTCGCCATCTTTTAAGTTCTTTAAGAACCGGCGATTCATTAATGCTCTTGGCGACAAAGCCGTGATATTTTGTCGGCATTTGGGAGAGAACATATTCCGCTCGCTTTTTTTCGGAGAAGCTTGCAAAGATGCAGGCCCCTGTTCCGGTTAATCTAGCTGGCGAAAATCGTTCTAGCCAATTTATCGCCTCGCGAATCTCTGGGTACATCCTGCAAACTACTGTTTCACAGTCGTTTCGGAGGTTTTCGAGATCTCCCTCAAGAGCGGGCGCTATTGTGCTTTTTGGGGTGTCTCTTGTCAACCACTTATCTGAAAAAATTTTCGCGGTGGATATGTGAAGATTTGGGTGGACGACGAGATACCATTTTTCCTGAGTGTCGACGGGATGGAGAAGGTCTCCCACGCCTTCAGCGAAAGCCGTCGCGCCGCGTACGAATACAGGTACGTCCGCGCCAAGTTTTAGTCCCAACGTTGATAATGTCTCAATATCGAGATCTGCATTCCACAGTTGGTTTAATGCCAGCAACGTTGTTGCTGCGTTTGAACTGCCGCCGCCGATGCCGCCGCCCATTGGCAGTTTCTTATCTATATAGATGGAGACTCCGCTGATTTTCTCGGCTTTGGTTGGGGTGGTCGCCATCATATGCTCTTTTAATAAATGGGCTGCCTTTATGATGAGATTGTCGGCTTCCGGTACGCCGGGGAGATTTGGCTTCAACGTTGTACGTTGATCATTCCTGAGGGTAAAGCTCAGACTGTCGCCGTAATCCAGTAACTGAAACAGTGTTTGTAACTCATGATAGCCATCTGGGCGCCTGCCAGTGATGTGCAAGAAGAGATTAAGTTTCGCTGGAGAGCTTAATGTCAGAGTGTCAGTGCGCATAGTGAGTCGAATCTGCTAAAGCCGGTATTGCCACGGTTTATTGGGGAGGGCTCAGGGGCGCCACTCAGTGATGGCGAGCTTGACGCGGGCGTCTTCACTGGTAAGCGTGATTTTCTCTGGGAGCGACAAGTCGCCGATTTGTGTGAATCGGGTATATTCCACCAGCCATCCGTTCTGCTCAATGGTGGCCAGTTCGCCGTCAACACTAAAGGTCAGTTGGTAGGAGTCTTTTGTATCAGGCGCGCCGCGCACCCAGTAGGGGAGTGATTCAATGGGGATTGACCAGCCTAGTGCGTGTTCCAGTAATTGTTGGGGGCGGTCGGAAAATAAAGGTTCGTTATCAGGTTGCGAGAGACGAATGCCCTGGGGGGAGCCTTCTATTTGTGTGGCGCCCAAGCCTAATAAAGAGGATGAGACGTGAATGGCGAAACGGTCTCCCTGTTGGCTCCACTCATTGATGATGGCGCTATCCAGTCTGTCGCCTCTGCGTACGCTCAGTTTGCCCTGTAGTCGCCAATGATCAAATGCCTGCAGATTGGCTTTTCGTTGGGACCAGTCACTTGGCGCATTCAGGGTTGTTTCCCTGGGGGGCGTCAGCTGGCAACCGCTTAAAGCAATTAAAGTGGTTAGTAAGGCGGCGAAGAGGCGTCCGCCTGGAAGTGTTATAGGCATCTATCGCGTCCGTTTCCGTGAATGATTTTTAGACGGTGACCCGGGGCGGGAGCGTCATCTCGCCCTGGAGTGCGTAACGAGGGGTTAAAGGTCTACGTTCAGGCGCTTTAATGTTTCATTTAGAAGCCGGTGATCCGGTTTTGTGTTCAAGGCTTCACGCCAGATACTTTTGGCGTCCTCCTGCCTGCCGAGAGACCAGAGTACTTCGCCCAGGTGTGAGGCGACCTCCGGGTCAGGGAACTTTGAATAGGCTTCTTGCAGGAAACCGACCGCTTCGTCGGGTTTGCCCAGACGGAATAATACCCAGCCCATGCTATCGAGAATGGCGGGGTTGCCAGGGTCCAGCTCCAATGCTTTATTTATCAGGCTGTACGCCTCCTGTGTCCGCTCGGTGCGGTCTGCGAGCGTGTATCCCAGCGCGTTCAGGGCGACAGCGTTATCCGGGTCAAGTGCAATAATCTGACGCAGATCGTCCTCCATGCCTTCCAGCATTCCCATGCGATCTTTCAGCATAGCCCGGGCGTACAGCAGTTGCAGGTCCTCGGGGTATTCCTCTACCGCTTGGTCGGATAACTTTAATGCGACGTCCAGGTCGTCCAGCTCCAGCATAAGGTTGATTTGCAGCTCCCACAGCTGACTGGCCTGGGAAGGTAAACTTTCCCTGGCTTCAGTGAAGGCGGCTTCCGCTTCGCTTTGGCGACCAGAGCGAATCAGCAGATAGGCGGAGCGGGCCAAGGCGTTGAAGTAGTGGCCGCCGCGGGTCACATTCTGATAATGCTGGATGGCGTCTTCAACTCGGTCGTCCTGGTCGGCGATACGGGCCAGATAAAAGTGAGCTTCATTCAGGTGTTGGCCTTGCTTCACCAGCTCTTCCAGATGCTTGCGGGCTACCTGTGTATGTTGGTTCTCCAGAGAGACCAGCGCATAGGAAAGCTTCAGGTGAGGCGTATTAGGGAAGCGGTTCATTAGCTCCTTATATATGGATTGCGCGGCGTCGAAATCGTGAGCCTCAATCTGTGTGCGAGCGTACAGAGCGCCGACCTGTACTTCGTCAGGATGCTTTGCGTATTGCTTTTTAAGGTAAGCAAGAGAGACGTCGACGCCCTTGACGCTTTTCAGCAGGCGGGCGCGCAGTGCGATCACCGCAGGATTGTTTGGTGAAGTTGTTAACAATGGATCGGTGCTGGCGAGCGCAGCCTCCTCCATACCATTTATTTCTTGCAGCACCGCGTAACCGTACATGAGTTCGCCGTTTTCAGGGTGGCGAGCCAGGATCTGCTTGTACAGATTAAGCAGCTCTCTCTTTTCTTCGTCAGTCAGATTCTTGGCGTGGACGGCAAGGCGATCGAAAGTCGTAGGGCCTTCAAGCTCTAGCACTTGCTCCATATGTGACAGCGCATCTGGATACTGCTTTTGTTTGATGAGCTGAAAGGCGGCTAGCTGATGCGCGTCTACATTGTCCGGCTCCACCTCCGTCCATAGCAGCGTCATTTCCGTCATGGCCGCGTCGTCTTTAATATATTGTGCGGCGTTTAGCGCTCGGCGTATAACGCCTATATCGCGGGTTTCGCGAGCGACTTTCAGATAATTCTGCAGCAACATCTCCACCTGTCCACGCTGTCCGGCGATTTCGGCGGTCAGCAAATCCAGCAAGGTAGAGCGGCTGAATTGTTGCGGGTAAGGAGACTGTTCTTCCGGGGCGGGGGCAAGCTCGGCGTCATCGTAGGCTTGAAGCACCGGGATGGGGCGTTGTGTGACGGGGTCCGTCACTTCTTGTGTTTTTTGCAGGCCGGCCATCTGACTGCAGCCGGGGAAAACAACACAAACCACCGCGCTTAGCAGCGCTCGATGCAAATATTTCATTGATACTATCTTAGTTACCGGTCTTATGACGTTTAATCGAGAGGTTTGCTGACAAGCTAGCATATACCTCCTACTTAGCATAGCTCTATTCATTAAAGCTTGTTAACCGCTCAAAGCCTGAATTGGAGCGGCGTAAAACCTTCTCTCTTTGACCTGTTTTGGTGTGAGTTTTACCTGAGTGGGGGCGGATGCTGGGTGCGGAAAATTTAGGACTGTCCGCCTATAATTTGTTTTAGATTAAAAGTTCTCTGCAGTGATTTCGGTATATTTTTTAAGATAAATCATTGTGCGCAGCGGTCAGCGCGTTAAAATGATCGCCGGCTTGGGAGATGTCCTGGTTGTTATGGCGCTTTTTGTTATAAGTATTAATCATAAAACCGCCCCGGTTGCGATCCGGGAGAAGGTGGCGTTCGGCCCGGAGAAAGTGGCGGATGCGCTGGCGCACCTGTGTCGCCGCCCTGACATCGATGAAGTCACTATTCTATCCACGTGCAATCGCACGGAACTCTATTGTTCCTCCCCGGGTGAGCCGGACGAATCAGGCCTGATTGAGTGGCTTGGGCATTATCATCAAGTCAGCCTTACCGAACTGAAAGCCTGTTGCAATATATATAATGATGAAGACGCCGCGCAGCACATGATGCGTGTCGCCAGCGGCATTGACTCTATGGTGCTGGGCGAACCGCAGATTCTCGGGCAAATGAAAGAGGCGCACGCCTCGGCCAGGGCTGTTGGCTCAGTGGGCGGCTCATTGGATCGTCTGTTCCAGCACGCGTTCGCTGTCGCGAAGCGGGTGCGTACAGAAACCGCCATTGGGGAGAACCCTGTCTCCGTGGCTTATGCAGCGGTAAGCATGGCGTCGCATATCTTCTCCGATATGGAGCAGAATACCGCTTTGTTGATTGGCGCGGGAGAGACCATCGAGCTAGTGGCGCGTCATTTATACCGCGCCGGCGTGCGCTCGTTGATCGTCGCCAATCGTACGCTTTCCCGGGCCAGAGATCTTGCAGCGGAGTTCCATGGCTGCGCGATCGGGCTTTCCGATATTCCCGAATATCTGCATCGCGCGGATATCGTTATCGCTTCCACCGCCAGTCCGCTGCCTATCCTTGGTAAGGGGGCGGTGGAGAAGGCGCTTAAGCGACGCAAGCATAAACCCATGTTTATGGTGGATATTGCCGTTCCCAGAGATATCGAAGAGGAAGTCAGCGAACTCGCAGACGTATACCTCTATACCGTGGACGACCTGCGTCAAGTCATCGAAGACAACATGAAGTCGCGGGAAGGCGCTGCTGAGGAAGCTGAGCGTTTGATTGCGGCAGGCGCTGCGGATTTCATGTATCATCTGCGCGCTCTTGATTCGGTGTCGGTTTTGCGGCGCTTTCGCGATCAGGCGGAAGGCGTCCGCGACGCAGAGCTGCAGAAAGCCATCAGACTGCTTAACCGGGGGGACGACCCCGAATCCGTCCTGCGCATGCTGGCTCATGGACTCACCAATAAGCTGATACACCATCCTACCGTTCAGGTTCGTCGCGCTTCTGCGGAAGGGCGTCAGGAAGTGACTGGCTGGTTGCGGGATCTGTTTCAGCTTCCGGATGAAAAAGTTAAGAACGATTAGCGTCCGTTGAGGCCGGAATCCGGCCAACCTCTATCCCCGTTTCGGTCGACTGCGTAATTTCACTATGGTTATTGGTTTATGAAAGAATCGATTAAGTTAAAGCTCGATCTTTTGAAAGATCGTTATGAGGAAGTAGGGGCGCTGCTCTCCGACCCGGATATCATCAGCGTTCAGGAAAAGTTTAAAGAATTGTCGAAAGAATACGCGGAACTGGAGCCGGTGGTGCAATGCTATCAGGAGTACCAGAACGCGTTAAACGCCATTGACGAGTCCAAGCTGTTGCTCAACGACAGTGATGCGGACATGCGGGAAATGGCGAAAGAAGAACTGGCCGCGGCGGAAGAGTCCAGCGAGCAGTTAGAGAAAGATCTGCAGATACTGTTGTTGCCCCGCGACCCGCGTGATGGCTCCAACGTGTTCCTTGAAATTCGTGCAGGCACTGGCGGCGATGAGGCGGCTATTTTCGCTGGCGACCTGTTCCGCATGTATTCCCGCTACGCCGAACTGAAGAAGTGGAAAGTGGAGATCGTCAGCGAAAGTCCTGGCGAACATGGCGGTTATAAAGAAGTGATCAGTCGCGTTGCTGGCGATAATGTCTTCAGTTTGCTGAAATTCGAATCCGGCGCTCATCGCGTGCAGCGGGTGCCCGAGACGGAATCGCAAGGCCGCATTCACACCTCGGCCTGCACGGTGGCGATTCTTCCTGAAGTTGAAGAAGTGGGCGACGTCGACATTAATCCCGCAGACTTGCGTGTAGATACTTACCGCGCTTCCGGGGCGGGTGGTCAGCACGTTAACAAAACCGACTCCGCTATTCGCATCACCCACTTGCCGTCAGGCATTGTCGTGGAATGTCAGGACGAGCGTTCGCAGCACAAAAACCGCGCTAAAGCCATGTCGCTGCTGAAAGCCAAGCTGCTTTCCTCCGCGCAGGAAAAACAAGCAAAGGAACAGGCTCAGACGCGTAAATCGCTGGTGGGCAGCGGCGACCGCTCCGAACGTATCCGCACCTACAATTATCCACAAGGGCGTATCACAGATCACCGCATCAACCTGACTTTGTACAAACTGGAGGAAGTGGTGCAGGGCGATCTCGATCCGGTAATCCAGCCTTTGCTGCAAGAGTATCAGGCGGAGATGCTGGCCAGCATCAGCGAATAAGCGATAAACCGGGACCGGACTTATGCGCATAGACGAAGCCCTGGCCTGGGCGAAAAGCCGGCTTGAGACAGACAGTCCCAAGCTAGACGCTGAAGTGCTGCTTGCTCATGTATTGGGGAAAGGGCGGACTTATCTGATCAGCCATAACGACAGCCTGTTGGATGAGCCTGCCTTGCAGGCGTATCAGCGGCTTGTCGCCGAGCGTGAAACAGGCCGACCAGTGGCGCACCTGATCGGCAAGCGGGAGTTTTGGTCGTTGGAGTTTCAAGTCAGTCCCGCCACGTTGATCCCACGACCAGAAACCGAACTGCTGGTTGAGCTGGTCCTCGAAGAAGCCTTGCCCGCCGGAGCCAAGCTGCTGGATTTGGGAACAGGGACCGGCGCAGTTGCCTGCGCGCTGGCCCATGAGCATCCTGACTGGCGCTTGACCGCGGTGGATTTGAGTCAGGAAGCGGTTGAATTAGCGACGGCTAATGCTCAGTCGCTTGGGCTGGCGAACGTACAATGCCTGCGTTCCAATTGGTATGAGGCTATAGCGGATGAACAGTTCCATGCCATTGTCAGTAACCCTCCCTACATTGATGTCCTGGATGTCCACCTGAAGCAAGGGGATGTGCGCTTTGAACCTGCCTCTGCGCTGGTGGCTGCAGATCATGGATTGGCGGATATACGCGTGATCGCCGCTGGCGGCGAGCGACACTTGCTGGCGGGTGGTTTGCTGGCGGTGGAGCATGGCTACGATCAAGGCGCTGCGGTGCGCGAAATTTTTTCCGATGCCGGTTACGTTGGCGTGCGGACTCATCAAGACTTGGCGGGACATGATCGAATCACCCTGGGGCGCTTGCCTGTATAGCGCTGGCGCGCCAAGGTATGGAGGATGCTATGCGGGATGAAATGAACGATACGCTGCTGATGCGCTACAACCGGCAGATCATGATGCCGGATTTCGATATCGCGGGTCAGGAAGCGTTGCGAAACGGCTCCGCGCTGGTTATCGGGTTGGGCGGCCTTGGGTGTCCCGCCGCAATGTATCTGGGCGCAGCCGGTTGCGGACGTATGGTGCTTGCGGATTTCGATGCGGTGGATCTGTCCAACTTGCAGCGCCAGATCGCTCATAGAGAGCAGGACGTTGGCGTCAACAAGGCTGAGTCCGTGCGACGCGCGATTGCTGATATCAATCCGGATGTCAGAGTAGAGACCATTACTCAGCCTCTGCAGGATGAGTCATTGTCCGCAGCGATTGCGGATGTGGATGTCGTGCTGGATTGTACTGATAACTTCGCTACCCGGTCAGCGGTTAACGAGGCTTGCGTACGCCACGGCAAGCCTCTAGTGTCAGGAGCGGCGATTCGTTCCGAAGGACAACTGGCGGTATTTGATCCACGCAGAGGCGACACCCCCTGTTATCACTGCCTTTACGGAATGTTGTCCGAACAGCAGCTGACCTGTTCCGAGGCGGGCGTTATTGCGCCTCTGGTTGGCGTTATCGGCAGCCTGCAGGCGCTGGAAGCGGTGAAAATCCTAAGTGGATTTGGCGATACCTGCGCCGGCAGGCTGTTGTTGCTCGATGGAAAAACCATGCAGTGGCGCGAATTCAAGGTGCGCAAAGACCCATCATGCGCTGTTTGCGGGTGAGGTCGTGTCTTTAAGGTCCCGAAACGCCTGCAGCGCCCGCTCGCGGCTGGCTTTCAAATCCACTATTGGAGCTGGATAACCCAGCCGATTCCTGGCGTCCGCCGGGGGGTGATGGATGAGTTTGGTCGATAGCTCGGCCAGCTCGGGCACATAGTGACGAATAAAGTCCCCATTGGGATCGAACCGTTCACTTTGCGCTACCGGGTTGAACATGCGGAAATAAGGCGCGGCGTCGACGCCGGTGGAAGCGCTCCATTGCCAGCCTCCGTTATTGGCCGCGAGGTGGCCGTCTATCAATCTGCGCATAAAGTAGCGCTCGCCTTGGCGCCAATCCAGCAACAGATTTTTGCTTAGAAACATGGCGCAGATCATCCGTAGCCGATTGTGCATCCACCCCGTTTGATTCAGCTGCCGCATGGCGGCGTCAACGATGGGTATTCCTGTTTTCCCTTCGCACCATGCCTGAAAATCTTTTTCAGAATGTCGCCACTGCAGGTTTTCCGTTTCCTCTTTGAACGCTTTCGTCATGCTGATGCGGGGAAAGTCATACAGAATATGAATGTAGAAATCCCGCCAGATCAATTCACTTATCCAGGTGTCCACGCCTTCGCCCGCATTTGGCGATGTATGGCGATGCCGTTGTGCGGCGAGAAAGCATTGCCGACCGGAGAGCACACCCAGGGCGAGGTAAGGGGACAGTTGGCTGACGCCGTCAATGGCGGGAAAATCTCGTCGCTCATGATAACGGTCAACCTTCTGCTCCAGAAATTCGTCCAGCTTCTGCAGGGCTGCGTCCTCACCGGCGGCGTAAGCCTGCGAAGAGACCTTGTTAAAGCCTGACACGGATTCAGGTATGTCGTCTTTGGCTGAGTGCGTTGGCGATGGCTGTTTCTCTGGCGCAGGCCAAAGTTCAATGTGCTCTGGGCATTGTAAAAACCAGGCGCGTTTATAGGGGGTAAAAACGGCATAAGGCGCGCCTTGCCCGGTGCGGATTGAGCCGGCGGGAAGAATGCTTTGATCGCGGAACTTGAGGGCTTGCAAGCCCTGTGAGTTCAATGCTTCATTGACGGCTTTGTCTCTGCGTCTCTCGTTAACGCCAAACTCTTCATTAAAGGTTAATGCGTCACATTGATGCTGTTGCATAAACGAAAGAAGCTTCTCCGGGGCTTCGTCAAAGCGGAGAGCGTCTAGAATATACAGAGGGATATTCAAGTCGGACAGCTCAGTTCGCAGCGCTTTGAGATTACGCAGCATGAAGTCCAGCTTGATATCGGCCATGTCATGGTTGCGCCATTGCTCCGGGCTCATCAGGAAGCAGGCGATCAGCTCAGAATTCTGTTCTCTGGCGCGCTGGGCTGCGGCGTATAATGCCGGGTTGTCGCGGGTGCGCAGGTCATTACGGAACCAGTGCAGGGTTCGCGGCATAGGGACTCCTTTTAGGATTATTTGTTTGCGATTTACGTATCTCGGGTTATGTTATTTACGCATAAAGTTTATGAATGGACGCCCCGGAAGAGAACTTCTTGGTGCGCAATAATTGTGGAGTGGCTGTGAAGCATGTTGAGTGGATTTAAGAATGACTGAGGGCGTGTTGAACAAGCAGGAAGATAGGGCGAAAGGCGATCTTCAGAGCGGAAGAGAACATGTGGTGGTCGGTTGGCGGGAGTGGGTGTCGTTGCCGGAATTGGGCATCCCCAGGATCAAGGCGAAGGTGGATACTGGAGCGAGAACGTCCGCGCTGCACGCGTTTGAATTGGAATCATACGAGTCGCCAACGGGGCTGCGAGTACGCTTTGCGATTCACCCGGTTCAGGGCGATAGTGAAAAAGTCATTGAGTGTGATGCAGCGGTAATTGACCAGCGTATGGTGTCGGATTCAGGCGGCCATCGGGAGATGCGCTACGTTATCAGCACTTTACTCCAGGTTGGCGGGCACGCTTGGCCGGTGGAGATGACGCTCACCAATCGCGACAGCATGCGCTTTCGTATGTTGCTGGGACGCACCGCTATGGCGGGCCGGATACAGGTGAATCCGGCCGCCTCCTATTTGATGGGGAAAATCAGGAAGTCATAAGTTGGCTTCCGCAAACTCCGCCAGGGCGGATCTGGGCACGCCGCGCAAATGAACATGCGCGCCGTGCTTGAAGCCGCGGAAGCGCTCGGTCATATAGGTCAGGCCTGAACTGGGCGCGTTCAGGTAAGGCGTGTCGATCTGCGCCAGATTACCGAGGCAGACTACCTTACTGCCGTTGCCAGCGCGGGTGATGATGGTTTTCACCTGATGTGGCGTGAGGTTCTGGCATTCGTCGATAACGATCAGGCTGTGCTGAAAACTGCGTCCACGGATGTAGTTAAGCGATTTGAACTGTATCGGCACTTTTTGCAGGATGTACTCCACGCTGGCGGACATATTCTCATCATCATGATGCAGCGCCTCCAGATTATCGGTGATGGCGCCCAGCCAGGGCTCCATCTTCTCCGCCTCGGTGCCGGGCAGGAAGCCGATATCCTCATCAAGTCCCTGTGTGCTGCGGGTGACGATAATACGTTTGTAGCGCTTGCTTGCTACCGTCATTTCGATTGCCGCGGCCAGAGCCAGAATGGTCTTGCCTGAACCCGCGGCGCCGGTGAGGTTGACCAAGTGAATATCCGGGTCCAGCAACAGCTGGAGCGCTACCGCCTGGTAGATATCACGGGGCGTCAGGCCCCAGGCCTCCTGCTGCAGCAACTTATCGCGAGACAGGTCGCGGACCACCATGTGATCATCTCGAAAATCGGAAACTCGCCCTACGAACCCCTGTTCATCGATGATGAAGTCATTGCGGTTTAAGTCCTTCAACTCCGGCAGGCGAGGGATAACGTGTTCGGTGAGGCTGTCTTTTTGCAGTGTCTCCACTTTGTTGATGTTATCCCAGAAGCTGTGGTTGAACTCCTGGTAACCTTTAGGCAGCAGATCAATGTCGTCGATCAGCTGGTCTGTATGATAATCCTCTGCTTCCACGCCGCAGGCTCTGGCTTTCAGGCGCATGTTGATGTCTTTGCTGACCAGGATGGTGGGGCGGGATTTGTGTTTGCTCTGGAGCGTCACCAGGGCATTTATGATCTTGTTGTCGTTGAGGGTCTCTGGTAGTTGCACCTGATGGTGGCCTTCCAGGTCCATGAGTATGGAAATGGTTCCCAGAGGCTCGCCTTTCGCCACGCGTACTATAGGCACGCCTTTTTCTATCTCTTTGGGTGTGGCGTCTCCCAGTAATTTATCGATCAGGCGAATCGCCTGACGGCAATCGGCGGCAATGGATGACTTGCCGGTCTTCAGACGGTCTAACTCCTCCAGCACTGTAATGGGAATGACGACTTGATGTTCTTCGAAGTTGAGAATGGCGTTTGGATCGTGAATAAGGACGTTGGTGTCAAGCACATAGGTCTTCAATTGCGAACGGGATCGCGCCATGCTTTATTTCCTTTGCCGGTTGATGAGCAGCAACGTGTCTGGGAGTGGTTGGCGCTGCTTGCGCCTGATGGTCGAATGTGAGGATGTGTGAGGAATATGTAGGATTGAATCAACAACCCACTCCCTGCCATTGATGTCTGGTTATTGTTCGACGCTAAAGGGCCGGTTTTTATGCGGTAACCGAAAGGTCATTTAACGTCCCTCACTTGCATAATAACCTACACATGTAATTTTGGAAGCACCTGAAATAAGAAAAAACAGATTAGATAGATTGCAGGGCTCCACGCCAGAGCAGACTCATGGATTCGCGCAAAGCGGGTTCGAAAGCGAGAACCAGTGCGTCGAGATTGCGTTGTATCAATACCTCTTTCACCTGCGCCGGGACGCTTTGCATCTGCCATAGCCCCAGCAATAGCGCATTAGTATGGAGCAGTAAGTTGAGACATTGGGATTCAGTCAGTTGTGGCAAATGACGCCGCAAGCCGACGGCCAGAATTTGAATGCGCCCCATCAGCTCCGCCTTGAAGTCGGCCACGCGCTCTGCTTCGACATTGCGTTCGAGAACGGAGCTGGTCATGGAAGCCAGGGGCATGAAGTGAGGGTGCTCTTGTACAAAACGAATGGTTTGATCAATAAGGTTGTCGACCAGATCGTCGTTAGACGTCACCGCGCCGTCGGCGATATTCGCCATTTCGGTCAGCAACTGCTGATACAAGCCGCCGAGCAGGTCGAGAAAGATCTCTTCCTTGGTTTTGAAATAGAGGTATACCGTTCCTTTGGCGAGGCCAGCCTGATGGGCGATGTTGATGACTGACGGCAGCTGAGCCGGTTGCAGTAAGTAGAGTGAACGGGCGGCATCCAGAATGCTGTGTCGGCGCGCGGCCTTTTCCTGTTCGTCAATGGCGCGGCTGCGCCGGGGTAGGCATTTCACTGAGACGTTTACCTGCTTAGTACTTCATCGTTAAACCATAGACGTCGTTATTCTAGCATTTAAGCCCCCTCCGGGTGTTGTGAACTAGGCATGGCTATGGGGGAGGAGTAGAATGTTTCGCGCAACGATAATAATTCCGCCGACCTGAAGAGGATTTTGGACGATGACTCTGGTCGCAAGCGACATCATGACGCCCCATATCAAATCCGTACCCGCCAGCTGGACAATGCAAAAATTCGGCGCGTTTCTGGCGCAGAATGGCATTTCCGGCAGCCCGGTGGTGAATGACCGTAATGAAGTGGTCGGTATCGCTACCTTGTCCGACATCGCGGACTTTCATCTCAATCACGTCGACACCAACTACGACGCGCAAATGACTCCGGAAGAGCAGAAAGAAGCTCGCCGTTTACGCCAGTTTATTTTCGAGGAAATGGTGAAAGTGCCGGTAGAGGTGGGCGACATCATGTCTCCCATTCTGCTGTACGTCACCGAAAGCACGCCCTTGTCGGAAGTGGCGGAACTGATGATGAAAGAGCATCTGCATCGCATTTTCGTCATGCGTGATAAAAAGGTGGTGGGAATTATCACCACGTACGACATGCTGAAAGTGCTGAAAGACAGACTCGTTTGAGGGTTCGCTTATTGTTCTGAGTGAGCATCCACGGCAATAATTTCTCCCGCGTCGTCATAACGGATACGGGCGTTACGATAGGGCGCGGTGTTGGCCAGGCTCTCAAGGGCGCGCATGGATTTGTACGGAATGTCGACAATCAATGCGTTCACCAGCCAACTGGGAATTGCTCCGGCAGGCTCTGTGTGTTGCAGCCAGATCATGCGTGTTTGTGACGACTCCAGCGGTTGAAAATAATAATGCGTTTCCTGCTGACTTACTCGAACGTACTGACTATTTTCTGGCACTTTTCCTTCCACTGCGTACATGTCCATCGTAACTTCTTGCGTGGCGGGGTCCCTTTGGGTATTGATTTCCAACACATAGTCCCGATCCCGTACAGGCCATGGCAGGTCGTTGACGGAGTAAGCGTAACGTTTGATGAAGCTTTCCCGCTCTACTTCTTCTGAGGCCACGCAGCCATGCACCCACTTCATACAGGATGCTGGGTCCGCCATGACCGCCAGGATAGCGTGCAATGAGGTGTTGAGCGTGGTTTCCGCTTTGAAAGCTTTGAAGTCCGAGCCCGGAAACGCCATGGTGAATATTTTTACCCCATCTTTATTAAACTCCAGACGCCACTTTTCGGAGTCTAATGGAATGTCCGTCGAAGCCCAGAGAGGTGCGCTCAAGATAGTTGAGCTAAGCAAGAGTCCTTTTGTTACGTGGCCGGGAAGGGCAAGAATCTGGTATAAGCGCCGCATTGTTATTGTTGTTTCTCCATTGTGGACTGGGCGGTTTTATCCGCCACGGGGAAATTATGGTAGCACTTGCGGTGAGGGCAAAATGATAAAAACCGCCCATTTATGGATGGTCAATTAATGAGGAAACGAGCTGGAGAAAGGAAGGCTGTCAGAGCCGGGCGGAAGGTGGCGTGAATGAGCCTGCGGGCCGGTCGATGCGGCTCGCAGGCGGAGGCAGTGTCATTCGGGAAGGGTGATGTTCAGTTCCAGAACGGCGCAATCGTCGTTGCGGTCAATCTGCACCTGGATGTCTTCCCGGTTGATTTTGACGTACTTACCGATCACTTCCAGAATTTCCTGCTGCAACTGCGGCAGATAGTCCGGCTGATTGCGCTGGGAGCGTTCGTGGGCAACGATAATCTGCAGGCGCTCCTTCGCGACGGAAGCGGTCGCCTGCTTGTTGCTGCGGAAATAATCCCAGAAGCTCATGCTTTACCTCCAAACACACGCTGGAAGAAGCCTTTTTTCTGTACGTCCAGGAAACGGTGTTCACGGTCTTCGCCCAGCAAGCGGGCGACAGCGTCTGCATAGGCTTGGCCTGCGTCGCTCTGCTGATCGTGAATAACTGGCACGCCCTGGTTGGAGGCGGTCAGAACGGACTTGGACTCAGGAATAACGCCCAGCAACGGCACCGCCAGAATTTCCTCTACGTCCTGCACGCTTAGCATTTCGCCGTTTTGCACGCGTTCTGGATTGTAGCGGGTCAGCAGCAGGTGCTCTTTCACTGGATCAAGACCCATTTCCGCGCGACGGGATTTGCTGTGCAGAATACCCAGAATACGGTCGGAATCGCGCACCGAGGAAACTTCCGGGTTGGTGACGACAACGGCTTCATCGGCATAATACAGAGCCATCATGGCGCCGTGCTCAATGCCCGCCGGAGAGTCACAGATAATGTATTCAAAGGTTTCGGACAGCTCATTCAGCACCCGCTCCACCCCTTCCTTTGACAGGGCTTCTTTGTCGCGGGTCTGCGACGCAGGCAGAATGCTCATATTCTCGGTGTATTTATCTTTGATCAGCGCCTGATTAAGGCTGGCTTCATTGTTGATCACGTTGACGAAGTCGTAAACAACGCGGCGCTCACAGTTTAGAATCAGATCGAGGTTGCGCAGGCCTACATCAAAATCAATGACTACCGTTTTATGGCCCAGCTTCGACAAACCTGATGCAATCGACGCGCTGGTGGTTGTTTTGCCTACACCGCCTTTACCTGAGGTAATTACGATAATTTTGCTCAATTTGGTAACCCTTTCCACTCAATCTCTGTAAGTTGAAAATTATAAAGCTCTTTCCCAAAGCAACCCGTCGATCCTGTTTTGCAGCCGCTACATGGCCTTTATTGTCAGCTTTTCCCCATCCAGGCAAATTTGCGCGGCTTGTTTCCAATGCTCGCCCTGTAAGTCTTCACTGATTTTATACTGCCCCGCTACTGATACAAGCTCAGCCTCCAGGCTCTGGCAGAATATGCGCGCGCTCGCGTCTCCCTGTACTCCCGCCAACGCGCGTCCACGTAAAGGAGCGTAGACGTGAATATTGCCGTCGGCCAGAATTTCCGCGCCGGCGCTGACTGGCGCCAACACGATCAGATCGCCGCCGGGCGCATACACCTGTTGCCCTGAGCGGACGGGTGTGGTGATTATGCGATTGGCGACGCGCTGGGGCGGCGCTTCATCCCGCTCAGCCTCAGCGGCTGCACTGGGTGTTGGCGATTCCGGTACAGGCGTTTCCGTCTCCGCATTACGTGTTCCTCTGGACGGCTGAAACACGGCAAGACCTGCGGCTTGCGCAGCGGAAGCCTGTTCCGGCGCATCCGTTCTCACCCCGATCAGGCGAATGCCTTCTTGTTCGCAAAGCGTTTGAATCAAGGAGAAATCGAGAGGAGAGTGGGCTTCAGCCAGTTTTTCGAGTCCAACGACGATAGGCAGGTTATGAAACAGGTTGGGAGCTTGCTTCACCTTTTCCTGTAGTTCTTCGGAAAATTTATCCGGTTCGAAATACAACAGCTCCAGGGTGGTCAGGGGAACCATGCTACCCTTGAACTGCAAGCAAGGTGACGAAAATAGGTCGGCAGTCGCCTGCGGCATAATAAAAGTTAATCCCTATCGTTTTTTGTCGTTGCCGGGATTGTACTTTAATCGTTCGCTCAGGGTCCATGGGAGAAACGCGCGCAGGAGGCGATTCCGGTGAGTTCCCTCAGGGGGGAGGGTTAATTATTTGTCATATGCCCACTAGGCTTGTTTTTGCACGGCCTGTTCTCTAGCCCTATAGACCTATACAGATAACGCCGTCGCGCCAATGGAAAAGCCGATAGCGGCGCCGACCAGTACATCGCTGGGGTAATGCAGGCCCAGCACTACTCGCGATAATGCGACACAAAGCGTAAAGGGCAACACGCACAGCGCCAGAACGGGGCTGATTTCCGCTGTCAGCAGGGTGAAGCATACCGCGTGCAGGGTGTGGCCGCTGGGGAAACTGTACTTATCCAGCACTTTGGCGTCGCAAGTAATGTCGTTATAGGTGATGAAGGGGCGCTCACGCACCAGCCAGAGCTTGAGTAGCTTATAGATTGCGGTGCAGACGAGGGCGGTCACAATCATGAAGCCCCCGGTTTCCCAGCCTTCAATGATGCAGACGACGCCGATCAGGGCGTACCAGAATATCCCGTCGCCAAGGCGACTTACCGTGCGAAAGAACGGCGCCAGCCGGCGGCGTCTGGCCCAGGCGATGGCGGTGCGGCAGATGCTTTGCTCAATCTCGTCAGCTCGGCGAAACAGCTCTGAGGCTCTTGGCTGATTCATGTTGGCGCCCCCCTTTGGCTTCTCCAGATAAAAGAATGTGTGCGAAACGGTCGACAATCTGACTCCAGTCCAATGGCAATGCGCGGCTGCGGGCGGCGGCGCGCAGACGCTTGAGATGGCTTGGGCGCAGCGCCAGCGTCAGAGCGTGGCGGCAGAACGCGTCGCAATCCTGCCGTGGCGCCAGCATGCCGCTGATATCATGCTCAAGGTGTTCCCTGGCGGCTGCGTCATCGAAACTGACTATCCCCAGACCGCTGGCCATCGCCTCCAGGACGACATTGCCAAAGGTGTCGGTGAGGCTGGGAAACAGGAAAATATCTGCGCTGGCGTAGTGGCGCGCCAGGTCGTCGCCGCGTTTGACGCCCGCCAGGATGATGTCCGGGTGTTTGGCGGCGATGCGCTCTTGCAAAGGGCCGCCGCCTACCATCACCATGCGCGCTTTGCTGACCTGTTGCTGGGCGCGTCGGAAAGCGGCGATCGCGAGATAAATATTTTTCTCGCTGGCGAGGCGTCCCACATAGATGAATACGGGGCTTTCTTCGCGCACTCCCCACTCCTCGCGCAGTTGCCGGCAGCGAAGCGAAGGGCTGAACTGCCCGCAGTCCACCCCGCGGCTCCAGACCCGGGTGTTGCGTACTCCCATTCCTGATACCGCTTCGGCTGTCTGGCGGGTCGGCGTCAGGGTCAGTAGGGTGCGGTGGTGGAACCAGGTCAGGTAGCGGGTGATGAGTTTAGTCAACCAACCGAAGCCGTAGAAAGCGCTGTAGCTGTGGAAGTTAGTGTGAAATCCGCTGATCACCGGCACTCCCAGTTCAGTGGCGGCGCTGACGGCGCTCCAGCCCAAAGGCCCTTGGGTGGCGACATAAACGGCGCTTGGCGTGTCTTGACGCCAGGCTTTTAATAAGCGACGACGACAGGGCAGGCCGAACTTCAGCTCGCCGTACCCGGGGATCGGACGTCCGCGCACAAGCACGTGTTCCATGCTGTTAATGAGATCCTGCCATTCTCCGAGAGGCTGCTTGGGGTGAACCACCTGGACCCGGTATTGGCGCAGTAACCCTTCGCTGACGTATCGAAGGGTATTGGCGACGCCATTGATTTCGGGAAAGAAGGTTTCTGTCACGATGGCGATTTTGGGGCGCGGACGCTCCCGTTCCGCATCGGCGGCTCGTCCCTGAATGTCCTGCAAGCTGTGCTTTAAAATCATGCATCTCACAATATATGGCTTGGCTAGGACTACCTTCCTCCCGCAAAGTTACAGAAAAACTAATCCGAGATTGCAGAATTGTGACGATTGCCATTTTTGCAGTCGACCGTTATGGTTTGCGGTCAACCGCCATATTTCGCAGGCTGCGGGCCTGTTCGCCGCCAATGTAATTATTCAGAAGGGGATGCCATGCAATACCGTCAGTTGGGAAAAACGGAGCTGAACGTCAGCGCTATATGTCTGGGCACAATGACCTGGGGGCAACAGAATACGGAAGCGGAAGCGCACGAGCAGTTGGATTACGCCGTGAGCCAGGGAATTAACTTCATTGATACAGCGGAAATGTACCCGGTGCCGCCGCAGGCTGACACGCAAGGGCGTACTGAAGCTTACCTGGGCTCCTGGCTGAAGAAACGCAGTGACCGCAACAAGTTGATTATCGCCACCAAAGTGACTGGTCCCGCGGCTTCATTCAGTTATTTGCGAGGCGGCCCGCGCCTCACAGCCGCACATATCAACGAAGCCATAGACGCCAGTCTCAAGCGTTTGCAAACCGATTATGTGGACCTTTATCAGGTGCACTGGCCGGATCGCAATACAAACTTTTTCGGCAAGCTCGGTTATGAGCACAAGGAGGATGAAGACGCTACGCCTATTCTCGAAACGCTGGAAGCGCTGGCGGGCTTGGTGAGAAGCGGAAAAGTGCGGCATATCGGGTTGTCCAACGAGACGGCCTGGGGCGCTATGAAATATCTGAACTATGCCGAATCGCGCGACCTGCCCAGAGCAGTGAGTATCCAGAATCCATACAATTTATTGAATCGCACCTTTGAAGTTGGACTGGCGGAGGTGGCGCATCGCGAACGCATCGGACTGCTGGCCTACTCGCCTTTGGCCTTTGGTATCCTCAGTGGTAAATATCTGGGCGGACAGCGTCCCGCCAATGCGCGCATTACACTATTCAGCCGCTTCAGTCGTTACTTGGGAGCGCAAGCAGAGCTGGCGACACAAACATACGTGGAGGTGGCGGAAAAACATGGGCTGGACCCGGCGCAGATGGCCCTGGCGTTCGTGACGTCTCGCCCCTTTGTCACCAGCAACATTATTGGCGCCACCAGCATGGACCAGCTACGTTCAAATATCGACAGCGCTAACCTGACCCTCAGTAATGAGGTGTTGCAGGATCTGGAAGAGGCGCATCAGCGCTATACTTTCCCATGCCCTTAACAGGTACGCCACGCTCATTCAGGTTGGCTTCACGGCCTGAATGAGTCGATAAAAAATACAATAACAACAGCACAGAGCACTAAAATATGGTCGCGGATGTAAAAGCGGAAGCCCCAGCCTGGTCGGAGAAACTGATGTGGGGCGCTCTCAATGCCCTTGAGCGCTATCTGTTTTCCGAGAACTTCTTCATCGCAAACCTCAGCCCGTACGAGGAGATTTACCGCGATGGCATTATGTCTGTGCGGCATTACCTTCCGCTGGAAGAGGATGAAATCCAGGTTGGCGATGAAACCATCCCCGTCGAAAGAGTGAAACAACACACCCCCTTGGTGCTGGTCCCGCCTTTGGCGGCGACGTCTATGATTTTCGATATTCTGCCGCAGCGCAGCATCGTCCGCTACTTTCTCGCCAAAGGCTTTGATGTCTACTTAATCGACTGGGGCGAAGTGACGGAAGATCATTCACACCTGTCTTTGGAAACCTATGTGATGCAGTGGATGCCCGACGCGTTGCGGCAAATTCGTCTGCATAGCGGCCGTGAAGACGTCTCCTTTTTTTCGTACTGTATGGGCGGACTGCTGACCCTGATGTACGCAGCGGCGAGTCAGGACCCGAATATTCGCAATTTGGTGACAGTGGCCAGCCCGGTGGATATGCATCAGAGCGGTATGGCGGGAAGGGTGCTGTCATTGGTCTATCGGCCCGCCAATATTATTTCCCGGGTATTAAATTTTTCTCTAATGGATTTGCCTGCGCGGTTTCTACATATCCCAGGATGGGTGAACTCCCTGGCGTTTAAACTCACTAACCCGATGGGCAGTCTGATCAGTTCGCTGGAGTTGCTGGTGAACCTATGGGATCGTGAATTCGTCAAAAATCACACGACCATGAGCCAATGGTTCAACGATATGGTGGATTATCCAGGGCAAACCATCAAAGAGATGCTGGTGACGATGGGGCTGCAGAATCAGATGGCGAGAGGGCGGATGAAAATGGGAGCGACTTCCGCAGAGTTTTCCGCCATCAAGTGTTCGATTCTGGCTTTCGCCGGCGACTCGGATAAATTGGTCAGTATCAAAGCTGCTCACAAAGTGTTAGATATCGTTTCTACGGAAGACAAGGAGTTTTGTGTGGCGCCCGGCGGCCATGCGGGCGTATTCGCCGGGGCTAAGGCCCCGCAAAATGTATGGGAGATCAGCGCCGACTGGCTGGCGCAAAGATCCGGCGAAAAAGCGTCATAGGCGTAAAAAACGTGACAAAGACTACTTTTTGTCATAATTATGGCTAAAATAAGACGAAAGTATGGCTTTTGATAACTTAGTCACGCCGCGAGTAAAATTTATACAGTAGTATTAGAGCCATAGAAATGAGCCAGTAAGTTGTAAGAAGTTTTTGGAGACCAGCGCTATTATGATGTTAAGACTATTCGCCCTCCTCCTCGTTTTGAACGTTGCCGGACAGGTCTCCAAGGTCGATGCTGCCGAGCCAGCGCATGCGGCTTGGCCCGCTGACCAAAACTACACCACTCAGACCGGTGTAAGCCAGGGCGGAGCGGGAGACTGCATTCGTCGGGCGCTGGTGATGGTGGCGAACCAGTTTTTAAAAGGCGCAGTAGACGTTGATCCTCAGGGCCATCGCCCTCAGACGTTCGGTCAGGTGCTGTCTCAGCCTCAATACAACTTTGACGCAATCGAAGAAGGCGTCAGCGTTTCTGTTTCCTGGAGTTTCTGATTTAGCGCTGCGCCTGACTTTGTCAGGGCGCGGTTACGGCGCTAAACTCTTTCGTTAAGCCGTTTCTCTACAAGTCTCCAAGCACATACTTCCACCGCCAGTGCCCGTCTCTTAACGTTTTACAATTTTTTCCTTCGCCAGCGTACTGATTGTCCTGCCTAAAATGGCGAATTACACAGCATGGTATAGACTTAATCATTAAGTACGTGCGGAAAACTTTCCCAACATATATCAGGTCGTTACCCATGATTGCCTGGAATAACACCGAAAATGTTCCCGCACGCCCAAATTTCTGTCATGTGATCCGGTTTGAGGCTGTGTGATGAATTTATCAAGTATCAGTGTCCGTTTGCCGTTGCTGTTTCTAAGTCTAGCGACGCTTATGTTGATCGGTTTCGGATACTTCGATTACTCGACGACGAAAAGCGAAGTGCAGGCGCGGCTGGAGAGAAGCGCAAATAACATCTTGGGACGTTTGTCGCTGAGTCTGCCTGCGCCGATATGGAACTACGAAACGGAGTTCCTGAACCGTAATATCGAATCGGAAATGCAGGATGCTATTGTTGCCGGCATCGTCGTCAGTAACGAAGAAAACAGGTTAGCCGCCCAATATAAGGAAAGTGGCGAAGGAGAAATCCAGAAAGTTGAAGAGGGGGCGGACCTGCCTGACTTGAGTCAGGATATGGTGCTGACCCGTGACCTGATTTACGTGGAAAGCGGCGCAGAGAACAAAGTCGGCAGGGTGGAACTTTATATCGACCAGACGCCGGTTAAAGTCGCTTTGGACCGGGTCTTTATGAAAACGGTGGTGCAGATAATCGTGCTCGACGCGATTTTGGCGGCGGTCATGATTCTGTTGCTGAAAACCACGGTGCTGACGCCTTTGAGCAACGTCACCCACGCCATCAGTGATATCGCGCAGGGCGACGGAGATTTGACGCAGCGTTTGAAATTCAAACGTAAAGATGAGTTCGCCGCCCTGGGTGAGCAGTTCAACATATTTATAGAAAAGTTACAGGGCATTATCGGGCAGGTGGTGGAGACCTCGGACCAACTGTTGCACAGCTTTACCGAGTCGAGCGACAAGGTAGAGGAAATTTCCAGGGAAATGAGTAACCAGCAACAGCAAATAGATATGGTGGCTACCGCAAGCACGGAAATGTCATCCGCTATCGATGGCGTTGCAAAGAGTGCGGCGCAGGCCTCTGAAGCCACTCAGAAAGCTGATGAAACAGCGCAACAGGGTGAAAAAGTCGTGCAACAGGCCATTACTGTGATTCAAAGTCTGGCTAAAGAAGTTGATCACGCGACAGATGTGACGGAGAAGCTGGCGGTGGAAGGCCAGAATATCGGCACGGTCTTGGACGTTATTAAAAGCGTATCTGAACAAACTAATTTGCTGGCGTTGAACGCCGCCATAGAAGCCGCTCGCGCCGGTGAACAGGGGCGCGGTTTTGCTGTTGTGGCGGATGAAGTGCGAACTCTCGCGCAGCGGACGCATGAGTCCACCGATGAGATTCAGCAGATCATTGCGCGACTGCAACACTCCACAGAGGAGGTCAAAGCCGGTATGGGACTGGTGAAAGACCAGGCGCAACATGGCGTAACCCAGGTTCAGGAGGCGGGTAAATCAATTGAAATCATCGCGGGAGCTGTCGATAAGATCACCGAGATGAGCACCTTTATAGCAGAGGCCGCCCACGAGCAAAGCCTGGTGGTCTCGGAAATTAATGAGAATGTGGTCAACATCGCCAGAGTGGCGGAGGACTCCGTCAACCGGGCGGGCGAAACAGTGGAAGCGAACCAGAAATCCTCTGCGGATGCTAAACGTCTGCGTGATCTGGTGCGACAATTCAAGATTTAACGTTCATAACCGCGCAAGGATGCGATATCGCTACGCTAAGCGGCGCAAGGGCGCCGCTTTTTTTGTGCGCTAAGATTTATCCTATGGTCGGTTTGATTCTCTATTGACGGCAGTCAAGTCATTTTCTAGTGTTCATTCACATACTGGGCGCGCAAGTCACGGCGGCGATTCCTGACGTCATGTAGCGGTTCCAGTGCAACAGTCTTCAACGTCAAGTCTAAGACGGCTGACCGCAGATTTGGTCGGGGCGCATGCCTTCAACTGTGGTTGGCGAAAAATAACAAAAGGAACCAGAGATTATGAGTCAAGACCGTCCACGGGCCTTTAGGAAGTTGTCCGATTGCGTCGACGCTATTATAGAAAGAGTGGGGAATAAAATCGTACTCGGCCTGCCCCTTGGACTGGGCAAGCCGGTTCCTCTGGTGAATGCGATATATCAAAGAGCCAAGGACGACGCAAACCTCAGTTTAAAGATCGTCACTGCTTTGTCTTTAGAAAAGCCGGTTGGCCGCAGTAAGCTGGAGAGCAACTTTCTGGAGCCTTTCGTCGAGCGACAGTTCGCTGGTGTACCTGACCTGGACTACGTACTCGACCTGCGTAACAACAGCTTGCCCCCTAATGTGGAAGTGGCGGAGTTTTTTTTCAAAGCCGGCAGCTATCTGAACAACGCCCGGCAGCAGCAGAACTACATGAGCAGCAATTACACCCACGCCGCCAGAGACCTGATCGCTAACGGCGTTAACGTAGTGTTGCAAATGTTGGCCTATCGCGAAATCGATGGCAAACCCTGCTATAGCTTCAGCTGCAACCCTGATCTTTCTATCGATCTGGAGCCCATGTTGCATGAGCTTGCTGCGCAAGGGACGCCAATCGCGATTGTCGGCATGATCAATCGACGCCTTCCATTTATGCACAATCACGCCATAGTGGAACCGGATCGTATCGACTTTGTCGTGGACAGTCGGGACTTTGATCACCCCCTGTTCGCGACGCCCAACATGGCCATCTCTCCCGCCGATCACTTTATTGGTTTTCACGCCAGTACGCTGGTTCGTGATGGCGGCACATTACAAGTGGGTATTGGCTCTTTGGGGAGCGCGCTGGTCTACAGCACTATTCTGCGTCGAGAGCAGAATCAGGTATATCGGGATCTGATGCGGGACCTGGACTTGCGCGACAAGTTCCCCGTTGTAGACGCCATTGGCGGCGATGACCCCCTATTCGATGGTCTCTATGGTTGCAGCGAGATGATGGTGGACGGTTTCATGTACCTCTATAAGGCCGGCATTCTCACCCGTGAGGTCTTTGATGATCTGATTCTGCAAAAGTTACTCAACAAAGGAGCCATATCCACCAAGGTGGATCTGCGAATACTGGATGCATTAATCGAGGCGGATGTCATTCACGCTAAACTGCGAGCCCGAGATGTTCAGTACTTGATTAAATACGGTATTTTTAAACCCCAGATGGAGTTCAAAGGCGGCGCCCTGGTGTGTGAGGGTGGGCCAATAGAACCGGATTTAAACTCTCAGGATTCACGCAATAAAATCGCGGCGGCCTGTCTTGGGGGCAGACTGAAAGGCGGCGTTGTGATGCATGGCGGCTTTTTCCTTGGGCCGCAGCGATTCTACGACATGCTGCATGGGCTTAGTGACGACGAGCATCAAAAGTTTTGTATGACCAGCGTCAACTTCATCAATCACTTGTACGACCACAAGTTCGGCGTCCAGGCATTGAAAGTAGCGCAGCGCGCTGAGTCCCGGTTCATCAACTCCGCTATGATGGTGACTTTGAACGGCGCCGTGATCTCGGACGGGCTCTGTAATGGCAAGGTGGTCAGTGGTGTAGGGGGGCAGTACAATTTTGTCGCAATGGCCCATGAAATTCCTCAGGCGCGGTCCATTATCAAGCTTAAGTCCACTCGCAATTCAGGAGGCCGCAGCCTCTCCAATATTATTTTCAATTACGGACATATCACGATTCCCCGCCATTTACGGGATATCTTCGTAACCGAATATGGCATCGCCGACGTGCGCGGCAAGCCGGATAAAGACGTGTATATCGAGCTGATCAAAGTTGCGGATTCACGCTTTCAGGACGAGTTGCTACAGCAGGCGAAGCGTGCGGGTAAAGTGCCGGCGGACTACATTCTGCCGGAGGCCTATCGCAGCAATACGCCGGAAAAACTCCGCGCATTACATCAAAAGTACAGCGCCAAGGGCTTGTTTCCCGCTTTCCCGTTTGGGTGTGAGTTTACCGAGGAAGAGTTGAAGATAGGAAAGGCGTTGAAAGCCCTGAAGGCGAAAACCTCAACAAAGTTGGGCTTGGCGCAGGCGCTCTGGCGCGCACTGCATGTAAGGGAGATTCCCTTGGAGCTGGCGCCGATTCTCCAGCGTATGAAACTGGATCAGCCCCAGGAAATGAGGGAACGCATGGAGCAAAAGCTGCTGATTGCAGAAATGGGGGGCTGAACAGAGCCTTTGACGTAAAACTGGCGGGACGCTTCGTGATAGAATCCCGCCTTTTTGCGGAGCGGAATGATGCGACCGAAAGTTTTTACCGTGGACTACAAGTTGAAAAACGCTGAGGGAGAAGTGGTGGATACCTCATTCGGCGGCGAGCCTCTTGTGTTCATGCAGGGGGCGGGACAGGTGACTCCTGGTTTTGAGCAGGGGCTGGCGGAGCACGTTGCTGGTGATGAGGTATCGCTGACGATTCCTCCGGAACTGGCCTATGGGCATTTGAAGGAGGAGCTGATGCAAATGGTTCCGGCTAACCAGTTTGAAGGGGTTGATGAGTTAAAGCCGGGCATGCTGTTTCAAACTGAGTCTGGAGCTGAGCGCAAAGTAATCAAGGTGGTCAGCATCCACGGAGAAAAAGTGCTTGTGGACGCCAACCATCCTCTGGCGGGGTTAACCCTATACTTCGAAGTTCACGTCAGATCGGTGCGGGAAGCGACCGATGACGAAATTAAATCAGGCTATGCCGTCGGCTAACGCCCAGACCGGTTTGGGATCGTTGCTCCAGTACATTTGCTGCAACGATTTCTCCACCTGTTGTTGAGCCGTCCTGGCGACGCTTTCCGCAGGCGTATCCATCGCGACTTCCATGACTGGGTGAATCGCCACGTAGACATCTGTCGGCGTGGCTTTCATCAGTCTTACCAAATGCGACACAAATTCGTCGTCACCTATAAAGGGCGCGTAAGCATCCGGCACATTGTCCCGCCTGTAATGCAGGGTAATGGGCTGTATCGGAACTTGCGCCCGAATGGCGGCATTCAATAGACGGCCATGGAATTTTTTAACCCGCTGGCCATCTGTCGTCGTGCCTTCTGGGAAAATCAGGGTGGTGGCTCCGTCACGCATGCTGGACTCCAGCTCCGTCATCACTTGCCGCGCTTTGCCGCCGCCCCGGGTAATGAATAGGGTGCCAGCCTGCGCCGCCAGCCAGCCAATGAAAGGCCAGCTTCTGACCTCCGCTTTAGACAGAAAGTGTAATGGCTTGATAGCGCCGAGGACCGGAATATCCAGCCAGGAAATATGGTTACTGATCACCATCACCGGCCCGTCATGGAGTTCACCGGAAGCGTGAATACGCAGGTTCAGCACCCGACATAAACCCGCCAGCCAGAAGCGAGCGATTGGCGCGCGCTGCAGCCTGCCGGGCTTGATGGCGTCTATAACCGCCACAATCGCGGCGAGCACCGCGCCCCACATGAGGTAGGGGATCAGAATCGAGGCTCTCAGGAACAGGCGAACTGAATTCATGGCGTCCTTCCTCCGGGCGTCAGGCGCAGTGATCAGGCTTGTGGTTCTTTCATGAAATGCTTCGCATAGCGCGCCGCCAGCGCGTCAATGTGCAGCAGGATAAACAAATCCGCGCACTGGAAGTCAGGGTCCCAGCATGGATCGCCGCCAATCTGGGCGCCCAGGCGCATGTAGGCGCGGATCAAAGGGGGCACTGCCGATTTATTCGGAACGGGTCCAGCGGGTTGCGGTAATGTCCGCTTGGGAATGACTCTGGCGTTTTCCGCAGTGAGGCAGCGCTCTTGTAATTGGCGAGTGATAGACCAGGCTTCGGCTGTGCCTTCGATCACACTGATGGAGCCGCATCCCAGTAAATAGTCGAACTCATTGTCAATGACGTACTTGGCGATGCCGGACCATAACAACGCCAGAGTCGCGCCGTTACGGAAAGCCGGGTGCACGCAGGTGCGACCGATTTCCAGTTTGCGTCCCGGCAGCTGGCAAATAGCGCTGAGATCAAACTCGCTTTCAGAGTAGAAACTGCCCGCCAGTCTGGCTTTGTCATCGGCAAGCAAGCGTGTGGTGGCGACGACTTGTCCGCTGATGTTGTCTTTCACCAGCAGGTGGTCGCAAAAAGGATCGAAGCTATCGCAGTCCAGCCCTGGGACCGGGCTATGGAGATTGGCGCCGAACTCTTCCGTAAATATTCGGTAGCGCAGTTGCTGCGCCATGATCACCTCTTCACTACGCTGCGCCACGCGAACGAAGAGCTCCGCTTTCTTTGATTCCGCCTTGGCTAAGACGACTCGCTGACCTGATGTGTGCATAGTAATTCTCTTTATAGTGTTTTGGCGGATACTATGGCGATTAGGTGACAGGGGGGTGACGTTGCAGTTACTGGTTTATGACAATTGTTTTTAAGTAAGCGTTGGTGTACTTGCCAAGTCACTTGACTGAGAAAGGGGTAATTTTTGTAAGACTGGTTATACTTATGTGGATAAAAGTGCTATTTTTTCTATAAGTCACGAATAATTCTAAATTTTATTGGGGGCCATTCAGGAACGGATGGCGACAGGGGCAGGGACGGGACTCAAAATCTATAATGTGAGAGATACGGACACCGTGGATACTAATGAAGCTTGGCGCATATTGATCGTTGAAGATGATGAACGTTTGGCCGATCTTACCAAAGAGTATCTTGAATCGAATGGCTTGATGGTTTCCGTTGAGCCCAATGGCAGTAAGGCTGTTGAGCGCATTCAGAATGAGCAGCCCGATCTGGTCGTATTGGACTTGATGTTGCCTGGCGAAGACGGCCTTTCCATTTGCCGCAAAGTAAGACCAAGTTATAACGGCCCCATTCTGATGCTGACAGCGCGCACGGACGACCTGGACCAGGTGTTGGGCCTGGAGATGGGCGCGGATGATTATATGTGCAAGCCAGTGCGCCCGCGGGTATTACTGGCGAGAATTCGCGCGTTGCTGCGCAGGGTGAAGGAGCAGGGCGAAGCCGCCGCCGAGTCGCCGGTCGCAGAGCAGTCTGGAGATGGCCCGGTGCGTCTGGTGTTCAACAACCTGGTGATAGACCGCTCTATGCGGGAAGCCTGGTTGGAAGACCAAAGCATTGATCTGACCAGCGCGGAATTCGATTTATTGTGGTTGCTGGCCAGCAGCGCCGGCAGAGTGCTCAGCAGGGAAGAGATTTTCACCGCACTGCGCGGTATTGAATATGATGGGCAGGATCGCTCCATAGACGTCAGAGTTTCCCGCATCCGACCCAAGATCGGCGACGATCCGGTACATCCCAGACGAATCAAGACGGTGCGCAGCAAAGGATACCTCTTCGTTAAAGAAGCCTAACCGGGAACAGGGCTCACTGTGAATAACGTTTTTCTGCGCGTATATAGCGGCGTAGCGTTATCGTTGCTTGTATATGCAGTTATAGCACTGGGCCTGTTTCACTCCATCAACGCTGTACGCTATTTGCAATACCGTGAGCAACGCGTAGCGCCTCTTTTTAATTGGGTTATTGAACAGCCCGAAGAGCGGCTGGAATTCCTCAAGTCCATTACTACCGCTGACCTGACATTCGACATACTTGCTCCAGAAGAGTTTGAGTTCAGTCGGCTGGAGCGTGAGCGTCTGGCTTATGGTCAAACCCTGGTGCTTTCCAATAATGCCGGTATTCACGCCTTCGCTCAGGCGGGGCCGGATAAAATGCTGGGCGCCTATTTCGCAGACCTGCCACTGGAAAGCGCCCTATGGGCGGCGCGACTGATTTCGTTGCAAACTCGCGCTGTAGCAAAGGAGTCTCGCGAAGACACGCTTTTGGAGTTGGGGAGGGCCTTTAACCTGTCAGCAAGCCTTGCTCCCCTTAGCGTGATCGCGGAGTGGCCCGCTAATATTCAGGGACGCTTTCTGAAAGAAGGATGGACCTCATTACCGTCGCAAGGGCGCAAAGGCGATGCGCTGGCGGTTTCTTTTGATAAGCAGTTCATCTTGCAAATTGATCCGGTGCCGACTTTCAACCCCTGGGCCTGGCCAGTGTTGACGACACTTATCGTGGCCGGGCTGGTGTGTATCGGCGCCACGCTTTATCTGCTGCTTGAAAAACTGGAGCGTCGTCTGCGCAAGCTGGAAACCGTCGCCAGTCGAATTGCGCGGGGGGAGCTGGATGCGCGGGTGGATGACAACCGGTTTGACGCTGTTGGCCGCCTGGGAACGGTTTTCAACCGTATGGCTGAGCATATTCAGCGATTGGTGGCGGTGCAGCGAGAAATGATTCATGCGGTTTCTCATGAATTGCGTACGCCTGTCGCGCGTATCCGTTTTGGCGTGCAAATGATTGAAGACAGCACGGAAGACCAGTTTCTACATAAGCAGTTGTTGGGAATCGACTCAGATATCCAGGAGCTAAATGAGTTAATAGACGAAATCCTGACTTATGCTCGCTTGGAGCAGGGCGGGCCTATCCTGGATTTCCAGGAAGCGAATGTTAAGGATATCGTCAATCAGGTGGTGGGAGAGCAAAGCTCCGTTAAGCCAAACCTGGAGATCAGCGCTGACTTTGTGCGTGGGTCGGACCGTTGGAAAGTTTCTGAGGTGGAGCCTCGCTACATCCACCGCTCGGTGCAGAACCTGGTGGGTAACGCGACCCGCTATGCCAAATCCAAAGTAGTTGTGCACTGTAATTTCGGCCAGGAAACCTGTCGGATTGATGTTGAAGACGATGGTCCGGGCATCCCGGAGTCGGATTGGGAGCGTGTGTTCACTGCATTCGCCAGACTCGATGATAGCCGCACTCGCAGCTCTGGTGGTTATGGGCTGGGTCTCTCCATTGTGCGGCGAATCCTATATTGGCATGGCGGCCAAGCCTTCGTCGGCCGCAGTGAGAATCTTGGCGGCGCCAAGTTCAGTCTCGTTTGGCCCCGTAAGCAAGGGGCATAAAAAAAGCGCAGCCAACGCTGCGCTTTTTCAGGTTGCGTCGAGTTCCTTACTTGCTGATCACTTTCAGGTTGTCGATGTACATGCTGGTCGAAGGCTGAGCCCCAATCACATGTAAACGCAGCTGGGAGATAGTTCCATTCGGAGACAGGTTCATCTCGCCGCTGATGTTCTGCCATTGTGAAGTGGCGATATCCTGGCCGCCCAGTTTCTTCCAGTGGCCGCCGGAGTTGTCTACATAGTAGACCCACAGCTCAGCTTTGTCAGATGAGCGGCGGTTGCTGGTCAGGTAGACGTCAGCGCTGACCTGGTAGGACTTACCGGCTTCCAACAGGCCGTGAGCGTTGAATCCGGGGCCGGAGTACCAACGGTAGCGGCTGCTGCTGAGCAGGCTGTACTTACCAGAAGCGGCTGTATCGGTCAGATACAATCTGGCGCCGAAGTAGCTGCTCCAACCGCGAGCGCCATTCTCAAAGCCCTCATTGATGATTTCTTTGCCGCCTGGCTCGCTGGTGTCGCCGCCGTTATCGTCGCCATCGTCACCGTCACGGTTGAGAGGAACGATTTTTACTTCATCAACCAGCATATCTACGCCGGCGCTGGCGCCGTAAATCAGCATACCTACGTCGCGTATGGTTCCTTTGGCGTCCAGGGTGAAGGTGCGCTCATACTTGGACATTTCGCTGCTGGTGAAAGATGCGCGAGACAGATACTGATAATGCGTGCCGCTGTCGTCAGAAACTTTGAAGACGACGCGCATATTTTCACGGCTACCGTTTTCGCCCAGACCAAGTTTTGCGGTTAGCTTGTATTCTACGCCGGCTTTCAACTTACCGGTCAGCTTCTGGTAAGCGCCCGAGTAGTACGCTGAGCGGTTGGAAATTTCCAGAAGGTAGTCACGGCCGCAGTCTTTCTTGATGTAAACCTGTCCCAGATCGCCGGAGTTGCTGTAGCTGGTCCAGCTGGACAGCTCATTGAAGTCGCCGTCTTCCACCAGGTTGTCGTTCAACTCTGGTTTGCTGCATACAGTGGTGTCGTCGCCGTTATCTCCGTTATCGCCGCCGTCATCTCCACCATTGTCATCCCCGCCGTTATCGTCGCCATCTCCACCGTCGTCGATTTTGGTGGGAAAGAAGGCTGCGATCTGGTCGCCAATCTTACGCAGGTTTTGTGCTGCGTCGGCGCCGTTGCTTTGTCCGGCGCTAACGCCGCAAGCCTGACCTTCGCACTTACTGAGGTCCGGGTTGGACATCATTTGCAGTTGGTTGCGAGTGTTATAGGCATGTGGATAGGCCATGATAGTGCTGAATGAGCCGTATACACCGTGTCCACGGGCCCACGGCCAGATGCCGCCTTGCGAGTTTTGCACATAGGAGTGGCCGAGGCTCATGTTATGACCGAGCTCGTGAGTGAATGTGCTGTACCCGCAGTCTACGCCAACCAGGCTGAAGCCTGCTGAAGCGGCGTTGCTGTATAGTTGGCCTGAGCTTGCGTTTCCGGGTGGAACGTAACCGATACCGCACACATATCCGCCATTCATAGGCTCGCGCAGGTTAATCAGGGTTACCAGGTCCGCCCCATATTTCTGACGCAGTGACGCAACGGTGTTGTTGCGGCTGAAGGCGTCCAGGTTGGAGCTGTTTACATATACGTAGTTTGAATTAAGTTTTTCCGCGCCGACCAGGCGCAGACGCATATCGACATTACTGTTTGTGAACGCTTGATTGCTGTACTCGATATAGGACGCAATACGTGCGTCAATGTCGCGGCCATTGGAGGTTTGTGTGGCTTGGTCAATGTACAGAACCAGAACGTCTACGGTGTTCGTCGCGTGGGCAGAGCCAGCTCCGACACTGGCGGCGAACATGAGGGCGGCGGCTTTACTAAAATTCATTATAGTTTTCCTTTTTAATTTATATTTTATGAATTGCTTTGAGGCTGCTCCGGCGTGGGCAGATCCAGTGGTGGAATAGGTACGCCGTCGTCAGTGGGGGTGATTCGGCTGTTTATTTCGCCTTCGTCGGTGATGGTGACCTGTCCTGTGTCGTTATTGATGACAGCGGAATAAGTGCCGGTGCGGGTGGCGATAACTACGTGAGTGTCCATCTCTCCGCGGGTGATAATGACGTTGTCTGTTGGAGCGCCGCCTACCAGCGGGCCTTTCCAGACTTCTATCGTATCGAGCTGATTGTGAGTGGAAGTGATTTCCGCAAGCAGCGATTCATTTCTTTGTGGAATTGGCAGCTCCAACTGCCTTCCTACGCGCAGTTTGTCCAGCGCTTCCATATTTGCATGCATCCTTTTGGCGGGGATGCCGTTCACAACTATGTCCTCAGCTTCACCAGGCGCACTCCACATGGACATGACCTCGTTGGAGTCGTTAGCGTCCAACTCATCATTTACTGGTTCTGGTGGAGGGCCATCAGCGGAAAAGTCCATATCAGCCTGCATAGCGGGGCCGGAGGACTGCGGAGGCGCTGTGGTCTGAGATTGGGCGTCAAGCGGCGCCGGAGAGCTAAATGCGGCGTTAGCAGGGGCCGCGCCTCCAGGTTGTGCTTCGTTGGAAGCGGCTGGCGTGTCGGGGCTTGGCTTGGGGCCATCGGAATAGCGAAGTATTCCCACGACCGACGCCAAGGCGACCAGACCGGCTGCGCCCAGGATCAGTGGCTTCTTCATTTGCGTTCCTTTCTGACTGTGTTTGGAATCGAACAATTAACATTCCGCTCACATTCATCCATAAACGAGCGATCTTACCGGGCGGTTCGAGAATTTAGCCAAATGCCGCTTACGCCTCAATCGTGCAAATGGGTATTGGACTTTTGGCTTATCTATATCTGTCTGCTTGGTCAGGATTTTGAGAGGGATAAAAACATTGAGTTGAGAGGTTGACTGGTTTAGGTGATTGGAAAAGAAAGAGTTAGGCCTTTTTGCTTACCATTTGTTACATAAGGCGACACTTCTCTAACAGACACGAAGGCGAGAGAAATTCATAATTTAACTCGTAAGGGATGACTCTTTGAGGTTGTAGTTCTATCGAACTTTCCTTGTTTCATTGAGGGGCTATATTTGGCCCCCTTTTTTTTGCCCGCCTTTCAGACTTCAGACTTCAGACTTCAGACTTCAGACTTCAGACTTCAGACTTCAGACTTCAGACTTCAGACTTCAGACTTCAGACTTCAGACTTCAGACTTCAGACTTCAGACTTCAGACTTCAGAGCTGAATACCGCTTTTATTTTTTAAATGCGATTAGGTGTTCCGCCTTGAGGCGTATAGCGACTTCCGCGTCAATTGGAAAGTCTTGGTGGCTGGGCGTCAGGGCTTCCAGTTTGCGCCCGGAGCTTAGCAGGAGCCGGTAGAGCGTTGAGGAGCCGGCGAATATCTTGTCGATAATCTTGGCTTTTTGAGGGGAGGTGGCGTCGAACACCAGGTCATCTGGACGAATCAAAACCTCGACGGCTTGTTGAGGGTTCCAGGGATAGGCTCTGTTGCCACGAATAACGCCGAGTTCTGTTTCAACGCTATCGTGTGTCGTCAATATGCCGGGTAACAGTGCGCCTCGGCCGATAAAGTTGGCGACGAAGCGATTGGCCGGTTCGTGGTAAAGGTTGTAAGGCGTGTCCCACTGCTGTAAGCCGCCGCCATGAAGAATTCCCACGTGGTCGGCCATTGCAAAGGCTTCATTCTGGTCGTGAGTCACCAGAATGGCGGTGATGTCTCGCTTCTTTAGTATTTCCCTGACATCTACGCTTAAGCGAGAACGCAATTCCGCATCCAGATTGGAGAAAGGTTCATCCATTAACAATAGTACTGGATCGGGCGCAAGTGCTCGGGCTAATGCGACACGTTGTTGCTGGCCTCCAGACAGCTGATGAGGGTATGCGTTGGCGTAGGCCGCCATTCCCGTCAGCTCCAGCATATCTTTAAGCTTTGCTTCCGTTTCCGCCGTGCCTCGATTGTGTAGACCAAACTTGATGTTCGCCGCTACGCTTAAATGGGGAAACAGTGCGTAGTCCTGAAACACCATGCCGACATGGCGCTTTTCTGTCGGCAGGGTGGCTGATGGCGTCGAAACAGGCGCGCCGTTTACTCTCACTTCTCCTGCAAACACAGGCTGAAACCCCGCCAATACTCGCAGAACCGTGGTCTTGCCGCAGCCGCTGGGGCCCAGCAAGCTTGCAATTTCACCTTTATTCAGTTGAAAAGACAGGTGAGAAATGACTGCCTGATCGGCATAGCCGCAGCTGAGATCTTTTGCCTCCAGCAGAGGCGCGTTCGCTATCATCTTACGCCTGCTTGCCGTATAGCAGGAACTCCATGAGAGCCTTTTGGGCGTGCAAACGATTTTCGGCTTCATCCCAGACGACAGAACGCTGGTCGTCCAGCATATCTGTACTGATTTCTTCGCCTCTGTGTGCAGGCAGGCAATGCATGAACAGTGCGTCGGGCGCGGCTTTGTTCATTAATTCAGGTGAAACCTGAAATGTTGCGAAGGCCTGTTCGCGCTCAGCCTGTTCTTGTTCCTGCCCCATGGAGGCCCATACATCAGTAACGACCAAATGAGCGCCTGCGACGGCGTCAGATGGGGTGCGGAATATTTTCACCCGGTCAGAATTTTGCTCCACCAGGGATTGCATGGGCTCATAACCCTCGGGGCAGGCGACAGTCAGTTCAAACCCGAATTGACGCGCTGCATTGATGTATGAATTGCACATGTTGTTACCGTCGCCAATCCAGGCGACCTTCTTGCCTCGAATAGAGCCTCTATGCTCTACGTAAGTTTGAATGTCGGCGAGTAGCTGGCATGGGTGGTAGTCGTCAGTCAGCGCATTGATAACTGGGGCTGAGGAGTATTTAGCGAAAAGTTCAAGTTTGCTGTGCTCGAATGTGCGGACCATGATGATGTCCACCATGCGCGATAGAACTCGCGCACTGTCTTCTACCGGTTCGCCGCGACCCAGTTGCGTGTCGCGAGGAGAAAGGAATATGGCTGAACCGCCCAGTTGCGCCGCCCCGGCTTCGAATGAGACCCGGGTGCGGGTGGACGACTTTTCAAAAATCATCCCTAGAACCTGGCCTTGCATTGGGGTGCAGGCTTGTCTGCTTTTATGTTTGGCTTTTAGCTGGATAGCGCGCTCTATTACATACTCCAGTTCCGCCGGGGAAAAGTCACACAATGTCAGAAAATGTCTGATGCTCATGGTGCGTTACTCGTCATTTCAGTAGGTTAAAGACAAATATAGAAGGAGAGAAAGACAGCTGTCGCTGTCTTTCAGATTGTACGGTTAAACCTACCTTGGTTTTTTTCGATCATCCGCAGCGTACAGCTTGATCAGGCGCACTAGTGTCGTCACCAGGTGTTCGGCTTCTACATCCGTCATGGTCAGTGCGGGCAGTAAGCGAATGACGCGGTCTGAGGTGACATTGATCAGCAGGCCCACGGTCTGCGCCAGTGGAACCAATTCGGGGCAGGGTTCTGTCATTTCTATTCCGATTATCAGACCTTTGCCGCGAATATCCTTGATATAGTCTGCGCCGCTGAACTCTTGCTTCAGTTTACTCAGGATCTGTTCGCCGAGAGTGCGCGCTCTTTCTGTCAGATTATTGCTTTGAATCGTCTTGATAACCGCCATCGCCGCTGCGCAGGCTAACGGATTCCCGCCAAAAGTAGAGCCATGGGAGCCAGGGTGAAACACTTCGGAGGCGCCGCCTTTGGCCAGGCATGCGCCGATAGGGACGCCATTGCCCAGGCCCTTGGCGGTAGTCACCACGTCTGGGGCGATACCGTAGTCCTGGTAAGCGAAATAGGCGCCGGTGCGGCCATTCCCGGTCTGTACTTCATCCAGCATAAGCAGCCAGCCTTTGGCGTCACACAGCTTTCTCACCGCGTGAAGGTATTCTACTGGAGCGATGTTCACGCCACCTTCACCCTGGATAGGCTCCATCAATACTGCGACGACATTGTTGTTGGCGCGGGCGATGTTCTCCAGTGTTTTCATGTCGTTGTAGGGGGCGCGAACAAATCCTGACACTAACGGTTCAAACCCGGCCTGGACCTTGCGGTTGCCTGTAGCGCTCAATGTGGCGAGGGTGCGACCGTGGAAAGAGTGCTCCATGACAATGATTGAAGGCGACTCGACGCCTTTCTTTTTGCCGTGAAGGCGAGCCAGCTTGATCGCGGCTTCGTTGGCCTCAGCGCCGGAGTTGCAAAAGAAAACACTGTCCATGCCAGCGACCTGACATAACAAATCGCCCAGCTGTTGTTGTAGAGGAACTTGGTAAAGATTGGAGCAGTGCAGAAGCTTCTTGGATTGATTGCATACCGCCTCAGAAACGGCGGGGTGTGCGTGGCCCAGTCCACATACGGCGATTCCGGTCACTGAGTCAAAATAGCGGTTGCCTTGGTTGTCGTATAACCAGCAACCTTCTCCGTGCGTAAAGGAGATGGGCAGTCTGCCATAAGTATTCATCAGGGTTGGACCGGCCATTTTCTTTGTCCTCTTATATACAACCTTAAACTCTATATATGGTTGAAAACCCTATATAACGCAAAAAGGCAGCCCCGGCTGCCTGTTCCAACAGCTATAGTATAGATAATCGTTACATATGGCAACGAAGGTCAGGGACCCCTGGCCTGGCTTAAATTTCTTGGTTTTGAAGCGATTAATTGTCCCTGAATAAGCGATTTTTTTCGCGTATACTTCCGCCCTTGAAGAAGCAAAGCGCATTATTGATAGTGTGTTACCGCTGACGTTGGTCAAACAGTCGTCGCCATGCTTAAAAACATAGTAAAATAGTCAACCAATCACTCAATGACTGTTATTAAAGGTTAGGTTTATGGATGTCATCGAAGTTATCAAAGAGCAGTTAACCAGCAACCCTGTCATTCTGTTTATGAAGGGGTCGCCGAATGCTCCTCAGTGCGGATTCTCCGCTCGCACTGTCCAGGCGCTGATGGCCTGTGGTGAAAAGTTCGCTTACGTGAATATTCTGGAGCACCCAGAAATTCGAGAGGCTTTGAAAACATACTCTAACTGGCCTACTTATCCCCAGCTTTATATTAAAGGCGAGTTGGTCGGTGGATGTGATATCGTCACTGAGCTTTATGAGTCTGGTGAGTTGCAGGGTATGGTTAAAGGCGCTGCCGTTACGGAATAACTCTGTAAGTTGGATGAATTGCCCTCTACGGCTTAGGACGCTTAGCTGGCGGGGGCGTATAGAATCTGCACCAGGTAGCTATAGCCAAATACGCTATCTGTTGCAGGAGGGCGCTGGTAAGGATTGGCGGCGTATGCGCTGCGAATCGCCGCCGCGTCTAGCTTCTCATTGCCGCTACTCCTCTCTACTTCCGCTTTAATCAGCATTCCTGTTTCCTGAAATTGCAGTTTTAGCACCACCATGCGCGGTTCTGTCAGATCGCTGTAAATGTACTGGTTATTATAGAGCCGGTTTTGCGCCAAGTGGCGAACCAAGTAAGGCCAGAATGTCGAATGGGTTGACGGTTGGCCTTTTAGCAGTTCCAGAATCGCTGAGTCCATTTCATATGTGGCGTTTTGGGGGGCGGTGGCCGGGGGGGCTTTGGTGTTTGGGGGGGCTTTGAATAAATCGCTAACCCAGTCCAGGTTTGTGCGGTTTGTATTTCTTTGGGGGACGCCGGAGAAAGTGGTTTGCTGTGAGCCTTTCCATGGAAGAGCGTCATCTGCTATGTCTTTTGAGACCCCAGGTTCTCTAGGTGTTCCGGTTTGTGCAGTGTCTCTCTGAGTGTGGGGTGGCAGGCTTTGTTCCGTGGGCGTTTTTGCGCTGAGAGTGACTGTGATCGTTTGGCTTTCTCTTGGAGAGAACGGAGTGCAAAACAGCAGGAGGAGTATGCCTGCATGAGCAAGGATAGATATAAGAATCGAGCTGGTGGGGCGTCCGCCGTTAAATTCACTGTAAGTCATAGCATTCATGGGACTTGGTGTCTGCAGTGAATTTAACTTATTTTCGGGGGCGCTAGATATGTGTTTCCGTTAGTTATGTGAAGCGGTTAGTCCTATGCCGCTTCACGCTGCTTTGCCTGACATTTTCCGTAGATTGCCGATTACTGCATCCATCGCCCTATCGAACAGAAGCCCTTCCTCCAATGCCTTCAGGCGGCCTTTGCGTAACTCATGAGCGAGTTCTCCGCGTGACTTTTCTACAACCTTCAGCCCTAGCCGGTTTACGAATATGTAAGTGTCGGAATCTTCAATTTTTGTCGATAGCTTACATCTGAAGCGGGTTCCATTAACCAGCGAGAATTCTATCCAGGCGCCACACTCCATCTCATCTACCTTGGCGAGATACTCTGCTAGCGCAGCATCCTCGTGCTCGCTTTGCCGTTCCACGGCGGTTTTGGCGGCGGGAGTGAGTTTTTGTTCTATCACCGGGGTGACGGGAATTGGGGGCTTGGGTGCGTCATTCTGCGCACTGGTGATGGATTGCTGTTTGAAGGTTTCTGTCAGCGCCTTTTTCAGCTCTCCCAGCATGTGCTCAAGCTTGGCGGAATTGTAGGATACTTCCTTTAGGCCAGCTTTGAGATTTTTGAGTAGCTGGGGGACTACTTTGACCCAGCGTTGCCTGGCTTCAACTTCTGCATGGGGTTGTAAGCACCATGTCAGTTCGTCTACCACTTTTGTGCACTGATTCAAGCGATGCTCCGTGTCTTCTTTTAAGTAGGCCAGGAACATGACACGGCTCCAGCCTCCGCGAAGCAGTTCAACGGCTACCGGAGGGAGGGGTTGTGCGGCGATTTTTTCGCTGAGAATCTGCTCTACTACCTGATGGGCTTTATGGGACTTGACGCGCCCAATTTCAGCTTCTTTGGTGCGTTGCTCAACTAGCTTGGCCTTCCTCTCTTCCCTGCTTAAATATTGGGAGAACTCCTGGTATATCTCTTCGAAGAGTCCGCTTTCGCCATTGAACTCTTCAAGGATGCGTTGTACTGCTCTGTGGATTTGTTCATAGAGTTTATCTCGCTTCTTCTCTGAGGCGTCACTCCAGCCAATACCGGCTTTCGCTAATGCGTTCAACAGTTTGCGAGCAGGGTGAGAGGGTTTGCTGAAGAAGCTTTTATCTCTGATGGCTACTTTCAGAATGGGAATTTGCAAACGGCTTATCAGTACCTGGATTGGCGCAGACAAATTGTAATCATCAAGGATGAATTCGAAAAGCATGGAAACCAAGTTAATAAGGTCTTCGTCAACTTGGTCGAGGGCTGTTGCTTTACCTGACTTTTGGCTTTCTTCAGTTAACAGCCCTTGCACTGCAGAGCGCAGGTCCAGCGCCACGACAGGGCCTTCCGCCAGATTTTCGGTGCGAACGCTATGCTGTAGTCGTGACAGGATTGAAAGTAAGTCTGCGTCAGCGATGAATTGTACGTTTCCAGAAGGCGGCGCTTGCCTTCCTCCAGCGGGGCTTGCGCTTGAGTCTGTGTGTTGGCCAGGATCAGAGGTGGAGTTTCTAAGTGCGGATAAAAGTTCTTGGACTTGCGTGAATACGTCGCCTGAGCCAGAGGAGTCATAAGTATTTGCGTCGCTTTGGGTATCAAGCGGGCGGGCGGAGACGTCTGACGTTGACCGGGGTGTCACGCGTGACTTTTTCGCTGTGTATTTTAGGTTGGGCATAATGCCCGCTTGGACCATGATCTTATTGGCTTCTTCCAGGCACTCGACCAGATTACCCATTACGTACCGGTCGAATTGCTTGTAAACAATCAGCTTTTCCTTTATCTCGATATCAAGGCCGATACAGGCGTCGGAAAAGGCTTTACAAATATGTTCTGGGTCTAGAGGGTTTACCGCATTTTCTTCTTTGGTTTCGCCATAGACGCTGGATACCCGAGTCTGGAACTGCAATAGCGAGCCGGAGAAGTTGGCTCTTGCTTTGCCGATCATGCTGTTGACGGCGACAGACTCCTCCAATGCATCATTTTGCACCAGGCTGAGAACATCGACATCGACACTGTCGGACAGTGATTCACTTGTTTTGTGCTGAGAAGGGGGTTGATTGAACAGGCGTGCGAGTTCCTGTTGGAAATGGTTTTCTATCCCTTTCCTTTTAATTCGGATCTCACGCATAGCTTCGAAATAGCGGTTCTGCTCATTGTTAGTATGAGCGTGGTTCGCTAGTTCAAAAAAAGAATCATCAACACCATCGAACATGCTGTTGAGAAAATTAAGGAGCATTGACACGGAGTGATCGCGAATACGCGTTAGCAGCTGCTCATCTGCAGGCTTGGGATGAGCTTTCGCGCGCTCGCGAATGTAACTTACACCGCTCCCCTTATTCATAAACTTCTCCTGTTGCACCCAAATGGGGCGTCAAAAACAAGCTGACAGCAGATATTGTTATTTTTTTGGATATGGGTTCGGCGGTGAGTCGTTATAATAATTGCCGTCTATTTTACGGCTTTATATACAAAAATCTACCATAAGTTACTAAAACGGTCTTGCCATTCGAAGCTGGCGTCAGCCGTTTGGTTAAACCAAGGCGGCCACACAGTTGACCGTCTTGGTTTAGGTTTAAAGGCGTCAGTTTGTGTAAACCGGGCCGATTCCAACGCTCCATATCACTACGCTGGTAGCGATAAGCGCTACCAGCATGACGAGGCCAACGGTCAGGACGCTGGTGGCGAACATAAAGCCCCTTTCCTTAGGTATCTTCATCAGAATAGGTAGACCTTCGTACAGAAGGTAGACAGAGTACGACACCCCTATCAATCCAGCGAGCATGCCTACCCAGATATTAGGGTAAACTGCTATGGCTCCCATAATAAAAAGCGGAGTCGCCGCATATGCCGCCAACTCAATACCCCTGGGCGCATGTTTGTCTACGCCGTAGGTAAGCGCCATGAAGTCAATAAATTTGCCTAGAATATAAATGCCGGACAGCATCGCTACATAGAAAAGCGCGCATAAATTAAAGGCGCTGACTTGAGTTAGTTTAACGGTTTCTTCACTGCCGATGGTCCAGCCCACTTGGGTGGAGCCGATATAGGCTGCGATTGATGGAATCAAGGCCAGCAATAGCGTGTGTTGCGCGTACAGTCGCCCAGTGGTGGAGCGCTCTTCGCGTATTGACAGCCATTCCTGATCTGGATGCGTAAAAAGACCTAATGTGTGGCCCAGGATCATATAGGAAGCCTCCTTCTTATTTTTATGGTCACTATTACTTCATAGTGTTCCGGGTATTTTTAGTCAAGAAGTAGCTTATATTTTGATCTTTTAAGCGGTCTTTTTTTATTCGCTAACTGCATATGGAGGGGCGCCGGATATTGATTTTAATGGATTTCCGGCGCGCACGAAGGGTTATTGCGGGGCGGCTTTTTTCTTCTTGCTGCTTTTAGGGGGGGCAAGTGGGTCGTGAATGATAGCAGCCTTCACGACATTGTCTTTGACCTGCTTGATCTCCACATTGTAACCGTGCAGCTTCAGGCAGGTGGGGTTTTCCGGTATTGTCTCCAGTAGCTCCATAATGAGGCCGTTGATTGTTTTGGGGCCATCTGTGGGGAGTCTCCAGCCCAGTACTTTGTTGACTGTGCGGACAGTGGCGAAGCCGTCGATCATGTACCGATTGTCGTCCAGTGGAGTGATGTCGGGACTGGTGGCGGCTATATCGGTGGTGAACTCGCCAACGATTTCTTCAAGTATATCCTCGAGGGTGGCGATGCCTTGAACGTCACCGTATTCGTCAACGACTACAGCAATACGCCTTTTTTCTTTTTGGAAGTTGAAAAGCTGCGTGTGGAGAGGGGTGCCCTCAGGAATGAAGTAAGGCTCCCGGCAGCTTTGCATGATCATCGCCTTGTTTATATCGTCCTGAGTGAGAAACTTGGCTGCATTGCGGAGGTGGAGTATGCCGATGATGTTGTTTATGTCGCCCCGGTAGACTGGCAGCCGAGTGTGTTGTGCTGAGCGCAGTTGTTCGACTATCTCGTCGATGTCATCCTCTATGTCCACCCCCGTAATTTCATTTCGGGGAATCATAATGTCCTCTATGGTGACTTTCTCCAAGTCCAGAATACTAAGTAGCATTTGCTTGTGTCGTTTGGGTATTCGAACCCCTGCCTCGTGAACCAGTGTGCGTAATTCCTCGCGTGATAAATGGTCGGCGCCTGCTTGGTACTCGGTGACTCCAAACAGGCGTAATAGCGAGTTGGAGGCAAGATTGACGCATCGTACAAAGGGGTAGAGGAGCTTTAGTAAGGGAATTAGCGCCACAGAAGCGGGAAAGGCTACTCGTTCAGGGTAGAGCGCGGCGAGTGTTTTAGGTGTGACCTCAGAAAAAACGAGGATGGTTAACGTTAGTGCCGCGGTGGCGATAGCAACGCCAGCGTCTCCCCATAGGCGAGTAGCAATAACGGTGGCGATTGCTGATGCGAGTATGTTGACAAAGTTATTTCCAATGAGAATGACGCCGATCAATTGGTCGGGGCGCTGCAATAAAGTGTTGGCGCGCTTTGCGCCTTTGTGTCCATTTTTTGCCATGTGCCTCAAACGGTACCTGTTTAAGGTCATCATTCCCGTTTCTGATCCTGAAAAGAATCCAGATAGGGTTATTAAAACAACTAGAACAATTAATAGAAATGTGGTGGATAAGTCGTTCAAGGGGAGCGTTAAACCATTTGTTGTGATTACGAAGTCATCATAGAAACGCGTGAAGGCGTGTCAAGATCAGATTTTGGGTTGAATTATAAACTCTAATGCGATCTTGCTGCCTAGAAACCCTAAGGCGAGCAATAAGCATCCGCCAATAGTTAGTCTGGCTGCAAGCAGCCCTCTCCAGCCCCATAGGTGGCGGCCAATGGCGAGTAGGGCGAAAATCAGCCAGGATAAGAGTGAGAGCGCTGTTTTGTGCACTAAATGTTGAGCGAACAAGTCTTCCACAAAAAAACTTCCGGTCACTATCGCTAAAGTGAGCAGAATTAAGCCAGTCCAAATTATCTCAAACAGTATGTCTTCGGTGGTTTGGAGAGGGGGGAGCGCTTTGACAAGTCGGCCTGTCATATGGGACTTCAATTGTTTGTTTTGGGCATAAAGAAGTGCTGCCTGCAACCCGGCCAAGCTGAAGACGGAGTATGCGATGACTGACAGGGTGATATGCGCCATGAGGCCGACGTGTCCAGGTTCAACTACTTGAGTTGGCCCTTTAAAGCTGACCGCGGCGATAACTGTTATGATTGCTATCGGGTAGATCAGAAGTTTTAGGTTGTGTACTGGTTTGATATAGGAGAAAGATACGGCCAGAGCGCTAAGAAACAGGCTTATGATGGAAATGATTTTGAAGAAGCCAAAGTCTGCGCCGAGGGATGTGGAGCTGAGTAACCAAACACTGATAGCGTGTGCAGCGACAGCTAGGAATCCGATTGCTCCGGCCAAGTGTGGGCGCTGGTGCGTTTTGCCTTCATAAACGGCGTACTGAAAGGCTGTAGCGATGGTGTAAAAGATGGTGGCGACTATGCTAAGGGTGACAACGCTCATTAAATGTAAGTCATGCCGGCTGGGGTATGTTAGCTATTCTGGCCCTGCTGGTTGTTGTCTTTGCTTAAGGAAATGAGGCGTTTCGGCTTATCTTGCGCTTACACTGAAAGCGCCGAAAGTCGCCTAATAAACAAAGAGTTGGAAAAATAGATTTCGGCCGGGTCCATTTGTTAGATGAAGTATGCCGTAGGGTTGGATATAATCCAAGCCCTTTTACGACATACCTGATTATTAAGGGGAACGCTATATGTTTGATAGTCTGACGGAAAGGTTGTCCGACAGCCTTAAAAAGATTACCGGCCAGGCGAAGCTAACTGAAGACAACATCCAGGAAACTCTCAGGGAAGTTCGCATGGCTTTGCTGGAAGCGGATGTCGCCCTCCCCGTCGTAAAAGAGTTTATCGACAGCGTTAAGGCTAAAGCAGTCGGTCAGGATGTTATGCGCAGTCTGACCCCAGGGCAGGAGTTCATTCGTGTTGTTCAGAGTGAGCTCGTCAGCGTTATGGGGCAGGCGAATGAGGACTTAAATCTCAACTGCCAACCGCCTGCTGTCATTTTGATGGCTGGTTTGCAAGGGGCGGGGAAGACTACCTCTGTGGGCAAGTTGGCTCGCTTCCTGAAGGAGCGTCGCAAGAAGTCTGTTATGGTTGTGAGTGCAGACGTTTATCGTCCTGCGGCAATTAAGCAGCTAGAGACTCTTGCGGGAGAGGTAGGGGTTAATTTTTTTCCTAGCACCTCAGATCAGGATCCAGTAGATATTGCTAATGCTGCGATTGCTGAGGCTCGCAAGCGTTTTAATGATGTGGTGATTGTCGATACAGCGGGACGGTTGCACATCGACGCAGATATGATGACCGAAATCAAGCGGTTGCATGCTGCGGTCAGGCCGATTGAAACGTTGTTTGTTGTTGACGCAATGACGGGGCAGGATGCTGCGAATACCGCCAAGGCGTTTAATGACGCGTTGCCTTTGACGGGGGTTATTCTGACGAAAGCGGATGGTGATGCTCGCGGTGGCGCTGCATTATCCGTTCGCTCGATTACTGGCAAGCCCATCAAATTTATGGGTATGGGGGAAAAGGTTGAAGCCTTGGAGCCATTTCACCCTGATCGGGTTGCGTCAAGAATTCTCGGGATGGGGGATGTTCTTTCTCTGATTGAGGAGGCTGAGCGCAAGCTTGATAAGCAAAAGGCGGAAAAGCTCGCTAAGAAGGTGATTAAAGGGAAGTCTTTCGACTTGGAGGATTTTCGTGATCAGCTTCAGCAAATGAAGAATATGGGGGGCATGGCTGGGATGCTGGATAAGCTGCCGGGAATGGGGCAAATTTCTCAGGTCGCCCAGCAGCATATGAACGATAAAATGTTTGTGCATATGGAGGCGCTGATAAGCTCAATGACTCCCCATGAAAGACGGTTTCCTGATGTTATCAATAACTCCCGTAAGCGTCGTATTGCGTCAGGATCGGGGTTGCAGATTCAAGACGTGAATCGCCTTCTTAAGCAGCATAAGCAGATGCAGAAGATGATGAAAAAGTTCAGCAAGAAGGGAGGCATGATGAACATGATGCGGGGGATGGGAGGTATGATGCCTCCTGGTGGTGGGATGCCTCCAATGGGACGTATGAGATAGAATTGGCCTCTAATTGCCAGAGGGCGAATAAAAAGGTTTTCAACGCTTGAATTATTGCGTAGAATATGCGCCCTTTCAGGTGTTGAGCCAACAACATTGGTTTTTTTACAACAGGATTCAGACTGAGATGGTTACAATTCGATTAGCGCGTGGCGGTTCAAAAAAACGTCCTTTTTATCACCTTAATGTGACTGACAGCAGAAAGGCCCGTGACGGCCGTTTCATTGAGCGTCTGGGTTTCTTTAACCCTACTGCGCGCGGCAATGATGAGCGCTTCCGTGTAGACGCTGAGCGTCTGCAGTTCTGGGTTGAGCGCGGCGCGCAAATGTCTGATCGCGTTCGTGGTCTGGTAAAAGCTGGCGCATAAGCAGATAGGTTATACACGCCGATGAGCGAAAAAATTTGCATAGGCAAAATCGTCGGTGTGTATGGCGTACAGGGTTGGTTGAAAGTTCACTCTTTCACATCTCCCCCGGAGAATGTGCTTCGGTACGCTGGTTGGGAATTGGTTCGTGAAGACGGTAGTCGCTCGGAGGCAAGGCTTCGTTCCGGAAAGCCTCAGGGTAAAGGAATCGTGATAGCGCTTGCAGGGGTGGAAGATCGAGATCTGGCCAAGGAGTTTGTTGGTTGTCAGATTGAAATTGAGTCCTCAGAGCTTCCTGTCCTAGAAGATGGTGAGTATTATTGGCGTGAGTTGGAGGGCTTGACGGTTTTTACCTCTAAGGGGGCAAATATCGGTCGTGTAAGCCATCTGATTGAAACCGGCGCTAATGATGTTCTCGTTGTTACGGGCTCTACGGAAAGTATTGATAAGCGTGAGCGACTAATCCCATATTTGCCAGGTCAGTTCATCGAGAGCATAGATCTGGATAAGAAGTTAATGGTTGTTGATTGGGACCCGGATTTTTAAAGTGTGGTTTGGTGTCATAACTTTATTTCCGGAAATGCTGAAGTCAGTTACTGACTTTGGTGTGGTTGGAAAGGCCGTCAAGCAGAGCTCTGTAGAGGTAAGCTGCTGGAATCCCCGAGATTATGCAACCGATAGCTATCGCACAGTGGACGACCGGCCGTATGGCGGTGGCCCTGGGATGTTGATGAAGGTGGAGCCATTAGAGCTTGCGCTGAGTGCGGCGAGGTCTGCGGCTCCGGCTGGAAGTAAAGTTGTTTATCTCTCTCCTCAGGGAAAGCGAATAGATCAGGCTTTAGTTCGTTCTTCTTTAACGGTTCCGGGGTTGATTCTTTTGTGTGGTCGTTATGAAGGGATTGATGAAAGATTGGTCGAGGATGAGGTCGACGAGGAATGGTCTTTAGGCGACTTTGTTCTCAGTGGCGGTGAGATTGCCGCTATGGCTATTATCGATAGTGTTTCTCGGCTTGCTCCGGGGGTGCTTGGTCACAATGAGTCTGCTGAGCAGGACTCTTTCGAGAATAGCTTATTGGATTGTCCGCATTACACCAGGCCGGAATTATATCGCGATAAGCGAGTTCCTGAGGTGTTGCTTAGCGGTAATCATGAAAAAATTAGGCGCTGGAGACTGGAGCAGGCTTTGCTTAGGACGCTTCAGCGTAGACCCGATTTGCTCGAGCAGCGTGAGCTATCCGAAGAAGAGGCTCAGATCATACAAGAGTTGCGGCGCGGGCAGTTAATATCAGAAACGTAGGATTACTTCGGATTAGTTAGGAGCGAGCCATGAGCAGCAAAAACACAATCATTAGCCAGCTTGAAGCTGAGCAAATGACCAAAGAAATCCCAGAGTTTGCTCCGGGTGATACAGTAACTGTAAGTGTAAAAGTGGTGGAAGGCTCGCGTGAGCGTCTGCAGGCTTTTGAAGGTGTTGTGATTGCGAAAAGAAATCGCGGTCTGAACTCTTCTTTTACTGTTCGTAAGGTTTCATACGGTGTTGGCGTTGAGAGAACTTTCCAAACGCACAGTCGCTTGGTTGATAGTATAAATGTTAAGCGTCGCGGTGACGTTCGCAAAGCCAAGCTGTATCACCTTCGTGACCTTAGCGGTAAGGCTGCTCGTATCAAAGAGAAGTTGGATTAATATTCGCTTTATAAAGGCGTTTTAAAAAAAGGGTGGTCTGATGGCCGCCCTTTTTTGTTTGTGGTTGCCTGGATTTTTTGTGATTGGATGGGGCGGTAATGGTGAGTGGTTCGCTGGCGTGCTTGGAGGTCATAGATGGCTTTATAGAGATGTTGTGGCTAGAACAAGGATTGTCCGAAAATACGAGGATGTCTTACCGTTCAGATCTTATTCGCTTGGCTGAGTGGTTGGCGAGTAAGGGGCGCAGGCTTGATGAGGCTTCTCGCGAGGATTTGTTCTCTTTTCTATCGATGCGTATGCAGAAAGGAGCTAAGAGTGCATCCTCTGCTCGTATGTTGTCGACGCTGCGTAAGTTCTACCGTTATTTGTTGAGGGAGGGCAGGATTCGGGAAGATCCAACGCTAAGGATCGAGCACCCTAAGGTCGGGCGTTTGTTGCCGGGCGCCCTTTCTGAAAAGGAGGTGGAAAGGCTGCTGGCGGAGCCGGATATGTCGCTTCCTATTGAGGCGCGCGACAGGGTGATGTTGGAGGTGTTATACGCCAGTGGGTTGCGTGTGACTGAATTGGTTGGTCTTCAGCTCTATCAAGTTAACCTGAGGCAAGGGGTGTTGCGTGTTGTAGGGAAGGGGGATAAGGAGAGGTTGACCCCTTTGGGAGAGCAGGCGGTGGAGCAGTTGGAAAGCTATATAGCGGGTGTTCGAGGTGAGTTGTTGGGCGGCGGAGAGAACGGGGTTCTTTTTCCTAGTGTTCGTGGAAGGGAGATGACCAGGCAGACATTCTGGCATCGCATTAAGCTGTATGCTTTGCGAAGTGGGATTGCCAAGAATATTACGCCGCATACTCTTCGACATGCGTTTGCGACACATCTTCTTAATCACGGCGCAGACTTGCGGGTCGTTCAGTTGCTACTCGGGCATAGTGATTTGTCCACTACCCAAATTTATACTCATGTCGCCAAGGCGCGGCTCCAACAATTGCATTCCAGGCATCATCCGCGCTCTTAGTATTCGGTGTCGGCGTCTCTTGGATGTTGATGGAATGGGGTTAGGTTAAATCTATTTCACGTTACACAATTGGCCTAGTTTTGATAGGAGCATTTGTGTAATTTTAGGGTCTAATTACATATTCAAGAACGGATGAAGGTAGATTCATGCACGTAATGCGCCCTTTTGTACTGGTACTAATGGCATTGTCGGTCGCTTTCGGAGCGCGCGCTGACGAGCAGCAAGAGCAAGCTGTTAAGGTGATCAAGCAACGCTTGGCTGAGGCTGTGCCAGGCCTGAAAATCCTTAAGGTTAGCCCAAGTCCAATACCGGGGGTGTATGAGGTTGAGTCCAATAACCCGCAATTATTGTATACCAGTGCTGATGGTCAATATTTTGTGGCGGGCGATATTTACCAGGTGAGCGAGGGGCGTATTACTAATCTGGCGGAGCGTCGTCGCGAAGAAACCCGCGCCGAGCTGGTTAATTCAATCGATGAGTCAAAGATGGTTGTGTTCAAGCCAGAAGTAGTAAAGGCTTCCATTACTATCTTTACGGACGTGGACTGTGGCTACTGCAGAAAGCTTCATAAAGAAGTGCCTCGTTTGAATGAATTGGGCGTTCAGGTTAACTACTTGGCGTATCCGCGCGCTGGCGTGGGGTCTGGAAGTTATCAGAAAATGGTTTCCATTTGGTGTGCGGATGATCAGCAAGCTGCTTTGACCGAGGCGAAGCTGGGTAAAACACCTTCCGCCAAAGACTGTAAGAACCCAGTTTCTGACCAATACAATCTTGGAAACCAGATTGGTATTAGTGGTACGCCAGCCATTGTGTTGCACGATGGTCGTTTGATTCCAGGATATGTTCCGGCTGACTCTCTTGCTAAGGGGTTAGGGCTAGAAGTTAAGTAAGGCGCTGGGGTTGAAAGCGGAGGGGGAGAGCCCCTCTTCGCTAGCTAGCACCGAAAGCTCTTTTCCTTTCTTCTTATATCGCACTCTCTCTCAATATTGTTGCACCTTTGGGCTCCACCGGGAGACAGTCCTTCCTTTTGGCATGCGCTATATTCCATGCTCAGTTCGTAATTGCTCAATTCAGTAAATGGCGTGCTGCTATCACATCCTGCGAGCAATATTAGGGTGATAATGAGGCTGTTTCTCAGGCGAGGGCGCGCTGATTTTATCGTCCAATTAATCATTGTTATTTCCGCAAAGTTTGTCGATGCAGGAAGGCGTTACCTAACAGGTTAGTCCTGGTTTTTTTTCTGCGCCATTTTTCCTGGTTCGGCACGGCTTTATTGAGTGCTGATTTCCGCAGCTCCCCTTCCTGTAATTTAGAACCGCATCACGTTGACACTCTATGGGGTGCGGGGTATTGTGGCCTGTTCTCTATAATGTACTTAACTTAATCTTCGCCCACTGTCGTTCAGGAGATAGTAATGGATTTTCCGCGCATCAGTCGCTTGCCGCCCTATGTTTTTAACATCGTTGGGGAGCTCAAGCAGCAGGCGCGAGCGAGGGGGGAAGATATTATTGACTTTGGCATGGGCAATCCTGACCAGTCTACTCCCAAACATATAGTTGACAAGCTGACGGAAACCGCACAGCGAGACGGTACGCATCGCTACTCGCAATCCAAAGGCATCCCCCGGCTGAGAAGGGCTATCGCCCATTGGTATAAGAGTCGGTTTGATGTGGATCTGGATCCGGAAAAAGAAGCGATAGTTACTATTGGCTCCAAAGAGGGGCTTGCTCACTTGGCTTTGGCTACAATGGGGCCAGGAGATGCCGTGCTGGTGCCGAACCCGAGTTATCCTATACATCCCTACGGGTTTGTCATTGCTGGGGCGGATATCCGGCATATTCCTCTGGGCGAAGACACTAATGCTTTTTTCACTGAACTGGAAAAGGCGATTTTGGATTCCTGGCCTCGCCCCAAAATGCTGGTATTGAACTTCCCTGGCAACCCGACTTCGCAATGTGTTGAGTTGGGCTTTTTTGAAAAAGTCATTGCTATCGCTCGAGAACATAAAATCTGGGTTGTGCAGGATATCGCATACGCAGATATCGTATTTGATGGCTATAAAGCCCCTTCGATATTGCAAGTGCCCGGAGCTAAAGAGGTGGCGGTAGAATTTTTCTCGCTATCCAAAAGCTATAATATGCCGGGTTGGCGCGTTGGTTTTTGTTGTGGCAACGCTGAGTTGATTGCTGCTCTGGCCAGAATTAAATCTTATCTGGACTATGGAACTTTTACTCCTATCCAAGTGGCGGCTATTGCTGCTTTGGAGGGTGACCAGTCATGTGTGGAAGAGATACGGGCGATGTATCAGTCTCGGCGCGATGTGTTATGTCGAGGGCTGGGCAGTATTGGCTGGGATGTAACCCCGCCTAAGGCGACCATGTTCGTCTGGGCGAAGATACCTGAATTTTATCGCCACATGGGGTCTCTGGAGTTTTCTAAGAAACTATTGCTGGAGGCGAAGGTGGCGGTTTCTCCAGGTTTGGGCTTTGGGCATTATGGCGACGAGTATGTGCGATTCGCGTTGATTGAAAACGAACACAGGACGCGACAGGCGATTCGTGGCGTTAAAGCGATGTTTCGCAAAGACGGATTGATACAAGATTAAAGCACTCTTAAATGCGCCATCACGAGCGCGTAATGTTGTGGAGACGTGGTAGATGAAGATAGCTATTTGTGGATTGGGCACTGTCGGTAGTGGAACGTTTAACGTGCTGGCGCGCAACGGCGCGGATATTTCCGCGCGCGCAGGTATGGCTATTGAGGTGATTCGTGTCGCATCCCGTCGAATGAATCCAGCTTGTGAGTTGGACTCCACGCAATTTACGACAGATATTTTTGCTGTAGCTTCTGACCCGGAAGTTGAAGTCGTTGTCGAGCTGCTGGGCGGCACGACTATCGCGAAAGAGTTGATTCTCAAAGCGATCGAGAACGGCAAGCATGTGGTTACTGCTAATAAAGCATTGATCGCAGAACACGGTGGGGAAATATTTGAGCTGGCGGCGCAAAAGGGCGTTACGGTCGCGTTTGAGGCGGCGGTAGCCGGTGGCGTGCCGGTAATTAAAGCCCTGCGCGAGGGCCTTGCCGCGAATCGTATTAACTGGCTGGCGGGAATCATCAACGGCACCGGTAATTTCATCCTGACGGAAATGCGTGACAAAGGTCGTGCGTTTGAGGATGTGCTAAAAGAGGCGCAGGCTCTGGGGTATGCCGAAGCTGATCCCACATTCGATGTGGAAGGGATTGATGCAGCGCACAAGTTAACTATCCTGGCCTCGGTGGCGTTCGGTATTCCTTTGCAGTTCAAGCGCGCCTATACGGAAGGCATTAGTGCGATTGCGCCTGAAGACGTTCAATATGCGGAAGAGTTCGGCTATCGCATCAAACACTTGGGGATAGCGAGACGTTTGGATCACGGGGTCGAGTTGCGCGTGCATCCTACGCTGGTTCCGGAATCCCAGCTGATTGCAAAAGTTGATGGCGTGATGAACGCGGTGATGGTTGACGGCGATGCCGTGGGGCCGACTTTGTACTATGGAGCCGGCGCTGGCGCTGAAGCTACAGCATCGGCGGTAGTGGCTGATCTCGTGGATATCGCCAGGGCGTCGCGTCAGGGCGTAGCTGTTGGCGTTCCTTCACTGGGGCATAGCCCCGAGCACCTTAATGATCTTGAAGTGGTGCCTGTTGAAGATGTGGTTAGCGCTTACTACTTGCGTATTCTTGTGCAGGATCACCCGGGCGTGTTGGCGAATGTAGCCCAAATTCTGAGCGAGCACAGCATTAACATCGAGTCGATTGTGCAAAAGGAAAGTGAGCAGCACGACGGGCTGATTCCCATGATCATGCTGACTCACAGAGTGCAGGAAAAGAATATGAACCATGCGCTGGCGGTTATTGAAGCGTTGCCGGACGTGGTAGGTAAAGTAACTCGCATACGCGTTGAGTCATTTAGCTAGTAAGCTCTAGATGTCCTGATCAAGTGGGGCTTCCTTTTAACGATATAGGTTGAAAAAAGCGGCGTGAATAGCGCCGCTGTGATAATGGCAAAGGGTTTAAATCGTGAAGTATGTAAGCACCAGAGGCAAAGCGCCTGCGCTTAACTTTGAAGAAGTTTTGTTGACCGGGTTGGCTTCGGATGGCGGCCTGTACGTACCTGAGTTTTTACCTCGTTTTACCCCGGAGGAGATTGCCTCTTGGGCTGGGCTGAGTTACCCGGAACTGGCGGTCAAGGTCATGTATCCATTCGTGGAAGGCTCTCTGTCTATCGAAGAGTTCTCCGCCATCGTCAATGATGCATATTCAGAGTTTGCTCATTCCGCAGTTGCGCCGCTGAAGCAGATTTCTTCGAATGAATGGGTGATGGAGCTTTTTCATGGGCCCACTCTGGCGTTCAAGGACTATGCGTTGCAGCTTCTTGGGCGTTTGGTTGATCACTTTCTGGAAAAGCGTGGCGAGAAAGTGGCGATTCTAGGGGCGACTTCCGGCGATACAGGCTCTGCGGCGATTGAAGGGTGTCGCCATTCCAAGCATGTCGATATTTTTATTCTTCATCCCCATGGCCGCGTTTCTGAAGTTCAGCGCAGGCAAATGACTACGGTTTCCGGCGACAATGTGCACAACCTTGCGATTGAAGGTAACTTCGACGACTGTCAGCGCATGGTCAAGGCGAGCTTCGGCGACCAGACATTTTTAGGCGGACGCCCTCTGGTGGCGGTGAATTCGATTAACTGGGCGCGGATCATGGCCCAGATCGTATATTACTTCCATGCAGGGTTGAGTGTCGGCGCGCCTCACCGGAGCGTCGCGTTCTCTGTGCCGACAGGAAACTTTGGCGACATTTTTGCCGGATATCTAGCGCGAAACATGGGGCTGCCAGTAAGTCAGCTGGTCATCGCGACCAATCGCAATGACGTACTACACCGCTTTATGAGCAATAACCAGTACAATCTGCAGCCGTTGCAACATACCTTGTCTCCGAGTATGGACATTGTCGTATCCAGCAATTTCGAACGTCTTTTGTTTGACCTGCATGGTCGTAATGGCGCTTTATTGGCGGACCTGATGGAGAAAATGAGCAAAGACGATGTCGCCATTGAGGAATACCGCTGGCGTCACGCCCGGGATCTGTTTGACTCGTATGCGGTTGATGATGAGTCTACATTGGCGAGTATCGATCAGATCTTTGCAGAAACTGAAGAGGTCGTCGACCCGCATACCGCCATTGGGATCAAGGCTGCGCGGGCCTGTCGTCGTGACGAGCGTGCGCCAATGGTGATCCTGGCGACGGCGCATGCAGTCAAATTTCCGGAAGCTGTGGCTAAAGCAGGCGTTAAGGAAGAACCTAAGTTGCCTGTTCACATGGCTGATCTCTTCGAGAGAGAGGAGCGCTTTACCGTGCTTCCGAATGATTTGCAGGCGGTTCAGCAGTTTGTGCAGGATCACCTGAAGCAATAACCTCCTTTGGCGGGCGGCAGGACCGGTAAGCGCCGATCCTGCTGTTAGCCCCTTCTCAACATGCTAGTCAAAAAATTGGATGGCCGGTGAGCGAGCTTTCCCGAACGTTACCTAAAAAGCATATTGAACGTCGTCCTGTTCAGGCGAATTTCATGGGTGTCGCCAGTCTGCCCCCTTTATTGCAGCGTATCTACGCCGCCAGAGGGGTCGGCAGCACTGATGAACTGGAGTATTCCCTGAATCATTTGTTGCAGCTGGATAGCTTGGCGGGTGTGCAGAGCGCTGCAGTTATCCTGGCTGAGGCGCTGCGGCGGAATCAACGTATTATTTTTGTCGGCGACTTTGATGCTGACGGCGCTACGAGCACTGCTCTGGGGGTGTTGGCGCTACGTATGTTTGGCGCTGCTTATGTGGATTACATCGTTCCCAACCGTTTTGAATATGGCTATGGCCTCTCTCCAGAGATCGTGGAAGTGGCGCTGTCACGTCAGCCGGATGTGCTTATTACGGTAGATAATGGCATCGCCAGTATTGATGGTGTTAAAGCCGCCAAACAGGCTGGCTTACAGGTTATAGTAACCGATCATCATTTGGCGGGTGCGGAGTTGCCGGAAGCTGACGCAATTGTTAATCCCAATCAGCCAGGATGCGGTTTTCCCAGTAAGTCTATTGCAGGTGTAGGCGTTATTTTTTATGTGATGCTGGCGTTACGGCAGGCGTTGCGAGACAGTGGCTGGTTTTCCACTACCGGGATGATTGAGCCGAATCTGGCCAATTTGTTGGATTTGGTGGCGCTGGGAACCGTTGCGGATGTGGTTTCTTTGGACGCCAATAATCGAATTATGGTGGAGCAAGGCTTGCGCAGGATTCGCGCAAAACGTTGTCGACCTGGCATTAATGCATTATTGCAGGTCGCCGGTCGTAATCAGGATAAGCTCAGCGCATCCGATTTGGGGTTTTCCATTGCGCCGAGGCTCAATGCGGCCGGTCGGCTGGAGGATATGACGGTCGGTATTGAGCTGCTGCTGACTGAAGATCCTTCCAAGGCGTTGATGATTGCGCAAGAGCTTGACGGATTGAATCAGGCGCGCAAGGAAATTGAACGGGGCATGCAAGCCCAGGCGCTATCGATACTGGATCGAATGAACTGGACTTACGACAATCCTCCGGCAGCGGTTTGTCTTTATGATGAGAGCTGGCATCAGGGGGTGGTGGGGATTCTTGCGTCCCGCATCAAGGATCGCATGCATCGTCCAGTAATTGCTTTCGCACCAGGAGATAATGGCGAGCTGAAGGGGTCCGCCCGCTCGATACCCGGCCTGCATATACGTGACGCACTGGATGCGGTTGCAACCAGGCGTAGCGGATTGTTGACTAAATTTGGCGGTCACGCCATGGCGGCGGGGTTGTCGCTACGTCCAGAGGATTTCACGGCTTTCACCGAGGCTTTCCAAGAAGTGGTGGCGGAGGCGGTGAATACGGATGATCTGCAGGCCAGGATTCTGACGGATGGCGAGCTGTCCCCTGAAGAGCTCTGTATGAATATGGCGATAACTTTGAAGAATGCCGGGCCATGGGGGCAATCTTTCCCTGAACCGTTGTTTGATGGCTTGTTCCGCATCGCCAGTTGCAGGATTGTCGGTGAGCGTCACTTGAAGATGACGTTGGCGGACAATCGTTCTGGTAATTGTTACGACGCAATTTATTTTAATGTCGACCCTGCGACGCCTTTCAGTGAATGGGACCGGGTGAAGGTGGTTTACAGGCTTGATGTAAATGAGTTTCGTGGGCACAGTAGTTTACAACTGCTTATCGAATATCTTGAGCCCCGTAATTAGGGTAAATCGCCCGTCTATCGACGTCTTCCATGGTGTAACTCACTGGTCAGTTTGTTTACAATAGCGGGCTTTCTTTACGGTCGGTGAATGAATCGCCGCCGTTCCAACCGTTTTTTGAGGCCCCGACAACTATGTTAGAAGTGAATCCAATTGTTAATACCATCAAGGACCTGCGCACCCGCGTAGAATCTTTACGGAGGTATCTTTGACTACGACAGCAAGAAAGAGCGTCTGGTCGAAGTAGAAAGAGAACTGGAAGATTCCAACGTCTGGAATAATCCCGAGCGAGCTCAAGGGCTTGGAAGAGAGCGCTCTTCCCTTGAAGTTGTGGTTAAAACCGTCGACGACGTGACCGGCGGGTTGACTGATTGCTCTGATTTGCTGGACATGGCGGTGGAGGAGCAGGACGCTGACGCAGTCGCTGAGGTGGAGAGTGAACTGGAGTCAATCCAGGCTCAGGTAGAGACCCTGGAGTTCCGCAGAATGTTCTCCGGCGAGATGGACCCCAACAATGCGTACCTGGATATCCAGGCTGGCTCAGGGGGAACTGAAGCGCAGGATTGGGCGAGCATGCTGCTGCGTATGTTCTTGCGCTGGGGCGAACGCCGCGGTTTCAAAACCGACTTGATTGAAGAGTCTCCTGGTGAAGTGGCGGGCATTAAGAGCGCCACCATTCATTTTCAGGGTGAGTATGCGTACGGTTGGTTGCGCACGGAAACAGGCGTGCATCGACTCGTGCGTAAGTCGCCTTTCGATTCCGGCAATCGCCGCCACACCTCTTTTGCGTCCGTGTTTGTGTCGCCGGAAGTGGATGACGATATTGAGATCGACATTAATCCGGCTGATTTGCGTATAGACGTTTATCGCGCCTCTGGCGCAGGCGGTCAGCACGTTAACAGGACTGAGTCCGCCGTACGTATCACGCACATGCCTTCTGGCATTGTGACGCAGTGCCAGAACGACCGTTCTCAGCACAAGAACAAAGATCAGGCGATGAAGCAGCTGAAAGCGAAGCTGTATGAGCTTGAAATGCAGAAACGCAATGCGGAAGCGCAGCAGCTGGAAGACAGTAAGTCCGATATTGGTTGGGGCAGCCAGATCCGGTCTTACGTATTGGACCAGTCGCGCATTAAAGACTTGCGTACATCCGTAGAAAACTCCAATTGTCAGGCGGTGCTTGACGGCGATATTGATGAGTTTATCGAGGCGAGTTTGAAGCAGGGCCTGTAATCAGGCCCTTCGCTTATATCTCGACCCGTAATTTTTGCCAATTGATTGATAAATAGTGGATTAAGCAAACCATGACAGAGAACCAAAATCCTGCAGTAGATGAAAATAAACTGATCGCTGAGCGCCGAGGCAAGCTGGGCAAGTTGCGGGAAAAGGGGCAGGCGTTTCCGAATGATTTTCGTCGCGACAGCTACTGTGCAGACCTGCAGGCTCGTTATGGTGATAAAAGCAAGGAAGAACTGGAAGAAGCGGGTGTGCGCGCGAAAGTGTCTGGCCGTATCATGGCGATGCGTGGACCTTTTGTCGTCATTCAGGACTCGACAGGTCGTATTCAGTTGTACATAGACCGTAAAGGTCTACCCCCGGAGCAGTTGGAAAATGTCAAACTGTGGGATTTGGGCGACATCGTCGCGGCGGAGGGCGCTCTGCATAAGTCGGGCAAGGGCGATCTGTATGTAAGTATGGAAAACCCGCGTCTGATGGTGAAAGCGTTGCGTCCTCTTCCAGACAAGCATAAAGGCCTGACCAACACCGAAATGCGCTATCGCCAGCGCTATTTGGATCTCATCACCAATGAAGAAGCACGGGAAACTTTCCGTATACGCTCCAAGGTGATTGAAAGTATTCGCTACTTCCTGACCAAGCGCGACTTTATCGAGGCGGAGACGCCGATGTTGCAGGTGATTCCCGGCGGCGCTACGGCGCGTCCGTTTGTGACTTATCACAACGCTCTGGATATCGAAATGTTTCTGCGTATTGCGCCGGAGTTATATCTGAAGCGTCTGGTGGTGGGCGGCTTTGAGCGAGTGTTTGAAATTAACCGAAACTTCCGTAATGAAGGCTTGTCCACTCGCCATAATCCTGAATTCACCATGATCGAATTCTATCAGGCGTTTGCCGATTACAAGGACCTGATGAATCTGACCGAAGAGATGCTGCGCTGGGTGGCTCAGGAGGCGCTGGGGACGACGGAAGTGCGCAATACATCCAGGAACGCGGATGGCGAGGTGGTCGACGAGATCACTTATGATTTCGGCAAACCATTCCAGCGTATGACGGTAGTGGAGTCCATTCTGCACTTCAACCCAGAGATGACGTTGGCTGATATCGACAATATCGAGAGCGCCAAAAAAGTTGCGGCGAGCCTTGGTATCCCGCTTAAAGGGTCTTGGGGATTGGGTAAGGTCCAGATTGAAATCTTCGAGAAAACGGTTGAGCATCGCTTGATGCAACCGACCTTCATTACGGAGTACCCAACTGAGGTGTCTCCTTTAGCGCGTCGTAATGACGACAACCCCTTTGTCACCGACCGGTTTGAGTTTTTTGTGGGGGGGCGTGAAATCGCCAATGGCTTCTCTGAGCTGAATGACCCGGAAGACCAGGCTGAGCGTTTCCGTAACCAGGTGGCGGAGAAAGAGGCGGGCGACGATGAGGCGATGTTCTTTGATGAGGACTACATCACTGCGCTGGAGCATGGTATGCCTCCTACTGCGGGAGAAGGGATCGGTATCGATCGGCTGGTGATGTTGCTGACGGATTCGCCCTCTATAAGAGACGTTATTTTGTTCCCGCATATGCGTCCGCTGGCGGATTAATTCCCCGGTCGCTTCAAGCGAACAGAGAAAAGGAGAATGCAGATGCAAAGCTGCGCAGAGGTGTTGTTTGGGGCTTTAGCTCCAGACACCCACTGGAAGAAAGCTCTGAGAGAGGAGTTTTCCAAGCCCTATATGGTGCAATTGGAACAGTTTCTTGGAGCGCAAGATGGACTGGGTAAGGTTATTTACCCTAGCTTGGATAACTGCTTCAACGCTCTCAACACGACGCCTTTTGAGAATGTGTCAGTGGTGATATTGGGGCAGGACCCTTATCACGGTCCAGGGCAGGCGCACGGGCTTAGCTTCTCCGTGCTGCCTGGTATTGCGCCGCCGCCATCATTGGTGAATATTTTTAAGGAAATCAATAATGAGTTGGGCTTGGGCGTCCCTGAGCATGGGTGCTTGGCTTATTGGGCGCAACAGGGCGTTTTACTGCTGAACAGCGTGCTGACAGTGGAGCAGAGCAAGGCCGCCTCGCACCAGGGCAAAGGCTGGGAGCAATTCACTGATAGGGTGATACAGCTTATTAACAGTGAGCGGGAAAATGTGGTGTTTTTGCTGTGGGGCAGTTATGCGCAACGCAAAGGCGCTTTTATCGATCGTCAGCGTCACTGTGTGCTGGAGAGCGTTCACCCGTCGCCGTTATCCGCCCATCGCGGTTTTATGGGATGCGGTCATTTCGCCAGTACGAATGATTATCTGCGCACTCATCAAAAGAAAGCGATTGATTGGCGTCTGCCTCCAAAGGATCGATTAGATGAGAAGGGGCGGCTGATCAAGAAGGCGCCAGCCTCTGTAGAATAAATCAGGCCAAAACGGCGGACCCAGGACCGCCGTTTTTTGTTTGCGTCAGGAGGGTGAAAGTAACGCCATGGCGGCTTCCATCTCTGCGCTTAAATCCTCCGCTTCGTTCATATCTATTTCCGGGTCGAGCCCGAGTCGGTTGAACGCCGATATCTGTCCCCAATCCATCTCTGTATAAGGGTGCTGGCTGCCTATCAGGCTTTGCAGCTTGGCGACCATTACCACATCCGCGTAGTCGACGCTGGACGCCTCCCTTTGGAAGTTGCTGAACTCTGTCGGCACAATCTGCAGCTCTGCCGGGAAGTCCCACTTCTTGAGGATGTACTGTCCGATAGTGGGCTGCAGGCTTTCAATCAGTTTATCGAGGGTTTCGTTGTCGATATGAATATCGTTATGCTCGATATAGGTGAGTACAGGCAGGGCTCCGATCTGGTGTACTAAACCTGCGAGAGTAGCTTGGTCTGGCTTCAGTTTGGTGTAATGCTGGGCGAGCACGTGACAGATCCCCGCCACTTCCGTGCTGTTGCGCCAGATTTCCCGCATACGCTGATCTACTTGCTCGGAAGTCGCCTGGAACATCTGCTCCATCGCCAGCCCGGTTGCAAGGTTGGTCGTGTAGGCCATGCCGAGCCGGCCAATCGCCATGGTCAGGTTTGATATCTCCCGGCTTCCGCGTAATAGCGGACTGTTACATACACGTATAATGCGGGCTGTCATAGCGGTGTCATTGCTGATGACTTTAGCGAGGTCCTGGACGGAGGAGTCCGGGCTTTCCGCCACTTCTCGAACCTGCAGAGCGACCTCTGGAAGGGTGGGCAGCACCAGCTTATCGGAATCTATCGCCTGAAGTATGTCTGCTTTGATTTTCTCTTCTAATTCTGCCATTTGCATATCCGTGAATAGGTTTGCTGCATTGGATGCGGGCCCGCTGAGGAGCGTTTCAGCCTCTTTCTAGGTCCAATTTAAGTTATAGCAGAAATTCTGGGGGATGCTTGGCTGCGGCGCATAGAATCGCGCCGCTAAGGGAAGGGATTATGTTAAAGCTTCTTCTTGGTATTGCTAACTTCTTCAATTGCGTAGGGAAGCTCCAGTAACTTCAAGGTAATGGCGGTGGATTCCTCCAGATGCAGGCTTGAGTCTATGGCCGCTGACTTGTCCAGAACCGCGAGGACTTTTCCCTGTGCGCTACGAACTACCACGCCAACGCGGACGCCTGTTTCGTTGATAATCCCGGAGCCAGGCGCTGGATCAGCCCCCTCGGCGGAAAGCAGAAACATTCGCTTCTTTAATGTTCCCAAGTATTGCATGCGGGCTACAATTTCCTGCCCGGTATAACATCCTTTTTTGAAGCTGATGGCGCCTAAAGCCTGCAGGTTCAGCATTTGAGGAATAAATTCATCCTGTGTTTGCGGATAAACATTCCCCAGTCCTGACATGACTTCCAGGTGTTCCCAGTCTTCAATGGAGCCGGGTGCGCACTGGGCGTCCAGGTCGGTGAGCAAGGCAGGAGCCTGGGTGCTGTCAAGCCAGCACTCCATACGAGAGACGTCTCCGGGAGAGCGAGTCAGAAGTAGGTGGTCGCTGGTCTCACAAGCATTTGCGGACGCGGGAAGGTTGGGAAAAATATGAGAGAGCCCATCCAGGTCGCCGCTTAGACCAATGACACCCCAATCTTCCAACAAGGTGACGGTGCATTTATAGAAAACCTTGTACTTGTTTAGGTGGGCCAGAAAGTTTTGCGCTATCTCCGCAGGAACTTTCAGCAGGTAGCAATCGGGCTGGATCAGGGTGATGCGGAATAAGGCGACCATGCGGCCTTTCGGAGTACAGCATGCAGCCAGTGATGAGTGTGTGCTGGAAATGTCCTGAATGTCGCAGGTGAATTGTCCTTGCATGAACTTGACCGCGTCAGGCCCCTTGATTTCCAGCAAGGCGACGTTGGTCAATCTATAGAGGCGCGGCGCAGTGGCGTCTGGCTGCGCCGTTGAGGTCATCGCTGGTTCGGCGAAGGCGTTCCAAAAGGACGTCATATGAGTGAATCTCCCTTAATTCCTGGCGAAGCGTAAGCAGACTCGAAAGCGGCGAAATGCATCCGGGTCGCAGTTGTCCCGGACCAAAAACACCAAGTCCCGCCAGCCTGTGCGACAGACCAGCAGGGTTAACAATGAGGTGACGCAGGTGTCCCCATGCAGATGAGTGTCCAGCTCGCGCTTATTGCGTTTTATCAAGCGTACTCTCACATCTTCATCACCGTTTTTTTCATAACGGATTTTTATCACACTCGTCGGCCAGACTAATAGCGCGTACTGACCGACAGTAAAGATAAAGTGGGTTCCTAGCAGTGCGCACAAGGATATCTTCAACCAGATGGGCATCGTCAGGGCCACCAGCACGATACCGATGAGACCGAAAAAAACGGTAAAGAACAGCGTCAGTTGTAGCGATGGCCGCAGCTCAATCGTAGCTTGGTTGAACACGGTCTAGGATGATTTTAACGATGCGCGCCAGATCTGGGTCTTCAGGCGTGGATTTTTGCATGAACCACTGGAACATATCCGTATCCTCACACTCTAAAAGCATACGGTAGCGCGCTTTGTCCTCGTCGGGGAGGTCGGGGTAGGCTTCCTTAAGGAAAGGAACCAGCAGTACGTCCAACTCCAGCATTCCGCGTCGGCTGTGCCAGAATAAACGCTTGTATTCTACATCTTCAGTCATTTGCGCCTCTGTATGTCGCCCGTAGGCTGTCATTCTGGCTGCATGATAACGGCCCAAGGCGTTCGCCGCCACCCATGACGGCGTGAAACCTTGTTGCCGTGCTGGTCAGAGTCACCAGGGTTCAGCGGGAAAGTTAACGGGGGTCAAAATGGTGTTTTCCGGCGTTTTGACTGGATGAGGATAATCCAGGGTGTAATGCAATCCGCGGCTTTCTTTTCGCTGAATGGCTGAACAAATAATCAAGTCTGCGACAGTTACCAGATTGCGCAACTCCAGCAGGTCGTTGGATACCTTGTAGTTGCTGTAATACTCGCGAATTTCCTGGTGCAACAAGTCTACGCGGTGTTTGGCGCGCTGCAGCCGTTTATTGGTGCGTACGATGCCGACATAATCCCACATGAAGCGGCGCAGCTCATCCCAGTTGTGCGAGATCACGACATCTTCGTCTGAGTCCGTCACCTGGCTTTCGTCCCAAGAGGGCGCGGGTGGTGGGGTTGGCGTATGCGTAATGCGGCGGGCGATATCTTCAGCGCAGGATTTGCCGAATACCAGGCACTCCAGCAAAGAGTTGCTGGCCATGCGGTTGGCGCCGTGGAGCCCGGTAAAGGCGGTCTCGCCAACGGCGTATAATGAGTTCAGGTCAGTGCGCCCGGCGCTGTCGGTCACCACTCCGCCGCAGGTGTAATGGGCGGCGGGAACAACCGGGATGGGCTCTTTGGTTATGTCGATCCCATAAGACAGGCAACGCTCGTGGACTGTGGGAAAGTGCCCAATAATAAACTCTCTGTCTTTATGGCTGATGTCGAGGTATAGACAATCTGCGCCAAGCCGCTTCATTTCATGGTCGATGGCTCGGGCGACGACATCTCGCGGGGCGAGCTCCTCTCGCTCGTCAAACTGCCGCATGAAGCGCTTGCCGTTGGGCAGCAAAAGCTTGCCGCCCTCGCCACGAACGGCCTCTGTAATCAAGAAAGATTTCGCCTGGGGGTGGTAGAGGCACGTAGGATGAAACTGATTGAATTCCATGTTGCCCATACGACAGCCGGCGCGCCAGGCCATTGCAATGCCGTCGCCAGTCGCCACGTCAGGATTGCTGGTGTAGAGATAGACTTTGCTGGCGCCGCCGGTGGCGAGCACCACAAATTTGGCGCGAAACAGCTCTACATGGCTGGTGTTTTTGTTCAGCACATAAGCGCCAACACAGCGGTTGCCGGGAAGAAAGAGTTTGCTGTGGGTGATCAGGTCAATGCCTACGCGGTCTTCAAAAATTTCAATATTGGCTCTTTCGCGCGCGCGGTCGGCCAGAGAACCTGAAACAGCGCGACCTGTCGCGTCGGCGGCATGTACGATGCGGCGATGGCTATGGCCGCCTTCTTTAGTGAGATGGTACTTCTGCGTGGAATCTTCGGATTCATCCGTATCGAACTGCACACCTTGGGTAATCAGCCATTCAATCGCCTCACGGCCATGCTCAACGGTAAAACGTACGCTTTCCTTTTCGCATAGCCCGGCCCCTGCAACCAAAGTATCCTGAAGGTGAGACTCAATGCTGTCGTCGTCATCCAGCACTGCTGCAATACCGCCCTGAGCCCACAGCGTGGAGCCGCTTTTAAGCTCCGTCTTGGACAATACCGCTATTCTTAAATCGGAAGGAAGGTTCAGGGCGACGGTAAGGCCCGCGGCGCCACTGCCGATAATGAGAACATCGTGTTCGAAGCTTAAACTCATAGCCTTTGCGCAACTCCAGCAATCAGGAAAACAGCCAGGGGGAAAAGGGCCTGATGGTTGTTGGGCCCAAGCAGAATAGCTGAATATACTAACATTAATGGCTAAGAGTGAACTATCCGAAAAAAGTTGTGTCTATAGGGCTATGCAATCAACTTAATAGACGCAGCAAACGGTGGTTCTTTTATGTCAGTGCAGGTTTTGACCGCTCTTGAATCAACGCGTGGTCGCGCTGAATTACTGGATAATAAGGAAAATATGAGCGCTCCTAACAAGACGACAGACCAACAATTGGTTGAGCGGGTTCAGCGCGGCGACAAGCGCGCCTTTGACATGCTGGTGGTGAAATATCAAAGCAAAGTCATGGCGATTATCGCACGCTATATTCGAGATCACCACGAAGTGATGGATGTTGCGCAGGAGGCGTTTATCAAAGCCTATAAGGCGCTTGCCAACTTTCGAGGCGAGAGCGCGTTTTACACATGGCTTTATCGTATCGCCATCAATGCGGCGAAAAATCATCTTATGGCGCAAGGGCGTCGTCCGCCAGGGGAAGATGTGGACGCCGACGAGGCGGTTTTATACGAAGGCGGCTCTGCTTTGAAAGATATTGATTCCCCCGAACGTCAGGTGCATCGCGATCAGGTCAAACAGGCGATATTTCAGGCTCTGGATGAACTGCCGGAAGATTTACGTTCAGCCCTGACGCTGCGTGAATTCGATGGCCTTAGCTACGAGGAGATAGCTGAGATCATGCAATGCCCAGTGGGCACGGTGCGATCGAGGATCTTTAGGGCTCGGGACGCAGTCGATACGCGAATTGCCCCCATGCTGGAGCAGAAAATGCGAGCCTGAAGTTGGGGAGTAAGGATTGAACGCGGGAGTGTCCTGGTTTTTAGTGGAATGTTGAAATCTCCAAGGTTGGCGAAATGAAAAGTATTATAGAGATGCCGGAGCGGCGCACAGGCTCCGGACTTGCAGAGGTTGACGGTTATGAATGAACGACTGAAAGAATCCATGTCTGCGCTCTTGGATGGAGAAGCGGATGAGTTGGAGGTGCGCCGGATACTGGCGCAATCTCACGATGAAGAGGTGATGGCGACCTGGAGTCGATATCAGCGTGTTCGCGATGAACTCCACGAAGAATCAGCGCAATGGGCGCACGTAGATTTACGGCAGGGCATCTGGTCTGCGCTGGAGAAAGAGGAAGGCGTTGACCGCAATGATAACGTTGTAGAGGAAGAGGTTGCGCTGGAAGAGGCTCGCGCCGGTAATGGCTGGTGGCGGGGAGTCGCCGTCGCTGCGTCGGTGGCTTTCGCCGCTGTGTTTATGGTGGAGTTTTCCGGAGGTCCCGGCACGACGCAACCGGCTCCTGCCGTGGCGACCGGCCAACAGAATCCGCCTTCGGTGAATGTGAGCGGCGCTGGTTCTCATTTAGTGGCGGATTCCGCCGCGGAAAGTGGCGTCGCTGTCCAGTTTTCCACAGAGCATGCAAGCAGACTGAATGCGTACTTGATGAAGCATGCCGAGCAGGCTGCGTTGAACGGCTCTCAGGTTATTTCCCCATACGCCCGTTTGAGCGCCTTTGAGGTGGTTGAGGAGCAAGGAACGGAGCAGCGCAGGTAAGAAATGAAACGGGTAATTCGTAAAGTGGCTGCAATCAAGAAGGGCCTGGGGCTGTGGAGAGCGTTCTGGATCTTGGCCTTAATGTCTCTGATGTCGGTGACGGCGCAGGCTTCAGCGCCTCAAGAATGGTTGCAGCGCATGTTGGAGGCGCGCCAGGAGCTCTCATACCGGGGGGCGTTTATATATAGTCGTGGCGATGAAATGAGCTCGATGAAGGTATTTCATCGCACTCAGGATGGCATGGAGAAGGAACGCCTGATCGCTATGGATGGTGAAAAGAGGGAGATTATTCGAGATGGAGATCTGCTGATTTGCGTGTTTCCCGGCGGTAAGCAAGTCAGGCTGGAGCAAGCGGCATACACAGGGCCTTTTCCAGGGGCGATGCTAAACGGCGGCTCAGACATTGATGCAGTGTACGAGTTTAAAATGGCCGGCGAGGAACGGGTGGCTGGTTACGAAGTGCTAAAAATGGCGGTTATGGCCAAGGATCAGTACCGCTATAGCTACTATCTCTGGTTGGAAAAGAACACGGGCATGTTGCTGAAATCTCTTTTGACCAACCGTAAGGGGGAGGTGCTTGAACACTTCCAGTACACGGTGTTGGAGCTGGGAGCTCAAGTGACTGATCAGGAACTAACTCCTTCCATGCCTGAGGCGGACGTGAAAGCCGTTAAACCTAGCAAAGCGGAAGCGCCGGAAACGCTGCCTGCGCAATGGACGCCGGCGTGGCTTCCGAAAGGGTTCAGCATGTCGCCTAATGTGACCAAGCGTAATGACGTTATGCCTGGAGATATGCGTACGCAGGTATACGGCGATGGATTGACCATGTTCAGCATATTTGTTGAAGAAAATGGAGTTCAAGCCATGCCGGAAGGCGCCTCGCGGATTGGCGCGACAACTGCTTATTCGAAACATATCAAGCATGGCGACATGACATACGTTATTACTGTCGTGGGCGAGGTGCCCATTGAGACGGTCAAGCGGGTGGCGGATAATATGGAGGTAAGTCCATCTGTTGGAGACGCTTCTTGATATTGGAAACGGGAAAAGTAGTGGCTGTCGGTGAAACTGAAGTCTGGGTAAGGACTATTCGTGAGTCGGTTTGCCAGAGTTGCTCGGCCCGCAAAGGTTGTGGTTCAAGGCTGCTAAGCCAAATGAGCGATGGAGCCTCGACCCAGATTAAAGTAGCCAAAGCGTTTGATGTTGAAGTTGGCGACGAAGTGGAAATCGGTGTGGCGGAGGAGGCATTGTTTCGCGCATCTGTGCTGGTATATCTGACTCCCTTGGCTTTGATGATTTGTTTGGCGGGAGTCGCTCACTCACTGCTATATTGGCCCGACCTTAGCGTTGCTCTGGCGGGCTTGTCGGGACTGGGCTTAGGCTTTGTTTTTGTTAAAATCTTGTCATCAAGGCTGTCTTGCAATCCCTCCTACCATCCCCAATTATTACGCAAGCTTTGTTAATTGTCGTATAGCCTAGTTCCAATTATCTAAGGAAAACCTGACGCCGCCATGAGAGCTGAGAGGCGCAGGCTCCTCTGGCTTGGGCGCCTGGGTTAAACGACTAAGTCTATGGTTAGCGTAGGCGTGTTCGATGGCCAAGTGGAGTTGCATATGAAGGTTTGTCAGAGATATACGGCGGTTTTGCTGGTATGGTTAAGCGCCGCTATCAGCATGCGGGCAGGGGCTGTTGATTTACCTGATTTCACCGGGTTGGTGGAGAAAACATCTCCGGCGGTGGTGAATATTAGCACCGTACGCAAAGCCGGAGACGATAGCGCCCAGTATTACTTTGGTGGTCCAGAGCAAGACCAGATTCCTGAATTCTTTCGTCACTTCTTTGGTGACCCATACCGCCGTAGAGGGCCGCAAGAGGCTCAGTCCACGGGGTCCGGCTTTATTGTGTCCCAGGATGGTTACATTCTCACTAATAACCATGTCGTAGCGGGCGCCGACGAAATTTTTGTGCGCCTTATGGATCGTCGCGAATTAACGGCGAAGTTGATTGGGTCTGATGAGAAGTCGGATCTGGCTGTTTTGAAGGTGGAAGCGGATGACCTGCCGGTCCTTAAATTGGGCAAGTCCGCTGAGTTGAAAGTAGGAGAGTGGGTGGTCGCCATCGGTTCTCCGTTCGGTTTTGAGTACACGGTGACGGCGGGGATCGTCAGCGCCAAGGGACGTAGTTTGCCAAATGAAAACTACGTGCCTTTTATTCAAACTGACGTGGCTATTAATCCTGGCAATTCAGGGGGGCCGCTGTTTAATCTCGAAGGAGAAGTTGTTGGTATCAACTCGCAGATTTATACCCGCTCTGGAGGTTTCATGGGGGTATCCTTTGCTATCCCCATCGACGTTGCGTTGGATGTGATGAATCAGCTGAAAGACACTGGCGCGGTCAAGCGAGGCTGGTTAGGTGTGCTGATTCAGGAGGTGAACAAAGATCTGGCTGAGTCTTTTAACCTGAATAAACCGCGTGGCGCTTTGGTGGCGCAGGTCATGAAAGGCTCGCCTGCGGATAAAGCGGGTCTGCAGCCGGGCGATGTCATTGTCAGCTATAACGGTAATGAAATCGGGTTGTCTTCTGAGTTGCCGCATCTTGTAGGGCGCACTACGCCAGGAGAGAAATCGAGTATGAAAATTGTGCGTCGCGGTAACGAGATGGATGTCAGCGTCGAGATCGGGCAGTTGCCGGCGGATGACAACGGCGTCGCCAGTGTGCCGGCAGGCCAGACTGCGCCACAGAGCAACGCTCTGAATTTGCAGGTCCGTGACTTGACGGATGAAGAGAAAGAGAGCCTGAAGGTGTCGGGAGGGGTCATGGTGGCGCAAGTTTTCCCAGGGCCCGCTGCGACCGCAGGCATTCAACCTAATGATGTGATCAGCAGCATCAACAATAAAGATGTTGAAACCGTAGCTCAGTTCCATGATGTGGTTGAGAAACTGCCCGTTGGCAAGTCGCTGCCAGTGCTGATCAATCGTCAAGGAAATCCGGCCTTTATAGTATTGAAGTTGAACAATAAGTAGGTTAGGCGCCGATTAGAGACTGTAAACGGCCGGGCTTCTGATGACGAAGTCCGGCCGTTGCTCGTTTGAATGGCGAGAAAGCGGCGCATCTCCCAATATCGGTGGGAATTCTGAGGGTATTTTGTTAATTCGCTGCAATTTACTCGGCGGAGCTGTTAAAATTTCGCCGCCTTCAACTTTGAATCTGAGTGACAGTAGTCCGTGAGTAAACTCAACCATATTAGAAATTTTTCTATCATTGCCCACATTGACCATGGTAAGTCCACCCTGGCTGACCGCTTTATTCAATATTGCGGCGGTCTGACTGATCGTGAAATGTCCGAACAGGTGCTCGATTCGATGGATATCGAGCGGGAGCGCGGCATTACCATCAAGGCGCAGAGCGTAACGCTTTATTACGATGCAAAAGACGGCGTTCGTTACCAGCTTAACTTTATCGATACTCCCGGACACGTGGACTTCTCTTATGAGGTTTCCCGCTCTTTAGCGGCTTGTGAGGGGGCATTATTGGTTGTCGATGCGGCGCAGGGCGTTGAGGCGCAGTCTGTGGCGAATTGCTACACAGCCATTGAGATGGGGCTGGAGGTTATTCCCATTCTGAACAAGATGGATCTGCCTCAGGCGGAGCCAGCGCGAGTGCGCCACGAAATAGAAGAGATTATAGGTATTGATGCAGCTGGCGCGGTGGAAGCCAGCGCTAAAGCAGGCATAGGCATCCAGGAAAGCCTGGAGCAGATCGTACAGCTGGTGCCGCCGCCGGAAGGAGATCCGGATGCGTCATTGCAGGCTCTTATTATCGATTCCTGGTTTGATAACTATTTAGGCGTTGTGTCTTTGGTGCGGGTTAAAAACGGAACGCTGAACAAAGGCGATAAAATCCTGATCAAGTCGACCAAGACTCAGGAACTGGTGACTTCCATCGGCGTGTTTACGCCAAAGCGTACAGAAACCGGATGCCTTAAAGCGGGCGAAGTAGGTTATGTCATTGCTGGCATCAAAGATATTCACGGGGCTCCCGTCGGCGACACCATTACTCTGGCGAAAACGCCTGATGTGGCCTCTTTGCCAGGATTCAAGCGTGTACAGCCTCAAGTGTACGCTGGCGTATTCCCGGTTAGTTCTGATGACTACGAAGACTTCCGTGACGCTCTGGATAAGTTGACGCTCAACGATGCGTCACTGTTCTTCGAGCCTGAAACCTCCGATGCTTTGGGGTTTGGTTTCCGCTGCGGCTTCCTGGGGATGCTGCATATGGAGATTATCCAGGAGCGTTTGGAGCGGGAATACGATCTGGATTTGATCACCACTGCGCCAACGGTTGTTTATGAAGTGCTGACCAAAAAAAATGAGGTCAACAAAGTCGACAACCCTTCAAGGTTGCCAGATCCGGGTTTCATTGAAGAAATGCGTGAGCCGATCGTTGAAGCCAATATTCTTGTGCCGCAGGCGTATCTTGGCAACGTCATAGCTCTCTGTGTGGAGAAGCGCGGCGTACAGAAGAATATGCAGTTTTTGGGCAATCAGGTCGCTCTGTCCTACGAAATTCCTATGGGGGAGGTTGTTCTAGATTTCTTTGATCGCCTCAAGTCGGTAAGCCGTGGCTACGCGTCCCTGGATTATCATTTTGTACGCTTCCAGGCCGCCAATCTGGTGCGTTTGGATATTCTTATCAATGGCGACAAAGTGGATGCGTTGGCGCTTATCGTACACCGTGATAATGCCGCCTCGCGTGGGCGTTTGCTGACGGAGAAAATGAAAGAGCTGATTCCCCGTCAGATGTTCGATGTGGCCATCCAAGCGGCCATTGGAGGGCAAATTGTCGCCAGAACCACAGTCAAAGCGTTGCGTAAAAACGTATTGGCCAAATGCTATGGCGGAGACGTTTCACGGAAGAAAAAACTGTTACAGAAACAGAAAGAAGGTAAGAAGCGTATGAAGCAGGTGGGCAGCGTTGAAATTCCACAGGATGCGTTTCTTGCGGTACTGAAAGTCGATAAATAAAACAAGTTGCAAACCGTTAGCAATAAAAAACGAATTGAATAGGACACATGATGGACTTTGATTTCTCTCTGATTCTGGTTGTGCTGACTCTTGTCTCCGGCTTGATTTGGTTGGCTTTTTGGTTGTTCGTGAAAGCCAAAACGCGGGGCGAGAACAGCGTGATGATCAAAGAGCCAGTGGTGGTGGAATATTCCCGGTCTTTTTTTCCGGTCCTGTTTTTAGTGTTGGTGGTTCGCTCCTTTCTTATCGAGCCTTTCCAGATACCCTCTCAGTCTATGATGCCAACCTTGGAAGTTGGCGACTTTATCTTGGTCAATAAGTACTCTTATGGTCTAAGGGTTCCCGTTCTGGGTTATAAGTTTCTGGATCTGGGAGACCCGCAACGTGGCGATGTAATGGTGTTTCGTACGCCTGAGGACAACAGCACCAACTACATAAAACGCGTGATAGGCGTACCTGGCGATACGGTGGAATACAAAGATAAGCGGCTGATCATCAATGGAGAACCTGTGGATGAGAAATTAATCGCCGCACTGCCCGCTGGCGCTCCGAGAGAACTCCACTACGAGGAGCAGCTGGGGGAGAAACTACACCGTATTATCAAGGAAAATTACCCAAACTCTGGACATGAAGGGCAATGGGTCGTGCCGGAAGGCAAGTATTTCATGATGGGCGATAACCGTGATCGCAGTAAGGACAGCCGTTATATTGGTCTGGTGCCGGATGAAAATATCGTTGGTAGAGCATTTGCAATCTGGATGCATTGGGAAACCTTCCTCTCTCTACCCTCTTTTTCCCGTGTGGGCTCGATACAGTAACGCGCTTTACTGTAAAAACAGTGAGTTAACGTCTACTCTCTAAATAATATTGATAAACAAGAGGATGGTAAGGAGTGAATATGCGCAAGAATCAGCAGGGCGCTTCTCTTCTGGTGACATTAATATGGGTCTTGATTGGTATATCTGTTATCACACTTGGCATAAAGCTTATCCCAATTTATATCGATGATTTTGCTGTGAAATCATCTTTGGAGGGGCTTAATAGAGAGGCTGAATTGGCGCAGTTGTCTAATGCGGAAATTCTGTCGAGGTTGGACAAGCACTTCATGGTCAATAACGTACGTAACTTTGATAAGAAGAATATCAAAATCACTCGCGAGAAGACCAAGATGCGCATAGATATCGTTTATGAGCAGCGCACTGATATTGTTAGCAATGTTAGCGCCGTTGTTTCATTTAATCATCACTTGGAAGCCAATAATCAGTGACAGCTAAGCTGGAAAGACTGCAGCGGGCGCTCGGATATACATTTAAAGAGCCCGCTTTGCTTACTTTGGCGCTTACCCATCGCAGCTTTGGTGGTCGTAATAATGAGCGCTTGGAATTTTTAGGGGATTCTGTCCTCAATTTTATTATCGCCGATTATCTTTTTGGTCGTTTTGAAGAGGCGCGGGAAGGGCAGTTGAGTCGCTTGCGGGCCAGAATGGTTAAAGGGGTGACTCTCGCTGAAATCGCCAGGGAGTTTGATCTGGGCGAGTATCTGCGTCTAGGATCAGGTGAAATGAAGAGCGGCGGCTTTCGTCGGGAATCCATCCTGGCGGATGCGCTGGAATCAATTATTGGCGCTATCTATTTAGATGCTGGGTTTGAAGTGTGCGCGGACAGGGTCTTGAACTGGTTTGAGGCGCGTTTGCAGAAGCTTAATCTCAAAGACACTCAGAAAGACTCCAAAACACGCTTGCAGGAGTATTTGCAGGCGCGCCAGCTCAATTTGCCTCGCTACGACGTTATGTCGGTTCAGGGGGAGGCCCATGCGCAGACCTTTCACGTGCGTTGTGACATAGACGGTTTGCCTGAGCCGACAGAGGGAACAGGAAGCAGTCGTAGAGTGGCGGAACAGAAAGCGGCGAAACAAGCTTTGGTGGCGTTAGGAGTGGATCAGTGAGTATTGATGTAAATCCGCAAGAGAATAGCCGTTGCGGCTATGTTGCGATCGTTGGACGGCCAAATGTAGGTAAATCCACTCTGCTGAACCATATATTGGGGCAGAAGATTAGCATTACCTCGAAAAAGCCGCAGACTACCCGCCATCAAATTCTGGGGATCAAGACAGAAGGCGACTATCAGGCTATTTATGTGGATACGCCTGGTTTGCACCAGTTGGATAAAAAAGCGCTTAACCGAGTGCTGAACAAAACCTCTTCGTCTGCGATCAAAGATGCGGATGTGATTGTTTTTGTTGTCGATAGAAAACGTTGGACAGAAGAAGATGATTACGTTTTGTCAAAAATCGCCAAGGTGAATCGACCGCGTATTCTTGCAATCAATAAAGTGGACAAGTTGGAAAATAAAAACGACTTGCTGCCGTTTATTGATAAAGTGCAGAAGATGTGTGAGTTTCAACACATCATTCCACTATCCGCCTTGCGCGGACAGAACATTGACAGGCTGGAAGTGGTTATTCATGAAATGCTGCCGCAAGGCATCCACTTCTTTCCTGAAGATCAAATTACAGACCGCAGTGAGCGTTTCATGGCGGTGGAAATTATCCGTGAAAAAGTCATGCGGCAACTGGGTAACGAAGTGCCTTATGAGATTGCCGTGGAGATCGAGCAATTTAAACGTGAAGGCGCCTTGTTGCGCATAAGCGCCCTGATTCTGGTGGAAAGAGAGGGGCAGAAGAAAATAGTGATCGGCCAGAAGGGAGAAAGAATCAAGCGCATTGGTTCTGACGCTCGTAAAGATATGGAAAAGTTGTTTGAGAGCAAGGTCATGCTGGAAACCTGGGTGAAGGTGAAGTCGGGCTGGAGCGACAACGAGCGCGCTCTGCAAAGTCTGGGTTACGACGACCGTTAACGGGCGCTCTGGCCATTATGCCGCCGGTTGCGCTTCAAGCCGCCTATGTGTTGCATAGCAGGCCGTATCGCGAGAACAGTCAATTAGTCGATCTGATAACCGAGGTTGATGGAAAAACCTCTGCTGTGTTGAAAGTCGGCGGCCGCAGGAACAAGGTCGCCAATATACTGCAGCCCTTCACCGAGCTGGAAGTTGAGCTGGTAGGGCGTAACGAGCTGAAAACCCTCATTCGCTGTGACACGACCAATACTCGTTTTCCTTTAGTTGGAGAGGCTCTTTACGCTGGCCTTTACCTTAACGAGTTGTTGCTGAAGTTGCTGCAGCCGTTGGAAACCTGCCAGGAGGTTTTTAACGCCTACAAATCGAGCCTGTCTTTTTTATCTCACCCTCAATCGAGTCTGGAGCCTGGCTTGCGGGAGCTGGAGTTTGCATTGTTGGCTGAACTGGGGTTCGGCGTGGACTTTGGTGTAGAAAGCGCTACTGGCGATCCAGTGATAAATGGGATGGCTTATTATGTCTCGCTCACTGAAGGCGTATGTCAGGACGTGGAACCGTCCTCTATTGTTGTACAAGGGCAGCACTTGCTTGCGATGGCCAAGCGTGACTGGAGTGTTCCAGGAAGTCTGCTGGCAGCCAAGCGTTTGACTCGACACTGCCTTGATGAGCTGCTGTGCGGTCGTCCACTGCACTCCCGAGAGCTGATGCGCAGTTACCTGAAGCTTTCCAAAAGTTAGAAGCCGTCAGAATCAAAAATCGCCAAAGGACAATCGCTATCTAAGATTGAGGAGCTGACTGGGCTTGATACTCCCGAAACTCAGTCTGCCAATCGTTTCTGTCCGACCAGTAAAGCACTCTTTCTATTTCCTCAAATAACTTGGATACAGCTACTTCCAGTGGTTCCACGTCGCGTTTTATCTGTCCTTCCAGGTCTGCGGCGGCGTTGCGAAGCAAGGGGACGCCGCAGTATCGCGTCGCTCCGTGCAGGCGGTGAACGCGCTCCAGCAGTTCGGACCTGTCTTGCTGCTCCCAAGCGTGCTCAATGGACTTGCGTTCTTCCGGCAGGTTTTCAAGTAACATGGAGAACAACTCTTCCGCTAACCCTTTTTTGCCGCCGGCAAGCGTAACGCAACTACGAATGTCTACACATGGCTCGGTTGCGGCCTTCACTGAAGGCTTTATCTTCCCGGGCTCTCGCACTGGTTGTTGGGTCAGTAAAGGCTGAGGCGTCAGCTGGAATCCAGTTCTGCGTTCGATGATTCGTTGCAGTTCATCCTCGTTTGTGGGTTTGGTCAGATAGTCGTCGAAACCGCTTTGCAGCAGTTGTTTGCGTTCTTCCGACATGGCGTGAGCGGTTAGAGCTATGATTGGCGTGCGCCGCTTGCCTGCTTCAAACTCTCGTATCTTGATCGTGGTTTCGACGCCGTCCATACCGGGCATTTGCACATCCATAAAGATGACGTCGAAGCGTTTCTGCTTGGCTTTGGTGAGCGCTTCGTAGCCGCTCATGGCGGTTTCCACAACCGCGCCCAAGTCTAACAGGAAAGCTTCGACTAGCTTGAGGTTGGCGAGATTATCGTCCACCGCCAGCACTAATGGCTTGCGGCCGCTATTGGCGTTCAATTGCTTGATCGTTACCGCCGATGGCGCTTCCTCTTCCTCTGAGCGCCCTTCAATCAGCCAGCCTAGCGCATTCGCCAGACGGCGTTGCGAAGCGGGCTTGATCAGGAAGGTCGAAGCGTCCGTCAGGATCGGCGGTTCTTCGTTGCCGGTGTCTATCGTTGGGGTCAATATGAGTGTGCGGCAATCGAGTTTGTACTCCAGCTTGCGCACAGTCTGTAGATAAGAGTTGGAGCGCAGGTGGTGGCGAGTCAGGCCAATAATGGCGACGGCGAAGCCTTCTCCTTTGCGTTGCGCTTCCTCCACCTTGTCCGCCAAGTCTTTGATATTGTCTACTTGGGTGACATTAGCTCCCCATTTTTTGAGCGTATGCTCCACGGCCAGTCCGGTTTTCTTCTGGTGCTCAAGGTAGATAATGCGCTCGCCTTCGAACAGGCGGTGGTTGAGCTCATTGTCTGGCTGGTTGGGCGCAATTTCTACTGGGAGTTCAATCCAGAAAGTGGAGCCTTTGCCGAGTTCGCTTTCGACGCCGATCTGGCCTCCCATTTGTTCAGTCAAACGTCTTGATATCACCAGGCCGAGCCCGGTGCCGCCGAAGCGCCTTGCTGTTGAAGCGTCCGCCTGACTGAAGGCGCTGAACAATGTCTGCTGTTGTACGCGGGAGAGCCCTACGCCGCTGTCGGTGACGGTGATTTTAATGAGAGAGCTTTCATCGGACTCATCCTCCAGCATGACGCGAACCACAACCTCGCCGCTTTGAGTGAACTTAATGCCATTGTTGACCAGGTTGGTGACAATCTGCTTGATGCGCAATGGGTCGCCCATAATGTGGCTGGGCACATCGGAGTAGACGAGGCCTGCCAGATCCAGGTTTTTCTCGTGAGCGCCGGGGGCGAGCATTGTAAGGACGTCTTCCACGATTTCCTGCAGGTTGACGGTGGTGTTGTCCAGCACCAGCTTGCCAGCTTCGATCTTGGAGAAGTCGAGGATGTCGTTGATGATAGTCAGCAGGATCTCGGATGATTTTAGAATGGTGTTGAGCTGGTCCCGTTGCTGTGGTCCCAGATTGGATTTCAGTAGAAGGTGCGTGAAACCGATGATGCCGTTAAGCGGCGTGCGGATTTCGTGGGACATGTTAGCGAGAAACTCGGACTTCACACGGCTGGCTTCAATTGCTTCTTTGCGGGCCATATCCAATTCAATGTTCTGGATTTCTATAGTTTCCAGCGTTTCCCTCAGATCTTCCGTGGCTTGATCAATATTCTGCTGCATCTCGCTGCGGGCCTTGGCGAGCGCCTCCGCCATGGAGTTGATGCCGTCCTGCAATAACGCCAGTTCCGGGCTGGCTTCGATATATACACGGGTATCCAGTTTGCCTTCTTTTATACGGGTAAGCGCCTGAGCTACTTGAGACAGCGGCGAAGTAAGGTCGCGGCTCAAACGAAGCGCAAGAAAGGTGCACACAATAATGGCGGTGAACACGGCGCTGACGGCGAAGAGAATCGTTCGATACTTGGCGACCTGAGTTGGCGCTCGGGACACCTCAATGACCGCCCACCCTAGAATATTGTCTTGCAGTCCATTAGAGGTTTCGGATTCCTGTAAATTGGCGTCCTCACTCAGGCTGAGATCCTGCAGTGTGACCGGGGCGGTGAAGCGCAGCACATCCTCACTGGAATAAATCGTAAGCTGGGTGGATAAGCTCGCGGGGATCGTGTGCTCTTCCTGGATGCGTGGACCGGCGTGGGCCAATATCTGCCGTTGACGCCCATAAATCGATACAGAGCGAATATCTTTCTCTTCCAACACGGCGTTGGTCAGCCCGATCAATTGACGGCGATTTCCTGTGAAAACGCCATACTCCGCAGCGTTGGCGAGGTGACGGGCGGAGTCTGAGCCGCGCTCCAGAAGTACGTCGCTGAGGTCGTCCAGGCGTGTAAATACAAAGGCGGCGGACAGCGTAAATGCGATGGTGAGTGACGGCGCCAAGGTCAATAAAATGACCTTTACTTTTATGCCCCAACGTTTCATGCAGGGGCCCTTTGGCGGCTTGTGGAGGAGGCGCGGATAAACGGCATATTATGGTATTTATGATATAAAGTGATTTTTATATTAAAAAAGAATATATCGCCACTCTCAGATTATTGCTTATCATGGCCGATGTTCGGCCAATATCAAGTCCGGACATGGCTATCGAGGGAAATGCTTCGATAGTGGAACAGGGACCGGACTTTCGCTCTGGCGACGTCGCGTCATTGTCACAGCGGACAAGGATACTTCCGATTCTACAGCTAATTGATTGAATTTAAAAAGAAGCGAACGTTAAAGATGTCATACCCCACGATTGAATCCTACGTTGGAAACACACCGCTTGTTCGACTGCAGAGACTGCCCGGCGACACCACTAATGTCATTCTGGCGAAGCTTGAAGGGAATAATCCAGCTGGGTCAGTCAAAGACCGACCTGCGTTGAGCATGATTCAAGAGGCTGAAAACCGGGGAGATATCCGTCCTGGCGATACTTTGATTGAGGCGACCAGCGGCAATACCGGGATTGCCTTGGCTATGGCGGCAGCGATCAAAGGCTATCGCATGGTTTTGATCATGCCGGCGCACATGAGTGAGGAGCGCCGCGCAGCGATGACCGCCTACGGTGCGGAGATCATCTCTGTGTCCAAAGAGGAGGGGATGGAAGGGGCGCGTGATCTCGCTAAGCAGATGGAGGCGGAAGGCAAAGGCAAAGTGCTGGATCAGTTCGCTAACCCTGATAATCCCCTTGCGCATTACAAGACCACAGGCCCGGAAATCTGGCGGCAAACCGACGGCTCTATTACCCACTTCGTCAGCTCTATGGGAACCACTGGTACTATTATGGGTACCTCTCGCTATCTTAAGGAGTGTAACCCGGATATTCAGATAGTCGGATTGCAGCCTGCGGATGGAGCGTCCATACCTGGTATTCGGCGCTGGCCGGAAGCTTATTTACCTAAAATATATCAGCCTGAGTCTGTGGATTTGGTTTTGGATATTGGGCAGCAGGAAGCCGAAGAGACAATGCGGGCGCTGGCTCGGGAGGAAGGTATCTTCTGCGGCGTATCCTCTGGCGGCGCAATCGCTGGAGCATTACGTTTATCCCGCGAGGTTGAAAATGCGGTGATCGTCGCCATTATCTGTGATCGGGGCGACCGCTACCTGTCTACAGGCGTATTCCGCGGCTGACCCGTTGCTCTGGCAAAGCCCTTATATCTGTTGCGGGAGGCCGCTATAATGGCCGGCTTTTTATCCAGATCGGCCTCATAGCCCAGGTTTATAAGCATGTCTCGTCGTAGAAAGAAGTTACCCCAAGAGTCCATTACCTGCGAAATTGAATCTCTCAGTCACGAAGGTCGTGGCGTCTCCCATAAAGACGGTAAAACCCTGTTCGTCGAAGGCGCTTTGCCCGGCGAAACTGTAACTGCGCGATATGTAAACAGCCGTCGCAGCTATGATGAGCTTGCTGTAGAAGAAGTGTTGACGCAGCATCCGCAACGTATTGAGCCTGACTGCCAGTTCTCCAAACTCTGTGGCGGTTGCAGCATGCAGCATGTCGACCTGGGGTTTCAGATCAATCACAAAGAGTCTGTCTTACTGGACCACCTGAGACACTTTGGCGACTTAAAGCCGGAGCAGGTCGTTCCTCCGCTAGTAGGCGCGGGTCGCGGCTATCGCACCAAGGCGAGATTGGGTGTGCGCTACGTAGCCAAGCGCGATGAAGTCCTGGTGGGCTTTCGTGAGCGCTACAGTAACTTTCTGACCGCTATTGATGAGTGCGCGGTTCTGATTGAATCCGTCGGTGGTCGTATCCCTGAGCTGAAAGCTTTGGTTCGGGGGCTTTCCGTCTACCAGCGCACTCCCCAGATTGAGGTGGCGGCAGGTGATGATGTTTGCGCACTGGTAATCCGTCATATGGACCCGCTCACTGAAGACGACGTGCAAAAGCTCATCGATTTCTCTGAGCAAACCGGGTTGGCAATTTACTTGCAACCCAAAGGTCCTGACACGGTCGCCAAGTTATGGCCGAAAGATGGGCGGGAACTGCTCAGCTATCAGTTGAGCGACTATGATCTGACAATGCAGTTCCATCCAATGGACTTTACTCAGGTCAATCGCGATATCAATCGTCGTATGCTGGCGCAGGCGTTGGAATGGCTGCAGCCGCAGGCGGGCGAGACTATTCTCGACCTGTTTTGCGGGCTGGGTAACTTCACCCTGCCCATTGCCCGCTCGGCGGCGCATGTGGTGGGAGTGGAGGGCAGCGAGGATATGGTGCGCAGAGGCTACGCCAATGCGGAACTCAATGGCGTTAGCAATGTAGAGTTTCACGCTGCGGATCTGCACCTTCCATTAGCGCCGGCGAATGAGGCGAAGCATGCGTGGCTGCGAACTTATGACAAAATTTTACTGGACCCGCCGCGCTCTGGTGCGGAAGAGTTAGCGAAGCAAATGACCCGTTTTGGGGCGAAGCGAATTGTTTATGTGTCCTGTAACCCCGCTACATTGGCGCGGGACGCCGGCATTCTGGCGGCGCAGGGATACAGGCTGATCAAGGCCGGGGTAATGGATATGTTCCCGCATACGGCCCATGTCGAGTCAATGGCCTTATTCGAGAAAGCATAAGCCCGTTACTCAGAAAATAAGAGAGTCTGGCGAAAGGCGTCACTATGGTTAAAGTTCGCGAAGATTATCCTTTGGCTCAGGACGGGTCAGTTGATATCAACGGTTGGATTGACCGTTTACAGCAACAGGTTGAATTGGAGGATGTGGCGTCGTTTCGCCGCGCCTGCCTGCTGGCGAAAGAGATCGAATCAGAGGCGGTGCGCGCCGGAAACCTTTGGTCGGAAGGCTCCAGCAGCTTTTTGACCGGCTTGGAAATGACCCAGATTCTGTCTGAGTTACAACTGGATACGCCCAGCCTGATCGCAGCGGTGCTCTATCGTGCAGTGCGGGAAGGCAAACTTTCTTTGATCCGAGTGAATGAAGAATTTGGCGAAGAAGTCTCCAAACTGATTGAAGGCGTCTCGCAGATGGCGGCGATTTCCAGCTTACGTCACCCCATTCAGGGCAGTGTGCTGGGGCAGACCCAGACCCAGGTGGACAACATCCGCCGTATGCTGGTCACCATGATAGACGACGTGCGCGTAGCGCTGATCAAGCTGGCGGAGCGGACCTGCGCCATTCGAGACGTGAAAAACGCTGGATCGGACAAGCGTCATCGCGTGGCCAGAGAAGTCTTTGATATATATGCGCCACTGGCTCACCGCTTGGGGATCGGTTATCTAAAGTGGGAGCTGGAGGATTTGTCTTTCCGCTATCTGCATGAAACCGCCTACAAAAAAATCGCCAAGCTGCTGGATGAACGCCGTATGGACCGGCAGAAGTTCATTGAGGAGGCCCTCTCCGCATTGCGTCAGGAACTGGAAGCCAGCGGTATCAAGGCGGAGCTTTCCGGCCGCGCCAAGCACATTTACAGCATATGGCGCAAAATGCACCGCAAGGGGATCGACTTTTCGCAAGTCTATGACATCCGCGCCATTCGTATTCTGGTTCCCAGCATACGCGATTGCTACTCTGCTCTAGGAGTGGTGCATGCATTGTGGCGCCACATTCCCCATGAGTTTGATGACTATATCGCCAACCCAAAGCAGAACGGGTATCAGTCGCTGCACACGGCGGTAGTGGGTCCGTCCGGGAAAATCATGGAAGTACAGATCCGCACGCAGAAAATGCATGAAGAGGCGGAGCTGGGAGTTTGTGCGCACTGGCTATATAAAGGCACCGATACGCAGCAGAAATCTCATGGGTATGAGCAGAAGATCGCTTGGCTGAGACAGGTGCTGGAGTGGCAGGACGAACTGGGAAGCAAGACTTCAGAGCTTGTTGATCAGTGGCGCAACGACATCGTTAGCGACCGCATCTACGTATTCACGCCAGATGGGCATGTTATTGATTTGCCGGCAGGATCAACCCCCATTGATTTTGCCTACAAGGTGCACACGGAAATCGGGCACGCCTGCCGTGGGGCCAAGATTCACGGCCGTATCGTGCCGCTGAACTACAAGTTAAAAACCGGCGATCAGGTGCAGATTCTGACCTCGAATCAGGCGCGCCCCAGTCGCGACTGGCTCAACTCGGATCTGGGATACGCCAATACTTCCAGAGCGCGGGCGAAAATCACCCATTGGTTCAAGCTGCAGGATCGCGATCAGAATGTCGAGGAAGGGCGCGATATTCTGCAAGGCGTATTAAAGCGCCTGTCATTGGAGCAGCTAGATTTCGATGACTTGGCGCAGAAAGTGAATTATCCCTCGGCGGAGGATATGTTCGCCGCCATCGGCGCTGGCGATCTCAAGCCGATGCAAGTGGCGCATACCGCGCAGAACATGCTGGAGCCGCGGGATGAGCAGCTGTCGCTGCATCTGCGTGCGGCGCAGGAAAGCGCTAAATCGTCTGATGTGCACATTCGTGGCGTCGGTAATCTGATGACTCAGATGGCGAACTGCTGTAAACCGGCTCCGGGCGATCCTATCGTCGGTTATATCACCATTGGTCGGGGGGTTTCCATTCACAGACAAGATTGCATCAACGCGCTGCAGTTACAGACGGTCGAGCCCAACCGCATGATAGAAGTAAGCTGGGGCGATACTGAATACACCTATCCTGTAGATGTGGTTATTAATGCCTATGACCGCCCCGGTTTGCTGCGCGATATCACTTTGTTGCTGGCGAATGAGAAGATCAACGTGACCGCTGCATTGACAAATACTGACAAAAATCAGAGTACGGCAGATATACGGCTCACTGTAGAAGTGACGTCCATAGATGTATTGGGCCGCATGTTTGATCGTATTCGAAGGCTGCCGAATATTATTGACGCGCGCCGAGCGAAACCGGGAGAAGGGTGATGAGTGTGGCAAATGATTCTCTTCAGTACACTCTAGAAGACCTCCTGTACCTGATGGGTCGATTGCGTGATCCAAAGGATGGTTGTCCATGGGATCTGAAACAGGACTTTGCGTCTATCGTTCCATTTACCATAGAAGAAACCTATGAAGTGGCGGATGCAATAGAACGGAAAGACTGGCCGCATCTTCGCGATGAGTTGGGAGACTTACTGTTTCAGGCCGTTTTCTATTCCCAGCTGGCGCAGGAGAAGGACCTGTTCCAGTGGCCCGATATTGTTGATGGCGTTGTTCGGAAGCTATTGCGCCGGCACCCTCATGTGTTTCCTGATGGGACTCTTAAAAGTCGCTTGGCTCCAGATGAAAGGATCAGCGAGGAGCAGATCAAAGCCAATTGGGAGCGGATCAAGCAACAGGAGCGTGAACTGAAGAAATTGGGTGAAGCTCCAGATTCCGACGCTGACCGAAGTGTTCTGGCGGATATCCCTAACGCCATGCCGGCGCTGCAGCGAGCGCAGAAACTGCAAAAGCGCGCATCATTACACGGCTTCGACTGGCCGGAAATAAACCCTGTTCTGGATAAAATTCACGAGGAGATTGACGAGTTGCGCCATGAGTTGGCGGCTCCGGTTCTGGATCAGGATAAGTTGGAAGATGAGCTGGGGGATGTGTTGTTTTGCTGTGTCAATCTGGCGCGTTTCGTTAAGGCTGATCCAGAGGCTGCTTTGCGCAGGGCTAACGCTAAATTTGTAAGGCGCTTTTCCCGGATTGAGTCGCTATTGAGAGAACAGGGCAAAACCTTGGACGATGCGTCGTTGCAAGAAATGGACTTGTTGTGGGACAAGGCTAAAGAAGAAGGCCTATAAGCACAATGCGCGCTGTCAACGCGCACCTGTTGCAAGCTTAATTGTTGGCCGCCTTCAGCTCTTGCTTGAGCAGGCTGATGTACTTCTTGCTTAGCTGCAAAAATCTTGGCGTCGGCCCGACGTCTTCGTACATGGGGTCGCCCATTTCATCTTCAGCAACCACCTTGGCTCCCTGAATATAGGGGAAGCTGCTCTCCAGCTCATCCAGCGCAGCGGAAAGGAGTTCGCTGATGATTTCTTCCTGGCTGCGTAGTGGATACATTTCTGCGAGGGCTGAAACTCTGGCTGCGTCCTCAATGCGCAGGCGCAACGGATATTCCTTGTTCGTAAGACGGACGTTGGCGGTGTTTTCCCAATTTTGCACGAGAGCGTTAATTTTCATAAAGCGGCCTATGTAAAACAAACGACATCAATTTCAGTCTAGGAGGCCCCACCAGGTCGGGCCATAAGAGCATGTACGTAGCGGCCTGAGAGGGCGGCCGGTTTTTCTGTGAAGGTTTTTAACTACTAACGTGGCAATGATATTGGCATGTTAGTACTCAGGCGCATTCATGCGCCTGCGCAGGCCCTGTCGTTGTAAACAAATAGAAGGAAGCTATTTGTCTGCCTGATTAATAGTTTAGACCGTCTCAGATGAAGCGGCATGCGGATTGGTGGAATGATGAGACAACCAGGGTAGGGGGTGCTATTGTTTTAGTTCGGAATTTTTCGATATTTCACAGGGTTATAGTTGAGATAAGGCGATTGCAACAAAACGTCAACGAAGAAGAGACTATTGAAAAAGCGGCGGAGTAAGAGAAATGATGAAGGAATTGCATCCTGAACTGAGAGAAAACGTACGCCTTCTGGGAGAGTTGCTGGGGCAAAGCATTCGCTATCACCTTGGCGATGAGATTTTCAATAAAATCGAGAAAATCCGTATCGCCGCAAAAGCAGACCGTAATGCGGAAATCAGCCAGAGAAAGCAACTGAAAGAGGTGCTTTCTGGATTGAATGATGAAGAGCTGGTTCCTGTCTCAAGGGCGTTCAATCAATTCTTGAACCTGACCAATATTGCTGAACAATACCATATCGTCAGGCGTCGGGCGCCTGCCAGCGAACTGGTGGATAACCGCCTGGACACGATCGAAGTCGTGTTTGATCGCTTGATTGGTCAAGGCGTCAGTAAAGAGAAAGTCTTCGCGCAACTGGCGGATCTGAATTTAGAGTTTGTGCTGACGGCGCATCCTACCGAAATTACCCGCCGCACGCTGATTCAGAAATATGACCAGATTTCTGAGTGCCTGGAGGCCTCGGACCGTAGCGACTTATTGGAGGAAGAGTACGGCAAGATCGTTGAGCGTCTGCGACGTTTGATCACAGAAGCCTGGCACACAGATGAGATTCGTTATGAGCGCCCCACGGCGGTGGACGAGGCGAAGTGGGGGTTCGCCGTAATCGAAAATTCCTTATGGCAGGCAGTTCCTGATTTTATGCGCCAGATGGACGCCGCGTTGCAGTCGCGTTTTGGCGAGGGGCTGCCGATCAACGTGAGCCCTGTGCGGTTCGCCTCCTGGATGGGGGGTGACAGAGACGGCAATCCTAACGTTACCTCCGAGGTCACTCGCGAAGTCTTTTTACTGAGCCGCTGGATGGCGGCGGATTTGTATCTGCGGGATATAGAAGCGCTACGTTCGGAATTATCCATGACCGCCTGTAATGGCGAACTGGCGCGGGCCTCTGGGCAGAGCCGGGAGCCTTATCGGAAAATACTCGCCAAGCTGCGCAGCCGGTTGGAAGCAACGCGGGCATGGGCTGCTGAGGCACTGGACGCCACGAAAAAACCATCCGCTGATGTTTTGCTCAATAATGCGGAACTGATTGAGCCGTTAATGGTGTGTTATCGCTCGTTGCGGGATTGCGGCATGGAAGTGATCGCCAATGGGCCGCTGCTGGACGTGATTCGTCGCGCGCAATGCTTCGGTTTACAGTTGGTGAGGCTGGATATTCGGCAAGACTCAGAACGCCACAGCGATGTGATGAAAGAAGTATGCGCTTACCTTGGCATTGGCGATTACTCAGAGTGGAGCGAAGAGGAGAAGCAGGCCTTTTTGATTCGTGAGCTGGAAGGTCGGCGTCCACTGCTTCCCAAGGAGTGGCCGGCTTCTGCGGAAGCCAAGGAAGTGTTGGCTACCTGTCGAGTTGTCGCGACGCAGCCTCCGGAGGGACTGGGCTCCTATGTTATTTCCATGGCCAGTGATCCGTCCGATGTTCTGGCGGTGATTCTATTGCTGCGTGAGAGCGGCATGCGTCACCGCATTCCGATTGCGCCCCTGTTTGAGACCCTGAGTGATTTGCAAGGCGCTGCGGATAGCATTGGTCGTTTGCTCGACCTTCCATGGTACCGGGAGTACATGGGCGGTAAACAAGAGGTCATGATTGGTTACTCGGACTCCGCCAAAGACGCGGGTCAGATGGCGGCGGCCTGGGCGCAGTATCAGGCGCAAGAGGCGCTGGTCAAGGTGGCGTCGAAGCATGATGTAAAACTGACGCTCTTCCACGGTCGTGGTGGAACGGTCGGCCGCGGCGGCGGCCCGGCTAACCGGGCAATTCTCTCGCAGCCCCCGGGGTCGGTCGCTGGTAACTTCAGAATTACTGAACAGGGCGAGATGATCCGCTTTAAATTCGGGCAGCCGAAAGTCGCCAAACAGAGCTTCAATCTCTATCTAGGCGCTGTACTGGAGGCCTCGTTGGTGCCGCCGCCGGAACCAGAGCCTGCCTGGCGCGAGATGATGGATAAGCTATCCAGTCTGGCGGTGACTTCTTACCGTGAAGTGGTGCGCGAGCGGCCCGGTTTCGTGGAGTACTTTCGCTCCGCGACGCCGGAGCAGGAACTCGGCAAACTGGCGTTGGGTAGTCGTCCTGCGCGTCGCAAGGCCTCCGGCGGTGTTGAAAGCCTGCGTGCTATCCCATGGATTTTCGCTTGGACGCAAATGCGACTCATGCTGCCTGCTTGGCTGGGTAGCGATACAGCGCTGCAAACTGCCGTCGATGATGGCGGCGCGGACACATTGAAGGCGATGTTGACTGGCTGGCCGTTCTTTGAAACTCACGTGGATATGCTGGAAATGGTGCTTTCCAAGGTGGACCCTGAGATTGCGCGATTTTATGAGGAGCGACTGGTCAAACCAGAGCTACACCAGTTGGGAGATGAGCTGCGTCGCCGGGCGGGTCGCGCCGTGGACCTGATCAATGAGCTAAAGGAACAGGGTGAGCTGCTGCTGGATAACCCTGTCTTCATGCATTCCCTGCAGGTTCGCAACCCCTACACCGACCCTTTGCATTACTTGCAGGTGGAGCTCCTGGTGCGTGATCGAGCCGAGGGAGAAACCAATAAAGAGACGGTTGAGAAAGCGCTGAAGGTCACGATGGCGGGCGTCGCCGCTGGTATGCGTAATACGGGCTAGTCCCGCTGTCGCCCCGGCGTCGCCGGGGCGGTTACCAAACTCCAACACAGCGCAACGCAAGCTTACCTTTGCATGTGATTCCTATCACGCACGTCCCTTCAGGCGCATATAAACTAAACTATTATTTGGGTTGTTTTAGTAAAACGGGGGAAGTGTGCCGCTTGCATCCAGAGTTATGCAGTATCTGAGCCGGCAGGGAGTGCCGTATCAGCAGATACACCATGATCGCGCAGGCAATATTGACGCTGCTTTGAGGGCGGCTGAAGTGCTGCCTGATTGTGTGGCGGTGGCGGAAATCCTGGTGGACGCCAAAGGCGTCGTCATGGCGATCACCGAATTCGGGATGCAAATGAATCTGGACGCCCTTAATGGCGCTATTCGTCGCAACCTTCAGCGCCTTACCGGGCGTCAGGCGGATCGCTTGTTCCGAGACTGTGAGCCTGGATCACACCCTCCCATCGCCAGCGCCTATGGCGTTCACGCCGTGTGTGATGAGAGCTTGTTCACCAAGGAGCAAATATATATCCAGTCAGGGTGCCACAATACTCTGTTGCGTCTGGATCGCGAAAGCTTTCAGAGAGTGATGAGTCGTGCTATAAAACTTAAGCAAGGCTGCTGTGAGGCGCTAGCAATGAATTCTTTGTCATCCGATATTCCAGAAGGTACTGATGTAGGCGAAGCCAACGCCGAGCGTGTGGCGGAGCGTTTAAAGCGTCTTTATAAACTACCGCCGATGCCGACGGTTGCGACGCGGATACTGCAGGCTACCTCTGATCCAGACGCCACCGCGGGGGAGTTGGCGGCGATCATCGAGCAAGATCCCAGTCTGGCGGCGCAGATTATGCGACAAGCCCGCTCGGCGCTTTACGGATATAGAGGGAAGCTTGAGAGCGTCAAGGATGCGGTTATGCGCGTTCTGGGATTTGAGCGCGTCAGCCAGTTGGCGTTATCTATTTCCGCCAGTAAGGCGTTTGATTTACCCAATGAGGGCCCCCTCGGCATCGTTTGCTTTTGGCGGCATGCGCTGCATGTCTCGCTATTGGCGCAGCGTTTGGCTTTCCATGTTCCTGATGATCGCGTCAATCCATCCCTGGCCTACTTGACCGGTTTGCTGCATAACTTCGGTATTTTGCTCCTTGGGCATCTGTTTCGCCCTGAATACACCATGCTGAACAAGCTTGCCGAGGCGGACCCGATGACGGAGCTGGCTGTTTTGGAAAAGCAGGTGCTCGGCATGGGTGGAGCTAAGGAGCTAGTGGGATTGGGACACGGTATGCTGGGCTCAATTCTGTTGGAGCATTGGCGCTTGCCGAAGGAAGTTTCTATGACTGCTGCTGGGCATCAAGTCAAGGATTACCACGGTCCCTACGAGGATTACGTTTTACTGATCCAGCTGTCCAACTGCCTGCTCAAGGAGCTTGAGTTAGGCGACGATCAAGTTCCGGACGATCCTGTCTACTACGCAAAACGCCTGGATATGCAGCCTGAGATTGTGTTTGAAGTGTTCGAACAGCTGAAGCAGTCCAGCGATTCGCTGAATCAACTTGCCTCACAAATGGGATAGATTCGCCTGGGCGCCGTCGCCCGGGCGGCTTTATCGAGATTGGCGCTTCAGGTTGCCTGCCTATATCCGTATAATTCAGCTCTTTGCTAATCTTCCCTACAATGTGCAGCGTCTCTAATCGGATGTGTATTGTCGCCGGAATCGCGGGGAAATGCGATTGGAATCAATGTGTTGAGAGAAAAGTCCCTTAAAGGGGCTCCATGGAACTCGACAATAATAACTCGTCGACAGACTGCTGCGTCAGCTTGCGGCTGACGTAAGCGCACAGGAATTTGTTGCTTGGATCAGGAGTGTAATTGGTATGAGAATTATTTTATTGGGCGCACCCGGCGCCGGAAAGGGCACGCAAGCGCAGAATATTATGAAGAAATTCGGGATACCCCAGATTTCCACTGGCGACATGCTGCGCGCTGCGGTAAAAGCGGGCTCTCCATTGGGTCTGAAAGTGAAAGAAGTGATGGCGTCGGGTGGACTGGTATCGGACGAAACCATCATAGCGCTGGTAAAAGACCGCATTACAGAAAACGATTGCGCCAACGGTTTCCTGTTTGATGGTTTCCCTCGCACGATTCCCCAGGCGGAAGCGTTGCGTGAGGCTGGTGTGAAAATTGACCATGTCGTGGAGATCGCAGTTGACGACCAGGAGATCATCAAGCGCCTGAGTGGGCGTCGCGTACATGAAGCTAGCGGCCGTGTTTATCATGTCGACTACAATCCGCCTAAAGTGGAGGGGAAGGACGACGTCACAGGCGAGTCTTTGGTTCAGCGTGAAGACGATAAAGAAGAAACAGTGCGCAAGCGCTTGGAAGTCTATCACTCACAAACCGCTCCACTGGTTGATTATTATCGTAGCTGGGCGGAGAAAGATGTGGATGCCGCACCTGCGTATCTCCGTGTTGAAGGCATTGGTTCTGTCGACGAAATTCGTGACCGTGTCTTCGCAGGTTTGCAGAAGTAAAAATTATACCTTCATCATTGGGCGACGCTACTCTGCGTCGCCTTCTCTTCAGATTTTATTGAACAACCTTCATGGCCAAAATACTCGCACTGGATACTTCAAGTGACGCCTGCTCCGTGGCTTTATGGAACGATGGCGAACTGACTGAGCTGCTGGAAACGACGCCAAGGGCTCACGCCAAACGGTGCCTGCCAATGATTGATAGTTTGCTTGGCGACAGCGGTTTGCGCGTTAAGCAGTTGGATGCCCTGGCGTTTGGAAGAGGGCCGGGCTCGTTCACCGGACTGCGCATTGCAGCAGGTATTGTTCAGGGGTTGGCGTTTGGCGCGGATTTGCCTGTCGCGTCAGTGTCTACATTGGAGGCGATGGCTTTCGCCTGGTTTAAGAGTCAAGAAAACTTCGCCAGTCAGGCGATATGTCTACTTGATGCGCGCATGAACGAAGTTTACTGGGCGGGTTATGAGAATTCCCCTGGGGGCTTGATGGAAGTGTATGCGGAGCAGGTAACTCCCCCTGAAATGGTCGATGTATCCACGCAAAGTGGTGAGGCGGCATTATTGGGGAGCGGTCTGCTTTATCTGAAACGCTTGCCGGCCGTGTTGGCCGAGAAAGCTCGAATACAGGAGTTGGAGTGGGGCCCTCGAGCCGCTGCTATGGCTGAAATGGCGGTAGCGATGTTTGAGGCGGGATGCGTAACGCCAGCCATACAGGCCCAACCGATCTATTTGCGCGATGAAGTAGCCTGGAAGAAGCTCCCCGGACGTTAAAAGCTAACTTTTCCTCTTGTCTGTATATCTCTCCAAACTTTCACGAAAGTCGCGCTTGACGCCGACGTCGACAAGTGGAACTTTAAGGAGCTTTTTTATTAGTGCTTACTATTTTTATGGGAACATTTTAAATGACTTGGCTTGAGATCGTTGTTTTGGCGCTGATTCAGGGGCTGACGGAATTTCTTCCTGTCTCCAGCTCTGCGCACCTGATTCTTCCCTCCGAGGTTTGGGGGTGGCAGGATCAGGGGTTGGCGTTTGACGTAGCCGTTCATGTCGGCACCTTGCTGGCGGTTATGGTTTATTTCCGAGCTGATATTTTCAATTTGCTCAATGGTTGGTTTAAACAGATCGCCGGTGGTGGCGCATCGCAGGAATCACGTCTCGCCTGGGCCGTTATTCTAGGTACGATACCGGCTGGATTGGCTGGCGTATTGTTGGACAGCTGGATCGAAGAAAACCTGCGCTCGGCATTGGTTATTGCTTTGGCGACAATCGGCTTCGGCATTTTGCTGGGGCTGGCTGATCGCAAAGAAGGAACTCGCGACACGGATCAATTTACGTTAAAAGATGCGCTGATAATTGGCGTGTCTCAGGCATTGGCCCTGATTCCAGGCACATCGCGTTCAGGCATTACCATGACATCAGCTTTGTTTTTGGGGCTGAACCGAGAAACAGCCGCCCGTTTTTCCTTCCTTCTTTCTATTCCATTGATCGCCGCGGCTGGTCTGTTTAAAGGGCTGGAGTTAGTGAATACGGGCGCCAGCTCGCAATGGTCTGAAATCGCTGCGGCGACCATTATTTCCGCAATCAGCGCCTATGCATGCATTCACTTATTTTTAAAATTTTTACAGAAGATAGGTTTTATGCCGTTTGTAATTTATCGCATGATACTAGGCGCAGGCTTGTTGATTTGGCTGTATGTAGCCTGAGTTAGCGGCCTGCACTAGCCGGACTTCTGTTAGCGGCTGATTCGGGGCGGTCTATACTTTAGAAAAACGCCCCGACAATATGCTCGGAGTCCTGCTGATTGAATGTCTCAAATTGACACGGACCGAGCGATTATCGCTGGAAGGATAGCCGTATGATTGGCGGAGTTGGCTCTTCGCTACCGTTAGTACCTACGATTAAGCGCAATGAAGCATCGACGATAAGTGATGCTGACGCTTCGCGTCGCGACGACTCGCAACGCCGTAATATTGAGCAGGCGACTGCGACCGAAGACGTGTTACAGACCGGGGGGCAGGAAATCACGCCATTTCGCCGCGTCTACGCCACCACTTCCGCCGAGCAAAATCAGTTACAACGGAATCCTGAACCGGACGATGTCTCTCTTGCCGCGCAGCAGGCTATACAAACCTACCAGTCAACCGCTAACAACTCCCCCCGCGATGGCGTCGACAGCTTGGTAAGTATTGATTTGTTTGTATAAAGTCCTGTTTCTATCCCCCCCTCTTTTTGGTTATGGATATTGCACCATGATTTCGTATGACGAGCAGGTATTGGTCAGTTCGGGTGAGATGCGCTTGAACGAGGCCGAGGCGTTTTCTTCTCAGTTCGGGCTACGTTTTGTTACTTCTGATTCATTACCTGCCAAGAGCGACAGGCCGATATACGTGCTGAACTTTTCTGATGCAAGAGTAGAGCTGGTGAACTGGCGCTTGCAGGCGCCAGGCGCTGTTTTTGTAGATTTTGTAGAAGGTGCGCTGGCATATCGGCGTGAGCATGGAGGCGGTCGTGGTGAAATGGTTGCGAAGGCGGTAGGTCTAAAGGGCGAAGTGAAAAGTCTGAATGTCCTTGATGCTACGGCTGGTCTGGGAAGGGATGCCTACGTATTAGCTGCGTTGGGATGTCGAGTGGACATGTTTGAGCGTAATCCGCTTGTCCACTGCCTGTTGGCGGATGGCCTGCGCAGAGCGCAAAATTGTTCAGAGGCTGCGACAGTAGCGTCTAGAATGAAATTGCACTTAGGGGAGGCCTTTGGTTCCTTTCCTGATGGGATTGATGTGGTTTACCTTGACCCCATGTTTCCTGAGCGTCGCAAGAGTAGTGCGGTGAAAAAAGAAATGCAGGCGTTTAAGGATATTGTTGGCGCTGATCCAGATGCGAATGAATTGCTTGCTGCTGCTCTGCAGAAGGATGTTAAGCGAGTGGTGGTTAAACGGCCTAAGGGCGCGCCATGCCTGTTGGGGCGAGAGCCGAGCTTTATTGTGGCAGGAAAAAGCGGCCGGTTTGATGTCTACGCCCTACGCAAGCTGACCGGTGGATAACATCAACCGGTTGTAGCCGCGCAACGGCGCACTGCGTCTGGATATAATGACTGATCCGAATTCTATTTGGCGCCTTTTTGAGGCGCGGTTCCGCCGTTGCGTCAGCGGACTTTACGACTGCCGGTTCGGTAAACTGGCTTCGCGATACTTCAACTACTTCTAGTTGTTGCTTGGGATAATTACGTCTTCGTCAAATTGATTTTCCATGATTCCCCTCCTTTTAAGGACTGGTTAAATATAGTCCAATTATCCACAAAACAAGTTAAGTAGAGTTACCTATCTATACTAATGTACTAATATTGAACATCCGCTGAGCCCTTCTGATTACAGCATGTTAACGATTCATTCCAAGTTATTTTGTATATGCTTTTTACGCTGTAATTTGTATCAAACTGTCGCCGCAGGCGAAGACTATTTATGACCCTATTGGATTTGTTGTTGGGCCTGCTGGCGAACCTCGCGTGGGGGTTTAACTTTATTGCAGGCAAGGAGGGCGCCCAGCACTTTCAGCCTCTGTTGTTTACTGCTCTGCGTTTTGCTTTTTTGCTGGTGTTGACGGCGCCTTGGCTGAAGCCAGCGAAAGGATATATGAAGCCGTTGCTGTCAGTTGCATTTGTATTGGGTGTATTACACTTCAGTATGATGTTTTTAGGGCTTAACGCAGGAGGAAATATAGCGTCGGTCGCCATTGCGACACAGCTGTATGTGCCATTCTCAGCCATTCTGGCGGCGGCGATATTAAAAGAGAGCATTGGTTGGGTTAAAGGTGGTGCGATTATTCTGGCTTTAGTCGGGGTATTTATAATCGGGTTTGATCCAGTAGTCTTTAATCATCTTGACGCGCTGGCTTGGGTGGTGGGCGCTGCTGCGAGTATGGCGATAGCGACTATATTAATGAAGCAGTGCCCGAATTTAGGCGTCATGCGACTACAGGCCTGGATTGCATTAGTGGCTACACCGTCACTGCTGGCGTTGTCTTATATATTTGAAGAGGGCCAATGGCGGCTTCTGGCTCAAAGTGAGTGGACGGATTATTGGGCTCCACTTTATTCCGCTGTGGTGGCATCCATTGTCGGACACGGCATTGTGTATCGCTTGCTTGGGCGTTACAGCGTCTCCTTGGTGACTCCGATGATGCTGCTGGCGCCGATCTTTGCAATGGTGTTCGGGATACTATGGTTTGGAGATGTTTTGACCTGGAAGTTGGCCTTGGGCGGCGCTTTAACGCTGTTGGGAGTCATTGTTATTAATGTGCCCAGGGAGCAGTTGCGGCGAGTTTTTTATCTACTTGCTGGCAGGAGGGGAGCTTCGGTCTAAGCTTTCTAAAAAATAGAATCCTCTATCTCAAATTTATCGATATTTATACGAAATAATTGAGGTTAGACTACGGCAATTGATGATGGGAGCTGCTTATAATGTGGAAAAATACGCAACAAAATTACGGACTTATAGCAATTCTGCTGCACTGGCTGGTTGCGCTCGCTGTTTTCGGTTTATTCGGATTGGGGCTCTATATGACAGACCTGTCCTATTATGACGCCTGGTACCAAAAAGCTCCTTTCATCCACAAAAGCATTGGCATGCTGTTGCTGTTTGTAATTGTATTCAGGTTGGTTTGGCGGCTTATCAATGTGCGTCCTGAGCCAGAGCCCTCACTGAGCCGTATCGAAAAGGTCGCCAGTGAATGGGCGCATCGCCTGTTATACCTGTTGTTGATCTCCGCCATGGTCGCCGGATATCTCATTTCCACCGCCGACGGACGGGGTATTGATGTGTTTGGTCTGTTTGAGGTTCCTGCTTTGTTGCCCCCTGTGAAAGGGATGGAGGATATTGCAGGCGAGGTTCACGAATGGCTGGCGTGGTCATTGGTAGGGCTGGCCGTTTTACATGCTTTGGCGGCTATTAAGCATCACGTGATAGATAAAGATAAAACTCTGATGAGAATGCTTTCCCCAAAATAGCCGCCAGTGCTGTCGGCGGCGGTGAGTACAGATATATTTAACCTAAATCCAAGGAGATAAACAGTTATGAAGAAGAGTATCGTTGGCGCTGTCTTGGGCGTTATGTTGACCGGCGCAGCATCTGTTCATGCGGCGGACTTTGTCATGGACACCAAGAACGCGCACTCTTTTATCCAGTTCAAAATGTCCCACTTGGGCTATAGCTGGGTATTAGGGCGCTTCAACAAGTTTGACGGCGAATTTTCTTATGATGAGGCTAACCCTTCTGCGGCGAAAGTGGCGGTGAACATCGATCCGGCCAGTGTGGACACCAACCATGCTGAGCGTGATAAGCACATCCGTAGCGAAGACTTCTTGCATGTAGACGAGTTTCCTTCTGCGAAATTTGTGAGCAAGAAAGTGGTTCCTGAAGGGGACGGCAAAGCGAAAATTGTTGGTGATCTGACTTTGCGTGGCGTTACCAAAGAAGTTGTACTGGATGCTACGCATATTGCTGGCGGCAACGACCCTTGGGGCGGCTATCGTGAAGGCTTTGAGGGAACTACCACTTTTAAGCTGAAAGATTTTGGCATTCCCAAAAGCCTGGGGCCCGCGGCGGAAGAAATCCAGCTATACATGACAGTAGAAGGCATTCGCAAGTAAGGTCTTTCTCTGAGTATCCCTCGGCGGCGCCGTATGGAGCCGTCGCAGGGAATAACTCCATCAGCACTTAGTCCGGCAATGGACCTCTTCGCCGGCGCCTCTTTTCTCGCTCCACTGCACCAGTTGTTGTAATACCTTCTCCCCCACGCGAATTTGCGGCTCTGACGGGGTGAATCCGTCTCTTTTCTCCCAGCGGCTCACTAAATCTTTGGCTTTGTTAAAGGCGGTGACGAAAGAAGGAGTTTGCGTTAAAGACTCTACCAAGAACGCACGACCGAAATAGGTGTACTCAGCGTCATCGCTACAACCAAATGAGGTGCGGTCAGGTCGGGCGGCTGTAATAACGAGGGTGTTTTCTCCTTCAAGATAGGGGATAACGCCGCCAGAATAACAGGCGGAAACAACCACAACTTTCCACTTGAATGGACTGGCGTCTAGTATTTGGCCAAGCTTTTCGGCAGGAATATCGTTCAACGGCACATTGCTGAGACTGGTGGCGATGCTGTGGTCTTCTCCGCCGTGGCTTGTCATGAATAGGAACAGAATGTCTTCTTCCGGCTGGATTAATGTCTCCATGTGGGTGAGCGCCGTCTCGAGGTTCGTTGCAGTGGCGAGAGGCGCGCCTTCGGGGTTATTGACATCATTGACCAGGATCAGCTCTTGCTCGGACCGGGTATATTGCTGATTGAACAAGCGTCTGGCGAAAGCCACCTCATTGGCGAAGACTTGTTGTTCGCCCCAGCCGGCATAACCGATGAAGAACATGTCTTGCTCGCCAGGTTTGGAAGCCTGTAGCTTTTCCAATTGTCTTTGCAACAGAGGCCCTTGGCGACTGAGTATGCGCTCTGCGTTCAGGCTTGGCGCTTCGGGCTCCTGTGCGAAGCTCTGGCTGTAATCCGTAATCCAGAAGTCATAAAAGTACAGATAATGCGCTGGTAGAAACGTCACGATGGTGAGCAGTAAGGCGGCGGTGAGGCGTCGGAGAGGATGGCCGGAGGAGGACAGTCGCACAGCCCGATAGGCGATGATCAGAGTCCAGATGACCAGAGCGTAATATGACCACCAGAAAAGTTGGGGGTAGTCGGAATAATAGGTGAGGGTGACTTCCTGCTCGAATACCGTGTAAAGAATATATGGCGCTATGATTGCGTTGAGAAATAGCGTGGGGATACGGTATTGAGAGTATGGGTCGCCAACTATTTTACTGGCGATAAAGCTGCCAGCCAGAATTGCTATTAACAGGAAGCTTTCGCTAAATACGCCTTCAGCCTGAAATATTCGAGGGCTCTCCGTTGCATATAAACCAGTCAGCACACTTGTCAAAGCGCCAACTATGGCGACGAACCAGAAAGCGCCAGGGCTCAAGCGGAACCGAATAGCGGCGGCGGGAAAGAAAAAAGCCAGGCGTAAGCCCTGGGCAAGGTTATTAAGCATACTGAAACGCCGTTAAATAAGTAGGGCAGTTGGCGGTCAGTATAACCTTATGGGGAGATAAGCTGAATCGAAGGGAAGGGCGCATCCCTGCGCCCGGCTATTCTCTACTGGCGCAAAAGGTGCGCCGCGGGAAAAGCTAGCCTACAGCGTTGTCAAACTGCTTTTGGACGGAAGCGGAAGGCTCTTCCGTCGCCAGAGAAACAACAATGATAGCTACGGTCGCTAGAATGAAACCAGGGATGATCTCATAAAGGTCGAACAGACCGCCGCTTAATTGCTTCCAGACGACGACAGTAATGCCGCCCACAAGAATGCCTGCAAGAGCGCCGTTACGGTTCATGCGCTTCCAGAATAACGCCAGGATCAAGGCGGGACCAAATGCAGCGCCAAATCCGGCCCATGCGTAGCTCACCATGCCCAGTACTTTGCTGTCAGGGTTTAGCGCGATCAGTGCAGCAATAACAGCAATAACGACTACCGCGAGGCGGCCAACGTTGACCAGCTCCTGTTGGCTTGCGTCTTTGCGGAACAGCGCCTTGTAGAAGTCTTCAGCCAGTGCGGAAGAGGATACCAGCAACTGAGAGTCTGCAGTGCTCATTACCGCCGCCAGGATCGCCGCCAGCAGAATGCCTGCTACGACAGGGTTGAACAGAGCGTTGATCAGCAGCATGAAGGCTTTCTCGGAGTCTTCCAGCGGATTGGCGAAATAAGAGATCGCAGCGAAACCGCACGCGAGCGCGCCAATCAGAGTCACGGCGGTCCAGGATACTGCGATGCGGCGCGCCATTGGAATATCGTCTTCAGAGCGGATGGCCTTGAAGCGGGCCAAAATGTGCGGTTGGCCAAAATAACCCAGACCCCAGCCAAGCAACGACAGGATGGCGATAATGCCTAGTGGTTCGCCTTTGACGCTTGTCCATACGTCCAGCAATTCGGGGTTCTTCGCCGCCATAGCGGCATTGGCTGCGCCCCAGCCGCCATCTGCGTTGATCGCGATAATTGGTACGATAACCAATGCGGCGGCCATTAATAGGCCTTGCACTACGTCAGTCCAAGAGACAGCGAGGAAGCCGCCGAACAGGGTATAGGAAACAACAGCCACCACGCCCGCGAATACCGCCCAGTTGTAGTCAAGCCCGAATACAGTGGCGAACAGTTTGCCGCCAGCCACTAAGCCGGAGCTGGTGTAGAACAGGAAGAACATCAGGATGAAAAACGCGGAAATTACCCGCAATAGACGGCTGCTGTCTTCAAAGCGGTTTTCGAAAAACTCGGGGAGAGTAAGGGAGTCGTTGGCGGCCTTACTGTAAACGCGTAGACGGCGCGCAACGATAAGCCAGTTCAACCAAGTGCCGGTCAACAGGCCAATGGCGATCCAGGCAGCTTCATAGCCGGCGGCGTAAGCATAGCCAGGCAAGCCTAACAGCAGCCAGCCGCTCATGTCGGAAGCGCCAGCGCTCAGTGCGGAAGGAAATGGGCCAAGGCTACGCCCACCTAAAATATAATCGGAGAGGTTCTTAGTGCGTAAGTATGACCAAACTCCAATACCCAGCATCCCTAACAGATATACTAAGAAAGTCATTCCCACAGCAAATTGATTTTCAATCATGCTAGGTTACTCCTGCTTGTTTTTAATTGTTCTATGAACGCGGGCGTACGCAGGACGCCCGCTATGAGTGCGGCGCTGAGCGAAATTAAATGTGCTCGACGCCCAGCGACAGCAGAGTTGCGTTTCCGCCGACGGCTGTCGTGTTAATGGTGCGAGTCCGCTCATTTGCGAAACGCAACAGGTAGTGGGGGCCACCGGCTTTCGGGCCAGTGCCTGACAGGCCGTGACCGCCAAATGGCTGCACACCGACCACTGCGCCAATCTGGTTGCGGTTAATGTAGGTGTTGCCTACTTTTACTCGCTTCTCGATGTGAGCGGCGGTTGTTTCGTTGCGGCTGTGAATGCCCAGCGTCAGTCCGAAGCCTGTGTTGTTGATGCTGTCGATCACATTGTCGAGCTCTTCCGCAGCATAGCGAACGATGTGCAGAATTGGGCCGAAATGCTCTTTGCTTAGTTCATTAATTGAACCGATTTCAAACGCGCTCGGCGTAACGAAAAAGCCTTTGTTGTGATCGCTCGGCAGTGTGGCCTCTGCGCTCCAGCGGGCGCTCGCTTTCATCTCTTCGATGTGCTTCAGAAGGCCTGCCTGCGCTTCGGCGTCGATAACCGGGCCTACGTCAGTGCTCAAATGCTTTGGATGATCAACCTTGAGTTCTTTCAGCGCGCCAGACAGAAGCTCCAGGATTCCGTTGGCGATATCCTTTTGCACGAATAATACGCGGAGTGCTGAACAGCGCTGACCTGCACTGGCGAAGGCGGATTGTACTACATCTTTAACCACCTGTTCAGGTAACGCAGTACTGTCCACGATCATGGCGTTCTGGCCGCCGGTTTCTGCGATTAGCGTTGCAATTGCGCCATCGCGAGACGCGAGCGTGCGGTTGATGATGTGCGCTGTCTGAGTAGAGCCTGTGAATGCGACGCCGCATACGCGGTTGTCATTCAGCAGCTGTGGCCCAATTTGCGCGCCGTCGCCCGGTAGGAAGTGGATGGCTTCTTTGGCGACACCCGCTTCCAGCATCATGTCAATTGCGCGAGCAGCAACCAGGTTGGTTTGCTCTGCTGGTTTGGCGATAACGGCGTTGCCTGCAGCCAGAGCGGAGGTGATTTGCCCGATGAAAATCGCCAGTGGGAAGTTCCATGGGCTGATGCAGACAAAGACGCCCTTGCCTTCAAGGTACAATTCGTTGGACTCACCTGTAGGCCCTGGCAAAACGGTAGGCTTGCTGAAGTGCTTACGGGCCTGATCCGCGTAGTAGCGGCAGAAGTCCACGGCTTCGCGAACTTCGTCAATGCTGTCCTGCAGCGTCTTGCCTGCTTCACGGCAGCATAACGCCATGAACTCAGGCAAATTGGCCTCCATCAGGTCCGCCAGCTTTTCCAGGCTTTGCGCACGTTTTTCGACAGGTGTGCTGTTCCACTTTTCGAATCCGGCATAGGCGGCCGCCAAGGCGTCATCGACGTCGTTAGACTGGCTCCAGTGGACGACGCCTGCGGACTGGGACTGGTCGTAGGGGCTCAAGACAGGCGTGGGCGCATTCAGGGTGCGGCGCTCACCATTAACGATGGGGCTGGCTTTCCACTGGTGCTGATCCCAGGCTCTCAATTGTTTTTCTAACGGCGAATATTGATTTTCCACGAACAGGTTCACTCCCATTGAGTTAATACGGTTGCCGAATATCTGTGCAGGCAGGGGGATGCGATGGTTGGCTAGCGAAGAGTATCGGGTCAACTCATGCACCGGATGTTGCACCAGGCTGTCGATGGGCGTTTCTGCGTCCACCAGACGGTGTACGAAAGAGGAGTTTGCACCGTTTTCCAGCAAACGACGAACCAAGTAAGGCAGCAGGTCTTTGTGCGCGCCTACCGGAGCGTAAATGCGTACTGTGCGTTTTTGCTTCGCCAACATCGCGTTATAGAGCGCATCGCCCATACCGTGCAGGCGCTGAAACTCGAAAGAGCGGTCGCTCTTTTCCGCCAGAGCCTGCACGGACGCCACAGTATGTGCGTTGTGCGTAGCGAACTGCGGATAAATATGATTGCGCGCATATTCGCTGAACAGGAAGCGGGCGCAGGCCAAGTAAGACACGTCGGTGCTTTCTTTGCGAGTATACACAGGATAGGCGGAGAGGCCTCGTTGTTGGCACAGCTTGATTTCGCTATCCCAGTAAGCGCCTTTAACCAAGCGCACCGGAATGCGGTCGCCTTGCTCCGCCGCCAGGGCGGTAAGCCAGCACAATACTGGCAGTGCGCGCTTGGAATATGCCTGAACCACCAGACCAAACTCGCCCCAGCCGCGGCTGTCAGGTGAGCGATAAAGCTTTTCGAAAAGACGCAGGGACAGCTCCAGACGGTCCATTTCTTCTGCGTCGATAGTCAGACTGACGTTGCGTTCACGAGCGGCGCGCACCAGCAACAGGACTTTTTCGTACATTTCGGTCAGGACGCGGTCCTGATGGGCTTGCTCGTAACGAGGGTGCAGCGCGGACAACTTGATGGAAATACTGGACGCGCCCGGGCGAGAGTCATATTGGTCGGCGCCGACGGTCTCAATCGCTTTTATGTAGGATTGGAAGTAGCGCTCTGCGTCTTCCGCCGTCAGTGCGGCTTCGCCCAGCATGTCAAAGGAGTAGCTATAGCCTTTGTCTCGGTATTTGCGCCCGTTTTGCAGCGCCTCGCTGATGTCGCGGCCCAAAACGAACTGCTTGCCCATGATTTTCATGGCCTGGTTCATGGCGCTGCGGATAACCGGCTCGCCGCATTTATTGATCAGACGCTTTAAAACGTTGGCGGGAGTGCCGTCGATGTTGCGATCGAGCTTGACTACTTTGCCGGTCAGCAACAGGCCCCAGGTTGAGGCGTTGACGAGCGTGGACTCGCTCTTGCCCATATGCTTGTCCCATTGGGCGGCGGACATCTTGTCGCGAATAAGAGCGTCGGCTGTTGCTTTATCGGGGATGCGCATGAGGGCTTCCGCCAAACACATCAGCAGTACGCCTTCCTGCGTATCCAGGCTGTATTCCTGCAAAAGGGCGTCAACCATGTGTACGGAGTCGTCCTGGGCGCGGACATCTTCGATCAGTTTGGTGGCGCCTTGTGTAATCGACTTTAACTCTTCGGTTCCGGGCGTGGCCAGAGCCATGAGTTCTTCGAGATAGGCCGCTTCGTCAACGGCGTAGTTTTGAGTTATCGCCGTCCACAGCGAGTCCAGGCTTACAGCTTGGATGTCGGGCGAAAGTACGGATGAAGCTTTAAACATACGGAGTACTCCAGAACCGCGATAATTGGCGTTGTTGTTTGTAAAGATCCGGCTCTTGAAGTCGAGCCGGCCCGGCTTGATCCGCTGTCGTTTTAGTTGGTCGAAATAACGTCAGTGGCCGGAGTCGGGGCGAATGGACAGAATGTAATGTTTTGCTATCGTTCAGGTCTTACAAAAAACTGCATGGATTTTGCAAAAAACTGTGCTTTACAGAACTGCAATAATCAGAAATTGACCTGTCGCATTTACATTCTGTCGGATTGCTGACTGCGTTTTTGCACCTGTTTGGGGGTGAGTCCGTCATGCTTACGCATGCAGTTTGTCAGGGCGCTTTGGCTGGAAAATCCGCATTTCTGACTAATTTCCGCAATAGACAGATTTGTCTCCAGCATTAAGCGTTTGGCGTAATCCAGACGCGCCCTGATGACATACTGGTGGGGCGTTTGATTGGTCGCCATTTTGAAGAGTTCGTGGAAGTGGCGCTCGCTGACGCAAATGCTGCCAGCAAGATCTGATATACAGATTCGCTCATGCAAATGTTTATAAATGAATTGATCGATTCTGTGCATGTCCAGTACAGGCGACTTCTGCCGTTTTACGCTGGGCGAGATTCTTCGGCTCAAGCAGCGGATAATGCTGCATGCCAAGTGGTGGCGCAGTGCGCGGTCGTCTTGCGCCCACTGTATTTCCTGAATGGATACCTGCGTCAGTTGTTGTAATCCGCGATCCAGTGTCACAAGCTGTGGTCTTTCAAACATAGGGTTCAAAAGGTCGTAGTCGGGATGGTGTGAATCAAGAAAGGCGGGATAGTCCTGGTCCAAATCTATGACCAGCACGTGGTTGCGGGGACGGCCGTAGAAGTCGTGGAATGTTTCGGTCGGAACGATGCAGGCGTGGCTCACGTCCAACCGGGCTGCGAGACCACACATATCAATTTCAGCGGTGCCGGTTAGACCCAGCACTAGTTGGTAATGCGTATGTTTGTGCCGATTTACGTTTTGCGGCAGGCTGATCACATTTGCTTGCAGCATGCAAAGTATCGAATAAATGTTTAGGTTTGGTTGAAAAATATACAGATATGCTCAGGGTAAATGCATCCATTGCGGCATGCAAGTCAGGCGGCGCAATATTACCACCCTCTTCCTTTATATGCTGCTGAAATTTATACTGCACGCTTTTTCCGGTCCGAGTGTTTTCCTTAACGCAATCAACGTGTTGTCTTTGGATGAAAATAGTCCAAATGGATTGTGTGCGGTTTTGGTAAATAGGCCTAACGGCCAATGGTGGATTTTACTGTGATCAGTATCCTTACCGTGCGACTAATAGAGAACGACACACAATGATCTCCTACACCTTTCACCGCCGTGTGCTGCTAATGGCAGGATGCTTTGCTGTCGCTTTGGGATTGGCAGCCTGTAACGAACATGATTCCAATGGGGACAAGTCCGCCCAAAATAGCGGACAGTCCAACAGCGCCCCTGTGGATCCATCCTCTCCAACGCAAAACGGCTCAGACTCCAATAGCAATAATACTGGTGCGGATTCCGGCTCCACAGACCCCGGTACGTCCACCCCAACAAATCCCGATCCAGATGGGAGCGGCACAACAAATCCTACTCAGCCAGACACGCCTTCTGAACCGGATACGCCCACGGAGCCAACTACGCCTTCCGAGCCATCAAATCCTGATGATGGCGACAATGCTTCCAACGATGACGCTCCTGTAGAGCCGGAGCGCTCACTGACCGTTAGTGGATATGTGATAAAAGGCGCGCTGAAGAATGCGCTGGTCGCTGCGTTTCCCGTTGTGGAGAAAGGCGCAGCGAACGATGCTGATTTTCAAAATCCTGCTGCGCTGACTCTGACCAATGCTGACGGCAGTTATGAGTTAATTATTAAGAATCCTGCGCCGGGAGGTTACCTGATCGAGGCGACCTCCAACGAAAGCACGCGGATGGCATGTGACGCCACTGCAGGTTGTGGTTTGAATGCGTCGGGGCAGGGAACATCCTTTGGCGACGTTATGTCTCTGTCGGAAGGTTTTGTTCTTGATTCCTATCTGCCATTGCCGTCAGCCGATAAAGCGGTTCTGAATATCTCTGCATTGACCCATCTTGCTGTAGCGCTCAGCCATAAAAGTAGTAAAGGTTTAACATCAGTAACCTGGAGTAAGGCCAAAGCTGATCTGGCTGAATCTTTGGGTATTCAAGCCGAATTGATTGATAAGAGACCTCTGGATCTGGTCGCCTTGCCTAATGGCGATGCCGCTGGCGTGGATATTGAGTACATGCGCGTGAGCGTGGTCAACGCCGCATTCGCTGGTTTGGCGCAGCGTCAAGGTATGTCGATCGCCAAAGTTATGGTTGATGCGGTGAAGTCTTATACCGATTCCGGTGAGCTTCCCGCCAGCGATTTCAATACGCAGGCGCTGGTGACAATGAATGTACTGTTCAATGAGGCGTCGGCTATTTCTTTGGATCTGGAGGCGATGACTGGCAATAAGTCGGTGCAGTCATTACTTTCGCAAATCAGCCAGCAATCTTCAGACTTCGCCAAACGCGCTGCGTTAGGCGACTCCACGCCAGTAAAGATATCTATCCAGCCTACCTCAGCAAGCGCTTACGTATCGGAGTCTGTCACATTGAATGTCTCCGCTACTGGTACCGATCCGATTCGCTACCAATGGCGTAAGAACGGGGTTAATTTGCCTAACGCCACACATAGTTCATTGGCGTTGAAAGGCCTGACTGTGAGTAACAGTGGTAACTACGATGTGGTTGTCAGCAATGATGTAAGCAGCGTCACCAGTAATCTCGCCAGTATTAAAATATCTCCCAAGCCTGAGCGTAAGGTGAAGATTGCTTGGAGTACTCCAACTACGCGAGAGAATGGCGATGGGTTGGCCAGGTCTGAGTTGAAAGGATTTCGTATCTACCATCGCGCTCCAGATGAAAACTATGAAAAAGTGATTCAGATAAACAGCCCATCCCAGACCAGTATTGAATTGTCTAACCTGCCTGCAGGCTACAATACGTTTGCGATAACGGCGGTTGATGTAAGCGGACTGGAAAGCGAATCCTCTAAAACGCTGTCTAAAACTTTCAAATAACCACTAGCGCGGGGCGCGCTGGAATGGATTAAGGCCGGAAGCCTGTCTGCAATGGATAAAGCCCGGCCTTTTATTGTCTCTCGTTATTAGTTATCCCTCCCTTTCTTGGCGAATAATTTACCTTTACCTGATAAGTTCTACTGCTATGCTAGGCGATGGTAGGGCGGCTCTGTTGGCCTTCAGATTTAGCTATCGCAACAAGGAGTTAAAATGCATGTCATGTTGAAGCGCGTTATGTGCTTTCTCGTTCTGCAATTTGTGGCTGTCTGTGCTCAGGCGGCTGGAGATAAGGGGCTGTTCTGGAGAGTGGAGTCAGACGGCGCTACAGCCTATCTACTTGGCGCTATTCACTTTGGATCAGATGATTTTTACCCTATGCGTCGGGAAATAATGGATGCTTTTAAACGTAGCAATGTTTTGGTTGTGGAAATGGATGAGAAAGCGACATCGCCAGAGAAGCAGCAGGAGATCATTCAGCGTTCAGCGTTTTATCCCAATGGTGAAACGATTCATGATCATCTGTCTCCTGAAACGATAAAACTGCTTAGAGAGCGACTCAGCTTGCATCAGATTCCATTGCAGGCGATTGAGCGCCAACGCATTGGTTTCATCGAGCTGACATTGGCGGCTTTGGAGGCCATGCGTCTGGGGTACTCGCAGGATAGGGGCATTGATTATTACTTCCTTAGTCAGGCGAGGGGGAGTAAGCCCATTCGAGAAATTGAGTCTTTTCAAGAACAGATGGAGTTGGTCATGAAGCTCCCTGAAGTAGAGGAGGCCACGCGAGAAGAACTGTCCAGAATGGATGAGTATGAAAAAATCTGGGAGGAGATGGCCACCGCCTGGAAGAAAGGAGATGCGGACGGAATGTATCGGTTGGCGATTGGAGATCCCTTGAAGGAGACGCCTGAGGCAAAGCCGGTATACGAGCTGATGTTTGACGGTCGCAATCCAAAGATGGCCAAATCGGTTGAGACTTGCCTGGGTAACAAGGAAATCTGTTTTGTGGTGGTGGGCGCAGGCCACTTGGTGGGCCCCGGCAGTGTAGTGGACTTGCTGCAACAGCAGGGCTACCGGGTTTCGCAACAATAATCCGCTTGGATCGCCATATCCTGATACGGAGGTTAAACCAAGCTTACATTGGCCTCCGTATGTTCTTTCAGCTTATTCCATAGTTTTTCCAAGCTGGGGTGTTTGTTGTCTTTTTTACGATAAAAGCGCACTTCCAAGTCTGTATAGTACCTCTCATCTCCAGCAGGCTTCATTCTTCCATAGCGAATGCTTTCCTGCGCCAGTCTGAAAGGAATCCAGCCTACGCCAAATCCCTCCCTAATCATTGCTTTGACGCTGACTGAATGGAAATTCTTGTTAACGGTCACCAAGTGCAGGTCGTTCTGCGAGTGGGTAATCGTATGGTGCACTACCGGTTTGAGGAAGGCGTTGTCGTGATAATCGATAAATGGTATTGGTCTTCTTTTATGTCCAGGCAGAACAAATTTGGGGGCGCCAGTCTCATCGACGGAGCTGCATGGCAGTAATCGCTCTCCCGCAATTTTGACGTATTCGAACTCATTGGGCGCTGCATCCGCCAATAGTTCAATACTGGGGTGCCAATAGCACAGCATGATGTCGCATTGCTGTTCCAGTAGCGCATGGGAAAAGTCGCGAACTGTCCAGGCCGTCGAATGGAGGTTCAGATCCAGTACGATATCCAGCGCGCGACTGAAGGGCTCCAGCCATGCCTTGTAGAAAGAAAGGTAAAGCGTTTGCGTTGTCGCGAAAACCAGTCGACTCGATTGCTCCTCGCGGATAGCGTGACATTCCTCTCGCGTATCTCGCAGGATTCGGGTGATTTTGTCGGCGGCGTCCAAAAACAGCTCACCTGCCGGCGTCAGCGATAAGGGAAGGGTGTTCCTGTCCACTAGCTGTACGCCCATTTCTTCTTCCAGAAGTTTTATCCGACGGCTAAATGTCGGCTGCGTCACATTCTGCTCATCCGCGGCGCGTGAAAAGTGCCGGGTTTTAGCGAGAGCTATGAAGTCTTCAAGCCAACGAATTTCCACAGATCTACAGTCCGCTATAAGATTTTATTGTTGGGGTAGTTGAAAAAGCCGGCTAATCCAGCCGGCCTTCTTCAACAGCATGACACGCCACCTGGGTTCCGTCTACCTCCCTTAATACGGGGACTTCACGCTTGCAGCGATCATTTGCGTGGGGGCAGCGTCCATGGAATACGCAGCCTGAGGGAAGGTTTACTGGAGTTGGAACCTCGCCTTTGAGGCGTATGAAATCAGGCTTTTCATCTTCCAGTCTGGGAATTGCGCTGAGCAGCGCCTGGGTATAGGGGTGTCTGGGGGCGGCGAATAATTTACGGGCTGTGGTGACTTCGCAGAGTGACCCCAAGTACATGACGGCGACCCGGGTGCCGAAGTGCTCAACTACGGACAGGTCATGGGTAATGAACAGATAAGTGAGTCCGCGCTGTTCCTGTGCGTCCATCAGCAGGTTCAACACTTGCGCCTGAATAGATACGTCCAGCGCGGAAATCGGTTCGTCAGCGACAATGAACTCGGGATCTACGATCAAGGCGCGCGCAATGCTGATACGTTGCCGCTGACCGCCGGAAAATTCATGAGGAAAGCGCTCGCCCCAGGAAGGGTCTACGCCAACGGACTTCATGACTTCCTCGACCTTGTCTTTCAGCTCACCGCCTGCCAGTTTTGGCTGGTGCCAACGAATCGGCTCTTCAAGCGTCTGCTTGATTGTCATGCGCGGGTTAAGCGATGCATAGGGGTTCTGGAAAATCATCTGCATCTTGCGGCGGAAAGGCATCATCGCATTGGACGACAAATGATCGATGCGCTGTCCTTCGTAGCGAATCTCTCCGCCGCTGGGGGACAGAAGTCCCATCACAACGCGTGCGACCGTGGACTTGCCGCAGCCGGACTCACCGACCACGCACAGCGCTTCTCCTTTTTGTACGTCAAGAGAGACGCCGTTAATGGCGTGCACATACTCGCGCTTCATATGGAAGCGACCGTTGGAGAAGCTGATTTGATCCAACCAGTCGCCATGTATCGGAAACTTTTTGTATAAGTTTTTTATATTCACCAATGCTGTCATAAGACCGGGCTCTTGTAATTCTATTTCTCTTCGGAAGCGGGGACGTCAGCCTGTTTGATCATGTCCTCCACCATATGGCAGGCCACGTGGCAACCGCCGGATACCGTAAAATCCGGTTGCTCCTTTTCGCACCGTTCCTGCGCATAGGCGCAGCGCGGGTGGAAAGCGCATCCTTTGGGGATGCGTTGCAGCGGCGGCATCGCTCCGGGAATCTGGTACAGGCGTTCTCCAGGCACTCCCTGTTGCGGCAAGGCGTTGATCAGTCCTTGCGTATAGGGATGCTGAGCGTCATTGATGATTTCCTTGGTCGGGCCCTGTTCGATTATTTTCCCTGCATACATGACGATCATTTGTTGTGTGACCTGGGAAACAACTCCCAGGTCGTGAGTAATCAGGATCAGCCCCAGATTCTGGCTTTTGCACAGCTCCAACAGCAGGTCCATGATCTCCGCCTGGATGGTGACGTCCAGAGCGGTAGTAGGTTCATCGGCGATGATGATGTCTGGATTAAGCAAAAGAGCGATGGCGATAATGATGCGTTGCTTCATACCGCCGGAAAGCTCATGAGGATATTGATCAAGGCGTTTTTCCGGAGAAGGAATTTGCACCAGTTTGAGTTTTTCCAGAGCGATTTTTCTCGCTTCTTCTTTGGACACGCGAGTGTGCGCCTGCAGACATTCAATCATCTGCTCGCCTACCGACAGCACGGGGTTCAGGGTCATCATGGGGTCCTGAAAAATCATGCTGATGCGGTTGCCGCGCACATTACGCAGTTGGTCGGGGGGCATCTTCAACAGGTTTTTGCCGTCGAAGTTGATTTCTCCGCCAGAGATGTAACCAGGACGGCTCAACAAATTGAGAATCGAGAATGCGGCGACGGATTTTCCTGCGCCGGATTCTCCCACGATACCCAGGCGCTGGCCTCGATCGACAGTGAAGCTGATGTCCCGCAGAGCGGTCACGGCGCCGCTGCGCAATCCAAATTTTACTTCCAGGTTTTTAACTTCTAATAGCGCCATGGATCAGCCCTTGTAAAGCTTGGGATTGAGAACGTCGCGCATCCAGTCGCCCAGTAGATTCACTACCAGAACCAGACATATCAGCACGATGCCGGGGATGATGGTAATCCACCAGGAGCCGGAGAAAATGAACTCAAATCCGCTGGAAATCAGAGAGCCGAGAGACGGCTTGGAAGGCGGCATGCCTAGCCCTAAGAAGGACAGGGACGCCTCCGAAATAATAGCGTTGGCGATTTGCACCGTAGAGATGACCAGCACCGGCGACAAAGTATTCGGCAGAATATGGCGGAACATAATGCGATTGGAGCGCAGGCCGATGACTCGGGCCGCGTCGACATACTCTTTCTTGCGCTCAGCCAATACTGTTGCGCGAACAGTCCGGGCGTACTGCGGCCACTCGGCGATGCCGATGACGAGAATCAGCATGAACAGGGCCAGATCCTGATAAAGCTCTGCGCCGAAGGCTGCTTGAAATACCGCCAGGACGATGATCGCCACCATCAGTGTGGAGAAAGATAGCTGGATATCCGCCAGGCGCATCAGGAAGCTGTCGACTTTACCGCCGAAGTAACCGGCGATCAGGCCGATGACAATTCCCAGGAACGCCTGCAGCACGACGGCGCAGACGCCAATCATCAGCGAGATGCGAGTGCCATAGAGGATGGTGCTCCACATATCGCGCCCTTGGGCGTCGGTGCCGAAAACGAAACGTTCGTCTCCGTTTTCTTCCCAGTTGGGTGGGATTTCCGCGTCCATGATGTCGACCTGGGTAAGGTCGTAAGGATCAAAGGGCGCCAATACGGGAGCTAGCAGACTCGCAATCAGAATCAATGCGAAGATAGTGAAACTGACGATCGCGATCTTGTCTTTTTTGAAGCTGTGCCAAAAGTGAGAGTCTTTAAACTGCGCCCATCGGCTCGGTGAAGCTTTAACGTTAGATTGCATGAGGGTTACTCTCCTTCCTGATGCTATTGCTTACCGGCCAGTTTTACGGTTGGGTTAACCAGTCCGTAAATCAGGTCCACGATAGTGTTGGTTATCACGAAGATACCGCCGACGACGATCAGATACGCCACGATCAATGGCGTATCGACCCGGTTCACTGCTTCCAGAAACAGGAAGCCCATGCCTGGCCATTGAAAGACCGTTTCGGTCAGGATCGTGTAAGCGACCATGGTGCCTATCTGCACGCCGCCGACGGTAATGACGGGCAACATGGTGTTTTTAAGCGCATGCAGAAAGTAGATACGTTTCGGGTTCAGGCCTTTCGCCCATGCGTAACGCACGTATTCCGACTCCAGAACTTCCATCATCTCTGAGCGAATCAGACGGATGAATAGCGGCAGCATGATAGAGGACAGGGCGATGGAGGGAAGAATCAAGTGCATTATCCCGTCCCAGGTAACGAAGCCTGTATCCCAGTAGCCAAAGACATGGACCAGTTCGCCGCGTCCGAAGGACGGCATTAGCCCCAGCTCAATAGCGAATACATACATTAATAGTATGGCGGTCAGAAACACCGGTATTGATATCCCGATAATGCTGACGCCCATCACCAGCTTGGAAAACCAGTGGTGTGGCCGGATGGCTGAAAATACGCCGAGCGGCACCGACAGCAGGACAATGATCAACGTAGCGCCAAAAACTAATTCCAGGGTGGCGGGAAGTTTCTTGAGGATAACCTGCAGGGCGGGCTCTTTAAAAAAGTAAGAGTCGCCAAGATCTCCCTGAACGGCTTTTTTTGCAAAACGCCAGTATTGGGTCAGGAAAGGGTCGTTGAGCCCCATTTCTTCCCGCAGCGCGTTGCGTTCTTGTTCGGATACGGCTTGTCCCACCAGTTCTCTGAGTGGGTCGCCAAGATTGTCTTGAATGGAGAAACTGATCAGGCTGATGACAAACATCACCACCGCAGCCTGAGCGATTCTGCGAATTAAAAATGCCAACATCTAATAGATACCTAAGGCGTTAAAAGGAGAGCCAGATTCTTTCCCTTCGGACAGCAGTCCCATCACTGCTGTCCGATCCCCTCCAGAATCTGGCTCTGATTCTTTGCCTGAATGGCGGGCTAATTAAGCTTGGTTAGCTTACTTAACCACCAAGTCGCCGAAGTACGGGAAGTCCATAACGTTCAACACTTCTTCGGCGCCGACATTCTTCTTGGAGGCCCAGGCCAGGTCCTGCCAGTGCAGTGGGACGAAAGCGCCCTCGTCGTAAAGGGTTTTCTCGATGGTCTGCATGATTTCTGCGCGTTCTTTGGAGTCAGTGGACTTGTTGGCCTGTTTCACCATTTCATCCACTTTCGGGTTGCAGTAGTTGCCGCTGTTGTACTGTCCAGCGCCCGTTTCGGTGTTGGGACACATCACCAGGAACTCGTAGAAGTTGTTGGAGTCCTCGGTGTCAGAGTGCCAGCCGATCATCATGATATCCGCCGCGCGAGCGTCGAACTCAGGCCAGTACTGGGCTTTCGGCAGGGTTTTCAGGTCGACCTTGATGTTGATTTTCGCCAGCATGGCGGCAGCGGCCTGTGCGATTTTCTCGTCGTTCACGTAGCGGTTGTTCGGCGCCATCATAGTGACGCTGAAGCCTTTTTCGTAACCGGCTTCTTTCATCAGCTCTTTGGCCTTGTTCAGGTCATAGCGAGGTTTCAGGTCTTCGTTGTATCCCAGGTAACCTTTTGGGCTCAGCTGAGCGGCTGGCGTTGAGAAGCCTTTCATGATCTTGTCGCTGATCGCTTCCTGGTTGATCGCGTAGTTGATCGCTTGACGTACGCGAGCGTCCTTGAATTCCGGGCGACGTTTCTGGTTCATCTGGAAAGTGATGATGCGGGTGCCGCTCATGGTCACCAGTTTCGAATTCTTGTCGGACTCGATGCGCTTGAGGTCTGTCGGCGGAACCGGCGCAATATAATCCACGTCTCCGGAAAGCAGCGCCGCAACGCGGGTCGGGTCTTCTTTGATCGGAGTCAGCACCATCTTGTCGACATTGCCGGGAGAATTGGAGTCCCAGTAACCGGGATAACGGGTGAACTCAACCTTTACGCCTTGCTCACGGTAGGACACAGTGAAAGGCCCTGTGCCGGAAGCTTTGCGGGAGGCGAAAGAGTTGCCGTGTTTGACCAGCAGGTCCTTGGGTTGGCCGTTGTCATCTTTGCCGCTGTAGAAGGCGCTGTCCATTGGGAATAGATAAGTGGCGTTGTTCAGCACCAATGGAAAAGGCTCTTTGGTCACCAGATCAACGGTGTAATCGTCAACGACTTTAACATCCGCGAATGGGTCGAAGATTCCCTTGAAGTCTGGAGACTGTTTCAGGCGATTAAAAGTCCACTTCACATCTTTGGCGGTGAATGTGTTTCCGGAGTGGAACTTAACGCCCTTGCGCAGGTGGAAGCGCATAGTCAAATCGTCGACTCTCTCCCATTTTTCCGCTAAACGCGGTTCGAAAGTGAGGTCTTTGGTCCAGCGCACCAATGGATCGAACAACCAGTGGGACAACTGTAAGGTGCCGCCGGAAAGTTGTTCGTGGGGATCAAGTGAAACGGGATCTGCGTCCAGCGCGAGCTTGAGTGTCGCGGCGTTAGCGTTTACCAGGCCCAGTGATAGAACGGCCCCAGCAATAATACCAAGAGACTTTTTCATTGTTTCGTCTTCCTTCTTCGTTGGGAATGACTGTTTATTATGAGCGACCGGATATTTCCGTCCTGGAGCCACCAGCCGCGTCTACTGCCGACAGGTCAGCACTAGAAGGCGTTAAATCAAGCTAGCGTTGATTCAGGTTATCCCTAAAGAAAATGATACATGGTCGTTAGAAGCGAGTACTGCATCATGAGATAAGCAGCCTAATGGCTCGCGTATCACTCAGACAATCGAAATTTCGACACGGCTCATGCATGAAACGTATAAGTATGCACCCGTATTGTGAAACGCTGAAATTAATTGGTGCAGAATGAACTGGTGTTTCTGCGATATTTTCTCACCTTATGGCAGGTGTATGTAAGTGATTGAAATAACGGGAACTGTGATGAAAATGGAGAAAAAACAGTCTATCGACTATCTTAGGTGGTCGGATTCACCATAGATTTTACGCATATGTCAGGCCCGTCTCTCGTGGCTGGCCGCCGCGCAGGCGCATTCATGCGTCAGGTTATTAACATGCCAATATCATTACCATGTTAATAAAAAAGAACCCGGCGGGAGCCGGGTTCTTTGCGTTTGGGTTAGCGTGGAAGTCTAACCGTCAGATAGTTGGAGGGAGTGCTTGCTCCGCAGGCGTTTTTCGCCACCACTCTTGGATAGTAGACGTAACCCCTTTGCAGCTGGTAGAAGTCCACGTAGTTGCCCTGGGTGTTTTGATAAGGTTTCCAGGCCCTTGCATAGCCGTCCCAGGTTTGCACTTCATACTGTGTAGCGCCGTTTACTTTCGGCCAATTCAGTCTGAACTGAGTTGAGTACACATAGGAGGACTGCAGGCCAGTCGGCTTGGCGGGAGGGTTTGTGCAGCCTTTACTCTGAGGGATGACCACTTTGATCCAGTTGGTCGCCTGCCCGGAGCCGCACTGATTCTTGGCGTAAACACGATAGTACTCGGTTGTGCCCAGACGGCTTGCCGTGACTTCCATAGAAGTCGCATCCGTTTCCTCATGATCGCGCCATTCCCTGCCAGTCCACTTTTGCACTGCATAGGACGCTGCGCCGTCTGCTGCGCTCCAGCTCAGCGTGAAGCGGCCGTCCGTTACGTCCGATGCGGCGAATGCGCCGGGAGCGCCAGGAGGTTGTGTGCAATCCTGACTGTCAGTCAGTTCTACAGTGAGATGCTCCGAGGGCGTGGAGGCTCCACAGGCGTTCTTGGCGGATACTCTGACCCATTGAGTGCTGCCTTGTTCCAGCCCGTTGACGGACAAAGTAGTCTCAGAGGTGTCTTCCAGCGCTTCCCACTTAGAAGCGGACTCGCTCCAGATCTCGGTATGGTAGCTTTCCGCCGCAGAGACGGCGCTCCAGCTGAAACTGAAGGAGGTTGACCCGATATTTGCTGAAGCCAGACCGGTAGGCGTGGCCGGGGCTTCTTTACAGCCGGTATCGGAATCGCCCAGTGTGATTGTCCAGGTGTTCTCAGCGACCAGCAGCTTGTTGGGGTCTTTAATGACGCGAGGTGTCTTGTCTGCCGCCACGGCTTTCAGTTTGTATACGCCCTCCTGGTACTTACCGCTATTGAAATTGAATTCAGCGCCTTCGCCTACTTGTTGGTCATTCAGATACCACAGGGTCTTCACGGTCTGAGAAGCGGTATTCACTGGCGTAACGGAAAAATCTCTGGATTCGCCCTGTCCCATGGAAATGTCGGTTTGTGCGGGATTCGCCGCATCGATGACATTAACGCGTCCATAGATGCGGCGCACGATTTCGCTTTCATTGACGGCGTAGAAAGGCTGGCCCAGCTCTTTCATCATTGAATTCTGCGTGGGGCGGTACATGCCGCGCGCGCAGTACATAGCGCCTTCATATACGCCCACGTTTGCGTCGACATCCGACCAGTGGCGCCATTTTGCGCCGGTGGAGTCCGCCGTCGCGTTGGCGTTGTCTGGCTCACGAACCTGGCATGTGCCGTAGTCGTACTCATCGGCCAGTTTGGCGAAGCTGTGCCCCAGCTCGTGCAGTGCAAGGTCGATCGCCTGGGGCGCCAGGGACATGGTCGCTACCTGGCCACCCGCGCCGCCGTATTTTTCAGTGTTAACCACCACTAGAACTTTATCCATGGCGTTGGCCGGCATCACTGATTTCAGGTAGTTGAATACTTTGTTTTCATCCACACAAAGAAGGCGTTCGATGTTGTAACAGTTGAAGTAAGCGCCAAATTTGGTGTCGATAGGGCCGCCGTTGCCTGCGCCGCTTTGATTGCTCGGTACTTCCACGCGCCATACGTTGAAATGGTTTTTGTATTCTTTGTAAATATCCTCGCCGAAGTAGCCTTCAACGATTTTGCGAACGTCTTCTTCGAACTTGCCGAGGTCGCTGTTGGTGTAGCCTTCGGAGACCAATACCAGGTCAGCCCGGTTTTCTGAATCACCGGTTTTGAAAACGCTGAAAACCCCGTTATCCGCCTGGGCTTCCAGGCTCACCGCGGCGGCCGTCTGCGCTGTCTGTTTCTTTCCCAGCTTGATGCGCTGTAATAAGTTGAATTGATAGCCAGAGCGCTGCTTTTTAACGGTGTTCAATTCCAATGTGCGGATATCCAGGCGATTGGGGACGTCGAGACGCAGCGTCCCAGTGTTTTTGACGATCTCCTCCGCAACTTCTATCCGGCCGCTTTCGGGGTCGAACGCTTCCGCATGCATAAGTAAAGGGTTGTCGACCGCTTGTCGGTAGACTTCACGCCCCTGGGCGTCTTTCCCGATGACCATCAGTTGGTCGTCGGAAACGATTTCATCGTCCTGGTGAAATTTGGCCTGTTTGGCGATTTTGTCTTTCACACTGGCGTTGACGCCGGCGGAAAGGTCGCTGGGATTGGCGGCGTTAATTTGAGTGCGATCCAGCTGGATATACAGCTCGGTCACTGATTCTGCTGTGGCGAAGGCGGATGAGCACAGCAAAAAGACAGGTATGAATAACTTCGCAAGCGCCTTCATTTCTAGCTCTCCTTTCAGGCAAGAGGTCCATGGACGGGATATGCGCTGGAGTTTGTGCGTCGGCGGCATCATCCGGAATCATCCATTTCTCATGGTTAATGACATGCCCGGAGCCTTAACTCCCTCTGCGCCGGACTGGTTAATTGATAAGCATAGCCGCTTAATAATACACAGGAGCGGAGGCCTTTTATGTAGTTCCTAGGAGCTATGCAGGAGGGCGTATGGCTTGTTAAATCAATGGCCTAGGCTTATTTCTAAATGAGAGGGCGATTTGCTTTCCTGCATAACGCCAGCTCTAAATAACTCAGGGAAATAAAGAAATACTTTTTTCGAATAAATTAATTGAAGCGGATAATTACGGATGCGTTTATTAAATAGAGGGTGTTGTATTCGCGGCTGACTTTGCCGACGACAAAGCGTATGAAAAATTAGGAAAATTAACTTCTGACGCTTATTATCGGAATCAGGCTGCACGGCCAAATAAGCTTTTATTAAATTTTTATGAAGGGTGTCTCCACTGTGATCGAACATATCAAAGGCAGTCTGCTTGAAGCTCAGCGGGCTTTGAATGACTTTATCGCCAATGCGGAGGCTATGCGTGGTGTGGAGGCGGCGGCCGAAACCTTGATTCGGACCTACGAAAACAGAGGGCGGGTATACTCCTGTGGCAACGGCGGCTCCATGTGCGACGCCATGCATTTTGCGGAAGAGTTGACCGGGCGGTACCGTAAAAACCGCTCAGGTCTGGGAGCGATTGCTATCAGCGACCCCAGCCATATGAGCTGCGTCGCCAACGACTTCGGATACGACTTTGTTTTTTCAAGATACATTGAGAGTCATGGTCGTGAAGGCGATAGCCTCATCGCTATCAGCACCAGCGGCAAGAGTCCAACCATACTCAATGCAGCGAAGGTGGCGAGAGAAATGGGCGTCAGCGTCATCGCCCTGACCGGCAAAGCGGGCTCGCCACTAGAGAGTCTGGCGGATGTCTGCATCTGCGCCCCCGGCGGCTCATATGCAGACAGGGTGCAGGAACTGCACATCAAAGTGCTGCACATATTAATTGAGTTGGTTGAGCGACGTTTCTTTCCTGAGAACTACGAGCAGGAATGAGTCCCGGCGCTTCCATAAAAAAACCGGGCTTGAATCCCGGTTTTTTTCTGTTCAGATCGATGGCTTACCCGCGCGGCTTGATTCTGCGCGTGGAAAGCATCTTGGATGGTTGCAGCAAATCATCCAGTTGCGCTGCAGTCAACAACCCTTCCTCCAGCACCAGCTCCACAACGCCGCGCCCGGTATGCAGCGCTTTCTTGGCGATGCGCGTGGCGTTTTGATAACCGATGAAAGGGTTCAGTGCGGTGATGATGCCGATGCTGTTCTTAACGGTGTTTTCACAGTGCTCTTTGTTGGCGGTAATGCCGGCGATGCACTTGGTTTCCAGCATTTTGATGGCTTCGCCAAGCATACGCATGCCGCTAAGCAAGTTGTAAATGATCAATGGCTCCATTGCGTTCAGCTGCAGCTGCCCGGCTTCCGCCGCCATAGTGATGGCGAGATCGTTGCCGATGACCTGAAACGCCGTCTGGTTCATGGCCTCAGGGATAACCGGGTTAACTTTGCCGGGCATGATAGAAGAGCCGGGCTGCATGGGAGGCAGGTTGATTTCATTGAAACCTGCGCGGGGGCCGCTGGACAGCAGGCGTAAATCGTTGCTGACTTTCGACAGCTTTACGGCCAGGCGCTTGAGTACGCCGGAGAACAGAATGAAGGCGCCCATATCTGAGGTGGCTTCAACCAGGCAGTGCGCCAATTGCATCGGTTTGCCCGAGATGTCCGCGAGCGCATCAATCGCCAGGTCAGGGTAATCCGGGTGCGCGTTCAGACCGGTGCCGATAGCGGTTCCGCCCAGATTCACTTCCTGCAGCAGGCCCGCCGCATAGCTGATGCGATCAATATCTTCGCGCAGCGTCACGGCGTAAGCGCCAAACTCCTGGCCCAGGGTCATGGGAACCGCATCTTGTAACTGCGTACGCCCCATCTTGATGACGTCAGCGAACTCACGTGACTTCTCTTCCAAAGCCTTGATCAGGTCAGACAGCGCAGCGCTCAGCGGTTCCGAGGCGAAGATAATGGCGAGTCGCGCAGCGGTCGGGTAGGCGTCGTTGGTGGACTGAGACATATTAACGTCGTTGTTGGGGTGCAGGAATTCATACTCGCCCTTGACGTGTCCCATGATCTCCAGCGCGCGGTTGGCGATCACTTCATTGGCGTTCATATTGGTGGACGTGCCTGCGCCGCCCTGAATGAGGTCGACGATAAACTGGTCGTGATAGCCGCCGTTGATAATGTCGCGGCAGGCCGCTTCAATGACGTCCGCTTTGGCGTCGCTTAGCTGGCCGGTTTGTTGGTTAGCGCGGGCGGCCGCCATTTTGACCATGGCCAGGGAGTTGATCAGTTCTGGAAAGTGGCTGATGGGAACGCCTGTGATGTTGAAATTCTGCTTGGCGCGTTGGGTTTGAATTCCGTAATACGCGTCCCGGGGAACGGGCTCATCACCCAGTAAGTCGTGTTCGATTCGAACCTCGGTCATAGATACTTCTCGCATGGCCAACAATTATGCAGGCAATGGAAACATGGCGGCCGGACCGCTGCAATCTCGTAGAATCACTTATCCTGCGGGGCTTCGAGCGACGTCAGCAACCTCTGCGCACAGTCTCTCAGACGGGCGATGATTTGTTTTCGGCCGCTTAAGCCTGTCAGCAGGGAGACTTCGCTCCAGTCTTTCTGTTGTTGTACTTTGGCGTTCCAGAGCGCAGCGGCTTTTTCATCCAAGTCAGGTGGGTCGCTGGATGCGCTCAATTCCAGCAAGAGATCTTCGACGTTTTCGTAGGGCCGATGCTCTTTCACAAACAATTTTATTAGCTCGATTTCCGCAGCTTTCAATGCTTCACATGGGACAGAGGGGAGTCGAGAAAGTATCCAGGGCTCATGGGCGAAAACATAACGGCCATCGAAAGCGCTACGACGAGCAAAGCGAGCGTAAGCATGCGCTATCAGTGTTTTACCCTGTGGGGTGAGAGGCGTGGCCACACAGGCTGCGTAGGCGCCGGCGACATGATCCCGTTTGCCGCCCAGGCGCAACAAACGGTAACCGGCCTGTTCCCAGAATTGCAATAGTGGATCGGAGGCGCCGAAACTGGCGCCAATCAGAGCGCAGTCGGTTTCTTGCAAAGCTTTCTTTAACGCCTGCAACATCCATAAGCCAGCGCCGCGTCTCTGGCGTTCAGGGTGCACCGCGATGCGAATGACCCTCGCCATAGGAAGACGCAAGCCCTCGGCAATGCCCATCTGCTGTGCGAACAACTGTTGCAGTAAGTGACCTCGAGGGCGTCGGGCGCCGCGCCAGATCGCTTCTATCAATGACGGCTCGGTGAACGGGCGCTCGTGGGACAGTAGGACGGCGCCCAGTATACGGTCTTGCGCCTTTAGCACGAAGGTGTCCAATCCTGGGCTGTCTAATAGAGTCCTTAAGTCGTCCGGGGTCGTGCGGTAGTGGGCCAGGGTCAACAGCTGAAATATTTCGGATAGCTGCTGCGGACTTTGTAGCAGCGTCTGGCCATCAAGCTTTTCGAAGCATAGTTCGGTCTCTCTCCATTCTGTCGGAAGGGGAGCGGGCTGGTATAGGTTGACTAGCAGGGCCTCGTTAATAAACGCCTCCAACGGGTCGCCATGAGACCAGCGAACCGGTTGCGACATCGCGAGGCGTCGCCATCCCGGGCGGCATTTATTCAGGAGAGGAAAGACGCGCAGCGGAAACCCTTGTCCGGTGCCTTCATAGCCATGAATCGTAGTGGCGAAGACTATGGTGGGATAGCAGTCCATCAGAGACGCGAGGATCGGTGTTGGGATTGCGGCTGCTTCATCAATAAGCAGCATGTCCGCGGTGGGAAGGCGTTGGAGCAGGTCGTCGGGAGCAATGAAGGTAAGGCGCCGTTTTAACTGCTCCTGATCCAGTCCCAGTTCCGTGAAGGTCATTTCCGCGTGTTTGAAAAGAGTGGCGGCGGCGGCGAAGGAAGGCGCCGTCACCACAATGGTTTCCATACGCTCTGCGATTCGGTGCGCCGCTGCAACGCCCAATGCGGCGGATTTGCCGCGACCGCGGTCTGCGGTCACCACCAAGGCGTCCTGCTGTCTGGCCGCCAGCGAACGCAGCGCGGTTATCACGGCGGACTGAGAAACTGTTCCTGCGTCTGCGCGGGTATTGGATAAATGACCTGTCGCAGTGTGACTGACAACGGGAGTTGCGTTATTCGTAAATGTGATTCGCAGCCAACCGCGGGCGATGCTCAGATGGCTTTGCAAATGGCGTAGATAATGGCCTTCGACATCCTGGTAGGTAAACGGATGCGCCAATAGCCTGCGGTAGTCTGGATCGTCGAATGTTGGCCACTCCCGGGCCGGAGGAGTCAGCAGGAGCAGTGCGCCGCCGCCGCGTACTATTCCAGTGAGTGCGGCGAATGCATCTGCATGGAATCCGTTGCGCGCGTCATAGATCAGGCAGTCGGCCTCTTGTCCGAGCCGAGTTTGAAAGCGAGCGGCTTCCAAGGTTTCCAGGTTGGCCCTGAAGGAGGTGGGTGGGGAGGGAGGGGCTCCGACCCAAATCATTCTCTGTCTGGGATCTAAGGCATCCAATATTGGCCAAAGCACGGACTCAATTTCAGCAGCGTTTCCTTGAATTAAAACAGGCAGTCTGAAATTGGCCGCGCGGGCGGAAGCGTGGATGGACGCCAGGGCGTCGGACCAGCTCTCGCCTTGAGAAAGAACGGAATACTGCATGAATGGTCGTTTTCTGCGTCGGGTCAGTCTTTTGGAGTGCGGTCGCTGTTCATGAATTTGGTGACGAACACGCAGCTGTCATAACGCTCGAATGACCAGCGCATCGTGGCGTTAATCGCCGCTATGACATCGTCGAAAGAACCGAATACCTGAGTGCTCATGCGGTTGGGGCGGACATCCACGCCAGATTGCTGCTCAAGGTGCTTGATGACGTCCCGAACCGGTGGTTTGAAGTCGCTGGTGAAGGGGTAAAAGCTCAATTCCGCTGAAATGTCCATCCTGTGCTCCTCACTGTGGTTGGCCTTGGAACCGGCTGTGCAAACATGTCGGCTCTGTGGTGTCTATGTTAGCAGCGCCGCACGAGATCATATAGCGCGTTCGTATGGGGCGTTTTTATAGAGTGTTCGCATAGATGGCTTGAATGCTGATGAAACCATACAAATACAGGGCGGAGGCGCTTATAATACCGGCCAATTATTTCAGGGGGACCCACTGTGTTTGATTTGCATAAATTTTCCCTTCGCGCGCAGGAAATCATTGAGGCCGGCAAGTTTTTGTACGGCGCCGGCTGGTCTCCCGCCACCAGCAGCAATTACTCCGCGCGCATCGACGACGCCAACATCGCCATCACGGTATCCGGCAAGCACAAAGGGCGTCTGCAAGCGCAGGATATTATGGTCGTGGATCTGCAAGGGAGGGCGGTGGCCAGCCAAATGAAATCCTCCGCGGAAACCCTGCTGCATACCGTTATCTACGACCTGAAACCCCATGTCGGCGCGGTGCTGCATACCCATTCCGTGACCGCCACGGTGCTTTCCCGCGCATTGCGTCCCAATACGGAGATCGTATTTGAAGATTACGAACTCCAAAAAGCCTTCCGTGGCGTATATACCCACGAAGGGCGCTGTGTTGTTCCCATATTTGATAACACTCAGGATATTGAAGCGTTGTCCGCGTTATCGGTGGAATATCTGAAAGAGCATTCGGATTGCCCCGGTTACCTTATTCGCGGTCACGGTATGTATACCTGGGGAGAGACCATGGCGGAATGTCTGCGCCATGTGGAAGCCATGGAATTCCTGCTAGCCTGTGAATTGGAGATGATGAGGATCAAGTCATGAGTAGCCTGCGTATTTATAACGACAACGACTTTTCGCACCCCCTGGTGTTTACAGAAGACGGCGCGGAAATTTCCCGCCAGTTAAACGAAGTTGGCATTCGCTTTGAGCGCTGGTCCACCCGCGAACTGGAAGACGGCGCGACGCCGGACTCTATCCTGGCCGCGTACCAGGCTGAAGTGGAAAAACTGAAAGCGGAAAACGGCTTCACTACGGCGGATGTGGTCAGCCTGACCCCAGCCCACCCACAGAAAGATGAGTTCCGTAAGAAATTTCTCGACGAGCACCGTCACAGTGAAGACGAAGTGCGCTTCTTCGTGCGTGGACAAGGCCTGTTTTATTTGCACCTGGAAGACAAGGTTTATGTTGTGCAATGTCGGAAAAATGATCTGATCAGCGTTCCTAACGGAACTAAACACTGGTTCGATATGGGGCCGGAGCCTGAGTTCACCTGTGTGCGTTTGTTCACTAATCCTGAAGGCTGGGTGGCGCAATTTACTGGCGACGAAATCGCATCTAAAGCGCCTCGCTTCGAGCAGCTGATCGAGGCGGCGTAATGGCGGAGTTTAACGGAATCAGAGCCATCGTCACCGATATTGAAGGCACCACAAGTAGCATCAGTTTTGTGCATGAGGTGTTGTTCCCGTTTGCCGCCAAGAATATGGACGCTTTTATCCGGGAGAACTTTTCCGCGCCTGCTGTCGCAGAGCAATTGGATGAGGTCGCTCGTTTAGGCGGCGTTGACCGCAAAAGCCCGGATGCGCTGATCAAGCAGCTGTTGGACTGGATCGCGGAAGACAAAAAAATCACTCCGCTGAAGGCGCTGCAGGGCATGATCTGGCGCTCCGGTTACGACGAGGGCGCCTACAAGGGGCATGTCTATCCTGAAGTGGCCGAGCGTCTGCGCCATTGGCGCGAGCTGGGCATTCGCTTGTTTGTCTATTCATCCGGCTCAGTTGCGGCGCAGAAGCAGATTTTTGGTTTTTCCGAAGCGGGCGACCTGACGCCGTTATTTAGCGGCTATTTTGATACGCGCGTCGGCGGCAAACGAGAAGCGGACTCCTATCGGGCGATAGTGCGCGAGGTGTCGGAGCCAGCGTCCAGCGTCTTGTTTCTCTCCGATGTGCCGGCGGAGCTCAGCGCAGCGGCGGAAGCCGAGTTGCAGGTGTGCCAGCTGGTGAGAGGAGAAGGCATCGAGCGTCAGGAGACTTATCCGGCGGTCGCCAGCTTTGCTGATCTGGTGATTAAGCCTGCCTGAGTATAAACAGGGGGCGATGAAGAACGCCCCCTTAAACTTCTGTGACTAGCAGGAGATTTTAATTTAAACGGCTTTCACGTTGACCGCTCATTGCGACGGGCTATGAGTCAACTTTGCGTTTAACGATAGTCGTTCGTGTCACCCCGTTTGAGTCCTTTTTATCAATTACGATATTGCCATCATCATCATCATCGACAGACTTTACTTCTCGCCCCTTATCCAGCGCTTCTTGTCTGGCTTTTTGCGAAGCCTCCGAACCGTTTATCTCTGCCATAACTGAAAGATTGGTCTTGGCGTAATGCTTTGAAATTAAGAGGCTTTTATGTTTTTAAAAAGCCTCTAAATCTGTCGCGGCTATGTTTGTATCCGAATGGTTAGAACTTTGTCTTCATTTAATGAGACGTTCAACTTCAAAGCAAGACAGGCGACGGCTTCCTGCACTATAGCCAGGCCGAGTCCGTAGTGGTCGCGCTGACTACGGGACTCGCCCTTACGCCAGAAGGGATGGAATAGGCGGTCGAGGTCCTCTTGGTTCAACTCCGACGCGGTGTTTTGAGTTTCCAGGGTAAAGCCGTCGGCGCCCTCGGACAGGGTCAGGACGACGGTGGACTCCAGAGGGGCGTACTCCACGGCGTTGGTAAATAAATTGGCCATGATAGTGGTGAGTAGTCCCTTGTCGCTGGTGATGATGAGTGTGTCCGGCGTTTCCGCCTGCACCAGCAGACCTCGTTTCTTGGCGAGTCCGTGTATACGCTGACGCTGTTCGTCGAATAAGGCGGCGGCGTTGATGGAGGCGTTTTCTGGTTTGCTTGACCCGGATTGGAAGCGGGCCAATAGCAACATGGAGTTGACCAGATTGGCCATTGAATGCGACAAGTGGTTCGCGTGGCGCACCGCTGTCAGCAGGCGCTCCCGATTTTGCTGGGCGCGTAGCGCGATGTCCGTGGCGATGCGTAACTCCGCCAGCGGCGTTCTCAGTTCGTGGGCGGCGTCGGAGGTGAAGCGTCGCTCCCTTTGCAGGGTGAAGTCCAGTCGTTTCAACAGTGCGTTGAGCGTATCCGCAACCGGCGTGATCTCCTGCGGCCAATGAGAATCTGCCTCCAGTTTTTCGCCACTGGAGCGAATGGCGCTGACTTTGAATGTCAGTTCTCGTAACGGTCTAAGTCCGTGGCCGATGGTAAAGTAAACAATCAGAAAAGTGATTGCAGGCAGGATTGCTGCGATAGCCAGCATCCAGTTGCGCAGCAGCGCGATAGATTGGTCCAGGGAGGCTCGCTCCCGGGCGACCAACAGTTGTACTTGCATTCCCTGCACGGCCTCTGAAACCTCCAGGTCGGGCTGTTCCTCGGCCCAGCCCCATTGCGCGTCGACTTTCTGAAAAACTGCCCGCGCTGGATGTTTGTCCTCCAGATCGAAGAAGTAGGGAGTTCTATCTGCAGGACGAGGCGGGTAGGACAAACGGCGATTTTCTTCCTCCAGCATGGGAGACTGATCCATTATTTCTGAGCCATTTGCGCTCCACGCCTGGAAAATGCGTGAACCGCCGGAGTTATAGTGTGTCGCCACGTCGAAGTCGATATCGATATAGAAGTCGCCGTCCGGCCAGACTCGGGCGACGCTGGCGACATTCTGAAATTCCAGCAGCAGATCGCGATCAAAGTTGTCGATGAGAATCTTGCGCGCAACCAGATAGGCGGCGGAGCACAGGGCCAGCCCCAGCAGACTGACGCCTACGAAGGTCAACCAGGTGGTGGTGAAACGGATGGATTTCATCGCATTGAACGTTTGGAAGTTGAAAGTCGATGGTTATGACTGGCGTATCTGATAGCCATGTCCCCGGCGGGTAAGGATAAACGAAGGACGGTCTTTGTGATCAATCATTTTTCGCAGGCTGGAAATGGCGGAGTCCACGACATTGCTCATAGGCTCGACTTTATCGTCATAAATTTTGTGCTCGATTTCCTGCCGGGATACTACGCGGTGACGGTTCAAGGCCAGACACTCCAGCAGCGCATACTCCCGAGGCGGCAGAGCGATGGGAGCCCCGCTGACACTGACTTGCTTGCTGTGTAAGTTAATCGTCAGTTCGCCGATTTCCAGTAGGTTGCTGGCGCAACCAGCGCGGCGACGCAATAACGCTTCAATACGAGCCAGCAATTCAGCGAAGTCAAAGGGCTTTACCAGATAGTCGTCGGCGCCGCTGCGGAGGCCCAGCACGCGATCTTCAACGTCGTCGCGGGCGGTTAACATCAGCACCAGGCTGTCGGCGCCCAGTGTGCGCAGTCGGTCCAGCAATTCGAATCCGTTCATGCGGGGAAGCATGATGTCGAGAATAATCAGGTCGTAGGCCTGCTCGCTGGCGAGCCACAAACCTTCCTCGCCGTCTGCGGCGGCGTCGACCACATAACCGGCGTCGCCCAGTCCCATGACCAGGCTTTGGCGTAATATTTCGGCGTCTTCAATGACTAGTAAGCGCATAAAAAGGACTTGATCCTGTAGTGACGGTCTGTCCGACCCTGATAGTCGGGCGCGTCCCTGCGCCCTTTCGCCTCAACTTTCATTAACATGCCAATATCATGGCCATATTATTAATCAGGCGGACAAATAGCTTCCTTCTATTCGCCTGCAACGACACTTGTCTACAACGACAGGGCCTGCGCATGTCAGGACCTGTCACCCTTGGCGGCGAGACGCAGGATTAATAATAGCCTTCGCAGGCGACGACGTTACGTCCGTTCAGGCTGTAGCCTCTCGCCCAAAGGCCGGAAATTCCTACGCTTTCGAAATAGGGGCAGGCCCGACGCAGGAAGCGGCGTTTGGATATTTCTCCTTCGTCGCCGTCCGTGTAGTACTCCTGATTGAACACGGCCTTGTTGGCGTTAAGGAAGGTATCTTCATATTCCTCACACTCTTCATAGGCGAAGCACTGTTCATTGACCGCGAAATCGAAGTAAGCCACGAGTTCCTCCGCCTGACCGACATCGTTCTTCAGTCCGACGCTGAGGCCGCGGGCGTGGGCCGCCTGAGCGATCCAGATATTATAGGCCAGCTGGTCCGCCGCGCTGATTTCCCCCTGAGTTTCGTCGGGGTTATCGTAGCCGTCGACATTATCCGGCTCAACGGCGTCGCAACCTGCGTCCCGGGCTAAGTCCAGGCGTGCTTCCATGATGGGTTTGATGGTCTGCTCCAATGCTGTGTGGTCGCCAATGTTCAACCAGGTTTCGCCGGGCCAGTCGTCCATGTCGCCATCAACGATGACAGAATCCTCGGTGAACTGGTTGGCGTCAGGACGCCAATCTTCACGGGTGCCCGCGCTGAAGTAGCAAATGACTTTCTTGCCTTTGTTTTTCAACTGCTGGATGAGGCTGTTGGAGCCATTTTCACTGCCCTCGAACAGGTCAATGTCATAGGCGTCGACGTCCAGGTCCAAGTTAATGGAACCATAACGCTGTAGTTGCCACATCCAGGTTGTTCCCGGCGTCGGGCTCCAGATATCGCCGCTGTTGTCTCCATCATCACCGCCGGTATCGCCGCCGCTGTCTCCGTCGTCGCCGTCACCACCAGTATCTCCGCCGTTATCACCACCGGTGTCGCCACCATTGTCTCCGCCGGTATCGCCACCGTCGTCATCTCCATCCCCATCCCCGTCGTCGCCGGGATCTGTTGCGCCTGGACAGGACAGGCTGGTTCCGCCATCCAGTTCGAAGCTTTGTCGCCAAAGAGCGGATATGCCGGCGCTGACGAAATAGGAACAGGCGTTGCCGAGGAATTGCTCCTTGGTGATGACGCCTTCTTCGCCACTTTCATAATATTCCTGATTGAATACAGCTTTGCCGGCGCTTAGAAAAGTGTTCTCGTAGGCCACGCACTCGTTGCCCCAGGCGTAGCATTGTTCGTTGACGGCGAAATCAAAATAAGGCGCTAGTTCTTGCAACTGGTCTACGTCATTTTTTAAGCCGATGCTGAGACCTCGGGCGTGTGCGGCTTCCGCCAGCCATTTATTGTAGGCAAGCTGATCGGAAGCGCTGATGGCGCCATGGGTTTCGTCCCGGTTCGCGTAGCCATCCACATTATCGGGCTCCACCGCGTCGCAGCCTGCGTCCCGGGCCAAATCCAGCCGTGCTTCCATGATGGGTTTGATGGTCTGTTCCAGGGCGGATTTATTGCCAATGTTCAGCCAGGTCTCGCCAGGCCAGTCCTGCATGCCGCCATCTGCGATCACCGAACCAGGGGTGAATTGCTCCGCATCGGGTCGCCAATCTTCGCGGGTGCCTGCGCTGAAGTAACAAATGACGCGTTTGCCTTTGTTTTTCAACTGCCGAATCAGGCTATTGGAACCATTGTCGCTGCCTTCAAACAGATCAATGTCGTAGGCGGTGACATCCAGATTCATATTCATGGAGCCGTAGTTTTGCAGCTGCCACATCCAGGTTGTTCCCGGTTTGGGACGCCAGATATTGGCGGTGTTTTGCGATCCAGCATCGGAAGCAGAGCCGTTGTTGGTTGCTTTTGTCTCATTATCCCGGGTACCTGCGTCGGAGTTGCAGGCGGTGAGGCCCAATGCGCAGGCAAGCGTAGCCGCAACCAGTGCTGGTTGCAGGCGTTTGCGTGCGAAGGGCGGATTGGCGGAAATGTAAGGACCGAATAACTTCTGGGTCATTGCTGATCTCCTGAGGTTCTAATTATTAGTTAAGTAGGAAGACTGACTCACTTTTTGAGCGAGCCAGTTTCATCCTAATCAGGAGAAACTTACCGGAACATTATGATTGCTTGATTTTTGCGCTGAGCAAAAACTGAACTTTTTGTCGTGTTTCTATGTGGTCGTAAACTGCTTCTGATATTGACTGGGGCTGCGCCCGTACTGTCGCTGGAACCGTCGGCTGAAGTGGCTCAGATTGCGATACCCCATCTCGAAGCAAACACGGGTGACGGACTCACCCTGACGCAAAAGCTCGCCCGCCCGTTGCAGTCTTAGTTGTTGTTGAAACTCTGCAGGGGCGCAGCCGAAGTGGTTTTTAAACTCGGTGAAGAAACGGCTGCGGCTCATGCAGGCGATTTTGCAGAGCTGATCAATATCCAAGGGCTGTGTGATATGTTTCTGGATATGACTGAGTGCGGCGGCCAAGCCGTTAATGTCGGGCTGACGTTCACAAGCGCCCAATAAGAAGGCGCGGGTCTGCTGGCGCAGCATCCTCACTATTAATTCGCTGACGCCCAAATCGATCAAAATATCCCGGTCTGGCCCGTTTTCGCTGAACGTGGCGATCATTCTCTCAAGCAGCGCCTGGGTGGCCTGAGTATGAGGTGTGTGGAGCAGCGTCTCCCTGCGGTAGCGCCATTCTTCAAAGTCTTTATGCAGCGGCGCCACGTTGTTCATATGCGAACAAATGCTGTCCACCCGCGTGCGCGAGATTTCTACCGTCAGGCAGGAGGTCGGGCGGTCCAGCTCAGCGTCGGGAAAATCTATGCTGATGGTTTCGCCGGGGGCCATCACGAACGATTCCTGCGGCAGAAACTCCGCCGTGTAGTCGTCGCGACCGTGCAGAATTTTGCGTCCGCTGATCATGCCGCAATAAAGCAGCTCGTCCGCCGACAGGCCGACGCTTTGCGCGGGGAGATAGGTGTCGTAGACGCTCAACTCCGAGTTAGGGCCGGCGAAGGAGACCCTGTTTTCTATCAGCTCGCGTGGCTCGCGGGCTGCAATGGCTATTGCTCTTGTCACCTCTGTCACCCGTCAGTGTTTTTATTTTTGGGAGTAACCAGCAGACCTCAGTGTCCGTGGACTCACAGACAACAGATATGTACTAACAGATAAGCAGAGCCACTGTCCAGAGGTTTAAAGTGGCCCTATGGCGGTAGCGCCGCCGCGCCCGGCAGGCGCAGTCCATAACGACAAGTAGCCATAACAAAAATAGAGAGGACAACGGCATGATTTATGAACAACCTGGTCTCGATAAAGCCTTGGTTAACTTCAAAGCCCGCTACCAGAACTTTATTGGCGGCGAATGGGTGGCGCCAGTACAAGGCCGCTACTTCGACAACATCTCTCCGGTTAATGGTAAGAAATTCTGCGAAATCCCCCGCTCCGGTTCAGAAGATATCGAACTGGCGCTGGATGCGGCGCACAAAGCCAAAGACGCCTGGGGGAGAACATCCGCTACTGAACGTTCCAATCTGTTGCTGAAAATAGCTGACCGCATTGAGCAAAACCTCGAAATCCTGGCTGTGGCGGAGACCTGGGATAACGGTAAGCCGGTGCGGGAGACCCTGGCGGCGGATATTCCTCTCTCAGTAGATCATTTCCGCTACTTCGCCGGCTGTATTCGCGCTCAGGAGGGCGGGCTGGCGGAAATTGACGCCAATACCTTGTCATATCATATCCATGAACCGCTGGGCGTCGTGGGGCAGATCATTCCCTGGAACTTCCCGATTCTGATGGCGGCCTGGAAACTGGCGCCGGCGCTGGCGGCGGGCAACTGCGTGGTGCTCAAGCCGGCGGAGCAGACGCCAGCTTCTATATTGGTGCTGATGGAGCTGATCAGCGACTTGCTGCCCCCGGGCGTGGTGAATATTGTTAATGGCTGGGGCCAGGAAGCCGGTCAGGCGTTGGCCACCAGTAAGCGTATCGCCAAAATCGCATTCACCGGCTCGACGCCTGTCGGCTCGCATATTCTGAAATGCGCGGCGGAAAATATTATTCCTTCTACTGTGGAGCTGGGCGGCAAGTCCCCCAATATCTATTTTGCGGACATCCTGCGCCAGGAAGAGGCTTTCATCAGCAAGTGCGTGGAAGGTCTGGTGCTGGCGTTTTTCAATCAGGGCGAAGTCTGCACCTGCCCCTCGCGGGCGTTGATTCATGAGTCTATTTACGACGATTTCATCGGCAGAGTTATTGATCGCACCAAAACCATAAAACGGGGCAACCCTCTGGATACTGACACTCAAGTTGGTGCGCAAGCGTCTCAAGAGCAGTTTGATAAAATTCTCAGCTACATCGAAATCGGCCGCAAAGAAGGGGCGCAAGTGTTGTTGGGCGGCGGCATTGAAAAGCTTAACGGCGATCTGCAGGACGGCTTATATATCCAGCCGACCCTATTGAAAGGCGGTAATGACATGAGAGTGTTTCAGGAGGAAATCTTCGGTCCGGTAGTTGGGGTCACTACTTTCAAAACGGAGGATGAAGCGCTACGTATCGCTAATGATACTGAGTATGGCTTGGGCGCCGGCGTGTGGACGCGGGATATCAATCTGGCGTTCAGGATGGGGCGGCAAATCAAAGCGGGCAGGGTATGGACCAACTGCTATCATCACTATCCAGCGCATGCCGCCTTTGGCGGTTACAAAAAGTCCGGCGTCGGACGGGAAACCCACAAGGTGGCGTTGGAACACTACCAGCAAACCAAGAATCTGCTGGTGAGTTATGACATTAATCCGCTAGGCTTTTTCTAAATACAGACAGGGGACTCTGGCCAGGACGCGCGGATTCCCCTAAGCCCTGGAGCTGAGGGCTGGACTTTCAGACTGCTTGCGGCCGACAATTTCGATACTGACAGGACTATCGGAGCGGCCGTTTTTTTCATGATTGTTTCTTTACGTCAAATATTGGCGACAGCGGCTATTCTTCTCGTCACCGCATCGCTGTCCTCCTGTATTGGCCCTCCCGACACTGCTGAGGAATTGTTTCAGGATTACCGTGACCGCCTGGAGCGTGTACTGGACACAGATTTTCCATCTGGCGAGCGCGCATTACCCGTTGCGCTCTATCCGCGCAGTAAAGACCTGGTGCGGGATGTCGCTGAACTGAAGATTAACATACTGGACTTTCTGAGCTTATCCGACTGTGAATTGAATCGTCTCGTAGGCTTTCGCAACAGTTCACTGGGCAAGGTGATGCCCGCCAGTCAGAAATGGCTTTATGAGCAGCAATTCTTGCGTTTGGGGGAGGCCTGTCTGGCGGTGCTTGAAACCCAGAATGGCGACACTGAGCTTGCCGGGGAGCTGCGACGTGTGCTGGCGAGCAAACGCGACGAGATTCGTAATACAGCCTGGAATGCAACCTGGGCCGGACCGGAGTGGCAGACGTTGATGTCCCAGAAGGAGGGCGGCTTCGAATTGGATTTTCAGGCCGGCGACTGGACTGAGTTGAGTCTGGCTCTGTCTTCGCTGGCGGAGTGGTCGGCGCAGCCTGAGTCTCCGAGTCTGAGCGCGGACAGTCTGGAGGCGCTTAATCGTCGTTTGCTGACTTATCCCCTGGCGGGACGATTGTTTTTCTCCGCAGAGCGTTCGACTGTGGAAATGAAGGCGATTGTGGCGGGGTTGCGGCGGCGGCTCGCGGAGCGGCCTCTCTGTGTGAGCGGAGCGCCGACGGAGCGAAGCCGCATCCTGCAAAATGTACTGGTGAATATATATAGCGTTCGGGTGCAGCCCTATCTGGCGCAGCTGGAAAAAGCCCGTCGAGAATGGTTGCCGCCGCTGCAGCGTTCATATCGTCTCTTGCAGGGGGATAAATCCGCGGCGCTGCAGGCTTTTGCGCAGCGATATTTGCAGGAGGGCGAGTTCAGTTTATGGTGGGAGTTCCGTCAAAGCGCCGCTGAGCACGCGGCGATATGGACGCAAATGCTGGCTCAGTGCGGGATGGCGCCCGGCACTCCGGGCGCCGCAGAATCAGACGATGGCCAGGCTCGATGACGGCGTCACCCGCAAGACTTCGTCGATCGTCGTCATGCCGTTAGCCACTTTTTGCGCACCGCTAAGTCGCAGCGTACGCATACCTTCCTTCACGGCTACTTTACGGATACGCTCCAGGTCGCATTGTTCGTTGATGGACTCTTTCACGCTTTCGCTCAGCGTCATGACTTCGTACACGCCAGCCCGACCGCGATAACCGGTATTGCGACACTCAAGACAACCTACCGGGGCGCAGGCATGATCCGGCATGGAGGCTTTCCAGGGGTGAATCAGGTTTTGCCAGTCTTTTTCGTCAATGGTGGTGGGTTCCTTGCAGTTAGGGCAAAGCACGCGAACCAAACGTTGCGCCATAACCCCCAGCACAGTGGCTTTCACCAGATAACCGGGCACGCCCAGCTCAAGCAGTCGGGTAATGGCGCTGGGAGCGTCGTTAGTGTGCAGCGTGGAGAGCACCAGGTGGCCAGTCAACGCCGCCTGGATCGCCATCTCCGCTGTTTCCAGGTCACGAATCTCGCCCACCATGATGATGTCGGGGTCCTGTCGCAGCAACGCCCTGACGCCGCTGGCGAAAGTGACGCCAATACCGCTTTGCACCTGCATCTGATTGAAGGCGGGCTCCACCATTTCGATGGGGTCCTCAATGGTGCAGACGTTGACTTCCGATGTGGCCAGGCTTTTCAGTGTGGAATAAAGCGTTGTGGTTTTGCCTGATCCGGTAGGACCGGTCACCAGAATGATGCCGTTGGGCTGGCGGGTCATGGCGTTCCAGCGGCGATTATCGTCATGGCCAAAGCCAAGATCGGAGAAAGAACGTAACAATACATCCGGGTCAAATACCCGCATGACGAGCTTTTCGCCAAAAGCTGTAGGTAGCGTGGAAAGACGCAACTCGATTTCCAGGCCGTCCGGATTTTTGGTTTTGATGCGACCGTCCTGGGGTTTGCGCTTTTCAGCAACGTTCAGGCGACCCAGTATTTTCAGTCGGCTCACTACCGCCATGGAGACCTGCATGGGGAGTTCATAGACGTTATGCAGCACGCCATCGATGCGGAACCTGACATGGCCAATTTCTCGGCGGGGCTCAATGTGAATATCGCTGGCGCGCTGGTCGAAGGCGTACTGCAGCAGCCAATCCACGATATTGACGATGTGCTGGTCATTGGCGTCAGGGTTGGCGACATTGCCCAGCTCCAATAGCTGTTCGAAGTTGCCGATAGCGGCGGAGGTTTCACCGCGTCCTCCGACGGCTTTGTCCACCGAAGTGGCCAGTCGATAAAATTCTACGGTAAAGCGACGGATGTCCGCAGGGTTGGCCACCACCCGTTTGATATCTTTACGGACGACATGGCGAAGATTGTCTTCCCAGCCGGTGACGAATGGCTCGGCGCTGGCGATCACCACATGGTCTTTGTGAATTTCCACGCCCAGTATGCGATGGCGCTGCGCATAGGCGAAGGACATCAGAGAGGCTACGCCTCTGGCGTCTATCTTCAGCGGATCGATGTGGAAATAAGATTGACCGGCTTCTTTCGCCAGCCAGGAGGAAAGTTCCTCCAGTTCAAAAGCTTTGCCGGAACTATGATCAATCAGGCCTGAGTTGACCACCTGCTCGATAGGGTGCAAAGCCAGTTCGCTTTTGCTGCGAGGAGAGCTGAGGAACTTCTCTCCCTCTTCCTGTGTGATCCGTTTCAGACGCACCAGACGTTTGATGATGTCGACGGTGGTCAGCCATTGGGGTTGTGCGGAGGCGGCGATGCTCATTGGCTTAATATAACTGTTGTCTAATCCGAGAATATGTATTGCCCGCCGCAAGCCGCAGACATCGCTGTCAATGCGGCTTGGACGCTGGGTTTAGCCAGCGCGGCGCGCTTGTGCGTTCCATTTAATAAAGCACAGAATCGTACTGAACAGGATAACGCTCATTACAGCGAGAGCGCCACTGATCATTAAATTCTGACCTGCGGCGTAATCGCCGACGGCCCTTATAAAGTATAGGCAGAGCACAAAGCATAACCAGATCAGGCCGCGTATATGGCCCAGATACACCGCCGGGAAAAACGCCAGCAGCGGTAGACATTTGACGCCGACAATCAGCAGCCATGATGTTTCGGTATTCTGAGAAATGCTCTGCCAGGTGCTGAACAGCACCAAAAGAGTCAGTATCAGATAGCTCGCCGTCACCAAAGAGCGGGCGGCTTTTACTTTTTGCGATAGGGACAACGTTAATCTCCAGTTTACGCGACAGGGGTCAAACCCTGGTGATCGCCAGTCGATGCGCCAGCTCCGCCACCCGGCGGCCTAAGGCTCGACACAGCTGTAGTTCGGTTTCGTCTGCGCGACGGGCGCCGTCGGAGCCTGACCAATGGCCTGCGCCGTAGGGTGAACCGCCGCCTCGCGTTTCGCTGAGACCGGCCTCACTATAGGGCAGGCCAACCAGCAGCATGCCGTGATGCAAGAGGGGGGTGAGCATGGTTTGCAGGGTAGTTTCCTGTCCTCCATGCAGGCTGCTGGTGGATGTAAAGGCTGCGGCGGGTTTATCAATTAGCGCTCCCGCCTGCCAGAGTGAGCCAGTCTGGTCGAGAAAGTATTTCAGGGGAGCGGCCATATTGCCAAACCGCGTCGGCGACCCGATCACCAGTCCGCTGCAATTTTCCAGGTCTTCCAACGTGCAATAAACATCGCCTTCTTCGGGAATGGTCGGCGCTGTCGCTTCACATACGGCGGATACGGGGGGAACGGTGCGGACGCGTACGTCCATGCCGGTTGCCTGCGCTGCGCCGCGGGCGACATGCTGCGCCAGCAGGCGGGTGGCGCCGTTGCGGCTGTAGTAAAGCACCAGTAGATACGGGGCGTCTGTCGCTGGCTTCATGGTTTCCTTCATTTATAAGAGATGGAGAAATTACAGCAGTTCGTTAACATTTTCCGGTGGACGACCCAATACGGCGCGGTCGCCTTTAATGACAACAGGGCGTTCGATCAGCTTAGGGTGAGCGGCCATTGCTTCAATCAGCGCGTCTTCGCTGAGATCAGGGTTGGCTAAATTGAGAGCTTTGTACTCTTCTTCGCCTTTGCGCAACAGCTCCCTTGCGGATATGCCCAGCTTGGACAGCGCCGCCTTCAGTTCCTCCGCACTGGGAGGTGTTTCCAGGTATTTCACAACCGCTGGCTCTACGCCGCTTTCTTCAATAATCTGCAGCGTTTGCCGGGATTTGGAGCAGCGTGGGTTGTGCCAGATTGTGAGGGTGTTTTTACTCATCGTCTGTTTCCTGTTATTGCATTAGGAGGGCAAGTTTAAGCATCTGGGGAGCGCATTTCTAACACTTTCAATGACGGAAAAGCCAGACTCCCAATTCTCCACCCTTTTTCGTGTAGAATGCCGGTCTGCGTATTATCAGGAGAAACATTTTGATCGCCCGTCAAATTACCCTCGGTCTGTTTCAAGTCATTGCAAGTGGCGTCTCGACGATACGTCAGGCCATGTTCAGCGCGCTGATCGCAGGAGCCCTGCTGGCGTTACTGGCGGGCTGTTCGGAAGACAAAGGCGATGAGCCGCTGACGACCGTGGTGAAGCTGGCGGATGGCGGAGAAATCAACCTGGATCAACTGGGCGGGCAGTGGATTATTCTGAATTTTTGGGCGGAGTGGTGTGGCCCCTGTAAGGTTGAAATTCCTGAGTTGAATGAGCTAAATAGACATCCCGGCGTCATCGTTCTGGGGGTGGATTATGATAGCCACAAGGGAGAGGCGCTGACCAAAACCATCGACAAAATGGGCATTAACTTCCCAGTTTTGCAAGGCGATCCGACCCGTCACTGGAAAGTGGAAATCCCCAAGGTGTTGCCGACTACGCTGTTGATTCATGACGGCAAGGTGCAGCGCGAGATGATTGGCGCACAGACGAAAAATGCGATTTTGTCGGCTATTCCACAATAATCGCCGCCAATTGGCGTCTATATTTAAGAATTTGTGACTTTACTGAGAATTGTTGGCTAGCGCGGATCTGAAAGCCGTGTGGCGCGAAGAAGCTGGAGATAAAGGCCCGATGGGCGATTTCATTCATTTACGCATTCATACAGAATTTTCTCTGGTTGACGGACTGGTAAAAGTCAAACCTTTGGTCAAAAAACTGGCCGATATGGGGATGCCTGCTGTGGCGGTGACAGACCAGTCCAACATGTGTTGCCTAGTTAAATATTACAAGGCCGCCTCTGGCGCTGGCGTGAAGCCGGTGGTCGGCGCAGATGTCTGGGTTGAAAACCTGGATGACCCCTTGCTCCCATTTCGGCTTACTTTATTCGCTCGCAATGAAACCGGCTACCGTAACCTGACGGAACTCATATCCCGTGGTTTTACCGAAGGGCAGTCTCACGGTCGCGCCATTTTGAAGAAAGACTGGATCGGCGCTCAGGCGGAAGGCATGTTGGCGATGTCCGGCGCTAAATATGGCGATGTTGGTCAGGCGTTGCTGGCGGGTAAGCCGGAGCTGGCGCGCGAACGGTTGGCCTTTTGGATGGAAATGTTCCCGGATGCGTTTTATCTGGAGCTGCAGCGCACGGGGCGGGTTAATGACGAAGAGTGCGTACACGCCTCTGTGGAGCTGGCGCTGGAAACAGGCTGCCCGGTGGTGGCCACCAACGATGTGCACTTCCTTGAGCGTGATGACTTTGAAGCTCATGAAGCGCGAGTGTGTATCCACGAAAGCCGCACTTTGGACGATCCGCGTCGGGAGCGTCGCTTCAGCGAAGAGCAGTACCTGAAAACAGCGGAGGAAATGCGAGAGTTGTTCTCGGATATTCCTGAAGCGATCGAGAATACGGTGGAAATCGCCCAGCGCTGCAACGTCAGCTTGCGTTTGGGCAAATATTTCCTGCCGAATTACCCCATACCGGAAGGAATGACCATTGATGAGTTCTTCATCAAAGTCTCGGAGGAGGGGCTGGAGGAGCGGTTGGCCACTCTGCTCAGGCAAGATGATCCAGAATACGGCAATAAGCGCCAAAGCTACTATGACCGGCTCAAATTTGAGCTGGATATCATCACCCAGATGGGGTTCCCCGGATACTTCCTCATCGTTATGGACTTCATCAAGTGGGCCAAGAATAACGGCGTGCCAGTGGGACCGGGACGGGGGTCCGGCGCAGGCTCCCTGGTGGCCTACGCGCTAAAAATCACCGATTTGGACCCTCTCGCCTACGACTTGCTGTTCGAGCGATTCCTTAACCCGGAACGGGTGTCGATGCCTGACTTTGACGTCGACTTCTGTATGGAAGGTCGGGACCGGGTTATCGCATACGTGGCTGAAGCATACGGTCGTAATGCGGTGTCCCAGATTATTACTTTTGGAACCATGGCGGCGAAGGCGGTAGTGCGGGACGTGGCGCGGGTGCAGGGGCGTCCTTACTCCATGGGCGACCGTCTGTCCAAGCTGATTCCTTTCGAAGTGGGCATGACTCTGGCCAAAGCCTATGAACAGGAAGAACCGCTGCGGGAATACCTGACCACAGATGAAGAAGCGGCGGAAATCTGGGAGATGGCGCGCAAGCTGGAAGGCGTGACCCGTAACGTTGGTAAGCACGCGGGTGGCGTGGTGATCGCCCCAACCAAGCTGACCGACTTTGCGCCTTTGTACTGTGATGAGACGGGCTCGGGCCTGGTGACTCAGTTCGATAAGGACGACGTAGAATCGGCAGGTCTGGTCAAGTTCGACTTCCTGGGGTTGCGTACGCTGACCATCGTTGATTGGGCGGTAGATATCATTAACCGCCAGCATGCGGAAAAAGGCCAGCCGCCGCTGGATATCAACTTCATTCCTCTGGATGACGCGCCTACGTTCAATTTGCTCAAGCATGGTGAAACCACCGCGGTGTTCCAGCTTGAATCCCGCGGAATGAAAGAGCTTATCCGGCGCCTGATGCCGGACTGCTTCGAAGACATCATCGCTCTTGTGGCCCTGTTCCGTCCGGGGCCGCTGCAATCGGGCATGGTTGACGACTTTATCAACCGTAAGCATGGTCGCGCGGAGCTGGCGTATCCTCACCCGGATTATCAGTTGGAGTCCTTGAAACCGGTCCTGCAGCCTACCTACGGCATCATCCTGTATCAGGAGCAGGTCATGCAGATCGCCCAGGTGATGGCGGGATACACACTTGGCGGCGCGGATTTGCTGCGTCGTGCGATGGGTAAAAAGAAACCCGAGGAAATGGCCAAGCAAAAGGAAATCTTCGTAGAGGGGAGCATCAATCAGGGGATTGGGCAGGACCTGGCGGAAAAGATTTTTGACCTGGTGGAAAAGTTTGCGGGTTACGGTTTCAACAAATCGCATTCCGCCGCCTACGCTTTGGTGTCTTACCAGACTGCATGGCTCAAGTGCCACTATCCTGCGCCGTTCATGGCGGCGGTGCTTACTGCGGATATGCAGAACACCGACAAAGTGGTGACGCTGGTGGAAGAGTGTCGGCGCATGAAGCTGGACTTGGTGTTGCCGGACGTCAATAACAGTAGCTATACCTTCACTGTCGACGATAAGCATCGCATCGTTTACGGTCTGGGCGCGGTAAAAGGGCTGGGGGAAGGCCCTGTGCAAAGTATTCTGGACGCCCGCGAAGAAGGCGGCCCCTTCCGTGACCTGTTCGACTTCTGTCAGCGCGTAGATCTGCGCAGGGTCAACAAACGCGCGCTGGAAGCGCTAATTCGCTCTGGCGCCATGGATAAGCTGGGGCCGAATCGCGCTCGTATGCTGGCGTCCATCAACGAAGCTGTGCGCCGCGCGGACCAGCACTCCCGCAATGAAGACGCCGGTATGCTGGACCTGTTCGGCGAGGTAGTGCCGGAAACGGACCCGAATCCCTACAGCGCGACGGAAGGTATGCAGGAGTGGAGCGATAAAGAGCGTCTGAAATTAGAAAAGGAAACTCTGGGTCTTTACCTGACCGGGCATCCATTCGATGAGTACGAGCAGGAGGTGCGCCGTTTCGTGCGCACTCCTATTTCGGAGTTGCGTCCTGGCAAGAGTCCGCAGAATGTCGCGGGCCTAGTGGTGGCGGTGCGCACCATGAAAAGCAAGCGCGGCGGTTACATTGGCTTCGCGACGCTGGATGATCGTAGCGGTCGTATTGAGGTGACGTTTTTCTCCGACGCTTATGAGCAGGCCAAAGAGATGTTGCACAATGACCGTATTCTGGTGATTGAGGGCGTGGTCGGCGAGGATGACTATTCTGGTGGGCTTTCTGTCCGGGCGAAATTGACCTCGGATATCGGTCAGGCGCGACTGAAGTTCGCCAAAGAGCTTATTCTCTTTGTACACGAAAAAGACTTTAATAACGGCTTTATTGACGAACTGGGCGGCGTTCTGGGAGAACATCGCGCCGAAGGTTGCCCGGTTTTGATCAATTATGAAACGGAAACGGCCCGCACCAGACTGCGTCTGGCGGAAGATTGGCGGGTTAATCCAAGCGATGAATTGATTCAGGGGCTGCGATATTTGTTGGGCAAGGAGCGGGTGCAACTGCGTTACAGTTAACCCCTCGCTTGTATTCGACAAGGCATGTAAAGACATGCGCGTCAGCTCAAGCTCAAGAGACATAGCCGAGCAAGAAAAAACTATGAGTAAGCATGAAAAGCAGATGAACCCTTATTATCTCGACTTCGAACAGCCGATCGCCGAGCTGGAGGAAAAGATAGAGGAGTTGCGTCTGGTTGGTAACGACAGTGAGTTAAATATCACTGACGAGATCAACCGTCTGAAATCCAAGAGCGTGTCGCTCACGGAAAATATATTTGCGGATCTGTCCTCCTGGGATATTTCCCGGCTGTCCCGTCATCCCAAGCGTCCTTATACGCTGGACTATGTGCGGATGATTTTCGAAGATTTCGACGAGCTGCATGGCGATCGTAAATACGCGGACGATCTGGCTATCGTTGGCGGCATCGCCAGACTGGATGATGAGCCCGTTATGATCATCGGGCATCAGAAAGGGCGTGAGATCAAAGAGAAAGTGAAGCGTAATTTCGGTATGCCGCGCCCTGAAGGTTACCGCAAAGCGCTTCGACTGATGGAAATGGCCGAGCGTTTCAAAATGCCGATCCTGACCTTTATCGATACTCCAGGGGCCTATCCTGGCATCGGCGCGGAAGAGCGCGGTCAAAGTGAGGCGATTGCGTTTAATCTGGCGGTCATGTCCCGCTTGAAGACGCCGATCATCTCCACGGTAATCGGCGAAGGCGGTTCCGGCGGCGCTTTGGCGGTTGGGGTTTGTGATCGTTTGATCATGCTGCAGTACTCTACTTACTCCGTCATCTCTCCAGAAGGTTGTGCTTCCATTTTGTGGAAGAACGCCGAATACGCCGCCAATGCGGCGGAAGCGATGGGTATCACAGCCAAGCGTCTCGCCGAGCTGGGCTTTGCGGATAAGGTGCTGGATGAGCCTCTGGGCGGCGCGCACCGTAACCCTGAGCTGATGGCGGGCCATATCAAGGCGGCGCTGAAAGACTCATTGGGTCAATTGCTGGAAATGGATGCCGAGGAACTGGTTGCAGAGCGGTATAAGCGCCTGACTTCCTATGACCGCTTCCTCTAATACTTCCCATGACGCCGCCGATATTGAGCGGCGTCTTCTCCTGGCCCTGCGAAGGGCGCCTGAATCTTCCCTGTTGTACATCGCCTATAGTGGTGGTCTGGACTCCAGCGTGTTGTTGCATGCCGCGCTTCGCGCATGGCCTGCTGGCGTGGCGATTGAGGCGATACATGTCCATCATGGACTCAGCCCGAATGCAGACGCCTGGTTGGCGCACTGTCGCCAGCAGTGTCAAGACTTAGACGTATCGCTTCATGCCCATAGGGAGAACGTCGCGCGTGACGGCGCCGGACTTGAGGCCGCCGCCCGCAATGCCCGTTACCGCCTGTTTGAACACTATCTTTCTAAGCGCCCCGGCGCGCTGCTGTTGCAAGGTCATCATCAGAATGATCAGGCGGAAACTATCTTATTCAGGCTGCTCAAAGGGCATGGCGTTAAGGGCCTGGCAGGTATTCCCTATCAGCGTGGCCTCGGGAAAGGAATGTTGGTGCGGCCGCTGTTGGGCTATACCCGGCTGGAACTTGAGATTTTGGCTCAGCATTGGGGTTTGCATTGGGTAGAGGATGAAAGCAACGCGGGCTCTGTATTTGACAGGAATTTTCTTCGTAACGAAATAATCGGGCCGTTGACTGCAAGGTGGCGCGGTGCGGTAGCTATGATCGCTGAAAGCGGGCGACGGATGTCCGAGGCTTCCAAATTGTTGGATGAGTTGGCTGAGATCGATTTGAACTCCTGTGTGGCGAGCGCGGATGAGCCGGAGCTGGAGATTAGGGTGCTGTCGAGTCTGTCGCTTCATCGTCGGAAGAACGCGCTGCGCTATTGGCTGCAATCCGTGGGGTTAATTGCTTCTGAAGTTGATTTGTCTGAGATCCTTGCGCAGATGTTGGGGGCGGAGTCCTCTCGGCAGCCAGCCTATCAATTAGGGAGCTGTGTTTTGCGTCGTCACGGCGGAAAGCTCTATGTCACAAAGAAGACTGAGGCGCCTCCGCCAGGATATGAAGCGATTTGGAGTCTGCCTGAACCATTGCAGACTCCGGTTGGTTTGCTGGTTGCCGAGAAAGTCGTAGAGGGCATAAGGGCTCCTCGTACTGATGAAAAAGTTGTTGTTAGATTTCGTCGTGGAGGGGAGAGCTTTCGACCCAATGGACGAGGCGGCTCCTGCCCTTTAAAAAAGTGGTTGCAAGAGCGTAATGTTCCCCCTTGGCGACGAGACAGTATTCCCTTGATCTTCTTCAACGAAGAGTTGGTCGCCGTTGTCGGCTATGGCGTCGCAGAGCCCTTCGCTGCTGCCGGCGAAGCCTGGCTGCCCTTGCTGTGCGACTGAATACACTGGAGACGTCTTATACCCCCCCCTTTATTGCGCTCGACTGTCGCCAACCTTGAGCCAGTATTGGCTTCCACTGGGTGTAGACTCCGGTAGATAGGGATTCTCAAGAACAAACAACTTTCTTCCGCTTAGATTGGCTCTCTCCAGCATGCTTTGGTGGTGAGAGAGAAAAAGCTGGTCAAAAGCGCCTTTTGCAATGGCCTTCTGTAAACCGGTTTCTATGCGTTGTGCGAGTTTCTTGTTTGACTTGTTCACTACAAAGTAAACGGGCAGGGGGTAATACAGGAGGATGGAGTCTTCTACTTTTAGCTCTGGGAGAAATGGATGTCGCTGCTCATACTCATCCCAGGCTTCATTTATACCCCGGGGAAAATAGTCGAACCGCTCAGTGATAAGCATTTTGAAGAGCGCTTCATAGTCTGAGCTCAACTCAAGGGGAATATTGTTCGCCTTCAGTACATGAACGTCGGGCCAGTCATGGCCAAAACCGGCAGTCAGGGACTTTAACTCGCTGAGTGTGCTGATGGCGTGGAAGCGGCTCTGATCGGACTGCCGAATCAGAAAAACGCGATATCCCAACGCCCCCTTAAGTAAGGGAATGCGAATAGGAAGAAAGTTTTCATCAAGAGAACCGTTTTCCGGTCTCCAGATGATATCGATATTGTATCCTTGGCGCAGGAAGATCTCGTTACGGGTCTGAGACGCTCTAATTGGGGCGTCTTCGATTTTATAGGCTCCGTGAGAGTCGAGAGTCTCTTCAAGGACCAGCTTCAAAAGCTGTTTGGGGTACTCATAGCGAAGATCCATTTCGGACTCGGGAACAGGGTACCGCACCTTGGTTATCTCTGAGGCGTCGACAAAGAGAGAAAAAGTCAGAAGTAGAAGAACTCCAGTTATTCTTGATAGAAAAAGAGAAAATGACGACGCCTTGGTAACGTCTGTTGTCTCAGGTTGCCTATACAGGATGGAGCTGGCCATAGTTGAAGTATAGCCAGTTGGCCGGAAACAGCTCGAATGTCTCCTTATAACGCTCACTTTCCATGGTCGCAGCGGCCGAAGGCGCTGCATCAATTCGGGCAAATCATCGCATCATTCATTGAGATACCCCCCTGTTTCTGTTACTCTGGCGTCCCATCTTTGAGATGAATATCTCCCTCCTTTCCGATTAACATCTGTTACACCAACGGGTTTTGCATGACGCGCTATATATTCGTCACAGGTGGGGTTGTTTCTTCCTTGGGGAAGGGCATCGCATCCGCATCTTTGGCCGCTATCCTTGAAGCACGCGGACTGAAAGTCACCATCCTGAAACTGGATCCTTACATCAACGTGGACCCGGGCACCATGAGCCCCTTCCAGCACGGAGAGGTCTTCGTCACTGAAGACGGCGCGGAAACGGATCTTGACCTTGGTCACTACGAGCGGTTTATCCGCACGACCATGACCAAACGCAATAACTTCACTACTGGTCGCGTATATGAAACCGTGTTGCGCAAAGAGCGTCGCGGCGATTATTTGGGCGGCACGGTGCAGGTCATTCCGCACATTACTGACGAAATCAAGCGCCGTATCGTGGAAGGCGCTGGCGATGCGGACGTGGCGCTGGTTGAAATCGGCGGCACAGTGGGAGATATCGAATCGCTGCCATTTCTCGAGGCCACTCGTCAGTTGAAAGTGGAGGTGGGCTCCAAGCGCGCGCTATTCATGCATTTGACCCTGGTGCCTTATATCGCTACCGCCGGTGAGGTAAAGACCAAGCCGACCCAGCACTCAGTCAAAGAAATGCGTTCGATAGGCCTGCAGCCGGATGTTCTGGTATGTCGTTCTGAGCATAGTATTGATCAATCATCCCGTCGCAAGATTGCACTGTTTACCAACGTTGAAGAACGTGCGGTTATTGCGCTTGAGGACGCCAAATCCATTTATTCTATCCCTATGATGCTGCATGCGCAGGGCCTGGATGAGATTATCGTGGAGCGTTTCGGGCTGGAATGTGGGCCTGCTGACCTCAGCGAGTGGCAGAATGTTGTCGACAATGAAGCCAATCCTGAGCATGAAGTCACTATCGCCATGGTCGGTAAGTACATGGAGCTGTTGGACGCTTATAAATCCTTGATTGAGGCGTTGAAACATGCAGGTATTCGCAACAAAACCAAGGTGAATATTCGTTATATCGACTCCGAACAGGTTTACCAGCAAGGCGTTGATTTGCTCAAAGGCGTTGACGCGATTTTGGTGCCGGGCGGCTTTGGTGAGCGTGGCGTGGAAGGCAAGATTCAAACAGTCCGCTACGCCCGCGAGAATAAAATTCCTTATTTGGGTATTTGTCTGGGGTTGCAGGTTGCGGTAATCGAATACGCTCGTCATGTGGCGGGCATGGAGGATGCGCACAGTACTGAGTTTAATCCGAAATCCGCTCATCCGGTTGTAGGCTTGATCACTGAGTGGCAGGATGCGAGTGGCAAGACCGAGCAACGTAACGAGGCCTCTGACCTCGGCGGAACTATGCGTTTGGGTGCGCAGGAATGTAAGCTGGTTGAAGGCTCCACGGTGCGTGATTGCTATGGCAAGGGGCTGATTCAGGAGCGTCATCGACATCGCTATGAGGTGAATAGTAACCTTGTGCCGCGACTGGAAGAGGCTGGTTTGCAGGTTGCGGGCTGGTCTCAAGACGGTTCTTTGGTGGAAGTGGTTGAAGTAAAGGACCATCCTTGGTTCGTCGCCTGTCAGTTCCATCCAGAGTTCAAGTCGACGCCCCGTGATGGGCACCCATTATTTGAAGGGTTTGTCCGCGCAGCGCTGGAGAATGCTGACGGAAAGTAGGCGATTCAATGTATTTTGTTCCATGAGCAAAAGTTGAGGGTTATTTGAGAGGCCGCTTTTGCTAAAATAGCGGCCTTTTCATTTTATGGCCCAATGCAACCCCGGGCGTTAGATGGGGATGCTCAAAAATAAGGTTGAATACATGTCAACTAGAACTGTGAAAGTGGGCGGTATTGATATCGCAAATGATCGTCCCTTTGTTCTGTTCGGTGGTATGAATGTGCTGGAATCCCGTGATCTGGCTCTTCAAGTCGCAGAATCCTATGTGAAAGTCACCCAGAAGCTGGGCATTCCATACGTCTTTAAAGCCTCTTTCGACAAAGCCAACCGCTCTTCCATCAGTTCCTATCGTGGTCCAGGCCTGGATGAAGGCCTCAAGATTTTTGAAGAGATCAAGCGTACTTTTAATGTCCCGGTCATCACGGATGTGCATGAGCCACATCAGGCGCAACCGGTAGCGGAAGTGGCGGATATTATTCAGTTGCCAGCTTTTTTATCCCGTCAGACAGATCTGGTTGCTGCGATGGCGCGGACTGGACGTCCGGTTAACATCAAGAAGGCCCAGTTCCTTGCGCCTCAGGAAATGAAACATATTCTGAGCAAGTGTGAGGAAGCTGGAAATGATCAGCTGATCCTCTGCGAGCGCGGCTCGTCGTTTGGCTATAACAATTTAGTCGTCGATATGCTTGGCTTTGGCGTTATGAAGCAATTTGGTTACCCGGTATTTTTTGACGTGACGCACTCACTGCAGATGCCGGGTGGACGGTCGAGTTCAGCTGGCGGTCGCAGGGAGCAAGTCGTGCAACTAGCCCGCTCAGGAATGGCTGTTGGCTTGGCGGGATTGTTCCTGGAGGCGCATCCTGATCCTGATGTGGCGAAGTGTGACGGCCCCTGCGCGTTGCGCTTGTCTCAACTCGAACCATTTTTGGCTCAAATGAAGTCGCTGGACGACTTGGTCAAACAATTTCCCAATATTGATACTGCGTGAGGAAGGGTGGGTTGTCTTGGTGTAGAAACGGTCAATAGACTGTTTTCTAAATACTACTGATGACTTCAATAACCACAATAATTATTAATTCCGAAACATTACCAACTGTTACAGGAGAAATTGAGATATGGCTGAAATAGTAGATGTGCGCGCCCGAGAGGTGCTCGACTCTCGCGGTAATCCTACCGTTGAAGCGGATGTAGTGCTGAAGTCTGGCGTTGTTGGTTCCGCATGCGCGCCGTCAGGGGCTTCCACAGGTTCTCGTGAAGCCTTGGAGCTACGCGATAAAGATCCGGCGCGCTACATGGGTAAGGGCGTCTTAAAGGCCGTTGATGCTGTTAATACTTCTATTCGTTCTGCATTAATTGGGAGGGATGCAAGAGAGCAGCGTGAGCTGGATCGCGTCATGATTGAGCTGGACGGCACAGAGAATAAAGCCAATTTGGGCGCTAATGCGATTTTGGCGGTATCTTTGGCGGCTGCGAAGGCGGCGGCGCAGGAAAAAGGCGTGCCTCTCTACGCCCATATTGCTGACATCAATGGTACGTCTGGTCAGTACTCTATGCCTGTGCCAATGATGAACATTCTTAATGGCGGTGAGCACGCTGACAATAATGTAGACATTCAGGAATTCATGGTTCAGCCCGTAGGCGTCGCCAGCTTTCGTGAGGCGTTACGTGTTGGTGCGGAGATTTTTCACAACCTGAAAAAGGTTCTGCACGATAAAGGCTTGAATACAGCGGTTGGAGACGAAGGTGGCTTTGCGCCTAACTTGCCTTCCAACGAAGCTGCATTGGCGGCGATCGAAGAGGCTGTCACTAAAGCGGGTTATAAGCTGGGTTCAGATATAACTCTGGCGTTGGATTGCGCATCTTCTGAGTTCTATAAAGACGGTCAGTACAACCTTGCTGGCGAGGGCAAGGTGTTCTCTTCTGAAGAGTTTGCTGATTATTTGGGGGACCTGTCGCAACGCTATCCAATCGTCTCTATAGAAGATGGTATGGATGAAAGTGATTGGGACGGCTGGGCGGCTTTAACCAGAAAGCTTGGAGACAAGGTGCAGTTGGTTGGCGATGACCTGTTCGTCACCAACACTAAGATTCTGAAGCAAGGTATCGATAAAGGAATTGCTAACTCCATTCTGATTAAGTTTAACCAGATCGGTAGCCTGTCCGAAACGTTGGACGCCATCAAAATGGCCAAGGATGCTGGTTTTACTGCGGTAATTTCTCACCGCTCCGGTGAAACGGAAGATACAACTATTGCTGACTTGTCTGTCGCTACTAGCGCTGGGCAAATCAAGACGGGCTCATTGTGTCGTTCGGATCGTGTAGCGAAGTACAACCGTTTGCTGCGAATTGAGGAAGAGTTGGCGGGCAGCGCACCATATCGTGGCCTTAAAGAGATCAAAGGCCAAGGCTGATTGCTGTTCAGAAAGGAGGGCCCAGGCCCTCCTTTCTTGTTGTTAGGGTACCGCTAACGAGTAAAGTGAATTTTTTTCAATAAAAGTGAAAGAATGGAGTTGACGGGAAAAAGGATGTGCGTATAATGCGCCCCACTTCGACGGGGAAGCCGTTCGGGGGGAAGGGAAAAGAGCTGGTTCGAGAGAGTCGGCGGCGCTAAAAAGGAGTTGACACAGAGGTTTGAAAGTGTAGAATGCGCGCCTCGGTCGGAGAGGTTCTCCGAAAGAGAAAGTTCTTTAAAAAGTTAATCAAGCAATTTGTTGTGGGCGCTAACTGAGGCGGATCTGGAAAAGATTAAGTCTTAAGTTAGTGACTCGTACAATTCATGAGTGAGCAATCACTCAAGAGTACAGTAGTTTTAACTTGAGCAAGATTAAGAATCTTATTGATTCACACTCTTTAAACTGAAGAGTTTGATCATGGCTCAGATTGAACGCTGGCGGCAGGCTTAACACATGCAAGTCGAGCGGTAACAGTCCTTCGGGAGCTGACGAGCGGCGGACGGGTGAGTAATGCATAGGAATCTGCCTGTTAGAGGGGGATAGCCCGGGGAAACTCGGATTAATACCGCATACGCCCTACGGGGGAAAGCAGGGGATCTTCGGACCTTGCGCTAACAGATGAGCCTA